>NZ_CM126252.1:4800000-7430162 GCF_052373795.1 Streptomyces sp. BR1
GTGATCGGCGGCTCCGGCAACGGCGAGCAGATCGCCGCGAACAAGGTGAAGGGCGTCCGGGCGGCCCTGGCCTGGAGCGAGCAGACCGCAGCCCTCGGCCGTGAGCACAACAACGCCAACGTGATCTCCATCGGCGGCCGGATGCACACGCAGGAGGAGGCGACCAAGTTCGTCGAGGTGTTCCTGAACACCCCGTACTCGAACGAGGAGCGCCACACCCGCCGTATCGAGATGCTCGCCGAGTACGAGACCACCGGCGCGCTCCCGCCCATCCCCGCCCACCACCCGCAGCAGGGCTGACCTGGCGTTATGCCCGAGGGGCACACGATTCACCGGCTGGCCGCCGACCACGATCAGTGGTTCGGCGGCCGCGTCGTGCGCGCGTCCAGCCCGCAGGGCAAGTTCTCGGACGGCGCGGCCCTGGTCAGCGGTCAGGTCCTCGACCTGGCCGAGGCCCACGGCAAGCACCTCTTCCTGGGCTTCGGCCCGGTCGGCTGGATCCACGTCCATCTGGGTCTGTTCGGCAAGTACGCGCTCGGCGGCGCCCCCGTCCCGCCGCCGACCGAGACCGTCCGCCTGCGTCTGCTCGGCGAGGACGGCTACGCGGATCTGCGCGGCCCGACGACGTGCGCGCTCATCACCGACGCCGAGAAGCGCGCGATACACGACCGCCTCGGCCCCGACCCGCTGCGGCCCGCCGACGACGGCGAGAAGGCGTGGGCGCGGATCTCGCGCAGCCGCACGACGATCGCGGCGCTCCTCATGGACCAGAAGATCATCGCGGGCGTCGGCAATGTGTACCGGGCCGAGGTCCTGTTCCGGCACGGAATCGACCCGTACCGCCTCGGCAAGGACCTCACGCGCTCCGAGTGGGACGCGATCTGGGCGGACCTGGTGCTGCTGATGCGCGAGGGCGTCCGCGTCAACCGCATCGACACCGTCCGCCCCGAGCACCTGCCCGAGGCGATGGGCCGCCCGCCGAGGGTCGACGACCACGGCGGCGAGGTGTACGTGTACCGCCGCGCCACCATGCCGTGCCACATCTGCGGCACCGAGATCCGCACGGCGGACCTGTCGGCCCGGAACCTGTTCTGGTGCCCGACCTGCCAGCGCACCGGCTGAGCACACCACCCGTACAGGTGGAATCGGCCCGGATCGAGGGCCGCCCGGGTGCGTACGGGCTGCGGGGCCACGCTCCCCGGACCAGAGTCGGACTCCCCATCGAAGGAGTCGCCATGCCCACGCCACCGCCCGAGAACCCGGCCCCCGGCGTCTACGTCGGCGAGGTGTCCGGCGGAGTGCGCACGATCACGGCCGCCGGCACGTCCACGCCCGCCTTCCTCGGCTGGAGCGGCAGCAAGCACAACGTCACCGGCCCCGAACTGGTCCGCAGCTGGGCCGAGTTCGAGGAGTCGTGGGACGTCCCGGGGGTGCTCGCCGAGATCGAGGACAAGCCGGAGAGCGAGCACGGCAAGCTGGCCGGTTATCTGCTGATGGCGGAGGCGGTGTACGGATTCTTCGCGAACGGGGGCCAGTCCTGCTACGTCGTCCCCGTCGCGATGGGTGACGACGGCTACGCCAAGGCGCTCAGGGACCTGGAGCTGATCCCGGACGTGTCGATGATCGCCGCGCCCGCGCTGGGCTCACCGGACGAGCACGACACGGTGGCGCGGCTGATGGCCGACCACTGCAAGAAGATGGGCAACCGGATGGCGATCCTGAGCATCCCGCCGGATGCGGAGCCGCCGAAGCTGGACGACGCACGTTCGTTCGTGGCGGTCTACACCCCCTGGCTGAAGGCCCCCGGCATCGACGGACGTTCCCGGCAGGTGTCGCCGGTCGGGCATATCGCCGGGCTCTGGGCCCGTACGGACAGCGAGCGCGGCGTGCACAAGGCCCCGGGGGACATGTCGCTGAAGGAGGTGCTCGAACCCGTCCGGGCGCTCGACGACAAGGAGTCGGCGGAACTGGCCGACGCGGGCGTCAACATCGTGCGGGACTTCCCCGGAAAGGGTCCGACGGTGTGGGGAGCGCGCACGCTCTCGAACGAGGCGGACTGGAAGTACCTCAACGTACGGCGCCTCACCTGCTTCCTGGCCGACTCCATCAAGCGGAGCGCCGACTGGGCCGTCTTCGAGCCCAATGACCACCACCTGTGGGCCGCGCTCCGGCAGTCCGTGAC
The DNA here is from genome assembly GCF_052373795.1 of Streptomyces sp. BR1. Classification (NCBI taxonomy): domain Bacteria; kingdom Bacillati; phylum Actinomycetota; class Actinomycetes; order Kitasatosporales; family Streptomycetaceae; genus Streptomyces; species Streptomyces sp. BR1. The sequence continues at coordinate 4,802,183 of NZ_CM126252.1, forward strand.
GGCCTTCCTCGACGAGCAGTGGCGGCAGGGCGCGCTGATGGGCTCCACACCGAAGGAGGCCTTCTACGTGATCTGCGACGAGACCAACAACGATCAGCGGGCGATCAGCCGGGGAGAGGTGCACGTGGACATCTCGATCGCCCCGGTGCGCCCGGCGGAGTTCGTCCACTTCAGGATCACGCAACTCGCCGGTCAGTCACGGTAGTCGACGGATCCCGGGGCGTTGGCCCGGACGTACACGCTCTGTCATATGCCATGACTACCAGTGGGTAGGACATCAGGACGGGCCGATTTCGAACGGGATGGCCAAGGGGTCCCCCTGCGCACGGCGCCATCGGCTGGATAGGGTCACCGGCAATGGCACGTCGCGCGGGAGCGGATTCGTACAGTGCCCGGTGGCGGAAGTCCGCGCACCGGGCACGTATTGCGCTGCGCAAGTCCGGGGTGGACTACTTCCGGGGCGACGGCTCGGACTGGATCGCGCTCGCGGGCCTGCTCCTGACCGTCCCGGCGATCGCCCTCGCGACGCTCGCCTCACCGGTCTGGTGCGCGCCGGGCGCCCTCGCCCTGCCGATCGTCGCGGGCGGCGTCCTGCTGCGGCCCGCGAGCCTGCTCGGGCTGTACGCGGCCGCCGCGATCGCCCTGATCGTCGAGTCGATCCAGCTCGGCCCGTACACCGAGGGCCCCGCACGCGTGACCCCCGGCACGGTCCTGGTGGTCGCCGCCTGCGGGCTCTTCGGGCTGCTGATCGCCCAGTTCCGGGCGCGCGTCGGGGTGCCCTGGCGGCGCGGCGGCACCATGCTCTTCGACCTGCGCGAACGCATCCGGGTCCAGTCCGCGCTGCCCCGGCTGCCCAGGGGCTGGCACCGAGAGATGGCGCTGCGCCCGGCCGGCGGCCAGTCCTTCTCCGGCGACTTCGTCGTCGCGGCCCGCACCAACGGCAGCCGCACCCTCGAAATCGTCCTCACCGACGTCTCCGGCAAGGGCATGGACGCGGGCTCGCGCGCCCTGCTCCTGTCCGGCGCCTTCGGCGGCCTCCTCGGCTCGCTGCCACCGCACGGCTTCCTGCCCGCCGCCAACGGCTATCTGCTCCGCCAGGACTGGGACGAGGGCTTCGCGACCTCCATCCACCTCGTCCTGGACCTGGAGTCCGGCGACTACGAGCTGCTCTCCGCCGGACACCTACCCGCCCTCCACCTCCAGGCGGGCTCCGGCCGCTGGCAGGAGGTGTCGGGGGAGGGACCGCTGCTCGGGGTGTACGACGGCGCCGAGTTCCACCCGGTCAAGGGCTCGCTGGGCCCCGGCGACGTCCTGATGCTGTTCACGGACGGCCTCGTCGAGACGGCCGAACGCGACATCGCCGAGGGCATCGACCGCCTCACCGGCGAGGCCGACCGCTATGTCACCAGCGGCTTCGACGGCGCCGCCTGGCACCTGATCGAGGCCGTCGCCAAGGACGTCAACGACGACCGCGCGCTCCTGCTGATCCGGCGCGAGGCGTGACACCCTTCTGAAGGCCGAGGGTGGGGATTTCCCCACCCCGGGTCCGCCAGCAGCCGCCATGGCCCCCGACCTGCCCGAATCCGTACGTTCGAGACATCGAGCAAGACGTACGTACGAGGAGAGGTCGAGGACGATGGCACTGCGACGCGGCAGGCGGCGGACACAGGGCGAGGCCGTGGAGACCGACCCCGGCTGGGCCGTCGAGCTGCGCGGGGTGCGCCGTCGGTACGGGCGCGGCGGCTCGGCCGTGCACGCCCTGCGCGGGATCGACCTCGCCCTGCCGCGCGGCAGCTTCACGGCGGTGATGGGGCCGTCGGGCTCCGGCAAGTCGACGTTTCTCCAGTGCGCGGCAGGCCTTGACCGGCCTACCGACGGGTCGGTGCGGCTCGGCGGGACCGAGATCACCGGGATGAGCGAGAACAAGCTGACCGAACTGCGGCGCTCCCGGCTCGGGTTCGTCTTCCAGGCGTTCAACCTGCTGCCCTCGCTCACGGTCGAGCAGAACGTGCTGCTGCCGATGCGGCTCGCGGGGCGGCGCCCCGACCGCCGTCGGGCCGAGGAACTGCTCGGCCAGGTGGGGCTCGCGGGCAAGGGGAAGCGCCGCCCGGGCGAGCTGTCCGGCGGCCAGCAGCAGCGTGTGGCGATCGCCCGCGCGCTGGTGACCCGCCCGGACGTCGTCTTCGCCGACGAGCCGACGGGGGCCCTGGACACGACCACGGCGACGGAAGTGCTCACGCTGCTGCGGAACGCCGTGGACGGCATGGGCGCCACCGTCGTCATGGTCACCCACGACCCGCGCGCCGCCTCCTACGCCGACCAGGTCCTGTTCCTGGCGGACGGCTCGATCGTCGACTCCCTGACCCGCGCGTCGGAGGCGGATATCGCGTCCCGGATGAGCACCCTGACCGCCCGGCCGACGGCCGCGTACGCGGGGATGGCGGCATGAGGGGCCCGAACGGCCTGGCCCGCGCGGCCGTGCGCTTCAAACCGTCCGCGTTCGTCGGCACCTTCGTCGCCCTGTTCATGGCCGCGCTCATCGTCTCGGCCTGCGGGATCCTCCTGGAAACAGGTGTACGCGCCTCCGTCCCGGCCGAGCGGTACGCGGGCGCCCCCGTGGTCGCCGCCGCCGACCAGCGCGCGCACCACACCACCGGCAGCGGCGAGGACCGCGCCACCGAGTCCGTCCCGCTGCCCGACAAGGCCCGGCTCGACGCCGCCCTGGCGTCCCGCGCGGCACAGGCACCCGGCGCGGCCGCGGCGATCCCGGACGTCTCCTTCCCCGTACACGACGTACGTACGGGAAATACGCCCGCCACCGCCCACGGCTGGGGCTCGACCGCCTTCACCGGGACGAAGCTCGCCTCCGGCACCGCGCCCCGCACCGGCGAGGTGGTGACCGGCGACGGCGCCGCCGCCGGCGACCGGGTCACCCTCGACACCCCTTCCGGCAAGCGGCAGTTCACGGTGTCCGGCACCACCAAGGCCCCCGGAACCGTGTGGTTCACCGACACCCAGGCCATGGCCCTGTCCGGGCACCCGGGCCAGGCCGACGCCATCGCCGTCCTGGCCAAGCCCGGCGTCGCCGCCTCCGCCCTCGCCGACCAGGTCGCCCAGCGGCTCGGGGACGCGGCCGAGGTGCACACCGGCGACGGGCGCGGCGCCGTCGAGACCCCCGGGCTCGCCTACGCCAAGGAGATGCTCACCGGACTCGGCGGCTCCTTCGGCGGCACGGCCACCATGGTCGCCGTCTTCACCGCCGCCGGGACCGTCACGCTCTCGGTCGGCCAGCGCCGCCGCGAGTACGCCCTGCTGCGCGCGATCGGCGCGACCCCGCGCCAGATCCGGCGCACCATCGCCACCGAGGCGCTCCTTGTCGCCCCGCTCGCGGGCGCGCTCGGCTGTCTGCCCGGCATGGCGCTCGCGACCTGGTGGTTCGGCCAGCTCCGCGACAAGGGCGCGGTCCCGGCGGCCGTCGACCTGTCGGTGTCGTGGATCCCGATGGTGTGCGCGGTCGGCGCCACCGTCCTGACCTCGCTCTTCGCCGGGTACATGGCCGCCCGCCGCCCCTCGCGCACCAAGCCGGGCGAGGCACTGCGGGATGCGTCGGTGGAGCGGCCGCGGGTCGGCTGGATCCGTACGCCGCTGGGGGTCGCGGCCCTCGGCGGCGGTATCGCGATGACGGGCGTGGCCGCCAACGAGAAGGGCTCGAACGCGGCGAACGCGGCCCTCGGCGTCGTCATGCTCTTCATGCTCGCCGTCGCCCTCCTCGGCCCGCTGATCGCCCGCGCCTGCGCCTCCCTGTTCGGTCTGCCGCTGCGCGCGGCGGGCGCTCCCGCGTCCCTCGCGGCCGCCAACTCCCGTACGAACGCACGCCGTCTGGCCTCCGCGATCACCCCGATCGTCCTCGCGATGGCCTTCGCCTCCACGCTCGTCTTCATGCACACCAGCGAGGACCGGGTCACCGAGAAGCAGCAGCGGGCGGGCCTGGTCGCCGACCGGGTCGTCACCGGTCCGTCCGGTCTGGCCTCGGACGCGGTGGCGCGTGCGCAGGCGACCCCGGGCGTCGACACGGCGGTGGGTCTGACCCGTACGTCCGTCCTGGTCCGCGAGCACGGCGCGCTGCAGTCGGTCTCCACCCAGGGCTTCACGGGCACGGGCGCGGACCTGGCCCGCGTCCAGGACCTGGGTGTGCGCAAGGGCTCCCTGGACGCCCTGAAGCCCGGCACGGTCGCCCTCGACAAGACCCTGGCAGACGACACCGGCGCCCACGTCGGCGACCGCCTGGGGGTCGTGCTCCCCGACGGTACGAAGGCGTCCCCGCAGGTCGTGGCCACGTACGACCGGGGCCTCGGCCTGTCCCAAGTGACGCTTCCCCAGGCCGACCTGGCGCGGCACACCACCACCGTCGCCCTGCCCACCGAACTCCTGGTGAAGGGCCCGGTCCAGGCGTCCGCCCTCGCACCCCTCGGCACGGTCACGGACGCGGCGGGCTACGCCACCGCCAAGAACATGGACCGTGAGCTCAACGCCTGGGCCAACACCACCATGGCGGCCGTCCTCGGCGGCTTCGCGGCGATCGCGGCCGCGAATACGCTGGTCATGACGGTCCTCGACCGGCGCCGCGAGCTCGGCATGCTGCGGCTGATCGGCACCACCCGCCGCCAGGTCATGGGCATGGTCCGCTGGGAGGCGCTGCTCGTCACCTCGGCGGGAATCCTCCTCGGCACGGCCATCGCGATCGCCACCCTGATCCCGCTGACCAACGGCATGACCGGCGAGAACCCGTACATCCCGCCGTTCCTGTACGCGTCGTTCGCGGCGGCCGTCCTGGGCCTCGGCCTCGCCTCCACCGCGCTCCCGGCGCGGGCGGCCCTACGCTGAAGCGCATGCTGACACTTGCCGAGGTGGAGAAGCTGGCCCGGGCCGCCCACGCCGCCCAGACCGACAAGGCGGGCCGTCCCTACAGCGAACACCTGGCGGCCGTCGCCGAGGGCGTACGCGCGCGTGGGGGCAGCGAGGAGCAGATCGCGGCGGCGTGGCTGCACGATGCGGTGGAGGACGCGGCGCTCACGCGCGCGTGGCTGGACGGTGCCGAACTCCCGCCCTCCGTCAAGGAGATGGTCCTCGCCGTGACCAAGGTGCCCGGCGAGGAGCTGTCCTCGTACACGGCCAGGATCCTCGCCACACCGGGAGCGCTGCTGGTCAAGGAGGCGGACCTGGCCCACAACGCGGACCCGGCGCGTCTCGCCGTCCTGGACGAGGCGACCCGTATCCGTCTCACCCGCAAGTACGCCACCGTCCGCGCGCTCCTGGGTCTGACGGACACGTACAAGGATTCGGTGTGAACGATTCGATGGCGATCCGTCACGCGGCAGCATCCATGGGGGTGTTGGTGGCACGATGGACTCTGCGGGGTGTGCTCGGCGGCGCACCCCGGGCCGGCAAGGCGGACCGACCGAGGGTGTGATCAGTGTGGCCATTTCACTGTCTGTGGTGCTGCTGTTGGCGATCGTCCTCGTGGTGATGATCCGCGGTGGCTCCATCAAGGCCGGCCCGGCCATAGTCGCCGCGCTCTTCGGTTTCTTCATGGCGTCGACCGGCATGGCGCCGTCGATACAGCGGTTCCTGAACTCGCTGGCGGACACCATCAACCAGATCAAGTTCTGAAGCGGTCCCGGGCCCCGGAAAACACTCCGGGCCCGGTGAGCTGGTCACCGGGCCCGAAGCCGTGGAGCGGGCGACGGGAATCGAACCCGCGTAGCTAGTTTGGAAGACTAGGGCTCTACCATTGAGCTACGCCCGCGTGCGCCGCGTCGCAGGTCATGACGACCGCGGCACGAAGAGCATCGTAGCGGGTCACCCCCCGCGCGTGCACACCGCATAAGGGCCCGGTGTCCGTACGCGAACGAGCCGGGTGTCCGCACCTGCAAAGCGGCCGACGCCCGTCTCCCGGGCATGTACCCTACGTGTCGCACCGACGGGGTGTGGCGCAGCTTGGTAGCGCGTCCGCTTTGGGAGCGGAAGGCCGTGGGTTCAAATCCCGCCACCCCGACCACCACCGTCCTCAGTACCTCTCGCGGACGTTCTCAGCGGGTCCCGCGGACTCCCACGCACAAGATCACATTGTGGGTGGCATCCCGCTTGCGGTTACTATGCAAGCTGCGTGCCCGTGTGTCTGACCAATCCGATGAACCGGGCCCCATCCGCCCGCGGCCGTCGGCCACCGGGTAGAACCCCCAGAAGTCAGCCACAAGGAGACCGAACCGTGAAGAGCGCCGTGGAGACCCTGAACCCGACCCGGGTTCGGCTCACTGTCGAGGTGCCCTTCGAGGAGCTCAAGGACAGCCTCGACGCGGCGTACAAGAAGATCAACCAGCAGGTCACGGTCAAGGGCTTCCGCAAGGGCAAGATCCCGGCCCGCGTCATCGACCAGCGGTTCGGCCGTGGTGCTGTGCTGGAGGAGGCCGTCAACGACGCCCTCCCGAAGTTCTACACCGAGGCGGTCAACGAGGCCGAGCTGAACCCGCTGGGCCAGCCCGAGGTCGACATCACGGAGCTGAAGGACGGCGAGACGCTGAACTTCACCGCCGAGGTCGACATCCGCCCGACCATCGAGATCCCGGACTACTCCGGCATCGAGGTCACCGTGGACGCCGTCGAGGTCTCGGACGAGGACGTCGAGAAGGCCGTCACCGAGCTGCGCGAGCGCTTCGCCTCGACCTCCCCGGTCGAGCGCGCCGCCACCGACGGCGACGTCGTGACCATCGACCTCGAGGCCAAGGTCGACGGCGAGGTCCTGGAGGACGGCGTGGCCGAGGGTGTCTCGTACACCATCGGTTCCGGCGAGCTCCTCGACGGCATCGACGAGGCCGTCAAGGGCCTGGAGGCCGGTGGCGAGGCCACCTTCACCTCGCAGCTCAAGGGCGGCTCGGCCGAGGGCAAGGACGCCGAGGTCACCGTCAAGGTCACCCAGGTCGCCGCGCGCGAACTGCCGGAGCTGGACGACGACTTCGCGCAGCTCGCCTCGGAGTTCGACACCCTCGACGAGCTCAAGGCCGACAGCCGCAAGCGCCTTGAGAACATGAAGCAGTTCGACCAGGCCACCCAGGCCCAGGAGCGCGTGCTCGACGAGCTGCTGAAGATCACCGAGGTCCCGATCCCCGAGAAGCTTCTCGCGGACGAGGTCCAGACCCGCAAGCACAACCTTGAGCACCACCAGCTCGGCCAGATGGGCCTCGACCTCGCCAAGTACCTGGAGATCCAGGGCAAGACGCAGGAAGAGTTCGACGCCGAGACCGAGGAAGCGGCCGTCAAGGGCATCAAGACGCAGTTCATCCTCGACGAGCTCGTCAACAAGGAGAAGCTGAACGTCAACCAGGAGGAGCTCACCGAGCACCTGGTGCGCCGTGCCGCCTCCTCCGGCATGTCCCCCGACCAGTTCGCCCAGGCCGTCGTCGAGGGTGGCCAGGTGCCGATGCTCGTCGGCGAGGTCGCCCGCGGCAAGGCGCTGGCCGTGGTCGTCGAGGCCGCCAAGGTCGTCGACACCAACGGTGAGGCCGTCGACCTGGAGGACGACGAGGACGAGGTCGAGGCCGCCGCCGAGACCGTCGAGGCCGTCGTCGAGGGTGACGCCGCCGAGGAGAAGACCGAGGCCTGAGCCTCGGTGCGACCTCGTACGGCAGGCACCGCCTGACCACGTACGAAGTACGTGAGGAGGGGCCCGCGACGCAGCCGCGTCCGGGCCCCTTCGCGTACCCGGGACGGACCTTCGCCCAGGTGGCCGATGGCCGGTTCCGTACGGGCCCGCTGTTCAACCACCTTGCGCTCCGAGCGAACAGTTCGGGAACCGGGATGGCGTTGTCCTACCTGCGCGTTAGGGTCCATGAATACGGGGGCGTGGAGTCGGCCGGTTGAGAGTCGGCCCGAAGTCCCGCCCTCCGAACGAAGACGCTGAGACGGCCGGAGCCGTCAGAGACGAGCAGGTGGATACGTGACGAATCTGATGCCTTACGCCGCCGGCGAGCCGTCCCTCGGTGGTGGCCTCGGCGACCATGTCTACAACCGACTGCTCAACGAGCGCATCATCTTCCTCGGCCAGCAGGTCGACGACGACATCGCCAACAAGATCACCGCGCAGCTCCTGCTCCTGGCCGCCGAGCCGGAGAAGGACATCTACCTGTACATCAACAGCCCCGGCGGCTCGGTGACGGCCGGCATGGCGATCTACGACACCATGCAGTACATCCCGAACGACGTGGTCACGATCGGTATGGGCATGGCGGCCTCGATGGGCCAGTTCCTGCTGACGGGTGGCACGGCCGGCAAGCGCTTCGCGCTGCCGAACACCGACATCCTGATGCACCAGGGCTCCGCCGGCATCGGCGGCACCGCCTCGGACATCAAGATCCAGGCCGAGTACCTGCTGCGTACGAAGACGCGCATGGCCGAGATCACCGCCCACCACTCGGGCCAGACCGTCGAGACGATCATCCGCGACGGCGACCGCGACCGCTGGTACACGGCGGAGGAGGCCAAGGAGTACGGCCTCATCGACGAGATCATGGCCCACGCGGCGGGCGTTCCGGGCGGCGGCGGCACCGGGGCCTGAGCCCCGTCCTGCTCCTTGCCGAGCAGGTTTCAGCCCCGGCCTCCGAAGCCCCCGAGCCCCCAGAACGCCACCAGGATGGTGAACCCCGACATGCAGAACAACCTCTCCGCGAGCGGCCTCTACACCGGCCCGCAGGTGGACAACCGCTACATCGTGCCGCGCTTCGTCGAGCGCACCTCGCAGGGCGTGCGCGAGTACGACCCGTACGCGAAGCTCTTCGAGGAGCGCGTGATCTTCCTCGGCGTGCAGATCGACGACGCCTCCGCCAACGACGTCATGGCGCAGCTGCTGTGCCTGGAGTCGATGGACCCGGACCGCGACATCTCGATCTACATCAACAGCCCGGGCGGCTCGTTCACGGCCCTGACGGCCATCTACGACACGATGCAGTTCGTCAAGCCCGACATCCAGACGGTCTGCATGGGCCAGGCGGCCTCCGCCGCCGCCGTGCTGCTCGCCGCGGGCACCCCCGGCAAGCGCATGGCGCTGCCCAACGCGCGCGTGCTGATCCACCAGCCGTCCTCGCAGACCGGCCGCGAGCAGCTCTCCGACCTGGAGATCGCGGCCAACGAGATCCTGCGCATGCGCACCCAGCTGGAGGAGATGCTGGCCAAGCACTCCACCACGCCGATCGAGAAGATCCGGGACGACATCGAGCGGGACAAGATCCTCACCGCCGAGGACGCCCTGGCGTACGGCCTGGTCGACCAGATCGTGTCGACCCGCAAGACGACGTCGGCCGCGGCAGCCTGACGCAGCCGGAGCCCTTGGCGCGGTGCACGTCAAAGTGAACCGCGCCAAGGGGGGCCCGAACGGGGGGCCAGGCAAGGTACCGTCGGATATGAGGCACCAGGAGCCGCTGAACGTGGCGTCTCCCAGGCGAAGGGGAAGCACCTCGTGGCACGCATCGGTGATGGCGGCGACCTGCTCAAGTGCTCGTTCTGCGGGAAGAGCCAGAAGCAGGTGAAGAAGCTCATCGCAGGCCCCGGTGTGTACATCTGCGACGAGTGCATCGATCTCTGCAACGAGATCATCGAGGAGGAGCTCGCCGAGTCCTCCGAGGTGCGGTGGGAGGAACTGCCCAAGCCGCGCGAGATCTACGAGTTCCTGGAGAGCTACGTGGTGGGCCAGGAGCCCGCCAAGAAGGCGCTCTCCGTGGCGGTCTACAACCACTACAAGCGCGTCCAGGCCGGCGAGAACGGCGGCGCCCAGGGCCGCGACGACGCCATCGAACTGGCGAAGTCCAACATCCTGCTGCTCGGCCCCACCGGCTCCGGCAAGACGCTGCTCGCCCAGACCCTCGCCCGGATGCTCAACGTCCCGTTCGCCATCGCGGACGCGACGGCGCTGACGGAGGCGGGCTATGTCGGCGAGGACGTCGAGAACATCCTCCTGAAGCTGATCCAGGCCGCCGACTACGACGTCAAGAAGGCCGAGACCGGCATCATCTACATCGACGAGATCGACAAGGTGGCTCGGAAGTCCGAGAACCCGTCGATCACGCGCGATGTCTCGGGCGAAGGCGTCCAGCAAGCGCTCCTGAAGATCCTGGAGGGCACCACGGCCTCGGTCCCGCCCCAGGGCGGCCGCAAGCACCCCCACCAGGAATTCATCCAGATCGACACGACGAACGTGCTGTTCATCGTGGGCGGTGCCTTCGCGGGCCTGGAGAAGATCATCGAGTCCCGGGCGGGCGCGAAGGGCATCGGCTTCGGCGCGACGATCCGCTCCAAGCGGGAGATCGAGGCGAGCGACCAGTTCCAGGAGGTCATGCCGGAGGACCTGGTGAAGTTCGGGATGATCCCCGAGTTCATCGGCCGCCTCCCTGTCCTGACCTCGGTCCACAACCTGGACCGCGAGGCGCTCCTGCAGATCCTCGTCGAGCCCCGCAACGCCCTGGTGAAGCAGTACCAGCGCCTCTTCGAACTCGACGGCGTGGAGCTCGACTTCGACCGCCCGGCCCTGGAGGCCATCGCCGACCAGGCCATCCTGCGCGGCACGGGCGCGCGCGGCCTGCGCGCCATCATGGAAGAAGTCCTGATGTCCGTGATGTACGAGGTCCCGTCCCGCAAGGACGTGGCCCGCGTCGTCATCACGTCCGACGTGGTCCACAACAACGTCAACCCGACGCTGGTCCCGCGCGAGCCGCGGATCGTGAAGAACGACGGGCGGCACGAGAAGTCGGCGTAGCCGAGGGGTGGTTACACGAAGGGCGCCCGGCCGGGTGGAGCACTCCACCGGCCGGGCGCCCTTCATGCGTGGCACCTTTAAGTCAACCGAGGGCGTGCCGGCCACTCGACTGTTTTGTCATCTCATGCAAGCGAGCATGCTGACATCGACACGTCCGAACGAACGCCCAGCAGTGCGAGACCCCTGATGCAGTAAGGGTTGACAACCACGGGAAAGCCGCTGCCGAGTGCATGGTTCTTGCAGGCGGCCTGTGTCTTCGAACCGACGTCATATCCTGCGTCTGCCACGTACCTCGCGCAGGCATCTGTATCGGCCGATGCCGGTGTCGCTATCAGCAGGGATGCTGCGGCGGTCGTAGACGCCAGAGCCACCGTTGTCAGAACACGCCGTGTTGCGCGCAGCACAAGAACACTCCTCGTCACAAAGGGGAATCGCCGGTTCACTCCGGCACGAGCTGCCAGCTGATCATGACGAGTTCATGACTTTCAACGGCTTATGGCCGGATTGGCTCGATCATGCCGTTCACGCATCGGGCAACAGGAGACGACGGGGCAGAAGCAAGGGCGCCAGACGAGTCCGTCGGGCGCCCTTCGGCGGTCTTGCGTCGCGAAACTACTTGGCAGGAACCCGCACGTCCTTGCGCAGCTTCGCCGTGGTGTCCGCGTTCTCGTCGAGCGAGACGCCCTTAGTGCCGGCAATGAGCGCGGCCGGGTCGACCAGGGTGACCATGCCGAGGGTGCTGTGGTCGGCCCAGACGCACACCGGGAACTCCAGGTCCTTGCCACCGGTGCTCTTGTCACCGGTGATCTTGGCGGACTGGCACTTCATGAAGGCGCCGTCCAGCCCGGCCGGGGACTTCTGCTCGGGACTGCCGGCAAAGGTGCCCTTGGCTTCCTTGTCGGTTTCCGCGTTCTTCTTGATCTGCGCGAAGACGGCGTCGACAGACTTCTCCGGGTCGGCGATCTGGCCCCAGACGCCGTTGAAGCTCATCTGCTTGGCCGGCATGCCGGTCGACGCCTTGTAGCTCGCCTTGACCGTCGTCGGGTTCTTGATGCCCGCCGTCTCGAAGTCCTTCTTGTCCTTCTCGGTGGTCTTGTCGGACGGGGTCGACTTGTTGATGTTGTATGCGCCCGCGATCACGCTGTCCGGGGCGATCAGCTTGTGCGCGCCGTCATCGGCGACACTGCTGCTGCCGCCCCCCTTCGTCGCGAACCACACGCCACCGCCGATGACGGCCACTGCGACGACAACGGCCGTCACGATCAGGCCCGTCTTCTTCTTGGCCGGGGCGGGCGGCATGGGTGCGCCGTAGGGCGGCTGCTGGCCGTACTGGGGCTGCTGGGGCGGGTAGCCGTAGCCCTGCTGGGGCGGGACGCCCTGCGGGGGCTGCTGCGGGTAGCCGTAGCCGGGCTGCGGCTGCCCGGGCTGCCCGTACGGCGGCTGGGGCGGCTGCTGGCCGTACGGACCGGGCTGCTGGGGCTGGCCACCGTACGGGCCCGGCTGGTTGTAGCTCATTGCTGGGATTCCCCCTAGAGATGCTTATGCGATCCCGACATCCTGGCGGACGGTCCGGCCACATAGCGCATCGGGGGCCCGACCGTTACCAAAGATTCCCGTTTCAGTACCGGCCCGTGACACCTCTAAACTGACCCCCGTGACCGAGAACACTCAGCAGCAGAACTCAGCGCCCATCACCGAACTGCCGACCCAGTACGCGCCGGCCGAGGTAGAGGGGGAGCTGTATGAGCGCTGGGTAGAGCGCGGTTACTTCGAGGCGGACGCGAAGAGCGACAAGGAGCCCTTCACCGTCGTCATCCCGCCGCCCAACGTCACCGGCAGCCTGCACCTGGGCCACGCCTTCGAGCACACGCTGATCGACGCCCTCACGCGCCGCAAGCGCATGCAGGGGTACGAGACGCTGTGGCAGCCGGGTATGGACCACGCCGGTATCGCCACCCAGAACGTCGTCGAGCGTGAGCTCGCCAAGGAGGGCAAGTCCCGTCACGACCTGGGCCGGGAGGCGTTCATCGAGCGCGTCTGGCAGTGGAAGGGCGAGTCCGGCGGGCAGATCTCCGGCCAGATGCGCCGCCTCGGTGACGGCGTCGACTGGTCGCGTGAGCGGTTCACCATGGACGAGGGCCTGTCCGAGGCCGTCCAGACCATCTTCAAGAAGCTCTACGACGACGAGCTCATCTACCGCGCCGAGCGCATCATCAACTGGTGCCCGCGCTGTCTGACCGCGATCTCCGACATCGAGGTCGAGTACCAGGACGACGACGGCGAGCTCGTCTCGATCCGGTACGGGGACGGGGACGCGTCCATCGTCGTGGCCACGACCCGCGCGGAGACGATGCTCGGCGACACCGCCGTCGCCGTCCACCCCGAGGACGAGCGCTACAAGCACCTGGTCGGCACCGAGATCGAGCTGCCGCTCACCGGCCGCCGCATCCCGGTCGTCGCGGACGAGCACGTCGACCCGGAGTTCGGCACCGGCGCCGTCAAGGTGACCCCGGCGCACGACCCGAACGACTTCGAGATCGGCCAGCGCCACGGCCTGCCCAACCTCGCCGTCATGGACGAGCACGCGGTCATCACCGTCCACGGCCCCTTCCAGGGCCTGGACCGGCTTGAGGCCCGTTCCGCGATCGTCGCCGCCCTGCGCGCCGAGGGCCGCATCGTCGCCGAGAAGCGCCCGTACACCCACTCGGTGGGTCACTGCTCGCGCTGCAAGACCACCATCGAGCCGCGTCTGTCGATGCAGTGGTGGGTCAAGGTCGGCCCGCTCGCCAAGGCCGCCGGTGACGCGGTCCGCGACGGCAGGGTCAAGATCCACCCGCAGGAGATGGAGAAGCGGTACTTCGACTGGGTCGACAACCTCCACGACTGGTGCATCTCGCGCCAGCTCTGGTGGGGTCACCGCATCCCCGTCTGGTACGGCCCGAACGGCGAGATCGTCTGTGTCGGACCGGACGAGGAGGCGCCGACCGGCGAGGGCTGGCGCCAGGACACCGATGTCCTGGACACCTGGTTCTCCTCCGGTCTGTGGCCCTTCTCCACCCTCGGCTGGCCGCAGCAGACCGAGAGCCTCGCGAAGTTCTACCCGAACTCCGTCCTGGTCACCGGTTACGACATCCTCTTCTTCTGGGTCGCCCGGATGATGATGTTCGGCCTGTACGCGATGGACGGCACCCCGCCGTTCCACACCATCGCCCTGCACGGCATGGTCCGCGACCAGTTCGGCAAGAAGATGTCGAAGTCCTTCGGCAACGCGGTCAACCCGCTGGACTGGATGGACACCTACGGCTCCGACGCGGTCCGCTTCACCCTGGCGCGCGGCGCCAACCCGGGTGTCGACGTCCCGATCGGCGAGGACTGGGTCCAGGCGTCCCGCAACTTCGCCAACAAGATCTGGAACGCGACGCGCTTCGCGCTGATGAACGGCGCCACGATCGAGGGCGAACTGCCGCCCGTGGAGCAGCTGTCGGCGGTCGACCGCTGGATCCTGTCCCAGCTGAACAAGACCGTGGCCGAGGTCGACGCCTTCTACGAGGACTACCAGTTCTCGAAGCTGTCGGACTCGCTGTACCACTTCGCGTGGGACGAGGTCTTCAGCTGGTACGTCGAGCTGTCGAAGACCACGTTCTTCGCGGGCGGCGAGCAGGCGGAGGTCTCCGGCCGGGTGCTTGGCGAGGTCCTCGACGTCATGCTGCGGCTGCTGCACCCGGTGGTCCCGTTCGTCACCGAGACCCTGTGGACCACGCTGACCGGGCGTGAATCCCTGGTGATCGCCGAATGGCCTAAGACTGTGTCTGTTCCTGGGGCTGACGCCCCGGGTGGCTTCCGTGACGAGGCCGCCGAGGCCGAGATCGAGAGCGTCAAGGCCGTCGTCACCGAGGTCCGCCGGTTCCGCAAGGAGCAGGGCCTCCAGGACGGCCAGAAGGTCCCGGCCCGCCTGGACCTGACCGGCACCCCGCTGGCCGCGCACGAGGCCGCGATCCGCCAGCTGCTGCGCCTCCAGCCGGAGGGCGAGGGCTTCCACGCCACCGCCACCCTGCCGGTGGCCGGCGCGACGGTCGGGCTCGACCTGTCCGGCACCATCGACGTCGAGGCCGAGCGCAAGCGCCTGGCCAAGGACCTCGCGGCGGCCGAGAAGGAGAAGCAGCAGGCCAACGGCAAGCTCGGCAACGAGGCGTTCCTGGCCAAGGCCCCCGACAACGTGGTCGACAAGATCAAGGCCCGTCTCGCCAAGGCCGAGGCCGACATCGAGCGCATCACGACGCAGCTGGCGAACCTGCCGCAGGCGTGACGCGCGCGTAGCGCGTGAGCAAGGCCCCGGTTCGTACGTGAGGACGTACGGCCGGGGCCTTCGCTGTTACCCACGGAAAGGCGCGCGTGGGGCAAATCACTCAATTCACCCCTGATTAGGGTCGAAAGTCAGCCAACAAGGGCCCAAAGACCTTGGATGATGGAGAGCATGTTCGCCTCGTCCCCTGCCTCCGCGCTGCGGCGCGCGCTGGGCGACGACCGGGCGCTGGACGTGGTGATCGCGGTGACCGCGTTCGCGCTCCTGCTCATCGACATCCCCGGCCTCGCGGCGGCGGACAACTCGCTCAACAGCGCCACCGTGCCGCCCGTGCTCGCGGCGGGCTCGGCCACGCTGCTGCTGCGCCGACGGTGGCCGTGGATCCCGTATGTGGCCGCGCTGGTCTTCATGGGCTGGCTGCACCAGCTCACCCTGATCCAGTTCGCGCTCTACTCGCTGGGCCGCTTCCGGGGCCGCCGCACGGCCGTGGTGGCGACCGTGCTGTACGTGGCGGTGGCGTGCACGCTCTACCTCGCCCCGGGCTGGCCCGAGCACCGGTCGGACACGCTGACGTCGTTCCTGAGCATCGTGGTGCCGGTGGGGGTGCTGTCGGCCGCGGTCGGTGTGGCCACCTACCGCCAGGACCTCGTACGCGAGGTGCAGGCGCTGCACGCCGTGCAGGCCGAGCGGGCGTCGGTGGCGCGGGACGTCCACGACATGGTCGGGCGCGAGCTGACGATGCTGGCGGTGACGGCGGAGGTACGCGCGCGCAGAGCCCGCGGCGGCCCCCATGAGCAGGACTTCGACTCCCTGGCCGAGACCGCGCGCCGCGCCCACCACATGCTCAACGAGATCATCGTGCAGCGGGCGGACGAGCGGACGGCGACACCGGGCCTGGAGGGTCTGGAGGAACTCGCCGACGAGACCCGCCGCGCCGGGACCCCCGTCGAACTGGACGTCGCCGAGCGCGCCTACGGCCTCTCGCCGCTCCGCCAGGCGGCGGTGTACCGGGTGGTGCAGGAATGCCTCACCAACGCGGTCAAGCACGCCGGGGGAGAGGGCGTCTCGGTGGTGATCGCGGTACGGGGCGGTGAGCTGTGCGTCCGCGTACGCAACGGCCTGCCCTCCGCCGTACCGGCGACGGCACCCGTCTCCTCCGGCACGGGCACGTTCTCCATGCGCGAACGGGTGGAGAGCATGGGCGGCACACTGACGACGCGGCGCACCCCGACGACGTACGAGGTCGAGGCGACGCTGCCGTCGGGCACGGCGTGAGCCGGACTACCCGCAGACCCGCGACGGCGAAGGCCGACAGGGGCGGGTCCGGGGTCCTGTCGGTGCCCCTCCGTAGACTGGGGGCGTGACCGAGCAGCCCGACCACACCAGCAGCCCCGACGACGACCACTTCGACGACATCGTCGAGGCCGAGACCAATCGCGACCCCGACCTGGCGGTGATCGAGGCCGGCAGC
Source organism: Streptomyces sp. BR1 (assembly GCF_052373795.1). Classification (NCBI taxonomy): domain Bacteria; kingdom Bacillati; phylum Actinomycetota; class Actinomycetes; order Kitasatosporales; family Streptomycetaceae; genus Streptomyces; species Streptomyces sp. BR1. The sequence continues at coordinate 4,818,758 of NZ_CM126252.1, forward strand.
CGCACCCTGCGTACGCACGGCGGAGCGCCGCAGGCCGACCCCGTGCCCGCCCGGCCCGCCGACCCGGAGGTCGACAAGGCGCTGCGCGCGGTCGAGACGGAGTTGGCCGGCCGCTGGGGCGAGACCAAGCTGGAGCCGTCGGTCTCGCGTATCTCCGCGCTGATGGACGTCCTCGGCGAGCCCCAGCGGGCGTACCCCTCGATCCACATCACCGGCACCAACGGCAAGACGTCCACGGCCCGCATGATCGAGGCGCTGCTCGGCGCCTTCGACCTGCGCACCGGGCGCTACACCTCGCCCCACGTCCAGTCGATCACCGAGCGCATCAGCCTGGACGGCGCGCCGATCACGGCCGAGCGCTTCATCGAGACGTACGAGGACATCAAGCCGTACGTGGAGATGGTCGACACCCAGCAGGAGTACCGGCTCTCCTTCTTCGAGGTGCTGACCGGGATGGCGTACGCGGCGTTCGCGGACACGCCCGTGGACGTGGCCGTCGTCGAGGTCGGCATGGGCGGCAGCTGGGACGCGACGAACGTCATCGACGCCTCGGTCGCCGTCGTCACCCCCATCTCGCTCGACCACACCGACCGCCTGGGCTCCACGCCCGCCGAGATCGCCGTCGAGAAGTCCGGGATCATCAAGCAGGACGCGACCGTGATCCTGGCCCAGCAGCCGGTCGACGCGGCCCAGGTGATGCTGAAGAAGGCCGTCGAGGCGGACGCGACCGTGGCCCGCGAGGGCATGGAGTTCGGCGTCGTCGCGCGCGAGGTCGCGGTCGGCGGTCAGCTCCTGACCCTGCGGGGCCTGGGCGGTGAGTACGAGGAGATCTTCCTTCCGCTGTACGGCGCCCACCAGGCGCACAACGCGGCGGTGGCGCTCGCCGCCGTCGAGGCGTTCTTCGGCATCGGCTCGGAGCACGCCCGGCCGCTGGACGTCGACACCATCCGCAAGGCGTTCGCCTCCGTGGTCTCGCCCGGCCGTCTGGAGGTCGTGCGCCGCTCGCCGACCGTCGTCCTGGACGCCGCGCACAACCCGGCGGGCGCGCTCGCCACGGCCGAGGGCCTGACCGAGGCGTTCGGCTTCTCGCGGCTCATCGGTGTGGTCGCGGCCAGCGCCGACAAGGACGTGAAGGGGCTGCTCGAAGCCTTCGAGCCGGTCTTCGCGGAGATCGTGGTCACCGCGAACTCCAGCCACCGCTCGATGGACGTCGACGAGCTGGCCGCCGTCGCCGTCGAGGTGTTCGGCGACGAGCGCGTCGTCGTCGAGCCGCGCCTGGACGACGCCCTGGAGGCGGCGATCACGCTGGCCGAGGAAGAGGACGAGTACGCCGGTGCGGGAGTCCTCGTCACCGGTTCCGTGATCACGGTCGGCGAGGCCCGGCTGCTCCTGGGGAGGGGCTGACACCCGATGCGTACGCTCTGCGCTTCCACCCTCATCGGTGAATTCTTCGTGATCGGTTTCGCCGGCCTGGTCGCGATGAAGGACCCGGACCTGACGGCCACCACCGTCTGGACGATCAGCGGCATCTGCATGCTGTTCTCGCTGCTCCTGTGCGGGATGCTGACCCGTCCGGGCGGCGTCCAGCTGGGCTGGGCGCTGCAGATCGCGCTGATCGCCAGCGGCTTCGTCGTCCCGCACATGTTCTTCCTGGGCGCGGTCTTCGCCGGTCTGTGGTGGGCCTCGATCCACTTCGGCCGCAAGGTCGACGAGGCGAAGGCCCGCTTCGCGGCGCAGGCCGAGGCTTCCCAGGCGGAGGCTCCCCAGGCCGGGTGACCCGGGCGGCCGGTGCCGGGTGCCGCTCGTTCGGACGCACCCGGTAGCCTCGCCTCACCGCACACGTATGTCTGCAAGGAGCCGTACACCATGACCCAGCGCACTCTCGTCATCCTCAAGCCCGACGCCGTCCGTCGCGGCCTGATCGGCGAGGTCATCGGCCGTATCGAGCGCAAGGCCGGCTGGACCATCCCGGCGCTGGAGCTGCGCACCCTGGACCAGGGGACGCTGGAGCAGCACTACGGCGAGCACAAGGGCAAGCCGTTCTACGAGCCCCTGATGGGCTTCATGGCCTCCGGCCCCGTCGTCGTGCTCGTCGTCGAGGGCGAGCGGGCCATCGAGGGCGTACGCCAGCTGGCGGGCCCCACCGACCCGATCGCCGCCGCCCCCGGCTCCATCCGCGGCGACTTCGGCACCATCGTCCGGGAGAACCTCATCCACGCCTCGGACTCCGAGGAGTCCGCCGAGCGGGAGCTGAAGCTCTTCTTCCCGGGTCTGGTCTGAGTCTTCCCGAGGCACCCGTTTCTTGACCGGGTGTCAGCCATATAGCGCTCATGACCTGGGGCGACCGAAGGAATTTCGGTCGCCCTTCGGCATATGCACGGCCATATCGGGAACTCATCGCTCCGACCCTTCGTCACCATTACTAGAGGTGGACCAACGCGCCGTGTCCGTGCAGGCGGCACTACGATGGAGCCTCACGCCCACAGCACCCACCTCGCCGACCTAAAAAGCCGTCAACGCTCGATTAGGGAAGGCCGGACGCATCCTCATGGGGAGCAACAACATGTCGTTCATCGGCCGTGACATGGCTGTCGACCTCGGGACCGCCAACACGCTGGTGTACGTCAGGGGCCGCGGAATCGTCCTGAACGAGCCGTCCGTCGTCGCCATCAACACCAACACCGGCGGCATCCTGGCGGTCGGCGCCGAGGCGAAGAAGATGATCGGCCGTACGCCGGGCAACATCGTGGCCGTACGACCGCTGAAGGACGGCGTCATCGCCGACTTCGAGATCACGGAGCGGATGCTCCGCTACTTCATCCTGAAGATCCACAAGCGTCGTTACCTGGCCCGCCCGCGCGTCGTCGTCTGTGTGCCCTCCGGTATCACCGGAGTCGAGCGCCGCGCCGTCATCGAGGCCTCCTCGCAGGCCGGCGCCCGTCAGGTGCACATCATCGAGGAGCCCATGGCCGCGGCCATCGGCTCGGGCCTGCCCGTCCACGAGGCGACCGGCAACATGGTCGTCGACATCGGCGGCGGCACCACCGAGGTCGCGGTGATCTCGCTCGGCGGAATCGTCACGGCGCAGTCCATCCGCGTCGCCGGCGACGAGCTGGACAACGCGATCATCCAGCACATCAAGAAGGAGTACAGCCTCCTGCTCGGCGAGCGCACCGCCGAGCAGATCAAGATCACCATCGGCTCGGCGTACGACCTGGACAAGGACGAGCACACCGAGATCCGCGGCCGCGACCTGGTCTCCGGTCTGCCCAAGACCGTGGTCATCTCGGCCGCCGAGGTCCGCAAGGCCATCGAGGAGCCGGTCAACGCGATCGTCGACGCGGTGAAGACGACGCTCGACAAGTGCCCGCCCGAGCTCTCCGGCGACATCATGGACCGCGGCATCGTGCTGACCGGCGGCGGCGCCCTGCTGCGCGGCCTGGACGAGCGGCTGCGCCGCGAGACCGGCATGCCGATCCACATCGCCGAGGACCCGCTGGATTCGGTCGCTCTGGGATCCGGCAAGTGCGTCGAGGAGTTCGAGGCCCTGCAGCAGGTCCTGGACGCCCAGCCGCGCCGATAACGGCCCAAAGCCGTCGTCCCCCCGGGTCACCCAGTGGCCCGGGGGGACCGCCCGTACGGGCCACTGCCAACCCGTACGGCGGATCGTTGATATACAGATCGAACAGATTCCGACGAGGAAGGCACGGCCGCCGCACGTGAGGGACACACGAGAGAGCCGGCTGCTCCTGGTGCTGCTGATCGCCGTAGCGTTCGCGCTGATCACGGTCGACATCCACGGTGGGGAGAACTCACCGCTGGACGGCGCCCGGCAGGTCGGCGCCACGGTGTTCGGGCCGGTGGAGAACGGCATGGCAGCCGCCGTGGACCCGGTGGGCAACGCCATCGGCGCGGTACGCGACTCGGGGGAGCGGCACAACAAGATCGCCGACCTCCAGCGCGAGAACGAGGCACTGAAGCAGAAGCTCGGCAGCGACGCCCGCAACCGCTCGCGCCTGAACCAGCTCGACGCGATGATGAAGACCGCCGGTGAGGGCCAGTACGGCATCAAGGCCGCGCAGGTCATCGGGATAGGAGCGGCCCAGGGCTTCTCCTGGACCGTCACCATCGACGCGGGCTCGCGCGATGGCATCAAGCGTGACATGACCGTGCTGAACGGCGAGGGCCTGGTCGGCCGGGTCACCACCGTCGGCCCGTCCACCGCGACCGTACTGCTCGCCAACGACCCGGACTTCACGGTCGGCACCCGGATGGAGAACAGCGACGAGCTGGGCTTCGCCACCGGCCAGGGCGACCGGCCGCTGTCGGTGCAGCTGCTCAACGGCAAGGCCAAGGTCAAGGCGGGCGACCGGCTCGTCACCTTCGGCTCGCAGTCCGACAAGCCGTTCGTGCCGGGCGTCCCGGTCGGCGAGGTCGTCAAGGTCGACCCGTCGGGCGGCGACCTGACCCGGACCATCTACGTACGTCCGTACGTCGGGTTCACCAAGCTCGACATCGTCGGCATCGTCGTCCAGGCACCGCGCACCGACCCGCGCGACGAGGTGCTGCCCGCCAAGCCCAAGCCGACCCCGACGCCGACCGTCACCGTGACGGTCACCCCGTCGCCGACCGGCAACGCGAACCCCGACAACGCGGCGGGTGAGGCGAACCCGAACGGGAACGCGGCTCAGAACGGGAACCGGAATCCCCATGGGGATCCCAACGGCAACGCGAACGCGAACAACGCCGTAGACAACCGCGGCCGGTAGGAGCTGATCCAGATGCGCATCAACAGGGTCGTGCTGTCCTCCGCCCTCATCGTCGTCGCCCTCGTCGTCCAGGTCAGCGTGCTCGCGCGGCTCCAACTGCCGGGCGCGGTCCCGGACCTGGTGCTGCTCACCGTGCTCGGCCTCGCTCTCGTGTACGGGCATCTCGGCGGCGCCTTCATCGGCTTCGGCGCCGGGCTGCTCTCCGACTTCGCGCCGCCCGCCGACCACGCGGCCGGCCGGTACGCGCTGGTCCTGTGCCTGGTCGGCTACGCCGCCGGGCTCGCCAAGCCCGACCACGGCCGGCTGCGCTCGGCGACCGGGCCCATGGTCGTGGTGGTCTGCGCGGCCATCGGCTCCACCCTGCTGTACGCGGGTGTGGGCGCCCTCGTCGGCGACACCGCGGCCCGCCATGTCGGCCTGGTGAACCTGCTGTTCACGGCCGCCGTGTACGACCTGCTGCTCGCGCCGTTCACCGTGCCGCTGATCATGGCGCTCGCCAGACGCGCCGAGAACGATCCGCTCGCGGAGACGTCCGGCGGCCCGGCCAAGAGCAGTTCCTTCGCCACCGGCTGGCTCTCCGGCGGCACGGGACTCCGTATCGGCAACCAGCGAGGCGGCCTGCGCGTCAAGGCCGCCCGCAACCGCGCGGCCCGGGCCGGCCGCATCAAGGGCGTCAAGCGACTGTGAACCAGGGGGCCACGGCGTGAGCAACATCCCCGAGACGGGCCGCACCCCCCGGGTGCAGATCCGGCTCATCATCATCCAGGTCCTGGTCTTCTCCCTGCTGCTCACGCTCGGCGGGCGGCTGTGGTACCTCCAGATCCGCAACGGCCAGGAGTACACCGACGAGGCCAAGAACAACCACGTCCAGCAGGTCGTCCAGCCCGCCGTGCGCGGCGCGATCCTGGACGCGCGCGGCGTGCCGCTCGCGGACAACGAGACCCGGCTCGTGGTCTCCGCCTCCCGTACGGACCTCACCAAGATGCCCGACCGGGGCAAGGCGGTCCTGACCCGGCTCGCGGGCGTGCTCGGCATGAAGCCGCAGGACGTCATGGACAAGATCCGGCTCTGCGACGCCAAGACGCCCAAGCCGTGCTGGAACGGCTCGCCGTACCAGCCGATCCCGGTCACCGACAAGGCGACCACCCAGCAGGCGCTCCAGATCCGCGAGCGCTCCGAGGACTTCCCCGGCATCTCCGCCGACCCCACCGCCGTGCGCCGCTACCCCTCGCCCGGCAAGGCCAACACCTCCCAGGTGCTCGGCTATCTCTCGCCGGTCACCGACGACGAGATCGTCAAGGCGAAGAGCACCGACTCGCCGTATCTGCGCTCCGACATGGTGGGCCGCTCGGGCCTTGAGCGCACGTACGACAAGCAGTTGCGCGGCAAGGCCGGGGTCACCCGGTACGAGGTGGACAACCTCGGACGCGTCATCGGGCAGGCGCAGAGCGACAAGGCCGAGCCCGGCGCGAACATCGTCACGTCGATAGACGCACGGGTGCAGGCAGTCGCCGAGTACGAGCTGGACTACGCGATGAAGGCCGCCCGTACACAGTTCGACAAGATCACCAACGAGAACTACAAGGCGGACTCCGGCGCCGTCGTCGTGATGGAGGCCAAGACCGGCCGGATCGTCGCGATGGCGTCCGCGCCGACGTACGACCCGAACGTCTGGGTCGGCGGCATCTCCGGCAAGGACTACCAGGCGCTCACCGGCAAGGACAGCGACTACCCGCTGCTGAACCGGGCCATACAGGGTCAGGCCGCGCCCGGCTCGACCTTCAAGGTGGTCTCCACGGCCGCCGCCGTCGAGGCCGGCTACAAGTGGGACGGCGGATACCCCTGCACCAGCTCGTACTCCGTGGGCGGGCAGGTCTTCAAGAACTTCGAGGGCGAGAACTTCGGCCCCATCTCGCTGGGCCGCGCGCTTGAGGTCTCCTGCGACACCGTCTTCTACGGGCTCGCCGACAACGAGTGGAAGAAGGACGGCGGGATCAACCCGAAGAAGGGTGAGCCCCAGGACTACTTCTACAAGGCGGCCCACCAGTTCGGCCTCGGCAAGCCCACCGGCGTGGACCTGCCCAACGAGGTCACCGGCCGCGTCCCGGACCGCCAGTGGAAGGAGAACTACTGGACGGCCAACAAGGACGGCTGGTGCAAGTCCGGCAAGAAGGACGGCAGTTACGTCGAGAAGATCGCGTACGAGAACTGCCTCGAAGGCAACAAGATGCGCGAGGGCGACTCGATCAACTACTCCATCGGCCAGGGCGACACCCTCGTCACCCCGGTCCAGGAGGCCATGATCTACGGGGCGCTCGCCAACGGCGGCACCATGCACGCGCCGACCATCGGCAAGGCGATCGTCAGCGCCGACGGCAAGACCGTCCGCGAGATCAAGCCGAAGGTCAACGGCAAGCTGCCGATCACCCAGGACACCCTCGCCGGGATGAACAAGGCGCTCGCGGGCGTCGTCACCGCCGGTACCGCCGCCTGGAAGTTCCAGGGCTGGCCGCAGGACAAGATCGAGCTGCACGCCAAGACCGGCACCGCCGAGGTCTACGGCAAGCAGACCACGTCGTGGCTCGCCACGTACTCCAAGGACTACACGGTCGTCATGACGATCGCCCAGGCCGGTACGGGTTCCGGCGCCTCCGGTGAGGCCGTGCGCAAGATCTACGAGGCGATGTACGGCATCGACGACGCCGGCCACCAGGACCTCAAGAAGGCCCTGCTGCCGCAGCCCGAGCAGTCCCTGCCCAAGATCCAGCCCGACGGCTCGATCGACGCGCCCACCGTCACCGCCTACGAGCGGCCGGTCGCCAAGGCCTCCGACCAGCCGACGCCCGACGGGCAGCCGCAGCAGACCCCCGCCGGACAGCCGCAGCAGAACACCACGGCCACCAACACCGACAACCGCAACGGCCGGAGGGACTAGCGCCATGGCAGGCTTCTCCGTCCAGCGCTACGCCCCGCAGCGCTCCACCTTCGCCAAGATGACCGCGCGCGACTCGGTGCTGCGCCGGCTCGACTGGCCGCTGCTGCTCGCGGCCCTCGCGCTCTGCTTCATCGGCTCGCTCCTGGTGTGGTCCGCCACCCGCAACCGCACCTACATCAACCAGGGCGACCCGTACTACTTCCTGATCCGGCACGCCATGAACGCCGGCATCGGCCTCTGCCTCATGACCGGCACCATCTGGCTCGGCCACCGCACCCTGCGCGGCGCCGTGCCCGTCCTGTACGGGCTGGCCATCCTGATGCTGCTCGCGGTGCTCTCGCCGCTCGGCGCCACCGTCAACGGCGCGCACTCCTGGATCGTGCTCGGCGGCGGATTCTCCCTCCAGCCCTCCGAGTTCGCGAAGATCGCCATCATCCTGTGCATGGCGATGCTGCTCGCGGCCCGGGTGGACGCGGGCGACCAGGCCCACCCCGACCACCGCACGGTGATGAAGGCGCTGGGCCTGGCGATGGTGCCGATCGGCTGCATCATGCTGATGCCCGACCTCGGCTCCACCATGGTCATCGTGGTGATAATCCTCGGCGTGCTCCTGGCCTCCGGGGCCTCCAACCGCTGGATCTTCGGCCTGCTCGGCGCCGGAGTGGTCGGCGCCGTCCTGGTCGCCTCGCTCGGGATACTGGACAAGTACCAGATCAACCGCTTCGCCGCGTTCGCCAACCCCAACCTCGACCCGGCCGGTGTCGGCTACAACACCAGCCAGGCCAGGATCGCGATCGGCTCCGGCGGCCTCACCGGCACCGGCCTGTTCAAGGGCTCCCAGACCACCGGCCAGTTCGTGCCCGAACAGCAGACGGACTTCGTCTTCACGGTCGCGGGCGAAGAACTCGGCTTCGTCGGCGCGGGCCTGATCATCGTGCTCATCGGCATCGTCCTGTGGCGCGCCTGCCGCATCGCCCGCGAGACCACCGAGCTGTACGGCACGATCGTGGCGGCCGGCATCATCGCCTGGTTCGCCTTCCAGTCCTTCGAGAACATCGGCATGACGCTCGGCATCATGCCGGTCGCCGGTATCCCGCTGCCGTTCGTCTCGTACGGAGGATCGTCGATGTTCGCGGTCTGGGTGGCGATCGGACTGCTCCAGTCGATCAGGGTGCAGCGCCCGATAACGGCGTAGTGGCGGTGCAGTACGGGGCCCTGGGCGCGAAGGGTGTCGGATCGGACGAAATGGCCGGTCCGGCGCTCTGCCCAGGGCCCGTTTTCGCGTCTAGATTCAATTCATGGCGGAGACGAAGCGCGAGATCGAGCGGAAGTACGAAGCCACCGGCGACGAAGTGCGCCTGCCCGACCTGACCAGGGTCGCGGACGTGGCGTCCGTCGTGGACAAGGGCGTGGCGGAGCTGGACGCCGTCTACTACGACACCCCGGACCTGCGCCTGGCCGCGCACGCGCTCACCCTGCGCCGCAGAACGGGCGGCGACGACGCGGGCTGGCATCTGAAGTTCCCGGTCGCCACCGGCATCCGCGACGAGATCCGCGCCCCTCTTTCCCCGACCGTCCCGCGCGCCCTGGCCGCCCTGGTGCGCTCCCTCGTCCGCGACACCCAACTCGCCCCCGTGGTACGGCTGTTGTCTTCCCGTGACGTACGCCATCTGCTGGACGAGGACGGCGCCCTGCTCGCCGAGGTGAGCGTCGACGCGGTGCGGGCGGAGCGCCTGCCGCAGGCCGATGGTTCGCCCACGGCCTCGTGGACCGAGATCGAGGTCGAGCTCGCCGACGACGCCGACCCGGCCCTCCTCGACCGCGTCGAAAAACGCCTGCGCAAGGCGGGCCTGCGCCCCTCGGCGAGCGCGTCCAAGCTGGCCAGGGCGCTGGCGGAGACCGGCCTCGGCCGCCCGGCCGAAGACACCCGCGAGAGCGGGAAGCCCACCGCCGGCACGCACGTCCTCGACTATCTGCGTGCCCAGCGCGACGCCCTGGTCGCCCTCGACCCGGCGGTCCGGCGCGATCTGCCCGACTCCGTGCACCAGATGCGGGTGGCCACCCGCCGTCTGCGCAGCGCCTTCCGCTCGTACGGAAAAGTCCTCGACCGGACCGTCACCGACCCCGTCGGCGAGGAGCTGAAGTGGCTCGCGGCGGAGCTCGGGGTCGACCGGGACCAGGAAGTGCTCACCGAACGCCTCCAGAGCCGGATCGCGGCCCTGCCCCGCACGCTGCTGCTCGGCCCCGTGCGCGGGCGGCTGCGCATCTGGTCCGTCGCCCGCCGCAGCGGCTCGCGCCGCAAGACCATCGCCGTCCTGGACAGCAAGCGCTACCTCGTCCTGCTCGACACCCTCGACGCCCTCCTCGACGGCCCGCCGCTGCGCCCGGCCGCCCGCCGCCCGGTCGCCGACGTCGTGCCCAAGGCCGTGATCAGAGACTACGACCGGCTGGCCGGACGGATAGAGCACGCCCTCGCGCTCGACCCCGGCATCCCGCGCGACCTCGCCATGCACGACGCCCGCAAGGCCGCCAAGCGCGCCCGCTACGCCGCCGAGGCCGCCACCCCGGCGCTCGGCGGGCCCGCGAAGAAGTTCGCCAAGCGGATGAAGGCCGTGCAGACGGTGCTCGGCGACCACCAGGACAGCGTGGTGGCCCGCGAGGCCCTGCGGGGCCTCGCCGTCCAGGCGCATCTGGCGGGCGAGTCCGCGTTCACCTGGGGACTCCTTTACGGACAGGAGGCCGCGACGGCGGCCGAGCGCGAGCGGGAGCTGCCCGAGGTGTGGGCGAAGGCGTCCAGGCCCGTACTGCGGGAGCGGCTCATGGCCTGAGCCGCCCTGGTTCCGGCGGGCGAGGAGCGCCTCGCGAGCGGGTTACGCTAGAGAGTCGCCCCCTGCCAGCTCACGAAAGTTCGTCGAGATGACTGCCGCCGAATCGGTCTTCCCACAGCTCGAAGCTCTGCTCCCGCATGTGCAGAAGCCCATCCAGTACGTCGGCGGTGAGCTCAACTCCACCGTCAAGCCGTGGGAGGAGTGCGACGTCCGCTGGGCGCTCATGTACCCGGACGCGTACGAGGTGGGCCTGCCCAACCAGGGCGTCATGATCCTCTACGAGGTGCTGAACGAGCGCGAGGGCGTCCTCGCCGAGCGCACGTACAGCGTGTGGCCGGACATGGAAGCCCTGATGCGCGAGCACCAGGTGCCCCAGTTCACGGTGGACTCGCACCGGCCGGTCAAGGCGTTCGACGTCTTCGGCCTCAGCTTCTCCACCGAGCTCGGCTACACCAACATGCTCACGGCCCTGGAGCTCGCGGGCATCCCGCTGGAGTCCAAGGACCGCGGCATCGACGACCCGATCGTCCTGGCGGGCGGCCACGCGGCCTTCAACCCCGAGCCGATCGCGGACTTCATCGACTGCGCGGTTATCGGCGACGGCGAGCAGGCCGTGCTCGACATGACCACGATCATCCGCGCGTGGAAGGCCGAAGGCCGTCCCGGCGGCCGCGAAGAGGTCCTGTTCCGCCTCGCGAAGACCGGTGGCGTGTACGTCCCGGCCTTCTACGACGTGGAGTACCTGCCCGACGGCCGTATCGGCCGTGTCGTCCCGAACAAGTCGGGCGTGCCGTGGCGGGTCAGCAAGCACACCGTCATGGACCTCGACGAGTGGCCCTACCCCAAGCAGCCGCTGGTCCCGCTCGCGGAGACCGTCCACGAGCGGATGTCGGTGGAGATCTTCCGCGGCTGCACCCGCGGCTGCCGTTTCTGCCAGGCCGGCATGATCACGCGCCCCGTGCGGGAGCGAAGCATCACCGGCATCGGCGAGATGGTGGACAAGGGTCTGAAGGCCACGGGCTTCGAGGAGGTCGGCCTGCTGTCGCTGTCCTCTGCCGACCACACCGAGATCGGTGAGATCGCCAAGGGCCTCGCGGACCGCTACACCGAGGACAAGATCGGCCTGTCGCTGCCGTCGACCCGTGTGGACGCGTTCAACGTCGACCTCGCCAACGAGCTGACCCGCAACGGCCGTCGCTCGGGTCTCACCTTCGCCCCCGAGGGCGGCTCCGAGCGCATGCGCAAGGTCATCAACAAGATGGTCTCGGAAGAGGACCTGATCCGTACGGTCGCGACTGCCTACGGCAACGGCTGGCGCCAGGTGAAGCTGTACTTCATGTGCGGCCTGCCCACCGAGACCGACGAGGACGTCCTCCAGATCGGCGACATGGCGGTCAACGTGATCGCCAAGGGCCGTGAGGTCTCGGGCCAGAACGACATCCGCTGCACGGTCTCCATCGGCGGGTTCGTGCCCAAGCCGCACACCCCGTTCCAGTGGGCCCCGCAGCTGTCGGCCGAGGAGACGGACGCGCGCCTGGAGAAGCTGCGCGACAAGATCCGCGGCGACAAGAAGTACGGCCGCTCCATCGGCTTCCGCTACCACGACGGCAAGCCGGGCATCGTCGAGGGCCTGCTCTCGCGCGGCGACCGCCGCGTGGGCGCGGTCATCCGCGCCGTGTACGAGGACGGCGGCCGCTTCGACGGCTGGCGCGAGCACTTCTCGTACGACCGCTGGATGGCGAGCGCGGAGAAGACGCTGCCGTCGTTCGGCGTGGACGTCGACTGGTACACGACGCGTGAGCGCACATACGAGGAGGTCCTGCCCTGGGACCACCTGGACTCCGGTCTCGACAAGGACTGGCTCTGGGAGGACTGGCAGGACTCGCTCGACGAGACCGAGGTCGAGGACTGCCGCTGGACGCCGTGCTTCGATTGCGGCGTTTGTCCGCAGATGGACACCAGCATCCAGATCGGCCCCACGGGCAAGAAGCTGCTCCCGTTGACGGTCGTCAAGTAACCGCTCGATCACGGAAGGCCCCGCACCGCAACGGTGCGGGGCCTTTGCCGCGTCTTGACGTCCATGGAACTCCAGCAGCAGCCGCCGAGGCAGCCCGAGGGCTGTCCGACCGTGGCGATCCGCGTCCCCGTACGGATCGTCGTCCTGGTCCTCGTCGTGCCGGTCCGCATGGTCTGGGACGTCCTGGCCGCCGCGGCCCGCGCCCTCCACCGCACGATCCTGCGCCCCGTGGGCCGCGCGCTGTCCTGGCTGGGCCACACGCTGATCGTGCTCCCGCTCATGTATCTGGGGCGCGGTCTGGCGTGGACGGGGCGGGTGTTGGTGGTTGTGCCGCTGGGGTGGCTGTGGCGGTGGCTGGTGGTGCCGCTGTGGCGGTACGGCGTGGCCGCTCCGGCGAGTTGGGTGTACCGGTACGTCCTCACTCCGCTGGGCCACGGCGTCGCCTGGCTCGCCGCCGGAGGGTGGACGGGTCTCTCGTGGGTGGCGCGGGGTATCGGGGTGGTCCTGTCCGCGATCGGAACCGCCCTCGTTCGGGTGGGTTTGATCTTGATTGTGGTACCTGTCGGGTGGTTCTGGCGGCGGGTGCTGACGCCCGTCGGGCGCGGGATCGCGGTCGTCGCGCGGGAGGTCGGGGACGCGTTCGGGCACGCCTGGCGGATCGCCGGGCAGATTTCGCGGGCCGTCGGGCGCGGCCTGAAGTGGCTCGGGTGGCAGCTGGTCGGGCGGCCCGTGCGGTGGGTGTGGCGGAGCCTGTGCGCGCCGGTGCTGCACTGGGTGCGGGACACCTTGTGGGCCCCGGCGGCCCGGGCCGCGGCCGTCGCCGGACGGGCCGCGCGCGAGGCGCTGGGCGCGGCCGGGCGTACCGCGCGCGAGGCGCTCGCATCGGCCCGCGACACCGTGCGCCAGGCCCGCGCCGATGCCTGGCGGGCGCTGGTGGGCGGGCCGCCCCGGGAACCGGCACCGCATCCGGCGCGTACTCTGGGTCGTACAACTACTGCCTCCGACGCGGTGGCCGCCCCCGAGATCTCCCTGCGTAAAACGGAGGGATGAGCCGGGCGGCGCGCGGGCTGTGACCGGAGGGCCCCCACAGGACAGGTGGGCGGCGCCCACCGCGCCCGCCCCGCACGAGGAGAAGAACCACTGGGCAAGCGACAGCCCGAAGGCCCGCCGCCCGCACCTGCGGTGCAGCGCATCCGACTGCGCTACACCAAGCGCGGCCGCCTCCGGTTCACCAGCCACCGCGACTTCCAGCGCGCCTTCGAGCGCGCGCTGCGCCGCGCCGAGGTGCCCATGGCGTACTCGGCGGGCTTCACCCCGCACCCCAAGGTCTCGTACGCGAACGCCGCCCCCACCGGCACCGGCTCCGAGGCCGAGTACCTGGAGATCGCGCTCACCGAGCACCGCGACCCGGCGACGCTGCGCGAGCTGCTCGACGAGTCGCTGCCCGCCGGGCTCGACATCACCGACGCAGTCGAGGCCCGCACCTCCGGCCTCGCCGACCGGCTGACCGCCTCCGTCTGGGAGCTGCGGCTCGAAGGCGTGGCCGTCGAGGACGCCCACAAGGCCGTCGAGACGTTCCTGGCCGCCGAGACCGTCGAGGTCCAGCGCCGGACGAAGAACGGTATGCGCACCTTCGACACGCGCGGCGCCGTCGTCGAGCTCCAGGCGCTTCCACAGGCTGATAGGCCGGTGGACAAGCCCTGTGCGATACTGCGCCTGGTGGTACGGCACCTGACACCTGCCGTGCGACCCGACGACGTCCTGTCCGGTCTCCGAGCTGTGGCCGACCTGGCGCCGCCGGTCCCCGCAGCGGTGACCAGGCTGGCGCAGGGGCTCTTCGACGAGGAGTCCGGCACGGTGACCGACCCGCTCGCGCCCGACCGCGAGGCAGCCCCGGCCGCTCCACCCAAGGCCGCCGGGACGGCTTCTGCGACGGCGCCGGAAGGTCCAGCCGCGTAAGGGCAGTCGTTGTAGCGCAGCCCTGGTACTCGGGAGCCACCTGGGTCGGGCCGCGCACTGACCAGGAGACTTTCGCCAGGCCGTGCGTATATCGCGGACGGAACCGGCGAGCCGGACATACAGCTCCCGTGCGGCGCCCGCGCCCCGGACGACGGCACCCGCGCACATCACGCGGTCGTGCCGCCGGACCGGACCAAGGCGCGGCGCCCGGGAGCGTGACGGGAGCTACGCCCGCATGCTTGAGAACGAGAAGAACGAACCCGGTGTGACCGGGGACGACAACAGCCCCAGCGACACGCTGCCGCCGCGCCGCAGGCGCCGCGCGGCGTCGCGGCCCGCCGGTCCGCCGGGTGCCGCCACCGGCGACGCCCCCGAGGCGACCACCGAGCCGGCCCCCGTGGCCGAGACCCCCGCAGTTGCTGACGCCGCCGAGCCGGAGGCCGCTCCGGCGCGTCCGCGCCGCCGCGCGACCCGTAAGGCCACCGCTCCGGCGGGTGCGCCCGTGGTCGAGGAGACCCCGGCCGCCGCCGAAGCTGAGGTACCTGCTGTCGCTGACGCCGAGCCCGAGGCCGCTTCGGCCCGTCCGCGCCGCCGCGCCACCCGCAAGGTGACCGCGCCCGCCGCCACCGCCGAGCAGGCCCCCGAGGTCGTCGAGGCCGCTCCGGTCGTCGAGGCCGAGGCCGAAGAGCCCGCCGCCCCCGCCCGTACCCGCCGTCGCGCCACCCGTAAGGCCACGGCCCCCGCCGGTGCGCCCAAGGCCGCCGAGGAGGCCGTGGAGGTCGTCGAGGCCGCCCCGGTCGCCGTCGAGGCGGAAGAGGCCGAAGAGGCCGAGCCGGTCGTCGAGGCCGCCCCGGCCCGTACGCGTCGCCGTGCCACCCGTAAGGCCACCGCGCCCGCCGGTGCCCCGGTCGTCGAGGAGGCCCCGGGCGCCCTCGGTGCGCCGGCCGCCGTCGCCGCCGAGGACCCGGTCGCCTCCCCGGCCGAGGAGGCCGCTGTCGCGGCCGCCGCCGAGGAGAGCGCGGCTCCGGCGCGCACCCGTCGCCGTGCGACCCGTAAGGCGACGGCTCCGGCCGGTGCGCCCAAGGCCGCCGAGGAGATCGTCGAGGCCGTTGTCGAGGCTCCGGTCGCCGAAGAGGTCGTCGCCGAGGAGCCCGTCGAGGACGAGGCGCCGCGTGGGCGGACCCGTCGCCGTGCCACCCGCAAGGCCACCGCGCCGCAGTTCACGCCGGCCGCCGCCGAGGCGGCCCCGGCGAAGGAGCCGCAGGCCGAGGAGGCCGCCGAGGAGCCGGTCGGCCGGTCCCGCCGCCGCGCCACCCGCCCCGCCGTCGCCGTCTTCCAGGCGCCGGTCTTCCACGAGCCGATGTTCCAGACCCCGGAGACCGCCGCGGCCGCCGCCGCGCGCGCCGCCGTCGAGGTCGAGGACGAGACGGAGGCCGAGGAGGAGGCCGTCGTCGAGCAGGCGGAGCCGCAGGGCCCCTCGCGCCGTCGCCGCCGCCGTCGCGGTGAGAGCGCCGAGGCCGCGCCCGAGCCGCAGGCCCCCGTGGTCGAGGTCGTCGAGGCTGCCGAGGAGGAAGCGGAGGAAGAGGCCGAGGAGGCCGCCGAGGAGCACGAGGACGACCGTCCCTCGCGCCGCCGCCGCCGTGGTGGCCGCCGCCGTCGCCGGGGCGAGTCCGCCGGCGCCGAGGGCGAAGAGGGCGCCGAGGAGGCGGAGTCCGAGGAGTCCGCCGAGGCCGAGAGCTACGAGGACGAGGACGAGGAGGCCGACGGCACCCCGTCCGCCGCCGGTACCAGCAGCAGCCGCCGTCGTCGCCGGCGCCGTCGCCGCAGCGGTGACGGTGGCGACCACGAGGCCGGTACGGGCTCGGACGACCCGGAGCGTACGGTCGTCAAGGTCCGTGAGCCGCGCCCGGCCCGCGAGAAGGCCGAGCCGTCCGACGAGGTGCAGTCCATCAAGGGCTCGACCCGTCTGGAGGCCAAGAAGCAGCGTCGCCGCGAGGGGCGCGAGCAGGGCCGCCGCCGGGTGCCGATCATCACCGAGGCGGAGTTCCTGGCGCGCCGCGAGGCCGTCGAGCGCGTGATGGTCGTCCGCCAGAGCGGCGAGCGCACCCAGATCGGCGTCCTGGAAGACAACGTGCTCGTCGAGCACTACGTCAACAAGGAGCAGGCCACCTCGTACGTCGGCAACGTCTACCTGGGCAAGGTCCAGAACGTGCTGCCGTCGATGGAGGCCGCCTTCGTCGACATCGGCAAGGGCCGCAACGCCGTCCTGTACGCCGGTGAGGTCAACTTCGAGGCGCTGGGCATGGCCAACGGGCCGCGCCGCATCGAGGCCGCGCTCAAGTCCGGCCAGTCGGTCCTGGTGCAGGTCACCAAGGACCCGATCGGCCACAAGGGCGCGCGTCTGACCAGCCAGGTCTCGCTGCCCGGCCGCTACCTGGTGTACGTGCCCGAGGGCTCGATGACCGGTATCAGCCGCAAGCTCCCGGACACCGAGCGCGCGCGGCTGAAGACCATCCTCAAGAAGATCGTCCCCGAGGACGCGGGCGTCATCGTGCGCACTGCCGCCGAGGGCGCGAGCGAGGACGAGCTGCGCCGCGACGTCGAGCGCCTCCAGGCGCAGTGGCAGGACATCCAGAAGAAGTCCAAGCAGATCTCGACGTCCGCGCCGAGCCTGCTGTACGGCGAGCCGGACATGACCGTCCGCGTCGTGCGCGACATCTTCAACGAGGACTTCTCCAAGGTCATCGTCAGCGGTGACGAGGCCTGGGAGACCATCCACGGTTACGTCTCGCACGTCGCCCCGGACCTCACGGACCGGCTGTCGAAGTGGACCTCCGAGGTCGACGTCTTCGCCACGTACCGGATCGACGAGCAGCTGATGAAGGCGCTGGACCGCAAGGTCTGGCTGCCCAGCGGCGGTTCGCTGGTGATCGACAAGACCGAGGCGATGATCGTCGTCGACGTCAACACCGGCAAGTTCACCGGCCAGGGCGGCAACCTGGAGGAGACCGTCACCAGGAACAACCTGGAGGCGGCCGAGGAGATCGTGCGCCAGCTGCGGCTGCGCGACCTCGGTGGCATCGTCGTCATCGACTTCATCGACATGGTCCTGGAGTCCAACCGGGACCTGGTGCTGCGGCGCCTGCTCGAATGCCTGGGCCGCGACCGTACGAAGCACCAGGTCGCCGAGGTGACCTCGCTCGGCCTGGTCCAGATGACCCGCAAGCGGGTCGGCCAGGGCCTCCTTGAGTCGTTCTCCGAGACCTGTGTCCACTGCAACGGCCGCGGTGTGATCGTGCACATGGAGCAGCCGACCTCGGTCGGTGGCGGCGGCAACGGCAAGCGCTCGAAGAAGCGCGGCCGGGGCGGCGCCGGTGAGCACGACCACGCGCACGAGCACGAGGTCGTCGAGGCCGAGGTGGACGGCGAGGTCGTCGAGACCGAGGCGGAGGTGGCGGCCGAGGTCGCGGCTCCCGTCGCGCTCGCCGAGCCCGCGTTCGTCCCGGACGAGGAGCTGTACAGCAGCGCCGCCGAGGCGGAGGCCGCGGCCCGTGGTGGTCGTTCGCGCCGCCGGGCGACCCGCAAGGCGTCGGCTCCGGCCGGTGCGCCGCGCCGGGCCGCCGAGCCGGTCGTCGAGGCCGAGCCGGTCGCGGAGCCCGTTGTCGAGGCCGAGCCGGAGCCGAAGGCCGTCACGGTCGCGTCGTTCATCGAGGACGAGGCGCCGCGTGGGCGCACCCGTCGCCGGGCCACCCGCAAGGCGACCGCGCCGGCGGGCTCGCCCGCCGCGGCCGAGCCGGTCGTGGTGGCGGAGCCCGAGGTCGTCGTGGTCGAGCCGGTCGCGGAGCCTGTCGTGGCCGAGCAGGTCGTCGAGCCCGCTGTCGAGGAGGCGCCCGTCGCCGCCGCGCCGCGTGCCCGTCGCCGGGTGACCCGTAAGGCCACCGCGCCCGCCGGTTCGCCCTCGGGTGCGCAGGAGGCCGCGGTGCTCGTGGTCGAGTCCGCCCCGGTCGTGGTCGCGGAGCCCGAGGCGGAGGTCGCCGAGGAGGCGGCCCCGGCCAAGAAGACGGCCCGCAAGGCCGCCAAGAAGGCCCCCGCGAAGAAGGCGGCCGCGAAGAAGACGGCGGCCAAGAAGACCGTGGCGAAGAAGACGACCGCGAAGAAGGCGGCGTCCAAGAAGTCCGCCGCAGCGGAGTCGGCCCCGGCCGAGAGCTGAGCGACGGTCAGGTAGTACGGCGAAGGCCCGGCCCCGGGATTCCGGGGCCGGGCCTTCGGCGTTCGCCGCGCGTTACGAGCGTCGGCCGCGCCAAGCCGTACGCAGCTGGCTCATCAGGTACAGGGACGCCAGAGTCGGGATTGTGGCGCGGTACGGGTCTGGCGTCGTCCAGGCGTACGCCGACGCCGGGAGCAGGATTGTCAGGGCCGCCAGGCGCAGGCGCCACCAGCGGCGGGGGCGGGGGATCGGGAGGGTCGGGGTGCCCAGGTCCGTGGACATGGAGTCGCGGATGCCGCGCAACACGCCCCGGCGGGCCAGGAGTTGGGCGCCCGGGGTGGTGCGCAGGACCTCGTCGCGCTCGCCGAAGCCGGGCGGCAGCGGCGGCAGGCCGAGCGCGGCCAGGACGTCGGCCTGGCGGCGGGCGGGGGAGTCCGCACCCCGCAGCAGCGTCACCAGCGGCCGCGCGTCCGGGACCGAGAACGCCGCCGCGAGGGCCTGCGCGGTCGCGGCTGCCGCCGTGTGGTCGGTGACCGGGGCCGCCGGGTCCCACTGGTGCGCGGCGGTCTCCCTGCCCTTCTGCAGCAGCGTGAGCCCGTACCGCGACTCGGTGCGGCGCAGCACCAGCGCGGGCCACTTCTCGCCCGTGGTGAAGCTGTCGGCCGCCGCCGTGAGCCGGTCGTCCCCGGCCAGCGCCGCACGCCGCCCGGGCGAGGGGTCCCAAGCGAGCTCCACGTAACTCATCCCCGTCCGCGCGGGCGCGATCCGCAGCGAGACGCCGCACATCAGCGCGGCCTCGGCGACCTGGTGCGGCGGGGCCGCGGCTATCGCCAGCGAGCGCAGCGCGGAGCTCGCGGGCTGTGTGGCGCCGAGGGGCCGGGCGGCGGGCCGCCGGGGCCGGGAGAAGAACGGCGTACGCGAGGCGAGCTGCATCCGTACGCCCGAGCGCAGCTCCACGAACTCGGTGCGCGGCTCGCCCAGGTACGCCCATGGATACGTCCGCGCCCGCACCCCGATCGCCCGGAACACATCGAGCGCCTCGGCCCAGCGCTCGTGCAGGATCAGCATCAGGACGAGGTGGTTGCGGAAGTCCGCGGCCTCCGGGTCGCCCGGCTCGTACCAGGTGGACAGCTCCAGGGCCCGTTCCACCGCCGCGTCGATGCGGGGGCGCTCGATCGGGCTCTGGCGGGCCGGATCGTCCGAGGCCACCACGTACTCGACGGCCGCGAGCAGCGGCAGCGCGTGCAGCTTGGAGCCGGGCAGCGCGCTCTCGGCGGCCCGCTCGGCGAACGCGAACATCTCGCCGTGCGAGCCGTACCACTTCTCCGAGAGGTACTGCAGGGCCGCCGCGTGGCAGCCGTAGTGGTGCGGGGAGCGGGCGGTGGCCTCGGCCCAGTACGCGTCGAACACCTCGCGGGAGGCCTGGCTGCCCCGGGCGTGGGTGAGCGCGATCTGCCACGGCACCGGGTCGGTCGGGTTGAGCCGGGCGGCGGCGGAGGCCACCGGCACGGCGTCGCCGAGCAGCGCGAAGAACGCCTGGAACCGCTCGGGCCCCACGTCCTTGGCCCGTGCCGCGCTGCGCACCTCCCACGCCTGGTGGACGCAGAGCTCGGCCTTGACCAGCACCGCGTCGGGGTCCTCGGGCGACTCGGTGAGCCAGGCGTCCAGCCAGTGCGGGCTGTGCAGGGCGGCCGCGGCGAGCTGGGTCACATACGTGCTGCGGCGCTCCCACTCGGCGCCCAGGCGGGTTCCGGCGAGCAGGGCGGCGGCGGGGCCGCGGTCCCCGGCGTGCACGGCGGCCAGCGCGTCGCGCATCGGGCCGTCCGGGGCGTCCAGCGTGACGGCCTCGTCGGGCGGCAGGTCCGCGCCCACGGACGAGCCGTGGCGGAGCATGCGGGGCATGGAGAGCAGCGAACGCAAGGACACGAGTGTTCATTGAATCAGGAAGGGCCGCGCGGGTTACCACGGGTCCGCCGCCCGTCCCTTGTCCTGCGGCCCCCGCCGCACCCCCTCCTTCCCTCCGCCGCACCCCGGTTTGACCCCTCGCGGCCACCCCCGTAACCTTGACCCTCGGCGTGTTTCCATGCGCGCCCGCCTCTGAGCACCTTCCTCCCGGGTCCTGTTCGCGCAGGAACGGGGAGAGGCCGCTCGTCCACTCCGGATCATCACGGGCCCCGCCCGTGTGAGCGGCTGGCTTCAGAGGTATCGGTTCCGAGCGAGAGAGAGATCCGCGTGTACGCCATCGTGCGCAGCGGTGGTCGCCAGCACAAGGTTGCTGTCGGCGACATCGTTGAGGTTGACAAGATTTCCACTGCCAAGGTTGGCGACACGGTCGAGCTCTCGACCCTGCTCGTTGTCGACGGCGACGCTGTCACCAGCGACCCGTGGGTGCTGGCCGGCATCAAGGTCACGGCCGAGGTCGTGGACCACCACAAGGGTGCCAAGATCGACATCCTTCGGTACAAGAACAAGACCGGTTACCGCCGTCGCCAGGGCCACCGCCAGCAGTACACGGCGATCAAGGTCACCGGCATCCCCACGGCTGCGAAGTAAGGGACTGAGGAGACATGGCACACAAGAAGGGCGCATCGTCCACCCGGAACGGTCGCGACTCCAACGCTCAGCGGCTCGGTGTGAAGCGCTTCGGCGGTCAGACCGTCAACGCCGGTGAGATCCTGGTCCGCCAGCGTGGCACCCACTTCCACCCGGGCGCCGGTGTCGGCCGCGGTGGCGACGACACGCTGTTCGCCCTGCAGGCCGGCGCGGTGCAGTTCGGCACCCACCGTGGCCGCAAGGTCGTGAACATCGTTCCGGTCGCCTGACCGGTTCTCTCGCTGAGGCGGACCTCACTTCCCGTACGGATGCCGTACGGGAAGCGGGTCCGCCTTTCGCGTGTTACAGAAGAGACATTCCCGTACTCCCCCAACCTTCGGCCGGGGGGGACCCCCAGGAGGCAAGTAACCATGACCACCTTCGTGGACCGCGTCGAGCTGCACGTCGCCGCGGGTAACGGAGGCCACGGCTGCGCCTCCGTACACCGGGAGAAGTTCAAGCCGCTCGGCGGCCCCGACGGCGGCAACGGCGGCCGTGGCGGCGATGTCATCCTGGTCGTCGACCAGTCGGTGACCACGCTCCTCGACTACCACCACAGCCCGCACCGCAAGGCCACCAACGGTGCGCCCGGCGAAGGCGGCAACCGGTCCGGCAAGGACGGCCAGGACCTGGTCCTGCCGGTCCCGGACGGCACCGTCGTCCTCGACAAGGACGGCAACGTGCTCGCCGACCTGGTCGGCCACGGCACCACGTTCATCGCGGGCCAGGGCGGCCGCGGGGGCCTCGGCAACGCGGCGCTCGCCTCCGCCCGGCGCAAGGCCCCCGGCTTCGCGCTGCTCGGCGAGCCGGGCGAGGCCCGTGACGTGGTCATGGAGCTCAAGACCGTCGCCGACGTGGCCCTGGTCGGCTACCCGAGCGCGGGCAAGTCCTCCCTCATCTCCGTCCTCTCCGCCGCCAAGCCGAAGATCGCGGACTACCCGTTCACGACGCTGGTCCCGAACCTCGGCGTGGTGACCGCGGGCTCCACCGTCTACACCATCGCGGACGTCCCCGGCCTCATCCCGGGCGCCAGCCAGGGCAAGGGCCTGGGCCTTGAGTTCCTGCGGCACGTCGAGCGCTGCTCGGTGCTCGTGCACGTGCTGGACACAGCGACGCTGGAGTCCGACCGAGACCCCGTCTCCGACCTCGACGTCATCGAGGCCGAGCTCGCGCAGTACGGCGGCCTCGACGACCGGCCCCGCATCGTCGTCCTCAACAAGATCGACATCCCGGACGGCCAGGACCTCGCGGAGATGATCCGCGGGGAGCTCGAAGAGCGCGGCTACAAGGTCTTCGAGGTCTCCGCGGTCGCCCGTACGGGTCTGAAGGAGCTGTCCTTCGCGCTCGCCGAGATCGTGGCCCAGGCGCGCGCCGCCAAGCCCGTCCAGGAGGCCACCCGCATCGTGATCCGCCCCAAGGCGGTCGACGACGCGGGCTTCACGGTCACCTACGACGAGGCCGCCGAGGTCTACCGGGTGCGCGGCGAGAAGCCGGAGCGCTGGGTGCGCCAGACGGACTTCAACAACGACGAGGCCGTCGGCTACCTCGCCGACCGCCTCAACCGCCTCGGCGTCGAGGACAAGCTGATGAAGGCCGGTGCCCGCGCGGGCGACGGCGTCGCCATCGGCTCCGAGGAGAACGCGGTCGTCTTCGACTGGGAGCCGACGATGATGGCGGGCGCGGAGATGCTCGGCCGCCGTGGCGAGGACCACCGCCTGGAGGCCCCCCGTCCCGCCGCCCAGCGCCGCCGCGACCGCGAGGCGGAGCGCGACGAGGCCCAGCAGGAGTTCGACGAGTTCAACCCGTTCTAGCCGGTTCGCTCGGTTCGGCTGCGGAACAGGTTGCTCAAGGGGCGCGGGGAACTGCGCGAGCAACCCGGCACGGGCCGCAGCCGAATCAACCGCCGGAGGCTTTCGGGAAGGGGGCGGGGCGGGGAAAACCCGGCGTCCCGCCGCCAAAACCCCGGCGGCATACTGGACACGTTCAGCAAACGTACGATGTCCACCGAACGTCAAGGAGCAGCCCCCCGTGCGTAATCCCGAGGCACCGAGACTGCTGGGGGTCTACCGGCGAGCCGTGCCCGAGAGCGTCCGCAAGGCGATCGTCTCGCAGGTAGACGCCGACATGCGGCGCCGCGTGAAGATGCGCATCGCGGGCGGCGCGGCCGTCGCCGAGAAGATGCGGGCCGCCCGCGTCACCAAGCGCTACCAGAGCCTCGCCGCCGGGGCCGACCGCGCGGTCGTGCACGTCGGCAAGGACCCCAAGGTCGCCCTCGTCACCCCCGGGGTCACCCCGCTCCAGGCGCGCCGCGCCAACCTCGACACCGTGCTGCGCGCCCTGCACGCCGCCGGTCTCGACCACTTCTGCGTACGCGGCCGCTCCGACACCGCCGCAGCAGTCGCCGTCCGCGAGGGCGACCGCACCGCAGTGCTGAAGGTGCTCGAAGCGCTCTGCGGCGACCAGCCCGGCTACGTCACCCACGTCAAGGGCAACAACCCGGTCCCCGAGACCTCCCTGCCGGGGTACGAGGACGCCACCTGGAAGCGGTTCAAGAGCGCCGGGACCGTCCGCGTCACCTGGTACCGCACGGACCCCACGCACCGCCTCGTCCTCGGCAACAACTACGGCTGCGACGTCGAGTTCTGGCACGAGGAGGACGGTGAGCTGGTGCCGCCGCGCGTCGGCAAGCTCGCCGAGAGCCTGCACGCCGAGGGGCCCGCCGCCGTCGTCTCCGAGGCGTACTTCACCCACCTCGCCCCGCGCGAGGCCCCGGACGCGGCCCAGGTGCGCACACGCGCCGAGTTCGCCATCCACCCCACCGACGAGATCACCTTCCCGATCGACGTCGTCTACACCTGGGTGAACGGCGCCGACCCCGCCTGGCTGCGCCGCCGCGCCCAGTTCGCGGGCGAGACCTACCACGCCGAGTCCGCCAACGCCGCGCGCTATCTGAGCCGCGACGAGCTGCGCTACTCGCTGCGCTCGCTGCACATGTACGCGCCCTGGGTACGCAACGTCTACCTCGTCACCGACGACCAGACCCCCGACTGGCTGGACACCACGCAGCCCGGCATCAAGGTCGTCAGCCACAAGGAGATCTTCCGCGACCCGGGCCTGCTGCCCACCTTCAACTCGCACGCCATCGAGAGCCAGCTCCACCACATCGAGGGCCTCGCCGAGCACTTCCTGTACTTCAACGACGACGTGATGCTCGGCAACGAGGTCACCCCGCAGGACTTCTTCCTCTCCAGCGGCCTCACCAAGTTCTTCCCGTCGCCCGCGCTCGTGCCGCTGGGCGCACGCAGCCCCGAGGACCCGCCGGTCGCGGCCGCCGGAAAGAACAACCGCCGTCTCATCGAGGAGCGGTACGGGGCGGTGGTCGTGCAGAAGATGAAGCACATGCCGCACCCGCTGCGCCGCAGCCTGCTCACCGAGATCGAGACGGAGTTCGAGCCGGAGTACCGCTACACCGAGGCGAGCCGGTTCCGCTCCGAGGACGACATCTCCATCTCCTCCTCGCTGCACCACTACTACGCGTACCACACGCAGCGCGCTCTGCCCTCCGAACTTCCGTACACCTACCTGGACTTGACGCACCCGTGGACCGAGACGCGGCTCGGCCGGCTGCTCGCCAACCGGGACAAGACGGTGTTCTGCGTCAACGACACGGTCTCCACGGAGTCGGACGTGCATGAGCAGAAGGACCTGATCACGCCGTTCCTGGACGCGTACTTCCCGGTCCCGAGCCCGTTCGAGAAGAAGTAGCAGACGTAAAGAGACAAGGGGCTCGGCCCGGACCATCTGGTCCGGGCCGAGCCCCTTACTCGTATGCGATGTATCCGACGCGACAGGCGCGACAGGCGCGACAGGCGCGACAGGCGCGTCAGTCGCGCTCGAACCGCGACTTGACCGGGAAGTACGCGCTCAGGAACGCCCGCAGTACGCGGTCCTGCTCCTCCACCGACACCTCCGCGTCGGCCGATTCGCCGATGCAGAACACGTCGTGGCCGCGCTCGGCCAGCAGCCGGGTCAGCACCGTGTGGTGCTCGTAGTTGCCCACGTTGATGTAGCTGCAGGAGATCGCCGACGGCACCGAGCTGCCGACCAGGTAGCCGTAGTGGTGGTGCAGCGACGACGTGATCGACAGGTCCGAGTTGGCGCGGAACGGGTTGGCGGCGGTGCGGCCCACCTCGTCCGGGAACTTGTCCTCGATCTCGCTCAGCACACTGCGGCGCAGCGGGTGCGGCGCGTGCAGGAAGCTGGTCGTCGCGGTCCGCCCGAACGCCTGCTCAAGCAGGGCCCGGTTGTTCTTCGCGGCCGCGAAGTAGCCCTCGTCGTCCGCGGACGGCTCGGTCGGCGGCACGGCGGTCGGCGAGCGGAAGAACTTCGCCACGCCGTTGCTCAGGAAGAACGACGACGGGTTGAGCGGACGGCCGATGAACACATCGTCGTTGAGGTACAGGAAGTGCTCGGCCAGGCCCTCGATGTGGTGCAGCTGGCTCTCGATGGCGTGCGAGTTGAACGTCGGCAGCCACGCCGCGTCCTTGAAGATCTCGCGGTGGCTGACCACCTTGATGCCGGGCTGCGTGGTGTCCAGCCAGTCCGGGGTCTGGTCGTCGGTCACCAGGTAGATGGTGCGCACCCAGGGCGCGAACATCTCCAACGAGCGCAGCGAGTACCGCAGTTCGTCGCGGTTGCGGAACCGGACGTCGCCGCTGTCGGCGTCGTTGGTCGGCATGTCGTGGGCGCGGCGCACCGTGTCGCGGCGCTGCTGCCACGCCGGGTCGGTGTCGTCGACCCAGGTGTAGACGACGTCGACGGGGTAGTCCACGTCCCACATCAGCTGCTTGGTGAACTGCGCGAGCGTCGGGTAGTCGCGCTCGCCGACCCGCAGCTTGGCGGTGGCCTGGAGGTTCGGCAGCCGGCGTCCGAGCAGGGTGGTCAGACGCGGGGTCTCGCGCCAGCCGTCCTCCTCCGACTCGGCCCAGAACTCCAGGCTGCAGCCGTAGGCGGGCCCGTAACGAAGCGTGCGGCTCTCGGAGGTGACCGGCTTGAAGACGCGCAGCCCGGCGACCTCGCCGACCTCGCGCAGCCGCTCGGCGAGCACCGCGCCCGGCGCCGCGCCGCGCGGGGTGACCAGCTCGGCGTAGACGGGCTTGCCGTGCAGGGCGGTCGCCATCGCCTCCATCACCTGGCGGCGCTGCTCGACGGGCACGGCGACGCGGTGGGCGACACCGGCGTCGTGGCGCAGCAGGATGTACGGGATCCCCGCGTCCTCCAGGACCTTGGCGGTGATCTCCAGGTTGATCTGCGCCATGGCCGGGCCCGACAGGTCGTCGCGCTGCTCGGCGAGACGGCCGGCGGAACGGATCAGGGTCCGGTCCTGGGCCTGGAGCATGACCTCGCGGGCTTTTTGCTCGTCCGCCGAGTTCGCCATGTGCGAGACGGGGGCGGCGACGCTGAAGCTGCGGGTGCCGCCGGCGGCGATGCGCATCGCCGTGCGGTCGGCGCGCTGCGCCAGGCGCTCGGGGCTGTCGCGGCGGGCCACCAGCTTGGCGAACAGCTGCTCCCAGCGGGCGGTGATCTCCTCGCCGCCGAAGCGCTCGTAGACACCCTTGCGGGCGGCCTTGCCGAACTCGTGACGGGTCTCGTCCTCGCCCATCAGGCGCGCCATGGCGGCCGACAGCGAGTCGATGTCGCCGGGCGGCACAAGCAGGCCGTCGACGTCGTGGCGGATGATCTCGGCGGGCCCGGTGACGATGTCGTACGCGATGACCGGCACGCCGGCCGCGAACATCTCCAGGAGCACCAGCGGGAAGGCCTCGTTGCGCGAGGGCAGCAGGCAGACGCTGGCCTTGGCCCACTCCTGCTCCATCTGCGAGGAGCGGCCGACCAGTTCGATGCGCGAGTGCATGCCCAGGCCCTCGACGAGGCGGCGCAGACGCACCTCCTGCGGGCCGTCGCCGAAGATCCGCAGCTGCCAGTCCGGGAAGTCGGCGGCGATCCGCTGGAAGGCGTGGATGGCGTGGTCCAGCTGCTTCTCCGGGGTCATCCGGGCAGCCAGGACGATCGTCTTGGACTCCAGGTCGGCGCGCGGGCGGTAGCCGTCGGGCACCGCGTTGGGGATCGCGGCGAGCTCGGGGGCCGCGTCGCGCAGCGAGTCGGAGAACCAGTCGTTGGTGCGCTCGGTCAGCGACACCAGCGCGTCGATGCGCGGGCCGTAGACCAGGAGCGGCTCACCGGAGACGCCGCGCAGCTGGGAGGCGCGGTGCTCCTGGTGCACGGTGATCACCCGGGCGGGGGCGAGCTCGGCGGCCGCCGCCATCAGCGCCGGGGTCGTGGTGACCAGGACGTCGGAGTCGAGGGAGCCGAGAGCGGCCGTCATCTCGATGTCCGAGAGCCGGTCGAAGGTGGACTCCCAGGACGGCTTGATCAGCTCGCTGGGCAGCGACTCAAGGGTGCGGCAGGTGTTCTCGTCCAGCGTGCTGGTGCGCACCGGGCGGCCGTACGCTTCCGTCCTGTCCACCAGGTAGCGCCGCTTGACCTGCTGGGCGGCCGCGAAGAACGGCTCCGGACGGGTCTTGAAGACGCTCAGCACCTCGACGTCGTGCCGGGGAGCGAGATGGATCGCCTGGGTGTAGGCGGCCATCTCGGTGCCGCCCATCTCGTCGCCCCAGGTGAGCAGAAACGTGATCTTCATGCAACTTCCTCTGCGCCACGGGGG
Source organism: Streptomyces sp. BR1 (assembly GCF_052373795.1). Taxonomy (NCBI): domain Bacteria; kingdom Bacillati; phylum Actinomycetota; class Actinomycetes; order Kitasatosporales; family Streptomycetaceae; genus Streptomyces; species Streptomyces sp. BR1. Next base: position 4,846,789 of record NZ_CM126252.1, read on the forward strand.
GCGGTTCCGAATCCGGTACAGGACACGGCGAACACGCCGGCCGGGGTGACATAGGCATGCACCCGCGCGAGCGCACCGTTGTCGAGAGCGACGATACGGAACGGTGTCCGGTAGACCTGCTTGGGGTAACGCACATCGGTCAGCCGACGGGTGATCTTCAGCCGGTTTCCGCCGGTCTTCAGATGCATGTCCCAGGTGCGGGTGGTGCGGCCCTGCGACATCTCGGCGAGCGGCACGTCGAAGGTGAAGCGGTCGCCGTCCCACTCGACGGGGGCCGTGACCGACTTGCTGCTGCGCCGCAGCACCGCCTCCGCCGCGTACTCCGACACCGGGGCGCGGCCCGCGATGAGGCGGCCGTGCACCACGACCCGGTCCCAGCGCAATTCGAACGAGGTCAGCTCGGCGTGGTGGCGCGGCCCGCGCACGCTCAGCATGGAGCGGCCGTCGACCGAGCGGACCGGGCGGAAGACCGCGCCGCTGGTCGGCGAGGGCGACGTCGACAGGGTCGGGCCGTCCAGCGAGTCGGAAGAGGCGGAAGGGGCCGAGGAGATCTTCGCCCGCAGCTCACGGCCGTCACTCCCGGTGACCACGACCTCCATGCGCCAGGTGCCGGTCGAAAGGAGAGGACCGCGCACGGCGGTCTCCGACGGATCGTCGTGGCGCAGCGGGGAGGTGGCCGTCAGAAGGAGAGTTCCATCACTCTGCGGCTCCTGCTCAAGGTCGACGTGCACGACCCGGCGACCGCGGGAGAACTCCAGGTGAGCCGCGCTGATGGCCTCGGGACGGCGCGGGAAGGCCACCGCGAAGTTGAGGGTGCGTCCACCGGAGACCGAGAAGTGCACCGCCTGGAGCAGCGGCCGCGGCTTGACGCCGTCGATGGCCGGTACGGTATGCATCTGCTCGACACGACGGCGCATACGTACTGCCGCGCGGCGCGCCCGCTTGGCGGCGCCCACCGCATAGGGCAGCAGTGAGTCACTCACGGTGAACCTAGCTCTCGTCTGGGCTAATGGTCAGCGTTGCATGCTGCCAAGATTGCGTAAGATCGGCAAGTTGCTTCGTAATTCTATCGATGCATCACGATTGCTTCATCGAGTGGAACCCAAACGAAGTTTCCTCCCTCTCCTCGGATGGCGGTCTGCTTGATCGCAGATGAACGTGAAGCGGGGAGTGGGAGAAGGACATGGGACGCTGGTCGAACATGGGACGCCAAGTGACGTCCCGGCGTACCGTGCTGGCCTCGATGGCGGGGGTAGTCGCCGCCGGCGCGATCGCCGGATGCGACAGTTCCCACCCGTCGGCGAGAGGCGCGGCGGTCACCAGTCAACCACCGAAGCCGGTCTCGCTGCTGCCGGTCGACCGCCGCAGCAGCTTCGACGCCCCCGGCAAGCCGCTCGCCATGGCGATCCTGGCGCACCCGGACGACGACCTGTTCTTCATGAACCCGGACACGCTCCACACGATCGAGCGGGGCGTCCCCGTCGTCTCCGTGTACGTCACCGGCGGCGGCTCCTACGGCGTCAACCAGGCACCCGGCGAGCCCAAGGCCCGCCCCGACGTGCCCGCCTACGTCTCCGCGCGCCAGCAGGGCCTGCGCCAGGCGTACGCCCGGATGCTCGGCGCGACCCTGTTCACACCCTGGAACCGCACCGTCGTCAAGCTGCCCGGCGGACGCGCCGCCGAGCTCAACGTGCTGGAGTACAACGGCCGTCGCGCCGAGCTGATCTTCCTCGGCGTCCGCATGCACGAGAAGACGGGCCGAGGCTCGGTCGGCATGACCCAGCTGTGGAACACCCCCGGCGTCGTCCTGCGCACCCAGCCGACCCCCGAGTCCACGGTCCAGGAGAACTACACCTACAGCCGCGACGACCTCACCGAGACGCTGCTGTTCCTGATGCGCAAGTACCGGCCCACGCTGGTGCGCACCCTCGACCCGGACCCCGACGCCCAGGTCCACGACAAGCTCCACCCGCGCGGCAGCGACCAGGTCGGCTACTCCGACCACCCCGACCACACCGCCGTCGCCCTGTTCACCTGGCGCGCGCTCGCCCAGTGGGGCCAGGGCACCTCCGAGGGCTCGCGCACCCCCGGCTTCCTCACCGAGGCCTACCGCGGCTACTACAACCAGCGCTGGCCCTACAACCTGCCGGGCGACACCGTCCACCAGAAGACCGAGTACCTCAACGACTACGGCGGCGCCTCCAGCTGGCAGTGCGGCAACGCCTCGGGCTGCGGCGACTACTCGGTCGGCCTCAACGGCGTCCTCAAGTCCAAGAAGGGCTGGGTCCGCTCCACCCACCGGCGCTACCCGACCGCCGGACCCAAGGTCGTACTCGACAAGGACGGCCGGATGACCGCGTACGCCGTGCTCGGCACCCGCGCCGCGCGCTGGCGCGAGTCCGGCCCCTACAGCGGCGGCTGGGGCGCGGCCGAGGACCTCGGCGGCGGCCCCCTCGCCCCCGCGCTCAGCGCGGTCGCCGCGGCCGACGGCCGCCACCTCGTGTTCGGCCTGCGCTTCACCAGCATGGGATTGAGCGACCCGGACGACACCCGCGAGATAGTCCTCCTCCAGCAGAAGACGCCCGGCGGCGCCTTCGAGGACCGCTGGATCAGCCTCGGCAACCCCGAGACCGACGCCCGGCGCACCCGCCTCACCGGCCCGCCCACCGCCGTCGCCGCCCCCGACGGCACCGTGCACGTCTTCGTGCGCAACGCCGCCAAGGGCATCAGCACCCGCGTCCGCGACAAGCAGGGCAAGTGGTCGCCGTGGCAGAAGCTGCCCGGCGGCGGCCAGATCCAGGAAGGCGTCAGCGCCACCGTCGACGGCGACGGCCGCGTCCACGTCTTCGGCTCCGCCTTCGGCTGGGTCGAGCACTGGACCCAGAAGGACGCGGGCGGCGCCCTGGTGCGCGGCGCCCGCAACCTGCGCACCCGACCCGGCGACTCGCCGAACGTGGCCACCGCCAAGGACGGCACCGTGCTGCTCGCCTACCCCAAGCCCTCCAGCGACCAGATCAACGTGTCCCAGCTGCGCGGCGGCGAGGCCGGCCGCTGGACCGACCTGCCCGACCAGAAGGTCACCGGCTACGGCCCGGTCGCCCTCGTCGACGGCCAGGACCTCGCCACCGGCGGCGTCGTGCTCGGCGCCCGCTCCGGCACCGGCGCGGTCGAGTACCTCGACAGCGGCAAGCAAGTCACCCTCCACGGCGACGCGTCCACGGGCCTGATGGTCGGCGCCCCGGCCGTCGTCCAGGGAGCGGGCCAAGGTGTCGCCGTCGTCACCCTCGGCCTCAACACCGCCCCCGCGGTGACCAGGGTCCCGCCGCGCGCGGGCACCGTCTGACCGACACACCGTCCGCCCCGCACCGCCGGGGCGGACCGGGAGCGAACAGGGGCGTGCGGGATTCCCGTACGCCTCGTTCGCGCGCCCGCGTTACCCGCCCGCGCAGCCGACAACACCCGTCGCGTACGTACGAAAAGTCACACGCGGCCGGAGCGCCGGAGGTCACCTCCTAGACTGTCCGTATGACTTGGATGATCACAGGCGGTGCCGGTTACATCGGATCTCACGTGGTGAAGGCCCTCGTCGACGGCGGTGACCAGGTCGTCGTCCTCGACGACCTCAGCACCGGAGACCCGGCCCGGCTGCCCGAAGGCGTCCACCTGGAGCGCGGCTCCGTCCTCGACCGGGACGTCCTCGACCGCGTCCTGCGCGAGTACGACGTGGACGGCGTCATCCACATCGCCGGCAAGAAGCAGGTCGGCGAGTCCGTGGAGCGGCCGCTGCACTACTACCACGAGAACGTCGAAGGACTGCGGGTCGTCCTGGAAGCCGCCGCCGACGCGGGAGTCGGCCGCTTCCTGTTCTCCTCCTCCGCCGCCGTCTACGGCATGCCCGACGTCGACCTCGTCACCGAGCAGACCGAATGCCTGCCCATGAGCCCGTACGGCGAGACCAAGCTCGCCGGCGAATGGCTCGTCAGCGCCGTCGGCAAGGCCCACGGCATGGCCACCGCGTCGCTGCGCTACTTCAACGTGGCCGGCGCCGCCAGCGCCGAACTCGGCGACCCCGGCATCTTCAACCTCGTCCCGATGGTCTTCGAGCGGCTCACCGACGGCAAGGCGCCGCTGATCTTCGGCGACGACTACCCGACCCCCGACGGCACCTGCGTACGCGACTACATCCACGTCGAGGACATCGCCTCCGCGCACGTCGCCGCCGCCCACCGCCTCGCCCAGGACCCGAGCGCCGCGCTCATCCTCAACATCGGCCGCGGCGAAGGCGTTTCGGTCGCCGAGATGATCGAGATCATCCGCGACGTGACCGGCATCACCGAGCCCGCCCCCGAGACCGCCCCGCGCCGCGCCGGCGACCCGGCCCGCGTCGTCGCCTCCGGCGAGCTCATCACCAAGGAACTCGACTGGGCGGCCCGCCGCGACATCCGCGAGATGGTCACCTCCGCCTGGGAGGGCTGGCTGCTGCGCCACCCGCGCGGCTGACCTCCCACGAGGGGTCCCGCCGCTCGCGGGACCCCTCCAGCAGACCCCGGACCCCTCCGGCCGCCCCGCGCCCGGACCGTCCAGCGATCGGAATAGCCGCGCGCCCGCCGCGCGGCCTGGCATAGATTCGCCGGTGTGACAGTGGCAAGGCAGTTCGTGACCCAGGCCCGCAGGATCGTCGTCAAGGTGGGCTCGTCCTCCCTCACCACCGCCTCCGGCGGCCTCGACGCCGACCGCGTCGACGCACTCGTCGACGTCCTCGCCAAAGCCCGCAGCGGCGGCGAGAAGGAGATAGTGCTCGTCTCCTCCGGCGCCATCGCCGCCGGACTCGCGCCACTGGGCCTGCGCCGCCGCCCCAAGGACCTCGCCCGCCAGCAGGCCGCCGCCAGCGTCGGCCAGGGCCTCCTCGTCGCCCGCTACACCGCCTCCTTCGCCCGATACGGCGTACGCGTCGGACAAGTCCTGCTCACCAGCGACGACACCAGCCGCCGCGCCCACTACCGCAACGCCTACCGCACCCTCGACCAGCTCCTCGCCATGGGCGCCCTGCCCGTCGTCAACGAGAACGACACCGTCGCCACCGACGAGATCCGCTTCGGCGACAACGACCGCCTCGCCGCCCTCGTCGCCCACCTCGTCCGCGCCGACCTCCTCGTCCTGCTCTCCGACGTCGACGGCCTCTACGACGGCGACCCCAGCACCCCCGGCACCACCCGCATCGCCGACGTCCACGGCCCCGACGACATCGCCCACGTACAGATCGGCAGCGCCGGCAAAGCAGGCGTCGGCACCGGCGGCATGGTCACCAAGGTCGAAGCCGCCCGCATCGCCGCCGCCGCGGGCGTCCCCGTCGTCCTCACCTCCGCCAGCCACGCCGCCGACGCCCTCGCCGGACGCGACACCGGCACCTGCTTCCACCCCACCGGCCGCCGCTCCGCCGACCGCCTCCTGTGGCTCGCCCACGCCTCCACCCCGCAGGGCCACCTCGTCCTCGACGACGGAGCCGTACGCGCCGTCGTCGAACGCCACTCCTCGCTGCTGCCCGCCGGAATCGCCGCCGTGGAAGGCGAGTTCAGCGCCGGAGACCCCGTCGAACTGCGCGACACCGCAGGACACGCCGTCGCCCGGGGCCTGGTCAACTTCGACGCCAAGGAGATCCCCCAGCTGCTCGGCCGCTCCACCCGCGAACTCGCCAAGGAACTCGGCCCCGAGTACGAGCGTGAAGTCGTACACAGGGACGATCTGGTCGTGCTGCACCCCTGAAACGGCTGAAAGTCCAGCCTTCGGCCGGACACCTTCACGAAAACCGCCCCGCGCGCCGCCCCGGGCTGGTCAACTTTGTTGCTGGGTACTCGCGGGGGGTGACTTCGCGGGGGTACTACATCGCATCACAGCATCACAGGAGGCCGCCGGTGAGACGAGCGCGCCCGGGGGCGGCGCCCCGAGTCGGGGGAACCCACGCCCGCAGGGCCGTGGGCGAGGACGGGCGGACCCTGACCAGCGTGGGCACGGGGGCCGACATCACGCAGACCGAGGAGCGGGAACAGCCCGGGGACACCCCCAGGCTCTGGCACATCACCCTCAGCGTCTCCGGCGCCGAGGCCCCGCTCAAAGAGGTCCGGCGCGGCCTCGAACAACTCGCCCACGACCACCCGTTCTTACTGACCAGCAGATACGCGGGCGACCACGCCGAGATCCGCTACTGGGAAGAGGCCCGCGACCTCCACGACGCGGCCGCCGTCGCCCTGCGCCTGTGGGGCGAACACCGCTCCACCGCCAAACTCCCGCCCTGGGAGATCGTCGGCCTGGAGGTCATCGACCGCGAGACCTACCACCAGCGCCTCGCCGAGGGCTACGGCCCGCCACCGGCCGCACCCGTCGGAGTCCACCCCTTTTGAGAGCACCGCTCCCTCCGGGACCAGGCCACCGGTGCCCATCGCGCGACCACACCGTGAGAGACCCGTCTCGGACAGTGGAATACCGACGGAACGCCCACGCCGGGAGCATTACCCTGCGTGCATGAGCGCGCAATCCCCGAACGAGAACATGTCCCCGGTCCTCCAGGCCGCCCACCGGGCCCGCACGGCCGCCGCCGAAATCGCGCCATTGCCGCGCGCGGCCAAGGACGACGCGCTCCAGGCGATCGCCGACGCCCTCGAAGCCCGCACCCAGGAGATCGTCGAGGCCAACGCCCTCGACATCACCAAGGCCCGCGAGGCCGGGACCAGCGAGACCGTCATCGACCGCCTCACCCTCACCCCCGACCGCGTCCGCGCCATCGCGAGTGACGTACGGGACGTCGCCGCCCTGCCCGACCCCGTCGGCGAAGTCGTCCGCGGCTCCACCCTGCCCAACGGCATCGACCTGCGCCAGGTCAGGGTCCCCCTCGGCGTCGTCGGCATCATCTACGAAGCACGGCCGAATGTGACCGTCGACGCCGCCGCCCTCTGCCTCAAGTCCGGCAACGCCGTCCTGCTGCGCGGCTCGTCCTCCGCGTACGAGTCCAACACCGCCCTCGTACGCGTCCTGCGCGACGCTGTCGCCGGCGCGGGCCTGCCCGCCGACGCCATCCAGCTCGTACCCGGCGAATCCCGCGACTCCGTACAGGAGTTGATGCGCGCCCGCGGCCTCGTCGACGTCCTCATCCCGCGCGGCGGCGCCTCCCTCATCCGCACCGTCGTCGAACAGTCCACCGTCCCCGTCATCGAGACCGGCACCGGCAACTGCCATGTGTACGTGGACGCCCAGGCCGACCTCGACATGGCCGTCGACATCCTCATCAACTCCAAGGCGTCGCGGCCCTCCGTCTGCAACGCCGCCGAGACGCTCCTCGTCCACCGCGACATCGCCGACGCCTTCCTGCCGCGCGCCCTCGACGCGCTCGCCGACGCCGGAGTCAGCGTCCACGCCGACGAACGGGTCCTCGCCTACGCCGAGGCGACCAAGGCGACCGTCGTCCCCGCCACCGCCGAGGACTGGGAGACCGAGTACCTCTCGTACGACATCGCGGCCGCCGTCGTCGACTCCCTCGACGCGGCCGTCGCGCACATCCGGCAGTGGACCTCCGGCCACACCGAGGCGATCGTCACCACCTCCCAGGCCGCGGCCCGCCGCTTCACCCAGTTGGTCGATTCCACCACCGTCGCCGTGAACGCCTCCACCCGCTTCACCGACGGCGGCCAGTTCGGCTTCGGCGCCGAGATCGGCATCTCCACCCAGAAACTCCACGCCCGCGGGCCCATGGGCCTGCCCGAACTGACGTCGACGAAGTACATCGTCACGGGGGACGGGCACATCCGGTAGGGGTCTGGTCGGTGGATCCGACGGCTCCCGAGGGGGAGAGTTCGGACACTCCCTGCCCAAAACGACCGCGCCGGGGCTACGCTGAACCCGTGCCGGACGACGTGGGGGGCAGGCCGTTCCCGGACGGCTGGGAGCCCGACGACGACCGCGGGGGCGCGGACGACGCATTCGCCTCCGTGGTCTTCGACGAGGACTTCGTACGGGCCGCCGAGATCCATGAACCGAGCGCCGTGGAACGGCTGTTGGCCGCGGCCCAGGCGCGCGCCGAGGCCGACGCGGCAAGAGCCCGCGCGGGCTCCGGAGCGGACGACGACTTCACCTACCCGGCCCGCGACCCGGACGCGTTCGGCCCCGCCTTCCCCGGCGGCGCCGAAGCAGGTCCCTACGGGCCGCACGGCGGCGCCCTGCGCCCCTACCGCGGCCGCTCCCGCTGGCACCGTCCGGTCGCCTGGCTGCTCGCCCTGATCATGGGCGTCGGCATGATCGCCCTGGCCTTCGCCGCCGTCTACCGGGGTGCCTCCGCCGGCCATGACGACCCGGCTCCGCTGCCGACCACCAGCAACGTGGACAAGCCGGACGGCAAACCCGGGCTGCCGATCCCGGCCGCCGTGGGGCCGACGGCCTCGGCCGACTACTCGGCACCGGCCGCGCCGGCGGCACCAGCTGCGCGTGCGGCTTCGGCCGTGCCGCCGGCGGCTGTACCGACGGCTTCGGCTGTGCCTCGGACGCCTTGATCGGGGTGCTTGATCGGGGTGGGGGCTCCCCCCCGCCCCCTCCCCCCAACCCCACCCCCACCCCGACACCCGCTCCACCAGGCTTCTGACGGCTCTCTGACGCCCCTCTGACCGAGTGGTCGAGAACCCGCCAGAACTTGTCGCGTACCAGCGCGTTTACGGGCCCCTCCGGCGACCTACCCTGAAGGTATGGCAGGGCGTGGAGAGCCACCCGAGGGGACACCGGAGGGTCTCCCCGGCGGAGGTGAGGACGAGTACCGATCCGTCGTCTTCGACGAATCGTTCGTCCGGGCTGCCCGCCTGCAGGAATTCTCCGCACAGGAACGGATGCGTGAGCACGCGCGTGCGGTGCGCAGCCGCTCCAGCTGGTCCTTCAAGCCCTTCACCAAGCAGATAGTCGCGCTGGTCGTCCTCCTCTTCGTCGCTTTCGGTACCGCTGTGTACATGGGCCTGCGCCACCCGTATCAGCCCGGAGGCGGCAGCGTCGCCGCCGAGCCGCTGCGCATGACCGTCATACCCCTGGCGCCCCAAGGCGCCGTTCCCGGCATCGACGCCGCCCAGCTCTTCGACCACAGCCCGGCCGCCCAGTTCCGCACCGGCGCCGAGGGCATCAACCTCCCGGCCGTCCGCAGGACCTCCCACTTCTCCGAGAGCCAGATCATCGCCGGTGTCACCACCGCCAAGGAGTATCTGGTCCAGTCCTCTCTCGACCCCCAGGTCCTCACCGGCAAGTCCGTGCACCAGGTGCGGGCGCTGCTCGACCCGGAGCTGCTGGCCCAGTTCGACCAGAGCATCGACAACCCCGCCGACGACGGCCGCCACGCGGCCACCGGCTGGCTGGTGCGCTTCGATCCGGCCAAAGTGGCGCTGGCCGACACCGAGGTACGGGTGCAGGGCACCTTCCACTACGCCGAGTCCAGCCGGGACACCCTGGACGTGACGTCCGACCACACCTTCACGTACGCCCTGCGCCCGGCCGCGACCGGTTCGGCCAAGGCGGCCTCGCTCTTCACCGTCCGCCGCGAGCTGCACTTCCGCTTCGACCGCGACGACCTGCGGCTGCACCGGGCGGAGCTCCAGGTCAGCTATGTGGAGGCCGGACCGCAGGCGTGCTCGGCCGATGTCTCCGCGCAGCTGCGGCCGCTGCTGGCGGGGGAGCGGACCAACACGGTCGGCCCGGCGGGAACCGACCCGTACGCGACCGGTCCCGCCACCGCCGCCCTCTGCGGCACCCTCGCCACCAGCGCCCAGCCGACGCCCTAGAGAGTCCTCAGCCCTTGCCGCCGCCGTTGCCACCGGTGGTGCCGCCGTCGCCGTCCTTCGGCTCGTCGTGCGGCCCGTCGCCGTCCGCCGCGCCGGAGGGGCGGTCCGTGCCCGGCGAGCCGTCCACCGGTCCGTCCGCAGGCCCGTCCGTCGGCCGGTCCGACGTACCGGAGTCCGACGTACGTGAGCCGGAGCCCGCGCCCGTGAACTTGCCGTACAGCTTGCCGCCCAGGTCCGCCGTGCCGCCGGCTATGTCGCCGACCAGCTTCATCAGCGGATCCTTGCTCGTCCGTACCGCATCGGCGTACGACGCGGCGGACTCGCGGAACGAGTCGGTGACCGAGGTGTCCTTGTCCTCCTCGCGGCGCGGGTAGTGACCGTCCATGATCCGCTGGTAGTCGCGGGTCGCGGCCCACTTCTTCAGCTCGGCCGCGCGCACCGTGGTGAACGGGTGCGAGCGGGGCAGCACGTTCAGGATCTTCAGGACCGAGTCGCGCAGGTCGCCGCCCGCCTCGTACTCCTCGGCCTGCTCCAGGAACGCGTCCACGTTCATCTCGTGCAGGTGGTTGCCACCGGCTATCTTCATCAGGCCCCGCATCGAGGCCTGGAGGTCCTGGCCGACGAGCAGTCCGGCGCGGTCCGCCGACAGCTCCGACTTGCGGAACCACTCCCGCAGCGCCGTCACGATCGCCATGACCGCCACGTTGCCCAGCGGAATCCAGGCGATCTTCAGCGCCAGGTTGGTGAGGAAGAGCAGGATCGTGCGGTAGACGGAGTGACCGGACAGCGCGTGGCCCACCTCGTGGCCGACGACCGCGCGCATCTCCTCCTCGTCGAGCAGCTCCACGAGGCCCGTGGTGACGACGATGATGGGCTCGTCGAGGCCGATGCACATCGCGTTGGGCTGGGGGTCCTGGGTCACGTACATCGGCGGGACCTTCTCCAGGTCCAGGATGTAACAGGCGTCCCGCAGCATGGCGTTGAGGTGCGCGAACTGGGCGTCGCTGACCCGCACCGAGTCGGAGAGGAAGAGCAGGCGCAGGCTGCGCTCCGGAAGGAGACCGCTGAGCGCCTTGAAGACGGTGTCGAACCCGCTGAGCTTGCGCAGCGCGACCAGCGCCGAGCGGTCCGCGGGATGTTCGTAGGCCCGGGAGGAGATCCCGGGGAAGCGGCGGCGCTGCCTGCTCGGCACGCTGTCCTGAAGGTCTTCGGTCATTGGTGTCCCCCTGCCTGAGAGTCTCGGCTCGTCCCCCTGACGACATCCACACTAGGCGGTGGGGCTACCGTGTGACGGGGGCCTGTGGATAACCAAGGAGAGACCTGCCATGTCGGACGCCGTGACGCTGCTCGCCGCCGCCTCCGACCAGCAAGGACCCGGCAATGTGCTGCGGATCGTGCTGGTCGTGACCATCCTCGGCGCGGCCGGCCTCGCCTGGCTGCTGCTGCGCGGCTACCGCTCGACCGGCGACGAGGAGACGAGCGAGCCGACGACGGCCGGGCCCGCCGTCGAGCGGGCGAAGGACGACCGGTCCGCCGCGGAGAACGCCACCCGGGACTGACCCCGGCTCACCCCGGGTACCCCGTCGGGAACGACGCCCGGCTCACCGCACGTACCGCGCCGCGAGCGCCGCTCGGGACCGACTCAGTCCCGGCCGCGAACCCCCGCCCGGGACTGAACGGCTGAGTCGGCGTGAGCGTGCCCGGGCCGCCCGCATACGATGAGCCCGAAGTCTCCGCTCCGACTCCCGGATAGGTCCTGCTGACGATGAGCCTCCACAGCACCGCCGCCAACCTGGTCTCCCTCGCCGAGGGCACCGAGCACGGTGGCAACCACGAAAGCCTCAGCCCGTACGTCACCGGTGGCGGCGCCCTGGTCGCGCTGCTGCTCCTGCTGTGGATCACCACGCGCTTCAACCGCGACCGCTGACGCGACCGCCGAGGCGGGGCGTTTCCACCGGGCCAGTAGGCTCTGCACGCATGGGAGAGCAGGAAGTGCCTACCGGTCCGGTCAAGCGGCGCATCGGCGTGATGGGCGGAACGTTTGACCCGATCCACCACGGACACCTGGTGGCCGCCAGCGAGGTGGCCTCTCAGTTCCATCTGGACGAGGTCGTGTTCGTACCGACGGGGCAGCCGTGGCAGAAGAGCCACAAGCATGTCTCCGCCGCCGAGGACCGGTATCTGATGACGGTCATCGCGACCGCGTCCAACCCGCAGTTCTCGGTGAGCCGCATCGACATCGACCGCGGCGGGGCGACGTACACCGTCGACACCCTGCGGGATCTGCGCGCGCTCAACAACGACGCGGACCTCTTCTTCATCACGGGCGCCGACGCCCTCTCCCAGATCCTCACCACCTGGCGCGACGTGGACGAGCTGTTCTCGCTCGCCCACTTCATCGGGGTGACCCGTCCCGGCCATCTGCTCACCGACGACGGTCTGCCCGAGGGCGGGGTGTCGCTGGTGGAGGTGCCCGCGCTGGCGATCTCGTCGACGGACTGCCGGGCGAGGGTCGCGCAGGGCGATCCGGTCTGGTATCTGGTTCCGGACGGTGTGGTGCGCTACATCGACAAGCGCCAGCTGTACCGCGGCGAGTGAGAGAAGGGCACCCGGTGAACGACCGACAGGACCCGCACGACCCGTATGCACCACAGGTGCAACTTGTCGGTTATGACGAGTACGGCCAGCCGGTGTACCAGCAAGTGCCGCAGCAGGCTTCGTACGACCCGTACGCCCAGAATCAGCAGAACCAGCAGTCCCAGCAGACTCAGCAGACTCAGCAGCAGGGCGGTTACGGGTACGACCCGTACGCCCAGCAGCAGCCTTCTTACGGATACGACCCGTACGGCCAGTCCGCCCAGCCCTCCGTGCCGCAGCAGCAACAGGGCTACGGCTACGACAGCACCCAGCAGTGGAGCCAGCAGCAGGCCCCGGCGCAGCAGCAGCCGACGGCCGCCGAGACGGCCGCGCAGGCCCCGGTCCAGGCCCAGGTGCAGGCCCCTGTCCAGGAGGCCGCGCCGGAGGCGGTGGCCGAGCAGGTGCCAATCCTGCCGCAGCAGCGCAAGGACGAACGCGGCCCCGGCACCGAGCAGTTCGCGTTCATCGAGGAGCCCGACGAGGACTCCGAAGACGTCATCGACTGGCTGAAGTTCACCGAGAGCCGCAGTGAGCGGCGCGAGGAGGCGCGGCGCCGCGGCCGCAACCGCATCGTCGCGCTGATCGTGGTGCTGGCCCTCGCGGCGGTCGGCGGCGTCGGCTACCTGTGGTCGGTCGGCAAGCTGCCCGGCCTGTCGTCGTCCTCCGGCTCCAAGACTCCGGCGGCCGCGGTCGGGGCGCAGAAGCGCGACGTGATCGTCGTCCATCTGCACAACACCCAGAAGGGCGGCACCTCCACGGCGCTGCTCGTGAACAACGCGACCACCAAGCAGGGCACCACCGTCCTGCTGCCCAACTCGCTCGCCGTCTCCAATGACGACGGCACCCGCACCACGCTGGGCAAGTCCGTCGACGGCGACGGCGCCCAGGGCACGCGCGAGGCGATCGGCACCCTGCTCGGCACCAAGATCACCGGAACCTGGCGCCTGGATACGCCTTACCTGGAGAACCTGGTCGACCTGGTCGGCAACGTCGACATCAGCACCGATACCGATGTGCCGAGCACCAAGGCGGGCGCGGATCCGGTGGTGAAGAAGGGCGACGACCAGACGCTGACCGGGCAGATGGCCGTCGCGTACGCCACCTACAAGGGGCCCGGCGAGGCCGACGCCAAGCAGTTGCAGCGGTTCGGGCAGGTCATGTACGGCGTGCTGCGCAAGATCTCGGACGACCCCAAGGCCGCGACGATCACCGTGCAGACCCTCGCGCAGATCCTCGACCCCTCACTGCCGGAGTCGGACCTGGGCGCCTCGCTGGCCAAGCTCGCCGAGCACGCCAAGATCGGCGCGTACAAGACGGCGCTCCTGCCGGTACAGGCCGACGGCACGCTCAGCGCGCAGGCGAGCAACAGCGTGGTCAAGGACATCCTGGGCGGCACGGTCTCGGCTCCCGACAAGGGCGCGGCGGTCCGGGTCGGCGTGGCCAACGGCAGCGGCAACGCCAAGGCGGCCGACAAGGCCCGGGTCGATCTGGTCAACGGCGGCTACGCCTTCATCGACGCGGGCAGCGCGAGCACCCAGTCGACGTCCACCGTCACCTACGGTGACGTGGGGCAGAAGGCGAAGGCCGAAGAGGTCGCCAAGACGCTGGGTCTGCCGGCCGGTGCGGTCAAGCAGGGCAAGGCCGCGGCGAACGCGGACGTCACCGTGGTACTGGGCAAGGATTACAAGGTCAAGTAATCCTTTCGGGGCTGTCGGCGGTCCGTGAGATCCTGGAGAACGATCTGAATCGATCTGACCGCCGACGAAAGCCTGCTTGTGACCGCCACGGACCGTTCCATCGAGCTCATCACCGCCGCCGCCCAGGCGGCCGCCGACCGGCTCGCGCACGACATCATCGCGTACGACGTCAGCGATGTGCTGTCGATCACCGACGCCTTCCTGCTCGCCTCCGCCCCCAACGACCGCCAGGTCAAGTCCATCGCGGAGGAGGTCGAGGAGCGCCTGAACAAGGAGCTCGGCGCCAAGCCGGTGCGCCGCGAGGGCGACCGCGACGCCCGCTGGATCCTGCTGGACTACGTCGACATCGTCGTGCACGTCCAGCACAGCGAGGAGCGCGTCTTCTACGCCCTGGAGCGGCTGTGGAAGGACTGCCCCGAGATCGCGCTGCCCGAGGACGCGGTGAAGACCCGCGGCAAGGCCGCCGAGCACGCCCAGCTGCACGGTGGGACGGAGGACGGTGAGCTGAGCTGAACGCCGGCAACGTGAAGCCCAGGGGGCGCCGCGTCGTCCTGTGGCGGCACGGTCAGACGGCGTGGAACCTGGAGCGCCGCTTCCAGGGCTCCACGGACATCGAGCTGACCGAGACGGGCCTGGGCCAGGCGCGCCGCGCCGCGCGTCTGCTCGCGGCCCTCAAGCCGGACGCGATCATCGCCTCGGACCTCAAGAGGGCCGCGGCGACGGCCGGTGAGCTGGCCGCTGTGGCCGGACTGCCGGTGGCGTACGACGAGGCCCTTCGGGAGACGTACGCGGGCGCCTGGCAGGGCCTGACCCACGAGGAGATCGTGGAGCGCTACGGCGAGCAGTACGCGGCGTGGAAGCGCGGCGAGCCGGTGCGCAGGGGCGGCGGCGAGCTGGAGACCGAGGTGGCCGACCGGGCCGCCCCGGTGGTGCTCAGCCACGCCGACAAGCTGCCCGACGACGGCACCCTGGTCGTGGTCAGCCACGGCGGGACGATCCGTACGACCATCGGCCGCCTGCTCGGCCTGGAGGCGCACCACTGGGAGGGCCTTGGCGGCCTCTCGAACTGCTGCTGGTCCGTCCTCGGCGAGGGCGCGCGCGGCTGGCGGCTCCTGGAGCACAACGCCGGCACGCTGCCCGAGCCGGTCCTCGGCGACGACGCCTGAGCCGACGACTCGGGCGTCCGCCGGGGCCGCCGACCGGCCGCTCGGGCGGTGCGACCACCGGATTTCACTTTCCGGCAGGTCACAGGCTAAAGTTCTTCTTGTTCGCGGCGCAGGAGCGCGGGAAACAAAGCGAACAGCGGGGCTATAGCTCAGTTGGTAGAGCGCCTGCATGGCATGCAGGAGGTCAGGAGTTCAATTCTCCTTAGCTCCACAGGTACAAGATCCCGTCCGGTCGATTCGACCGGGCGGGATCTTTCGTTTCCCCCGAGACCCGCCCTCTTCGGGAATGGGCCTGCGGGAGTGAGGCGTCCGCGCGGCCCCGTGCCCGCGCGGACGCCTCACGCCCAGAGCTTCTCCCGCTTCTCCCGCAGGGCCGCCGTACGCGCGCGGCTCTCCTCGTCGTTCGGTGTGTACGTCACCAGCCGGAAGTCCGGCATGCCGTTGATCGACAGGGACAGCGACGTCATCCGTATCTCGCCGACCGCCTCGTGCCGGAAGGTCTTCACGCGCGGGCCCGGCGGGACCACGTCGCCGTTCTGCCAGAGCTCCGCGAAGTAGCTGCTGGCCGCCGACAGCTGGGCGATGAACGTCTCCCAGGCGGGCTCGCCTACGTGGCGCCCGTACTCGGAGCGCAGCGTCGCCACCATCACCGGCAGCTCCCGCTCCCGGAACAGCACCGGGCACTTCGACTCCGGCAGCATGAACATCGTCCACAGGACGTTGCGCACGCCCATCGCGCGGATCTCCGGCAGGTCGAACAGGTCCCGGTAGGCGGGGTTGGTCGCGAGGATGTCGTAGCGCCCGTTGTAGATCACCGCCGGGTGCGGGTCGAGGGCGTCGATCAGGCCCTGGACCTCCGGGCCGATGACCGCCGGGCACGCCTCCCGGTCCGGCTCGAAGGCCACGTCCGCCAGGTGGTACAGATGCTCGCGCTCGGGCTGGTCCAGGCGGAGCGTACGCGCCACCGCGTCCAGGACCTGCGGCGAGGCGTTGATGGGGCGGCCCTGCTCCAGCCAGGTGTACCAGGTCACGCCTACCCCGGAGAGCGTGGCGACCTCCTCGCGGCGCAGCCCCGGCGTGCGCCGCCGCAGGCCCGGCGCCATGCCGACGTCGGCCGGTGTGACCCGCGCCCGCCTGCCGCGCAGGAAAGCCGCAAGCTCCGGCCTCCGGCGTCCGTTCGGTGTAGCCACAGTCGTCACGTCCCCCATCGTCCATCCCGTCACCCACCGCTGCCAGGTGCTGTCAGTACCAGCATCAGCGGGCTCTCGTTACCCGTATCCGACTGCGGTCAGGCTCGCTTTCATGACCACAGCACTTCCCACGGGGCCAAGTCCCTTGCTCAGTAAAGACGCTGCCACTGACAATCGGCCCCCGCTGCTGCTCGCGATCGTGCTCGCCGCGCAGTTCATGGCGCTCCTGGACGTGTTCATCGTCAACGTCGCCGCCCCCACCATCCGCACCGAACTCCACGCATCCGGCGCCGGGTTGCAGCTCGTCGTCGCCGGTTACACCATCGCGTACGCCGTCCTGCTGATCACCGGGGCGCGCCTGGGCGAACTGCTCGGGCACCGCAGGCTCTACCTCGTCGGGCTCGCCGTGTTCACCGCCGCCTCGCTCGCCTGCGGCCTGTCCGGGAGCACCGGACAGCTGATCGCCTTCCGGCTGTTGCAGGGCGTCGGGTCGGCGCTGATGATCCCGCAGGTGCTCAGCCTCATCCAGCGCAACTTCACCGGAGAGGCACGCGTGCGTGCCCTCGGTGTCTACTCCGCGGTGCTCGCCACCGGCGCCGCCGCCGGACAGGTACTCGGCGGCATCCTGGTCAGCGCCGACCTCTTCGGAGCCGGCTGGCGGCCGGTGTTCCTCGTCAACGTGCCCATCGGGATAGCCCTGCTGGCGCTCGGCGCGCGTTACCTGCCCACGGACCGGCGCGAGCGGCGCGGTGCCGCCCGGCTGATGCGCGATCTCGACCTGCCCGGCCTGGTGCTGCTCGGCGGTTCAGTGTCGCTGCTCACGGTGCCGCTGGTGCTCGGGCAGGAGGAGGGCTGGCCGCTGTGGGCGTGGCTGTCGCTGGCGTCGAGCGTGGTGCTCTTCGCGGCCTTCTGGGCGTACGAGTCGCGGCTCGCGCGGCGCGGCGGCGCCCCGCTGATCGCGCCCAGGGTGCTGCGGATCCCCGGCATGGGCCTCGCGGTCACCAGGATCGTCGTGGCGATGGCGATCAACGCGGGCTTCCTGTTCACCCTCACGCTGCACATCCAGGGCGGCCTCGGCTACAGCCCGCTGCGCGCGGGGCTCACCTTCGCGCCGACCGCGGCCGTGTTCGGCACGGTCGGGCTCACCTGGCGGCGCTGGCCCGCCTCCTGGCAACGGGCGCTGGTGCCCGGCGGGTTCGCGCTGACCGCGCTGTCCACGACGGCCACGGGCGCGCTCCAGCACGGCGGCGGCACCGGGGGCCTCGCCATCTACGGCGCGTACGCGGGAGTCGGCGCCGGACTGGCGCTCGCTTTCAGCCCCACCTTCGCGGGGGCTCTGGCGAACGTACGGCCCGAGGACGCGGCCGACGCCAGCGGACTGCTCGCGACGGTGAACCAGCTCGGCCAGCTCATCGGGGTCGCGACCTTCGGCACGCTCTTCCTGAACCGGCTCGACGCGGGGGCGCACGCGTCCGGCGACGCGCTGTGGGCGTGCTCCGTCGCGCTGGCCGGAGCGGCCCTGGTGGGGGTGCTGACGGCTCTCGTATCACGACGCCGCTGACCCTCTTGCGCGGCCATGGCAGAATCGTGACGGCCGGAGGGGGACGACGGACCGAACGGGAGGGAGACCGCGATGCCTGCGAGCCGCGACGAGTTCCCGGACCTGTCCGGTACGGCGACCTCGGCCGCCCGCCTGACCTGTCCGGCCTGCGGTTCCTCCCATGTCGCCCAGATGCTCGGCGACGACGGCGGTGGCGTCTCCTACGTGTGCACGGCCTGCGGCCACAGCTGGAGCTGAGATGGGTGCACACAGGCGGAAGTGCGACTGGTGCGGCAGCGGTACGCCGATCGTCCGGGACATGGAACCGATCAACGCCGACTACCAGTACTGGTGCGAGGAATGTGCGCGGGCGCTGATCATAAAAGGCGACCCGATCGAGACCTACCGGGAGCTGGAGGGTGAGCCGATCTACGGCCGTCTCCTGGAGGCGCACTGCACCCTCAAGAGGTTCTACTCGTTCGCCACGGCCTGAGCGCGGCCGCCGTCACAAAGGCGGCGCCGGCCAGCGGATAGAGCGCCGAGAGCGCCATCTGCACGCCGTTCTGGGCGAGTTCGGGACGGCCCGCCCCGTGCGGCACCCACCACGGGGCGTACGAGCAGAACAGCGCGCCGGCGGCCGCCCGGCGCAGACGCTTGGCCCCGAGCAGCACCAGGACCGGAACGCACCACACCCAGTGGTGCGACCAGGAGACGGGGCTCACCAGCAGCGCGGTGACCGCGCAGGACAGCGCCGCCCAGGCCCGCTCGCCGCGCACCTCGGCCCGTACCGCCGCGCACAGCCCCAGCGCCGCTGTGACGGCCGCGGCGACCGTCCACCACGTCCCGGGGTCCCCGGTGTGCAACAGGCGCGCCAGCACCCCGCGCAGCGACTGGTTGGCGGTGTCCTCGGCGTGGCCGACCCGGTCCGCCTCGAAGACCGTCGAGGTCCAAAAGCGCCGCGAGTCCCGCGGCAGGACCACGGCGGCGACCAGGGTCGCCCCCGCGAACACCGCGAGCGCCGTCGCCGCCTGCCGCAGCCAGGTGTTCCAGCCCTGCGCACGCGCGCGTACGAGCCCGGTCAGCAGCAGGAAGAGCGCGAACAGGGCGGGCGTGAGTTTCACGGCCGCCGCAAGCCCGATGCCCGCGCCCGCCCCTCGATGGCCCGGGCGCCGGGTGAGGTCCCACAGGACGGCGACCGCGAGCAGCAGATTGATCTGGCCGTAGCGCAGCGTCGTCCACACCGGCTCGCACCACACGGCGAGCGCCGCCACCCACAGCGCCGCCCCCGGCCGCTCGCGTCCTGCCAGGCGCAGTGAGAGATGGGCGAGCGCGACAAGGAGGGCGAGGTTCGCGATGGTGGCGAGCGTGCGCATCTCGGGGACGCCGAGCAGGGTGAGCGGGGTGAACAGCAGCGCGGCGAACGGCGGGTAGGTGGTGGGCAGCCTCGCGCGCGTGGCGCGCATCGCGTAGAGGTCCGCCCCGGCCCGTACGGCGGCGCCCTCCGCCCGGTAGACCATCAGGTCGATCATCGAGACCCCGGCGGCCCGCTGGGCGATCCAGAAGGCGCCGAAGGAGAGCGCACAGGCCGTGGCGGCGAGCAGCACGGGACGGCGGACGAGGGCGGGACGGGTGGCGGAGTGCGCGAGCACGTTCACGGTCACGAAAGGGGACGTTACCGGCCCTGTCGGTACAGAACGGCAACCGATTTGGTGGAGTGCCGGGGGGACCGTGTAATGTTCTCGATGTCGCCAAGGGAAACCGGGCGGAAAACAGAACAAGGGGCTATAGCTCAGTTGGTAGAGCGCCTGCATGGCATGCAGGAGGTCAGGAGTTCAATTCTCCTTAGCTCCACAGTAAAGAAGGCGGCCACCCGATCCGGGTGGCCGCCTTCTTGTGTTGCGTCAACTACGGCCGCTGCCCAGGGCCTTGCGGCCGGGGGCGGGCAGGGCGGGCATGGCGGCGGGCGCCTGCTCGATACGGAGTGCCAGCGCGGGGCACCGGCGCACGGCCCGTTGCGCGCGCCCGCGCAGATGCATCGGGACAGTGGCGTCGGCCACCGCCGGATAGCCGTCGGCGCCCAGCCGGATCAGCTCCGGGATGAGGTCCGCGCACAGCCCGTGGCCCTCGCAGAGCGTCCAGTCGACCAGCACCTTCTCGCCGCTGGGGATGCCCTCCTCCGCGTAGCCGTCGCCCGGCAGCGGCAGCAGGCCCAGCGTCGGGCGGCCGCAGCCGCCCGCCAGGACATGCGCCGCCAGGTCGTCGGTGAACGCGTTGACGGTCGACGTCAGGAAGCGGGCCGAGCCGTCCGGGTGCTTGCACGCGCCGCGCCCCTTGACCGCCCCGGTGACCTCGCGCAGCGCCTCCAGGGCGGCCGGGCCGCCGCCGTTGAGCACATCCGCCAGACCGCCCGCGGCGGCCGGCAGACCGAGCCGGCAGGGGCCGCACTGGCCGGACGTCTCGGCGGCCAGCCAGTTGGCGATCCGCAGCGACTCGCCCAGCGGGCACGTCTCCGGCCCGATCGGCAGGATCGCGCCCGCGCCCAGCGCCCCGCCGAGCGCCGCCAGCGAGTCCCGTGAGACCACCGCGTCGTGAGCGGCCGCCGCGTCCAGCCAGCTCCCGTGGTAGCCGCCGGTCAGCACCCCCTGGGGCACCGGCGGCGCACCGGCCAGCTGCAGTACGTACCGCAGCGGCACGCCGGTCGGGACCTCCACCACCATCGGGCGGGCGACCGCCCCGGAGAGCGTGAGCAGGACCGTGCCGGGTTCGGTGGGCAGCCCGTGGTGGCTGTAGCGGCGCGGGCCGACGCGGGCGGCCACGGCGAGCTGCGCGTACGTCTCCGCGTTCGACAGCAGCGTCGGCGCGCCGCCGATGCCGGTGTCCGAGGCGCGCACCTTGCGCCCCGGCGGCAGCGCGGGGCCGCCGCCCGCCGCCCGGATCACGGACGAGGCCTCGCCCGAGACCATCCGCTCCGGAGTGCGCACCACGCGCGCGCGAAGCGCGGTGCCGCGTCTGTCGGCGAGGCCCCGCTCGGCGAAGGCCGCGCGGATGGACGCCTCCGTGGAGTCGCGGGTCACGGCGACGACCAGCGTGCGCGCGCCCAGCGCCTCGGCGGCCAGCAGAGCGCCGTCGAGGACCAGGTGCGGGGCGCGGTTCACCAGCACGGTGTCCTTGCGGCAGGCGGGCTCGCCCTCGCTCGCGTTGACCACGACCACCGGGCGCACTCCGCGCCGGATCGCGGACTTGGCGACCGCGCGCAGCTTGCGGGCGAACGGGAACCCGGCGCCGCCGCGGCCGTTGAGGGAGATCTCCTCGGCCAGCTGGGCCAGGCGCTCGCCGGGCACCGGCTCCAGCGGGCCGTGCACCTTCAGGTGCATGTCGAGGCCGAGGCGTTCGACCAGGTCGAACCCGGCGGTGAGCTGCGGCAGTCCGACGACGCGCACCTCGGGGACGTCGGGCAGGGGCACGTTCACGGGCGATCTCCTGCGGGGCTGTGCCAGGGCTCACCGGCGACGGGCTGGTGGAACGGGCTGGGCTGCGGGGACGGTTCGGGCTGGGGCGCTACGTACTCGGGCGGTGGCCCGGAGGGGGCCCCGAACAGGGGGGCACTGTCCCCGTAGGGGACGGTGGGCAGCGGCGCCGTCTCGTCGTAGCCGCCGAGGTCGTTGAAGCCGTTCTCGTGGACCGGCATGTTCTCCGGCGGACGCGGGGTGGGCGTCGGCCAGCTCGGGGCGTACTGCGGCGGGGCGGGGGCCAGCGAGACCGCGCGGTAGGCTGCCGAGATGCCGGTGGCCGGCTTCGGCTGCCCGGGCACGGCACGCGGCTGCCCGGCCTCGTACAGCTGCGCGCTCTCGTACGGATCGGCCGTGAGGGGGTCGGCCGAGAAGGACGCGGTCGCGAAGGGGTCGTCCGCGAAGGCGTCCGCCGGATACGGGTGCGGCGCGGGTGCTTCATAGCGGGGCGAGGACGGGTCCGCCGGGTGCGGCTGCGGGGTCGAGGCGTCCGGGGCGACGGCCTGGGCACGCTCCACGCGCGCGAGGAGCGGGGCGAGCCGGCGGGCGATGCGGCGCTGGACGGGGCGCGGCAGCGAGCGGACGACCAGGGCGCCGACCACACCGGCCAGCGAGAGGCTGTACAGCGTGACGACCCAGCCGGCCGCCGGACGGCCCGCGTACAGGCCGTGCATCAGCGCGAAGCACCAGGCCGGGTAGGCCAGCATGTGCACCGCGCGCCAGTGGCCGGCGACCCGGTCGGGGTTGGCGAAGGCGCTGCGCAGCGCGCCCGTGGCGGCCGTGACGACCATCAGGACGGCGGCGAGCGAGCCGAGGCCGATCAATCCGTTGGAACCGGTGACGCCGAGCCCGAAGGGGATCAGGGCGCCGAGCAGGGAGGCGTGGCCCTCCGCGATCTTGACGGTGATGTGCAGCAGGAGGAAGCCGATCGAGGACACGGCGGTCGCGCGGTGGATGGCCTGGGAGACCAGGCGCTGCCGGATCGACAGGAACAGCCGGTCGGTGGCGAGCAGGCCCCAGGCGACCGAGGACGACAGCGTGACCAGGGACAGGACGCCGGTGGTGAAGTCCAGGGCGGCCCGGAACGCGCCGCCCGAGGCTGCGCCCAGTACCGGTATGAGCACCACCGAGGCGATCAGAAGGGCGCCGGACATCCCTCCTTTCAACCGTCCCTTCAGGGACGGGATGTTCAGTTTCAGCGAGCGGGGACTGTGAGGATTCATGGGGCGACTCCGAAAGGTTCAGCAAAGTGGTCCCGTGGCCGCATGCTAGGTCGCCCCATACCGAGGGGTACGGCGTTTGATTGGTTGCCCCAGAAGAGGTCGGTACGCGGAGTAACCTCATCCGGCTGGGGTCGTTGAGGCGCCCCGTGGCTACTCTGTGCGGTCCGTGCGGGGCCTGCGGTACCCTGACGCCATGCGTGCCGTACGCCTTCTGCTTAGCGAGCCGCGCTGATCAGTCCCGACCGAAGAAGAGAGCCGGTCGGAATCGGCGCGGCGTCCCCTCCTGTGCGAGGGGCTTTTTCGTTTGGTGAATGTCGCAGCCGCTGGCAGAGACGATCGATGGAGCTTTAAGGATCATGAGCGAGACGAACACCGCTGCCGCCGAGTCGGCCGCGCCGCACCGCTACACGGCCGCCATGGCCGCTGACATCGAGGCACGCTGGCAGGACGTCTGGGACGCCGACGGCACCTACGCGGCGCCGAACCCCAGCGGTGACCTGGCCGGTGACCCCGCGGTCGTCGCGCGGCCCAAGAAGTTCATCATGGACATGTTCCCGTACCCCTCCGGCGCGGGTCTGCACGTGGGCCACCCGCTGGGCTACATCGCCACCGACGTCTTCGCCCGCCACCAGCGCATGACCGGCCACAACGTGCTGCACACGCTGGGCTTCGACGCCTTCGGCCTGCCCGCCGAGCAGTACGCGGTGCAGACCGGCACGCACCCGCGCGTGTCCACCGAGGCCAACATGGAGAACATGAAGGCGCAGCTGCGCCGGCTGGGCCTGGGCCACGACAAGCGCCGCTCCTTCGCGACGATCGACCCGGACTACTACAAGTGGACCCAGTGGATCTTCCTGCAGATCTTCAACTCCTGGTACGACGACGAGGCGAAGAAGGCCCGTCCGATCGCCCAGCTGGTCGCGCAGTTCGAGAGCGGTGAGCGTCAGGCTCCCGGTACGCGCGCGTGGAGCGAGCTGAGCGCCGCCGAGCGCTCCGACGTCCTGGGCGGCTACCGCCTGGCGTACGCCTCGGACGCGCCGGTCAACTGGTGCCCGGGCCTGGGCACCGTGCTGGCCAACGAGGAGGTCACCGGCGACGGCCGTTCCGAGCGCGGCAACTTCCCCGTCTTCAAGGCGAAGCTGCGCCAGTGGAACATGCGCATCACCGCCTACGCCGACCGGCTGCTGGACGACCTGGAGGCGCTGGACTGGCCCGAGGCGATCAAGCTGCAGCAGCGCAACTGGATCGGCCGCTCCGAGGGCGCGCGCGTGGACTTCGTCGTGGGCGACGACGCGATCACCGTCTTCACCACCCGCCAGGACACCCTGTTCGGCGCCACCTACATGGTGCTGGCGCCCGAGCACGAGCTGGTCGACACGATCGTCCCGGCCGCCTGGCCCGAGGGCACGCACGAGGTCTGGACGGGCGGCCACGCCACCCCGGCCGAGGCCGTCGCCAAGTACCGCGCGTTCGCCGCGTCCAAGTCGGAGGTCGAGCGCCAGGCCGACGCCAAGGAGAAGACCGGCGTCTTCACCGGCGCGTACGCGGTCAACCCGGTGAGCGGCGACAAGGTCCCCGTCTTCATCGCCGACTACGTACTGATGGGCTACGGCACCGGCGCGATCATGGCCGTCCCGGCGCACGACGTCCGCGACTTCGCCTTCGCGCGCGCCTTCGAGCTGCCGATGCGCTGCGTCGTCGAGCCGTCGGACGACCGCGGCACCGACGCCTCGACCTGGGACGACGCCTTCGCCTCGTACGACGCGAAGATCGTCAACTCGTCGGGCGAGGACATCTCGCTGGACGGCCTGGGCGTCACCGACGCCAAGGTGAAGATCACCGAGTGGCTGTCGCAGCGCGGCATCGGCGAGGGCACCGTCAACTTCCGCCTGCGCGACTGGCTGTTCAGCCGCCAGCGCTACTGGGGCGAGCCCTTCCCGATCGTCTACGACGAGGACGGCGTCGCCCACTCGCTGCCCGCCTCGATGCTGCCGCTGGAGCTGCCGGAGGTCGAGGACTACTCGCCGCGCACCTTCGACCCGGACGACGCGGACACCTCGCCGGAGACCCCGCTGTCCCGCAACGAGGACTGGGTCAACGTCACCCTGGACCTGGGCGACGGCGCGGGCCCCAAGAAGTACCGCCGCGAGACCAACACCATGCCCAACTGGGCCGGTTCCTGCTGGTACGAGCTGCGCTACCTGGACCCGCACAACAGCGAGAAGCTGGTCGACCCGGCCATCGAGCAGTACTGGATGGGCCCGCGCGAGGGCCAGCCGCACGGCGGCGTCGACCTGTACGTCGGCGGCGCCGAGCACGCCGTGCTGCACCTGCTGTACGCCCGCTTCTGGTCGAAGGTGCTGTTCGACCTGGGCCATGTCTCGTCGGCCGAGCCGTTCCACAAGCTGTACAACCAGGGCATGATCCAGGCGTACGTCTACCGGGACAGCCGCGGCTTCCCGGTGCCGGCCGCCGAGGTCGAGGAGCGCGACGGCAAGTTCTTCTTCGAGGGCGAGCCGGTCAAGCGCGAGCTGGGCAAGATGGGCAAGTCCCTGAAGAACGCGGTCACTCCGGACGAGATCTGCGCCGAGTACGGCGCGGACACCCTGCGCCTGTACGAGATGGCGATGGGCCCGCTGGACGTGTCGCGGCCGTGGGACACGCGCGCGGTGGTCGGCCAGTACCGGCTGCTGCAGCGGCTGTGGCGCAACATCGTCGACGAGACGACCGGCGAGGCCACGGTCACCGACGCCGAGCCGGACGAGGCGACCCTGCGCGCCCTGCACAAGGCGATCGACGGCGCCGGCGGCGACCTGGCGGAGATGCGCTTCAACACCGCCATCGCCAAGATCACCGAGCTGAACAACCACCTGACCAAGGCGGGCGGCCCGCTGCCGCGCTCGGTCGCCGAGCGCCTGGTGCTGCTGGTGGCGCCGCTGGCCCCGCACATCGCCGAGGAGCTGTGGCGCAAGCTGGGCCACCAGGACTCGGTCGTCCACCAGGACTTCCCCGTTGCCGACCCCGCGTACGTCGTGGACGAGACCGTGACCTGCGTCGTGCAGATCAAGGGCAAGGTCAAGGCGCGCCTGGAGATCCCGCCGACCATCTCCGACGAGGAGCTGGAGAAGCTGGCGCTGGCCGACGAGGCCGTCGTCGGGGCCCTGGCGGGCGCCGGGATCCGCAAGGTCATCGTGCGGGCGCCGAAGCTGGTGAACATCGTTCCCGCCTGACGTACACGGCGGTAGTGGGGGGTTTCCCCTACGGGCAGGTTGGGGGTTCCCGGGGAACCCCCAACCTGCCCGTTCCGTTTACGGTGGAGGGAAGGCAGCCGACACCGAGGGGACGTTCATGGAAGCCGCGATCGCGATCCTGGCGCTGGTGTTCGTCGCCTTCGTCGTGCTGGGCGTGTACCTGACCGTGAAAGCGGTCGGCGCCGCCAAGCGGGGAGTGGAGCGCACGGTCACCCAGGCCCGCAAGGCGGTCGAGGACACGACACTGCGGGCCAAGAGCATGGGCCAGGTCGGCGTGGCGGGCGAACTCGCCCAGCTGCGGCTCACGCTGCGCACCTCGATGCGGGCCACCCAGGACGCGCTCCACGCGCGCGTGGAGCAGGACGAGTCCCTCAAGGAGTCGCTGCGCCTGTTCGAGCGGCTGAGCGGCCACGGGCACGAACTGGACGACGAGCTCAAGCGCCTTGAGCGCGAGCCCGACAAGCAGCGCACAGCCGAGCGCATGCCGGAGCTGCGCGAGCGAACGGAGCAGATCACGCACGCGGCGGACTCGCTGCGCTGGGCGGCGCGGGACCGGGCCCGGCAGTTCGCCGACGACGACCTGGCTTCGCTCAGCGCGGAGATCGAGGTCGAGTCGGGGGCGCTGCGGGACTGGGCGACGAAGGGGCCGACCACGTCGACGGCGCCCGGCGCGGCCGCGCGCCCGGCCGATGCTTCCGGCGCCAACGGCTCGCCGGCCGCCACGGTCGCCGACGCCCCGCAGGCGATCGACGCAGCCAGGCCCACGCCCGTCTACTCGTGGCAGAAGACGGCCCGGCCCGAGACGACGAACTGAGCGGCGAGCGGGCGGCGTAGGCCGGGCGGCGGGCACGTGCTGGAAGGCGCGTGTGTACGTCGCGGCGGCCGCTCTGACCGATCATCCGTCCACCCGAACCGATCATTGGACCGGGGCCGGGCTGCCGCGCGGCGGCCCCGGCGGGTAACCTCCCGCTCATGTCCCGCCATGTCGCGATCGTCACCGATTCAACGGCCTACCTGCCGCCGCAGACGATGGAGCGGCACGGCATCACCGCGGTGCCGCTGACCGTAGTCCTCGGCGATCAGGCGCTGGAAGAGGGCACCGAGATCTCCGCCCGCTCCCTCGCCCTGGCACTGCAGAAACGCCGCTCGGTCACCACGTCGCGGCCGAGTCCCGAAGTGTTCGCCGCGGCCTATCGGGCCGCCGCCGACGCGGGCGCCGCCGGGATCGTCTCCCTGCACCTCTCGTCCGAGTTCTCGGGTACGTACGACGCCGCCGTGCTGGCCGCGAAGAGCGCCCCCGTGCCGGTACGGGTCGTGGACACCGGGATGGTCGCAATGGCCCTCGGCTTCTGCGCGCTGGCGGCCGCGGAGATCGCCGAGGCGGGCGGCACGCTCGACGACGCGGTGGCGGCGGCCGAGAAGCGTGCGGGCGGCACCTCCGCCTTCTTCTACGTGGACACGCTCGACTATCTGCGCCGGGGCGGCCGTATCGGCGCGGCCCAGGCGCTGTTCGGCTCGGCGCTCGCGGTCAAGCCGCTGCTCCAGCTGGAGGGCGGCCGGATCGAGATGCTGGAGAAGGTGCGTACGGCCTCGAAGGCCATCGCCCGGCTTGAGGAGATCGTCGTCGACCGGGCCGGGTCGAGCCGGGTCGACATCGCCGTGCACCACCTCGCCGCGCCGGACCGTGCCGCGGCGCTCGCGGAACGGCTGCGGGAGCGGGTGCCGGGGCTTGAGGATCTGCATGTGAGCGAGGTCGGCGCGGTGATCGGGGCGCATACGGGGCCGGGGCTGCTGGGTGCGGTGGTGTCGCCGCGCTGAGTGTGGCGGTAGCCGTGGTGGTCTTCGTTTCGCGCTGATCCGTGAGGGGGTCGGTCACTCTCCCGGGTGAGCGAGTTATCCACAACTGGCAAGTTTTCCACGGGAATCGGGCCTGCTCAGCGGGGTCGGCCGAACGTGCCTACCGTTTCGTGGCATGGCTATCCGATCACCACGTATCGCAACGAGCGGGCCGGGCCGGGCTCCGGGTTCGGACGGCCGTGCCCGCCATGGTCACGGTCGTCGCGGACGCGTCGCCCAGGCCCAGGCCTCCGCCAGAGTGGCCGCACAGCGGCGGGCGAAGACGCTGTTCCCGGCGTCGCCGTCCAGTGGGCCGCCGTCCAGTGGGCCGTCGCCGACTGGGCCGAAGCCGAGTGAGCCGTCGGCGCAGACCGTCGCTCGGCCCGGGATTCTGCCGCCCGTGCCACTGCCCGCCTCCGATCCACTGCCCGGTCCGGCGCTGTCTGCCAACGACTCAACTGCCGCTCCTTTCCCAGGAGTACGGGAGCGGATGTGGACGGCGTTACGGGAGCGGCTGCCCGTGTGGGTGCAGGTGCGGTGCGGGCTCTCGCCGAAGAGTCTCGCCGCGCTGAGTGTGGTGCTGATCGTGGCCGTGGGGTTGGCCGTGCAGCAGTTCTGGACGGGCAGGCCCGGGCCCGTGCGGGCGCCGCAGCGGGTGGTCGGGCCCGCGCCGCCTTCATCGCCGGTGCGGTCGTCGGGTCCGGGGCGGTCGCCGAGCCCGGTGGTGGGGGCCGGGCCGAGCGGGGCGCCCGCGCCCTCGCCCACAGGGGGCATCGTCGTCGACGTCAGCGGAAAGGTGCGGCGCCCGGGGATCCACCGGCTGCCGACCGGATCGCGGGTCGCCGACGCGCTGGACGCGGCGGGCGGGGTGCGGGACGGGGTGGACACCACCGGGCTCAACCGGGCGCGCGTGCTCATGGACGGCGAGCAGGTGGTCGTGGGGATGCCCGGTGTGCTGCCTGGGATGCCAGTTGGTGGGACCGGAGCGGCGCCGGGATCGGTCTCCGGAGGCGGAGGCGGAGGCGGTGGCGGCGCCGGGGCGGGCGCGGCGGCCGGACCGGTCAGCCTGAACTCCGCTTCGGTGGATCAGTTGGACGCTCTGCCCGGTGTCGGCCCGGTGCTCGCCCAGCGCATCGTCGACTACCGCCTCCAGCACGGCGGTTTCCGGTCCGTGGGCGAGCTGCGCCACGTGAACGGGATCGGCGACCGCCGGTTCGCGGACCTCCAGTCGCTGGTGCGGCTGTGAACCGCCCGGCGGTCCACGCCGACTCGGGCCACCGGCTCGGCGCCGCGAACCCCCATCAGGAAGGCCCGGCCGACCTGCGCCTCGTCCCGCCCGCAGTCGGGGCATGGGTGGCCACCGCCGTGGCCATGAGCGCCCCTGCGAAGTGGGTGGCTTGGGGGCTGGTGGTGTGTCTGGTGGGGGCGGGGCTGTTGCTGGCGCCGACGATCCGCGGCTGGTGGCGCGGGACTTCGCGCGGGCGACGTGGTGCGGCGGCCGCAGGGGCTCGCCCCGTCGAGTCCACCGCCGCTTCCGCCCCCTCAACCGCCAGAGCCGGGCCATGGTGGGCGAACCGCGTAGCCGTCGCGGCCGTGTTGCTGTGCTCGGCGGCCGGTGTTGCCTCGGGGGCGCTTCATGTGGCGCAGGCGCGGCAGGGTCCGATTGCCGAGTTGGCGCGGCAATACGCCCACGTCACCGTCGAGTTGACGACGACCTCCGATCCGAGGCCGGTGCGGGGGCGGGCATGGGGTGCCGGGTCCGTCGTGCTTCAGGGGGAGGTCACCCGGGTCGTCGGGGCGCACGGCGGGGACAGCAGGGTGCGGACGCCCGTGCTGGTGATCGCGCCGAAGCCGTGGCAGGGGTTGCTCCCCTCGACGCGGCTGCGTCTGTCCGCCCGGCTGGCTCCGCCCGCGTCGGGCAATGACTGGGCGGCGGCCGTGGTGAGGGTGCCCGAGCGGACGGTGCCGGAGGTGGTCGGGGGGCCAACTGGATTGCAGCGTACGGCTGGTGGGTTACGGGCCGGGTTGCGGAGGGCGGCCGAAGGGCTGAGTCCGGATGCCCGGGCGCTGTTGCCGGGGCTGGTCGTCGGCGACACCACGCAGATCACGCCCGAGCTGCGGGATGCGTTCGAGGCGACCGACCTCACGCATCTGATGGCGGTGTCGGGCAGCAACCTGGTGATCGTCCTGGCGCTGCTCATCGGCTCGCCCGGTCGTGCGTCGCTGGCCGAGCGGGGTGGTCTCGCCCCGCGCCTCGGCATCCCGCTGCGCGCGACCGCGCTGCTCGGTGGGGTGATCACCCTCGCGTTCGTGGTGGTGTGCCGGCCCGATCCGAGCGTGCTGCGCGCGGCGGCCTGCGGACTGGTCACCTTGCTCGCGATCGCCACGGGTCGGCGCAGATCGCTGATCCCGGCACTGGCCGCCGCCGTACTGCTCCTGGTGCTGTACTCCCCGGAGCTGGCGCGGAGTTATGGCTTTCTGCTCTCCGTCCTGGCCACCGGGGCGCTGCTCACCATCGCCCCGGGCTGGGGCGAGGCGCTACGGCGGCGCGGGGTGCCGCGCGGGCTCGCGGAGGTGCTGGCGGCGGCGGGCGCGGCGCAGTTGGTGTGCGCGCCCGTGGTGGTGGTGTTCGCGGCGCGGGTGAGCCTGGTGGCCGTGCCGTGCAATCTGCTCGCGGAGCTGGCGGTGGCCCCGGCGACCGTGCTGGGGTTCGCTGCCCTGGCCGCGGCACCGGTCGCGATGCCGGTCGCCGAGCTGCTGGCCTGGTGTGCGGGGTGGCCGACGGAGTGGATCGCGACGATCGCGCGGACCGGGGCGGCGTTGCCGGGGGCGCAGACGGGGTGGCCGGGCGGCTGGGGCGGAGGGCTGCTGCTCGCCGGGGTCACCGTCGGCGGAGTGTTCCTGGCGCGTCGGCTGCCGCGCCATCCATGGGCGGCCGCGCTGTGTGCGCTCTTGGTGCTGCTCGCGGTGGTGCGGCCCGCGCCGCTGACCAGGATCGTCACCGGGTGGCCGCCGCCGGGCTGGGCCTATGCGATGTGCGATGTCGGGCAGGGCGACGCCACGGTGCTGGCGGCGGGGGACGGCACGGCGGTGGTGGTCGACACGGGGCCCGACCCCGTCCCGGCCGACCGGTGTCTGCGGGCTCTCGGTGTCACCCGGATTCCCCTTCTCCTGCTCACGCACTTCCATGCCGACCATGTGGCGGGGCTGCCCGGGGTGTTGCGCGGCCGCTCGGTCGGGGTGATCGAGACGACGACGTTCGAAGAACCGCCGGAACAAGCCCGGTTCGTACGGAGGGTCGCCGCGCGGGCGGGTGTGCCGGTGGCGTCGGCGGAGGCGGGGGAGCGGCGTGCCGTGGGCGGACTGTCCTGGCAGGTGCTGTGGCCACCGGCGGCCCCGCTGCCACCGCCGACGCCCGGTGCGCCGAACTCCTCGAACATGCCCAACCACATAGGTGCCACCCGACTCGATCCCGTGCTGGACGGGCCGAACAATGCCAGCGTCACTCTGCTCGTACGGGCCGGAGGGCTGACCCTGTTCCTGCCGGGGGATCTTGAACCGCCTGCTCAGCAAGCCCTGTTGAGGGACCATCCGGAGTTGCCGCCGGTGGACGTGCTCAAGGTGGCGCACCACGGTTCGGCGCACCAGGATCCGGCGCTGTTGCGGGCGGTGCGGCCACGGCTGGCGCTCATCTCGGCGGGCCGGGGCAACCCGTACGGCCATCCCGCGCCCGACACCGTCGCCCTGCTCGGCGCGGCCGGGGCGAGGGTGCTGCGTACGGACACGGACGGCGCGATCGCCGTGGCGGGTACGGGGAGCGGGCTACGGGCGGTGCCGACGGGGCGCGGCCCATGAGGGGAGGGGAGTGGGCTCGCGCGGGTAACCGGGGGTAGCAATTCGGGCCTCTCGGGACAGTGTTGCCCAACACATCACATGGGCCTCGTTTGCCTCGAACGGGTCAAGAGTGATCGAATGCGTCTTCGTCAAGGGCCGCGGTCCTGCCGTGACGACGATGTCCTGGGCGCGCGTGGTCCGGAGGATTCTTCTCGCGCGGGGGTGCGTGCACCGTGTTCAGCCGCTGGTCCGGCAGGCTTTCGACCGACTCTTCCCGTACGGGACCTCGTACGGGACCTCGTACGGGGCCTCGTTCGGGAAGAGGTGGCCCGCTCGCGGCGGTCGTCGTTCCGCCGAACGCCGGGGTGCTCAGCTGCCGGGTCCTGGATCCGGTCAACGAGCCGGTCCGGCAGGCGGAGTTCGTGGTCAGCGACAGTTCGGGCCGCAAGGTGGTGGCGGGGGAGACCGATCCGTACGGCAGTGTCATGGCGACGGTGCCGGCGGGGGAGTACCGGCTGGCGGTGACGGCCGAGGGGTACACGCCGTTCCACAGCAACGCCGTGGTGGCCGAGAGCGCGCTCGCCGGGCTCGGTGATGTGAAGCTGCATCTCGCGCCGCCGCCGGCGCTGCCGGAGGCGG
Source organism: Streptomyces sp. BR1 (assembly GCF_052373795.1). Lineage (NCBI taxonomy): Bacteria > Bacillati > Actinomycetota > Actinomycetes > Kitasatosporales > Streptomycetaceae > Streptomyces > Streptomyces sp. BR1. The sequence goes on from NZ_CM126252.1 coordinate 4,879,111, forward strand.
GGGAGTGGGAGCTCGACCCGTCGCACTCCCAGATCGGGTTCACCGCGCGGCATATCGGGCTCGCCCGGATCCACGGCCGGTTCAACACGTTCGCGGGGGCCGTACGGATCGGTGACCGTATGGAGGACTCGGCGATGCATGTCGTGATCGACGCGGCGTCCATCGACACGGGGGTGCAGATGCGGGACGACCATCTGCGGTCCGGGGACTTCCTGGACGTGGGGCGCTGCCCGACGCTGGAGTTCTACAGCGACCGCTTCGTGCACCGGGGCGGCAGTCGCTGGGCCATCATCGGCGGGCTGACCCTGCACGGGGTGAGCCGTACGGTCACGCTGGACACGCAGTACCTCGGGCTCGGTACGGGGCTTGAGGGCGAGACGCGGGTGGCCTGCCGGGCCGCCACCGAGCTGCATCGGGAGGACTTCACGCTCACGTGGCAGACCATGCTGGCGCGGGGGATCGCGGCGATCGGGTCGTCGATCTCCATCGACCTGGACATACAGGTCGTGCCCAAGCGCCTGGTGGAACCTGCGGGCCCCACGGCCGCCTGAGCCCCACGCCCGCGACAGCCCCGACTCCGGCCCCGGCCTTGCCCCGGCCCGGATCGTCCTACGGTGCTTCGAGCCAGCCCTCGTACTCCTCGGCCAGTTCGTTCAGGGCCGCCGGGTCCAGGCGGGCGTCCGGGTCCTCGATGACGAGCAGCCACTGGGCGTCCTCGGCGTCGTCCTCGCCGGCCAGGGCGTCGCGTACGAGCTGGGGCTCGTGGGTGAGGCCGAAGCGGGCGGGGAGTTCCTCGGCGACCTCGTCGGCGGCGTCGCGGTCGGGCAGGACAAGTACGTGTCGGGTCACATCGCTCACCTGGACATTCTCCGGTATGCGGGCGGGTGCGGGACGCGGGCGGGCGGGGTGCTGTCAAGGTGGCGGCCCGGCGCTGTCAGTGGGGCGTGGGATGCTGGACGGCGATGGCCACCAGGAAGAATTCCACCGACGATCCGCTCGCCCAGCTCACGCTCGCCGTGGGCCAGGAGGACCTGCTGCTCGACCGCGCCGTGCAGCAGGTGGTGGCGGCCGCCCGGGCCGCCGACGCCGACACCGATGTGCGCGACCTCACGTCCGATCAGCTGCAGCCCGGCACGCTGGCCGAGTTGACCAGTCCTTCGCTGTTCGCCGAGCGCAAGGTCGTGGTCGTACGCAACGCGCAGGATCTGTCGGCGGACACGATCAAGGATGTGAAGGCGTACTTCGAGGCGCCTGCCGAGGAGATCACGCTCGTACTGCTGCACGCGGGCGGCGCCAAGGGCAAGGGGCTGCTGGACGCGGCGCGCAAGGCGGGGGCGCGCGAGGTCGCGTGTCCCAAGACGACGAAGCCGGCGGAGCGGCTGACGTTCGTGCGGTCGGAGTTCCGGGCGCTGGGGCGTTCGGCGACGCCCGAGGCGTGCCAGGCGCTGGTCGACTCGATCGGCAGCGATCTGCGGGAGCTGGCGTCGGCGGTGTCGCAGCTGTGCGCGGACGTGGCGGGGACGATCGACGAGGCGGTCGTCGGGCGCTACTACACCGGGCGGGCCGAGGCGTCGAGCTTCACGGTCGCGGACCGGGCGGTGGAGGGGCGGGCCGCGGAGGCGCTGGAGGCGTTGCGGTGGTCGCTGTCGACCGGGGTCGCGCCGGTGATGATCACCAGTGCGCTGGCTCAGGGGGTGCGGGCGATCGGGAAGCTGTCGTCGGCTCGGGGCGGGCGGCCGGCCGATCTCGCCCGGGAGCTGGGGATGCCGCCGTGGAAGATCGATCGGGTGCGGCAGCAGATGCGGGGGTGGACGCCGGATGGTGTTGCCGTGGCTCTTCGTGCTGTGGCCGAGGCCGACGCGGGGGTGAAGGGCGGGGGGGACGATCCTGAGTACGCCTTGGAGAAGGCGATTGTGGTGGTGGCGCGGGCCGCGCGGTCTCGGCGCTGAGTTTCGCCCCACCCCGCCCCTTCCCTAAACCCTCCGGGGGTGGATGGGGGTGGAGGCGGTCTCCCGGGGGCTCCCGCCCCCGGACCCCCTTCGCGGGGCCTGCGGCCCCTATACCCCGCTCCGGGCTCCGCCCCTGGCCCCGGCCGGGGTGGGTGAACGGGCTGCGCCCCTCACCCCGTCTGTCTGCGGACCGTGCTTGGCCGCTCGCGCAGTTCCCCGCGCCCCTAAATACCTAGGGACCAGCCACACACGACATGCAAAAACCCCGCCCCCACCCCCCAAGAGGGGCAGAAACGGGGTTTCCGTTAAACGATCAAGCAAAGCGCCGCACCCGCGTGGCGAACGCAGGCCGCGTGCGGCGGTGGTGCTGGGTACCGGGAGGGAGCGGATGAGAGGGCCCGCTGGGTCCCTGCCGGTGGACAATCAAGTGGTCCGGGAGGACCAGAAGGCCGGGTCAGGCCTGGAGGGCGGCAACCTTGGTGGCCAGCGCCGACTTCTTGTTGGCGGCGGCGTTCTTGTGGATGACACCCTTGCTGACGGCCTTGTCCAGCTTCTTGGAGGCGGCGCGGACAGCCGTGGTGGCCGCCTCGACGTCGCCGGCCAGGACGGCCTCACGGGCCTTGCGGACCGCGGTCTTGACCTCGGACTTGACGGCCTTGTTACGCAGGCGCGCCTTCTCGTTGGTCTTGTTCCGCTTGATCTGGGACTTGATGTTCGCCACGAAAGAGCCTTTGCAGGTTCGATGTATCAGATGGGTGTGACACTCGCCGCTGAGAGGGCAGACGAGGCACAGCTGCCCAGGTTACCAGCCGTCCTCCTGGCGGCCCAAACCGGGCGCAGTCCCGTTCCCGTGGGACGATAGGGGCTACGTATCGATCCGACATCGCCCGAGACGAGACGCCCCGCGTCTCAAGAATCAGGACCCTGCGTGCCCGCGACTCCTACCAACGTGCCCGAGCCGAGCCGTACCGACCCGGCTCTGATCCGCAATTTCTGCATCATCGCGCACATCGACCACGGCAAGTCGACCCTTGCCGACCGGATGCTCCAGCTGACCGGTGTGGTCGAGCAGCGGCAGATGCGTGCTCAGTACCTCGACCGGATGGACATCGAGCGCGAGCGCGGCATCACGATCAAGTCCCAGGCCGTGCGCCTGCCCTGGGCTCCTACCGAGGGGCCTGCTCAGGGCAGCACGCACATCCTGAACATGATCGACACCCCGGGGCACGTGGACTTCACGTACGAGGTGTCGCGGTCGCTCGCCGCCTGTGAGGGGACCGTCCTGCTCGTCGACGCCGCCCAGGGCATCGAGGCGCAGACGCTGGCGAACCTCTACCTCGCCATGGAGAACGACCTCACGATCGTTCCCGTACTGAACAAGATCGACCTTCCCGCCGCCCAGCCGGAGAAGTTCTCCGAGGAGCTCGCGAACCTCATCGGCTGCCAGCCGGAGGACGTGCTCAAGGTCTCCGCGAAAACCGGTGTCGGCGTGGACGCTCTGCTCGACCGGGTCGTGCGGGACGTGCCCGCGCCCGTCGGTGTCGCCGACGCCCCGGCCCGCGCGATGATCTTCGACTCGGTGTACGACTCGTACCGCGGTGTCGTGACGTATGTCCGTGTGGTCGACGGGCAGCTCAACAAGCGCGAGCGGATCCGGATGATGTCCACCGGCGCCACGCACGAGCTGCTGGAGATCGGTGTCTCCTCGCCCGAGATGACGCCGTCCGACGGCCTCGGCGTCGGTGAGGTGGGCTACCTCATCACCGGTGTGAAGGACGTCCGTCAGTCCAAGGTCGGTGACACCATCACCTCCCTGAACAAGGGCGCGACCGAGGCGCTCGGCGGTTACAAGGACCCGAAGCCGATGGTCTTCTCGGGTCTGTATCCGCTGGACGGATCCGAGTACCCGGACCTGCGCGAGGCGCTGGACAAGCTTCAGCTCAACGACGCCGCGCTCGTCTACGAGCCGGAGACCTCGGCGGCGCTCGGCTTCGGCTTCCGCGTCGGCTTCCTGGGTCTGCTGCACCTCGACGTGATCCGCGAGCGGCTTGAGCGCGAGTTCGGGCTCGACCTGATCGCCACCGCGCCGAACGTGGTCTACCGCGTCGTCCTGGAGGACGGCAACGAGGTCACCGTCACCAACCCGAGCGAATTCCCCGAGGGGAAGATCTCGGACGTGTACGAGCCGGTCGTGCGCGCCACGATCCTCGCGCCCAGCGAGTTCATCGGCGCGATCATGGAGCTCTGCCAGACCCGTCGCGGCACGCTCATCGGCATGGACTACCTCTCCGAGGACCGCGTCGAGATCCGCTACACGCTGCCGCTCGCCGAGATCGTCTTCGACTTCTTCGACCAGCTGAAGTCCAAGACCCGCGGCTACGCCTCGCTCGACTACGAGCCCACCGGCGAGCAGTCCGCGAGCCTGGTCAAGGTCGACATCCTGCTGCACGGCGACAAGGTCGACGCCTTCTCCGCCGTCACCCACAAGGACGCCGCCTACGCCTACGGTGTGCGGCTCGTCGCCAAGCTGCGCGAGCTCATCCCCAGGCAGGCCTTCGAGGTGCCGATCCAGGCCGCGATCGGCTCCCGGGTCATCGCCCGCGAGACCATCCGCGCCATCCGCAAGGACGTCCTCGCCAAGTGCTACGGCGGTGACATCTCCCGTAAGCGGAAGCTGCTCGAAAAGCAGAAGGAAGGCAAGAAGCGGATGAAGATGGTCGGTTCCGTGGAGGTCCCGCAGGAGGCCTTCATCGCGGTGCTGTCCAGTGACGAGTCCGGCGGCAAGAAGAAGTAACCAGGCGAATCGGCGACAGGGTGTCAGCGGTTGTTACCGGCCAGTCACCCCTCACCGAAATACGGACCCCCGCTCCTCGGAGTGGGGGTCCGTTCGTTATGAAACCACCTTCCGCTGCCTCTTACATGGCGGCCGGGAGCGCTCTACTCTGATCACGGCCCGATGGTTACTCGCCAGTTAAACAACAGCAGCCCCAGCCCTGCCGCAGGCCGGCCCGGAGGACGTCGTGAGCGACACACAGACCTTGATCGAGAATCGGCCACCGTCCGTGGCGGCCCTCTTCGTCCAGCGCGTGGAGGCCACCCCGGACCTGGAGGCCTACCGGCATCCGGTCCCGTCCGCGGACGGCACGGGCCCCGACGAGTGGAAGTCGCTGACCTGGGGCCAGGCGGCCGGACGGGTCTACGCGATCGCCGCCGGTCTCGCCGATCTCGGTGTCGTCTCCGAGCAGCGTGTGGCGCTGGCCTGTTCCACCCGGGTCGAGTGGATCCTGGCCGACCTCGGGGTGATGTGCGCGGGCGGCGCGACCACCACCATCTACCCGCAGACCAACGCCGAGGAGTCGGCGTACGTGCTCGCCGACTCCGAGAGCGTGGTGCTGATCGCCGAGGACGCGGCGCAGCTGGCGAAGGCGCGTGAGCGCCGGGCCGAGCTGCCGGATCTGCGCCATGTCGTGGTGATCGACCCGACGGGCGTCGAGGCCGCCGAGGACGACCCGCAGGGCTGGGTGATCACGCTCGCCGAGCTGGAGGAGCGCGGCGCCGCGTATCTGGAGAAGCACCCGGACGCGGTCAAGGAGCGGATCGCGGCCATCACCGCCGACCAGCTGGCCACGCTGATCTACACCTCCGGGACGACCGGCCGCCCCAAGGGTGTGCGCCTGCCGCAGGACAACTGGTCGTACATGGCGAAGGCCATCGCGGCGACCGGCCTGATCAGCGGCGAGGACGTGCAGTACCTCTGGCTGCCGCTCGCGCACGTCTTCGGCAAGGTGCTCACCTCCGGGCAGATCGAGGTCGGGCACGTCACCGCCGTCGACGGCCGGGTCGACAAGATCATCGCGAATCTGCCGGTGGTCCAGCCGACCTACATGGCCGCGGTGCCCCGGATCTTCGAGAAGGTCTACAACGGGGTCGCCGCCAAGGCCCGGGAGGCCGGCGGCGCCAAGTACAAGATCTTCAAGTGGGCGGCCGAGGTCGCCCGCGAGCACGCCAAGGTCACCCAGGACAACTTCCGCCGCACCGGCCGCCCTTCGGCGCCGTTCGCCCTCGCCGCCAAGCACAAGGTCGCGGACGCGCTGGTGTACGCGAAGATCCGCGAGGCGTTCGGCGGGCGGCTGCGCGCCTGTGTGTCGGGCTCGGCGGCCCTCGCGCCCGAGATCGGCTTCTTCTTCTCCGGCGCCGGCATCCACATCCTGGAGGGCTACGGGCTCACCGAGACCAGTGCCGCCTCCTTCGTGAACCCGGGCGAGTCCTACCGCACCGGCACCGTCGGCAAGCCGCTCCCCGGCACCGAGGTGCGCATCGCCGACGACGGCGAGATCCTGCTGCGCAGCCCCGGCATCATGCAGGGCTACCACAAGCTGCCCGAGAAGACCGCCGAAGTCCTGGAGTCCGACGGCTGGTTCCACACCGGTGACATCGGCGAGCTCTCCCCGGACGGCTATCTGCGGATCACCGACCGCAAGAAGGACCTGATCAAGACGTCCGGCGGCAAGTACGTGGCGCCGGCCGAGGTCGAGGGCCAGTTCAAGGCCGTCTGCCCGTTCGTCTCCAACATCCTGGTGCACGGCGCCGACCGCAACTTCTGCACCGCGCTGATCGCCCTGGACGAGCCCGCGATCCTCGGCTGGGCCAAGGAGAAGGGCATCACCGGCTCGTACGCCGAGGTGGTGGCCCGCCCGGAGACGGTGGAGCTCGTCGACGGGTATGTGAAGCGGCTCAACGAGGGGCTTCAGCGCTGGCAGACCATCAAGCAGTTCCGGCTGCTGCCGCGCGATCTCGACGTCGAGCACGGCGAGTTGACGCCCAGCCTGAAGCTGAAGCGACCGGTCGTCGAGCGCCAGTACAAGGCGCTGATCGAGGAGATGTACGCGGGCTCGCGCGAGGCCTGAGTCGACAGGAGGCGGCGGGGCCTAACGGCCCCGCCGTCGTCTCATATCCCGTATCAGCTCCTCCATCGCGGCGAGGCGGTGGCGCAGTTCGCCCATCTCCGGCGGGCCGTCGCCTCTCGCCAGCTCCTCCTCGATCGCGGCCAACTGCCGCATGATCTCGCCCAGTTGCTTCTGCTCCTGGTCGAGCAGCCGCTCCAGCTGGCGGTTCTTGCGGTGCAGATCGAGGAAAACGTTCACCTTGGCCCGCAGCACCCACGGGTCGAACGGCTTGGCCAGGAAGTCCGCCGCGCCGGTGGCGTACCCCCTAAACGCATAGCCGCTGTCGCCCTCCGCCCCGGTCAGGAAGATGATCGGGACGTCCTTCGTCTGGTCGAGGCGCTTGATGTTGGTCGCCGTCTCGAAGCCGTCCATGCCCGGCATGCGCACATCGAGCAGGATCACCGCGAACTTCTGCCGCAGCAGCGCCTTCATCGCCTCCTCGCCCGAACGCGCCCGTACCAGCGGCTCGTTGAGGGAGCCGAGGACGGCCTCCAGGGCGATCAGGTTGTCCTCCATGTCGTCGACGAGGAGGATGCTCGCCCGGTCGCCGGGTGGTGCCTGGGTGCTCATGGTGTCGCCTTACGTGGTCTCTGGAGCAGCGGCGGTCTCCCCAGTGCCGCCCGACTGCTCCGGGACAGAGGGAACGCGCGGCTCCCCGGTCTCGCCCTCAGGGTCCAGCAGGGCGCAGACGACGGTGAGGAGCCGGTCTACGTCGACGGGCTTGGGCACGTACTCGTTGGCGCCCTGGGCGATCGACTTCTCGCGGTCGCCGGGCATCGCCTTCGCGGTCAGCGCCACGATCGGCAGCTCGGCCCAGAGCGGGCTGCGGCGGATGGCCTCGATCGTCTCGTAGCCGTCCATCTCCGGCATCATGATGTCCATCAGGACCAGCTCGACGTCCGGGTTGCGCTCCAGGGTCTCGATGCCCTCGCGGCCGTTCTCCGCGTACAGGACGGGCATGCCGACCCGGCCGAGCACATGGGTGAGTGCGAAGACGTTGCGGATGTCGTCGTCGACGATCAACACCCGCCGTCCCGGGAGCACTTGACCGCCCCGGCCGCGCTTCCACTCCTCCAGCTTGGTGCTGGTGGGCCAGTCGTCGTCCTCGTCCGGCAGCGTCAGGTGCTGGTCGGCGAGCTGGTCGGACGGCTGGAGGTTGAGCTCGGAGGGCTGGTCGGGCTCGCCGGGCAGATGGCCGGGGTAGAGCACCGGGACGTACAGGGTGAAGGTGGAGCCGTCGCCCGGCTCGCTCTCGGCGATGATCCTGCCGCCGAGCAGGCCCGCGATCTCGCGGCTGATGGACAGGCCCAGGCCCGTGCCGCCGTACTTGCGGTTGGTGGTGCCGTCGGCCTGCTGGAACGCCTCGAAGATCACGGGAAGCTTCTCCGGTGCGATGCCGATGCCCGTGTCGGCGACCGCGAAGGCGATCAGGTCGTCGGAGCCGCCGAGGAGGCGGTTCTCCGGATCCTTCACCCGGCTCACGCGCAGTTCGACGCGGCCCGATGAGGTGAACTTGATCGCGTTGGAGAGCAGGTTGCGCAGGATCTGCTGGAGCCGCTGCTCGTCCGAGTACATGTCACGCGGCACGTCCTCGCCGACCGCCACCTCGAAGGCGAGGCCCCGGTCGAGGGTGATGGGGCGGAAGGTGGCGTGGACGTAGTCGAGGAGCTTGATCAGCGGGAGCTTCTTGGGGCGTACGTCCATCCGGCCCGCCTCGATCTTCGACAGGTCCAGGATGTCGTTGATCAGCTGGAGCAGGTCGGAGCCCGAGCGGTGGATGGTGGTGGCGAACTGGACCTCCTGGTCGGAGAGGTGGTCGTCCGGGTTGTCGGAGAGCAGCCGGGCGAGGATCAGCAGCGAGTTGAGCGGGGTGCGCAGCTCGTGCGACATGTTCGCCAGGAACTCCGACTTGTACTGGGAGCTGCTGGCGAGCAGCGCGGCCTTCTCCTCCAGGGCGGCGTTCGAGCGCTGCAATTCGGCCTGCTGGCGCTGGAGTTCGTTGGAGCGCTCCTGGAGCTGCACGGCGAGCCGCTGGGACTCGCTGAGCAGCGACTCCGTACGGGAGTTGGCGATGATGGTGTTGATGGCGACGCCGATGGTGTTCACGAACTGGTCGAAGAAGGCGAGGTGGACATCGGAGAAGCGGGAGAAGGAGGCGAGCTCGATCACCCCGAGGAGCTTGTCCTCGAAGAGGATCGGGATGATGACGACGCTGGCCGGGGAGGCTTCCCCGAGACCTGAGTTGATCTTGATGTAGTCGGGCGGGGCCTCCTCCAGGAGGATGCGCTTCTTCTCCAGCGCCGCCTGGCGGACGAGGCCGTGGCCCGGCATGCCGGTGGTGTCGACGGTCGCGCCCTGCGCGGAGCCGTATCCCGCGATGAACGCCAGTCCCTTGGTCGTCGACGTCGTACGGGACGGGGTGTCCTCGTTGCCGGGGTCGGCCAGGAAGAACGCGCCGTACTGGGCGTTCACCAGCGGGGTGAGCTCGCGCAGGATCAGGTCGGCGACCTCCATCAGGTCGCGGTGGCCCTGCATCAGACCCGCGAGGCGGGCGAGGTTCGACTCCAGCCAGTCCTTGGCGCGGGTCGTCTCGCGCAGGTTGGACACCATCAGGTTGATGTTGTCCTTCAGCTCGGAGACCTCGCCGCGCGTCTCCACGGTGATCGAGCGGGACATGTCGCCCTGCGCCACGGCCGAGGCCACCTCGGCGATCGCGCGGACCTGGGTGGTGAGGTTCAGGGCGAGCTCGTTGACGTTGGTCGTCAGGCGCTTCCATGTCCCGTACACGCCCTCGACGCGGGCCTGGCCGCCCAGCTGGCCCTCGGAGCCGACCTCGCGGGCGACGCGGGTGACCTCGGAGGAGAACGAGGAGAGCGTGTCGACCATGGTGTTGATGGTGGTCTTGAGCTCCAGGATCTCGCCGCGCGCGTCCACGTCGATCTTCTTCGACAGATCGCCCTGGGCCACCGCGGTCGCCACCTGGGCGATGTTGCGGACCTGGGAAGTCAGGTTGTCCGCCATGTAGTTGACGTTGTCGGTGAGGGCCTTCCAGACGCCGGAGACGCCGAGGACCTGCGCGCGCCCGCCGAGGCGGCCGTCGGTGCCGACCTCGCGGGCGACCCTGGTCACCTCGTCGGCGAAGGCGCGCAGCTGCTCCACCATCGTGTTGACGGTGTCCTTGAGCTCCAGGATCTCGCCGCGCGCGTCGACCGTGATCTTCTTGGAGAGGTCGCCGTTGGCGACGGCGGTCGTCACCTGGGCGATGTTGCGTACCTGTGAAGTGAGGTTGGACGCCATGAAGTTGACGTTGTCGGTGAGGTCCTTCCAGACCCCGGAGACGCCCCTGACCTGCGCCTGACCGCCGAGGTTTCCCTCGGTGCCGACTTCGCGGGCGACGCGGGTGACTTCGTCGGCGAAGGCGGAGAGCTGGTCGACCATCGTGTTGATCGTCGACTTCAGGCCCAGGATCTCGCCCTTCGCCTCGACCGTGATCTTCTTGCCGAGGTCGCCCTGGGCGACGGCGGTCGAGACGAGCGCGATGTTGCGTACCTGCGAGGTCAGGTTGTCCGCCATGAAGTTGACGTTCTCGGTGAGGTCCTTCCAGACCCCGGAGACGCCTCTGACCTGCGCGCGGCCGCCGAGGTTTCCTTCGGTGCCGACTTCGCGGGCGACGCGGGTGACTTCGTCGGCGAAGGCGGAGAGCTGGTCGACCATCGTGTTGATCGTCGACTTCAGCTCCAGGATCTCGCCCTGCGCGTCCACCGTGATCTTCTGCGAGAGGTCGCCGTTGGCGACGGCCGTCGTCACCTGGGCGATGTTGCGGACCTGCGAGGTCAGGTTGGACGCCATGAAGTTGACGTTGTCGGTGAGGTCCTTCCAGACTCCGGATACGCCTCTGACCTGGGCGCGGCCGCCGAGCCGTCCTTCGGTGCCGACTTCGCGGGCGACGCGGGTGACTTCGTCGGCGAAGGCGGAGAGCTGGTCGACCATCGTGTTGACCGTGAGCTTCAGCTCAAGGAGCTCCCCGGTCGCCTCGACCGTCACCGTACGGGTGAGGTCGCCGCGCGCCACCGCCGTGGTCACCGCCGCGATGTCGCGGACCTGGGCGGTGAGCCGCGCGGCCATGGTGTTGACGGCCTCGGTGACGTCACGCCAACTGCCGCTCAGGCCCTGCACCTTGGCGCGCCCGCCGAGCCGCCCCTCGGTGCCGACCTCGCGGGCGACCCGGGTCACCTCGCCGGTGAACAGCGAGAGCTGGTCGACCATCTTGTTGACGGCCCGGCCGAGTCTGCGCAGATCGCCGCGCAACTGCCGGTTGCCGTCGTGCAGATCGACCCGCTGGGTCAGATCACCGCCCGCCACCGCGTCCAGGACGCGCGTCGCGTTCGCCGCCGGGACGACCAGGGCGTCGATCAGCGAGTTGGCGCTCGCCACCCCGGCCGTCCAGGTGCCCTGCCCGGGGCTGGCCGCCAGACGCTCGTCCAGGCGCCCGTGCCGGACGACCTCACGGCGTACGCGGGCCAGCTCGTCCGTGAAGTGCTGGTTGCGGACGGCGATTTGATTGAAGATCGCGTTGAGCTCCGCGGGTATTCCCTCGTGGGTCTCCTGGAGCCGCACGCGGAAGTCGCCGTCGCGCAGGGCGGTCATCGCGGCCAGCAGCGGGCGCAGCTCCAGTGCGCGGATCCAGTCGCCCTCATCAGGAGGCACGGCACTGTCATGGTTCATCTCGGCCCACTTCGGTGACTCGGCGCTTATGGGCACGCTCAGTCTGTCACTCTGTCGGTGTCATGAGCGGCGCATTGTGAGAACCGGTCAGGAGCCGCACCGTGGGGTCCATTCCAACGCAGCGGGAGAGCGTGAACCGCCTACTGAACTCGCCCGCTCCGCCCGACGCGACGGAGTACGGCGCCAGGTCCTGCGCCCGCACCAGCCTGCCCGGCAACCCGCTCGCCCCGTCCGCCGCCCGCCGCTTCGTGCGGGCCGCGCTCGCCGACTGGACGGACCAGGGGCTGCCCGGCGCGACCCGGCTCGGCGACCGGCTCGCGGACGACGCCGCCATACTGGTCAACGAGCTCGTCACCAACGCGGTGGTGCACGCCGGAACCACGGTCGAGCTGGTCTGCCGCCTGGAAGCGCCGACCGGCGGCGACCCGGGCGCGGTGGTCCTGGAGGTCTCCGACCACCATCCCTCCAGAGCCGTACGCAACGAACCGCGTGCCCCGCGCGAGCCGGGCGCGCCCGAGTACGGCCGGGGACTGCACCTGGTGGCGGCGCTCTCGGAGGCCTGGGGCATCACGTACCGCACGGGCCTGAAGACCGTATGGGCCCGCCTCGAACTCGTGGGGGACGGCGAGGGCGACGGGAGCGACGGGGACGGGCACTACGACCCCGGGTCCGACGCGCGGCTCCAACGCGGGCTGCGGGCCGCCGAGATACTCACCAACGCGCCCCGGCGCACCTCGTCCGAGCACGACCGGGACTGGGTCAACCGGGGCGCGCTGTCCTTCCTCGCCGAGGCCTCCGACCTGCTGGCGGGCCAGTTCGACGAGGACATGATCGCGGCGCTCGCCGGACAGCTCCTGGTGCCCCGGCTCGCCGACTGGTGCGCGATCTGGCTCGACCCGGAGGCGGGCGGCCCGCTGGGCTCGCCCCGGCTCGCCCGGGTCTGGCACGCCCGCGAGTCCGGCATCGAGGAGCTGCGGGCGGCCCTGGAGAAGGAGCCGCCCCGGCTGCCCGAGTCGGCGCGCGGCGGACCGGTGCCGATGCCCTGGCCGTGCCCGGACGAGGACGACGGGGCGGCGCTGGCCTACCGGATGGTGGCGGGCGGCCGGTCGGTCGGCGTGCTCATGCTCGGCCGGGGCGGTCTGATGCGCATCCCGGACGAAGTCACCGGTCTGGTCGAGGACTTCGTACGCCGGGTGGCGCTCGCGATCGGCGCCGCGCGCCAGTACACCCGGCAGGTCACCATCAGCCGGGTGCTCCAGCGCGGACTGCTGCCCGCAGGCGTGGCGGAGATCCCGGGGGTCGACAGCGCGCTGGTGTACCAGCCGAGCGGGGAAGGGGTGGCCGGGGGTGACTTCTACGACCTGTTCCCGGGCGCCGACGGCCGCTGGTGCTTCGCGCTCGGCGACGTCCAGGGCAGCGGCCCGGAAGCGGCGGTCGTCACCGGCCTCGTCCGTCCCTGGCTGCGCCTGCTCGCGCGCGAGGGGTACGCGGTGCACGACGTGCTCGACCGCCTCAACAAGCTGCTCGTCGACGACGGCGTCGAGGCGGCGGAGGCGGCCGCCCGGATGGTGGCGACGGCGGGCGGCCGCGAGATGCCCGAGGGGCCCCAGGCCCGATTCCTCTCCCTCCTGTACGGGGAGCTGGTGCCGGTCCCCGAGGACCAGGGCGGCGGCGCCCGCTGCACCCTGGCCAGCGCGGGCCACCCGCTGCCGCTGCTCCTCAACCCCGAGGGCACGGTGCGGGCGGCGGCGGTGCCGCAGGTGCTGATCGGCGTGGTCGAGGGGGCCGCGTACGAGAGCGAGAGCTTCCGGCTGATGCCCGGCGACAGCCTGCTGTGCGTCACGGACGGGGTGACCGAGCGGCGCTCCGGCTCGCGCATGTTCGACGACGAGGACGGCCTGGCGACGACACTCGCCCAGTGCGCCGGGCTGACGGCGTCGGGGATCGCGGAACGGATCAAGCGAGCGGTGTACGCGTTCGGCGCGAAGCCGCCGGAGGACGACCTGGCGCTGCTGGTGCTGCAGGCGCGCTGAGTGCGCGGGCGCGGAGTGGGGCTCGGGGGGGCGCTCGGGCGCGCGGACCGGGGTTGCCCGCCGGTGGCGGACAATGGGGTCATGCCTTCCGTACTGCCCGATGGTGAGCCCATGCCCGAGGACGGGGCGCTGCCCGGATCCGCCCTTGAGGGCGCGGGGGAGCGGCCGCTCGGCTTCTACCTGCACGTTCCGTACTGCGCCACGCGCTGCGGCTACTGCGACTTCAACACCTACACCGCCACCGAGCTGCGCGGTTCCGGCGGCGTGCTCGCCTCCCGGGACAACTACGCCTCGACCCTGATCGACGAGATCCGCCTCGCCCGCAAGGTGCTGGGCGACGACGACCGTCCGGTCCGTACGGTGTTCGTCGGCGGCGGTACCCCGACGCTGCTCGCGGCCGGTGATCTCGTACGGATGCTGGCGGCGGTACGGGACGAGTTCGGGCTCGCGGACGACGCCGAGGTGACGACGGAGGCGAACCCCGAGTCGGTGGACCGGGCGTATCTGGAGGAGCTGCGGGCCGGGGGCTTCAACCGGGTGTCCTTCGGGATGCAGAGCGCGAAGCAGCACGTACTGAAGATCCTCGACCGTACGCATACGCCCGGGCGGCCCGAGGCGTGTGTCGCCGAGGCGCGGGCGGCGGGGTTCGACCACGTCAACCTGGACCTGATCTACGGGACGCCGGGGGAGTCGGACGACGACTGGCGCGCGTCGCTGGCGGCGGCGGTGGGGGCGGGCCCGGACCACATCTCGGCGTACGCGCTGATCGTCGAGGAGGGTACGCAGCTGGCGCGGCGGATCCGGCGGGGCGAGGTGCCGATGACCGACGACGACGTCCACGCGGACCGGTATCTGATCGCGGACTCGGTGCTGGCGGAGGCGGGCTACTCCTGGTATGAGGTGTCGAACTGGGCCACGTCCGAGGCGGGCCGTTGCCTGCACAACGAGCTGTACTGGCGGGGGGCGGACTGGTGGGGGGCGGGTCCTGGGGCGCACAGTCATGTGGGGGGTGTGCGGTGGTGGAACGTGAAGCATCCGGGGGCGTACGCGTCGGCGCTGGCTGGTGGTCGTACGCCGGGGGCGGGGCGTGAGCTCCTGTCCGCCGAGGACCGCCGGGTGGAGCGCATCCTGCTGGAGCTGCGGCTTCTGTCGGGCTGCGAGCTGTCCCTGCTGCGCCCGACGGGCCTCGCGGCGTCGCGCCGCGCCCTGTCGGACGGCCTCCTCGACCCGGGTCCGTACGCCGAGGGGCGGGCGGTGCTGACGCTGCGGGGGCGGTTGCTCGCGGACGCGGTGGTCCGCGACCTGGTGGATTGACCCCACCCCACCCCTTCCCGAAAGCCTCCGGCGGGTGTCGTTCGTCTGCGGGCCGGTGGGGGCCGTTCGCGCAGTTCCCCGCGCCCCTTGATGGGCCCTTCGGGCCCTCCCAGGGGCGCGGAACCACCGGTGGTCCTACGGCGCCGTCACGAAGTCGATCAGTTCCTCCACCCGGCCCAGCAGCTCCGGCTCCAGGTCCTTGTACGTCCGTACGCCGGACAGGATCCGCTGCCACGCCGCCCCGGAATTCGGTGGCCACCCCAGCGCCGCGCACACCCCCGTCTTCCAGTCCACACCCCGCGGCACCACCGGCCACCCCGCGATCCCCACGGACGCCGGTTTCACCGCCTCCCAGACGTCGATGTAGGGATGCCCGGCCACCAGGACGTGCTCGCCCGTGACCGCCGCCGCGATCCGGGACTCCTTGGAGCCGGGGACCAGGTGGTCGACCAGGACGCCGAGGCGCGCGTCGGGGCCGGGGGCGAAGTCCGCGACGATCGCGGGGAGGTCGTCGATGCCGGAGAGGTATTCGACGACGACGCCCTCGATCCGCAGGTCGTCGCCCCACACCTTCTCGACGAGTTCGGCATCGTGGCGGCCCTCGACATAGATCCGCCCCGCCCGAGCCACCCGCGCCCGCGCCCCGGGCACGGCCACCGACCCCGACGCCGTACGGGCCGGGCGAGCAGGCGCCGCCGACGGGCGGACCAGCGTCACCACCTTGCCCTCCAGCAGGAACCCGCGCGGCGCCAGCGGGAACACCCGGTGCTTGCCGAAGCGGTCCTCCAGCGTCACCGTGCCCGCCTCGCAGCGGATCACCGCCCCGCAGAAGCCGGTCGTCACCTCCTCCACCACCAGATCGGGCTCGGCGGCGACCTCGGGGGCCGGGGCCTGCTTCTTCCAGGGCGGGGTCAGATCCGGGCTGTAGCTGCGCATTCGGATGAGAATACGGGCTGATCACCATCCGACGACGTATTACGACACGCCGAATTGGGCTGCCAGCGTTGCCCGTTGTGCGCGTACGAACGCCGCGTCCACCACCGCCCCGTGCCCCGGCACGTACACCGCGTCCTCCCCGCCCAGCTCAAGCAGCCGGTCCAGCGCCGCCGGCCAGCGCGTGCGGACCGCGTCCGGGCCCGCCTGCGGCTCGCCGGACTCCTCGACCAGGTCGCCGCAGAAGACGATCTCGGGGGAGCCGGGGATCAGCAGGGCGAGGTCGTGGCCGGAGTGGCCCGGGCCCACGTTGGCAAGCAGGACCTGGCGGCCGCCCAGGTCCAGCGTCCACTCGCCGCTCACGAAGTGGTGCGGCGAGACCAGCAGGTCGGCCGCCTCGGCGGCCTGCGCGACGGGGACCCCGTGGGCGGTGGCGTCGGCCTTCATGGCCTCGCCGTCCAGGACCCGGTCGATGCCCACCGCCCCGTACACCTCGCAGCCCGAGAACGCGGCCGTGCCGAGCACATGATCGAAGTGCGGATGGCTGAGCGCGATATGGGTCACGCGGCGCCCGGCGAGCGCCTGCGCCTGGGCGCGCAGTTCGGCGCCCTCGCGCAGCGTGGACCCCGTGTCGTACAGCAGTACCGCCTGGTCGCCGACGACCAGGCCGGCCGTCGCGTCCCAGCCGGGCAGCCGGCGGCGGCCCACGCCGTCGCCCAGGCGCTCCCAGCCGGACTCCTCCCAGCGGATGTCCGTCGTGTCGATGCCCATGACTGCGACGGTATCCCGGGTCACCGGACGCGTCGCCCGACCGCGCCGCGAGCGGCAACGGTGGCCGCCCTTGCTAGGGGTGTACCGGTCGGCCGTACACTGGCCGGGGGAATGCTGGCACTCGAACGCACAGAGTGCCAGGCAGAGCGGCCAGGGACCACAGCTGGAGGTGTGCGCGGTGCTCAGTGAACGCAGACTCGAAGTGCTGCGCGCCATCGTCCAGGACTATGTCGGGACCGAGGAGCCGGTGGGGTCGAAGGCCCTGACCGAGCGCCACGCGCTCGGCGTCTCGCCGGCGACCGTGCGCAACGACATGGCCGTCCTGGAGGAGGAGGGCTTCATCGCCCAGCCTCACACCAGCGCGGGCCGCATCCCCACGGACAAGGGCTACCGGCTGTTCGTCGACAAGCTCGCGGGCGTCAAGCCCATGACGTCGCCGGAGCGGCGGGCCATCCAGAACTTCCTGGACGGGGCCGTCGACCTCGACGACGTGGTGGCGCGCACGGTGCGGCTGCTCGCGCAGCTCACCCGGCAGGTCGCCGTGGTGCAGTACCCGTCGCTGACGCGCTCGACCGTGCGGCATGTGGAACTGCTCTCGCTCGCGCCCGCCAGACTGATGCTGGTGCTCATCACGGACACCGGGCGGGTCGAGCAGCGGTTGGTCGACTGCCCGGCGCCGTTCGGCGAGACCTCGCTCGCGGATCTGCGGGCCCGGCTCAACAGCCGGATCGTGGGGCGGCGCTTCGCGGACGTACCGCAGCTGGTGCAGGACATGCCGGAGTCCTTCGAACCGGAGGACCGAGGAACCGTTTCGACGGTTCTGTCCACCTTGCTGGAAACCCTGGTCGAGGAGACCGAGGAGCGGCTGATGATCGGCGGCACCGCCAATCTGACCCGCTTCGGACATGATTTCCCCCTGACCATTCGGCCGGTGCTGGAGGCACTTGAGGAGCAGGTTGTGCTCCTCAAACTGCTCGGCGAGGCCAAGGAATCGGGCATGACCGTACGTATCGGGCATGAGAACGCCCATGAAGGGCTGAACTCCACGTCCGTCGTCTCGGTCGGCTACGGTTCGGGCGGCGAAGCCGTCGCAAAACTCGGCGTGGTCGGACCGACCCGCATGGATTACCCCGGAACGATGGGAGCGGTACGCGCAGTGGCACGTTACGTCGGACAGATCCTGGCGGAGTCGTAAGTGGCCACGGACTACTACGCC
The DNA here is from genome assembly GCF_052373795.1 of Streptomyces sp. BR1. Classification (NCBI taxonomy): domain Bacteria; kingdom Bacillati; phylum Actinomycetota; class Actinomycetes; order Kitasatosporales; family Streptomycetaceae; genus Streptomyces; species Streptomyces sp. BR1. The sequence goes on from NZ_CM126252.1 coordinate 4,896,998, forward strand.
GTACTGGGCGTACGCCGCGACGCATCGCAGGACGAGATCAAGAAGGCGTTCCGGAGACTGGCGAGGGAACTTCACCCCGATGTGAATCCCGACCCCAAGACCCAGGAGCGGTTCAAGGAGATCAACGCCGCTTACGAGGTGCTGTCGGACCCGCAGAAGAAGCAGGTCTACGACCTCGGCGGCGACCCCCTGTCGTCCTCCGGCGGCGGTGGCGCGGGCGGCTTCGGCGCGGGCGGCTTCGGGAACTTCTCGGACATCATGGACGCGTTCTTCGGTACGGCCTCGCAGCGCGGCCCGCGCTCGCGGACCCGTCGGGGCCAGGACGCCATGATCCGCCTGGAGATCGACCTCAACGAGGCGGCCTTCGGGACCACCAAGGAGATCCAGGTCGACACGGCGGTCGTCTGTACGACCTGCTCCGGCGAGGGCGCCGCTCCCGGCACCTCGGCGCAGACGTGTGACATGTGCCGCGGCCGCGGCGAGGTCTCCCAGGTCACCCGGTCCTTCCTCGGCCAGGTCATGACCTCGCGGCCGTGCCCGCAGTGCCAGGGCTTCGGCACCGTGGTGCCGACCCCGTGCCCCGAGTGCGCGGGCGACGGCCGGATCCGTTCGCGGCGCACCCTCACGGTCAAGATCCCGGCCGGTGTGGACAACGGCACCCGGATCCAGCTGGCGGGCGAGGGCGAGGTCGGCCCCGGCGGCGGCCCCGCCGGCGACCTCTATGTGGAGATCCACGAGCTGCCGCACGACGTCTTCCAGCGGCGCGGCGACGATCTGCACTGCACGGTGACCATCCCCATGACGGCGGCGGCGCTCGGCACCAAGGTGCCGCTGCAGACCCTTGACGGCATGGAGGAGGTGGACATCCGCCCGGGCACCCAGTCCGGCCAGTCCATCCCGCTGCACGCACGCGGTGTGACGCATCTGCGCGGCGGCGGCCGGGGCGATCTGATCGTCCACGTCGAGGTCACCACGCCGACCAAGATGGACCCCCAGCAGGAGGACCTGCTGCGCCAGCTCGCCAAGCTGCGCGGCGAGGAGCGCCCGATGGGGCAGTTCCAGCCCGGGCAGCAGGGCCTGTTCTCGCGGCTCAAGGACGCGTTCAACGGCCGCTGACGGCCGGGGGGCCGGGGGTTGTCCCCCGGGTGAGCACAGTCAGCCGGGCCAGCAGGGCCTGTTCTCCCGTCTGAAGGACGCCTTCAACGGCCGCTGACGGCTGTCGGTCCGGGGGTCTCGCCCCCGGACCTTCGCGTCCGGACGGGGGGATTCGGGTACCGGAGCGCACCCGTGGCACGATGCGGGCATGGCTTTGACCGATCTCTGCCGGTATCCGATCGTGCAGGCCCCCATGGCCGGTGGCGTCTCCGCCGCCGGTCTCGCCGCCGCGGTCTGCGAGGCCGGCGGGCTCGGATTCCTGGCCGCCGGGTACAAGACGGCCGACGGGATGTACCAGGAGATCAAGCAGCTGCGGCGGCTCACCGGGCGCCCCTTCGGGGTCAACCTGTTCATGCCGCAGCCCCCGCACACCGACCCCGCGGTCATCGACGTCTACCGGCACCAGCTGGCGGGCGAGGCCACCTGGTACGAGACGCCGCTGGGCGAGGCCGACTCCGGCGGCGACGACGGCTACGAGGCCAAGCTGGCGATCCTGCGCGACGACCCGGTCCCGGCCGTGTCGTTCACCTTCGGCTGCCCCGAGCCCGAGGTGCTCGCCGGATTCGCGGCCGTAGGCACATACACCGTCGTCACCGTGACCACCCCCGACGAGGCGCTGGCCGCGCAGAGCGCCGGGGCCGACGCCGTGTGCGTGCAGGGCATAGAGGCCGGCGGCCACCAGTCGACGCACCGCGACGACCCGCAGGCCGACGGCTCCGGGATCGGGCTGCTCACCCTGATCACCCTGGTCCGCGAGGCCGTACGGCTGCCGATCATCGCGACGGGCGGGCTGATGCGCGGCGCCCAGATCGCGGCGGTGCTCGCGGCGGGCGCGGACGCGGCGCAGCTCGGCACCGCGTTCCTGGCCTGCCCGGAGTCCGGCGCCGACCCGCTGCACAAGCAGGCGCTGACCAACCCCCTTTTCGCCCGTACGGAGTTGACCCGCGCCTTCTCCGGACGGCCGGCCCGCGGCCTGGTCAACCGGTTCATGCGCGAGCACGGGCCGTACGCCCCGGCCGCCTATCCCGAGGTGCACCAGATCACCACCGGACTGCGGCGGGCCGCCGCCGCGGCCGGTGACGCGCAGGGCATGGCCCTGTGGGCGGGCCAGGGCCACCGGCTCGCGCGCGAGCTGCCCGCCGGGCAGCTGGTGGAGGTACTGGCGGCCGAACTGGACGCTTCGCTGGCCGCGTTGGCGGCGGCATCGAGAAACATGAGGAGTGCGTCATGACCGCCCCGGTCTTCGTGGTCGACGGTTTCACAGCGGTGGGACCGGGCGGCCGGTACGTCCTGGACGGGCCCGAGGGGCGGCACGCCGTCTCGGTCAAGCGGCTCGGTCCCGGCGAGGACGTGGTGTTCACCGACGGGCACGGCGACTGGGCCGACGCCGTGGTCCTGGAGACCGAGGGCAAGGACCGTCTCGTCGTCCGGCTCGACTCCGTACGGCACGAGCCCGAGCCGGAGGTGCGGATCACCGTCGTCCAGGCGCTGCCCAAGGGCGACCGGGGCGAGGTCGCCGTGGAGACGATGACGGAGACCGGCGTGGACGCGGTGGTGCCGTGGCAGGCCGCGCGCTGCATCACCCAGTGGAAGGGCGACCGGGGCGCCAAGTCCCTGGCCAAGTGGCGCAGTACGGCCCGTGAGTCGGGCAAGCAGTCGCGCCGGGTGCGGTTCCCGGAGGTACGGGACGCGATGACGACCAAGCAGGTTGTCGCGTTTCTGGCCACGGCTGATTTCGCCGCCGTGCTGCACGAGGACCGGGACGCCCCGAGTGAGGCGCTGGCCACCGCGAAGCTGCCCGAGCGCGGCGAGATCGTCCTGGTGGTGGGCCCGGAAGGCGGTGTGTCGCCGGAGGAGCTGGCGGTCTTCGAGGCGGCGGGCGCCAGGCCGTACCGCCTCGGCCCGAGCGTCCTGCGCACCTCCACGGCGGGCACGGCGGCCGCCGCGTTGCTGATGGGACGCACGGGGCGCTGGGCGTGAGCCGCCCGACGTGACGTCGTAAAGCGGTCTACCGCGTGGGCCGGGCCGGTGGGACGCTGGCGCGTATGGGGGCAAGGAGATACTTACGCGTCCCGCTGCGCCACCGGCGTGCGCTCGCCGCGCTCGGGGTCGTCGCGGTGGCGGGCACGGCCGCCGCGGCCTGCGACCCGGTGGGCGGCATGAGCTCGGCGACCGTCTCGATCACCACCGACAAGACGGCGACGGACAAGCTGAAGCAGGACGGCGTGAACGTCTCGTGGCTGTCCTGTACGGCGAAGGTCAGCGGCACCAGCACCTCGACCCGTAAGCCGTCCCCCTCCTCGACGCACTCGGTCGCCACGGTCGACTGCCGGGGCCGCACCAAGGACAACAAGGCGATCACGGTCACCGGCAAGGTCACCCAGGTCGTCGACGACCGCTGCGTACGCGGCGACCTGACGGCGAAGGTCGGCGACCGCACGGTCTTCAAGGCCACCGTCCTGGGCAACTGCAACGCCCCCGCGCCCACCACGAGCTCGCACCCCAGGCCCACGGGCAAACCGGGCAGCCACCCGACGGCGACGGTCACCGTGACGGTGACGGAGACGTTCCGGGGCAAGTGAGCGGGCCTTTGCGAAGCCAGGTCCCGTACGTTCCCGGAGAGGGCGGCACGTCATCGCGCGGCGAACCTCAGTAGCATGCCCATGAACTGATCACCGCTACCGAGGAGCTCAGGACCGTGGCCGGAGAGCCGCAGGCGGACTGCCTGTTCTGCAAGATCGTCTCGGGGGACGTCCCCGCGACCGTCGTCCGCGAGAGCGAGACCGTCGTCGCCTTCCGGGATATAAACCCCCAGGCCCCGACGCACATCCTCGTCATCCCCCGGGTCCACTACCCGGATGCTGCCTCGCTGGCCGCCGCCGAACCGGCGATCGCCGCCGATCTGCTCCGCGCGGCGGGGGAGATCGCGGGCGAGGAGAAGATCGACGGGAGCGGTTACCGGATCGTCTTCAACACCGGCAGCGGCGCGGGCCAGACGGTCTTCCACGCGCACGCGCATCTGCTCGGCGGCCGCGGCATGCAGTGGCCGCCCGGATAACCGATCGTGTCCGTACGTGAATTGGTGGTGCTCGGCACCGCCAGCCAGGTCCCGACCCGGCACCGCAACCACAACGGCTATCTGCTGCGCTGGGACGGCGAGGGCATCCTCTTCGACCCCGGCGAGGGCACCCAGCGCCAGATGCTGCGGGCCGGGGTGGCCGCCCACGACATCGACCGGATCTGCGTCACGCACTTCCACGGCGACCACTCGCTGGGCCTGGCCGGGGTGATCCAGCGGATCAACCTCGACCGGGTCCCGCACCCCGTCACCGCGCACTACCCGGCGAGCGGGCAGCGCTTCTTCGACCGGCTGCGGTACGCCACGGCCTACCGCGAGACGGTCGAGCTCGGCCAGGTGCCGGTCGAGGGGGAGGGGGCGGTGCTGGCCGCGACCGACGCGTACACGCTGGACGCGCGGCGGCTCTCGCACCCGGTCGAGTCGTACGGCTACCGCATCACCGAGCCGGACCGCCGCCGCATGCTGCCCGCGCTCCTCGCCGAGCGCGGCATCGCCGGGCCGGACGTGGGCCGCCTCCAGCGCGAGGGCGCGGTCGACGGGGTCACGCTCGACGAGGTCAGCGAGATACGGCGCGGCCAGCGGTTCGCGTTCGTCATGGACACCCGCCTCTGCGACGGCGTGCACGCGCTGGCTCAGGGCTGCGACATGCTGGTCATCGAGTCGACGTTCCTGGACGAGGACGTCCAACTGGCCACGGACCACGGCCACTTGACGGCAGGTCAGGCAGCGGTGGTGGCCCGCGACGCGGGCGTACGCCACCTCGTCCTCACCCACTTCTCGCAGCGCTACGCCGACCCGGTCGAGTTCGAACGGCAGGCGCGGGCGGCGGGGTTCGAGGGGGAGCTGACGGTGGCGGAGGACCTGATGAGGGTGCCGCTGCCGAAACGCACGACGTAGACGTACGAGGTTTTCGTACGAGTCTCAGACGCAACGCACGCACCACGTAGGAAGCAGTACTTCATGCCCATCCCCAAGGCCGAACTCCACCTCCACATCGAAGGCACCCTCGAACCCGAGCTCGCCTTCGAGCTGGCCGCGCGCAACGGGGTCCGGCTCCCGTACGCCGACACCGAGGAGCTGCGCAAGGCGTACCTCTTCGACGACCTGCAGTCCTTCCTCGACCTGTACTACTCGCTGATGGCGGTGCTGCGGACGGAGGACGACTTCGAGGCGCTGGCGGAGGCGTATCTGGCGCGGGCTGCGGCGCAGGGGGTGCGGCACGCGGAGATCTTCTTCGACCCGCAGGCGCACACCGCGCGGGGCGTGTCGATCGGGACGGTGGTGGAGGGGCTCGGCCGCGCGCTCGACCGCAGCCGGGAGCGGCACGGCATCTCGACCCGGCTGATCCTCTGCTTCCTGCGGGACCAGTCGGCCGAGTCGGCGCTCGCGACGCTGGACGCGGCGCGGCCGTATCTGCACCGGATCGTGGGCATCGGCCTCGACTCCGCCGAGGTCGGGCATCCGCCGGCGAAGTTCCGCGAGGTGTACGCGGTGGCCTCCGCGCTCGGGTTGCGCAAGGTCGCGCACGCGGGGGAGGAGGGGCCGCCGTCGTACATCACCGAGGCGCTGGACGTGCTCGGCGTCGAGCGGATCGACCACGGGCTGCGGGCGCTGGAGGACCCGGAGCTGGTGGCGCGCCTGGTCCGCGACCGCGTACCGCTGACGCTGTGCCCTCTGTCGAACGTCCGGCTCCGCGCCGTTGACGTTCTGGAGGCACATCCGTTGGGGCGGATGATGGATGCGGGGCTCATGTGCACGGTGAACTCCGACGATCCGGCGTACTTCGGGGGGTACGTGGACGACACGTTCCTCGCGGTGCGGGCCGCGCTGGGGCTCTCGGAATCGCGCCTCCGTGAACTCGCCCGGAACTCGTTCCTGGCGGCGTTCCTGGACGACGAGGAGGGGCTGCGGGAGCGGTACTTGGCGGAGGTGGAGGCGTACGAGTTCGGTACGGGGTGACCCTTTCCCCACCCCGCCCCTTCCCGGCTGTGACATTTTGCGGCTCCGCCGCGTGGCCTGGGCGGGCGGCCGGGTTCTTTGACCGACCGTCGGTGGGGGCTTGTCGCGCAGTTCCCCGCGCCCCTTGATGGGCCCTTCGGGCCCTCCTTAGGGGCGCGGGGCTGTATCGATTTGCGGCTCCGCCGCGTGGGCGCGAGCAACCCAGCGCGGTCCGCAGGCGAAGCGGGGTGCAGGGGGCGCAGCCCCCGCTCGGGGGGCTGGGGGCGTACCCCCTGGGAGAACCCTCCTTCGCCCCCACCCACCCCCGGAGGGTTTAGGGAAGGGGTGGGGAGGGGCCTAAGACGCCAGGGCCACCTCGGGCTCGTCCACGTGTACCGCACCCACCACCGGCCCCCGCCCGGACACCCCCCGCGCCACCGCGGCCAGCGGCCCCGCCACCGTCAGGAGCAGCGCGGCCAGCACCAAACCCATCCCCACGAACCCCGCGTACGACGACAGCAGGCTCCCCGTCAGGGGCCCGCACGCGACGCCGAGCGACGACGCCGAACCCACCAGGACCGCCCACCGCCCCCGAGGATCCAGCGCGGCCCCGAGGCCCAGCAGATACGAGAGCACGACCGGGTAGAAGACGTTCCACAGCATCACTCCGCCCGCGAACGACGACAGATCCCGCGCGGACGAACTCACCACCACGCACCCCGCGATCACCACCGTCCCCACCCCGATCGGCACCGCCCGCCCGAGCCGCAGGCCCAGCGCCCCCGCCCCGCTCACCCCGAGCAGCCCCGCCCCGAGCGCGACGGCGAACACCACGCCGACGGTGACCTCGGAAAGACCCGCCTGAGTGAGGCCGATGCGCCCGCTCACCCCCCACAGCGCGTTCTGCGCCAGGGACCAGCAGAGCATCCCCACGGCCAGCACCGCGCCCGAGCGGCGCCGAGGGAGAGGGGCGGCCGACGCCGCCGAGGGAACCCGCGCCGCACCCGGCCCCGGCAGCCGTCCCGTCACCGGCCACACCACCGCCGCCACCAGCGCGATCGCCGCGAACGGCAGCCCGTGGCCGCCGCCGAGGTGAGGGATCGTCAGATACAGCGCCCCGGCCGTGGCCGAGACGGTCAGCAGGCCGAGCGTGGTCGCCCGGTGGGGGTCGGGCCGCGCGGCCATCCCCGCCGCGGCCACGGCCGTCGCCGTACCGGACCCGAAGCCCCCGACGACCGCGCCCGCCACGACGAGCGGCACGTACGTCGTCAGCGCGCCGCCCCCGTAACCCGCGAACGCGAGCAGGAGCCCGAGCCGGGCCAGGCGCCGCTCCCCGTACCGCTCCACCCGGGACGCCAGCGTGAATCCGGCCGCCGCCGAGCTCAACAGCAGTGTGGAGCCGATGAGTCCGGCCTGGGTGGACGAGAGTCCGAGGCCCGAGGAGAGCCGGCCGACGACGGTCGGGAGCAGATACGCGGCGAGGTAGCCGGCCGCGAAGACGGCGACCAGGGGCCAGGCGGCACGAGGACGTGCGGACATGGGCGTTCCAGGGAGCGGTGCCCGAACGGGCAGATGCCAAAGAGGGGAGATGCGCCCGGTGTTGTACGGGAACGCGGGAGCAATTTGTATCAAGCGCCCTGAGTGCACGAAAGGTGCGGCTGAGTGATCTGGGTCACTTTTTGTTTGCGTTCATGAATGCCGGGTATTCCGCGCGATCCCGATCGGGGTCTCCCGCTGATCCCTTGACCTGGTCTTGTTCACATATCTAGTCTTAGTTCCTGTGGATATACGCGAAGTCCGGCTCACCCCCGTCCTCGTCTCCGACCCCCCACTCCTCAACGTCCAGGGCGTCCACCAGCCGTACACCCCGCGCCTCGTCGTCGAAGTCGTCACCGAGGGCGGTGTCACCGGTGTCGGTGAGACGTACGGCGACACCAAGTACCTTGAACTCGCCCGACCGTACGCCCCGCTGCTGGTCGGCCATGACATCGCCGACCTCAATGGTTTGTTCACACTCATGGACTCGATCGGCGTCGATGAATCTCGTGTCGACGACTCCATCGGCGTCGGTGGGCTGCGCGGGGTGCAGACCGCGGACAAGCTGCGGCTGTCCGTCGTGTCCGCCTTCGAGGTGGCGTGTCTCGACGCGCTCGGCAAGGCCCTCGGTCTGCCCGTCCACACGCTCCTCGGCGGCAAGGTCCGCGACAGCGTGGAGTACAGCGCCTATCTCTTCTACCGGTGGACCGAACACCCGGGCGGGGTGGGCGAGAAGGACGATTGGGGGGCCGCGCTCGACCCCGACGGGATCGTCGCCCAGGCGCGGCGGTTCGTGCGCGAGTACGGGTTCACGTCCTTCAAGCTCAAGGGCGGCGTCTTCCCGCCCGAGCAGGAGATCGCCGCCGTCCGGGCGCTCGCCGACGCCTTCCCCGGGCATCCGCTGCGGCTCGACCCCAACGGCGGCTGGACGCCCGGGACTTCGCTGCGCGTCGCCGCCGAGCTCGCGGACGTACTGGAGTACCTGGAGGACCCGGCGCCCGGCACGCGCGCGATGGCCGAGGTCTCTGCGGGGACGGACATCCCGCTCGCCACCAACATGTGCGTCACGACCTTCCCCGAGATCCGTGAGGCGTTCGCCACCGACGCCGTGCAGGTCGTCCTCAGCGACCACCACTACTGGGGCGGGCTGCGCCGCACCCAGGAGCTGGCGGCGGTCTGCCGCACGTTCGGGGTGGGTCTGTCCATGCACTCCAACACCCATATGGGCATCAGCCTCGCCGCGATGACGCACGTCGCCGCCACCGTCCCCAACCTCGACTACGCCTGCGACAGCCACTACCCGTGGCAGAGCGAGGACGTGATCACCGCTCGCCATGTCTTCCGGGACGGGCGGCTCGCCGTCTCCGACGCCCCCGGGCTCGGCGTCGAGCTCGACCGGGACGTCCTCGACCGGCTCCACCGGCGTTGGCTGGAGGACGACGGGAGCATGCGTGACCGCGACGACGCCGCCGCGATGCGCCGGGCGCCCGGGCACGCGGAATGGCGGACTCCGGCGCTGCCGCGCTGGTAGGGCGAGTCCCGTGCGAGCCGGATCGGGCACACTGGCCAGATCCGTACGCGAACGGGGAGCCCGCTGTGACCACATCCCGCAGAGAGCAGAGCGACCAGTACCCCGGGTCGGGCCACAGTGCCGGTGTCGACCCGCTGGACAAGCTGCGCCGGCCCCGCGACCCGGACTGCGACGTCTTCCTGACCGGCACGGTCTTCCTCGACATCATCTTCACCGGCCTGGACTCCGCCCCCGTGCGCGGTACGGAGTCCTGGGCGCGTGGCATGGGATCGAGCCCCGGCGGCGTCGCCAACATGGCCATCGCGCTGTCCCGGCTCGGCCTGCGCACGTCGCTGGCGGCGGCGTTCGGCGACGACCACTACGGCGAGTACTGCTGGGACGCGCTTGAGCAGGGCGAGGGCATCGATCTGTCGCTGTCGCGGACCGTGCCCGGCTGGCACTCGCCGGTCACCGTCTCCATGGCGTACGAGGGCGAGCGGACGATGGTCTCGCACGGGCACGAGGCGCCTCCGGAGGAGTCCGCGCCCGCGTGCCCGCCACGCGCGCGTGCCGCGATCGCCTCGCTGGTGCCGGGGCGGTGCGAGGAGTGGATCGAGGGCGCCGCCCGGAACGGGTCGCGGATCTTCGCGGATGTCGGCTGGGACGACACGGGGCACTGGGACCTGGCGGGTCTTGCCGGGCTCGAACACTGCGAGGCGTTTCTGCCCAACGCGGGGGAGGCGATGCGGTACACCCGGACCGACTGCCCGCGTGCGGCCGCGCGCGCCCTGGCGGAGAAGGTGCCGGTGGCTGTGGTCACTCTTGGCGCGGAGGGCGCGTACGCGGTGGACGGGTCGACCGGGGAGACCGCGGAGGTGCCCGCGATCGCGGTGGAGGCGCTCGATCCCACGGGGGCGGGGGATGTGTTCGTGGCGGGGTTCGTCACCGGGACGCTCGCGGGGTGGCCGTTGGCGGATCGGCTTGCCTTCGCGGGGCTTACGGCTGCGCTGTCCGTGCAGGAGTTCGGCGGGTCGTTGTCGGCGCCCGGGTGGGCCGAGATCGCCGGGTGGTGGCAGCAGGTGCGGACGTTCGAGGACCAGGATCCGGCTGCGCTGCGGCGGTACGCGTTCCTGGAGGGGTTGCTGCCGGGGGCGGCTCGGCCGTGGCCGCTTCGTCGGGCCGTGCCGACCATTGGCTTCCGGCACCCGGTTTAGCCCCCTCCCGGAGGTGCGGTGTTCGGCTGCGGACCGTGGCGGGCTGGTCGCGCCCACGCGGCGGAGCCGCAAATGTCACAGCCCCGCGCCCCTTAAGTGACCCGGGGCCGTAGCGATCGCCCGAATCCCCTGCGCCCATAAGCAGCCCGGGAACGCCCCTGCGCCGAACACCCCGCGCCCCTTGGATGAACCCCCGCTCGAAAACCCCTCGGACGTGTCAGTGGCAGGTCGTAGGCTTGGTATTCCAGAGGTTGTCGAGCAGCGAGAACCCTGCAACGGGAGGTATGCGCAGGCCACAGAGCCGGCCCATGACTCAGACACCCACACAGCCGCAGGCGAGTGCCCAGATCAAGGTCCCTGCCAAGCACCCGATGGTGATGCTGCTCGGATCCGGCGACTCGCTGCTGCGCGTGATCGAGAAGGCTTTCCCGGCGGCCGACATCCATGTCCGGGGCAATGAGATCAGTGCCACGGGGGACCCGGCGGAAGTCGCGCTCATCCAGCGCCTGTTCGACCAGATGATGCTGGTGCTCCGCACCGGTCAGCCGATGACGGAGGACGCAGTGGAACGGTCGATCGCCATGCTCAGGGCGAGCGAGAACGGCAAGGCGGAGGACGGCCACGAGACCCCGGCCGATGTGCTGACCCAGAACATCCTCTCCAGCCGTGGCCGCACGATCCGGCCCAAGACCCTCAACCAGAAGCGGTACGTCGACGCGATCGACAAGCACACGATCGTCTTCGGCATCGGCCCCGCCGGTACCGGAAAGACCTATCTCGCCATGGCGAAGGCGGTCCAGGCCCTGCAGTCCAAGCAGGTCACGCGGATCATCCTGACCCGGCCCGCCGTCGAGGCGGGCGAGCGCCTCGGCTTCCTGCCGGGCACGCTCTACGAGAAGATCGACCCGTATCTGCGCCCGCTCTACGACGCGCTGCACGACATGCTGGACCCGGAGTCGATCCCCCGGCTGATGGCGGCGGGCACCATCGAGGTCGCCCCGCTGGCGTACATGCGCGGCCGTACGCTCAACGACGCCTTCATCATTCTGGACGAGGCACAGAACACCAGCGCCGAGCAGATGAAGATGTTCCTGACCAGGCTCGGTTTCGACTCGAAGATCGTCATCACGGGTGACATCACCCAGGTCGACCTGCCGAGCGGCACGAAGAGCGGGCTGCGGCAGGTCCAGGAGATCCTGGAGGGTGTCGAGGACGTCCACTTCTCCCGGCTCACGTCGCAGGACGTCGTCCGGCACAAGCTCGTCGGCCGTATCGTCGACGCGTACGAGAAGTACGACAGCCAGCAGGACCGCAACGGGAAGTAGTCAGAGCGCACCATGTCGATCGACGTCAACAACGAGTCCGGAACCGAGGTCGACGAGCAGGCGATCCTCGACATCGCCCGCTACGCCCTCACGCGGATGCGGATCCACCCGCTCTCCGAGCTCTCGGTGATCGTCGTGGACGCCGAGGCCATGGAGCAGCTGCACATCCAGTGGATGGACCTGCCCGGTCCGACCGATGTCATGTCCTTCCCGATGGACGAGCTGCGTCCGCCGATGAAGGACGACGAGGAGCCCCCGCAGGGGCTCCTCGGTGACATCGTGCTCTGCCCCGAGGTCGCCACCAAGCAGGGCGAGGACGCGCCGACGAAGCACTCGATGGACGAGGAGCTCCAGCTCCTGACCGTCCACGGGGTGCTGCACCTGCTGGGTTACGACCACGAGGAGCCGGACGAGAAGGCCGAGATGTTCGGCCTCCAGGCGGCGATCGTGGACGGCTGGCGGGCGGAGAAGGGCTTCACCGGCCCCTCCCCGGCGCCGACCGTCTCATGACCGGGCAACTGCTCTTCGGGGCGGTCGCCCTGGTCGTCGTCGCCTGGCTCGCCGCGTGCGCGGAGGCCGGGATCGCCCGTACGTCGTCGTTCCGCGCGGCCGAGGCCGTACGGTCCGGGCGGCGCGGGGCGGCCAGGCTCGCCCAGGTGGCCGCCGACCCGACGCGCTATCTCAATGTGGCCCTGCTGGTGCGGGTCGCCTGCGAGATGGCGGCCGGGGTGCTCGTCACGTACGTCTGTCTCAACGAGTTCGACAGGACCTGGGCGGCGCTGGTCGTCGCCATCGCGGTGATGGTGCTCGTCTCGTATGTCGCCGTCGGCGTCTCGCCGCGCACCATCGGCCGCCAGCACCCGCTGAACACGGCGACGGCGGCCGCGTATGTGCTGCTGCCGCTGGCCAGGATCATGGGCCCGGTCCCGCAGCTCCTGATTCTGCTCGGCAACGCGCTCACCCCCGGAAAGGGCTTCCGCAAGGGCCCGTTCGCCTCCGAGGCCGAGCTGCGGGCGATGGTGGACCTCGCCGAGCAGGAGTCCCTGATCGAGGACGAGGAGCGCCGTATGGTGCACTCGGTCTTCGAGCTGGGCGACACGCTGGTGCGCGAGGTGATGGTGCCCCGCACCGACCTCGTCTGCATCGAGCGCTACAAGACGATCCGTCAGGCGCTGACCCTCGCGCTGCGCTCGGGCTTCTCCCGTATCCCGGTGACCGGCGAGAACGAGGACGACATCGTCGGGATCGTGTACCTCAAGGACCTGGTCCGCAAGACGCACATCAACCGGGACTCCGAGGCGGACCTGGTCTCGACGGCCATGCGCCCCGCCGTGTTCGTGCCCGACACCAAGAACGCCGGTGACCTGCTGCGCGAGATGCAGCAGGACCGCAACCACGTCGCCGTCGTGATCGACGAGTACGGCGGCACGGCCGGCATCGTCACCATCGAGGACATCCTGGAGGAGATCGTCGGGGAGATCACCGACGAGTACGACCGGGAGCTGCCGCCGGTCGAGGAGCTCTCCAACGGCCGCTTCCGGGTCACCGCGCGCCTCGACATCACCGACCTCGGCGAGCTGTTCGGGCTCGACGAGTACGACGACGAGGACGTGGAGACGGTCGGCGGGCTGCTCGCCAAGGCGCTCGGCCGGGTGCCGATCGCGGGCGCCACGGCCGTGGTGGACCTGCCGGACGGGCGGGTGCTGCGGCTGACCGCCGAGTCCCCGGCGGGCCGCCGGAACAAGATCGTCACGGTCCTCGTCGAGCCCGTACCGGTCAAGGAGGAGGACGTATGAACCCCCAGGAACTCAGGGCCTTCTGCCTGGAGTTCAACGCGGTGACGGAGGAGTTCCCCTTCGACACCGAGACCTCGGTCTTCAAGGTCCTCGGCAAGATGTTCGCGCTGAGCAACCTGGGCGGCTCGCCGCTGACCGCCAACCTCAAGTGCGACCCGGACGACGCGGTACGGCTGCGCGAGGAGTACGCGGCGATCGTGCCGGGCTGGCACATGAACAAGCGGCACTGGAACACGGTGGACGTGGAGCAGCTCCCGGACCAATTGGTCCGGGAGCTGATCGAGGACTCGTACGACCTGGTGGTGGCCGGTCTCCCGAAGGCCGAACGGCTCAAGCTCGACCGGCCGTGACCTCCTGGGAGGCGCGGCGGCCAAGGCCGACCGCCACCAGGGCCGCCGCCGCGACCACGATCACCGCGTCGATGAGCAGGACCGTGCGCACCCCGTCGAACAGGCTGCCCTGGGTGGTGGCGAGGACGCCGAGCAGCGGGATGCCGATGGTGATGCCGACCTGCTGGGTGGTGGTGACCAGACCGGTCGCCAGGCCCTGCTCCTCGTCCGGGACACCGCTGGTGACGGTCAGCCCGTACGAGATGATCGCGCCCAGGTGGAACATGCTGGCCAGCGAGACGGCGGCGGTGGCGAGCAGCGCGCCCGAGCCGGAGCCGATGCCGAGCAGCGCGGCGATGAACAGGCCCTGGCCGAGCAGCGAGAAGATCAGGGTGCGGCGGGCGCCGAAGCGGCCGATGACCTTCGGGGCGAGGGTGCCGGCGACGGCCGACAGGACGCCCTGGACACCGAAGACCAGACCCGTCTGGAAGGACGAGAGGCCCAGGACCTCCTGGAGGTAGAGGGTCAGTACGAAGACGACCGTCGACATCATCGAGAAGGTGACCAGACCGGCCAGGTTGCCCCACGCCACCGTGCGGCGCTTCAGCATCGGCAGCGAGACCAGCGGGGCGACCGCCTTCGACTCGACCGCGACGAACGCGGCGAGCAGCGCGAGGCCGACGACCAGCGTCCCCCAGACGTCCGCGCCGCCGAAGCCGCGCTGGGCCGCTGTCGACAGGGCGTAGATCACCGCGAGCAGACCGCCGGTGACGGTGACCGCGCCGGGCACGTCCAGACGCGGGCGCTCGCCGGTGGTGCGGGACTCGGGCAGCAGGCCGGGGGCCAGGACCAGGACGATCACCGCGGCGACCGCGAGCAGGCCCATCGTGGAGCGCCAGCCCAGCGTGTCGGTCATGACCCCGCCGAGCACCATGCCGACGGTGAAGCCGAGCGAGAGCAGCGTTCCGCTGATGCCCAACGCCCGGTCGCGCTGCGGTCCTTCGGGGAAGGTGGTGGTCAGCAGGGACATGCCGGTCGGCACGATCACCGCGGCGCCGAGGCCCTGGAGGGCGCGGCCGGTGAGGAACGACGCCGGGTCCCAGGCGAGCGTGGCGAGCAGCGAGGCCGCGCCGAACAGGGCGAGCCCGGTCAGGAACAGCTTCTTGCGGCCGAACAGGTCGGCGATCCGGCCGAACAGCAGCAGGAAGCCGCCGGACGGCAGGGCGAAGGCGGTGACCGCCCACTGCAGGGCGGACTGGGAGAGGCCCAGGTCGTCGCCGAGGACGGGCAGGGCCACGTTCAGTACGGAGAAGTCGAGCGCCACCATGAACTGGGCGGCGCAGAGCACGAACAGGACCAGCTTCGCCCGGCCCGAGAGCCGGTTGTCCTCCGGGTCCTGCGTGAGCACCGGCGCGGTGGCCGCTGCGGTGTGGGTGTCGATTGCCATGGCCACAGCCTGGCGGCCCGGGAATGCCCGTGGAGAGAGGGAACTTATCCTGTTGGTGGCACCACCAGGCAGGACCGGTGGTGCTCAACGGGCAGTCGACGAGGGGGAGTACGTACGTGGCCACGCCGATCGGCAACGCCTCGCGCCGCACCGAGCTGCGCGAGTTCCTGATGAACCGGCGGGCCAGGATCAGCCCGACGCAGGCCGGACTGCCCGACGGCGGCGCCCGCCGGCGCACCCCGGGCCTGCGCCGCGAGGAGGTCGCCGTGCTCGCCGGGGTCGGTGTCTCCTGGTACCAGTGGCTGGAGCAGGGGCGCGACATCACGGTCTCCCCGCAGGTCCTGGACTCGGTGGGCAAGGTCCTCAAGCTGACCAGCGCCGAGCGCCGCACCCTGTACGTGCTGGCCGGCCTCAACCCGCCCGCGCCCGAGGTCGATCCGGCCGACGCCGACATGTGCCAGGGACTGCAACGGCTCATCGACGCCTGGATGCCGTTCCCCGCGCACATCATGGACGCGTACTGGAACACCGTGATGTACAACGACGCGGCCGCGCTGGTGCTCGGCCTGCGGCCGGAGATCGTGCAGAACTGCCTGATCGCGTTCTTCACCGACCCCGTCTACCGGTCCCGCTCCACGTGCTGGGAGGAGCTCGCGGTGAACGTGGTCGCCCAGTACCGGGCCGCCGCCTCGGAGCGGCCCGGCGACGAGGGGTTCGGGGCGGTGATCGAGGAGGCGACGCGGCTCTCCCCGGAGTTCGCCGAGCTGTGGGAGCGCCGCGACATCCTGCCCGGCGGCCAGGTCCGCAAGGAGTTCCAGCACGAGGTGGTGGGCACGCTGCTGGTGGAGTCCACGCAGCTGCGCATCCCCGCCCGCCCGGACCTCACGATCGTGCTGCACACCCCGCTGCCGGAGACCGACACCGCCGCCAAGCTGGAGTGGCTGACCTCGCCCCAGGGACGGCGCGGCTCGATGTACCCGGTGGCGGGCTGAGCGACCGTATCGCCGCTCCTTATGCTCGGGGCATGACTCAGAGCACCGAACTCGACCCCGAGGACCGCAAGATCATCACCCTGGCGCGCAGCGCCCGGGCCCGCAACGGGGTGGCCGAGGGCGCGGCCGTACGGGATGAGACCGGGCGTACGTACGTCGCCGGAACCGTCGAGCTGGACTCGCTGAAGCTCTCCGCGCTGCGGACCGCCGTCGCGATGGCGGTGGCCAGCGGGGCCAGGTCCCTGGAGGCGGCGGCCGTGGTCACCGAGGCCCCGGGCGCCTCGGACGAGGACCGGGCGGCGGTGGCGGACCTCGGCGGGGCGGCCACGCCCGTGCTGGTGGCGGGGCCGGACGGGGAGCTGCGCAGCACGGTCGCGGCGGGCTGAGCCGGACGCGCCGTGGGGAAGGGGCGGCGGGTCGATCTCCGAGGATGTTGCGGAGGCTGATCTACCGCTCCTGACCTGCGGGAACGCGGATCTTGACAGTATCTGATGGCCCATCAGTCGGTGGATTTCGATTCCATTGACTTCTTTTCGCGCCCCCTCGTGAATGGCTCCCTGCCGGCGCAGCCGAGCCGCTGCTGCGCCACAACCGCAGAGGAGGGCAGTCATGCCTTCACCACGAAGACGGCGCAACTGGGCCGCCGTACTGGGAGCCGCGGCGCTCATGGCCGGAACGGGAGCGCTTATCGCGCCCGCGCAGGCCCTGGCCGCGACGCCCGTCGACTTCGCCACACACTGCGTACCACCGCCGATCGCCAACATCCCGCCGATCGACGGCACCACGTCCGCCCAGATCACCGTCGACAACGCCACACCCAAGGTCGGCGACACGGTGACCGTGACGTACACCGTCACCAAGCCCGCCGCCGGCAACCCGGTGGACATCGCGCTGCCCGCCGACATCATGACCCCCACCGGAAAGGTCG
The DNA here is from genome assembly GCF_052373795.1 of Streptomyces sp. BR1. Taxonomy (NCBI): domain Bacteria; kingdom Bacillati; phylum Actinomycetota; class Actinomycetes; order Kitasatosporales; family Streptomycetaceae; genus Streptomyces; species Streptomyces sp. BR1. The sequence goes on from NZ_CM126252.1 coordinate 4,914,247, forward strand.
CCCTGGGCGGTGCGCAGACCGGCGCCGTCACGGTCGCCGGACCCAAGAAGAACGACCCGGTGCCGGGCAAGGGCGCGTTCCCGGCGTTCTCCATGACCGGTACGTTCACCGTCAGCGCACCCGGCGCGATCACCCTGTCGCCCGGTGACTACAACATCCACACCAGCTACATCATGGAGCTTGACACCCCCTGTACGGTCACCAACCCGCCCGCGCCCGTCTCCGAGACGGTCACCGCGACCGGCGGCGGCCAGACCAACCAGCGGGCCGTCCAGCTCGGCACCGCCTCCGGCAAGCCCGGCGACAGCGTCACCGTCACCGGGTCCAAGTTCACCGCGGGCGCGACCGTGACGGTCGTGGGCCGGGCCGGGGCCGCCGAGACCGCCGACAAGAGGACCGTGACGGCGGACGCGCAGGGCGCGTTCTCCACCGCCCTGACGGTCAACGACAAGGCGACCAGCGGCATCGTCGCCTACGAAGGCGCGAGCTGGAGCGCCGACAAGGGCGCGGGACCGTCGGCGTACACCGTCGTCGACAACACCCCGACCCCGCCGAACAGCCAGAAGCTCAGCTCCGCGGTCAAGGCGGGCACGCTCTCCATGACCCAGGCAGGCGACGCCGTCTCGATGGACGCCGTCGACTTCGGCAAGGGCGGCGCCTCCAACGGCTCGCTGAAGACGGTGACGGTCCAGGACTTCCGCGGCGGCCCCGCGGGCTGGTCCCTGACCGGCAAGGTCACCGACTTCACCGGTCCCGCCGGGGCGAAGATCGACGCCTCGAAGCTCGGCTGGACCCCGGCCTGCGCCACCAAGGCCGGTTCCCCGTCGACCTGTGCGGCGGGCTCGGCGGGCACCGTGGGCAGCGCGGGCGCGACGCTCGCGACCACGCCCAACGCGGCGCTCACCGGCGGTGAGTTCACCGTCGACGCCAAGGTCTCGCTGACCGTCCCGGCGTACACCGCACCCGGCACGTACGCGGGTGTGCTCACCCTCACGCTGGCCTGAGCCGGTATGCATCAACCCGTGGGCCGGGCGCGCACCCGGCCGGCCCACCCGTCCCCGGGGGTCCCGACCGTGCGCAAGCTGTACGTACTCCTCCTCGCCGCGGCCCTCCTGCTGCTCGCCCCGCCCGCGCGGGCCGCCGACAACGGCAACTGGGCCGTCTTCCCCGCCTCCACGGCAGCAGCCCAGCGCCCGTACTTCTACCTCTCGGCCTCACCCGGCACCACGCTGGCCGACAAGGTGACCGTCACCAACAAGACCGCCGCGCCCATGACCTTCCGGCTCTACGGGGCCGACGCGTACAACACCGAACGCGACGGCGGATTCGCGGTGCGCACCCAGCGCGAGACCCAGCGCGGGGTCGGCGCCTGGACCAAGCCGGACCGCACGTCCGTCACCGTCCCCGCGCACGCCTCGGTCACCGTGCCGTTCACCGTCACCGTCCCGGCCGACGCCGAACCCGGCGACCATCCGGGCGCGCTCGTCGCGCTCGACGAGAAGATCGCGGCCGGGCAGGGGCAGCTTGCCATGGGCGTCCAGCAGGCCGTCGGCGCGCGCGTCTATCTGCGGGTGAGCGGCCCGGCCGTGCCCGCGCTCGCGGTCGAGGACGTCTCGCTCGCCCAGCACCGCCCGCTGGTGCCCGGCACCGGTACGAGCCGGAGCGTCATCTCGTACACCCTGCACAACCGGGGAAACGTCACGCTCAACCCGAAGGTCGAGCTCAAGGCGAAGGGCCTGTTCGGGCGTACGCTCCTGAGCCGCGCCCTGACCCGGATACCGGCCGAGCTGCTGCCCGGCCAGAAGGTCCGCCTCAGCGAGCCGTGGTCGGGCTCGCCGCAGCTGGACTGGGGTGATGTCTCCCTCACCGCGAGCGCCAAGGACACCACCGGCTCGGGCGGCGCGTCCTTCCTCGCGCTGCCGTGGCTCGCGGTCGGCGTGCTGGTGGCGGCGCTCGCGGCGGGGGTCGTGGGGTGGCGGCTGCGGCGGGTGCGGGCGCGGCGATCCTGAGTCCGCGCCGGGCGCGTGCGGCGGGGCCGTGCGGATCGGGGAGAATGGGCGGCATGAGCGCTCGTACTGTTGAGAACAACGCCCCCCACCGGGCCGGCTTCGCCTGCTTCGTCGGCCGCCCCAACGCGGGCAAGTCCACCCTCACGAACGCTCTGGTCGGACAGAAGGTGGCGATCACCTCCAACCGTCCGCAGACGACGCGGCACACGGTACGGGGCATCGTGCACCGCCCCGACGCCCAGCTGATCCTGGTCGACACGCCGGGCCTGCACAAGCCGCGCACGCTGCTCGGCGAGCGCCTGAACGACGTCGTGCGGACGACGTGGGCCGAGGTCGACGTGATCGGCTTCTGCCTGCCCGCCGACCAGAAGCTGGGCCCCGGCGACAAGTTCATCGCCAAGGAGCTCGCGGGGATCAAGAAGACCCCGAAGATCGCGATCGTCACCAAGACGGACCTGGTCGACTCCAAGGCGCTGGCCGAGCAGCTGATCGCGGTGCAGAAGCTCGGGGACGAGCTGGGCTTCGAGTGGGCGCAGATCGTGCCGGTCTCGGCCGTCGGCGACCAGCAGGTCCAGCTGGTGGCGGACCTCTTGGTCCCGCTGCTGCCCGAGGGCCCGGCGCTCTACCCCGAGGGCGACCTCACGGACGAGCCCGAGCAGGTCATGGTGGCCGAGCTGATCCGTGAGGCGGCGCTGGAAGGTGTACGGGACGAGCTTCCGCACTCCATCGCCGTGGTCGTCGAGGAGATGCTGCCGCGTGAGGACCGTCCGGCGGATCGGCCGCTGCTCGACATCCACGCGAACGTGTACATCGAGCGGCCCAGCCAGAAGGGGATCATCATCGGCCCCAAGGGCAAGCGGCTCAAGGAAGTCGGCATGAAGTCACGCAAGCACATCGAGGCGCTGCTCGGCACGCCGGTGTTCCTTGACCTTCACGTGAAGGTCGCCAAGGACTGGCAACGAGACCCGAAGCAGCTGCGCAAGCTGGGCTTTTAGAGCCCCACCCCGCCCCTGAAGGAGGGCCCGAAGGGCCCATCCAGGGGCGCGGGGAACTGCGCGAGCAACCGAGCACGGTCCGCAGAAAAGGAACCCGGCCGCCCGCCCAGGGCTTTCGGGAAGGGGTGGGGTGGGGTGGGGGGAAATTACGCCTCGGCGATCAGCGCTGTCGCCACTCGCACGAAACCAAGGCGGGCGTAGATGCGGGCTACGTCCTCGTCGCCCGCCGACAGGAACACCGTCGACGCGCCCCGGGCGCGGGCGTCGCGGACCAGCTCAGCCGTGACCGCCTCGCCCAGACCCCGCCGCCGCGCAGAAGGCAGCGTGCCGACGCCGACGATCTCCGTGACACCGGACACCGGCTGATGCATGCCCGAGCAGAGCGGAAGCCCGTCCTCCACAGCCGCCGCCATGGCCGTGATGCCGTCGCGGATGCGCTGGGCGACCTGCTCGGCCCGGCCGTCGCCGACCCGCGCCCTGATCTCGGCGGTGAGCTCGGAAGGACCCGCCGCACCCACCGCCGTACCGGGCGAGGAGAACGCCAGATGCGGCACCACCAGCGCCGCGTGCAGCAGCGGATCGTCCGCGCCCAGCATCCGCACCAGCGGATGGGGAGGCGCGTCCGGCGCGTCCGCCGAGAGCACCATCAGCGGATGCTCATGGACCGAGAGACCCGTCGCCTCCACGGCCGCCCGCAGCCCCGGGCTCACCTCGCCCACCCACTCGAACGCCTCCGGTATCCCCAGCTGCCGCTGGCGCGCCCGGACCCGGTCCACGTCGGCGGCCGAGACCGGGCCCGGGTGGTCGAGGGTCGGCCGGGCGTAGAACGGCCAGCCCGCTCCCTCCCGTACGAAAAGGGTCAGCGGACCGAAGTCCTCCGCCCGGGCCGATGCGCGCGGCACCGAGTCGTAGTAGCGCTCAAGGAGTTCGAGGCCGGAAGTGCGTGTCGTCATGCTCCGCATCAAAGCAATCGGCGGACCGGCTACGCACCCTCTTTAAGGACCCGTGAGACGAGGGTGCGCTGGGCCTCCGACAGATGTGGGTCCTCGCAGTGGACGGTACGGCCGTCCACGGTGATCTCGTAGTGGAAGCCGTCCGGTACGCCCGTGGACGGCTCGGCCCGGCCGTCGGCGAGCGCCGCCTCGGCCAGGGCCTGCCACTCGGCGGCATCGGGCCGGCCCGAGGTGTCCACCTCGGCCCGGCGCTCGATACCGGCGAAACCTCCTGTGCGGGTCACCTGGATTCGCATGGTCCCTGTCTAGCAGTGCTCCGGGCCCGCGTCAGCCGGAAGCCACCCCGACCTGGGACCAGGCCTTGAGAACGGCCTGATGTTCCTCCCCGTCGCCGTACCGGCTGTGCGAGGCCGCCACCGTCAGCCGGGCGAAGTCCGTGAACATGGCCTGTTTGCCCAGCTGGCCGCCGGTCAGCACGTCGTACCAGATCTGCCCGGCCCGCTCCCACGCCTTGCCGCCGAGCGCCTCGGCGACCAGGTAGAAGGCGTGGTTGGGGATGCCCGAGTTGATGTGGACGCCGCCGTTGTCGCGGCCGGTGGTGACGTAGTTCTGCATCGTCGCGGGCTGCGGGTCCTTGCCGAGGACGTGGTCGTCGTACGCGGTGCCCGGCGCCTTCATCGAGCGCAGCGCCGTCCCCGTCACCGCCGGGGCGAGCAGGCCCTGGCCGATGAGCCAGTCGGCGTCCTGCGCGTCCTGGTCCAGCGTGTACTGCTTGATCAGCGAGCCGAAGACGTCCGACATCGACTCGTTGAGCGCGCCCGGCTGGCCGAAGTACGTCAGGTTCGCGGTGTGCTGGGTGACGCCGTGGGTCAGCTCGTGGCCGATGACGTCGACGGGGAGCGTGAAGTCCAGGAAGATCCGGCCGTCGCCGTCCCCGAACACCATCTGGGTGCCGTTCCAGAAGGCGTTGTCGTACTGGTTGTCGAAGTGCACGGTGGCTTCCAGCGGCATGCCGCGGCCGTCGATCGAGTGCCGCCCGTACGCCTTCAGATACAGCTCGAAGGTCGCGCCGAGCCCGGCGAAGGCGCGGTTGACGGTCGCGTCCTGGACCGGCTGGTCGCTCTCGCGGCGCACGACCTGGCCGGGCAGCGCGGTGCCGTGCCGGGCGTCGCAGATCGTGCGGTGCGGCCGGTCGGCGGCCGCGCCCTCGGGCGGGGTGACGGCGGGCGCGCCCAGCACCGTGGTCACGCGGCGGGAGGTGCGCTGGGCCGCGTCCGCGACGAGTGTCCTGCGGGCGGTCTCGGACAGCGCGGGGTCCTCGGCGTCCAGCAGACGGTCGAAGACGTGTGGGGGAACGATGGTGCAGAAGGCGGGTGTATGCGCGTTCATGTCGCGACAATGTGGCACCGGGTCATGGAGCTGTCACCACCCGCCACCATGATTGGTTCCGACAAGGGCAGGCCGTCCCGTTTGGGGCTTTGGTCCCTGGTGTCACCAGTGACGTCCCGCATACTGAAACGGGACTGCCACCTCGCCGGCACTCGATTAGTCTTCTTCGCATCATGCGTTTCGGGCTGCTTCTCCTTAGCTGCCGCGGCGAGGGCCTGTAGTCGTAGGCCGACCCCCTCCCCGCGGGACCTGGTGGTGCGCTTCGACAGTCGGCCGTCCTTCATCGCAGGACCCCCGAGGAGCCCTTCGCAATGACGCAGCACACCTTCGCCGGCCGCCCCACGCCCATCACCAACGCGACCCACACCCAGCAGCCGTCCGGGATGCCGATCCACAAGTACGGCACGTACGAGGCCGTGGACATCCCCGATCGCACCTGGCCCGAGCAGCGGATCAGCAAGGCGCCGCGCTGGCTGTCCACCGATCTGCGCGACGGCAACCAGGCCCTGATCGACCCGATGAGCCCCGCCCGCAAGCGCGAGATGTTCGACCTGCTGGTGCGCATGGGCTACAAGGAGATCGAGGTCGGCTTCCCGTCGTCCGGCGACACCGACTTCAACTTCGTACGCTCGATCATCGAAGAGGGCGCGATCCCCGAGGACGTGACGATCTCCGTCCTGACCCAGGCCCGCGAGGACCTGATCGAGCGGACCGTGGAGTCGCTGCGCGGCGCCCACCGGGCCACCGTGCACCTGTACAACGCCACCGCCCCCACCTTCCGCCGGGTCGTCTTCCGGGGCTCCAAGGACGACATCAAGCAGATCGCGGTGGACGGCACCCGGCTGGTGATGGAGTACGCGGAGAAGATCCTGGGCCCGGAGACGACCTTCGGCTACCAGTACAGCCCGGAGATCTTCACCGACACCGAGCTGGACTTCGCCCTGGAGGTCTGCGAGGCGGTCTGCGACGTCTGGCAGCCCGAGGAGGGCCGCGAGATCATCCTCAACCTGCCCGCCACGGTGGAGCGTTCGACGCCGTCCACGCACGCGGACCGGTTCGAGTGGATGAGCCGCAACCTGACCCGCCGCGAGTTCGTCTGCCTGTCCGTGCACCCGCACAACGACCGCGGTACGGCGGTGGCGGCGGCCGAGCTGGCGATCATGGCCGGGGCCGACCGCATCGAGGGCTGCCTGTTCGGCCAGGGCGAGCGCACCGGCAACGTCGACCTGGTCACCCTGGGCATGAACCTGTTCAGCCAGGGCGTCGACCCGCAGATCGACTTCTCGCAGATCGACGAGATCCGCCGCACCAGCGAGTACTGCAACCAGATGGAGGTCCACCCGCGCCACCCCTACGCGGGCGACCTGGTCTACACCGCCTTCTCCGGTTCCCACCAGGACGCCATCAAGAAGGGCTTCGACGCGATGGAGGCGGACGCCGCCGCCAAGGGCGTCACGGTCGACGACATCGAGTGGGCGGTGCCGTATCTGCCGATCGACCCGAAGGACGTCGGCCGCTCCTACGAGGCCGTCATCCGGGTCAACTCGCAGTCGGGCAAGGGCGGTATCGCGTACGTCCTGAAGAACGACCACAAGCTGGACCTGCCGCGCCGGATGCAGATCGAGTTCTCGAAGATCATCCAGGCGAAGACGGACGCCGAGGGCGGCGAGGTCACGCCCGGCCAGATCTGGTCGGTCTTCCAGGACGAGTACCTGCCGAATCCGGCCAACCAGTGGGGCCGCATCCAGCTGCGTTCCGGACAGACCACGACCGACACGGACGGCCGGGACACGCTGACCGTCGAGGCGGTCGTGGACGGCGTACCGACGGTCCTGACCGGTACCGGAAACGGTCCGATCTCGGCCTTCTTCGAGGCGCTGGCCGCCGTCGGCGTGGACGCGCGACTGCTGGACTACCAGGAGCACACGATGAGCGAGGGCGCGTCCGCGCAGGCCGCCTCGTACATCGAGTGCGCGATCGACGGCCAGGTGCTGTGGGGCATCGGCATCGACGCCAACACCACGCGCGCGTCCCTGAAGGCGGTCGTCTCGGCGGTCAACCGCGCCGCACGCTGACACCCCCTGCGGAGGGTTTGCGGCGCCCCACCGGCCCTGTGCGGGCGGTGGGGCGCCGTCTTTGCGCCACTCCTTCCTACGGGGTGCTGACGTCACATCATCGATGTGGCTAACATCACGTCAACGCGGCAGTGTTGCCGGACCGTTACGGAGGTGCGCGGTGGTGCAAGGCCGGGGACATGACGGTTCGAACCCTCGCGCCCGAGGCATCCTCGTACGAGTGTGGACGATCCGGACATCATGGAACACCGTCGGCGACGGCGACTTCTTCTGCCCGGAGTGCGGGGGCGACCGCAACTTCCGCCGCAGGACCGGCCGTCGGCGCCTCGCCGTGTTCGGGGTGCCGCTGTTCTCGCGCGGGGACGCCGGGCCCGTCGTGGAGTGCGCCGCCTGCGAGAGCCACTTCGGCACGGACGCCCTCGACCACCCGACCACCACCCGCTTCTCGGCGATGCTGCGGGACGCGGTCCACACCGTCGCGCTCGCCGTCCTCGCCGCCGGCGGCACCTCCTCGCGCACGGTCACGGCCACCGCGGCCGCCACGGTCCGCGCCGCCGGGTACGACGACTGCACCGAGGAGCAGCTGATCGCCCTCATCGAGGCGCTGGCCGCCGACACCGGCCGCTACCTCGCCGACACCGACGCCGACCCGTGCGGCGCGGCCCTCGCCATCGAGCTCCATGAGTCCCTGGAGCCGCTGGCCCCGCACCTGGCCCCGGCCGGCCGGGAGTCGATCCTGCTCCAGGGCGCCCGCATCGCGCTCGCCGACGGCCCGTACAGCCCGGCGGAGCGCGAGGTCCTCACGACGGTCGGCGGCGCGCTCCGGCTGTGCGCGGACGACGTCTCACGGCTGCTTGCGGCGGCGCGTACGCCGTCGTGACAGCGGCTCCGTGAGGGCACCGCTCGACGCGGTGAAACAATGGGCCCATGAGTCTGTTCCGGGACGACGGCATAGTGCTGCGCACCCAGAAGCTCGGTGAGGCCGACCGCATCATCACGCTTCTGACCCGCGGCCATGGCCGCGTCCGCGCCGTCGCCCGCGGAGTGCGCCGGACGAAGTCCAAGTTCGGGGCGCGACTCGAACCGTTCTCGCACGTCGACGTGCAGTTCTTCGCGCGCGGCAGCGAACTGGTCGGCCGGGGGCTGCCGTTGTGCACCCAGAGTGAGACCATCGCTCCGTACGGTGGCGCCATCGTCACCGACTACGCCCGGTACACCGCCGGCACGGCGATGCTGGAGACGGCGGAACGGTTCACCGACAACGAGGGCGAGCCCGCCGTGCAGCAGTACCTGCTGCTCGTCGGCGCGCTGCGCACGCTGGCGCGCGGCGAGCACGCGCCCGGCCTGGTCCTGGACGCCTTCCTGCTGCGCTCGCTCGCGGTCAACGGCTACGCGCCGAGCTTCGAGGACTGCGCGAAGTGCGGCATCCACGGGCCCAACCGGTTCTTCTCGGTGGCCGGCGGCGGAGTGATATGCGCCGACTGCCGGGTGCCCGGCAGCGTCGTACCCTCTGCGGAGGCGGTCGCCCTGCTGAGCGCGCTGCTCACGGGGGACTGGGCGACGGCGGACGCGAGCGAGCCGAGGCACGTGCGGGAGGGCAGTGGCCTGGTGTCGGCCTATCTGCACTGGCATCTGGAGCGCGGCCTGCGCTCACTGCGGTACGTAGAGAAGAACTGAGGGAGAAGAACTCCACATGGCACGACGCGGAATCCTGGGCGGCCGGTCCCGCCGGGAGTACACGAGTCCCGAGCCGCACCCGTCGGGCGCGCGCCCGCCGAAGATCCCCGGCGAGCTGGTGCCCAAGCACGTGGCGGTCGTCATGGACGGCAACGGGCGCTGGGCCAAGGAGCGCGGACTTCCGCGCACCGAGGGCCACAAGATCGGCGCCGAGCGCGTCCTCGACGTGCTCCAGGGCGCCATCGAGATGGGCGTGGGGAGCATCTCCCTGTACGCCTTCTCCACCGAGAACTGGCGGCGCTCGCCGGACGAAGTGCGCTTCCTGATGAACTTCAACCGCGACTTCATCCGCAAGACCCGCGACCAGCTCGATGAACTGGGCATCCGGGTGCGCTGGGTGGGCCGGATGCCGAAGCTGTGGAAGTCGGTGGCCAAGGAGCTCCAGGTCGCCCAGGAGCAGACCAAGGACAACGACAAGCTGACGCTGTACTTCTGCATGAACTACGGCGGCCGGGCGGAGGTCGCGGACGCCGCGCAGGCGCTGGCGGAGGATGTGAAGGCGGGCCGCCTCGACCCGTCGAAGGTCAACGAGAAGACCTTCGCGAAGTACCTGTACTACCCGGACATGCCGGACGTGGACCTGTTCCTGCGCCCGTCGGGCGAGCAGCGCACCTCCAACTACCTGATCTGGCAGAGCGCTTACGCGGAGATGGTCTTCCAGGACGTGCTGTGGCCGGACTTCGACCGCCGCGACCTGTGGCGCGCCTGCCTGGAGTACGCCCAGCGCGACCGCCGCTTCGGCGGGGCGATCCCCAACCAGGGCCAGCCGGAGCCGGAGTCCGGCGAGTAGGACCCGCTCATGTGCGGGCCGCTGGGGGTCAGACCCCGGCGGCCTCGCGCTCGGCGGCCTCCAGCTCGGCGGAGATACGCGCGCCGCGGTCCTCGGCGAAGTCCAGGGCCGCCAGCACCGACGGCACCGCGATGCTGGACATCATGTGGCGCTGCATGACGGCGTGGCGGTGCGAGAGGTCCTGGTAGTCGCTGAGGATCTGCGACATCATCTGCAGCCCCGCGAAGGCTCCCACATACAGCTCGGCCGTGTCGGAGATGACCACGTTGGGCAGCAGCTCGCCGCGCTGCTGCGCCACGGTGAGCAGCTCGCCGTTGACCTCGCTCCAGTGCCTGAACGGCCCGCTGCGGTCCAGGCCGTGGGCCTGCTGGTCGAGGGTGAGGCGGACACTCGCCCGTACCAGGTGGTCGGTACGGAGCCGGTGCGCCAGGATCGAGCCGGCGTCGATGAGTTCCTGGAGCTTGATCGGCTGCGGCTGAAGCCCGGGGCCCGAGCCCTGCTCGCTGAGCACCCCGTGGGCGAGCGCTTCCTTCGACTGGAAGTGGAAGTACAGCGCGCCCTTGGTGACCCCGGCGACCTTCAGGATGTCCGTGATGGTGGCGGCCTGGAAGCCCTGCTTCTCGAAGACCATGGCCGCGGCCTCCAGGATCGCCCTCCTGGTACGGATCGCCCGGTCCTGCTTCGCCACACTGCCTCCTCGTTGTATCGCCGCGATGTCAGCGCGGTGAAGCTTTCCGGGGCCGCCCGCCCCAATGTCTTGAAAAAAACCGTCTAGTTTGTATCTTATCAGGGGACGCGCCACTACGGTCTTTCGGTACACGCCCCTGGGGGGAGCATGCCCAAAACGCAGGCAGTCTTGACCGGTGCCCAGCACATAACCGGCACCGCGGCCGTAAACGCCCTGAACAGCGGCCCGGTACACACCGTTTCGCCTGAACTTGTCCACCGGGCCCGGCCCGCCGACGCGTTCCCGCGCGGCTGGCGGCGCCGCGGTGACCATACCTTCTCGGTCACCGCGAGCTGGCCCCACGACCACGTCTTTTTCGAGCCAGTCTCGGGCGCCCTGCACGACCCGCTGCTCGTCGTCGAGACGATGCGCCAGTCCGCGATGCTCATCGTGCACGCGGGCTACGAAGTCCCGCTCGACTGGCACTTCATGCTCACCGACCTCGAATACGAGGGCCACGCCGACCAGTTGGACGTCGGCGGCGCGTCCGCCCTCATCGAGGTGGAGCTGGACTTCTCCCAGCTCGAATGGCGCGGCGGCAGGCTCACCCAGCTCAAGGTCGACTGGACGCTGCGGCGCGGGGGCCGCCTGCTGGCCACCGGAAACGGCCGGGCCCGGGTCCTGAGCCCCGGCGTCTACCGCAGGCTGCGCGGCGACAAGGAGTTCCCCGGCGTCCTGGAACACCTCCCGCCGCCGATACCCGCCGACCTCGCGGGCCGCTCCCGCGCCGAGGACGTGGTGCTCGCGCCCTTCCCGCAGGAACGCGTCTGGCGGCTGCGCGTCGACACCACGCACCCCACGCTCTTCCAGCGCCCCAACGACCACATACCCGGCATGCTGCTCCTGGAGGCGGCCCGGCAGGCCGCCTGCGCGACCCTGGGACCCCGGCCGTTCGTCCCGCTCGCGGGCGGCATAGCGTTCCACCGGTACGCGGAGTTCGGCACGCCGTGCTGGATCCAGGTGTCCGACGCGCCGGACGCGCGGCCCGGAACACGTGCCGTGCAGGTCACCGGCCACCAGGACGACAGTCTGGTATTCCTGGCCACCCTGGCGGCACCGCACGGAAGTTGACGGAGGCTCAGATGATTCTGGTGACCGGCGCGACCGGGACCGTGGGCCGCGAGGTCGCCCGCCTGCTCGCACAGCGGGGCCCGCTGCGGATCCTGGCCAGGACCCCGGAACGGGTGACGGTGACGGGCCCGGGCGTCGAGGTCGTGCCCGGCGCGTACGGGGACCGCGACAGCCTGGAGCGCGCGCTCGACGGCGTACACGCGGCCTTCCTGGTGACGAACAGCATGACCGAGCCCGACGACGCCCACTTCGCGGCGGCGGCCCGCGTGGCCGGGGTGCGCCATCTGGTCAAGCTCTCGGCGCTCGCCGTCGCCGACCCGGCCGCGACCGACCTCATCACGCGCCGCCAGCGCGAGAACGAGACGGCCGTACGGGAGTCGGGCCTTTCCTGGACGCTGCTGCGGCCCCGGGCGTTCATGACCAACACCCTGTCCTGGGCGCCCTCGGTGCGCGCCGAGGGCGTGGTGCGCGCGCTGTACGGGGACGCGCCCAACGCGACCGTCGACCCGCGCGACATCGCCGAGGTGGCGGCAGAGGTGCTCACCGCGCCCGAGGCGCACGAGGGCCGGGAGTACGCCCTGTCGGGCCCTGCGGCCGTCACCGCCGTCGAGCAGACCGCACAGCTCTCCGAAGCCCTGGGCAGGGAGCTGAAGTTCGAGGAGCTGGGCCCCGAGCGGGCGCGTGCGGCGCTGCTGAAGCGCTACCCCGAGCCGGTGGCCGAGGCGCTGCTGCACAGCGCCGAACGCCAGCTGGCGGGCGCCAAGGCCGGAGTGTCGGACACGGTCCGCGAACTGACCGGCCACCCGGCCCGGTCGTACGCCGACTGGGCCCGCGCCCACGCGAGCGCCTTCGCGTGAGCGCGAGCCTCACGTACGTAGTACGTAGGTAGCGCGCGGACCCCGGCCGGTCAGCCGTGCAGCAGGACCGGCAGCGCCTGGTGGCCGTTGGAGATGAACGACGGCAGCTGCGGCAGGCGTTCGCCGGGCGCGGCCAGGGCCACGTCCGGGAAGCGCTCGAAGAGCGCCGAGAGCGCGACCGTCGCCTCCATCCGGGCCAGCGGCGCGCCCAGGCAGAAGTGCACGCCGTGCCCGAACGCCAGGTGCTCGCGGCGCAGGGGGCGCGCCGGGTCGAAGCGGTCGGCGTCGTCGCCGTGCACCTCGGGGTCGCGGCCGGGACCCGCCAGCGCGACCAGGATCGGCTCGCCCTTGCGGATCAGTACGCCCCCGGCCTCGATGTCCTCCACGGCGTAGCGCAGCGGCACATGGGCGGCCGGCGGCTCCCAGCGCAGGGTCTCCTCGACCACGTCCTCCCAGGCCACCTCCCCGCGCCGGACGCGCGCCAGCTCCTCGGGGTGGGTGAGCAGTGCGTGCGTCGCCTGGTCGATCAGGTTGACCACGGTCTCGAACCCGGCGGAGATCATCAGCAGCAGGGTGTCGACGAGCTCCACCTCGGTCAGACCGCTGCCGTCCTCGTCATGGGTGGCGATGAGGCCGCTGGTCATGTCGTCGCCGGGCTCGGCGCGCTTGTACGCGATGAACTCGTGCAGCGCGGCGTACAGTTCACGCCCGTTCGCCTCGGCCTCCTCGGCGCTGACCGACGTCAGGAAGGTGATGTCGATCAGCCGGCAGAGCCGGTCGCGGGAGGTGTCCGGGACACCGAAGAGCTCGCAGATCACCTGGACGGGCAGCGGGCTCGCGAAGGCCGTGCGCAGGTCGACCGCCTCGCCGCGCGGAGTGCCCGCGAGCTTGTCGAGGAGGTCGGAGACGATCCGCGCGACCGTCGGCCGCAGCGACTCGGTCTGCCGCGCGGTGAACGCCCGGTTCGTCAGCTTCCGCAGCCGGCTGTGCTCCTCGCCGTACGCGGTGATCATGCTGCGCACCGATATCCAGATGGCGAGCGGCCAGGTGCGGGGTATCTCGCCGCTGATCCAGGCGGGCCAGTGCAGTTCGGCGTCCTTGGAGACGCGCGGGTCGGTCATCAGGCTCTTGGCCACGTCGTTGCTGGTGACCGACCACGCGGACACGCCGCCCGGCAGCTCGACCCGGGTGACCGGGCCGCGCTCGCGGATACGGGCGATCTCGCCGTGGATGTCGGCCCCGGAGGCGTCGATGGCGAACGGGCAGTGCTGGGGCATGGAGGTGCTCCGAAGGGGACGGGAACGGGGGGTGCGTGCCATGCCGACTACTGTGCCCTCCCCCCAGACGCGCGGGCGGGAGGACACTAACAAACCGGGTTACCGGTTTGACGACAGGGTCGGTTTTCAGCCCCTTGCGTCCCGTGTGCGCGTCACCCGACGACGGTCCAGGTGTCGTTGCCGGTGAGGAGGTTGGCGAGGTCGCCCTTGCCGCGCTGCTCGATGGCCTGGTCCAGCTGGTCGGCCATCTGCGTGTCGTACACCGGCCGGCTCACGCTGCGGAACACACCGATCGGGGTCTGGTGGAGCGTGTCCGGGTCGGCGAGGCGGGACAGCGCGAACGCGGTGGTCGGCGACGTGGCGTGCGCGTCGTGCACCAGGATCCGCGACTCGTTCTCCGGGGTCACCTCGACCACCTGGAGGTCACCGGTGGCCGGATCGCGGACGACACCCTTGTGCAGGTCGGCGCCGAACCGGATCTGCTCCCCGTGCTCAAGCCGGATCACGGCCTCCTGCGCCAGCTCGTTGTCCTTGAGGACTTCGAAGGCGTCGTCGTTGAAGATGTTGCAGTTCTGGTAGATCTCGATGAGGGCGGTGCCGGGGTGGTCGGCCGCTTGGCGCAGGGTCTCGGTGAGGTGCTTGCGGTCGGAGTCGACCGTACGCGCCACGAAGGAGGCCTCCGCGCCGAGCGCGAGGGACACCGGGTTGAAGGGCGCGTCGAGCGAGCCCATAGGCGTCGACTTCGTGATCTTCCCGACCTCGCTCGTCGGCGAGTACTGGCCCTTGGTCAGGCCATAGATCCGGTTGTTGAACAGCAGGATCTTCAAGTTGACGTTGCGGCGCAGGGCGTGGATGAGGTGGTTGCCACCGATCGACAGCGCGTCGCCGTCACCGGTGACCACCCACACGCTCAGGTCGCGCCGCGAGGTGGCGAGGCCGGTGGCGATGGCGGGGGCGCGGCCGTGGATGGAGTGCATCCCGTAGGTGTTCATGTAGTACGGGAAGCGGCTGGAGCAGCCGATGCCGGAGACGAAGACGATGTTCTCTTTGGCGAGGCCGAGTTCGGGCATGAAGCCCTGGACGGCGGCGAGGACGGCGTAGTCGCCGCAGCCGGGACACCAGCGGACCTCCTGGTCCGACTTGAAGTCCTTCATCGACTGCTTGGCCTCGGCCTTGGGCACCAGGCTGAGCAGGGTACGTGCCGTCGTCTCAGTCATTGATGGCCTCCTTGAGGGCCTCCGCGAGCTGCTCGGCCTTGAACGGCATTCCGTTGACCTGGGTGTACGACTGCGCGTCGACCACGAACTTCGCCCGGATCAGCGTGGCGAGCTGGCCGAGGTTCATCTCGGGGACGACCACCTTGTCGTAACGCCTCAGCACCTCGCCGAGATTCCTCGGGAAGGGGTTGAGGTGACGCAGATGGGCCTGCGCGATGGGCACGCCCTCGGCGCGCAGCCGCCGGACGGCCGCGGTGATCGGGCCGTAGGTCGAACCCCAGCCGAGGACAAGGGTGTTGGCACCGCCGAGGTCGTCGACCTCAAGATCGGGGACCTCGATGCCGTCGATCTTCGCCTGCCGGGTGCGGACCATGAACTCGTGGTTGGCGGGGTCGTACGAGATGTTGCCCGTGCCGTCCTGCTTCTCGATCCCGCCGATACGGTGCTCAAGGCCCGGGGTGCCGGGGACGGCCCACGGGCGGGCCAGCGTCTGCGGGTCGCGCTTGTAGGGCCAGAACACTTCGGTGCCGTCGGCCAGCGTGTGGTTGGGCACGGTGGCGAACTGGACGCGCAGGTCGGGGAGTTCCTCGGCATCCGGAACTCGCCACGGCTCCGAACCGTTGGCGAGGTAGCCGTCGGAGAGGAGGAAGACCGGGGTGCGGTAGGTCAGGGCGATGCGGGCGGCGTCCAGAGCCGCGTCGAAGCAGTCGGCCGGGGTCTTCGGCGCCACGATCGGGACCGGGGCTTCACCGTTGCGGCCGTACATCGCCTGGAGCAGGTCGGCCTGTTCGGTCTTGGTGGGGAGGCCGGTGGACGGGCCGCCGCGCTGGATGTCGACGATGAGCAGCGGCAGTTCGAGGCTGACGGCCAGGCCGATGGTCTCGGACTTGAGTGCCACACCGGGGCCGGAAGTGGTGGTGACGCCGAGGGAGCCGCCGAAGGCCGCGCCCAGAGCTGCGCCGATGCCCGCGATCTCGTCCTCGGCCTGGAACGTCCGTACGCCGAAGTTCTTGTGCTTGGACAGCTCGTGCAGGATGTCCGAGGCTGGGGTGATCGGGTACGAGCCCAGGTAGAGCGGCAGGTCCGCCTGCTTGCCCGCCGCGACCAGCCCGTAGGCGAGGGCGAGGTTGCCGGAGATGTTGCGGTAGGTGCCGGGCGGGAAGGCGCGGGTGGCGGGGGCCACCTCGTACGAGACCGCGAAGTCCTCGGTCGTCTCGCCGAAGTTCCAGCCCGCGCGGAAGGCCGCGACGTTCGCCTCGGCGATCTCCGGCTTCTTGGCGAACTTCTGCCGCAGGAACGCCTCGGTGGCCTCGGTGGGGCGGTGGTACATCCAGCTCAGCAGGCCCAGCGCGAACATGTTCTTGCTGCGCTCGGCCTCCTTGCGCGGGAGGCCGAACTCCTTGAGCGCCTCGACCGTCAGCGTGGTCAGCGGCACGGGGTGGATGTTGTACGCGTCGAGGGAGCCGTCCTCCAGCGGGGAGGTCTCGTAACCGACCTTCGCCATCGGGCGCTTGGTGAACTCGTCCGTGTTCACGATGATGTCCGCGCCGCGCGGCACGTCCGCCAGGTTCGCCTTCAAGGCCGCCGGGTTCATCGCGACCAGTACATTGGGGGCGTCGCCCGGGGTGAGGATGTCGTGGTCGGCGAAGTGGAGCTGGAAGCTGGAGACACCGGGGAGGGTGCCGGCGGGGGCGCGGATCTCGGCGGGGAAGTTGGGCAGGGTCGAGAGGTCGTTGCCGAACGAGGCGGTCTCCGAGGTGAAGCGGTCGCCGGTCAGCTGCATGCCGTCGCCCGAGTCACCCGCGAAGCGGATGATCACCCGGTCGAGACGCTTGACTTCCTTCAGCATGGGTGACTCCTCAGCCCTTGATCTCGCAGATGGTGGCACCGGACGTGACGGACGAACCCACTTCCGCCGCAAGGTCCTTGATGGTGCCGGAGCGGTGGGCGTTGAGGGGCTGCTCCATCTTCATCGCTTCGAGGACGACGATGAGGTCGCCTTCGTTGACCTCCTGGCCCTCTTCGACGGCGACCTTGACGATCGTGCCCTGCATCGGAGACGCGAGCGCGTCGCCCGAGACGGCGGAGCCCGCCTTCTTGACCGCGCGACGCTGGGGCTTGGCCCCTGCCGCGAGTCCCGTACGGGCCAGCGTCATCCCGAGGGAAGCGGGCAGCGAGACCTCAAGCCGCTTGCCCGCGACCTCGACGACCACCGACTCCCGCTCGGTGGAGAACTCGTCGTCGCCGTCGGCCGTCGGGGGGACGAACGCGGGGATGGTGTTGACGAATTCGGTCTCGATCCAGCGGGTGTGGATGGTGAAGGGGTCGCTGGTGAAGGCGGGGTCGGTGACGACGGCGCGGTGGAAGGGGATGGCGGTGGCCATGCCCTCCACGGTGAACTCGGCCAGGGCGCGGGAGGCGCGCTGGAGGGCCTGTTCGCGGGTGGCACCGGTGACGATCAGCTTGGCGAGGAGGGAGTCCCAGGCGGGGCCGATGACCGAGCCGGATTCGACGCCCGCGTCGAGGCGGACGCCGGGGCCGGTCGGGGGGTTGAAGGTGGTGACGGTGCCGGGGGCGGGGAGGAAGTTGCGGCCGGGGTCTTCGCCGTTGATGCGGAACTCGAAGGAGTGCCCGCGCACCGCCGGGTCGGTGTAGCCGAGGGCTTCACCGTCGGCGATGCGGAACATCTCGCGGACCAGGTCGATGCCGGTGACTTCTTCGGTGACCGGGTGTTCGACCTGGAGGCGGGTGTTGACCTCCAGGAAGGAGATCGTGCCGTCCGCACCGACCAGGAACTCCACGGTGCCCGCGCCGACGTAACCGGCTTCCTTCAGGATCGCCTTCGACGCGCTGTAGAGCTGCGCGTTCTGCGCCTCGGACAGGAACGGCGCGGGGGCCTCTTCCACCAGCTTCTGGTGGCGGCGCTGGAGCGAGCAGTCGCGGGTGGAGACGACGACCACGTTGCCGTGGCTGTCGGCGAGGCACTGGGTCTCGACGTGGCGCGGCTTGTCGAGGTAGCGCTCCACGAAGCACTCGCCCCGCCCGAACGCCGCAACAGCTTCACGCACCGCCGACTCGTAGAGCTCGGGGACCTCTTCGAGGGTGCGGGCGACCTTCAACCCGCGTCCGCCGCCGCCGAACGCCGCCTTGATCGCGATCGGCAGGCCGTGCTCCTCGGCGAACGCGACGACCTCATCAGCACCCGACACCGGGTCCGGGGTACCCGCCACCAGCGGGGCGCCCGCGCGCTGCGCGATGTGACGCGCGGCCACCTTGTCACCCAGGTCGCGGATCGCCTGCGGCGGCGGGCCGATCCAGGTCAGTCCGGCGTCGAGGACGGCCTGGGCGAAGTCGGCGTTCTCGGAGAGGAATCCGTAGCCGGGGTGGATGGCGTCCGCGCCGGAGTCTGCGGCTGCTTGGAGGACTTTGGTGATGTCCAGGTAGCTGGCGGCCGGGGTGTCACCGCCCAGAGCGAATGCTTCGTCGGCCGCGCGGACGTGCAGAGCGTCCCGGTCCGGGTCGGCGTAGACGGCTACGCTGGCGATCCCGGCGTCCCGGCAGGCCCGGGCAACGCGGACAGCGATTTCGCCACGGTTGGCGATGAGCACCTTGCGCACGACGGCTCCTCAACTTGCGGGTGCTGAGCGGAAAGATCGGATCGGAACGCCGGTTGTTTGTACAGCGCTACCCTCGAAGCATCGTGGAGGGAACGTATCCGGCGTTACTCCGCAGTTGTCCACCGCGCGGTGATCTCACGCGCTGCCCCGCGTGCTGGCTCAGCCGCCAAACCCCCTCCTATGCAGGGGGTTTGGGCGCTACGCCCCCGTAGGTCAGACGGCTTCGCCACCGTTGCTCCACCACGGGGAATTGTGCGAAATTCTTGCGGAACGCGAGTTGTTAGTTCCTGAATTCGGGTGCGGACCGTGCCGGGCTGGTCGCGCAGTTCCCCGCGCCCCTTAGGGAAAAGTCCGCTTAGGCGAGCGCGGCCGCCATCCCCGGGGTGCCGATCGCTGCCATCAAGCCCGGGCTGCCGTCCGGCTTCAGTGAGTCCAGGGCGTCCGCCCGGGCCAGGCGGGGGAGGAGCAGGCGCCAGAACCTGCCGAACATCTGGCGGGAGGACCAGCGGGGATGGGCGCGGCCCATCGCCTCGAAGCCGACCGTCGTCGCCGCGATCACCGCCTTGGCGTCGTCCACGGCGACCCCCTCGGCGAGCGCGCCCTCGGCGGCCGCGCCGGTCAGGACCTCGCCGACCCAGTCGACCCAGTACTGGCGCAGATCGGTCGAGCCCTTCCAGGTCGCGTCGGAGCTGAGGCCGAACCCGGCGCGCAGGACCACGTCGTCGCCGAGCCGGAACGCCAGCGCGTGCGTGGTGTCCACGAGGACCTGGAGCGCCCGTCCGTGACCGGCCTCCCTGGGGCGGGCGATCTGCCGCAGGGACGCCATCGCGTTCTCGCAGACCGCCTCGGCCAGGGCGTTCTTGCTGACGAAGTGGAAGTGCAGCGCCCCGTTGCTGACGCCGGCCCGGGTGCTGATCGCGGTCAGTGAGGACGGTGCGAATCCGTCCGCGTCGAAGACTTCCGCCGCGGCGAGGATCAGCGTCTGACGCGTCCGCTCCGCCCGTTGCTGCTTGCTCATCGTGTCACTCCGTTGTCCGGCGGGGGCATAGGCATGGGCATGGCATGCGTACGCGAGTCTATAGAAACCGACGCGATGGTTTCTTAATTTCCCTCGACTCTGGCTTGAAGGAGTTCTGAGCGGCTGGAAACAGCAGCACCTGACCCCAGCACAGAACCGGACGTGCTGTTTGTGGCGGCAAATAGCGAATGGTGCGGGAGGGGCGAGCCGGGGCATGCAGAAGGGGGTGCGGGCCACTACGGCCCGCACCCCCTCCGGCGTACGTCAACAACTACCGTGCGTCGACTACTTCGCCGCACACTCCTCGCACGTACCGAAGATCTCCACGGTGTGCGCCACGTTCACGAAGCCGTGCTGTTCGGCGATCGCCTCGGCCCACTTCTCGACCGCCGGGCCCTCGACCTCGACCGCCTTGCCGCACACCCGGCACACCAGATGGTGGTGGTGGTCGCCGGAGGAGCAGCGGCGGTAGACGGCCTCGCCGTCGCTGGTGCGCAGGACGTCGACCTCGCCGGCGTCGGCGAGGGACTGCAGGGTGCGGTAGACGGTGGTGAGCCCCACCGAGTCGCCCCGGTGCTTGAGCATGTCGTGCAGCTCCTGCGCGCTGCGGAACTCGTCCACCTGGTCGAGGGCCGCCGCCACGGCGGCCCGCTGCCGGGTGGACCGTCCGCGTACAGGTGGTCCAGCCGTCGCCACAGGTGCCTCCCTTACCGTCGCCCGCTCACGTCGTCGGGCCATTCTGCCAGGTCGGGGTCAGACCGTGGCCTCGTCCGCCGCGGACCGTGCCCCCGGTACCTCCAGGGTGCACTCCTGGGCGGCGGTTTCGGCCACCCGCGCGCGCCGTCGAGCCAAGGGGGCCGCGAGCGCGGTCAGCGCGATGAACGCGCCGATGGCGAGCAGCACGATCGTCGCACCGGGCGGCACGTCCTGGTAGTAGGAAGTGACCGTTCCGGCCAGCGTGACCGTCGTACCGATGACCACCGCGAGGACGAACGTCACCACGAACGAGCGCGAGATCTGCTGGGCGGCGGCGACCGGGACCACCATCAGCGCGCTGACGAGCAGCAGCCCGACGGCGCGCATCGCGACCGTGACGGTGATCGCGGCGGTCACCGCGATCAGCAGGTTGAGCGCCCGCACCGGCAGACCCGTAACCCGTGCGAACTCCTCGTCCTGGCTGACCGCGAACAGCTGCCGCCGCAGTCCGACCGTGACCAGCACCACAAACGCCGCGAGCAGGCAGATCGAGGTGACGTCCGAGTCGGAGACGGTGGAGAGCGAGCCGAACAGGTACGAGGAGAGGTTGGCGTTGGAGCCGGTGTCCGAGAGGTTGACCAGCAGCACACCGCCCGCCATACCGCCGTAGAAGAGCATGGCGAGCGCGATGTCGCCGCGCGTCTTGCCGTACGCGCGGATCAGTTCCATCGTCACGGCGCCGACGACGGAGACGAGCGTCGCCATCCACACCGGGCTGCTGTTGAGCAGGAAGCCGAGGCCGACGCCGGTCATCGCGACATGGCCGATTCCGTCGCCCATCAGGGCCTGGCGGCGCTGCACCAGGTAGATGCCGACGGCGGGGGCGGTGATGCCGACCAGGACGGCCGCGATGAGCGCCCGCTGCATGAAGGCGGTCTGGAGGATTTCCATGATCAGGTCAGCAGTCCTGTACGGATCGGCTCGGCGGCCGAGTGGGGGTGGACGTGGTCGTGGCCGGGCAGCGCGTGCTGGCCGGTGGCCTTGGGCGGCGGGCCGTCGTGGGTGACGCAGCCGTCGCGCAGCACCACCGCGCGGTCGATCAGCGGCTCCAGGGGCCCGAGTTCATGCAGGACGAGCAGGACGGTCGCGCCGCCCGCGACCTGCTCGCGCAGGGTCGCGGCGAGGATCTCCTGGCTGGCCAGGTCGACGCCCGCCATCGGCTCGTCCATGATCAACAGCTCGGGCTCGGAGGCGAGCGCGCGGGCGATCAGGACGCGCTGGTGCTGGCCGCCGGAGAGCGCGTTCACCGAGTCCTTGGCGCGGTCGGAAAGGCCGACGAGCTCGATGGCCCGGCGCACGGCCGCCCGGTCCGCCTTGGAGAGCAGGCCCAGTTTCGTACGGGACAGACGCCCCGAGGAGACGACCTCGCGGACCGTGGCCGGGACGCCGCTCGCGGCGGTGGTGCGCTGCGGTACGTAACCGACGCGCGCCCAGTCCTTGAAGCGCTTGAGCTCGGTGCCGAACAGCTCGATCGCGCCACCGGTGAGCGGCACCTGGCCGATCACCGAGCGCACGGCGGTGGACTTGCCCGAGCCGTTGGCGCCGAGGAGCGCGACGACCTCACCGCGCTGGACGGTGAGGTCGATGCCGCGCAGCACCGGGCGCGAGCCCAGCGTGGCCGTGGCCCCGCGCAGGGATATGACGGGTTCCATCGCTGCTGCCTCCGATGCGTCGGATGCGGACTTCGTTGCCGGGGTGGTCACTTGGCACCGAGCGCCTTCTGGAGCGCGGCCAGGTTGGACTCCTGCACCGCGATGTAGTCGGCGCCCTTGGACTTCTTGGTGATGCCCTCCAGCGGGTCCAGGACATCCGTCTTGAGGCCGGTGTCCTTGGCGAGGGTCTTGGCGGTCTTGTCGCTGGCCAGTGTCTCGAAGAAGACCGTGTTGACGTGGTCCTTCTTCGCCAGCGACTGGAGCTCCTTGATCCGGGCGGGGCTCGGCTCGGCCTCGGGGTCGATGCCGGCGATGCCCTCCTGGGTCAGCCCGTAGCGCTCGGCGAGGTAGCCGAAGGCGGAGTGGGTGGTGATGAACGTCTTCGTCGCGGTGTTCTTCAGACCCGACGCGAACTTGTCGTTCAGCGCGCCGAGGTTCTTCACCACGGTGTCGGTGTTCTTCTTGTAGTCCGCCGCGTGGTCCGGGTCGGCCTGCTCCAGGGTCTTGCCGACGCCCTTGGCGACCTCGGCGTACTTCACCGGATCCAGCCAGATGTGCGGGTCGGCGCCGGCCTCGTTGCCGCCCTGGTGGGCGTGGCCCTCGTGGCCCGGGCCGGTCTCGGTGCCGTGGTCCTCCAGCTTGGTCAGGCCCGCCGCGTCGACGGTGTGCTTCACACCGGACTGGTCGATGGCCTTGTCCACGGCGGGCTGGATGCCCTTGAGGTAGACGATGACGTCCGCTTCGCCGAGCGAGGCGGTCTGCTTCGGGCTGAGCTCCAGGTCATGCGGCTCGACGCCCGGCTTGGTGAGGTTCGAGACGGCGACGTGCGAGCCGCCTATCTGCTCGGCCAGGTACTGCATCGGGTAGAACGACGCCACCACGTCGAGCTTGCCGTCCTTCTTGCCCGTGGACGAGCCCGAGCACGCGGTCAGGGCGGTGAGGCCGAGGATCACGGCGCTGGAGAGGGCGGCGGCGGGTATGAGGCGTCGTACGTTCATGACACTCATTTTCAACAAAAGTGGAAACGATTGTCAACAACGCCCCGTCAAGCCCTGGCCAAGCCCTCGTCAAGCGACCCTCCGGACCCTCCTCCCAGCCACCCCCCGAGCCCCTCCAGGACCCCTCGTCAACGCCCGTCCCGGATACCGATTTGATCCAGGGGTGCAGGCCGCCGCTACCCTGGGGCATTCGCCGTTCGTCGTCGTCGTAATGAAGAGAGCACCGTGGCCGCCGACAAGATCGACACCATCGTCAACCTGAGCAAGCGCCGTGGCTTCGTCTACCCGTGCAGCGAGATCTACGGTGGTCAGCGTGCCGCCTGGGACTACGGGCCGCTGGGTGTCGAGCTGAAGGAGAACCTCAAGCGCCAGTGGTGGCGCTACATGGTCACCTCGCGCGAGGACGTCGTCGGTATCGACTCGTCGGTGATCCTGGCCACCGAGGTCTGGGAGGCCTCCGGCCACGTCGCCACCTTCACCGACCCGCTCACCGAGTGCACCTCCTGCCACAAGCGGTTCCGCGCGGACCACCTGATCGAGGCGTACGAGGAGAAGCACGGCAAGGAGCCCGCGAACGGCCTCGCCGACATCGGCTGCCCGCACTGCGGCAACAAGGGCACCTTCACCGAGCCGAAGAACTTCTCGGGTCTGCTCTCCACCCACCTCGGCCCGACCCAGGACAGCGGCTCCGTCGCCTACCTGCGTCCCGAGACCGCGCAGGGCATCTTCACCAACTTCGGCCAGGTCCAGCAGACCTCCCGCAAGAAGCCCCCGTTCGGTATCGCCCAGATGGGCAAGTCCTTCCGCAACGAGATCACGCCCGGCAACTTCATCTTCCGCACCCGCGAGTTCGAGCAGATGGAGATGGAGTTCTTCGTCAAGCCGGGCGAGGACGAGAAGTGGCAGGAGTACTGGATGCAGGAGCGCTGGAACTGGTACACGGGCCTGGGCCTGCGCGAGGAGAACATGCGCTGGTACGAGCACCCGAAGGAGAAGCTCTCCCACTACTCCAAGCGCACCGCCGACATCGAGTACCGCTTCCAGTTCGGCGGCAGCGAGTGGGGCGAGCTGGAGGGTGTCGCCAACCGCACCGACTACGACCTCTCGGCGCACGCCAAGGCGTCCGGCAGCGACCTGTCGTACTTCGACCAGGAGGCCGGTGAGCGCTGGACCCCGTACGTCATCGAGCCCGCCGCCGGTGTCGGCCGCTCCATGCTCGCCTTCCTCCTCGACGCCTACAGCGAGGACGAGGCGCCCAACGCCAAGGGCGTCATGGAGAAGCGTGCCGTGATGCGCCTGGACCCGCGCCTGGCGCCGGTCAAGGTCGCGGTCCTGCCGCTCTCGCGCAACCCGCAGCTGTCGCCGAAGGCGAAGGGCCTGGCGGCGGACCTGCGGCAGAACTGGAACATCGAGTTCGACGACGCGGGCGCGATCGGTCGCCGTTACCGTCGCCAGGACGAGATCGGTACGCCGTTCTGTGTCACCGTCGACTTCGACACGCTCGACGACAACGCGGTGACGGTGCGCGAGCGCGACACGATGTCCCAGGAGCGGGTGTCCCTGGACCAGATCCAGTCCTACCTCGGTAGCCGACTGCTCGGTTGCTGATTCGGGCATGTAGCTGAGCCCCGTACCGCCGAGCAGGCAGTGCGGGGCTCAGCCATTGGTTCGTCTGCGGATCGTGCTGGGTTGCTCGCGCAGTTCCCCGCGCCCCTGACTACCTAGGGGCGCGGGGAACTGCGCGAGCAGCCACAGACGGCCCGCAGACGAAAGCGCAGCTACGGGCGTCGCGCCGCAAGCACACCGCACGCCACTGCAAGCGGCAGCTCCGCGCACACGGCCAGCACCACGGACGTGGTGAACTCCGGGCCCGGGGCCGAAGTCATCACGTCGAACCAGGCGTCCACAAGCAGCAGCGCCCCCGTCGCCGCAGCCGCCTGCCCCACCCGCGCGTCACCGCGCTTGAGCAGCGCACCCGTTCCGGTCAGCCCGACGGCCAGGAGGACGTCGAGGCCGATCCAGGCCGCGGACCAGTTGGAGACCTCCGTGGTCTGCGGCAGCGTCCCGGCCAGGACCACCATCCACGGCAGCAGCGCGGCCCCCGCCCCCGTCAGCAGCGTCGCCAGACGCGGCAGGCGCAGGCCCGCGACACCGGCACCGGTACGGGACGTCGTACGACGGGTGCGGATCTGCGGGGCGACGAGCGTCATGGCGACGGGCTCCTTCCGGCCCGGAGGTCCGTCCGCCGGGCATGATCACAAGCCTCGTCGTTCCAGCCGTCCGAATCAGTAGCGCGGCTGTCCGTAACGGGGGTGGTGCCAGCTACACCCCCGGCCGGGCAGCAGCGTGATGGCGCGGCCCCGACCTGGGCATTTACGGTATGCACATGGCAACTCCCGGCCCGCTGCGGCGCGCATTCGACTGGGCCGCCGCACACGCCCCCTGGTCGGCGTGGGCCTGGCGCAACACCACCTTCGCCGTGGCAGGCGTTCCCCTCGCGCTGCCCGCCGCGGCCGCGTTCACGTACATGATCGCGGCGCCCGGACACACCCCCGGCGCCCTGCTCTTCGTCCTCGTCGTCAATCCGCTGCTCACCACCCTCCAGCGCAGCCGCTTCTGGTCGCTGCTCGGCCTCGACGTGCCGCACATCGCCTGGCGCAGCCGCAGGCTGAGCTGGCGCGGGCTCGTCGAGCGGCTGCGCTCGGAGTCGACCTGGCGGCAGTACGGCTACCACCTCCTCGTCGCCCCGCTCGCGGCGACGGCCGGTGTGCTGGTGGTCTGCTCATGGGCAGTGGGCCTCGCGGGGACGCTGGTCTTCTCCTGGGTGTGGGCGCTGCCGATGGACGACCGGATGCCGGGCTGGACCGACGAGTACGTCCTGCTCACCGTCGCCGGCTTCGTGCTGCTGCTCGCCACGCCCTGGTTCGCCGCCGCCACCGTCCGCCTCGACGCCCACGCGGCGGCCGCCCTGCTCGGCCCCAACCGGGCCAAGGAGTTGGAGCGGCGGGTCGAGACGCTGGCCGAGAGCCGCGCCGGGGTCCTGGACGCCGCCGACGCCGAACGCCGCCGTATCGAGCGCGACCTGCACGACGGCGCCCAGCAGCGGCTCGTCTCGCTCGCCATGAACCTGGGCCTGGCCCGGGCCACCCTCACCGATCTGCCGCCCGATGCCCGGGCCGTCATCGACGAGGCGCACCGCGAGGCCAAGGAGGCCATCGAGGAGCTGAACAGCCTGGTGCGCGGGCTGCACCCGGCCGTCCTCGACGACCGCGGCCTGGACGCCGCGCTCTCCGGCATCGCCGCCCGCGCCCCGCTGCCCGTCGAGCTCACCGTCGACATCGACCGGCGCCCGTCGCCGACCGTCGAGGCCGTCGCCTACTTCGTCGTCTCCGAGGCACTGGCGAACGTCGCCAAGCACGCCCGCGCGACGCGCTGTTCCGTCCAGGTGCGCCGCCGCGCCGACCTGCTCACCCTCACCGTCTCCGACAACGGGGTCGGCGGCGCGGACGCCGCCGGCGGCACCGGACTGCGGGGCCTGGGCAAGCGCGTAGGGTCGGTGGACGGAACGATCCGGATCAACAGCCCCCACGGGGGCCCGACTGTCATCACTGTGGAGTTGCCGTGCGGGCTGTGATCGCCGAGGACTCGGTCCTGCTGCGGATAGGACTTGTCAAGGTTCTGGAGATGGCCGGGTTCGAGGTCGCCGCCGAGGCGGACGACGCCGACGGGCTGCTCGCCGCCGTCGAGGAGCACCGGCCCAAGCTGGCCCTCGTCGACGTCCGGATGCCGCCCGGCTTCACCGACGAAGGCGTACGCGCCGCCCTGATGATCCGTCAGCAGTGGCCGGACACCTCCGTACTGCTGCTCTCGCAGTACGTGGAGGAGCGGTACGCGGCCGATCTGCTCACCGCGCAGACCGGTGGCATCGGCTATCTGCTCAAGCAACGGGTCGCCGACGTCGAGGAGTTCATCGACGCGCTCAAGCGGGTCGCGGGCGGCGGCACCGCGCTCGACCCGCAGGTCGTCGCCCAGCTGCTGCTGCGCCGGGGCGGCGGCACGGACCCGCTGGAGCGCCTCACCCCGCGCGAACGCGAAGTCCTCGCCCTGATGGCCGAGGGCCGCTCCAACGCGGGCATCGCCGTCCAACTCGTCGTCAGCGAGAGCGCGGTGGCCAAGCACATCAACAGCATCTTCGCCAAGCTCGACCTGCCCGTCGCCGACGGCGACCACCGCCGTGTCCTCGCCGTGCTGCGGTTCCTGGACGGCGGCTCGTGAGTACGAGTACGGGCATACGTACGGAGAGCGGCCCCGGCCCGGGGTCCGGTGCGGGTGGGGACCGGCCCCAGCACCGGGGGCGGTGGATCCTGGTCGCGGTGCTCAGCGCGCTGTTCATCGTGGCTCCGCTCGTCTTCGGGATGTACGGGGAGTTCTTCGGCCGCGAGGCCAGTCACAGCAGCGTCGAGACGAACGACCACCACCCGGTGCGGGCCGTGCAGATCGACTCCGGCAGCGCCGCGGTGACCGTGGGGCCCGGCGCGGACGGTGAAGTCCGGGTCAAGGAGCGGCTTTCCTGGTCGCTGCGCAAACCCAAGGTCAGCAAGGTGTGGGACAACGACACCCTGAAACTGCGGCCCGAGTGCGGCGGTCTGCTCTCCGTCACGGGCCTGGACTGCTCGGTCCAGCTCGATCTGACCGTCCCGGCCGGGGTCGAGCTGATGGTGAAGAGCGGCTCGGGCACGGTCCGGGTCAGCGGGCTCACCGGTCCGGTCGATGTGCGGGCCGGGTCGGGGAGTGTGAAGTTGTACGGCGTACGCGGGCCGATCACCGGGTCCGTCGACTCCGGGTCGTTCAGCGGGTCCGCGATCGGGTCGTCCTCGGCGGAGGTGCGGGTGCGGTCGGGGCAGGCGTCGATGGAGTTCGTGACCCCGCCTCGGCGGGTCAGTGCGTCCTCCGGGTCGGGGAGTGTGGAGGTCTCCCTGCCTCCGGGGTCTCGGTATCGGGTGTCGGGGTCTGTGGGGTCGGGGGCGCGGGATGTCGACGACGCGTTGGTCGACCCGGCGTCTGATCGGTCGCTGACGATCTCGACCGGGTCGGGTGCGGCGACCGCCGGGTACGCCAGTTGGCACTAGGCGTCCCCGGCTGCGGCGTTTTGGGGTGCGCGTTCGGCTGCGGGCCGGTGGGGGCTTGTCGCGCAGTTCCCCGCGCCCCTTAAAGGTTCGAGTTCGGCTGCGGACCGTGCGTGGCTGGTCGCGCAGTTCCCCGCGCCCCTAACTTGCCGGGGTGCGCAGGCCTCGTATCAAGAGGTTCACCACTGCCTCGAAATCCGCCTCGATTCCCGGGCGTTGCCACTGGGACGCGTATGCCGGGTCGTGGAAGCGGCCTGTGGCGTCGAAGAGGGCTCGGGCCACTGATTCGTCGGGGGTTGTCGTGGTGAACTGGGCTCGGTGGACGCCCGCATGGACTATCTGTGCCAGTTGGGCGACCAGGTCCGCGATGTGGTCCTCGACCACCGTGCTGTTCTCCGCGAGCAGCACCTCGTACGTGGCGAACAGCTGGGGGTCGTCGCCCGCCTTGTGGCGCTTGGCCTCGAACAGCTTCGCCAGCCACTCGCGCAGGGCGGACTCCGCGTCCTTGGACTCGTCGTCCGCGATGACGCCCAGCTGCAGCGTCGTGCGGTCCAGCCAGCGCTTGGTGACGGCTTCCCGCAGCGCCGACTTCGTACGGAAGTGGCGGTAGACGCTGCCGTGGCTGACGCCGAGCTGGCGGGCGACGTCGACGACCGTGGCCTTCGCCGGGCCGTGGCGGCGCAGCACCTCCTCGGTCGCTTCGAGGATGCGCTCGGCGGTCAGTGGTTCCGTACTCATGACCTTGACGTTACCCGGCGCCGACGACACCGGTTCGGCCCTGTGGACAACTCAGTGCTCGCTGTCCAGATGCGCCATCTGGGCCGCCGGGTAGCGGTCGCCCGCGGCGGCGCCGGCCGGGACGGCGGCCTCGATCGCGGCCAGGTCGTCCTTGCCGAGCGTGACGTCGAGCGCGCCCAGCGCCTCCGCCAGGCGGTCCCGGCGGCGGGCGCCGACCAGCGGCACGATGTCCGCGCCGAACCGCTCGCCCTGCGCCATCACCCAGGCGATCGCGATCTGCGCGACCGAGACGCCCTGGTGGTCGGCGACCTTGCGCAGCGCCTCGACGAGGTCCAGGTTGCGGTCGAGGTTCTCGCCCTGGAAGCGCGGGCTCATGCCACGGAAGTCGTTGGCGGCCAACTGGCGGTCGCGGGTGAAGTGGCCGCTGATCAGGCCGCGCGAGAGCACTCCGTACGCCGTGATCCCGATGCCGAGCTCCTTGGCGGTCGGCAGGATCTCGTCCTCGATGCCGCGCGAGATGAGCGAGTACTCGATCTGGAGGTCGCTGATGGGGGCGACGGCGGCGGCCCGGCGCAGGGTCTCCGCGCCGACCTCCGACATCCCGATGTGGCGTACGTGCCCGGCCTCGACCAGTTCGGCGATGGCCCCGACGGTCTCCTCGACCGGGACGTTCTCGTCGAGCCGGGCGATGCGGTAGACGTCGATGTGGTCGACGCCGAGGCGCTGGAGCGAGTACGCGGCGAAGCTCTTGACCGCCGCGGGGCGGCCGTCGTATCCGGCCCAGCCGCCGTCCGGGTCGCGCAGGGCGCCGAACTTGACGCTGGTGAGCGCCTGTTCGCGGGCGGCGGCGGGGGCACTGCGCAGGGCCTCGCCGATCAGGAGCTCGTTGTGGCCCATGCCGTAGAAGTCGCCGGTGTCGAGCAGGGTGATGCCCGCGTCGAGGGCGGCGTGGATGGTGGCGATGGACTCGGCCCGGTCGGCCTCGCCGTACAGCGCGGACATGCCCATGCAGCCGAGGCCGAGGGCGGAGACCTGGGGGCCGGTGGTGCCGAGGGTGCGGGTGCGCATGGTGGTCGCTCCTAGGAGGGTGGGGGTGGGAGGTGCGGTGTGCACCCCCGTACCCACCATGACATGACAGATGACAGATTTCAATATCTGTCATCTGTCACCCCGCGTCACCCCGTGTTCGGGTGTCCCCCCGTCTTCCCAGGTCATCCCACCTTCCGCGGCAGCCGCAGGCTCAGCAGCACCGTCACGACCACGGCCGCCAGCTGGACGAGGAGGGTGACGACCAGCGCGTCACGGGTGCCCGAGGACGGGGCGAGGGAGAGGAAGAGGCTGCCCAGGGTCGCGACGCCGAGGGCGAGGGCCGACTGCTGGGTGGTGACCAGGACGCCGCTGCCGACGCCCGCCCGGTCCGCCGGGACGTCCGAGAGCACGATCCGGAACAGCACCGGCAGCTGGAGGCCCTGGCCGAGTCCGGCAAGCGCGACCCCAGGGGCCAGCGCGCCGATGCCGAGGTCCGGCCAGCCGTAGTGGACGGTCGCCACCAGGACCGCGATGCCGACGCCCTGGATGAGGCCGCCGACGGTGACCACCTTGCTGCCGTACCGCCCGATCAGGCGCGGCCCGGCCAGCGAGGCCGCGAAGAACGCCAGCGCCATCGGCACCAGGGCGAGACCGGCCGAGACCGGGCCCATCCGCAGGCCCTGCTGGAGGACGACCGCGATCACGAACATGAAGCCGCTGAAGCCGATGGAGAACGGGACGATCAGCACCAGGCCCCGGTTCAGGGACGGCAGGCGCAGCAGGCTCGGCGGGACCAGCGGGGTGCCGCCCCGGCGGTCGATGCGCTGCTCGGTACGGAAGAACGCGAACGCCGCGAACGGGAAGACCGCGAGCGATATCCAGGTCCACAGCGGCCACCCGGCCGCGCGGCCCTCGGTCAGCGGCAGCAGCAGGCTGATCAGCGAAAGGGCCAGCAGGAGCGTGCCCGGCACGTCGATCGAGGCGGCCCGCTCCGAGCGGGTCTCCGGCACGCTGCGGACCGCGAGCACCAGGCCGACGACGACCACGGGAACGTTGACCAGGAAGACCGAGCGCCAGCCGGAGCCCGCGATGTCGGCGGCCACGAGCACGCCGCCGAGGATCTGGCCCGCGACCATCGACAGGCCCGCGGTCGCGCCGTACAGGCTCATCGCGCGCGCCCGGTGCGGTCCGGTGGTGGTGGCCTGGATGGTGGCCAGGACCTGCGGGAGCATCAGCGCGGACGTGGCGCCCTGGGCGACCCGGGCCGCGACCAGCGTCCAGGCGGTCGGCGCCAGGCCGCAGGCCAGCGAGGTCAGGCCGAACCCGGCCATGCCGATCAGGAAGAGCTTGCGGCGCCCGGCGGTGTCGCCGAGCCGGCCGCCGAGGACGAGCAGTACGGCGTACGCGACGCCGTAGCCCGCGACCACCAGCTCCAGGGTGGCCGCGCCCGCGGACAGGTCCTTGTCCATGGCGGGCAGGGCGACGTTGACGATGAAGAAGTCGATCAGGGGCAGGGCCGCGCCGAGCAGCACGGTGAAGAGCCCGAGCGCGCCGATCGACGCGCCCTCGTGATGGATGACCGGGACGGTGGCCGGGGTGGTGGTTGCGGTCCTCGGTCGGGTAGCGGATGTGGTCGAAACAGAACTCACGTCGTTGCTCACGCATCACACGATCGCGGTTTGCTCAGCCTGGTACCAGAGTCTGCTTATCCTGGTACCCGCACTACCTGGCAACTGGGTCGGCGGTGCGGCACCCTGGTGCGTATGACCACTGTGGCACCGCAGTCCGATGTTCGCAGGCACGAGTTGGCGGAATTCCTGCGCAGCCGCCGCGAGCGCATCACGCCCGAGCAGGTCGGCCTGCCGCACGGCCGCCGCCGGCGCACCCCCGGGCTGCGCCGCGAGGAGGTCGCGCACCTGTCCGCCGTCGGCGTCACCTGGTACACGTGGCTGGAGCAGGCCCGCGAGATCCAGGTGTCCGCGCAGGTCCTGGACGCGCTCGCGCGCGCGTTGCTGATGGACCCGAGCGAGCGGGCGCACCTGTTCGCCCTCGCAGGCACCGGCGACCCGAACCCCAACGCGCCCTGCCCCACGGTGACTCCTGCCATGCGCGCGATGCTGGACCAGCTGGAGCCGATGCCCGCCTGCATCCAGAACAGCCGGTACGACATCCTGGCGTACAACCGCACGTACGCGAAGCTGCTCTGCGACCTGGACGCGCTGGCGCCCGGCGACCGCAACTGCATGTGGCTGGCCTTCACCAACGACGACTGGCGGGCGGCGGTCGCCGATCTGCCCGAGGTCAACCGGATGATGGCCGCCAAGTTCCGCGCCTCCATGGCCGAGCACCTGGCCGAGCCCGCCTGGAAGACGCTGCTGATGCGCCTGGAGAACGGGTCGCCGGAGTTCCGCGAGATCTGGGCGCGGCACGAGGTGGTCGGTCAGGGCGGCCGGGACAAGTTCATCCGCAACGCGCTGGTCGGCCTGCTGCACCTGGAACACACCAACCTCTGGCTGGGCCCGTCGTCCGGCCCGCGCCTGGTCACGTACGTACCGCTCGACGCGGACACGCGCGTACGGCTCGAACACCTCCAGGAGCTCTCGGGCCGTGTGCCCGCGCACGCGTAGTGGCTGTCACCACAGCCACGCACACGTAGAGGCCGAAAGAGCCGCTACGCGCGCGTGGTGGCTGCCACCTTCCTAAGGCGTTACGCCGCCGAGCTCGCCAGCTCCAGCCGCTCGGCCGTCCGGCGCGCGGACTCGCGGGCGCGGCGGCCGCTGGTCGCGGCTCCCATCAGGAGTACGGCGAGACCGCAGCCGGTGATGATCCACCAGGCGGGGCGGGCGGCGTCCGGGAAGGCGGCGGCGTACGCGCCCGGGGCCGCCGTGCCCGCGAGGCCGCCCGCGAGCACCGCGCCGATGACCGCGACGCCCAGCGTCTGCCCGGTCTGGCGGCTGGTGGAGGCGACGGCGGCGGCCACGCCCGCCTGGGCGCGGGGCATTCCGGAGACCGCGGTGTTGGTGATGGGGGAGTTGACCATGCCGAAGCCGAGGCCGAACAGGACGTATCCGGTGAAGAGCAGTCCCGTCGAGGACTGACCGTCGAACGCGGCGAACAGCAGCCCGCTCGCGGCCATCGTGACCCCGGCGATCAGCAGCGAAGGCCGTGGCCCCCGGGCGGCGACGAGGCGTCCGGACAGCGGTGCCACGACGAGGGTCACGGCCGCCATCGGCACCATGTAGAGCCCTGCGTGCAGCGCGTCCAGGCCCCGTACGTTCTGCAGATAGAGCGTGTTGACGAAGAGGAAGCCGCCGAGCGCGGCGAAGGCGGAGACCGCGATGACGGTGGCGCCGCTGAACGGTGTGCTGCGGAAGAACCGCAGGTCGATGAGGGGATCCTGGCGCCGGGGCTCATAGCGCAGGAGCCCGGTGAGCGCGCCGGCGGCGATCGCCGCGCAGAGCAGGATCTGTGCCGAGGTCCAGCCCGAGCTGGGCGCCTCGATGATCGCGTACGTGAGCGAGCCGAGCAGCGCGATGACCAGGAGCTGACCGACGGGGTCGGGGCGGCGCGGGCGTTCCGCGCGGGACTCCGGTACGTAACGCCAGGTCAGCAGGAGCGCGGCCAGGCCGACCGGAAGGTTGATCCAGAAGATCGAGCGCCAGCCGACCGAGTCGACAAGGAGGCCGCCGATGATCGGGCCCGCGGCCATGGAGATCCCGACGACGCCGCTCCAGACGCCGATGGCGCGGGCGCGTTCGCGCGGGTCGGTGAAGGTGTTGGTGATGATCGACATCGCCACCGGGTTGAGCATCGAGCCGCCGACCGCCTGGATGGTGCGGAAGGCGACCAGGGAGGCCAGGTTCGGGGCGAGCGAGCAGAGCAGCGAGCCGAGGGTGAAGATCACCAGGCCCGCCATGAAGACCCGGCGGCGGCCGATGCGGTCGGCGGTCGAGCCCGCGAGCATCAGCAGGGAGGCGAGGACGAGGGTGTACGCGTCGATCGTCCACTGCATCCCGGAGACGGAGGTATGCAGTTCGCGCTGCATGGTGGGCAGCGCCACGTTCAGGATCGTGTTGTCGAGGCCGACGATGAGCAGACTCATGCAGCAGATCGCGAGCACGAGTATGCGGCGGCGGGGACTGAGATCGGGCATCTCTAGATAGTACGCCTAACTAACGACCTGGTCCATGTAGTACGGCTAACTAATTAACGCGGGGATGCGCGACAATGGCTGGATGACCACGCTCAACATCGGCCCGCATGCCGTGCAGCCTCCCGTGGTGCTGGCGCCCATGGCCGGCATCACCAATGCCCCGTTCCGTACCCTCTGCCGTGAGTTCAGCGGCGGCAAGGGGCTGTTCGTGAGCGAGATGATCACGACGCGGGCGCTGGTCGAGCGCAACGAGAAGACCATGCAGCTGATCCACTTCGACGAGACCGAGACGCCTCGCTCGATCCAGCTGTACGGCGTCGACCCGGTCACCGTCGGCAAGGCGGTCCGGATGATCGTCGACGAGGACCTGGCCGACCACATCGACCTGAACTTCGGCTGCCCGGTGCCCAAGGTGACCCGCAAGGGCGGCGGCTCGGCGCTCCCGTACAAGCGGCCGCTGCTGCGCGCGATCCTCAACGAGGCCGTCTCCAACGCGGGGGACCTGCCGGTCACGATGAAGATGCGCAAGGGCATCGACGACGACCACATCACGTATCTGGACGCCGGGCGGATCGCCGTCGAGGAGGGCGTCACCGCGATCGCGCTGCACGGCCGCACCGCCGCCCAGCACTACGGCGGCACCGCCGACTGGGACGCCATCGCGCGCCTGAAGGAGCACGTCCCGGAGATCCCGGTGCTCGGCAACGGCGACATCTGGTCCGCCGAGGACGCGCTGCGGATGATGAAGGAGACCGGCTGCGACGGTGTCGTCGTCGGGCGCGGCTGCCTCGGCCGCCCCTGGCTCTTCGGCGACCTGGTGGCCGCCTTCGAGGGTACGGACTCCTACGCGCGCCCCACCCTGCGCACGGTCGCCGACGTGATGGTGCGGCACGCGACGCTGCTCGGCGAGTGGATCGGCGACGAGTCGCGCGGGGTCATCGACTTCCGCAAGCACGTGGCCTGGTACCTCAAGGGCTTCGCGGTCGGCTCGGAGATGCGCAAGAGCCTCGCGATCACCTCGTCGCTGGACGAGCTGAGCGCTCAGTTGAGCGAGCTCGATCTGGACCAGTCGTGGCCGGACGGCGCCGACGGCCCGCGCGGGCGCACCTCGGGCAACAACCGCGTCGTCCTGCCGGACGGCTGGCTCAAGGACCCGTACGACTGCTCGGGCGTGAGCGCGGACGCCGAGCTGGACACCTCCGGCGGCTGAACCGGTACGAATCGGTCGACAGCAGGGCGAAAGCGGGTCGCGATATTCGCGGCCCGCTGTCTTGTGATGGCGTGATCCGCGGTCCGGATCGTGGAATTCCGGCCCTCTCGGCGGCGTGATTCTCGCCACCCCTGATAGGGGTTGCGCTCAGATGAGCACTTTTGAGGCGGCTGCACCTCTAGAAGGGGTGGCACTGAGTGCCACCCCTTCTGTGTTCAAGAAGTGAACTCAGATGCAGAAAATGCCGCTCAGGTGAGCGGAATGATGCCTGTTCCAGCGCTTTCGCCTTCAGGGAGTGAAGCAATGGTGATCGCCCGGGTTACCTCCCAGTTACTTTCGATCTGCTGGCGGACGAGTGGTTAAAGCCGTATGACGCGCAAGTGGACGTACCCAGACACCTTCGATCTGGGTATGTTCCTCGCCGTCAGGGCAGCCAACGAGTCGTCGAGGAGTCGAGACCCGTGTCGGAAGACAAAGACCTCCAGCACAGCCAGAAGTTCGTCTACGACTTCACCGAGGGGAACAGGGACCTCAAGGACCTGCTCGGCGGGAAGGGCGCGAACCTCGCCGAGATGACCAACCTCGGCCTGCCGGTGCCTCCCGGCTTCACCATCACCACCGAGGCGTGCAAGGTCTACCTCGACAGCGGCGAGGAGCCGGCCGCGCTGCGCGACGAGGTGAGTGCCCACCTCGACGCCCTTGAGGCCACGATGGGCAAGAAGCTCGGCCAGGCCGACGACCCGCTGCTGGTCTCGGTGCGCTCGGGCGCCAAGTTCTCGATGCCCGGCATGATGGACACCGTCCTCAACATCGGCCTCTCCGACGCCTCGGTGACGGGCCTGGCCAAGCAGTCCGGCGACGAGCGATTCGCCTGGGACTCCTACCGCCGCCTCATCCAGATGTTCGGCAAGACCGTGCTGGGCGTCGACGGCGAGCTCTTCGAGGACGCCCTCGACGAGGCCAAGGCCGCCAAGAAGGTCACCGTCGACACCGACCTCGACGCCGCCGACCTGAAGAAGCTGGTCAAGCACTTCAAGAAGGTCGTCAAGGCCGAGGCCGGACGCGACTTCCCGCAGGACGCCCGCGAGCAGATGGACCTCGCCGTCAAGGCGGTCTTCGAGTCGTGGAACGGCGACCGCGCCAAGCTCTACCGCCGCCAGGAGCGCATCCCCGGCGACCTCGGCACCGCGGTCAACATCTGCTCGATGGTCTTCGGCAACCTCGGCCCCGACTCGGGCACCGGCGTCGCCTTCACCCGTGACCCGGCCTCCGGCCACCAGGGCGTCTACGGCGACTACCTGCAGAACGCCCAGGGCGAGGACGTGGTCGCGGGCATCCGCAACACCGTGCCGCTGGCCGAGCTGGAGGGCATCGACAAGAAGTCGTACGACCAGCTCATGCAGATCATGGAGACCCTGGAGACCCACTACAAGGATCTCTGCGACATCGAGTTCACCATCGAGCGCGGCCAGCTGTGGATGCTCCAGACCCGGGTCGGCAAGCGCACCGCCGGTGCCGCCTTCCGGATCGCCACCCAGCTCGTGGACCAGGGCCTGATCGACGAGGCCGAGGCACTCCAGCGCGTCAACGGCGCCCAGCTCGCCCAGCTGATGTTCCCGCGCTTCGACGAGGACGCCAAGACCGAGCTCATCGGCCGGGGTATCGCGGCCTCGCCCGGTGCCGCCGTCGGCAAGGCGGTCTTCGACTCGTACACCGCCGTCAAGTGGTCGCGCTCGGGCGAGAAGGTCATCCTGATCCGCCGCGAGACCAACCCCGACGACCTCGACGGCATGATCGCCTCCGAGGGCATCCTGACCTCGCGCGGCGGCAAGACCTCGCACGCCGCGGTCGTGGCGCGCGGCATGGGCAAGACCTGTGTCTGCGGCGCCGAGGAGCTGGAGGTCGACACCAAGCGCCGCCGTATGACGACGCAGTCCGGCGCCGTCATCGAAGAGGGCGACCTGGTCTCCGTCGACGGCTCCACCGGCAAGGTCTACCTCGGTGAGGTCCCGGTCGTCCCGTCCCCGGTCGTCGAGTACTTCGAGGGCCGGATGCACGCGGGCGCCGACGATGCCGACGAGCTGGTCGCGGCCGTGCACCGGATCATGGCGTACGCGGACCGAGTACGCCGCCTGCGCGTACGGGCCAACGCCGACAACGCCGAGGACGCCCTGCGGGCGCGGCGGTTCGGCGCCCAGGGCATCGGCCTGTGCCGCACCGAGCACATGTTCCTCGGTGAGCGGCGCGAGATGGTCGAGCGGCTGATCCTGGCCGACACCGACGAGGAGCGCGAGGTGGCACTCAGTGCCCTGCTGCCGCTCCAGAAGAAGGACTTCGTCGAGCTCTTCGAGGCGATGGACGGGCTGCCGGTCACCGTGCGGCTCCTGGACCCGCCGCTGCACGAGTTCCTGCCCGACATCACCGAGCTGTCGGTCCGCGTCGCGCTCGCCGAGTCCCGCAAGGACGCCAACGAGAACGACCTGCGTCTGCTCCAGGCCGTCCACAAGCTGCACGAGCAGAACCCGATGCTGGGTCTTCGGGGCGTCCGCCTCGGCCTGGTCATCCCCGGTCTGTTCGCCATGCAGGTGCGGGCGATCGCCGAGGCCGCGGCCGAGCGCCGCAACGCCAAGGGCGACCCGCGTGCGGAGATCATGATTCCGCTGGTCGGCACCGTCCAGGAGCTGGAGATCGTCCGTGAGGAGGCCGACCGGGTCATCGCCGAGGTCGAGGCCGCCACCGGCACCGACCTCAAGCTGACCATCGGCACGATGATCGAGCTGCCGCGCGCCGCCCTGACGGCGGGTCAGATCGCCGAGGCCGCCCAGTTCTTCAGCTTCGGCACCAACGACCTCACCCAGACGGTCTGGGGCTTCTCGCGGGACGACGTGGAGGCGAGCTTCTTCACCGCGTACCTGGAGAAGGGCATCTTCGGGGTCTCGCCGTTCGAGACCATCGACAAGGACGGCGTCGGCTCGCTGGTGCGGTCCGCCGTGCAGGCCGGCCGGGCCACCCGCCCCGACCTGAAGCTGGGCGTCTGCGGCGAGCACGGCGGCGACCCGGAGTCGGTGCACTTCTTCCACGAGGTGGGCCTGGACTACGTCTCCTGCTCCCCGTTCCGCATCCCCGTCGCGCGCCTCGAAGCGGGCCGCGCGGCCGCCGAGTCGAAGGGCAGCGACTCGCGATAAGCCCCGGAGCCGCCGTCGGGTCCCCGACCCTCAACACCGATCCGACGGCGGCTTCGGAACACATGGAAGGGGCGGCACCCTGTGCGGGGGTGCCGCCCCTTCCGCCTGTTCACAAGCGATTTGGGCGATGACCCGATGTTCCCCGAGTGTGCGGCCGCTTAATTCCTGTTGAAGCACGGACATTTCATGAGCCCGTTGCCGTAAAAGCAGAGTGCGGTTCACGGATCCCCATCCGCGAACCGCACTCTGTCATCCCCGCCGGGCACGGAGCCGCCACCATGCCGACCGCCGCCAGACGAAGCAAAGCCCCCCACGGTCCTCACAACGTCTTTCCGGTTGGCCCGGTGTCGTGCCCGACGACGTACAGCTTTTCGGTACGCACGGGCTGCTCGCGATGCCTTTCAAGTGTGGCTGAAAGGCCGGTGGTCACGGCCTGTGACGGTAGGCATACTCAGGGGCGGGACGATTGCGGATGCAACACAATGCAACACGTTGCAACATTCGAGACAGGTGGAGATTCGGTGCTGCGTATTCATTTCACTGGCGTGGACCTGGCCCGGGTGCGCATGGCGCCCGGTCCGGACGCGCTGTGGGAAACGATTCTCAGCTTTCATCGATTAAGAGACCGTCGGGGCGCCCTAGTCTTCGGTGAATGGCGAACGGAAACGCGTACCCGGTTGAACGGTGAAACGCGTCTGCTCTCCGCAGTGGTGCCGGGCCGCGGCTATTTTCCCGACTTTCTCACGCCCGCCGAAGGGCCGCACACCCTGGAGTCAGCGCTGGAGGTCGTGCGCGAGACCGGGCCGGACCGGCTGCAGGACGAGCTCACCCGGGTCGCAGGGCCCCGGGGGCTGCCGGGCTGGCTGCGGGCGCTCGCCGACGGCCGCGCCGAGCCGATGGACCGTCTCCTCGGCGCGCTGCGCGGCTACCACCGGGCCGCCATCTCGCCGTACTGGCCGCACATCCAGGCCCGCGTCGACGCCGACCGGGGAGCCAGGGGCCGTGCGCTCCTGGACGGCGGGGCGGACGAACTGCTCGCCTCGCTCCCGCCGATGATGCGCTGGCGCGCGCCGGTCCTGGAGGCGGACTACCCGGTCGACCGTGACCTGTACCTGGAGGGCCGCGGACTGCTGCTCCAGCCGTCCTTCTTCTGCCGCCGTACACCGGTGGCGCTGCAGGACCCGCTGCTGCCGCCCGTCCTGGTCTACCCGGTCACGCACACCCACACGCCGTACGAGCGGACTTCGGGAACGACCCCGTCGCTCGGGCGGCTGGTGGGGCACACCAGGTCGGCGGTGCTCCAGTCGATCGGCCACGGCGCGACCACCAGCGAACTGGCCCGCCGGGCCGGGGTGTCGCTCGCCTCCGCCAGCCAGCACGCCGGCGTCCTGCGGGAGGCGGGCCTGCTGGTGACGCTGCGGCACGGCAGCGCGGTGCTGCACACGCTGACCCCGCTGGGGACGGCGCTGCTGCGGGGCGGTCAGCCGGTGATGGCGGAACGTTCCGCCCCGGCGACGATGTAGTGCCCGGTTCCGGGGGTGGCCGGAAACGGCCGCTCCCGGGAAGGCCGTTGGCGGCGCGTGCGAGGGCGGGTCTCAGAGCCGGAACCGCAGTCGGCAGATCACCGCGTCCGTGTCCCGTCGCACCGCGTGCGCGAGGACGGCGCCGCGCTGGTTCTGGAGCAGCCGCTGCCAGATGTGGGCGGGCTCGACCTCCGGTATCAGGACGGTGACCCGGGTGTTCGGGTGGTAGCGGTGGACGCGGTCGACGTACGCGGCGACCGGGCGGCCCACCGTGCGGTGCGGCGAGTGCAGTTCGACCAGCTCCACGCCCGGGTTCCACGCCTGCCAGTCGCGGCGCAGCGCCTCGGTCTCCCGCCGGTCCTCCTCGTCGGGGTGGGTGACGGTGACGGCCCGTACCTCGTCGCCCAGGGACACGGCGGCGTTCAGCGCCTCGCCGGTCAGCCGGGACAGATGCGATACGGGCACGATCACCAGCGAGCGGTCGCGGTGCGGCGGTTCGGGGACGCGGCCGAGCCCGATGCGCTCGCTGATCCTGCCGTACGCCCGGTGGACCGCCTCGAAGGCGAGCACCAGCAGCGGCAGGGCGATGACCACCATCCAGGCGCCCTCGGTGAACTTGGTCGCGGTGACGACGATGGCCGAGACGCCGGTGAGCAGCGCGCCGAAGCCGTTGAGCAGCGCCTTCGCGCGCCAGCGCGGCGAGCGCTCGCGCCGCCAGTGCAGCACCATGCCGGTCTGGCAGATGGTGAAGCCGACGAAGACACCGATCGCGAAGAGCGGTACGAGGGTGTTGGTGTCGCCGCCCGAGAAGATCAGGAGCGCGCCCGAGACGGTGGCGAGCGCGAGGACGCCGTGGCGGTGGACCTGGCGGTCGGCCTTCAGGCCGAAGACGTGCGGCAGGTAGTTGTCGCGGGCGAGCAGCGACATGAGGACGGGGAGCCCGCCGAAGGAGGTGTTCGCGGCGAGCGCGAGCAGGACGACGGTGGCGAACTGCACGACGTAGAAAGCCCAGTTGTGGCCGAGCGATGCGTCCGCGAGCTGGGCGAGGACGGTGACGCCCTCGACCGGCTGGAGGTGGAAGCGGCCGATGAGTACGGAAAGCCCGATGAGCATCACGCCGAGGAGCGCGCCGAGCGCCACCTCGGTGCGCTGGGCGCGCTTGGCGGCCGGGGCGCGGAACGAGGGCACGGCGTTGGCGACGGCCTCCACGCCGGTCAGCGCCGAACAGCCCGACGCGAACGCCTTGAGCAGCAGCAGCGCGCCGACGCTGGTGGCGTTCCCGGCGAGCACGGACGCGTGGCCGTCGGCGGTCGCGGTGGAGACGGGTGCGCCACGGAAGAGCCCCACGACGACGATCGCCATGATCGCGCCGATGAAGACGGCCGTCGGCACGATGAACGCCTTCGCCGACTCGACGATGCCGCGCAGGTTCACCGCGGTGACCAGGACGAGTACGCCGAGGCAGATGACGACTCGTTGGTCATAGAGACCGGGGAACGCCGAGGTCAGCGCGGCGACGCCGGCGGTGACGGAGACGGCGACGTTCAGTACGTAGTCGAGGATCAGCGAGGCCGCCGCGACGAGGCCGGTGCGCGGGCCGAGGTGGGCGCGGGCCACCGCGTACGAGCCGCCGCCGTTCGGGAACGCGGCGATGACCTGGCGGTACGAGGCGACGAGCACGGCGAGCAGCGTCGCGATGGCGACGGTGACGGGGAGCGTGAACCCGAGCCCGTACGACCCGGCGGCCGCCAGCACGAGCACGATGGCCTCGGGCCCGTATGCCACGGAGGCCATGGCATCGAGCGAGAGCGCGGCGAGGCCCTGGGTCGCGGTGAGGCGGTGGCGGTCGGGGGCGCCGCCGGGGGCGACGGGGAGGCCGGGTGTGGCGGTGGGCGCGGCGCCGGATGCCCCGGGGATCCCGGCTGCCCCGGGGGGTTCCTCGGCCGCGGGGTCGGCGGCCCGGATCGACGACTTGATCAGCATGCTGTTCAGCGTGCGGTCGCCCCGGCGGGATGCGGCCTCTCTTGTCGGGGCCTTGGCGGGCGGGACGGCCATCCATACGAACCT
Organism: Streptomyces sp. BR1; assembly: GCF_052373795.1. Taxonomy (NCBI): domain Bacteria; kingdom Bacillati; phylum Actinomycetota; class Actinomycetes; order Kitasatosporales; family Streptomycetaceae; genus Streptomyces; species Streptomyces sp. BR1. The sequence goes on from NZ_CM126252.1 coordinate 4,956,416, forward strand.
TTGACGCCCCCACCCCGCCCCTTCCCTTAACCCTCCGGGGGTGGGTGGGGGTGGAGGAGGGGAGTGGAAGAGCCTCCCGGGGCGGCGCCCCCGGATCCCGTTTGTCTGCGGATCGTGCTGGGTTGCTCGCGCAGTTCCCCGCGCCCCTAGGTATTTAGGGGCGCGGGGAACTGCGCGACAAGCCCCCACCGGCCCGCGGACAAAGAACCAGGCCGCTCGCCCAGAGCTTTCGGGAAGGGGCGGGGTGGGGGAAATCGCACGCCCTTACAACCCGTACCGCACCCCCGTAAGCCCCTCAGAAGCGACCCACAACCGCTCGGACGTCGTGTCGTTCAGCGTCCACTTCGCTCGGGTCGACCTCGTGGGGGCGCCGCGCCAGCCCTGGAATCGGGGGCCTGTGAAGGAGTCAGGGCGGACCGACGGGGCCGTGGCCGCGTACAGGGTGGGGAGGGCGCCCGACTCGGCCGGCTGGGCCAGGACTCGGTTGCCCAGTTCCGCTATGCGTTCTGCCAGGCGGCGGCCCTCCATGCGGGCGCCCGCCGTCTGGAGGTTGGTCGCCGCGTAGCCGGGGTGCGCGGCGGCCGCGACCACATCGGAGCCCGCCGATCGCAGCTGCCGCGCCAACTCGTGGATGAAGAGGAGGTTCGCCGACTTCGAGCGGGCGTACGCCATCCAACGGCGGTAGCCGCGCTCGCTGTTGAGGTCGGTCAGGTCCACGTTGGACAGGGCGTGCAGGCCGCTGGAGACCGAGACCACCCGCGCCGACGGCGCCGCGCGCAGCTTCGGCAGGAGCAGGCCCGTCAGGGCGAAGTGGCCCAGGTGGTTGACGCCGAACTGCCGCTCGAAGCCGTCCGCCGTCTTCCCGTACGGCAGCGCCATCACACCCGCGTTGTTGATCAGCAGGTCCAGACGCTCATGCGGATACGTTTCCGCGAACGCCCGTACCGACGACAGGTCCGCCAGGTCCAGCGGCCTGAACTCCACGTCCGCGCCGTATACCTGACGGTGGATCAGCGCCACCGCCTCCTTGCCGCGCGCCTCGCTGCGGCACGCGAGGACCACATGTGCGCCCTTGCGGGCCAGCTCGCGTGCCGTGACGAGTCCGATGCCGCTGTTGGCCCCGGTGACGACGGCCGTGCGGCCGCTCTGGTCGGGGATGTCCCTCGCGCTCCAGCCCTGAGTCATGCGGCCACCGTACCGTCCGGTAGGTCTGGAGCGCAGGGGCCCCATGGGGTCAGGCGGACGCGCCGCCGTCGATCACCAGATCCGTGCCGACCGCCGACGCCGCGTCGTCCGAGGCCAGGTAGAGGACGGCCGCCGCGATCTCGGCGGTCGCCGAGACCCGGCCGAGCGGCGAGGCCCCCTTCATACGCTCCGCGCGCTCCTCCTCCGTCTCGCCGGGCCGCATCGACATCGTGGTGGCGGAGGCGCCGGGGCTGACCGCGTTGATACGGACGCCGTCCCGGATGTGGTCGAGGGCGGCGGCCCTGGTCAGCGCGGAGACGGCGGCCTTGGTGGCCTGGTAGCCGGCCGCGCCCGGGATGCGCTTGTGGGCACCGAGGTTGGAGCCGATGTTGACGATGGCGCCGCCGCTCTCCTGGGTGCGCATCTGGGCGATCTCGGCCTGGAGGGCCAGGAAGACGCCGGTGAGGTTGATGTCGAGCATGGCCTGCCAGTCGGCGACGGCCACGTCGCCCATCGGCGTGCCGTTGCGGCCGCGCAGCACCCCGGCGTTGTTGACCGCCACGTCGAGGGAGCCGAAGCGGTCGACGGTGGCCGCCACCAGGCCGCGCATCTCGTCCTCGCGGGACACGTCCGCCGTGAACGCGGCAGCCGTCCCGCCCGCCTGCTCTATCAGTGCCACGGTCTCGTCGAGCGAGGCCGTCGTCCGTCCGGCGACGGCCACCCGGGCCCCCTCGGCGGCGAACGCCAGCGCCACGGTCCGGCCGATCCCGGAGCCCGCGCCGGTGACGAGGACGGTCTTGTCGGTGAAGCGAAGGCCAGTAGGCATTTTTTCTTGACCAATCGTTCTGTTATAAGGGTAAGAAACAAGCGACGACACTCGGTCGCCGTGTGCGTCAGTCCAACAGCGTCAGCGCGGCCTCCGCCGCGTCCCGCACCCTGGCCGGGTCGCCGCACGCCTTGCCGACGACCCGCATGCCCTGCATGAGCACCAGGAACATACGGGCCAGCGCGCGCGGATCGCGGTCCCCGGGCAGTTCGCCCTGCGCCTGGGCGCGGACGAGCGCCGAGTGCAGCAGGGTCTCGACGCGCTCCCAGTCCTGCTCCACCCGGCGGGCCGCGGCCGCGTCGTGCGGTGCGATCTCGGTCGCGGTGTTGGTGGCGAAACAGCCGTTCAGTCGGGTCGCACGAGCCGTCGACTCGGCCGCGAACCGGCGCACCACGCCCCGTACGGCGTCCAGCGCGGAGCCGGGGCCGGACAGCTCGTGGACCAGGACCTCGCCCACGGTCTCGCCGTAGCGGTCGAGCGCCTTCAGATACAGCTCGTGCTTGTTGCCGAAGGTCGCGTAGATGCTGGCGCGGCCGATACCGAGGTGTTCGACGAGGTCCGCCATCGACGTCGCCTCGTAGCCGCGCCGCCAGAACAGCTCAAGGGCTGCCTGGAGCGCGGCGTCCGGATCGAATTCCTTGGTCCTGGCCACACAGTGACCGTACGGCTATTGAGAACGATCGGTCAAGTAAGCCTGGATCGACACCTCGTCGTCGTCCAGACACGCACCCGTCTCCAGGTCGAAGCGCTGCTTCAGGAGAGGGGACGCCACGTAAGGACGGCCGTCCGGAGTCAGGCCGAGCAGGCCGCGCGAGAGGACGTACGCGCCGGTGAACGGGTCGCGGTTGTCGACGGCGTACGTGCGGCCCGCGCGGTCGGTGAAGACCGCGGCCTGCCGGCCGTCCGGCAGCAGTACGGCGACACCCCGGCCGGGGATCAGACGCGTACGCTCGCACACCTCGAACCAGCCGTCGTCCAGCAGGACTCGGACACTGTTGTCCTGAACAAGGGTCTCCGCTTCGGTCATTTCGGTCATCGCGCCGCCACCTCCAGGGTCAGCAAGGGCAGTTCGGGCTTGATCTGACCGCGCTCCGGCACGAACCGGACCGTGGGGTCGGGGGTGCCGGGCGCGTTGACGAAGGAGACGAAGCGGGCCAGGCGCTCGGGGTCCTCGATCGTCTCGGCCCACTCGTCGCGGTAGTCGTCGACATGGGTGGCCATCAGCGCCTCCAGCTCGTCGCAGATGCCGAGGGAGTCGTGCACCACCACGTCCTTGACGTGCTTGAGGCCGCCCTCGATCCGCTCCAGCCACACCGAGGTGCGCTCCAGGCGGTCGGCGGTGCGGATGTAGAACATCAGGAACCGGTCGATGAGGCGGACCAGTTCGGCGTCCGAGAGGTCCTGGGCCAGCAGGTCCGCGTGGCGCGGGGTCGCGCCGCCGTTGCCGCCCACGTACAGGTTCCAGCCGTTGGCCGTCGCGATCACACCGAAGTCCTTGGACTGGGCCTCCGCGCACTCGCGCGCGCAGCCCGACACCGCCGACTTCAGCTTGTGCGGGGAGCGCAGACCCCGGTAGCGCAGCTCCAGCTGGATCGCCATCTTCACCGAGTCCTGCACGCCGTAGCGGCACCAGGCCTGGCCGACGCAGGACTTCACCGTACGCAGGGACTTGCCGTACGCGTGGCCGGACTCGAAGCCCGCCGCCACCAACTTCGCCCAGATCTGCGGGAGTTGGTCGACCCGGGCGCCGAACAGGTCGATGCGCTGGCCGCCGGTGATCTTCGTGTAGAGGCCGTGGTCGCGGGCGACCTCGCCGATGACGATCAGCTTCTCGGGGGTGATCTCGCCGCCCGGGATGCGCGGCACGATCGAGTACGAGCCGTTGCGCTGGATGTTGGCGAGGAAGTGGTCGTTGGTGTCCTGGAGCGCGGCCTGGCCGCCGTCGAGGATGTGGCCGTTGCCCAGGCTCGCCAGGATCGAGGCGACCGCGGGCTTGCAGATCTCGCACCCGTCACCGCCCCGGGCCGACTCGCGGCCGTGGTCGTCGAGCAGTGCCTCGTACGACGTGACGCGCAGCGCGAGCGCGATCTCGTACAGCTCCTGACGGGTCTTGGCGAAGCAGTCGCACAGGCCGCCGTCGCCGGTCTTCGGCAGCAGCTTTTCGAGGGTCTTGACACAACTGCCGCAGCCCGTACCGGCCCTGGTGCACTTCTTGACCTCGGGCAGCGAGGAGAGCGGGGTGACCGCGCCCTTGGTGACGTTGTGGCAGGAGCAGATCACCGCGTCGTCGGGCAGTGCCTCCGGGCCGAGCGCGACGGGGGCGCCGAGTCCGGCCGGCAGGACCAGCTGCTCGGCCGGTATCGGCGGGATATGGCCGGTGAGCGGGCGCAGCGTGCCGTACATCTCGGCGTCGCCCACCAGGACGCCGCCGAGCAGGGTGCCGTCGGGGGAGACGACGAGCTTCTTGTAGATGCCCGAGCGCGCGTCGGTGTAGACGACGTCGAGGCTGCCCTCGGCGGCGCCGTGCGCATCGCCGAAGGAGGCCACGTCCACGCCGAGCAGCTTCAGCTTGGTCGACATGTCGGCGCCGGTGAACGACTTCTCCAGGCCGCCCGCGATCGTCTCGGCGGCCGTGACCGCCATCTCGTATCCGGGCGCGACCAGGCCGTACACCTTGCCGTCGCTGGTCAGCGCGCACTCGCCGATCGCGAAGACGGCCGGGTCCTCGGTGCGGCAGCGCTCGTCGACGACGATGCCGCCGCGCTCGCCGACCGGCAGACCGCACGCGCGGGCCAGCTGGTCGCGGGGGCGCACCCCGGCCGAGAAGACGACCAGGTCCGTGTCGAGGCGCGAGCCGTCGGAGAGCAGCATGCCGTCGACGGCGCCCTCACCGGTGACCTCCTGGGTGCCGACGCCCGTGTGAACGGTCAGGCCCATGTTCTCGATGGTGCGCAGCAGCGCCGCGCCGCCGCCGTCGTCGACCTGCGCGGGCATCAGCCGGGGCGCGAACTCCACGATGTGCGTGGTCAGTCCGAGCCCCTTCAGCGCGCCCGCCGCCTCCAGGCCGAGCAGCCCGCCGCCCACCACCGCACCGGTCGTCGCCGTCTTCGCGTACGCCTCGATGGCCAGCAGGTCCTCGATCGTGCGGTACACGAAACAGCCGGTGAGGTCCTTGCCGGGGACCGGCGGCACGAAGGGGTACGAGCCGGTGGCGAGCACCAGGACGTCGTACGCGAAGGAGCGCCCCGCGCGCGTGGTGACGGTCCGCGCCGCCCGGTCGATGTGCTCCGCCGGGTCGTCGAGCAGCAGCTCGATGCCGTGGCGCTCGATGAACCCCTCTTCCACCATGGACAGTTCATCGGGTGTGGTGCCCGAGAAGTACGAGGTGAGGTGGACCCGGTCGTACGCCGCGCGGGGCTCCTCGCCGAGCACCACCACGCGTGCGTAGGCGGTGACGCCGTTGTCGGCGAGGGCTTCGAGGAAGCGCTGGCCGACCATGCCGTGGCCGATGACGAGGATCGTGCGGCCGGGTTCTGTGGTCATGGGCAGGACCCTCCGTCGTGGGTGAGCAGGGCACGGTGGCCGCTGGTGATGCCATCAGCGTGGTCGGCGGCTGTTTCCCGACCGCATCTGCCCCGTTTCCCGGGAGCAACGGCCTGCTCAGCGGGGTGGGGGGAGCCCGGTGAGGCTGCTCAGGGGGAGGCGGGGGCAGGCGTGAGGCCCGCCAGATACGGTTCCGGGTCACCTAAGGGGCGCGGGGAACTGCGCGACCAGCCCAGCACGGTCCGCCCCCGACCTCCCGCTACTTCCCGCGCCTCAAAGACCCGCGCCGGTGAGATGGGCGAACACCACGACGTTCCCCCGGTACCCCGACGCCTCACTGAAGCCCCCACCGCAGGTGATCACCCGCAGCTCAGGGCGGCCCACCGCGCCGTACACACGCCGGTTCGGGAAGCCGTCATTCCCAAACACTTCCACCGCGTCGACGGTGAACACGGCCGTACCCCGATCCCGCCGGACCACCTCCACCCGCGCGCCCTTCTTCAGCACGCCAAGGGCATAGAAGACAGCGGGCCCACGCGCGTCGTCGACATGCCCGGCCATCACGGCGGTCCCCACGGCCCCCGGCGCCGTGCCGTCCTTGTACCACCCGGCACTGTCCGACTTGCCCGGCGGCGGTACGGCCAGACTGCCGTCCCCGGCGAGCCCGAGCGGCAGCACCGGCGCGTCTACCCGGATCGCCGGAATCCGGATACGTACGGGCTCGGAGGGCGCCAGCGCGTCACCCGCGAGCGCGCCACCGGTCTGGGCGTCGCTTACGCGCGCGTGGGGCGAGCCGGCCACCGACCCCGTGAAGGACTCCGCGCGCGACGGCTGCGGCGGCTGCGCCGCCTCCGTGCCCTGGCGCACCAGCCACACCCCGACGCACACCGCGATACCGATCAGCCAGCCGTTGCGCCGCCGCGCGGCCTGGGCGGCCCGTACCGACTCCGCCGACTGCGCCGACACCGGCGGTCAGTTCCGGCGGTCGGGAGCGCCCGCCCGGCGGCGCAGCAGCAGTCCGCCGGTGACGGCGGCCACCGCGAGCACGGCCGCCCCGGCCGCGATCTCGGTCCGGTTGGAGATCACGCTGCCGCCGACGCCGGACTTCACATGGCCCTTGGGCTCGCTGTGCTCGGCGTGCTCGCCGTGCTCCGAGTGGTCGAAGCGCTCGCCCCCACGATCGCTCTCGCCGCCGTGGGCGATCGTCAGATCACCCCGGGCGGACTTGCCGTTGTCGCAGGTCACGCTGATCTCGAAGGTCCCGGGCTTGGCGTGGTGGGGCACCATGAACTGACCGGCGAGCACTTCCTTGTGGGTGGAGACGCTGAGGTGGAACTCCCCGTCGCCGACCGCCCGCGCGTCCCCGGTCGCGTGGCCGTCGCGGCCGCACGCGGTGGTGTTCACGGTCACGGTCGTGCCCGGCGAGGCCGTCGCGGGAAAGACCTCCACACCGCCGCCGAAGTCGTTGTTGGCGTACGCGGGTGCGCCGCCGAGGCCCAGCAGGGCGGCCGCGAGCGCGGAACCGGTCAGCAGGCGGGCAGTACGCATGGGTCCTCCGGGGAGCGGGGTGCCGTGCTTCTCCCTTCGAGGTAAGTGGCCCACGCGGACGGCCGCCCCCCGGCAGGGGGCGAACGAGTGAGCCCGTCACCCGTTCGCCCGGCCGGGGGCATCGCCCTCAGATCTCGTCCCAGGGGACCTCCGCGTACAGCCGCCACACCGTCTCCATCAGCTCGGCGTCCACCGTGAACCCGTGCTCGTCGATGCAGGCGACCGGCGCGATGCCCTGCGAGTTGGTGACGAAGGCCGCCCGGTACGCGCCGAGGCCGTCCAGGGTGACCGGGCGCCGGACGGTCGGCGTCCCGTACTGCGGCAGCCGCGCCTCGACCAGCGCCATGGTGATGCCGAGCAGCGAGGGCCGGTCCGGCCACACCACCGAACTCCCGTCCCAGAACGCGATGTTGGTGACCGACCCCTCGGCGATCTCGCCGCCGGGACCCGTCAGCAGCGCATCCGTATAGCCCTGGCGGACGGCCTTCTTGCCGAAGTAGAGCTGGCCGAAGCCGCCGAGGTGCTTGAGATGGGCGGCGGGCCGCTCGTACGGGACGGACAGGAGCCGCTGCGGCTCCGGGGAGAGGTCCTGCGGCGGTCGTACGGTCACCATCACGGTCGGGTCGTCGTCGGGCCCGTATACATAGACGCGCGTCGAGGCGTCCTCGGCGCCGGACGCCTTGAGGGCCTGGCGGACCAGGGTGCGCACCCGCTCGCCGTCGAGGCCGGGGCCGAAGATCTCGCGGGTGGCGGCGTCGAGCCGGGCCAGGTGCAGCGCGAGCCCGCGCACCCGGCCGCCGCGCACCTGCATGGCGCTGAAGTGGCCGTAGTTGCCGGTCAGGGCGGGGATCCGGAGGGTGTCGGCGTCGGCGGGACGGCCGTTGATCTCGGCATACGCATCGCTCATGGGGCCACCGTAGTGCGGCTTGACCTCAAGTTAGCTTGAGATGTGACGCTCCTCGGCATGGACATCACCACAGCTCCCCTCGCGGAGCCCCTCACCCATGCCGCCCCGCTCAAGCTCGCTGTCGTCGTCGGCTCCGACCGCGAGGGCCGGTTCGGCCCGGTCGTCGGCGACTGGCTGCTGGCTCGGCTGCGCGAGCGCGACGACTTCGAGGTCGAGCTGATCGACCTGGCCGAGGTCGCGCTGCCCACCTCGATCTCGTACAACCCGACGCCGCCGGTGAGGGAGGTCCTGGACAGCGTCACGCCGAAGCTCGCCGACGCCGACGCCTTCATCGTCGTCACGCCCGAGTACAACCACTCCTTCCCCGCCTCGCTCAAGAACCTGATCGACTGGCACTACACGCAGTGGCAGGCCAAGCCGGTCGGCTTCGTCTCGTACGGCGGGATCTCGGGGGGTCTGCGGGCCGTCGAGCATCTGCGGCAGGTCTTCGCGGAGCTGCACGCGGTCACGGTCCGCGACACGGTCAGCTTCCACCAGGCCCCGGACCGCTTCGGGCCGGACGGCGAACCCGTCGAGCCGACCGAGGCGGAGTCGGCCGTCAAGCGGCTGCTCGACCAGCTGGGCTGGTGGGGCCGGACGCTGCGGGACGCCAAGAGGGCCCGTCCGTAAGCCGGTTGAGCCCATGGCGTACGGACGGGTCCGGTGGCGCGGGTCAGCCGACGGAGACCGCCGACCAGGCCGCGGCGACCGCGTTCTGCTCCGCGCTGCCGCTGCCGTAGAGGTCCTTCGCCGCGTTCAGGGTCGCCGTGCGGGCGGCCGCGTAGTCGGTGGAGGACGTCATGTAGACGGTCAGGGCCCGGTACCAGATCTTGCCGACCTTGTCGTGGCCGATGCCGGAGACCGTGGAGTTGTTGCAGGTGGGGCTGTTGTAGCTGACGCCGTTGATCACCTTGGCGCCGCTGCCCTCGGAGAGCAGATACGCGAAGTGGTTGGCGACGCCGGACGAGTAGTGCACGTCCAGGTTGCCGACGCCGGAGCTCCAGCAGTCCGCCGAGTTGCCGTCCGTGGAGGGCTTGTCCATGAAGCGCAGCGCGGGCTTGCCGAAGCCGGGCTTCACGATCTTCTCGCCGATGAGGTAGTCGCCCTGGTCGGAGGCGTTGTTGGCGTACCACTCGACCATGGTGCCCATGATGTCGCTGGTGGCCTCGTTGAGCCCGCCGGACTCACCGGAGTACGTCAGGGCCGCGGTCTTGGCGGTGACGCCGTGCGTCATCTCGTGCCCGGCCACGTCGAGCGCGACGAGCGGCCCGAACGTGGTGCCGTCGCCGTCGCCGTACGTCATGCAGAAGCAACTGTCGTCCCAGAAGGCGTTGTTGTAGTTGCTGCCGTAGTGGACGCGGTTGTACGAGCCCTTGCCGTCACCGGCGATTCCGCTCCGACCATGGACGTTCTTGTAGTAGTCCCACGTGGTGTTGGTGCCGTACTGGGCGTCGACGGCGGCCGAGGCGCGATCGGAGTTGGTGCCGTTGCCCCAGTGGTTGTCGGCGTCGGTGAAGAGGGTGGCGGGCGCCCGCCAGAAGCAGATGCCGAAGAAGCAGAAGTCGGTCTGGTTCTGCGCGTCACCGGTGTACGTGTTGCCGCGTGTCGGGTCCGTGAGCTGGTACGACGACCCGGACTGGGTGGTCTCCAGCGGGACCGTGCCGCTGTACAGCGACTGGCCGTCGCCGGTGACGGTCTCGATGGAGTCCCAGGCGTCGATCTTCGCACCGGTACGGGCGTCGGTGAGCACCACGCGCGCGACCGGGTTGCCCAGTGAGTCCCGCGCGGCGGTCTGCGTCTTCCAGGCCAGCCGGGGCGCGCCGTGCAGCGCGTCGACGACCAGCTGCGGCTTGGCCGTGAGCTGTTTCAGGGAGGCACCCTTGTGCGCGGCGCGCAGCTCGGCGCCCGCCAGATCGGCGGCGCGCGGCGCGGGGAGCGCGGGCGTGACGGTGGGCACGGCCAGATCACCGGCGAAGGCCCGGTCGGCCCCGCGATAGGCCCCGCTGGGGGAGAGGTGAACAACGAAGTCGCCTCCCAGAACGGGCAGTTGGCGATACGTACGGTCGTAACGCACATGCCGACTGCCGTCGGGGTCGATGACGACGTCCCGTACGGACATGCCCTGCGCGGCGGTCACGGCGAGCGCGACCGCGTGCGCGGCGACGGCCCGGTCACCGTCCCGAACGGCGACGTCCCGGGAGGGCGCGGGGTGGACAGCGGCGGAAGCGGGGCTGAGCGCGGCGGCGATCATGGCACCGGCCGCGACGACTATCCCGGCGGTGGTGAGGCGCGATGCGTTCCGTGTAGGTCTCATCGGGCTCCTCGGGTTCCATGGGGGGTTGGCTCGGAGGATCTGATGCCATCTCAGATTTTAGGTGAACATGACAGCTGGCTGTCTATAGTGCCTGTGCCTACAAAGGGGCGCGGGGAACCGCGCGACCAGCGGCAGTGAGTGCCCGAGCGCACGGGTTGGCCGGGGCATTTAGTACCTAGGGGCGCGGGGCTGTGACATTGTGCGGCTCCGCCGCGTGGGCGCGACAAGCCCCCACAACCCGCACCCGAAAACTCAAGCCTCCGGCAACGTCACCGTGGCCTCCGCCCCACCACCGGACGCGTTCCGCAATGCAACCCGCGCCCCAATAACCTCCGCCTGCCCCAGGGCAATGGTCAGCCCAAGCCCAGTCCCCTGCCCCCGAGACGTCACCCCGGTGACGAACCGCGAGGGCCCATCCCGCAGCACCCGCTCAGGAAACCCGACCCCGTGATCCCGAATCGTCACGGCGGTACCGGACACGGTGACCTCGACAGGCTCCGCCCCGTGCCGCCGAGCGTTGGCGACAAGATTGGCCACAATCCGCTCAAGCCGCCGAGGATCGGTACGAACCAACGCGCCCCCACCCTCACCCTCGGCCAACTCCACAGCGAATCCGCACCGCCGCAGAATCCCCTCCATCAGCCGCCCCAGCGCCCGCACTTCAAGATCCGGACGCTCGACCCGAGCGTCAAGCCGGGCAACCTCCAGCAGATCCTCGGTCAGCGTCCGCAACGCGGCGACCCGGTCCCGTACCAACTCGGTCGGCCGACTCGGCGGCAACAGCTCAGCGGCCGTATGCAGGCCCGTGAGCGGCGTACGCAACTCATGCGCCACATCAGCCGTGAACCGCTGCTCGGCCTCCAGACGCCGCTGCAACGACGCGGCCATCGTGTCGACGGCGCACGCCAGCTCCGCCACCTCGTTGCGCGCGGAGGGTGCCGCCGACTGCCCGATCCGCGCGTCGAGTTCACCCCGCGAGATACGCCGCGCGATCGCCGCAGCCGTCCGCAGCTCACGGCTGAGGCGGCTGGCGAGCCCCGCACCACCGAGCGCGGCAAGGGCCACCACGAGCGCGCCCCAGCAGATCAGCTCACGGTCGAACTCCCGCAGCTCCGCCCGCTCGGCGACCAGCGGCCGCCGCACCGACAGCACCTGGTCGCCGATGGGCCGCGCAGCCCACACGGCCGGGTCCGGGCCGTCCAGGTCGACGAAGGTGCTGCGGCGCCCCGCCAGCGCCGACTTCCGCAGCTCGGCGGGCATCCGCCGGTCGTCGACGGCCGCGTCGATGTCGCTGCGGTCGACCTGCCCCGTCAACTCGTACACCTGGCGCACCCGTGCGAGCTGCATGGTCGCCGACTCCCGTACCGTCGCGACCAGTTGTGCGGCCCGCGCCTCGTGCATCAGCGCGCCGATGGCGAACGCGACAAGGGCGCAGCCGCCGGCCAGCACCACCGCGATCTTCCAGCGCAGACTCAGCCCCTGCGGTACGGCCCGCAGCCGCCGCGGTGCCTCGCGTACGAAGGACCACGCGCGCGTGGACGGCGTCACGGCCCGGCCTCCTTCGCCGCTCCGTCGTCGTCCGCGTCGTCGTTCTTGTACGTCTTGATGTCGCTCACCGACGAAAGGCGGGCGCCGTCCCACCGGTAGCGGACGGCCTGTTCGGCGCCGTCGTCCGAGGCGGTGCGCACCACGAGGTCCGTCCCGACGGTCTCGACCGCGAGCCGCTTGCCCACCGTGTAGAGGATCGGGACGACCTTGCCGTCGCGGGCCGTGTACACCGCCATCACCGTACGGCCGCTCTCCACGTCGGCGGAGAGGATCAGCTCGGGCGAGCCGTCGTCGGTGAGATCGCGCAGGACGGGCGGGCGCATGCCGGGCTGCCCCGGGCGCTTTATCTTCTCCAGCTTGCTGAACTGCCTGGTGCGCGGGTCGGCCCGTACGACGTCGTCCGGATCGACCGCCGCGAGACCTTCCTTCGGCACCTCGGGCCCGTCGGCCAGCGGCTCCGGCGGCGGCTGCGTGCCTGCCGCGTCGGCCGCGCCCGGTTTCTTGGGGGAAGGGTCGGACCAGTCGGGCCAGAGCGGCTTCGGCGTCGGCTGCGCGGCCACCGGCGGCGCGGCCCCGCCGTCGCTGAGCCCGGTGGGCGCGCCGCACCCGCTCACGGCGAGCACGGCGACGGCGGCCGCGGCAGTGGCGACCGCGGTGGCGCGGAGACTCAGGATCATGGCGAGGCGGCCTGGTGGCAGGGGGCGGGGGACCGGCCGGGTCCACCGGCCGCGACAATCGACGGTAGGACCCCTTCATCACGGAAGCCGGGACGGTGTGTAACAGCTGTGCGTAGGCCCCGCCGCAACCGTCGGATCAGGGACTTTCGGCCAGGCCGGAGTGCCCTTTCGTCCCCCGTTTTGTGCCCCATGCCCCGAGGGAGAGTGCCCGTGACCACGGCAGAACCGCTGCCCTTCTTCGTGTACGGCACGCTGCGGCCCGGCGAGCGCTACTACGTCCGGTTCCTGCGCGGCCGCACCGCCGCCGAGGTGCCCGCGCGGCTGCCGGGGGCGGTGCTGTACGAAGGGCCCGGCTATCCGTACGCGATGGAGGGCGGCGGCGTGGTGACCGGCGCGCTGATCACCCCGAGCCCCGAGGCGTACGCCCAAGTCCTCGTCGTACTCGACCAGTTGGAGGAGTGTCACGGGCCGGACGACCCCCGGAACATGTACGACCGGGTGTCCCGGACCGTCGAGCTGCCGGGCGGCGGCACGGCCCGCGCCTGGGTCTATCTGGCCGCGCCCGCGCTGGCCCGGCGGCTGCTGGCCGAGGGGACACCGATCCCCGGCGGCGACTGGGTCACGGCCCGCCGCAGCCCGCCCGGCGAGCGCGTCTGAGCCGCGTCACCGCGCGAGCGCCCGCGCCACTCCGGTCTCCTTCGGGCCGAGGAAGGTCGGGTCCGGCCGGAAGGTGGCGTCGAAGGCCGCCTTGCCCGCCGCGAACACCTCGCGAGTCGTGCCGTAGTACCAGGTCACGTCGTGTACGGCGTCGACGGCGACCCCGTACGAGTCGATTCCGGCGCTCTCGCACAGCGCGACCGCCCGGCGGATGTGGAAGCCCTGGCTGACCAGGACGGCCCGGCGCACCCCGAAGATCTTGCGGGCCCGTACGCACGAGTCATAGGTGTCGAAACCCGCGAAGTCGCTGACCACCTGCTGGTCGGGGACGCCGTGCTGCACGAGGTAGGCGCGCATGGCGTCGGGCTCGTCGTACTCGGCCCGCCCGTTGTCCCCGGTCACGAGCACGGCCTTGACCTTGTGGTCCCGGTACAGCTCGATCGCCGCGTCGAGCCGGTGCGCGAGGTACGGCGACGGCTCGCCCTTCCACAGCCCGGCCCCGAACACCACCGCGACCCCCGACGCGGGCGCCTGCGCGACGGTGCCGACCTTGCCGTCGGCCGCGACGAACATCCAGGCGGCGGGCGCCAGCGCGAGGACGCAGGCGGCGGCGACGCCCTGCACCAGGCGGCGCTGACCCTTGCGGGTGCGCGGCAGCCGGATCCGTACGCGAAGGCGCGGCAGGCGCATGAGGTCCCCCTGGGTCGACTGTGTCCATTGATCCCGATCACTGATCCGAGTGCTCGGACGCCGGGGAGGGCCGAAACGGTTCTCCGGCCGTATTTCCCCGGTCTGCCAGGCGCTTCGTGAGGCGGCGGAAAACACTCGTCACCGCCGCGCAACGGCGTGGCAATGTGAGCCCGGCAGGATCGGTCCATGACGGAGATGGAGACGGAGACGCACGCGCAGCCCCTGCCCGCCCGCCGCTCGCTGCCGCTCGACAGCACGGCCGAGCTCCTCACCCGTATCACCGCCCAACTGGGCAGCCAGCTCAGCCACGTACGACTGAACGGAAGCCGCAAGCCGATGCCCCCGACCGACATACCCGACGCGGCCCGGCCCACCCTGGTCGCCGTCGCGCACGGCAGTCGCGACCCCCGGGCGCTGCGGACCGTGACCGCGCTGCTCGACCTGGTCCGCGAGGTGCGCCCCGGACTCGACGTACGCCTGGGCCACATCGAGATCGACGAGCCCGCGCTGCCCGACACGCTTGCCGCGCTCGCCGCCGGCCGCGCCGTCCTCGTACCGCTGCTCCTCAGTCGCGGTTTCCACGTCAAACAGGACATTCCGGCAGCCGTCGCGGCCGCGCCGAGGCTGCGGGCGCGCACCGCCAAGCCGCTCGGCCCGCATCCGCTCCTGGTCGAGGCGCTGTACGAGCGGCTGGTCGAGGCCGGGTGGCAGGACGATCCGCGCGCGCGTCGCAGCGGCGGAGTGGTGCTGGCCGGGGCCGGTTCGCGCGACCCCGAGTCGGCCGCCGACACCCGCCGCACCGCCGAGATGCTCAGCGAGCGGCTGGGCGGGGTGCCGGTGATACCCGCGTACGCCTCGGCCGCCGCGCCCACCGTCCCCGACGCGCTGCGCGCGCTCGCCGCGCGCGGCCGCCACCGCACCGCCATCGCCTCGTACTTCACCGCGCCCGGCCGGTTCGCGACCCAGTGCGCCGGCTACGCGCGCGGGGTCGCGGCGGCGCCGCTCGGCGCGCACCCGGCCGTCGCGCGACTGGTCCTGCACCGCTACGACCAGGCGCTCGCCGCCGCCCCCTTCGGCGCGCTGCGGCGCGAACTCGCCACAGCTTGATCCCGCGGAACGCCGCTTGTCAGTGGTTCCGTTTACTGTCGGTGCATGGAAGGCATCGCAGGACTTCACCCGGGATACGACCCGTCCGACGTCGAGCGGTGGGCCGCCGAGCCGGACAAACGGCCAGGCCGCACCGCCTTCCAGCGCGATCGCGCGCGGGTGCTGCACTCCGGTGCGCTGCGCCGCCTCGCGGGCAAGACGCAGGTGGTCACGCCCGGCGTGACCGGCCAGCTGTGGGACGCGAGCCCGCGCACCCGCCTCACGCACTCGCTGGAGTGCGCCCAGGTCGGCCGCGAGCTCGGCGCGGCGCTCGGCTGCGACCCCGACCTGGTCGAGGCCGCCTGCCTCTCGCACGACATGGGCCACCCGCCGTTCGGGCACAACGGCGAGCAGGCGCTCAACGACTTCGCCAAGGACTGCGGCGGCTTCGAGGGCAACGCGCAGTCGCTGCGCCTGCTGACCCGCCTGGAGCCCAAGCGGTTCGTACGCGGCGAGCGCGGCGGCGAGCCGGTCAGCGTCGGCCTCAACCTGACCCGCGCCGCCCTGGACGCGGCCACCAAGTACCCCTGGTCGCGCGGCGCCCACCCCACCGACCCGCAGTCCGTGAAGTTCGGGGTGTACGAGGACGACCTGCCGGTCTTCGACTGGGTGCGCCAGGGCGCCGAGCCGTACCGCAAGTGCTTCGAGGCCCAGGTCATGGACTGGTCGGATGACGTGGCGTACTCGGTCCACGACTTCGAGGACGGGCTGCACGCCGGACACATCGACCCGAACCTGCTCTTCTCCGAGCCGGAGCGCGCCGACATCTGGCGCGTGGCCATCGGCCGGTACGTACCGGCCGACACCGATCCGCAGGAGCTCGCCGACGCCCTTGACCGGCTGATCGGCGAGGAGTGGTGGCCGCACGGGTACGACGGCTCGGCGGTCGCCCAGGCCCGGCTGAAAGACGCCACCAGCCAGTTGATCGGCCGGTTCTGCCTGGCCGCCGAGGGGGCCACCCGGGCGCGCTGGGGCTCGGGCCGGCTCAGCCGGTACGGGGCGGAACTGGTCGTGCCGCGCGCCACCCGCAACGAGTGCGCCGTGCTGAAGGCGGTGGCCGACCGGTATGTGATGCAGCGCGACGAACAGGAGCGCCTGCGCGCCGACCAGCGCGTGATTCTGGCCGAACTGGCCGAAGCGCTCACGGCGCGCGCCCCGGCGGACGGCCTGGACCCGCAGTTCCGCGCGCTGTTCGCGGCCGCCGGTGACGACCGCGCGCGCAAACGGGTCATCGTCGACCAGATCGCGTCCTTGACGGACGCGGCCGCGCTGTCCCTGCACTCCAGACTCACAGCGTGTCACCGATGACGTATCCATGAGGCATCGGCAGACACCGAGCGGGCGTCTGCCGCACCGATGAAGCCCGGCCACTCGGCGCCCCCAACGGAGCAAGCCCTCTTCCCCCATCACGCTCCGTGCGGGACGCTCGCAGGTGGCGGTCGAGCAACGAGGAGGCATCAAGTGGTCGACGCAGACCGGACATTTGTCATTGTCGGTGGAGGACTGGCCGGGGCCAAGGCCGCCGAGACCCTGCGCGCGGAGGGGTTCAACGGCCGGGTGATCCTCATCGGCGACGAGCGGGAGCACCCGTACGAACGGCCTCCCCTGTCCAAGGGGTTCCTCTCCGGCAAGGAGGAGCGCGACAGCGTCTTCGTCCACGAGCCCGCCTGGTACGCGCAGAACGACGTGGAGCTGCACCTCGGCCAGACCGTCACCGCCATCGACCGCGCGGCCAAAACCGTACGCCTGGGGGACGGCACCCTCATCGGCTACGACAAGCTGCTGCTCGCCACCGGCTCCGAGCCCCGCCGCCTCGACATCCCCGGCACCGGCCTCGCGGGCGTCCACCACCTGCGCCGCCTCGCCCACTCCGAGCGGCTGCGCAACGTCCTGAAGGCGCTCGGCCGCGACAACGGCCACCTCGTGATCGCGGGGGCCGGCTGGATCGGCCTGGAGGTCGCGGCCGCCGCGCGCGGCTACGGCGCCGAGGTCACCGTCGTCGAACCCGAAGCCACCCCGCTGCACCAGGTCATCGGCCCCGAGCTCGGCCAGATCTTCACCGATCTGCACGCCGAGCACGGCGTCCGCTTCCACTTCGGCGCCCGGCTCACCGAGATCGTCGGCCAGGACGGCATGGTGCTCGCCGCCCGTACCGACGACGGCGAGGAGCACCCGGCGCACGACGTGCTCGCCGCGATCGGCGCCGCCCCGCGCACCGCGCTCGCCGAGAACGCCGGGCTCGCCCTCGTCGACCGCGCCGACGGCGGCGGCGTGGCCGTCGACGCCTCCCTGCGCACCTCCGACCCGGACATCTTCGCCGCAGGCGACGTGGCGGCCTCCCACCACCCGCTGCTGGACGCCCGGCTGCGCGTCGAGCACTGGGCCAACGCCCTCAACGGCGGCCCGGCCGCCGCGCGCGCGATGCTGGGCCAGGAGGTCTCGTACGACCGGATCCCGTACTTCTTCTCCGACCAGTACGACCTGGGCCTTGAGTACTCGGGCTGGGCGCCGCCCGGCAGTTACGACCAGGTGGTGCTGCGGGGCGACGCGGGCAAGCGCGAGTTCATCGCGTTCTGGCTCAAGGAGCGGCGGGTGCTCGCCGGGATGAACGTGAATGTGTGGGACGTCACAGGTCCCATCCAGCGGCTGATCCGGGCCGGCAGCAAGGGCGTCCAGGTCGACCCCGACCGCCTCTCGGACCCCTCCACACCCCTGGAGGACCTCGCACCGGAGGCGCCCTGACTGTCACATGCTGCCCGTAGTATTCATGCGTGGCAGGCAGGATCAACGATGACGACGTGAAGGCGGTCCGGGACGCGGTCCCGATCGACGCCGTCGTGTCCGAGTACCTCCAGCTGCGCAACGCGGGCGGCGGCAACCTCAAGGGCCTGTGCCCCTTCCACGACGAGAAGTCCCCGTCCTTCCAGGTCAGCCCCAGCAAGGGTCTCTTCCACTGCTTCGGCTGCCAGGAAGGCGGCGACACGATCGCCTTCGTCCGGAAGATCGACCACCTGTCGTTCTCCGAGGCCGTCGAGCGCCTGGCCGCCACCGCGGGCATCACCCTGCGGTACGAGGAGGGCGGCTACAACCCGTCCCACCAGCGCGGTGAGCGCATCCGCCTGGTCGAGGCGCACAAGATCGCCGCGCAGTTCTACATCGAGCAGCTGGGCACCAGCCCCGAGGCGGAGATCGGCCGCGCCTTCCTCGCCGAGCGCGGCTTCGACCAGGCGGCCGCAGCCCACTTCGGCGTCGGCTACAGCCCGGCGGGCTGGGACCACCTCACCCGCTTCCTGCGCGGCAAGGGCTTCAGCGACAAGGAGCTGACCCTCTCCGGGCTCTCCCAGGAGGGCCGCCGCGGCCCCATCGACCGCTTCCGGGGACGGCTGATGTGGCCGATCCGCGATGTCTCCGGCGAGGTCGTCGGCTTCGGCGCCCGCAAGCTCCGCGACGACGACAACGGCCCGAAGTACCTCAACACCCCCGAGACCCCGATCTACAAGAAGTCCCAGGTCCTGTACGGGATCGACCTCGCCAAGAAGGACATCGCCAAGGCGAGCCGCGCGGTCGTGGTCGAGGGCTACACCGATGTGATGGCCTGCCATCTGGCCGGGGTCACCACCGCCATCGCCACCTGCGGCACCGCCTTCGGCGGCGACCACATCAAGATCCTGCGCCGCCTGCTGATGGACAACGGCAGCGCGCGCGTGATCTTCACCTTCGACGGTGACGCGGCGGGCCAGAAGGCCGCCCTGCGGGCCTTCGAGGACGACCAGAAGTTCGCCGCCGAGACCTACATCGCGATCGCCCCCGACGGCATGGACCCCTGCGAGCTGCGTCTCGCGAAGGGCAACGAGGCGGTCGCGGACCTGGTCCAGCCCCGCACCCCGCTCTTCGAGTTCGCGATCCGCCAGATCGTCCAGCGCTACGACCTGGAGACCCCGGCGGGCCGCGCGGCCGCGCTCGACGAGGCCGCGCCGATCGTCGCGCGCATCAAGAACGTCGCCTCCCAGCACGAGGTGGCCGTCCAGCTGGCCGGCATCCTGGGCATCCTGGACACCCAGTTCGTGGTCAAGCGCGTTGCCCAGCTGGCCCGTTGGGCCCGCGACCGTGGCGGCAAGGGCCCCGCGCCCGAGCGCCGTCGCGGGTACGGGGAGGTGCAGGCACCGGTCGCCGCCGCCTCCGGCCCCGCGCTCAATCTGCGCAGCCCCGCCCACCGCACCGAGCGCGAGCTGCTGAAGCTGGCGCTCCAGTACCCGAACCTGGTCTCCCCGGCGTTCGACGCGTACGGCGTGGACGAGTTCACGGCCCCGCCGTACGCGGCGGTCCGCCAGTGCATCATGGACGCGGGCGGTGCCACGGACGCGCCCTCCGACTACCTCCCCGCCGTCATGGAGTCGGCGCCGGACGACACGGTCCGCGCGCTCGTCACCGAGCTCGCCGTGGAGGCGATCCACGCGCGCGTGGTCGACGAGGCGTACGCGGGCGAGCAGTTGGTGTGGGTGCGCCGCCGCGCCGTCGACCGCCGCCTCCTCGACATCCAGGGCACCCTGGCCCGCCTCGGCCAGAACGGCGACCCCGCGCGCCTCAGCGCGGTGCAGAACGAGCTGTGGGTCCTCCAGCAGTACGGCCAGGCGCTGCGCAACCGGGGCGCACAAGCACTCTGAGGTCCGGCCCGGGCCTGCCGGGGTAGCGGGACCACCGCGGGGTACCCGTACCGGAGTCAGCGCGGCACGACGCCGCTGCCGCACGGGTAACCGCCCGGTCACGGACCGGCTTCAAAAAGTCATCGCACGCCCCTCGTGGCGGAGATGTGTCTTACCCCACACTGGGGTGCGGTGCCTGAGTCCTCGGAGCGCGGCCGGCCCACCGAAGGTGGGTACCTCACCCCCGCGGATCCGCTCATCGTGTACGGGACGGACAGCGGCCCGGCCGCCCCCGTCCCGCTGCCGCACGCCCCCGATCCGGCAGCGATCACCCTGGAGGTCGCCCCCGTGCAGACCCAGACCCTGACCGATACCGACGTCGCCACTGTGCCCCCGCAGACCCGGGCCGTGCTCCACCCCGAGGCCGATGCGCCCGCCGTCGAACCGCTCGTCGACGAGGTGGTGGAGGTGCCCGAGCCGCCCGAGCGGGTGCCGGGGCGCGTGGACACCGGCGGACCGTCCTCCGACCTCTTCCGGCAGTACCTGCGGGAGATCGGGCGGATCCCGCTGCTCACCGCCGTCGAGGAGGTCGAGCTCGCCCGCCGGGTCGAAGCGGGCCTGTTCGCCGAGGAGAAGCTCAGCACCACCCCCGATCCGGACTCCCAACTCGCCGTGGACCTGGACAAGTTGGTGGTCATGGGCCGGATGGCCAAGCGCCGACTGATCGAGGCGAACCTGCGCCTGGTCGTCTCCGTCGCCAAGCGTTATGTCGGGCGCGGGCTCACCATGCTCGACCTGGTCCAGGAGGGAAACCTCGGACTGATCCGCGCGGTCGAGAAGTTCGACTACGCGCGGGGCTACAAGTTCTCCACGTACGCGACCTGGTGGATCCGTCAGGCCATGTCCCGCGCGCTCGCCGACCAGGCCCGGACGATCCGTGTCCCCGTCCACGTCGTGGAGCTGATCAACCGGGTCGTACGGGTGCAGCGGCGGATGCTCCAGGAGCGCGGCTACGAGCCGACGCCGGAGGAAGTGGCCGCGCACCTGGACCTGCCGCCGGAGCGCGTCAGCGAGGTCCTGCGCCTGGCCCAGGAGCCCGTCTCGCTGCACGCGCCGGTCGGCGAGGAGGACGACGTGGCGCTCGGCGACCTCATCGAGGATGGGGACGCCGCGTCCCCCGTGGAGTCCGCGGCGTTCCTGCTGCTGCGCGAGCACCTGGAGGCGGTGCTGTCCACGCTGGGCGAGCGCGAGCGCAAGGTGGTCCAGCTGCGCTACGGGCTCGCGGACGGGCGCCCGCGCACCCTTGAGGAGATCGGCCGCATCTTCGGCGTGACACGCGAACGCATCCGCCAGATCGAGTCGAAGACGCTCAACAAACTCCGCGACCACGCGTTCGCGGACCAGTTGAGGGGCTACCTGGACTGAGCGCCGACGCCGTGGTCCGCCCCGCCTGTGGGCAATCGTTCCGCTGGGGCGGAACGGGTGGGCACAGGCGGACCCCGGCGCCGGAACAGCTCTAGTCGACCTCGGCCACGGCCTGCGCGAACTGCGCCGCGTACAGCCGTGCGTAAGCACCCTCGGCGGCGAGCAGCTCGTCATGCGTGCCCTGCTCCACGATCGAGCCGTTCTCCATCACGAGGATGACGTCGGCGTCGCGGATCGTGGAGAGCCGGTGCGCGATGACGAACGACGTACGCCCATGGGCAAGCCGCGCCATCGCCTTCTGGATCAGCACCTCGGTGCGGGTGTCCACCGAGCTCGTGGCCTCGTCGAGCACCAGGATCACCGGGTCCGACAGGAACGCCCGGGCGATGGTGATCAGCTGCTTCTCGCCCGCGCTGACCCCCGTCCCCTCGTCGTCGATCACCGTGTCGTACCCGTCCGGCAGCGTCCGGATGAACCGGTCCGCGTGCGCCGCCCGGGCCGCCTCCTCGATCTCCTCGCGGGTGACCGAACGGTCCGCCCCGTACGCGATGTTGTCCGCGATGGACCCGCCGAACAGCCAGGTGTCCTGGAGCACCATGCCGATGCCCGCGCGCAGCTCCTGGCGCGACATCTTGGCCGCGTCCACCCCGTCCAGGGTGATCCGCCCGTCCGTCACCTCGTAGAACCGCATGAGCAGATTGACCAGCGTGGTCTTGCCCGCGCCGGTCGGGCCGACGATCGCGACCGTCTGGCCCGGCTCCACCTTCAGCGACAGTTCGTGGATGAGCGGCTTGTCCGGCTCGTAGCGGAACGCCACCTTCTCCAGGGTGACCGCTCCGCGCCGCTCCACCGGCCGCTCGCCCGTCGCCGCGTCCGGCTCCTGCTCGTCCGCGTCCAGGAGCTCGAAGATCCGCTCGGCGGACGCGACGCCCGACTGCACCAGGTTCGCCATCGAGGCGACCTGGGTGAGCGGCATCGAGAACTGGCGCGAGTACTGGATGAACGCCTGCACATCGCCGATCGACAGCGTGCCGGAGGCGACCCGAAGACCGCCGACGACCGCGACCAGGACGTAGTTCAGGTTCGAGATGAACATCATCAGCGGCTGCATCACACCGCTGTTGAACTGCGCCTTGAACCCGGCCTCGTACAGCGCGTCGTTCTGCTCGGCGAACTGCCGCGCCGACTCCTCCTGGCGCCCGAAGACCTTCACCAGGGTGTGCCCGGTGTACATCTCCTCGATGTGCGCGTTGAGCTTGCCGGTGGTCTTCCACTGCTGCACGAACTGCGGCTGCGAGCGCTTGCCGACCTTGGTCGCCACGAACACCGACAGCGGTACGGTCACCAGCGCCACCAGGGCGAGCAGTGGCGAGATCCAGAACATCATCGCGAGCACGCCGACGATCGTCAGCAGCGAGTTGATGAGCTGGCCCATCGTCTGCTGCATCGTCTGCGAGATGTTGTCGATGTCGTTGGTCGCCCGGCTCAGCACCTCGCCGCGCTTGGCCCGGTCGAAGTACGACAGCGGCAGCCGCGACAGCTTCGCCTGCACCTCCTCGCGCATCCGGAACACCGTGCGGTTGATGGCCCGGTTGGAGAGCCGGGTCGCCACCAGCATCAGCAGCCCCGCGGCCACGTACACCGCGAGCGCGAGGAGCAGCACCCGGCCGACCGCGTCGAAGTCGATGCCGTGGCCGGGCGTGAAGTCCACCCCGGAGAGCATGTCGGCGAGGCCGCCCTCGCCCTTCCTGCGCAGGCCCGCCAGGGCCGCGTCCTTGGTCGCGCCGTCCGGCATCTGCCGCCCGACGACGCCCGCGAAGACCAGGTCGGTCGCCTTGCCGAGGATCTTGGGCCCGACCACCGAGGCGGCCACGCTGAGCACACCGGCCCCGAGCATCACCCAGAGCGTGCGCTTCTCCGGCGCGAGCTGGCGCAGCAGCCGCTTCGAGGAGCCCTTGAAGTCCATCGAGCGCTGGGCGTCGCCGCCGCCCATCATCCGGGCCATGGGTCCGCCGCTCATGCCGCCTCAGCCTCCGTCAGCTGGGAGAGCACGATCTCCCGGTACGTTTCGTTCTCCGCCATCAGCTCGTGGTGCCGGCCGGTCCCGACGACCCGGCCCTCGTCCAGGACGACGATCCGGTCGGCGTCGCGGATCGTGGAGACCCGCTGGGCGACGATCACCACGGTCGCCTCCCGAGTCTCGCGCCCGAGCGCGGCCCGCAGGGCTGCGTCCGTCGCGTAGTCGAGCGCCGAGAACGAGTCGTCGAAGAGATAGATCTCGGGGCGCTGCACCAGCGTGCGCGCGATCGCGAGCCGCTGGCGCTGGCCGCCGGAGACATTGGTGCCGCCCTGGGCGATCGGCGCGTTGAGCCCGCCGTCCAGCTTGCTCACGAACTCCTTGGCCTGGGCGACCTCCAGCGCGTGCCACAGCTCGTCGTCGGTGGCGTCCGGGTTCCCGTAACGGAGGTTGGTCGCGACCGTCCCGGAGAACAGATACGGCTTCTGCGGCACCATCGACACCGTCTTGGCCAGCAGTACGGGATCGATTCCGCGCACGTCCTCGCCGTCGACCAGGACCGATCCGTCGGTCACGTCGAACAGCCGCGGTACGAGCCCGAGCAGCGTCGACTTGCCGCTGCCCGTCGACCCGATGATCGCGGTCGTCTCACCGGGCCGGGCCACCAGCTCCACACCGTTGAGCACGGCCTCCTCGGCGCCCGGGTAGGTGAAGTCGGCGCCGCGCACCTCCAGATGACCGCTGCGGCGCAGCTCGCGCACGGGCGCCTTCGGCGGCACCACGCTGGTCTCGGTGCCGAGCACCTCCTCGATGCGCTCGGCGCAGACCTCGGCGCGGGGCACCATCATGAACATGAAGGTGGCCATCATCACGGCCATCACGATCTGCATCAGATACGTGAGGAACGCGGTCAACTGGCCGATCTGCAGCGACCCGTTGTCGATCCGGTGGGCGCCGAACCACACCACGGCCACGGACGAGACGTTCACGACCGTCATCACGGTGGGGAACATCAGCGCCATCAGGCGGCCGGTGCCGAGCGACACGTCGGTCAGCTCGGTGTTCGCGCCGCCGAAGCGCTTCTGCTCGTAGTCGTCCTTCACGAACGCCCTGATCACACGGTTGCCGGTGATCTGCTCGCGCAGCACGCGGTTCACCGTGTCCAGGCGGGTCTGCATGGTGCGGAACAGCGGCCGCATCTTGCGGATGATCAGCGACACCGAGATCCCGAGCACCGGCACCACGGCCAGCAGCACCGCGGAGAGCGGGACGTCCTGGCCGAGCGCCATGATGATGCCGCCGACGCACATGATCGGCGCGGACACCATCAGCGTGAACGACATCAGCGTCAGCATCTGGACCTGCTGGACGTCGTTGGTGGTCCGGGTGATCAGGGACGGCGCCCCGAAGTGGCCCACCTCGCGAGAGGAGAACGACTGGACGCGCCCGAACACCGCCGCCCGGATGTCCCGGCCCACGGCGGCGGCGGTCCGCGCGCCGAAGAAGACGGCACCGACGTTGCAGACGACCTGCACCAGGCTGACGGCGATCATGACGCCGCCGTACTCCAGGATGTAGCCGGTGTCCCCGTTGACGACACCGTTGTCGATGATGTCGGCGTTCAGGGTCGGCAAGTAGAGGGTCGCGCAGGTCTGGAGCAGCTGGAGCAGCACCAGGAGCGCGATCGGTTTCTTGTACGGAACCAGATGGGTCCGCAGAAGTCGTATGAGCACGTGGGGGCTCTCCGGGTCGGCAAGATCGGGGTATCGAACCCCATCTTGCGACACACCACCCCCGCTATCCCAAGCAATTAAGCCAAGGGCGAGTCAAAAGGATGAGTAAAGGGCGGACCTCCGGCGTAGTCAAGTCGCCACGCCGGAGTCCGTCGTACGAATCCTCCGTACGGCCCGGTACGGGACGGGTCAGGACGCCGTGCCGCCACCGAACGCGCCCGGGTGGATCTCGTCCCGTATCGCGATGTACTGCTGGCGCACCGCCTGCCCCACGGCCAGCTCCTCGCCCGGCTCGAAGACCTGCGCGGCCGCGCCCTGCCAGGCCGGCGGGGTGTGCGCGGCCAGGGTGCCCTGCGAGACGCCGAGCGCCCAGGCGGCCTGCCGTGCCGCGCCCAGGGCCGCGTACTCGGCGGGCTGCGGGACGA
The DNA here is from genome assembly GCF_052373795.1 of Streptomyces sp. BR1. Lineage (NCBI taxonomy): Bacteria > Bacillati > Actinomycetota > Actinomycetes > Kitasatosporales > Streptomycetaceae > Streptomyces > Streptomyces sp. BR1. Next base: position 4,981,739 of record NZ_CM126252.1, read on the forward strand.
CCACCTGCGTGCCCAGGATCGCGGGCGCGGCCGCCTGCACGGCGGGCAGTTCGGCCGCGGCGCCCAGCAGGAAGACCCGGCGGACCTCGACGCCGCGCATCCGCAGCACGTCCAGCGCGTCCGCCAGCGAGCAGAGCATGCCCTCGAACGCGGCCCGGGCCAGATGCTCCGGCTTCATCGACTCGCGGCGCAGCCCGGCGAGCGTCCCGGCGGCGTGCGGCAGCCGGGGCGTGCGCTCGCCCTCCAGATACGGCAGCAGCACGAGCCCGCTGGCGCCCGGCGTGGACTTCAGCGCGAGAGCCGACAGCTCCTCCAGGCTCTCCGCGCCCAGCATCTCGGCCGTGCCGCGCAGCGCCCGTACGGCGTTGCTCGTATGCACGACGGGCAGATGGCGGCCGGTGGCGTCGGCGAAGGACGTAATCATCCCGGCCGGGTCGGCCAGCGCCTCGTGATGCACGGCCATGACGGAACCCGAGGCGCCGAGCGAGACGACCGCGTCGCCGGGGCCGACGCCGAGCCCGAAGGCGGCGGCCATGGTCTCGCCGGTGCCGGCCGAGATCAGCAGCCCCTCGGGGGTGGTGCCGGCGGCGTCGGCGGGGCCGAGCACCTCGGGCAGCGCCACCTGGTGGCCGAGCGCGAGCTCGACCAGGTCGGGCCGGTAGAAGCCGGTCGCGGCGGACCAGAACCCGGTGCCGGACGCGGCGCCCCGGTCGGTGGTGCGCCGTGCGGGCCGGCCGAGCAGCTGCCACACCAGCCAGTCATGGGCCTGCACGATCCCGGCGGTGCGCTTCGCGGCCTCGGGCTCGTTCCGTGCCAGCCAGCGCAGCTTGGCCACGGCCTGGGCGGCCTGCGGAACGCATCCCACCGCCTTGGCCCATGCCTCGCGCCCGCCGAGCGAGTCGGTGAGATCGGCGGCGGCGACCTGGGCGCGCTTGTCGTTGCCGGTCAGCGCGGCGCGTACGAGCGCACCCTGTCCGTCGAGCGCGATCAGCGCGTGCTGCTGGGCGGCGACGCCGATGGCCTGCACACCTTCGAGCAGCCCGCCGGCCGCGGCCTCGCCGAGTGAGAGCAGCCAGGCCTGCGGGTCGACCTCGGTGGCCTTCGGGTCCACGGGATGCGGGGCGTACCCCTGCCGCAGGACGGCACCGGTGTCGGTGTCGCAGACGACGATGCGAGTGAAGGCGGAAGAGCTGTCCAGCCCGGCGACTATCCCCATGCGCACGATTCTGCATCACGCCCGGGGTCACGGAGGCCACGCGTGGGTGAGGTGTTGCGGTTGGTGGTGGGTCGGGTGTCGCTTCCGGCCGACGCCGCCTGGGTCAGGTGTTGCTGGTGCCCCAGTCGTCGTCGCTGCCCTGGCCGCGCTCGCGCAGCGACCGCACCCGGTCGGCGACCGCGCCCGGCATCTTGTCGCCGACCTTCTCGGAGACCTTGTCGCTCACCGCGCTGAACGCCTTGCCCGCGTACGCGCGGCCGTTCTGGGCCGCCGACTCGGCGGTGTTGCGGACGGCCGGGTTCTGGGCGACCTGGCGTACGGACTTCTTCAACTGCTCGTACCGCTCGCGCCCGGCCCGGGTCCCGAGCACGTACCCGACGACGAGTCCGACGGCGAACGTGAGCCGGTAGCGCATGGCGGTCACCCTTCTGTGGCGTCTGTCTGACGTCGCTGTGGCGTCGTGTGCTGCGCCTACCCGTGCAGCCCCGTGATCACCCGGGGCGGAACCGATTGGCGGAGCACCCCCCTGCTTGCGCTAATGTATGTGTCGCAGCGAGCGCACGCCGCCCGGGGACACCCGGGGTAGGTACGTTCGATGCAACGGAGCATTCCCCTGTAGCTCAATTGGCAGAGCAGCCGGCTGTTAACCGGCAGGTTACTGGTTCGAGTCCAGTCGGGGGAGCTCGATCTCCTGTAGCTCAATTGGCAGAGCAGCCGGCTGTTAACCGGCAGGTTACTGGTTCGAGTCCAGTCGGGAGAGCTGTGGAATAGGACCCCTTGAGGGTCCTTTTTCATGCCCGGGGGAACCGGGCAGCCCGCTGTGCGGTCCTCATGGTCGTGCGTTGCCGACCATCCGAGGCAGGAGATCGTATGAGCGGCTATGCTGCGGCAGACGGCGCGCACAAATGTGCGCGACGCGCCGTTAGGGGCGGTAGCTCAGCCGGTTAGAGCAGCGGACTCATAATCCGTCGGCCGTGGGTTCGAGTCCCACCCGCCCCACTCTGCGCCTCCTTCGCAGAAACGTTCAGCCTCGGTGTTCCCCTGCTCTCCTGGCGGAGGGCGGGGGCGCCGCGCGGCGATCGTGAGGACGGTGGAGACCGGCGGCCGATCTGTCGGCCGGACCGCAGGGCGTCTTCGGCGGGGAGCGGGCGCCGGGCGGATGGCGGGCGCCGACGCCGGGGCGCCGACGGGGGCAGCGCGCGGTACGCGCGAATCAGAGATCCGGAACCCGGGATTCATCTTCTGTGATTCCCCGATCCCCGACCTTCGATTCATGTGGGGTCGACTCTCATTCGTTTCCGGCCCTGCCGAATTCCGTACGTACGGGAAGTGTGCGGGCGGCGGAATTCCGAATTCGGGAAATGGAGGCGGGGACGCTTCTGGAACCCGGGCCGCCGTGTGGCCGCCGCGCCCCGGCCCGACCCCGCTCGGCGCCTGGCCTGGTGGGGCGCCTGGCCTGGCCACGGGCCGTGGGGGCGCGGACCGTCGAGCGCGCGGCACGCGTCCGGGGCGGCGGGTCACGTCCGAGTGGCGGCCAATTTGTCAAGAGCACTGTGCAACCGCGGAATTCCCGCGTTTGAACGTACAGGTCGCCGCAATACGCCCGTTCAGGCTTGTCCGGAGGTGATTCGGTCCGGGAGATTGACCGCATCACTTAATTTCCGCGCAGCGCACAACGGGAGGCACCACGTGAGCACGGAGCAGGTCTACACGGCGGGCAGCGCCAACTTCGACCCGCTGTACGCGGGGAAGGTGGGGACCGAGGGCCTGGGGATGAAGTTCGACTTCGCGCCCTGGAACATCCCCGAGCCGCAGCCGGTCGTGGTGGCCCTGGAGGCGTCCGGCGCGTTCCGCGGGAAGGTGCTGGACGCGGGGTGCGGCACCGGGCAGAACTCGCTCCACCTGGCGAGCCGGGGCCACGCCGTCACCGGCCTGGACTTCTCGCCCTCCGCCGTCGGGCAGGCGCAGGAGCGCGCCCGTGAGCGAGGGCTCGACGTCAACTTCGCGGTCGCCGACGCCACCAAGTTCGAGGGCATCGAGGGCGGCTTCGAGACCGTTCTGGATTACGGGCTCTACCACGTGCTCAACGACGAGCAGCGGCGCGCGTACGCGGCCGCCCTGCACCGGGTGACCGCCCCCGGTGCCCAGCTGCACGTCTACGGCTTCGCCGAGTCCGAGCTGAAGGGTCTGCCGCCGCAGCAGCTGCGGGTCAGCAAGGAGAACTTCCGGCTGAACCTGGAGGGCGAGGGACAGTGGCGCATCCTCTCCATCGAGGACAGCCTCTGCACCACCAACCACACCCGCGAGTACTTCGAGAAGCAGCGCGTCGAGGCGGGCGGCACGCTGCCGTTCGACCCGGAGGCGTTCGACGTGGACGAGAAGGGCCGCATCGTCTACCCGATGTCGTACGTGCACGCGGAGCGCGTCTGACCTGATGTGTACGAGGGCGCCCTGTTTCTGTGGAAATGGGGCGCCCTCGTACGCCTCGGGAACTCCTGGCGTGAAACTCGGAAGCGTCGTCCCACCCGCCCCGGTTACCATCCCGCGTGACCGCGCAGCCCGAAGCCAAAGCCCGTAACGGTAAGGCCCGTAGCCGTAACGGCGACGACCGCACCCGAATACTCGCCGACCTCACGCCGCTGCGGACCTCCGCGCACTACCGGCGGCTCTGGTTCGGCAACACGATCTCGTGGGTCGGGCAGGGCATGACCTCGCTCGCGATCTCGCTCCAGGTCTACGACATCACCGGGTCCAGCTTCTCCGTCGGCCTTGTGGGGCTGTTCTCGCTGGTGCCGCTGATGGTGTTCGGGCTGTACGGCGGTGCGATCGCCGACACCGTCGACCGGCGCAAGCTCGGGCTCGCCAGCGCGACCGGGTCCGCCGTGCTGTCGGCGGGGCTCGCCGCGGCCGCCTTCGCCGGGTTCGCGCATGTGTGGTTCCTGTACGGGATCGTCGCGCTGCAGTCGGTCTGCGCCGCGCTCAACGCGCCCGCCCGGTCCTCGATGATCCCCCGGCTGCTGCCGCCGGAACAACTGCCCGCCGCGAACGCTCTGGGCTCGATCACCACCACCTCCGGGACCCTCGTCGGGCCCATGCTGGGTGGGCTGATGGTCGGTTTCGCGGGATACCAGTCGGCGTATCTGCTGGACGCCGTGAGCTTCAGCGCCGCGCTGTACGCGATGTGGCGGCTGCCGTCGATGCTGCCCGACCGGGACCGTACGACCGCGAAGCGGGCCTCCGTGCTCGACGGGTTCCGCTTCCTCGCGACCCGTCCCAATCTCCGGATGACGTTCTTCTCCGACTTCTGCGCCATGATCCTCGCGCATCCGCGTGCGCTGTTCCCGGCGGTGGCGGTGCTCTGGTACGGCGGTGACGCGCGGACGACCGGACTCCTCGTCGCCGCGCCCGCGTTCGGGGCGTTGCTGGGCGGGGTGTTCTCGGGGTGGCTCAGCCGTGTGCACCGGCACGGGCTGGCCATTCTGCTGTCGGTGGGCGCGTGGGGTGCGGCGATCGCGGTGTTCGGGCTGACGCGGAATCTGTGGCTCGGGCTCGTCTTTCTCGCCCTCGCGGGGTGCGCGGACACCGTGTCCATGGTGTTCCGGAACACGATGATGCAGGTGGCTGCGCCGGATGAGATGCGGGGGCGGTTGCAGGGGGTGTTCATCGTGGTCGTCGCGGGTGGGCCGCGTCTGGGCGACTTCCTCGCGGGGACGACGGCGGACCTCGCGTCGCCTGGTGTGGCGGTCACGGGGGGTGGGGTCGCGTGTGTTGTGGCCGTGACGCTGCTGGGCCTGAGCCGACGCCGTTTCGCCCGGTACGACGCGCGTGCGCCGGAGGCGTGAGTCCCGGTTCTTTGGCTGGCCCCGGTGGGGGTTGCTCGCACAGTTCCCCGCGCCCCTAGGTAGTTAGGGGCGCGGGGAACTGCGCGAGCAACCCAGCACGATCCGCAGACAAACGGGGGCCGAGGGCTCCACCCCCGGAGGGTTCAGGGAAGGGGTGGGGTGGGGGAGATCACGCCGCGGGCTACGCCCAGTTCCACCAGGTCCTGGGGACGTAGCCGCAGGTGGTCCGCCGTGGCGTGGATATCTCCCGGCCCCCGCTTCAGGATCGCCGCCGCCAGCTCCGGCGCGATCACGGAGAAGTAGCTGTCGGCCGTGACCCACGTACGGGACGGGGCGGACAAGGCGAGGGCCCCGCCCGATCCCCCCTCCCCGATCACCAGCGACGTCACCGGCACCACCGCCGACGCCACCGCCGCGAAACAGTCGGCGATGGCCGCGCCCTGCCCGGCACGTTCCGCCGCCGCGTCGTTCGCCGCGCCGGGCGTGTCGACCAGGGTCAGGACGGGCACGCCCAGCCGGTCGGCGAGGCGGATCAGACGGGCGGCGGTGCGGTAGCCCGCGGGCCGCGTCGCGGTGCCGGCCTGGGCCGCGTACGCGACCGTACGCCCGTCCCGCAGCCCGAACCCGCAGAGCATCCCGTCGTCCACACCCCCGCACCGGTCCCCGCTCAACGCCATACGGGAGGTGAAGTACGCGTCCAGATACGCCGATGCACGCGGTCGCCCCGCCGCCCGCGCCGCACGTACCGCGTCCCAGCCGGTGACGGGCAGCGGGACGTCCGACAGCGCGTCCGGCACGTCGGCGGGCACCACCGCACGCTCGCCGGCCCCGCATTCAGAACCCGACCCCACCTCGACAGGCGCACCCAGCAACCCCAGCCACGCCCCCACCACCCCGCGCAACTCCTCCACCCGCACCACCGCATCCACCGCCCCCGCCGCCACCTGCCCCTCGGCCGAGTACGCCGCCGGGTCCGCGTCCGCGGGCCGGACCCGCGAGCCCGCGAAGCCGATCTGGGCGCCGGGGAGCGCGAGGATCACGTCCGCGCCCGCGCCCAGCGTGGCCCAGCCGCCGCCGGTCGTGGGGTCGCGCAGGACCGCGATCTGGGGGAGTCCGACGGCGCGCAGCAGGGCGGACTGGCGGGCCACGCGCTGGAGTTGGGTGAGGGCGATCATGCCCTCCTGCATCCGGCTGCCGCCGGTCGAGATCAGCGAGACCAGCGGCAGCCGCCGCTCCCGGGCCGTCGCGTACGCGGCCTCCAGGCGGTCCCCGGTCCGCTCGCCCAGCGACCCGCCCAGGAAGCCGAATTCGAAGGAGATCAGGACGCAGGAGTGACCTTCCACCTTCGCCACGCCATGGATCACCGACTCGTCCTCGCCCGTACGCTCCGTCGCGCGGGCCCGTGACGCCGCGTACCCCGCCCAGAGGAGTGGACCGTCGGGCGCCGTCTCGCGCTCGGGCGGGCGCAGTTCGGTGAAGTCGTCCGTGACGACGGCGACCATGTGCCGGGCGCTCGGGCGGCTCCCCTCAGGCACTCTTCAGCGCCCGCTTCATGATCTTGCCCATGTCGTTGCGGGGCAGCGTGTCGAGATAGTGGACCGTACGGGGGCGTTTGTGCGGGGCCAGCTGGGCTGCGACATGGTTCGCCAACTCCTCTTCTGAGGGAGGGGATTGACGATCCGTCGGGACCACCCAGGCCACCACCCGCTCCCCGAGATCCGCGTCCGGCTCCCCGGTGACGGCCGCCTCGCGCACCCCGGGGTGGTCGAGCAGGGCGTTCTCGATCTCGCCCGCCCCGATCTTGTACCCGCCGCTCTTGATCAGGTCGGTGGCCTTGCGGCCGACGATCCGTACGTAACCGTCCGCGTCCAGGCTCGCCATGTCGCCGGTGCGGAACCAGCCGTCCTCGGTGAAGGCCGCGGCCGTCGCGTCCGGGCGGTTGAGGTAGCCGCTGAACAGGTTCGGGCCGCGCACCTGGATCTCGCCGATGCCGTCCGAATCGTCCGCCAGCCGCAGCTCCACGCCCGGCAGTGGTACGCCGACCGTGCCGGGGCGAGGGTCGCCGTCCACCCGTACGCTCGTGTTCATCAGCGTCTCGGTCATCCCGTACCGCTCGATCACCGCGCGACCGGTCGCCGCCGTGATGCGGCGGTGGTCGTGTACGGGCAGTGCGGCCGACCCCGACACCAGCAGCCGCGCCCCGGCCAGTGCCTTGGTCAACTCCCGGTCGGTGTCGAGGGATTCGGCGATCCGGTGGTACATCGTGGGTACGCCGAAGAGCATGGTCGCGCCCGACGACAGTTCGCGGGTCACCCCATCGACCGAGAACTTGCCCAGGTGGCGCACCGTTCCGCCGCGCCGCAGCGGGCCGAGGATGCCGAGGATCAGGCCGTGTACGTGGAAGAGGGGCAGGGCGTGGACGAGTACGTCATCGGCCGTCCAGCCCCAGACGTCCGCCAGCGCGTCGAGCGTCGTGGCGATCGCCCGGCGGGGGAGGACGGCGCCCTTGGGCGGGCCGGTGGTGCCGGAGGTGTAGACGATGAGGGCGGGGGATTCGGGGTCGGTCTGCGGGAGTGTCCGCTCCGGGGTGGGGTCGGCTGCGCCCGCTACCACGACCTCGATACGGGTCAACTCGGCCAGTGCGGGCGGTAGTTGGTCGGTCGGGGCCGCGAGGATCGCTGTGGGGGTGCTGTCCTTCAGGATGTGGGCCAGTTCCCGTTCGCCCGTCCTGGGGTTCAGGGGTACGGCCGGGACTCCGGCCAGCAGTGCCGCGACCACGCCCACGGCCGTCTCCAGCGTCGGGGTCGCCCAGACCGCGACCCGTCCGGCCCCTTCGATCCGTTCCGCCAAGGAGCCCGCCGTGGCGGCGAGTTCCGCGTACGTGAGGGCGCGTCCGTCGAACCGTAGCGCTTGTTTGTTGCTGGCGGTCAGCAGGGCGGGAAAGAGAGCGGACACGTACGGGGCTCCTCGCGGTTCGACAGCACCGGCCGTCCACCGGCCTGCGGAAACCCTACGCGGCGCGCCCCGTCTCCGGCGTGATCTGCCCCACCCCGCCCCTTCCCGAAACTCTCCGAGGGATCTGGTCGGGTGCGGACCATGCTGGGTTGCTCGCGCAGTTCCCCGCGCCCCTTATGGGCCCGAAGGGCCCTCCTAGGGGCGCGGGGAACTGCGCGAGCAACCCCCACCGGCTCGCACCCGAAGAACCAGGCCGCCCGCCAAGGGCTTTCGGGAAGGGGTGGGGTGGGGGATCAAACCCCCGGCGGGCTACAGCGGTGCCTGCCACACCGTTTCGCCGCCCGGCGTGCCGTCGTCCGTCACGGTGAGGCGTACTCCGGGGCGGCCGTCCGGCAGCGTCGCCGTCGCGTCGACCGTGACGGCGACGGACGAGATGCCCGTACGGCGGTGCGCGGTGGCCAGGGCCGTACGCAGGGCCGCCAGCAGCCGGGCATCGTCGGAGACCAGCGCATCCACCGCCCCCTCGAACCGGACCGACGGCCGGAACCCGAGCAGCGCCCCCGCCCCGTCGGTCTCGCGCAGCACCCGCCCCCGCAGCGTCGTCGGCGCGTCGGCGGGCGGCTGCTGGAGGGCGAAGATGGCCGTACGCACCTCCTGGATCGTGGAGTCCAGCTCGTCCACGGCCCGGGTCAGCAGCTCGTCCGTGTCGTCGGCGGACGCCTTCGTGGCCCGGCGGCGGGTCGACTCCAGCATCATCTCGGTCGCGAACAGCCGCTGGACGACAAGGTCGTGCAGATCGCGCGCGATCCGGTCGCGGTCCTCGTACACCGCGAGCCGCTCGCGGTTGTGCTGCGCGTCCGCCAGGACCAGCGCGAGCGCGGCCTGCGAGGCGAACTGTGCGGCCAGCAGCCGGTCCACCGTCGAGTACGGGCGGCCGCCGCGCCGCCGGGGGAGCGCGAGCGTGCCGATGAGCTTGCCGCCGCTCTGCAGCGGCAGCATCATGCTCGGTCCGAACCGGGTGCGTACGTGCGTGGTCATCCGGGGATCGGTCGCCGAGTCCTCGATGAACACCGGCTCGCCGCTGAGCAGTTGGACCAGTACGGGCGAGCCGGGCTCGATGGCGGTGCCCACGAAGTCGGCCGGGTCGTCGGGCGCGGAGGCCGCGACGATCTCCATCCCGCCGGCCTCGGTGGGCTGGAGCACCACCCCGGCGGCCGCGTCCGCGAGCAGCCGGGCGCGTTCGGCGACCGTCATCAGCGCGTCCGCCGCCGTGTCGCCGGTCAGCAGCGACGTGGTGACGGCGGCCGCGCCCTCGATCCACCGCTCGCGCCGCCGGGCCGTCTCGTACAGGCGGGCGTTGCCGATCGCGATCCCCGCCTGCGAGGCGAGCACGCGCAGCAGCGTCAGATCCTCCTCGGTGAAGGGACCGCCGCGCTTCTCGGTGAGGTAGAGGTTGCCGAACACCTCGGTGTGTACGCGGATGGGCACGCCCAGGAACGACCGCATCGGCGGATGGCCCGGCGGCACGCCCGACGAGCGCGGGTCGGCGGTCAGATCCGCCAGCCGCAGCGGGCGGGGGTCGTGGATGAGCGCGCCGATCAGTCCGGTGCGCCCGTCGGGGACCGCCCCGATCCGCTCCCGCTCGGCGTCGGTGAGCCCGGTGGTGAACAGCTCGGTGAGCCGCCCGCGCTCGGGGTCGACCACGCCGAGCGCGCCGTACCGTGCGTCGGTCAGGTCGGCCGCGGTGTCCACGATGTGCTGGAGGGTGGTGCGGAGTTCGAGCTCGGAGCCGACGCTGAGGACGGCGTCGAGGAGGACGGGGAGCCGGGGCGACGGGCCTGCTTCGGCCGCGGGGCTCGTGCCTGCCGGGCCCTTGGCTGCCGGGTTCGTATCCGCCGGGCCTTTGACTACCGGGTTCGTGTCCGCCGGGCCTGGGCCAGGGTCCGGATCCGTGTCTGCCGGGCCCGGGCCCGTATCCGCCGGATCCGTACCCGCCCGGCGTCCCGGTCCGTCGCTTTCCGTCGTGTCCTCTCCCACGTCCGCCCCTCCCGTACCACCGGTCCCGTACGGTCTTGTCACTCCGCGAGCGGGTCCAGGACCATCGGCTCGATCTTGCCGTCCAGCATCGAGCCGAGGCCGAGGATGGCGCAGATGTCCGGGCGTTCGGCGATGGCCACGGGCATGCCCGTCGCCTTGCGCAGCATCTGGTCCAGGCCCGGCAGCAGGGCGCTGCCGCCGACCATCATGATCCCCCGGTCCGCGAGGTCGGCGACCAGGTCGGGCGGGCAGTCGCGCAGGACCTTGCCGATGCCGTCGAGGACGGCGGTCAGCGGGGTGTGGATCGCGTCGCGGACGGCCGCCGTGTCGACCTGGACCGAACGCGCCAGGCCGGTGGCGACGTCGCGGCCGTGGATCTCGGTGGAGGCCGGGCCCTGGGGGGTCAGGCCGTTGCCGCTGAGGGCGAGTTGGAGGGGGCGTACGGACTGGCTCGGCAGCATCAGTTCGTGCTGGTGGCGCAGGTGCTGGATGACGGCGTGGTCGATCGCGTCGCCGCCGACGGGGATGCGTTCGGCGGTGACGATCGCGCCCAGCGAGAGCACCGCGATCTGGGTCGTGGCCGCCCCGCACACCATGATCATGGTGGCGGTCGGCTGCTCGACCGGGAGTCCGCAGCCGACGGCCGCCGCGATCAGGGTGTCGACCAGCTCGACCCGGCGGGCGCCGAGTCCCACCAGCGTTTCGATGGTGGCGCGCTGGGCGAGCGGGTCGGCCTCGTGCGGGGTGCAGGCGGCGGCCCGCAGCCGGGGCTTGCGCCGCAGCTGGCGCCGCAGCTTCTCGCCGATCAGATGGCGCAGCATGCGCTGGGCCATCTCGATGTCGACGACGGTGCCGCCGGATACGGGGCGGGCGACCCGGATGTAGTCCGGCGTACGGCCCGTCATCTTCTCGGCGAACGTGCCGACGGCGATCAGCGCGCCGGTTTGGGTGTTGACGGCCGCGACGCTGGGCTCGTCCACGACGAGTCCGAGGCCCTTGACGAATACACGCGTCCTCGCGGCCCCGAGGTCTACGGCTACATGGCAACGGCGCAACTGTTCCAGACTGACGCTCACGGCGATCCTCCCGAGTGGGGCTCTTGATCGAATCGTCCGTTCCCGACGTGCCCGCCGCGCGCTGGGCTGCGCCGGTCGGGCGTCGGCTGACTGAGTGCCAAACCCGCCGGAGGCGGGGCTGATCGGGGGACAGTTCGTCGCACTCCGGCGTGCCGCCTAGGAGGGTGAGTCTTTTGCCTGCGGGCCGGTGGGGGCTTGTCGCGCGGTTCCCCGCGCCCCTTAGGTCGTCCACCGGAACCCGGAAGCTTGGCTCGGCCCCAAGCTTTTAGGGGCGCGGGGAACTGCGCGATCAGCCCCCACCGGCCCGCAGATGAGATCCGTACCCCCTACGGCAACAGGCGTTGCAGCAGCCCCCACGAGAACTCCGCCACGCGGCGGCCGTCGCCCGGCACGGTCAGCTCCAGCTGCCAGCGCGTGGGCGCGCTGCCTTCCATCGGCCGGGCCGGGGGAAACGCGCGGGCCGCCTCGTCGACTGTGCAGGACCACGGGCGCAAGTCGTCCGCGGACGTCAGCACCGGACCCGGCGAACCCGGCGCCCGGATCAGCCACTCGTTCCACACCGTCCCGTCCGGCCCCGCCAGCACCTCGAACCGCAGCGTCGGCCAGAGCGGCACCGGCCACAGCCGCGCCTCGCACTCCAGGTCGCCCACCTTGCGCGGCACCACGCGCTCGGGCTCGCCGAGCACCGACCGGTACCGGGCCGCCGCGCCGCGCGAACGCGGTGAGCGGACCATCGCCTGCCAGCGCCGGTTGGCCTCGCGCATCTCGGCTATGGACACCCCGAGCTCGCGCCGGGCGTCCTCGACCAGGCCCGGCTGGTGGTCGGCCATCCGCCGCAGCAGGACGAGTTGGAAGTCGCGCGGGCCGAAGGAACCGGGCTGCGCCGGGCCGGTGGAATGCGGCTGTGCGTCCGTCATGACCCCATCCTGCCCGGCCCCACTGACAACGCACCGAACGCCCGGGTTCGTACGGGGGACACGCCATGGAAGATCGGGTTCCACACAGGATCCACACACTGCGGGCCCCAATTGTTGACGGCTACCCGCATAGCCTCCGTTGGCCATGGATTACTGCCACGTCTGCCGACGGCACCTCAACGGCGCACTGGCCTGCGCCGGATGCGGCACCCCCGCCGAGGAACTGCGGCAGCCCGACATCATCGACCTCGGGGTGTACGACACCGCCGCGGCCGGTGCCACCGACGCCGCCCCGACCGGGTACCGCCGGGCGCGCCGCGAGCGCGAACGCGAGCAGCCCCGGGCGCGTACGCGTCGCCGGGCCCGTAAGCGGCGCGGCCGCCTCGTGCTGTTCGGGTCCGCCGGTGTGGTGCTCGCGGCCGGTGCGCTGGGGCTTGCCGAGCTGGCCATCGAGCCGCCTGCGAACGATCGGGGTGCGGCGACGTCCGTCCACGACGAGGAGCAGATCTCTCAGGAGACGTCTGCGCCCGCGCCGGACGCGAGTGAGGGTGGGCCCCGGCGGCCCAGTGCGGTGCCTGCGTCTGCCGGGCATGGGAAGTCGCATGCCAAGGGTGGCGGTGCGCGGCCCTGGCCGGGGGCCAGTGGGGTGCCTGTGCCTGGTGGCACGCGTGCGGGTCGTACTGGCGAGCCGTCTGCTCCGGGGGCCACCTCCGGTGCCACGGGTGGGACGCGGTCGCCCGGTCCGTCCGGAGCCCCTTCGCCGTCCGCTTCGGATTCGGCCCCGCCGCCTGGGCAGCCCGGGCCCGCGCCCTCGCCCACTCCTTCTCCTACGAAGACCTCTTGCACTCGTTTTCTCTGGTGGTGCGTCTAGCTCCGCCGGGTGGTGGTGCGATTCGGCTGCGGACCGTGCGTGGCTGGTCGCGCAGTTCCCCGCGCCCCTTAAGTGGACCGGGACCGTATTGCTCACCCGCGAGTCCGCGCGCCCCTCAAGGCACCCGGGACCGTCAGGTCGCCCCCAGCATCCGCCTCAGCAAGTCCCTCAGCACCGTCCGTTCCTCCGTCGACAGCTCCGCCAGTGGCTCGCGGGCGAAGTTCAGGGACTCGGTGAGGTGGGTGGCCGTGGTCTGGCCCTCCTCCGTCGGGGCCGCCAGTTTTACTCGGCGGTCCGCCGGGTCGGGGCGGCGTTCTGCCAGGCCGCGGGCCTCCAGGCGGTCGATGATGCCCGTCACGTTGGACGGCTCGCACTTCAGCTTGAGGGCGATCTGGCGCATCGGGACCGGCCCCAGCGAGAGCAGGCGCAGGACGCGCGCCTGGGCGCCGGTCAGCGCGTGCTCGGACGCGGCCCGCTCGTACTCCTCGTGGTAGCGGGCCACCACCGTGCCGATCAGCTCGACGACTTCGAGGCTCAGGGGATCCATACGTGGGGCCATGAATACAGGGTACCCAGTTACTTGACAATCTCAAATATCCAGGAGCATGGTTGTTTCAGTACCTGAAGTAATCCAGGAAGGGCGCAGCTCTCATGTCCGTACCGTCCGCACTCCCCGCCACCGGCCGTGAATGGCACCTCGTCGCCCGCCCGCACGGCTGGCCCGTCCCGACCGACTTCGCGCTCAAGGAGACCCCGGTCGTGGCGCCCGCCGCGGGCCGGATCCTGGTGCGCAACCTCTTCATGTCCGTCGACCCGTACATGCGCGGCCGGATGAACGACGTGAAGTCGTACATCCCGCCGTTCGCGCTCGACAAGCCGATGGACGGCGGCGCGGTCGGTGTCGTCGTGGCCTCGGCCGACGAGCGCTACGCCGTCGGTGACCACGTCCTGCACGGGCTCGGCTGGCGCGAGTACGCCGACGTGGACGCCAAGCACGCCACCAAGGTCGACGCCTCCCTCGCCCCGCTCTCCGCGTACCTCGGCGTGCTCGGCATGCCCGGTCTGACCGCGTACGCGGGTCTCTTCGAGGTCGCCTCCTTCAAGGAGGGCGACTCCGTGTTCGTCTCCGGCGCGGCCGGCGCCGTCGGCAGCCTGGTCGGCCAGATGGCCCGGATCAAGGGTGCCTCGCGCGTCATCGGCTCGGCCGGTTCAGACGAGAAGGTGAAGTGGCTGGTGGAGGAGCTCGGCTTCGACGCCGCCTTCAACTACAAGAAGGGCCCGGTCCGCGACCAGCTGCGCGAGGCGGCCCCGGACGGCGTCGACGTCTACTTCGACAACGTCGGCGGCGACCACCTCGAAGCCGCGATCTCCTCGATGAACGTGCACGGCCGCGCCACCATCTGCGGCATGATCGCGGGCTACAACGACACCGAGCCGACCCCCGGCCCGCGCAACATGGCCATGATCATCGGCAAGCGCCTGCGGCTCCAGGGCGTCCTCGTCGGCGACCACGCGGCGCTCCAGCCGCAGTTCGTCCAGGACGTGGCCGGCTGGATCGCCTCCGGTGAGCTCAAGTACGGCGAGACGGTCGTCGAGGGCATCGAGAACGGCGCGGACGCGTTCCTGGGCATGCTGCGCGGCGAGAACACCGGAAAGATGGTCGTCTCGCTGGGCGAGTGACCCAGAACATAGCTCCACCTCGGTGACCGACCTTATCGGGTGACTTCCGTCATCCGATAAGGTCTTTCCACATCACGGCTGCCGTGGGCGCGAGCGGCCGGGAACGAGCAGGAGGAGCACCCAGCATGTCCATCCAGCAGTCCGACGTTCTGTACACCGCCGTCGCCACCGCCGAGAACGGCCGCGACGGCCGCGTCGCCACCGACGACGGCCAGCTCGACGTCGTCGTCAACCCGCCGAAGGCCATGGGCGGCAGCGGCGCGGGCACCAACCCGGAGCAGCTGTTCGCGGCCGGTTACAGCGCCTGCTTCCAGGGTGCGCTCGGCGTCGTCGCGCGCCAGGAGAACGCCGACATATCCGGCTCGACGGTCACCGCCGAGGTCGGCATCGGCAAGAACGACGACGGCTTCGGCATCATCGTGAAGATCGCCGCGGCCATCCCGAACGTGGACGAGGCCACCGCGCGCGCCCTCATCGAGAAGGCGCACCAGGTCTGCCCGTACTCGAAGGCCACGCGCGGCAACATCACGGTCGACCTCGCGGTCGCCTGACCCGTACGCCACGTACGCCACTTGTCACCTGCGAAGGGCCGCACTCGGCGGGGTGCGGCCCTTCGTGCGTCCGAAACCCCTCCGAGCGCCTGGAAACCGAGGGCAATTGCCATAAAGAGGGGCGGTTACCGGTCGATAGAATCCGGCCATGCGTGATCTCGGGGCGGGCTTCGGTTATCTGGTCAAAGGGCAGCGATGGGTCGCCGGACACGGCAGGGCCTTCGGGTTCGGACTGCTGCCGGGGCTTGTGACCCTCGTCCTGTACGCGGCCGCGCTGACAGGCCTCGCCTATGGCGCGGACGACTTCGTGGGCTGGGCGACGCCGTTCGCCGACGGCTGGTCCTCGCCGTGGCTCGCGCTGTTCCGGGGCTTTCTGACCGCCCTCGTCTTCGCCATGGGCCTGTTCCTCGCGATCATCACCTTCACCGCGGTCACCCTGCTCATCGGCCAGCCGTTCTACGAGAAGCTGTCCGGGGACGTGGACCGGGCCGAGAGCGGCGGGGACGCGCCCGAGTCCGGGCTGCCGCTCTGGCGCGAGCTGTGGATCTCCGCCCGGGATTCGTTGCGGATCCTGGTGCGCGTGGCCGCGTACGGCGTGATCCTGTTCGGCCTCGGTTTCCTGCCGGTGGTCGGGCAGACCGTGATCCCCGCGATCGGATTCTGCGTCTCCGGGTTCTTCCTCGCCGAGGAGCTGACGGCGGTGGCGCTCCAGCGGCGGGGCGTGGAGCTGCGGGAGCGCTTGGTCCTGCTGCGCGGGCGGCGGATGCTCGTGCTCGGGTTCGGTGTCCCGCTGACGCTGGCGTTCCTGGTGCCGTTCGTCGCGGTGTTCCTGATGCCGGGGGCGGTCGCGGGCGCGACGCTGATGGTGCGGGACCTCACCGGGGAGGCCGCGGACCCGGCGGACGACGCCGAGCCCGCGCCCACCGGGGCCCTCAGCTAGCCGCCACCCCCACGATCTCCCGGATCTGCGCGATGATGTCGAGCCGGTTGCGGACGAACTCCGGGTCCGTGATCGAGCCCGTCGCCGGATCGGTGTTGCCCGCGCCGAACTGGAGCACCGGGGTGTGGACATGCCCGCCCGGGATCGTGAGGCCCAGGCGGTCGCGCAGCAGCGTCACCCGGTACGCGATCTCGTTGGAGAGGTAGTCGCCGCCCCCGCCCTCCCGCGCCGTCGACCCGGCCGTGGGCCCGTCGTCACGCACCACCGGGTCCGTCCCGCCCGCCGGGATCTCGGTCACCGAGGTGTGGTCGTACACCGGGAAGGGCCCGGTCTTCGCCGCCACAATCGCCTTGTACGGCAAGGTCGTCGTGGTCCACTGCGGCTGCGACGCCGGGTCGGAGACCGGCACCGTCTCCGTACGCGACACGTTGTCGTTGTCCGGGAACCCGCCACGCCAGGCCCCGTTGAAGCGCTCGACGTCGATCCGCCCCACCCGTCCCTGGCTCACCGTGGTGAACAGGTCCACCTGCGGCAGCACCGGCCGCAGCGCGCGCTCGACCGTGCCCGCCGCGAAGTCGTCGTAGCGCACCGGGAACATGGCCGTCTCGATGCGCGCGGGCCCGTCCGCCGTCCGTATCCAGGTGCCGTCCAGGGCGAGCGCGGTCGCCCCCGACGGATTGCTGATCCGGATGTCACGGTCGAGTGTGAACGGGTCGAAGCCGGTCACCAGGATCCGCTTGAAGCCCTTGCCCGAGGGATACGTGATGGAGTCCTGGCCGCGCGAGGAGCGCTCCAGGTGGTCGATCAGCGCGGCCCGGCGTGCCTCGGTGAGGCCGAACTCCGGCTCCCAGCCGCGCAGTTCACGGGTCAGACCAAGGCGCGCCCAGTACAGCGGCCGGTCGTCGTCCCGGCTCAGGTCGCCGCCCGCGGGGCCGCGCCCCTGCGCCCGGTCCACGGCCCGCCGCCACAGCCGCGCGCCCTCGCGGGCGACCAGGCGGTCGGCCTGGCGGTAGGACCGTACGTCCGCCAGCGCGCGCGTGAACTCCGGCGCCGCGTCGTCGAATCCGGAGCGCCGCAGGATCTCCTGCGGCACGGCCCCGTCGAGCCGCTGCTCCTCCACGGTGGGCGGCGCCCCCGTCGTGGCCGACGCCTGCGCCTGCACCGGCGCGAGCACCGCGCCGAACGTCATCGAAGCGATCACCAGGGCGAGCCGCGCTCCCCGTACCCGTACACGTACCACTGGGCATCCTTCCGTCAAGGCATGGGCGGCCAGTATCGGGAAGGAACTCCCTTGTGAACAGGGGGATTCGAGGCGACTAGGGAGGCGGACGGGTTTGGCTTGCCCGTCCCCGCCGTCTAGCGGACGCCGAATCCGTACACCGTCTGCGACATGTACACCTCACCAGGCCGCACCACCGTGCTCGGGAACTCCGGGCGGTTGGGGGAGTCCGGGAAGTGCTGGGTCTCCAGGGCGACTCCGCCCCGGGGGCCGCCGGTGAACACCTGGAGGCCCGGCTCCGACGTCGTCACCGTCAGGAGCCGGCCCGAGGCGGGGCAGTACAGCTCGGCGGCCGCCTCCGAGTCCAGGACGAAGTTGTGGTCGTAGGACGTGTCCACGACCCGCGCCTCGCGCAGGTCGAACCGCGTCCCCTCCACCGGCGCCAACTCGCCCGTCGGGATGCAGGTCGCGTCCACCGGGGTGTACCGCCCGGCGTTCACCCGCAGCGCGTGCGGGCCGGGGCCCAGCTGCCAGTACGCGTGGTTGGTCAGGTTCACGACCGTCGCCGCCTCGCTGACCGCCGCCTCGTAGCCGACGCGCAGCGCACCCGTCTCGTGCAGCTCGTACGTCACCGACAGGTCGAGGCGCCCGGGGAAGCCCTCCTCGCCGTCCGGGGACACGCGCGAGAGCCGTACCGCGTACGGGGAGAGCGCCTCCGCGTCCCACACCCGCTTGTCGAAGCCGTGCTCGCCGCCGTGCAGGCTGTGCGGGCCGTTGTTGTGGGCCAGGTCGTGGCGGACGCCGTCCAGGACGAACGAGGCGTGCGCGATGCGGTTCGCGTACCGGCCCACCAGGGCCCCGTAGTACGGGGCGGGGTCCGCCACATAGCCGGCCACCTTGGCGTAGCCGAGGGTCACCTCGTCCAGGACCCCGTCCCGGTCCGGGATCTCGACCGACTGCAGGATGCCGCCGTACGTCAGCACGCGCACGCGCGTACCGCCGCGCTCCAGCGTCCAGCGGTGCACGGCCGTACCGTCGTCGAGGGTCCCGAAGAGTTCCATGATCGGAAGCCTAAGGGGAATCCGGGGCCCGGCCGGTCACACGGGCGGCCGCGCCGCCGTCACATTGCGGTACGCGATCTCCGCGAGCCGGCCCTGGCCGTCCTTGCTGGGGTGGAACCAGTCCCAGTGGCTCAACTGGTCGTCGGTGAAGCGGAAGTCGAAGACCGCGCCTCCGTCGTAACGGCAGTAACGGTCCTTCGCGCAGACGTCCTTCAGCGCCTTGTTGTACGCGACCACCCGCTGGTACACCGCGTCGCGCCGCTCGACCGCCGCCGCGCCCAGGTCGTCCGCGTCGCTCAGCATCGAGCGGCAGATGCCGAGCTTCCAGATCTGCTTGCCCAGTGCGTTGCCCCGCCCGGTCGACCACAGGCGCTTGAGGTCCGGCACGCTCGACACGTACACCTGGGTCTTGGGCAGGGTGCTGCGCAGCTGGTTCAGGGAGGTCTCGAAGCCCGCCTTGAAGTCGGCCACCGAGGTCATGCCGTCCACCGAGTCCCGGCAGGCGTCGTTGCCGCCGACCATGACCGTGACCAGCTCGGGGCGGTGGGCGGCGGCGCGGGTCAGCTGGCCCGGCAGGTCCGCCATCCGGGCGCCGGTCTTGGCGTAGTTCCAGCTGCGGTCGGCGGCCGACTCCTCGCCGAGCAGCCGGGTCGCCAGCGAGTGCACATCGGTGTCGGTGCCGGTCGCCCAGGACGCCTCGGGGCAGTCGGAGAGCACCATGCAGGCGTCGAAGCCCCGGGTGATGGAGTCGCCGACGGCCGCGATGGAGGCGGGGCGCGGGTTCCAGTGCACGGTCGGTGTCGGCGCGGGCTTGTTCGGGGCCTGCGCGTGCGAGGTGCCCGGCGCGCCCGAACTCGTACAGCCCGCCGTGACCGCGAGCGCGGTCGCCACGAGGGCCGCGGCGGCCGTTCGGGCCCGCGCGGGGCGGCTTCGGCGCGTCGGCAACGTCCCCTGGTCCATCCCCGGTCCCCTCCCTCACGGGTGCGGTCGGCGTCCTGGCGAGTGAAAGCTTCGTGTTTCCCGGGCCCAGGACCGACCGTACGACACCCTTCTGTCCGCTCCGCGCGGTAGCTTTGGCCCGTCCAGCCAGAGGAACCACGCCAGACGGCTCCGGTAAATTACATCACGTCACATACTGTCCCCTTTCAGGAGATTACCTCCCGATGCTGTTTACTGTTGATCCCCGGGGCAGAATGTCAGGTGCTGTCCTGACCGAGACCGGTAGGGGCGCGAGGCCGCTGGGGAAGGCGAACCTCGAACCGCACTGGAGGTCCCGGTGACGACACGTGGAGTTCTGTACATCCACTCCGCCCCGCGCGCGCTGTGCCCGCACGTCGAATGGGCGGTGGCGGGCGTTCTCGGTGTGCGCGTCCAGCTCGACTGGATCCGCCAGCCCGCATCGCCCGGCACCTGGAGAGCCGAGTTCTCCTGGCAGGCCGAGACCGGCACGGCCTCCAAGCTGGCCTCCGCGCTGCGCGGCTGGCAGATGCTGCGCTTCGAGGTGACGGCCGAGCCGTGCGCGAGAGCCGAGGGCGAGCGCTACAGCGCCACGCCCGACCTGGGCATCTTCCACGCGGTCACCGGCATCCACGGCGACATCCTGATCCCCGAGGACCGGCTGCGCGCGGCGCTCGCCCGCTCGGTGCGCGGCGAGACCGACCTGGAGGCCGAGATCGCCCGCCTGCTCGGCAAGCCCTGGGACGACGAGCTGGAGCCCTTCCGGTACGCGGGCGAGGGCGCGCCGGTCCGCTGGCTGCACCAGGTCGTGTGAGGCCCGTACGTCCGAGGCTGCTGCGTATGCGGAAGGGCCCCCACCGATGGGTGGGGGCCCTTCGCGTTACGTATGCGCGCGTACTCAGACGGAACGGAACGCGAGCACCACGTTGTGACCGCCGAAGCCGAACGAGTTGTTGATCGCGGCGATCGAGCCGGCCGGCAGCTCGCGGGGCTCGCCGCGCACGATGTCGGCCTCGATGTCGTCGTCGATCTCGTCGACGTTGATGGTCGGGGGCGCCGTGCGGTGGTACAGCGCGAGGACCGTGGCGACGGTCTCGATGCCGCCGGCGCCGCCGAGCAGGTGCCCGGTCATGGACTTGGTCGCGGAGACCGCGATGTGGTCCATGTCGTCGCCGAGGACCTTGCGCAGCGCCTTGATCTCGGCGGCGTCGCCCTGCGGGGTGGACGTCGCGTGGGCGTTGAGGTGGACGACCTCGGACGGCTTGAGGTCCGTGGAGTCCAGCAGGTTCTGCAGGGCCGCCGCGACACCCCGGCCGGTCGGCTCGGGCTGCGCGATGTGGTGGCTGTCGGCCGACAGGCCCTGGCCGAGCACCTCGCAGTAGACCCGCGCGCCGCGCTCGGCGGCGTGCTCGGCCGACTCCAGGATCACGACACCGGCGCCCTCGCCGAGGACGAAGCCGTCCCGGGCCTTGTCGTACGGGCGCGAGGCCTGCTCGGGGTTCTCGTTGTTCTTGGACATCGCCATCATGTTGGCGAACGCGGCCACCGGCAGCGGGTGGATGGCCGCCTCGGTGCCGCCGGCGACCACGACATCGGCGCGGCCGGTGCGGATCATCTCGACGGCGTAGCCGATCGCCTCGGCGCCCGACGCGCAGGCGGAGACGGGGGTGTGCACGCCGGCCCGGGCGTTCACCTCGAGGCCGACGTTGGCCGAGGGGGAGTTGGGCATCAGCATCGGCACGGTGTGCGGGGAGACGCGGCGTACGCCCTTCTCCTTGAGCACGTCGTACTGGTCGAGCAGGGTGGTCACACCGCCGATGCCGGAGGCGATGACCGTGCCGAGCCGCTCGGGGGCGATCGGCTGGTCCTCACCGGCGGGAGCGGTGTAACCCGCGTCGGCCCACGCCTCCCTGGCCGCGATCAGCGCGAACTGCGCCGAGCGGTCCAGCTTGCGGGCGAGCGGGCGGGGCAGAACCTCGCCCGGGTCGACGGCGGCGGTGGCGGCGATCCGGACCGGGAGGTCGGCGAAGCGCTCGTCCTCCAGGGGCCGGACGCCGGAACGGCCCGCCAGCAGACCTTCCCAGGTCGAGGCGGTGTCGCCACCCAGCGGTGTGGTTGCGCCGATACCGGTGACGACCACGGTGCGATTGGTCGAGCTCACAGGAAATTTCTCCACGTGTGTAAGAGGCGTGAAACAGCGGCGCCACCGCTGGGTGGCAGACCGTGCCTGAGATCAGGCCTGGTGCTTCAGGATGTAGCCCGCGGCGTCGCCGACGGTCTTGAGGTTCTTGACGTCCTCGTCCGGGATCTTGACGTCGAAGCGCTCTTCGGCGGCGACGACGACCTCGACCATGGACAGCGAGTCGACGTCCAGGTCGTCCGTGAAGGACTTGTCCAGCTGGACGTCCTCGACGGGGATGCCGGCGATCTCGTTGACGATCTCGGCGAGACCGTCGACGATCTCCTTCTCAGTGGCGGCCATGTGGCGCTCCTTCAGTGTTTTTACGGGTTTATGGGCATCCGGATGATCCGGTGTGCCTAGGGGAGGGTAACGACCGTCGCGGCGTACACGAGACCCGCCCCGAAGCCGATGACGAGCGCGGTGTCGCCGCTCTTCGCCTGTCCGGTCGCCAGAAGCCGCTCCATCGCGAGCGGGATCGAGGCGGCCGAGGTGTTGCCGGTGGTCTCCACGTCACGCGCGACCGTGACGTGCTCCGGCAGTTTGAGGGTCTTCACCATCGAGTCGATGATCCGCATGTTGGCCTGGTGCGGGATGAAGACGTCCAGGTCGTCCGCGCTGATCCCGGCCGCGTCCAGCGCCTGCTGGGCGACCTTCGCCATCTCGAACACGGCCCAGCGGAACACCGCCTGGCCCTCCTGCGTGATCGCAGGGAACTTGCCGGCCGAGCTGTCGTACTCGGTCCACGGCACGGTCTGCTTGATGGTCTCGGACTTGTCGCCCTCCGAGCCCCAGACCGTACGGGCGATGCCCGGCTCGTCGGAGGGGCCGACCACGACCGCGCCCGCGCCGTCGCCGAACAGGAAGGCCGTCGCGCGGTCCTCCAGGTCGGTCAGGTCGCTGAGCCGCTCGACGCCGATGACCAGCACGTACTCGGCCGAACCCTCGACGATCATGCCCTTGGCGAGGGTCAGGCCGTAGCCGAAGCCCGCGCAGCCCGCCGAGATGTCGAACGCGGCCGGCTTGATCGCGCCGATCTTGTCCGCGATCTCGGTGGCGACGGCCGGGGTCTGCTTGAAGTGCGAGACCGTGGAGACGATCACGCCACCGATCTGCTCGGGCGTGAGCCCGGCGTCCGCGATGGCCTTGCCCGCGGCCTCCACCGACATCGCCGACACGGTCTCCTGGTCGGAGGCCCAGTGCCGGGTGGCGATGCCGGAACGGGAGCGGATCCACTCGTCGGACGAGTCGATCTTCTCCAGGATGACCTCGTTGGGGACCACCCTGGTCGGCCGGTAGCCGCCGACGCCCATGATCCGGGCGAACGGCGCGCCCTTGCTGGGCTTGATCTTCGACATGCGCTACGGCTCCTTATCCGGCGTGCTCGGCGATGAGCGCGCGGGCCGCTTCGAGGTCGTCCGGGGACTTCAGGGCGACGGTCTTCACACCGGGCAGCGCGCGCTTGGCGAGGCCCGTCAGCGTGCCGCCGGGGCAGACCTCGATCATGGCGGTGGCGCCCAGCTCCTGGAACGTCTCCATGCAGAGGTCCCAGCGGACGGGGTTCGAAACCTGGTTGACCAGGCGGCCGACGATCTCGGCGCCGGTGGCGACGGTCTTGCCGTCGGCGTTCGAGACGTACGTGAACCGGGGGTCGGCGATCTCCAGCGAGCCCGCCGCCTCTTCGAGGGCGGCGACCGCCGGGGCCATGTGGTGCGTGTGGAACGCGCCGGCCACCTTCAGGGCCACGACGCGGCGCACACCCTCGGGCTTGTCCGCCTCCAGGGCGGCCAGCTGCTCCAGGGTGCCCGCGGCCACGACCTGGCCGGCGCCGTTCACGTTGGCCGGGGTGATGCCGAGCTTCTCCAGGTGCGGGAAGACGACCTCGGGCTCGCCGCCGAGCAGCGCGGACATACCGGTCTCGGTGACGGCGGCGGCTTCGGCCATGCCGAGGCCCCGCTTGCGTACGAAGCCGAGCGCGGCGTCATCGGAGAGCACACCGGCGTACGCGGCGGCGGTGATCTCGCCCACGCTGTGGCCGGCGACCGCGCCGGGCGTGATGTCACCCAGTGCCGCGGCGGAGAGCAGACCGGCGGCGACCAGCAGGGGCTGGGCCACCGAGGTGTCGCGGATGGCGTCCGCGTCCGCCTGCGTGCCGTAGTGGACGAGGTCGAGCCCGATGGCGTCGGACCACGCGGCGAGCCGGTCGGCGGCGCCGGGGAGGTCGAGCCAGGGAGTCAGGAAGCCGGGCGTCTGAGCGCCTTGGCCGGGAGCGACGAGTACGAGCACTCTCACACTCTCTCTTGTGGACGGCCCTGCTCGCCCGTGGGGACAGGGACGAAGAACCGTCGGGGGAATTGTGGGTGTCCGACAAAAGTCTAGGACTGTGGATCTCCGTCGGCCAGACGCCCCAGGATCAGCGCGATCCTGAGCGTGAAGGCGGAACGTACATCGGAGGGCGACCAGCCGGTGACGTCGGTCACACGTCGCAGCCGGTAGCGCACGGTGTTGGGATGCACGAAGAGCATCCGGGCCGCGCCCTCCAGGCTGCTCGCCTGCTCCAGATAGACGCTCAGGGTCTCCAGGAGCGCCGAGCCCGCTTCCTCCAGCGGTCTGTAGATCTCCTCCACCAGCTGGTCGCGCGCGGCCGGATCGGAGGCGATCGCGCGCTCCGGCAGGAGATCGTCCGCCAGAACGGGCCGGGGGGCGTCCTGCCAGGCCGAGCACGCCTTGAGCCCGGCGGCCGCGGCCTGCGCGGACCGGGTGGCGGCCAGCAGGTCGGGGACGACGGGACCGGCCACCACGGGACCGGCCGCGTACGGCCCGATCAGGGCCTTGGCGACCTGGAGCGGGTTGTCGCTGCCGCCCGCGATGACGACGAGGCGGTCGCCGAGCACACCGGTGAGGACCTGTAGCTTGGCGTGCCGGGCGGCCCGCCGGATCGCCTCGACGGTGAGCTCGCTGTCGCCGTCGGGGGCGGTGCCGAGGACTACGCAGACATGCTCGGGCGAATTCCACCCCAGGGCGGCGGCCCGCGAAACGGCCCCTTCGTCGGCTTCCCCGGAGAGCACCGCGTTGACGACCAGGGACTCAAGCCGGGCGTCCCAGGCACCGCGTGCCTCGGCGGCCTGGGCGTAGACCTGGGCGGTGGCGAAGGCGATCTCACGCGCGTAGACGAGCAGCGCCTCGCGCAGCGTCGACTCGTCGCCGGGAGCGGCCACCTCCTCGATCGCGGCCTCCATGACCTCGATCGTGGTGCGGACCATCTCCACGGTCTGGCGCAGGGTGATCGCCCGGGTCAGCTCGCGCGGAGCGGTCCCGAAGACGTCCGTGGAGATCGCCTGCGGGGTGTCGGGATGCCGGAACCACTCGGTGAAGGCGGCGATGCCGGCCTGGGCGACCAGTCCGATCCAGGACCGGTTCTCCGGCGGCATCGCCCGGTACCACGGCAGCGTCTCGTCCATGCGGGCGATGGCGTTCGCGGCGAGCCTGCCGGACGACTGCTCAAGACGCTTCAGGGTCGCTGCGTGCGGATGGGCGGCGTTCGGCGGCTGCGGCGATTCGGGTTCGGGCACGGGACAAGACTGCCTTATCAGGACGGGTGCGTGCCCTGCCGGGGGTTGGTGGGGCGTTTCCGCGGCCCGGGCCCGGGGCTACCGTGGATCCCGTGATTTCCGTGAGGCGCGCCGACGAGCGCTACCGGGGCGGTGAGGCGGCGGCCGGCATCGAGTCCCTGCACGCCTTCTCCTTCGGCCGTTTCTACGACCCGGACAACCTGCGCTTCGGTCCGGTCCTGGCCTGCAACGAGGAGCGGCTCGCGCCCGGCGCGGGCTTCGACGAGCATCCGCACAGCCACACCGAGATCGTCACCTGGGTCGTCGAGGGCGAGCTGACCCACCGTGACTCGGAGGGCCACGCGACCGTCGTACGGGCCGGGGACGTCCAGCACCTCAGTTCGGCCGGGGGCGTGCGGCACGAGGAACGCAACGACGGCGCCGGTCCGCTGGTCTTCGTCCAGATGTGGCTCGCGCCGAAGCGGCCGGGCGGCGACCCGTCGTACGAGATCGTCCGGGGCATCGCCGACTCCACGCCGTACGCGGTGCTCGCGGCGGGGGCGATGCTGTACGTCCGCCGCCTCGCTTCGGGCGAGCGCACCGCGGTGCCGGATGCGCCCGGTGTGTACGTGCACGTGGTGCGGGGCGAGGTGGATCTGGCGGGGACGCGTCTGGGCCCCGGCGACTCGGCCCGAATCGCCGAGGCGGCCGACCTCGACCTGGTCGCGTCGACGCGGTCGGAGCTGCTGTTCTGGGAGCTGAACGAGGTGTAGGGGGTCTTCGGCTGCGGACCGTGGGGGCTGATCGCGCAGTTCCCCGCGCCCCTGACTACCCAGGGGCGCGGGGAACCGCGCGGGCAACCCGGCACGGTCCGCAGTCGATAACTACGCCAGCTCCGCGAGCACCGCGTCCGTGAACGGCGGCCACGCCTCCACCGCCCACGGGCCGAACGCCCGGTCCGTCAGGGCAACGCACGCCGCTGACGCCTCCGGGTCGATCCACAGGAACGTGCCGGACTGGCCGAAGTGGCCGAAGGTGCGGGGGGAGGATGAACTGCCCGTCCAGTGGGGGGACTTGGTGGAGCGGATCTCGAAGCCGAGGCCCCAGTCGTTGGGGCTCTGGTGCCCGTACCCGGGCAGGACACCCTTCGTGCCGGGGAACTGCACGGTCATCGCCTCGGCGACCGTCATGGGGTGGAGCAGCTGCGGCGCCTGGACCTCCGCCGCGAACCGCGCCAGGTCCTCGACCGTCGAGACCCCGTCCTTCGCGGGCGACCCGTCGAGCGACGTCGACGTCATCCCCAGCGGCTCCAGCACGGCCTGGCGCAGATACTCCGCGAACGGGATGTCGGTGGCCTTCGCGATGTGGTCGCCCAGGACCTCGAACCCCGCGTTGGAGTAGAGCCGCCGCTCACCCGGCGCCCCCATCACCCGGTGCTCGTCGAACGCCAGCCCCGAGGTGTGCGCCAGCAGATGGCGGATCGTCGAGCCCTCGGGCCCGGCGGGCTCGTCCAGCTCGACGGCGCCCTCCTCGTACGCGACGAGCGCCGCGTACGCCGCGAGCGGCTTGGTGACGGAGGCGAGCGGGAAGCGCTGCCCGGTGGGGCCGTGCGTCCCGGCGACGGTGCCGTCCGCACGGACGACGGCGGCCGCCGCGTGCGGCACGGGCCAGTTCTCGATCAGCGCCAGGCTCTTCATGCGTACGAGCCTAGGGCCTGTCCGGTGGATCTTGCCGCCTGCGGTCCCGGATGCCCTTTCGGCGCTGGTGAGCGGGGGTCTGGTGCGTGCAGCTGCAAGGCGGAGGAGGGCGGCGACGCGATGGGGGTGCCCCCTGTTCGAGCGGAGCCGAGAACTTGGGGGCGTCGGCAACCGACGACAACGCGGCAGATGTGCGCACCAGACCCCCGCGTCCCAGGCAGGATCCACCGGACAGGCCCTAGCGGTTCTACAAGGACAGCCGCATGGCGGGATCGGGCGTGCGGACGAAGCCCAGCGAGGTGTAGAGCGGCTCGCCCTCGGCCGAGGCGCGCAGGTCGATCTTGTGGATGCCGCGCTCGCGGAACCAGTCGAGCAGGCCCTCCATGCACGCGCGCGAGTAGCCGCGTCGGCGCATGCTCTCGTCGGTGGCGACGCTGAAGACGTAACCCGTGGTGCCCGAAGGGTTGCCGGGGCCGCCGAGACGGTATTCGATCGTGCCGACGGCGGACGCGGCGAGGCCGGGTCCGTCCGGCCGGTCGACGACGAAGGCGGTCAAGTCCCCTTCGGGCTCGGCCAGCTTGCGGCGCAGGGTCGCGACGGCGGCGGGCTGCCAGCTGACGTCCGGATGCGGGGCGCCGAACATCGAGTCCTGCATCACCTTGCGCAGGCGTACCAGCTCTTCGGCGTCTTCGGGTGTGGCGGGGCGTGCGAGGCTCATGAGGTCGGACCCTAATCCGGCGCGCGGCAAACTCCCCAGCTTTTTCTGCTTGCTTGGAGTGCACTCCAACGTTCTAGGTTGGTGGTCATGACGGTGATCGAGAGCATTCCTGTGAAGCCGGTGCCGGTGGGTCTGTGCAAGACCCCGCCGCTGCACCCCCGCCCCGACGGCCAGGACCGCTACACGATCAGCGAGGTCGCGGCCTTGAGCGGACTTACCGCGCACACCCTGCGCTGGTACGAGCGGATCGGGCTGATGCCGCACGTGGACCGGTCGCACACCGGGCAGCGGCGGTTCACCAACAAGGACCTCGACTGGCTGGCCTTCGTGTCCAAGCTCCGCCTGACCGGGATGCCGGTCGCGGACATGGTCCGGTACGCGGAGCTGGTGCGCGAGGGGGAGCACACCCTCGACGCGCGCCAGGAACTCCTGGAGCAGACCCGGCGCGACGTCGTCGTGCGCATGGCGGAGCTCCAGGACACGCTCGCCGTCCTCGATCACAAGATCAACTTTTACGCGGACGCCCGGCGGGCGTCGGAGAGGTTCTGAACGGCTATGAGCACGGCTGAGAACACCGCCATGAGCAACGCTTCGGGCAATGCTTCGAGCGACGAGAAGATCGCCACCGTACGACTGGGCAACGACGGCCCGCAGATCGGTGTCCAGGGCTTCGGCGCCATGGGCATCAGCGAGTTCTACGGCGACACGGACGAGGCGGCGGCCCGCGACACCCTGGAGGCGACCGTCGAGGCGGGCGTCACCCTGATAGACACGGCCGACGTGTACGGGTTCGGCGCCAACGAGGAGTTCCTGGCGCCGTTCGTGGCCGCGCACCGCGACGAGATCACCCTGGCCACCAAGTTCGGCCTGGAGCGGCGGGTGGACGACCCGCACTACCGGGGCTTCAACAACAGCCGCGCGTACATCCGCAAGGCCGTCGAGGCGAGCCTGCGCCGCTTGAACGTCGACGTCATCGACCTCTACTACATGCACCGCCGCGACCCGCAGGTGCCGCTCGTCGAGACCGTGGGCGCGATGGCCGAGCTGGTGGCGGAGGGCAAGGTCAAGTACCTGGGCCTGAGCGAGGTGACCGGCGCGGAGTTGCGCGACGCGTACGCGGTGCACCCCATCGCCGCGCTCCAGTCGGAGTGGTCGGTCTTCAGCCGGGACGTCGAGCGCAGCGCGGTCGGCGCGGCGGCCGATCTCGGGGTGACGTTCGTGCCGTACTCGCCGCTCGGGCGCGGGCTGCTGACCGGTGCGTTCGCCGACGCGAGCAAGGAGCTGGCGAGCGACGACCACCGCCGGACGCATCCGCGCTTCTCGGACGAGAACGCGAAGGCGAACGCGGCGCTGCTGGCGCCGCTGCACAAGATCGCCGCGGTGCACGGGGTGACCACCGCGCAGGTCGCGCTCGCGTGGGTGCAGCAGCGTGCCCAGGTGCACGGGCTGTCCGTGGTGCCGATCCCGGGCACCCGCAAGCGCAGCCGCCTCCTGGAGAACACGGGCGCGACGCGGATCACGCTCGCCGCGGACGAGCTGGCCGTGCTTGAGCCGCTCGCGGCCCAGGTATCGGGCGACCGCTACGCGAACATGGACTTCACGGCGGTGAACCGGGAGGGGTAGCCGCTGCGGGCTGCTTGACCCCCACCCCGCCCCTTCCCGAAAGTCCTGGGCGGGCGGCCTGGTTCTTCGGCTGCGGACCGTGGGTGGCTGCTCGCGCAGTTCCCCGCGCCCCTGACTACCTAGGGGCGCGGGGAACTGCGCGAGCAACCCCGCACGGTCCGCAGCCGAAAACCCCCTCACAGCTGCGCCAGCAACTCCGTCTTCTTCGCCGTGAATTCCGCGTCCGTCACCAGGCCCGCCTCATGCAGTTCGCCGAGGTGGCGGATTCTTTCGGCGATGTCGGCGGGGTCGCGCAGGCCGGGGGCGGTCCGGGGGGCCGGGACGGGGACGGCGGCCGCGCCCCGTACCGCCTGGAGGATCGCGGCCGCGAACGGCAGCGACTCATGGACCGGCCCGTACCCGAGGCCGAAGACGACCGCGGCCGGGTCCTGGTCGGCCTGGAGCGGGGCGGAGTCGTCCGCCGCGCGCCGCAGCAGCCGCAGATACCCGTCGAAGACCTCCGGCGAGCGCCACTCGACGCCGCACAGCGACGCCACAGGGAACGTCTGGTCGCCCGCCTTCCACTTCGCCGAGGACGCGCCCGTCCAGAACCAGCGGAACGACACCTGCCGCCCGTCGAAGGACGCCCTGCCGTCGTACGCCTTGAAGTTCTGCGGCAGCTCGGGAGCGGCCACCAGATACCGCTCCGACGGCTCGGCCGCGTCCCGGCCGAGCAGCGCGCGCAGCTCGTCCGCGTAGTACTCGGCGAGCGTCTCGCGCTCCGCGGGCAGCACCAGGCGGTACGGGTCGCACCCGTCCTTCAGCTGTCCCGCCGCGGCCTCCATCAGCGGATCGGCGCCGGGTCTCGGCACCGCGTGCAGCACCACCGTGCCGCGCTTGCCCTGGGTCAGCGTCACCGACTCCAACGCCTCGTGGGGGATGCGTCGTTCGCGCAGCGCCTGGAACAGCTTCGGCGCGCGGATCCCCCGTTCGAAGCGGATGAGTACGGAGTCGGGCTCGAACTCCCAGGTGGCATGAATTCCGGCCAGCACATCACCCATGCGCCTCATCGTAGGCGGCGCACGCCCGCGCGTCCCCCCTCGGCGCCCGCCGCAATGCCGTACGGACGGTCGCGCCGGGGCCGGTTTCTACGCGCGTAAGGCCCCGGCGCCGCCGGAAAATCCGTCTCCGGGGCTCTTTTCGGGGAGCTCAGGAGGCCGTGGCGCACAGCGAGTCGGCGCTCGCACAGCTCACGGACTGGTACGAACCCACGCCTATCGCGGCGAAGTTGGCGAGAGATGTGGTGCCCGGCTCGAAATAGCCGGTGTGGCCGACCGCGCCGGCCGCCGAGAGCACCCGCGCCCCGAACCCGGCGGACACCGGGTCGGCGCCGTGGCCGAGCCCCGCGACATCCAGATGCGGTACGTCGGAGATCCAGTCGTCCCGGTCCCGCATCGCCCACACCCGCGCCGAGGTGCCCAGGTGGGACGCGTTCTGCGTACGCATACCGGGGCTGCCCGCGACCGCTATGTCCACGACCCGCGGCGGCAGCCGGTGCGCGGCCACGCCGCACAGCACCGAGCCGTAGCTGTGGCAGAACAGGGAGACCGGCGCGTTGCCGGGCAGCCCGCGGACCAGCGCGTCCAGGCGGACCGCGCCGTCCTCGGCGAGCCGGCCGATCGCGGAGTCGATGCCGAGCCCGACGGGCGTCGTGTAGTCGGCCCAGGCGATCACCGCGGTGCGGGTGCGCGGACCGGCCGCGCGC
Source organism: Streptomyces sp. BR1 (assembly GCF_052373795.1). Taxonomy (NCBI): domain Bacteria; kingdom Bacillati; phylum Actinomycetota; class Actinomycetes; order Kitasatosporales; family Streptomycetaceae; genus Streptomyces; species Streptomyces sp. BR1. The sequence continues at coordinate 5,012,573 of NZ_CM126252.1, forward strand.
TCCGCCGCGTACAGCGACTGCGCCATGCCCACCGGGGCGGTGTACTTGCGGCTGCTCTTCTCGAACGTCAGCACATCGGTGTCGACGCCCGGGATGATCACCGAGACCCGCTCGGCGTGTTCCAGGTCGCCGAAGACCTCGGCGACCCGGCCGCTGTCGGAGGGGTCGAAGGCGAGGATCTGGCGGCCGTCGTCGAGCAGCGACTCGAACCGGTGCATGCGGCGGCTCGCCTGCTGGCGGCCGTCGGAGGAGAGCCGGTTGTCGTGCGTACGGGCCCGCTCGACGTCGCGCGCCTCGGCGAGGGCCTGCCGGTTCGCCTCGTAGCGCAGCGGGATCGGCGCGCCGTTGAGGTTGCCGACGACCAGCGGGTACCGGTGGACGAGATCCGTGCGCTCGGCCGGCGTCAGCGAGGCGAAGAAGCGGGTGATCCGGTGGGCGGAGGCGTCCGCCTCGGGCAGCTTCTCGCCGTTGACGGTGCCCCGCGCCCAGGCGGCGAGGGCGACGGCGCGCGGCTCGGTCGACCCCTGGTGGCCGCGGACCGCGGTCCATCCCGAGGTCCCGAGCATCACGAACACGACGGCGAGCGCCAGGAGCGCGCGCCAGACGTTGAGTGTGGGGGAGGAGTCGAAGGAAGTCACTGCGGTACAGAGTAGGAGGCCCGCGAGGTCCACTGGGGTGACAGTGACTCAGATCACGTTTGAACAGGTCGTGGAGGTTGAGGAGGTGTCACCGACCGCGCGCGCGGGCGCACACTCCGTGCGACGCGCGCCGGGCGTGTACGGGGCGCGCCACCGCCCCTGCCTCGCACTTTCGGGGCCGCGGTGTTTCATGCGGTGATCCGCGCCACGGCCGGGGCGGGGCGGGGTGACCCTCGCCACGATCGGGTGTCGTACGGGTGTGCCCGGCGTGTTGTCAGGCGCGCCAGTCGTCCGCGAGCGCCGGGCCGAGGTGGTCGAGGTAGGTGCCGGTGAGCGCCCGCAGCGCGTCCACGTCCGTGTCCTCGCCCCGGCCCCACAGCCCGCCCGCGACCCGCATCACACCGGTGAACGCCGCCACCGCGACCCGGGGCCGCGGATCCGCGTCGACGTCAAGACCCTCGCGCTCGGCGATCAGCCGCGCGCTCTGCTCCTCCATCTCGGCGGTGCGCCGCAGATGGACGGCGAGCAGCGCGGGCGTCGACTCGATGACCTGGTACGTCCGCATGTAGAGCTCGACCGGGACGATCGGCTGGAGCGTCTCCTCCAGCGTCCCCCAGGCCTCCATCACGGCCTCGCGCAGCGCGGTGAAGGGGCTCTCGTCGGCGGGGCGGGCGCGCAGGGCGGCCGCGAAGTGCGCCTCGACCGTCTCCTGGACGGCGAAGACGACCGCCTCCTTGTTGGCGAAGTAGCGGAAGAAGGTGCGCTGGGAGACGTCGACCGCGTCCGCGATCTCGTCGACGGTCGTCTCCTCGTACCCCTTGGTGGTGAACAGCTCCAGGGCGACACGCAGCAGCGCGTCCCGGGTGCGCTGCTTCTTCTGCTCGCGCAGGCCGCGCTGGGGGGCGGGCGGTGCCGCGTGCTGTTCCACCGTCACAGACAGGTCCTCTTCCGGTCACTTTGGGTGGCTCAGCCTACCGGTGGCCCATGTGTCAGCCACCGACTAGTGAAAGCGTTTGTCAACTGTCAGTGGCTGACACTAGCCTCGGACGCATGACTAGTCAGACCACCGTGGAAAAGACGCCGCAGGACGCATCCCCGGCGCCGGTCAAGGGGCTGCGCGGCCATCCCTGGTTGACGCTCATATCCGTGGCGATCGGCGTGATGATGGTCGCGCTCGACGGCACGATCGTCGCGATCGCGAACCCCGCCATCCAGAAGGACCTCGGCGCGTCGCTCGCCGACGTCCAATGGATCACCAACGGCTACATGCTGGCGCTCGCCGTCTCGCTGATCACGGCCGGCAAGCTCGGCGACCGGTTCGGCCACCGCCAGACCTTCCTGATCGGCGTCGTCGGCTTCGCGGCCGCGTCCGGCGCCATCGGGCTCTCCAACAGCGCAGCGCTGGTCATCGCGTTCCGCGTGCTCCAGGGCCTGTTCGGCGCGCTGTTGATGCCCGCCGCGCTCGGGCTGCTGCGCGCCACGTTCCCGGCCGAGAAGCTGAACATGGCGATCGGCATCTGGGGCATGGTGATCGGCGCGTCCACCGCGGGCGGCCCGATCCTCGGCGGTGTGCTCGTCGAGCACGTCAGCTGGCAGTCCGTCTTCTTCATCAATGTGCCGGTCGGCGTGCTCGCGCTCGTCCTCGGCCTGGTGATCCTGCGCGACCACCGCGCCGAGAACGCGCCGAAGTCGTTCGACGTCCTCGGCATCGTGCTGCTCTCGGCCGCCATGTTCTGCATGATCTGGGCGCTCATCAAGGGCTCGGAGTACGGGTGGGGCAGCGGCCGGACGCTGGGGTTCATCGCGGCCGCCGTACTCAGCTTCGTGCTGTTCGCGCTCTGGGAGACCAAGGTGCGCGAACCCCTGATCCCGCTGGGCCTGTTCCGTTCCGTACCGCTGTCGGCGGGCACGGTGCTGATGATCCTGATGGCCTTCGCCTTCATGGGCGGGCTGTTCTTCGTGACGTTCTACCTGCAGAACGTCCACGGGATGTCGGCCGTGGACAGCGGGCTGCATCTGCTGCCGCTCACCGGCATGATGATCGTCGCCTCGCCCGTCGCGGGCGCCCTGATCACCAAGCTCGGCCCGCGCGTCCCGCTGGTCGGCGGCATGGTCTGCACGGCGGTGGCCATGTTCGGCATGTCCCAACTCACCGTCGGGACCGGCACGGTGACCATGTCGGTGTGGTTCGGCCTGCTCGGGCTCGGCCTCGCCCCGGTCATGGTCGGCGCGACCGAAGTCATCGTGGGCAACGCCCCGTTGGAGCTCTCTGGTGTCGCGGGCGGCCTCCAGCAGGCCGGGATGCAGGTCGGCGGCAGCCTCGGCACGGCGGTCCTGGGCGCGGTGATGGCCTCCCGGGTCTCCGCCGAACTCCCGGACAACTGGGCGGACGCGAAGCTTCCGCCCCTGACGGCGGAGCAGTCGTCGGCCGCGTCCAAGGTGGTCGAGGTCGGCATCGCGCCGGTTCAGCCGGGTACGCCGCCGCAGGTCGCGGGCAGGATCGCGGGGGTCGCGCACGACACGTTCGTGTCCGGCATGAGCACGGCGTTCATGGTCGCGGGCATCGTGGCGGTGCTCGCGGCGCTGGTCGCGATGCTGACGAAGCGCGGGGAGAACGCGGGGGCGGGGGCGGGCGCGGGGCACATCTGAGGGGCGCGTGGGTCCCCAAGTCACTTGCGGCGTACGGGCGTTGAAGATCTGACGGCTGACGTCACGGTGTGCCGCTCACGGCAGGGGCGCGCTGCGGGTGCCGCACTCGCAGACGTGCTCCTCCGCGCGGGACAGCGCCGACACCTGCGTGCGCAGCGCCCGCACCTCCTGGGCCAGCGTCTCCAGGAGCGCGGTCTGGCGCCGCTCCTCCTCACCGTCGCGCTCGAACCGGGAGATGAACCACGCGGCGATGTTCGCCGTCACCACACCGAGCAGGGCGATGCCCGACAGCATCAGGCCCACCGCGATCAGCCGCCCGAGCCCGGTGGTCGGGGCGTGGTCGCCGTAGCCGACCGTGGTCATCGTCGTGAACGACCACCACACCGCGTCGCCCAGGGTCTTGATGTTCCCGCCCGGGGCGTCGCGTTCCACTTCGAGCACGGCCAGCGAGCCGAACATCAGCAGGCCGACCACCGCGCCCCCGACGTACACCGTCAGCTGTATCTGCGGAGCCATCCGCGCCCGCCGCCCCACCAGGGCGAGCGTGGAGACGACCCGCAGCAGCCGCAGCGGCTGGATCAGCGGCAGCACCACCGCGAGCAGATCCAGCCAATGTGTACGGACGAACCGCAGCCGCTGCCCCGACAGGGCGAGCCGTACCAGGTAGTCGCAGGCGAACGAGCCCCACACCACCCACTCCACGCGGACGCAGGCTTTCTGTATACCGAGCCCGGCTCCCGGGTGGACGACGGGCACGGCATAGGCGAGGGCGAAGGCGACGGCCAGCGCGAGCAGCGGCCACTGCGTGAGCCGCTCCCACCGCGTCTGTGCGGGTAGTTGCGTCATGTCCGCATCGTAAAAGCGGCGGCGCGGCCGTGAAGCCGCGCCGCCGCCAGGGGCTGTGCGTTCGGGCTACGCGTCGCCGCCCGCGGCTCCGGGGTGTGCCGCCGCGACGTCGAGGAGCTGGTAGCGGTCCACGGCCTGCTTCAGGACCGAGCGGTCGACCTTGCCGTCCCGCGCGAGCTCGGTCAGCACCGCGAGGACGATCGACTGCGCGTCGATGTGGAAGAAGCGCCGCGCCGCGCCCCGGGTGTCGGCGAAGCCGAACCCGTCGGCGCCCAGCGAGGTGTACGGGCCCGGCACCCAGCGCGAGATCTGGTCCGGCACGGCCCGCATCCAGTCCGAGACGGCCACGAACGGCCCCTCGGCGCCGGAGAGCTTGCGGGTGACGTACGGGACGCGCTGCTCCTCCTCCGGGTGGAGCAGGTTGTGCTCCTCCACCTCGACGGCGTCGCGGCGCAGTTCGTTCCAGGAGGTCGCGGACCAGACGTCGGCCTTGACGTTCCACTCCTGGGCGAGGATGCGCTGCGCCTCGACGGCCCACGGGACGGCCACGCCGGACGCCATGATCTGCGCCGGGATGGTGCCCGAAGTGCCCTGGGAGTAGCGGTGGATGCCCTTGAGGATGCCGTCCACGTCGACGTCGGCCGGCTCGGCCGGGTGCTGGATCGGCTCGTTGTAGACGGTGAGGTAGTAGAAGACGTCCTCGCCCGGCTTGCCGTCGGCGGTCTGGCCGTACATGCGGCGCAGACCGTCCTGCACGATGTGCGCGATCTCGAAGCCGAACGCCGGGTCGTAGGCGACACAGCCCGGGTTGGTCGAGGCGAGCAGATGCGAGTGGCCGTCGGCGTGCTGAAGGCCCTCACCGGTCAGCGTCGTACGCCCGGCGGTCGCGCCCAGGACGAAACCGCGCGACAACTGGTCGGCCATCTGCCAGAACTGGTCGCCGGTGCGCTGGAATCCGAACATCGAGTAGAAGACGTACACCGGGATCAGCGGCTCGCCGTGCGTCGCGTACGCCGAGCCCGCGGCGATCAGCGAGGCCGTGCAGCCCGCCTCGGAGATGCCGTCGTGCAGCATCTGGCCGGTCGGCGACTCCTTGTAGGCGAGGAGCAGATCGCGGTCGACGGCCTCGTACTGCTGGCCGAGCGGGTTGTAGATCTTCGCGCTCGGGAAGAACGCGTCCATGCCGAACGTGCGGTACTCGTCGGGCGCGATCAGCACGAACCGCTTGCCGATCTCCTTGTCCCGCATGAGGTCCTTCAGGATGCGGACGAACGCCATGGTGGTGGCGATCGACTGCTGACCCGAGCCCTTCTTCGCGGCCGCGTACGTCTTGTCCTCGGGCAGCGGCAGGGGCTTGGCGCGCACCACACGGGTCGGGACGTAACCGCCCAGGCCCTTGCGGCGGTCGTGCATGTACTGGATCTCTTCGGAGTTGCGGCCCGGGTGGTAGTACGGCGGCGCGCCGGCCTCCAACTGGGCGTCCGTGATCGGGATGTGCAGCCGGTCGCGGAAGCGCTTGAGGTCCTCGACCGTCAGCTTCTTCATCTGGTGGGTCGCGTTGCGGCCCTCGAAGTTGGGGCCGAGCGTCCAGCCCTTGACGGTCTGCGCCAGGATCACGGTCGGCTGGCCCTTGTGCGCCTTGGCCGCCGCGTACGCCGCGTACACCTTCTTGTGGTCGTGACCGCCGCGGCCCAGGTGCTGGATCTGCTGGTCGGTCATGTTCTCGACCATGGCCCGCAGCCGGTGGTCGCCGCCGAAGAAGTGCTCGCGGATGTAGCCGCCGGTCTCCGTCGCGTACGTCTGGAACTGGCCGTCCGGCGTGGTGTTCAGCTTGTTGACCAGGATGCCGTCGCGGTCCTGGGCGAGCAGCGGGTCCCAGGAGCGGTCCCAGACCAGCTTGATGACGTTCCAGCCGGCGCCCCGGAACTGCGACTCCAGCTCCTGGATGACCTTGCCGTTGCCGCGCACCGGGCCGTCGAGGCGCTGGAGGTTGCAGTTGACGACGAAGGTGAGGTTGTCCAGGTTCTCGCGCGCGGCGATGGAGAGCTGGCCGAGCGACTCCGGCTCGTCCATCTCGCCGTCGCCGAGGTAGGCCCACACATGCGAGTCGGAGGTGTCGGCGATGCCGCGCGCCTCCATGTAGCGGTTCATCCGGGCCTGGTAGATCGCGCCGAGCGGGCCGAGGCCCATCGAGACGGTCGGGAACTCCCAGAAGTCCGGCATCAGACGCGGGTGCGGATACGACGACAGGCCGTACGGCGCCTTGGACTTCTCCTGGCGGAACGCGTCGAGCTGCTGCTCGGAGAGACGGTCCAGGAGGTACGCGCGCGCGTAGATGCCGGGGGAGGCGTGCCCCTGGAAGAAGATCTGGTCGCCCCCCTTGCCGTCGTCCTTGCCCCGGAAGAAGTGGTTGAAGCCCACGTCGTAGAGCGAGGCGGAGGAGGCGAAGGTGGCGATGTGGCCGCCGACCCCGATGCCCGGGCGCTGGGCGCGCGAGACCATGACCGCGGCGTTCCAGCGGGTCGCGTTGAGGACCTTGCGCTCGATCTCCTCGTTGCCGGGGAAGAACGGTTCGTCCTTGGTGGCGATGGTGTTGACGTAGTCCGTGCTGCGCATCTCCGGCACGGCCACGCGCTTCTCGCGGGCGCGCTCGATGAGGCGGAGCATCAGATAGCGGGCGCGCTCACGGCCCCGCTCGTCGACCGCCGCGTCCAGGGAGGCGAGCCATTCCTCGGTCTCCTCCGGATCGAAGTCCGGGACCTGGCTGGGAAGGCCGCCAATGATGATCGGGTTGCGATCGGATCCGGAAGCCACGCTGTTCCTTCGCTGTCGGGGGGCGTGCGGGTGTGGTGCGCCGCATCCCATCGTGGACCGCGGGGACGCAAACGTCATCTCTACCGAGGGGTAACGGGATGTACGGCAGCCCAAATCGCAACCTTACGCCCAAGCCGTCAGCGTGTTCCCCAAAGGGGGCGTGACCACGATTGGCGTACGCAGGGCGCAGAAGCATGCAAACTATCTGCAAGGGTGTGGGATGAATCACCGGCGGGACGGCGCGCGCCCCTGAGTGGGGGCACACTGCACCCCAAAGGGCGGGTTCGGGGGCCTGGTACTTGCGCGATTCGTCCCGCCCGTGTGGACTACGCCCACAAGCCTCGCGTACGCGCGCGGCTGCAGTACTTACCGAATCAAGATCAGGAGGCAAGCCGTGAGCGCGACCGCGGACCACGCGGAGGAGCGGACCAACCCGGCCAGCAGGCTGGGGTTCGAGCCCGGACAGGTGGTCCAGGAGATCGGCTACGACGAAGACGTCGACCAGGATCTCCGCGAGGGCATCGAATCGCTGATTGGCCAGGACCTGGTCGACGAGGACTACGACGACGTCGCCGACGTCGTGACGTTGTGGTTCCGTGACGAGGACGGGGACCTTACAGACGCGCTGGTGGACGCCATCGGCCTTCTTGAGGACGGCGGCACCATCTGGCTGCTGGTTCCCAAGACCGGCCGGGACGGCTACGTCGAGCCCAGCGACATCAACGACGCCGCGCAGACGGCCGGCCTCTCGTCGGCCAAGAGCATCAGCGTCGGCAAGGACTGGTCGGGCACCCGCCTGAAGTCCGGCAAGCGCTGATCCTCCACGCCCCAGGGCCCCCGCCGGATTCTTCGGCGGGGGCCCTGTGCGTAATGTGTTCCTCACCTGAACGGCCCATGCGGCCTCGGCAGAGGCCCACAGAAGGGATGGCGTTTCCATGGCGATCGAGGTCGGCACCAAGGCCCCGGATTTCGAGCTGAAGGACAACCACGGCCGGACCGTGAAGCTCTCCGACTTCCGCGGCGAGAAGAACGTGGTGCTCCTCTTCTACCCGTTCGCCTTCACCGGCGTCTGCACGGGCGAGCTGTGCGAGCTGCGCGACAACCTGCCGCAGTTCACGGACCGCGACACCCAGCTGCTCGCCGTCTCCAACGACTCCATCCACACCCTGCGCGTCTTCGCCGAGCAGGAGGGCCTGGAGTACCCGCTGCTCTCGGACTTCTGGCCGCACGGCGAGACCTCGCGCGCGTACGGGGTCTTCGACGAGGACAAGGGCTGCGCGGTGCGCGGCACCTTCGTGATCGACAAGGAGGGCGTGGTGCGCTGGACCGTCATGAACGGCCTTCCGGACGCCCGCGACCTCAATGACTACGTGAAGGCGCTCGACACCCTGTGATCCTTCGGTCGAATCGCCTGTTTGAGGCGGGAACCGGTCACTAGGATCCAGACGTTGATCCGATACAACGTACGGACGGGGACGCTGACCAAGCCGGCCCCTCACACCATTGGGAGGACTCGTGGGAGTCAGCCTCAGCAAGGGCGGCAACGTCTCGCTGACCAAGGCCGCCCCCAACCTGACCGCGGTCATCGTGGGTCTGGGCTGGGACGCTCGTACCACCACCGGGGGTGACTTCGACCTGGACGCCAGCGCGCTGCTGACCAACGACCAGGGCAAGGTCGCCAACGACTCGAACTTCGTCTTCTTCAACAACCTCAAGAGCCCCGACGGCTCCGTCGAGCACCAGGGGGACAACCTCACGGGTGAGGGCGAGGGCGACGACGAAGTGATCAAGGTGAACCTGGCCGGAGTTCCGGCCGATGTCGCCAAGATCGTGTTCCCGGTCTCGATCTACGAGGCCGAGAGCCGCCAGCAGTCCTTCGGCCAGGTCCGCAACGCGTACATCCGCGTCGTGAACCAGTCCGACAACTCGGAGCTGGCCCGTTACGACCTGAGTGAGGACGCCTCGACGGAGACCGCCATGGTCTTCGGCGAGCTGTACCGCAACGGCGCGGAGTGGAAGTTCCGCGCCATCGGCCAGGGTTACGCGTCGGGTCTGCGCGGCATCGCGCAGGACTTCGGCGTCAACGTCTGAGCCTCGCTCTCCCTCGTCCGGCGCCGCACCCCGTGCGGCGCCGGACGCGCTCAACCCTTCGTTCGCCATTCAGGGGAGGATTCACGATCATGGGCGTCACGCTCGCCAAGGGAGGCAACGTCTCCCTCTCCAAGGCCGCACCCAACCTCACCCAGGTGCTGGTCGGCCTCGGCTGGGACGCGCGTTCCACCACCGGTGCGGACTTCGACCTCGACGCCAGCGCCCTGCTCTGCGCCTCGGGCCGGGTCCTGGGGGACGAGTACTTCGTCTTCTACAACAACCTGAAGAGCCCGGAGGGCTCGGTCGAGCACACCGGGGACAACCTGACGGGTGAGGGCGAGGGCGACGACGAGTCGCTGATCGTCGACCTCACGAAGGTGCCCGCCGCCTGCGACAAGATCGTCTTCCCGGTCTCGATCCACGAGGCGGAGAACCGCGGCCAGTCCTTCGGCCAGGTCGGCAACGCGTTTATCCGCGTGGTCAACCAGACCGACGGCCAGGAGCTCGCGCGCTACGACCTGAGCGAGGACGCCTCGACGGAGACCGCGATGATCTTCGGCGAGCTCTACCGCTACGGCGGCGAGTGGAAGTTCCGTGCCGTGGGACAGGGGTACGCGTCCGGACTGCGGGGCATCGCTCTAGACTTCGGGGTCAATGTTTCGTAAAGCTGTGCCCAAGAGGTGCGCGGCGCGGGGGGAGACTCTCCCTCGGACCTGGTCCGGGGGACCCCCATGAGCTAGATGGGGTAGTCAGTGATTCTGAAAACCTTCGGCTGGTCATTCGTGATCACCGCGGTGGGCCTCGCGCTCGCGGTGCTCTACGACGGCTGGACCGCGTTCGGGATCGTGGCGATCCTGTCCATCCTGGAGATCTCGCTGTCGTTCGACAACGCGGTGGTCAACGCCGGAATCCTGAAGAAGATGAATGCCTTCTGGCAGAAGATCTTCCTCACGGTCGGCGTCCTGATCGCCGTCTTCGGCATGCGGCTGGTCTTCCCCGTCGTCATCGTCGCCATCAGCGCCAAGATCGGCCCCATCGACGCCGTCAACCTCGCGCTGAACGAGAAGGAGCACTACAAGGAGCTCGTGACCGACGCGCACGCGTCGATCGCCGCCTTCGGTGGCATGTTCCTGCTCATGATCTTCCTGGACTTCATCTTCGAGGACCGGGACATCCAGTGGCTGCGCTGGATCGAGCGGCCGCTGGCCAAGCTCGGCAAGGTCGACATGCTCTCGGTCGCCGTCGCGCTGGTCGTCCTGCTCATCTCGTCGATGACGTTCGCGACCCACGCCCATCTGCACGGCGGCGCGCACGCGGACAAGGCCCAGACCGTCCTCATCGCGGGCATCGCCGGTCTGATCACGTACATGATCGTCGGCGGGCTCTCCGGCTACTTCGAGGACCGCCTCGAAGAAGAGGAGGAGCGCGAGCTGGAGGCCGAGGAAGAGGCCAAGAAGACCGGCCGGGGCGGCGCCTCGGCGGTCCTGCTCGCCGGCAAGGCCGCGTTCTTCATGTTCCTCTACCTTGAGGTCCTGGACGCGTCGTTCTCCTTCGACGGTGTGATCGGCGCCTTCGCCATCACCAACGACATCGTGCTGATGGCGCTCGGCCTCGGCATCGGCGCCATGTACGTCCGCTCGCTCACCGTCTACCTGGTCCGCCAGGGCACCCTCGACGACTACGTCTACCTGGAGCACGGCGCGCACTACGCGATCGGCGCCCTCTCGGTGATCCTCCTGGTCACCATCCAGTACGAGATCAACGAGGTCATCACCGGCCTCGTCGGCGTCGTCCTGATCGCCTGGTCCTTCTGGTCGTCGGTCCGCCGCAACAAGCGGCTTGCGGCCGAGGGCGGCGAAGAGGCCGGCAGCGAGAAGGCCGAAGCCGTCACGGGAGCCTGAATCTCCCTGGTGTGATCACTCACTGAGTGGTGTGATCCGCCGACGATTGCGGAACGCTCTGTGCGGGGCGGTCATGAGGTCCGGTGCCTCCTGGCCGCCCCGCCGTTCTCTTTGCATAGGGGTGGGGACAGATGGCCTTCTGGGACAGCCTGTTGCGGGGCAGGCCTTCGGCGCAGTTCGACACGGGCAGCGCCGCCAGCAACTCCATCGAGCTGACCAAGCGGCATCCGGTGGTCTCGCTCGGCAAGCAGGGTGCCAACGGGGGCAATCTGCGCGTCAACCTGTCGTGGCGGATGCGCACCTCCGACCTGGGCGGCCGCGCGCAGCCGAGCGTACTGCGCCACCCCCTCAAGCTCTTCAAGCCCGAGGTGGTCCAGGCGCACAGTCAGGCCCTGGTCAACGTCGACCTCGACCTCGGGTGCATGTACGAGCTCACCGACGGCTCCAAGGGCGTGGTGCAGCCGCTCGGCAGCCTCTTCGGCGCCACCAACGCGCCGCCGTATGTGCAGCTCAGCGGCGACGACCGGTTCGGCTCGGCGTCCGGCGAGACGATATACGTCAACCTGGACCACCGCGAGTCCATCAAGCGGCTGCTGATCTTCGTCTACATCTACGACTCGACGCCCGCGTTCGACCGTACGCACGCGAAGGTCACGCTCTTCCCGAGCAACGGCCCGCGCATCGAGATCGACCTCGACGAGCACGCCCCGCAGGCGCGTTCCTGCGCGGTGGTGACCATCGAGAACATCAAGGGCGACATGGTCGTGCGGCGCGAGGTGAAGTTCGTGTACGGCTTCCAGGCCGAGCTGGACCGGTTGTACGGATGGGGGCTGCAGTGGGGCCGCGGCTACAAGACGAAGGCATGAGAGCGCGCGCGTGAGCGGGCCGGGCGGTTTATCGCCCACCCGCGAACCGTTTCTGCGACGGCCGCTGCTGCCACCGCGGCCGTCACCGGTGTCACTGCCGGATGAACTGCGGCCCCATCGGCGGCAGTACGAAGTTCGGGTCCGGCGCGAAAGCCGCCGCTGGCTGCGGATAGCCGTACGAGGGCTGCGCGGAGGCCGGCTGCGGATAGCCGTAGGCGGGCTGCTGCGCGGGCGGGTACTGCGGCGGCGCCGGGTGCGGATACCCGTAGGAGGGCGAGGAGGCGGGCGGCGGCGGGTACTGCTGGGTCTGCGGCTGGGCCGAGGTCTGCGCATGCGCCGGGAAGGCCGGACGGGCCGGTTCCGGCGCGGCCGGGGCCGCCGTCGCGCCAGAGGAGGCGTCCTCGGTGGCCTCGTCCACCGAGATCCCGTACTCGGTGGCGAGCCCCACCAGGCCGGTCGGATAGCCCTGCCCCACCGCGCGGAACTTCCAGGCGTCCGCGCGCCGGTACAGCTCGCCGCAGATGATCGCGGTCTCCTCGCCGGTCTCCGCCCGTACGTCGAACACGGCCAGCGGCTCGGTCCCGCCCGGCCCCGCGTCGTACAGCAGGACCCGCAGATCGCGCACCGAGCCGAAGGTCGCGCCGTCCGAGGACGCGGTGACCAGGACGCGGTCGACGGACGGGTCCAGCGCGGCCAGATCGGCCTCGATGGTGTCGGTCAACGCCTCCGCGACCCGCTTCTTCGACAGTCGCCGCACCAGGCCCGAGGGATGGCGCGGCTGGTTGTAGAAGACGAAGTCCTCGTCGGAACGCACCCGGCCGTCGGCGGCGAGCAGCAGCGCCGAGGCGTCCACGTCCGGCACGTCGGCGCCGGGCGTCCAGCGGAGCACCGCCCGTACGGCCATGGCGTCCAGCGGGACGTTCGATCCCTTCAGCATCGCGTGCGTCATGCTCGCCATCCTGCCTTCCCGCCGCCCGCCCGGACAACGCGGGGGCCTTGTCCCGCAGATGAGCGGTACGTACCTTACGTACCGCGTACGCACACCGCACGGGAAGGGGGTGGGCGGGTTACCTGGATTTCACGCGGGTGGGGAACTCGGGACACGTGTTCCTACGTACTATTACCGGCCACCCAACACGTCAGTCCGGGCCATCGTTGCAGTTCAGGGGAATCCATATGCGTCACTTCGGACACGTTCCGCCTGCTGCTCGGAAGGATCTCTTCCATCGGGAGCCCGCCGAGTTCAGCCCGGACTCGCCCGCGCGCCTGCTCTCCGCCGCCCTGGGGGCCACCCTCTACAGCCCGGCGACCCGGCCCACGCTCGCCGACGACGTCATGAAGCAGGCCCGCCGGGGTGTCGTGTCCATGGTGCTCTGCCTGGAGGACTCGATCGACGACGCGGAGGTCGCGGGGGCCGAGGCCAATCTGGTCCGCCAGTTCGCCGACCTCGACGCGCGCGGCGGTGAGCCGCCGCTGCTCTTCATCCGGGTCCGCGAGCCCTCCCAGATCCCCGACCTGGTGCACCGGCTCGGCCCGACCGCCCGGCTGCTCTCCGGGTTCGTGCTGCCGAAGTTCACCGAGGAGCGCGGGGTGCCGTTCCTGGAGGCGCTGGCCGTGGCCGAGGCGGCGAGCGGGCGCAGGCTCTTCGCGATGCCGGTGCTCGAATCGCCCGAGCTGCTGCATCTGGAATCCCGCTGCGAGACGCTGACCGGGATCGCCCGCACCGTCGACAAGTACCGCGAGCGGGTGCTCGCGCTGCGGCTCGGCGTCACCGACTTCTGCTCCGCGTACGGGCTGCGGCGCTCGCCCGACATGACGGCGTACGACGTGCAGATCGTGGCCGGGGTGATCGCGGACGTGGTGAACGTGCTGGGGCGCGCCGACGGCACCGGCTTCACCATCACCGGCCCGGTCTGGGAGTACTTCCGGCTCCAGGAGCGCATGTTCAAGCCGCAGCTGCGCCGCAGCCCCTTCCTGGAGGGCCGCGCCGAGGACCTGCGCGACGCGCTGATCGAGCACGACATCGACGGCCTGCTGCGCGAGATAGAACTCGACCGCGCCAACGGACTGCTCGGCAAGACCTGCATCCACCCCTCGCACGTGGTGCCGGTGCACGCGCTCTCCGTCGTCAGCCACGAGGAGTACAGCGACGCGCAGGACATCCTGCGGCCCGAGCGCGGCGGGGGAGGGGTGCTGCGCTCGGCGTACACGAACAAGATGAACGAGGTGAAGCCGCACCGCGCCTGGGCCGAGCGGACCCTGCAGCGCGCCGAGGTGTTCGGCGTCGCGCGCGAGGACACCGGCTTCGTGGAGCTGCTGACCGCCGGCCTGTCCGGCTGACCGGCACACCCGGACAACAATCCAGCGAACAACTAGAGGACGTAGCGAACGTGGTGGTCTGGTCGGGAACGTGGGTCGCGGAGCGGCTCGGGGTCGAACTGCAAGGTGACGAGCGGTTGCGCGCCCTGCTGGGGCTGGCCCTGCGCCGCAACCCCAAGCGGGCGCATCTGCTGGTCTCGAACGTGCTGGGCAAGCATGTGCCCCAGCTGCCCTCGCGGGTGTACGGGGCGGGGTTCGGTCTGGGCGAGGAGGTACGGGCGCTGCTCGGCGCCGAGTCGGCACGCGCGGTCGTGCTCGGTTACGCGGAGACGGCGACGGGTCTGGGCCATGCGGTCGCCGACGGCCTGGGAGTGGCGCCCTATCTGCACTCCACCCGGCGCCCGGTCGCGGGCGTCGCGCAGGCGGGCGGCTTCGAGGAGTCCCACTCCCACGCGACCTCGCACCTGCTGCTGCCGGAGGACCCCTCGCTGCTCGCGGGGGACGGGCCGCTGGTACTGGTCGACGACGAGTTCTCGACGGGCAACACGGTCCTGAACACGATCCGGGCACTGCACGCCCGCTACCCCCGCGAGCGGTACGTGGTGGTCGCCCTGGTAGACATGCGCTCCCCGTCGGACCAGTCCCGCCTGTCCACGTTCGCGTCCGAACTGGGCGCGCGCGTGGACCTGGTGACCCTGGCAGCAGGAACGGTTCACCTACCGGAGGGCGTACTGGAGCGAGGCCAGGCGCTGGTGGCGCAACATGAAACCGTTGCTGATGAGCTGTGGGCAATCGTGCCGCAGGGCGGCACGGGTGGGCACAGCGGCACCCCGGTGCCGGGCACCGCTCCCTCGGCCTCAGCCCCGGTCGACCTGCACTGGCCCCCCGGCCTCCCGGATGGCGGCCGCCACGGCTTCTTCCCGGTGCACCGGGAAACCCTGGAGGCCGCACTCCCGCAGATGGCCGACCGAATAGCCGCGCGCCTAGGCGCAACCCCCGGCAAAACCCTCGTCCTCGGCTTCGAAGAGCTGATGTACGCCCCGTTGCGCCTCGCCCTCGCCCTGGAGCAGAAGGGCCTGGACGTCCGATACTCGACGACGACCCGCTCGCCCGTGCTCCCCGTCGACGACCCCGGCTACGCCATCCGCACCCGCCTGACCTTCCCCGCCCACGACACCCCGGCCGACGGCCCCGGCGAGCGCTACGCCTACAACGTCGCCGGCGCGGGCTTCGACACGGTGGTCGCCGTCGTCGACTCCACCGCCGACACCCCCGAACTCCACGCCCCCGACGGCCTGTTGGCACAGCTCGCCGCGCACATCCCGCACGTCGTCCCCGTCGTCGTCCCCTCGTACGTACCCGAAGGTGTTCCCATGCCCGAGCCGCTGCGCGGTCCCGACTTCTCCTCGTACGCGCCGGACGAGGTCGGCTGGCTGCTCAAGGACCTGTCCGGGGTCGAGCTGGAGGCGCCGACCGAGGAGCGCGAGGAGGCGATCCAGAGCGGCGGCGCCCACTACGCCGAGTCGCTGCCGGTCGAGTACCAGCCGTCGCCCCAGTACCAGGCGCTGTTCCGCGCGGCCCTGGACGCCTCGGCCGCCCGGATCGCCCGTGCCGTGGGCATCGTGACCGAGACGGTCCTGACCGAGCGCTCGCCCCGCCCGGTGCTGGTCTCGCTGGCCCGCGCGGGCACCCCCGTCGGCGTCCTGATGCGCCGCTGGGCGCAGCAGCGGCACGGCCTCGACCTGCCGCACTACGCCGTCTCCATCGTGCGCGGCCGCGGCATCGACCCCAACGCGCTGCGCTGGCTCGCCGCCCACCACGACCCCGCCGACGTCGTCTTCGTCGACGGCTGGACCGGCAAGGGCGCCATCACCCGCGAACTCGCCGCCGCGATACGGGAGTTCCAGGAGTTCGACGGCTTCGACCCGGAGATCGCCGTACTCGCCGACCCTGGCTCGTGTGTCCGTACGTACGGCACCCGCGAGGACTTCCTCATCCCGTCCGCGTGCCTCAACTCGACCGTGTCGGGGCTGATATCGCGGACCGTGCTGCGCGCGGACCTGATCGGGCCGGGCGACTTCCACGGCGCCAAGTTCTACCGCGAACTGGCCGGCGCCGATGTCTCGGTGGACTTCCTGGACGCCGTCGCCGCCCGCTTCGACGAGGTCGGCGCGGACGTGGACGCCGAGGGCAAGGTGGTCCGCGCCGCCGACCGCACCCCCAGCTGGGAGGGCTGGGCCGCCGTCGAGCGGATCAGCGAGGAGTACGGCATCCACGACGTCAACCTCGTCAAGCCCGGCGTCGGCGAGACCACCCGCGTCCTGCTGCGCCGCGTCCCCTGGAAGATCCTGGCCCACCGCAGCGCCGGGGCCGACCTCGACCACGTACGCCTGCTCGCCGAGCAGCGGGGCGTGCCGGTGGAATGGGTCGACGACCTGCCGTACAGCTGTGTCGGACTGATCCACCCCCAGTACACGCGCGGGGCGACCGGCGCCGACGGAAAGGCCGTGGTCTCCCGATGAGCACCCTGATCGCCAGCGACCTGGACCGTACGCTGATCTACTCGGCGGCGGCCCTGGACCTGACCATGCCCGACCCCCGGGCGCCCCGGCTGCTCTGCGTCGAGATCCATGAGCACAAGCCGCTCTCGTTCATGACCGAGCGCGCGGCGTACCTCCTCGCGGGGTTGAAAGCGGATCCCACGACCGTCTTCGTGCCCGCCACGACCCGGACCCGCAAGCAGTACCAGCGCATCCAGCTCCCGGGCCCGCCCGCCCGGTTCGCGATCTGCGCCAACGGCGGTCAGCTGCTCGTCGACGGGGTCGCCGACCTCGGCTGGCGGCGCAAGGTGGACGGGCGGATCGCCGCCGAGTGCGCCACGCTCGACGAGGTCCGGGCCCATATCTCGGCCACCGCCGACCCCGTCTGGCTGCGCAAGGAGCGGGTCGCCGAGGACCTGTTCGCATATCTCGTCGTCGAGCGCTCGCTGCTGCCTAAGGACTGGGTCGAGGAGCTCGGCGCCTGGGCGGACGACCGGGGCTGGACGGTCTCGCTCCAGGGCCGCAAGATCTACGCGGTCCCCAAGCCCCTGACCAAGAGCGCGGCGGTACGGGAGGTGGCCCGGCGCACCGGCGCCGACCTCACCCTGGCCGCCGGCGACTCGCTCCTCGACGCCGATCTGCTGCTCGCCGCCGACCAGGGCTGGCGCCCGGGCCACGGCGAACTCGCCGACTCCGGCTGGGCCGCGGCGCACGTCGGCGTCCTGGAGGAGCGCGGTGTGGTGGCGGGCGAGGAGATCGTGCGCAGGTTCGTCGCGCGCGTGGCCCGCGCCTCGGCCGACACGACCCAGGGTGCCACCGTGCGGGCGTAATTCACCCCATACTCGCCCATATGGCCAAGGGGAACACAACAAAGATCACGGACGAGCTGTACGGCTACATGCTGGCGCACAACCCGCCGCTCAACGCGGTGCAGCGCGAGCTGGTCGAGACGACGTACGCGCGGCTGCCCGACCACGCGGGCATGCAGTCGGCCGAGGAGCAGGCACCGCTCCTGGCGTTCCTGGTACGGCTGGTGGGCGCCCGGCACATCGTGGAGGTCGGCACGTTCACCGGCTTCTCCGCCCTCGCCATGGCCCAGGCGCTCCCGGCCGACGGGCGCCTGATCGCCTGCGACATCTCCGAGGAGTGGACGGCGTACGGCCGCGAGGCCTGGGCGAAGGCGGGCGTCGCGGACCGCGTCGACCTGCGCATCCGCCCGGCCCTCGACACCCTCCAGGCGATGCCCGACATGCCCCACATCGACTTCGCCTACCTGGACGCGGACAAGGACAACTACATCGCGTACTGGGAGGAGTTGGTCCCCCGCATGCGCCCGAACGGCCTGATCGCCGTCGACAACGTCCTCTTCCAGGGCAAGGTCGTCGACCCGGCCGCAACGGGCCCGGCAGCCGCGATCCAACGCTTCAACGACCACGTGAAACGCGACGACCGCATGGACAGCGTCCTGCTGACGGTGGCGGACGGGTTGACGCTGTCGAGGAAACGGTGACCGTGGTGGGTCAGCCGCAGCAGCCTCCGCCGCAGCAGCCGCCACCCCCGCCGGACGGCGCGGGCGCGTTCCGGGACGACCCGCCCACGGACACGGTGGACAGCAACTTCACCGTGTCCGAGTGCCCCGCAGGGCACGTCGCGGGCGCGGACGACTCGGCCATGGGCCGACTGATCTCGAACGTGTCGCCACACGAACGGCAACGGAAGTCATAGCGAGGCATACGCCCAGGCTAGCGGGCGCACCCGGAGCGCAGGGCGCGGCTACCGCAGAGGCCGATGCGGAGTGCCCTCCTCCGCCGCATCCTCGTGCCGCGCGCGCCAGTACGGATTGTCGTGCGGCAGATGCGCGCCCACCCTCCCGTACATCCCGAACACCATCAGCACCAGCCCGACGATGAAGCTGAAGATCACGTTCTGCATCTGGAACGCGAGGAAGTTGGCCGAGCCCCGGTCGAGCAGGGCCAGGTTCACGAACCCGCTGATCAGGAAGAGAACGCCGAGCGACATGTTCAGCCAGGACGCGAAGTTGCCGCCCTTGACCATGCCGAAGAACAGCAGCGCGCCGACCACGATCGAGATCACGCTCAGGGTGCCGTTGGTGTTCAGCCCGGCGACCTGCTTGCCGCCGGTGTCGAAGAACCCGATGTTGTGGGTGAGCCCCAGGACGCCGAAGACGACCAGGAAGAGCCCGACGAGCCCGGCCCCTACGCGGTAGACCTTGCTCAGCCGGTGGTCGACGGGCAGGTGCTCGTCGAGCGAGACGCGGTGGGCGAGGGTGGAGTGCAGCAGATGGGTGGCCATGCGTGGCCTCCTCGTTCGGTACGTACGTATCCATACGTACTCCCAGCATCGGCCCGCGGGGCCCCCACGACAACTTCTCCGGCGGGGGACCGGGGCCGAGGGGGGAGGGGCGGTCAGGCCCCCTGCCCCCGCTCCTCGCGGATCTGCGCCACCACGCGCGCGGCGGTCGCCCGTACCGCCTCGGTCTCGGTGAGGAAGTGCCAGTAGTCGGGGTGGCGGCCCTCAAGCGTGGCGATCGCGCGCTCCAGGCGCCCCACGGAGTCGTCGAGCGGGCGGGCGTGGCGCGGGTCCGGGGTGGCGCGGCCGGACATCGCGAGCCGCTGCGCGTCCCGCAGCGCGAACCGGGTGCGCTCGATCTCCTGCTGCGGGTCCTTCGCCACCGCGTCGAGGCGCCGCAGCCGGTCACCGGCCGCCGAGACCGCCTCGTCGGTGGAGTTGAGCAGCGCCCTGACCGTGCTCAGCCGGGACGTCGCGTCGGCCCAGCGCTGCTCCTCGCGCGCGGTGGCCGCCTCCTTGAGCTTCTGCTCGGCCTGCTTGACGTCGGCGAGCGCCTGGTCCGGTACATGCTGGAGGTCCTGCCAGCAGGCGGCCGAGAACCGGCGCCGCAACTCGCTCAGGACGGGGTCGACGCTTCCGGCGCGGGTGGTCAGCGCCTGCGCGCGCGTACGCAGCGAGACCAGGCGGTGGTCGATCTCGGCGGCCCGCTCGGGCAGCCGCGCGGCCTCCGTCCGTACGACCTCGGCCTCCCGCAGCACCCGGTCGGCGCGCTGGAGCGTCTCGGTCACGCCGTGCTGGCCGGCGCCCTGGTTGAGCTTGGTGAGCTCCGGGGCGAGCGCGGCCAGGCGGGCGGCGAGCTCGTCCGCCCTCAGTCCCGACGCCCGCACCGTGTCGAGAGCGGTGCTCGCGGCGAGGAGCGCCTGTCGCGCGCGCTCGACAGCGGGCGCGAGCCGCGCCAGCTGCGTCTCGGCGGTGGCCAGGAGCGGCCCCAGGCTCTGCTCGAACCGGTCGAGCTCGCCCTTCACCCGTACGAGCTCGTCCTTGGCCCGGGTCAGCTCGCCCCGGGCCCGCGCGGCGGCCGAGGCCTCCAGGCCGTCGCGGTCCAGGTCGTGCGCGTCTACCGTGGTGATGTAGTCGTTGCTGACCTCGTCGATGCGGCGGCCGAGGGCCGCGAAGTCGTCGACGGCCTTGCGGGCGCCCGGCGAGCTGTCCACGGCGGTGATCGTCTCGATGGAGATCCGCAGATCGCGCTGGGCGGTGTCCAGCTCGTAGAAGGCGGCCGCCGCCGCGTCCTTGGCGGCCTGTGCGTCGGCCCGCACGCTCTCCCCGCGCCCGCCGAACCACCGCCGCGTCCCGCCCCCGGCGAACGCCCCGGGCAGCACCGCGACCCCGACGACCAGGGGCAGCGCGGCGAGCGCCAGCACATCGCGCAGCTGCCGCCGCACCCCGGCGGCCCGCACCGCGGCACCGGGGACGAGGGCACCCGCTCTGCTGTACGGCCGCGCGTGTGTCGCCGTCACATCCCTCTCCCGTGCCGTGTCCGCCTGCCGGTTCATTCTCCCACCTGGTAATGACGAACACACCGGTCGAATAGTTCGCGCCCACCGGGCCCACGGGATCATTCCAAAGTACGGGTTTGCAGCTCTGCCCGGTGAGGCATGTACGCTGTTCCCTCATCCACGGATCCCTTCCACGGATGCGTCACGGGCGTGTAGCTCAGTGGTAGAGCGCTGCTCTTACAAAGCAGATGTCGGCGGTTCGAAACCGTCCATGCCCACCCTTGACGAAGGCCCCCGCCAATTCCGGCGGGGGCCTTCGCCGTATCTCGTTCAGTTTTCCAGCGGGCGCCCGCAGCGCAGGTTCCAGCGGCCCGAGCGGCCGGACAACTCGGTGACGGTCAGCGGGGACACGTCCAGGCGCCAGAACGCCGGGGGCGGCAGCGTCAGCGCGTGCGTGACCGCCGCGCGGATCACCGCCGGGGATGCCACCGCCAGCACCCGGCCGCCCTCGGCGGGCAGCGTGTCCAGCCACGCGCCCACGCGCGCGACGAGCGCGAGCAGGCTCTCCCCGCCGTGCGGCGCGGCCGCCGGATCCGTGAGCCAGGCCCGCACCCCCGCCGGGTCCGCACCGCTCAGCTCGTCCAGCCGCTGCCCGCGCCAGCGGCCCAGATCCCAGTCGGCCAGGGCCGGTTCGGAGCAGGTGGGCAGGCCGCGTGCCAACTCGTAGAGCGACGCGGGCGGTTTGAGGCGGCGGCCCGGCACCGGCAGCGTCGCCGCCGCGTCCTGGACCCGGCGCACCGCCGTATCGTCCGGGGCGGCGTCGTCGTCGCCGACACGCGCCTCGCGCGCGTAGCGGTCGGCCGGCGGTGAGATCAACATCACGCGTACGGTCATGAGGCAAGCAGAACACGGGCGTTCACGCACTTGGCGCGGGGGTTGTGCTCCCGCGCGCCGTAGCGGCTCGGACCATCACGCGGTACGGTCTCGTGGACATAAAGACGGTGTGAAGGAAGCCCGGTGAGATTCCGGCACGGTCGCGCCACTGTGAACCCGGCGAGCTCCCTCGAAGAGGGAGCGAAGGCGGGGAGTCAGACCCACCACCGTCGACAAAGGCACCAACGACCGGGACGCGTGTTCCCCAGGAGGTTCTGCCATGGCACTCTCCGCTGCCCCTGCGCCGAGCGCACCAGCCACCCCAGCGATCACTCCCATCTCCCTGAAGGCGATCGCCCCCTGGGCCCTCTTCTTCGGCATCCTCATGCTCGTGCTGCTCTACTTCGTCGGCTCCGAGCAGGGCGCCACCAGCGTCTTCTCCGGCGAGAACGTCCACGAGTGGCTGCACGACGGACGCCACCTCCTCGGCTTCCCCTGCCACTGAGACCAGGGGTACCGACTCGTGAACTCCCTGTCCGTCAGGGCGCTGTTGGTGCGTGGCATGCTCGCCGGCCTGGTGGCCGGCGTGCTAGCGCTCGCCGTGGCGTACTTCCTGGGCGAGCCCCGGGTGGACTCCGCCATCGCCTTCGAGGACGCGCACGCGCACGAACACGGCGAAGAGGTCTTCAGCCGCACCCTGCAGTCCACCGGCGGTCTCGCCACCGGTGTGCTGGTGTTCGGCGTGGCCGTGGGCGGTATCGCCGCCCTCGCGTTCTGTGTCGCGCTCGGCCGCATCGGCCGGTTCGGGCCGCGCGCCACGGCGGCGTTCGTCTCGATGGGCGCGCTGCTGACCGTCTACGTGGTGCCGTTCCTCAAGTACCCGGCGAACCCGCCGTCCGTCGGGGACCCCGACACGATCGGCAAACGCACCGCCCTGTACTTCCTGATGATCGCGCTGAGCGTGCTGCTCGCCGTCGGTGCCGTGATCCTCGGCCGCCGGCTCGCTCCGCGCCTGGGCAACTGGAACGCGGCCATCGCCGCAACGGCCGCTTTCCTGGTCGCGGTCGGGCTCGCGTACGCGTTCCTGCCCGCCGTCAACGAGGTGCCGAAGGACTTCCCGGCCACGCTGCTCTGGCAGTTCCGCCTGGCGGCCCTCGCGATGCAGGTCACCCTGTGGGCCGGCTTCGGTCTGGTCTTCGGTCACCTCGCCGAACGGCTCCTGGTGCCCGCGCCCGCGAAGGCCGAGCGCCCGGCGAACACGTCCGCCAACAGCACGGCGGCGTCGGCGCACTGACAGCCGTGCACTGAGCAGAAACCGCGCGCACGAGGGCCCCGGACCGTTCGACGGTCCGGGGCCCTCGCGCGCGTGGGTCGTGCTCAATTGCCGATGGTGCGGATGGCGCTCGTTCAGTCCGGGCGGCGCAGCGAGAAGAGGCGGCTCTGCCGCTCCCTGCGATAACGCCGCTCCCACCGGGCCATACGGTCCCGGCGGTCGCGATACGACCGGTAGTCCGTGTCCATGCCACGGCCCGAGCCGCCGGCTCCGGACGAGCCGCCGGACGGTGCCGTGGAGCGGCCACGGCGTGGGGCGCTGAAGAGTACGGCCACCACGGCGACGCAGAGCACTATGCCGCCGAGACTGAAGCCGAAGCCGTACAGGACCAGCGCCAGGACGAGAATCCACAGGATCATGGCGTGTTCCTCTGGGGACGGATCGGGGGCTCCCCTGGCCCCCGGGCCCTCCAAGTTACTCCCGTACGGCGGGAGTTCGCCTGCGAGTTACGTTCCGGCCAACGCCCTGCGCAGGGTCGTGTCCGGCCGATGTCGTACGCGGGATCGTCCCCCGGTCGTCTTGCGGACGCTCACGCGCGCGTGCCGCTACAGCCCCCGCAGGCGCTCCATCTCGCGGCGGTCGCGCTTGGTCGGGCGGCCCATGCCCCGGTCGCGCACGCCCGCGGCCAGCACGTCCGCGCGCGGGGGCGGCGGCGGGCTGTTGTCGACGTACGCCTCCACCGCGACCGCCGCGCCCACCCGCTTGCGGATGATCTGCGAGACGACCACGATCCGCTCGCGCCCCTCAAGGCGCAGCCGCACCTCGTCGCCGACCTTCACGGTGTGCGCGGGCTTCACGCGCTCGCCGTTGAGCTGGACATGGCCGGCCCGGCACGCCGTCGCCGCCATGGAGCGCGTCTTGGTGAGCCGTACGGACCAGATCCACGCGTCGATCCGGACCGGTCCCGCCGAGCCCGCTGCCTTCACCTCGTCTGCTGCCGCCATGCCCCCGACTCTAGACTCACCACCATGCGGTGGAGCGAGATCGGGACGGCGAACTGTTCGGTGGCCCGCGCCCTGTCGGTGGTCGGCGACCGCTGGACCATGCTCGTCCTGCGCGACGCGTTCCACGGCGTACGGCGCTTCGAGGACTTCCGGGAGAGCACGGGGGTGTCGCGGCCGGTGCTGACCGAGCGGCTCACCGCGCTGGTGGAGCACGGGGTGTTGCGCCGCGAGCGGTACCAGGACCGGCCCGAGCGGTACGAGTACCGGCTCACCGAGAAGGGCGCCGGGCTCTACCCCGTGATCGTCTCGCTGATGGGCTGGGGCGACCGCTGGATGGCCGGGGACGACGGGCCGCCGGTGCGGCTGCGCCACGAGCCGTGCGGGCACACCGTGGTACCCGTACTGGCCTGCCCGCAGTGCCGGGAGGACATCGACCCGCGCGCGATGCGGCCCGTCGTCGAGGGTGAGGTCCGCTGAGCGGACTTGCGGAAGTCCGGTGTGGTACTGGGCGCGCTTCAGGGGCGCGGGGAACTGCGCGACCAGCCACAGACGGTCCGCAGTCGAGTCACCGCACTTCCAGCGGAGCGCTTAGCGGATGATCAGGCAGGTCGTCGTGGCGTGCGCGACCAGTTTGCCCTCGGCGCTGAGCACCCTGCCCTCGGCCGTGGCGGTGCGGCGCCCGACGTGGATCGTGGTGCCCTCGGCGGTGAGCCGTCCGGCGTCGAGCGCGACCGGGCGGATGTAGTTCACCTTCAGTTCGAGGGTGGTGTAGCCGACGCCCGCCGGCAGCATGGTGTGCACCGCGCACCCCATCACCGAGTCGAGCAGGGTTGCCGCGATGCCGCCGTGGACCGTGCCGAGCGGGTTGGAGAACTCGGGCCGGGGGTCGAGCGACATCACCGTGCGGCCCTCGTCGATCTCGTCGAAGGTCATGCCGATGAGCTTGCCGATGGAGGGCACCCGGCCGGGCTCGGCCTGGGCCCAGCGCAGCAGTTCGAGGCCGGACATGGTGGAGAAGTCAACGGTCGTCATGGGGCCGAAGGTATCAGTTCGAAAAGAGAACTGACTGGGTCCGCGAAGATCTCCGGGCCCGTTGTCAGTGGTACCCGTCACACTTGAGGCATGTGCAGAAGCATCAAGACCCTCAGGCCGCCGGCCCTCCCCGAGGAGGCCACCGACGAAGAGATCCGCGCCGCGGCTCTGCAGTACGTACGCAAGGTGTCCGGCTTCCGGGCGCCCGCCGCGCACAACCGCGAGGTCTTCGACCGCGCGGTCGAAGAGATGGCCGAGGCGACGGCCCGGCTGCTTGAGGGGCTGGAGATACGGGGAGTGCCGGTCAGGACGCCGGTGTAGTCAGCCGTGTCTCAGCGCGGTGGCTCGTGATGCGCTGGGCCGTGGTGCGCCCGGTCAGGCGGCCGTGGCCGGTTCCGGGCGGCGCATGACGTACGCGGCGAGGGAGCCCGCGGCGAACAGGGCGAGGACGGAGATGCCCGTGCCGAGCCAGGTCGCGCCGAGCCAGCGCCCGCCGAAGTAGCCGAGGCCGACGCTGTATCCGGCCCAGGCGATCCCCGCGAGGGCGGACCAGGGCAGGAACTCCCTGGGGGTGCGGTGTGCCGCGCCCGCGCCGAGGGAGACCACGGACCGGCCCGCCGGGGCGAACCGGGCGATGACGACGAGCGCGCCGCCGCCCCGGCTCAGCGCGGCGCCGAGACGTTCCTGTGCGCGGGTGAGGCGGCGCGAGCGGGAGATGGCCCGGTCGAGCCGTGCCCCGCCGCGCCAGGCGAGGCGGTACGCCACGAGGTCGCCGGCGACGGAGGCCGCGGCGGCGCAGGCGGCGAGAAGCAGCAGATCGGGTACGTCGCGTATGGCGTGCGGGGCGCCCGCGGCGGTGGTCGAACCGGCCGCCGCCGAGGTCGCGGCGGTGATCACCAAGACCCCGCTGGGGAGGACCGGGAGGAACACGTCCAGGAGAACGGAGACCGTCACCACGGCGTAAATCCATGGGCTGCCCGTCAGCGACCCCACACTCTCCAGCACTGCGACCCCCGAACGGAATGCGCCCCGCTCTCGCTGGTCTGCGGCCGGGACGCTGTACAGCCGTACAGCGTACGCCTGGGGCGCATGGGGTTTCCGTTCGGGGGTGAGGTGTCACCGTCGAGCCGGTGAACTGCTGTGCCCCTGGGTCAGCGTGACGTTCCCGCAGTCGCGGCGGCGGGCGTGACGTCGGGGAGCTCGGCGGTCCGGCGGCCACCGATCAGCTGGTCGAGGGCGAGCGCGCCGGGGCCGGTGAAGACGAGCAGCAGGAAGGCCCAGCTGAACATCGCGGCGGCCTCGCCGCCGTTCTGGAGCGGAAGCAGCGCGCCGGACTGGTGGACGTCGAAGTACGCGTACGCCATGGACCCCGAGGAGAGGAAGGCGGCGGAGCGGGTGAAGAGACCGGCCATGATCAGCAGGCCGCCGGCCAACTGGATGGCGGCGGCGTACCAGTTGGGCCAGAGGCCGACCTCCAGCGAGCCGCCGGTGCCGGGCGCACCGCCGAACCAGCCGAAGAGGGAGGCGGCGCCGTGGCAGGTGAAGAAGAAGCCGATGACGATCCGGAAGAGGCCGAGCACGTACGGCTTGGCGCGCTCGATGGTGAGAGCGGAGGGCTGTGCGGGGGAGGCCATGGGGGACGGGCTCCTTCGGGGTGGGGGACGGGGTCGTTGAAGTCTCAAGGTTAGGTAGGCCTGAGTAGTACTTGCAAGTTCAAGTTTAAGTAGGTGACCTGATTCCGCTTATGGTCGGCTGGAAATCGCCTTTACGGGGGGCATACATGGACGTAATACGAACGTGTCGCGACGCAGGGTTACGCGGCTTGCGGGGACTGCGTGGGCTACTCGGCAGTCAGGTCCCGGTCGAAGACCGTGATCAGGCGGGCAGGCTCGCGTCCGCGTCCCGCTCGGGCCTGGTCGAGCCGCAGGTGTGCGGAGCGGCCGCGCAGGGTCAGGGTCATCAGCTGGTTCCCGAACCAGGGGCCGCCCGTGCGGTGCCAGCGCACCGGGGGCCGTCCGGTGCGGCCGTGCCGGGCCAGCGCGCGGCCGAGGCGGCGCCCCGCGCGGCTCCAGCCGAACCGGAACCCGGCGCGGATCACGGCGTGCACCGCGTTGTGGACGGGCGAGCAGGTCAGCTGGAACACCCGCGCGCCGGAACGGCCGTCGGGAGAGCTGTTCGTCCGGCCCGACTCGGCGACGTACGCGTGGTGCACATCGCCCGAGAGCACGCAGACCGTGGCCGGGGCGGCGGTGCCCGAGCCCGCGCGGGCGATCAGCTCGGCGAGCCGGGCGAACGACGCCGGAAACGCCGCCCAGTGCTCCAAGTCGGCCCGGCGGCGCAGCTTTTCCGCCAACCGCGCCCAGCGCGGGCCGCGTACGCCACGGCACAGCGCCGCGCTCCAGGCCTCCGCGTCATGGGCGAGCGGCGGCAGCAGCCAGGGCAGCGAGCTGCCGATCAGCAGGTGGTCGTAGCCGCCGGGCCCGTCGAGCGCCTGCTCCTGGAGCCAGTCGGCCGCCGCCTCGTCGAGCATCGCGCGCTTGTCCTCGTCCAGGACGCGGGCCGCGCGGGTGTCCACCATCAGCAGCCGCACCCGCCCGAAGTCGCGGCGGTAGCTCCAGCGCTGTCCTTCGGAAGAAGGGGCGGTCGGCGCGCAGCCCCGCCGCAGCGCCTCCGTTCCGTCGGGGGTCGCCCGGACCGCCGAGTACAGCGGATCGGCGGCCAGTTGGGCCGGGGAGAGATTGCCCAGGTGCTGGTAGACCCAGTACGACATGAGCCCGCTCGCCAGCCGCTCCGGCCACCACGCGGTGGCGCGCATGCCCGCGAGCCAGGCGGCGCTGGTGTTCCAGTCGTCGATCACGTCGTGGTCATCGAAGATCATGAAACTCGGCACGGTGGACAGCAGCCAGCGCACCTCGGGGTCGCCCCACGACTCGTCGTAGAGCCGGGTGTACTCCTCGTACTCCCCGACCTGCGCCCCCGGCGGGTCGCGCAGATCGCGCCGGGCGGCCAGCCACCGCCGGGTCGCCCGCGAGACGGCGTCGGCGTACACCTGGTCGCCGAGCAGCAGCAGGACGTCGGGGCGCTCGGCACCGGGGTCGGCGGCGAGGCGCACGGCGAGCGTGTCGAGGGCGTCGGGTCCGACGGGGTCGTGCTCGCGTTCCGGCGGTGCGGCCCAGCGACAGGACCCGAACGCGATCCGCAGCTCCTGAGCGCCCGGCGCGGGCGTACGGATCACCGGCGAGGGAAAGGGGGAGCGCTCGGGCGGCCACACGCGCCGCTCGTCGAGCAGCACTTCATACGGTGTCGCGGCGCCCGGGGTGAGGCCGGTGACGGGGACGAGGGCGTAGTGGTGCCCGGCGATCTGGAACGTACGGGAGGAGCCTGAGGCGGTGTCCGGGCCGCCGTCGCCGCAGCGCACCCGGACCGTCGACGGCCGGTCGGTCTCCACCCACACCGTGGCCGAGGTGCCGGACTCCCCGTCGACGTGGCGCAGCAGTGGTCCCAGGCGCAGTCCGGCCATGTCGTCCCCTCCGTCGTTCCGTACGGTACGGAACGACGCGGCGGCGAGATAGTGCCGTCGGTGCCGCCCGGCGCGCGGGTTCCACCGGCGTACCGTGGGCGCGTGCTGCTGCCCGTCAACCTCACGCTCGGGGTCGTCCTCGCCGTACTGCTGCTGGCCGCGGCCGGTGTCGCGGCGGCCGCACACCTCGGGCGGGGGCGGGAGATCCTGGTCGCCGGAGTGCGGGCGGCCGTTCAGCTGGCGGTGGTGGCGAGCGCGATCCGCTGGGTGGTCGGGTCGGTGCCGCTGCTGCTCGGGTTCCTGCTGCTGATGTTCGCGGTGGCGGTGCGTACGGCGGGGCGGCGGATGACGCAGAACGGCACCTGGTGGTGGGCCGCGCTGCCGATCGCGGCCGGGGTCACCCCGGTGGTGGCCGCGCTGCTGCTCACCGGGCTCGTCCCGGTCAAGGGCATCGCGCTCATCCCCGTCACCGGCATCCTCATCGGCGGCGCGCTCACCGCGACGGTGCTCGGCGGGCGGCGCGCGCTCGACGAGCTGACCGTGCGGCGCGGCGAGGTGGAGGCGGCGATGGCCCTCGGGCTGCTCGACCGGGACGCGCGGCTGGAGGTGGCCCGGGCGGCGGCCTCCGACGCGCTGCTCCCGGGCCTGGACCAGACCCGGACGGTGGGCCTGGTCACGTTGCCGGGCGCGTTCGTCGGCATGCTGCTCGGCGGTGCGTCACCGGTGCAGGCGGGCGCGGTGCAGCTGTTCGTCCTGGTCGCACTGATGGCGGTGCAGGCGACGGCGGTGTCGGTGGTGCTTGAGCTGGTGGCGCGGGGGAGGGTGCACCGGGACGTGGCGGCGTGAGGTCGCGTGTGGCGGCGGGCCTCGGCGGGTCTCGGCGCGGGACCAAAGTCCCTGTCGAGGGATTCTTCGCGTCCCGTATTCTGTACGGAGCAGAAGGGGAGTAGCTCTTCGCCGGACCGTCGACATACTGCTGGAACCTCCCCAGGGAGAGCCCAGCCGGCGCCCGGAGGCAGGCCCGTGAGGGTCGGCCAGCGAGACCTTCGGCCGCAGTGACCATGACTGTTCATGGTGCTGCCGTGCCGAAGCGACCCCGGAATTCTCGTGAAACGCTCTCGGTGCGGCCGTGCCCGACCGATTGAGGAACCTTTTCCGTGCTCAGCTTCACCATCCTGGCGATCACGTTCGGCGTGGTCTTCCTTGCCGAACTCCCCGACAAGACCGCGCTCGCGGGCCTGATGCTCGGCACCCGTTACAAGGCGTCGTACGTGTTCGTCGGCGTCGCGGCCGCGTTCGCGCTCCATGTCGCGCTCGCCATCGCGGCGGGCAGCGTGCTGACGCTGCTGCCGCACCGGCTGCTCCAGGCGATCGTGGGCGTGCTGTTCCTCGCGGGGGCGGCGGTGCTGCTCTTCAAGAAGGACGACGACGAGGAGGACGTCGCGGCGCCGGCCGATCAGTCCTTCTGGAAGGTGTCCGGGGCGGGGTTCATGCTGATCCTGGTCGCGGAGTTCGGTGATCTCACGCAGATCATGACCGCGAATCTGGCCGCCCGGTATGACAGCCCGCTGTCGGTGGGCCTTGGCGCGGTGCTTGCGCTGTGGGCGGTCGCGGGGCTTGGGATTCTGGGTGGGCGGACGTTGATGAAGTACGTGCCGTTGAAGCTGATCACCAAGGTTGCGGCGTGCTTGATGGCTGCGCTTGCCGGGTTCAGCCTGTTTGAGGCCGTCACAGGCTGACGGCTTGCCCTTCGGGCGCGGGTTTTCTGTGGCTTGTCGCGCCCACGCGGCGGAGCCGCAAATGTCACAGCCCCGCGCCCCTAAAGCGCCCCTGCGGGGCGATCTCGGTCGGGTGCGGACCGTGCTGGGTTGCTCGCGCAGTTCCCCGCGCCCCTAGGGGACGGGGTGCTCAGGGCGTGATCGTCAGGTCGATCGTGCCGTCCGCCCCGGGCGTCACCGTTACGTGTGTCAGGTCCGGTACGTACGCCGTCGGCTCGTGCTCCGCCGCTCGCGGGCCTACGCCGATCACCCGCATCCCCGCCGCCTTGCCTGCCCGTATGCCCGCTTCCGAGTCCTCGAAGACGACGCAGTCCGACGGGGCGAAGCCCAGTTCCGCGGCGCCCTTCAGGAAGCCTTCGGGGTCGGGCTTGCTGGTGCCCACTCGTTCGGCGGTTATCTGGACGGCGGGCATGGGCAGGCCCGCGGCGGCCATGCGGGTGCGGGCCAGGGGCTCGTTGGCCGAGGTGACCAGGGCGTGGGGGAGGCCGGACAGGGCGGCCATGAAGGCGGGGGCGCCGGGGACGGGGACGACGCCGTCGGTGTCGGCGGTCTCCTGGGCGAGCATCACGCGGTTGTCGGCGTGGTTCTGCTCCATCGGGCGGTCCGGCAGCAGGACGGCCATGGTGGCGTAGCCCTGGCGGCCGTGGACGACCTTCAGCGCCTCGTCGGGGTCGAGCCCGTGCTCGACGGCCCAGGCGCGCCAGCAGCGCTCGACCACGGCGTCGGAGTTGACGATCGTGCCGTCCATGTCGAGCAGGAGGGCGCGGGCGGTCAGGGTGGTGGGCGTGGCCGTCATCGGCGGACTCCTGGGAGCGGGAGCAGAGACACAAGCGGCCCCGCCCGCCGGTCAGGGAATACGGGCGGAGCCACTTTGTTCCTCCACGATACAAAACGCGGGGCCGAATACGCCAACCGCCCCCACCGGACCGTTCGACTGCGGAGGCAGTGGACGGTCCGACGGGGGCGGCTGTCTCACGTTTTCGTTACTGCTGGGACGTCTGTGCTTCCAGAGCGCGGCGGGTCTCCGGGCCGTAGACGCCCGGCGGGTCCGCGGTGAGGCCCATGTACGACTGGTACGTGCTCACCGCGCGCTCGGTACGCGAACCGAACCGGCCGTCCACGTTCCCGTCGTAGATCGTCAACTGCGCCAGCCGGTCCTGGAGTTCGGCCACTTCGGGGCCGCTGTCGCCCCGGCGCAGTACGGGTGCGGCGGCGGGCTGCTCGGCCGGGGCGCTGTCCACGCTGCCGGTGGCCTTCGACGGGGAGGGAGTCGGGGAGACCGGCTTGCGGGACGGGCTGGGGGAGTGTGCGGGCGTACGGCTCGGCGCCGGTGAGCTCTTGCGTGGCGACGGGCTCGTGCTCGGGGTGTCGTGGGCGGACTTCGACGCGGCGGGGGAGGGCGTCGAGGTGGCCGCGGAGGGGGTGTCGCCGTACGGGAGGGTCGAGACGGTCGTGTCGGGCAGCGCCGCCGAGTCGCCGTGCCCGTCGCCGAAGAGCCCACCGCCCGCGAAGGCGGCCGTACCGGCGGCCAGGATCGTCGCGGCGGCGACCGAGGCCAGGAGGAGGGGGCGGCGTCGGCGGGAGCGGGACGGGGTGGCGGCGGCCTGGTGCAGTACGGGCTCGTAGGCGTCGGGGCCGGTGTACGGGCCGGTGTCGCCACCGCCCGCAGTGGCGGCCGGGCCAGGCGCGCCCGCAAAGGCGTCGCCACCGGCGGCAGCCGAACCGGGCGCGCCCGCGAAGGCGTCACCACCGGCAGCACCCCCGAAAACCGGCCCCGGCCCCGCCGGAACCGCCCGCAGCGGCATCGTCGCCGTCGGGTCACCGGCCGAGGCGGCCCCCGCACCCGCGCCCGCCCCCTCCACCCCCACGTTCTCCAGCGTCACGTACGGCCGCAGGCGCAGCGGGTCGAAGTCCTCGCTCGCGGCTATCTCGGCCGAGCGCTCGGCGCGTGCGGCCTCGGCGGCGCGGGCGGCGCAGGGGCAGCCGGGTCTGCCGTCGTGCTCGCGTTCCGTACCGCATTCAGGACATACGTGTGCCCTCATCGTGGGTCCCCTCCCCTTGAACTGCCAGCGATTATGCAGGCTCACGGCAGGTCCCGCGCCGCCCGATCACCGGCCCCCGCCGACCCCGGCAGGCCATATCCGGACATTGCGATCAGGATGGAGGAAGAAGGAGACAGAGAGGGGCGGCCATGGCTCAGGAAGCTCGGGAATCGGCCCCCAGGGACCCCAGGGAGCCCACGGATCCCGCAGACCCCAGCGCCATACCTCCCGGTGCGGGACAGGAGCGGCGGACCGTGCTCGTCGCCATCGGCGCGCTGCTCCTCGGCATGCTGCTCGCGGCCCTCGACCAGACCATCGTCTCCACCGCCCTGCCGACCATCGTCAGCGACCTCGGCGGGATGGAGCATCTGTCCTGGGTCGTCACCGCGTACATGCTCGCCTCGACCGCCGCGACCCCGCTCTGGGGCAAGCTCGGCGACCAGTACGGCCGCAAGAAGCTGTTCCAGTCGGCCATCGTCCTCTTCCTCATCGGCTCCGCACTCTGTGGAGTCGCCCAGAACATGGCTCAGTTGATCGCCTTCCGGGCCGTCCAGGGACTGGGCGGCGGCGGGCTCATCGTGCTGTCGATGGCGATCGTCGGCGACATCGTGCCGCCCCGCGAACGCGGCCGCTACCAGGGCCTGTTCGGCGCGGTCTTCGGTGCGACGAGCGTGCTGGGGCCGCTGCTCGGCGGCTTCTTCACCGAACACCTCAGCTGGCGCTGGGTGTTCTACGTCAACCTGCCGGTCGGCGTGGTGGCGCTCATCGTCATCGCGGCCGTGCTGCACATCCCGGTGCGCGGCACCCGCCACACCATCGACTACCTCGGCACGTTCCTGATCGCGTCCGTCGCCACCTGCCTGGTCCTGGTGGCCTCGCTCGGCGGGACGACCTGGGCCTGGGGGTCCGGCGAGATCATCGGGCTCGCGGTGCTGGGCGCGGTGCTGCTCGGCTGCTTCGTGGCGGTGGAGCGCAAGGCGGTGGAGCCGGTGCTTCCGCTGAAGCTGTTCCGTATCCGTACGTTCTCGCTCGTCGCGGTCATCAGCTTCGTCGTGGGCTTCGCGATGTTCGGCGCGATGACGTATCTGCCGACGTTCTTGCAGGTCGTGCAGGGTGTGACGCCGACGATGTCCGGGGTGCACATGCTGCCGATGGTGTTCGGCATGCTGCTGACGTCGACCGCGTCGGGCCAGATCGTCTCGCGCACCGGCCGCTGGAAGGTGTTCCCGATCGCGGGCACGGCGGTGGTCACGATCGGCCTGATGCTGCTGCACCGGCTCACCGAGTCGAGCCCGACGTGGGAGATGAGCGTGTACTTCTTCGTCTTCGGCGCGGGCCTCGGACTGGTGATGCAGGTCCTGGTCCTGGTGGTGCAGAACGCCGTCAGTTACGGGGACCTGGGCGTCGCCACCTCCGGAGCGACGTTCTTCCGCTCGATCGGGGCGTCGTTCGGCGTGGCCATCTTCGGCACCATCTTCACCAACCGCCTCAACGGCAAACTCGCCGACGCGCTCGAGGGCCGACCGCTCCCGGCGGGCACGGGCCCGTCCCAACTGGCCGCCGATCCACGGACGATCGCGGCCCTGCCGCCGACTCTCCGTCCCCCGGTCCTGCACGCGTACGCGCAATCGATCACCGATGTCTTCCTCTACGCGGTCCCGGTGACGCTCGTCGCCTTCGTGGTCGCCTGGTTCCTGCGCGAGGACAAGCTGCGCGGCGCCGTCACCGCGCCCGACGTCAGCGAGACCGTGGCCTCGAACCCGGTCCAGCGTTCGTCGTACGACGAGTGCGCGCGGGCGCTGTCGGTGCTCGGCACCCGGGAGGGCCGCCGCGATCTGTACGAGCGGATCACCGCCCGCGCCGGACTCGACCTGCTCCCCGCGTCGAGCTGGCTGCTGCTGCGCATCCACCGCTACGGCTCCGCCGAACCGGCCTTCCTGGCCGAGCGTGTGCCCGTACCCCTCACGGTGATCACGGCGGCGGGCCGCCAGTTGGAGGAGCGGGGCCTCGCCCGCCGCGAGGGCATCGCGCTCGTCCCCACGGAACCCGGCCGCGAGACGGCGCTCCGTCTGGCCTCGGCCCGCGAGGAGTCCCTGGGTGAACTCCTCGGAGACTGGTGGGGCCCCGACCGCCCCACCGACCTGAAGAAGCTGGTGGAGGAGCTGACGGCGGAGATGTCTGGCTCGGACGGCGAGTCGCCCCGGGGCCCGGAGCTGCGCCGAGACCACGCGCGGTGACGTTGATCGGAGATCAGAGTTCCTTCGCGAACCACCGTTCCGCGTAAGGGCGTTGTATGTACGGGGGGATCTCGCGGTAACCGTTCCTGGCGTACAGCGCGCGGGCCTCGACGAGGTCGTGGCGGGTGTCCAGGGCGAGACGGCGGGCGCCCAGACGGCGGGCGGCGTCCTCCAGGGCGGTGAGCAGGGCAGCGCCGCCGCCGCTTCCGCGCATCTCCGGTCGTACGTATACGCGGGTCAGCTCGGCCGTGGCCGGGGCGGTGCCGTTGATGACGGGGGCGGTCTCGCAGAGCTGGATGCCGCCGCAGGCGCCGGGCTTGCCGTGATGGCGCCCCACGACGAAGTCGCCCAGAGGGGGCCGCAGTCTCTCCGCCCCGTCGTCGGTCAACCCCTGCTCGATCTCCTCGGCGGTGGCCGGTCTGCCGTACCAGCGGCTCGCGACCTCGTCGTAGTAGTCGCGGCGGAGCAGTGTGGCGTCGGGGGTGTCGTACGGCTCGCGGATCATGATCCAACTCATGGCGCCTGCCTACCCGAAGCGGTTGCTGTTTGGCCACCGAATTCCTGGTGACCCGGTGTTCGGACCCAGGTCGCGTACGTACGCACTCACCGGAGGGTAGTCATGTCCACGATCGTGATCGTCGTTCTGATCGCGGTGTTCGTCGTCGTGCTCGCCGCCGCCGCGCTCCTCGTCGTACGGGGTGCGGCGGCGGGCGGGCGCGGGCTGCGGCGGCGGTTCGGCCCCGAGTACGAGCGGGCGGTCGTCCTGCACGACGGGGACCGGCGCGCGGCCGAACGCGAGCTCGGCGAGCGGCTGAAGCGGCACGGTTCGCTCGCGGAGCGGCCGATGCCGGCGGAGGTGCGCGAGCACTACCTCGTCCGCTGGGCGGGGATCCAGGAGCAGTTCGTCGACTCGCCCCGGCATGCGGCGGAGGAGGCGGACAAGTTGGTGGCGCGTCTTGCCGAGGAGCGGGGGTTCCCGGCGGCGAAGGCGTACGACGACCAGATCGCGGCGCTGTCCGTGCACCACGCCGGTCGGCTCGACGGCTACCGGCGGGTGCATCGGGCGGCTCGGGGCGCGGCGGACACGGAGGAGATGCGCGAGGCGATGATCGAGGCGCGCACGCTGTTCGAGGAGCTGCTGACGGCGGGGCCGCGGCATGCCGCGAAGCGGGGTGCGGTGTGATGCGGGGCGAGGAGTACGGCGCGGTGGACGCGGGCCCGGGGCCGTTCCCGGTGGAGGCCTCGGCCCAGGGTGAGCCGCCTGTGCCGCCTCCGCGGCCTGAGCTTTCGGCTGTTGCCCTGCTGCCGACTGAGGAGCGGGACAAGTGGGCGCTTCGGTTGCACCGGGCGGTGAGTGGGTTCGTGGATGAGCCTCGGCAGGCTGTGTCGGAGGCGGACGCGGTCCTGGCGGAGGTCGTCGCGCGTCTTCCCGACCTCGTCCGCGAGCGCCGGTCGTCGGCGTCCGGCAAGGCGGATACGGAGGCGTTGCGGCTGACCCTGCGGGAGTGCCGCGCGCTCACGGAGCGCCTGCTGGAGCTTTAGCGCTCCGCGCTGGAGTCTTTTCGGCTGCGGCCCGGTGGGGGCTGATCGCGCAGTTCCCCGCGCCCCTGACTACCCAGGGGCGCGGGGAACTGCGCGAGCAACCCGGCACGGTCCGCAGACGAACATCCGCCGGAGGCTTTCGGGAAGGGGTGGGGTGGGGGATCAGGCGTCAGGCCTTCGGGGACGCCTGTTGGACCACCTCGAAGGACCACAGGGTGGAGCCCGTTGCCGCCGGCTTCGGGCGGTCGCCCTCAGCGGTGGCGCCGCCGTGCGCACCCCGCATCGACGTAGCCATCCACGCCTCGAAGTCGGCCTCGCTACGCCACCGCGTATACACCAGGTACTGGTCCGTCCCCTCGACCGGCCGCAGAAGCTCGAACCATTCGAAACCGTCGGAGTTCTCCACCGCCCCGGCCCGTGCGGCGAACCGCTGTTCCAGGACCTCGCGCTGCTCGCTCGGAACCGTCAGGACGTTGATCTTCACAATGCTCATGCCTCGACAATAACCACCCCGCCCCGCCGACCCCGTTCCGGTAAGTTGCGGATTCTCGCAAACGTGGTTTCGGTCGAAACACCGGTGACAGTCAGGCGAAATGGGGGTTGCCTGAGTCTTCTCATCGGGGTGGTGCAAGGCTCTAGGGATGCCGCCCCGGAGCCGGGGGCGGCGGGAACTCGGCCAGTGGAACGGTGGGAGGTTCGGCGGGGCGTGGCGAATGCGGAGCACGGCCAACGCGGCAGCACGGTGGACACGGGGTCCGCCGACACCAGGATGAGCATGGCCCGGGTGGCCCTGTGGCTGGTCGCCGCAGTGCTCGCGATACGGCAGATGGCTCACGTCCTGCGGCTCCCACCGGGTCAGCGGCTCACCGACCTGGAGACCTGGACCGGCGTCAACAGCGTCGACGGGGTCAATGGCGTCAATGGTGTTCTGCATGTGAAGGGGTCCCTTTACGACAAGGAGCACTTCACCGGCACCCCCTTCGCCGGCTTAGTACTCAAACCGCTCACCCACTCCGCAGAGAAGGCGCTCGGCGTCGCCTGGACGTTCTCGACACTTCTCCTCGTCGCCGTGATCGGCGTCATCGTCGCCCGCGCGCTGCCGGGCCCCGTCTCACGGCGCAGCCAGCTGCTCGCCGCACCCGTCGCCATCAGCCTGTTGATGGTCTCGCTGCCCGTCCGCAACGCCCTCACCACCGGCCAGACCAGCATCATCCCGGTGCTGCTCGTCCTGCTCGGCTGTTTCGCCGTACGAGGTGAACGCGGATCCGGGGTCCTCATCGGCATCGCCGCCGCCCTCCAGCCGACCGTACTGCTCTTCGTGCCGCTGCTCTGGCTCACCGGACGCAGACGCGCGGCCGTCACCACCGCCGGGACCTTCGCCGCCGCCACCGCCCTGACCTGGGCGGTCATGCCGCACGACTCCTGGACGTACTGGGTGCACCATGTGGCGGGCGCGGGGCTCGGCGCACGGGCCGACAGCCTCGCCAACCAGTCGCTGCACGGCGCGCTGCTCCGGCTCGGCCTGGAGGGGCCGCTGGAGATCGCGCTCTTCCTGGTGCTCGCCGCCGCCGTCGTCTTCCTCGGCCTGCGCCGTGCCGTCCGCTACGCGCGCGACGGCCAACTCCTCCTCGCCGTCGCCCTCACCGGCTGCGTCGCGGTCGCCGTCTCGCCGACCGCCTGGCAGCACCAACTGCTCTGGGTGCTGCTCGCGATGGTCGGCCGGGTCGGGGCCAAGGCCCGCGACCGGCTGGCGTGGCCCGCCGTCGTCGTCCTCGTCATGACGCTGCCGGGCACGGTCCTGCTGCCGAACATGTCGGCGCTGTACGCGATACGTGACAACGTTCCCCTCCTCACGGCGCTCGTCGCCGCGTGCGCCGTCCCGTTCCTGCCGCGCACCGCCGAGCACTTCCGTGCACCCGTTCCCACGGAGTACGGCACATCCGTTCCGGCGCGCTGGTCCCGCATCCCGCTGCTGCCGTTCTGGCGCCGGGTGTTGAGCCGCCCGAACCTGCTGATGGAACTGCTGGTCATCCGCGTCGGCTACTCCGCGTACTCGCACATCCGCCTGGCCGCGAGCGCCGGGCGCGAGACGGCACAGGCGCACGGTCGGACCGTCGTGTCGATCGAGCGCGCGCTCCACATCGACATCGAGCACTGGGCGAACCACTCGATCCAGCACGCGAAATGGCTGCTCTCGTTCTTCAACTTCTACTACGAGACGTTCCACTTCATCGTCCCGCTGACGATCCTGGGCGTGCTGTACGTACGCCGCCCGGCGGACTACCGCTGGGCGCGCTCGGCGCTCGGCTTCGCGACGCTGCTCGGCCTGGTCGGCTTCTGGCTCTTCCCGCTGGCGCCGCCGCGCCTGATGCCGGGCATGGGGTTCATCGACACGGTCCACGGCCCGCAGGACCTGGCGCACCCGGAGTACGGCCCGATGACGCAGGTCACCAACCAGTACGCGGCGATGCCGTCGCTGCACTTCGGCTGGTCCCTGTGGTGCGGGATCGTGATCGCGGTGGTGGCGCCGAAGCTGTGGATGAAGGCCCTCGGCCTCCTCCACCCCCTCTTCACGGTCTGCGCGATCATCACCACCGCCAACCACTGGGTGCTGGACGCGATCGGCGGCGCGACGGTCGTCGGCGCGGGCTTCGCCCTCGTCCACGTACTGGCCGGGCCGCGCGGGATTCAGCTGCCGGAGCTGCCCGGGCCCAGGGCCACGACATGGGGCGGCACGGCGATGCCGGCGGGCAGAGCCGGGTCGGGCTCCGGCGCGTCGAAGTAGCTGCGCATCGGTATCACCCCGGCCCACAGCCCGAGTTCACCGTCCGGCCCGTCCCCGTCCTGGGGCGGGCCGGACGCCGTCTTCACGGACGCCTCGTCCAGCGAGAGCGCGAGCAGCGAAGTGGCCGCGAGCTCCTTGCGGTTGGGCTGGCGTGCGTACTCCCACTGCCCCGGCGCACACTGCTCGGTCACCACCCGCAGCCCGTGCAGCAGCTCGTCCCCGTCCGCGACCAGCCGGGGCACGGCGTACACCATGGCGCTGCGGTAGTTGACCCCGTGCTCGAACACCGACCGCGCGAGCACCAGCCCGTCGATATGCGTCACGGTGACGCAGACGGTCGCGTCCGGCGCCTGTACGAGGCTACGACTGGCCACGGACCCGTGCACGTACAACGTCCGCGTCCCGAAGTCGACCCCGTACACGGTCGGCACGACCATCGGCACCCCGTCGACGACGACGCCGAGATGACAGACGAACCCGGCGCGGAGTATCGCGTCGAGATCGGCGACACGGGTACTGCCCTGCTCGCGCAGCCGCCGATGACGGGTGCGCTCAGTGACCGCAAGGTGCTGATTCTGTTTCTGCGTGCTCATTCCCCCACCGATCCGGTTGAGATCATGTTCGATCTCAACTGTTTCAGTCGTATCGGGGATCATCAAGGTCTACGTCCGAGGGAGGCTCCGGGGTCGGAGTCGGGGTCGGGGATGCGGACGTGCCGCACTCGAACCAGATGGTCTTGCCGGTCTTCGTCAGGCCCGGCGAGACGCCCCACTTGTCGACGACCGCGTCGAGCAGGACGAGGCCTCGGCCGGACTCGTCGTCGTCCGAGGCGGCGCGGGGGAGCGGGAGCTGCGGGAAGCCGTCCGACACCTCGATGCGTACGCCGTGGGGTCGCCTTCTGAGCTTCAACACGCAGTAGCGGTCGGGCACATGGCGCACCACGTTCGCGAGCAGTTCGGTCACGGCGAGCTCCGCCGCCTCCGACAGCTCGGACATGGCCCACTGGTCCAGGTGGG
Organism: Streptomyces sp. BR1; assembly: GCF_052373795.1. Taxonomy (NCBI): domain Bacteria; kingdom Bacillati; phylum Actinomycetota; class Actinomycetes; order Kitasatosporales; family Streptomycetaceae; genus Streptomyces; species Streptomyces sp. BR1. The sequence continues at coordinate 5,052,148 of NZ_CM126252.1, forward strand.
TACGGACGATCCTGCGTACATGGCGGGCGGAGTGCGCGCCGACCGTGAAGCGCATGCCGTACTGGGAATTGTCGTTCACGGTACGAGCGTGCCGCGTGATGGCTACGCTCGGCTACGGAACGAATACAACCCGCTTGGAAGTAAGCGGAGTTGAGCCCGAGGGGGTACCCGCCGTGGTCCACGTCAACGTCCTCGACCCGAGCGCGTCGCCGCTCGACTACTACGGATACGAGCTGCGCCGCTACCGCGAGGCGGTCGGGCTCACCCAGAAGCAGCTGGGCGCGATCATCTCGTACACCGGATCGCTGATCGGCCAGATCGAGACGGCGCGCAAGCTGCCGACGTCGGACTTCAGTGAGCGCGCGGACATCGCGCTGGGGACGGGTGGGTTGCTGTCCCGGCTGCTGCCGCTGGTGCTGCGGAGCCAGCTTCCGGCGTGGTTTCAGCAGGTTGCGGAGCTGGAGTCGCGGGCGATCGAGATCTACACCTTCCAGACCAACATGGTGCATGGGCTGCTTCAGACCAAGGCGTACGCGCGTGCCGTGCTCGGCACGGTGGACACCGTCAAGCTTGATGACCGGACTGCCGTCCGGCTCGCCCGCCAGCGGATCCTGGAGAAGCCCAAGCCCCCGGTGCTGTGGACGATCCTGAGCGAGGCGGCGCTGCATCAGGACATCGGTGGGCCGGACGTCATGCGGGATCAACTCGCGCGCCTGTTGAGTTACCAGAACAAGCGGCACGTCAACATCCAGGTGCTTCCGTACGAGGTCGGGGCGCATGCCGGGCTGACGGGCTCGTTCACCCTCTTCCGGTTCGCCGACGACCCCGCGATCGTCTATACGGAGGGCTATGGGATGGGGCATCCCACGGCCAATCCAGAGACTGTCAAGGACTGCTCGCTCCGATACGATCATCTGCAGGCAGCGGCCCTGTCCTTGCGGGACTCGGCCGAGCTGATCCAGCGGGTGATGGAGGAGCGCTATGGGGAGCAACAACTCTCAGCTGGCTGACGCCCAGTGGCGTAAGTCGAGCTATAGCAGCGACCAAGGTGGCGAATGCGTCGAGTGCGCAACCCTCCATGGTGCCGCTTGGCGCAAGTCCTCGTACAGCGGTGACCAGGGCGGCGATTGCATACAGATCGCCGACCTCCCCCACGCCGTAGCCGTCCGTGACTCCAAGAATCCGGACGGCCCGGCGATCACGTTCACTCCCGCCGCGTTCGGCGCGTTCGTGCGGTCCGTTACGGCGTGACCTGAAGTTCCTTGATGCCGTTCAGCCATGCCGAGCGCAGGCGGCGCGGGTCGCCTGCCAGCGTGAGGTTCGGGAGGGCGTCGGCGATGGCGTTGAAGATCAGGTTGATTTCGAGGACCGCCAGCGACTTGCCGAGGCAGAAGTGCGGGCCTCCGCCGCCGAAGCCGAGGTGCGGGTTCGGGTCGCGGAGGATGTCGAACTGCTCCGGGTTGTCGAAGAGTTCGGGGTCGTTGTTCGCCGACGAGTAGAACAGGCCTACCCGGTCGCCCGCCTTGATCTTCTGGCCGCCCAGCTCCGTGTCCTGTGTCGCCGTGCGCTGGAAGGACACCACCGGCGTCGCCCAGCGCACGATCTCCTCGGCCGCCGTCTCGGGACGTTCGCGTTTGTAGACTTCCCACTGGTCGGGGTGGGTGAGGAACGCGTGCATGCCATGGCTGATAGCGTTACGGGTCGTCTCGTTGCCCGCGACCGCGAGCAGGATGACGAAGAATCCGAACTCGTCGGGCAGCAGGTTGCCTTCGCCCTCCGCCGCGACCAGCGTCGACACGATGTCCTTCGCCGGGCACTCCTTGCGCGCCGCCGCGAGGTTCATCGCGTACGACACGATCTCCATGGCCGCCTCGGCGCCGATCTCCTCGGTGATGGCGTACTCGGGATCGTCGTACGCCGCCATCTTGTTGGACCAGTCGAAGATCTTCGTACGGTCCTCCTGCGGGACGCCGATGAGTTCGGCGATGGCCTGGAGGGGGAGTTCGACGGCGATGTTGGTGACGAAGTCGAAGGAGTCGCGGCCCTTGGAGGCGGCGAGGGCCGTGTCGACTATGCGGCGGGCGCGGTCCCGTAGCGCGCCCTCCAGCGAGCGGATCGCGCGGGGGGTGAAGCCGCGCTGGACGATCTGGCGGACGCGGGTGTGCTCCGGCGGATCCATGTTCAGCATGATCAGCCGCTGGACCTCGATCTGGTCGCGGCTGATGTTCTGGTTGAAGCGGATGACGGCCGTGTTGGTGGTGGAGGAGAACAACTCCGGGTGCGTGGACACGTATTTGACGTCGGCGTGCCGTGTCACCACCCAGTAGCCGTCGTCGCCGAAACCGGCGATGCCGTGCGGCTGCGGGCACCAGAGGACCGGGGCCGTCTGCCGGGCCTCGGCGAACTCCGGGTACGGGACGCGGGCCTGGAGCAGGTCGGGGTCGGTGAAGTCGAACCCCTCGGGAAGGTGGGGGCAGCGCATCGGCAACTCCATCTGCATCTGGTTCTGCGTCTGGTCGGCACTTGTCTGACGACCCATCAGAATTTGACTGAAAGGTAGTAACGGGTTCTACAAGTGGCAAGGGGCGGTGCGGGATCCGTTGCGGGCGCGGGAGCGTGCTGGGTGCGTGCGAGGTGCGTGCACAACCCTTGCGTACCGGGGGTAAGTCTCACCAGACTGCACTCAGAACTAGAACGCGTACTAGTTCGATCTGATTCGACTGATTCGATCTGGTCCGGTCGCTGTGGCGGCTCCGGGAGGCCTCCGGCGACTGCGTGAGGAGAGGACGAGCTCATGGCCGCGGAACCCGTCATCGTCGAAGCCGTACGCACGCCGATCGGCAAGCGCGGGGGCGCGCTCGCCAATCTCCATCCCGCCTATCTGCTGGGCGAGACCTACCGTGAACTGCTCGGCCGTACCGGGATCCACGCCGACTGCGTCGAGCAGATCGTCGGAGGTACGGTCACCCACGCCGGCGAGCAGTCCATGAACCCCGCGCGCAACGCGTGGCTGGCGATGGGGCTGCCGTACGAGACGGCGGCGACCACCGTGGACTGCCAGTGCGGGTCGTCGCAGCAGGCCAGCCATATGGTCGCGAACATGATCGCGGCGGGGGTGGTGGATGTGGGCATCAGCTGCGGGGTGGAGGCGATGTCGCGGGTACCGCTGGGGTCCGGGTCCAAGCACGGGCCGGGGAAGCCCTTCCCGGACGAGTGGAACGTGGATCTGCCCAACCAGTTCGAGGCGGCCGAGCGGATCGCGCGGCACCGGGGGCTGACGCGCGAGCGCGTCGACTCGCTCGGGCTGCGGTCGCAGGAGCGGGCGGCGGTCGCGTGGGGCGAGGAGCGCTTCAAGCGGGAGACGTTCGCGGTGCAGGTGCCGACGACGGAGGAGGAGCAGGCGGCGGGCCAGGGCATGTGGCGGCTCGTCGACCGGGACGAGGGGTTGCGGGACACGTCCCTGGAGGCGCTGGCACGGCTGAAGCCGGTGATGCCGACGGCGGTGCACACGGCGGGGAACTCGTCGCAGATCTCGGACGGTGCGTCCGCCATCATGTGGGCGTCGAAGCGGATGGCCCGGGCGCTGAAGCTGCGGCCCCGGGCGCGGATCGTGGCGCAGGCGCTGGTGGGGGCGGACCCGCACTTCCACCTGGACGGCCCGATCGACGCGACCCGGGCGGTGTTGGGGAAAGCGGGCATGTCCCTGCGGGACATCGACCTGGTCGAGATCAACGAGGCGTTCGCGTCCGTGGTGCTGTCGTGGGCGCAGGTCTTCGACCAGGACCTGGAGAAGGTGAACGTGAACGGGGGCGCGATCGCCCTCGGGCATCCGGTGGGGGCGACGGGGGCGCGCCTTCTGACGACGGCGCTGCATGAACTGGAGCGGCGGGACCGGGAGTTCGCGCTGGTGACGATGTGTGCGGGGGGTGCGCTGGCTACGGGGACGATCATCCAGCGCCTGTAGGAGGTCTCCCGGGGCTGCGCCCCCGGACCCCCTGCTTTTCCGCGGACCGTGCTGGGTTACTCGCGCAGTTCCCCGCGCCCCTTAACGGGCCCTTCGGGCCCTCCTGGGGGCGCGGGTGAACTCAGTGCTCGGCACGTGCGGCTCAGTACCAGCTGTTCTGCTGCCAGAAGTTCCAGGCGCCGCACGGGCTGCCGTAGCGGGAGTTCATGTAGTCCAGGCCCCAGGCGATCTGGGTGGCCGGGTTGGTCTGCCAGTCGGAACCCTTGGTGGCCATCTTGGAGCCGGGCAGCGCCTGGACCAGACCGTACGCACCGCTCGACGGGTTCGAGGCGTGGACGTTCCAGCCGGACTCGTGCTTGACGATGTTGCTGAAGCACTGGAACTCGGCCGAGCTCGAAATCATCTGCTTGGCCACGTCCTGGGCGCCCATCGGGGCGGCCTGGGCGGGGACAGCGGCCACCGCGACACCGGCGGCGGCGAGCAGCGTGGCAGCACCGGCGGCGATGGACTTCTTACGGGCGGCGATACGAGCGGCGAACGACACAGAGCGACCTAACGTCGGGGACATGGGCGTCGCGGGCAGGCGGCAGCTCCGGAGAGCATGCGGATGCTCCTCGGGAGAAGCGGGGGTTCGTCCTGCGTGGGCTTCCGCGGCCCGGTGACGGGCCAGGCGGTGCCCGGCGACTGGACCAGTTTTAGCGACCCGCACACCCCGCCGCAACGACCCCTCTTACTAGTCGCCCTCGCATGGAGGGGTGAACGGCCCCAGCTGGTGGGTACAGAGGATTGCCTGGTCAGGGGCCCTGTTTGTGGGCTTGTGTGGGGGGTGTAAAGGCTACTATTCCGGGTCGTACGGGACTAAGGGCCTGTGGGGGGCCTCACCCCGTGGGACCCCCCTCGGACCCCGTAAATGTGACCTGGGCCTCGAAGTTGGCGCGTCGGGTGGCCCTGCGTAGTGCCTTCAGTACGGTCGAGCCAAGTGCGAACGTGAGCACGGTCGTCAGCACCGCACGGCCCAGGTCCCAGCCGAGCGACGTGGTCGCGCAGTACGCCGCGAAGCGCAGCAGGTTCTCGCCGAGCGGGTCGCCCGGGTGGAAGGAGATCCCCGACGACATCCCGCCGATGTACGTCCAGCCCTGCAGATTCATGACCGTGCCGTACGCGAAGGACGCCACGAAGCCGTAGAGGGCGAGGAGGGCCAGTTCCGCCCGGCCTCGGAGGCGGTGGCGGCCCGGGAGCAGGCCCGCCCCCATCGCGAACCAGCCCATCGCCAGCATCTGGAACGGCATCCAGGGGCCGACACCCCCGGTGAGCAGGGCGGACGCGAACATCGTGACCGCGCCGAGTACGAAGCCGAAGCCGGGGCCCAGTACGCGTCCGCTCAGGACCATGAGGAAGAACATCGGCTCCAGGCCCGCCGTACCCGCCCCCAGCGGGCGCAGTGCCGCGCCCACCGCCGCGAGGACGCCGAGCATCGCGACGGCCTTGGCGTCCATGCCGTTGTCCTCGTCCGCGATGGTGGCGACCACCACACCCACGAGGAGCGGCAGCAGCGCGGCGAAGAGCCAGGGGGCGTCCTGGGAGTGGGCGAGCCCGGAGTCCCCGTCGGCGAGCAGGGGCCAGCCGAAGGCGGCGACGCCTATGGCGGTGATGAGGGTGAGGGCCGTGGCGGCCCGTGGGCCGACTTTTATCGCCTTGGCCTGGCGGTCCTCGGGCTCGGTGGTCATGCCAGGGCCCTCTTCACCTGCGAGACCGTGAGCCATGGCTCCGGGGCCAGGATCTTCGCCACCTGGGGGGCGAAGGAGGGGGATGACACGACTACGTCCGCCGTCGGGCCGTCCGCGACCACTTCGCCGTCGGCCAGGATCACGACTCGGTGGGCGATCTCCGCTGCCAGTTCCACGTCGTGGGTGGCCAGGATGATCGCGTGGCCCTCGGTGGCGAGGGTGCGCAGGACGTCGGCGAGGCGGGCCTTCGCCGCGTAGTCCAGGCCTCGGGTCGGCTCGTCGAGGAGGAGGAGCGGGGGGCGGCCCGTCAGGACGATCGCCAGCGCGAGCGCGAGGCGCTGGCCCTCGGAGAGGTCGCGGGGGTGGGTGTCGTCGGGGACGCCGGGGAGCAGGGCGGAGACCAGGTCGCGGCAGGTGCCGTCGGGTGCCTGGGCGTCCGCGTCGGCTGTCGCGCACTCGGCCGCGACCGTGTCCGCGTACAGCAGGTCGCGGGGCTCCTGGGGTACGAGGCCGACCTCGCGGATCAGGTCGCGCGGGGGTGTGCGGTGGGGGGTGCGGCCGTTCACCGTCACCGTGCCGGTGGTGGGTTCGATCATGCCGACGAGGGTGTTGAGGAGGGTGGATTTGCCTGCGCCGTTCCTTCCCATCAGCGCGACTGTTTCACCGGGGGTGACTGTGAGGTCTACGTGGCGTAGGGCCTCTATGCGGTCGCGGTGTACGGCGAGGTTCGTTGCGGCGGCTGTGGGCGTGCCGCTGGGTGTTTGCTGCGTGCGTCCTCGCCGGAGGCGGGTCAGGGCGGCTCGGAGGCCGTGTTCCTGTGCGGGGCGCGGGGTGGGCACCCGGCCTTCGGCCGGGTTGTTGTACCCACCCGCTCCGCCCGTGCGAGGGGTTGCGATGGTGTCGGGCCTCTCGTGGGGCGCCTTCGCCGTCGGCGGCTGCGGGATGTGGGACGAGAGCGTTGCGCGGAGGTCGTGGGCCCTGCGGCGGGCGTCTCGTACCGACAACGGGATCGGGGTCCAGCCCGCCAGGCGGGACAGGGCCACCACCGGGGGGTGGACCGGGGACGTGGTCATGATTTCGGACGGGGTGCCCAGGACCGGGGGCTCGCCTCGGGAGGGGAGGAGGATCACTCGGTCCGCGTACTGGATCACCCGCTCCAGGCGGTGCTCGGCCATCAGGACCGTCGTGCCGAGGTCGTGGACCAGGCGCTGGAGTACGGACAGGACCTCTTCCGCCGCCGCCGGGTCGAGCGCCGACGTCGGTTCGTCCAGGACCAGGACCTTGGGGTGCGGGGTCAGGACCGAGCCGATCGCCACGCGCTGCTGCTGGCCGCCGGAGAGGGTGGCGATCGGGCGGTCGCGGAGGTCGGCCAGGCCGAGGATGTCGAGGGTTTCCTCGACTCGGCGGCGCATCACGTGGGGGGCCAGGCCCAACGACTCCATGCCGTACGCGAGTTCGTCCTCGACCGTGTCGGTGACGAAGTGGGCGAGGGGGTCCTGGCCCACCGTGCCGACGACGTCGGCGAGTTCGCGGGGTTTGTGGGTACGGGTGTCGCGGCCGTCGACGGTGACACGGCCGCGCAGGGTGCCGCCGGTGAAGTGGGGGACCAGGCCCGAGACCGTACCGAGAAGGGTTGATTTGCCGACGCCGGACGGGCCGACCAGCAGGACCAACTCACCCTCCGGGATGGTGAGTTGCGCGTTGTTGAGGGTGGGGGCTGCGGCGCCCTCGTACGTTACCGACACCCCTTCGAAACTGATCATTTCGGCTCCTTGGGGGTCGAGTTGGGGGCGGGGGCCACCGCTGCCGGGAGCAGGCCCAGGAGGATCGACAGCGCCGGCCAGAGCGGGAGGGTGGGGGCGGTCAGGGGGAGTACGCCGGGGTGCAGGGCCTCCGGTGCGTACGTACCCGCCCAGATCATCAGTACCGCGACCGCCGCGCCGGAACCGGACACCAGCCAGGCGCGGGCGCCCCAGTGGTCGGGGCGGTAACGGGTGCGGACCGAGCGGCGGCCGCCCAGGCGCAGGCCCGCGAGGGCGGCGGCGAGGCCGGTGAGCAGGACGGGGAGGCCGTAGCCCGCGCCTTCGGAGGCGAGCAGTCCGTACGTACCGGCGCAGACGCCGAGGAGTCCGCCGAGGGTGAGGACGGTGGTGGTGTGGCGGACGGCGGGCGGTACGTGCGCGGTGCGGCCGTAGCCTCGGGCGTCCATGGAGGCGGCGACGGCGACCGAGCGTTCGAGCGCGCCCTCCAGGACCGGGAGGCCGATCTGGAGGATCGCCTTGATGCCGCCGGTGGGGCGGCCGCGCAGTCTCCGGGCGGTACGCAGTCGTACGACGTCGGCGACCATGTTCGGCGCGAACGTCATCGCGACGACCACGGCCACGCCCGCCTCGTACAGGGCGCCCGGGAGGGACTTGAGGAGGCGGGCGGGGTTGGCGAGGGCGTTCGCGGCGCCGACGCAGATGAGGAGCGTGGCGAGCTTGGCGCCGTCGTAGAGGGCGAAGAGCATGCCCTCGGCGGTGACGCGTCCGCCGATACGTATCCCCTTCGCCCAGTCGGGGAGAGGGGCCTCGGGGAGGGTGAGGAGGGTGTGGGTGCCGGGGATCGGGGAGCCGAGGGCGATGTTGAAGACGAGTCGGATCGCTACGACTGCGAGGCCGAGTTTGATGAACGCGGTGTACGAGCGTGCCCAGGGGGCGTCGGTCTTGCGGGCGGCCACTACGTAGCCGGCGACGGTGACGAGGAGTCCTAGGAGGAGGGGGTTGGTGGTCCTGGACGCGGCTGCGGCCAGGCCGAGGGCCCATAGCCACCAGGCGGCGGGGTGCAGGGCGTTGGCCCTGGTGGCGCGGGGTGCGCGGGGTGCCCGTGGGGTGCGGGGTGCCCGGGGTGTTTGGCGTCGTCGCGTGGCCGCGGGCCGGTGGGTGGGCACCCGGCCTCCGGCCGGGTCGTCGTACCCACCCGCTCCGCCCGTGCGAGGGGTTGCGACGGTGCGGGGCCTCTCGTGGGGCGCCTTCGCCGTCGGCGACTGCGGAGCGTGCGGGGGCACCCGGCCTTCGGCCGGGGCGGCCGACCGCTCGTACTCCGGCGATTCCTCCGGCATCTGCTGGCGTCGCGTCATCGCCCGCGGCGGCGGGATTGCCAGATTGCGGCTGCTGCCAGGGTCAGGACGGCTGCCAGGCCCGCGATCAGGCCCATCGACGGGCCGGAGTCCGAGGACTTCTTCGGCTCGGCGGACTGGGTGGGGGCCGTCGTCCCCGACTTGCCCGACACCTGCTCGCCGCACCCCGTCCTCGGGTAGCCCGCGATCGCGCACAGCAGCGCCGAGCTGTTGTAGCGCAGCGGCTTGGCCACGGCGGCCAGGGCGTCGGCCGTGGTCGCGTCCTCGGACACCCGCGCGCACGCCGTACGCGCCGCCGGGGGCGTCTCGCCGCCCGGGGCGTCCTGCGGAGTGCCGAAGTCCACAACCAGTGCGATGCGCTTCTTGCCCGGTTCCGCCGGGGTCGCCGCGCACACCGCGTCGAACGACGGCGCCGAGCGCGGCTTCGAGGCGTCCTTGGAGTCCGCGCTCACCGCGAAGCGGAAGCCCTCGACGTCGCCGTCGGAGGGGTGCGCGGTGGCCGGGCCCTGGGTGGCGTACGTCCAGGTCGAGCCCTGGCGGTCCCAGAACGACCAGTAGCGGTACCCGGTCGCCCGGGCCGACGCAGCCCCCACGCCGACCGTCAGCGTGAGGGCGAGCGCGGCCACGACGGCGAGGCGCCGTACGTGCGGCATCTGTCGCACGTACGGCATCCGTCGCGAGTACGGCATCACGGGCGCTGGTTCTTCTTGCGCGAGCTGACCAGGAAGCCCACGCCGACGCTCGCCACGAAGAACACGCCGACGATCCACCACACCGACGTGTTGGAGTCCTTCTTCTTCGTGGACTCGGCGGACGGCTTCTGGGCGGCGGCGGACGCGTCGGACGCCGGGGCCGGGCCGGTCGCGTTCAGCTGCTTGACCAGGTCGGCGCCGCCGAAGTTCTTCGGGTCGGCGCCGGTGGCGTTGGCGGCGAGGACGAGCTGGGCGTACGCGGCCGGGCCGTTGTCCTTGGCCCAGGCGGCCGTGTTCTTCTCCAGCCACGCCAGGGATTGCTTGGCCTGGTCGGCGAGGCCGTCGGTGGCCAGCGAGACGACGGCGTCGGCGGTGTTGCCGTAGTCGGGCTGGCTCTCGGCGCCCGGCATCGCGGAGTTGAGGTGGCCCGTCTTGGCCATGGTCCTGGCGAGGTACGCGGCGCCGTTGTGCGCGGCCTGCTCCGGCGTCGACGCCTTCTCGCACGCCGTGCCCTTCGCGTCGGGCTGACCGGCGGTGGCGGCGAGGCCCTTGCCGTGGGCGGCGGTGACGGCGGCGGCACTGGCGTCACCGTTCGCGTACAGCTTTCCGGTCTTCAGGTCGCCCTGGTACGCGAACGCGCCGCTGCCCGGCGAGCTGTCGCACGGCAGCGCGAAGGTGAGGAGCGCGTCCAGCGGCGACTTGCCGCCCTTGGCGGACTTGACGTCGGCGGGCTTCTCACCGGCGGCGGCGAGCGCGCCGATGACGACCGAGGTGGAGTTGGCGTCGCTCTTGCCGCCGGGGTTGAAGGCCCAGCCGCCGTCGTCGTTCTGGACGCTCTTGAGCCAGGAGACGCCCTTCTTCACGACGTCCTGCTGCCCGCCGAGCGAGACGAGGGCCTGGACGGCGGCCGAGGTGGCGTTGGTGTCGGGCATCGTCTTGGCGTCGCACGGCTTGGTGGCGTCGGCGCGGTACGAGGCGAACGCGCCGCTCTCGCACTGCTGGCCGGTGAGCCAGGTTATGGCCTGCGCGGCGGGCTTCACGCCCACGGTGCTCTGGGCGAGCAGGGCGAGCGACTGGCGCCAGACTCCGTCGTACGTCGGGTCCTTGGTGCCGTACAGGCCCTGCGGGATCGTCGCCGGGGCATTCGCCGATGGCGCGGTGCCGTCGGCGAAGGCGGGTGCGGCTCCGCCGAGGACGACGGTGGCGGCGGCGAGCGCTGCGGCGCAGCGGCGTGCGGTCATGGCGGGCGGTGCCTCTCCTGCGGGCCGGGCAGGCGCGCGGGACGCGCTGGCTCCGGCTCCGTGTACCTCGACGGGGCCGGTCACCGACGTGCTTGCCGGTGACCCGAGCCGGCACATGTCCGCCGGGGCGGTCCGGCTTGCCGCCGGCTTTTGCGGCGGTTCACGGATTGGGGTCTCCCCTGCTCCTTAAGAGCTTGGGGAAGGGTCAGCGCCGGTTTTGCACCGGCTTTCCCCCGTACGGGCATGGACGACGGGCCCACTGTACCGGGGGTGGAGATGGCGGTTCCCGCCTGGGAGCCCCCACCCCGCCCCTTCCCTGAACCCTCCGGGGGCGGGTGGGGGTGGAGGTGGTTTCCCGGGGGTGGGGCCCCCGGACCCCCGGGCGGGGGCTGCGCCCCCTGCACCCCGCTTCGGGGCTTCGCCCCGGACCCCGGCTGGGGGTGGGTGGGTGAGCGGGGCTGCGCCCCTGGGGCGGGTGGGTATGTGGGGGCTCCGCCCCGGACTTCCGGCTGCGGGCCGGTGGTCGGCTGTGTCCACCCGTTCCGCCGTGCGGAACGCCTGCCCACAACCGAGGGGAGCAAGAACGGTGGCTGGACGCCGGGCGTCGGTCCGTAGTCTGTCGGTACCCTGCGGGGCGTGGACGTATGGCCGCCGGAACTGGACCCGCTTCCCGAGCCCGAGCCTCTGGTGACGCCTGAGATCACCGAGGCTTCGTGCCGGAAGTGCGGTACGCGGGTGTCCGGCCTCGACGGCCGTTACGCGTGCGGGGTCTGCGGCTGGACCAACGACTGGTCCGAGGGGCATCGCCCCCTGCCCAGCACAGAGGACGACCCCGACTATCCGGGCCCCGGAGCCTCACCCGTGAACCCGCTGGCCCGCTGAACCCCGCCACGCTCACGCCTCATGTGCCCGGGGTGGGGCATCACACCGCCCTGTACGTCACCGGGTCCCCCGGTACCGGCTCCGCCAAGTCCGCCTTCACCAGGCGCCGTACATGCGCCTCCGCCTCCGATACCGCGATGTTGCGGGAGCCGTACGGGATGTCGGACCAGGGGCGGTTCCACTCCATTCTTTCCGCCAGTTGCCAGGGAGTTAGAGGGGTCGAGAGGAGGTGGAGAAGGGACCTTAGACGGTCCTCGTGGTGCGTCAGGAGTTCGGTCACCCTCCCCGCCGCGTCCCCGAACGCGTGCTCATGGGCCGGTAGTACCTCCGCCACTCCCAGGCGGCCCACCCGTTCCAGGGACGAGAGGTAGTCGCCCAGGGGATCCGTCACCGTCGTGTCGTCGGGGTCCTCGTACAGGCCGATGTGCGGGGTGATGCCGGGCAGCAGGTGGTCGCCCGAGAACAGGCGGCCGTGGCCCGGGCGGTTCGCGGGGTGGTCCTCCTCCAGGTGCAGGCACACATGGCCGGGGGTGTGGCCGGGAGTCCAGATCGCGCGCAGGCGGCGGCCCGGCAGCGGGAGCAGGTCGCCGGGGACGATCTCCCGGTCCGGCAGCGCCGCCCGCAGGCCCGGCAGGCTCCGCCCGCCCCCCTTCGCCCGTGCCGCCCGCAGCGGCGCCATGTGCTCGTCCGGCGCCCCGGCCGACGTCAGCCGCTCTGTCAAGTAGTCCAGCCACACGGCCGGTTCGGCCTCCCGGACCCTGCGTACCACCGCCGTGTCCGCCGCGTGCATCGCCAGCCATGCCCCGGATGCTTCGCGTACCCGGGCCGACAACCCGTGGTGGTCCGGGTGGTGGTGGGTCAGCACCACCCCCTGGATGTCACCTACATCCGTGCCCAGTGAAGTCAGGCCGTCCGTCAGTGCGTCCCATGAACTCGGGTCGTCCCACCCCGTGTCCACCAGCACCGGACCCGTGTCCGTCTCGATCACGTACACCAGCGTGTGGCCCAGCGGGTTGTCCGGGATCGGCACCCTCAGGGAATGGACGCCCCCTCCATGGTCGGTCACCGCACCACCTCCGCCGTCGTCCGCCGCCCCCGCACCCAGGCGTTCACGTCACAGTAGAACGCGTTTCAGTCAGGCCTCAAGGGCCACCGAGTGCCTTCCCGGTCCGTGGACTCCTCGTACTAGAACTGGTATCAGTTCTTGCGGATGTACATATCTGAAATGCCGTCAGGAATCTGGCCTGCGGGAGGCGTCACGCCATGTCCGAGCTCGTGGAACACGTACAGCTGTACATCGGTGGGGAGTTGGTCCGGCCACACTCCGCCGACACCATCGAAGTCATCTCGCCCCACACCGAACAGGTCATCGGCCGCGTGCCGCACGCGTCCCGGGACGATGTCGACCGGGCCGTGGGCGTCGCGCGGCGGGCGTTCGACGAGGGGCCCTGGCCGCGGATGGCGCTGACCGAGCGCATCGAGGTCGTCGGTCGTATCAAGGACGCCATCGCGGTACGGCATGAGGAGATCGCGCGGACCATCAGCGCGCAGAACGGGTCGCCGTACTCCTGGAGCGTGCTCGCGCAGGCGCTCGGGGCCATGATGGTCTGGGACTCGGCTATCACGGTGGCGCGCGACTTCCCGTACGAGGAGCGGCGGGCCGGGGTGCTCGGGCCGATCCTGGTGCGGCGCGAGCCGGTGGGGGTCGTGGCGGCCGTGGTGCCGTGGAACGTGCCGCAGTTCGTCGCCGCCGCCAAGCTCGCGCCCGCGCTGCTCGCGGGGTGCTCGGTGGTGCTGAAGCCGTCGCCCGAGTCGCCCCTCGACTCGTACATACTCGGCGAGATCGCCCGGGAGGCCGGGCTGCCGGAGGGCGTGCTCTCCATCCTGCCCGCCGACCGCGAGGTCAGCGAGTACCTGGTCGGGCACCCGGGGATCGACAAGGTGTCGTTCACCGGGTCGGTCGCGGCCGGCAAGCGCGTGATGGAGGTCGCCGCGCGCAACCTCACCCGGGTCACGCTGGAACTGGGCGGCAAGTCCGCCGCCGTCGTCCTGCCGGACGCCGATCTCGCCGCCACCGTCGCCGGGGTCGTCCCGGCAGCCTGGATGAACAACGGGCAGGCGTGCGTGGCCCAGACCCGGATCCTCGCGCCCGCGAGCCGCTACGACGAGTTCGCCGACGCCTTCGCGGCCGCCGCGGGCCAACTCGTCGTCGGAGACCCGCTGGACGCGGCCACCCAGGTCGGGCCGCTCGTCGCCAAACGGCAGCAGCAGCGCTCTCTCGACTACATCCGGATCGGGCAGGAGGAGGGCGCCAAGATCCTTGCGGGAGGCGGGCGTCCGGCCGGGCAGGACAAGGGGTGGTACGTCGAGCCCACGCTCTTCGGCGGTGTCGACAACTCCATGCGGATCGCCCGCGAGGAGATCTTCGGGCCGGTGATCTGTCTGCTCCCGTACGACGACGAGGCCGAGGCGCTGAAGATCGCGAACGACTCCCCGTACGGGCTGAGCGGCAGTGTGTGGACCGGTGACGTCGAGCACGGCATCGACTTCGCGCGGCAGGTGCGCACCGGCACGTTCAATGTGAACACCTTCAGCCTCGACATGCTGGGCCCGTTCGGTGGCTACAAGGAGTCCGGTCTGGGGCGGGAGTTCGGGCCCGAGGGGCTCGGCGAGTACCTGGAGCACAAGATGGTCCACCTGCCCGCCGGATATGGCGGTGAGGCGTGATGGGCGACCGCTGGCACGTCGAGGTCGACCGGAGCGTGTGCATCGGCTCCGGTATGTGCGTGAACACCGCGCCGGGCTCCTTCGCGCTCGACACCGCCCGCCAGTCCCGGCCCACGGCCGCCGACACCGACGCCAACGAGCAGGTGCTCGCGGCGGCGGAGGGGTGCCCGGTGGAGGCGATCGGCATCTCGCTCCTCGACTCGGGGGAGGCCGTCTTCCCGCCGGAGGAGTAACCGGAGTGGCAAAAGGGGTCCGTTCTCAAACGATCGAACAGAAGTTGACGCGTGCGTACCGCACGGCGACCCCGTGACATCCGCGACTGTCCGGCTCCCCGGCGGCATGGCACCTTCGTTGCCACGCCACCGAGGGGGGAAGCGATGGACAAGCGGTACGAGGTCTTCTGCCTGGCCGACAGGTATTTCTACGAGACTCCGGACCGCTTGTCCTTCTCCGCGCTCGCCGGAACCGACGCGACCGTCACGCTCTTCGAGGCCGCCAAACGCCCGGTCCCCGAGGGGTGGCAGACCTCCCTCTCCGGGGACTGGCTCAATTTCAGCCCGGTGGACGCGGCCGGTGAGCCGCGCCCGGGCCGACCCCGGCAGGGCTGGAAGATCCATGTCTCGGCGTGTCTGGACAACGCCGAGAAGATGGCGGCCCAGGTGTGGGAGTACTGCGTCCCGCGGGCGATCCCGTTCAAGTTCGTCCCCGGCCGCCAGCCGCTGCACCTGCGCAACTCCAAGTACGCCGGACGCGGTTCGAGCGGCAAGTTCGCCACGATCTACCCGGCCGACCCGGGCGAGCTGGAGAGCATCCTGCACGAGCTGGGCGACCTCCTCGACGGCGAGCCCGGGCCGTACATCCTGACCGACCTGCGGTGGAACTCCGGGCCCCTGTACGTGCGTTACGGGGGATTCGCCAAGCGGCACTGCGTGGACGAGGACGGCGCGCTCGTCCCCGCGATCGAGAACCCCCAGGGCGTCCTGGTCCCCGACCGAAGAGACCCCGCCTTCCAGGTACCCGAGTGGGTGGCGCTGCCCGCGTTCCTGCGCCCGCAGCTGGACGCCCGCAACGCGACGACGGTGAGTGATCTTCCGTACCGCATCGAGAAGGCGCTGCACTTCTCCAACGGCGGTGGGGTGTACGCCGGAACGGACACCCGGGACGGCAGCAAGGTCGTCCTGAAGGAGGCCCGGCCGCACGCGGGGCTCGCCGCCGACGGCAGTGACGCGGTGGCCCGCCTGGAGCGTGAGAAGGCCGCACTGGAACGTATCTCCGGCCTCGGTGTCGCCCCCGAGGTGCGCGACTGGTTCGAACTCGGCGAACACCGCTTCCTCGTCATGGAGTTCCTTGAGGGGCGCACCCTCAACGCGTTCTTCGCCGAGCGGCACCCGCTGCTCGCCGTCGACCCGGACCCGGACGCGGTGGCCTCGTACACGAGTTGGGCGCTCGGGATCCACCGGGCGGTGGAGCGGGCCGTGGCGGCGGTGCACTCGCGCGGGCTCGTCTGCAACGACCTGCACATGTTCAACGTGATGGTCGGGCCGGACGAGGACGGCGAACCGGCCGTGCGGCTGCTCGACTTCGAGGGCGCGGTGCCGCTGGCCGAGCACCGGGGGCAGACCATGGCCCACCCCGGGTTCGTGGCGCCCCGCGACCGCACCGGCTTCGAGGTCGACGCGTACGCGCTGGCCTGTCTGCGGCTCGCGCTCTTCGTGCCGATGACGACGCTGCTCGCGGTCGACCGGGAGAAGGCGGCGCATCTGGCCGAGGTCGCGGCCGGCCAGTTCCCCGGGGTGCCGAAAGGTTTCTTCGAGGAGGCGGTGCGGGTCATCCGGGGTGCGCAGGCGCCCGTGCGGAAGCCGTATCTGCCCGCCCGGCCCGACGAGTGGCCCGCCGGGCGCGAGTCCATGGTCCGCGCGATCCTCGCCTCCGCGACGCCCGAACGCGACGACCGGCTCTTTCCCGGCGACATCTCCCAGTTCGCCGACGGTGGCGGCCTCGGCGTCGCGCACGGCGCGGCCGGAGTGCTCTACGCGCTGGACGCCACCGGCGCCGGGCGCCACCACGACGGCGAGGACTGGCTCCTTCGGCACACCGACCCGCCGCCCGCCGGAACCCCGCTCGGCTTCTACGACGGGCTGAGCGGCGTCGCGTACGTCCTGGACCGGCTAGGCCACACCGACCGCGCCCTCGACCTGGTCGACCGGGTGCTCGACGAGAAGTGGCAGCGGCTCTCGCCCACGCTGCACGGGGGCCTGGCCGGGCTCGGGCTCGCCCTGGACTCGCTCGGCCGCACCACCGGCGAGAGCGATCTGCGCGACCGGGCCCTGGAAGCGGCCTGGACCATCGCCGGGCAACCGGCGCCCGAGGCCGGAACGCGGGTGCGTGCCGGGCTGATGCACGGTGCCAGCGGCCCCGCGCTGCTCTTCCTGCGGCTGTACGAGCACACCCGCGAGCCCGCGCTGCTCGACCACGCCGCCGAGTTCCTGCGCCGCGACCTCGCCCGCTGCGTACCCGACCGGTCGGGCGCCCTCCAGGTCGACGAGGGCGTGCGCACCATGCCCTACCTCGGGTCGGGCGGCGTCGGCATCGCCATGGTGCTCGACGACTTCCTTATCCACCGCGACGACGAGGAGTTCGCGCGGGCCAGGGCCGCGATCCTGCCCACCGCGCGGCAGCGCTACTACGCCCAGCCGGGGCTGTTCAACGGCCGCGCGGGCATGGTCCTGCACCTCGCCCGCACCCGCGCCCCGCGCGAGGACCTGGCCGCGCAGAGCGCCGCGCTCGCCTGGTACGCCGTGCCCTACCAGGGCCATCTCGCCTTTCCCGGCAACCAGATGATGCGGCTCTCGATGGACCTCGCGACCGGCACGGCGGGCTGTCTGCTCGCCGTCGGTTCGCTGCCCGGCGCCGCCTCGGCCCGCCGGCGGCCCGCCGGGCTGCCCTTCCTGCCGCCGCTTCCGGCGGCCCCCAAGACGGCCCCGCGAGGGGCCGGACGGTGAACCCGTCCCCACGGAAAGATCCCGACGAAAAAGGAGATGGCGATGACCCTTCTCGACCTGCAGAAGATGGACATCGAGGACAAGGGCGACCACGGCGGTCACGGCGGCGAGAGCAGCGTGAGCTTGCTTCTCTGTGACAGCACGGCCAGCGTCCTGCTCTGCCTCTGAGCACCGGACACTGTGATCAATCCCTGTTCCAACGGTTCCGTCCGATCGACCTGATCAACGCTGATCGATCCGGCTGCACCGATCGATCCTGATCACTGTGTGCGAAGCGGCCCCGGGCGGTTCTGCTCAACCGCCCGGGGTACGCGCGCTCCGGAGGGCACGCATGGCACAGCGCCCCAGGGCACCGAGGACACCGCGCCCCTTCCTGCGCGAGACCGTCCGGAACGGCGCGGCCCCCGCCGCCCTCGTCCTGGTCCTGACCACCGCGCTCGCCGGTGCGGGCCTCGCCTTCCCGTGGGCGCTCGGCCACAGCCTCGACCTGCTGCTCGGCGACGACCGCGCGGCCGCCGGGCCCTGGCTCGCGCTGTGCGCGGCCCTCACCGGACTCACCGTCGTGCTCGGCGCCCTCGACGGCCTGGTCACCGCGACCGCCAACGCCCGCAGCACCGCGTGGATACGGGACCGGGTGCTGCGGCACGTACTCGCGGCCGGGCCGGGCTCCGGGGCCGCCAAGGGCGACCTGGTGGCCCGGCTCGTCGGCAACGCGGCCCAGGCCGGGCCCGTGCCCGCCACCCTCGCGGCCACCTTCGGCGCCGCGCTCACCCCGGTCGGCGCTCTGGTGGCGCTGGTGCTCACCGACTGGTGGACGGCGCTCGCGCTGCTCGTCGGGATGCCCGTACTCGCGCTGCTGCTCAAGGTGTTCATGCGCACCTCCGGCGACACCAACGCCGCCTATCTGCGCGCCCAGGGCGAGATCGCCGGGCGGCTCACCGAAGCCGTCGAGGGCGCCCGTACGATCGCGGCCGCCGGGACCGCCGAGCGGGACGCGGTCCGGGTGCTGGCCCCGCTGCCCGAACTCTCCGCCCAGGGCCACCGCATGTGGCGCGTCACCGGCCGCTCCACCGCCCAGGCCGCTGCCCTGCTCCCGCTGCTCCAGCTCATCGTGCTCGCGGTCGCCGGGCTGCGGCTCGCCGACGGGGCGCTGACCGTCGGGGGGATGCTCGCGGCCTGGCGGTACGCGGTCCTCGCCACCGGCACCGGCGTCCTGGTCGGCCAGCTCAACGGCCTGGTACGCGGCCGCACCGCCTCCGACCGTCTCGCGGAGGCGCTGGTCCCGGAGGTCATGACGTACGGGAGTCGCCAACTGCCCGATGGTGAAGGGGCGTTGGAGTTACGGAGTGTCTGCGACGGGCCGCTGCGCGATGTCGATCTGTATGTGCCCGGTGGGGTGGTGGCCGCCGTGGTGGGGCGCTCCGGGAGTGGCAAGACGGCGCTCGCGGCGGTCGCGGGGCGGCTGAGGGATCCCGAGCGGGGGACGGTCCTGGTGGACGGGGTCCCGCTGCCCGAACTCTCCCGGGACGCGCTGCGCCGCGAGATCGGCCACGCCTTCGCGCGCCCGGCGCTGCTGGGCGCGACCGTCGGCGGGACGATCGCGTTCGGCGTGGATGAACCCGGCCCTGAGGCGATCCGGACCGCCGCGCGGGCGGCCTGCGCCGATGACTTCGTGCGCAGACTCCCGCTCGGCTACGACACGCCCTGCGCACAGGCGCCGATGTCCGGCGGGGAGGCCCAACGCCTTGGCCTGGCACGGGCGTTCGCGCACTGCGGGCGGCTGCTGATCCTGGACGACGCCACCTCCAGCCTGGACTCGGCGACCGAGCTGAAGGTCTCCCGCGCACTCCTCGACGGCCTGAGCCCGGGCACCCGCCTCGTCGTCGCCCACCGGGTGAGCACCGCGGCCCGTGCCGATCTGGTGGTCTGGCTGGACGGTGGCACGGTCCGTGCGACGGCCCCGCACGAGGAGCTGTGGCGGCTGCCGGAGTACCGGGCGGTGTTCGCGGAGGAGCCGGAGGGCTCGTACGAGCCGGGGGAGTCGGTCGATGCTTGAGCGGCTGCTCGCGCTCGCGCGCCCCCGGTGGCGGGTGCTGCTCCGGCTCGCGGCGTGGTCGGCGCTCGAAGCGGGCGAGACGTTCCTGCTGGGATACGCGCTGGCCCGCGCCCTCGACCGGGGCTTCCTGGCCGGGCACACCTCGGTCGGCATCGGCTGGCTGGCGCTCGCCGCGCTCGGCGTGGTGGCCGGGTCCTTCGGCACCGGCCGGGTGCATCTGGCCGTCGCCGCGCTCGTCGAACCCGTACGGGACGATCTCGTACGCACCGTCGTGCGCCGGGCGTTGCGCGAGCCGGACGGGGCGGCGGTCTCGCGGCTGACCCACCAGGTGGAGATCGCCCGCGACACGCTCGCCGGGCTGGTGATGGTGTCGCGGACCTTCGTGGTCACGGCGGTGGGCGCGCTGATCGGGCTCTGCTCGCTCGCGCCCGTTCTGCTGCCGGTCGTGGCGCTGCCGCTGGCCGTCGGGCTCGCCCTGTTCCTGGCCACCCTGCGACCGCTGGCCCGGCGCCAGGAGGAGTTCCTGGTCGCGGACGAGGCGCTGTCCGCCGAACTCGGCCTCGCGGTGGGCGGGTTACGGGACATCACGGCGGCCGGGGCCGAGGACCGGGTCGCGGACGACGTACGGGCCCGGATCGACGCCGAGTACCGCGCGTCCCGTTCGCTGGCCCGCTGGGGCGCGCTGCGGACGCTGGCGGCGGGGGTCGGCGGGCGGATGACGGTGGTGCTGCTGCTCGCGACCGCGCCGTGGCTGCTGGATCACGGGGTGACCCCGGGTGCGTTCGTCGGCGCTCTCGCGTATCTCACGCAGTCCTTGATCCCGGCCCTGCAGTCGCTGACCCAGGGGCTCGGTACTTCGGGGGCGCGGCTGTTCGTGGTGCTGCGGAGGCTGCGGGAGGGGAGTGACGAGGTGCAGGTCGCGAGCCCTGTACAAGCTGTATGCCCCGGTCCCGGCGAGGCCGTGCGTCTGCGCGAGGTCACCTTCGCGTACGGCCCCGGCGCAGCCCCCGTCGTCGACCGCCTCGACCTCACCGTCCCGCTCGGCGGGCACCTCGCCGTCGTCGGGCCCAGCGGAATCGGCAAGTCCACCCTGGCCGAGCTCATGGCCGGGGTGCGGGTCCCGGACTCCGGTGAGGTCGCCCGGGAGTGCGCGCGGGTGCTCGTACCCCAGCAGGCGTACGTCTTCACCGACACGGTCCGCGCCAACCTCGCCCATCTGTGCCCCGGCGAGCCGCCGGGCGACGCCGAACTGCTCGGCTCCTGCACGGCCGTGGGCGCCCGCGCTCTCGTCGACCGGCTCGGCGGGCTCGACGCCACCGTCCGGCCGGGCGAACTCTCCGCTGGGGAGCGGCAGTTGATCGCGCTCGCCCGTGCCCACGCGGCCCCCGCTCCGCTGGTCCTGCTCGACGAGGCGACCTGCCATCTGGACCCGGCGGCCGAGGCGCGCGCCGAGCGGGCGTTCACGCGACGGCCCGGGACGACGCTGGTCGTCGTGGCGCACCGGATCGGCTCGGCGCGGCGGGCTCAGCAGGTGCTCGTCCTGGGTGGCGCCGCCGTCGAAGCGGGGACGCACGACGAGTTGATCCAACGATCGGCCTTCTACCGGGAGTTGACCGGATTACACCCATCCCTCGCCCTGCGAGATGCGGATGGCGTCCACCCGGTTGCGCGCTCCGGTCTTGCGGGTGATCGCCGCCATGTAGTTGCGCACGGTCCCGTTGGACAGATGGAGGCTGTGCGCGATGTCGGCGATCGAGGCGCCCTCGGCGGCGAGTGAGAGGACGCTCAGCTCCCGTCTTGTCAGCGGCATTTCGGCAGCCCGCAGAAAACCGCAGCCCAGCGAGTCGTCCACGAACCGCTGCCCGCCGGCGACCTGCCGTATCGCCGCGATCAGCCGCTCCGGGGTGGCGTCCTTGTCGACATAGCCGAGCGCGTGGGCCTCCACGGCCTGGCGCAGCGGCCCGGGCCGGTTGGCGCTGGCCAGGACCACGAGCCGGGTGCCGCCCGGACCGTGGCCGCGGCTCTGTAACTCGCCAAGGGGCGCGATGCCGTACGAGTCGGAACAGTCCAGGTCCACGGCGCACACATCCGGCCGCAGGACGCGCGCGCGGGCGGGCGCCGAGCGCCACGGCGCGTGGTGGACCTCCAGACCGGGCTCACGGGCCAGGCGGTCGGCCAGCGCCGACCGCATCAGACAGGATTCGTGCACGAGAAGTACCCGGATCACGTTTCAGCCCCCTCCAGCTCCCCGCCTACCGGTTGCCTTCCTTCGGCACGCGAAACATTTCTATCCGCGTCCCGGGAGAGGGGAAGCCGGATTATCGGCCACGGGGTGGCACGGGGGCGCGCACGGCGCACAGCGCGGGCGCGGACCGGTACCACCCGCCACGCGTGCGCGCCGGGCGCAAAGCGGATTCACCCCGACCGCCTCGTCCGGGGAGGCCGCAAAAGGCTTCAGGCCGTTAATGCTTCAGGCCGAGCCCGCGTCGCCCGGCTCCGGCGCCGTCAGGTCGATGAGCCGACACACCGTCTCGATGTCGATCTTCACCTGGGCGATCGAGGCCCGCCCCGACAGCCAGGTGATCAGCGCCGAGTGCCAGGTGTGCTCGATCACCCGCACCGCCGAGAGCTGGCGCGGGGTCGGGTGGTCCAGGCCCATCGCGTCCAGGATGATCGCGGTGGTCTGCCGGGACACCGTGTCCACCTCGGGGCTGACCGAGCGGTCGGCGAAGGTGAGCGCGCGGACCATCGCGTCCGCGAGGTGCGGCTCGCGCTGGAGCGCGCGGAACGCCCGCATCAGGGTCTCCGCGACCCGGTCGGCCGCCGAGTCGCCGGACGGCGGGTGCTTGCGCAGCGTGGTGTGCAGCTGCTGGAGCTGGTCCTGCATGGTGGCGACCAGCAGATGGATCTTGGACGGGAAGTAGCGGTAGAGCGTGCCGAGCGCGACCCCCGCGGCCTCGGCCACCTCGCGCATCTGGACCGCGTCGAAGCCGCCCCGGCTGGCCAGCTGGGCGCTCGCGTGCAGAATGCGGCGGCGGCGGGCCTCCTGGCGCTCGGTCAGAGCGGGGGACGCCGGAATGGCTGCTTTTGCTTCCGCTGTCATCTGTCCCGTTCCGTCGCGTCCTGGTTGCCGGTGGCACAGCATGGCAGGGGGTCCGGTGGTGGCGCGAATCACCTGATCCGGCCGTCACAGGCGGGCTACCTGCCGGTAGATTCGAACCTCCTTGAGGCTCCTCGGAGAGATCAAGAAGGATCAAGTCTGGAACTTGTTCTAGATTAGCGTGAGCGGTTACGCTCCGGCGAAACGCAGCGATGAAGGGGCCGCGAGTGACCGCTGAGGCCATAGAGGCAAGCCCCCGCGCAGGGGAGCCGGCCCGTGCGGGCGAGCGAGCCCTGCGGATCGCGCTCCTCACGTACAAGGGCAACCCGTTCTGCGGCGGCCAGGGCGTCTACGTGCGCCACCTCTCCCGCGAACTCGCCCGCCTGGGGCACAGCGTCGAGGTCATCGGCGCCCAGCCGTACCCCGTCCTGGACGAGGGCGTACCGCTGACCGAGGTCGCGAGCCTGGACCTGTACCGCTCGCCGGACCCGTTCCGTACGCCCAAGAAGGACGAGTACCGGGACTGGATCGACGCCCTTGAGGTCGCCACCATGTGGACCGGCGGGTTCCCCGAGCCGCTGACCTTCTCGCTGCGGGCCCGGCGCCATCTCGCCGCCCGCAAGGGCGAGTTCGACGTCGTCCACGACAACCAGACGCTCGGCTACGGCCTGCTCGGCGACCTCGGCGCGCCCCTGGTCACCACGATCCACCACCCGATCACCGTCGACCGGCAGCTGGAGCTGGACGCCGCCGAGGACTGGAAGCGGCGCACCTCCGTACGCCGCTGGTACGGCTTCACGCGGATGCAGAAGCGGGTCGCGCGCAGGCTGCCGTCCGTGCTCACCGTCTCCGGCTCATCCCAGCGCGAGATCGTCGAGCACCTCGGGGTGCGCGAGGACCGCATCTCCGTCGTGCACATCGGCGCCGACACCGATCTGTGGTCGCCCGATCCGTCGGTGGCCGAGGTGCCCGGCCGGATCGTGACCACCTCCAGCGCCGACGTCCCGCTCAAGGGGCTCGTCTACCTAGTCGAGGCGCTGGCCAAGGTGCGCGCCGAGCGGCCGGACGCGCATCTCGTCGTCGTCGGCAAGCGCGCCGAGGACGGGCCGGTCGCGCAGGCCATCGAGAAGTACGGACTCGGCGACGCGGTCCGGTTCGTCAAGGGCATCACCGACGCCGAACTCGTCGACCTCGTACGGTCCGCGCAGGTCAGCTGTGTGCCTTCGCTGTACGAGGGGTTCTCGCTGCCGGCCGCCGAGGCGATGGCGACGGGCACGCCGCTGCTCGCTACCACCGGCGGTGCGATCCCCGAGGTCGCCGGGCCGGACGGCGAGACCTGCCTCGCGGTACCGCCGGGCGACCCGGAAGCGCTGGCGGCGGGGCTCGTACGGCTCCTCGGCGACCAGGAGCTGCGGGCGCGGCTCGGCGCGGCCGGGCGCGAGCGGGTCCTCGACCGGTTCACCTGGGCCCGGGCGGCCCAGGGCACCGTGGAGCTCTACCGCTCCGCGATCGAAGCGAGGGGCCGCTCCGCGGCGAGGGACCGCTCCGCGGCCGGAAAGCCGACAGGGTGACCCCGTACCGCCCGGTGACCCCGCACCCCGGAGCAGTAGGCCGCTCCGCGCCCCAGAACCAAGGCCGCTCCGCGGCCTCACCGCACCTTCCGAAAGGGCAGACCCCGTGCTGACCGTCGACTTCTCCCGCTTCCCGCTCGCCCCGGGCGACCGCGTGCTCGACCTGGGCTGCGGGGCGGGACGCCATGCCTTCGAGTGCTACCGGCGCGGCGCGCAGGTCGTGGCCCTCGACCAGAACGGCGAGGAGATCCGCGAGGTCGCCAAGTGGTTCGCGGCGATGAAGGAGGCCGGGGAGGCGCCCGAGGGGGCGACCGCGACGGCCATGGAGGGTGACGCGCTCAACCTGCCGTTCCCCGACGAGTCCTTCGACGTCGTGATCATCTCCGAGGTCATGGAGCACATCCCGGACGACAAGGGCGTGCTGGCCGAGATGGTCCGCGTGCTCAAGCCCGGCGGCCGCATCGCGGTGACCGTGCCGCGCTACGGTCCCGAGAAGGTCTGCTGGGCGCTCTCGGACGAGTACCACGAGGTCGAGGGCGGCCACATCCGCATCTACAAGGCGGACGAGCTGCTCGGCAAGATGAAGGAAGCGGGCCTCAAGCCCTACGGCACGCACCATGCGCACGCGCTGCACTCGCCGTACTGGTGGCTCAAGTGCGCCTTCGGCGTCGACAACGACAAGGCGCTGCCGGTCCGCGCGTACCACAAGCTCCTGGTCTGGGACATCATGAAGAAGCCGATGGTCACGCGGCTCGCGGAGCAGGCGCTGAACCCGATCGTCGGCAAGAGCTTCGTGGCATACGCGACCAAGCCGCACCTGGCCCCGCTCGCCCCGGCCGCTTCGACCGGCAAGGCCGACGCCAAGTGACCTCACCGGAGCGGACCGAGCACCTGGTCCTGCCGGGCGTGCTCACCGCCGAACAGGCCCGGGCCACGGTGTCCGGCATCCTCGCCGGGCAGCGCGAGGACGGCGCCATACCGTGGTTCCGCGGGCACCATCTCGACCCGTGGGACCACACCGAGGCCGCGATGGCGCTGGACGCGGCGGGCGAGCACGAGGCGGCGGCGCGCGCGTACGAGTGGCTGGCGCGGCACCAGAACGCGGACGGGTCCTGGTACGCGGCGTACCACGACGGCGACTTCGAGCAGATCACCGACCGCGGCCGGGAGACCAACTTCTCCGCGTACGTGGCCGTCGGCGTCTGGCACCACTACCTCGCCACCGGCGACGACACCTTCCTCGACCGGATGTGGCCGGTGGTGTACGCGGCTGTCGAGTTCGTGCTGCGCCTCCAGCAGCCGGGCGGCCAGATCGGCTGGAAGCGCGAGGAGGACGGCACGGGCGTCAACGACGCGCTCCTGACCGGCAGTTCGTCGATCCACCACGCGCTGCGGTGCGCGCTGGCTATCGCCGAGCAGCGCGAGGAGCCGCAGCCGGACTGGGAGCTGGCGACGGGCGCGCTGGCGCACGCCGTGCGCAGCCACCCCGAGCGCTTCCTCGACAAGTCCCGCTACTCGATGGACTGGTACTACCCCGTCCTCGGCGGCGCGGTGTCCGGGCCCGAGGCCAAGTCCCGTATCGAGTCGATGTGGGACGACTTCGTGGTGCCCGGGCTCGGCGTGCGCTGTGTGCTGCCCAACCCGTGGGTCACCGGCGGCGAGAGCTGCGAACTCGCCCTGGCGCTCTGGGTGATGGGCGAGTCCGACCGGGCCCTGGAGATCCTGCAGTCCATCCAGCATCTGCGCGACGCGGAGTCGGGCATGTACTGGACGGGTTACGTCTTCGAGGGCAACCGGGCCGTCTGGCCCGAGGAGCTCACCACCTGGACGGCTGGGTCCCTGCTGCTCGCGGTGGCCGCGCTCGGCGGGGACGAGGCGACCACCGCGGTCTTCGGCGGCGAACGGCTGCCGCGGGGGCTGGCGCCGGACTGCTGCGGGTAGCTGTCCGCGTCGTTTTTTTCGAGGTACGCGGCCCGGCTGCCGTCGCTCTCAGTAGCGGCGCAGCCGGTTGGCGATGGCGTGCCCGGCGAAGAGGTACACCACGGCGGCCAGGCCGTAGCCCGCCACGACCCGCGCCCACGCGTCCTGGAAGGTGAACAGGTCGTACGACCAGGCGGCCAGCCAGCGGGCCGTGTGCTGGGTGAAGGACACCAGGTCGTTGGCCCGGTTGGCGTCCAGCAGATACATCAGGATCCACAGGCCGATGATGAAGGCCATGACGTCCGCGATGACGATGACGACCCTGGCGGCCTCGTTCGTGCCGCTGTAATGGCGAGGAGACATACGGGACGAGTAGCCGCATCGCGCTGCGTGAAACCCGTACGGAGCGGTGCGTGGTGGTGCGTGGTGGTGCGGGGAACCCGTACGGAGTCGCCCGGGTGGCGCAGCGCCGGGGGCCGGGTGAGGCTGCCAGCGAGGCCGAACATCCCACCCGGAGGTCCATCGTGCCCAGTACGCTCCCGATCCGCCGCATAGTCGTGGCGGTCGTCCTGTCCAGCACCGTCCTGGTGTCGACGACCGCCTGTGGTGGCGAGACCAAGAACAACCAGGCCAGTCTCACCGCGGCGGAGAGCAGCGCGTCGCCGACCAGTTCCGCCGAGCGCCAGAGACTCGCGAAGACCCGGTTCGTGGCGAACGCGGGGCTCGCGGCGGGCGCGGCGTATCAGTGGATCGTGAAGCCGTTCAAGGCGGGGAAGTTCAAGAAGGGGACGAAGGGGCGGACCGTCGCTCTCGTGAAGGCGGGTGTCGCGGGCGCGTTCACGTACAACCGGCTGAAGGCGGCCGTGCGTAACGCCGAAGGCGATCCGTTGCTGTCGAAGGCGCTTGCGCCGCTGTCGTCCGGTATCGACTCGCTGAAGAATCTGCCCGGGAAGTTGCGGAAGGGGGATGCGACGGATGCGGATGTGGGGTCGTTCGAGAATGTGATCAACGGGGTTAAGGGGGCCGGTAAGTCTGCCGGGGCGCCCGTGACGGATCAGGTTCCTACTGCCAGTCAGCTGAACGGCGGGTAGTTGGGACGCTGCGGGCCGGTGGGGGTTGCTCGCGCCCACGCGGCGGAGCCGCAAATGTCACAGCCCCGCGCCCCTAAGGGCAGGCATCAGGTGTTCAGCTCTGCCAATGCCCTCAGCGTTTTGTGGTCCGGTGACGTGACCAGGAGGTCCGTTACCGGGCCCTTTCGCCACAACTCCAGGCGTTCCGCCATCCGTTGGCGCGGGCCGATCAGCGAGATCTCGTCCGCGAACGCATCGGGCACCGCCCGTATCGCTTCCTCTCGGTGGCCCTCCGCGAAGAGGTGTTGGATTCGGTGGGCCGCCTCCTCGTAGCCCATTCTCGCCATCAGGTCCGCGTGGAAGTTGCGGGCCGTGTGGCCCATTCCGCCTATGTAGAAGCCGAGCATCGCCTTCACCGGAAGCAGGCCCTCCGCCACGTCGTCGCAGAGTTGCGCCCGGACCATCGGAGCCACCACGAAGTCCTCGCGGAGGTCGCCGAGGGACGCCTCGTACACGTCGAGGCGGGTCGGGGACCAGTACAGGGGGAGCCAGCCGTCCGCGATTCTGGTCGTCTGGGCGATGTTCTTGGGGCCCTCGGCGCCGAGCAGCAGCGGCAGGTCCGGCCGCAGCGGGTGGGTGATGGGCTTGAGGGGTTTGCCGAGGCCCGTGCCGTCGGGGCCCCGGTAGGGGTGCGGGTGGAAGCGGCCGTCGAGTTCAACGGGGCCGCCGCGCCGCAGCACTTGGCGTATGACGTCCACGTACTCCCGTGTCGCCGTCAGCGGGCTCGACGGGAACGGGCGGCCGTACCACCCCTCCACCACCTGCGGTCCCGAGAGCCCCAGGCCGAGCGACATGCGGCCGCCGGAGAGGTGGTCGAGGGTGAGCGCGTGCATCGCGGTCGCCGTCGGGGTGCGGGCCGCCATCTGCGCCACCGCCGTGCCCAGGCGGATACGCGAGGTGTGCGCGGCGATCCAGGTGAGGGGGGTGAAGGCGTCCGAGCCCCATGCCTCCGCCGTCCAGACCGAGTCGTAGCCGAGTCGTTCCGCCTCTTGGGCCAGTTCCAGATGGGACGGGTTGGGGCCGCGCCCCCAGTAGCCGAGTGCGAGTCCTAGCCGCATGTCGACGCCCCCTGGGGTCAGTGGATCTGACGGGGCGTCAGAGTACGGCAACGGCCCCCCGCCCGGAAGGGCGAGGGGCCGTCGTGTGACGTGCGGGGCGTCATCCGCGCTGGATGCCGGTGGTGTCCTGGAGGACACCGCGGCGGCCGTCCTGCGTCTGCGCGACCAGGGCCGCGCCGCGCTGCTCGACGGCCAGGTACCAGGTGCCGGGCGCGAGTTCCGCGATCGGCGTCGGGGAGCCGTCCTCCGCGTACAGCGGACGGGCCACCGGGACCGCGAACCAGAACGGGGCGAAGTCCCCGGCGGGAGCGGCGGCCGCGGCGGGCTGCTGCTGGGCGGCGGCGGGCGCCGGCGCCGGGGTCTGGCCGCCCTGGCTGGGCTGACCGGCGACCGGCTGGGCGCCGAACGGCTGCTGCTGGGCACCGGCCGGGTAGCCGTAGCCGCCCGCGGGCTGCTGGGCACCGTAGGGCTGCGCGCCGTACGGCTGGGCGACGGCCGGGCTCGGGGCGCCCATCAGCGGGGCCTTGAGCGGCGCGACCAGCGGGCTGGCCACGGCGCCACCGGCGAGCACGAGCGCCGCGATCAGGCCGAGGATCATGCCGGCGCCGGCGCTGTTCATGTCGACGATGGTCCAGAACGCGGTCCACGCCGAGAAGATCGTGAACGCGGTGCCGAACTGGCCCAGGTCGAGCCCGGCGATCTTCTTCGGCTGCGGCAGCGCGCGGGCCACGACGATGAGGGCCGCCCCGATGATGCCGGCCAGGAACATGCTCATCAGCAGGCCCAGCGCGTCCCACGCGTTAGGTACGTTGACCTTGGAGCAGAACGAGCCGACGCACGAATTGTCGATCGAGTAGAGATCGAGGAACGAGGCGATGAACAGCACCACCGCTGCTCCGATCACCACGCCGTCGCCTCGCGTGAGGGAGCGGATGTTCACGTAAATAGTCCTTTTGGGTCGTCTCGTCGGGGCGGTCGTCGCTGCCGCCGGTGTACGTGCACACGGCGCGAAGCACGGGGGCGGTTCCCCGCCCGGGGGAGAATCTATCGTCTGACCGGGCGGGAAGTCCCCTCGGTAGTCAGACCGTGACCGACCCGCAGCCCGACGACCCGTCGGGAGCGCGTGCTACTTCGTGAGAAAACTGTCGATGCCGTCGGCGATGCCCTGGGCGGCCTTCTGCCGCCAGTCCCCGCTCGTCAGGAGCTTGGCGTCGCCGGAATCCTGCATGTTGCCGCACTCGATGAACACCTTCGGCACGGTCGAGAGATTGAGCCCGCCGAGGTCCTTGCGGACGTCCAACCCGGTGCCGTCGCCGATGTAGTTGGAGGGCGGCATGCCCGTGGCGTGGACGAACTTCCCCGCGATCCTCACACCCAGCTCACGTGACGGGGCCACGATCTGCGCGGTGTTCGCCTTCCCGGCGTCCACGAGCGCGGGCAGGATCACATGGAAGCCGTGGTTCCCCTCGGCCGAGCCGTCGGCGTGCACGGAGACGACCGCGTCCGCCTTCGCCGCGTTCCCGATCCGCGCCCGCTCGTCCACGCACGGGCCCCACGCGTGGTCGTTGTCCTGGGTGTACGTGACGGTCGCGCCCAGCTTCTCCAGGATCGCCCGCAGCCGGTGCGAGACGTCGAGGGTGAACGCGGCCTCGGTGTAGTCGCCGCCGATGGTCTCGGTGCCGGTGGTGTCGCATTCCTTGGTGTTCGTCCCGATATCGACCTGGCGGTTGATCTCGGTCGGGTGCTGGAAGTTCTTCGGGTTGTGCCCGGGGTCGATCACCACGACCTTTCCGGCGAGCGGGCCGGAGAGGGGGCCGACGGGCGGCGCGGACTGGGTGGACGGCGACGGGGCCGCGGCGGTGGCGCCCGGCGGGGTCGCCGTCACGGTCACGGTCGGCGTCCTCCCCCCGGCCGGCCGCTTGTCGTCCGTGGAGGTGTGCCCCACGGACCGGCTCGGCAGCGGCAGCACCTTCGCCTTGTCGTCGTGGCCGCCGGATCCGTCCATGGCCTGCCACACCAGCCACCCGGCCAGACAGGTCGGGACCAGCGCGGCGGTGGCGATGACGAGGTTGCCGCGCAGGCGTCGCCGGCGGCCGGGCGTGGGGGACTCGCTGTCGTACGACACCCTGCGATGCTAGGGCCTGTCCGGTGGATCTGGCCTGGGACGCGCGGCTCTGGCACGCACATCTGCCGCGTTGTCGTCGGTTGCCGACTCCCCCAAGTTCTCGGCTCCGCTCGAACATGGGGCACCCCCATCGCGTCGCCGCCCTCCTCCGCCTTGCAGCTGCACGCACCAGACCCCCGCTCACCAGCACCGAAAACGTATTCCGGGCCGAGGGCGGCCAGATCCACCGGACAGGCCCTAGCCGGGACGGCCGCGCGGGGCGGTCACTCCGCGTGCGGCGAAGGGGCGCATCGCGGAGTGCGCCGGGGAACGAGCCGCGGAGTGCGCCGCGGCGTCACACTCCCGCGCGCGTGCGGCGCAGGACGCGCAGCGAGTCCGTCGCCGAGACCTCGGTGAACGCGCCGGACGCGAGGGCCCGCAGATAGACGCGGTACGGCGCCTGGCCGGTGAACTCGTCGACCGGGTCCGGGAAGACATCGTGGATCACCAGGAGCCCACCCTCGGCGACGTGCGGCGCCCACCCCTCGTAATCCGCGTTCGCGTGCTCGTCGGTGTGCCCGCCGTCGATGAAGACGAGCCCGACCTCGCCGCCCCACACCCGCGCGACCTGCGGCGACCGTCCGACGACGGCGATGACGTGGTCTTCGAGGCCCGCCTTGTGCAGGGTGCGGCGGAAGGTGGGCAGCGTGTCCATCAGGCCGACCTCGGGGTCGACGGTCTCCGGGTCGTGGTACTCCCACCCGGGCTGCTGCTCCTCGCTGCCCCGGTGGTGGTCGACGGTGACGGCGACGGTCCCGGCCGCGCGGGCGGCGTCGGCCAGCAGGAGCGTGGAGCGCCCGCAGTAGGTGCCGACCTCAAGGAGCGGCAGCCCGAGCGCCCCGGCTTCCACCGCCGCGTCGTACAGCGCCAGACCTTCGCGTACGGGCATGAAGCCCTTGGCGGCCTCGAAGGCGGCGAGTATCTCCGGCTTGGGTGTCGCCATGGCAGGGCTCCCGGGAGTCGTACGTGGGTGGTCACCACATACGTGAGGCGAATGTGGCTGGGCGCCACATGCTAATCCCCGCGCCCGTTTCCGGTGTCTGTGATCCCCTTCTCATCTGACCTTCCGTCAGATTGGAACGTGTTCTAGTCTGTCGCCGTTCCATCGGCGGCCGGGCGGCGGGGGAGTGCGCATGGGCATCGGGATCACGCGGGAGCAGCGGGAACTGGCCGAGGCCGTGCGCGGCTGGCTGGCCCGGGCCGTACCGGTCGAGGAGGTGCGCAAGCTGCTCGACGCACCCGCCGGAGCCGCCTCGCGGCCGCCCTACTGGGACGCGCTGGCCGAGCAGGGGCTGCTCGGTGTCCATCTCGGTGAGCGGCACGGCGGCGGGGGTCTGGTGGAGCTGGCCGTGGTCCTGGAGGAGGCCGGGCGGGGTGCGCTGCCGGGGCCGTATCTCCCCGGGGTGCTCGCGGCGGCGGTTCTGGAGCGGGCCGGGCGCGACGTACTGACGGACGCGATCGCGACCGGGGCTCGTACCGCCGCCGTGGCACTCGGCGCCGGAACCCTGACCGCCGAGCCCGTCGCGGACGGCTTACGGCTCGACGGGATCGCGCCGCCCGTCCTCGCCGGTGGGCAGGCGGATCTGCTGCTCCTGTCTGCCGCGCGCGACGACGGCACGGTGTGGCTGGCGGTGGACGCGGCCGCGCTCGACATCCGGACCCACGACAGCGCCGACCCCACCCGCCCCACCGCCGAGATCGCGGCGCGGGGTGCGGTGGTCCCCGCCGAGCGGGTGCTGGCGGTGGACGACGATCTCGTACGGGATCTGGCGGCCGTGCTGTTCGCCGCCGAGGCGTGCGGCACGGCGGCGTGGGCGCTGGACACCGCAGTGCAACACGCCAAGGTGCGCGAGCAGTTCGGGCGGCCGATCGGGAAGTTCCAGGCGGTCAAGCACCTCTGCGCCGACATGCTGGTCCGGCTCGAACAGTCCCGTGCGCTGGTGTGGGACGCGGCGCGGGCGGCGGACTCGGACACCGGCGTACGGGGGTTGGTCGCCGCGCTCGCGGCCGCCACCGCCCTGGACACCGCGCTCTCCTGCGCCAAGGACTGCATACAGATCCTCGGCGGGATCGGCTTCACCTGGGAGCACGACGCGCACCTCCATCTGCGCCGCGCCCTGGCCGCACGCCAGTTGCTCGGTGCCGGGGACGCGCACCGGCAGCGGGCCGTCCGGCTCGCCCGGGCCGGGGCGCGCCGGGCGCTGCGGATGGAGCTGCCCGAGCGGGCGCGGGCGTACCGGGACGCGGCGCGGGAGGCGGCCGAGTCCGTACGCGGCCTCGACCCGGCGGCGGCCCGCCGTGCCCTCGCCCCCACCGGGTACGCGGCGCCGCATCTGCCCGCGCCCTATGGCCTCGGCGCGGATCCGGTCCACCAGCTGGTCGTGCAGGAGGAGTTCGCGAGGGCCGGGGTGGTGGTGGCCGAGCTGGGGATCGGGACCTGGGTGGTGCCGTCGCTGCTCGCCCACGGCACGCCCGCGCAGCAGGAGCGTTACCTCCCGCCGACTCTGCGCGGCGATCTGCTCTGGTGCCAGCTGTTCTCGGAGCCGGAGGCCGGGTCGGACCTGGCGTCGCTGCGTACGCGGGCCGAGCGTACGGAGGAGGGCTGGCGGATCACCGGCCAGAAGGTGTGGACGAGCGCGGCGCAGTGGGCGGACCACGGCATCCTGCTGGCGAGGACCGATGCTGGGGCCGCGAAGCACGAGGGCCTGACGTACTTCCTTGTCGACATGAAGAACACTCCCGGGATCGACATCCGCCCCCTCCGTGAACTCACCGGCGACTCCCTCTTCAACGAGGTGTACTTCGACGGGGCGCTGCTGCCGCACGACGCGGTCGTCGGCGAGGTGGGCGGCGGCTGGCGGGTCGCGCGCAACACGCTCGGCAATGAACGCGTCCATATGGCGGACCAGTTGACGTTCGACACGGGCCTGGAGGCGCTGCTCGCCTCGTCCGGCGACCTCGACGGCTCGTATCGCGCCCGGATCGGTGCGCTGGCCGCCGAGGCGCACGCGCTCGCCTGTATCGGGCTGCGGACGACCATGCGGCAGGTGTCGGGTCTGGAGCCGGGGGCGGGCGCGAGCGTACGGAAGCTGGTGCAGACCGTTCACCAGCAGAAGGTGGCCGAGCTCGCCCTCGAACTCCTTGGCCCGGCAGGCGCGGTGGCCGAGGGCGCGGGCGAGCGGGCGATCCACGGCTTCCTCATGTCCCGCTGCCTGACCATCGCGGGCGGCACCACCCAGGTCCAGCTGAACGTCGTGGCCGAACGGATCCTCGGTCTGCCGAGGGACTAAGGAGTACTGCGGTGAAGAGCTTTGTGGTCGGTGTGGGCATGACGAAGTTCGAGAAGCCCGAGTCGCGGGAGTGGCAGTACTGGGACATGGCGCGGGAAGCGGGCACCAAGGCGCTCGCCGACGCGCGGATCTCGTACGGGCAGGTGGAGCAGGTGCTGGCGGGCTACTGCTTCCAGCCGTCGACGGCGGGTCAACGGGCGGCGTACGAACTGGGTTTGACCGGAATCCCTATCCACAACGTCAACAACAACTGCGCCACGGGTGCGAGCGCGCTGATGCTGGCGCGGCAGCTGGTGGAGGGCGGGGTGAGCGAGTGCGTGCTGGCGCTGGGGTTCGAGAAGATGAAGCGGGGTGCGCTGGGCGGGGGCGCGGACGGCTCCGACTTCTCGACGTCGCCGGTGGCACGCCACTACGCGGTGATGGCCGCCGCCCACGGCTTCGAGATGAGCCCGCCCACCGCCCAGATCTTCGGCGACGCGGCGCGTGAGCACATGGAGCTGTACGGGACCACTGCGGCGCAGCTCGCGGCGGTCGGCGCCAAGAACCACCGGCATTCGGTGAACAATCCCCACGCGCAGTTCCAGTGGGAGTGTTCGGTGGCCGAGGTGCTTGCGGCGCCGGTGGCCCACCGCCCGCTGACGAAGTTCCAGTGCTCTCCGACTTCGGACGGCTCGGCGGCCGCCGTGGTCGTCTCCGAACGCTTCGCCGACGCGCATGGTCTGGCCGACCGGGCCGTGGAGATCGTCGCCCAGGCGATGACGACGGACACGGAGGAGTCGTTCGCGTCGGGGCGGTGCATCGATGTGGTGGGGGTGGGGATGACGCGCGCCGCCGCGCAGGCGGTGTACTCCCGAGCGGGTCTCGATATCTCGGACGTCGATGTGATCGAGCTGCACGACTGCTTCTCGATCAACGAGCTGCTGACGTACGAGGCGCTCGGGATGTGCGGGGAGGGGGAGTCGGGGAAGCTGGTGGAGTCGGGGGCGACGACGTATGGCGGCCGGTGGGTGGTGAACCCTTCGGGCGGCCTCATCTCCAAGGGCCATCCGCTGGGCGCGACGGGTTTGGCGCAGGTGGCGGAGGTGGTGTGGCAGCTGCGGGGGGAGGCGGGGGTGCGGCAGGTGCGGGGCGCGGGGGTCGGGCTTACGCACAACATCGGCTTGGGCGGAGCGGCGGTGCTGACGCTCCTGCGTAGGTAGCCCACCCCGCCCCTTCCCGAAACTCTCCGAGGGATCTCTTCAGCTGCGGACCGTGCCGGGTTGCTCGCGCAGTTCCCCGCGCCCCTGAATACCTGGGGGCGCGGGGAACTGCGCGCTCAGCCCCCACCGGCCCGCAGGCGACGAACTCGGCGGCCCGCCAAGGGCTTTCGGGAAGGGGCGGGGTGGGGAAAGTTGCCCCCGGCTGCGAGCATGGCGCGCATGGTCCAAGCGTCCGTAGACACCGAGATACCCACCCGCACACCCGCCGCCCGAACCTGGCTCGTACTCCTCGCCGCCTGCGCCGGGCAATTCCTCGTCGTCCTCGATGTGTCCGTCGTCAACGTCGCTCTCCCCTCCATGCGGACCGGCCTGGGGATGACCCCGGCCGGGCTGCAGTGGGTGGTCAACGCCTACTCCATCGCGTACGCCGGGTTCATGCTCCTCGGCGGCCGCGCCGGGGACCTGTTCGGGCGCAAGCGCATGTTCCTCGTCGGGCTCGGCCTGTTCACCGCCGCCAGCCTCGCCGGCGGGCTCGCGCAGGAGGGGTGGCAGCTGCTGCTCGCGCGCGGCGTACAGGGCCTCGGCGCCGCCGTCCTCGCGCCGTCCACGCTCACCATCCTCACCGCCGCCGTCCCCGAAGGCGCCGCCCGCACCCGGGCCATAGGGACCTGGGCGGCGGTCGGCGCGGGCGGCGGCGCGGCGGGCGGGCTCGTCGGTGGCGTACTGACCGACACCCTGTCCTGGCGCTGGGTCCTGCTCATCAACGTGCCCATCGGCGCCCTCGTCCTCACCGGCGCCGCGCTGTGGATCACGGAGAGCCGCGCCGGTGCCCACCACCGCCTCGACTTCCCCGGCGCCGTCCTCGTCACCGGCGGCCTCGCCGTCCTCGCGTACGGGATCGTGCAGACCGAACAGGCGGGCTGGACCGCGCCCGAGACGCTGGCCCCGCTGTTCGGCGGGCTCGCGCTGCTGGGCGCGTTCCTGGTGGTGGAGGCGCGCGCGGCGGCACCGCTGATGCCGCTGCGGCTGCTACGTATCAGAGCGGTCTCGTCCGCCAACGTCGTGATGTTCGCCTGCGGTTCGGCGACCTTCTGCACCTGGTACTTCATGACGCTGTACGCCCAGAACGTCCTCGGCTACACCCCGCTCGGCGCCGGATGCGCCCTGATTCCCAGCTCGTTGAGCATCGTCCTCGGCGCGAAGCTCGCCCCGCGCCTGATGCCGGTGACCGGTACGCGCAACCTCACCGTCATCGCCCTGCTGATCGCCGCCGCCGGGTTCGGCTGGCAGTCCACGATGCAGGCGGGCGACCCGTACTGGATGTCGATCCTGGTGCCGGGCATCTTGATGATGACGGGCGCCGGGCTCGCCACCACCCCGCTCGCCGCCCTCGCCACCTCCGGCGCGGCGCCCGGTGAGGCCGGACTGGTCTCCGGGCTCGTCAACACCTCCCGCACGATGGGCGGCGCGCTCGGCCTCGCCACCCTGTCGACGGCCGCGGCCGCCCGCACCGGCTCCTCGCTCACCCCCGACGCCCTCACCGACGGCTACGCCCTCGCCTTCCGCACCGGCGGATTCGTGCTGATGGCGAGCATGGTGGTGGCGCTGGTATGGCTGCCGAG
Source organism: Streptomyces sp. BR1 (assembly GCF_052373795.1). NCBI lineage: Bacteria > Bacillati > Actinomycetota > Actinomycetes > Kitasatosporales > Streptomycetaceae > Streptomyces > Streptomyces sp. BR1. The sequence continues at coordinate 5,088,611 of NZ_CM126252.1, forward strand.
GAGCACGGCCCGCAAGCCGTAAGGGCTACAGCCAACCCTGCTGCCTCGCCGCCCGCACCGCCTCCATGCGGTTGCGCGTCTGGGTCTTGCCGATCGCCGACGACAGGTAGTTGCGTACCGTCGACTCCGACAGATGCAGCTTGCCCGCGATGTCGGCGACGGTCGCGCCGTCCACCGACGCGTTCAGGACGTCCACCTCGCGGGCGGTGAGCGGGTTGGCGCCCGCGCTCAGGGCAGCGGCGGCGAGCGCCGGGTCGATGACGGTCTCGCCGCGCAGGGCCCGGCGGATCGCCTCGGCCAGGTCCTCCACCGGCCCGTCCTTGACGAGGAACCCGGCCGCGCCCGCCTCCATGGCCCGGCGCAGATACCCGGGCCGCCCGAACGTGGTGAGGATCAGCACCCGGCAGTCGGGGCATTCCTCGCGCAGCTGCGCCGCCGCGTCCAGGCCGCTCAGGCCCGGGAGTTCGATGTCGAGGAGGGCGACGTCGGGACGGGCGGTGAGCGCCGTCTCGACGATCTTGTCGCCCGCCGCGACCTGGGCGACGACCTCCATGTCCTCCTCAAGCCCGAGCAGCAGGGCGAGAGCACCGCGCATCATGCCCTGGTCCTCGGCGAGCAGGACTCTGATCATGCCGTTCACCCCATCATCCCCAGGGGACCGTCATCCCCGTGCGGCCCCGTGTCCCGTCTCCAGCTCGGCTTCGAGCTCGGCGTCGAGCGGGTCCACCGGGAGTTCGGCGGCGACCTGGAAGCCGCCGCGCGGTCCGGGGCCCGCGTCGAGGGAGCCGCCGGCCGCCGCGAGGCGTTCGGTGAGACCCTTCAGGCCCGTACCGCCGATCAGTGGAGCGGTGGTGGCGGGCTGTTGGGATGGTACGCCGCGTCCGTTGTCCGTGATCTTCAGCCGTACGCGTTCGGGCGCGCCGTCGACCACGATCTCGCACTTGGTCGCGCCGCTGTGCCGTACGACGTTGGTCACCGCCTCCCGTACGACCCAGCCGAGCAGTGCTTCTGTCTGCTTGGCCAGCGGCGGGCCCGACTGGCGCACGACGGGGGCGATGTCGGCCGCGATGAGCGCCGAGCGGGCCCGGTCGAGTTCGGTGCCGAGGCTCCCCTCGCGGTAGCCGGTGACCGCCTCGCGGATCTCGGTGAGCGCCTGGCGGCCGACCGACTCGATGTCGGCGACCTGGCCGAGCGCCGCCTCCAGGTCGCGCGGGGCGAGGCGGCGGGCCGCCTCCGACTTCACCACGATCACCGAGAGGGTGTGGCCGAGCAGGTCGTGCAGGTCGCGGGAGAAGCGGAGACGTTCCTTCTCCACCGCCGCGCGGGCCAGCTCCTGCCGGGTGTCGCGCAGTTCGCGCACGGTCTGGGAGAGCGAGAGGACCGCCGCCGTCACCATTCCGGACAGGAACGTCCCGTACGCGATGGTCACGTCGCCCCACGGGTCACCCGTGCGGATGCCGGAGATCGAGCTCACCGAGACGGTCAGCAGGACCATCACGACGCTGAGCCGCCGGTTGCGCAGCACCGCGCCGCAGGCGAGCGCGAGCAGCGGGAAGAAGAGCAGCCAGGTGCCGCCGTAGCCGAGCGCGAGGCCGTACGTGACGGCGCCCATCGCGGCGAGGGCCGCGTAGGTCTGCCGGGTCTCGCGCCGTTCCTTGTCGAAGGCGCGGAAGACGACCGAGATGTAGAGGGAGTTGAAGGCGAGCAGGCCCGCGCCGCCGATCCACGGGTTCGGGGTCTCGCCGCTGACCAGGTTGGAGAACGAGCCGAGGCCCATCAGCAGCCAGGGCAGCATCGCGTAGCCGTTGGCCGGGGGGCCCGCGAGATCGTCGTCCCGGCGGCACTCGCCCTTGCGGCGCCTGGGCGCTCGCTCCGGCAGCTCCGGCAGTCTCGGCAGTCCCGGCAGGAGTTTCGCCACTGTCTTCTTCTCCCCGTTCATTGGCTCATACCGTCCTTGCGGACCGTCGGTAGGAGAACACGGCGTACGAGCCGAACGCCAGCAGCCAGCCGCCGAGCACCGCGACCGTTACCGCGCCGGGCGCGGAGCCGTGCGAGACGGCCCAGCCGAGGTCGGCGAACCGGTGGGTCGGGGTGTACCGGGCGAGGGAGGCGAGCCAGCCGGGGAAGGCGTCGACCGGGAACCACAGTCCGCCGATCACCGCGAGCCCCACCAGACACGCCGGGTTGATCACGCCCACGGCCTGCGGGGTGAGCCGGTAGCCGTTGCCGAGCCCGAGGAAGGTGAAGGGCAGGGCGCCGATCCAGAGCAGCGCCGTGAGCGCCGCCCACTGCCACAGCGCCAGGTGTACGCCGTTGACGAACGCGCCCGCGGCGAACACCGCGGCGATCGCGGGCAGCACGGTCGCGGAGGCGCTGATCGCCCGGCCGGTCACCACCCGGGAGGGGGCGATCGGGGTGATCCGCAGCTGCCGCAGCCAGCCGAAGTGCTTGTCGGCCGCGACGCCCGCGGCGCCGTTCAGGGACGCGCCGAGCGCGCCGTACGCCGCCATCCCGACCATCGACGCGACCTTCCAGTCGGCCGAATCGCCGCCCCCCGAGCCGATGTTGGTGAAGAGCAGATACATCAGCACGGGCATGCCGATGCCGAAGACGACGAACGAGGTATCGCGGAAGGTCCGCCGCACTTCGAGCAGGATGTAGTCGAGCATGGGACGGTCTCGCTTTCAGACTTGCGTACGCGGAGCGGTTCAGACGCGGAACAGGAGGGGCGGCAGGCGGCGCAGCGAGTCGGAGTCGAACTCCGAGGTGAGCGAGAGGAACGCGTCCTCCAGGCTCGCCGGGGCCACTTCGAGGTTGCGTATCGCGCCGAGGCGCGCCAGCTCCACGACCGTGGCGTCCGAGTCGTCCGTACGCAGCAGGGCGCGGTCGCCGCGCACCTCCACGCTGACCACGCCGGGCAGCGTCGGCAGATGCGCGCCGGATCCGCCCGCCAGGTCGAAGGAGACCAGGCTGCCGCCCGCCGCCCGCTTGATCCGCTCGCCGGGGCCGTCGGCGACGATCTGGCCCTGGTCGATGACCACGATCCGGTCGGCGTTGTCGTCCGCCTCCTCCAGGTAGTGGGTGGAGAACAGCACGGTGTTGCCCCGGGCCGCGTACGCCCGCATCGACTCCCAGAACGCTCGGCGCGCCTCCACGTCGAGCGCGGCGGTCGGCTCGTCCAGGACCAGCAGGGCGGGCGATCCGGCGAGCGCCACCGCGAAGCGGACGCGCTGGGCCTGGCCGCCGGAGAGCCGGTCGACCCGGCGGTCCGCGGACTCGGTGAGCCCCGCGAGCGCGAGCGCCTCGTCCACGGGCATCGGCTCGGGGTAGGTCGAGGCGACGAACGTGACGAGCTCTCTGACGGTGACGCGGGGGATGGGCTGGCCCTCCTGGAGCATCGCGCCCACCAGGCCGGCGCGTACGGCCTCCTCCGGCGTGCGGCCGAAGAGTCTCACCTCGCCCGCGTCGGGCTCGTCGAGCCCGAGCAGCAGGCCGATCGTGGTCGACTTGCCGGCGCCGTTGCGGCCGAGCAGGGCGACGGTTTCGCCCCTGCGGATGTCGAGGTCCATGCCGTCGACGGCCCGCACGGGGCCGAATGCCTTCGCCACGGCGGTGACGGTGACCGCGCGGTGTGATGTCTGCGTCATGCTTATGACCGTACGAAGTGGGCCTCCCTGCCGGGCAGAGGTTCTTGTACGGGGTTCCGTGGGACAAATGTCCCAGTGCGCTGTTTGCTGCGGACCGTGCTGGGTTGCTCGCGCAGTTCCCCGCGCCCCCGAAGACGAAAGACGGCCGTCGTTGCGCTGCGGGCCGTGCGTGGCTTGTCGCGCCCACGCGGCGGAGCCGCAAATGTCACAGCCCCGCGCCCCTGAAAGGCAACCGACCTGACGTGGCGTCAGAAGTGTTCCCAATCCCGGGGTGCTGCGTTATACATGGGAGCCATCGAGCCCTAGAACGCGTTCTAGAACCGGCCCGGGGTCGGTCCCCGTACGGCCTCGGTGCGGTCGACGGTGCGGACGGTCGCGCCGAGGTCTTTTCACCTCCAAGGAGCAGCCCGGTATGCCCATCGACGCAGCGCAGGCGCTCGCCGCCGAGCCCCGGTCCACCGAGATCGCCTGGGAGCACAAGGACGTTCAGCTGTATCACTTGGGGCTGGGTGCGGGTGTGCCTGCCACCGATCCCGACGAGCTGCGCTACACGTTGGAGTCCCGGCTGCATGTGCTGCCCTCCTTCGCCACCGTCGCGGGTGCCGGGATGGGTGTGGTCGGTGGGCTGTCGGCGCCCGGTATCGACGTCGACCTCGCGGCCGTTCTGCATGGCGGCCAAGGAATCACGCTGCACCGGCCGATTCCCGTACGCGGACGGGCCGTCTCCACCTCCAAAGTGGCCGCCGTCCACGACAAGGGCAAGGCCGCGATCCTGGTGCTGCGTACCGAAGTCGCCGACGGGGACGGGCCGTTGTGGACCAGCGACGCCCAGATCTTCGTGCGCGGCGAGGGCGGGTTCGGCGGGGATCGAGGGCCCTCCGCGCGCGTCGAGCAGCCCGAACGCGCGCCCGACCGTACCGTCGAGCGGGCCGTCCGCGAGGACCAGGCGCTGCTCTACCGGCTCTCCGGCGACTGGAACCCGCTCCACGCCGACCCCGACTTCGCCAAGCTCGCCGGGTTCGACCGCCCGATCCTGCACGGGCTCTGCACGTACGGCATGACGCTGAAGGCCGTCGTCGACACGCTGCTCGACGGCGAGGTGGGCCGCGTCCGCTCGTACACCACCCGGTTCACCGGGGTCGTCTTCCCCGGCGAGACCCTGCGCGTACGGATGTGGCAGGAGCAGGGCCGCGTCCACGTGTCGGTGACGGCCGTCGAGCGGGACGACGCGCCGGTGCTCTCCGACACGGTCGTCGAACACATCTGAACCGCCTCACGCACGGGTCAGTCATCAGAGGGGAGCCGCACCATGCGCGCAGCCGTACTGCACGAGATCGGCCAGGACAAACTCGATGTGCTCGACGACGTCGAGGCGGTGGGCTTCGGCCCGGGCAAGGTGAAGATCCGGATCCGGGCCACCGGCCTGTGCCACTCCGACATCTCCGCGATGAACGGCGTGCTGCCGCAGCCCGCGCCGTTCGTGCCCGGGCACGAGGGCTCGGGCGACATCCTCGACGTCGGCGACGGCGTCACCGGGCTCGCCGTCGGCGACCGGGTGCTGGTGTCCTGGCTGCCCGCGTGCGGCAGCTGCCCGTCCTGCAAACGCGGCCAGACCCAGCTCTGCCTCGCCTCGCTGATGAACGCGGGCACCCCCAACTTCAAGCGCCCCGGCGGCGATGTGTTCGGCTTCGCGGGTACGGGGACGTTCACCGAGGAGGTCGTGGTCGACGCCGGATGCGCGGTCCCGATCCCCGAGGACGTTCCGTACGAGATCGCCGCGCTCGTCGGGTGCGGGGTGACCACCGGGCTCGGCGCGGCCATCAACACCGCGCAGGTGGCGGCCGGTTCGTCGGTCGCCGTCATCGGCTGCGGCGGGGTCGGCATCTCGGCGATCCAGGGGGCGAAGGTGCAGGGCGCGGCGCAGATCGTGGCCGTCGACCCGGTGGCGTCCCGGCGCGAGGCGGCCCTCGCCTTCGGCGCGACCGAAGCCCTCTCGCCGAGCGAACTCGACGACGCCAAGGCGCGGATCACCTCCGGCGAGGGCTTCGACTACGTCTTCGAGGTCGTCGGCAAGTCCGCCACCGCCCGCACCGCCTATGACGCCACCCGGCGCGGCGGCACCCTGTGCGTGGTCGGCGCGGGTGCCATGGACGACTTCTTCCAGCTCAACATGTTCGAGCTGTTCTTCGACGAGAAGCGGATCCTGCCGTCGATGTACGGCGGCGGCGATGTGCTGCGCTCCTACGAGCGGGCCATCGCGCTGTGGCGGGCGGGCCGGATCGACCTGGAGCGCCTGATCACCCACCGGGTGCCGCTGGCCGCGGTCAACGACGCGCTCGACCAGATGCGTACGGGCGAGGCCCTGCGTACGTGCATCACCCTCTGATCCTTCCGATCCGAAAGGACGCGGTCGATCGATGGCACTGCCACTTGAAGGGCTCGGCGCGATCGTCACCGGCGCCGGGCGGGGTCTGGGCCGGGCCGAGGCGCTCGAACTCGCCCGGCTCGGCGCGTCCGTGGTCGTCAACGACTTCGGGCAGCCGGGCCGGGACGGCTCCGGCGAGGCGTCGGCCGCCCCCGCCGAGGAGGTCGCCGCCGAGATCCGCGCGACGGGCGGCTCGGCCGTCGCCCACACGGGAGACGTCGCCGACCACCAACAGGCGCGCGAACTGGTCGAGTTGGCGATCAGGACCTACGGAAAACTGGACATCCTGGTCAACAACGCGGGCATCCTGCGGGACCGGATGATCTTCTCGATGAGCGAGTCCGAGTGGGACTCGGTGATCCACGTCCACCTCAAGGGCCACTTCAACACCACCCACTTCGCGGCCGCGCACTGGCGCGAGCGCTCCAAGGCGGCGGGCGGGCCGGTCTACGGCCGGATCGTCAACACCTCGTCGGAGGCGTTCCTCGCCGGGTCTGCCGGACAGCCCAACTACGCGGCCGCGAAGGGCGGGATCGTGGGGCTCACCACCTCCACGGCCCTGGCGCTCGCCAAGTACGGGGTGACCGCCAACGCGATCTGCCCCCGGGCCCGGACCCGGATGACCGAGGACGTCTTCGCGGGCTTCGAGGAGCCGGGGGAGGGCCGGCTCGACCCGCTGGCGCCCGAGCACGTCGCCCCGCTCGTCGGCTATCTGGCGTCCCCGGCGGCCGCCCGCGTCAACGGCCAGCTGATGGTGGTGCACGGCGGCATGGTCGCGATCGTGGAACGCCCCAAGGTCGCCGCCAAGTTCGACGCGGCCAAGGAGACCTTCTCGTTCGGCGAACTGGACGAGCTGATCTCGCCGTACTACGCGGAGCGCCCGGAGAACGAGACGTTCGCGGCGGCGGAGGTGCTGGGGCTCAAGCGGAGTTGAGCCCCAGCAGGGGCGCGGGGAACTGCGCGACCAGCCACGCACGGTCCGCAGTCGAACACCGCGCCCCCATCCCGTCAGCCTCGGTCGCCTCCGCTGGCGTCCTTCCGACGGTGACGGCCGTGCGCCTCGGTGGTCGACTCCTCGGTAGAGGCGGCGCCGCCCCGGTGCTTGCCGTGGCCGTCATCGTCCGTCGCCGCGCCAGCGGCCGCCGCGGCGGTCAAAGTCTCGGACATGTGGTGCTGTCACCCCGTTGTAGATCGCCTATTGCGTTCGCCGTGGATTTTAACCAGGCGGCCCCGGCGATGGATCAAGGGCTACGTGCGTCCCGTCAGAGGTGACTGAGCAAGCGGTACGGGTCGGGGGGCCTGCGGCTTCGGTGGTGCGGCGGTGGGGCGCGGTGCGTCCGGGGGTGCCGGGAGCCGGGCGACCGAGCACGCCGCCGTCTCGGTCGAGCACGGCAGCCGCAGCACACCGTCCCGGGTCCACAGGCCCGAGCCCGCCAACCATCCCTCGGGCGCGGCCAGTTGGTGCAGCCGCCGCCCCGCCGGGCGCCACACCCCCAGCCACGTACCGGCCGCCGCGTCGATCCGCAGCGCCACCGCGCAGCTCTCCGGCATCAGGACCTGCCCGGGCTGCACGGCGAACGGCGTGACCGCCGCGTCCGGCAGCCGCAGGCACTCCGGGAACCGCACCGGCAGGGTGGACCCCAGCACGCCCCAGCCGAGCCGGTGGTGGCCCGGGGCGTCCGAGCGGAGCAGCAGCAGCCCGGTGTCCGGGTCGCCGAGCAGCAGCCGGTCCTCGCTCTCCTCGGTGATCTGGAGCAGCGGGGTCACCTCGCCGCCGCGCTCCAGATCCACCGCGACCGTCTTGGTCCGCCCGTCCAGCTCCCGGTCCAGGGCGAGCAGGCGCCCCGTACGGTCCAGCCAGACGCCGCCCGAGCAGCGGCCCTTCACGGTGGCGATCCGCTCCGGGCCGAAGGAGCCGCCCGCCACCAGCCACAGCGCGGTGCTGTCCGGGCCGACCGCGAGGGCATACGCGCAGCTGCCGCCGGGGGACGGGGGCAGCAGCGTGAGGTGCTGCCCGGGCGTGTCGGGGGTGACCGCGCCGAGGGCGAGCTCGCCGGTGCCGGGGCCGGTCGGGTAGAGCAGGGCGAAGGCGTCGCGGTCGGCGACGCGGCGGTGGATCAGGACCCGCCCGTCCGCCATCGGCAGCACCGAGGCGTCGGGCTCCTCGGGCTGGTTGCCGGGCAGCGGCACCGCGTACGGCTCGGGCCCGTCCAGTGTCCACCGCTCCGGGAACCAGCGGTCCCCGGCCCCCTCGCCCCTTACCAGACGGGCCGCGTACGAGCCGTCCGCGGTGATCGTGAACTCCGAGTGCCGGACCGCGCCGTCGCCGGCAGCGGTCTCGATGGCCAAGGCAGTCATGAGATGGCTCACCTCCGGCCCACGAAGCTAGTTTTCGCACTTCCAGCCGAACAACACGAGACGACTCGCTTCACACCAAAGGATGGCCATCGGGCGATTTCGCTGTGAGGCGGGCGGCGGGTGTGCAAGGGGAGGCGCGTACGGGAGGCGTATTCGGGGCCCGGGTCCGGGCGACCCGCGCGGCCACCTGGTCAAGCGGCGGCCCGGAACCATCCCGGAGCCATGGTGGGCGGGGGGCGGAGCGCGGGTAACCTGTCCCCGTGCCCCGTCTGTCTGAAGTCATCGCCGCGCTCGACGCTCTCTGGCCCCCCGAGCGGGCCGAGGGATGGGACGCGGTCGGTACCGTCTGCGGCGACCCCGACACGGAGATCCGGCGCGTGCTGTTCGCCGTCGACCCCGTACAGGAGATCGTGGACGAGGCCGTGAAGCTCGGCGCCGACCTGGTCGTCACCCACCATCCGCTCTACCTGCGCGGGACGACGACCGTCGCGGCCGGCCACTTCAAGGGCCGGGTCGTGCACACCCTGATCAAGAACGACATCGCCCTGCACGTCGCCCACACCAACGCCGACACCGCCGACCCGGGCGTCTCCGACGCCCTCGCGGGCGCCCTGGACCTGCGGGTCGTGGGTCCGCTCGTGCCGGACGCGTCCGACCCCTCGGGCCGTCGGGGCCTCGGCCGGATCTGCGAGCTCGACCACCCCATGACGCTCGGCGAGTTCGCCGCGCACGCCGCCGCCCACCTGCCCGCCACCGCGCAGGGCGTGCGGGTCGCGGGCGACGTCGAGGCCCAGGTCAAGACGGTCGTGGTCAGCGGAGGCTCGGGCGACAGCCTCTTCGACGCCGTACGGGCGTCGGGAGCCGACGTCTTCCTCACGGCCGACCTGCGCCACCACCCGGTGTCGGAGGCGACCCAGCACACTTCCCTGGGCCTGGTCGACGCCGCCCACTGGGCCACCGAGTGGCCCTGGTGCGAGCAGGCGGCCGCCCAGCTCGACGAGATTTCCGACCGCCATGGCTGGGACCTGCGGGTCCACGTCTCGAAGACGGTCACCGACCCCTGGTCATCCCACCACTCTTCTGGAGCCCCCAACTGAACGCCGCGCCCGCCGACCAGATCCGCCTCCTCGACGTACAGGCCCTCGACGTACGCCTGTCGCAGCTCGCGCACAAGCGGAAGTCGCTGCCCGAGCACGCCGAGATCGACTCGCTGAACAAGGACCTCACGCAGCTGCGCGACCTGCTGGTCGCCGCGCAGACGGAGGAGAGCGACACCTCCCGCGAGCAGACCAAGGCCGAGCAGGACGTCGACCAGGTCCGCCAGCGCGCCGCCCGCGACCAGCAGCGCCTGGACTCGGGCGCCGTCTCGTCCCCCAAGGACCTGGAGTCCCTCCAGCGCGAGATCGCCTCGCTGGCCAAGCGCCAGGCCGATCTGGAGGACGTGGTCCTGGAGGTCATGGAGCGCCGTGAGTCCGCGCAGGAGCGGGTCGCCGAGCTGACCGAGCGGGTCTCCTCCGTCCAGTCGAAGACCGACGACGCCACCGCCCGCCGCGACGCCGCCACCAAGGAGCTCGACGCCGAGGCCGCCGAGGTGGCCAAGGAGCGCGCGGTCGTCGCCGAGGTGATCCCGGCCGACCTGCTGAAGCTCTACGACAAGCTGCGCGAGAAGCAGGGCGGCGTCGGCGCGGCCCGGCTCTACCAGCGCCGGTGCGAGGGCTGCCGTCTGGAGCTCAACATCACCGAGGTCGCCGAGGTCCGGGCGGCGTCGCCGGACACCGTGCTGCGGTGCGAGAACTGCAGCCGCATCCTGGTCCGTACGTCGGAGTCGGGCCTGTAGTGCGGCAGTTCGTTGTCGAGGCCGACGGCGGCTCCCGGGGCAACCCGGGTCCGGCCGGGTACGGCGCGGTGGTCCTCGACCCGGCGACGGGCGAGACGCTGGCCGAGGCGGCGGAGTACATCGGCGTCGCGACCAACAACGTCGCCGAGTACAAGGGCCTGATCGCCGGGCTCAAGGCGGCGAAGGCCCTGGACCCGGACGCGAAGGTCCGGGTCCGGATGGACTCCAAGCTGGTCGTCGAGCAGATGTCGGGCCGCTGGAAGATCAAGCACCCCGACATGAAGCCGCTCGCCGCCGAGGCCGGGCGGATCCTGCCGCCCGGGCAGATCACGTACGAGTGGATCCCGCGCGAGCAGAACAAGCACGCGGACCGGCTCGCCAACGAGGCGATGGACGCGGGCAAGCGGGGCAAGCAGTGGGAGCCGTCGGCGTCCATGGCGGCCCTGTCCTCCACGTCCTCGGACGCGGGCGCGGCCCGGGTCGTCGGGGACGCGGCGGCGGGTGCGGCGAAGGCGCGGGCGGCGCTGGCGTCGGCCGCTCCGGTCGCCACCGTCCCGGCCCCCGCCCGGAGTTCGGGTACGGCCCCGACGGCGGGGTGGAGCGCTCCCGACATGGGCACGCCCACCACGTTCGTGCTCCTGCGGCACGGCGAGACCGCGCTGACCCCCGAGAAGCGTTTCTCCGGCAGCGGCGGGACCGACCCGGAACTGTCGGCGGCGGGCCGCCGCCAGGCCGAGCAGGTGGCTGCCGCGCTGGCGGCCCGGGGCACGATCCAGGCGATCGTCACGTCCCCGCTGCGCCGCTGCCGCGAGACGGCGGCGGCCGTGGCCGCGCGCCTCGGCCTGGAGGTACGGGTCGAGGAGGGCCTGCGCGAGACGGACTTCGGGGCGTGGGAGGGCCTGACCTTCGCCGAGGTGCGCGAGCGCTACCCGGACGACCTCGACGCGTGGCTCGCCTCGCCGAAGGCCGCGCCCACGGGCGACGGCGAGAGCTTCGCGTCGGTGTCGCGCCGCGTCTCTTCCGCTCGTGACCGCCTGCTGTCGGCGTACGAGGGCCGTACGGTCCTGCTCGTCACCCATGTCACCCCGGTCAAGACCCTGATCCGCCTCGCCCTGGGCGCCCCGCCGGAGTCGCTGTTCCGGATGGAACTGTCGGCGGCGTCGGTGTCGGCGGTGGCGTATTACGGGGACGGCAACGCGTCGGTGCGACTGCTGAACGATACGTCGCATTTGCGCTGAGGGTTTTTCCCTGAGCTGAGCGGTTTGCCCGCGCCCCTGGGCATTCAGGGGCGCGGGGAACCGCGCGACCAGCCCAGCACGGTCCGCACGCGAACGACCGCACCTGATCCCGTACCCCTAGCGGAGCGCCGCCGCCTCGCGGGCAAGGGACTCGACCCGCGCCCAGTCCCGCGCAGCGATCGCGTCGCCGGGGAGCATCCACGTACCCCCGACGCACCCCACATTCGGCAGCGCCAGATAGTCAGGGGCCGAGGCGAGCGATATGCCCCCCGTGGGGCAGAACCGCGCGCCGGGGAGCGGCCCGGCGAGGGACTTCAAAAACGCGGTGCCGCCGGCAGCCTCCGCGGGGAAGAACTTCATCTCACCCACCCCGCGTTCGAGCAGCGCCACCACCTCGGACGCGGTGGCGACCCCTGGCAGGAACGGGACCCCGGACGAGGTCATCGCGTCGAGGAGCGAGTCGGTCCACCCGGGACTGACGAGAAACCGGGCCCCCGCGGCCACGGCGTCATCGACACCTGCGGCCGAGACGACCGTCCCCGCCCCCACCACGGCCCCCGGCACCTCCGCCGAGATCGCCCGGATCGCGTCCAGCGCGGCGGGCGTACGCAGGGTGACCTCGATCGCCGGCAGCCCGCCCGCCACCAGCGCCCGCGCGAGCGGGACGGCGTCGGCGGCGTCGTTCAGGACGACGACGGGGACGACGGGGGCGAGGTCCAGGACAGAGGTCATACGGGCATCGTGCCCGGCGGGATCGCAGGGTGCAACGAGCGTTGCACCCTGCGCAACAGGGTTAGTGGATCTGCTCCACAACAACATCCAATGCCCAGGCCTTGCCCGCCTTTGCGGGGGCCGCGCACTCCACCACGTAACCGAGTCCGCGCAGCACATCCACCAGCTCCGCCGGGTCGGCGGGCGTCGCCCCGGCGAGGAGCAGATCCCGCACGATCCGCCCCTTCGTGGCCTTGTTGAAGTGGCTGACGACCGAACGCTTCTCGACGCCGTCGACGATCTGCGAGTGCAGTACGCGTACGGTCGCGGTCCGCCCGGCCACCTCGCCCTTCGGCTTCCAGGCGGCGGCGTACGCGGCGGAGCGCAGGTCGAGGACGAGCCCGGTCCCGGCCGCGTCGGTCATGACGGGGTCCATGACGCCGCGCCAGTACGTCCCGAGGGCGCCGAGGCCCGGCAGCTTCACGCCCATCGAGCAGCGGTAGGAGGGGATGCGGTCGCCCGTGCGGACGGCTCCCCAGAGCCCGGAGAAGACGAGCAGCGACTGGGCGGCGCGGCGCTTGGCCTTCGCGTCGAGGGTGGCGAGGCCGAGGGCGTCGTAGAGGACGCCGGTGTAGATCTCGCCGGCGGGGCGGGTGCCGGCGGTCCGCAGCGCGGCATTCTTGCCGACTTCGCCTCGCAGCCCCTCGCTGAGCCCGAGTACGCCCTTGGCCTTGTCCTCGTCGGCGAGGCACAGCTCGACGAGCTCGTCGAGGACGGCGGCGCGGGCGTCGGCCAGATCCGGCAGCGACAGCCCCTCGGCCTTGAGCGGCGCCCCACGCCCTCCGTCGGCCTTGCCTTCGGAGGGCGGCAGCAGCACGAGCACGGGTTCTCCTTGCGGGTGTGTACGGGGGAGGGGGTGCGGCCCCGCCGCCCAGGTTACGGGGTGAGGGTGGTTTCCCGGGGGCTACGCCCCCGGACCCCTTGGCGGGGCCTGCGGCCCCTGCACCCCCGTTTGTCCGCGGATCGTGCTGGGTTGCTCGCGCCCACGCGGCGGAGCCGCAAATCGACACAGCCCCGCGCCCCTGACTACCTAGGGGCGCGGGGAACTGCGCGACAAGCCCCCACCGGCGGCCAGACGAACGACATCCGCCGGAGGCTTTCGGGAAGGGGCGGGGTGGGGAATCGCCCGCCGCAGGCGGCAACCGCCGCCGCGGCCTACGCTCGGCACATGCCCCGCCGTCACCTCCGTATGACCGGCGCAGCCGACCCGCTGCGGGCGGCGCTGCGCGACATCCGCGCCGGGCTCGGCGTAAACGAGGACTTCCCCCACGACGTCCTCGCCGAGGCCGAGCGCGCGGCCACCACCCCCCACCGACCCGTCCGCGACGCCACCGACCTCCCCTTCTTCACCGTCGACCCACCCACCTCGATGGACCTGGACCAGGCCATGCACCTGGCCCGCCGCGCCAAAGGCGGCTACCGCGTGCACTACGCGATCGCGGACGTCGCCGCGTTCGTCGACCCCGGCGGCCCCCTGGACAAGGAGGCCCACCGCCGGGTGAACACGCTCTACTTCCCGGACGAACGCGTCCCGCTGCACCCACCCGTACTCTCCGAAGGCGCGGCCAGCCTGCTGCCCGGCGAGACGCGCCCCGCCGTCGTATGGACCATCGACCTCGACGCCGACGGGCGCCAGAGCGCGACCCACGTCGAACGCGCCCTCGTCCGCAGCCGCGCCAAACTCGACTACGACACGGTGCAGCGCCGCATCGACGACGGCACCGCCGAGGAGCCGGTCGCACTGCTCAAGGACGTCGGGCTGCTGCGCGAGCGGCAGGAGGTCGCCCGGGGCGGCATCTCCCTCAACGTCCCCGAGCAGGAGATCGTGGAGCGCGACGGCCACTACGGCCTGGAGTACCGCGCCCCCCTGCCCGCCGACGGCTGGAACGCCCAGATCTCCCTGCTCACCGGAATGGCCGCCGCCGACCTGATGCTGACGTACGGCACGGGCATCCTGCGTACGCTCCCGAGCGCCCCCGACGGCGCGGTGGCCCGGCTGCGGCGCTCCGCCCAGGCGCTCCACATCGACTGGCCGCACCACGTCCCGTACGCCCAGGTCGTCCGCTCACTCGACCCGCGCGAACCCCACCACGCGGCCTTCCTCCAGGAGTGCACCGCGCTGCTGCGGGGCGCGGGCTACACGGTGTTCACCGGCGGCCGCGTCCCCGACCCGGCGATCCACGCGGCCGTGGCCGACGAGTACACCCACTGCACGGCTCCGCTGCGCCGCCTCGTGGACCGCTACGCCACCGAGATCTGCCTCGCCGCCGTGGCCGCCGCCGACGTGCCCGACTGGGTCCTCACCGCCCTCGACGCCCTGCCGAAGGAGATGGCCGAGGGCGCCCGCAAGGCCAACACGGTCGAGCGCGAGTCCGTCGACCTCGTCGAGGCGGCCCTCCTCAAGGACCGTGTCGGCGAGGTCTTCGACGCGACGGTGGTGGACGTGAGGGACGACGAACCGGCCACCGGCACAGTCCACTTGACCGATCCGGCCGTCGTCGCCCGCGTAGAGGGCACCGCCCCTCTGCCCCTGGGCGAACGTCTTCGGGTCCGCCTCACCCAGGCCGACCCGGGCACCTCGAAGGTCCAGTTCGCCCCGGCGTGAGCGCGGCCACGAACCGGTGAGCCGTGCGCGTGATGATCACGGGTAGCATGGTCACCACGGCAGACGAGTCGGCCGGACGGCCGCGTGGGGATCCTCGGATCCTCCCGAGGAACGTCCGGGCTCCACAGGGCAGGGTGGTGGGTAACGCCCACCCGGGGTGACCCGCGGGACAGTGCCACAGAGAACAGACCGCCGGGGACCTCGGTCCTCGGTAAGGGTGAAACGGTGGTGTAAGAGACCACCAGCGCCTGGGGTGACTCAGGCGGCTAGGTAAACCCCACCCGGAGCAAGGTCAAGAGGGAGCACCCTGGTGCTCCTGCGCGGACGTTCGAGGGCTGCCCGCCCGAGTCCGCGGGTAGACCGCACGAGGCCGGCGGCAACGCCGGTCCTAGATGGATGGCCGTCTCCCCGGCCGCCGCGAGGCGACCGGGCGACAGAACCCGGCGTACAGGCCGGCTCGTCTGCCGTTCAGCCCGCCGGGGCCGCGCCCGCTTTCCTCCCCGGCCCCGTCTCCCCTTCCGGGCGCGCGTACGCGCCACAGCCGCGATCATGGGGCCACCAGTGGCTTGCGGAGGAGGTGGTCCGTGCGGCGGCGAGGACGCGGGCTCCTTCTGTGCGCCGTCGCCCTTGCACTCGGCGGGTGTGCCGACGTGGAAGGGCTGCATCGGGACGGGGTCGCCGCGAAGGTGGCGCCGCCCGAGCCGTTGTGGCCCGGGGTCGTGCCCTCGCCGGCCGGGGCCGAGCAGCAGCGCGGGAAGCCGTACGCCGTGCCCGGGGTGGCGGCCGTGCCCTCCGGTGACATGCGCGACGCCGACGCGCTCGCCGTCGTCAAGGCCGACCTGGCCGCCACCGAGAAGGTGGACCGCGGCGTCGGGCGGCTGGTGGACCGGCGGGCCGCCGAGCGGATGGCCGCCTGTTCCGGACCCGCCGACTGCCCCATGCGCCCGCCCGAGCTGCGCGATCTGACCGGCGACGGCAAGGCCGAGCTGATCACCGCCGTCGACATCGACGGGCGGCTGAGCGAGATGCGGGTGTACAGCGCGGCGGGCGGCACCGTCACCCGGGTGTTCTCGCGCCGCGCGATCCTGGAGGGCGTCGAGGTCACCGCCGGGCACCTCGCCGTGCGCGAGCCGACGTCCAACGACGCGTATGTGTACGTCTCGCACTATGTGTGGGACGGCCACATGATCGCCCTGCGCGAGCTCAAGCTCGACACCTGCCGGGCGCTCAAGGAAGTGTCCGGGGTCCCGTGCACCGGCCAGGGCGGGGAGCGGTGACCGGCGGGGGTCCCGAGGAGGCGGGGACCCGGGCCCGCTGGGCCGAGCGGCTGCGGCCCGCCTGGACCCACAGCCTCCGCTGGAAGATCGCCCTCACCGTCACCGCCGTCTCCTGCGCCGTCGCCGCGATCCTCGGCGTACTCGTCCACAACGCCCTCACCCGGCAGCGGGTCGAGGAAGTGCGCAAGGAGGCCCGGCAGGGTCTCGACGCCGCGCTGAAGGACTTCTCGTACGGGACCGACACCACCGGCCGGGATGTTCAGCTCGATCCGCCTCAACTACCGGAACCGCTACGGAAGTTGGCCGAGCGCGGGGACCGAGGGGTCATGGTCGGGGAGCTGCGCGGCGGCGCCGTCATGTGGGCGGCCGCGCCCGCCGGTGGCCATGTGCTGGCGCGCTGGGTCCCGTACGAGAGCACCCGCGACCATCTGCGCCAGATGGACACCGCGATCCTCGGCTCGGCGGCGCTCGCGGCGGGCAGCGTGACGCTCGCGGGCACGTACTTCGCCACCAGGATCAGCCGCCGCCTCGGCCACACCGCCGCCGTCGCGCGCCGGATCACCGAGGGCGACCTGGACGTACGCACCGGGATCCCGGCGGGCGGCAAGGGCGCCGAGCACGACGCGGTCAAGGCGGTGGCGGTCGCGCTCGACTCGATGGCCGAGTCGCTGCAACAGCGGCTTGAGGCGGAGAAGCGGTTCACCGCCGACGTCGCCCATGAGCTGCGCACCCCGCTGACCGGCATGCTCGCCGCCGCCGGGCTGCTGCCGGACGGCCGCCCCAAGGAGATGATCAACGACCGGCTGCGCGCGCTGCACACCCTCACCGAGGACCTGCTGGAGATCTCCCGCCTCGACGCCGGGGCCGAGAAGGCCGAGTTCGCCGAGCACGAGCTGGGGGAGCTGGTCGGGCGGGCGGTGCGGGCGACGGGTCTGGAGTGCGAGGTCCGGGTCGTACGCGACGCACGCGTCCGTACCGACCGGCGGCGGCTCGACCGGGTGATCGCCAACCTGGTCGTCAACGCCCATCGGCACGGGGCGCCGCCGGTGACCGTGACCGTCGACGGCCCGGTGGTCGTCGTGCGCGACCACGGTCCCGGCTATCCGCCCGACCTGGTGGCGCGCGGCCCGCAGCGCTTCCGCACCGGCGACCCGGGCCGGGGCAAGGGCCACGGTCTGGGCCTCACCATCGTGGCGGGCCAGGCCCGCGTCCTCGGCATCGCCCCGCACTTCGCCAACGCGCCGGACGGGGGCGCGCTCACCACCCTGCGGCTGCCGGTGCCGGACGACGCCGGGTCCGGTGGCGGGGTGGGCGGGGATGAGGTGAGCTGAGGGGGGTCTCGCCGACCCGTACCCCGTGGAGAACACCGAAGGAGACGGCACATGACCATCGCGCTGGACAAGCTCAACGACCCGGCCGTCCGGGCCTTCGTGGGCGCGCTCAACTCGGGCGACCGCGCCGCCTTCCAGGCCGCCCTCAGCCCGGGCGCCACCATGTCCGACGACGGGTCGGACCGGGATGTCGCCGACTGGACCGAGCGGGAGATCTTCTCCTCGGGCGGGCACATGGACATCGAGACGCAGAGCTCGGACGGCCGCTCGCTGGTCGCCAACTACCGCAACGACACCTGGGGCGAGATGCGGACGGCCTGGCGGTTCAACGTCGACGACGGCAAGGTCAGCCGCTTCGAGACCGGGCAGGCGTAAGCCCGGGTCACGCCGGGATACGGGTGCCCGCGCCGCCCACGTGCACGCGCGGGTCGCCCGTCCGGAGCGTCACCGTCAGGACGCCGGGGCGGCCCAGGTCGTCGCCCTGGTGCAGCGTGAGCACCGACTCCTCGGGGACCAGGGCGAGTTCGCGCAGATACGCCCCGAAGGCGGCCGCCGCCGCGCCCGTCGCCGGGTCCTCGACGACCCCGCCGACCGGGAACGGGTCGCGGACGTGGAAGACCGTGTCCGACGCGCGCCACACCAACTGCACCGTCGTGAGGTCGAGCCGCCGCATCAGCGCGGCGAGCCGGTCGAAGTCGTACGCGAGGTCGGCGAGGCGTTCGCGGCTGGCGGCGGCGAGTACGAGGTGCCGGGCGCCCGCGAACGCGATGCGGGGCGGGAAGGCCGAGTCCAGGTCTTCTTCGGGCCAGTCGAGCGCCGCCAGCGCCTCGGTGAGGTCGTCGGGGGAGACATCCTCCGTGTGCGGCTCGACGCTGGTCAGGGTGGCGCGCAGGGTGCCGCCGTCCTCGGCGACGGTCACCGGGACCGTGCCGGCGCGTGTCGCGAACACCAGCTCCCCGGGGCCGATCCGCTCGCCCAGCGCCACCGCGGTCGCGACGGTCGCGTGCCCGCAGAACGGGACCTCGGCCTTGGGGCTGAAGTACCGGATGGTGAACGCCCGCCCGGGCTCACCGCCCAGCCCTTCGGGGGGCTCGGTCAGAAACGCGGACTCGCTGTATCCGAGCTCGGCGGCGATCGCGAGCATGTCGGCATCGTCGAGTCCGGCGGCATCGAGGACGACCCCGGCGGGGTTGCCTCCGGCGGGGTCCTGGGAGAAGGCGGTGTAACGCAGCACGTCGGTCATGTCCGCGATCAACTCCGGGCGGGGGTGCGGAATTCCCGGGGCGGGGCCGAGGTCAGAGCGGGGGTTGCGCAGCCCGGCGGGAACGGGGGCGCCGCGTGCCCACCCTCCCCCAAGCTCTTAAGGAGCAGGGGGACCCCCAGCCCCGGCGGCACGCATGCCCACAGCGGCGGCGGGTTAGGGGCGCGGGGAACTGCGCGAGCAACCCCCACCGACCCGCAGACGAAGAACCCGGCCGCCCGCCCAGGGCTTTCGGGAAGGGGCGGGGTGGGGAACTCAGCCCCGCCCGATGTACGGCATCGTCGTAGCCATCACCGTCGCGAACTGGACGTTCGCCTCCAGCGGCAGCTCCGCCATGTGAAGGACCGTCCGGGCCACATCCGCCGCGTCCATCACCGGCTCGACCGAAAGCGAGCCATTGGCCTGCCGCACGCCGGAGGTCATCGCGGAAGTCATATCCGTCGCCGCGTTCCCGATGTCGATCTGCCCGACGGCGATCCGGTACGGACGCCCGTCCAGGGAGAGCGACTTGGTAAGGCCGGTCATCGCGTGCTTCGTCGCCGTGTACGCCACCGAGTTCGGCCGCGGCACATGCGCCGAGATCGACCCGTTGTTGATGATCCGCCCGCCCTGCGGCACCTGCTCCTTCATCTGCCGGAACGCCGCCTGCGCGCACAGGAACGCCCCGTTGAGGTTGGTGTCGACGACGTGCCGCCACGCCTCGTACGCCAGGTCCTCCACCGCGACCCCGCCCGGCCCGAACGTGCCCGCGTTGTTGAAGAGGAGGTCGAGCCGCCCGAACCGGTCCCGTACGGCCGTGAACAGGGCCGCGACCTCGTCCGGCGAGGTCACGTCCGTACGGACCACGAGGACGGACGCGTCCGGGCCGGCCAGTTCGGCGGTCTCCGCCAGGGTCTCCGCCCGGCGGCCCGCCAGCGCCACCGACCAGCCCGCGGCGGCCAGGGTGAGCGCCACGGAGCGGCCGATGCCGGAGCCGGCGCCGGTGACGACGGCGGTCTTGCGCGCTGCTGCGGATGCGTTCATGGGCGCGAGCGTACGGGAGCGGTCCGCGCCTCGGACGGTGTCGTCCGCGATGTGGTCGCGACCAGATGACGCGTACGCGGTGGTGTCGAGCACCCCCGCCCGGCTGAGAGCATGGGTACTTGAAACGGCAACAAGGAGACACCATGGCGGAGCCCGGGCAGGCCACCGAAGGACACATACCGGCACCGACGTCCGCTCCCACGGCGGCGGGCGCCGCAGCCCGCCGTGCCTCTCTCCTCGTCACCCTCGTCCTCGGCGGGCTCACCGCGCTCCCGCCGCTGTCGATGGACATGTACCTGCCCGCGCTGCCGGAGGTCACCGGCGCGCTGCACGCGCCCGCCGCCACCGTCCAGCTCACCCTCACCGCGTGCCTGGCGGGCATGGCGCTCGGCCAGCTGGTGGTCGGGCCGATGAGCGACAAGTGGGGGCGCCGGCGGCCGCTGCTCATCGGCATGGTCGTGTACGTGCTGGCCACCGCCGTCTGCGCGTTCGCCCCCGACGCAGGGCTGCTCATCGCGTTCCGGCTGCTCCAAGGGCTGGCGGGCGCGGCGGGCATCGTCATCGCGCGGGCCGTGGTGCGCGATCTGTACGACGGCGTCGAGATGGCCCGGTTCTTCTCCACGCTGATGCTGATCTCCGGCGCCGCGCCCGTGGTCGCCCCGCTCATCGGCGGCCAGGTGCTGCGGCTCACCGACTGGCGCGGGGTGTTCGTGGTCCTGACCGTCGTCGGACTGCTGCTGACGCTCTTCGTCTGGAAGTTCCTCGGTGAGACGCTGCCGCCCGAGCGGCGGCACGAGGGCGGGGTCGGCGAGGCGCTGCGCACCATGGGCGGGCTGCTCCGCGACCGCGTCTTCACCGGGTACATGCTGGCCGGCGGCCTCGCCTTCGCCGCGCTCTTCGCGTACATCTCGGCCTCCCCGTTCGTGATCCAGGAGATCTACGGGGCCTCGCCGCAGACCTTCTCCCTCCTCTTCGGGCTCAACTCGGTCGGCCTGGTCGCCGCCGGGCAGATCAACGGCAAGCTGCTGGTCGGCCGGGTCAGCCTCGACAAGGTGCTCGGCTGCGCCCTGGGCGTGGTCGTGCTCGCGGCGGCGGCGCTGCTCGTGATGACGTCCGGCGTGTTCGGGCGGCCCGGGCTCGCGCCGGTCGCGGCCGGGCTGTTCGTGCTGATGTCGGCGATGGGCATGGCCACGCCCAACACCACCGCCCAGGCCCTGATGCGCACCCCGCACGCGGCGGGCTCCGCCTCCGCGCTGCTCGGCACCTCGTCGTTCCTGATCGGCGCGGTGGCGTCCCCGCTGGTCGGCATCGCGGGCGAGGCCACGGCGGTCCCGATGGCGGTCGTCCAACTCGCCTCGGGCGTCGCCGCGCTGCTCTGCTTCCTGCTGCTGTGCCGCCCCTGGCGGCGCGCGTCCGAGGCCGCGCCGCGACCGTAGAATCCCCAGGTGAACGAGAACGTGCCTGTCCCGGAAGCCCTGCGCTCCGCCCTCGCCGGACTGCTCGACGGGCTGCCGCCGTCGCAGGCCGCGCAGGCCGTCGACCGGCTGATCGCCAACTACCGGGGTGCCACCCAGACCCACGCCCCGGTGCTGCGCGACCGCTCCGACGTGGCCGCGTACGCCGCGTACCGCATGCCCGCGACCTTCGAGGCCGTACGGTCCGCCCTCGCCGCCCTCCAGGACGCGGCCCCCGACTGGGCCCCCGCCACCCACACCGACATCGGCGGCGGTACGGGCGCGGCGAGCTGGGCGGTCGCCGAGGCGTGGGAGCCCGCCACCACGGTCCTGGACTGGGCCGAGCCCGCGCTCGCGATCGGCCGCGAACTCGCCGACGCGTCCGGGATCCCCGTGCTGCGGGCGGTCCGCTGGGAGCGCGCGCGGATCGGTACGGCGCTGGACCTGTCGGAGACCGATCTCATCACCGTCTCGTACGTCCTGAACGAGCTGACCGTCCAGGACCGCCAGGCACTCGTGGACGCCGCCGCGCGTGCCGCGACCGGTGCCGTGGTCATCGTCGAGCCCGGTACGCCCGACGGGTACGCCCGGATCATCGAGGCGCGGGACCGGCTGATCGCGGCCGGGTTCGCTATCGCCGCGCCCTGCCCGCACAGCGCGGCCTGTCCCATCGAGCCGGGCAAGGACTGGTGCCACTTCTCGGCCCGGGTCAGCCGGTCGTCCCTGCATCGGCAGGTCAAGGGCGGGTCGCTGGCGTACGAGGACGAGAAGTTCAGCTATGTGGCGGCTGTGCGTGTGCCCGCTGTGCCCGCCGTGAACCGGGTCGTCCGGCGGCCCCAGATCCGCAAGGGGCAGGTTCTGCTCGACCTGTGCACGGTGGAGGAGGTGCTGCGCCGCGACACGGTCACGAAGCGGCACGGCCCCCTGTACCGCGCGGCCCGGGACGCGGACTGGGGCGACGCGTGGCCTCCGGCCGAGTAGGCCCCACCCCGCCCCTTCCCTAAAGCCCTTGGCGGGCGGCCGGGTGCTTCGTCTGCGGACCGGTGGGGGCTTGTCGCGCAGTTCCCCGCGCCCCTCAATACCTAGGGGCGCGGGGAACTGCGCGAGCAACCCAGCACGGTCCGCACGCGAACGATGGCCTTAAGGGGCGCGGGGAACTGCGCGACCGGCCACGCACGGTCCGCAGCCGAACCTCAGGCCCGCAGCTCCTGCGTGCAGCACTTCACGCTGCCGCCGCCCTTGAGCAGCTCACCCAGGTCCATCCCCACGGGAACGAAGCCGCGCTCCCGCAGGGACGAGAACAGCCCCAACGCGCCCTGGGGCAACAGCACATGATGTCCGTCACTCACCGCGTTCAGCCCCAGCGCGGCCGCGTCCTCCTCAGACGCGATCACCGCGTCCGGGAACAGCCGGGCGAGCACGGCACGGCTGCCGGGGGAGAACGCGCCGGGGTAGTACATGATCTCGTCCGCCGAGTCGTCGAGGACGCACAGGGCCGTATCGAGGTGGTAGTAGCGCGGGTCGACGAGATCGAGCCCGATCACCGGGCGCCCGAAGAACTCCTGGGCCTCGTCGTGCGACAGCGGGCTGGACCGGAAGCCGCGCCCGGCCAGCAGATAGGACGCGGTGACGGCGAAGTCGCCCTCGCCCTCGTTGATGTGGGCCGGCTCGTGGATCTCGGTGAAGCCGTGCGTACGGAACCAGTCCAGATGGGCCTCGGCCTCCGCCTCCCGTTCGGGGTGGGCGAAGCGGGCGCCGAGGACCCGGCCGTCGATGACGGTGGCCCCGTTGGCGGCGAAGACCATGTCGGGCAGATCGGGGCGTGGGTCGAGCAGCTCGACGGTGTGGCCGAGCGCCCGGTAGCGGTCCCGCAGGTCCTCCCACTGGGCCAGGGCCAGCGGCAGATCGACGGGCTTGGCGGGATCCATCCAGGGATTGATGGAGTACGTGACCTTGAAGTGTGCCGGTGGGCACATCAGATAGCGCCGGGGTCTGGCGACTCGGGGTGCGCGGAGGTCACGGGTCTCACTGAGCAATGAGGGCTCCTCACGGACGACTTCGGCCGCACGCGCCGCGGCTGCGGGCGTGGTCAGCCCATGGTGCGTCGTGTCGGGCGTTCGCGCAGTGATCCATCCGGGTGTTTTTCGCCGCGTAACGCACTGTTGCCCCGCGCGCGCCCCTTGACATCCATGCGAACGCCCCACGTCGGAGACGATACGTTTCGCCTCGATGGCGCTAGGATCCGCGCCATGGCGAACAAGGGGCAGGCGGGGACAGGGGCGACAGCGGCGAGCGGGAGCGGCAAGGCGCCCGACTCCGCCCGCCGCAGCGAGCGCTCGCGGCGCGCGATCTACGACGCCGCGCTCTCCCTGGTGGGCGAGACGGGATACGCCAAGACCACGATCGAGGGCATCGCCGCCCGCGCCGGGGTCGGCAAGCAGACCATCTACCGCTGGTGGCCCTCGAAGGCGGCGGTCCTCCTTGAGGCGTTCGTCGACCTCAGCCACCAGGCCGTCCAGGGCGAGGTGTCGCTGCCCGACACCGGGGACCTGGAGGCCGACCTCAAGCTGGTGCTGCGCGCCACCGTCGACGAGCTCAACGACACCGCGACCGAGGCGCCCTACCGCGCGCTCGCGGCCGAGGGCGTCGTCGACGCGGAACTGGGCGCCCAGTTCGTCCAGCAACTGCTCGAACCGCAACTCCGGCTGTACGTGGACCGGCTGCGGGCGGCCCAGGACGCGGGCGAGGTACGGGCCGATGTCGACCCGCGTACGGCCCTGGAACTGCTGGTCGGACCGCTTTCCCACCGCTGGCTGCTGCGTACGCTCCCGCTCACGCACGCCTACGCGGACACCGTCGTCGAGTACGCCCTGCGCGGATTGGCCCCTCGCTGAGGCCCCGGGATGGGGGGTACGGCCTCGGCGCGGGCGCGATGGTGGGACCATGGGTGGAGGTTCTCGCGGGGCAACGGTGAGGTGAGGGGATAGATGGGCGCGGAGTACGGGCGTTCCGGCAGCTCGCAGAGCAAGCTGTCCCGCTGGCTGCGCAGGCGCGCCAAGGACGCCCCCGGCGCCGACGCGGACCGCCTCGCGCAGCTGCTGGCCGTCGCCGCCGCGAAGATGCCGATCGCGCCCGCCGCGTATCCGGCCGGATATCGATGTTCGTGCGAGCGGGTCGGCTGTCCCACCCCGGCGCGCCATCCGGTCTCCTTCGCCTGGCAGACCCAGTCGACCACCGACCGCGCCCAGATCGAGCGCTGGGCGCTCGGCCAGCCCGAGGCGAACTTCATCACCGCGACGGGCATGGTCCACGACGTGCTCGACGTACCCCTCGATGCGGGCCGTGAGGCCCTGGAGCGGCTGCTCGCCGAGGGCATCGACGTCGGCCCGGTCGCCGAGTCCGGCGGCACCGGCGACCAGGCCCGGATGCTGTTCTTCACGGCGACGCGGGGGACGCCGGAGGACGAGGACGAGTGGTGGCCGTGCGAGCTGGACTGCCACCCCGAGACGATGGACGAACACCCGGGCCTGCGCTGGCACTGCCGGGGCAGCTACGTCCTGATCCCCCCGGCCCGCCTTCCCGGCGACCACGAGGTGAAGTGGGTACGGGGCCCGGAGCATGCGTTGCCGGACCCCTTGACGCTCCTGGAGACCTTGACGGACGCGTGCGGGCGTTATGCGGGTACGGGGGACGCGCACGCAGTGGCATGGCCACTGGGCCGCTGAGCACTGCCGGGCTTTTTGGCTTTTAGGGGCGCGGGGCTGTGACATTTGCGGCTCCGCCGCGTGGGCGCGACCAGCCCAGGCCGGTCCGCAGTCAAAGAACAACGCATCCAGTGCGAAGCGCTACTCCCCCTTGGCCGAGGTCAGCCCCTGCAAGCGGTTGATCACTGTGATCGGGCCCCGGCCCGCCGGGACGCGGGCCGCCTCGTCCGAGACGCGCTCCTTCGTCAATACCGACTTCGCGTCGCCGGTCATCAGCGCGCGGACGTCCGGGCTGACGTTCAGGCGGACCCCTCTCGCCGCCGTCTGGCGTTCGAAGTGGCGGGTGGCGAAGAAGGCGAGGGCGCCGCCGTCCTGGGTGCGCAGGGCCAGGGGGGCGAAGTCGCCGCTGTCCAGCGGCTGGTCCACGTACTGGGTGGACATACCGGGAAGCGTCGCGTTCTTCTTGCGCAGCGCCCGCCACTCACTCGTGTTGGGGCCGGGCGCGAAGTTCTCGGGACGGCCGCTCTGCAAGTACGAGGCGTACTGCTCGCTCAGATCCTTTGGGGCCACGGCCAGCGACGTGTCGTCCGGCCGTACCGGCTCGGCCCAGCCGTCCTCGTCCAGGGCGAAGACCGGTACTTCCTTGGGGCCGAGCACCAGCAGATGGGCGACCTTCCACACGTCCTGCGGCCCGCTGCGGACGAAGACGAGCAGCCAGCGCGTGTCGCCCGCGCCCGTGTCCTGGTCGCGGTTGGAGTCGGTGTCCGCGACGAACCACCGGGGCCAGCCGGCCTTCTTCGGTATCGCGTACTTCGCGTCCGTCAGCGCCAGCGGCACATGCTGCGGGTTGCCGCCCGGGTTCGTCACCCGGCGGGCCTTGAGCCCGGCCTGGTTGACGGCCCCGAGCGGACCGGTGACCCGGCCCGCGTCGAGGGCCGGGTCATAGGCCTTGTCGGCCCTGTTGTACGCGTCCGTGAAGTCCCTGAGCGCCTGTGCGGCCTCAGCCCTGGTCGCCGACGGGACTACTTCCCGCTCGCCGTGCACCGTCACGCAGCCGCTCGCCGTCACCGTCAGCACGGTCACCGCCGCGAGCGCGGCCGTCAGCCGACTCACCCTGCTCATGGACTGCCTTCTGCCCCTCGCCCTTGACGTCCGCGGGCTTCTTGGCGCCCAAGGACTTCGCGAACCCTACCGGGGCGAAGAAGACGGCGAGCGTGGGGATGAGGTACAGCGCCCACACCGTGACCTGGAGGACGGTCGGGTCGGGCTGGAAGTTCAGGACGCCCTTGAGGACCGTGCCGTACCAGCTGTCCGGCGCGATCGTGGAACTGATGTCGAACGCCAGGCTGTTGATGCCGGGGATGAAGTCGGCCTCCTGGAGGTCGTGCACGCCGTACGCGAGCACGCCCGCCGCCACGACGACCAGCATCGCGCCGGTCCAGGTGAAGAACTTCGCCAGGTTGATCTTGAGGGCGCCCCGGTAGAAGAGCCAGCCGAGGAAGACCGCGGTGCCCAGGCCGAGCAGCGCGCCGATCAGCGGGTCGGTGTTGCCGCTGTCGGAGCCGGCCGCGTGCACCGACGTCCAGACGAACAGCGAGGTCTCCAGGCCCTCCCGGCCGACCGCGAGGAACGCGGTCGCGACGAGCGCGCCGGTGCCGAGCCGCAGCGCCGCGTCCAGCTTGCCGTGGAGCTCGGACTTCAGGAACCGCGCGGTGCGCCGCATCCAGAAGACCATCCACGTCACCAGGCAGACGGCGACGACCGACAGCGAACCGCCGAGCGCCTCCTGCGCCTTGAACGTCATCTCCTGCGAGCCGAATTCGAGCCCCGCGCCGAAGCCGAGCGCGACCAGGACGGCGACGGAGATGCCGATCCAGATGGGCCGCAGCGCCTCACGGTGGCCGGTCTTGACCAGGTACGCGACGAGGATGCAGACGACCAGGCTGGCCTCAAGACCCTCGCGCAGGCCGATCAGATAATTGCCGAACATTCGTTTCCCCTCAGCCCTCGGCCGATCAGCTGAACAGTGCCCGGCCCCACCAGTCGCCCTTGTCGCGGACGCCCGGCGGGACGGCGAAAATCGCCGAACTCACATGCTGGATGTACTCGTTGAGCGCGTCGTTGCGCGCCAGGCTGCGCTGCACCGGCAGGAAGCCCTTGCGGACGTCACGCTGGTACGCGAGGAAGAACAGGCCCGCGTCCAGGCGGCCGAGGCCGTCCGTGCCGTCCGTGAAGGAGTAGCCGCGGCGCAGGATCGTCGCCCCGTCGTTGGAGTCCGGGTGCGCCAGGCGCACGTGCGCGGTCGGCTTCATCGCCTTCAGGAACGGCTCGTCGCGCTCCTTGGCCTTGCCGACCGGGGCGCCCTCGCCCTTGTCGCGGCCGAAGGTGTCCTCCTGCTCCGTGAGGCTCGTACGGTCCCATGCCTCGATGTGCATCCGGATGCGGCGGGCCACCAGGTAGGAGCCGCCGGTCATCCAGGGCGAGCCGTCCTTCTCGCCGACCCAGACGTGCTTGTCGAGGGCGGCGTCGTCGGTGCCCGAGACGTTCCGGGTGCCGTCCTTGAAGCCCATCATGTTGCGCGGCGTCTGCGCGTCGGGCGTCGTCGAGGAGGTCTTGCCGAAGCCCAGCTGCGACCAGCGCACCGCGGCCTTGCCCATGCCGATCCGGGCCAGGTTGCGGATCGCGTGCACCGCGACCTGCGGGTCGTCCGCGCACGCCTGGACGCACAGGTCGCCGTCGCTGCGGGCCGGGTCGAGGTTGTCGTGCGGGAACTTCTCGATGTCGACCAGGGCCTCGGGCCGCTTGCCCTCCAGGCCGAAGCGGCCCTTGGCGAACAGCGACGGGCCGAAGCCGATGGTCAGGGTGAGCCGGGACGGCTTGAGGCCGAGCGCCTCGCCGGTGTCGTCCGGCGGCGCCTCCGCGAGCCCGCCGTACGCGCCCTCGCCGACCGTCTGGCCCGCGGTCATCCGGGCGGCGGCCGCCGACCAGTCCTTGAGGAGCTGGATCAGCTCGCCGCGGTCCTTGGTGGTCACGTCGAACGCGGCGAAGTGCAGCCGGTCCTGGACGGCGGTGGCGATACCGGCCTGGTGGGCGCCGTAGAACGGCACGGCCGCGCCGCTGTCGGCGGCGGGCACCGCGTCGCTGCCGTCACCGCGCACGGCGGCGACGGCGCCGCCGGCGGCCGCGGCGCCCAGGGCCAGGCCCGCACCGCCCCAGCCGAGCAGTGAACGCCGGGACGGGGCCGGGGACTTGGAGTCCTGGGTGGCGTCGGTGGTGCCGGCGTCGGTGGTGTCGCTCATGGCTGATTCCCCTCCTGTTCCTCTGCGTGCCGGATTACTTGGCGACGGCCGCGGCGAGCTTCGACAGCGGCTCGCCCAGGGCGTTCACCCCGTCGGAGAGCTGCTTGCGGTCGCCCTCGCCGACCTTGTCGTACGAGGTGAAGTCGTACGAGGTCTTGTCGGTGCGGTACTTGTCGAGCTGGGCCTCGATCGCCGCGAACTGCTTGTCCAGCTCGGCCGTCAGCTTCGGGTCGTTCTTGGCGGCGACCGGCTTCAGGAGCTCGTACGCCTGCTGCGCGCCCTCGACATTCGCCTTGAAGTCGACCAGGTCGGTGTGGCTGTACCGCTCCTCCTCACCGGTGATCTTGTTGCGGGCGACCTCGTCCAGGAGCTCCTTGGCGCCGTTGGCCATGGAGGTAGGCGTGATCTCGGCGGTGCCGACGCGCTTGTGCCAGTCGGCGATGTCCTTGTCGAGCTGGACGCCGAGCTTCTTCTCGTCGTCCCCGATCTTGCCGTCGACCCACAGCGACTTCTCCAGACGGTGCCAGCCGGTCCACGTCTGGCCCTTCTCCAGGCCGTCCTCGCGGGTGTCGGTCTTCGGGTCGATGTCACCGAACGACTCGGCGACCGGCTCGGTGCGCTCCCAGCCGATGCGCGACGGGGCGTACGCCTTCTTCGCGCCCTCGACGTCGCCCGCCGCGATGGCGTCGGTGAACGTCTTCAGCTTCGGCAGGGTGTCGTCGGCCTGCTGCTGCACGTACTTGCGGTACGCGGCGACCGCGGCGTCCAGCTTCGGGTCGCGCTTGGCGGTCTCGCTGCCACCGGTGACGGTGATCTTCTGACGGATGCCGTCGCCCTTCATGCCGGGCTTGCAGGCGATCTCGTACGAGCCGGCCTTCACCTCGGCGGTGAGGGTCTGCTTCAGGCCCGGGCCGATGTTCTCGCGCTCGGCGACGATGCGGTCGTCCGGGAAGAGCAGGTAGACCTCGGTGACCTTGGAGCCCTTGTTCTCGATGGCGAACTGCACGTGCCCGGCCGCGAACTCGGTCTTGGACACCTTGCAGGCGCTGTCGGACGCGGTGACCTGAACGGCACCGTCCGCGCCGGAGGAGTCGCTCTTCGAGGAGCAGCCCGTGACGGCGGCCAGAGCCGCGACGGTCGTGGCGGCGGTGACTACGGAGAGGCGGACGGCTCGCATGCGGGCTCCATGCTGGTTTCGGTCAGTGGGTGAGGCGGACCTAACTTAACCGAGGCTTACCTGACCGATACCCACCGGGTCGGTGATTCAGCTCTCACCAGGTGCTCAGTTGTCGCCATCGATAACAGGCCAATCACAGGACGGCCATGACGGGGTCAAGGGACGGTCAAGGAGCGCTGTGTCCGCGCGTGTGTTGTTGAATGCGTACGTGATGGAAAACGCCGTACTGATCGACGTACTCAGGGTCTTCTGCGGCCCCGCCGGCCACCACGGGAACGCCCTCGGTGTGGTGCGCGAGGGCTCCTTGCTGCCCGACGAGGCGGCGCGGCAGGCGCTGGCCAAGGAGCTCGGCTTCAGCGAGACGGTGTTCGTCGACGACCCCGAGCGCGGCGCGGTCGACATCTACACACCGGGCGTGCGGCTGCCGTTCGCGGGCCATCCGCTGGTCGGCGCGGCCTGGCTGCTCGACATCGACGTACTCGAACTGCCGGTGGGCGAGATCTTCGCGCGCCAGGACGGCGAGTTCACCTGGATCACCGCCCGCGCCGAATGGGCCCCGCCGCGCACTTTGCGCCAGTACGCCACGGCCACCGAGGTGGACGCGCTGGACGTGCCCGAGCCGGGGGAGTGGATCTACGCCTGGGCCTGGGAGGACGAGGCGGCGGGCCGGGTCCGCGCCCGAGCGTTCCCGGGCCGAGGCGACGGAATAGACGAGGACGAGGCCACGGGAGCGGCGGCCCTGCTCCTCACGTCCACCCTGGGCCGAGCCCTGAACATCACCCAGGGCAAAGGCTCCCAACTCCTGACGGCCCCGGCCCCGGACGGCCTGATCGAACTGGGCGGACGAGTCCGCTTGGAGCGCAGCATCACGAGATGAGGGCCGCAGGGGCGTGCGCCGCTGCGCCTTCGGCCGCATTCAGGGGCGCTGGGCGTGCTGCCTTGTTTTCAGGGGCGCGGGGAACTGCGCGACAAGCCACAACGGGCCCGCACCCGAAAACGCACCCCAACAGCCGAGCGCAGCGTCACGCGCTGAGGGGGAACTCCTCGCCCAGCTCCCGGAACACGGCGGTGTTCAGCGCAAACGCACGCCGACACTCGTCAACGATCCGCTTCCGCTCCAGCTCATCCGCGTTCACCGCGTCCAGCAGCGCCCGGTAACTCCGTTTGAACGCCGCCGGGTTGGCGATCGACTCGAAGACGTAGAACCGCACGCCGTCGCCCTTGCGCGCGAACCCCCACGCCCGCTCCGCCCGGTCGCGGATGATCTGGCCCCCGGAGAGATCGCCGAGGTACCGGGTGTAGTGGTGCGCGACATACCCCCCGGGCCAGGTCACCGCACACTCGCGGACTCGGGCAGCGTACGCCCGGGTCGCGGGCAGCGGGGTCGCGGTCCGGCACCAGTCGGAGCCCCGCAGATGCGTCAGGTCCCGCTCCAGCGAAGCCGTCCGCATCAGCTCGGACCGGATGAAGGGACCGGCGACCGGGTCC
This sequence comes from Streptomyces sp. BR1, assembly GCF_052373795.1. Lineage (NCBI taxonomy): Bacteria > Bacillati > Actinomycetota > Actinomycetes > Kitasatosporales > Streptomycetaceae > Streptomyces > Streptomyces sp. BR1. The sequence continues at coordinate 5,119,506 of NZ_CM126252.1, forward strand.
TGTCGCAGCGCCCCCGCGCCCTCCTCCAGCGCCCGGTACACGAACCACAGCTGCTCGGTGTAGCGCGCGTACGCCTCCACACCGAGCCGCCCGCCCAGCAGATCGCTCATGAACCGGGAGGTCTCCGCCTCGGTGTGCTGCTCGTGCGACGCCGTACGGATGAGGGTGGAGAAGGGCGTGTCCAAGGCGTGCCTCCGGAGACCGAGGGGACGGGAACCAGCCCCGATCCTTCTACTTAGGCTTACCTAAGTCAACTGGTTCCCGACGTCCTGTCGGTAAACGTGTACCCCCTCGGGACGCCTGTGCAACGCGCCGGTCATGGCAGCGTCAGGATCTCCGCGCCGGTCTCGGTCACGACCAGCGTGTGCTCGAACTGGGCCGTCCGCTTGCGGTCCCGGGTGACGACCGTCCAGCCGTCCTCCCACATGTCGTACTCGTGCGTACCGAGCGTGAGCATCGGCTCGATGGTGAACGTCATGCCCGGCTTGATCACGGTCGTGGCGTGCGGCGCGTCGTAGTGCGGCACGATCAGGCCGGAGTGGAAGGCGGTGCTGATGCCGTGCCCGGTGAAGTCCCGCACGACGCCGTAGCCGAACCGCTTCGCGTACGACTCGATGACGCGGCCGATGATGTTGATCTGGCGGCCCGGCTTCACGGCCTTGATGGCGCGGTTCAGCGACTCGCGGGTCCGCTCGACCAGCAGCTTCGACTCCTCGTCGACATCGCCGCAGAAGTACGTGGCGTTGTTGTCGCCGTGGACGCCGCCGATGTACGCGGTGACGTCCAGGTTCACGATGTCGCCGTCGTTCAGGACGGTCGAGTCCGGGATGCCGTGGCAGATGACCTCGTTGACCGAGCTGCACAGCGACTTCGGGAAGCCCCGGTAGCCGAGCGTCGAGGGGTACGCGCCGTGGTCGCACATGAACTCGTGCGCGACCCGGTCGAGCTCGTCGGTGGTCACGCCGGGCGCGATGAGCTTGGCGGCCTCCTCCATCGCCTGCGCGGCGATGCGGCCCGCGATCCGCATCAGCTCGATCGTTTCGGCGGTCTGCACCTCGGGGCCGGAGTGCGGCGTGGGCATCGGCTTCCCGACGTACTCGGGACGGCGGATGTTCCCCGGGACGGAGCGGATGGGAGAGAGCTCCCCTGGTACGAGCAGCGACTGGCCAGACATGCCGGCGAGTCTATCGAGCCCCCTTGGGGCAGCATGGTCCAGAAGGCCCGAGGAAGGAGCCTCCCATGGCCCTGTTCAAGAAGCGCACGGTCGGCAAGCCGGGCGAGTGGTACTACTGCCTCGTCCACCACAAGGTCGAGGAAGGCCCGGAATGCCCGGCCAAGGACCGCTTCGGCCCCTACGGGACCCGAGAGGAAGCGGACCACGCGATGCAGACCGCCCAGGAACGAAACCTGGAGTGGGAAACAGACCCGAAGTGGCACGACAAGTCGTCCGATCAGGAGGACTGACACGGCGCTGCGTGCCGCCGGGAGCGCGGTGTCACCACCTCGCCGGTGGCGGCGACGTCAGCTGGTCGGCCAGGCGCGACAGGCGGTCGCGAAAACGCCGGCCACCACGCTGCACCGGCGCCCCGTTCTCCCCCGCCGCCGCGCTCACCAGATGCTGCACCGTGTCCAGGGACACCTCCCCGTCCGGCTCGACCGTCAGGGACTCGTGGACCAGGCCCCGCACCTCCCGGTCGCCCCCGTCCAGCGCCAGCACCGTCGCCCCGGCCCGCCGGGCGTCGTGCATCCGCTCCAGGAGGCCCGGCGCGGGCCGGTCCGGCGCGACCACCAGGAGCGTCTCGCCCCGCCCGGCCGCCTCCAGCCTGCCGAGGCCGACCGACAGATGGGGGCCACGGCCCGGCTCCACGTGATGGCGGACCAGCGTCGGGGTGAGCTCCGCGACCCCGGACCAGGCGGCCTCGTCGGTGAGGTGGGCCGCCAGATGCCACGGCTCGTACGCCTCGGTCCCGACAAGCAGCAGCCCCCCGCCGTGCGGCACCACGGACGCCCGCAGCACGCCCGCGAACCGGCGGGTGCTGCGCAGCCACTCCGTCCCGGCGAGCACTTCCCGCAACAGTGCGACGCGTACGGCATCCATGGCCCGGCATCCTGCCGCACCCCACGCCCCGTTGGGGCTCAACGGCCGCATGGCCACCCGAACGGGCAAACCCGTAAGGTCGCTGCATGACTTCCACTGACAGCGCCGCGAACACTCCGAAGCCCGCCGCCAAGGACCCCTGGGACCTGCCCGACGTCTCCGGCCTGGTCGTCGGCGTGCTCGGTGGCACCGGTGACCAGGGGCGCGGGCTCGCCTACCGGCTCGCCCGGGCGGGCCAGAAGGTGATCATCGGCTCGCGGGCCGCCGAGCGCGCGCAGGCCGCCGCCGACGAGCTCGGCCTCGGCGTCGAGGGCGCGGACAACGCCGAGTGCGCGCGCCGCAGCGACATCGTGATCGTCGCCGTGCCGTGGGACGGACACGCCAAGACCCTTGAGGCGCTGCGCGAGGAGCTCGCGGGCAAGCTCGTGATCGACTGCGTCAACCCGCTCGGCTTCGACAAGAAGGGCGCGTACGCCCTCAAGCCCGAGGAGGGCAGCGCCGCCGAACAGGCCGCCGCCCTGCTGCCGGACTCGCGGGTCACCGCCGCCTTCCACCACCTCTCGGCCGTCCTGCTCCAGGACGCCTCGATCGAGGAGATCGACACCGATGTGATGGTGCTCGGCGAGAGCCGCGCCGACACCGACCTCGTCCAGGCGCTGGCCGCCCGGATCCCCGGGATGCGCGGCGTCTTCGCCGGGCGCCTCCGCAACGCCCACCAGGTCGAGTCGCTGGTCGCCAACCTGATCTCGGTGAACCGCCGCTACAAGGCGCACGCCGGCCTGCGCGTGACCGACATCTAGGGCAGTAACAAGGACGTACGCGACCTACGTCCCGTACCGATCGGGGCATGGGGGACACTGGACGGGCATCAGCGCCGTACCCGGACAGGAGCCGACCCCCATGCCCCGCCTCGCTCTGTACGCCCTCGTCGTCTGCGTCCTCTCGGTCGCCGCGGCCGTGGTCTCCTTCGTCGAGGGCAACTGGACCGGGATCGTCTGGATCCTGCTCGCCGGGCTCTCCTCCAACATGGCCTGGTACTACCTGCGCAAGGCCAAGGCGCAGCGCGCCGCCGTCAGCCGGTGAGCGACGGGATGTCGGACGTGTGCTCCCAGAAGCGGTAGAGGCGCTGGCCCCAGTACGTGTCGTACTCGCTGACGCCGAGGGCGCGCAGGACGCTGTGTATCGCGTCGAAGAACGCGTGGTTGACCGGAGGCAGCAGCCACAGGCAGGCGAAGACCGCGAGCAGCCCGAAGGGCGCGATCGCCTCGAACTGGCGGCGCAGGCCCGGTGAGAGCCAGGGCTCGATCACCCCGTACCCGTCGAGCCCCGGGACCGGCAGGAAGTTCAGGATCGCGGCCGTCACCTGGAGCAGCGCCAGGAACGCGAGGGCGAGGCGGAACTCGGTGGGCACGCCGTCCAGCGCGTGCAGCCAGAACGGCGCCGTGCAGACCACCGCGAACAGCACATTGGTGAGCGGGCCCGCCGCCGAGACCAGGCTGTGTTTCCAGCGGCCCCGGATCCGGCCGCGCTCGATGAAGACGGCGCCGCCGGGCAGCCCGATGCCGCCCATGATCACGAAGATGACCGGCAGCACGATCGACAGCATCGCGTGCGTGTACTTCAGCGGGTTCAGCGTCAGATAGCCCTTGGCGCCCACCGAGATGTCGCCGCCGTGCAGCGCGGTGCGGGCGTGCGCGTACTCGTGCAGGCACAGCGAGACCACCCAGGCGGACGTCACGAAGAGGAAGACGGCGAAGCCCGGCTTGTTCGCGTACCCCGTCCACACCGCCCATCCGCTGACCGCCATGACGGCGACGATCCCCAGGAAGACAGGGCTGATCCTCCGGTCGCTGCGGCGGGAGGTGACGGTGGACATGTGCGGGGCTCCTGGGATGGAGGTGCGATCGGACGGGCCCGACCGTACAGGTGATACCTGTCGAACGTACGGCGATCCCGTACGAGTTCCGGCGCTGACCACCGTTCGGTGGCGCCCCGGTCGCCTTGTGGGTGGCGGGTGTTGGGGGTCCCCCCTGCTCCTCAAGAGCTTGGGGGACGGTGGAGGCGTCGGGAGCCGCGCGCGTCACGGAGAATGGACGCGTGCGCTACCGGATTATCGGCACCACCCAGCTGTTGAACCCCGAAGGAACGGCGGTCGCCGTCGGCGGGGCGCGACTGCGCGCCCTGTTGACGGTGCTCGCCCTGCGCCCCGGCCGGACCGTGCCGGTCGCGCGGCTGGTGGACGAGGTGTGGAACGGCGAGCCGCCCGCCGACGCGGCCGGTGCGCTCCAGGCGCTGGTCGGCCGGCTGCGGCGGGTCGCCGGGCACACGGCGGTCGCCTCGGCCGAGAGCGGCTACCGGCTCGACGCCGCACCGGACGACATCGACCTGTACCGCTTCGAGCGGCTGGCGGGGGAGGGCGTGCGCGCCCTGGAGCAGGGCGACCCGGCGAAGGCCGTCGCGCTGCTCGACGACGCGCTGGCGCTGTGGACCGGGCCGGTCCTCGACGACCTGCCCGACCGGGCGGCCGAGGCGGCCCGCTGGGAGGCCCGCCGCCTGGACACCCGCCGGGCGCGGCTCGCGGCTTCACTCGCGCTCGGCCGGGCCGACGAGGCGCTGCCCGAGCTGGCCGCGCTCTGCGCCGCGCACCCCCTGGACGAGCCGCTGCACGCCCTGCGCATCCGCGCCCTGCGCGCGGCGGGCCGTACGGCCGAGGCACTGGCCGCGTACGACGACGTCCGCCGCACCCTCGCCGACCGCCTGGGCGCCGACCCGGGCCCCGAACTGCGCGCGCTGCACGGCGAGTTGCTGCACTCCGAGGAGCCGCCCGCGCCACGCGCCCCGGTGCCTCACGCCTTCGGCAACCTCCGCGCCCGGCTCACCTCCTTCGTGGGGCGCGAGGCGGACATCGAGGTGATCCGGGGGGACCTGGGCGGGGCGCGGCTGGTGACGCTGCTCGGGCCCGGCGGCGCGGGCAAGACCCGGCTCTCGCAGGAGGCCGCCGAGGCCGTCGACGCGGCCGGGGACGGCTGGCCCGACGGGGTGTGGCTCGCGGAACTCGCGCCGGTGGCCGACCCGGCGGCCGTGCCCGCCGCCGTCCTCACCGCCGTCGGCGCCCGCGAGACCGTGCTGCACGGCGCGGGTGCCGAGGAGCTGCGCGCCGCCGACCGTGCCGGCGCCGACCCGCTGGTCCACCTCGCCGCGTACTGCGAGCGCCGCCGGATGCTGCTGCTCCTCGACAACTGCGAGCACGTCATCGGCGTGGCCGCCGAACTCGTCGCGTATCTGCTGGCCCGCTGCCCCGGGCTGACCGTCCTGGCCACCAGCCGCGAACCACTGGGCGTGCCGGGCGAGTTGGTGCGGCCGGTGGAGCCGCTGCCCGGGCCCGTGGCGCTGCGGCTGCTCGCCGACCGGGGCGCCTCCGCGCGGCCCGGCTTCCGGATCGAGGACGACCCCGATGCCGCCGCCGAGATCTGCCGCCGCCTGGACGGTCTGCCGCTCGCCGTGGAGCTCGCGGCCGCCCGGCTACGGATGTTGACGCCTCGTCAGATCGCGGACCGGCTCGACGACCGGTTCCGCCTGCTGACCAGCGGCAGCCGTACCGTACTGCCGCGCCAGCAGACGCTGCGCGCGGTCGTCGACTGGTCCTGGGACCTGCTGGAGGAGTCCGAACGTACGGTCCTGCGCCGCCTCTCCGTCTTCGCGGGCGGCTGCGACCTCGCGGCGGCGGAGGAGGTCTGCGCGGACGGCGATCTCTCTTGGACCGGAGCCGTGCACGCCGACGACGTCGCCGTCCTGCTCGGCTCCCTCGTCGACAAGTCACTTGTCGTGGCCGCGCCCGGGGACGACGGCGGGATGCGCTACCGGCTGCTTGAGACCGTCGGCGAGTACGCGGGCGAGCGCCTCGACGGCGCCGGGGACCGGGGCGCGGCCGAGCGCCGCCATCTGGTGCACTTCCGCGAGCTGGCCCGCACGACCGACCCCAAGTTGCGCGGCCGGGGCCAGCGCGCCGCCATCGCCTTCTTCGAGCGGGAGTACGAGAACCTGCGGACCGCACTGCGTCGGGCCGTCGCCCTCGCCGACGAGCAGGAGGCGCTGTGTCTGGTCCACGCGCTCACCGCGTACTGGCATGTGCGCGACATGCGCGGCGAGGCGCGCCGCTGGGCGCAGGCCACCGCCGAGCTCGGCCCCGACCCGTTCGCGCCGCCCGTCGCCCCCGCGCCCCCGGTGTACGCGCGCTGCACCGACAGCCCGCCGCCGATGGAGCACGAGGTGCTCCAGGAGGCCCGGCGCGGGGTGCGGCTGATCATGCTCGCCGACATGGACCACGACATCGACACATGGACGACCCCCGAGGCCAAGGAGCGGCTGCGGGCCATCGCGAGCGTCTACCGGCCGGGGCTGCCGCAGACCTGCCGGATGCCCGGCGCGCTCTGGTTCTTCACGGTCGTGCTGACCGGCGACGCGAACGCGCTGAAGGACATGCTCAACGCGACGGTGGAAGCGTGTGCGGAGCTGGGGTACGACTGGGACCTCGCCAACGCCCTCCAGATGCGGGCGAACGTCCTGGCCAACCGGAGCGAGTGGGCGGGCGACGCGGGCCGTGACGCCGACGCCGCCCTGGACATCTTCCGGCGCCTGGGCGACGACTGGGGCATGGCCGAGTCGCTGTCCGCACGCGGCGAGGCACGGGAGCGGCGCGGCGAGTACGAACGCGCGGCCGCCGACTACGACGAGGCCGTGCGGTACGCGGAACGCCTGGGAGCCCCGGGGCAGGTGTCGCTGCTCAAGGCGCGGCTCGCCGGGGTGCTCCTGGAGACCGGCGAGACCGGGCGCGGGGAGGCGATGCTGCGCGAGATCGTCGCCGCGGGCCGCCGGGCCGGGTACGAGGCGTTCCCCGCCGCCCGGCTGTTCCTCGCGATGTGGCTGGGCCGCAGTGGCCGGATCCCCGAGGCCCGCGAGCATGTCGCGGTGATGCTCGACGAGTTCAAGTCGAGCAACCTCTCGCTCTTCGAGGGCTTCGTCGTGGGGGTACGGGCCTGGCTGAACAGCACCGAGGGGCTGTTCGCGGACGGTCTGCGGGACGCCCACGACGCCCTTGACCGGGCCCTGGACCCGCTGGCCCGGATGGTCGCGCCGCAGATGATCCCGGTCCATCTGCTCAGCGTCGCCTGGGCGATGGCCGGGCTCGCGGACCCCGGCACCGACGCCGCCCGCGACGCGGCCCGGCTGATCGGCGCACACGACTCCCTGCTGCCGCCCGTCCATGTCCCCACGGCCATGGAGAAGGACCAGCGGACCGTAGTGGAGTCGGCCGTCCGCCCGCTCCTCGACGAAGCCGCCTACGAGGCCGCGTACGCTGAAGGCGACGGCCTCTCCATCGAGGAGGCCGTCGCCTTGGCGCGACGCGATCGACGAGGGGATCCGGACCCCCGTACCTGACACCCAGTCGGGATCAGCTGGACTTCAATATCAGGTTCGCTTGCGGAACTTGGCGACCGCGAGCGGGGCCGTGACGGCGGTGATCGCCACCGACCAGGCCAGCGTCATCCACACCGAGTGGGCGACCGGGCCGCCGTTGACCAGGTTGCGCGCCGCGTCGGCGAGGTTGGAGAGCGGGTTGTAGTCCGTGAAGGACTGCAGCCACCCCGGCATCGTGGTCGGCTTGGCGAAGATCGACGAGCCGAACTGCAACGGCATCAGCACCAGCATGGCCACTCCCTGGACGGCCTGCGCCGTCTTCATGGTGAGACCCAGCAGAATGAAGATCCACATCAGCGAGGCGCCGAACACCAGCGACAGGCCCACCGCCGCGAGCAGTTCGAGCACCGAGGTGTGGATGGACAGGCCCAGGATGAAGCCCATGATCAGCAGGATCGTGGTGGCGACGACCATGCGGCCGATCTCGACCACGATCTTGGCGATCAGCACCGACGACCGGGCTATCGGCATGGTCCGGAACCGGTCCATGACGCCCTTCTTGAAGTCGTCGTTGATACCGGTCCCCACCGCCATCGCGATGTTCAGGCCCTGCATCGCCATCAGGCCCGGGATCAGGTAGTTCACATACGCGTGCTGGTTGCCCTTGCCGGAGACCGCGCCGCCGAAGACGTACACGAACAGCAGCGTGAAGATGATCGGCATGAACACGGCGTCGAACATCGACTCCGGGTCCTGCTTGATCTGGAGCGCGTTGCGGCGGGCCAGGGCGCCGATGTGGCGCAGGTTGGCCCGCAGGCCGATCCGGGCGTCGGCGTCGGTGACGGGTGGGCGGATTCCGGTCGGCGCCTGGCGGGAGGTCGCCTCGGCCTTGGTGGCGGTGGTGGTGCTCATGCCGCGACCTCCTCGATGGTGTCGTTGCTCTCGGATTCCTGCGAGTCGGAGGTCTTCTTGCCGGTGATGGCCAGGAACACCTCGTCCAGGCTGGGCAGATGGGTGCCGATGTGGGCGATGCCGAAGCCGCGGGCGCCCAACAGGCCGACCACCGCGGTCAGTTGCTCGTCGCTGAGGATCGGCACGTTCAGCAGGCCCTCGTCGGGGACCGCCTGGGTACCGGCGACGCCGTCCAGACCGGCCTCGGCGATCGCCCGGGCCATCGCGCCCAGCTGGTCCGGGTCGGTGGGCCGGATCTGCAGGGTGCGGCCGCCGACCTTCGCCTTCAGCTCGTTGATACCGCCGTTGGCGATGACCTTGCCGCGGTCGATGACCGTGAGCTGGTTCGCCAACTGCTCGGCCTCTTCCATGTACTGGGTGGTCAGCAGCACGGTCGCGCCCTCGGCCACCATCCGCTGGACCTCGTCCCACACCTCGTTGCGGGTGCGCGGGTCGAGGCCGGTGGTGGGCTCGTCGAGGTAGAGCACCGCCGGGTTGCCGATCATCGAGGCCGCGAGGTCGAGGCGGCGGCGCATACCGCCGGAGTAGTTCATCGCGGCCTTGTTCGCGGCCTCCGTGAGCGAGAAGCGCTCAAGCAGCTCGTCGGCGCGGGCGCGGGAGTCCTTGCGGGACAGATCGAGCAGCCGCCCGATCATGTACAGGTTCTCCCGGCCGGACAGCTTCTCGTCGACCGAGGCGTACTGCCCGGTCAGGCCGATGGTGCGGCGCAACTGGCGCGGCTGGCGCACCACGTCGTACCCGGCGACGGTGGCGGTGCCGGAGTCCGGCACGATCAGGGTGGACAGACAGCGGACGAGGGTGGTCTTGCCGGCGCCGTTCGGACCCAGGACTCCGAGGACCGTGCCCTCGCGTACGTCCAGGTCCACGCCGTCCAGCGCCTTGGTGTCGCCGAAGTGCTTCACCAGCCCCCGCACCGTGACGGCGTTGGCGGCGCCGCCCTTGGGGTTCTTGTCGATTCGCGTCATGCCCACCAAGGTGCCAGCCCCCACTGACAAACCACCGACAGCCCACCGACAAAGACCGACAGCCCGCCGACAAAGCCGACGGGCTGCCTTACGTGCTGCCTTGCCTGGTGCTTTTAGGGGCGCGGGGAACTGCGCGACCGGCCCAAGACGGCCCGCAGTCGAACGTCAACCCCTAAACGCTCACGCCTAGTGGAACGTGTGCTCCTCGGCAGGGAACGCCCCGCCGACGACCTCGCCCGCGAACTCCTTGGCGGCGTCGCCGAGGACCTGCCGTACGTTCGCGTACTGCTTCGTGAACCGAGGAACCTTCCCCCCGGTCAACCCCACCATGTCGGTGTAGACGAGCACCTGCGCGTCACACGACACCCCCGCGCCGATCCCCACCGTGGGGATGTGCAGCGAGCGCGTGATCTCGGCGGCAACCTCGGCCGGCACCAACTCCAGCACCACGGCGAACGCGCCCGCGTCCTGCGCGGCCTTCGCGTCCCGCAGCAGCTGGTGCGCGGCCTCCTCGGAGCGGCCCTGCACCCGGTAGCCCATGGCGTTCACGGACTGCGGGGTCAGGCCCAGGTGGGACATGACCGGGATGCCGGACTGCACGAGCAGCTCGGTCTGGGCCAGCGAGCGCTCGCCGCCCTCCAGCTTGACGGCCCCGACGCCGGCCTCCTTGATCAGGCGGGTGGCGCTGCGCAGGGCCTGCACCGGACCCTCCTGGTAGGTGCCGAACGGCAGGTCCGCCACGACCAGGGCGCGCTTGCTGCCCCGTACGACCGCGGCGGAGAGGATGGCGATCTCGTCGAGCGTGACCGGGACGGTCGTCTCGTAGCCGAGGTGGCAGTTGCCCATCGAGTCGCCGACGAGGAGGACCGGGATCCCGGCCTCGTCGAAGACGGACGCGGTCATCGCGTCGTACGCGGTGAGCATGGGCCACTTCTCGCCCCGCGCCTTGGCGGCGGCGATGTCGTGGATGGACACGCGGCGCGTCGACTTGCCCCCGTACAGCGCCTTGCTGCTGTCGGAACGTTCCGCCTGATTCTGCGCAGCCTTGAGTTGTTGCGTCATCGCAACGGCTCCTGTTCGTCATCTCGAAGCGCCCTGACGGCGTCTCCGGACCACTTCCATGGTGGCATCCCGCCCCCGTCGACGGGAAGTGGGTGCCCCGGTCACATAAATACGTGAGCTTTGAACCACTGTGGCCTGCAAATATGCGCGTTTTGTCACAGCCGCCGCCACAGCCGTGACCTCTGGAACCCCCGGTCGCGCCCTCTCGTCATCGGCAGTACGAAGACAGGGCAGGCCACCCGTCATCGCCTAGGGTCATCGGGGCGAGGGTGTGAGACGCAAGGTGAGGGCAGCGGTATGACGCGGGCGTACTTGACGGAGACGGGGAACGGCAGCGCGGAGGGTGAGCGCTCCGGATCCCGGGTCCGGCGCCTGCTCAGCGGCTGGCGGGGCGACCCCGGCATCTGGCGGCGCGGCATCGTGCTTGCCGCCGTCGCGGTCCTGATCTCGCTGGTCATGCTGGTCCACGCGCAGATCCCCAACCGGATCGGCAACCTGGGCAGCCTCACGGAAACCTTCCTGCCGTGGCTCGGCCTTTTCGTCCCGGTGCTCCTGGGCCTCGCCCTGTGGCGCCGCTCGGCGACCGCCCTGATCGCCCTGGTGCTGCCCGCGACCGTATGGCTGAATCTTTTCGGCGGGCTGCTCACCGACAAGGAGAGCAAGGGCGGCAACCTCGTCGTCGCCACCCACAACGTCAACGCCGACAACCCCGACCCGGCCGGCACCGCCCGCAAGCTCATCGCCTCCGGCGCCGAGGTCCTCGCCCTGGAGGAGCTGCCGGGCGACAAGGTCCCCGCGTACGAGAAGGCGCTGGCCGGGGCCTATCCGCACCACTCGGTGCAGGGCACGGTCGGCCTGTGGAGCAAGTACCCGCTCAGCAACGCCGAGCCGGTCGACATCAAGATCGGCTGGGTCCGCGCCATGCGGGCCACCGTGAACGCGCCCGTCGGCCAGGTGAAGGTGTACGTGGCGCACATGCCCTCGGTACGGGTGAAGCTCAGCGCCGGGTTCACCGCGCGCCAGCGCGACGCCAGCGCGGACGCGCTCGGTGACGCGATCGCGGGCGACCCGCTGAAGAAGGTCGTCCTGCTCGGCGACCTCAACGGCACGATGAACGACCGCGCCCTGAACAACATCACCTCGCAGATGCGGTCCACGCAGGGCGCGGCGGGCAACGGCTTCGGTTTCACCTGGCCCGCGTCGTTCCCGATGGCCCGGATCGACCAGATCATGGTCAAGGGCGTCGAGCCGAAGTCGTCGTGGACGCTGGGGCGGACGGGGAGCGACCACTTGCCTATCGCGGCGCGCTTGAAGATCTGAGCGGTCTTGTACGGAGAGGGGGGCGGGGCGACGCCCCGGCCCCCTCTCCGTTGGTGAGCCCGACGCTCAGGCCGACTCCCGCCACCTGTTCGTGATCGGCAGTCGCCGGTCCTTACCGAAGCCCTTCGCCGAGATCTTCGTGCCCGGCGGGTACTGGCGGCGCTTGTACTCGGCGGAGTCCACCAGGCGCAGGGTCTTCGCCACGACCTCCGGGTCGTAGCCCGCCGCGACGATCTCCTCGCGGCCCTGGTCGCGGTCGACATACCGGGCCAGGATCGCGTCCAGGACCGGGTAGTCGGGCAGCGAGTCCGTGTCGACCTGGTCCGGGCGCAGCTCGGCGCTCGGCGGCTTGACGATCGAGTTCTCCGGGATCGGCGGGACCTCGCCGCGCGCCTCGGCGGCCTTGTTGCGCCAGTTGGCGAGCCGGAAGACCGTCGTCTTGTAGACGTCCTTGATCGGGCCGTACGCGCCCACCGAGTCGCCGTAGAGCGTCGAATACCCCACCGCCAGCTCGGACTTGTTGCCCGGCGCCATGACGATGTGGCCCTCCTGGTTGGAGATCGCCATCAGCATGGTGCCGCGCAGCCGCGACTGAAGGTTCTCCTCGGCGAGGCCGGTGAGGCCCAGCGACCCCATGTACGCGTCGAACATCGGCTCGATGGAGACGGTCCGGAAGTGCAGCCCGGAGCGCCGGGCCAGATCCGCAGCGTCGCCCTTGGAGTGCTCGGAGGAGTACTTGGAGGGCATCGACACGCCGTACACGTTCTCCGAGCCGACCGCGTCGCAGGCGATCGCGGCGACCAGCGCCGAGTCGATGCCGCCGGACAGGCCGATCAGGACGGACCGGAAGCCGTTCTTGGCGACGTACGCGCGCAGCCCCACGACCAGCGCCGAGTAGACCTCCTCGTCGTCGTCCAGGCGGTCGCTGTAGCCCCCGGCGAGCTCCGGTTCGTACGCCGGGACGGGCCGCTCGGAGAGGGTCACGTGCTCGATCCGCAGGCCGTCGTCGACCGTGCCCGACGGGACGGGACCGGCGGCCGGGAGATCGAGGTCCAGGAGGACGCAGCCCTCGGAGAACTGCGGGGCGCGGGCGACGACCTCGCCGTCGCGGTCGACGACGATCGAGTCGCCGTCGAAGACCAGCTCGTCCTGGCCGCCGACCATGGCGAGGTAGGCGGTGGTGCAGCCCGCCTCCTGGGCCCGCTTGCGGACCAGTTCGAGGCGGGTGTCGTCCTTGTTCTGCTCGTACGGCGAGGCGTTGATGGAGATCAGCAGCCCGGCCCCGGCGGAGCGGGTGGCCGGGACGCGGCCGCCGTCCTGCCACAGGTCCTCGCAGATGGCGAGCGCCACGTCGACGCCGTGGACCCGTACGACCGGCATGGTGTCGCCCGGCACGAAGTAGCGGAACTCGTCGAACACGCCGTAGTTGGGCAGGTGGTGCTTGGCGTAGCGCAGGACCACCTCGCCCCGGTGCAGGACCGCGCCCGCGTTGCGCGGCGCGCCCGCGGGCTGGCCCAGGCGCGCCTGCGCGGCCGTGGACCGGTCGAGGTAGCCGACGATCACCGGGAGCTCGCCGAGGCCCTCGGCGGCGAGCCGCGTCGCCAGCTCGTCCAGCGCGGCCCGCGACGCCTCGACGAAGGACGGGCGAAGCGCCAGGTCCTCCACGGGGTAGCCGGTCAGCATCATCTCGGGGAACGCGACGAGATGCGCCCCCTGCTCGGCGGAGTGCCGGGTCCAGTGCACGATCGCCTCGGCATTGCCGGTGAGGTCGCCGACGGTCGAGTCGATCTGATTCAGAGCGAGGCGTAGTTGAGGCACCCGGCCAGTGTAATCGTCAGAGCGACGCAATGTCGGGTGAACGAGCCGGACGGCGCCGTGGTCCGCCGACAGGAGCCGGCCGGTAAGTACCATCGGCACCACTATGCCCCCCTCCGGTACGCACGCCCGGCCCGCCGTCGTCCTCCTTGCGCTCGGCGCGCTCGCGTACACCGCGTGGGTGCTCGAAGTGCTGCTCCACACCGGGCTCGACCCCGTCCAGACGTATGTCAGCGAGCTCGGCGCGGTCGACCAGCCGCTCGGCGGGCTCTTCCGGGCCACCGATCTCACCGCGGGCGTCCTGGTCCTCGCCGGGTCCGCCTGGGCGCTGTGGCGGTGCGAGCGGCGGCCCTGGACGGTGACCGGCTGGGCGGCTCTGGTGCTGTTCGGCGCGTCGACCGTGGCCGACTCGCGGCTGCCGCTGAGCTGCGCGCCGACCGTCGACCCCGAGTGCGCGGCCCGCGAGACGGCCGGTCTCGTCCCGGCCACGCACACCGCGCACGCCGTGAGCAGCAGCCTCGCGATGGCGGGCGCGCTCGTCGGGATCGTGGCGCTCACGGTCGCGGCCCGCCGCTACGTCCACTGGGCCCCGCTCGCCCGCTTCGGCCCGGTCCTGGTCGTCCTCGAACTCGCCGTCACCGTCTGGACGCTGGCCGCGATCGCCGCGTTCGAGGCCGGGCGCGGCACCTGGTCGCTGGGGGCCGGGCAGCGCGCACAGGTGCTGCTGCTCGCCGTGTGGCTGGGGGTGCTCACCTACGCCGTGGCGCGCGAGAATCGAGTATGACGTTCGTACGGATCGACGGGGTCCCGCACCACGTGGTGGTGGAGGGCAGCGGTCCGCCCGTGGTGCTCAGCGCGGGCCTGGGCATGGCGTGGTTCGACTGGGACCCGGTGGTGCCGCTCCTCGCCCCGCACCGCACGGTCGTACGCTTCGACCGCCCCGGCCACGGCCTGTCCGGCCCCGCCTGCGCACCGCCGACGGCCTCGGGGGAGGCGCACCGGATCGCGGCGGTCCTGGACGCGGTGGGAGTCGGCGGGCGGGCCACTGTGGTCGGCCACTCGATCGCGGGCTTCCACGCGGAGGCGTACGCGCGCCTGTACCCGGACCGCACGGCCGCGCTCGTGCTGCTCGACTCCAGCGTGGAGGCGGACGTACGGCCGCCGCTCGCACCCCGGGCGCGGGTGGTGTCGGCGCGGGTCGCGGGGGCGGTGCTCTCGGGGACGGGGGCCCCGGCCGCGCTGGGCCCGCTGCTGCGCCGCGCCACGGTCCGCCTCTCCCGCACCGGCGGCCCCGACCCGGCCCCCCGCGCCCTCGTCGACCGCTGCTACCGCACCTCGCGGGTCTGGCGCGGCCTGATCCTGGAGAACGCGCGCTACCGAGCGGTGGCGGCCGAACTCCTCACCCTCCGCGACAAGTTCCCCTTGCCCGGCGGCGTCCCGGTCCGTGTCCTGGCAGGCGGCGCGGGCGGCCCGGCATGGCTCCACCGCCAACGCGACCTCGCCGCCCACCTGGAGGCGGACTTCCAAGTGGCGGAAGGGGCAGGCCATCTGGTGATGCTGGACAGGGCGGGCCAGGTGGCGAAGACGGTACTGGGCTGAGGCAAAGGAGCCTCAGGCCCGAGCCGAAAAAGCCCCGCCCCGGGCCGAGTCAACGGTCCGAGGCGGGGGTGTTGCCTTGCTTTCAGGGGCGCGGGGAACTGCGCGACCAGCCACAGACGGGCCCGCAGTCAACCCGCATCCAGCGCGCAGAGCCTAGCGGTGGTACCGCGAGGCGAACGACGCAACGTATCCGGGGGCGGGGGTACCGACACCCGTAACGTCGTCGTAGCCACGCGTGGCCGACAGCGAGCTGTCATGACCGAGGGTACGAACAGACGTGAGCAGCCCACCCGACGCGTCGACACTGTTCGCGAAGTCCACCCGCGCGACCGCGAGTTCACGGGACTTGCCCAGCGGGTGGTCCGTGACGTCGTGGAACAGCGGCGAGCCGTACCGCGCGTAGATCGACGGGTTCGCGAACCCGATCGGGAAGTGGCGGGCCTGCTGGGCCAGCGCCTGGACACCCGCGATGACCGGGGCGGCCAGCGACGTACCACCGATGCGGTACTCGTCGTACTTCACCGACTTGTCGGGGAAGGTCTGCGTCTGGCCGACCAGGAAGCCGGTGTTGGGGTCGGCCACGGCCGCGATGTCCGGAACCGTGCGCATCCGGTCCGCGCCGTTCGCCTTGGCGAGCGCGTCCGGCACGATGCCGTGCTGGTAGAACGGCTGCTTCACGGTGGAGCTGGTGCCGCCGCCCGCGCCCGAGGTGAACGCGCCCGGGAAGTTCGTCCAGCTCTTGCCGTCCGCCGACAGCGAGGACTTCAGGGTGCCCCAGCCGGTCTCGAACTGGTACTTGTCGCCCTTGCCGACGGCCAGCGAGGTGCCGCCGACAGCCGTCGCCCACGCCGAGTTGGCGGGGGTGCCGACCTGCTTCTTGCCGCTCTTGGCGGCTTCGTCGCCGTCGTCGCCGGAGGAGAAGTAGAAGCCGATGCCCTCGACCGCGCCGAGCTTGAACGTCTGGTCGTAGGCGGCCGCGACGTCCGGGGTCTCGTTGGACTCGACGTCGCCCCACGAGTTGGAGACGATGTCGGCCAGGTGGCTGTCGACGACCTTGTTCAGCGAGTCGAGCAGGTCCGGGTCGTTGCAGGACGCGCCCGCGACGTACACGATGTCCGCCTCCGGCGCGACCGCGTGCACGGCCTCGACGTCCAGGGACTCCTCGCCGTACCAGCCGGCCGCGCCGCACGCCTCGGTGCTGTTGTAGGCGGCGGGCGTCACCTCGGTGTACTGGCCGTGCTTGTACGACTTGTCGCCGTTGCGCAGCGCGTACTGCTGGGCGTCCTTCGCCATCGTCGGCGAGGCGTACGCGTCGGTGATCGCGACGGTCACGCCCTTGCCGGTGTAGCGGCCCGCGCCGTACGCCGCGCGCAGCTGCTTGCCCGTGTACCCGTGGACCGCGTACGAGATCTTCTTGCCGTACGCGTCCGGCAGGGTGGAGGCGATGTTCGAGCCGTAGTACGTGGAGAACGGCCCGGAGTTCTTGAACGCGGGGCCGGGGCCCGGCAGCGTGTCCTGGTGCGACGCCTGGTGCGGGGCGGTGTCCAGGCCGGTCACGGTGAGCACCGCGTCGGCCAGCGCGCCGGGCGCGGAGGCGGTCGCCACCGGGGCGCGGTAGGTCCGGCTGCCCTTGCGGAAGTTGTGCAGCTTGGTGCCGAACGCCTTCTCGGCCGCGGCGACGTCGCCGGAGACCGAGATGTAGTGCTCGTTGGTGCCCGTGACGGTGAGCCCGGCCGACTTCAGCCAGCTGGTGACCGCCGCGACCTGCGCCTTGGTCGCGCCGAAACGCTCCTGCGTCTGCGCGGGGCTCAGGTACTTGCCGTACGCGTCCGACGCCGGGTCGGACACGGCCGCGGCGTACGCGGCGAGGCCCTTGGCGTCGCGGCCCGCGAGGTAGACCCGCGCGCTCACCTGGTTGGTCTTCGCCGTGGCGCCCTGGTCGGCGGCGCCGGTGGCCCATACGGGCTTGGTGCCCGTGAGGGCGGCCCGCCCGGACGGCACGGGGTCCGCGGCGTGGGCGGACGGTATGCCGAAAGCGAGTGCGCCGGCGAACAGAGGCAGTGTCGCTGCCATGCTCACGACGCGCCGCTTGGTGCGGCTTGTTCTCATTTGACCCCCTGCTGAGGCTCTTCACCTGTGAGGCATGCGCACTTGATCTGCACATGCACAGCGTCACTCTGGTGAGGAACGGTTCATGCGGGGGGCATGTGAAACCCAAGAGAAACCCAAGTCCCGCCCAGGTGGCGGGACTTGGGTCGTTTTGATGGCCGAAAGTCGGACTCGGGCGGATTCCCTACGTAATCCGTGGCGACGCCGAATACGTGGTCACGTACGCGGTTTGGCCCCCCGTGCCGTCAGCATGTCGGCCATCAGATCGATCTCCGAGCGCTGCGAGTCGACCATGCCCTGGGCGAGGTCGCGCTCCACCTTGGTGGCGCACTTCTCGGCGCACCCCTGGGCCATGTGGATCCCGCCCTTGTGGTGCTCGGTCATCAGCTGGAGGTAGAGGATCTCCGCCTGCTTGCCGTCGGCCTTGCGCAACTGGTCCAGCTCGGTGTTGGTGGCCATGCCGGGCATCAGCGCGCCGTCCGCGCCGGGCTCGGTGCCCATCCCCATCCACGCCATCGGCAGCTGGTCCGGCTGTGACTTCGACAGCTTCCACAGATCCAGCCAGCCGAGCAGCATGCCCCGCTGGTTGGCCTGGGTGTTGGCGATGTCGTAGGCGAGCCGGCGCACTTCCTCGTCCTGGGTGCGGTCGCGCACGATGAACGACATCTCCACCGCCTGCTGGTGGTGGACCGACATGTCCCGCGCGAAGCCCGCGTCCGCCGAGGTGGCCACGGGCGTGCGGGGTGCGGCCGGGGAGTCGTCGCCCGTGGCGCCGGCGACCGTGGCCACCGTGGCGAACACGAGGGCCGCGGCCACCGCCGAGAGCGACGCCCAGTAGGTGCGGTTCACTTCTGGTCCAGCCCGCCCGTGCACGCCGCACCCGGCTCCGGGGTCTGCGCGCCCTGCACGTACTTGTTGAAGAACTGGTTGACCCGCGGGTCGTCCGCGCTGGTCACCGTGACCTGCTTGCCCCAGGCGCTGAGCATGATCGCCCCGGCCTGGTCCTGGAACGGGCTCATCAGCGAGTACGGCGTCTTGGAGACCTTGTCGGAGAGCTTCTGCACATCCCCGGCCGGCGCCTTGTCGTTGTACGTGACCCAGACCGCGCCGTGCTCCAGCGAGTGCACCGCGTTCATGTCCGGGACCGGCTTCTTGTAGACCACGCCGCCGCAGTTCATCCAGACCGGGTTGTGGTCACCGCCGACCGGCGGCTTCATCGGGTACGACACCGTCTTGGTGACGTGGTTGCGGCCGAGCTTCTTCGGGTCCCAGTCCTTCTCGCCGGCGATGGTCGCCTTGGCGTCGTCGGCCTTCTGGGCCTGCTGCTGGTCCTTCTTGTCGGACTCCCGGTTGAGCAGATACGCGCCGACGCCGACGAGCCCGGCGACGATCGCCACCGACGCGGTGATCGCGACGATCTTGTTGCGGCGCTCGCGGGCCTGCTCGGCGCGGCGCATCTCGGCTATCCGCGCCTGGCGCGAGCGGTTCGATTCCTTGGTGGCCATGATGGCTCAAGTCCTTCTGGTGACGGGGAAGTTGGGGGTGTGGGCGGAGTGGATCGGCTCCGCCTAGGTCCGTAGCACTTGAAGAACGTGGAGATCGGGAGCGCGCGGCCCCGCGCCGGAGCGCACCGGGGCCACGGCGGGATGCGCCGCCGCCGTCCGTACGGCCTGGGCGGCGCTCGGCGCCGGGGTGTCCAGCGGCGGCGCGGTGAGCACGGCCGGGTCGGCGTGCGGGAAGAGCCCGCAGTCGCCGCGGTCGTACGGGCAGCTGTACTGCGCGGGACCGACGGCCAGCGTGATCGTGATGTGGTGCGCCGCCGGGACGGCGTCGGCGCTCGCGCGGCCGCCCGCGGTGAGACAGAGGAAGAGGGCGGCGAGAAGCGTCGCCATGGCGCTCAGCAGCGCCATGGGACGTGTGATGCGAAGGCGTCGCGCTCCCCCCATAGGCGCAGATGGTAAGGGAGGGAGCGCGACGCGCGGCAGGGCGGGGTCGGCCAAGATCAGGCCAACCGGCCGGAATCAGCCGACGTGGACGCGGGGCCGGCGCTTGCGGTCCGACTCGGCCCGCCGCAGCACCTCACGGGTGACCGGGGCGACCTCGCCGTCGCCGAAGACCAGGAAGCGCAGCAGATGGCTGAGCGGATGGCCCTCGGTCCAGTTGAAGTACGCGTGCGGCACCTGCCCGGTGCGGTCGCGCAGCTTCAGCATCACGGCCGCGATGGTGTTGGGTACGACCGCGCCCTCCACCCGCAGCCTGCGCACCCCGTGCTTCTCGTCGCCGTGCACGGTGAGCTCGGTGGTGAAGTCCGAGGAGTTCCGCACGAACACCTCCAGGAACAGCACCGGCCGCCCGTCGGGGATGTGCGTCTCCTCGCGCTGGCTGTACTCCTTGGCGCGGTACTCGGCCGTGGAGTGCTCCTGCGGCTCGTTGGCGATCAGCCGCAGCGGCCCGCTCTTCGCCGCCTCGTCGATGAACCGGCTCGCCGCCTCGTCGAACGTGATCTCCTTGGCCCGCAGCTCGAAGGCCCGGTGCACCCGGGAGGCGAACGACGACAGCAGGATCGCGATGATGAAAAGCAGCGCGATCTTCAGGCCGTCGGGCCGCTCGATGACATTGGTGACCAGCGTGTACGCGAACACCGCGGTGATCGCGCCGAAGCCGAACGCCGCGCCCCGCTTGCCCCGGTGCAGCACCGCCACGGTGGAGGCGAACGACGCCGAGAGCATCAGGACCAGTACACCGGTCGCGTACGCACCGCTCTGCGCGTCGACGTCGGCGTCGAACCACCAGGTGATGAAGAAGGCGATCGCCGCGAAGATCAGCACCAGCGGGCGCACCGCGCGGGTCCACTCCGGGGCCATGCCGTAGCGCGGCAGATAGCGCGGCACCAGGTTGAGCAGTCCGGCCGTCGCCGAGGCGCCGGCGAACCAGAGGATCGCGATGGTCGAGATGTCGTAGACCGTGCCGAACGCCTCGCCCAGCTGCTGATGGGCCAGGAACGCGAGCGCGCGTCCGTTGGCGTCGCCGCCCGCCTTGAACTCGGCCTCCGGGATCAGGATCGTCGTGGCGAGGCTGGAGACGAGCAGGAAGCCGCTCATCACGATCGCGGCGGTGGTGAGCAGCTTGCGGGTGTCGCGGATGCGGCCCAGCGGCTTGGCGTGGGTGTCGGAGGCGTCGCCGCTGATCTGCGGCATCACCGCCACGCCCGTCTCGAAGCCGGACATGCCGAGCGCGAGCTTGGGGAAGACGAGGAGCGCCACGCCGATCATGGCGAGCGGCGAGGAGTGCGCGGCGCTGGCGGCGTGCCACCAGTCGTCGATCACCACGGGCTCGGTGGCGATCTTCCCGACGGCGGTGGCGAGCACCACCAGGTTGAGCGTCAGATAGACGGCTACGAGCACCACGGCGACGCCGATGGCCTCCTTGAACCCCTTGAGGAAGACCGCGCCGAGGGCGGCGACGAGCGCCAGCGTGATCCAGAGGTTCGAGCCGTGCAGCCAGCTCGGGGCGAAAGGATTCTCCACCACATGGGCCGAGGCGTCCGCCGCCGACAACGTGATGGTGATCATGAAGTCGGTGGCCGCGAAGCCGAGCAGCACCAGGACGAAGATCTTCCCCGCCCACCACGGGAGCAGCCGCTCCAGCATGGCGATGGAGCCCTCGCCGTTCGGCGACTCCTTGGCCACCCGGCGGTACACCGGCAGCGCGCCGAGCAGCGTCAGGGCGATCAGGACGAGCGTGGCCATCGGCGAGAGCAGCCCGGCCGCGAGTGCGGCGATGCCCGGCTGGTAGCCGAGCGTCGAGAAGTAGTCGACACCGGTGAGGCACATGACGCGCCACCAGCTGTGGCCCTTGTGCTCGTCGGGCGTGACGCCGTGCGGCCCCTGGTGGCGTGCGGACTGCTCGGAGAGCCCGTCCAGCAGCCAGCCCCGCCAGCGCGCGGCGGCAGGTGCCGGCGCGGGGGGTGCGGTGACGGTATCCGGGGGCTCCATCTGGGTGCCGGTCATGCTGCGGTCTCCATAGCGGTACGGAGGTCAGCCGTACCAAGTCGTTCTGCGGGCAACGAGGAGCGAGTATCCCTCACGCCCTCGCCGGGAACAGCACCCGGTGCGACTGTGGGGAGGGGACGTGCCGCAGGTCATATCGGGTGCGTAATGTGTCGGTAATCCCGGGCCTCGATACTGATGCTTCCCTCTCATGCCCGGGCGGTGGTGCACAGACCGTCTGAACTGCAAGGATGTGGCTATGGACAAGCAGCAGGAGTTTGTGCTCCGCACTCTCGAAGAGCGTGACATCCGGTTTGTGCGTTTGTGGTTCACCGATGTGCTCGGCTTCCTGAAGTCGGTCGCGGTGGCTCCTGCCGAGCTTGAACAGGCGTTCGACGAGGGCATCGGCTTCGACGGCTCGGCCATCGAGGGCTTCGCCCGGGTGTACGAGTCGGACATGATCGCCAAGCCGGACCCGGGCACCTTCCAGATCCTGCCGTGGCGCGCGGAGGCCCCGGGCACCGCGCGGATGTTCTGCGACATCCTGATGCCGGACGGCTCCCCGTCCTTCGCGGACCCGCGCTTCGTCCTCAAGCGCATCCTCGCCAAGACCTCGGACCTGGGCTTCACCTTCTACACCCACCCCGAGATCGAGTTCTTCCTGCTGAAGGACAAGCCGCTGGACGGCACCCGCCCGGTGCCCGCCGACAACTCCGGCTACTTCGACCACACCCCGCAGAACGTCGGCATGGACTTCCGCCGCCAGGCGATCACCATGCTGGAGTCGATGGGCATCTCGGTCGAGTTCAGCCACCACGAGGGCGCGCCGGGCCAGCAGGAGATCGACCTGCGGTACGCGGACGCGCTCTCCACGGCCGACAACATCATGACGTTCCGCCTGGTCATGAAGCAGGTGGCGCTCGAACAGGGCGTCCAGGCGACGTTCATGCCCAAGCCCTTCTCCGAGTTCCCCGGCTCCGGCATGCACACGCACCTCTCCCTCT
Source organism: Streptomyces sp. BR1 (assembly GCF_052373795.1). NCBI lineage: Bacteria > Bacillati > Actinomycetota > Actinomycetes > Kitasatosporales > Streptomycetaceae > Streptomyces > Streptomyces sp. BR1. Next base: position 5,141,857 of record NZ_CM126252.1, read on the forward strand.
TCGAGGGCGACCGCAACGCGTTCTACGAGTCGGGCGCCGAGTACCAGCTCTCCAAGGTCGGCCGCTCCTTCATCGCGGGCCTGCTCAAGCACGCCGCCGAGATCGCCGCGGTCACCAACCAGTGGGTCAACTCCTACAAGCGCATCTGGGGCGGCTCGGAGCGCACGGCCGGCGCGGGCGGCGAGGCCCCCTCGTACATCTGCTGGGGCCACAACAACCGCTCGGCCCTGATCCGCGTGCCGATGTACAAGCCCGGCAAGACCGGCTCCGCCCGTGTCGAGGTCCGCTCCCTGGACTCCGGCTGCAACCCGTACCTCGCGTACGCGCTGCTGCTCGCGGCCGGCCTCAAGGGCATCGAGGAGGGCTACGAACTCCCGGCGGGCGCGGACGACGACGTCTGGGCGCTCTCCGACTCCGAGCGCCGCGCGATGGGCATCGAGCCCCTGCCGCAGAACCTCGGCGAGGCGATCACGCTGATGGAACGCAGCGAACTGGTCGCCGAGACGCTCGGCGAGCACGTCTTCGACTTCTTCCTGCGCAACAAGAAGCAGGAGTGGGAGGAGTACAGGTCGGAGGTCACGGCCTTCGAGCTCCGGAAGAACCTGCCGGTGCTGTAGGGGCGGGGCAGGGCGGGTTTCGGATCATCAGAAACCGAGGGGCCGACGGTCGTTGACCGTCGGCCCCTCGGCGTGTGGCTGACCCTGGGCCGTCTGCGAGCCGTGCGTCGCCGGATCTATGCCGAGTCGAGCCTTGGCGATAGCCGTACGGTTGCGCCGGCGGGCAGCTGGCTGAGGCGTGGCGGGGAGAGGGTGAGGCGCCGTGACTGAGGGCTGAGCGTTATTAGCGATCAAGCTCACCAGCCGCGCCATGGCCACCGATCTCGATGCCAGCGTCAGCGACGTCAACTGACTCTTCCGAAACCCCTGTTCTGCCTAAGCGGCCGCCAGGGCTGCCGTCAATCAACCGCCTGACGGCCCTACTCCAGTTTCCTGCTCATTCACCATCCACCCAGCACCGGGGCGCTACGCTGCCGCCCATGGCCGACGCCTTCGTCACCGGTGGCGAGCACCCGTCATGTGGCATCTGTCCCTCGCGCCGCTTGCCGCTCGGCGAATTCGACGTGGCCGAACGGCCTTCAGTCGAGCATCCGTTCAATCCGATGGACGGCCACCGCTACACAACGGCAGGCATCCCAGTGTGCGTGCACCCGCACAAGGTGGGGCTGCCGCCGGGCCGGTACAAGAGCGACGGCATTCCGTTCACGGTGGAGCTGAAGCTGCCGGACAGCCCGTCCGGGCTCGACGCGTATCTGTACGACGTCATGCACAGCGCAGCGCCCGGCGTGCTGGAACTGCTCATCGAGCAAGCCACCGAGGAGATCCCTCGGGCGTTCCCGCAGGTGGATGTCCTCCAGGCGCTGCGCCGCGCGCTCAACTAGTCGGCCGTGGCGAAGCCTGGAACGAAGCGGCGGCCGCCGTCGAGGATGCCGACGGGTTCGTACTTCGCCATGACCGCTGCCCTGCGCCTAGCGGTCTCGTCCTTGCCGAACCAGTAGCGCTCGTTCATCGGCCCCCACGCGGCCCGGTAGACCTGGTGGGTGTAGTCGCCGTGGTCCCATGCGCCGATGGCCTCGCGGTCGGTGGCGTGGACGAACCTGATGCCGGTCCGGTCCTGGATGCGGCTGAGGACGGTGAACTGCGCGGCGAGGGCGTGGATCATCTCGTCCACGGGGATGGCCACAGGTACTTCCGCGGCCTCCTCGTCTCCCTCGGTCATCTCGTAGACGGCGGACTTGATCGCCATGGCGCGCATGGCCTCAGGGAACAGGGGCTCGGTGTCGTGCGCGATGTCGAACCCGTCGACAAGGGCATAGCCCATGAAGCTGGTCCAGTCCTCGTCGTACTTCGCGCACGCGGTGCGCAGCCGGTCGTACTCGGGATCGGCCTCCACGGTCGCCAGGATCTGCCGGGCTCGCTCCGCGACCCGCTCCGGGGCCGGTCGTACTAGCGTTACGGACACTGCTGCACTCTCCTTCGGTTGGGTGCATCGGTGAACCCGCCCGGCTGCCGACCGCCGTCATACGGGGCAGCCGGGCGGGGGCTCATGGGGTGCGTGCCGCGCGGCCTGCCGGGGCCATGTGGTGCCCTCTGGAGCTGCGTAGTACGGCGAGGGAGACGGCGGACAGGGCGTATCGGGCCGTGTCGTCGTGGGAGCCGAGGGTGTAGATCCTGCCGTCGCTCAACAGGCGGATGGCGGCTTTGTGTTCGTCTGTGTCACTGCACCATCGCCGCAGGATGCTCGGCGCGTCGGGCACGTTCAGGGATAGGGCGTAGTGCCTCGGCGGGGCACCACTCGGTGATCGGGTGGGGGCCCATGAGGTCCGCGAGATGCGCGGCATGGCCGCATAACCAGCGGACGACCAGCCTCGGCGTGACCACGTGGTCCAGGGCGAGTCCCCACGCGCGGGAGTAGTCCAGGGTGTAGGCGGTGACCTCGCACCGGTAGGCGTCACGCACGGCCGTCACCCTCCGTCCGGGCCTGGGCCTGGTCCGGCTCGCAGGCCGCCGCGAGTTCCCGGGCAAGCACGGAGGCTGCCGCTTGGATCTCGGGGACCACTGCCTCCAGCCACTCGCACTCCGCCGCGCACCTCCGCTCGTGTGCCGCGATGTGTCTGCGCAGCTCTCCCCATGGGCTTGTGCTCACCGCTCCGCCCCCTTCGCGAGGGTCTGCGCGAGCTGCCGGACAGCGGCCGGGTGGGCGTTGCCCAACTCGACCAGGACCGTCTGGTTGGCTCCGCAGGGCTCATCGATCCCCAGGGAAGGGAGGGTGATGTTGGCGGCGCAGAGTGCCCGCCGTAGATCCTTCAACGCCTCTTCCGCGACTGCCCACGGATCTCCGGCATCCGGCATGGTCAGTGGGGGAGGGCCGAGGACCTCGATCAGCCGGTGCGCCACGTCGTCCCGCACCGGCTCCACGTCCACGTACGCCCGTCCTCCTATCGGGGCAGCCGCACCCATCGGGAGGTAGAAGCCCCGGGCCAGCAAGGCCAGGTGCAGCTCCTCGGCGAGTTTCGCCCCGATGCTTCGCGCTTCGCTCTGCGTGTCCACGGTGCCCCAGCTCCGTTTCCGTTGCGGTCTCTGCTTCCTCTACGCAACCGCGTGACCACACACGGCGGTACCGTTGCCGCAACGTAAGGACTTGAAAGCCTTGAAAGTCCTTGAGAGCGCGTGGAGTTGATGGTCATGGCGACGCGCACGCCGAACGCGGCTCTGGCCCGCTTGCTCACCGAGACCCGCTGGACGTATCGCCAGTTCGCGCGGGCCGTGAACCGTGTCGGCACGGAGACTGGCTCTCCGCTGCGCTACGAGGAATCCGCGGTGAGTCACTGGCTCGACGGCACCATGCCGCGCGCAGCCGTGCGGTCGTGCCTCCTCGAAGCCTTGTCGCGGCGGCTCGGGCGCCCGGTCACCCACGCTGAAGCGGGCCTGCCGCTCCCCTCCGGTCATTCCCCCACCGCCACGGATACCGTGGAAGGGATGATCGACCTGGGGAGGCTCGACATGGACCCGTCACGCAGAAGCGTCCTTGGCGCCGGCCTCTTCTCGGTCGCGCTCACGATTCCCGGCTGGCCCGACGTCATCGGCCGCGCCGAAGCCGTACAGAGCGGCCGTGCCTCGCGGATCGGTATGAACGAGGTGGACATGGTGGTCGCCATGACCGAACGCGTCTCGGAGCTGGACGACCAGTTCGGCGGACGCCATGCACGGCCCATGGCGGCCTCGTTCATGGTCAACACGGTGGCCGCCTACCTGCGGGCCGACGCCCCGGAGAACGTCCGGCAAGCCATGCTGTCGGCCGCCTCGGACCTGCTGTATCTCACGGGCTACATGGCCGTGGACGAGGGCCTGCACGGCCTCGCCCAGCGCTACTACGTCAAGGCCCTGGAGCTTGCGGGCGCTGCCGAGGATCACCTGACGTACTGCACGACTCTGCGGGGCATGAGCGTGCAGGCCGTGGACCTTGGGCACGGGGCCAAAGCCATGGAGCTGGCCGATGCCGCAGCCTCAGCCTCCCCCAAGGCCGGGCCTCGGATGCGGGCCTTCCTCGCCGGACAGCAGGCACATACCTCGGCGCAGACCGGCGACCGCACCAGCGCCCTCCGGTACATGCGGGAGGCAGAGGCCGCCATGGATCGTGCCGAGTCGCGCAGCAAGGCGTTCGGCTCGTACGACCCGTCGTCGCTCAACTACCACATCAGCCAAGTCCGCTACGAACTGGGCGACGTGCCCGGTGCCATCGAAGCCATGCAGCACTCAGACCAGCTCCGCTACGGCGTCTACCGGCGCGCGAGGGTCCGCCACCGCGCCACCCTCGCCGAACGCCAACTGGAAGTCGGTCACCTGGAAGCCGCGTGCGCCACCTGGCACCAGGCACTCGACGACTACCCCATGGTCCAGTCCGGCCGCGCTGACGATCGCGTGAAGACCATGTTCAGCCTGATCCGCCCCCATCTGAAGAACAGTGCCGCCCGCGACCTCTACGAACGGGCCCGCACGATCGCCCCGCCCGCCCTGGTCGGCTGACCCGAGCAGGCGATCTACGCCTTCGTATGGCTCGACTCATCCATTCGCCGGGGCGTTTGTCGTCGGCCACCGACGTCACGTGAAACGCCAGAGGTCCCGTCCTCTCGTCCGGGGCCTCTGGCCTGCTGTGCACTCGGCAGGATTCGAACCCGCAACCTTCTGATCCGTAGCTCCATGTGGAGCGGTCAGCGGGGGTCAGGCTGGCCGCGCAACGGTCCCAAGTAGGCCTTGCTGAATGGGTCAGGCTTCCGTGGTTGGCGTACTTCCCTGCTGTACAGCCTGAGCCAGGCGGTGGCTGCTCGTACGAGCACCCCCGATTCGGCCCTGACTCCAGGGCACCTCAGGAAGTCCCCCGACAGCGAGCGTCCCTTGCGACATCCTCGGTCCATGATCCGTCGCTCGACCACGCGTAGGGCCGAGGAAGAAAAACTCGCCTGATCTGACTTAACGACGCCGCTATGATGAGCGGCGTGACGGCGGAAATCAAGACGTACTGGCTTACAGTTGACCTTGACGAGAGTTTCAGTGATGGCTCTTCACGTTACGGGATGAGCGCTGAAGAGAGCACAATGAAACGCCGCGCAGATTCCTCGTTGGCGCATGCAGAATATCGCCTGGCAAATTGTTCCAATCGGTATGATCTCATCGATGGAATCTTGGCCTTGAAGAGGTCCATGCAGACCCGACTAGAGCACTTGGAAATGCTCTACGGCCTCAAGCAGTACCCCCAGGCAAGGTCGGGGGGATGGCTCGCGGTCCTTGAGGGCTGGGGAGTCATTAGGCGACGCATGTTGCAGCGCATGAACCGCTTGCGCAACGCCGTCGAACATGACGGTGCGGAACCACCGAGCAAAGACGAATTTGAGGACTACTGCGAGGTGGTCTGGTGGTTCTTGCGGGCTACCACATCGCTGCTTACACCCCATGAGGAGCTAGGGCTGGTACTGAGAAGCGGCGAACAGCACTGTTTCAAGCTGCAATTCAACCCTGTAGAGATCGACCTGAGGGCATTCGCCTTGGCGGAAAACGTTTGCGATTCTCCAGTTCCCGGATGGCATAAAATTGAAGCCACACTGGAAAACGTAATGCCCGGGCGAGACGAGTACCTTTATCAACCCCTCCCGCCGGGGGTCTTTGAGGTCAATACCAAGATAGTTGATCCAGTTTTCGCCGAAATGTTCGTCAAAGCGAGTCTTGCCGAGACTATGTAATTCGGGTCTTCTTGCGATATCCGATGGCCGATTGAGGTCGGTGGAGCGGCTTTGGTGCGAGTGATCGGGGTCTCTTAAGCTTCCGGTAAGTCGGGCAGTCTGTGGACCTGCCCGTTAAAGCACGACGTTGAGGCCCCGATCTTCGAGGCTCGCGCCAAAGTGGCCGTCTAAGGGGGAAGTTCGTCCTCGCAAGCCTCACCGCGAGCTTCGCCGATAACCTCGCGGCGCTTGGCGAGGAGTGAGAGCCCTCAAGTAAGACCGGCAAGGAAGCCCAGCAGGATGGCGATGGAGCCCCGTCAACCGTCATATACCCGGAGATCCTTCGCGACCGCAGGTGCACAGTTAGATCAGCGTTTGGAAAAGGTCATCGATCGGATCGCCAGGCTCCTCAGAGGAGTGGACGTCCTCCTCATTGCGCTGTTTCCTTTCACGCTCACCCGGGTCCGATTCATCCAACTCTTCGCCGTCGAAATCTAGACCCTGAGCAACCTCGTCCTGAAGCATCGACAGTCGGTCCGTGAGAGCGACCGGATCAACTATTTCATGAAGTTCGAAATCTTCTAGCGCTTCTTGAAGGGAGGAGAGGGAGCTTTCACATTCCGCAACGTTGTTCACTCTTCCAGCCTCCACCCAGTCCCACTCCGACGCAAAAGATGAGAAGCGCTGCCGGAGATCCGCCTCGCTTCGCTCAGACCAGCTCGATGGATTAATGCCGAGGTCCCTGAAGACATAAAGGGCCGACTGAAAGTGCTCGGGATGTTTAAGGACTTTCAACAGCCTTGCTGCCGCGATGTCACGGGCCGCAACGACTTGCGCCTCAACGCTCTTGTACCTGGACAGATATCGCATGAGGGGAAATTCGCGCTGCACAAGCCCCAAGTCGGTCTGACCAATACGCTCGGTCAACATCTGCGCGAAGCAGAGCAAAGAATCCTCCCCGAGGAGGCTTCGGCCATATTTATGGTCGAGAATCAGCATGACAAGGTGCCGATTCCTGGCGGAGACCTCACGTCGAGTTGCAACTCCATAATAAAGGTGACTATTAACCCAGGTGCACGATTCTGCGGACCCCAGTCGCGTTAATGCAGACATCAAGACTCTCTGGTGACCGGGAGCGAGCCGAGGCAGTTGCCGCCCCCGCTGCGCAACTCCAAAGAACGCATCGAATGCAATCCTGATGATTTGAGTATGGGAAGCTTCCCCAAGCTCCCAGAGTGCAAGCGTTTCTGCTTGCTCAAAGAAGTGGCATCCGTGGGCCATCTGATTGATTTCATCCGGATGAGACGATAGATACGACGAGACATAATCAACAAAGGAAGGGTTGGCCAGTTGGATGAGTGTTGCACGACTCCTCGGGTGAAATCCGTTCACCTGATCATCTAGCGCCGTGTCTATAGAAACCTGAACGAAGGTACCTTCCAGCTTCTTGAGCAGCAGCCTCAGCCTGTGCAGATCTGTACGCGGCCCTCCATGAACGCACTCGTAGGCATTTAGTGCAGAGTGCAAATCCCTGAGCTCGACTTGCGTGCGGATGGTGGCCAGAACCAGCAGAAGGCTCCTCTCCGTCACAGAGAGCTGGCTCTCAAAAATGCGTTCCCATAGCTCACGAGGATCATCAAGCGCATTCAGTGCGTATTCGAAGAAGCGCTCATCGCTGACTCCGGAGTTCTCAAAGTTTTTCGTAACAAGCTCGATGATCCTGGGGTTGAAGTTGACATGCTGAATGACGTCCATATACCTCCTTTCTCGCAATACCGACTCGCGCGCAGCATCGGAGAGTTCAGCAAAGTGAATGTGATTATAGAAAATTCTTGCTTTTTGTTCGGCGGTGTAGTGTGCGAGGTTCAGAATCACTTTCCCGTAGGTCAACGCTCGCGAACTCTGTAGGCGCTCATGGACCTGCCGAGCCTGTTGGAGAATGTACTCGCGCGTAGTCATAATCAAGACCTTGTCGTCCACATCGCGAATACGCTCAAGTAAATCTGACAGCCTACTGTCTTCATTTTTGTTCAGGCTGTCGAGTAGTGAATTCTGACCTAAGAAATCGTCATACAGAAATGCTTGTCTAACCCCCGGCTTCCATACCTTCTCGATGTCCGTCACGTCACTGGAAGCAGAATGAACTTCCCAGCCATCCGAAAGAAATTTTACGAGTAGCGTCTCGGCGAGAGTTGTTTTACCGATTCCCGGCTCCCCGGAAATCACGCAGACATGGTGCTCCTCCAGCATTCTCAACGAATCCGGGTAGGCTTCGCTATGAACATAAAGCCTGCGCCGCTTGACAATCCGGTCGACAAGGCCCGAGCTCCGCCGATACAGATCAGGGTGGAGTAGATGATCCAAGACGGCACTCGAAGTAATCCATAACTTAAAGTTATCGACCTCCACGCGAGGGTGCAGCTTCAATAGGTTATCGAGGTCGTCTACACCCCAAATGTCATCGACTCCCAGTCGCACTCCAGCGAACATGGTTGCGATTTCCTGCTTATTCTGGCGCGTTAGCGAAGCCGAGGTGGCCAAAATATAACGACAGGAGAACCGGTCGCCGATCTTCTTGGCCTCGGACTCAAGCTGTCCCTTGATTTGCGCAAAAGTCCGCCCCGGAGAATGCTTGCATTGGGCAATGAGGGTTTCCTCGCCGTTTCGATGGAGGCGGATGTCGATTCCCCCATCCCGGCCTGGCGGAAATGTCTCCATGCGCACCCCGTGACTTGCCTGGAGGAGATCCCTCACCAAGATTTCGAAATCGTGAGGAGAGAGATCGCTGTAGTTGCGCGCCATACGGCCAGTATCCCTACGAGTCCTCTGTGTTGGAGACCACTCTGCCAAAGTCTGCCCCTGGCTAGCGGAGGGACGCTCACGGCTTACCAGCTCAACGTCCTGGCAGCGCCTGCCAGAGGCAGCGACGGTAGTCCTACCTTCCTCCTCCGTCGTCACCCGAGCAGCCCTCAGTGGGGCTGGTCTGGTCAGGCACAGCTGACTCCGGCGAGTGAGCAGCGAGTGATCCCCGAGCGAACTCGGCCTCGGATGGGGGCTCCCGCAGATCAGGGGGGCCTTCTGAGCAGGACGCAGCCATCCCCTTCGGAGCCATGCCCTATTGGATGCGGAGCCGTCCCTAAGCACACTTGTGTTGGTCGAGCAACCGACTCAGTGGGAGGTACTGGTGCAGCCGAACACCAAGGCGTTGGAGTACGAAGACGAGATCGTGTGGACAGAGGACATCCAGAGGTTCGACTACGTCAGGCAGTCTCTGGAGCCGTCCGTCTCTACGCGGCGTCGCCCAGTGGCGTGGCGGGGTGCCGGCCGTCGGGTGGGGTACTCCGTACTGCGTGCCGACGCTCCGAGTAGCGACGTACCCGGCCGCTTTGTGCGGCGAGTTTTTTGGATCAAGGAGCATGACCGATCCGAGCAGCCGAACGGTACGTACAAGACCACCGCGCCGAGTGAGGCTGTAGACCCACGAACCGTTGCCCCCAGGGTCTGGGGTGAACTCACCGAGCGTGCCTGGGGAGCCCCGCTGCCCGGCGTATAGGTCGGCTGCGACGTGAGGTGAGTTCGGGCCCGAGCCATGGGCTTCGTGCCCACATCGCCGTGGGCCGTCCCTGGGCTGTCGAGGGGCGGCCAACAGTGGCCAACAATAACCAATGACGGCCTCATTCTCGCAGGTCACGAGCGTCTTGCGAGCGGTTCTCCGAGGCGTCTCCGAGCCGCCCAACTTCCTGCGCAACAAGAAGCAGGAGTGGGAGGAGTACCGCTCGGAGGTCACGGCCTTCGAGCTGCGGAAGGACCTGCCGGTTCTGTAAGCACGGTTCAGAGCGGGTTTCGCATCATCAGGAACCGGGGGGCCGACGGTCGTTGACCGTCAGCCCCTTGGCGTGTGCCTGAGCCCGCCGTCCGTGGGCCGTGCGACGTCGGAGCAGATGCCGAGTCGAGCCTTGGCGATAGCCGTACGGTGAAGTCGCGGAGGCGCTGTCGGTCGGGGGGACTTCGGAGACGGCACAGGGACGGCCCAGCCGCTCCTACTCGGAGCTCTTCAAGGGCGCTCCCCAGGATTCGCTCATCGCGGCCGGTGAACCCCAGTTCCCCGTGAGTCCCGCCCGTTCTGGCACGAGGGTGGCACGACCCTGCGGCCGCGCCATAACCGCGATACGAACTGTGTGTGCGTAGGTCGCTGAGGCTTCAGCCACTCGTCGTCGTAGCGGTCGCATCATTTGCTTGGGTGGCAGCCGTACGGCTGCCACCGCCGGTCCATTCATGAAAAAAGCCTGGTACCCCGAGGACGATTGCCGGTACTGCGACCACCCACCACCACAGCGTGGAACCTCCTTGGACGGCGGCCCATGTGCCGAGAGTGATGCCTCCGCCGCCGAGGATGATACCCAAACCGACGCCTACTCCGTCTCGTCGGAACGTATCCTCACGCAAGCACGTCTGCTTGTACTTTGCTACCGTCGCCTCCACCTGTGACGCGAGCATGGCCTTCGCCGATCCTTCGTCCGGCAAGGCGTCCAAGGCGGTTATCTCTGCGGTGAGTCGCGCCATGATCTTGTCTGATCTCGCTCGACGATTCGAGCGAGCAGTGAAAACCCCTGTGAGTACTGCGATTGCTACAGGTGAGAATGCAGTTACGGCCTGCGTGATCGAGGTGAGTTGCATCGAACCCCCTGTTACTGAACGATCAAAAACGCACCAAGGGGCCCGAACGCCACATTTCGAGGCCCGGTACTTGCTAGTACCCGAGCTTGGGTGAGCTTGCCGGCGGATGGCCCGAGTTCGACAACTCAGTCCGGCGGAGACTCAACGACCGATGCCCGTGTTGGGCACGGAACTTGAGGTCTGACCTAATCCTTATCAGGTCGATCAGTGGGTCTCCCGACGTCGACCAACCGTCCCTGTGCCTCGGCCAGTCGTCCTGCTGATCGCATTTGTTGGTGCAGCCACTGGTGTCAGCCGCTGCATGCAGTCTCGGCAAGGCCTGCCGAGCGGCAGCGCAGCCGGCAGCCTTGAACCTGTAGGGAAAGTTGTTGCTCAAGCTCAGGGCCATGCGCAGATGCGTTGGCGTTCGCCCGTCGCTATCGGGCTGATCAGCCACACGATGGTCAGGGAGCCCTGGACCAGGGTCAGGGTCGTCAGCTGGTTCTCGCGGAGCTTCCGTTCCGTCGCCCGGCCGTCCGCCAGGAATGCCCGTGCCGCCCGCAGTGTCTCGCCCTCGAACCCGGGCAGCGCCGTCCGCACCGCGATCCGTATCCAGCGCACGGCCGCCTCGACCGAGTCGACCTCCAGGGCGGCCTGGTTGACGCGTTCCCCTGTGTCCCGGCGCTCGACCGAGAACTCGCACAGGAACCCCGGGCCCCTCACCACGGGAGCTCCGCCGTGACCGTGCGGCCAGCCTCGTCGCCCGTGACCGCCAGGCGGTGCGCGAGTGCCATCACGATGCTCAACCCCCGGCCATGGATGGCCTCTTCGCCCGCCTCCGTGACCTTCGGGCCCTGCGGTGTCCCGCCCGAGTCCGTGACCGCCACGGTCACCCGGCTCTCGGTCACCGTGAGCATGACCCGCAGCGCATCCCCCGCCGTGTGCGTCAGCGCGTTCGTCCCCAGCTCGCTCACGACCAGGACCACGTCGTCGACCCGGGGGTGCGCCCGTAAGACGTCGCGGGTCCATCGCCGGGCGCGGGCAACTTCTTCCGGGGAACCTGGGCAGATCAGTCCCCAGACTCCCGCTCTACTCGTATACTCGTCCATACAAGTTACTCCGTGCTGGTAGGCGGCCTGCGGCCGTGGTTTCACGGGGCTCGTGCTAGATGAGTCGAACGCCGTCGTGTGCGCGGACGGCCGGCGGGGACATGCGATCAAGTGCGTCCAGGACGCGGATCGCGTACGCCTCGTCGGCGAGCTCGACCACTTCCTCGCGGGTGACCCAACGCAGTGCGCGGGTCTCGTCGCCGACCGTGGGAGCGCCGTCGATGGCTTCGCAGCGGAAGACCAGGGAGACGATCAGGCCGGTCATGTTCTTGTACACGCCGGTCAACACCGCCGGGAGGGCGATCTTGATACCGGTCTCTTCCAGGACTTCGCGTTGCAGGGCGTCGAGAAGGGATTCCTCGCGTTCGACCACGCCGCCGGGCGGCTCCCACTTACCGTTGTCGCGCCGCTTGATCACAAGCGCGCGGCCCGCGTCGTCGACGATGACGCCAGCGACGCTGACGGAGTGCGGGCGATCGGTGCTCACGTTCCTCGGCCCTCCCGGGTCTGGCTAGGCTCTCCACCATAGCGATCCGGGTCACCTGCTCGTCTAGATATCCAAAGGAGTACGTACATGGCTCTCCCGTCCGGTCTTCTGGGCGCGCTGGACCCGACCAGTGACCGCGCCGTCTTCCGTCAGATCGCCGACCACCTGCGTGATTCCATCGACAAGGGGCGCTTCCGGGAAGGCGACAAGCTGCCCTCGGAGACCGAGCTGGTCGACCACTACGGCGTCTCACGCATGACTGTTCGCAACGCCCTCTCGATCCTCCAGGGTGAAGGGCTCGCGGTCTCCGAGCACGGCAGGGGCGTCTTCGTACGGCCCCGACCGCCGGTACGCCGTCTGGCCTCCGACCGGTTCGCGCGCCGCCACCGCGACCAGGGCAAGTCTGCCTTCACGGTGGAGGCCGAAGCCGCAGGCGTGCACTCCGAAGTCGACGGCCTGGAGGTGAAGGAGGAGAAGCCCTCCCAGGACGTCGCCGCCCGCCTTGGCTCCCCGCGCAAGGTCCTCGCCCGCCGGCGCCGCTATCTGATCGACGGCCGCCCGGTCGAGTTCGCGACCTCCTACCTCCCGCTCGACATCGCGCGCGGCACGCAGATCACCGAGCCCAACCCGGGCCCCGGCGGCATCTACGCCCGCCTGGAGGAGAAGGGCCACCGCCTCGACCACTTCGACGAGGAGATCCGCGCCCGCATGCCCTCCCCGCACGAGGTCCGCACACTTCACCTCGCCCCCGGCGTCCCCGTCATCCATCTGATCCGTACCGCCTACGACACCGAAGGCCGCGCCGTCGAAGTCTGCGACACGATCATGGCGGCCGACGCCTTCGTCCTCGCCTACCAACTCCCCGCCACCTGACAACACTTGAGACAGCCGCTCCGGGCGCGAATCCGGCACGCGATGCCTGCTGGCGGTCCAGACAACAAAAGGTCCCAGGTCTTCGCAGGGTGACCCGCACCATCTCCCGCCTCTGACCCGGGGGGCTTCGAACGGCCCAGGGGCGGCCCAGTCACTCACGCCCGGAACTTCTCAAGGGCGCTCCCCGGGATTCGCCGATCGAGCTGATCCATCGCGACAGACGCCCATCGGTACCCTGCAGCACGGAGCGGTGTGGCCATGGGCATGAGCTCATTCGCCGGCGCGAGCAAACCGGGATATCGGGGGATTCATGGACAGCACGATCACGGCCGCCACCATCGCGGCGACCGCTGCCGCCATCGGATGGCTGGTCAACCACATTCTTTCGGAACGATCCGAGCGCAACAGGAACAGGCACAAGGCCAAGCTGTCCCACATCGAAAGACAGCTCGAAGACCTCTACGGGCCGCTGTTCTTCCTGCTGCACGAAGGGACGGCGTCGTTCGGGGACTTCAAGCAGACGGTCGGCCGCAACATCGCTCTCATAGGTCCGTCGATGAGTCCTGAAGACCTCGACACGTGGCTCTTCTGGGTCGACAACGACCTGATGCCCAGGAACGCGGCAATCCAAGGCCTGCTGTCGTCAAAGGCGCATCTCATCGACGCTCCGCGCATGCCCGCGTCGTATCTCGCCTTCATCGACCACCACAACTCGTGGCGTGTCAGCCATCTGCGCTGGAAGCAGGAGGGTGTCCCCTACCTGTGGCACTCCAGGACGAACTGGCCTCACGAATTCGAGCGGGACGTCATCGCCACATACGAGAAACTGAAGCGACGCCAAGAGGAAATCTCCGGCGTCATCGTGGGCAGCTGACCTCATCCGGGAATGCCGGACTCGCGCAAGACCGGGTGCCCGCGTGCATTCGGGTGCTCCCGGCGGGCGGGTTCGGGCGGTGGGGTGTGTCATGGCAGGGGCGGGCGCGAAGCCGCCCCGTGACGCGCACTTCGAGGAGTACATCCCCATGACCCAAGGCCTCAAGACGATCATCTATCCCGTCAAGGACATCGCCGCCGCGAAGGCCCTGTTCAGCGGGCTTCTGGGCGCCGATCCCGTGATGGACGAGCCGTATTACGTGCAGTTCAACGCGGCCGGTCAGGAAGTGGGGCTCGACCCCAACGGGCACGGCAAGGGGATGACGGGGCCGGTTCCGTACTGGCACGTCGACGACATCGAGAAGAGCGTGAAGGCTCTGCTCGACGCGGGGGCGCAGCCGCTGCAGGACGTCCAGGACGTCGGCGGCGGGCGGCGGACCGCGTCCGTGAAGGACGCCGACGGCAACGTCATCGGACTGGTCCAGCCGTCCTAACGGCTGCCGCGCCCCTAGGGCCTGTCCGGTGGATCTTGCCTGGGCCGCGGGGGTGTGGCACGCCCATCTGCGGCGTTGTCGTCGGTTGCCGACTCCCCCAAGCTCTCGGCTCCGCTCGACCAGGGGGCACCCCCACGCGTCGCCGCCCTCCTCCGCCTTGCAGCATTGGGGTCTCCCCTGCTCGAACGAAGTTGAGAGCTTGGGGAAGCACCACACCCCCGCTCACCAGAACCGAAACGTCACCCCGGACCGAAGGCGGCCAGATCCACCGGACAGGCCCTAGTCCGGGCAGGAGGCCCGCCCCCGCGCCGGGGCGGGCCTCCCGGCGTCCGGGCGTTCGGACGGCCCAGGGATACTGCCTGGCGGGGCGGCCGGTCGCGGCTGCCGGGAGCCGGCCGGTTCCGCCGTGCGAGAAGAGGATTGAGCATGCCGTTCGTCACCGTCGAGTACTCCGACCGTCTCGCCGAGACCTTCGACCGCCGGGCCTTCGCGAGCGAGGTGCACACCACCGCCCCGGCGATCATCGACGCCCCGACCACGGCCTTCAAGTCCCGCTTCCGCCGTATCGAGGAAGCGTACTTCGGCGCGGGCGACGACGACCTCGACGTCGTCTTCATCCAGCTCTCGATCCTCACCGGCCGGACCCAGCAGGCCCGCGAGAAGCTGAGCGAGACGGTCCTGGACATCGCCCGCAAGCACGTGACGGCCCCGGCGGGCCGACGGCTCCATCTCACGGTCGAGGTCCGGGAGATGGAGCGGGCGTCGTACCGGTTCCACAAGGACTAAGGACTAAGGATCGGCCTCAGCCCAGATACGCCGGAGCCAGCCCCGCCGTCAGCAAGCGGTGGGGCTTGCCTGTGCCGTTGGCCGGGAGGGTGTAGAGGTCAGCGCCGTAGTCGCCCGGCAGGGAGTACGTGACCGTCTTGTCGTCCTGCCAGACCAGCTGGTCGTCGACGCTGCGCGGCTCCGCCAACGGTGTCTCGTGCATCGTAGTGAGGTCCAGGACGTACAGGCGCCAGGGCGCGTCCGACGGGAGGCCGGGCACGCGCTTCTTGAAGGCCAGGCGGGTGCCGTCGGGGGAGAGGGACGGGCACTCCAGGTTGGTGCGCAAGGTGGTGACCCGGCGGGTCTCCAGATCGCCGCTGATCAGGTACGTCTTGCCGGACGTCGCCATCGTCGCGTAGAAGTGGCGGTCGTCGGATGCGAAGGTGACGCCCCAGAAGTTCACGTCCGAGGCGTGGTATGTCTTGCCGTCGCGCTCGATCGTGAAGTCTTCCAGGGTTTTGGTGAGTTGGCCGGTGTGCGTGTCCAGGATCGCCGTTCTGGTGGAGAAGTTGGTGCCCGCGTACGAGTCGCCGCCGACGAAGACCGTCCAGGCGGCCAGCTTGCCGGACGGGGAGACGCGGGCCCGGGTCGGGATGCCGGGGATGTCGTAGTGGGCGCGCTCCTTCAGGCCTGCGTCCAGGATCACCGCGCGGTAGGTCGTCTGCACCGCGCCCCGCTCGGCCCGCAGGCACACCCCGGTCCCGCCCGCCGCGTAGAAGCGCAGGCACTTCACGCCGGAGGCGGTGCGCGGCCCGGCCGGATCGCTCGCCGGGACCGTGGCGAGCTCGTCGCGGTGCGGGCCCCAGGCCATGTTGCGGAAGACGATCCGGCGCCCGGCGTCCGGGGCGAGCGAGACCTGCCCGGCGCTCACCGGCGGGCCGCCCGCCTGCACCTGGTTCTTGCGGTCCGCCCGGCTCGACGCGTGCAGCACGGACGCGACGCCCACGCCCGCGAGGACGACCAGGGCCGTCGCGAGGATCAGCAACTTGTTGCGCAGACTCATGCCGCGGCCGCCTCCGTCGAATCCGTCGGCCGCAGCAGCAGCGCCCCCGCCGCGCACGCCGTCAGCGCGAGCGCCGCCGTGGAGAGCGCGGTGCGGTCGCCCCACGCCGTCCACGCCGCGCCGAACGCGATCGAGCAGACGAAGCGGGCCGACGCCTGGCCGGTCTGGATCAACGCGAGCCCGCTGGAGCGCAGTTCGGCCGGTACGGAACCGGCCGCCGCGGCCATCAGGACGCCGTCGGTCGCCGCGTAGAACAGGCCGTGCAGGGCGAGGACGACGTACGGGAGCGCCGCGCCCTGCCAGCCCGGCAGCAGCAGTCCGTACGCGCACAGCAGGGCCGCGTGGCCGCCGAGGAAGACCCGCCAGCGGCCCACCCGGTCGGCGAACCTGCCCAGCGGGACCGCGAGCAGCAGGAACGCGGCCGCCGTGCCGAGCGGCAGCAGCGCGAACCAGCGGTCCGGCACGTCCAGGCGCCGCTGGAGCAGCAGATAGACGAACGAGTCGCTGACCGTGGCCAGGCCCAACAGCAGGGCGCAGAGGGTCAGTCGGCGTACGTCCCGCGCGGCGAGCAGCGCGAGGGCCGCCTTCAGGGACGGGCGCGGCGCGTCCGGCGCCCGCTCGGGGGCCGTGCGCGAGGGCACGAAAAGGAGCAGTACGAGGACGCCCACCGCCGCCACGCAGAAGCTCACCGTGAACACCGCGTCGTAGCCGTCGACGGCCTGACGGAGAATCAGGAAGGCGACCAGCGGGCCGAGCAGCGCGCCCGCCGTGTCCATCGCGCGGTGCACACCGAACGCACGCCCGCGCGCCTCCGGCGCCGACGCCAGCGAGATCAGCGCGTCGCGCGGGGCCGTGCGCAGCCCCTTCCCGGTCCGGTCGACCGCGAGCACCGCGCCGATCACCGGCAGCGAACTCGCCACCAGGAGCAGGGGTTTGCACACCGCCGAGAGGCCGTAACCGAGCACCGCGACCGTCTTGTGGCGCCCGCCCCGGTCGGCCAGATGCCCGCCGACCAGGCGCACCAGCGCACTGAAGCCGTTGTAGACGCCGTCCAGGAGGCCGAAGCCGAGCGGGGACAGGCCGAGGCCCGTGACCAGATAGAGCGGCAAAACGGCCGTGACCATCTCGGACGAGACATCGGTGATCAGGCTGACCGCGCCGAGTGCCAGCACCGTGGGCGCCACGGCGGACCGCCGCCCGGGGGTGAGCCGGGCGGCGGCCGCCGCAGGGGTGCCGCGGCTGTCTGCTACGTACACGTCAGGAAGCCCAGATGCCCGTGATGTCCGAGGCGTTGGCGGCCTGGCCGGCGTGCGTGGTGCCGTACATGTCCTCGATCGTGCGGAGGATGTTGTAGTGGTTGTACGTCGTCGAGGACGACGAGCCCGGCGTCACCGGCTGGCCGTACAGGACGGTCGGGATCTTGTTGCCCGCGAGCCGGTTGTCCTCGTCGAAGGTGACGACGAGCAGGCTGTTGTGGGTCTTGGCCCAGGTCGCGTACGCGCCCAGGTTCTTCTTCAGCCAGGTGTCACCGGTCGAGACCGAGCAGTCGTGCATGTCGCTGCACAGGTTGGGCGTGACATACGAGACCGTCGGCAGCGTGCTGTAGTCCGTCGGGAACTGCGTGAAGGTCTTCGCGCTCGACGTCGGGACGTTGGAGAAGCCGAACCACGGGTTGTGCTTCTGCGCGTACTTGCCGCTGGTGCACACGGTCGAACCCTGGCTCGGCAGCGACTCGTTGTAGCTCGCCCAGGTCTTGCCCGCGGCCAGCACCTCGGACGCGAGGTTGGGCGCGGAGGAGAAGCCGGGGGGGACGCAGCTGTCGTCCGTGATGCCCTGGGTGGAGCCGGAGAACATCGCGTAGTAGTTGGGCTGGCTCGGGTGCGTCTCGGCGAACGACTGCGAGAGGTTGGCGCCGCCGCTCTTCAGCGAGTTGATGTACGGGGCGCTGGAGCTTCCGATGACCTGGTTGTACGCGTGGTTCTCGAAGACCACGACGACCGTGTGGTCGGGGGTGGGGACGCTCGCCGCCGCGTGCGCGGAGGACGTACCGCCGAGCCCGGCCCACAGACCGGCGGACGCGGCCACGAGGCCGACGGCGGAGAACAGGGCGGTGCGGGTACGGCGGCGGGGTATGGACCAGCCGGACACGGCGGTTACCTCCGGTGAGGGGACGTGGGGGGCGGTGCACCGTGAGGTTAGGGCGGGCTGTTGAAGACGGGAAGATCCGTGCGGGTGAAGGTAGTGAGAACGGTTGGGGGTTGTCGTTCGGCTGCGGGCCGTCTTGGGTTGCTCGCGCAGTTCCCCGCGCCCCTTAGGTAGTCCGCCGCCAGCCGGAGAACCTGGCTCAGCCACAGGCTTTCAGGGGCGCGGGGAACTGCGCGAGCAACCCAGCACGGTCCGCAGGCGAAATGCGCCCTTATCGGCAGGCTACGCCCCGTAGAACAGCCGCTCCACCACAGCCCGAGCCCGCCGAGTGACCCGGCGGTAGTCGTCCAGCATGTCCCCGACATGCCCCGGCTCGTAGCCGAGATAGCGGCCGACCGCCGCCAGCTCGCGGCCGTCGGAGGGGAAGGTGTCGCCCGCGCGGCCGCGCACCAGCATCACCCCGTTGCGTACCCGGGTCGCCAGGACCCACGCCTCGTCCAGTATCTCCGCGTCCTCGGTCGCGATCAGGCCCGCCGCGTGCGCGGCCGAGAGGGCGTCGCGGGTGCGGGTGGTGCGCAGACCGGGCTCGGCCCAGCCGTGCTGCATCTGGAAGAGCTGGACCGTCCACTCCACGTCCGAGAGCCCGCCCCGGCCGAGCTTGGTGTGCAGCGTCGGG
The DNA here is from genome assembly GCF_052373795.1 of Streptomyces sp. BR1. Lineage (NCBI taxonomy): Bacteria > Bacillati > Actinomycetota > Actinomycetes > Kitasatosporales > Streptomycetaceae > Streptomyces > Streptomyces sp. BR1. The sequence continues at coordinate 5,160,771 of NZ_CM126252.1, forward strand.
TCGGCGCCGCGCGGCATGCGCTCCGACTCCATGCGGGCCTTGAGGCGCCGTATCTCCCGTACCGCGTCCTCGCCCAGACCCTCCGCCGGATAGCGCAGCGGGTCGATCAGCTCGATGAACCGGCGCCCCAGCTCCGCGTCGCCCGCCATCGGCTCGGCGCGCAGCAGCGCCTGGCTCTCCCACACCAGCGACCAGCGGCGGTAGTACGCGGCGTACGAGCCCAGCGTGCGCGCCATCGGGCCGCTCTTGCCCTCCGGGCGCAGATCGGCGTCTATGAGCAACGGCGGGTCGGCGGTGGGCAGTTGGAGCAGGCGGCGCATCTCGGTGATGACCCGGGTGGCGGTCCGCGACGCCTCCTGCTCGTCGACGAACTCGCGCGGCTCGTGCACGAACAGCACGTCCGCGTCCGAGCCGTAGCCCAGCTCGTGCCCGCCGAAGCGGCCCATGCCGATGACCGCGAACCGGGTCGGCAGGGTCTCGCCCCACTCCGCCCGCACGGCCGCCCGCAGCGCGCCCGCGAGCGTCGCCGCGTTCAGATCGGTGACCGCGTTGCCGACCCGGTCGACCAGGGCGCCCGGGTCCGGCTCGGCGGGGCTGTCCTCGGTGCCGTAGGAGCCGATGAGGTCGGCGGCGGCGGTGCGGAACAGCTCTCTGCGCCGTACGCCACGGGCCGCGGCGACCGCGCCCTCGGCCGTCTCGGCGCGGCCCACGGCGGCCAGCACCTCCTGCTCCAGATGCTCGCGGCCGCGCGGCTTCAGGCCCTCCGGGTCGCCCAGGATCGACACCGCCTCCGGGGCGCGGAGCAGCAGGTCGGGGGCGAGGCGGCCGGCCGAGAGCACCCGGGCCAGGTTCTCGGCGGCCGCGCCCTCGTCGCGCAGCAGCCGCAGGTACCACGGGGTCTTGCCGAGCGCGTCGGAGACTTTGCGGAAGCCAAGCAGGCCCGCGTCCGGGTCGGCCGAGTCGGCGAACCAGCCGAGCAGCACGGGCAGCAGGGTGCGCTGGATGGCGGCCTTGCGCGTGACGCCCGAGGACAGTGCCTCCAGATGCCGCAGCGCCGCCGCCGGGTCCGCGTAGCCCAGGGCCTCCAGGCGCTGTCCGGCCGCGCGCGGGCTGAGCCGGGTCTCGCCCGGCGCGAGCTGGGCGACGGCGTCGAGCAGCGGCCGGTAGAACAGCTTCTCGTGCAGTCGGCGCACCACGGCCGCGTGCTTCTTCCACTCCCGGTTGAGGGTGGTCACGGGCTCGGTGCGCAGCCCCAGCGAACGGCCGAGGCGCCGCAGATCGGCCTCGTCCTCGGGCACCAGGTGCGTGCGGCGCAGCCGGTGCAGCTGGATGCGGTGCTCCATGGCGCGCAGGAAGCGGTACGCCTCGTCGAGCTGGGCGGCGTCCGCGCGGCCCACATAGCCGCCCGCCGCGAGCGCGCCGAGCGCGTCCAGGGTGGTGCCGCTGTGCAGGGTCGCGTCGCTGCGCCCGTGCACCAGCTGGAGCAGCTGGACGGCGAACTCGACGTCCCGCAGCCCGCCGGGCCCCAGTTTCAGCTCGCGCTCGACCTGGGCGGCCGGGATGTTGTCGACGACCCGGCGGCGCATCTTCTGCACGTCGCTGACGAAGTTGTCGCGCTCGGCGGCATGCCACACCAGCGGCGAGACCGCCTCGATGTAGGCCTCGCCCAGCTCCGGGTCACCGGCCACCGGCCGCGCCTTCAGCAGCGCCTGGAACTCCCAGGTCTTGGCCCAGCGCTGGTAGTACGCGAGGTGCGAGGAGAGCGTGCGCACCAGCGGCCCGTTGCGGCCCTCGGGGCGCAGATTGGCGTCCACGGGCCAGATGGTGCCCTCGACGGTGGTCTCCGAGCAGATCCGCATCAGATGCGAGGCGAGCCGGGTGGCGGCCTGGATCGCCTTGCGCTCGTCGGCGCCCTCGGCCGGCTCGCCGACGAAGATCACGTCGACGTCGGAGACGTAGTTCAGCTCATGGCCGCCGCACTTGCCCATCGCGATCACCGCGAGGCGGCACATCGCCGCGTCCTCGGGGGCGGCGGTACGGGCTATGGCGAGGGCGGCGCGCAACGTGGCGGTGGCGAGGTCGGCGAGCTCGGCCGCCGTCTCGGCCACATCGGTGGTCCCGCACACATCGCGGGCCGCTATGGCCAGCAGGCACCGCCGGTAGGCGATCCGCAGCGTGACCGGGTCGTCGGCCCCGGCCAGGCCCCGCTCGAACTCGGCGAGGCCCGGGTGCAGGTCCGCCGCCTCATAGGTGACCAGGGCGTGCCAGTCGTGCGGATGCCGGGCGAGATGGTCGGCCAGGGCCTCGGAGGCCCCCAGGACGCCGAGGAGGCGGTCCCGCAGCGGCTTGGCGGTGATCAGGGTGTCGAGCAGGGTGCGCCGCTCGCCGGGATCCTGGGCTTCCACGATCCGGACGAGGCCCGCGAGCGCCAGATCGGGGTCGGCGGTGGCGCCCAGGGCGTCCAGGAGTACCGGATCGGTGCGTACGGAGGCGAGCTCCGGGGCGTCCAGGCGCCGCTCGGCCGCCGACGGGTCGGTGAAGCCGTACCGCAGCAGCCTGGTGAAGGTGCTGCTCCTGCGCCCCGGCACCGCCGTCATCCCGCCGCCTCCCACTGCCACCGCGCCCGGCTCCGCGCCGGATCAAGCTCAGGACGAGCCTATCCGCAGCGGGCCGGGAGGGACCTGGTGAGAACCGGTTACGCGTGCGAGGTACCGGCCACTACGCGTCCCCGTGGCGTGTTCTGGACGCGGCGGGAGAGGCGGTGCGGGAGCTTGCCGTACCAGGCGTACGAGACGAGGAAGCCGAACGAGAGGCACAGGATGCCGCCCACCGCGTCCAGCCAGAAGTGGTTGGCGGTGGAGACGATCACCAGCAGGGTCGCCGCAGGGTAGAGCAGGCCGAGGATCTTCGCCCAGGGAGCCTTCGCGAGCGCGAAGATCGTCAGGCCGCACCACAGGGACCAGCCGATATGCATCGACGGCATCGCCGCGTACTGGTTCGACATGTTCTTCAGGTCGCCCGAGGCCATCGAGCCCCAGGTCTCGTGGACCAGGACGGTGTCGATGAAGTTGCCGCCGTTCATCAGGCGGGGCGGCGCCAGCGGATAGAAGTAGTAGCCGACGAGGGCGACGCCGGTGGTGGCGAAGAGGATCAGCCGGGACGCCGCGTAGCGGCCGGGGTGGCTGCGGAAGAGCCACACCAGGACGCCGATCGTCACCACGAAGTGGAGCGTCGCGTAGTAGTAGTTCATCCCTACGATGAGCCATGTCGCCGAGTTGACGGCGTGGTTGACGGACTGCTCCACCGCGATGCCGAGGTGGCGCTCGACCGACCAGATCCAGTCGGCGTTGTCGAGCGCCTGCGACTTCTGTTCGGGGACCGCGTTGCGGATCAGTGAGTACGTCCAGTAACTCACCGCGATCAAGAGGATTTCGAACCAGAGACGGGGTCTGCGCGGGGTGCGCAGGCGCCGTAGCAGCGAGGGGGGCGGTGCCGGGACCGGCGGCGACGGCTCGTCCGGGACGGATGGGGTGGACGCAGCCGACGGGGCGGTCGACGGGGTGTCCGCCGTACCTTCCTGTGTCTTCACGGTCATTTCACCCATAGCGAGAGAGTCTGCCAGACGGACATACCCCGTGCCGATCATCCTCCGGTCGGGTTCGATCCGCATCCGTACTCCCTACGGACGACGGACCGACCCTTACACCGAGTTTATTCCGGACCCCGGTGCGGGCCCAGTCGAGCCCTACTTGGCAGGAGGACCGGAGGCCGTTGAACCGCGTACCACCAGCTCCGGCATGAACACGAACTCGCTGTGCGGAGCGGGGGTGCCGCCGATCTCTTCGAGCAGTGCGCGGACCGCCGCCTGACCCATCGCCGTGACCGGCTTGCGGATCGTGGTCAGCGGGGGATCGGTGAAAGCTATCAGGGGCGAGTCGTCGAACCCGACGACCGAGATGTCCTTCGGTACGTCGAGTCCGGCCTGGCGGGCGGCGCGGATCGCGCCGAGCGCCATCATGTCGCTGGCGCAGACGATCGCGGTGCAGCCCTGCGCGATCAGCGCGGTGGTCGCGGCCTGGCCGCCCTCCAGGGTGTACAGCGAGTGCTGCACCAGCGACTCGGCCTCGGCGGGCGAGAACCCGAGCCGGTCCTCCATCGCCGCCGTGAACCCCTCGATCTTGCGCAGTACGGGGACGAACCGCTTGGGCCCGACCGCGAGTCCGATCCGGGTGTGGCCGAGCGCCGCGAGATGCGTGACCGCGAGCCGCATCGCCGCCCGGTCGTCGGGAGAGATGAACGGCGCCTGCACCTTGGGCGAGAAGCCGTCGACCAGGACGTACGGGACGCCCTGGGCGCGCAGTTGCTCGTAGCGGTCCATGTCGGCCGTGGTGTCGGCGTGCAGCCCGGAGACGAAGATGATGCCGGAGACGCCCCGGTCGACCAGCATCTCGGTGAGCTCGTCCTCGGTGGAACCGCCGGGGGTCTGGGTGGCGAGCACCGGGGTGTATCCCTGGCGGGTGAGCGACTGGCCGATGACCTGGGCGAGCGCCGGGAAGATCGGGTTCTCCAGCTCCGGCGTTATCAACCCGACCAGACCGGCGCTGCGGCGGCGCAGCCGCACCGGCCGTTCGTAGCCGAGGACGTCGAGCGCGGCCAGCACGGATTCGCGGGTGCCCGCGGCCACACCGGGCTTGCCGTTGAGCACGCGGCTGACTGTGGCTTCGCTGACCCCCGCCTGGGCTGCGATGTCGGCAAGCCGTGCGGTCACGGGGTTGGACTGTACCGGTCGCACGTCAGATTGCCCACCAGACGGCGGATTCGGCGGGGATCGTGACATTACCGCCGGTGAACTCCAGGGGTGCCGTGGCGATCAGCGGCCGCCCCGGGACGGCCAGTTCGGCCGGGGACGCACTCGTGTTGACCGTGCACACGAACCCCGGCCGGGCGAACGCCAGCAGGTCGGCGGGCGTCTCCAGCCACTCCATATCCCCGTCGCCGAGCCCCGGGAGCGCCCGCCGCAGCGCGAGCGCGGAGCGGTAGAGCTCCAGGGTGGAGCGCGGATCACCGGTCTGCGCCTCGACGCTCAGCCCGGCCCATTCGGCGGGCTGCGGAAGCCAGCTGCCACCACCGCCGAATCCGTACGAGGGCCCGTCGGCGGTCCACGGAATGGGCACCCGGCACCCGTCCCGGAAGCCGTCCTGACCCTCGGCCCGGAAGAACGACGGGTCCTGGCGCACCTCGTCGGGCAGGTCCGTCACCTCGGGCAGGCCCAGCTCCTCGCCCTGGTAGATGTACGCGGACCCGGGCAGCGCCAGCATCAGCAGGGCCGCGGCCCGGGCCCGGCGCAGGCCCTGCTCGCCGCCGCCGTACCGGGTGGGGTGGCGCACGACGTCGTGGTTGGAGAGCACCCAGGTGGTGGGGGCGCCGACCGAGCGGGTCGCGGCGAGCGAGGCGTCGACGACCTCGCGCATCTCGGCCGCGTCCCAAGGGCAGTTCAGGAACTGGAAGTTGAACGCCTGGTGCAGTTCGTCCGGACGTACGTACAGGGCGAGGCGCTCGGGAGAGGGGGCCCAGGCTTCGGCGACCGCGATGCGCCGGCCGTCGTAGGAGTCGAGCAGGCGCCGCCAGCTGCGGTGGATCTCGTGGACGCCGTCCTGGTCGAAGAACGGCAGCTCCTGCGCGCCGATCAGCTTGGCCTGCTCGCGGGCGCCGATGTCGGGCAGCCCCTCGGCCTTGACCATGCCGTGGGCCACGTCGATGCGGAAGCCGTCGACGCCGAGGTCGAGCCAGAAGCGCAGCACGGACTCGAACTCGGCCCGCACGTCCGGGTGTTCCCAGTTGAGGTCGGGCTGCTCGGGGGCGAAGAGGTGCAGATACCAGTCCCCGTCCTCGGTACGGGTCCAGGCGGGGCCGCCGAAGACCGACTCCCAGTCGTTGGGCGGGGCGGCCGGGCCCTGGGCGGGCACGGCCGACCGCTTCCCCGGGTGGAAGTGGTAGCGCTCGCGCTCGGGGCCGCCGGCGAGCGCCGCGCGGAACCAGGCGTGCTGGTCGGAGGTGTGGTTGGGGACGATGTCGACGATGACGCGCAGGCCGAGGCGATGGGCCTCGCGGACCAGGTCGTCGGCGTCCTGGAGGTCGCCGAAGAGCGGGTCGACGGCCCGGTAGTCGGCCACGTCGTAGCCGCCGTCGGCCTGCGGGGAGGCGTAGAACGGGGTGAGCCAGACGGCGTCCGCGCCGAGCGCCGCGAGGTGCGGCAGGCGGGCCCGGATGCCGGGCAGGTCGCCGATGCCGTCGCCGTCGCCGTCCGCGAAGGAGCGGACGTACACCTGGTAGATGACGGCGTCGCGCCACCAGCCGGCGGCCGGGGTGTCGGTGTCGGGGGTGCGGCCCGCGGTGGCGGGGGGCGTGGTCAGCTCCTGCGTCATAAACGGGTCCCTCTCCAGTGGCCTGAAACGGTGTCCTGCGCCTACGGGATCAACGCCGCTGCACCCCGAAGGTAACAGTCCTGCAAGGTCTTGCGGAAGTCTTGCAAGCCTGATGCCGCCTACTCCGGTGTGCCCGTGGAGTACCAACAGCCCCGCTGACAAGGCGCGCGACGGCAACCGTGTGGACACGCGGATGTAACGATCGACCCGCCTTGCAGAAATTCTTCGCAAGGTCTTTCGGTCTTCTTTCATCCTTGTTACGTTCCTGGCGATCCGGCGCCGTGATGGCGCGGCACCCGTTGAAGGAGTTCACATGCGACGTGGCATAGCGGCCACCGCGCTGGTCGCGACACTGGCGCTCGCGGCGACGGCTTGCGGCGGCAGTGACAGCAGTGACAGCGGTGACAAGAAGAGCTCGGGCGAGCTCTCCGGCACCGTGACCTGGTGGGACACCTCGAACGACACCGAGAAGGCGACGTTCCAGAAGATCGCCGAGGACTTCCACACGCTGCACCCCAAGGTCACCGTCAAGTACGTCAACGTGCCGTACGGCGACGCGCAGAACAAGATCAAGAACGCCTTCGGCAGCGGCTCGGACGCGCCGGACGTCATCCGCTCCGACGTCGGCTGGGTCGCCGACTTCGCCTCGCTCGGCTACCTGGACAAGGTCCCGGACGCCAAGGCCAAGGAAGTGGACTCCGCCTTCCTCAAGCAGGCCGCCGCCAGCGGCAAGTACGACGGCACGATGTACGCCGTACCGCAGGTCATCGACACCCTCGGCCTCTTCTACAACAAGAAGATGCTGAAGGACGCGGGCGTCCAGCCGCCGAAGTCGCTCGACGAGCTGAAGACCGCGGCCGCCACGATCAAGTCCAAGACTGGCAACACCGGTATGTACCTGCGCGGCGACGACTCGTACTGGTTCCTGCCGTTCATCTACGGCGAGGGCGGCGACCTCGTCGACGCCAAGGACAAGAAGGTCACCGTCGACGGCCCGGCCGGCGTCAAGGCGTTCAAGGCCGCCCGTGACCTGGTCACCTCCGGTGCCGCGATCACCAACGCCACCGACGGCTGGAACAACATGGAGACCGCCTTCAAGTCGGGCAAGGTCGCCATGATGGTCAACGGCCCCTGGGCCGTCGCCGATGTGTACGCCGGTGACCAGTTCAAGGACAAGTCCAACCTCGGTGTCGCCGCGGTCCCGGCCGGCTCCGCCGCCCAGGGCGCCCCGCAGGGCGGCCACGACCTCGCGGTCTACGCGGGCTCCAAGAACCTTGAGGCCTCGCACGCCTTCGTCGACTACCTGACCTCGCAGAACGTCCAGGTGCAGACCACCAAGGCGCTCAGCCTGCTGCCGACCCGGACCGCCGCGTACGACCAGCCCGACGTCAAGTCCAACGAGATGGTCCAGTTCTTCAAGCCGGCCGTCGACAAGGCCGTCGAGCGCGCCTGGATCCCGGAGAACGGCTCCCTCTTCGAGCCGCTGAAGCTCCAGTTCACCAAGGCCGTCACCGGCTCCTCGTCGCCCGAGGACGCGGCCAAGGCCTCCGGCGAGGCCTTCCGCAAGATCCTCAAGGGCTGGAAGTAACGGACGGGCCGAGCGGTCCGGCAGGTACGAGACGGTACGGAGATAGGTAGTCCTGACATGACTGTCCACACCGACCGGTCGACGGCGAAGGCCGCGGGCGACAGCGCCCGCGGCCGGACCCGCGCGACCGGCGAGCGCCCGGGCCGGCTCCGGCGCGCGCTCTCGACGCACTGGTACGCCTGGACGATGGTCGCCCCCGTGGTGATCGTCCTCGGCGTGATCATCGGCTGGCCGCTCGGCCGGGGCGTCTACCTGTCGCTGACCGACGCCAACGAACGCAACGTCGGCCGGACGATCGGTGCCAACCACATCGCGGCGACGTACAAGTTCGTCGGCTTCGACAACTACACGAGCGTGCTCCAGGACCCCGTGTTCCTGCAGCGGCTCGTGTGGACCGTGGTGTGGACGGTGTGCTGTGTCTCCATCACGTTCCTCCTTGGCCTGGGCCTGGCGAACATGCTCAACCGGCAGTTCCGGGGCCGCGCGGCCTACCGGATGATGCTGATCCTGCCGTGGGCGGTGCCGGGCTTCGTCTCGGTGTTCGCCTGGCGGTTCCTGTTCAACCGGGACAACGGCCTGCTCAACAAGGTCCTTGACGGCGGCGGCATTTCGGCGGTCCCGTGGCTGGACGACCCGACCTGGGCCAAGGTCTCGGTGATCGCGGTCAACGTCTGGCTGGGCGTGCCGTTCATGATGGTCGCGCTCCTGGGCGGCCTCCAGTCGATCCCCGGCGAGCTGTACGAGGCCGCGGAGATGGACGGGGCCGGGCCCTGGAAGCGGTTCCTGCACATCACGGTGCCGGGCCTGCGGGGCGTCTCGTCCACGGTGATCCTGCTCTCCACGATCTGGACGTTCAACATGTTCCCGGTGATCTTCCTGCTCACCCGGGGCGGTCCCGGCGACTCCACCGAGATCCTGGTGACGCAGGCGTTCCGCCAGGCGTTCGTGGAGAGCCCGCGCGACTTCGCGGGGTCGGCGACGTGGGGCGTGCTGATCCTGGCGGTTCTGATGATCTTCGCGCTTGTGTACCGGCGGTCGCTGCGCAAGCAGGGAGAGGTGTGGTGACGATGACGTCTGAACGTTCTGTACGTGATGGGGCGGTGCGGGGCAAGCGCTCGCCGCTGGCGTCCTTCGGTCTGCACGCGACGCTGATCGTGGCGTCGATCATCGCGGTCTTCCCGGTGCTGTGGGTGCTGCTGACCTCGCTGAAGCCGGCGAAGTACGCGATGACCACGGACTTCTTCAAGGACACGACGCTCGACAACTACCGCTATCTGGTGGACAAGACGAGCTTCTTCACGTGGTTCGGGAACTCGGCGCTGATCGCGGGCGTGACGACGGTGCTCGGCGTACTGATCTCGGCGACGACGGGTTACGCGGTGAGCCGCTTCAAGTTCCCCGGCATGCGGCCGTTGATGTGGACGCTGCTGATCACCCAGATGTTCCCGATGGCGATCCTGATCGTCCCGCTCTACAACCTGATGGGTCAACTGGGGCTGCTGAACCAGCCGGTGGGCCTGATCATCACGTATCTGACGATCGCGGTGCCGTTCTGCGCCTGGATGATGAAGGGGTTCTTCGACGGGATCCCGGTGGAGATCGACGAGTCGGGGCGGGTGGACGGGCTGAACCCGTTCGGTACGTTCTGGCGGCTGATCCTGCCGTTGGCGAAGCCGGGGCTCGCTGTGACCGCCTTCTACTCCTTCATCACCGCGTGGGGCGAGGTCGCGTACGCGTCGGCGTTCATGGTGGGGGACGAGCACCTGACGCTTGCGGGTGGCCTCCAGACGTTCGTGACCCAGTACACGGCGAACTGGGGTCCGATGACTGCGGCGTCCGTGCTGATCGCGATCCCGGCGGCGGTGTTCTTCCTGTTCGCGCAGAAGCATTTGGTGGCGGGGATGACGGCGGGGGCGACAAAGGGATGACCCCCACCCCGCCCGTTCCCTTGACTCTCCGAGGCGGGTGGGGGTTGAGCCCGCGCCCTCGACCCCCTTCGCGGGGCCTGCGGCCCCCAAAAACTCCCCGCCGGGGTTCCGCCCCGCTCCCCGGCGGGGCTTGCGCCCCCGGAGGCTCTGTTCTTCGGCTGCGGGACGGTGGGGGGCGCGCCCTTTTCCCCCGCCCCACCCCTTCCCGAAAGTCCTGGGCGGGCGGCCTGGTTCTTTGTCTGCGGGCCGGTGGGGGTCGGTCGCGCAGTTCCCCGCGCCCCTGAAGGAGCGCGGGCATGTTCAGCCCCTCCGGCGCTTGAGGAGCGGGGTCCGGGGCGGAGCCCCGCAGCCCACCCACCCGAGAGGGGTCCGGGGGCGGCAGCCCGCTGACCCATCCACCCCAGAGGGGTCTGGGGGCCCGCAGCCCACTGACCCAGCCACCCGAGCGGGGGCGCAGCCCGCTTAGCCGTCCACCTCAGCGGGGTGCAGGGGCCGCAGGCCCCGGCGGGGGTTTGGGGGCGGAGCCCCCGAGGGGGTGCAGGGGCGCAGCCCCGCCCGGGGGCCCCGGGGCCCCCGGGAAACCCACCCTCACCCCCACCCGCCCCCGGAGGGTTAAGGGAACGGGCGGGGTGGGGGAACGCCCGCCGCAGGCGCCCCGCCGCGTACACCACCAGCCACCAACCACGACCACCCAGGGAAGACATGACCCCGCACCTCACCGCGACCGCCGACACCCGTACCACCTGGTGGCAGGACGCCGTGATCTACCAGGTCTATCCGCGCAGCTTCGCCGACGCCAACGGCGACGGCATGGGCGACCTCGAAGGCGTGCGGTCGCGCCTGCCGTACCTCCGGGACCTCGGCGTCGACGCCGTCTGGCTGTCCCCCTTCTACGCCTCCCCGCAGGCCGACGCCGGCTACGACGTCGCCGACTACCGCGCCATCGACCCGATGTTCGGCACCCTGCACGACGCCGACGCTCTCATCCGCGACGCGCACGCGCTCGGGCTGCGGATCATCGTGGACCTGGTGCCCAACCACTCCTCCGACCAGCACGAGTGGTTCAAGCGGGCGCTGCGCGAGGGCCCGGGCTCGGCGCTGCGGGACCGGTACCACTTCCGGCCGGGCCGCGGCGAGAACGGCGAACTGCCGCCCAACGACTGGGAGTCCATCTTCGGCGGCCCCGCCTGGACCCGTACGGCCGAACCCGACGGCGAGTGGTACCTCCACCTCTTCGCCCCGGAGCAGCCCGACTTCAACTGGGAGCACCCCGCCGTCGCCGACGAGTTCCGCTCGATCCTGCGGTTCTGGCTGGACATGGGTGTGGACGGGTTCCGCGTCGACGTCGCCCACGGGCTCGTCAAGGCCGAGGGGCTGCCCGACATCGGCGGTGCCGATCAGCTCAAGCTGCTGGGCAACGATGTCATGCCGTTCTTCGACCAGGACGGCGTCCACGCGATCTACCGCTCCTGGCGCCGCATCCTCGCCGAGTACCCGGGCGAGCGCATCGCGGTCGCCGAGGCCTGGACGCCGTCGGCCGACCGCACGGCCCTGTACGTACGTCCGGACGAGCTCCACCAGGCCTTCAACTTCCAGTATCTGGGGGCCCCTTGGGATGCCGAGGAGCTGCGGACCGTCATCGACGACTCGCTCGCCGCCATGCGGCCCGTCGGCGCGCCCGCCACCTGGGTGCTGTCCAACCATGACGTCACCCGGCACGCCACCCGGTTCGCCAACCCCAGTGGGCTCGGCACCCAGTTGCGTACCCCCGGCGACCGCGCCCTCGGGCTGCGCCGCGCCCGGGCCGCCACGCTCCTGATGCTCGCGCTGCCCGGGTCCGCGTACATCTACCAGGGCGAGGAGCTCGGCCTCCCTGACGTCACCGATCTGCCCGACGACGTACGTCAGGATCCGTCCTTCTTCCGCGCCGAGGGTCAGGACGGGTTCCGGGACGGGTGTCGCGTGCCGATTCCGTGGACCGTCGACGGGTCCTCGTACGGCTTCGGCAGCGGGGGAAGCTGGCTGCCGCAGCCCGACGACTGGGGGAAGCTCAGCGTCGAGGCGCAGGAGGGTGATTCCGCCTCCACCTTGGAGCTCTACCGCTCCGCCCTCGCCGTCCGGCGCACCCACCCCGGGCTCGGCCGGGGCACCGCCGTCGAGTGGCTGGACGCGCCCGAGGGTGTGCTCGCCTTCGCCCGGGACGGGTTCGTCTGCACCGTCAATCTGACGAAGGACGCCGTACGGATGCCCGTGCGCGGTGACGCTCTGCTCGCCAGTGGTGAAGTCATCCTGGACGGGGCCGAGTTCGACCTTCCCGGGGACACCACGGTGTGGTGGACGGTGTGACCGAGGCCGGTCCGCGCCTCGCCGACATCGCCGCCCAGGCGGCCGTCAGCGAGGCCACCGTCAGCCGGGTGCTCAACGGGCGCCCGGGCGTCGCCGACCCCACCCGCCAGCGGGTGCTCGCGGCGCTCGACGTGCTCGGCTGGGAGCGGCCCGCGCGGCTGCGGCAGCGCAGTGCGGGGCTGATCGGCCTGGTGACCCCGGAGCTCACGAATCCGATCTTCCCGGCCTTCGCGCAGGCCGTGGAGCAGGTGCTCGCCGGACACGGCTACACCCCGGTGCTCTGCACCCAGCTGCCCGGCGGGGCGACCGAGGACGAGCTGGTCGAGCAGTTGGAGGAGCGCGGGGTCAACGGCATCGTGTTCCTCTCGGGGCTGCACGCCGACACCGCCACCGACCCCGGCCGCTATCTCGCGCTGGCCGAGCGCCAGGTGCCGTTCGTCCTGGTCAACGGGTACAACGACCGCATCCCCGCACCCTTCGTCTCGCCGGACGACCACGCGGCGATGGCGATGGCCGTGCGCCATCTCGCGGACCTCGGCCACACCCGGATCGGGCTCGCGGCGGGCCCGCTGCGCTATGTGCCCTCGCGGCGCAAGGCCGAGGGGTTCACGGCGGTGCTGGGGGAGCGGCTCGGGCTGCGCGCCGAGGAGGCCGCCGCGTACATCCGGCACACGCTCTTCAGCGTCGAGGGCGGACAGGTGGCGGCGGGCGCGCTCCTCGACCAGGGGTGTACGGGGGTGGTCTGCGCCAGCGACATGATGGCGCTCGGGGTGATCCGCGCGGCGCGCGAGCGCGGGTTCGCGGTGCCCGGCGACGTGTCGGTGGTGGGCTTCGACGACTCCCAGCTGATCGCTTTCACCGATCCGCCGCTGACCACGGTCCGCCAGCCCGTCCAGGCGATGGCTACGGCCGCGGTGGGCGCGCTCCTGGAGGAGATCCACGGAAACCCGGTCCAGCGCACGGAGTTCGTGTTCCAGCCGGAGCTGGTGGTGCGCGGCTCCACCGCACGCGTACGGAAGTGAGCAGGGTTGATTGCGTTGCTGGCGATGGTTCGATCGTAACGAGCTGTTGAGTGACTTACTTTGGCTGCTTTCTGGTCGTTTTCGTCTGAAGCGCGCGATGGGGTCGGGGCCCGGGTGTCGTCTGGTCCAGACTGTGCGCGTGTTGGGGAATCTGCCAGCGGAGACCACGAGTTTCGTCGGCCGGTCGGTGGAACTGGCCACCCTGGACGGCCTGTTGCGCCGCAACCGGCTGGTCACGGTCACCGGACCGGGCGGCGTCGGCAAGTCCCGGCTCGCGCTGCGGGCCGCGCGCGAGCGGCGGGAGTTCTGTCCCGACGGGGTGTGGTGGGTCGAGCTGTCCCCGCTGTGCGACCCCGCGCTGCTCGCCGCCACCGTCGCCGACCATCTGCCCGTCGCCGAGCAGAGCACCCGCACCGCCGCCGAGGCGCTGTGCGGGTGGCTCGGCGACAAACAGCTCCTGCTGGTCCTGGACACCTGTGAGCACCTGGTCTCCGCCAGCGGCCACCTCATCGGCGAACTGCTCCAGACCTCGCCCGGGCTCACCGTCCTCGTCACCAGCAGACAGCGGCTCGGGCGCCCGGAGGAACGTGTTTTCTCGCTGAGCCCGCTGCCACCGGAGGGCGCCGCGCTCACCCTCTTCAAGCAGCGCGCCGCCGAGGCGGTCCCGCACCTCTCGCCCTCCTCCTTCGACGCCCCGGCCCGCGCGGAGGCGGCCGTCGCCGTCTGCCGCAGACTCGACGGCATCCCGCTGGCCATCGAACTCGCGGGCGCCCGGCTGCGGTTGTGGACCGTGGAGCAGCTGGCCGAACGGCTCGACTCACGGTTCGAGGTCCTCGCCGACACCCGCGCCGCCCGGCTCCCGCGCCACCAGACCATGCGTACGACCATCGGCTGGAGCCACGAGCTCTGCGCACCCCTCGAACGCCTGCTGTGGGCCCGGCTCTCCGTGTTCACCGGGGGCTTCGACCTGGACGCGGCCCGGGATGTCGCCGCGGGTGGCCCGCTGGACGCCGAGGGCGTGGCCCCGGCCCTCGCGGGACTCGCCGCCAAGTCCGTCGTACGCACCAGAACGCACTGCGGGCGCTCCGGCTACCGGATGCTCGACACCATCCGCGAGTACGGCCGCCAGTGGCTGCGCGAGCTCGGCGAGGAGGACGAGGTCGCCCGGCGGCACGCGGAGCGCTGCCGCCGCCTCGCCCATGAGGCCGAGGCGGGCTGGATGGGTCCCGACCAGCTGGAGTGGTACGAGCGGCTCACCGCCGAACACGCCGATCTGCGGACCGCGTTGGAGTATCTGCTCGTCACTGACCCGGCGGCCGCGCTCGACATGGCGGCCTCGCTCTGGTTCTTCTGGTTCTGCTGCGGGCATCTGCGCGAGGGCCGCGACCACTTGGAGCGCGGCCTGGCGCTCGCCCCCGAACCGGGCCCCGCCCGCGACCGGGCGCTGTGGGCGCTCGGCATGACCGCGTTCCTCCAGGGCGACATGGAGACCGCCCTGCACCACGCCCGCCGCTGCGCCGAGGCCGCCACCGACACCGAGTCCGGGCTGCGCGCCGCCTATCTGCTCGGCGGGGCCATCCTGATGCCGGGCGACCCCGAGGGCGCGCTCGCCGTGTGCACCCCGGCCATCGACGCGGCCGACGTCGACTACTCGCCAGGCCTCGCCCTGTGCGTCCTCGCCCGGATCTACGCCCTCACCAACCTCGCCCGCTACGCCGAGGCCGCGGCCGAGGCGACCTGGCTGCGCGACCAGTGCGCCGCACGCGGCGAGCGCTGGATGCGGGCCTACGCCGACTACATGATCGCCGTCACCGCCCTCGCGCTCGGCCGCCCCGGCGAGGCCGCCGTGCACGCGCGCGCGATGCTCGCCGGCAAGCGGCTGCTCCACGACAGCTTCGGCATCGCGCTCGGCCTCGACCTGCTCGCCTGCGCGCTGGCCGCCCAGGGCGAGGGCGAGGACGGCGCCCTGGTGCTCGGCATAGGGCAGAAGTGCTGGCGTACGGTCGGAAAGGCGCAGATGGGCGCGCCGCGGCTGACCGCCGTGCGCGAGGAGTGCGAGCGCCGGGCGCGGGCCACGCTCGGGGACCGCGCGTACGACCTCGCGTTCCGCCGGGGCCTGAGCACCGGACTCGACCAGGGGCTCAGCTACGCCCTCAAGGGTGATTTCGCTCAAGGGAGTTGACGTTCTTCCCCGGTGGCCGGTTCACGCGGCTACGGTGAGTGCGTACTCGCCGAACCGTCCGTACAAACGACCCGTCGAAACGATCCGTCCGCACCACCGCCCACCGGGGCCGTCCGCCCCACGGGGGACTCGCAGTGAACCCGTCCTACGACACCACCGTGCTGGTCGTCGACGACATCGACGCCAACCGCTACGCCATGGGCGCGGTCCTGCGCCGGGCGGGCCACCGGGTGGTGCCGCTGGCCACCGCGTCCGCGACCCTGGTCGAGCTCGACCTGCGGGTCAGGAACGGCGCGCTGCCCGATGCGGCCCTGGTCGACGTGGGCCTGCCCGACATGGACGGCATCGAGCTGTGCCGCCGTATCAAGGCGCACCCCGAGATCGCCGTGATGCCCGTGGTGCACTTCTCGGCCGCCGCCAGCACCCCGCGCGACCGCACCCGGGGTCTGGACGCGGGCGCCGAGGCGTATCTCGCGGTGCCCGTGGAGCCCGAGGAGATCCAGGCCGTCGTACGGGCCGCGCTGCGCGGCGCCCGGTTCCGCCACGACGCCGACGCCCGCGCGGGCCGGCTCGCCCGGCTCGCCACCGCCACCGCCGAACTCCACGCGGCCAGTTGCCCGCAGGAGCTCGCCGACACGGCCGCCGCCGCGACCGCCGCCCTGGTGCGCTGCCCGGCCGCCGCCTTCGTCTTCGGCACCGACGGCACGCTGTACGCGGGCGGCCCGCCGCGCCGCCGGATCGGCACCTCCACCGCCGCCCTGTCCGTACTGCTCCAGCGGTCCATGGCGGGCCGCACCGGCGTCCGCTCACTGGCCGCCCCCGACCCGTTGTGGCCGCCCGGCATCCTGTGGGCGGGTCCCGGTCGCGGCGAGGTGCGTCTGGTGCTCGCCCGCACCCGCGCCGACCGGCCGCCGGTCTGCCTGGCCGCGCCCGTGCGCGCCGCCGAGGGCCAGGACATCCGGAGCCTGCTCGGCCATCTCGCCGAGGCCACCGCGCAGGCCGCCGAGTCGCTGCGCACCGCCGCCGAGGAACGGCATGTGGCGCTCACCCTCCAGCGCAGCTTCCTGCCGCAGCACCAGCCCCGGCTGCCCGGCGCGGATGTCGCCGTGCGCTATGTCCCGGCCTCGCCCCGCGCCGAGATCGGCGGCGATTTCTACACCGCGCTGCCCACCCCCGACGGACTCCTTGTCGGCGTCGGCGACGTCGTCGGCCACTCGCTGGACGCGGCCACCGTCATGGTCGAACTGCGCCATGCGCTACGGGCGTACGCGACCGACGAGCGCGACCCGGCCGTCCTCGCGCGCCGCCTCGACCGCATGCTCCAGCTCTACCACCCCGAGGCCACCGCCACCTTGTGCCTCGCCCTCATCGACCCGCTGCGCGGCGTCGCCCGGATCGCCAACGCGGGGCACATACCGCCGGTGCGGATCCCCGCCCACGGCGAGGCGGCCTACCTCGACGTACACGGCCCGCTGCTCGGCCTCGGCCTCGAACGGCCGGAGGCGGCGCCTTTCCAACTGGCCCCGTCCGACGTCCTGTTGATGGTGACGGACGGACTGATCGAGACGCGCGGGACCGATCTCGCGGAGTCCATGGAGCGCCTGCGCCGCATCGCGGCCCTGGCCCCGCCCGGCACGGCCGCCCTCTGCGACACCCTCCTGAGCGCCTTCGGCAGCCGCGAGGACGATGTGGCGCTGCTGGCGCTGCGGCTCACGGGAATGGAGTGATCAGCCGAGCCGCTTCTCCATCAGCACCACCGCGTAGTCGCTGCCACCGCCGCCCTCCTTGAACGGCTGCTCGCCCGCCACCGCGTACCCGGCCCGCTCGTAGTACGCCCGCAGCCCCGGGCTCGACGCCTTGAAGTCCAGCCGGGCCAGGGCGCGCCCGGCGGCCGCGATCCGCCGCTCGGCGTGCGCGAGCAGGGCCCGGCCGGTGCCCGCCGGTGCGACCGCGGTGTCGGTCATCAGCCGGTGTACGTAACCGGCCTCCGGCGGTCGCACTCCCCAGGCGGGCTCGTCCCGCCACCACAGCTCGTACGCCCCGGCCACCCGGCCGTCGAGGAGCGCCAGCCAGACCTCGCCCTCGGCGATCCGCGCCCTGAAGTGCGCCGCGTCCTTGTCGCCGGGCCGCCACTGGTCGATCCCGCTGCCCCGCATCCGGTGCGCGGCCCCGTCGTACAGGCCCACCAGGACGTCGAGATCGCCCTCGTCGGCGAGGCGGAAGGAGAGCGTGTCGAGCGATGTCGTCATGGTGATCACGGTACGGGAGGGGCCGGCGGTCAGTCTCCGGGCGCCAGCGCCGTCAGCCGCGCCAGCAGATCGCCGAACGGCCCGTCCGTGGGCTCGTTCTCGATGATCCGCAGCACCACCGCCGCCATCTCCGCGTCGTACGCGGCACTCACGGCCGCGAGCGCCGCGAAGTCGTGCACCAGCTGCAACTCCAGCTCGGCGCGCGGGATCTTGCGGCCGTCCAGCCAGATCAGCGCCGTCGACTCGGCGAGCGAGACCCAGGACCGTACGACCAACTCAAGCCGCGCGGGCGGGTCCTGGACGTCCAGATGGGCGAGGATCTGGAGGTAGGCCGCGTGCCGCACCTCGTCGATCATCGCGTTGGCGGTGGTCGAGCCGACCGCCGAGGCCGCGGGGCCGCCCCGCATCAGCGCGGAGAAGCCGGGCCCGTGCCCCTCGACGAAGTCGAAGAACCGTCCCATCACCCGCAGCAGCCGCGCCCCGAGCGGCCCTTCGCGGGGCTCCACGAACCGTCCGGCCAGATCGTCGGCGGCCCTGCGCAGCGCGGCCTCGTACAGACTCTGCTTGCCGGGGAAGTAGTGATAGACGAGCGGCCGCGATATCCCGGCGGCCGCCGCTATCTCGTCGATGGAGACGTCGTCGGGGGAGCGGTGGCTGAACAGCTCCAGCGCGACCCCGATCAGCTGCCGCCTGCGCTCTTCGACGCCCATCCTGCGCCGTACCCCGGTCGTCATGCGAACAGAGTACCTACAGGTCGAGGACGATTTTCGCCCCCCGGCAGCGAGATACGCAGATCAGCATGGAGTCCTCGCGCTCGGCGTCGGTCAGGAGCTCGTCCTGGTGGTCGATCTCCCCTTCCAGGACCCGCTGTTGACAGGTCCCGCAGAAGCCCTGCTCGCAGGAGTACGGGAGGTCCGGCAGCTCCGCGCGGACCGTGGCGAGCACGGAGGTGCCCGCCTCGACGGTGAGCGTACGGCCGGTACGCCGCAGTTCGACGTCGAAGGTGCCGAGCTGTGCGGTGCTCGCGCCCGGCGTGAACCGTTCCAGGTGCAGCGTGCGCCCTTCGGGCACGCGCGCGCCCACGGCGTCCATCAACGGCTCGGGCCCGCAGCAGTACACCGCCGCATCCTCGTCCGTACCTGCCAAGTAGGCGGCCACATCGGGCAGTCCGGCCTCGTCCTCGGGCACCACGGTGACCCGCGCGCCCTCCGCGCCCAGCTTCTCGATCTCGTCCAGGAACGGCATGGTGGCGCGCGAACGCCCGCCGTACAGCAGCCGCCACTCGCCCCCGGCCGCCGCGACCGCCCGCAGCATGGGCAGGATCGGCGTGATCCCGATCCCGCCCGCCACGAACGCGTACGAGGGCGCTTCTATGAGCGCGAACCGGTTGCGCGGGCCGCGCACCACGAGTTCGGCGCCTTCGCGCAACTGCTCGTGGACCTCGCGGGAGCCGCCCCGGCCGTCCTCGATCAGCCGGGTCGCGACCGTGTACGCGGCGCGGTCGGCCGGGTCGCCGCAGAGCGAGTACTGGCGGATCAGGCCGGACGGCAGCACCAGATCGAGGTGCGCGCCCGGCTCCCAGGCGGGCAGCGGGGTGCCCGTGGGCGCTTCGAGCCGCAGCAGCGCCACGCCCTCGGCGGGGACGGTCCGTTCGGCGACGGTGAGCCGCATCGAGGGGGCGCGGCGGGTGCCCTGCCCCGAGATCGGCGCGTCCAGGGCGGGCAGCGGCCACAGCGGGGACGTGGCGATACGGCGGCGCAGCGCCCGCCGGGTGAGCAGCGCGGCCCCCGCGAGCAGGACCACGGACCGGGTACGGGGCATGTCAGCGGCCTCCGTTGGCGCCGGGCGAGCTCGCCAGATAGGCCACGGCCTGCTCCGTCGAGCCCTCCTGCGAGGGGTGGTACGTACGGCTCAGATAGCGCGGGATCGAGCGCAGCATCGCCGTCGGCGTGGGCAGCGTGCCCTGGCGTCCGGCGCGCGCGAAGTCCCGGAAGGTCGCCTTGCCGTCGAGCAGCGTCGGGTCGTTCGCCATGAAGAAGCGGGCGCCGCGCTGCCAGAGGAAGACGAGCGCGGTGAACGCGGTCGCCCAGGTCCGCGCCCGGCGCCGGTAGCCGCCGTCGACGTGCATGAACAGGTCGAACGCGACCGACCGGTGCTCGACCTCCTCGGCGCCGTGCCAGCGCAGCAGATCCAGCATGGTCGCATCGGCGCCGCGCCGGTCCAGGGCGTCGGCGTTGAGGATCCAGTCGCCGAGGAACGCCGTGTAGTGCTCGATCGCCGCGATGGTCGCGACCCGCTCCATCAGCCACCACTCGCGCGCCCGCCCCGGCGGCAGCGTCCGGTCCCCGAGCAGCTTCTCGAAGAGCCAGTCGACCTGCGCGGTGTACGGGGTGGGGTCCAGGCCGAGCGTCTTGAGGTGGGGGAGCACGTCGTCGTGGGCCGCCGAGTGCGTGGCCTCCTGGCCGATGAACCCGATGACGTCCTCGCGCAGCCGCTCGTCGCGGATATATGGCAGGACCTGCTTGTACACCTGCACGAACCAGCGCTCACCGGCGGGCAGCAGCAGATGCAGCACATTGATGGTGTGCCCGGTGAACGGGTCGCCGGGGACCCAGTGCAGGGGCGTCTTCTCCCACTCGAACGAGACGTTCCGGGCCTTGAGCTCTATGTGCTCCGAGACCACCGGAGCGGGCTGCGGCGTATTAGACATGGCGTCAATGTACTGACGGGTAGACGTCTGGCAACAGGGTTGTGCGAGGAGTTGTTCGTACGGAACCGGTCATACGGGCGTCAGCGGCCCGGCCGGAGCCGGTGGTGCGCGCCGGGTGCCCGGCGCGCACGCTCAGCGCAGGGCGTTGACCGTCGTTCCGTCCGAGAGGCGGCCGGTGAGCTGGGCGCGGGCGCCCTCCTGGGTGCGCACGGCGAGCAGATGGCCGTGCTCCTCGGCCTCGACACCGCCGGTGACGCCGACCCGGGTCAGGTCCTCGCTGCCGGCCGCGAGCACGTACCAGTGCCCGCCGTGGGACTTCCAGAGCACCCCGGCCAGCACATGCGGCTGGCGCGGGCCGCAGGCGGCCGTGTTCTCGGCGCGGGCGGCCACCGCGCCCGCCGTGCCCGGCTTGGGCGCCGGGGCCTGGAACTGGGCGAGCACCTGGCCGTCCGTGCCGGACCAGGTGTCGGCCCGGGTGCAGAGCCAGGCGGCCGTGCCGCTCGTCTCGGGGAGCGTCTGCTTGGCGAACTGCCACGAGTTCACCGTACGCACGCCGTGCGAGCGGACCGTGGGGAGCAGACAGGCGGTCCTGGCCCAGCCCTCGCGCGCGGCCGCGCTCGTGACGTCCTTGGGCGCGTCGGGCGACCCCCAGGTCAGCCGGGCGGGCGCGAGCTCGCCGAGGTCGGTGAGCAGCGCCGTCCCCGAGTCGTCGTGGAGCTGGAGCACATCCCAGGAGGTGCAGTCGCGGGCCTGGGCGGGCGAGACGATCGGGCCGGTCAGGCCGTCCGCGTCGCGGTGCAGCGGGCGGGGCGCGGCCGACGGGTCGAGCAGGTCCCGTACCGCCGCCTCGCGCACCCAAGGGGCGGTCAGATAGCGGACGTTGCCATCGGTGCGGCCCACGACCACGGCTTCGGCGGACGCCGCGTCGGCGCCGTCCACGCGCGCGAAGTCGAGGGCCGCGCCGGACTGGCCGTCCAGTGGCTCGGCGTAGCGCGCGATGCGCATCCCGTCGTAGAAGAGCACGATGCGGGCCCCGTCCACCCGCCCCGCGTACAGCAGTTGGGGCGCGCCCATCGGGGGTCCGGACGGCGTCCCGGGCGTCGCCGAGACGTGCACGGCCTTCCCGGGCCGCGCCCAGACGGCGAGCGCCCGCCGCAGCAGCTCGCTGTCGCCGGTGAGCGCGCCCCGGGCGGGCCATACGGAGAAGTCGGTACGGGCCGAGGTGCGCCAGGCCGCGCTCTGCACCCGGGTGACCTGGGCCGGGTCGAGGGCCGCTTCGGCCGCGGGATTACGTGCGTACGAGGGCGCGGCGGCGCCGTCCGGGCCCCAGCCGTCCCCGGGCAGCCCGAGGAGCGCGCCGCAGACCACGACGGCGGCGGTGGCGACGAGGGCGGCGCGCGCGTGCTGGCGGCGGCGCATCAGGTCGGTGGGGCGGGCCTGGAGCGAGCAGGGGTCGAACTCGGCGGAGGCGAGCAGCGCGGCCGAGGAGTCCGGGTCGCCGGCCTCCGCGAGGGCGGCGGCGGGGTCCTCGACCCCCACGGCGTCGAGCTCGCGGCGCAGCTCGGCGTCCCCGAGCCCGTCGAGCCCGCGCAGCACGTACGCGGCCCGGCCGGGCCCGCTGAGCGCCGAAAGCCGCTGGTCCAGGGCGAGTTCATCGGCCCCGCCGGACCGGGGGAACAGGCGCAGCCCCCACACCTGCGGCAGCACCGGCGGCAACTGCGCGCGCTTCGGCCACGCCCGCCGCCGCAACGGCAGCCCGGCCTCCAACGCCTGCCGCACCACTTGCCGCCGCACGAACCCGTACCCCGGATCCTCCCGCCGGGGCGCCGGAATCGGCCCCTCCGCGGCACCACGCCCCCGGGGCAGCGACCTCTGCACCAGCGCGTGCGCCGTCACCACGCGCCGGTTGCGCCCGAGGGAGGGCGGCAGCACGAGATAGGCGAGCCGGGTGAGCCGCGGATAGTGCTCGACCAGGGCTGCTTCGGCCTGCTCGATACCGACGGGGGAAGGGCGGTTGAGGATGTCCTGGGGCGGGGCCACGTTCAGCAAAACGAGCGAATGGTGAGATGGTCACCCGGTCGCCGCATGGTGGGGGGCGTGGGGCGGAGGGTGTCGCGTGAGCCGAAGCGCGCCCGAGAGCACCGCTCTCGTCAAAGCTCGCACCCCGCCCAGCGCGCGCCCGAGAGCACCGCTCTCCTCACGGCTCGCACCCCTGCCCCGCGCCCCTCACCCCACCACCCGCCCCCGGACCCGCTCCACCACGTCGTCCCCCACCCCGAGCCCCTCCCGCACATACGACTCCATCGACCCGTACCGCCGCGACACCTCGTCCAGCGCAGCCGCCAGGTACTCCGGGACCACGCCGATCACCGCCAACGCGATCTCCGGGTCGCCGCCCTGGGCCGTGAAGCCCTCGATCAGGGGCGCGAACGCCTGCCGGACCGCGCCGTTCACCGACAGGTACTCCCGCTCGATCGCCGACGCGTCCGCGCCGAGCAGCGAGAGGACGACCGTCGTGCCCCAGCCCGTGCGGTCCTTGCCCGCCGTGCAGTGGAAGAGCAGCGGACCCGCGTCCTCGGCGGCCAGTTCGAGCAGCAGCGTGCGGTACGCGGTGCGGGCGGAGGGCAAGGAGACCAGGCCGCGGTAGGTCTCGGCGAACAGTTCCTCGGCCCGCCCCCGGCCCAGGCGCTGTTCGGCGGTGACGGGGTCGGCCAGGACGTGCCGCAGCTGCGCGGCCACCGCCGGAGCCCCGTCCGCGCTCACCGCGTCCGCCAGCGCGTCCGCGACGACCAGCCGCGCCCTGTCGGGCAGCCGGTCGGGCCGCTCGGCGCGCTCGGCGTCCGTACGGAGGTCGACCACCGTACGGATCCCGAGCGCGGCCACACCCGGGTCGCCGCCGGGGTCGTAGCGGTCGAGTGCCCCGGCCCGGAAGATGAGGCCGGGCCGGACCGTACGGCCCCCGGCGAGCGGCGTGCCGCCCAGATCGCGGAGGTTGGCGACAGTGGTGGCGGGGATCGCGGTCATGGGTGAACGGGCTCCTGGGCGGACGATGGCGTGGACTCGTCCATATGTGCCCCGGTTTGCAGTGAAACGTAACCAGACCGCAGAGCCCTTACCGCCGACCACTCCAGGACGCCGCCATCCCCAGGCACACCGCCACCGCGTGCCCCGCGTCCGTGAACGTGCGCTGCCGGCGCAGCAGCGGGCGCGCGCCGAGCGCGAGGAGCGCGAGCCGGGCGCCCGTGCGCCACGGGCCGCGCGGCAGGGTGCCCGTCAGCGCGCCCGCCACCCCGTAGAAGCCGTAACTCGTGCCGACGTCGAGCGCCGACCGGGTCGCCGGGGACGGGCGGGAGGCGACGAGCCCGCCGTACACGAGCAGCGTCGCGCCGACGTGGCCGAGCAGGAACACCCCGGCCGTCCACCACGCACCGCGCGCGTACTCGGCGTATCCGAGGACCGCGAGCAGCAGCAGGGCGTACGGGAGTTCCATCGGTTCCTCGACCACCAGCGCGCTCAGCCCGAGCGTCTGCCAGCGGCCCGCGCTCAGGTTGTCGACGTTGGTGGAGCAGGCGCGCAGCAGGTCCTGACCGGCGGGGGCGTCGAGCAGCTTCCGGGAGGCGTACGCGCCGAGCTGGACTCCGCCGACGTACACGGGTGCGAGCACAGGGACATCCATGGCGACATCATCCGCCCCCTACCGCACCGACCACCCGCTGAACTCCGCCGTCCCACGCACCCCGTCGGCCCCGTCCGCCGCCGTCATGAACAGTCCGGCGTCCTGGACGGCGGACGTCGCCGGGACGCTCGCGGTGGCCACGGTCCGCCAGTTCGCGCCGCCGTCGGTCGAGCAGGCGCCGGTGAACGACCCGGCCGGGCCCCGGCTCAGCCGCAGCAGCACCGGCGCCCGGACACCCGTAAGGCGCCGGTAGGTGTCGAGCAGCCCGTCGCCGTCCGCGTCGTACGACAGCACCACGCCCTGCCCCGGCGTCACCGCCAGATTGACGAAACCGGCGGCCCCCTGAACCGCGAGTCCGTTGCGTACGACGATTCCGCAGCGGGCCCAACTCCCGGTGTCCGACTGGGAGTCGACGCGCACGGTCACCGTTGTGCCCGCCACCGTCGCCCCCGGCCGGTACGCCGTCCCGAACTGGGCCACGCCCTTCCACAGGTCCTGGCCGCCGCCGTTGATCGCGAGCCGGTCGCCGAGCTCGCCGAAGACCGCGTCGTTGCTGGTGAACGTCCGCCACCGTGCGCTCAGCGGCGCGGCCAGGCAGAGGGCGGAGCGCTGGACGGCGGTCACCCGGTCCTCGCCGTCCGGCCCGTACCGCGTGCTCAGCTCGTACGGCATCGGCGTCAGCGGTACGGTCAGTGGCTCGGCGGGCGCGGTGACCCGCCAGCGCACCGCCCCCACGCCCGCCGCCGGGACCCGCCGCAGGAACGTGTCGCCCTCCGGCCGGGCGTCGAGCCCCGTAAGCCCGAAGTCGATACGGCCCGTCGCCCGCAGCCCGTTGAGGTTGCGGAAGACGGCCGTGACCGTGCCCATGGAGCCCGGGGTGAAGCTCGCCGGGTCGGCGGTGACGGTGACGGTCCCCTGGTGGGGAGCACCCGCCAGGGTGTCGTGCACACGCCGGGCCGTACGGTACGGGTCGCCCGTCGCCCGTACCGGATACGCGCCACGCTCCCGCGTCCACGCCTCCTCGCCCGGGTACCAGTCGAAGGCCCGGGGTGGACGACCCTCCGCCAGCGCGTCCGCCATCTCGTCCAAGTACGCCTGCCACTGCGGGAGATGGAGATCCGTGAGCAGACCCTGCCAGTCGCGGTCGGCGTAGTCGCTCAGGTTGTCGGCCGCCGCGCGGTCCGCCCAGGTGGTGATCAGGGTGCGGGCCGTCCACTCCAGGCGCACCGCCTCCTCCGCGCTCGTCGCGAACCGTTTCGCGTCCTCGATCCAGGGGCCCAGCAGGAACGCCCGGTGGCAGCCGGACATCTCGTCGGCGAGCCGCATCAGCCTGAGCCAGAGCCTGCTCAGGGTACGGAAAGTGGCGCGGTCCTTGCCCTCGTACGCGAGCCGCAGCCGTGGCAGCAGCAGCCGGGAGCGGTTCGCGAGCGCCTGGCGGGCGAGGTCGGTGAGGTCGTGGGCGTACGCGTCCGAGTCACGCAACTCAGGCCGTACGTCGAGGAGTTGAGCGAACGCCCGGTCAAAGGCCGACGGGTCGAAGGCGGTCACGGCGGAGGCCGTGAGGGACGGGCGGCGGGTGAACAGGGAGTCGACGGGGCGCCCGTCGGCGGTCGTCAGGCGGTACGCCGTGGCGGCGAGCGCGGCGAACGCCTCGCGCGCGTGGCCGTCCTCGCCGCCGTACCGGATGTCCGCGTACGTACGGAACCACGCCTCCCGGTCCACCGGCTCGGCCCGCCAGGCGAGCTCGCTGAACAGCTCGAACGCGGCCGGGTCGCGCTCGGCGGCTTCCGGCATGTACGCGGTGCCGACCAGCGCGCTGCCCGGCTGGTCGCGCCACCGGGTGAACTTGGCCGCCCAGTGGTGGGTGTTGGCGCCGATGGTGGTGCGGCCGCCGAAATTCGGGATGGTGCCGAACGCGTACGGCGTACCGTCCCAGTCGCTCTCGCGGTCGATGACGGTGGCGAGGTCCGAGAGGCCGTCGACGATCAGGACCCGGGACTTGTCGACGGCGTCGAGGACGGCCCGGCGCGGGTTGGTCTGCCAGCCGAGTATCACCCAGGTCGCGCCGGGGCGGGCGGTGTGCAGTGCGCGCTCGACGGCCCTGGCCGCGTCGGCGACCGGGACATCGCCCGGGGTGCCGCCCTCGTGCAGCAGATCCATCTTGAAGTGCCGTGCCTCGCCGAGGAGTTCGGCCTGGTGGCGGTAGAAGGCGGCCGCGACCAGGGGGAACGCCTCGGTGCGCGGATCGAGCCAGTCGGGGCGCCGCAACCCGTTCCAGCTGCCCTGCGGCACGATGCGGGCGCCGGGATTGCGCTCCGCGAAGCCGTCCGGGACGGTCCCGAAGTAGCCGGGCAGCACCGGCCGCATCCCCAGCTCCCGCAGCCGTGCGGTGATCCGCGCACCCAGCGCGGCGCGGCGCTCGATGAGCGCGGGGGAGGGCGGACCGCCGTACCCGCTCATGTTCTGGAGCAGCCACCATGGCTGGTGCGAGGGCGCGGGCAGCCACGCGCGCGCCTCCTCGTCCGCGTACCCGAAGCCGAGCAACAGTCGGTGGTAGACGGCCTCTTGGCCCGGAGTCACCAGTACCTCGTTGCAGCCGTGCAGCGCCAGGACGTCGATCAGCCGCTCCCAGCGCGGCCAGTCGGCGTACGGGCCGGTGTAGCCGTCATGGGTGTCGTTGCAGACGAACCGGTGCGGGACGGTGGCCGCACGCTCCACCGGCCGGGCGGGCGCCGGCAGCCTGCGCGGCAGGTCCACCTGGCTTCCCGCCCAGGTCAGATGGGCCTTGCAGGTGTACTTGAGGTACCAGTGCAGGCCGGTGAGGGCGGTGGCCGGGCCGGTGGCGGCGATCTCGATACGTCCGGTGGCGCCCGTGACCCGGAAGCGGTCGGGGCCATCGGCGGGGAGCGGGACGAGGGCGATCTGGTCGGCGTGATGGGGGAGGAGACGGGTGAGGGCGGCTCGGGTGGGGTCGGTGGGGCTCGCGGTGTACGCGGGGGTCGCGGTCCCGGCCCCGATGGCGACCCCGGCTCCCACCGCCCCGGCGGTCTCAAGGAATACGCGTCTCGAAGGTTCGGCGGTCATCGGCTCTGCGCTCCTCATGTTGTTGCGGTGACAACAGGCGCGTGCGGAGCGCACGGTAACGAAAAGGTGCGGGTGACCGTTAAATGAGTTCACCGATATGGCCGAATACCCACGGGGGAGGGGTGGTTGAGGGCACGATAAGAGAATGCGCAAACTCGTACGAGCGGCCCTGGCGGCGGCATTGATGACCTTGGCGGCGGGCTGCGGATCACACGGTGATGACGCGCCGAAGACCACAAGCGGAACACTTGAGGAAATCGCGGCGAAAGCCGCGTGCAAGCCGAAGATCTCCACGAATGCGACGGAGCTGCGGCAGGCCAACTGCACCACTTCGGACGGGCGCTACGTCCTGGCGACGTTCGCCACGGACCGGGGCCAGCGGGAGTGGATCAACGAGGCCAAGGACTACGGCGGCGCCTATCTGGTGGGCCGCAAATGGGTCGCCGTCGGTGACGAGACCGTGGTCAACGCGCTGCGCGGTCGGCTCGGTGGCAGTGTCGAGACCGGGACCAACCATTCCGGACACCACCACATGAGCTGACCGCGCAGGGGGTGCTCCCCCGGGCCCGGAAGCCCGGGGGAGCCATCAGGGGGAGCGGTTCTGCAGGCGCGTGCGCGCCTTGTGTGTCAGGCGCAACTGCGCCCCGTATTGATGCAGTTCACCACCTTCCTCATCAGCGAATCGCTGAAGACGTCGATGAAATCACCGTGATCGGTGACAGGCTTGTGGAGCTGCTCGGGGAACGAGTCGACGGCGAATCCCGGACCGGGCGGCACGGCGTACACGATCCGCTGCTGCAATTGCGGGATCGCCTTGAATCCGGCCGGGCACGCACCGTTCTTCTGGGCGAAGGCGACATGCGTCCGGTGGTTCGCGCTGTCCGTGTTCTTTCCGTCCCAGCAGCTCTGGAATTTGAAGGTGCGCACCACGTTGCTGCCCTGCGGGCAGATCGGGTATTTGTCCTTGAGCTGGCGGTTCTCGAATCCGGTGCAGCTCCATGACGCGTTGGCATTGGCGTTACCGTTGGTGAACGCCTTGGCGTCACCGGTGATGATCCGCAGAAAACGCGGCATCGCGGTGACCTTGCTGACCGGACTTCCGGCGAGCTTGATGGTGACCTGGACCGGTGTCTGAATCTTGCCGACGTTCTGGTCCTTGCCGCCGCCGTCCGCGTTGGCGTCGTTCTCGTTCTGCCCGTTCTGCAGCCGCAGCACCGGCCAGTAATACGTGGACTTGTCGCCCTGGTTCTGGCAGCTCGTCCCGCCGTTGGCCAGATCGGTGTCGCTGGAGAAGGCGTCGGTGGCCTGATTTCCCACGTAGTCGTGCATATGGTGGGCGCCATTGCTCACGCCGGGCGCGACGATGACGTTGTCGGGGTTGCGTTTGGCATTCTGGTTGACGCCGCAATTACTGGTGAACAGACCGGTCGAGCCGCCGCGCTGGGTGCGGGGGGTGCGGACGTTGGGCTGGACGGACCGGATGTCGACGAAGTCGCTCTTGGAGGGCCCGTTCCCGAGGGCGCCCTGCCCTTGGCCACCGACGTTCTGTCCCTGGCCTTGGCCACCACCCTGGGCCTGACCCTGCCCCCCGACGTTCTGACCCTGGCCCTGACCTGGGGTTTGGCCCTGCCACTGGCCCTGGGCCTGTCCATTGGCGGCGGCCGCGCCGCCGTTGTCGTCGGCGCGCATGCTGCATGCCGCGAGCCCTTGCAGCCCCTGGGGCTGCTGTCCGCCGACGCGCCCGATGGCGGCGCCGATCCGGTTCAGCGACGCCGCCCGGCTGTCCTTCAGCGGCGCCAGGACGGACTGGTCCGCCCAGCCGGGATCGCGGGCGGCCTTGTCCTTGTTGGAGGCGAACTTCTCGTACGCGTCGGTGATCTGCGTATCAATGCCGGCCAGTTCGCGGTCGACTTGCGGCCGGGCCTGATCGGGTACGTCCGGCAGGCTGTTGGTCACATCCGGGCAGCTGATGGTCGACATCTGCTGACCGATATTCAACTGCCCGGAATTCTGGCCCGGTCCGGGGCCGGACTGTCCCTCATTGGCAGAGGCATACACATTGACCGCGACCAGCCCACCCCCGCCCAGGATCAGGGCGACCGAGGCAATCGCCATACGGCCGGCCAGTGTCGAGCGTTTTCGTGATGAGCGTCCCATGGAACTCCTTCGCTTGAAGCAGCGCGTCGTTCCATACGGATGTGGCTCATGGGGCGTTCAACGCCCCGGCTATTTCGTAGGTATCTCCAGGAACACCGGGGCGCACGGGCAGCCCCGGTGACTGTTCGTCAGCGCTTGACCGCGCGCAGCACCACGAACTTCGGGTCGCTGGCGACGAGTTCACTGTTGCCGAAGAGCCGCTGGAGCTTGAGGTGGTAGCCCAGGTGCCGGTTGCCGACCACCCACAGCTCGCCGCCCTCGCGCAGCGCCTCGCGCGCGTCCGTGAACATCCGGGTCGACGTACGGTCGGTCGTTGCCTGATGGGTGTGGAACGGCGGGTTGTTGAGTACGAGGTCGGCGGTGCCCGGCGGGAACCCGCTCAGCCCGTCGCCCACCCGGAACTCGGCGTCGCCCTCGCGGGCCGCGCCCGCGCAGAGCCGGAAGGTGGCCCGCGCCGAGGCGATCGCCTGGTGCGACTCGTCGGTGAACACCACCGACGCCTCGGGGTTGGCGAGCGCCGCCGCCGTACCCACGATGCCGTTGCCGCAGCCGAGGTCGACGACCCGGTCCGGGCCCGTACGCGTCGGCATGTGCTGGAGCAGGAAGCGGGTGCCGATGTCGAGGCGGTCGGCGCAGAACACCCCCGCGTAGTTGACGACGGCGAGCCCGGAGGCCGGGCCGATGCCCATCTCCAGGGAGTACGTCAGCGGCCACGGGTTCACCGGCCGGACCAACTCAGGGTCCGGCTCGCAGAAGATCAGCCGGGCCTTCTTCTCGGCGAGCGAGGTCTTCGTCGGCCCGAGCAGCTTCTCGAACAGCTTCAGGGTGGAGGTGTGGATGTCCTTCACCATGCCGGTCCCGACGACCACGGTCCCCGCGTGCACGGCCGGGGCGAGCCGGTGCAGCTGGTCCTCCAGGAGCGCCAGGCTCTTCGGCACCCGTACGAGCAGCACGTCGACCCGGCCGGGCGGCGCGTCGTGAGTGGAGAGCAGGGTTACGGAGTCGACCGGCACCCCAGCCCGAGCCAGATTGGCCCGGGTGGCCTCCTGCCCCAGGAACGACTCACTGATCTGAGTGACGGAGCCGGTACCCCGGGCCGCGAGGACGGTGGTCAACGCCCCCCACCGGTCCCCGAGCGCGACCACGGCCCCCGAGAGGTCCACACCCGTGTCCTCCAGATGCCGCAGCAGATACTCATCAGCGGCATCCCAGGCCCGCAGCTGATCGCGCGGATCCTCAGGAAATCGGTTCAGCTCGTACTCGCCCCAGGGCGTGGTCATGCGATTCATGGTCCAGCCAGGCTAACCCGCGCGGACCGCGTGCCCGCGCCAATACGACGCGCGGCCGGTCCCGGGATGCCGCAGGGTGCGGGACCTGGGCGTCTCGGGGTCACCTACAGGGGCGCGGGGAACTGCGCGACCAGCCCCCACGATCCGCAGCCAAACACCGCACCCCCGCGAAGCGCCCCGCGCCTAGCCCTGCTCCAGATAGGCCAAAACGGCCAACACCCGCCGATTGTCATCGTCAGACACGGGCAACCCCAACTTCGCGAAGATGTTGGACGTGTGCTTGGCAACGGCCCGCTCGGTAACCACCAGCTGCGAAGCGATCGCCGCATTGGACCGCCCCTGAGCCACCAGCTCCATAACCTCCCGCTCACGCGGGGTGAGCCCCCCGATCGGAGCGTCCCGCACCTTGCGGGACAGCAGCTGCGAGATCACCTGTGGATCCATCGCGGTGCCCCCACCCGCAACCCGCCGCACCGCATCCACGAACTGATCCGCATCGAAGACCCGGTCCTTCAACAGATACCCGACACCCCCGTTCCCGTCGGCCAGCAGCTCACGGGCGTAAAGCTGCTCGACGTGCTGCGACAGGACGAGCACCGGCAACCCCGGCCGCGCCCGCCGCGCGGCGAGCGCGCACTGCAGCCCCTCGTCGGTGTGCGTGGGCGGCAGCCGTACGTCCACGATCGCCACCTCCGGCTCCAACTCGGCCAGCGCACGCGTCAGTTCGGGCCCGGTCTCGACCGCCGCGAGGATCTCGAAGTCGTACGCCTCAAGCAGCCGCACCAGACCGTCGCGGAGCAGGAAGAGGTCTTCGGCTAGGACAACGCGCAAGGAATCTCCACGGTCACCATGGTGGGGCCGCCGACGGGACTGCTGACGGCCAGGACGCCGTCGAATGTACCCAGTCGGCGTTCGACCCCGCTCAGCCCGGACCCGCCGCCCACGCTCGCCCCGCCGCGCCCGTTGTCGGTGACCGAGAGGCGCAACGCCCCGCTCGCGTACGAGAGGTCGACCCAGATCCGGTCGGCCTCGGCGTGCTTGACCGCGTTGGTGAGCAGCTCGCTGACCGCGAAGTACGCGGCCGACTCCACCGGCGCCTCGGCCCGCCCGGGCGGCAGCTCCACGTCGACGTCCACCGCCACCGGCATACGCAGCGCCAGGGCGCGTACCGCATCGCCCAGACCGCGCTCGGCGAGGACCGGCGGGTGGATGCCCCGGACCAGGTCGCGCAGTTCGGTCAGCGCCTCCGCCGAGGACTCACGTGCCTTGGCGAGCAGCGCCTTGGCCTTGTCGGGGTCCTTCTCGATCAGCGCCTCGATCGTGCCGAGGTTCATGCCCATGGCGACGAGCCGGGCCTGCGCCCCGTCGTGCAGATCGCGTTCGATCCGGCGCAGCTCGGCGGCCGAGCTGTCCACCGCGTCGTGGCGTGTCTCGGTCAGCCGCTCCACCCGCAGGGCGAGCGCCTGCTCACGGGTGGGGGAGAGCAGCGACTTGGCCATGGCGAAGTTGGCCCGCACCAGGTACGGGTTCACGAACAGACCGAGGAACGTGTACACGACGCCGACGACGGCCGCCAGGTTGGCCGTCGACTGCGAGGTGATGTGGACGAACGTGAACCACAGTCCGCCGCCCGCGTTGTCGATCGGCTTCCAGACGCCCGCCGCGAGCACGATGCCCCACACGCTGTAGAGGAGCAGGCAGGGCGCCAGGAGGGCGACGACGGCGCCCGCTGTCATGTCGACGAACAGCCACTCCAGGTCGCGCCAGGTCGCCGGGTCCTTCAGCAGCAGCCCGCACCGCTCGGCCGTGCCGAGCAGACCGGCCCGCTGCGTGCGGGGGAGTGTCCGGTACGGAACGGCGATCTCCATCCCGAGCCACTCATGGGCGAGGGAGCGGCGCCGGTTCGCGTACACCCGTACCGCGTCGAGCACGGCCGGGGTGGTGAGCACACCGATGCCGATCGGGATCAGGCTGATCGACACGACGGCCAGGGTGAACAGGAGGATCCCGACGACCATGCCGCTCGTCGCCAGGCCGAACCCCCGGCCACCGGCGAGCAGTCCCGCCCGTATCTTCTTCACCATCGTCGTCGTCCCCCTTCATGGGCCCTGCCGAGCTTGCGGACCCCAGTTTCACCGCGTCGCAGGGGTGCGGTCACGGGGCCGGTCCCCCCAACCGGGGTGTACCTGGCAACACCCCCTGACCTCGTATCTTGCCCGTTTTCGCCGGTGTGTCCGCACACGGGGGCGCCCCCGGCACGGGAGAAGCGTGCCGGGGGCGCCGTGCGAGGGGCCAACGGGCGGATCAGGGCGCGTACTTGTACCCGACCCGCCGGACCGTCTGAATGGCGTGCCGGTTCTCCGCGCCGAGCTTGCGGCGCAGCCGGGCGACATGGACGTCCACGGTCCGGCCGTCGCCGACATGGCCGTACCCCCAGACGGTCGTCACCAGCTGGTCCCGGGTGTGCACCCGCTGCGGGTGTGCCACCAGATGGGCCAGCAGCTCGAATTCGAGATACGTGAGGTCCAGTGTGCGTCCGTCGACCTCGGCGGTGCGGCGCACCGCGTCGATCCGTACGAGCTCGTCACCGGTCACGGGCTCCGGTACCTGGACGAGGGGTTCGGGCGCGACCGCGAGCGGCGGCTGCTGGTCGGCCGGGACGAGCACCAGATAGCCGATCATCGGCGGACGGCCGGGCAGGACGGGCACGGTGTGCTGGGGCGCGGGCAGCCAAGTGGCGCCCGGCGGGAGGAAGTCGACGACGGTGCCGGTCGCGGCCACCTCGTCACGGTCTACGGCACGGAGTCGATGGCGTCCCAGAGGTACGGGACCGGGGTGGGCGGCGGTCGCAGCGGAGGCGGAGAGGGTACGGGTGTTCGCCATGAGAGGTCAGCTCTTTCGCGCGGAGTCGTCAGGGACGTACGTCGTGCGCGCGGGCCGAAGGCCTTCGCAGAAGGAGGCTTTAGAGGGCCGGCGCGTTCGTCGCGCGGCAACACACCCGGTCGAAGTCGTGGTCCTGACGGGACGGCCAGAACGGCTCAAGGTCGCTGCGACCTGTAGCGGGGTTCGGGAAGCTGGCCATGCGCCCATTCAACCAGATCGGCTGTGACCCGCCCAGCACCCGCCCAGGTGCTGATACGGATCCTTGGCGCGGGTTGGCCAAATCCCGGCTCCGGCAAGGCGGGAGGAACGCCGGAAGGGCGCCCACCGCACGTACGCGGTGAACGCCCTCCGGGAAAACGGTGGCCGGAACTCAGACCTGTCCGGCCTTCTCCAGACCGGTGCAGCAGGTCTCGACGATGAGCCGCGTCACGACGTACGGGTCGACGTTGGCGTTGGGGCGGCGGTCCTCGATGTAGCCCTTCTTGTCCACCTCGACCTGCCACGGGATGCGCACCGAGGCGCCGCGGTCGGAGACGCCGTACGAGTACTCGTTCCACGGGGCCGTCTCGTGCAGCCCGGTGAGACGGTCGTCGATGCCCGCGCCGTAGTTCTTGACGTGGTCCATCGGCTTGGAGCCCTCGCCGAGCGACTCGCACGCGGTGATGATCGCGTCGTAGCCCTCGCGCATGGCTTTGGTGGAGAAGTTGGTGTGCGCGCCCGCGCCGTTCCAGTCGCCCTTGACCGGCTTGGGGTCGAGGGTCGCCGAGACGTTGAACTCCTCGGCCGTGCGGTAGAGCAGCCAGCGCGCGATCCACAGCTGGTCGGAGACCTCCAGCGGCCCGACCGGGCCGACCTGGAACTCCCACTGGCCCGGCATGACCTCGGCGTTGATGCCGGAGATGCTGAGCCCGGCGGCGAGGCAGTGGTCGAGGTGCTTCTCGACGATCTCGCGGCCGAAGATCTCGTCGGCGCCGACACCGCAGTAGTAGCCGCCCTGGGCGGCCGGGAAGCCGCCGACCGGGAAGCCGAGCGGGCGGGTGCCGTCGAAGAAGGTGTACTCCTGCTCGATGCCGAAGATCGGCTCCTGAGCGGCGAACTGCTCGGCGATCGGACGCAGCTGGGCGCGCGTGTTGGACGCGTGCGGCGTGCCGTCGATGTCCAGGACCTCGCAGAGTACGAGGACGTTGTCGCCGCCCCGGATCGGGTCCGGGCAGGAGAAGACCGGCTTGAGGACGCGGTCGGAGGCGTGTCCCACGGCCTGGTTGGTGGAGGACCCGTCGAAGCCCCACACGGGCAGCTCGGCGTCGGCGGACGCACCCGCGATGATCTTGGTCTTGGAGCGGAGCTTGGCGGTCGGCTCGGTGCCGTCGATCCAGATGTACTCGGCCTTGAACGTCACGGAAGCCATCCTTTGCGGGAGCTGCGGGGTGTGCCGGGTCCAGCGGTGCGGTGGGCGCGGCGGTGCGGGGTCCCGGCGGTGGGAGGGTTCGCCGGTGCGGGCAGCTTCACATCTCCGGATTTCCCGTCCGTTGCCCGTTTGTGAACCCGGTGTTACTCGGGCTGCGCGGCGGGCTGCAGAATTGACCCACGTTTCCGGATCAAAAATGAACCTGTGGGCAGGTCGCATGCGCCCGTAGATTAATGATCATGACGACGACGCAGACCACGCAGACCACGCAGACCGCCCAGACCCTGACCGAGACCGTTGCCCGCGCGGCCGCCGAGAACCCCGTCCGTATCGACTTCGCCAAGGCGAACCCCAAGGCGTTCAAGGCGATCATCGCCCTCAATGCGGCGGCCACCGAGCACCTCGACCCGGCCCTCGTGGAGCTGGTGCAGATCCGGGCGTCGCAGCTCAACAGCTGCGCGTACTGCCTCCACATGCACGTGAGCGACGCGCGCAAGGCGGGCGAGGACCCGGAGCGGCTGCACATGGTCGGCGTGTGGCGCGAGGCCGCGCACTTCTTCACGCCGCAGGAGCGCGCGGCCCTCGCGCTCACCGAGGCGGTCACGCTGATAGCGGACGGGGGTGTGGAGGACGAGGTGTTCGAGGAGGCGGCCGAGGAGTTCAGCGAGCAGGAGCTCGGCGGGCTGCTCGCGCTGATCTTCACGATCAACACGTGGAACCGGCTGAACGTGACGGCGCGGAAGGTGGCGGGGACGGACGAGCGGGTGCGCTGACGGGGGCGGCTACCGGGAGAGCGAATCTGCTGACCGCATCCGGCGGGGGCGGCTACCGGGAGAGCGCGTCTGCTGACCCCCTCCCGGGCGGCCTACCGGGAAAGCGCGTCCCGTACGGCGTCGTCCGTGCGGGCGACCACCGCCGTACCGTCGTCCGCCGTGATGATCGGGCGCTGGATCAGCTTCGGGTGCGCGGCGAGCGCCGCGATCCAGCGCTCGCGCGCCCCCGCGTCCCGCGCCCACTCCTTCACCCCGAGCTCCTTGGCCTCGGCCTCCTGCGTACGCGTGATGTCCCATGGCTCCAGCCCGAGCCGGTCGAGTACGGCGCGGATCTCGTCCTCGGACGGTACGTCGTCGAGGTAGCGGCGGACGGTGTACGAGGCGCCCTCGGCGTCGAGCAGGCTGACGGCGCTGCGGCACTTGGAACAGGCGGGGTTGATCCAGATCTCCATGCCGGACAAGGTACCGGTAGAGGGGCGCCCGAGACGGCGGCCAACGTCCTCTGGCCAGCGCAAATGGTGGATCCCAACGGCCTTCTCGGCCAGGGCGATTGTCAGTGCCGGGCAGTAAAATTGAGGCAGTTCGTGAGGGTTCCCGACTGCCCAGGAGGATGCCCATGGCCGCTGCCGTACTCACTTCGCACACCCCGCAACAGCTGTCCCTGCTGTCCCTGAAAAAGGTGCCGCTGCCCGCCGGGCGTCCGCGTGTGTGGTACGAGACGCACAACAGGCGCCTCAAGGCGATGCGCCTGGCCATCGCCCTGCTCGACACCGGCGTGTACCAGCCCGAGCAGGCGCCCAACCGCAAGATACGCACCACGGCGGAGCTGATCGGAGTCCACCCGCCGTCCGACACGACGTGCCGGATGGTCCGGGCGCTGATCCGTTACGGCCGCTGATGGTGGGGCGGTGCCGCGTCTGTTGTCAGGGCGCGGCACCGTTTGCGGTCAGCGGGTGGTGGTGGCGCCGTCGGTGTGTGCCCTGTCGCTCAGTGCCGGTCCGGCCTGGGCGACGGGGGTTTCCTGTGCTTGCCGCGGCCGGAGTCGAGCGGCTTCGGTACCGCTCCTGGCGCCGGAGGCTCGCCGGGCTCCGGGTAGAGCACGGCCTTGGCCTCGGCCAGGCTGGAGACGAGGCCGTGGGGCTCCCACGTGTGCCCGTTCCACCGCTCGATGGCGCGTGGCGCGTCCGGGCTCAGGTGCGAGCCCTTCGGGCCGTCGCCGGAGACGACGGGCACGGCGCGAAGTCGACCGACCTTCGCGTCACGGCGCGCCGCCCAGTCCTTCAGCGGTTCGTCGTCCATCCTGCCGTTCCTTACCTCGGTGGGTGTCTCTGGAGGGTAGCGGCCACCGGGGGCCGCCAGGGTTCCATCCACCAGCAGTCCCTCCAGCGTCGCTGAACCCACGGCGAAGCCGCCGAATTCTCGTCGGAGTGACATGCTGGAAGTCGCACCGGCGAAAGGGAGTTGGGCTCATGCAGTGGAGCGTCCATGGCGAGCGGCAGATCTACAGCAACCCGTGGGTCAACCTGTGGCTCGTGGATGTCCAGCAGCCCGACGGCCGCCGCTGGGAGCACCACGTCGTGCGCATGCGGCACCTGGCGGTGGCCGCCGTGGTCGACGACCGGAAGCGGGTCCTGATGATGTGGCGCCACCGGTTCATCACCGATACCTGGGGCTGGGAACTCCCGATGGGCCTCATCGAGGTGGACGAGACTCCGGAACAGGCCGCCGCACGGGAGGTGGAGGAGGAGACCGGGTGGCGGGTCGAGGCCATGAAGCCGCTGGTGTACGCACAACCCGCGAACGGCATCACCGACTCCGAGCACCACGTCTTCCGGGCGGACGGGGCGACCTATGCCGGGCCGCCGACCGAGGTCAACGAATCGGACCGGATCGAGTGGGTCCCGCTGGCGGAGATCCGGGGGATGATCGACCGCCGGGAGATCGTCAGCAGCGGCAGCCTGGTCGGCCTGCTCTACCTTCTCCTGGACGAGGCCACCAAGACGATCGGCTAGCCGAGAGCTTCACGCATGCGCTGCTCGAATGCGATCACCGGCGCCTCACAGGCGTACGGCCGCAGGCGGCGGTGGAACTCTTGCACATGACCGGCGACGCGTGGTGAGTCGATCGAAGCGGTGAGGTCGAGGGCGAGTCCGGCGCTGTGGCAGGCGGCGTCGAGCTTGCCCTGCTGAAGCTGGGTGCTGGCCAGCCAGAAGGCGTGGAAGGCGCGGCCTCGCTGCTGAGCGGCCTTCTCCCGGCGCAGCCCCTCGGCGATGAGCGGCTCGGCACGCGAGGCTTCGCCGAGGCGGGCCAGGGCGATCCCGGCGTCGACGATGAGCTTGTTCTCGTCGAAGTAGCGTACCCAGGAGGGGGCTTCACCCTCGCGTCCCCGAGCCCGGTCGTACGCGTCGCGCGAGCGGTCGATGGCCTGATGACACGAGGAGGCGTCGCGAAGCGCGGCGTGGGCGAAGGCTTCGCGCATATGGAGCATGGACATCACCAACGGCTGGTCGCCCGCGGTGCGCGCAGCGTCCTGGGCCCTGCAGGCGAGGGCGACGGCGTCGTTCGGATTGCCGTCGTAGGTGGCTTGCAGGCTCATGCAGGAGAGCACGTTGGCCATGAACAGCCGGTCGTCCTGGCCGTGGGACAGATGGAGAGCCTGGGTGAAGTAGGTGCGGGCAGTGCTGTACTGGCGGGCGTCGAAGTAGGCCCACCCCGCGAGCCGGGCCAGTTCGGCTGCAAGAGAATGCAGGTCGCGTCGAAGGGCGGCATCTGCGGTGCGCATCAGCTGCGTGACGTAGCGCAGATGTCCCACGACGGCGGGCCGTAGCGGCGCACCGCCATGCTGGTCGTCCCGGCGCCAGTAGTCCTCCACGGACGAATGCAGCGCGGTGAGCGTTGAGCGAGTGACCTGCCCGTCGGCCAGAGCGAGAAGGTCGTCAAGACTCTCGACCGGCTCAAGGGCAGAGCCCGGTCCGCCCTCGGGAATCCGCGAAGGCACCGGCGCCTGGTCCCCTACCCGATCCCGTGCCGGAATCTCCCAGGGGCGGTGGGCCAGGCCCAGCATCGCACCGGGGATGCGCAGACCGTCGGCCACACGTTCGATGACATCGATGTGGGCCAGGCTCCGGCGGCCGGCCATGATCTCTCCGACCCTGCTGGGCGTCATGTCGCACAGTGCCGCGATCCGCGACGGATGGATCCCGGCCTTCAGCTTGAGCAACCGGAAGACCCGGGTGAAGTCGCGTCGGCGACAGGCTTCCTGCCACTCCGGGTCGGCCAGTAACTCCGCCGGAAGCACGCGGTGGGGCTGCGATCCGGACACTCGTGTCCCTCTTCTTCAGCCCGTGGCACGGGCAGTCGGGGAGTCAACCGCCAAGGATTTTACCCACGTTGGGTAATCACCATGACCTGGTCCACTGATCGGCACTGCGGTGAGCTGGCCTCCCGAACCGCCCGTGACGAGGGGACGCGATGCTCCCGATGACAGCGCACGACCAGTCGATCACTGAGCAGTGGCAGATGCAGTTCACCTCCAGCCCCAAGTGCGTCTCTCTCGTCCGCCAGCAGGTCGGGAAGATACTGGAGAGCTGGGGATACGACGTGGACGACGTCGACCGGATGCTCCTGGTCTGCAGCGAGTTGGCCACCAACGCCGTGCAGCACGGCCGCAGACCGGGCCATCTCTTCGAAGTCCGCGTGACCGCCGAAGGCGCCACCTGTCTTGTCGAGGTCTCCGACGCCAGCCCTCTTCCTCCCCGACCGGTCAGCGCCGGGTCCGACAACGAGCACGGTCGCGGGTTGCAGCTCGTCGCGGCGCTCGCCGAGGAAATCGGCCACCGCCCCCGCCACCCGCTCGGCAAGACCGTGTGGGCCCGCCTCCTGCTCGACGCTCCGAAGGAGGAGGCCGATGCATGAACTGATCGCCGCCCCGTACCTGGACAGCTTCCTCCTGGTACGACCCGGTAGCCCCAAAGCAGCCAAGCTCCCCTTCGCCGAGTACTCCTGGCTCCTGCGGGCGGCCGACGCAGACGCGGACTGCCCGACCTGGCTCGCCGACGTTGCACAACGCACCTGGGGTGTCGGGCTCACCGGCCGACGGCTTCGCGAGGCAGTCGCCGTCCGCCTGCTGTCGCCCTACGGCTACGGGCGAGCCTCGTACGAGCTGAACCTCGGCTGCAACTACGACTGCGAGCACTGCTACCTCGGCCTGAAGCAGTTCTCCGGCCTGGAGTGGCCCGAACGTGAGCGGCTGCTGCAGGTGATCCAAGCGGCCGGGGTCCTCTGGCTCCAACTCACGGGCGGCGAGCCGATGATCGACAAGCTGTTCCCCGAGACCTATCAGATGGCGTACGAGCTGGGAATGATGGTCGAGATCCTCACCAACGGCTCCCGCCTCGCCGCCCCGAAGAATCTGACGCTGCTCACCCGACACCGCCCCAACAAGATCACCCTCAGCGTGTACGGGGCCACCGCCGAGGCGTACGACGGACTGACCCGCCGCAAGGGCGCGTACCGCATGTTCATCAAGGGGCTGAACGCGGCGCACGAAGCCGGGCTGCCTCTCGACCTCGCGCTGATCATCACCCGGCACAACACCCACGAGGCCGACGCGATGCGCGCCCTGGCCGATCGCTACGGGCTGCCGTACCGCGAGTACACCCACATGTCCCCGACGATCTACGGCGGCGCCGAGTCCCTTGCCTCTCAAGCGCCGGACCACCTCGCCGACCGCGAACCCTTCCGTGGTTGCAACGCCGGCCACACCTTCTTCCACGTGGACCCGCACGGCATGGCATCCATCTGCAAGGTCGGCCGTGACAACGCCGTCCCCCTCATGGCGGACGGAATCGAGGGCCTCGCCCGCCTCGGCGGCGTGGCCGACTCCCTGATGCTTCGCACCGGTGGCTGCACCGGCTGCCGGCTCTCCGGCACCTGCCGGGTCTGCCGGCCGCTGGCCAAGGTCTACCAGGAGGCGAAGGCACCGCTGAACAGGTACTGCCAACACGCAGAGACAAGGAGCTGACCATGGCACCCGTGCCCGTCGAGATCACCACGTTCCGCCCCACCGAGGCAGACGAGGAGGCCCTCCTCATCGAGCTCATCGAAGACCTGGACGTCTTCGCCCAGGCCGCCCTGCCCGGCTGCGGCGACGACAACCCGTACAACTGACCAACCCACGAAAGGGACTTCCGTCGCCTCCCCGCGCCGGAAGTCCCCTTCGGCCTCCGCATCTGGGAGCCTGTCCGCCATGGCCGTGACCGCCGTCGACTTCGACGACCTGCCCTCCCCAGCCCGTACCGCCATCGAGGCCGAGACCGGCCAGATCTTGCAGGCCGAGACGATCTCGGCGGGCTTGAACAGCGCCTTGTCCGTCCGGATCCATACCGCCGCAGGTGCCGTCTTCCTCAAGGGCCTGCGCACCGACCACCGCTGGGCCTGGACCCAGCAGCGCGAGGCGGACATCAATCCGTATGTCACCCCGCTCGCCCCGCGTCTGCTCTTCCACGTCGTCGCCGACGGATGGGACGTCCTCGGTTTCGAGGCGATCGACGGCCACCACGCCGACTACTCCCCTGGCTCCCCCGACCTCCCCAAGGTCGTCGACGCCATGCGCCTACTCGGCGAAACGCCCTGCCCCGACATCGAACTCCGCCGCGCTGAACAGCGCTTGGCTGGCTACGTCGACAACCCGGCCGACGCCGAGATGTTCAAGGGCGACGCCCTGCTCCACACGGACTGGAACAACCACAACGTCCTCGTCACCGACGACCACGCCCACCTTGTCGACTGGGGCTGGGCCACCCGCGGAGCCGTCTGGCTCGATCCTGCGCACTGGATCATCTGGCTCATCGCTGCCGGTCACACCCCCGCAGAAGGGGAGAAGCTGGTGTCGCAAGTGCCTGGCTGGTCTACGGCACCACCAGCGGCCGTAGACGCTTTCGCTGCAGCGAGTTCCAGCCTGTGGGATGAGATCGCGGGGAACGCGTCAGATGGTTGGACGAGCCGCCAGCGGTCAGCCGCGCGGCAGTGGTGCGACCACCGCGCTGATCACGCCTGAGCTTGCTCTTCGAGTCTTGAAGTGCGGTGCACCGAGGACGTCAGGTGCATCCGTCGCCGCCCGTACGGCCTCGGGCGCGTACCCGGCGATGCCGACCGGCGGTCCGTGGCCGCTGTCGGCCTCTCCCTGCCATGCGGCGATGGTGGTCCAGGAGGGCAATCCACCATGCCAGTCGATCGCTGGAATCATCTGGGATGAGCAGACGGAGAATTCTTAGGAAGAAGAAGGCCAAGCCGGCGAATATGACGACCAGGCAGGCAGCCCACCAAGGCATGCCTGTGACCGTGGTCCCAAGGATCTCGATCACGACGTGAGTGCTTCCTGTCGGCGAGGAAAAAGACTGGGTGGCGTATCGCCGACTAGGCACGTCGCGAGCGAAGGTGGAGCGCAGCGCCTCCGAGAGTGATGGTGAGATCGCCAGCCGCTGAGACGGTCCTGGCTCCGGGGATGCCGACGACTGGATCGGTCATCGCCGTGGCCAGATCACCCGGATAGGGATATGCGCCCCATTCCAGCTCCCAGCTGTCATCGGCCCCATGGAGCTTGCGAGCCTCGAATGGGCTGCGGGGGTTGTCGAGCCATCCTGGGCGCTCCAGGGGATCGTAGAACCAGTTGCCGATAGCCCAGGTTCCATGGGGGTCACGGGCGCCGATCCGGGAGAAGACACCGGCCAAGAGACACTGGGCTTCCATGGTCATGCGGGGCACCGTGGCCAGCTGATCCCGTTCGGCGTCGGTGATCGGTGTGTCCGTGGTCATGCAGTCGGAGTGGGGTTCTTTTCGCGTGCCGGTAGGTGCCCCGAATGAATTGCGCGTAACCACGATCTGCGCACAAGTCGGTAGATGCCGCATCACGTAGCTTCCGCCGCTGCGGTATTCCTCAAGTCGTAGACCGGGCAAGCCAGTCGTTCCCGCCGGGCGGCGGAGCAGTCGGTTGGCCACATTGTCGGGCACATCGGTGATGAGTGCCAAGCGCTCGAAACGAGGAGAGACCGTGAACGTGTAGGTGTTGAGGACAGCCAATTGCCATCCAGCCGGGCCGTCGTAGTCAATTCCCTGGTTGAGGAAGCCGATTGCCAGGAGGGCTCGGATTTGATGCTGGTCGGAGCGACAGGCGTCCAGCCCTATGGAGTGGTCGCGGGCGATTCCGGCCTGAGCAGCAGCTGGCTTCTCACCGGTGTAGAGAGCACGGATGCGGGCGGTCGCCTTGCGTCGGCTTGCGGGCATGCATCACCTCGCCACTGCCCGGCCAGCGCATCAGGGTCACATACCTAGTGAGACCACACTTGATCGGCTGCTTTGCGGAGTAAGTGCTCCACACCCTTGCGCAGCTTCTGCGAGTACCGGGCTCACATACTTCTGCTGTCGTCCGGGCCTCCGCAGACCGGGATCTGCTCGCCCTGTATCTGAGGACGCTCGGGCAAAGGAGCAGAACCGGCAAACAAGGAGGCCGCCGCCCGTGCCCCACCTGACGGTAGGAGACACGGCCGACGGCCCACAGACGGCCCAGGCGAGCGGCAACCCGCTCCGACCTGGGGGTCCTGCTAAATGTCGAAGTACAGCTCGAACTCGTGCGGGTGCGGCCGCAGCTGGATCGGGGCGATTTCCGCCGTGCGCTTGTAGTCGATCCACGTCTCGATCAGGTCGGACGTGAAGACGCCGCCGGCCTGGAGGTACTCGTTGTCGGCCTCCAGGGCCTCCAGTACCGCCGGGAGGGAGGTCGGGACCTGGGGGACGCCCGCGTGCTCCTCGGGGGCGAGCTCGTAGAGGTCCTTGTCGATCGGCTCGGCCGGCTCGATCTTGTTCTTGATGCCGTCGAGGCCCGCGAGGAGGAGGGCCGAGAACGCCAGGTACGGGTTCGAGGACGGGTCGGGCGCGCGGAACTCGACGCGCTTGGCCTTCGGGTTCGAGCCCGTGATCGGGATGCGCATCGCGGCGGAGCGGTTGCGCTGCGAGTAGACCAGGTTGACCGGGGCCTCGAAGCCGGGGACCAGGCGGTGGTACGAGTTCACCGTCGGGTTGGTGAAGGCCAGCAGCGACGGGGCGTGCTTGAGGATGCCGCCGATGTAGTAGCGCGCGGTGTCCGACAGGCCCGCGTAGCCCTGCTCGTCGTAGAAGAGGGGCTCGCCGCCGGTCCACAGGGACTGGTGGACGTGCATGCCCGAGCCGTTGTCGCCGAAGATCGGCTTCGGCATGAAGGTCGCGGTCTTGCCGTTGCGCCAGGCGACGTTCTTCACGATGTACTTGAAGAGCATCAGGTCGTCGGCCGCGGCCAGCAGCGTGTTGAACTTGTAGTTGATCTCCGCCTGGCCGGCCGTGCC
Organism: Streptomyces sp. BR1; assembly: GCF_052373795.1. Taxonomy (NCBI): domain Bacteria; kingdom Bacillati; phylum Actinomycetota; class Actinomycetes; order Kitasatosporales; family Streptomycetaceae; genus Streptomyces; species Streptomyces sp. BR1. The sequence continues at coordinate 5,204,869 of NZ_CM126252.1, forward strand.
CACCTCGTGGTGCTGGCGCTCGACCTGGAGGCCGGACGCCTCCAGCTCCAGGGAGATCTCGGCGCGCAGGTCGGCGAAGTGGTCGACCGGCGGGGCCGGGAAGTAGCCGCCCTTGTAGCGGACCTTGTAGCCGCGGTTGTCGTTCTCCGCACCGGTGTTCCAGGCGCCGGCCTCGGAGTCGATGTGGTAGAAGCCCTGGTTCGCGGAGGTCTCGAAGCGCACCGAGTCGAAGACGTAGAACTCCGCCTCGGGACCGAAGTACGCGGTGTCCGCGATGCCGGTCGACGCGAGGTAGGCCTCGGCCTTCTTGGCGATGTTGCGCGGGTCGCGGCTGTACTGCTCACCCGTGATCGGGTCGTGGATGAAGAAGTTGATGTTCAGCGTCTTGTCGCGGCGGAACGGGTCAAGACGGGCCGTCGACAGGTCCGCGCGCAGCGCCATGTCGGACTCGTGGATGGCCTGGAACCCGCGGATCGACGAGCCGTCGAACGCCAGCTCCTCGTTCGGGTCGAACGCCTTCGCGGGAATCGTGAAGTGCTGCATCACGCCCGGCAGGTCGCAGAAACGGACGTCAACGAACTTCACGTCCTCGTCCGCGATGAACTTCTTCGCGTCGTCGGCGTTCTGGAACATCCAACTCCTCCTACTCCCACCCGGGGGAGGGCGGGGTTGCAGCTCGGTCGTGCGGCCAGTGCGGTGGCACACGCTCGACCCGACCATAGGCAGACGGGATTTCTCAAGCGTGACCCGTTTGTTTCGCGCAAGTTAACCGGGCCCGGGGTAGGCGGCGCATCAAGACCCGTATAAATCGGATAATTCAGGGCCTCTGTCCCATCCCGGGGACCGCCCTCGAAACACCGGCCGGTACCGTGGAGGGGTGGACAAGAGGCAAGCAATGGGATCGTGGCTCTCCGGGCCGAAAGCGGCGGCCGAGGAGATGGGCGTCGACTTCGGTTACCGGGGCGAGCAACTCGGTCTGCCGGAGGAGGGGCCGGGCGCCATCGCCCCCCTGGGTCGGCGCTTCGGCGCCATCTTCATCGACTGGTCGGTGTGCGCCCTGATCGCATACGGGCTCATCGCGCACCGCAACATCCACTCGACCAACAACTGGGCGCTCGTCGTCTTCCTGGTGCTGAGCATCCTGACCGTCGGCACGGTCGGCTTCACCCCCGGCAAGCGCATCCTGGGCCTGCGCCTCATCGCCGAGGGCGGCGGCCGCCTCAGCTTCCCCCGCGCCCTCCTGCGCAGCGTCCTCCTCTGCCTGGCCCTCCCCGCCCTGATCTGGGACCGAGACGGCCGAGGCCTCCACGACCGCCTGTCCCGCGCCATTCAGGTCCGGATCTAGCCCATGGGGCGCCCCGAAGGGGCGCCCTCTAGGGGCGCGGGGAACTGCGCGCCCAGCCCTACACGACTCGCAGCCGAGACCACTCCCAAGGGCACTCCCGCAGGAGTCGTTGCAGCTCAGTGGCGTACGTACGAGAAAAGGGCGACCCAGGACCAATGTGGTCCGGGCCGCCCTTTCTCGTACGTACAGGCAAAAAAACCTAGCGCGCCTTTCCGCCGCGCGGCATCCGCATCCCCTTGGGCATCGGCCCCTTGGGAAGCGGCATGTTGCTCATGAGATCGCCCATCGCGCGCAGCCGGTCGTTGGCGGCCGTCACCTGCGGGCCCGCCAGGACGCGCGGGAGCTTGAGCAGGGTGGTGCGGAGCTTCTTGAGCGGCACCTGGCCCTCGCCGTCGCCGACCATGACGTCGTGGACGGGTACGTCCACCACGATCCGGGCCATCTTCTTCTTCTCGGCCGCCAGCAGCGACTTCACCCGGTTCGGGTTGCCCTCGGCCACCAGCACGATGCCGGCCTTGCCGACCGCCCGGTGCACGACGTCCTGGCTGCGGTTCATCGCCACCGCCGGGGTCGTCGTCCAGCCGCGGCCGATGTTCTGGAGCACCGCGGCCGCGGCCCCCGGCTGGCCTTCCATCTGCCCGAAGGCAGCGCGCTCGGCACGGCGTCCGAAGACGATCGCCATGGCGAGGAAGGCCAGCAGGAAGCCGAGAATGCCCAGGTAGATGGGGTGACCGAGCCAGAAGCCGAACGCGAGGAAAGCACCGAAGGTGACGATTCCCACTGCCGCGACGACGAGACCGACCTTCGGGTCGGCCTTGCGGGTCATCTTGTAAGTCAGGGCGATCTGCTTGAGTCGCCCGGGGTCCGCAGCGTTGTCTGCGTTTTCCTTCCTCGCCATAAACCGAAGTTTACGTGGCTCACGAGGGACGGGTAGCCACGGCCTCCAGGACGTGCAGGGCCTCGGTGCGGTCCTTGGCCCGGCGCCGGTCCTCCAGGACCGCCGTCCAGGCGTTGCGGCGGGCGGTGCGCTGGCCCGCGGCCATCAGGAAGGACTCCATGGCCCGCAGTGCGTCGGTCACGGACGGGAGCGCGGTGGCGCGTACGGTCGTCGCGGCCTGCATGGTGGCGGTTCCTCCTTGGGACGGGGAACGGGGGGCGTGCGCACATTCGGGGTGTGCGCCGTGGAGCGTGCGCGGGGGAGCATGAGCGGTGCGTAAAGCCAGGGTCACTGATTGGTGTTACCAGGGCGTGTCCGGGCGGTCAAACACCTATGAAACCTTGACGCGCCCCGGTAAAACGCTGACGCGGCCCGCACACACCTCCTACCTGCGAGGGATGTACGAGCCGCGTCGAATCGGCCATTACCGGCCGGTAGCAGCTTGTGCGCGAATTCACACGCTGCTGCCGCCACGCGCTCCGCTATGCGGTGCGGGCTGTCACACGATCGGTGCGGCCGCCGTCTCGCCGCGCCGCTCCATCGCCTGCTGGAAAAGCCGGCCCGCGCGGTACGAGGAGCGGACCAGCGGGCCCGACATCACACCGGAGAAGCCGATCTCGTCGGCCTCCTCCTTGAGCTCCACGAACTCCTGCGGCTTGACCCAGCGCTCCACGGGGTGGTGGCGCACCGACGGGCGCAGGTACTGCGTGATGGTGATCAGCTCGCAGCCCGCGTCGTGGAGGTGCTGGAGCGCCTCGCTGACCTCTTCGCGGGTCTCGCCCATGCCGAGGATGAGGTTCGACTTGGTCACCAGGCCGTAGTCGCGGGCCTTGGTGATGACCTCAAGAGAGCGCTCGTAACGGAAGCCGGGGCGGATCCGCTTGAAGATGCGCGGCACGGTCTCGACGTTGTGCGCGAAGACCTCGGGGCGGGACGAGAAGACCTCGGCCAGCTGCTCGGGGACCGCGTTGAAGTCGGGCGCCAGGAGCTCGACCTTGGTGCGGCCCTCGGCGCGGTCCGCGGTCTGCGCGTGGATCTGGCGCACGGTCTCCGCGTACAGCCAGGCACCGCCGTCGGCCAGGTCGTCGCGGGCGACGCCGGTGATCGTGGCGTAGTTCAGGTCCATCGTGACGACGGACTCGCCGACGCGGCGGGGCTCGTCGCGGTCCAGCGCCTCGGGCTTGCCCGTGTCGATCTGGCAGAAGTCGCAGCGCCGCGTGCACTGGTCGCCGCCGATGAGGAACGTGGCCTCGCGGTCCTCCCAGCACTCGAAGATGTTGGGACAGCCCGCCTCCTGGCAGACCGTGTGCAGCCCCTCGCTCTTCACGAGTTTCTGCAGCTGGTTGTACTCGGGGCCCATCTTCGCCCGGGTCTTGATCCACTCGGGCTTGCGCTCGATGGGGGTCTGGCTGTTCCGGACCTCCAGGCGCAGCATCTTGCGTCCGTCGGGTGCGACTGCGGACACGACGTGCTCCCTATGACTTCGATTCTTCGGCGGACACCAGGGTACGCCCGTTATTTGCGTGGCATTACGTCTGGCCAACCCATGGCCAGAGGGGCGCATTCCCGTTCCCGGTGCGCCGGGGGCGTACTAGGCGGTAGCGGGCTGGATTTCCCTGGGCGCCAGTTCCGCGTTCTCCAGGATGTCCTTGAGGTGCTTCTCGATCACCGGCAGGACGTCGGCGATCGTGATCTCGCGGCCCAGTTCGTACGAGAGCGACGTCACGCCCGCGTCCCGGATGCCGCACGGCACGATCCTGTCGAACCAGGTGTTGTCCGGGTTCACGTTCAGCGCGAAGCCGTGCATGGTGACGCCCTTGGCGACGCGGATGCCGATCGCCGCCAGCTTGCGGTCCTCGCGGCGCTGGCCCGCGTTGGAAGGCGCGTACTCCGGGCCGTTCAGACGCGGGTCGAACTCGTCGTCGGTGAGCCGGGGGTCGAAGTCCAGGGCGAGGCCGCCGAGCTTCGGGCGCTGCTCGACCGGGTCGCCGAGCACCCACACGCCGCTGCGGCCCTCGACCCGGGTGGTCGCCAGGCCGAACTCGGCGGCCGTACGGATCAGGGCCTCCTCCAGGCGGCGTACGTGCGCGACCACGTCCACCGGGCGCGGCAGCTTCTGGATCGGATAGCCGACCAGCTGGCCCGGGCCGTGCCAGGTGATCTTGCCACCGCGGTCGACGTCCACGACCGGCGTGCCGTCCAGAGGGCGCTCGCTGGGGTCCGTGCGCCGGCCCGCCGTGTAGACGGGGGGGTGCTCAAGGAGCAGACAGGTGTCCGGGAGCTCGTCGGCGAACCGGGCCGCGTGCACCCGCCGCTGCTCGTCCCAGGCCTCCTGGTATTCGACCGCGTCGTCGCCGAAACCCAGTCGGACAAATCGCAGCTCGTTCACGCCGGCTCCTCACCCAGTGCATACATGCGCCCCAGCCACTGTACGACCGCGTTCGACGGCACCGGGAGCCGGGCAGAAACGGCACCTCCTCACACGATCGGATGAATGCGGGGCGTAGGTGGCGGTCCGGGCGGTATCGGCCGCTAAATTCCCCCCGTTCCATGAGGGCTGCCCGCTTGGCCCGGAAGGCAGGAGAACGCACAGCTGATGACGGAACGACCCGCGCAGCGCACCCCCAACCGCCAGCTCGCCGCGCTCATCGCGGAGGCCGGGTTCTCGAACGCGGGCCTAGCCCGCCGGGTGGACCAGCTAGGCCTGGAGCACGGCCTGGATCTGCGGTACGACAAGACGTCGGTGACGAGGTGGCTGCGCGGGCAGCAGCCACGCGGCACCACGCCGGCGCTGATCGCCGAGGTGTTCACCCGGCGCCTTGGGCGCCGGCTATCGGCCCAGGACCTGGGGCTCGACGCCTGCGCCCCGGTCTACGCGGGCCTGGAGTTCGCCGCGACACCGGAGGAGGCCGTCGACATCGTCAGCGGTCTGTGGCGCAAGGACTCCGGCAGCCATGTCGAGCTGCGGAAGATCGCGTTCACCCCGGCCGGTCTGGTCGTCCCGAGCCGGGACTGGCTGATCGGGCGGGCGGACGAGCGGGTCGGCCACGGCGACCCCTCCCCGCGCTTCGCGGGCGAGGCGGCGGCGGCCCCGGGGCCCCGCATCCCCAGCCAGGGGCGGCCCAGCGTGCCGCGCCAGCGGAGCTCCGACCGGGGCCCCGGACAGCGCGTGACCAGCGGCGACATCGCGGCCCTGCGATCCGTCGGCGAGCTCTTCCGCACCCTGGACCACGCCTACGGCGGCGGCCACGCGCGCCAGGCCCTGGTGCGGTACCTGGAGCACGAGGCCGAGCCGATGCTGCGCGGCTCGTACGGCGAGACCACCGGCCGCAGGCTCTTCGCGGCGGCCGCCGACCTCACCCGGCTCGCGGGCTGGACGTCGTACGACATCGCGGCGCACGGCCTGGCCCAGCGCTACTTCGTGCAGGCGCTGCGCCTGGCGCAGGCGGCGGGCGACCGGGCGTACGGGTCGTACGTGCTGGTCACGATGAGCCGGCAGGCCGTCTACCTCGGCCATGGCCGCGAAGCGGTGCAGCTGGCGCGGGTCGCCCAGCAGGGCGTCGGCTCCTCGGCGCCGCCGGTGGTGCAGGCGATGCTCAACTCCGTGGAGGCGCGCGGGCACGGGGTGCTCGGCGAGATCCGGGCCTGCACGGCCTCGCTGGTGCGGGCGGAACGGGCGATGGAGACGGCCCGGCCCGGCGACGACGTGCCGCACTGGGCGCGGTTCTTCGACGAGGCGCAGCTGGCCGACGAGTTCGGGCACTGCCACCGGGATCTTCAGCAGTACCGGGCGGCCGCGCAGCACGCGGAGCGCTCGTTGCAGCTCCGCGCGCCCGCGTACGCCCGCTCGCGGCTGTTCTGCCGCGTGGTCCTCGCGTCCGCGCGCCTCGGCCTCGGCGAACTCGACCAGGCCTGCGCGTTGGCCGCGGAGGCGGCGCAGCAGGCGAGTGAGATGCGGTCTGTTCGTGCCACGGAGTACGTACGGGACTTCGAGCGCCGGCTCGAACCGTATCGGGACGCCGCGGCCGTCCGTACGTATCGCGACCGGGTCGCGGCGCTCGGGTAGTTCCCGTTTTTCGGCTGCGGATCGTGCGTGGCTTGTCGCGCAGTTCCCCGCGCCCCTGATGCATAAGGGGCGCGGGGAACTGCGCGAGCGACCCGGCACGGTCCGCAGTCGAAAGGCGCCACCACGTGGATCAGGCAGCACGCCTGATGACCGGTACCTCCGGCTCCGCCGGCCTGCGGCCCAGGTCGGTGAGGATCGCGTGGGCGGCCCGGCGGCCCGAGTACAGCGCGCCCTGGACCGTACTCGTGTCGCGGTGGTCGCCGCAGACGTACAGACCGGCCAGGACCCGCACCGGACGGCGTACGTCGTGCGGCGCGGGCATCGCCGGGACCGCCTCCGGGGTGTGGCGCACGGCCAGCAGGTCCCAGCCGTCCGTCGACGTCCCGTACAGGCGGGCCAGATGGCGCAGGACCGCCGCCTCCAGGTCCGGCGGCGGCGGGCCCAGGACCGTGGAGCTGATCAGCGCGCGGCCGCGCGGCGCGCGCGCCGGGTCGACCTCGCTCATCACCGCCGTGTACGCCACGGGGCCCGCCCGGTCCGCGTCGAGCAGCAGCGCCGGGTCGGTCAGCGGCGGCTCGGGCGCCGTGTGGTGCAGCACGGTGATCGGGTGGAACGCGGGCACGCGCAGCCCGGGCAGCAGTTCGGCGGCGGCGCGCGCGTCGGTGGCGAGCAGCAGCGAACGGCAGCCGATGACGCCGTGGTCGGCGGTGCTCACGGAGGTCGTGGCGACCGAGGTGACCTTCACGTTCGTACGGACCGTGCCCGGCGGCAGCGCGGCCGCCAGGAGCGCGGGGAACGCGGACGCGCCCCCCGACGGCACGCACAGGCGCCCGCGCGCGAAGCCGCGCAGCGCGAGGTCGGCGCACCGGCTCGACGTGGTGAGGTCCGGGTCGCAGAGCAGCGCGGACAGCAGCGGCCGCACGAACCCGTCCAGGGTGCGGGTGGGCAGGCCACGGGTCTTCAGGGCGGTGCCGATGGGCAGTTCGGGCCGGGTCAGCAGCCGCTCGACCGGGGTCGCGGCGAGCCGGGCCAGGGCGGCGCCGAGGCGCGCCTGGTCGAGTGCGCCGCCCAGCGGGGTGGGCGCGCCCCGTACCCCGCTTCTGGGCACTCCTCGCGCGGCTCCCCGGGCCGTTCCCCGGGGGGCGCTCGCGAGGGCGCGCGCCGCAGCCAGTGCGCCCCGCGCGCTCCGGGGCGCGCCGGCCCGGTAGTGCCGCCCCGCGCTGTGGACGAGCACCCCGGGCGAGAACGCGCTCAGGGCAAGACCCTCCAGGCCGGGCGAGCGGGTCAGCTCCGGATACGAGGTGGAGAGCAACTGGCCGATCCGGTCGAGGCGGAAGCCGTCCACATGCTCCGTGGACATCCGCCCGCCCACCTCCCCGGCGGCTTCCAGAACCGTGACCGTCACTCCCGCGCCGGTCAGCTGATGCGCGGCTGACAGGCCCGCGAGGCCGGCTCCGACGATGACGACGTCCGCATGGTGCGCGGTGCTGAGCACGTGCCCCTCCCAGAGGTCGGCGCGGCTAGGTGGAGGCCTCATGCCCCCAACGGGCCCACGAAATGCAGGAGTTCGGGGAGAGAGTAGAAAGCGCGGTCGAATCGGCGGGTCGCGCACGGGGCATCGCACCGGAGCACGCGGGAGCACGCCGTCCGTTCCCGGGAGGCCGCCGCCTGCAAGGCGCGCGCCGCCGCTACTTCTTCAGCGCCGCCCCGATCGCCTCGTCCACCGTCGGGAACGCGAAGCGGAAGCCCGAGTCCAACAGGCGCCGGGGGAGCACGCGTTGGCTGCCCAGGACGTCCTCGGCGAAGTCGCCCAGGACCACGCGCAGCGCCACGGCCGGGACCGGGAAGAGCGCCGGGCGGTGCAGGACGCGCGACATCGCGGCCGTCGCCTCGCGGTTGGTGACCGGATCCGGGGCGGTCAGGTTGACCGGGCCCGACAGGTCCGGGGTGTCGATCAGATGCCGCAGCGCCGCGATGTGGTCGTGCAGCGCGATGAACGACCAGTACTGGCGCCCGTTGCCCATCCGTCCGCCCAGCCCCGCGCGGAAGATCGGGAACAGCTTGCCCCAGGCGCCGCCCTCGCGGGCCACCACCAGACCCGTGCGCGCGAACACCGTCCGGATGCCCGCCTCCTGGGCCGGGGCCGCCGCCTCCTCCCACTCCACGCAGACGCCCGCCAGGAAGCCCTCGCCGGGCGGCGCCGACTCGTCCACCGCGCGCGTGCCCGTATCGCCGTAGTAGCCGACCGCCGTGCCGCACACCAGCACCTTCGGCGGCACGTCCAGCGAGGCCAGCGCCTCGGCGAGGGCCGCCGTGCCGAGCACCCGGCTGTCGCGGATCTCCTTCTTGTACGCGGCCGTCCAGCGCCGGTCGCCGACCCCGGCACCGGCCAGGTGGACCACCGCCTCGCATCCGGCGAGCGCGCCCGCGTCCACGTACTGCCGCTTCGGGTCCCACTCGACCTCGTCGGGGCCCTGCGCCCGGCGCCGCACCAGGCGCACCACCTCGTGGCCATCCGCCCGCAGTGAGCGCGCCAGCGCCGTTCCGATGAGCCCGGTCGAGCCGGTGATCGCGATCCGCATGCCGCATTCTCCCCTCGCCCGTCGATCCCCGTCCGTCGATCCTGGCACAGTGGCCCCATGTCCGAGCCGTTCATACGCACCGCACGAACCGCCGACGAAACCGCTCTCGCCGAGCTCGACCGGGCCGCCTGGTCACCGCTGCACTCCGTGCAGAGGCGGCCCGAGCCGCCGTACGAGCCGTTCTTCGACGCCCGGCATCCGCCCGAGGACTACCTGGTCGCCGAGCTCGACGGCCGTGTCGCCGGATATCTGCGCCTCGCACGCCCCACCCCGCTCGTCTGCAACAGCCATGTCCGCCAGATCCAGGGCCTCGCCGTCGCCGACGCGGCACGCGGGCGCGGGCTCGCCCGGGCGCTGCTGCGCGCGGCCGGTGCCGAGTCGCGCCGCCAGGGCGCGCGCCGCCTCACCCTGCGCGTCCTGGGCCACAACGCCCCGGCCCGCAAGCTCTACGAGTCGGAGGGGTTCGTGGTCGAGGGCGTGCTGCCCGGCGAGTTCTTCCTGGACGGCGAGTACGTCGACGACGTGCTGATGGGGCGCTCGCTCACGGAGTGACGTAGAAAGGGAGGTAACGGCACAGATCGGGCGTCTGAGGAGCTTCGCGATGGCGGACGAGGGCGCGTCCGGACTGCTGCCGGTCGCGCCCCGGCCCCTGTGGCAGCGGGCGGTCCCGGTGGTGGTCCTCGCCGGGATCACGGCCGCCCAGCTCGGCACCCCCAACGGGGTCGAGCTCGGCTACTTCCTCGCGGCCGTGCCACCGCTCGCCGCCTTCGCCTACGGCCCGATCGGCACGGTCGTCCTCGCCGCCGTCACCTTCGCCGGCGTCCTGCTGCCGCACACCCGCGACTGGTATCCGCAAGGAGGCGACATCCTCACCATCGCGGTCGTCGTGGTCTTCAGCATCGTCGTCGCGTGGGTGCGCCAGCGCCGCGACCACCAGCTGGTGACGGTCCGCACGGTCGCCGAGGCCGCCCAGCTCGCGGTGCTCCCGCCGCTGCCGGACGCCGTCGGCCCGGTGCGCTGCGCCGGGCTCTACCAGCCCGCCCAGGGCGGCACCCTGGTGGGCGGCGACTTCTACGACGTACGCGAGGGGCCGTACGGCGTACGGGCGGTGGTCGCCGACGTCCAGGGGCACGGGCTCGCGGCGGTCGGCACGGTGGCCGCGCTGCTCGGCGCCTTCCGCGAGGCCGTGCTCGACGAGCCGACGCTGCGGGCCGTCGCCGCCCGGCTCGACCGCCGCCTGGTCGTGGACGCCGGGGCCGACGGGAGCGGCGAGCTGTTCGCCACCGCGCTGCTCCTGGAGTTCCCGCCGCACGGCGGCGTCGTCCGCGTGGTGAGCTGCGGCCATCCACCGGCGCTGCTGCTGCGCGGCGCGGGCGCCGACGAGCTGGCCACCGAGCCCGCGCCGCCGCTGGGCCTCGGCCTCGCGGGTCTCGAACCGCCCGGGGAGACGAGCGTGGACCTCGCGCCGGGCGACCGGATCCTCGCGTACACCGACGGCGTGACCGAGGCGCGCGACGGGGCCGGGGTCTTCTATCCGCTCGCCGCCCGGCTGACCGCGCTGGCCCCGCGCGACGGGCTGGTGGCGCTCACCGAGGCGGTACGGGACGATCTCGCAAGGTATGCCGGGCGCGCGAAGGACGACGTGGCGCTCCTTGCCCTGGCGCCACGCTGAATGCAGGTGGCTACGGCGTGCCGAATCGTTCCCACAGCCGGGGGAACCGTTCCGCCAGCGCGCTGTCGTCCTCGAAGTCGATCGGGGTGCCCAACGGCTCGGTGGGCTGCGGCGGCAGGCCGAGGTCCGGCGCGACCACCCCGGTCAGCTGCTCGTACGCCTCGTCCGCCGCGTACCCCAGGTCCTCGCCGTCGCCGTCGATCTCCTCGTCGAACTCGTCGAGCAGAGAGGCCAGCGCGTCCGGGTCGTGCAGCGCGCCCTCGAAGACCTCCCGGCCCTGGCCGATCAGCCAGCAGCGGAAGTAGTCGAACGCGTCGTCGCTGGCCCCGCCGAGCAGCACGGCGGCCGCGCCCCACAGGTCCCAGGCGTAGGCGCGGTTGTAGCGGGCCTCGAAGTGCCGCGCGAAGTCGAGGACGGAATCCGGGTCGAGCTGCACCAGCCGCTCCACGAGCAGCTCGGCATGGTCTTCGGGGTCGCCCTCGGCGTCCGCACGGGTGCTGTCGATCAGCTCCCAGAATTCCGTCTCGTCCATCACGGGATCCAGCATCGTGGCTCGCGGGGGGCCGCGCACGCGGAGCCGTACAAATCAGCCCTTCGGGCGGCTGAAACGGATCACTCGTCCCACCGGCCCCAGCCATTCGGCCAATGGCGGGTCAATCCCCCAGCGGCAGCGGCGCGGCGATGTTCTCCCAGCGGGACTCGAACCAGACCTTTATCTGCTCGAACCGGGCCCGCTCCAGCGCGCTCGACCCGTTGGCGTCCAGCGGTGAGGGGAAGAGCGCGTCGCTGTGCAGCTCCAGTACGTCGATGGCGGCGCCGTCCGGGTTGTTGTGCATCCGGGTCTCGCGAAGCCGGTAGTAGCCGGTGATCATCTCGGCGTCGTTGATGATGTACCGCTTCTCGCCGGGGATCGTCGGCAGCCCCCGGATCTCCACCGACACCCGCTCCACCAGCCGCTCCTCGGCCAGCAGGGTGAGCGCGTGCTCAAGCGCTCCCGCGTACGTACGGATCACATGGCGCAGCCGCAGCAGCGGCCGGATGTCGTCGGGGTCGCCGACCGCGCGCGGAAACGGGTGCCGGGTGGTCAGATCGGGCAGCAGCACCCGCACCCGGATCGAGTCGGGGCTGGGCCTGCGTCCCCGCCGGATCGCCTCGGCCTCGTTCTGCACGGCCCGGGACAGCTGCTCGGTGTCGAGCGACCACACGTCGAGCGAGACCCGGCGGGCGGAGAAGGCCCGTTCGATGTAGTACGCCAATGGCTGGAGGTTGGCCATCTGATTGGCAACCCGGGCCGCCCGCCCCGGCACGCCCTCGTCGAGCAGCCCTTCGTCGCGCAGCACCTGGAGCGCGCTCTGCACGGTGCCGCGCCCCACCCCGTAACGCCGCTGCAACTGCTGCTGTTTGGGCAGCAGATCGCCCGGGGTCAGCCGGCCGTCGCGGATCTGGCGGCGCAGATCGTCGGCGACCGAGCGGTAGCGGGGGTGCTCGGGGATCTCCACCTCGCGAGGCTACAACTCCCGGTCGGCCGGGAACAGGGAGCTGCATCTGCCGATCAACTCTCTTACCTGACCGGATGGTTGACCGGTTGGGGGCGGGCGATGCCCGGGCGACCGGCCCAGGTTGACCGATGTGCAGCCGGTGCGGCGCCGATGGCCGCCATTGGGTCCGGGTAGGAGAAGGGAACAGATTCTCTCGGCCAATGGGCCGCCAATCGCACAGATTGCGGCCACTTCGGGCCATGACCGGAGGAGGTGCCATGGGAGCGACCCGAGTGGAGATCTTTTGGGAACTGCTGTCGCACGCGGGGCTGTTGACGTCGGCGCTGGGCCCGGCGGGGTTGGTCGGCTTGGTGCTGGGGGTGCTGCTGGTGAGGGAGTCGGGCACCCCGGCCAAGCCGAAGAGGTCGGGATCGTCGGGGACGCTGCTGTGTGTGGCGGCGGTAGTGGTGGTAGTACTGCTGGCCGCAGCGCGCTGAGTGGGGTCACCTACAGGGGCGCGGGGCTGTGTCATTGTGCGGCTCCGCCGCGTGGGCGCGACCAGCCACAGACGACCTGCACCCGTCACACAAGCTCACTTCACCTCCAGCGGACGCGCAATGGTGTCCCACAGCGAGTCGAACCACAGCTGGGTCTGCTGAACGTACGCACCCGTCACATGGTCACCGTCAACCGCCGTGTGCCGGAACAGCATGCCCTCCACGCCGAGCATGTCGTAGATCTCGATCGGGTCCCGGTCGAGGTCGACCGTGCGGGACTGCACCTGGTAGTGACCGGCAAGGACCTCCTCGCCGTTGAGGATGTACACCTTCTGGGTCGGGGTGATGGAGACCTTCCGCGCCTCGACCGACACATCCGGGATCAGCCCGCGCACCTTGAGCATCCGCAGCGAGTGCCGCAGCGAGCCGTAGATATGGGCGGTCGCCTCGCGCAGCCGCTCGCGCGGGCGGCTGTTCTCCGGGTCGTCGACGACGGCCGGGAGCGCGAGCGGCGCCTCCGCGTCGGGCAGCAGCACCCGGACAGCGACCCGGCCCGGCCGGGGACCCCCGGCGCCGACGGCGACCAACGGGCCTGCCAGGGCGGACGCCAGCGTCTCGCCGTTGAGGCAGTACGCGTCGATCGTGACCTCGTCCTGGTGGAAGTACTGCGCGACGCGCTCGCCGAGGAAGACGCCGGCCGGGCGGGGCGAATGGCGGCGCGTCTCGGGCACTGTGTGTCCCACCGTCGCGAGGGGTCGCGACACCGTCGGGGGAGTGCCCTGCTGGGCCCGTTTGATCAGGCCTTCCTGCTCAAGCAGGACGAGCGCGCCGCGCACCGCGCCGCGCGAGACCTCGTACCGCTCGCAGAGCTCGGCCTGGGTGGGGATCCGGGCGCCGACGCGCAGGACGCCGCCCAGGATGTGCTCGCGCAGGCCGTCCGCGACCACATCCCGCGGACGCCGCTGTCCGCCGGGTGACGCGCTGTCTCCAGACACGCCTCCACTCTACAACGGCCTGCCAATGAAGGAGAGTTGTCTGCCGAAGCCTGCCATTGGGCGTACCGGGTACGGGAGTTCGGAGGGCGGACACGCGAGTGCCCGCCCTCCGTACGTACAGAGGGCGGGCACTCGTTTGGGACTGCTTACAGCCCGTACCGCTCGCGGGCTTCCTTCACGGCCGAGGCCTTGACCTCGCCGCGGCGGGCCAGCTGGGCCAGGGCCGCGACGACGATCGACTGGGCGTCGACGCCGAAGTGGCGGCGGGCGGCGTCACGGGTGTCGGAGAGGCCGAACCCGTCGGCGCCGAGCGAGGAGTAGTCCTGCTCGACCCACTGCGCGATCTGGTCCGGGACCTGGCGCATGTAGTCGCTGACCGCGAGGACCGGGCCCTCGGCACCGGCCAGCGCCTGGCGTACGTACGGCACGCGCTCCTCGCCGCGCAGCAGCGCGGCGTCCGCCTCCAGGGCGTCGCGGCGCAGCTCGGTCCAGGAGGTCGCGGACCACACGTCGGCGGCCACGCCCCACTCCTCGGCGAGCAGCTTCTGGGCCTCAAGGGTCCAGTGGATCGCGGTGCCGGAGCCGAGCAGCTGGATGCGCGCGGGGTTGGCGGCGGCCACGTTCAGCCCGGCCGACTCGGCCGTGTTGAAGCGGTAGAGGCCCTTGACGATGCCCTCGTCGATGCCGGCCGGCTTGGCGGGCTGCGGCATGGGCTCGTTGTAGACGGTGAGGTAGTAGAAGACGTTCTGGTCCTCGCCCGGGGCCGCCTCGCCGTACATCCGGCGCAGACCGTCCTTGACGATGGTGCCGATCTCGTACGCGAAGGCCGGGTCGTACGTCAGCGCCGCCGGGTTGGTCGCGGCGATCACCGGCGAGTGGCCGTCGGCGTGCTGGAGACCTTCACCGGTCAGGGTCGTACGACCGGCGGTGGCGCCCACCAGGAAGCCGCGGCCCAGCTGGTCGCCGAGCTGCCACATCTGGTCGGCGGTGCGCTGCCAGCCGAACATCGAGTAGAAGATGTAGAACGGGATCATCGCCTCGCCGTGCGTGGCGTACGCGCTGGAGGCGGCGATGAAGTCGGCCATCGAACCGGCCTCGGTGATCCCCTCGTTGAGGATCTGCCCGTCCTTGGCCTCGCGGTAGTACATCAGCTGGTCGCGGTCGACCGGCTCGTACGTCTGGCCCTTCGGCGAGTAGATGCCGAGCGAGGGGAACAGCGACTCCATACCGAACGTACGGGCCTCGTCCGGGACGATCGGGACCCAGCGCTTGCCGGTCTCCTTGTCGCGGATGAGGTCCTTGACGAGCCGTACGAAGGCCATGGTGGTGGCCATGGACTGGTTGCCGGAGCCCTTGTCGAAGGCGGCGAACGCCTTGTCGGCCGGGGCGGGCAGCGGGGCGAGCGCGTGGGTACGACGGGCCGGGGCCGGGCCGCCGAGGGCGGCGCGCCGCTCCTGGAGGTAGCGGACCTCCGGCGAGTCGGCGCCAGGGTGACCGTAAGGAACAACCCCGTCAACGAACTGAGCATCGGAGATCGGCAGTTCCAGCAGATCCCGCATGTTCTTGAACTCGTCGTTGGAGAGCTTCTTCATCTGGTGGTTCGCGTTCTTGGACGCGAAGCCCTCACCGAGGGTGAAGCCCTTGACGGTCTGCGCCAGGATGACGGTGGGCGCGCCCTTGAACTCCAGGGCGGCCTTGTACGCGGCGTACACCTTGCGGGGCTCGTGACCACCGCGGGAGAGGTGGAAGCACTCAAGGATCTTGTCGTCGGAGAGCAGCTTCGCCATCTCGACGAGGGCCGCGTCCTTGCCGAAGAAGTCCTCGCGGATGTAGGCGGCGTCGCGGGTCTGGTACGTCTGGACCTGCGCGTCCGGGACCTCACGCAGGCGGCGGACGAGGGCGCCGGTGGTGTCGAGCGCGAACAGCTCGTCCCAGGCGCCGCCCCACAGCGACTTCACGACGTTCCAGCCGGCGCCGCGGAACTGGGCCTCCAGCTCCTGCACGATCTTGAAGTTCGCGCGGACCGGACCGTCGAGGCGCTGCAGGTTGCAGTTGATGACGAAGGTCAGGTTGTCGAGGCCCTCACGCGCGGCGAGCGCGAGTGCGGCGGTCGACTCGGGCTCGTCCATCTCGCCGTCACCGAGGAAGGCCCAGACGTGGGACGCGGAGACGTCCTTGATCTTCCGGTTGGTGAGGTACCGGTTGAAGCGCGCCTGATAAATGGCGGAGAGCGGCCCGAGACCCATCGAGACGGTCGGGAACTCCCAGAGCCAGGGGAGGCGGCGGGGGTGCGGGTAGGAGGGCAGGCCGTTGCCGCCCGACTCCTGCCGGAAGTTGTCGAGGTGGGTCTCGTTGAGACGCCCGTCGAGGAAGGCGCGGGCGTAGATGCCGGGGGAGGCGTGGCCCTGAATGTAGAGCTGGTCGCCGGACCCGTCGGCTTCCTTGCCACGGAAGAAGTGGTTGAAGCCGGTCTCGTAAAGCCAGGCGGCGGAGGCGAAGGTGGCTATGTGGCCGCCGACGCCGTGCTTGGAGCCGCGGGTGACCATGGCGGCGGCGTTCCACCGGTTCCACGCCGTGATCCGGCGCTCCATCTCCTCGTCGCCGTCGATGACGGGCTCGGCGGAGCTGGGAATGGTGTTGACGTAGTCCGTCTCCAGCAGCTTGGGCAGGGCCAGGCCCGCACCCTCCGCGTGCTGGAGCGTGCGGCGCATCAGATACGCGGCCCGGTGCGGGCCGGCGGCCTTGGCGACGGCATCGAGGGAGGCCGCCCACTCGGCGGTCTCCTCGGTGTCACGGTCCGGGAGCTGGTCGAGCTCGCTCGGAAACTTGGCTACGGGGTCGGTCATGATCGCCGCCTTCCGGACTGGAGGGGGGTGGAGAAAAAGGGGCCTTGTCTGGCAGGACAGGGCGGTGGACCGGGTAAGTCCGCCGTTGACTGTAAGCCGACGATCGATGATCGATCAAAGTGTTGAGCGAAAAACTTCGCGAGAACGGGAAAGTCGGCACAGGGTGCCGCGGAATGGGGCACGGGGTGCCTTGTTTTCGCAGGTGGGGTGGGGTGCGGATGAGCGGGGGTGCCGGAGTATGAGCGGGTCCACCCCCTCCGTCCCTGACACTGAACCGGGGCTGCGCCCCGGGCCCCGGGTTGTTGTTTGCCCGCGGGCCGGTGGGGGCTGCTCGCGCAGTTCCCCGCGCCCCTTGATGGGCCCTTCGGGCCCTCCTTTAGGGGCGCGGGGAACTGCGCGAGCAACCCAGCACGATCCGCAGACAAACGGGGGCGCAGGGGCGAAGCCCCGCTGCCCACCCGCCCCAGCCGGGGTCCCGGGGCCTGGCCCCCGGGAGACCACCTTCACCCCCACCCACCCCCGGAGGGTTCAGGGAAGGGGTGGGGTGGGGGCCAGGACCCGCTACGCCCGGGGCGCGCAGCCCAGGACGTGGGACTTGACCAGCGTGCCGATGCGCGGGTCGTGGCGGCGGAAGGCTTCCACCAGCTCCTGGTGCTCCTCCGCGTAGGACTTCTGGACTGTGCCGAGCCAGCGGATCGACAGGGCCGTGAAGACCTCGATCCCCAGGCCCTCCCACGTGTGGAGGAGCACACTGTTGCCCGCCGCACGGACCAGCTCGCGGTGGAACCCGACCGTATGGCGGACCTGCGCCGTACCGTCCGCCACCGCATCCGCCTCGTACAGCGCAGCCACATGCGGCTCAAGCGCCGAGCAGTCGGCGGCCAGCCGGTCCGCCGCCAGCTCGGCGGCGATCTGCTCCAGACCGGCCCGTACGGGGTAGCTCTCCTCCAGGTCGGCGGCGGTCAAGTTCCGTACGCGTACACCCTTGTTGGGCGCCGACTCGATCAGACGCAGCGACTCCAGCTCCCGCAGCGCCTCCCGCACGGGAGTCTGGCTGACCTGGAGCTCGACCGCGATCCGCCGCTCCACGATCCGCTCACCCGGCTTCCAGCGGCCACTGACGATCCCCTCCACGATGTGCTCGCGGATCTGCTCGCGCAGCGAGTGGACGACGGGCGGGGTCATGACGGGCTCCTTCACGCGAGCGGTGACCTCTAGACAATACGGCGGCGCCCCCACCAGGAATCACTCCGGGCGGGGGCGCCTTCGTCACAGACCGTACGGCCGCGCGCCTTACAGGCCGAGCTCGACCTCGAACTCGCCGGCCTCCAGGATCGCCTTGACGGCCGTCAGGTAACGAGCCGCGTCGGCGCCGTCGACCAGGCGGTGGTCGTAGGAGAGCGACAGGTACGTCATGTCACGGACGCCGATGACCGTGCCCTCGGCCGTCTCGATGACCGCCGGGCGCTTGACCGTGGCGCCGATGCCCAGGATCGCGACCTGGTTCGGGGGCACGATGACCGTGTCGAACAGCGCACCGCGCGAGCCGGTGTTGCTGATCGTGAAGGTCGCGCCGGACAGCTCGTCCGGGGTGATCTTGTTGGCGCGGACCTTGCCGGCCAGGTCGGCGGTCGCCTTGGAGATACCGGCGATGTTCAGGTCGCCCGCACCCTTGATGACCGGCGTCATCAGACCCTTCTCGGAGTCCACGGCGATGCCGATGTTCTCCGAGTCGAAGTACGTGATGGTGCCCTCGTCCTCGTTGATCCGGGCGTTGATGACCGGGTGGGCCTTCAGCGCCTGGGCCGCGGCCTTCACGAAGAACGGCATCGGGGAGAGCTTGACGCCCTCGCGGGCGGCGAAGGAGTCCTTCGCCTGGCCGCGCAGCTTCATCAGCTTGGTGATGTCGACCTCGACGACCGAGGTCAGCTGGGCCTGCGAGTGCAGCGCCTTCATCATGTTGTCGCCGATGACCTTGCGCATGCGGGTCATCTTGACCGTCTGGCCGCGCAGCGGGGACGCCTCCAGGGAGGGGGCGGCCTTCGCGGCGGGAGCGGCGGCCGCGACCGGCGCCGGGGCGACGGCCTTGGCGGCCTCGGCCGCGGCGATGACGTCCTGCTTGCGGATACGGCCACCGACGCCGGTGCCCTTGACCGCGCCCAGGTCCACACCGGACTCGGAGGCGAGCTTGCGGACCAGCGGCGTGACGTACGCGCCGTCGTCACCGGAGGTGGCGACCGGGGCCGGAGCCGGGGTCACCGGAGCCGGAGCGGCGACCGGCGCGGGGGCCGGGGCGGCCGGAGCCGGGGCGGGCGCGGCCGGGGCGGCCGGAGCAGCC
Source organism: Streptomyces sp. BR1 (assembly GCF_052373795.1). Lineage (NCBI taxonomy): Bacteria > Bacillati > Actinomycetota > Actinomycetes > Kitasatosporales > Streptomycetaceae > Streptomyces > Streptomyces sp. BR1. The sequence continues at coordinate 5,223,625 of NZ_CM126252.1, forward strand.
ACAGGGGCCGGAGCCGGAGCCGGAGCGGCAACCGGGGCCGGAACAGCGGCCGGAGCCGGAGCGGCCGGGGCGGCAGCGGCGGCGGGCGCGGCACCCGCGGCACCGATGACGGCCAGCTTGGCGCCGACCTCGGCGGTCTCGTCCTCGCCGACCACGATCTCCAGGAGCACACCGGCGACCGGGGCGGGGATCTCGGTGTCGACCTTGTCGGTGGAGACCTCAAGAAGCGGCTCGTCCTCGGCCACCTCCTCGCCGACCTGCTTCAGCCAGCGGGTGACGGTGCCCTCGGTGACGGACTCGCCCAGCGCGGGGAGCGTCACGTCGGTGCCGGAGGCGGCACCGGCCGGGGCGGCGGCCGGAGCCGGAGCAGCGGCGGGAGCCGGGGCCGCGGGGGCCTCGGCGACCGGCGCGGCCGGGGCGGGGGCCGCGACCGTCTCGGCGGCCGGAGCCGCAGCGGCGGCGGGCGCGCCCGTGCCGTCGTCGATGATCGCCAGCTCGGCGCCCACCTCGACGGTCTCGTCCTCGGCCACCTTGATGGAGGCCAGGATGCCGGAGGCGGGGGCCGGGATCTCGGTGTCGACCTTGTCGGTCGAGACCTCGAGCAACGGCTCGTCGGCCTCGACGCGCTCGCCCTCGGCCTTCAGCCAGCGGGTGACGGTGCCCTCGGTGACGCTCTCGCCGAGCGCCGGAAGGGTTACGGAAACCGACATGGTTTCAGTTTCTCCTTACAGAATTGCGGAAGTGGTCGTCGCGCCCGAGGGCAATTAGTCGTGGGAGTGCAGCGGCTTGCCGGCCAGCGCCAGGTGGGCCTCGCCGAGCGCCTCGTTCTGCGTCGGGTGCGCGTGGATGAGCTGCGCGACCTCGGCCGGCAGGGCCTCCCAGTTGTAGATCAGCTGGGCTTCGCCGACCTGCTCGCCCATACGGTCACCGACCATGTGGACGCCGACCACGGCACCGTCCTTGACCTGGACGAGCTTGATCTCGCCCGCGGTCTTCAGGATCTTGCTCTTGCCGTTGCCCGCCAGGTTGTACTTCAGAGCGACGACCTTGTCCGCACCGTAGATCTCCTTGGCCTTGGCCTCGGAGATGCCGACGGAGGCGACCTCGGGGTGGCAGTACGTCACGCGCGGCACACCGTCGTAGTCGATCGGCACGGTCTTGAGACCGGCCAGACGCTCCGCCACCAGGATGCCCTCGGCGAAGCCGACGTGCGCGAGCTGGAGGGTCGGGACGAGGTCACCGACGGCCGAGATGGTCGGCACGTTGGTACGCATGTACTCGTCGACCAGGACGTAGCCGCGGTCCATCGCGACGCCCTGCTCCTCGTAACCGAGGCCCTGCGAGACCGGGCCGCGGCCGATGGCGACGAGGAGGACCTCGGCCTCGAACTCCTTGCCGTCGGCCAGGGTGACCTTCACGCCGTTCTGGGTGTACTCGGCCTTCTGGAAGAAGGTGCCGAGGTTGAACTTGATGCCGCGCTTGCGGAACGCGCGCTCAAGAAGCTTCGAGGAGTTCTCGTCCTCGGCCGGGACGAGGTGCTTGAGGCCCTCGACGACGGTGACGTCGGTGCCGAAGGACTTCCACGCCGAGGCGAACTCGACGCCGATGACGCCGCCGCCCAGGATGATCGCGGACTGCGGGACCCGGTCCAGCGTCAGCGCGTGGTCCGAGGAGATGATGCGGTTGCCGTCGATCTCCAGGCCCGGCAGCGACTTCGGCACGGAGCCGGTCGCCAGGAGGACGTGGCGGCCCTGGACGCGCTGGCCGTTGACGTCGACCGAGGTCGCGGAGGAGAGCTTGCCCTCGCCCTCGATGTACGTCACCTTGCGGGAGGCGACCAGACCCTGCAGACCCTTGTAGAGGCCCGAGATCACGTCGTCCTTGTACTTGTGGACGGCGTTGATGTCGATGCCCTCGAAGGTGGCCTTGACACCGAACTGCTCGGCCTCGCGCGCCTGGTCCGCGATCTCACCGGCGTGCAGCAGGGCCTTCGTCGGGATGCAGCCGTTGTGCAGGCAGGTGCCGCCGAGCTTGTTCTTCTCGATCAGTGCGACGTCCAGGCCCAGCTGAGCTCCGCGCAGGGCCGCGGCGTAACCGCCACTGCCACCGCCGAGGATCACTAGGTCGAAAACGGTGCTGGCGTCGTTCGCCACGTCACGTCCTCCATGCATGTGCGCCGGTCGCCGGTCACCGCTGACCGGTCGGCGGCTGGTGTTCGGCCGCTGTCTTCGTCGGCCCTGTGGTGGGGGCCCTGTCCTGCCGAGAACCCATCTTCGCACTTGTTGCCGGAAGGCGGGACGCGGGGCCGGGCTGTGGGACGGCCGATCGCCGGTTGCGGGGGCGATCGCCGCGTACGGAAGTACCGATTTCGTCCAGAGCGGAATCCGGACGTCATCGGAGCATGGACACCGGATGTGTCCGGGGGGTGAACACGAACGGCCTCGGACGTATGCCCGAGGCCGTCTGTGTCACCGGGCGTCGGCCCAGGTCATACGGTGTCAGCCCAGCTCGCCGTCGGCGGTGCGCTCGGCCAGCCGGACCAGGGTGCGCACGGCGGAGCCGGTGCCGCCCTTGGGGGTGTAGCCGAACGGGGCGCCCTCGTTGAAGGCCGGGCCCGCGATGTCCAGGTGGGCCCAGGTGATGCCCTCGCCCACGAACTCCTTCAGGAACAGACCGGCCACCAGGCCGCCGCCCATCCGCTCGCCCATGTTGGCGATGTCGGCGGTCGGGGAGTCCATGCCCTTGCGCAGGTCGGCGGGGAGCGGCATCGGCCAGGACGGCTCGCCGGCCTCCTCGGCGGTCTCGTGGACCGCGGTGCGGAAGGCGTCGTCGTTGGCCATCACGCCGAAGGTGCGGTTGCCGAGCGCGAGGACCATGGCGCCGGTCAGGGTCGCCACGTCGACGATCGCGTCCGGGTTCTCCTCGGAGGCCTTGGTCAGCGCGTCGGCCAGGACCAGACGGCCCTCGGCGTCGGTGTTCAGGACCTCGACGGTCTTGCCGCTGTACATGCGCAGCACGTCGCCCGGGCGGGTGGCGGTGCCCGACGGCATGTTCTCGGCGAGCGCCAGCCAGCCGGTGACGTTGACCCGCAGGCCCAGGCGCGCGGCCGTGACGACGGCGGCGAAGACGGCGGCGGCGCCGGCCATGTCGCACTTCATCGTCTCGTTGTGGCCGGCCGGCTTCAGCGAGATGCCGCCCGAGTCGTAGGTGATGCCCTTGCCGACATAGGCGAGCGACTTGGCCGCCTCGGGGTGCGTGTACGCGATCTTCACCAGGCGGGGCGGGTTGGCCGAGCCGGTGCCGACGCCCAGGATGCCGCCGAAGCCGCCCTTGGTGAGCGCCTTCTCGTCGAGCACCTGGACCTTGACGCCGTGCTCCTTGCCCGCCGCCGTCGCGACTGCCGCGAAGGATTCGGGGTAGAGGTCGTTCGGCGGGGTGTTCACCAGGTCGCGGGCCCGGTTGATCTCCTCGGCCAGCATGATGGAGCGCTCGGCGGCCGCCTTGTGAGCCTTGTCACGCGGCTTGGCGCCGAGCAGGGCGATCTCGGCCAGTGGCGCCTTCGCGCCCTTGCCGTTCTCCTGGTACGCGGTGAAGGCGTACGCGCCGAGCAGTGCGCCCTCGGCGATCGCGGCGACGTCCTCGGCGGCCTCGATCGGCAGCGCGAACGCGGCCTTCTTGGTGCCGGTCAGCGCGCGGGCCGCGACACCGGCGGCGGTGCGCAGCGCCTCGGCGCCGAACGCCTCGTCCTTCTCGGGAGCCGCGCCCAGCCCGACCGCCAGCACGACCGGCGCCTTCAGGCCGGACGGCGACGGCAGCTTGGTCGCCTCGCCCTCGGCACCGGAGGCACCCAGGGTCTCCAGGACGCCGGCGAGCTTGCCGCCGAACGCCTTGTCCACGGCCTCGGCGCCGGCGGCGACGACGGCGCCCTTGGCGCCCTTGGCGACGCCGACGACGATGGCGTCGGCGCGCAGCGTCGCGGCACCGGCAGTGCTGAGAGTCAGAGCAGTCACGGTGGTGAAGTCTCTCTTCCGTTGAGTTTCCGAGCCGAGGGATGGGTCGGCTGTGCCCCGGCGCATCGTAAATCGGCCGAGTTGGGCGCGGATACGAGCGTACGCGCGCAAGTGCGCTTCGATCACGGCGGCGGTAATTCACTCATCCGTGGTGTCTCCTCAATGTTTCCCCGCCAGACTGTGGTCGCTCGGTCACACTCGGCCCGTTCGGGCAAGGGCGCACGGGGCTCCTTTGCATCATCTCCACAGGTCCTCCTATGTGCGTACGCATGCGGAAGGGCCCCCATGAGGGGGGAACATGAAGAAGGTGTACGGCTCGACCGCGGGCAGAGCCACGGTGGCGCTGCTGGCCGCCGGCCTCCTGGCGGCGGGCATACCCGCGGCCTCGGCCGACGCGGCGGCGACACCTGCGAGGATCGATCTGAAGGTGCTCGTCCTGGACGACGGCGGCAGCGCCGTCGACGCGCTGGTGTGGGAGCTCAAGAGCATCGGACTGCCCTACCAGACGGTGAAGCTCGGGGACTCCGGCCGTCAGACCGTCGACGCGGCGTTCCTCGGCGACACGGTGGACGGACGGCCCCGCGCCAAGTTCCAGGGCGTCATCACGCCCAACGAAATACCGTTCGGCTCCGCCGACAGCCCCGAGCAGACCGCGCTCGCGACCTACGAGCAGACCTTCGGCATCCGCCAGATCGACGCGTACACCTGGGCCCACCCCGAGGTCGGGCTCGACTACACGGATCAGAACGGCGGCTGGGCCGGCGTCCTGGACGGCGCCAAGACCCAGATCACCGACGCCGGGAAGACGGGCCCCTTCGGCTACCTCGACGGGCCGGTCGTCTTCGAGGACAACTCCGCGCTCGTCTCCGAGAGTTACGGCTACGCGGGCCATCCCCGGGACGGCTACACCAGCTATCTCACCGCCCCCACCGGCGGTTCGCTGCTCGGCGCCTACACCCACGACGGCCGCAGCGAACTCGTCGTCACCTTCGCCTACAACCAGTACCAGGAGCAGTTCAAGGTACTGGCCCGTGGCATGGTGGAATGGCTGACCCAGGGCGTACACCTCGGGCAGAGCCGCAACTACTTCGCCGTGCATGTCGACGATGTCCTCGCGCCGGACGCCCGCTGGGACACCACGCTCCACTGCACACCCGGCGACTTCGACTGCGCCGGCCCAGGGGGCGAGACCAGCGACATCCGGATGACGGCGGCCGACGCCCAGTACGCCGCCCAGTGGGAGCAGTCCAGCGGTCTCACCCTCGACCTGCTGTACAACGCGGGTTCCGGCGAGGAGTGGAAGAGCGAACACGCGGGCTCCGACCCGCTCTCCGACCAGCTGCTCGCCGACAAGGACAAGTTCCGGTGGGAGAACCACACCTACACCCATGAGTTCCTCGGCTGCGTCCAGAACACCACCACCGTGCCCTGGAGCTGCGCCACGAACCCGGACGGCAGCACCCAGTGGGTGAGCCGCAGCGACATTTACGGCCAGATCACCGACAACTACAACTGGGGCGTGCAGAAGGGCCTTCCGGTCGACCGCACCGAACTGGTCACCGGTGAGCACTCCGGCCTGAAGACCCTGCCGCAGCAGCCCCAGGACAACCCCAACCTCGCCCCCGCGCTCGCCGACGCCGGGGTCAGGTGGACCGGGAGCGACGACTCGCGCGAGCCGCAGCAGCGTCCGGTCGGGGGCGCCCTCACGGTGCCGCGCTACCCGATGAACGTGTACTACAACGCGGGCAAGGCAGCCGAGATGACCGACGAGTACAACTGGATCTACACGTCGAAGGCCGACGGCGGCAGCGGGATCTGCGAGAACAACCCGACGTCGACCTGTCTGCCGGGGCCGCTGGACACCGCCACCGGCTACCAGTCGTACATCGTGCCGCAGGAGGCGACCACCGCCCTGCGTCATGTGCTGGGCAACGACCCGCGCCCGCACTACATCCACCAGTCCAACCTCGCCGAGGAGCGGATCGCCTACCCGGTCCTCGACAAGGTGCTCGGTGATTACCGCGGCGTGTTCGCGGACAGTGCTCCCATCGTGAACCTGCGACAGAAGGACATCGGCACCGAGCTCAGCCGCCAGACCGCCTGGGCCCAGGCCCTCGCCGACGGCAAGGTCACCGCGTACCGCATCGGGAACACCGTGACCGTCCAGACGCCGTCGGGCGTGGTGGCGCCCGTCACCGCTCCCGAGGGCACCGTCAAGCAACAGCTCCTCAGCACCACCGTGTTCGGCACGCCGTACGCGGGTCAGCGCTCCGCCTGGTCCTCGCCCGACGTCTTCCAGGCGGCGATCACGCTGAAGCTCCCGGCCTGACCAGCCGTCTGCCATCGCTGTCCAGGGGGGACACCAATGCCGAGCAGTGGCCGTCATGTCACCATGCTCACCGAAGGCACCTATCCGCACATCCACGGAGGGGTGAGCACCTGGTGCGACCAGCTCGTCCGAGGCATGCCGGAGGTCGATTTCAACGTCCTCGCCCTCACCGGCAGCGGACGTGAACCGGTCACCTGGGAGCTGCCGCCGAACGTGTACCGGCACACCGCGTTCCCGCTGTGGGGACCGGCGCCGGCACGGCGGCCACTCCTCGGCAAGGAGCGGCGCCGCTTCCTGGACGTCTATGAGCGGTTCCTGCTCGCGATGCTCGACCCGGAGTCCGGCTGCGACTTCGCCCAGGGCCTGTACGCCCTGGCGCGGCTGGCCCGGGCCGGGCGGCTCTCCGCGGCGCTGCGCTCGGAGGCCGCGCTGCGCTCGCTCATGTGGATCTGGACGATGCCGCATCTGCAGATCTCCGCCGCGCGGCCCACCGTGCACGACGCCCTCACCGCCACCGACCTGCTGGAACACGCGCTGCGCCCGCTGGCCGCCCGGCTCCCGGAGGACTGCGTGGCGCACGCGGTCAGCAGCGGGCTCGCCACCCTGCCCGCGCTCGCCGCCCAGCACCTCGACGGTGTGCCCTTTCTCCTGACCGAACACGGCATCTATCTGCGCGAGCGCTACCTCGGCTACCGCACGGGCGAGCAGAGCTGGCCGGTGAAGTCGGTGATCCTGAGCTTCTACCGGGAGCTCAACTCGATGGGCTACCGCCAGGCCGACCTCATCACCCCGTGCAACCAGTACAACCGCCGCTGGGAGGAGCGCGGCGGGGCGCCGGCCGACCGGATCCGCACGGTCTACAACGGCGTGGACCCCAACCTCTTCCCGCACGCCGGACCCGACCCCGCGGTGCCCACGCTGAGCTGGTGCGGCCGTGTCGACCCCATCAAGGACCTGGGGACCCTGATCCGGGCGTACGCCATGGTCAGGGCCGAACTGCCCGAGGTACGGCTGCGGTTGTTCGGCCCCGTCCCGGCGGGCAACGCGGACTACCGCACCAAGCTGGAGAAGCTCGCCGCCGAACTCGGCGTGAGCGACGGCATCAGCTACGAGGGCCGCATCAGCGACGTCGCGAGCGCGTACGCGGCGGGGAGCGTGGTGATGCTCTCCAGCATCAGTGAGGGCTTCCCCTTCTCCATCATCGAGGCCATGTCCTGCGGCCGCGCCACGGTCTCCACGGACGTCGGCGGGGTGCGCGAGGCGGTAGGGGACGCGGGGCTCGTGGTCCCGCCGCGCGAACCGGCGCTGATGGCCGAGGCCACGCTCGCGCTGCTGCGTGACGACGCGTACCGCGCCGAACTGGGTGCGCGGGCCCGGACCAGGGTCGTCGACCAGTTCACCCTGCACCGGTCCGTGGACGGCTTCCGCCGGATCTATCTGGAGCTCGCCGGGTGCCCCGAGCCTCAACTCGCCGAGGAGCGCTGCCCCGAGACGCCGCAGGAGGCCGACGACTGGACGCTCCAGCTCACCGACCCCTGGTACCGGGAGCTGGCGTCGGACGGATCCGTCTGGTGAGCGGCTCGCTCTGGCTGGGCAAGGAGGGCCAGGACACCCTGCCCTACATCCCGCGCCAGCGCCCGCACGGCGCCGCCGCCGACCCCATCGACGAACTCACCGACCGCATGGAGGACTTGATAGCGGCCGCCGTCCATCCCGACGAGGTGGCCGCCATCCTCGAATCCGACGGGATGACCGACGCCCATATAAGGACCACATACGGTCGCGACGACTCCTTCGCGCTCGCCGAGGACCTCTACGCGCGCGTGGAGCGCCGCTACCCGCAGGTCGCGGGCCCGGCCGCCGACCCCTGGCACTCGTCGCTGCCCGCCTGCCTGCTGCGCGGCCTGCTCTTCGCCCTGCCGGGCCTCGCGTACGTGTTGGGGGCGCCGCTGCTCGCGGGCCCGCCGAACGGCCTCGGGCTGCCCTGGGGCACGGTCCCGCTGCTCGCCGGGGCGATCACCGGCTGGGTGTGGAACCAGGGCCTCTCGCACCGCGCCTACTCCTGGCTCGGCCTCGGCGACCGCGCAACCGCCGCCAGGGCGCTGCGTGTCGGGGCGCCGCTGGGGGCCGTGCTGAGCGCGCTGGTGGCGCTGGCGGCGGCAGGTCCGGGCGAGCTGACCGCCGCCGCGTTCGCCGCCGGGCAGGCGGTGTATCTGGCGGCGGCCACCGTCCTGCTCGCCCTCGGGCGCGAGCGCGATCTGCTGTGCGCGCTCGTGCCGATGGCGGCGGGCGCGGCGCCGACCGTCTCGTACGACCTGCCGGACGCGCTGCGCACCGGGCTGCTCCTCCTCTCCCTCGCTGCGGCCGCGGGCTTCGCGGCCCGGGCCCTGGCCAAGGAGGGCGGCGACGCGGCGGCGGACGACCGCCCGGGGCCACGGCTGGCCGCGTCCGTCCCGTACGCGCTGTTCGGGCTCGGCACCGGAATTCTCGTGCTGTACACGGCAGTTGGCGATGTGCTCGCCGACGGCGCCGACTCCGCCGTGGCCGCGCCCTCGGCCGTCGCGCTGACGCTGAGCATGGGCCCGGCCGAGTGGCTGCTGTATCGCTTCCGCAGCGAGAGCCTGGCCGGGCTGCGGGCGAGCACCACGGCGTACGGCTTCCGCAAGGCCGTCGCCGCCACCATCGCGGTCTGCCTCGGCGGCTATCTGGCCGTGCTGCTCGCGCTCACGGTCGCCGGAACGCTGCTGTGGCCGGGCGCCCCCGAACTCGGCGCGCTGCGGCTCGCCGGGCTGCTCGCCACCGGCATGGTGCTGTGGACGGCGCTGCTGCTCCAGTCGTTCGGCGCGGTGCGCAGCGCGGCCGCCGTGTGCTGCGCGGCGGGCGGGATACAGGTCGTCGCGCTGCTGACCGGCGCGGGCCACCCGAGCACGGTCGGGCCGGTGGTGGCGGGCGCGGCGGCCGTCGTGCACGCCGTACTCGTCGGCGTCCTGCTGGGAAGGGCGACGGCACACCGGCTATGACCACTCACACGACTCCACCGGCCGGACGACCGAGGACGGACACCCCGTACGACATGCACCTGACGCACCGCGATCTGCTCGTGCCGTTCTACGACCACCCCGCCGACCGGCCCGACGCCTGGGAGACGCTGATCGCCGCCGCGCCCCGGCTGTACGGGGTGGTGCTCAACCCGGCCAGCGGGGCGGGCGAGGCGCCCGATGCGGCGTTCGCCGAGGCCGCCGCCCGGCTGCGCGCGGCGGGCGTGCCGGTCCTCGGCTACGCGGACACCGACTACGGCCGCCGCCCGCACGCCGACGTCGTACGGGACCTGCTGCGCCACCGCGACTGGTACGGCGCCGACGGCGCGTTCCTGGACCAGGCGGCCACCGACCCGGCGCTGCTCGCGCACTACCGGCGGCTCTCGGTCGCCGCCCGCGCGGCCGGGGCCCGCACGCTGGTCCTCAACCACGGCGTCCATCCGGACCCCGGTTACGCGGAGTTGGCCGACCTGCTGGTGACGTACGAGGGCACCTGGGCGACCTATCCTTCGGTGGAGGTCCCGCAGTGGACGCACGGCCATCCGCCGGACCGCTTCTGCCATCTCGTCTACGCCGCCCCACCCGGCGCGCGCCCGGCCACCCGGGTGCACTGCGCGGTACCGGGCGAGGCCCCGCACCCGTGGGGCACCCTGCCGCACTTCCTGGAGCCGGTCCGATGACTCGTACGACTCGTTTCGCCCTCGCGCTGCTGTTGCCTCTGCTCCTGGTGGCGGGGTGCTCCTCCTCGTCCTCCGACGACGACGGGGCGGGGGCGGACGGGAGCGACAACGCCCAGCCCGCACCGTCCGGTTCGCACTCCCCGTCCGCGTCCGGCGGCCCGACCCAGTCCGCGTCCCCGGAGGCCGACCACGGCCGCTGGCAGCCCAAGCCCGGGGTGGCCTGGCAGTGGCAGCTCACCGGGAAGCTGGACCCGACGGTGAACGTCCCGGTGTACGACGTCGACGGCTTCAACATCTCCAAGGCGCAGGTCGACGATCTGCATCGGCGCGGGCGCAAGGTCATCTGTTACGTGTCCACCGGCGCCTGGGAGGACTTCCGCCCCGACGCCGACAGCTTCCCCAAGTCGGTCCTCGGCAAGGGCAACGGCTGGAAGGGCGAGCGCTGGCTCGACATCCGCCGCACCGACGTACTGGGTCCGCTGATGGCCAAGCGGTTCGACATGTGCAGGCAGAAGGGGTTCGACGCGGTGGAGCCGGACAACATGGACGGCTATGCCAACGAAACCGGTTTCCCGCTGACCGGTGCGCATCAGCTTGCGTACAACCGACTTGTTGCCCGTCTCGCCCACGACCGGGGGATGGCCGTTGGCCTGAAAAATGACCTGGATCAAATCCCGGACTTGGTACGGGACTTCGACTTCGCCGTCAACGAGCAGTGCGCGGAGTTCGGGGAGTGCGAGCAGTTGTCGCCCTTCATCCGTGCGGGGAAGGCCGTGTTCCACGTCGAGTACGGGCGTGAACCGGGGCAGTTCTGCTCCCAGGCCCGGAAGTTGAACCTCAGCTCTATGCAGAAGCAGAAGGAGCTTGGTACTTGGCGTAAGGCCTGCTGAGTTCTTTGTCTGCGGGCCGGTGGGGGCTTGTCGCGCAGTTCCCCGCGCCCCTAATAAGTCCCCAGCGCCGACACGATCAGGGTTGTCGTGGCGGCCGTCTCTGCCAGTGCTCCGAACACATCGCCCGTCACTCCGCCGAACCTGCGCACGCAGTGCGACAGGAGTAGTTGGGCTGCCGTCAGCGCCGCCGCCACCGCCAGCGCGTAATGGACCGCCGCTCCCGCGCCCCACGCCGCTCCCGCCGTCGTCGCGCACGCTGCCGTCAGTGCCACCGCCAGCAGGACCGCCGCTCGTACGGGGACCGCGCCCGCTACCGCTGCGCCCAGGCCGTCCGGGCGGGCCGGGGGGACGCCTGGGCGGCAGGCGAGGGTGAGGGTGAGGCGGGCCGTCACGGCCGCGATCGTGGCCGCGAGCGCGCCCCGGGTCCAGCTGATCGCGTACAGCTCGGCCAGGACCGCCACTTGGGCGAGGAGGACGAAGACCAGGGTGAGGACGCCGAACGGGCCGATGTCCGACTGCTTCATGATCCGCAGTGCGTCCTCGGCGGGCTTGGCGCTGCCCAGGCCGTCGGCCACGTCCGCGAGGCCGTCCAGGTGCAGGCCCCTGGTGAGTACGGCCGGGACGGCGGCGGTGGCGACGGCGGCGAGCAGGGGGCCGGAGTCCAGGAGCAGGAAGGCGCCCCCGGCGGCCGCCGCGCACAGGCCGACCACCAGACCGGGCAGCGGCGCCCAGAGCATCCCGGCCCGGGCCGCCGTGCGGTCCCAGCGGGTGACCCGGACCGGCAGAGCGGTGAGGGTGCCGAAGGCGAAACGTATGCCGTCCATGGGGTTCATCGGCCGCAGGGTATCCCGCGCCGGGGCGCACGGTGGTGCTCGCGTCGGTCCGGCCGCCGTTCGGTGCGGCCGGGCGGTAAATTGCCCGTAATGCGTACTACGGGAGCGGAAGCCGAAGGCATGGACTGGTTCAACCGGAACTTCGTCGAGCCGGGGAAGCTTCCGATGCTGCTCGCGCTCGGCTCCTTCGTCCTGACCTTCCTCGTCACGCGGACGATCACCCGGCTGATCCGGGCCGGGCGGGGCCCGTTCCGCAACATCAAGCCGGGCGGGCTGCACATCCACCATGTGGTGCCGGGGGTGATCCTGACGATCCTCGGCGGGTTCGGCGCGGTCGGCGCCGGGCGGCACGGCATCGGCGCCAGCATCTTCGCGGTGGTGTTCGGGATGGGCGCGGGCCTGGTGCTCGACGAGTTCGCGCTGATCCTGCACCTGGACGACGTCTACTGGACCGAGCAGGGGCGCAAGAGCGTCGAAGTGGTGGTGCTGACGGCCGCGCTGGTGCTGCTCACGCTCGCGGGGTTCTCGCCGCTGGGGGTCAACGACGTCTCACCGCAGGAGCAGCACGACCGGGCCTCGTTCATCCTCACCCTCTGGATCAACTTCTGTTTCGTGCTGGTCGCGCTCTTCAAGGGGAAGTTCCGGATGGCGATCATGGGCACGCTCGTCCCGTTCGTGGCCCTGATCGGCGCGATCCGGCTCGCCCGGCCCGGCTCCCCGTGGGCCCGCCGCTTCTACCGCAACCGGCCCCGGGCACGGGCCCGGTCGGCGATGCGGGTCTACCGGCACGACCGGCGCTGGACGCGGCTGCGGCGCAGGCTTCACGACTTCATCGGGGGCGCCCCGGACAGGCTGCCGGTGCGCCGGCCCTGAGCCGCGCGGGCCCGGCGGCGCTTCTGGCGTACCGCGGTGATCCAGCACAGCACCGCCACCGCGAGCAGCGCGGCGACGTGCTCCTTGCCCGCGAGGTTGGCCTTGAGCGCCACCTCGACGATCATGGCCAGGACCACCCCGCCGGCCGTCCAGTACGCCCGGTAGCGCCAGCACACGTACACCGCGAGCCCGACCACCGCGGCCGAGGGGCCGGTGTCGACCATCTGCGCGTCCGAGGCGGGCAGCCCCAGGACGCCGGGGCCGAGCGCGATGGCCACGCGCGCGTACATCGTGCCGGCCAGGGTGGCCGCGTACGCGATGAGCAGGGTGGAGCGGCGGCCGATGCAGATCTCGGCGATCCCGAACACCATCAGGAGCTGGACGAGCGCGCCCCAGACCGGCAGGTCCAGGGCGGGCACGAAGAGCGACAGCGGGGTGCGCAGAAGGGAGATCCACAGGGCGTCCTCGGCCTTCACCGAGCCGAGGATCTGGACCGGACGAAAGCCCCAGGACTGGTTCTGCACGAGCTGGAAGAACGACGTCAGCGCGACCGCGCCGAGCGTCATGGGGATCGCCCGCCAGCGCTGGGTGCCCAGCGCGTAGCGGACGGCGAGGTAGAGCGGACCCCACTCCCGACGGACGAACCGGCGTACTGGTCCGTGGCCCGGCAGGGAGCGGGGAACCATCACCTCTGGGACTCCAGGTGCTTGCGGTGCAGCCACTTGGGCAGCCCGGGCGCCTCCAGGAAGCCTTCCGCGCGCGCCGACGCGATCGCGATGCGCGGCAGGTCGGCGCTCTTCTCGAACAGGGTGAACCGGGGCTCCCAGATCGGCCGGTACTTGGCGTTGGCGCGGTACAGCGACTCGATCTGCCACCAGCGGGAGAAGAAGCTGAGCAGCGAGCGCCACAGCCTCAGTACCGGTCCGGCGCCGAGCTTCGAGCCACGTTCGAAGACGGAGCGGAACATCGCGAAGTTGAGCGAGACCTGGGTGATCCCGATCTCCTTGGCCCGCTGGAGGAGCTCGATGACCATGAACTCCATCAGACCGTTCTCGGAGTCGCGGTCGCGGCGCATCAGGTCCAGCGAGAGCCCGTTGGGGCCCCACGGCACGAAGCTCAGGACGGCCCGCAGGGCGCCCTCGCCGTCGGTGCACTCCAGCATCACGCACTGGCCGTCCGCCGGGTCGCCCAGGCGCCCCAGGGCCATGGAGAAGCCGCGCTCGGTGGCGCCGTCGCGCCAGTCGTCGGCCTTGCGCAGCAGTTCACTCATCTCATCGGCAGGAATGTCCGCGTGGCGGCGGATTCTCACCTCGTACCCGGCCCGCTTCACCCGGTTGTACGCCTGGCGGACGGTCCGCATGGCGCGGCCCTCCAGGGTGAACTCGGCGATCTCCACGATCGCCTCGTCGCCCATCTCCAGGGCGTCCAGGCCGTGCCGGGCGTAGATGGTGCCCGCCTCCTCGCTGGCGCCGGTCACCGCCGGGATCCAGCCGTGCTCGCGGGCCTCGGCCAGCCACAGCTCGATGGCGCCGGGCCAGGCCTCGGGGTCGCCGATGGGGTCGCCGGAGGCCAGCGAGACGCTGTTGATCACGCGGTAGGTGACGGCGGCCTTGCCGGTGGGGGACCAGATGACGCTCTTCTCGCGGCGCAGCGCGAAGTAGCCGAGCGAGTCGCGCTCACCCTGCTTGTCGAGCAGCGCGCGCAGCTTCTCCTCGTCCTCGACGGTGATCGGGTCGACGGCCTTGCGGTTGCGGAAGGCCGCGTAGATCACCGCGATGAGCAGCAGCGTGGACATGACGTTGATGGTCACGTCGACCCAGCCCGGGGAGGAGATCCCGGTGATGTCGGTGTCGTCCGGCGCCAGCGAGACCAGCCGCATCACGCCGTAGCGCCAGCGGCCCAGGAACGTGGAGGGGTGCGAGCCGGTGTAGTTGTTGGTGACCGTGACGAGCAGCGTGGCAAGCAGCGAGGTGACCAGCAGACCGCCCGCCGCGACGGCCGCCGCGAGCTTCGGGTTGGAGCGGTCGCCCTTCGCGTAGAACTCGCGGCGCCCCAGCAGCAGGGCGACCACGAAGCCGGCGGTCAGGACCAGGGACACCCAGTTCTGCGCGTACTGGCGGATCTCCGGGAAGACCATGACGAACGCGAACAGCAGCAGGAACAGGCCGCTCAGCACGAGGTTGAGGATCCAGGCGGCGCGCTTGCGGCGGCGCATGGTGACGGCGAGGAACAGCGTGAGCACGCCGGAGGTGAATCCCGCGTCCAGCAGGTACGGCGTGAAATAGTTGTCCGTGTTGTGACGCCGAAGGTCCTGGCCCAGTGAAACCCAGAAGGCGCTCAGGAAGTTGATGAATGTCACGGCGCGCAGGTACCAGACGGCAAATGCCGCACTGCGACGCGACCGGACGGTGCTCCGGTTCAATCCTTCGGTGGTCAAGCGGACTTCTCCCATGAAACGCGATCATATGGGGCAACTGACAGCGCGCGTCATGGCGGTCGCGGATGCGGCCGGGGACCTCCCGGCCGCACCACGGCTCAGTCTTCGGCGCGGTCCCCTTCGGTCTCCGCGCGCTCGGGCAGCTCCGCGGCCAGGGCGGCGGCGGCCTGCACGAGGGGGAGAGCGAGCAGGGCCCCCGTTCCTTCACCCACAGTGACGCCCTGATCGAGCAGAGGGTTGAGTGCCATCCG
This sequence comes from Streptomyces sp. BR1, assembly GCF_052373795.1. Taxonomy (NCBI): domain Bacteria; kingdom Bacillati; phylum Actinomycetota; class Actinomycetes; order Kitasatosporales; family Streptomycetaceae; genus Streptomyces; species Streptomyces sp. BR1. The sequence goes on from NZ_CM126252.1 coordinate 5,238,966, forward strand.
GTCCAGTGCCTTCGACTGGCCCGGCTCACCGCTCAGCTGACCGGCCAGCCACCAGTCCGGAGCCCGGAAGGCGGCCCGCTGAGCCACCAGCGCGCAGGCCGAGGAGACCACCCCGTCGAGGATGACCGGCATTCGGCGCACCGCGCACTGAAGCAGAAAACCGGTCGTCGCGGCAAGGTCGGCGCCGCCGACGGCCGCCAGCAGCTCCAGTTGGTCGCCCAGAACCGGCCGCGCCCGGCGCAGCGCGTCGCGGATCGCGGCGCACTTGCGCATCCACGCCAGGTCGTCGATCCCGGCCCCGCCACGGCCGGTGACGACCGAGGCGTCGGTGCCGCAGAGCGCCGCGATCAGGGTGGCCGCGGCCGTGGTGCCGCCGACGCTGAGGTCGCCGAGGACGACCAGGTCGGTGCCGGAGTCGGCCTCCTCGTCGGCGATCTTCATGCCGAGGCGTACGGCCGCCTCGGCCTCCTCGACGGTCAGCGCGTCCTCGATGTCGATGCGCCCGCTGCCGCGCCGCACACGGTGGCGTACGACGTCCTCGGGCAGCAGTTCCGGGTCGCAGTCCAGACCCGCGTCGACGACCCGTACGGGGGCGCCCAGGCGGCGCGCGAGCACCGAGACCGGGCCCGCGCCGTCGAGCACCGAGCGGACCAGGGTGTGCGCGGAGCGCGCCGGGCGGGCGGAGACGCCCAGCTCGGCGACGCCGTGGTCACCGGCGAAGAGGATCACGCGCGGATGCTCGATGGGTTTGACCGGAACCGCACCCTGCGCGGCCGAAAGCCACTCGCCCAGCTCGTCGAGCCGGCCGAGCGCGCCGGACGGCACGGTCAGCCGCTCCCGGCGTTCCTCGGCGTCACGCCGCACACCGCTGTCGGGGCGTTCGATCAGATCGGAGAAGTCGTCGAGATTCAGCCTGCTCATTCGCCGAACAGTACCGGCACAGGTGGCCCGGGTTTCGAGTGGTGCGGCCGGTAAGGCCACTTCGGGCCCCTCCTCAGCCGCGCAGCGCGAGCGCCTGTCCCGCCACCACGAGCAGGACGTGCTCGCACTCCGTGCCCACCGCCGAGTTGAGCCTGCCGAGCTCGTCGCGGAACAGCCGTCCCGCGCGGGTCGCGGGGACCACCCCGGAGCCCACCTCGTTGCTGACGATGACCACGGTCCGGGAGGTGGCGCGGACGGCGGCCACCAGCTCGTCCACCCGCTCGCGCAGCGCGTCGGGAACCTTCGGCTCCTCCCACGCCCCGGCCCGGTCCATCGCGTCGGTCAGCCACAGCGACAGACAGTCCACGAGCAGCGGCGGCCCGTCCACGGCGAGCAGCGGCACCAGGTCGCAGGTCTCCTCGGTACGCCAGGAGCCGGGCCGGCGCTCGCGGTGCAGCCCGACCCGCGCGGCCCACTCCGCGTCCCCGTCCCGGGTGCCGCCGGTGGCCACGTACACGACCTCCGGGAACGACTCCAGACGGCGCTCGGCCTCCACCGACTTGCCCGAGCGCGCACCGCCCAACACCAGGGTGCGGCGCGGGAGATCGGGCACGGCGTGGTACTCGCCGACAAGCAGCGTCGTCCCGTCCGGCACCGCCCGCGCCCCGGCCGCGGCCAGCCTTCGGGCGAGCTCGCGCCCGGGCGGCACCTCGTGGTCGATGTGGACGCCGACCACGTCCGTGGTCGGCCCGACGGCCCCGGCGGCGCGCAGCCGCGCCAGCGCGTCCGGGCGCCCCACGACATCGCACAGGACCATGTCGTACGGGCGTACCTCCGCCATCCCGGAGGGCGCGCCCCCCGGCGGCAGATACAGCAGCCGCTCGCCCTCCGGCGAGGTCACCTCGTACCCCGTGCCCGGCGCGTCCATCGGCACCGCCCGCACGCGATGGCCGCTGATGAGCGTCAGGACCCGCCCGTCCGGCACCCGCCCGGCCGACGGCAGGCCGGGGGGCAGTTCCACGGCGGGCCCGTCGTGCGGATGGGTGAGCAGCACCTGGCGTACGCCCGTGAGCGAGTGCCCGGCCCGGGCGGCGGCCAGCGCGGCGCCGGGCGTCAGGTCGAGCAGCAGGGCCCCGTCGACGAGCAGCGCGGTCGCGGCCCGCGCCTGGTCGCCGCGGGCCGAGGCGCACGCGGCGCAGGGACAGTCGGGGCGCGGCAGCCCGTCGGGGGCTCCGGTGCCGAGGAGAGTCAGTTCCACGAGGACGATCCTCCCGCGTCACCGCACTCGGTGCGCGCCCGGCTACGCTGCGGGCAGCAACGTGACCCGGGAGGCGCACATGGCGTGGACGTGGCGATTCGAGAAGTCCGACGGGACGGAGGTCGAGCCGGCGGTGGCGCCGGAGGAGTTCACGACCCAGGGCGACGCGGAGTCCTGGATCGGCGAGGTCTGGAAGGACCTCCTTGAGGGCGGGGCCGACCAGGTGTTCCTGTTCGAGGACAGTACGCAGATCTACGGCCCGATGAGCCTGCACGACGCCGTCGACGCCTGATCGACGAACGGCCTGTACGGCGCCCGTGGACCGGCCAGGTCCACGGGCGCCGTCGTGTCCCGGTGGGGGCTGTCAGATCTCGCCGAGCGTGACCGTGGCGGTCTTGGGTCCGCCGCCGCGTGTGTACGTCACCTGGACGGTCTGGCCGGGCTTGTCGGCGGCCAGCGCCTCCGACAGCGAGGTGATCGTCGTGATGTCCATCCGGCCGATCCTGGTGACGATGTCACCGGCCTTCAGACCCGCCCTGTCGGCGGCCCCGCCCCGCTTCACGTCCACGATCGCGACGCCCGCGGGCTGGTAGTTCGCGTCCACGACCGTACGTCCGGTGATGCCCAGGGCCGCCCGGCCCGAGTCGGTCACCTTGCCGCTCTTGATGATCTGGTCCGCGACCGTCTTCGCCATCGAGGCCGGGATCGCGAAGCCGATGCCCGGGGCCGCGCTGCCGCCCATGTCCGGGTCGACGGCCGCGAGCGTGGGGATGCCGATGACCTCGCTGTTCAGATTGACCAGCGCGCCGCCGCTGTTGCCCGGGTTGATCGCGGCCGAGGTCTGCACCATGTTGCCGATGGTGGCGCCCGGGCCGCCGCCCGCCGCGCCCTCCGTGACCGTGCGGCCGGTCGCCGAGACGATGCCCTGGGTGACGCTGCTGGACAGGCCCAGCGGCGAGCCCATGGCCAGCACGATCTGGCCCATCTCGACCTTCGTCGAGTCGCCGAACTTGGCGGCCTTCATCCCGCTGGGCACCGAGTCGAGCTTGATCACGGCGAGGTCCTGCTCGGGATAGGCCGCGACGAGCTTGGCGCCGACCGCGCCGCCGCCGGTCGCCGTGGACACCTTGAACTGGCGCTCGCCGCCGACCACATGGGCGTTGGTGACGATGTGCCCCTGGTCGTCGTAGACGATGCCGGAGCCCAGGCTGTTGGCCGCGTCGATCTGGACGACCGACGGCAGTACGTCCTTGATCACCCGCTCGTAGTCGCTCTGCAGGCCGTTGCCGTCGGCCTTGCGCGGGGCCTGGGCGGGGGCCTGGGCGGCCTGGGCGGCCTGCGGGGTGGAGTCGGCGGCCTTGGCCGGTGTCCCGGTGTCCGTGCAGCCCGCGAGCAGCGTGGCGGTGGCGACGGCGGCGGCCACGGGGGGCAGCAGCCGACGGCCGAGGTTCAGCAATCCATCCATGTCCGGAGTGTCCCTTCTGCTCCGTCGAGCAGCCTCCTGTGGAGGTCCGATCAGGCGTGGAGGCGCGATCCGTTCAGGAGCTGGTGGCCAGGAACTGCGTGGCCGCGAGCTCCCCGTAGAGCGGGTCCCCGGCCACCAGCTCGGCATGCGTGCCCACCGCCCGTACCTTGCCCGCCTCCATGACCACGATCCGGTCCGCCAGCGTCACCGTGGACAGCCGGTGCGCCACCACCAGGACGGTCGTGTCCCGGGCGGCCTCGGCCACCACGTCCCGCAGTGCCAGCTCGTTGACGGCGTCCAGTTGCGAGGTCGCCTCGTCCAGGAGCAGCAGCCGGGGTCTGCGCAGCAGCGCACGGGCTATGGCGACCCGCTGCCGCTCGCCACCGGACAGCTTCGAGCCCCGGTGCCCGACCACGGTCTCCAGACCGTCCGGCAGCCGCTCCACGAGCGCGTCCAGCTTCGCCCGTACGAGGACGTCGGCGATCTCGGCGTCGGTCGCGTCCGGGGCCCCGAAGACGAGGTTCTCGCGCACGGTCCCGGCCAGCACGGGGGAGTCCTGCTCCACATAGCCGATGGCGCCGCGCAGTTCGGCCAGCGGCCACTCGCGCACGTCCCGCCCGTCGATCAGCACCCGCCCGCCGGTCGCCTCGTAGAACCGCTCGATCAGCCCGAACACGGTCGTCTTACCGGCCCCCGACGGCCCCACGAAGGCGGTCATCCCGGCCCCCGGCACCTCGAAGGAGACCCCGTGATGCACATGCGGAAGGTCGTCCCGGTAGCGGAACGTCACCGCGTCGAAGACCACCGAGGCGGCCCCGGACCGGGGCGCGGGCACGGCGCCGCGCGGCGCCGGAACCTCGGCCAGGGACTCGACTTCCAGCCGCTCGGCTTCCTCGATCCGGGCGATGGCGGCAGACCCCACCTGGTACTGGGTGGCCGCTTGCACCAGCTTCGAGACGGGATCGATCAGATAGAAGAGAAACAGCAGGAACGCGATCAGTGTGGACACCGGTATCGCACCCGAGGCGACCCGCGCCCCGCCGATGCCGAGCACCGCCAGGAACGACACCTGGACCGCGAGGCCGACCGAAGTCCCGGCCACCGAATGCCACTTGGCCGACCGCACCCCGTGCCGCCAGGCCTCCTCGGCGGCCGCGTCCACCACCGCGCTCTCCCGCGCCTCGGCGCCGGACGCCTTGACCGTACGGAAGGCGCCGAACGCCCGCTCCAGGACCGTGGAGATCTGCGCCACCGCCGCCTGCGACTGCGCGGTGGCCCGCGCGATCTTCGGCATCACCAGGGCCACGGCGGAGCCGATCAGCACGATCACGCCGAGGGTGACGCCGAGCAGCACGGCGTCCATGTACGCCATCATCGCGATCGTGGCGAGGAAGGTGAGCCCGCCGGTGGCGGCCGAGACCACGGACTGGGTGGTGACGGCCCGCAGCAGCGTGGTGTCGGAGGTCACCCGGGACATCAGATCCCCCGGCGGCAGCCGCTCCACCTCGGGAAGCCGCAGCCGCAGCAGCCGCCCGATGAGGGTGCGCCGGGCGGCGAGCACCACGGACTCGGCGGTGCGCTCAAGGACGTACGCCCCGAACGACTCCACCACCGTCCCGAGCACCACCAACGCGGTGAGCAGAGCCAGCACCCCACCGATCGGCTCATCCCCACCGAGCCGATCCACCAGAGCCTTGGCAGCCAACGGCTGAGCCAGCCCGGTGGCGGCCCCCACGAGCGTCAGCAACGCCCCCAGGCCAACGGCCCCACGATGCGCCCGAAAATGCCGATACAAAGCCCGCCAGGTCTCCCGGGCGGGCAATTGAGAACTGACGTCGGAAGTGGTCACACAAGTAGGACGTGAAATCCCCGAGCCGACCTGAGTGCCCGCACCTATAGGGGCGCGGGGCTGTGTCGATTTGCGGCTCCGCCGCGTGGGCGCGACCAGCCCCCACCGGCCCGCAGACAAACGAACTAGCCCCGCACGCCACACAGATGAAGCAGCGCCGCAACCTGCCGATACGGATCGGTCCGCCCGGCCTTGTCCTCCGCCGCGAGCAACCGATCGAGCTCATCCGCAGCAGGCAACTGCACCTCATTCGGCACGTTGTCAGTGAAGACCCGCACCCCGTACCACGCGTGCAACGGCGCAGCGATGCCATCCAGAGTCCGGGTCAGCGTCGAGAGACGATCCGCACGAACCGACAGCCCGAGCCGATTCGTATACGCATCGGTGTCGAACGCGGCCAGCGCAGCAGACCAATCCCCCGCAAGACCAGGCCGCATGGCCAAGGCGTCAGCGTTGCGCACGAGCAGCGACAGCAGACCACCCGGGGCCAGCATCCGAGCCAGCCCCGCGAGCATCGCGTCCGGCTCCTGCACGTACATCAGCACGCCATGGCAGAGCACCACGTCGAACGAGCCGGGCAGGAAGTGCACGCCCGTCTCATGCCCGTCGCCCTCGATCAGCCGCACCCGCTCACGGATGCCCTCCGGCTCGGTCGAGAGCGCCTCGCGCGCCGCCCGCAGCATCTCCGGGTCGGACTCCAGGCCCGTCACGGTGTGCCCGGCGCGGGCCAGGCGCAGGGCCTGGGTGCCCTGCCCCGTACCGACGTCGAGGACGCGCAGCCGCTGGCCGACCGGGAAGCGGGCGGCTATCTGCTCGTCCAGCTGACGGGCCACGAGCTCCTGGCGCACGGTGTTGCGCAGCCCGCCCAGGCCCTTCAGCCAGTGGCCGGAGGCGCCGCTGAAACCGGCGACCTCCGTGCTCAGGGCCGCTCTCCGCGCTTGACCTGCGGCTTCGGCAGACGCAGCCGGCGCATCTGGAGCGTACGCATCAGGCCGTACGCCACCGCGCCCTTGGTGGGCTCGTCCGGGAAGCGCGCCTTCAGCTGCTTCTTCAGGCGGAACGCCAGACCGATCGAGTCGAGGACGATCAGCACGATCACGGCGAGCCATAGCAGCAGCGCGATGTTCTGCAGGCTGCCGATCCGGACCATCGAGAGGACCAGGATGATCACGGCGAGCGGCAGGAAGAACTCGGCGATGCACCAGCGGGAGTCCACGAAGTCGCGCACGAACTTGCGCACGGGACCCTTGTCGCGGGCAGGAAGAAAGCGCTGGTCGCCGTTGGCGAGCGCTTCGCGCTGCTTGGCGAGATCGGCGCGGCGGGCCTCGCGCTGGCGCTTGGCGGCCTCCTTGCGGTCGGTCGGCACGGTCGACGCCCGACGGCGCTGGGTCTGGGCCTCGGCGCGCTTCGGCGTGGGCCGGCCCTTGGGGGCCTCGGGGTCGCGGGGCTGCTTGGAGAGGTCCGCCGTCACCTTGTCGGTGGGGGCCTTCTCTTCCTTGGAACGGCTACGGAACACAAAGCCCAAGGGTACGGGGTCGCGGGCGACGACCACAGGCCGGTGGGGAACGATCCGGCAACGCCTTGCGTCACTGGGGGTGTGCGCGCCAAGGTGTGCGGGAAGTGAGTGCGGGGTCCCTGACCGTCACCTACTCCTTGCGCCGGAGCGCCCGGGGACGCAGTCGTCCTTGGGGATGAGCGCATCCGTGTCCGAACAGTGCGGTAATGGATGCAGGGCCCGTACTGTGGGTTCTGTTGCAGCAGCTGGAGCTGGAGTCCGTCAGAAGGGGGCGCGCGAAGCCCATGAGCGGTGTCATGAAGCGTATGGGGATGATCTTCCGCGCGAAGGCGAACAAGGCCCTTGACCGGGCCGAGGACCCGCGCGAGACCCTCGATTACTCGTACCAGAAGCAGCTTGAGCTGCTTCAGAAGGTGCGCCGCGGCGTCGCCGACGTGGCGACCTCGCGCAAGCGGCTCGAACTGCAGCTGAACCAGCTCCAGAGCCAGTCGGCCAAGCTGGAGGACCAGGGCCGCAAGGCGCTGGCGCTCGGCCGCGAGGACCTGGCGCGCGAGGCGCTGTCCCGCCGCGCCGCCCTCACCCAGCAGGTCTCCGACCTGGAGGTGCAGCACCAGACGCTGCAGGGCGAGGAGGAGAAGCTCACCCTTGCGGCCCAGCGCCTCCAGGCCAAGGTCGACGCCTTCCGTACGAAGAAGGAGACCATCAAGGCGACCTACACGGCGGCCCAGGCGCAGACCCGGATCGCCGAGTCCTTCTCGGGCATCTCCGAGGAGATGAGCGACGTCGGCATGGCCATCCAGCGTGCCGAGGACAAGACCGCGCAGCTCCAGGCGAGGGCCGGCGCGATCGACGAGCTGCTGGCCTCCGGCGCGCTCGACGACCAGTCGGGCCTGCAGAAGGACGACCTCCAGGCCGAGCTGGACCGGATCTCCGGTGGTACGGATGTAGAGCTGGAGCTCCAGCGGATGAAGGCCGAGCTCACCGGCGGCACCTCGGGCCAGCAGGCCATCGAGGGCGGCAACGGCACGTCGACCCCGCAGGACCGCCCCCAGCAGACCCCCCGCTTCGACAAGCAGTAGGCCAAGGCCAAGGAGGAGTCACCATGATCGTACGGATCATGGGGGAGGGGCAGTGGAAGCTGGCCGACGGCCACTTCGCCGAGCTGAACACGCTCGACGACGAACTGCTCGCCGAGATGGAGGCGGGTGACGAGGACGGCTTCCGCCGCACCCTCGGCGCCCTCCTGGACGCGGTCCGCCGCCTGGGCGAGCCCTTGCCGGACGACGCCCTGGAGCCCTCGGAGCTCATCCTCCCGGCCCCGGACGCGTCCCTGGACGAGGTCCGCCAGATGCTGAGCGACGACGGCCTGATTCCGGGCTGACCGAGGTACGGGGTTCGGGGCGCGGCCCCGACAGGGGAGTCCCCCGTACCGTGGACCCGTGACGCTCGCCCGTATGCACGCCTGGCTCAGAGCCCACCCCCTGGCAGGGGACGCGGGCCTGGCCACGGTCGTCCTCATCTGCATGATCGTCGGCTCCTTCGCCGACCCGCACGGCTCCAACGGCCCCGTCTTCGGCACCAGAACCCCCAGCGCCACCGCCCTCGTCCTGGTCACGCTGGGCTCGGCCGCGCTGGTCCTGCGCCGTCGCAACCCGCTGGCCGTGCTCGCCTGGACCAGCGCCGTCACCGTCGTCGACCTGCTCTCGGGCAACTCGCCCGCGCCCATCGCGATCAGCCCGGTCGTCGCGCTGTACACGGTCGCGGCTCACACCGACCGCGCCACCACGTACCGCGTCGGCACCGCCACCATGGCCGTTCTCACCGGCACCGCGATGTTCTTCGGGGACGCGCCCTGGTACGCCCAGGAGAACGTCGGCGTGCTCGCCTGGACGGGCCTGGCCGCCACCGCCGGGGACGCCGTGCGCAGCCGCCGGGCCATCGTCGAGTCGATCCGCGAGCGCGCCGAGCGGGCCGAGCGCACCCGGGAGGAGGAGGCCCGCCGCCGGGTCGCCGAGGAGCGCCTGCGCATCGCGCGCGACCTGCACGACGTCGTCGCGCACCACATCGCGCTGGTCAACGTGCAGGCCGGAGTCGCCGCGCACGTCATGGACAAGCGCCCCGACCAGGCCAAGGAAGCGCTCGCGCATGTACGCGAGGCCAGCCGCTCGGCGCTGAACGAACTGCGCGCCACCGTCGGCCTGTTGCGCCAGTCCGGCGACCCGGAGGCCCCCACCGAACCGGCCCCCGGCCTCGCGGTCCTGGACGACCTCCTGGACGCGGTGCGCCGCGCCGGGCTCCCGGTCGACCTCGCCCCCATCGACGCGGCCGTACGCGCCGGACTCCCGGCGGCCGTCGACCTCGCCGCGTACCGGGTGATCCAGGAAGCGCTCACCAACGTACGCAAACACGCGGGCCCCGACGCGAAGGCCGAGGTCAGCGTGGTGCGGGTGGGGCCCAACGCCGAGGTCACCGTCATCGACAACGGCACCGGGACCGATGGCGGCGACGGCGGCGGGCATGGTCTGCTCGGGATGCGCGAGCGGGTCAGCGCGCTCGGCGGCCGCCTCACCGCCGGACCCCGCTACGGCGGCGGCTTCCGGGTCCAGGCGATACTGCCGGTCAAGACGGCCGACACGGCCCGTACGGCGCGGACCCGCAAGGCGGCCGACACCGTCCGGACCGCGGCCGAGGGGCCGTGGGAAGGCAGCGCATGACGATCAGGGTGGTACTCGCCGACGACCAGGCGCTGCTGCGCTCCGCGTTCCGTGTCCTGGTCGACTCCGAGCCGGGGATGCAGGTGGTCGGGGAGGCGTCGGACGGCGCCGAGGCGGTCGCGGTGGCCCGGTCCGCCCGGGCCGACGTCGTCCTGATGGACATCCGGATGCCCGGCACGGACGGCCTCGCCGCCACCCGCATGATCAGCGAGGACCCCGAACTCGCCGGTGTGCATGTGGTGATGCTCACCACGTTCGAGGTCGACGAGTACGTGGTGCAGTCGCTGCGCGCCGGGGCCTCGGGCTTCCTCGGCAAGGGCGCCGAGCCGGACGAGCTCCTGAACGCCATCCGTATCGCGGCGGCAGGCGAGGCCCTGCTCTCGCCTGCGGCCACCAAGGGCCTGATCGCCACGTTCCTGGCCCAGGGCGGCACCTGGGACGGCTCGGGCGACCCACCGGGCGCCCACGGCGAGCGCCTGTCCGCCCTCACGGTGCGCGAGCGCGAAGTCCTCACCCAGGTCGCGGCGGGCCTCTCCAACGACGAGATCGCCGAACGCCTGGTGGTCAGCCCGCTCACGGTCAAGACCCACGTGAACCGGGCGATGGCGAAGCTGGGAGCACGCGACCGGGCCCAACTGGTCGTGATCGCTTACGAGTCGGGCTTGGTGCGCCCGAGGGTGGAGTAGCCGCGAACGCGGAAGGGCCGCTCCCTGCCGGGGGCGGCCCTTCCGCGTACGTACGTGCTGCCTACGGCAGCGCCAGCATCCGCTCAAGCGCCAGCTTCGCGAAGCTCTCCGTCTCCGCGTCCACCTGGATCTGGTTGATCAACTTGCCGTCCGCGAGGGACTCCAGGGCCCAGACCAGATGTGGCAGGTCGATCCGGTTCATGGTCGAGCAGAAGCAGACCGTCTTGTCGAGGAAGACGATCTCCTTGTCCTCCGCGGCGAATCGATTCGCCAGACGGCGGACGAGGTTCAGCTCCGTACCGATCGCCCACTTGGAACCGCGCGGCGCGGCCTCCAGGGCCTTGATGATGTACTCCGTCGAGCCCACGTAGTCGGCCGCCGCCACGACCTCGTGGCGGCACTCGGGGTGCACCAGGACGTTCACGCCCGGGATCCGCTCGCGTACGTCGTTCACCGACTCCACCGAGAACCGGCCGTGCACCGAGCAGTGGCCGCGCCACAGGATCATCTTGGCGTCGCGCAGCTGCTCGACGGTGAGGCCGCCGTTCGGCTTGTGCGGGTTGTAGAGCACGCAGTCGTCGAGCGACATCCCCATGTCGCGGACGGCGGTGTTGCGGCCCAGGTGCTGGTCCGGCAGGAAGAGCACCTTCTCGCCCTGCTCGAACGCCCACTCAAGGGCCTTCTTGGCGTTGGACGAGGTGCAGATCGTGCCGCCGTGCTTGCCCGTGAACGCCTTGATGTCGGCCGAGGAGTTCATGTACGAGACGGGCACGACCTGCTCGGCGATCCCGGCCTCGGTCAGCACGTCCCAGCACTCGGCGACCTGCTCGGCGGTGGCCATGTCGGCCATCGAGCAGCCCGCGGCGAGGTCCGGCAGCACGACCTTCTGGTCGTCGCCGGTCAGGATGTCCGCCGACTCGGCCATGAAGTGCACACCGCAGAAGACGATGTACTCCGCCTCCGGCTTCGCGGCGGCGTCCCGCGCCAGCTTGAAGGAGTCACCGGTGACGTCGGCGAACTGGATGACCTCGTCGCGCTGGTAGTGGTGGCCGAGCACGAAGACCTTGTCCCCGAGCTTCTCCTTGGCCGCGCGGGCGCGCGCCACGAGGTCGGGGTCGGAGGGGGACGGCAGGTCGCCGGGGCACTCCACACCGCGCTCGCTCCTGGGGTCGGCCTCGCGGCCGAGCAGCAGCAGAGCGAGCGGCGACGGCTGGACGTCGAGGTCCACACTGGTCTGGGCGGTGGTCACGTCACGCACCCTTTCTGTTCCGCAGACGAGTTTTCGTCTAAATGACGCTATCTATCATAACCGCTTCACGTCAGTTTGACGATGGCCATAGCGTCTATGTGACACATCCCCTTTCCGACGTTGTCCACAGGTCTTTTCCGGCCGGTCGCCGGGTATGCGAGCATGAAGGGGAGCCAAGACACACGCATGGCCCGGAATGAATCCGGGGCACCGCCGGTTTCACCGGTCGGCAAGCAGTCTCCGTACAACCCGGGAGAGAAGCAGATGTCCGTATCGGACGAGACCACCACTGTGAGCGACGGCATCCTCCTGTCCGACGCCGCTGCGGCCAAGGTCAAGGCCCTCCTTGACCAGGAAGGCCGGGAAGACCTGGCGCTGCGCGTCGCGGTCCAGCCCGGCGGCTGCTCCGGCCTGCGCTACCAGCTCTTCTTCGACGAGCGTTCGCTCGACGGCGATGTCGTCAAGGACTTCGGCGGCGTCAAGGTCGTCACCGACCGCATGAGCGCCCCGTACCTCGGCGGCGCCTCGATCGACTTCGTGGACACCATCGAGAAGCAGGGCTTCACGATCGACAACCCGAACGCGACGGGCTCCTGCGCCTGCGGCGACTCCTTCAGCTAAGAGCGCCGTACACCCTGCGTGAGATGGGCGGGGCCCCCGGATTCCTCCGGGGGCCCCGCCCATCTGTTTTCTCCATGTCAGGCGCTCAGTCCTTCGGCAGCGCCTGCCCGGTGTCCGCGTCCACGACCTGACGCGCCCCGAGCGTCTGGTGCAGGTCCACGGTGACGCTCTCCTTCTTGGCGAGCATCACGCAGATCTTCTTGGGGTCGTGATGCGCCACGCCCACCCGGACCCGTACGTCCTTGCCGCTCTCGTCGGCCGTCGCCGCGTAGGTGTCGCACACCCCGCCCCAGAAGCTGACGGTCAGCGTCCTGCCGTCCTGGCCGATCGCGTACGAGACCAGCGCCTGATGCCCGGCCGGAGACGGGTGGCCGGGGGGCTGGGGCACGGTGGTGCCGGTCCCGGACGGCGGCGCCGGCGGCTTGACCACGTACTGCGGGGCCACCGCCGCGGCCGTGATCGTGACCGGCTGCGCGGCGCCGGTCGGCTTCACCTGGAACAGCCACGACGGTACGAGCGTCTGCTGGCCGTCCACGTACTGGGCGGCCAGCCCGAACACCGCCTTGTCGATGGTCACCGTCGAGGGCGTGGGCTGCTTGCACGGCCGCATGGGGCCCTGCGGGTCACTCGGCAGCTTGCGCTGCGGGTCGCTGGCGAGCTTGCCCTTGGTGGGCTCGCCCTGGCTCTGGTCCCCGAGCGGCACCGGACCCGTGCAGTCCTTGCTCGCCGGGTGCTTGCCGCCCGAGCCGTTGAGCTGCTTCAGGGTGTCCTCGGCGCTCATCACGGGGTACGTGGCGCCCTTCTGCGGAGTCTTCAACTGGCCGCTGCCGCCGACCACTTGACCGTCGGGGCCGACCTGGACGCCGGTCGTCCAGCCGTACGTGGGCAGTCCGCCGATCACCGGATCCGCGTTGACCACCCGCACCGCGCCCATCAGCTGCGTCGCGTTCAGCTTGGCGTCGTCCTCGCCCAGCGCCTTCAGTACGGGCGCGGCCGCCTTCTCCGCGACCTGCTCGCTCACCGGCGGGCCGCCAGGGACGGCGGAGCCGGAGTCCGCGCCGGTGGTGTGCAGCGGACACATCATGCCCTTGGGGCAGTTGTCCGTGCCGCCGCTGCCGTACCGGTGGAACGTCCAGGAACCCGGGGCCTTCTGATTGACCGTCAGCACCGGTCCGGCGCCGTCCTTGACCACCCCGGTCTGCCAGACCCCGCCTTCCAGGTGCGGGGTGCCGTCCACGCCCAACGCCTTCGCCAGATCGGCCACTTCGGCCTCGCCGACCGTGCCGCTCGCCCGGTACACCGCCGCCTTGGCGGGGCCGTCCGGCAGCTTGCCGTCGGCGCGGTAGACCACCCCGTTGGGGTCGGGCTCGCCGGGGGCGATGCCCGGCCCGCCGCCGCTGCCGCTGTCGAGCGCCAGCGGCGGCGGGTTGGAGCCCGCGCCCGCCCCGGCCGCCTTGCCGTCGGCGGTCGAGCCGCCCGAGGCGGTGGACGCCCAGTACGCCCCGCCGCCGCCCGCGACCAGCACCGCGGCCGCGACCGAGGCGAGGACGAAGGGGGATCGTCGCGTCCGCCGCTGACGCGACTCTTCCTGCGTGTGCTCGCTGCTCACCGCATCGCTCCTGTCCAGTCGTATCCCGCATCCCCTTTACGGGGGACACGCCTTGGACGGAGCGGGGGAGCGCACGGTTCCCTTCGCGCGCTGCCCGACTGGCCCGACCGCCTTGGCGATCGCCCGGCTCAGTCCCCGTACTCGGACATACCGGAAATGAGCCGGACCGAGGCCGACGGCACCGACACCCCGTGGATCAGGGACGGCGGAACCGGAGCGGGCGCGGCCGCCGCCGGGACCACCCAGTGCGGCGCCATCCGAGCGCAGTCGCCGCGCAGCTCCGCGAGGCCCGGCTCGACGGACAGGACATCCCCGGTGCGCTTCATGGTTTCCATATTCCGCACCGTACGCATCAGGAACCATGCGAAAAAAGACCTACTATTGGGTAGTTTCCGCACTTCAGGGGAGCCCCTGCGACCCGGTAGCGTTAACTGTCAACAGTCCTCCACGCAGGAGTGTCCTAGCCGTGCGTATCGCTGTCACCGGCTCCATCGCCACCGACCACCTCATGACCTTCCCCGGCCGATTCGCCGACCAGCTGGTCGCCGATCAGCTGCACACGGTCTCCCTCTCGTTCCTGGTCGACAACCTCGACGTACGCCGTGGCGGCGTCGGCCCGAACATCTGCTTCGGCATGGGCCAGCTCGGCGGCCGTCCGATCCTGGTCGGCGCCGCGGGCTCCGACTTCGACGAGTACCGGGCCTGGCTGGACCGCCACGGGGTGGACACCGACTCGGTGCGGATCTCCGAGGTCCTGCACACCGCCCGGTTCGTCTGCACCACGGACGCCGACCACAACCAGATCGGCTCCTTCTACACGGGCGCGATGAGCGAGGCCCGCCAGATCGAGCTCCACTCGGTCGCCGAGCGCGTGGGCGGCCTGGACCTGGTCCTCATCGGCGCGGACGACCCCGAGGCGATGCTGCGCCACACCGAGGAGTGCAAGGCCCGCGCGATCCCGTTCGCGGCCGACTTCTCCCAGCAGATCGCCCGGATGTCGGGCGACGACATCCAGACGCTGCTCGAAGGCGCGAAGTACCTCTTCTCGAACGAGTACGAGAAGGGGCTCATCGAGACCAAGACCGGCTGGAGCGACGCCGAGATCCTGGCCAAGGTCGACTACCGGGTCACCACGCTCGGCTCGCGCGGCGTCCGCATCGAGCAGGTCGGGGCCGACCCGATCGAGGTCGGCTGCCCGGAGGAGGACGCGAAGGTCGACCCGACGGGTGTGGGCGACGCGTTCCGCGCGGGCTTCCTGTCCGGCCTGTCCTGGGGCGTCGGCCACGAGCGCGCCGCGCAGGTCGGCTGCATGCTGGCGACGCTGGTGATCGAAACCCTCGGCACCCAGGAGTACCAGCTCCGGCGCGCCCACTTCATGGACCGCTTCACGAAGGCGTACGGGGTCGACGCCGCCGACGAGGTGCGCGCTCACCTCGGCTGACGCCGGGACGACTACTCGTCTGCCTTGCTCGCGCCGCTGTCGACTGCGGGTGTGCGGGGGGCTGGTCGCGCAGTTCCCCGCGCCCCTGAAAAGCCGGGGCTGCGCCCGGCCCCCTAGCTCACCCGGCGCACCACGTAAGCCGAGCCCCGTTCCCGCGCCTCCTCGCCCACGTACTCCTGCCCCCGCATCTCGCACCACGCCGGGATGTCGAGCCGGGCCGCCTCGTCGTCGGCCAGGACCGTGACGGTGCCGCCGACCGGCACGTCGCCGATCACCTTCGCCAGCTCGATCACCGGAATGGGGCAGCGCCGACCGAGCGCGTCCACGGTCAGATCGCCGGACGGGGCCGCGGGCGCGGGGGACGGCACCGGCGCGCCCAACTTCTCGCGTACGGACGCGACCACCCCCGGTAGCACCTCCAGGAACCGGTCCACGTCCGCCTCCGCCGTCCCCGTCGGCAGCGACACCCGTACGTTCCCCTCGCTCAGCACCCCCATCGCCCGCAGCACATGGCTGGGCGTCAGCGTGCTGCTCGTACACGACGAACCGGAGGAAACGGAGAAATCCACCCGGTCCAGCTCGTGCAGCAGAGTCTCTCCGTCGACATAGAGACAGGAGAAGGTGACCAGATGCGGCAGCCGCCGCGCCGGGTCGCCGACCACCTCCACGTCCGGGACGAGCTGCGGCACCCGCGCGCGGATCCGGTCGACCAGGGCCCGCAGCCGTACCGACTCGGCCGCCGCCTCCGCCCGGACCGCCCGCAGCGACGCCGCGGCCGCCACGATCGCCGGGATGTTCTCGAAGCCGGGCGCCCGGCCCGACTCGCGCTCGTCGGCCGGGCCTTGCGGGGCGAACCGGACGCCCTTGCGGACCGCGAGGAGCCCGACCCCCGCCGGACCGCCCCACTTGTGCGCGCTCGCGGCGAGCAGCGACCAGCCCGCGTCCACCGGGCCCCAGCCCAGCGACTGGGCCGCGTCCACCAGGAGCGGCACCCCGGCCGCCCGGCATGCCTCGGCGACCTCGGCCACCGGCTGGAGAGTCCCCACCTCGTGGTTGGCGGACTGGAGGCACGCGAGCGCGGTGTCGGGGCGCAGGGCGGCGGCGTACGCGCCGGGGGAGACTGCTCCGCTCCGGTCGACCGGGACCTCGGTCATCGTCCCGCCGTCCGCCTCCAGGGCCCCGCCCGCGTGCAGTACGGAGGAGTGCTCGACCGCCGACACGACCAGATGGCGGCCGACACGCCGGCGCCCGGCAAGGCTTCCGTAAATTCCGGCGTGCACCGCGCGTGTTCCCGAAGGGGTGAACACGAGCTCGTCCGGACGGCAGCCGACGGCCTCGGCGGCGGCCTCCCTGGCGGCGTCCAGGAGGAGTCGGGCCCGGCGCCCCTCGCGGTAGAGCCGGGCCGGGTCGGACCAGCCCTCGTCCAGGGCGGCCAGCAGGGCCTGGCGGGCCACGGGGTGCAGCGGAGCGGATGAGGCAGCGTCGAAGTAGGGCACCCGGTCACGCTAACCCCGGCGGGATCCTCCGCTGGGAGCGGCCGTTGGGCGGCTGCGGGCCGTCTCTGGCTGGTCGCGCCCACGCGGCGGAGCCGCATGTGTCACAGCCCCGCGCCCCTTTGGGGCACGCAAACACCCGTCAGATACCCGCCCGGAGGCCCGTATTCCACCCCTTCGGGGGCCCGGGCGGCGCGTTGGGCACCCTCCCCGCGCGACCCCAAATAGCGTCCAGTAGGGTTTGGTCCGCATAAACATCCAAACCCCTGCCCGCGGCCAGGGCGGCGACCGACCAGCGAGACGGACGGCCGTAGCCGGCCGGCGCGGGCGAGACTCTCGGGAAGGCGCTACGTGAGTCCCAACGGCTCCGACCGCTCGTCGCGGCGCCCGATGCGGCGGAAGCTGCTGCAGGTGCTGACCGCGGGCCTGGTCCTGGCTACCGCCTCCGGTTGCTCGTACAACTGGAAAGACTTCCCTCGCCTCGGTATGCCCACCCCGGTGACGGAGGAGGCTCCGCGGATCCTCTCCCTCTGGCAGGGTTCGTGGGCGGCCGCGCTCGCCACGGGCGTGCTGGTCTGGGGCCTGATCCTGTGGAGTGTCATCTTCCACAGGCGCAGCCGCACCAAGGTCGAGGTACCTCCGCAGACCCGGTACAACATGCCGATCGAGGCGCTGTACACGGTCGTCCCCCTCATCATCGTCTCGGTGCTCTTCTACTTCACCGCGCGTGATGAGTCGAAGCTCCTTGCTCTCTCCCCGAAGCCGGCGCACACGGTCAACGTGGTCGGCTACCAGTGGAGCTGGGGCTTCAACTACATCGAGGACGTGGACGGCAACCCGGCCACGGGCGACGCCGCGAAGTCCAAGGAGCTGTCCGCCATTCCGGACCGCTTCACCAAGGACTTCCCGGCCGGCGCCGACGGCGTCTACGACGTCGGTATCCCCGGCACGCGGAACCCGCAGACCGGAAACCCCGGGCCCACCCTGTGGCTGCCCAAGGGCGAGAAGGTCCGCTTCGTGCTGACGTCCCGTGACGTCATCCACTCCTTCTGGGTGGTCCCCTTCCTGATGAAGCAGGACGTCATTCCGGGGCACACCAACTCCTTCGAGGTGACCCCGACCCAGGAGGGCACCTTCCTCGGCAAGTGCGCCGAGCTGTGCGGTGTCGACCACTCCCGGATGCTCTTCAACGTGAAGGTCGTCTCCCCGGAGCGCTACCAGCAGCACCTCAAGGAGCTGGCGGCGAAGGGCCAGACCGGCTACGTGCCGGCGGGCATCGCTCAGACCGACCCCGCCAAGAACGCGGAGACGAACAAACTGTGAGCATCCTCAACGAATCTCAGGGTGCCGCGGCAGCAGACGACTCGTACGAGAACGAGCTGCCGGTCCGGCGCAAGCAGCCGGGAAGCGTCGTCGTGAAGTGGCTGACCACCACTGACCACAAGACGATCGGCACGATGTATCTGGTCACGTCGTTCGTGTTCTTCTGCATCGGCGGTGTGATGGCGCTCCTCATGCGCGCCGAACTCGCCCGTCCGGGCACGCAGATCATGTCGAACGAGCAGTTCAACCAGGCGTTCACGATGCACGGCACGATCATGCTGCTGATGTTCGCGACGCCGCTGTTCGCCGGATTCGCGAACTGGATCATGCCGCTGCAGATCGGCGCGCCCGACGTGGCGTTCCCGCGGCTGAACATGTTCGCCTACTGGCTCTACCTGTTCGGCTCGACCATCGCGGTCGGTGGCTTCCTCACCCCGCAGGGCGCGGCCGACTTCGGCTGGTTCGCCTACTCCCCGCTGTCGGACGCGGTCCGCTCGCCGGGCGTCGGCGCCGACATGTGGATCATGGGTCTGGCCTTCTCCGGCTTCGGCACGATCCTCGGCTCGGTCAACTTCATCACCACGATCATCTGCATGCGCGCTCCGGGCATGACGATGTTCCGTATGCCGATCTTCGTGTGGAACGTCCTGCTGACCGGTGTGCTGGTCCTGCTGGCCTTCCCGGTCCTCGCGGCCGCGCTGTTCGCCCTGGAGGCGGACCGCAAGTTCGGTGCCCATATCTTCGACGCCCAAAACGGCGGCGCACTACTGTGGCAACACCTCTTCTGGTTCTTCGGCCATCCAGAGGTGTACATCATCGCGTTGCCATTCTTCGGAATCATTTCCGAAGTCATTCCGGTGTTCTCCAGAAAGCCGATGTTCGGCTACATGGGCCTGGTCGGCGCGACGATCGCCATCGCCGGTCTCTCCGTGACCGTGTGGGCCCACCACATGTACGTCACGGGCGGCGTGCTCCTGCCGTTCTTCTCGTTCATGACGTTCCTCATCGCGGTACCGACCGGTGTGAAGTTCTTCAACTGGATCGGCACGATGTGGAAGGGCTCGCTGTCCTTCGAGACACCGATGCTCTGGGCCGTCGGCTTCCTGATCACCTTCACCTTCGGTGGTCTGACCGGCGTCATCCTGGCCTCGCCGCCGATGGACTTCCACGTCTCCGACTCGTACTTCGTCGTCGCGCACTTCCACTACGTCATCTTCGGCACCGTGGTGTTCGCGATGTTCTCCGGATTCCACTTCTGGTGGCCGAAGTTCACCGGCAAGATGCTGGACGAGCGCCTGGGCAAGATCACCTTCTGGACGCTGTTCGTGGGCTTCCACGGCACGTTCCTGGTGCAGCACTGGCTCGGTGCCGAGGGCATGCCGCGTCGTTACGCGGACTACCTCGCCGCCGACGGCTTCACCGCGCTGAACACGATCTCGACCATCAGCTCCTTCCTGCTCGGCCTGTCGATCCTGCCGTTCCTGTACAACGTCTGGAAGACCGCCAAGTACGGCAAGAAGATCGAGGTCGACGACCCGTGGGGCTACGGCCGTTCGCTCGAATGGGCGACGTCGTGCCCGCCGCCGCGGCACAACTTCCTCACCCTGCCGCGTATTCGCTCCGAATCCCCGGCGTTCGACCTGCACCACCCGGAGATCGCGGCTCTCGACCAGCTCGAGAACCACGGCCACGGTGACAAGGCCCTCGCCGGCGGCAAGGAGGCGGGCAAGTGAAGATCCAGGGCAAGATGTTCCTCTGGCTCTCCGTCTTCATCCTGATCATGGCCGTCGTGTACGGCGTGTGGTCGAAGGAGCCGGCCGGTGCGACCGCTCTCGTGATGGCCTTCGGCCTGAGCGTGATGATCGGCTTCTACCTGGCCTTCACGGCCCGACGGGTCGACGCGGGCGCGCAGGACGACAAGGAGGCCGATGTCGCGGACGACGCCGGTGAGCTGGGATTCTTCTCCCCGCACAGCTGGCAGCCGCTCTCGCTGGCGGTGGGTGGCGCGCTCGCCTTCCTCGCCATCGCGATGGGCTGGTGGCTGCTGTACTTCTCGGCGCCGCTGATCGTGGTCGGCATCTACGGCTGGGTGTTCGAGTACTACCGCGGTGAGAACCAGAACCAGTAGTTCCGCCGCAGTACTTGTGAGGACCCCCATGGCTCGTTCCGAGCCGTGGGGGTCCTCACGTTTTCTGCGCCGTCCGGGTGAGGGCGGCCCGTTTGCAGTCATACCGCGCGCTGAATATGACTATTTTTCATAACGTGTGGTCATGAGTCACGCACCGCGTACCCGTACCGTCCTTGGCTGCACCCTGCTGGTCGTGTCCCTCGGGGCGGGCGCCGGCGCGTGCGGCAGGTCCGACAGCAACCCGCTCTCGGCCAAGCCGTACGACGCGGCCGGCCAGGTCGTCTACAACGGTCCGGCGGGCAGCGCGAAGGCGGATCCGGAGCGCCCCCTGGAGATCTCCGCCAGGGGCAACGGCCGCCTCACGGACGTGACGGCCGCGGACGCCCAGGGCCGCTATCTGGCGGGCGAACTGGACGGCGACGGCCACCGCTGGCACTCCACCGCCCCGCTGGTGGCCGGCACCCACTACACGGTCGTGGTCTCCACGGAGGACTCCGACGGCTCTCCCGGCCGCCGTACGCTGACGTTCGACACGGCGGCGCCCAAAGATGCCGTGAAGGTCGAATTCGGCCCGGACGCGGGCAAGTACGGCGTCGGACAGCCCATCACGGCCGAACTCAGCAAGCCGGTCAAGGACAAGGCGGCCCGCGCCATCGTCGAACGCGCGCTCAAGGTCGAGTCCACGCCCAAGGTCGAGGGCAACTGGTACTGGGTCGACGACAAGATGCTCCACTACCGGCCCAAGGACTACTGGCCGACGGACGCCACCATCAGGGTCTCCTCGCGCCTGGAGGGCGTGAAAATCGCCAACAAGCTCTACGGCGGCGCCGCGCACCCCCTGAAGATCACCACGGGCGACCGGATCGAGGCCATCACGGACGCCTCGTCGCACTACATGACGGTCAAACGCAACGGAGAAGTGATCAATACCATTCCGGTGACCACCGGCAAGCCGGGCTTTTCCACCCGTAACGGCGTCAAGGTGGTCCTCGGCAAGCAGTACTTCGTACGGATGCGCGGGGAGACCGTCGGCATCTCGGCGAGCAGCTCGGACGGGTACGACCTGCCCGTCTACTACGCCACGCGGGTCACCTGGAGCGGTGAATACGTGCACGCCGCGCCCTGGTCGGTCGGCTCGCAGGGCTCCGAGAACGTCAGCCACGGCTGTACGGGCATGTCCACCGGCAACGCGGCCTGGTTCTACGAGACCGTGACCGAGGGCGACATCGTCAAGGTCGTCAACAGCATCGGCGAGGACATGACGCCCTTCGACAACGGCTTCGGCGACTGGAACGTCGAGTGGGACAAGTGGCGCAAGGGCAGCGTGCTCCAGGCCGACCTGAAGGCCGGGCAGAGCAAGCTGAACTCCGCCCGGCTGCGGCCGCAGGTCTGAGGGCCCGGTGGGGGGACTGGGGTCAGCCCCGGGCGGCCACCGCGCCGTCGGGGCGGCGGGAGCGGAGCAGGGCGGCCAGTGCGGCCGCGAACTCGACCGGGTCGACCGGGAGGGTCACCGCGGCGTCCGCACGGCTCCAGGTGGCCAGCCAGGCGTCCTGCGGGCGCCCCATGAGCAGCAGCACGGGCGGGCACTGGAAGATCTCGTCCTTGATCTGCCGGCAGATGCCCATGCCGCCCGCCGGGACGGCCTCCCCGTCGAGCACGCACACATCGATGCCGCCGCGGTCCAGCTCCTTGAGGACGGCCTGTGGCGTCGCGCACTCCAGGAAGGTCACCGGGGGAACATCGGAGGCGGGCCTGCGTCCGGCGGCGAGCCGCACCTGCTCGCGGGTGCTCGCGTCGTCGCTGTAGACAAGTACGGTGGCGCTCGAATGCATTGTTCCTCCGAATCGACGGCGGTACGGGCTCGGGAGCCGATGCGCGGATGCTACTCCGTCCGACACCCTGTCAACACCGGTTCCGCGAGCGCCCGGATGGGCCGTTCGAGCAGGACACGGGGCGCGGACACACCGAACGGCACCCCCCGGAGTGAGCGCGAGATAAGCGACCGACATAATGTCGGTCGTGGCGACAGCAACGACAGTAGAAACCGGGCACGCGCACCCGTCGGTCAATCGGCCGAACCTCACCAGCGTCGGAACCATCATCTGGCTGAGTTCCGAGCTGATGTTCTTCGCGGCCCTCTTCGCGATGTACTTCACCCTGCGATCGGTGACGGGTGCCGAGCACTGGAAGGAAATGGCGTCCTCGCTGAACCTTCCGTTCTCGGCGACGAACACCACGATCCTGGTGCTCTCCTCTCTCACCTGCCAGCTCGGCGTCTTCGCCGCCGAGCGGGGCGACGTGAAGAAGCTGCGCACCTGGTTCACGATCACGTTCGTGATGGGTGCGATCTTCATCGGAGGCCAGGTCTTCGAGTACACCGAGCTGGTGAAGAAGGACGGCCTCTCGCTGTCCTCCGACCCGTACGGCTCGGTGTTCTACCTGACCACCGGCTTCCACGGCATGCATGTGACGGGCGGTCTGATCGCCTTCCTGCTGGTCCTCGGCAGGACCTACGCGGCCAAGAGGTTCACCCACGAACAGGCAACCGCCGCCATCGTCGTGTCCTACTACTGGCACTTCGTCGATGTCGTCTGGATCGGCCTCTTCGCCACGATCTACCTGATCAAGTAATCGGGCCCGCAGGCCCGAACCCATCCCGCATCGACGCAGAAGATCCTGACACCGGGGTAATCCGTGAAAAAGCTCTCCGCACGACGACGCCATCCGCTGGCGGCGCTCGTCGTCCTACTCCTCGCGCTGGCGGCCACCGGGGGGCTGTACGCCGCGTTCGCGCCCGCGGACAAGGCGAAGGCCGACGAAACCGCCCAGTCCCTCGCCATCGACGAGGGCAAGAAGCTCTACTCCGTCGGCTGCGCCAGCTGCCACGGAACCGGCGGTCAGGGCACCTCTGACGGTCCCTCGCTGGTCGGCGTCGGCTCCGCCGCCGTGGACTTCCAGGTCGGCACCGGCCGTATGCCGGCGCAGCAGCCCGGCGCGCAGGTGCCGAAGAAGAAGGTCATCTACACGCAGGCAGAGATCGACCAGCTCTCCGCGTACGTCGCGTCCCTCGGCGCCGGCCCGATCAAGCCGACCGAGAAGCAGTACAGCCCGGACGGTGCGGACATCGCCAAGGGTGGCGAGCTGTTCCGTACCAACTGCGCCCAGTGCCACAACTTCTCCGGCAAGGGCGGTGCGCTGACGCACGGCAAGTTCGCCCCCAGCCTTGAGGGCGTGACACCCAAGCACCTCTACGAGGCCATGCAGACCGGCCCGCAGAACATGCCGTCGTTCCCCGACACGACGATGCCGCAGAAGCAGAAGCAGGACATCATCGCGTACCTGGACGCTGTGAACAGCGAGAAGACCGCCAGCCCCGGCGGCCTTGAGCTGGGTGGCCTCGGCCCGGTCAGCGAGGGCCTGTTCGCCTGGATCTTCGGTCTGGGTGCCCTCATCGCAGTTGCCATCTGGATCGCGGCCCACTCCGCTAAGGCCAAGAAGTCATGAGTAGCCAAGACAATTCCGAGAACCTGCCCAGCGAGCAGGACCCCGAGCACGGCTCGGTAGAGCGCGCCCGCGACCCGTTCGCGGACCCGGGGCTGCCGCCCCACCGCCCGCGCGTCCAGGACATCGACGAGGCGGCCGCAAGGCGCTCCGAGAACGTGGTCGCCGGCCTCTTCGCGCTGTCGATGATCGCGACGGTCGGCTTCATCGCGTCGTTCGTGATCTTCCCGATCGACAAGATCGTCTACATCTTCCCGTTCGGGCACGTCAGCGCGCTGAACTTCTCCCTGGGTCTGACCCTGGGTGTCGCGCTGTTCTGCATCGGCGCCGGCGCGGTCCACTGGGCCCGCACGCTGATGTCGGACGAGGAGATGTCGGACGAGCGCCACGAGATCGCGGCGCCGCCGGAGGTCCGCGAGAAGGTCATGCAGGACTGGGCGGACGGCGTCCGCGAGTCCGGCTTCGGCCGCCGCAAGCTGATCCGCAACACCATGTACGGCGCGCTGGCCATGGTGCCGCTCGCCGGTGTGGTGCTCCTGCGCGACCTGGGCACGCTGCCCGAGGACAAGCTGCGCAAGACGATGTGGGCCAAGGGCAAGGCCCTCATCAACATGAACACCAACGAGCCGCTGCGTCCCGAGGACGTCGCGGTCGGCTCGCTGACCTTCGCCAAGCCCGAGGGCCTGGAGGAGGACCAGCACGACTTCCAGACCCAGATCGCCAAGGCGGCCCTGATGATCGTCCGGCTGCAGCCGGAGAACATCAAGGACAAGCGCGAGCTGGAGTGGTCGCACCAGGGCATCGTGGCGTTCTCGAAGATCTGCACCCACGTCGGTTGCCCGATCAGCCTGTACGAGCAGCAGACCCACCACGTGCTCTGCCCGTGCCACCAGTCCACCTTCGACCTCTCCGACGGGGCCCGCGTCATCTTCGGCCCGGCCGGTCACGCTCTGCCGCAGCTGCGGATCGGCGTGAACAGCGAGGGTTACCTCGAAGCGCTCGGCGACTTCGAAGAGCCCGTCGGTCCTGCCTTCTGGGAGCGCGGATGAGCACCACCACCACTGACGAGCGGCGCGAGCCCGGGAACGGCGAGAAGTTCGCCGACTGGGCCGACGGTCGGCTGGGTATCTACACCCTCGCCAAGACCAACATGCGCAAGATCTTTCCGGACCACTGGTCCTTCATGCTCGGCGAGATCTGCATGTACAGCTTCATCATCATCATCCTCACGGGTGTGTATCTGACGCTGTTCTTCCACCCGAGCATGAACGAGGTCGTCTACGACGGCTCCTACGTTCCGCTCCAGGGCGTGCAGATGTCCGAGGCGTTCAACTCGACCATGCACATCAGCTTCGAGGTGCGCGGTGGTCTGCTGATCCGGCAGATCCACCACTGGGCGGCGCTGATCTTCCTCGCGGCGATGTTCGTGCACATGATGCGCGTCTTCTTCACGGGCGCGTTCCGCAAGCCGCGCGAGGTCAACTGGCTCTTCGGCTTCCTGCTGTTCTTCTGCGGCATGTTCACCGGCTTCACCGGCTACTCCCTGCCGGACGACCTGCTCTCGGGCACCGGTGTCCGCTTCATGGAGGGCGCCGTCCTCGGTGTCCCGGTCGTGGGTACGTACCTGTCGTTCTTCATCTACGGCGGCGAGTTCCCCGGCGGCGACTTCGTGGCCCGGTTCTACTCGGTCCACATCCTGCTGCTGCCCGGCATCATGCTCGGCCTGATGATCACTCACCTGATCCTGGTCTTCTACCACAAGCACACCCAGTTCGCGGGTCCCGGCCGCACCAACAAGAACGTCGTGGGCGCGCCGCTGCTGCCCGTCTACACGGCCAAGGCCGGTGGCTTCTTCTTCCTGATCTTCGGTGTCATCGCGGTCATCGCGGCGGTCGCCTCGATCAACCCGATCTGGGCCATCGGCCCGTACCGCCCGGACCAGGTGTCCACCGGCGCCCAGCCCGACTGGTACATGGGCTTCGCCGAAGGCCTGATCCGAGTGATGCCGGGCTGGGAGATCAACGCCTGGGGCCACACGCTGGTCCTCGGTGTGTTCATCCCGCTGGTGATCTTCCCGCTGGTGCTGTTCGCGATCGCGGCCTACCCGTTCATCGAGGCCTGGATCACCAAGGACAAGCGCGAGCACCACATCGCCGACCGCCCGCGCAACGCTCCGGTGCGCACCGGCATCGGCGTGGCCTGGATCACCGCGTACATGGTGATGCTGGTCGGCGGTGGCAACGACCTGTGGGCGACCAACTTCCACCTGTCGCTGAACGCCATCACCTGGTTCGTCCGGATCGCGTTCTTCGCCGGCCCGGTCGTCGCGTTCATCATCACCAAGCGGATCTGCCTGGGCCTCCAGCGCCGGGACGCCGAGAAGGTGCTGCACGGTCGCGAGACCGGCGTCATCAAGCGGCTGCCGCACGGTGAGTTCATCGAGGTCCACGAGCCGCTCGACGCGGGCCAGCTGTACAAGCTCACCGCGCACGAGCAGACCCGTCCGCACGAGCTGCCCGCGGCGGTCGACGAGAACGGTGTCAAGCGCAAGGTCTCCGCGATGGAGAAGCTGCGCGTCAAGCTCCACAAGGGCTACTTCGGCGAGCAGAGCCAGATCGCCAAGCCGAGTGCCGAGGAGTTCGAGGAGATCACCAGCGGCCACGGCCACCACTGATCCCTTCCCAGCGGTATCGCTGTACGCCACACAGCACAGGGCCCCGTCCACGCGATGGACGGGGCCCTTCGCCGTCCCCGGGGCTGGATAGGGTGTTCCCATCCCATACCCGTAGATGGACCCAGGAGTGGACCATGAACGTTGTGACCCCGGTCGGCGGCGACAGCGTGGCGGCCTACTCCTGGCCGGGCGTACTGGACGCACTGCTCAGCGGCACCGACCAGAGCGCGGACGCCACCGCCTGGGCGATGGACCGGATCATGCGCGGCGAGGCGAGCGACGCGCAGATCGCCGCCTTCATGGTGGCCCTGCGGGCCAAGGGCGAGACGGTCGCCGAGATCACCGGCATGGTCCGGGCGATGTACGAGCACGCCAATCTGATCGAGGTCCCCGGCCCGACCGTGGACATCGTCGGCACCGGCGGCGACGGCGCCAAGACCGTCAACATCTCCACCATGTCCGCGATCGTGGTGGCGGGCACCGGCGCGAAGGTCGTCAAGCACGGCAACCGGGCCGCGTCCTCGGCCAGCGGCGCCTCCGACGTCCTGGAGAAGCTCGGCGTCAATCTGAACCTCACCCCCCGCCGGGTGGTCGAGGTGGCCGAGCAGGCGGGCATCACGTTCTGCTTCGCCGTGACGTTCCACCCCGCGCTGCGCTACGTGGCCCCCGCGCGCCGCGAGCTCGGCATCCGCACCACCTTCAACTTCCTGGGCCCGCTGACCAATCCGGCCCGGGTGAAGGCCCAGGCCACCGGGGTCGCGGACGCGCGGGTGGCGCCGATCGTGGCCGGGGTGCTCGCCGAGCGCGGCTCCTCCGCGCTGGTCTTCCGCGGCGACGACGGCCTCGACGAGCTGACGACCACCGCGACCTCGCGGGTCTGGATCGTGCGGGACGGCGCCGTGCGCGAGGAGCCCTTCGACCCGAGGGACGTGGGCATCGACCTGGTGCCGGTCGAGGCGCTGCGCGGCGCGGACGCCTCGTACAACGCGGACGTGGCCAGACGGCTGCTCGCGGGGGAGAGAGGGCCGGTGCGGGACGCGGTGCTGCTCAACTCGGCGGCGGCCCTGGTCGCCCTGGAGCCGGGCGAGGGCACTCTGGTCGAGCAGATCCGGGCCAAGATCGACAAGGCGGCCGAGGCGGTGGACTCGGGCGCGGCTCGCCGCACCCTGGAGCGCTGGGTCGCGGCGAGCAACGCGTAGATCCGAAGCGGTCCCGTACGAGTGTGACGCAAGGCGCGGTCCGGATGCCGGACTGCGCCTTGCGCGTACGCGGACATATGGCAGGATGCTTTCCAAGGTCATGAGTGACAGCGACTACGGCCCCGGCCCGCTGTCCGGCAACCCTCCGTCCGTGGCGGGGTGCCCCGGGTGAAGACCAGGCCGTAGGCAGCGAGGTCTACGGCAAGCGCGGACCCCTGCGCACTCATTTCCTTGAGTGGCGCGCCCCTGGGGTCCTGGTCCTCAAGGGAGCAGTCTCGTGAGCAAGCGAATGCGATAGGGCCTTCGGCCCCTCTTTCTGTACACCTCCGTACGCCCTTCTTTCGCGTACGTCGAGGTCAACCCCCGTGCGCCGAACGGCCGTCGAGCCGTCGCCGCGGGGCCTTCACAGTCAGTTCGCCTTGTCCTGCCGGGAGATACCGCCATGTCCGCATACGCGTCGACGTCCACCGCCACCTCTGCTTCCGCCTCCGCTTCTGCTTCCGAAGAGTCCTGCTGTGCCGCGCCGCTGCCGGTGCTGGGCCGCGATGTCACCGTCCCGCTGGTCACCGGCGGCGAGGTGACCTACGCCGCCCTCGACTACGCGGCGAGCGCGCCGGCCCTCCAGCGGGTGTGGGACGACGTCGCCGCGTACGCCCCGTACTACGGCAGCGTGCACCGGGGTGCGGGCTATCTCTCGCAGCTCTCCACCGACCTGTTCGAGAACAGCCGGGCGGCGGTGGCGGAGTTCCTGGACTGCCGCCCGAGTGACCAGGTGGTCTTCACCCGCTCGACGACCGACTCCCTGAACCTCCTCGCCCAGGTGATCCCGGCCGACTGCCAGGTCTTCGTCTTCGAGACCGAGCACCACGCCTCGCTGCTGCCGTGGCGGGACGCGCGGGTGACCTACCTCAACGCGCCGCGTACGCCGCAGCAGGCGGTGGCCACGCTGGAGCGGGCGCTCGCCGACCGTGACCCGTACGGTCCGGCGCTGGTGTGCGTGACCGGTGCGTCGAATGTGACCGGTGAGCTGTGGCCGGTGCGGGAGTTGGCGGCGGCCGCGCACGCCCACGGCGCGCGGATCGTGCTCGACGCGGCGCAGCTGGCGCCCCATCACCCCGTTTCCGTACGGGAGTTGGACGTCGACTGGATCGCGTTCTCCGGGCACAAGCTGTACGCGCCGTTCGGCTCGGGTGTGCTCGCGGGGCGGGCCGACTGGCTCCAGGCGTCCGAGCCGTATCTGGCGGGCGGGGGCGCGTCGCGGCGGGTCGCGCGGCGCGGTGACGGCGGGGTGGATGTGGAGTGGCACACCACGGCCGCGCGGCACGAGGCCGGTTCGCCGAACGTCATCGGTGTGTACGCGATTGCGTCCGCCTGCAAGGCGCTGAGCGAGGCGGGGTTCGCGGCGCTGGTGGAGCGGGAGAAGCACCTGATCGCGAAGGTGCGTACGGGGCTTGCGGCGGTGCCGGAGGTGCGGGTGCTGTCGCTCTTCGGCGACGACGCGCCTCGGGTGGGCGTCATCTCGTTCGTGGTGGAGGGGTGGAACAGCTCGCACTTCGCGGCGGCGTTGTCCGCGGAGTACGGGATCGGGGTGCGGGACGGGTTGTTCTGCGCTCATCCGCTGGTGCGGACGTTGCTGGGGAGTGAGCCGCAGGAGCCGGGGGAGTGCGGGGCGCCCGAGGCGGAGCCGGGGGAGCGGTCGTTGAACGCGATCCGGGTCAGCTTTGGGGCGGGGACGCCGGACGAGCATGTGGATCGCTTTGTGCGGGCGGTTGGGGAACTGGTCCGGGACGGTGCGAAGTGGGAGTACCGGACGGAGGAAGGTCGCTGCGTCCCGGCGGTGTGAATCCCCCACCCCACCCCTTCCCGAAACTCTCCGAGGGAGCTCTTTGGGTGCGGGCCGTGCTGGGTTGCTCGCGCAGTTCCCCGCGCCCCTGACTACCTAGGGGCGCGGGCTGCCGGTGGGCTACTCCGCGTCCAGGCCGATGGCGAACGCCGCCTCCAGGTCGTGCTGGGAGTAGGTGCGGAACGCCACGTGCGTGTCCGTGGCCTCTACGCCCGGGATCTTGCTGATGCGGCCGGGGATGATGTCCGCGAGGTTGTCGTGGCGGGCCACTCGGACCAGGGCGATCAGGTCGTAGGTGCCGGTCACCGAGTAGACCTCGGACACGTTCTCCAGCGCCGCGATCGACTCCGCGATCTCGGGGATCCGGTCCACGCTGGTCTTGATGAGCACGATCGCGGTGATCACGGCTGGTCTTCTCCCTCGGTGGCGGCGGTGGCGGCCGACGCCGGTGGCGGCTTCGGTCGTTTCACTCTAGCCGTACGGCGATAACGTCCCCAGGCGTAGAGAAAGCCCAGGCCGAAGCCGACCAGATGGGCCAGATACGCCACCCCGGGCCCGGCCGGCGCCGCCCGTACCGCGAGCCACTGGAGCACGAACCAGAAGACCAGCACGATCCAGGCGGGAAAGCGCAGCGGCAGGAAGAAGAGGAACGGGAAGAGGCTGGTCACCCGCGCCCGGGGGAAGAGATACAGGAACGCGCCCAGGACCCCCGAGATCGCGCCGGACGCGCCCACCAGGGTCTGGTCGGAGGTGGAGTGCGCCGCCGCGTACGCCAGCAGGGCCAGATAGCCCACGCCCAGATAGAAGAGTGCGAACGCGACCTTGCCCATGCGTTCCTCGGCCATCGCGCCGAAGACGTAGAGGAAGAGCATGTTCCCCAGCAGATGCAGCCAGTTGCCGTGGACGAAGAGCGCGGTGAGGGGGGTGACGAGGGCGCCGGGGTCGCCCGTCGTGAGTTCGTTCGGGATGACACCCCAGCGGGCGAAATACGCGCTCTGGGCGGTGAGTAGTGCGTCCCCTGTTCCGTATGAGGGATTCAGGCCGGACACCGGGCTGATGATGAAGATCAGGCAGCAGAGCGCGAGCACCGTGTAGGTGACCGCCGGGCCCCGCGCCGCCGTTCCCCGCAGGGCACTCCGCTTGATCATGACCAGAGCATGGCGTAACGGGAGCGAACGGTACAGACCGCCTCGCCGTGCCGTGGCACAGCCGGTAGGCCGTAGGGTTACGGGCAGTACATCCGCAGTTCGACGGCGCACCGCGAGATCCTGGACCATGGCCGATCATTGACAGCATGGAAGAAGGACGGCACTCCATGACCACCGTTCCCCAGCCGACCGCCGACACCCGGTGGCGCTGCACGCTCTGCGGCAACCTGACCCGCTTCGACGTCACCCGCTCGTCGAAGGTCGTCGAGTACGTCCATCTGGACCTCGCCGGAGAGCCGAAGGTCGAGGAGCGCGAGGTGGTCAGTGAGACCATCGAGTCGGTGCGCTGCCGCTGGTGCAACGCGGTGGACCAGATCGAGCTCGTGGACAGGCCGGGCGCCGACTCCCAGTGACGGGGTCCCGGTGAGCGACGGACGACAGTTGAGGTGACGGATTGTGGAGCATGCAAGCGGTGCCGAACCGGCCGGTGCTGCCGGTGACGGCCCCGCCGAGGTGCTCGACCGCCCGCTGCCCGAAGGGGTGCGGCGCCGGGTCGTCGCGCTGGTCTCGGACGCCTTCGGCGGGCTGACCGTCACCGAACTGCCGTCCCAGTTGCGGCAGTACGCCCGTTTCACCCCGATCCGTCGCGCCAAGTTCGCGGGCAACGCGATGGCCGCCGCCCTCGAATCCGACCCGCTGTTCCGGCAGCGGATCGGGGAGCGCCTGAAGGAGGCTCAGCCGGAGCTGGCCGCCGCTCTGGAGTCCGGTGCGCCCCCTGCGGCCGCCGACCCGGTGGACGTCGCGGCCGCCGCCTATGTGCTGCGCCCCACCGGCTGGGTCAAGCTCGTCGCCGCCGCGGGCGAGGAGGCCCAGCGCGCGGACGCCGAGCGCGCCGACGAGGAGGGCCGGCGCGAACTGGAGCGGCTGCGCGCGGAGCTGGCCGAGGCGCACGAGCGGGGCCGCGCCGAACACGAGGAGCTGCGCGCCGACCTCGCGGCCGCCCGCAAGGAAGCCGAAACGCTCCAGCGCAAGCTGCGCAGCGCGCTCAGCGACGTCAAGCGCGGCGAGGCCGCCCTACGCAAGGCCACCGGGGAGATCGACGGGGTCAGAGCGGAGGCGGCGGCCCGGGTGGCCGCCGCCGAGAGCGAGTCGCGGCGGCTCAAGACCCGCCTGGGCGAGGCCGAGGCGTCCGTCGAGGCGAGCCGGCGCGCGGTGCGCGAGGGGCGCTCCATCGAGGACATGCGGCTGCGGCTGCTCCTCGACACGGTCCTGGACGCGGCCTCCGGGCTGCGCCGCGAACTGGCGCTGCCCCCGGCCTCGGTGCGCCCTGCCGACACCGTGGACGCGGTCGCCCCCGGCCAGATGACCCCGAAGGACATCGCGGCCCGGGCCCTGTCCGAGACCGACCCCGCGCTGCTCGACCAGCTGCTCGCGCTGCCGCAGGTGCATCTGGTGGTGGACGGCTACAACGTCACCAAGACCGGCTATCCGACGATGCCGTTGGAGAAGCAGCGGCTGCGCCTGCTCGGCGGTCTCTCGATGCTCGCCGCGCAGACCGGCGCCGAGATCACCTGTGTCTTCGACGGCGCCGAGCTCGCCGCCCCGGTGCTCCTCGCCCCGCCCAGAGGCGTACGGGTGCTGTTCTCCAAGCCGGGCGTGACCGCCGACGAGCTGATCCGCCAGCTCGTACGGGCCGAGCCGTCAGGGCGTCCCGTGGTGGTCGTCTCGACCGACCGCGAGGTCGCGGACGGCGTCGCCAAGGCCGGTGCCCGGCCCGTCGCGTCCGTCATGCTTCTGAAGCGGCTTTCGCGCGTCTAGTAACTCCTGCGTTCAATGCCCGAATTCGGGTGATCAGTTCCCAGCACTCTGTCAAGTGCCCATTACTACGCGTGGGATGACTGTAAAGAATCCTCCCTGCGACCGAGTTTTTGCGTATCAGGATTTGAACTGATCACAAGAGGGTCACTAGGGTCGGGGCTCGAACCTTCACGCGGTTGATCACTCGTCCGGGGTGACCGTGAAGGTCCCGCCGAGTCTGCGCTGTTCGGCGGCTGAGGAAGAAGGAGCTCGCCTTCGTGGCGTCCCACCGTCGACCCAAGCCCGCGAGCCGCACCCGTGTGACCGTGCTCACCGCGACCGCCGCCGCGGCCGTCGCTCTCACGTCCCAGGCCGCGCACGCGGACCCGAAGCCTTCCAAGAGCGAAGTGAAGGCCAAGGTCGACAAGCTCTACGACGAGGCCGAGCAGGCGACGGAGAAGTACAACGGCGCCAAGGAGAAGCAGGACCAGCTGGAGAAGCAGGTCGGCGCGCTCCAGGACAAGGTGGCCCGCGGCCAGGACGAGCTCAACAAGCTGCGCGACGGCCTGGGTTCGATGGCTTCGGCGCAGTACCGCTCGGGCGGTATCGACCCCTCGGTCCAGCTCTTCCTCTCCTCCAACCCGGACGACTTCCTGGACAAGGCGTCCTCCCTTGACCAGCTGAGCGCCAAGCAGACCGAGGCGCTGCAGAAGATCCAGGAGAAGCAGCGCAGCCTCGCGCAGGAGCGCAAGGAAGCCACGGACAAGCTCAAGGACCTCGCGGACACCCGCAAGGAGCTCGGCGACAAGAAGGCCGAGACCCAGTCCAAGCTCGCCGACGCGCAGAAGCTCCTCAACTCGCTGACCGCCGCCGAGAAGGCGTCGCTCGCGGCCGACGACGCGCGCGCCAACCGCACCGAGACCCGCACCGACCTCGGCAGCGAGGTCCCCGCCTCGCAGCGCGGCGCCGCGGCCCTCTCCGCCGCCCAGTCGCAGATCGGCAAGCCGTACGTGTACGGCGCCACCGGCACCGCCTCGTTCGACTGCTCGGGGCTCACCTCCTGGGCGTACCGCCAGGCCGGCGTGAACATACCCCGCACCTCGCAGGAGCAGGCCACCGCCGGCACCCAGATAGGCCGCAGCCAGCTCAAGCCGGGCGACCTGGTGCTCTTCTACGGCGACCTGCACCACGTCGGCCTCTACGCGGGCAACGGCCAGGTGCTGCACGCCCCGAAGCCGGGCGCGGTCGTGCGCTACGAGTCCATGGACAACATGCCGTTCCAGTTCGGTGTCCGCATCGGCTGACGCCCCGCGCGACACGTACGGCCCGGTCACGGGTCGCTTGCCGACCACGCCCGAACGGGCGAATTCCGGCAACTCGCGCTGACGCCACGCCCCGCCGGTGACCTGTGTTCTCCGGTGGGGCGTCACTTTGCGTAGGCACAAGGGTCGTTGGCCGCCCGTGCCGGTCCCGCTACTGTCCGGCGTGCGGTGCCCCCGTGAACCTCCAACTCGTCCGCCCGCCCGGGCGGCAGGGGTCGCACCGGCGGAAGGAGTGCGGCTTCACGTGGCGTCCCATCGCCGTCCCACGCAGCCCGGCCTCGGCCAGACCACCCGGGTCACCGTTCTCTCCGCGGCGGCGGCCACCGCGGCCGCGGCCTTCGCGGCACCGGCGAGCGCCGACCCGGGCGACACCGGCAAGGCCAGGGTCGACCGGCTCTTCGCCCAGGCGGAGAAGGCGACCGAGGAGTACGACAAGGCGGACGAGCACGCCACCGAGCTGCGCAGGCAGGTCAGTGACGCGCAGGACAGCGTCGCCCGGGGCCAGGAGCGGATCAACCGGATGCGGGGCGCGCTCGGCGCGATCGCCGGCGCCCAGTACCGCTCCGGGGGCATCGACCCCTCCCTCGCGCTGCTGCTCTCCGAGAACCCGGACAGCTATCTCGACAAGGCCGCCGCCCTCGACCGGCTCAGCGAGCGCCAGAGCACGCAGCTGCGCGAACTCCAGCAGGAGCTGCGGCGGATCGGCCAGCAGCGCACCGAGGCCACCCGCAAACTCGCCGAGCTGGAGCGCAGCCGTGTCGAGGTGGCCCGGCACAAGCGGACCGTCGAGTCCAAGCTCGCCGAGGCCCGCCGGGTGCTCAACGCGCTGCCCACCGCCGACCGCGCCGCCTTCGACCGCGCCTCGCGCGGCGGCGGCCGCACCCCCGACCTGGGCAGTGCGGTGCCCGCGTCGGGCCGGGCGGCGGCCGCCGTGCTCGCCGCCCGCCAGGCGCTCGGCAGGCCCTACATCTGGGGCGCCAACGGGCCGTCCGGGTTCGACTGCTCGGGCCTGATGCAGTGGTCGTACGCGCAGGCGGGCGTGGGGCTCCCGCGCACCTCGCAGGCGCAGCGGTACGCCGGGACCCAGGTGCCGCTCTCCGAGGCGCGCCCCGGCGACCTCGTCGTCTATCGCCATGACGCCAGCCATGTCGCGATGTACGTGGGCAACGGGCAGGTCATCCACGCCCCCTACCCGGGCGCGCCGGTGCGCTACGACCCGGTGGGCATGATGCCCGTCTCCTCGGTCACGCGCGTGTGACCGTACGATCGGGAGGATGGCGGATCGGCGGTTCACCGGCGGGTGGCGACGGCGCACGGCGGGATACGGACTCGCTGCGCTGCTGCTCGCCTCCGCCTGCTCGGCCCCGGCCGCAGCCCCCGACGCCACCTCCCACCAGGTCCAGCGCACCCTCGACAGCCGCGCCGCCGCCGTACTGCACCACGACGAGCGCGGCTATCTGGACGCGGTGGACCCGGCGGCCGGGACCTTGCGGGACGCCCAGCGGGCCGAGTTCACCAACCTGCGCCAGGTGCCGCTGAGCGCCTGGGCGTACCGGGTGACGGGCCTGACCCACGACGGCGCGCGGGCCAGCGCCCAGGTGGAGCTGCGCTACCGCATCGACGGGTACGACAGCGCGCCGGTCGTCTCGAACCGCGTCGTGGAGCTCGGCGAGCGCGCCGGGCGCTGGTACGTCACCGCCGACCGCCCGGCCGACGGCGCCGCCCAGCCGCTGTGGCAGCAGGGCCCGGTGACCGTCCTGCGCGGCACGCACAGCCTCGTCCTCGGCGTCGGCCAGGACCGCACGCTGCTCCAGGAGATCGCCCGCACCGAGGACCGGGCGGTGCCCGCCGTCTCGGCCGCCTGGCCGGGTATGTGGGCGGGCAAGGTGGTCGTCTTCGTCCCTGCCTCGCTGGACTCGATGGCGGCGCTGCTCGGGGCGCCCGCCGCCTCGTACCGGGGGATCGCGGCGGTGACCACCGGCGAGGCGGGCGCGGCCGGGACGACCCCCGCGGACCGCGTGATCGTCAACCCCGAGGCATACGGAGTCCTCGGCGACCTGGGCAAACGGGTCGTCCTCACCCATGAGACCACCCATGTCGCCACCCGCGCCCGCACCTCGCCCGCGACCCCGATGTGGCTCTCCGAGGGCTACGCCGACTGGGTGGGCTACCGGGGCACCGGGCGCACCGCCGCCCAGGCCGCACCGGAACTCCAGCAGGCGGTGCGGCGCGGCGAGCTGCCCGACGAGCTGCCCGCCGACGCGGACTTCGGCTTCGAGGGCGGTGCCGACCGGCTGGCCCGGGCGTACGAGGGCGGCTGGCTCGCCTGCTCCCTGATCGCCCAGCGCTGGGGCGAGGACAGACTCGCCGCCTTCTACGCGAAGGTGGGCGAGCAGAAGCACCGCGAGGGCGCCGTGGAGAAGGCGATGAACGACGAACTGGGCACCACGCCAAGGGAGTTCACCACCCTGTGGCGCTCTTACGTACGGGACCGGCTGGCCTGAGCGGTGAGGACCATGCGGGCCGCCCCGACCGGTGCCGGGACCGTGGCGCGCCACAGCCGACGGCACGCGCTGACCGACGCGGCCACGAGCAGCCCGTTGCGTACGAACAGGAGCAGCACCCCCAGCCAGTCGCTCGCCACCACATGCGAGAAGAACAGCGGGAATTCGAGCAGGGTCGCCCCGGCGGCGGCGAGCACCAGCTTGGCGGGCCGGGCCATCGGACTGCCCGGAAAGACCAGGCACACGGCGGCAAGACCGACCAGCCAGATCAGATACTGCGGACTGATCACCCGGCTGGTGGTGGTAAAGAGCAGGACGGCCGTGAAGGCGGCGTCCGCGAGTGTGCCGGGTGCGCTGTCGCGGGCCCGCAGCCGCCACAGCAGCAGCCAGCCGAACGCCACCGCGGTCAGCCCCATCGCCAGCGTGGAGACCAGCGGGACGTACGGGCCCAGGAACTCCACCGACCCGTAGTTGAGCTGCACATGGCCCTGCCAGCCGAAGTGGCGGGCGACATGGAAGACGAGCGCGCCCAGCGACTCGACCTCGGTGCCGCGCTCGCGCTGGAAGGTGAGGAACGCGAAGGCCCCGGGCGCGACCGCGTGGCACAGCAGCAGGAACCCGCCCGCCGTCACAGCGGCGGTCGCCCAGGCCCGGCGGGGCGCCCGCGCGAGCAGCAGCACCGGCCAGACCTTGAGCAGCGCGCCGAACGCGGTGAGCGCGCCGAGCACACGCGGCCGCCGGACCCCGGCGAGCAGCGCCGCCACGGCCACGGCGGTCACCATCAGGTCGTAGCGCGCGTACGCGGTGGGCCCGAGCAGCGGTACGCCCCAGACCCAGACCCACGCGCCCGTACGGGACTTCCCGGCTCGCCCGCCCGCGTACAGCAGCAGTCCGAAGACGGCGCAGTCGGCGAGGAACGCGAGGACGAAGAAGGCCGACGGGTAGCCGAGGAAGGGGACGGCGCCGGGCGCGAGGATGGCGAGGGCGGCGGCGGGCGGGTACTGCCAGGTGACGTCGTCCAGCGGATACGTGCCGGTGCGCAGCACCTCGTACCAGCCCTGGTAGATGACGTTGACGTCACTGGTGACGTCCGGGCCCGGCGCAACCAGGACCCGGAAGACGCAGAGCAGCAGCAGACACCGGGTGACGGCGAACCCGGCGAGGATCGCGCCGATGCTTTTCGTGCGTCCTGCACCATTCACTGCGGACATGCACACCTCGTCCTGATTCCCATGGCGGAGGAGTCATGATGCCGGGCGGGGGCGTGCCCGAGCGATGAGGCGGGGCCGTTCGGTACTGTCGGCGGCGATGCACAAGACCCTGATCGTGACCAATGACTTCCCGCCGCGCCCCGGCGGCATCCAGGCGTTCCTGCACAACATGGCGCTGCGGCTCGACCCCGAGCAGCTCGTCGTCTACGCCTCGACCTGGAAGCGGAGCCGGGAGGGCGTCGAGGCGACCGCGGCCTTCGACGCCGAGCAGCCGTTCACCGTGGTGCGCGACCGCACCACGATGCTGCTGCCGACGCCCCGGGCGACCCGCCGCGCGGTGGGCCTGCTCAAGGAGCACGGCTGCTCCTCGGTGTGGTTCGGGGCGGCGGCGCCGCTCGGTCTGATGGGGCCCGCGCTGCGCCGAGCGGGCGCGGAACGCCTGGTCGCCACCACGCACGGCCACGAGGCGGGCTGGGCCCAGCTGCCCGGCTCGCGCCAGCTGCTGCGGCGGATCGGCGAGGGCACGGACACGATCACCTATCTGGGTGAGTACACGCGGTCCCGGATCGCCGCCGCGCTCACCGAGCGGGCCGCCGACCGGATGGTCCAACTGCCGCCGGGCGTGGACGAGAAGACGTTCCACCCGGGCTCGGGCGGCGACGAGGTCCGAGCCCGCCTCGGCCTGACCGACCGCCCGGTCGTGGTGTGCGTCTCCCGCCTGGTCCCGCGCAAGGGCCAGGACACCCTGATCCTCGCGATGCCCGCGATCCTCGCGCGCGTGCCGGACGCGGTGTTGCTGATCGTCGGCGGCGGCCCGTACGAGCAGGAGCTGCGCAAACTGGCCGAGGAGACCGGCGTCGCCCCCTCGGTCCGCTTCACCGGCTCCGTCCCCTGGGCCGAACTCCCCGCCCACTACGGCGCCGGCGACGTCTTCGCCATGCCCTGCCGCACCCGCCGGGGCGGCCTCGACGTGGAGGGCCTGGGCATCGTCTACCTGGAAGCCTCGGCGACGGGCCTCCCGGTGGTGGCGGGCGACTCGGGCGGCGCGCCCGACGCGGTCTTGGACGGCGAAACGGGCTGGGTGGTACGAGGCGGCTCCCCCGAGGAGTCGGCGGACCGCATCATCACCCTCCTCCAGGACCCGGCCCTGCGGCGTCGGATGGGGGAGCGGGGCAGGGCCTGGGTGGAGGAGAAGTGGCGCTGGGACTTGCTGGCAGAGAAGTTGAGGGCGCTGCTGTAAGGAGTGGCCGGGCCTACAAGGGGCGCGGTGCCCGCCGTTCAAGAGGCGTGGTGCCCGGCTTTCAGGGGCGCGGGGAACTGCGCGACAAGCCCAGCACGGTCCGCACCCGACATCCGGCCGATTAAGGGGCGCGGGGAACTGCGCGAGCAACCACCCACGGTCCGCAGCCAAAGGCCGGGCAGCAGAGGGGCGCGAGCAACCCACCACCATCCGCAGACGAACCCCGGGCCCACCACATTCCCACCCCTGACGGTCACTCAGATTTAAGACAACGTGACCGCTGGGCGGAAGCCCAAATTCCGCCCATGCTGCGCGCATGACACCAAACCTGACGCGCCGTCACCTACTGGGCCTCGCCGCCCTGGAGACGGCCGCACTGCTCGGCCTCACCCGAATCACCCTCCAACCGGCCCGCGCCGCGCAGGCGCAGGACGCCACCTACACCCCCGCCCTGGTCATAGGCTCCGGCTACGGCGCATCCGTGACCGCACTCCGCCTCGCCCAGGCGGGCATCCAGACCCTCGTCCTGGAAATGGGCAGACTCTGGGACACCCCCGCCCCCGACGGCAAGATCTTCTGCTCGACGGCGGCCCCGGACCAGCGATCGATGTGGTTCCGCACCAGAACAGAGGCCCCGCTGGCCACCTTCCTCTGGCTGGATGTGGTCAACAAGACCATCAGCCCGTACCCCGGCGTACTCGACCGCGTGAACTACGGCGACATGTCCGTCTACGTGGGCCGCGGCGTCGGCGGCGGCTCGCTGGTCAACGGCGGCATGGCCGTCACCCCCCGCCGCGACTACTTCGCCGAGGTACTGCCCCAGGTCGACGCCGCCGAGATGTACGCCACGTACTTCCCGCGCGCCAACGCCATGCTCGGCGTCAACGCGATCGACCCGGCCTGGTTCGAGTCCACCGAGTGGTACGAATTCGCCCGCACTTCGCGGAAGGCGGCCCAGAACACCGGCCTGAAGACCGTCTTCGTACCCAACGTCTACGACTTCGGGTACATGCAGCGCGAGGCGGCCGGCACCGCCACCAAGTCCGCGCTCGCGGGCGAAGTGATCTACGGCAACAACTACGGCAAGCGGTCGGTGGACAAGACCTACCTCGCGGCGGCGCTCGGCACCGGCAACGTCACCATCGAGACCCTGCACCACGCCCGCGCCATCCGCCGGCAGCCCGACGGCACGTACGTCGTCACCGCCGACCGCATCGACCTGACCGGCAAGGTCGTCGAGACCAGGGAGATCGGCTGCGGGAAGCTCTTCCTCGGCGCGGGCAGCCTCGGCACCACCGAACTGCTGGTGCGCGCACGGGAGACGGGCACCCTGCCCGCCCTCGACCCGGCCGTCGGCACCGGCTGGGGCACCAACGGCAACATCATGACGGCCCGCGCCAACTACATGTGGGACACGGTCGGCGCCAACGAGGCCACCATGCCCGCGCTCGGCATCGACGACTGGGACAACACATCCAACCCGGTCTTCGCCGAGATCGCCCCGCTGCCGATGGGCTTCGAGCACTGGGTGAGCCTGTATCTGGCGATCACCAAGAACCCGCAGCGCGGCACCTTCACGTACGACCCCGCGAGTGACTCGGCGAAGCTCAACTGGACCAGGGCGCAGAACCAGCCCTCGGTCGACGCGACCAAGAAGCTCTTCGACCGGATCAACTTCAGCAACGCGACGATCTACCGGTACGACCTGTTCGGCAACGACACGCCGTTCGCCGACGGGTTCTGCTACCACCCGCTCGGCGGCTGCCCGTTGGGGCGGGCGACCGACGACTACGGGCGGGTGAAGGGATACCCGGGCCTCTACGTCACCGATGGAGCCCTGATCCCCGGTTCCATCGGCGTCAACCCGTTCGTCACGATCACGGCGCTCGCCGAGCGCAACGTCCAGCGCGTCCTCGCACAGGACATGCCCACGTGATCAGTGGGCGTAGATCGCCTCGATCTCGTCCGCGAAGTCCTTCGCCACGACATTGCGCTTGAGCTTCAGCGACGGGGTGATGTGCCCCGCCTCCTCCGTGAACTGGGAGGTGAGAATGCGGAATTTCCGCACCGATTCCGCCTTGGAGACCGCGGCGTTGCCGTCGTCCACCGCCCGCTGCACCTCCGCGAGCAGATCCACGTCCTCGCGCAGCGAGGCCGCCGTCGAACCGGCCGGCTTGCCGTGGTCGGAGGCCCAGTGGGCCAGGAACTCCTCGTCGAGGGTGACGAGCGCGCCCACGAACGGGCGTCCGTCGCCGACCACCATGCACTCCGCGACCAGCGCGTGCGCGCGGATGCGGTCCTCGATCACCGCCGGGGCGACGTTCTTGCCGCCCGCCGTGACGATGATCTCCTTCTTGCGGCCGGTGATCGCGAGGTAGCCGTCCTCGTCGAGGGTGCCGATGTCGCCGGTGTGGAACCAGCCGTCGGCCAGCGCCTCGGCGGTCGCCGCCTCGTTGTTCCAGTACCCGGTGAACAGGTGCTCGCCGTGCAGCAGCACCTCGCCGTCGTCCGCGATCCGCACGACCGAACCGGGCAGCGGCTGTCCGACCGTGCCGATCTTCTGCCGGTCCCACGGGTTGAACGCGGTCGCGGCGCAGGACTCGGTGAGGCCGTAGCCCTCCAGAACCGTGAAGCCGATGCCCCGGTAGAAGTGGCCCAGGCGCTCGCCGAGCGGCGCGCCGCCGGAGATCGCGTACTCGCCGCGGCCGCCGAGCACCGCGCGCAGCTTGCTGAAGACGAGCCGGTCGAAGACCTTGTGCTTGATCTTGAGGCCGAGCGACGGGCCCTGCGGGGTGCCGAGCGCGCGGCTGTACGCGATGGCGGTGTGCGCGGCCTTGTCGAAGATCGGGCCCTTGCCGTCCGCCTGGGCCTTGGCCCGGGCCGAGTTGTAGACCTTCTCGAAGACGCGCGGCACACCGAGGATCAGCGTCGGCCGGAACGAGGCCAGTTCATCGGTGAGGTTCTTGATGTCCGGTACGCAGCCGAGCTTGATCGGCGCCATCACGGACGCCACCTCGACCAGGCGGCCGAAGACGTGCGCGGTCGGCAGGAACAGCAGGACCGAGCACTCGCCGGTGCGGAAGAGGGGCTTGAGGCGCTCCACCACGTTGCCGCACTCCGCGAAGAAGGCGCGGTGGGTGAGCACACAGCCCTTGGGGCGGCCGGTGGTGCCGGAGGTGTAGACGATGGTCGCCGGGTCGTCCGCGTGCGCCGACGACATCCGCTGGTCGAGCACCTCGTCGGAGATGTCGGCGCCCAGGGCGGTGAGTTCGGCGACGGCGTCGGACTCGATCTGCCAGATACCCTTGAGGCCCGAGAGCCCGGCCTGTACGGAGGCCACGGCCTCCAGGTGCGCCTCGGACTCGACGACGGCCAGGGTGGCGCCGGAGTCGCCGAGGATCCACTGGATCTGCTCGGGCGAGCTCGTCTCGTACACGGGGACGGTGACCGCGCCCGCGCTCCAGACGGCGAAGTCGAACAGGACCCACTCGTAACGGGTCCGGGAGAGCAGGGCCACCCGGTCGCCGGGCTCCACGCCCGCGGCGATCAGGCCCTTGGCCACACCGCGGACCTCGGCCAGGAACTGGGTGGCGGTGACATCGGTCCAGCGTCCCGCGACCTTGCGGCCCATGACCGCGACGTCGGGATGCTGAGCGGCATTGCGGCGGATCAGATCCGTCAGGTTGCCGTCCGTGGGGACCTCGTACAGGGCCGGAAGGCTGAACTCGCGCAAGACTGCTGCTCCTCATCGGGCGCCGGTGCCACGGCTCTGTGTGACGCACCGGCTGCGGTCCAAGATCGGGCAGGTGCCCGGAGAACCTGTGGGGCGGACTCCGAGCACGACTGGACTGCCCGGACGTTACCCATCGGTAGTGGGTTCCCGATAGGGGGTCCTGGCCAGATGTTCGCTGCGTCACACGGTTCGCACCGCTCCACGCACAGTAGTCCACTCCTTTCGCGACTCGGAAGTAACCGCAGGTCCGGCGGCCTAGGGTGGTCGTCATGCGAGTACATGTGGTCAGCGATGTGCACGGGAACACCGAAGGCCTGGCGAAGGCCGGGGACGGCGCGGACGCCCTCGTCTGCCTGGGTGACCTCGTCCTTTTCCTCGATTACGCCGATCACTCGCGCGGGATCTTCCCCGACCTCTTCGGCGTCGAGAACGCGGACCGGATCGTCGCCCTGCGCACCGCCCGCCGCTTCGAGGAGGCCCGTGACCTGGGCCGTTCGCTCTGGGCGGGCCTCGACCGGGAGGCCGCCATCGAGTCGGCGGTCCGCCGCCAGTACGCCGAGATGTTCGCCGCCCTTCCCACCCCGACGTACGCCACCTACGGCAACGTCGACATACCGTCCCTGTGGCCCGAGTACGCCGGACCCGGCACCACCGTCCTGGACGGCCAGCGCGTCGAGATCGGCGGCCGCGTCTTCGGCTTCGTGGGCGGCGGACTGCGCACCCCCATGCGTACGCCCTTCGAGATCTCCGACGAGGAGTACGCGGCCAAGGTCGAGGCGCTCGGCGAAGTGGACGTGCTCTGCTCGCACATCCCGCCGGAGGTCCCCGAGCTCGTCTACGACACGGTCGCCCGCCGCTTCGAGCGCGGCTCGCGCGCGCTCCTCGAAGCCATCCGCCGCACCAAACCCCGCTACTCCCTGTTCGGCCACGTCCACCAGCCGCTCGCCCGCCGGGTACGCATCGGGCGCACCGAGTGCGTGAACGTCGGCCACTTCGCCGCCACCTCCAAGCCGTTCGCCCTCGAGTGGTGAGGCGGCCTCCGGCATGAGG
The DNA here is from genome assembly GCF_052373795.1 of Streptomyces sp. BR1. Lineage (NCBI taxonomy): Bacteria > Bacillati > Actinomycetota > Actinomycetes > Kitasatosporales > Streptomycetaceae > Streptomyces > Streptomyces sp. BR1. The sequence goes on from NZ_CM126252.1 coordinate 5,282,461, forward strand.
CCCGGCGGGCACGCGATAGCCTGCACAACACCACCCCACACAGCGGCCCGCGCACTGGAGGAGCCACGACGATGGCGGAACACACCAGCTCGTCTATCACCATCGAGGCGGCACCGGCCGACGTGATGGGGGTGATCGCCGACTTCACCCGGTACCCCGAGTGGACCGGAGAGGTGAAGGAGGCCGAGGTGCTGTCCAAGGACGCCGAGGGCCGCGCCGAGCAGGTCCGGCTCGTCCTCGACGCCGGCGCCATCAAGGACGACCACACCCTGAAGTACACCTGGCACGGGGCCGACAAGGTCAGCTGGAGCCTGGTCAAGTCCCAGATGCTGCGCACCCTCGACGGCTCGTACAGCCTCGCGGACGCCCCCGGCGGCCACACCGAGGTCACCTACCAGCTCACCGTCGACGTCAAGATCCCGATGCTCGGCATGATCAAGCGCAAGGCCGAGAAGGTCATCATCGACCGCGCGCTCGCCGGGCTGAAGAAGCGCGTCGAGAGCGGCGCCGCCGGGGCCGAGCAGGCCTGATCGTGCGTACGGTCCTCGTCACCGGTCCCGGCGGCGCGGGCCGCACCACCGTCGCCGCCGCGACCGCGCTCGCGGCGGCGCGGCGCGGCGAGCGCGCCCTGCTGCTCCGCACCGACCGCGACGACGGCCTCCAACGGCTGCTCGGCGACGACGAGGTCCAGGGCCTGGACGTCGTACGGATCGACGCGGGCGCCCACTTCCGCACCGAACTCCTCGCGCTCCAGGAGCGTGCCGCCACCGCCCTCGACCTGCTCGGCGCGGGCCGCCTGGACGGCGAGGAGCTGACCGAGCTGCCCGGCGCCGACCAGCTCGCCCTGCTCAAGGCGCTGCGCGAGTCGGCCACCGGCGACCACGACCTGGTCGTCGTCGACATGCCGCCCAGCCACGCGTGCGTGGCGGCCCTCGCTCTGCCCGGGCAGCTGCGCCGCTATCTGCGCCGGCTCCTCCCGCCCGAGCGGCAGGCCGCGCGCTCGCTGCGCCCGGTCCTCGCCCAGCTCGCCGGTGTCCCGATGCCCGCGCAGTGGCTGTACGAGACGGCCGCGCGCTGGGACGCGGAACTGGCCGCCGTGCAGGCCGTGGTGGAGGACCCGGCGACGACCGTACGCCTGGTCGCCGAGCCCGGACCGGCCGCCTCCGCGGCCCTGCGCACCGCCCGCCTCGGCCTGGCCCTGCACGGGCTGCGCCTGGACGCGGTGGTCGCCAACCGCATCCTCCCCACCGGCTCGGCCGACCCCTTCCTCGCCGGGCTCTCCGGGCGCCAGCAGTGCGCGCTCAAGGAGCTGGCCGAGGAGTTCGAGCCCGTACCGGTCCATGAGGTCCCGCACCTGGGGCGCGAGCCGCAGGGCGTCGACGAGCTCGACGAACTGATCGACGGGCCGACCGGCGAGACGGGCCTGTGGGGCACGGAGGGACCGGAACCCCGAGAGCCTTGGGACATCGAGGACCGCCTCGCCGACGACGGCGTCCTCGTCTGGGTGCTGCCGCTGCCCGGCGCGGCCAAGGACGCGCTCGGCCTGGTGCGCCGGGGCGATGAACTCCTCCTGGACGCCGGGCCGTTCCGCCGGATCGTCACCCTGCCGTCCGCGCTGCGCCGCTGCACGGTCTCGGGCGCCGCCCTCACCGACGGCGTCCTGCGGATCCGGTTCACCCCGGACCCCGACCTGTGGCCCCGCGCGCACTGAACGACGTACCCCCATTCGGGTAACGTCGAGAGAACAAGAACCTTCTCTTCAGCAGCTGGAGTCCGCCATGAGCGAAGCCACCGAGCGTCCCGCCTCCGACGCGGATGCCTGGGCCGACGCGTGCGCCGAGGACCTCGCCGCGGAGAAGGCGCGCCGCCGCGCCGAGTACGGCCAGCCGCCCGGCTCGGCCGCCGAGGAGCTGCGCAAGCTGGTCGACGCCGTCGCCGACAAGGTCTCCTCGCTCCAGTCCTCGCTGCCCGGCATGGCCGCGCAGAGCGCCGTGCAGCAGCTGATCAACCAGGCCAAGGCGGCCGTCGAACCGGTCATCGAGCGCAACCCGGACGTCTTCGACCACCTCGCCGCGGCCGGCGGCGAACTGCTCGCCGCCTACCGCTCCGCCGTCGAGGGCCAGGAGCGCCGCTGGGCCTCCGAGCGGCCCAAGAAGGACGAGGACGGCGGCGGCCCGGGCCCGGGCGAGCACATCGACCTGGACTGACGATCCGGTGCCCGCCCTCGGGTACGGTTGGCCTCAGCGGGGCTCGACCGAAAACTGAGGGACTTAATGGGACTCACCATCGGCGTCGACATCGGCGGCACCAAGATCGCGGCGGGAGTGGTCGACGAGGAGGGCCACATCCTTGAGACGCACACCGTGCCCACGCCGCCGACCGCTGACGCCATCGTGGACGCGATCTGCGCCGCCGTCGAAGGGGCGGGCAAGGGGCACGAGATCGAGGCCGTCGGCATCGGTGCCGCCGGTTACGTCGACGACAAGCGCGCCACCGTCCTCTTCGCGCCCAACATCGACTGGCGCCACGAGCCGCTGAAGGACAAGGTCGAGCAGCGCGTCGGGATGCCCGTGGTCGTCGAGAACGACGCGAACGCGGCGGCCTGGGGCGAGTACAAGTTCGGCGCGGGCCAGGGCCACGAGGACGTCATCTGCATCACGCTCGGCACGGGTCTGGGCGGCGGCATCATCATCGGCAACAAGCTGCGCCGCGGCCGCTTCGGCGTGGCCGCCGAGTTCGGCCACATCCGGGTCGTGCCGGACGGCCTGCTGTGCGGCTGCGGCAGCCAGGGCTGCTGGGAGCAGTACGCCTCGGGGCGCGCGCTCGTGCGGTACGCCCGTCAGCGCGCCAACGCGACCCCCGAGAACGCCGAGATCCTGCTCGGTCTGGGCGACGGCACCGTCGCGGGCATCGAGGGCAAGCACATCAGCGCCGCCGCCCGCCAGGGCGACCCGGTCGCGGTGGACTCCTTCCGCGAGCTGGCCCGCTGGGCGGGCGCGGGCCTGGCCGACCTGGCCTCGCTCTTCGACCCGTCCGCGTTCATCGTCGGCGGCGGCGTCTCGGACGAGGGCGAGCTGGTCCTCGACCCGATCCGCAAGTCGTTCCGGCGCTGGCTGATCGGCGGCCAGTGGCGTCCGCACGCCCAGGTCCTCGCCGCCCAGCTCGGCAACAAGGCCGGTCTGGTGGGCGCGGCGGACCTGGCCCGCCAGGGCTGACCGTACGCCCGTACGCACTGTCAGCGCCCGTCGCGTCCCTCTGGGGAAGCGGCGGGCGCTGCCCTATGTTGTGCCCATGCCGCTCACGGATCTTCCCGCGTCCCGTACGGAGAACGGCTCGGCCGTGATCCGTGTCCTCAGCTACAACATCCGCTCGATGCGGGACGACAACGCGGCACTGGCCAGGGTGATCCGCGCCTGCGACCCCGATCTGGTGCTGATCCAGGAGGCGCCCCGGTTCTTCCGCTGGCGCAAGGCGGCCGCGCGGCTCGCGGCGGCGAGCGAGCTGGTGGTCCTGAGCGGCGGAGCGACCGCAGCGGGCCCGCTGCTGCTCTGCTCGCTGCGGGCGACGGTGGAGCGCACGGAGGACGTCCTGCTGCCGCTCACTCCCGGGCTGCACCGCCGTGGTTTCGCGACGGCGGTGGTACGCGTCGGCGGCGCCCGCCTGGGCGTCCTGAGCTGCCATCTGAGCCTCCAGGCGGCCGAGCGCGAGGCGCAGGCGGGGATGCTGCTCGACCGCTTGGCGGAGCTGGGCGTCGACCACGCGGTCGCGGGCGGCGACCTCAACGACCGCCCGGACGGCCGCGCGTTCCGCCGCCTGTCGGCCGCACTCCAGGACTGCTGGTCGGTACGCCCGTGGGGTACGGAGTACACCTCGACCCCACAGGACCCCCACCAACGCATCGACGCGATCTTCGCGACGAGCGGGATCGAGGTCCTGGGGTGCGGGGTCCCGACGGGCTTGCCGAACGCGGACCTGCGCGCGGCGACGGATCATTTGCCGGTGTTGGCGGCGCTACGAGTACCGACCCACTAGCGGTGGTCAGACCACCGCGCCCCGCCCAGGATCGTCGTCGTCCTCGTCGTCATGCTTCATCCGCGCGAACAGCGTTCCGAAGCCGCCGATGAAGCCGCCCACTCCCAGTGTGGTGAGCCACCACGTGAACTCCCACTGGAAGATCGCCGCGAGCAGCATCAGCAGCGGCCCGCCGATCACCGCCAGCCACGCGAACTTCGCCGTGACGTCCGCCTCGGGCAGCGGCGGCGGCTCCGGCGGGATGAAGTGGCCCTCGTCGGAGTCGTCGGCGTCGGACGGCTCCTTGACGCTGTAGTCGCGCGGCCCGCCCACACCCGGCGCGAACACGATCGAGCTGCCCAGCGGCTTCGGCTCGGGCGGAACCGGCGGCTCCGGCGTCTCGGGCCCGTCCGCCTCCGGAGCCGGCGCCCCGTTCCGCTCGCCCTCCAGGACCGCTAGGTCCTCCACCGACTTGAACGGCTTGGTCCCCGGCGGGTCGGCCGGCTCCTCGCCGTACCCCGCCACGATCGCCGCCCACGCAGCCTCTTCGTCGATCGGCTGCGGTTCGCGGTCCGCGTCGTGCTCAGCCACCGGTTGTGCTCCCCTTCTTCCCGACGCTCGGAGCGAGGCGGCCGATGAACGCGTAACTCTCCTCGAAGATCCGCTCCGCGTCGTGGTCCAACGTCGCCACGTGGTAGCTCTGTTCCAGCAGGATCTCGGTGACGTCGGTGGAGGAGACCCGGGCGAGCACACGGGCCGAGTCGGCGGGCGGCACCACATGGTCCTGCGGGCTGTGCAGCACGATCAACGGCTGCGTCACCTGCGGCAGTTCACGGTCCACCACCTGGAAGAACCTGCGCAGCGAGTGCGCCGCGTGCAGCGGCACCCGGTCGTAGCCGACCTCCGCCGCGCCCTCCTTGGCGATGTCGCTGGCGATGCCCTTGGTGGACGGGACGAAGTGGCGGACCACCGGCAGGGCATGGGCGGCCAGGCCGTGCACCTTGTTGCCCGGGTTGACGAGCACCAGGCCCGCGATGTCGTCGCCGTGCTTCGCCGCGAGCCGCAGCGCGAGCGCGCCGCCCATGGAGAGGCCGAAGACGAAGACCTGGGTGCAGCGCTCAAGGAGCTCGCGCAGCGCCCGGTCCACTTCCGCGTACCAGTCCTGCCAGCCGGTGAGCTGCATGTCCTGCCAGCGCGTGCCGTGTCCGGGCAGCAGCGGCAGCGAGACCGTCAGCCCGCGCTCGGCCAGATGGTCGGCCCACGGGCGCAGCGACTGCGGGGAACCGGTGAAGCCGTGACAGAGGAGGACGCCGACCTCTCCGCCCTCGTGGCGGAACGGCTCGGCTCCAGGGAGGACGGGCACCGGGATCTCCTGTTCATGAGCAGGGGCGGGGGAGTTGTACTTCACGGTACGCGACCGGACTGACACCGACCAGAGCCGTCACCGGCCCGTGCGCGGGAGGGGGGCTCCGACACGGGTTAAGGTCTGTTCGACAGACAAGGGAAGGCATCCGAGTTGATCTACGGCGCTATGAAGTTCTCCATCGGCGGGTCGCTGAAGCTTGCCTTCAGGCCCTGGGTGGAGGGCCTCGAAAACATTCCCGCCGAGGGGCCGGCGATCCTCGCGAGCAACCACCTCTCCTTCTCGGACTCCTTCTTCCTGCCGGCGGTCCTCGACCGCAAGGTGACGTTCATCGCCAAGGCCGAGTACTTCACCTCGCCCGGCGTGAAGGGCAAGCTGACGGCCGCGTTCTTCAAGGGCGTCGGCCAGCTCCCGGTGGACCGCTCGGGCGCGCGCGGCGCGGGCGAGGCGGCCATCAAGAGCGGCATCGAGGTCCTGGAGCGCGGTGAGCTGTTCGGGATCTACCCGGAGGGCACCCGCTCGCCCGACGGCCGCCTCTACCGCGGCAAGCCCGGCGGCCTCGCGCGCGTGGCGCTCGCCACCGGCGCGCCGGTGATCCCGGTCGCGATGATCGACACGGAGAAGATCCAGCCGCCGGGGAAGGTGATGCCCAAGCTGATGCGCCCGGGCATCCGCATCGGCAAGCCGCTCGACTTCAGCCGCTACCACGGCATGGAGGGCGACCGCTTCATCCTGCGCTCGGTGACCGACGAGGTCATGTACGAGATCATGAAGCTCTCGGGCCAGGAGTACGTGGACATCTACGCGACCGCGGCCAAGCGCCAGATCGCCGACGAGGCCAAGCGCAAGGCCGACGAGGAGAAGGCGGCGGAGAAGGCGGAGCGGGCGCGCGAGGCCGATCAGGCCAAGCAGGCTGAACGGCCGGGCGACTAGCCCCGTTCGTTCGTTTTTCAGGGGTTGGGGAGCATGGCGAAGCGCGAGCGGGTTATCAGGATGTCCGTCGAGCTGCCGCTGTGGCGCGCGCTCACCGCGTACCGCGTACTGACGATGATCTACGCGGTGCTGCTCTTCGTCTCGGAGTACCGGCACTTCGAGCGGCCCTGGGTGGGCATCGCCTTCCTGTCGGTGCTCGCGGTGTGGACGCTGGCGACGCTGCCCCGGGTGGCGAACGCGGCGAGCTGCACCAAGCGGTTCCTCGGCGTCGACCTGACCATCGCGCTCACCGGCATTCTGATCACCCCGCTGGCCGACGCCGACGCCCGGACGGTCAACGGGCCGACCCTGCCGACCATCTGGGCGGCGGGCTCGGTGCTCGCGTTCGCCATCAAGGGCGGCTGGCGCTGGGCCGCGTTCGCGTCCTCCCTGGTCGCCGCCGCCAACCTGGTCGAGCGCGGCGCACCCACCCGCGACACGCTCCACAACGTGCTGCTCGTGTGGGTGGCCTCCGTCGCCATCGGTTACGTGGTGGAGGTCGCCCGCGCGAGTGAAGCCACCCTCGCCCGCGCCCTGGAGATCGAGGCCGCCACCCGGGAGCGGGAGCGCCTGGCCCGGGACATCCACGACAGCGTCCTCCAGGTGCTCGCCATGGTGCAGCGCCGGGGCACGGCGCTCGGCGGCGAGGCGGCCGAGCTCGGCCGGATGGCCGGGGAGCAGGAGGTCGCGCTGCGCACCCTGGTCTCCAGCGGTCTGGTGCCCACCACGCGCGCGTCCGAGGACCCGGCGCTCGGCGCCCTGGTCCGTACGGTCGACGACGACGAAGACGGGCGGCCGGACCCCGAAGGGGCCGAGCTCGACCTGCGCGTACTGCTGGCGCCGCACGCCGGATCGCGGGTCTCGCTGGCGGAACCCGGCGCTCCGGTGCTGCTCCCGCCCCCGGCGGCGCGCGAGCTCGCGGCCGCTGTCAGTGCCGCGTTGGACAATGTCCACAGACACGCGGGGGAGTCCGCCCAGGCCTGGATCCTGGTCGAGGACTGGGGGGACGAAGTGATCGTGACGGTACGGGACGACGGTCCCGGAATCCCGGCGGGCCGGCTCGCACAGGCCGAGGGGGAGGGACGCCTGGGCGTCGCCCTCTCGATCCGCGGCCGGCTGCGGGACCTGGGCGGCACCGCCGAGCTGATCTCGGTGCCGGGGCAGGGAACAGAAGTAGAGCTGAAGGTTCCACGGGGGAAGGCGAAGGCATGACGCAGACGTACGAGCGGCAGAGCGTGAAGGTGATGGTGGTCGACGACCACCCGATGTGGCGCGACGCGGTCGCGCGCGACCTGGCGGCCGCCGGGTTCGACGTGGTGGCCACCGCAGGGGACGGCCCGCAGGCGGTCCGCCGGGCCCAGGCCGTCACGCCCGACGTCCTGGTCCTGGACCTCAATCTGCCCGGGATGCCGGGCGTCCAGGTCTGCAAGGAGCTGGTCGGGGCCAACCCGGCCCTGCGGGTCCTGGTCCTGTCCGCCTCCGGCGAGCACGCGGACGTCCTGGAGGCGGTGAAGTCCGGCGCGACCGGCTATCTGCTGAAGTCGGCGAGCACGGAGGAGCTCACCGACGCGGTGAGCCGTACGGCGGCGGGCGACCCGGTGTTCACCCCGGGCCTGGCCGGGTTGGTCCTCGGCGAGTACCGCCGGCTCGCCTCGGACCCGGCGCCCGCGGCCCCCGACGAGCCGAAGGCCCCGCAGCTCACCGAGCGCGAGACCGAGGTGCTGCGGCTTGTGGCGAAGGGCCTCTCGTACAAGCAGATCGCGGAGCGCCTGGTCATCTCGCACCGCACGGTCCAGAACCACGTCCAGAACACCCTGGGCAAGCTCCAGCTGCACAACCGCGTGGAGCTGGTCCGGTACGCGATAGAGCAGGGCCTGGACGAGGCCTGAGCGGTCCTCGGCTCGCATACGGGGGTGGGGCGACGGGCGTCCGCCCGTACAACGCTCGTACGGGTGAATGAAAGACCGTCAACACCCCTTTGAATTCCCGGAATTGACGTTTCGTCCCATCCCGGAGTGACCTGGGTCACCATTAGCGTGGCCCGTATAGGTCTTTCCATGCGTCTGCCACGGCGAAGGGACAATTCCATGCGAGTCGGAGTACTGACCGGAGGCGGCGACTGCCCCGGGCTCAACGCCGTCATCCGGGCCGTCGTCCGCAAGGGCGTCCAGGAGTACGGATACGACTTCACCGGGTTCAAGGACGGCTGGCGCGGCCCGCTGGAGGGCGACACCGTCAAGCTCGACGTCCCCGCCGTGCGCGGCATCCTGCCCCGTGGCGGCACCATTCTCGGCTCCTCGCGCACCAACCCCCTCAAGGCCGAGAACGGGGTGCGCCGCATCAAGGAGAACCTCGCCAAGCACGAGATCGACGCGATGATCGCGATCGGCGGCGAGGACACCCTGGGCGTGGCGACCCGGCTGAGCGACGAGTACGGGATCAAGTGCGTCGGCGTGCCGAAGACCATCGACAACGACCTCTCCGCGACCGACTACACCTTCGGCTTCGACACGGCGGTCGGCATCGCGACGGAGGCCATCGACCGCCTCCACACCACGGCCGAATCCCATATGCGGGTCCTGGTCGTCGAGGTGATGGGCCGCCACGCGGGCTGGATCGCGCTCCACTCGGGCCTGGCGGGCGGTGCCAACGTCATCCTCATCCCCGAGCAGCGCTTCGACGTCGACCAGGTCTGCGGCTGGATCACCTCTCGCTTCAAGGCGTCGTACGCGCCGATCGTCGTGGTCGCCGAGGGTGCGATGCCGCAGGACGGCGAGCTGGTCCTGAAGGACGGCACGCTGGACTCCTTCGGCCATGTGCGGCTCTCGGGCGTGGGGGAGTGGCTGGCCAAGGAGATCGAGAGGCGCACGGGCAAGGAGGCCCGCACCACGGTCCTGGGCCACGTCCAGCGCGGCGGCACCCCCAGCGCCTTCGACCGCTGGCTGGCCACCCGGTTCGGACTGCATGCGATCGAGGCGGTACGGGACGGCGACTTCGGCAAGATGGTCGCCCTGCGGGGCACGGACATCGTCCGGGTGCCGATCGCGGAGGCGACGGCGCGGCTGAAGACGGTGGATCCTGCGCTGTATGCGGAGGTGGGGGTGTTCTTCGGCTGACGCCGCAGGCTTGGCGGCGGGCGGGGCGTGGGGATGGGTCGTATATTCGCGATATTCGGCGTGATGCGCGTGATGTACGCGTATGGGCGCTTCGGGAAAACGTGACTGTCCGACCCGTACTCCCCGACCTTAGGTGAACCCCATGGACATCCTGGCCTTCGGCGTGCAGGCCGACGAGCGGCCGCTGATCGAGGCGGCCTTCGCGGGGCAGCACGACGTGCGGTGCCTCGACGTGTTCCTCACCGAGGACACCGCGCCCATCGCGGCCGGGTACGAGGTGATCTCGACCAGCGTGAACGCCACCCTCGACCGGACGGTGCTGCAGACGCTGGCGGTGGGCGGGACGCAGATGATCGCCCAGCGTTCGACGGGGTTCAACAACATCGACCTGGAGGTCGCGGAGCGGCTCGGCATCACGGTGGCGCGGGTGTCGTACTACTCGCCGCACTCCGTGGCCGAGTTCGCCTGGACCCTGGCGATGGCGGTCAACCGCCGGATCGTCCGCGCCTCCAACCGGACCCGGGACTTCGACTTCCGGCTCGACGGGCTGATGGGCCGCGATCTGCGCGGGCGTACGGCGGGGGTGCTCGGCACCGGGAAGATCGGCGAGGCGTTCACCCGGATCGCCCATGGGTTCGGTATGAACCTGCTCGGCTGGGACGCGGCGGAGAATCCGGCGTGCGTGTCGCTCGGGATGAAGTACGTGGAGAAGGACGAGCTGCTGGCGAACGCGGACGTGGTCAGTCTGCATGTGCCGCTGCTGCCGTCCACGCATCACCTCATCGACCGGGCGGCGCTGAAGCTGATGAAGGACGACGCGATCCTGGTGAACTCCAGTCGGGGCGGGCTGGTGGACACGGGGGCGCTGGTGAACGAGGTGCGGGCGGGGCGGTTCGCCGGGGTGGGGCTCGATGTGTACGAGGCCGAGGCCGGTCTCTTCTTCCTCGACAAGTCGCTGGAGGTCGTCGAGGACGACACGCTCGCGCGGCTGGTGACGTTCCCGAACGTGGTGGTGACGTCGCACCAGGCGTACTACACGCGGGACGCGGTGGGACAGATCGTGGCGGCGACGGTCCGCAACGTGGCGGACTATGTGGCAGGCCACCACACGGAGAACGTCCTGGTGCCCAGGGGGTGAGCCTCGGCTGCGGATTGTGCTGGGTTGCTCGCGCAGTTCCCCGCGCCCCTTAAATGGGCCCGAAGGGCCCTCCTAGGGGCGCGGGGAACTGCGCGACCAGCCCCCACCGGCTCGCAGCCGACGAACCCGGCCGCTCGCCCAGAGCTTTAGGGAAGGGGCGGGGTGGGGAAAGGCTCCCGCAAGGCCGACAGCAGGTCACCCACCACCCCCGGCCCCCGCAGGGTCAGTACCGACTCCGGGTGGAACTGGATGCCCGCGAAACCGGGGCCCCGCACCGCGTGCACCTCCAACGTGGACGGATCCGAAGACACCTCCACCCCGGGCCGCGACACCCCGTCCCACCGTGCCACAAAGCTGTTGTAGAACCCCACCGTCTCCTCCCGGCCGAACAGGTCGACCCGGACCTGCGCCCCCTGCTGCGGCACCCGCTTCCGTACGATCGGCAACCCCAGCTCCGCCGCGATCAGTTCATGCCCGAGGCACACACCCAGCAGGCCGTGGCGGTGGGAGCCGAGGAGTTCGGCGGTCAGACCGCGCAGCAACACCATCTTCGGGTCGGCGGCGTCGCACGGGTCGCCCGGACCCGGGCCCAGGATCACCGGGCCGACGTGGGCCAGGGCCCGCTCCCGCAGCCCGGGTGCGTCGTACCGCACCACCGACACACCCAGCCCCGACGACCGCAGCAGATGCGCCAGCATCGCCGTGAAGGTGTCCTCCGCGTCCACCACCAGCGCCTCGCCCACCGGCTCCACCCGGTCCTGCATCCGCAGCCAGAACGGCGCGAGGTCCGCCCGCCGGGCGTCGAGCGCCGCCCGCACCCGGGGGTCATCGGCCAGCCCCGGAGCCGCGGCCGGGGACGGGCCCGGACGCCCCTCCCGTACGCCCAGCGCGGCCAACACCCCCGCCGCCTTCGCATGCGTCTCCGCCACCTCGCCCGCCGGATCCGAGTGCCGCACCAGCGTCGCCCCGACCGGCACCCGCAGCCGCCCGTCCGCCGCGATGTCGGCCGTACGGATCAGGATGGGCGAGTCCAGGGTCTGGGCGCCGCCCTCGTCGCGGGCGAGGAGGGCGAGGGCGCCCGCGTAGTACCCGCGTCCCAGACCGTCCGGCCCGGCGGGCTCGTACCGTTCGATCACCCGGCACGCGTTCTGCACCGGCGAGCCGGTGACCGTCGCCGCGAACATCGTCTCGCGCAGCACCTCGCGCGCGTCCAGTGAGGTGCGGCCGCGCAACTCGTACTCGGTGTGCGCGAGATGGGCCATCTCCTTGAGCCGGGGGCCGACCACCACCCCGCCCCGGTCGCCGACCGTGCACATCATCTTCAGTTCCTCGTCCACGACCATGGAGAGCTCGTCGATCTCCTTCTCGTTGGAGAGGAAGGTCAGCAGGTCCTCCGCCGTCGGGCCGGTCGCCGGGTAGCGGTACGTCCCGCTGATCGGGTTCATCACCACCGTCCCGCCCGACATCCGCACATGCACCTCGGGGCTCGCGCCCACCAGCGTGCGCGTCCCCGTGTGCACCACGAACGTCCAGTACGCGCCCCGCTCGCACGCGAGCAGCCGGCGGAACAGGGCGAGCGCGTCGGCCCGGCAAAAGCCCGGGATCTCGCCGGTGAAGGTGCGCCGGATGACGAAGTTCGCGCCCTCGCCCCGCCCGATCTCGTCCTTGATCACCCGCCGTACGACCTGGGCGTACTCCTCGTCCGAGACGTCGAAGCCCCCGCCCTCGACGCGTACCTCGTGCGCGGGCAGCGCCGACAGGACCTCGGCGAGCGGCAGTTCGTACGTCTCGTCGGCGACCAGGACGGACAGCGGGGTGCCGTCGTCGCGTACGTCGAAACCGCGCTCGCGGATCTGGCGGAACGGGACGAGGGAGAGGGACGGCTTGTCGCCGTACGGGATGTCGGCGAGCCGTTCCACCTCGCGCACCTCGCCGATCAGCAGCTCCACGACGTCGTGGTCGCGGCCCGGCGTGCGGCGCCGGAGCAGCGCGAAGGGCGGGCAGTCGGCTTCGAGGAGTCTGCTGAGGGCGGTGTTCGTGGTCGGCATGGGTGTTCCTTCCGGTGGAGCGGAGAGGAACGGCCGTGGAAAGCAGAGAAGGCCGCCCCTCGGGCGGCCTTTCGCGATTTTGTGTACGCGCGATCAGTGGGCCGCCGGATGAGCGGTCCACCACCAGTTCTGGTTCGAGTGCGCGAACATGCCCCGCACCTTAGCCGAAGATCTGGCATCCTGCCCAAGCCCTGCAACACCACCGACACCTCGACGAGGTGTGGGGGCACTGACACGGGAGTACGGAAAGGGCCCGCTCCATCCCGTGGACGGAGCGGGCCCTTGCGTGTGCCGTACCGGCTCAGACCAGCAGGTTGAACATCTGCCAGCCGCCGCCGACCTGGGTGCGCGGGGCGAACGGGGCGCCCGTCGCGCTGCCCGTGCCCTTGTAGTACCAGAGCACGCCGGAGGAGTCCCGGGCGACCAGGTCCGGGATGCCGTCACCGTTCAGGTCGCTGGGGCCGACCATGGTGTTGTAGGCCTGCCAGCCGCCGCCGATCCGGACCCTGGGGGCGTACGGGGCGGTGGGGTTGCCCGTGCCCTTGTACAGCCACAGCACGCCGGACGCGTCCCGGGCGACCAGGTCGGCCTTGCCGTCGCGGGTGAGGTCGCCGGTGGAGACCATGGCGTTGTACACCTGCCAGCCGCCGCCAATACGTACACGGGTGGCGAACGGCGCCGCCGGGTTGCCGGTGCCCTTGTAGAACCAGAGCACACCGGTGGTGTCCCGGCCGATCAGATCGGCCCTGCCGTCACCGTCGAGGTCACGGGCGCCGGTCAGGAAGTTGTACGTCTGCCAGCCGCCGCCGACCCTGAGGCGGCCCTTGAACGGGGCGTTCGGGTTGCCGCTGCCCTGGTAGTACCAGAGCGTGCCGCCGGCGTCGCGGGCCACCATGTCCCCGGTGCCGTCCGCGCGCAGCGCGGTCATCGCGGAGACGGTGTTGTACGCCTGCCAGCCGCCGCCGACCTGGTACCGCCCGTAGAACGGCGTGGTCGCGTCACCGGTGCCCTGGTACTGCCACAGCACACCGGAGGAGTCCCGGCCGAGCAGGTTGTAGCGCGAGGTGCCGGGGTCGGGGGTGGTGCTGGTCGCCTGGTCGACGTCGGTCGCCTTCACCCACGCGAGGCGGTGGTTGTACCGGATCGGGTAGAAGGAGTTCGTCTTGCCCGTGACCAGGGTGCGGTCGCCGGTCGCGGTGCCCGCGAACGTACCGGCGTACCAGTAGTCACCGAGCTGCGCAGGGCCCACCTGGGTGTACGCCTGGCCGGCCGGGATCGCGTACTTGGTCAGCGACGCCGAATTGCTGCCCTGTACAGGGACGTTGGTCCCCGCGTACGCCGAGTCCTCCGGGTAGGCGCGCCCGTAGACCGGGATGGACGTCTGGCCCGCCTTCGGCGTCAGAACGGGCCGGCCCGTCTTGCCGACCGGCGCGGTGAACTTGCCGCCGGGGTTGTAGAACCAGGCCTTCTGGCCGCCGTACCAGATCGCCGTCCAGTCGGTCTGGCCGTCGGCGACGACGTATTCGCCGCCCGCGACGACCTTGTTGGACCAGTTGGGGCCCTCGGTCGCGGTCTGGGTGCCGAGGTACGGGTCCTGGAGCGGATTGCCCGAGGCCGAGGGCGTCTCGTACAGGTAGCCGAAGTTCACCGGCTTGGTGAAGGTGGCTCCGCCGTACGTCACGGTCTGCTGGTTGGCCGAGGTGAACGGCGGGACCACACGCACCAGTTGGCCGGTCTTGAGCGGGCCGCCCGCGCCCTGGTCGCCGGTGGGCGCGCCCATCAGCTGCATGTAGTGGTTCCAGTCCCAGTACGGGCCCGGGTCCCAGTGCTGGGACTTCACCGTGGTGTCCAGGACGCCCGGCACCTCGTCGTGGCCGATGATGTGCTCACGGTCCAGCGGGATGTCGAACCGGCCCGCCAGGTACTTCACCAGCGCGGCCGACGACTCGTACTGCGGCTCGGTGTACCACGTGGCGTCGCCGTTGATGGCGTAGCCCTCGTGCTCGATGCCGATGGAGTGCATGTTCACGGTCTTGTTGGCCGCGTGCCACGGCTCGTCCTTCGTCGCCACCATCTGCGTGACCAGGCCGTCCGAGGCCCGGATCATGTAGTGGGCGGCGGCGTAGGTCGCCGGGTTCTGGAAGGTCTTCAGCGACGCGTCGTAGCTGCCCTCGGTGTCGTGGATGACGATGTAGCGGATGTCCTCGCCGTTACCGGGGCGGTTCGACTCGTTGTAGTTGCCGAAGTCCGTGGGGTCGTCCGGCTTCCCGGGGGCGGGCGGGTTGTGGGCGTAGCCGGCCGGGATGAAGTTGCAGTTCAGCCCCGTCGGGCACTCCGGCGTCTGGTCCGCCTTGGAGAACGCCGCCAGCGACATCGTGTCCGGCTTCGAGGGCTTCACCGAAGGGTCGGCCGGGAGCGCGACCTGCTGGCCGTCCGCCGTGACGCGGCTCTCGCCCGTCCTGATCGACTCGTACACCCGCTTCGCGAACAGCGTCGCGCCCTTGGTGTCCGGGGCCTGGCTGTAGCGGGCGACGGCCGCGTACCACCGGCCCGCGTCCTCGGGCAGCGAGCCCGTCGCGTCCTTCTGGTACTTCGCGAGCAGCGCCGCGCCCGCCCGGATGCTCTGCTTCTCGTCCTTGCGGACCGAGTCGACCGACGCGTCGATCAGCTTGGCTGCCTCGTCGAGCGTGTGCAGCCGGGGGTCGTCCGTGTCGACGGCCTTGGGCGCCTTCTTCAGCGCGCGCTTGGCGTCGAAGTGCTTCATGACGGCCGGGTCGCCGCTCATGTTCATGTGCGAGAGCCGCTCGGCGTCGCTCGGCTGCTCGACGTCGTCCGCGGTCACCCGGGTCAGACCCATGACGTTGTACGCGCCGGTCGTCGACGGCTGCCCGCCGTGGCTCTCCCACAGCGTCTGGCGGTAGGAGACCGCCATCAGCACGCTCTGCGGGACCTTGAACTCCCGCGCCGCGTCCGCGAACCCGGACTGGAGCGCCGCGCCCGGCGCGGCCGCCTTGCCGTCCGCGGTCGCGGGGCCGGGCGAGGCCACCGCGAAGGTAGTGATCGCCGCGCCCGCGATGACGGCCGTGCCCACGCCGTAGGCAATCAGCTTTGTCCTGCGGTCCCTGCGATGTCTTCGCTTCAACACCCACCCCTGAAGTAGCTCTGTTCACTGTTGAATCAGTTCTGAAACGGAGGGAGGCTAGCAGGCGGGTACGTGAACTCGATCACCGGCCGGTCACTCGCGTCTCACAGGGTGGGCGCGGGGGTGGACGTCTTGGCGGACCCCGTAAGGTTGTGGAGGTGACCGTGAACGTAAACACCTGGCGTGACCTTCCCGCGGCGCAGCAGCCCGAGTACCCGGATGCCGAGGCTCTGCGCGATGTGATCGCGGACCTCGAGTCGTATCCGCCGCTCGTCTTCGCGGGCGAGTGCGACCAGCTGCGCGCCCGGATGGGGGCCGTCGCCAAGGGCGAGGCGTTCCTGCTCCAGGGCGGCGACTGCGCCGAGGCCTTCGACGCCGTGTCGGCCGATCACATCAGGGCCAAGCTCAAGACCCTCCTCCAGATGAGCGCCGTGCTGACGTACGCCGCGTCCGTGCCGGTCGTCAAGGTCGGCCGGATCGCCGGGCAGTACTCGAAGCCGCGCTCCAAGGGCACCGAGACCCGTGACGGCGTGACCCTGCCGACCTACCGCGGCGACTCCGTCAACGGCTTCGACTTCACCGAGGCCGCCCGTATCCCGGACCCCGAGCGCCTGAAGCGGATGTACAACGCGTCCGCCTCCACGCTCAACCTGGTCCGCGCCTTCACCACCGGCGGCTACGCCGATCTGCGCCAGGTGCACGCCTGGAACCAGGACTTCGTCAAGCAGTCCCCGTCCGGCCAGCGCTACGAGCAGCTGGCCCGCGAGATCGACAACGCGCTGAACTTCATGAAGGCGTGCGGCACCGACCCGGCCGAGTTCAAGGCCGTCGAGTTCTACGCCTCGCACGAGGCGCTGCTGCTCGACTACGAGTCGGCGCTCACCCGGGTGGACTCGCGCACCGGCAAGCTCTACGACACCTCCGGCCACATGGTCTGGGTCGGCGAGCGCACCCGTCAGCTCGACCACGCGCACATCGAGTTCGCCGCCCGCATCAGCAACCCGATCGGGATCAAGCTCGGCCCGACGACCTCGGTCGACGAGGCGCTCACGTACGTGGAGCGCCTGGACCCGGACCGCGAGCCCGGCCGGCTGACCTTCATCGTCCGCATGGGCGCCGACAAGGTCCGCGACAAGCTGCCCGAGCTGGTCGAGAAGGTCACCGCGTCCGGCGCGGTCGTCGCCTGGGTCACCGACCCGATGCACGGCAACACCTTCGAGGCGGCCTCCGGCCACAAGACCCGCCGCTTCGACGACGTGCTCGACGAGGTCAAGGGCTTCTTCGAGGTCCACAAGGCGCTCGGCACCCACCCGGGCGGCATCCACGTCGAGCTCACCGGTGACGACGTCACCGAGTGCGTGGGCGGCGGCGACGAGATCTTCGTCGACGATCTGCACCAGCGCTACGAGACGGCCTGCGACCCCCGCCTCAACCGCAGCCAGTCCCTGGACCTGGCGTTCCTGGTCGCGGAGATGTACCGCGACCAGTGAGTCGTGATCAGTAGGTAGCTTCGTACGAGCCTGTGGGGCGCGGAACTGTGATCCGCGCCCCACAGTCGTACCCGGGGCTTTAAGGTCACCCTAACTTTGGGTACGGTTAGGTAAGCCTCACCGAAATGGGGATGGCTGATCGACCTTTTTCCCGTCCGGGAGGTGAACCGCGTGTACGTCTGCTCTTGCTTCGGGATCACCGACAAGCAGGTCAAGGAGCACGCGGCCGCCGGCGCCTGCACCCCGCGCCAGATCGCCTCGGCCACCAAGGCGGGCACCGACTGCGGCTCCTGCGTGCGCACCATCCAGGGCCTCCTCGGCCGCGGCGCCTGCCCCCGCAGGGAGCTGCTGGAGAAGGGCGAGCTCGCGGCCGTCCTCGCCGCCGACCAGGGGCCGGCCCAGGACGGCCAGGGCCTGGCGGAAGCCGCTTAACTCTCCGGCTGCTCGATCAGCTGCGCGATGTACAGCGCCTCACCGAGCTTCTCGACCAGCTCCAGCTGGGTGTCGAGATAGTCGATGTGATGCTCCTCGTCCGCGAGGATCGACTCGAAGATGTTCGCCGAGGTGACGTCGCCCTTGGCCCGCATGACCTCGATCCCGCGCCTGAGCCGGTCGATCGCCTCGACCTCCACCTGCCGGTCCGCCTGGAACATCTCCGTGACGGTCTGCCCCACCCGGACGTGGAAGAGCCGCTGGTAGTTGGGCAGCCCGTCCAGGAACAGGATCCGGTCGGTCAGCACCTCCGCGTGCTTCATCTCGTCGAAGGACTCGTGCCGCGTGTACTTGGCGAGCTTCGTCCAGCCGAAGTTCTCCTGCATCTTCGCGTGCAGGAAGTACTGGTTGATCGCGGTCAGCTCGGCGGTCAGCTGCTCGTTCAGGAACTCGATGACCTCGGGGTCGCCCTGCATCGCAGAGGCTCCTTCCACGGGGGAGAGGGGCAGATTCGCGCGCATCCTCGCACCGCGCGCAATGACCGTCCAGTAAGTGCACGCTTAGTACGAGTTGCCCGAATCCGGGCGCACCTGGTCATGACCACCCCTCGCCGTCTGTCACCATGGAGTCATGGGTCAGCCGGAACGCCCGGAGCAACGGGAAGCAGTGCAGCAGGAGCTTCCCCCGGGGCAGCGGCTCCAGCGCGGCTGGCCGGTCACCCACTACGGCCCGGTCCCCAAGTTCAAGCCCGAGCGCTGGGAGTTCCGCGTTTTCGGGGCGACCGCCGACGGTGACAAGCACTGCTGGAACCACGAGGAGTTCACGGCGCTGCCGTTCGCCACCGTGGTCGCCGATCTGCACTGTGTCACGAAGTTCTCGATGACGGGGGCCGAATGGGGCGGAATCCTCGCCCGTACGGTCGCCGAACTCGCGCCGCCCGCCCCCGACGCCACCCATGTGATGGTCTGGGCCGAGTACGGCTTCAGCTCCAACCTGCGCCTCTCCGACTTCCTCTCCGACCGCACGGTTTTCGCCACCCACAAGGGCGGTGAGCTCCTGACCGCCGAACACGGCTTCCCGGTCCGGCTGGTCGTGCCGCATCTGTACGCCTGGAAGGGCCCGAAGTGGGTCCGCGGCATCGAGTACATGACGGCGGACCGGCGGGGTTTCTGGGAGGAGCGGGGTTACCACAACATCGGTGACCCCTGGCGGGAGCAGCGCTACTCGTACCAGGAAGAGCCCGGGGACGGCCCCGAGCTCTGAGTCCTGCTGCCACAAGCCGGTCTTTCGGCCGGTCAGTGGTGGTACTGGTGCACCACCGCGTGGCCCTTGCCGCGGCCGATCATCCACTTGTTGACGGGCGTCGTGACCACGAAGGCGAGCGCCAGCGACAGGGCGAGCGAGCCCCAGAACAGCCACTGCCCGAGCGTCGCGTTCATCGCGGCCGGCCACAGCGCGATCACGCCGTTGTCGATCAGCTCCATCACCGCGATCGAGAGGGTGTCGGCGGCGAGGGCGACCTTGAAGGCCGAACGGAAGTCGACACCGGCCCGGGTGATGCCGCGCAGGGTGAGCGAGTAGCCGAAGAAGAAGGCCAGGACGGTCGCCAGGATCATCGTCGGCATGTTGCCCCACCCGAAGGCGGTGCCCACGATCATGCCCAGGATCTCGCCGATGGCGCACCCGGTGAGGCAGTGCAGCGTGGCCTGAGCGGCCATGGACCACGTGACCTTGCCGCCGCCGTGGCCGTGGTGCGCCGCGTGCTCGTCGTGGTGCGCGTGCTCCGCGTGTACGTGCGTCTCGTGCTGCATGACTTCCCCCAACGCCGGATGGCCGTCCCTGTCGATGACTGGAACGGTATACCCCCTAGGGGTATTTCTCAAGGGTTCAAGAACGCAGCTTCTTCAGCAGCGCGATGTCCGCCGACTGCCCCTCCTTGCCGCCGGGCGTCTCGATGATCAGCGGTACGCCCTCGGTCGCCGGGTGGGCCAGCAGCTCGCGGAACGGCTCCGACCCGATGTGGCCGGCGCCGATGTTCACATGGCGGTCGAGGTGCGAGTCCACGGCCTCCTTGGAGTCATTGGCGTGGATCAGCTTCAGGCGGCCCGGGCCGACGGTCTCCACCAGCAGGTCGAGCGTCTGCGCCGCCCCGCCGGGGCCCGCCAGGTCGTGCCCGGCCGCGTGGATGTGGCAGGTGTCCAGGCAGACGCCCAGCTTGGGGTGGGCGTCCAGCGCCTCGAAGTACGGGCCGAAGTCCCAGGTCCGGGAGCAGAGCGAGTACCCCTGCCCGGCCGTCGACTCAAGCAGCAGATACGGGTCGTCGTCGTGGGTGAGCTCGTCGAGCAGCGGCAGCAGCCGCTCCCGTACCTGCGCCAGCGCCTCGGCGCGCGGCCTGCCGCCGGTCGCCGAGCCGGTGTGCACGACCACGCCGAGCGCGCCGATCTCGCGGCCCCGCCGCAGCGAGTGCCGCAGCGACTCCACCGACTTCTCCATGGTCGCCTCGGTGTGCGAGCCGAAGTTGATCAGATAGGGGGCGTGGACGTACGCCGTGATCCGCTCGGCCTCGCACTGCGTACGGAAGAGCTCGTCCTGGGCCGGGTTGCCGACCGGCGTTGCCCAGCCGCGCGGGTTGGCGACGAAGACCTGGACGGTCTCCGCCCCCAGCTCGCGCGCGTAGCTGAGCCCGACCGTGGCGAGGCCGCCGGCCACGGGGACGTGGCCGCCGATGGGGTTGCGCATGGGGTGGTTCAGAGTCCCTTGGTCTTGATGGTGATCGTGGAGCCCTCGGGCGCCTGGTCGCCGCCGTTCACCGACTGGCTGGCGATCTCGTCGCTGAGGAACGGGAAGCCGTGGTCGACCTTGACCTTGAAGCCCGCCTTCTCCAGCTCCTTCTGCGCGTCGCCCGACTTCTCGCCGGTCACCTTGGGCACGGTGATCATCCGCGGGCCCTTGGAGACGGTGAGCGTGACCGTGTCGCCCTTGGCCGCCTGGGCGCCCTCGGCCACGGACTGGGCCGCGATCTTGCCCGCGTCCTCGGGCGAGTTGACCTGGTCGGGCGCGACCTCGACGTTCAGACCGGCGTCCTTCAGAGCGGACGTGGCGTCCGCCACCGAGTCGCCGACGACCTTGGGGACCTCGACGGGGGCGCCCTTGCTGACGACGAGGGCGACGGCGGCGTCCGCGCGGCGCGGGGTGCCGGCGGCCGGGGCCGTGCTGACGACCGAGCCCTGGTCGGTGTCCTCGTTGAACTCCTGGGTCACCGCGCCCGGGGTCAGCCCCGCGTCGGCGAGCGCCTTCTTGGCCTCGTCGAGCGACTTGCCCGTCACGTCCGGGACCTTGACCATCTCGGGGCCGCGCGAGACCACCACGGTCACCGAGGCGTTGCCGCGCACGCGCGCGCCCGTCGCCGGATCCGTCTCGATCACCTGGCCGCGCTTGACGGTGTCGCTGAAGCGGCCCTCGACCTTGCGTACGGAGAGACCGGCGTCCGAGAGCCGCTTCTTCGCGGCGCTCTCGCTCTGCCCGATGACGGCCGGGACGTGCGTGAACTGGCCGGAGTTGATGTACCAGACACCGGCGCCGACGCCCAGGACGAGCAGGACGGCGGCGATCAGCGCGATCAGGCCGCGCCGCCCGTTCAGTACGAGCCGGGGGCGCCGCCCGCCGTGTCCGCGCGCGGGGGCGGGCTCGGGCGGCGGCATGACCAGCCTGCTCGTCCGGTTCATCGGGTCCTGCTCGGCCGGGAGCGGGGCGGCGCCCACCGGGGCCGATGCGGTCCGCGCCGGGGTCGCCACCGCGCGCGGTATGACGCTCGTGCGGTCCTCCGAGCCGGTGGTGGCCGCGGCCGGGCGGGCCTGTGGCGGCACCGCGTCCAGCTGCTCGTCGCCCAGCGCCGCACGCGCCTGGCGGGTCTGCGCGAGCAGCCCCACCGCGTCGTACGGACGCACCTCGGGGTCGCGCGCGGTCGCCGACGCCACCAGCTCGTCCAGCTCGACGGCGAGGCCGGGCACGACGGCGGACGGCGCGGGCACGCCCTCGTGGAGGTGGGCGTAGAGGATCTGGGCGGCGGTGTCCCCGGTGTGCGGCTTGGCGCCGGTGAGCATCTCGTAGAGGACGACACCGCACGCGTAGACGTCGGCGCGGGTGTCGGCGGTGCCCTGCTCGATCTGCTCGGGGGCGAGGTAGGAGACGGTGCCGAGCACGCCGCCGGTGGTGCTGGTGACCGCGTCCACCGCCCTGACCAGGCCGAAGTCGGCGACCTTGACCCGGCCGTCGTCCCCTATCAGCACGTTCTCGGGCTTCATGTCGCGGTGCACGAAGCCGGCCCGGTGGGCGGCGCCGAGGGCGGCGAGGACCGGCTCCAGGATGTCGAGGGCGGCCCGGGGCTGGAGGGCGCCGCGCTCGCGCAGCACGTCCCGCAGGGTGCAGCCCGCCACGTACTCCATCGCCAGGTACACGTACCCGCCGGCCGTGCCCTGGTCGAAGACGCCCACCACATTGGGGTGCGCGAGCCGGGCCACGGACTTGGCCTCGCGGATGAACCGCTCGACGAAGGAGCCGTCGGCGGCGAGCGCCGGGTGCATCACCTTGAGAGCGAGCACCCGGTCGAGCCGGGTGTCGACGGCCCGGTAGACCGTGGCCATACCGCCGACGGCGATGCGCGCCTCGACTCGGTAGCGGCCGTCGAGCACCTGCCCGACGAGGGGGTCCTGAAGGGTCGTATCCACGCAGGAGAGTCTACGAGCGGCCACCGACACCCCGACCGCCCCGGGGCATCCCGGGGCGGTACTGCAGCCGACCTGTAACAGCGCGGCCGCCTTGGGGTGCTGTGCGAGGCCTCAGAACGCCGGGCGTTCCGGGTCCAGGGCCGCGCGCCCCTCCATGGGGGAGGACGCCTCGGCGAAGTGGCGGCGGGGGATGCGGCCCGCCCGGTGGGCCAGACGGCCCGCCTCCACCGCGTACCGCATCGCCTCCGCCATCAGAACCGGCTCCTGCGCGCGCGTGACGGCCGACGCGAGCATCACCGCCGAACACCCGAGCTCCATCGCGAGCGAGACATCGGACGCCGTGCCCGCGCCCGCGTCGAGGATGACCGGGACCGTCGCGCGGTCCACGATCAGCTCGAAGTTGTGCGGGTTGCGGATGCCGAGCCCGGAGCCGATGGGGGAGCCGAGCGGCATGATCGCCGCGCACCCCGCGTCCTGGAGCCTGCGGGCGAGCACCGGGTCGTCGTTGGTGTACGGCAGAACCGTGAAACCGTCGTCGACCAGCACTTCCGCCGCGTCCAGGAGCTCGATCGGATCGGGCAGCAGGGTGCGCTCGTCGGCGACCACCTCCAGCTTGATCCAGTCCGTGCCGAGCGCCTCGCGCGCGAGGCGGGCGGTCAGCACGGCCTCCCCGGCCGTGAAGCAGCCCGCCGTGTTCGGCAGGACCGAGATGTTCAGCTTCTCCAGGACGGACAGGACCGAGCCCTGCACCGTCGGGTCCAGACGGCGCATCGCGACCGTCGTCAGCTCGGCGCCGGAGGCGGCCAGGGAGCGCTCCAGGACGTCCAGGCTGGGCGCCCCGCCGGTGCCCATGATCAGGCGCGAGGTGAAGGTCGTACCGCCGAGGGCGAACAGGTCGTCGGCCATGGCTCAGCCTCCCTGTACGGCGGTCAGGACCTCGACGCGGTCGCCGTCGCCGAGCGTGGTGGCGGACCACTCGCCGCGCGGCACCACCGTCTCGTTGACGGCGGCGGCGACCCCGGCGGGCGCGGGGGTCAGGGTGGCGACGAGCACGTCGAGGGTAGTGCCCGTGGCGAGGTCGCGTACCTCGCCGTTCACGGAGACGGTCAGCACGGAGACGGTCATACGGTCAGCTCCTGCGGTACGGACTCCGCCGGGGCGGAGGTGAAACGGCGGGGGGTGAACGGACGGGCCTCGTCCGGGAGTTCACCGGTGGTCAGCGCGTGCGCCAGCGCGTCGCCGGTGACGGGGGTGAGCAGCACCCCGTTGCGGTAGTGGCCGGTCGCCAGGTGCAGGCCGGGCAGCGCGGTCGGGCCGAGCAGCGGCGCGTTGTCGGGGGAGCCGGGGCGCAGCCCGGCGCGGGTCTCGGTCAGCGGCAGCTCGGTGATGCCGGGCACCAGCTCGTGCGCGTCGCGCAGCAGCTCGTAGACCCCGCCCGCGGTGACCGTGGTGTCCCAGCCCAGCTCCTCGCTGGTCGCGCCCACGACGAGCTCGCCGTCGGCGCGCGGCACCAGATAGACATGGCTGCCCCGGACCACCGCGCGGACCGTGCGGGACAGGAACGGCGCGTACGCGGGCGGCACGGTGAGCCGCAGCACCTGGCCCTTGACCGGCCGCACCGGCGGCAGCAGCTCGTCCGGAACGCCCGCGAGCCGCCCGCTGAAACTGCCGCCCGCGAGCACCACCTGGCCCGCGGTGAGCGCGGTCCCGTCGGTCAGGACGGCCCCGGCGGCCCGCTCCCGTACCACCGAGAGCCGCTCCACCCACTCGCGGTGGAACCGGACCCCGGCCCGCTCGCACGCCACGACCAGGGCTTTCGCCAGCCTTCGAGGGTCGATCTGGTGGTCGCCGTCGACCCGTAGACCGCCGCGTACGCCGGGCGCCAGCATCGGTTCGAGCTTTCGGCACTCGCGTCCGGTCAGCCACTGCGAGTCGAGCCCGGAGCGCTGCTGGAGCGCGTGCAGTTCGCGCAGATGGGCGCGGTCGTCGGCGTCCAGGGCTACCGCGAGCGTGCCGCAGGCGCGGTAGCCGGTCTCCAGTCCGCTCGCCTGCTCCAGCTCGGCCACGAAGTCCGGATAGCGGCGCGCGGAGGCCAGGTTGAGGCCGAGCAGCGTCTCCTCGCCGTAGTGCAGTTCGGTGACGGCGGCGAGCATGCCCGCGGCCACCTGGGCGGCTCCGCCGCCCGGTTCGGGGTCGGCGAGCGCGGTGCGCAGTCCGCGCTGTGCGGCCCGCCAGGCCGTCACGAGGCCGATGATGCCGCCTCCGACGACGAGCACGTCCGACCCGTTCTCGGATGAATGCATGGGCGTCCAGCCCCTCCCTTCGCCGGCATGACCCGGATCAGGTTCGTACGGTCGGAGGCCGCTTCAGCCTCCCTCTCAGCCCGGTGCGTCCGGGCTCCCGCGAGATGGTTTTCGTCCCGCCGGGGCGCCTGGGGCAGGGCCCCGGGGCGACGGCGGTACGTCGGCCAGACTAACCCCAGCGCCCCCTCGGCAGTAGGGAGCGTCCAAGCCGGGGTACCTGACGCTGTGTCAGATGTTTATGGTGATCGGGTGAGCGAACAGCAGACGCATGCGGAACAGCGGCACGTGGTCGTCGTCGGCGCGGGCATGGCCGGCGTCCAGACGGCGGTGGCCCTGCGTGAACAGGGCTTTCCGGGCCGGATCACCCTCATCGGGGCCGAGCCCCACCAGCCGTACGACCGGCCCCCGCTCTCCAAGGCGGTGCTGCTCGGCAAGGCGGAGGGCTCGGCCTTCGAGGTGGACTTCGAAGGGCTCGGTGTGGAGCTGCGCCTTGGTGAGAGCGTCACCGGCGTACGCGCGCGTGAGCACGAGGTCGACACCGTGGCCGGGCCCGTCCCGTACGACGTCCTGGTGATCGCGTCCGGTGCGGAGCCCATCACCCTGCCGGGTATTTCGGACCTGCCCGATGTGCATCTGCTGCGCACCCTGGACGACGCCGGGCGGCTGCGCGCGGTCCTCGGCGACCAGCGGCGGATCGTGGTCGTGGGGGCGGGCTGGATCGGCGCCGAGTTCGCCACCGCCGCACGCGAGGCGGGCTGCGCGGTCACCGTCGTCGAGGCAGCCGAGCGACCGCTGGCGGGCGCGCTGCCCGCCGAGGTCACCGAGCCGATGGCCGCCTGGTACGCGGAGAGCGGCGCCGAACTGCTCACCCACGCGCGCGTGGCGGCCCTCGAACCCGGCGCCGTCCTCCTCGCCGACGGGCGGCGCCTGGACGCCGACGCGGTCGTCGTCGGCATCGGCGCCCGCCCCACCACCGACTGGCTGGAGGACACCGGCATCGAGCGCGGCCGGGAAGGCGCCATCACGGCCGACGACCGGCTGCGCACCTCGCTGCCCGATGTGTACGCGGTCGGCGACTGCGCCTCCTTCCCTTCGGGAAGGTACGGAGAGCGGCTGCTCATCCACCACTGGGACAACGCCCTCCAGGGGCCGCGCACGGTCGCCGCGGACATCGTCGGCGAGGCGGTGCGGCCGTACGACCCGGTGCCGTACTTCTGGTCGGAGCAGTTCGGGCGGTTCGTGCAGTACGTCGGCCACCACCGCGGCGCCGACCGGCTGCTGTGGCGGGGCGACCCGTCGGGCGCCGCCTGGACGGTGTGCTGGCTGCGGGACGGGGTGCTCGTCGCCCTCCTGGCCGTCGGCCGACCGCGCGATCTGGCGCAGGGCCGCAAGCTCATCGAGGCAGGTGCGGCACTGGATCCGGCCCGCGCCGCCGACCCGTCGGTCCCCCTCAGGACGGCAGCTGGCTGAGCTCCGGCTACCGGCTGTCAGTGGCAGATGGCAGGCTTGTCCCGTGACCGAGATTGACGCAAAAACCGATGCACTCGTCCCCGCCTGGCTCCACCTCCCCGACATCGCGGAGATGCTCGATGTCGAGGTGACGCGCGTGCGGCAGCTGGTCAAGGAGGGCCAGCTCATCGCCGTGCGCCGCGGTGAGAACCGGACGCTGCAGGTGCCCGCCGCCTTCATCGACGGCGACAAGGTCGTCAAGGGCCTCGCCGGGACCCTGACGCTGCTGCGGGACGACGGCTACTCCGACGAAGAGATGCTGGAGTGGCTCTTCACCTCCGACCCGACCCTGCCCGGCACCCCCGCGCAGGCCCTGAGCGAGAATCGCGGCACGGAGGTGAAGCGCCGCGCCCAGGCGCTCGCCGTCTGACCGACACGTTCGACAGGTGGGTACGGACCGGCTCGTCCGGTCCGTACCGCACCGGACCCAACGGGGGACCTTCATGCCCACGGCCCGTGAGCAGCTCGCCGACGCCCGGCTCTACCTCTGCACGGACGCGCGCAGGCGCCAGGGCGACCTGCCCGCGTTCCTGGACGCGGTGCTGTCCTCGGGCGTGGACATCGTGCAGCTGCGGGACAAGGGCATGGAGGCCGCCGAGGAGCTGGAGCACCTGGCCGTCTTCGCCGACGCGTGCCGGCGGCACGGCAAGCTGCTCTCGGTCAACGACCGGGCGGACGTGGCGCACGCCATCGGCGCGGACGTGCTGCACCTGGGCCAGGGCGATCTGCCGGTCCCGGCCGCCCGCGCGATCCTCGGCGACGAGGTCCTGATCGGCCGCTCCACCCACGCCGACGCGGAGGCCTTCGCGGCCGCAGTGGAGCCGGGTGTGGACTACTTCTGCACCGGCCCCTGCTGGCCGACCCCGACCAAGCCGGGCCGCCATGCCCCGGGCCTGGACCTGGTGCGCTACACGACCTCGCTGGGCACCGCGCGGCCCTGGTTCGCCATCGGCGGCATCGACGCCGCCAACCTCGACGAGGTCCTGGACGCGGGCGCCGACCGGATCGTGGTCGTCCGCGCGATCACCGAGGCGGACGACCCCGCCGAGGCGACGGCGAACCTCGCGAAGCGCATACGTGAACGCGCGGTGGCTCGGTAAAGGTCATTTGTCCGAGGGGTGGACAAGAGTCCGGCAATGCGGACAAATTACCTTCGCCTTGTTGGGCGACCGGCGGGGCCTGGCTAACCTGCGAGTATGGCCCTTGGCACAGCTTCCACCAGGACTCATCGCGCGCGCACCGTGCGCGAGATGCTCGCGTCCGGTGAGACGACGTATTCGTTCGAGTTCTGGGCGCCCAAGACCGAGAAGGGCGAGCGGAACCTCTGGAACGCGCTGCGCCGGGTCGAGGCGGTCGCCCCGAGCTTCGTCTCCGTGACCTACGGCGCGGGCGGCTCCACCCGCTCCGGCACGGTCAAGGCGACCGAGCAGATCGCGGCCGACTCGACGCTGACCCCGGTCGCGCACCTCACGGCCGTCGGCCACTCCGTCGCCGAGCTGCGCAACATGATCGGGCAGTACGCGGACGCCGACATCCGCAACATCCTCGCGGTCCGGGGCGACCCGCCCGGCGACCCGATGGGCGACTGGGTCCGGCACCCGGACGGTGTGACGTACGCGGCCGACCTCGTTCGGCTGATCAAGGAGTCCGGCGACTTCTGCGTCGGCGTCGCGGCCTTCCCCGAGATGCACCCGCGCTCCAGCGAATGGGACACCGACGTACGGCACTTCGTCGACAAGTGCCGCGCGGGCGCCGACTACGCGATCACCCAGATGTTCTTCCGCCCCGAGAGCTATCTGCGGCTGCGCGACAAGGTGGCAGCGGCGGGCTGCACGACCCCGATCATCCCCGAGGTCATGCCCGTGACCAGCGTGAAGCAGCTGGAGCGGCTGCCGCAGCTGAGCAACGCCGAATTCCCGCCCGAGCTGAAAGAGCGGATCCTCGCGGTCAAGGACGACGCGGCCGCTGTACGCTCCATTGGCATCGAGTTCGCCACGGAGTTCTGCGCGCGGCTGCTCGCCGATGGCGTACCCGGGTTGCATTTCATTACCCTCAACAACTCCACGGCGACGCTCGAAATCTACGAGAATCTGGGACTGCACCAGCAGCCCTGATCTGTCGCATCAGGCGTACCGGCCGGCCGTCCCGCCAAGGGGGCGGCGGCCGTGGGAAGAGGGGCGTACATGGGCTGGGCGGTCCTCTACATCGCGTTCGGCATCGTCGCGCTCTGGCTGCTCGGCGAGGTGCTCCTGCAGTACAAGGCGCGGCTGCGCTGGCGGCTGCTGGCCTTCGCGGGGTTCATGTGCGTGGTCCTCGGCGTGCTCCTCCCGTCCGTGTTCGTGATCATCGTGGGTGCCATCGCCTTCGCGGTCGGCCAGACGTACGTCACCCTCTCGTTCCGCCGGGGCTTCTCGACCGGGTGGGCGGTCGGCGGCAGGCCGGGCGCCAGCCGCCGTCGCCGCGCGGGCGGGAAGGCGGCGCCGCTCCAGGACCCGGTGCTCCAGGTCTCGGACATGCGCGACGAGTCCGAGGCCCCGGCCGACGGCTTCGACGGTCAGCACAAGACCGACGCCGATGCCACCGATCCGGCCACGGCCACGCAGGCGGGCTCCGTCTACGAGCCGCAGCCGCTGCCCGACGAGACCGGCCAGTACGGCATCTACACCGAGACGGCCTACGCCAACGCCCAGCAGCCGTACGGCTACGACGCCGGACAGCAGCCGTACAGCGACCCGTACGCGGGTCAGTACGGCTACGGCACGGAGAGCGGGCAGCAGCAGTACGCCGCGTACTCCGACCCGTACATCGGCAGCGGCACCACTCAGGGGTACGGCGCCTATGACGTCTATGCCGCGCCCCAGCAGCCCTACGGCGACCCCTACACCCAGCAGTACGGCATGGACACACCGCCCGGGGGCGTGTGGGTGCCGCAGCAGCGCGACGGCGAGCAGCAGCAGTACGGCGAGGAGCAGCCCCCGCCGTACCCGCCGGGCGGCACGTACGGCACCGGCAACGGCTACACCAACGAGCAGCATCCGTACCGCTATTGAGTGACGGTCATGGAGTGAGTGCCGAGGCCGGGCGGCGCCGGTGAGATGCCCCGGCCCGCCTGCCCGCTCCAGCCGCTTCGCTCACTGCGAGCCGCGGAAGTCGTCGCCCTCCACGATCAGACCGCTCACCAGCGACCCGGACATCCCCGCGTGCGCCAGCCCGCCGCCGGGGTGGGCCCAGCCGCCCGCGAGGTAGAGCCCGGGCAGCCGGGTCCGGTTGCCGGGGTGCAGATGGTGGGCGCGCGCCCCCGCGAGCGAGGGTGCCGGGACCGAGCCGCCCTCGGCGCCCGTCTCGGCCGCCGTCTCGGCGGGTGTGCGCACCACGCGCCACAGCGTCCGCTCCCGCAGCCCCGGCACCGCCGCCTCGGCGATCTCCGTCAGCGTGTCCGCGTACCGCTCGCGCAGCTCCGTGTCGGTCCAGTCGACCGGGCCGTGCGGGGCCGCCGTCGCGGTCAGCGTGACGGCCTCGTGGCCGTCGTCCGGACGGGTGGTGGGGTCGTCGGGCCGCAGCACCGTCACCGTCGGCCGTATCGCCGGGTGGCGGGTGGCGAAGACCGAGGCCGCCTCCGCCGCCGGGTCGGGGGAGTGGACCACCGTACGGTGCACCGTGTCCGCGGGGCGCTCGCCGCGCAGCGCGAGCAGCACCGTGAACCGGCCGGGGGTGGGCGTCTCGCGCGGCCGCACATCGCCCTCCTGCCAGGGCTCGCGCTCCCGCAGCGGGCCGGTGCCGGGGCGGGGCTGGGCGGCGAGTACCACCGAGTCGGCCTCCTGCACGGTGCCGTCGGCGAGCTCCACACCCGCCGCGCGGCCGTCCTTCTCGTGGATCCCGGTGACCTCGGCGTCGAAGACGAACGTGACCCGCCGGGCCAGACACCGCTCGTACACCGCGCGCGCCAGCTCCCGCATGCCGCCGCGCACGTACCAGCTGCCGAACGTCTGCTCCAGATACGGCAGCAGGGCCGCGCTCGCCGGGGCGGTGCGCGGGTCCAGGCCCTCCGCCAGCGCGTAGCCGCTCAGCAGCGTGGCGAGCCGGGGGTCGCCCAGTTCCCAGGCGCCGACCTCGGCCAGGGTGCTCGCCTGGCGCGGGGAGCGCAGCAGGCGGCGCTGCTTGGGCGCCGGATAGGGATCGCGGGCCAGGACCTGCCAGTCGGGCCACAGCGGCTCTTCCAGGAGCGGCCGGCGCGAGCGGTCCCAGGCGTCCCGCGCGCGGCCCAGGAAGTCGCCCCACGTCTCGCCCGCGCCCGCGCCGAGCGCCGCGTCGAGGGCCGAGACCACGCCCGCGCGCGAGGCGTTGGGCAGCGAGAGCGCGGTGCCGTCGGCGAAGAGGTGCCGGGAGGCGGGGTCCGTCGGCGCGAGCTCGACGCGGTCCTCCAGGGGCTCCTTGCCGGTCTTGAGGAACAGATCCCGGTAGACCGCGGGCAGGCGCAGCAGACCGGGGCCGGTGTCGAAGGTGAACCCGTCCCGCTCGTACCGCCCCAGCGCCCCGCCGTACGTCGACGTGCGCTCGTACACCGTCACCCGGTTGCCCGCCACGGCCAGCCGGGCGGCAGCCGCCATGGCGCCCATTCCGGCGCCGATCACCGCAATCCTTGCCATGCCGGGGACTTTATCCGCCGCCACTGACAACGGGGTCGGGCAGGCCTAGGGTCTGTCCGGTGGATCTGGCCACCCTCGGCGCGGGATGCGTTTTCGGTGCTGGTGAGCGGGGGTCTGGTGCGTGCAGCTGCAAGGCGGAGGAGGGCGGCGACGCGATGGGGGTGCCCCCTGTTCGAGCGGAGCCGAGAACTTGGGGGAGTCGGCAACCGACGACAACGCGGCAGATGTGCGTGCCAGGCCCGCGCGTCCCAGGCAGGATCCATCGGACAGGCCCTAGCGGTCGGGACCCGCTCCACCCGCCGCAGCCAGGCGTTTCTCCTCGCGGCGCTGGGCGCGGCGGCGCCGGAAGCGGCGGATCTGACGCCACAGGACGACCAGTATCACCAGGCCGATCAGGAGCAGAGCGCCCGCGATGATCGCGGCCGCCAGCGGGTGGAAGATCGCGAAGCTTATGAGCGCGGCCACGCCCAGGTCCTCGGCCGTGCTGAGCGCGATGTTGCTGAACGGCTCGGGCGAGGTGTTCACGGCCATCCGCGTCCCGGCCTTCACCACATGGCTCAGGAGGGCGCTGGAGCCGCCGACGGCGCCCGCCGCGATGTCGGACAGCGACCCGCTCTGCCCGGCGAGCAGCGCGCCCACCACGGCTCCGGCGATCGGCCGGATCACCGTGTGCACGGAGTCCCAGACCGAGTCGACGTACGGGATCTTGTCGGCGACGGCCTCGCAGAGGAACAGCACGCCCGCGGCGATCAGGACGTCGGGGCGCTGGAGCGCGTCGGGCACCTGGTCGGTGACGCCGGTCGC
This sequence comes from Streptomyces sp. BR1, assembly GCF_052373795.1. Taxonomy (NCBI): domain Bacteria; kingdom Bacillati; phylum Actinomycetota; class Actinomycetes; order Kitasatosporales; family Streptomycetaceae; genus Streptomyces; species Streptomyces sp. BR1. The sequence continues at coordinate 5,314,162 of NZ_CM126252.1, forward strand.
GCCGAAGACGCCGAGCAGCAGGACCACCGCGTACGCGTTGACCCCACTGGCCCAGCCGCTGGTGAATACCAAGGGGAGAACGGACACGGACATGATCGTAACGATTCCGACTTTGCCGTGGCTGAGGTTGAGCACGGACGCCTGAGTACGCGTACTTAGAACATGAGATGAGTAGTTGCGCGGATGGGGTGCCACCTGTGCGAACGGGAGAGTGGAGCGCACGGAGGGGGCAGACGCGTCCGGACCGCCGACACGGGGCGGCGGAACGGCGCGCCTCCCCTGACGAACGGGGTACGGGGGAGACCCCGTGGAGGGGGCGTGCCGGGGCTCAGCAGCCCGGCCCGGCCCCCTTCGTGGCGCGCGCCTTCAGCTCGTCAGCGCCCGCTGACCCGCCCGTGCAGCAGCCGTGAGAGCGCCGCGTGCACCTCGTCGAGGGAGCGCTCGCTCTGGAACGCCTGCCAGTCGAGCGCGGCCACCAGGACCATCCCGACCAGCGCGGCCGCCGTGAGCGGGATGTCGATCTCCTCGCTCAGCTCGCCCTCCGCGACGGCCTCCCGCAGCACCGTCTCGACCACGGCCACCGCCTCCCGGCGGACCACCATCAGGGTGGACTGCCAGGCCCGGTTGGTTCGCCACAGCTCCGCCACGTACAGCTGGGTGAAGGCGGGGTACCGGTGGATGAACTCCAGACCGGCCCGGATCATGGCGTCCAGCGCCTCGACCCGGGTGCCACCGCGCGCGTGGGTGGCGTCGGCCGCATCCTGCAATGAAGCGGTCAGCAGCCCGACGCCGTGCCGCAGCAGCTCCTCGAAGAGCTCGGTCTTGCTCTTGAAGTTGTAGTAGACCGTGCCCTTGGCGACTCCGGCGCGCTCGGCGATCTCGTCCACGGTGGTGGCCGAGAAACCCTGCTCGGCGATGAGCGTCACCGCCGCCTCGTAGAGCTTCTGCCGGGTCGCCTGCCGTCTGGTGCTGCTGTCCATGCGGTCGATTGTCACAGGTCCTCGCCCCTCACAGGCTCAGCTCGGGGTGGAGCCGGTCCAGGGTCCAGACCTGCTTCTTGCGGGCCGAGAGCGCGGTCAGGGCCAGCGAGCCCGCTGTGAACGCGGCCAGCACCGCGCACGCCTGCCAGACCGGTCCGAGCCCGCCGCCCGTGATCAGCCGCCGCAGCCCGTCCACCACGTAACTCATCGGCAGATACGGGTGGATCGCGTTGAAGAACGCCGGGCTCGTCTGGACCGGATAGGTGCCGCCGGCCGAGGTCAGCTGGAGCATCAGGACCGCGAGCACCAGGATGCGTCCGGCCGCTCCGAAGCGGGCGTTGAGCCACTGCACGATGGCTGCGAAGCAGCCCGAGACCAGCACCAGGAAACCGATCGTCCCGGCCGCGCGCTCCATCTCCAGGCCGAGCCCGAAGTGCAGCACCGCCATCAGCGCGCCGACCTGGAGCACCCCGACCGCCGCCACCGGCAGCCAGCCCGCCAGCGCGATCCGCCACGCCGAGGCGCCCGCCGCGAGCGCGCGCCGGTTCATCGGCTGGATCAGCATGTACGCGACCATCGCGCCCACCCACAGGGAGAGCGGGATGAAGTACGGGGCGAAGCCGGTGCCGTAGTTGGGCGCCTTGTGCAGCGCGTGCGAGGCGAGCTGGACCGGGTCGGCCATGACGCCGGTGCGCTTGTCGCGGTCCTGCTTGTCGTAGTCGGGGATCTTGCCGACGCCGTCGTGCAGACCGCCCGCGAGCTCGGCGGAGCCGTCGGAGAGCTTGAGCAGCCCGCCGTCGAGGGTTCCCGCGCCCTTCTTGAGCTTGCCGACGCCCGTGTCGAGTTCACCGGCGCCCGACTTGGTGGTGGCCAGGCCCGTGTGCAGGGTGCCCGCGCCCTTGGCGACCTGCTTGGCGCCCTTGTTGAGGGCGTTCACGTCGCCGACGGCCTTGTCGAGGTCCGTGGCGAGCGTCGGGGCGTTCGCGGCGAGCCTGCGCGCCTGCTTCTGGAGGTCGGCGAGGTTCCGGTCGAGCGTCTTGACGTCGCTGTTCTGGTCCTTGACCACGGTGTTCAGGTCGTCGGCGATGGTCGCGACGGTGGCCGCCGCGTCCTTGGCGTCCTTCAGCTGCGGGCAGAAGGTGCCGGGCGTCGCGGTGGACCGGCACAGCGCCTTGTAGTCGCCGTCCAGGCGCTCGGACGCCTTGCGGGACGCGGACGCGGCGCCGGGCGCCGCCTTGACGACCTCGGCGAGGTGGTCGCGTACCGGCTGCACCGAGTCGTCGACCAGCTTGGCCGTGTCGCCGATCGCCTTGGCGTTCTCCTTGAGGAACGGACGCGCCTTGTCCGCCGCGCCGTTGACCTTGTCCGCGAGGGTCTGGGTGCCCGCGGCGACCTGCCGGGCGCCGTCCTCCAGGTCGGCGGAGCCGGAGTTGAGCTTCTTGATGCCGCCCGCCAGCTTGTCGCTGCCGTCCTTGGCGTCGTTGAGCCCGTCCGCGAGGTCCTTGGAGCCCTTCTTCGCCTTGCCGAGGCCGCCCTTGAGGTCGGCGGCGCCCTTGGCGGCCTTCTCGGTGGCGTCGTGGAGGTCGGAGAACGAGATGAAGATCTTGTCGAGGAACGTACGGGACGCCTTGGCGGAGGCCGCCGAGCGCACCTCGGAGAAGACCGTGCGGGAGATCGACCCGACGATGTAGTTGTTGGCGTCGTTGGTGCGCACCTGGAGGGCGCCGGTCTCGGGGGAGTCCCCGGAGCTCGACGCGATCCTCTTGCTGAAGTCGGCGGGCATCGTCAGCGACAGGTAGTACGTGCCGTCCTCGACGCCCTTGCGCGCCTCGGCGTCGCTGACCTCGTGCCAGTCGAACGTCTTGCTCGTGCGCAGCCGCTCGGCGATCCCGTCGCCCATGGCGACCTTCTGGCCGCCCGCGGTCGTGCCCTTGTCCTCGTTGACCAGCGCGACCGGCACCTTGTCGAGCCGACCGTACGGGTCCCAGAACGAGCACAGGTAGAGCCCGCCGTACAGAAGCGGCAGCAGCAGAAGGGCCACCAGCGCGGCGCGCGGCATCTTCCCTCTGCCGAACCGCTTGAGCTCAAGCGCGGCCAGTTTCGGCGAACGCATCCCCCGCCCCCTCCTCGTCCTTCTCCCGCGCCTCGTCCCCCGAGACCGGCCCGGTCGTGTCCGTGTCCGTGTGTACGTCGTGGTCTTCTTCCGTACTACGTACGGTGATGTCGGCGCCCTCGGGCGCCTGGCTGCAGACGGCGACCACCGTCGTACCGGCGTCCGCCACCGACCGCAGCAGCGCCCAGGCCTCGGCGCGCTCGGCGTCGGAGAGCTTCAGGTCGATGTCGTCCACGCCGATGAGGCGGGGGCGGCCGATCAGCGCGAGCGCGAGGGACAGCCGCAGCGCCTCCAGGCGCTCCAGATCCCGCACCGAGGTGCGCTCGCCCTTGGGCAGGGTGTCGAGGTCGAGCCCGGCCTCCTTCAGCGCCCGCGCGATCGCGGCCTTCGCCTCGGCCCGCCGCTCGGCGGGCGAGCGCAGCAGGGCGCGTACGGAACCGTCGAACCAGCGCCCCAGCAGCGCCCGTTCCCGCAGGTGCTCGGCGACGGTCAGGGCGGGGTCGAGGTCGCTGACCCCCGGGACCTGGCCCAGCGCGCTGAACCGGCGCACGGCGGCCATCCGGCGCGGCAGCCGCTCGCCGCCCACCTCGGCGTGGCCCTCGGTGGGCTTCATACGGCCGGTGAGCGCGAGCAGCAGACAGGTGCGGCCCGAGCCGGACGGCCCCTCGACGGCGATGAGCGAGCCGGGCGCGGCGTCCAGCCGCACACCCCGGAAGGCCCAGCCGCGTGGGCCCTTGAGTCCGAAGTCCTCGGCGCTGACGCCTGCCCCGTGCGGGCTGTCCACGGTCCCCCCTCGTGCTGGTGAACTTTTGAACTGACTGGTCAGTACAAAAGATAGCCCGAACCTGCGTACGGGACAAAGGGGCAGGTCAAGGGCGGGCCGGAAGCGGGCCGTTGGCGTCTCGGAGGCGGCCTGTGGGTGCGCGACGGCCGATTGTCAGTGGTCGCCCTCACGATGGACACATACGGCCACAGCGCCGTCACACGACGACAGGAGGTTCGTCATGGCCAGCCATCGCGCGGCAGCCGCCCACCGGCGCCGCTCCACCGGCCCTGCCCCCTCACTGACCGGTCCCGCGAGCGACATCCACCCCGTGCTGCGCCGCGACGGCGCACCACCCGCCGCCCTCGATCTGCTCGCCCAGGCCCGCAGCGGTCTGGACGAGGCCGCCGTGCTGGAAACCCCCAACGAGCGGTACGCGACGGCGCATCTGGCCGCGCTGCGCACCGCCGCCGCCGTGCTCGCCGCCCGCGGCCGCCCCGAGACCGCGCCCCATCGGCGGCGCCGGATCCGGACCGCGTGGGAGGTGCTGTCCGAGATAGCGCCCGAACTGGCCGAGTGGAGCGCGCTGTTCGCCTCGGGCGCCACCCGCCGGGCCCGGGCCGAGGCGGGCATACCGGGTGCGGCGACGGGCCGCGACGCCGACGACCTGATCCGGGACGCCGCCATGTTCCTGCGCCTGGTCGAACGGCTCCTGGTGCTCCAGCCGCTGCTGCCCCAGCCCAGGCCCCGGGAGCCGGACGCGGGGTGAGGCGTGCGATGAGGCCGGGGTGCGACACGGGGCGGGCGCGGGGTGAGGTGCGGGGATGAGCCGGGGCGGGCACGCGAGGCAATAGGGTGGACGGGTCTTCACCGTTATTTGCCCCGCCGTCACGCGGCGGCACCGCGCCGAGGAGTCAACTGCCGTGCCGGACCCCATGCGCCCCCGCGCCTCCCTCCGTACCGCCGTGGTCTGGGACGTCCTCAAGGACGCTCTCGACCGCCGGGTCAAGGCGACCGGGCGCGAGGCGTTGGACGTTCTCGACACCGGCGGCGGCTCGGGCAACTTCGCGGTGCCCGTCGCCCGCCTCGGCCACCGCGTCACCGTGGTCGACCCCAGCCCCAACGCGCTCTTCGCCCTGGAGCGCCGCGCCGCCGAGGCCGGGGTGGCCGACCGGGTGCGCGGTGTCCAGGGCGATGTGCTCGGCCTGTTCGACGTGGTCGAGCGCGGCGGCTACGACGCGGTGCTGTGCCACGGCGTCCTCGAATACGTCGAGGACCCGGCCGAGGGTGTGCGCAACGCGGTGGACGCGCTGCGGTCCGAGGGCGCGCTCAGCCTGCTCGCCGCCGGACTCGGCGGCGCGGTGCTCGCCCGCGCGCTCGCGGGGCACTTCACCGAGGCCCGTCGCGCGCTCGGCGACCCGGCCGGGCGCTGGGGCGACGGCGACCCGGTGCCCCGGCGGTTCACGGCCGAGCAGCTCACCGCGCTCGTCGCCGCGACCGGCGTCGAGGTGGGCGCGGTGCACGGCGTACGGGTCTTCGCCGATCTGGTCCCCGGGGTCCTGGTGGACACCGAGCCGGGCGCCCTGGACGCGCTGCTCAAGCTGGAGGCGGCGGCCGCCGAGCTGCCCGCGTTCCACGCCGTGGCGACCCAGCTCCACGTCCTGGGCGAGAAGCGCGCCTGACCCCGGCCGGGCGGAGCGGGCCGATCCGGGGCGAACCCGGCGAACGCCCGCCCGGCACCCGCGGGCCCGCGCCCGGCCGTCCCGGCGCTGATCAGCGACGCAGTCCCGGACGGAGTAGCGCATGGAGTACGCCACAGGCCGCCCGATCGGCGGCTTCGCCCCGTATGATCGAGGTACAAGGTCGGCATGGCGGGTCGGTCGATGGGGCATTGACTCCCCACCGGCCGAGCCGCCGTGGCGGCTCGGATTGGCGAATTGGCGTAGAGGGCGGGTTTCACGGGGGCGATTCCCTGCCTATCCTGAAGGGGCCGCATCCGGTCGCCCCCCGCGACCGACGAGTAGGAGGACTCCGTGCCGCTCTCGGAGCACGAGCAGCGCATGCTCGAGCAGATGGAGCGAGCGCTGTACGCCGAAGATCCCAAGTTCGCGACAGCGCTTGAGGGAAGCGGGCTGCGTACGTACACCCGACGACGGGTCTACCAGGCGGTCGCTGGCTTCCTGGTGGGTATCGCGCTCCTCATGATTGGTATCAAGCAGGGGATCTGGATCAGCGTGGTCGGGTTCCTCATCATGCTCGGCTGTGCCGTGCTCGCGGTCACCGGCTGGCGCAAGGCGCCACGGCGCGGTGAGCAGCCGGCGGGCGGCGGAGGTACGACGCGGCGGCAGGCCGCGCGCGCACCGAAGCGGTCGATGATGGACCGTATCGAGCAGCGCTGGCAGCGGCGCCGCGACGAAGGCGGCCGCTAGGCCTGGCGGCCCTGCACCTGGATGTGGCTGAGGGGTGATCACCTGTGAGGTGATCACCCCTCAGCCATGTTCCCGGTACGGGTGTACGTGGACGGGCCGAACAGTGCTACCCCCGCTGTCGCGAAGGCCTCCGTATCAGCGTCGTCGCCCGCGCCGCCAGGCCCGCCGTCGTCTTCTCCCAGCGCGCCGACGCCGACCACAGCACCCGTACGGCCGAGCGCGGGGCCAGGTTCGCGCGCAGGCGGGTCCAGGTGGTGACCGAGGCGCGCAGGCCCGTGCGGGTGCGGTGGGCGTCCTCGGCGAGGTCCGCCACCGGCTGCGGCCGTGGCGCGTACAGCACCTGTTCCACCGCGCTCGCCGCACGGTGCACCGACTCCGCCGCCGTGCCGTCCAGTCGGCCCAGCCGCACCATCCGCGCGGCGGCCTTGCGGGGAGTCAGCGACTCGTCGGGGACCAGGCCGTGGTCCCAGGCCGTGTCGATGATCTCCCGCCACACGGCCAGCGTGGCGGCGGTCGGATCGGCGTCCGGGTGGCCGCCCGCGCCGAGCCGCCTCGACCGCACCCGCACCCGCCACAGCCAGGGCAGCAGCGGCAGCCCCAGCGCGGCCAGCACACCGAGGGAGACCGCTACGACCGTGGCGAGCGGGGTCCCGCTGTCGCCGCCGCCCATGGTGGCCGCCGGGGCGACCGGGCCGCAGTCGTTCTGCTTGCGCTGCTGCGCCGAGCAGGAGGACGAGGGGGTCGGCTCGGCCGAGGGCTGCGCGGACGGGCCTGTGGACGGCTTCACCGGGTTGGTGGGCGAGCCCGACGGGGTGTCCGGCCGGGTGTAGTCGGGGGCGTAACCGCGCGAGGGGGTCGGCTCGAAGCGGGTCCAGCCCACGCCCTCGAAGTACAGCTCGGGCCACGCGTGCGCGTCCCGCAGCCCCACCGACATCGTGCCGTCCGGGCGCGGGTCGCCGGGCGTGAAGCCCACCGCCACCCGGGCCGGGATGCCCAGGGTCCGGGCCATCGCGGCCATCGAGAACGCGAAGTGGACGCAGAAGCCCTGCTTGTCCTTGAGGAAGCGGGCTATCGCCTCCGTACCGCTGCCGGACTCCACCTGGGTGTCGTATGTGAACCCGCCGCGCACCGCGAACCAGTCCTGGAGCATCACGGCCCGCTGGTAGTCGCTGGTCGCACCCTTGGTGACCTGGCGGGCGGTGGCGTTCACCACGCGCGGCAGGGACGGCGGGACCTGGGTGTACTCCCGTACGAGCGCTCCGGGCGCGGGCGGCGCCGAGGCCAGCTGGTCGGCCGTCGGGCGCACTTGCAGGCTGCTGACCTGGTACTGCGCTCCGCGCGTGGTCTGCCCCCGGTCGCCGACCAGGGTCCGGCCGGCCGGCTCGAACCGCCAGTGCCCGCCGATGTCGACCTTGGTCGCCGGATACGGCATCGGCAGCCAGTTCTGGCTGTACCAGCCGGCGGCCGACACGCTCGTCCTGATCTCGGCGGTGCCGATCGACGGGCTCAGCCCTTCGGGCTGCGGCAGCACGTCCGGCACGTCCCGGATCTTGCGCTCGGACGACTTCCAGGAGGTGCCGTCGAACTGGTCGAGCGCCACGATCCGCAGATACATGTCCTGGGTGTCCTGCGCGTTGGTGCGATAGCGCAGGACCTCGCGGTTCTCGGGCTGGTTGAGGCTGTTCTGGAGCGAGACCAGCGGATTGACCGCCGAGATCGTGCCGCCCCCGCCGCCCTCGCCGCTGCCGCCACCGGCGGCGCCGAGCAGCCCGCTGCCCATGGCGGGCAGCGCGGCCGGGATCACCAGGGCGATACCGAGCGCGAGCGCGCCGATCCGCCGTCCGGTGCGTACCGGCGCGAGCGGGGAGCCCTCCGCCTCCAACGGGGTGTGCGGCCGGTTGGAGCGCGCGGCGCCGCCGAACACCCGCCCCCACTGCGAGAGCCGGTCGCGGCCCTCGGCGAGCAGGAGCAGCAGATAACCGGCGGCCGCGAGCACGAACCACAGCCAGCTCGCCCCGCCGTTCGAAAGCCCCGCGGCCACCGAGTAGAGCGCGAGCAGCGGCAGCCCGGCCGGGGCGGCGCTGCGGAAGGTGACGGCCAGCGCGTCCACCGCGAGCCCGATCACCAGCGTGCCGCCGACCACCATCAGCCGGATGCCGTCGGTCGCGGGCGCCGGGATCGCGTACCGCCCGACGTCGTCGGAGCCCTGGCCCAGCAGGGTGGAGAGCTGCTCGAAGGCGTCCGGGCCGGGCAGCAGCCCGCCGAGTGCCTGGTCCCGGGCGAACACCAGGGTCAGCACGACCAGCGTCACCGCGGCCTGCACCAGCACCGTGAGCGGCCGGGCCAGCGGCACCCGCCGGGCCAGCATGCCCACTCCGCTCTGGATCGCCAGCAGGAACGCGGCCTGCACGATCCAGGAAGCCGGATTGACCAGCGGCAGCAGCGAGCACGACGCCATCACCGTGGCGGCGAAGGCGCACAGCGCCAGCCGTCCGCGCCCGCTCATGACCATGCTCCCGACATTCCCGAGGTTCCCGACGTGTGCGGGGCGCTGCCGAAGGAGGAGCCCAGACCCGTCCGTTCATGACCCGCCTGCCGCCACAGCGCGGCGAGTTGCGCGCCGGGCGGCACGGCGAGCGCCGTCCAGCCGGCCTCGCGCAGCAGCCGCAGCGACCGCTCGGCCGGGGAGGGCCCGCCCGGCGGCGGTGCGCCGTGCGTCCACAGGTCGCTGTCGAGGACGAAGGCGACCGCCGCGCCACTGCGCCGCCGCATCTTCGCCGCGACCGCGGCCTGTTCCTCGTCGAGGTCGCCGAAGAACCCCACGAGCAGCCCTTCGTTGCCGCCGCGCAGCACGTCGTACGCGCGCGAGAGGCCGCCGCCGTCGGAGTGGTCCACGACCGCGAGGGTGTCCATCATCAGCCCGGCCGAGTCCGTCGCGTCCTGGGAGGAGCCGGCGAACCCGCCGCCGCCCTCGCCCGGGACCGCACTGCCGGTGTCGGTCAGCAGCCGTACGGAATAGCCCCGTTCCAGCATGTGCACAAGCGCCGAGGCGGCGCCCGAGACGGCCCATTCGAAGGCCGAGTCGGGGCCCGCGCCCGCGTACGCGATGTCACGGGTGTCGAGCAGCACCGTGCACCTGGCCCGCTGCGGCTGCTCCTCGCGGCGCACCATCAGCTCGCCGTAGCGCGCGGTGGAGCGCCAGTGGACCCGGCGCAGGTCGTCGCCGTGCCGGTACAGGCGCGGGATCACATCGTCCTCACCGGCCAGCGCCAGCGAGCGGTGGCGCCCCTCGCCGTACCCCGCGGCCTCGCCGGACAGCCGCACCGGCGGCAGCGGCTCGGTGCGCGGTATCACCGTGAGGGTGTCGAACGCGCTGAACGCGCGCGTGAGCTCGCACATCCCGAACGGGTCGGTGAGCCGCAGCTGGAGCGGCCCGAGCGGATAGCGCCCGCGCAGATCCGAGCGGACCCGGTAGGACACCTCGCGCTTGCCCCCGGCCTCCACCCGGTCCAGGACGAACCGGGGCCGGGGCCCGAGCACGTACGGAACGCGGTCCTGGAGCATGAGCAGGCCGGTGGGCATCCGCGAGACGTTGTCGACCCGCAGATGCACCCGGGCCTCGGAGCCCGCGGGCACGCGCGCGGGGGAGAGGCGGCGGCTGCCCGCGACCCGGTACCGCGTGCGGTACAGGACCGTCACGCAGACCAGCGGCAGCACGGCGAGCAGCAGCCCGACCCGCAGCAGATCCTCCTGGCCCAGGACGTACGCGCAGATCGCGGCGGCGATACCGGCCGCCAGGAACGAGCGGCCGCGGGTGGTGAGCCCGGACAGGGCGGCGCGCGCGCCGCCCCTCTCGGCGTCCTCGGGTCCGGCTCCCGCCGAGGGTCCGCCGCTGGCCATCACAGCCGCCGGGTGCCGGGCTGCTGCTGGCCGTAGAGCGGGCCGCCGGCCTGCGGCACAGGGGTGCGCTGCAGGATCTCCAGGACGACCTGTTCGGCGGTGCGGCGGTTCAACTGGGCCTGGGCGGTGGGCAGCAGGCGGTGCGCGAGGACGGCCACGGCGAGCGCCTGGACGTCGTCCGGCAGCGCGTACTCCCGGCCGCTCAGGGCGGCGGACGCCTTGGCCGCGCGCAGCAGGTGCAGCGTGGCGCGCGGCGAGGCGCCGAGTCTGAGGTCGGGGTGGCTGCGGGTCGCCCCGACCAGCTCCACCGCGTATCGGCGCACCGCGTCGGCGACGTGCACCTTGCGGACCGCGTCGACCAGCTTGACGATGTCGTGCGCGTGCGCCACCGGCTGCAGATCGTCCAGCGGCGAGACCGCGCCGTGCACGTCGAGCATCTGGAGCTCGGCCTCGGCCGACGGGTAGCCGATCGAGACGCGGGCCATGAAGCGGTCGCGCTGGGCCTCGGGGAGCGGGTAGGTGCCCTCCATCTCCACCGGGTTCTGGGTGGCCACCACCATGAACGGGCTGGGCAGTTCGTAGGTCTGCCCGTCGATGGTGACCTGGCGCTCCTCCATCGACTCCAGGAGCGCCGACTGGGTCTTGGGCGAGGCGCGGTTGATCTCGTCGCCGATCACGATCTGGGCGAAGATCGCGCCCGGCTTGAACTCGAAGTCCCGCCGCTGCTGGTCGTAGATCGACACACCGGTGATGTCCGACGGCAGCAGGTCCGGTGTGAACTGGATGCGCCGCACCGAGCAGTCGATGGACTTCGCCAGCGCCTTGGCCAGCATGGTCTTGCCCACGCCGGGCACGTCCTCGATGAGGAGGTGCCCCTCCGCGAGCAGTACGGTCAGCGAGAGCCGTACGACCTCGGGCTTGCCCTCGATCACACCCTCCACCGACCTGCGGACACGCTCCGCAGTGGCGGTCAGATCTGTGAGGCTCGCTCGCTCGTCATAGGTCGTCACCCGGCCCTCCTCGGCCCTTCCCCGCGCTCATCGAGCAGGGATACCCCAGTTACCTGGTGGGCCGGCGCACTGAGAGCGACCCGGCCCACCTCGACATACGGACACCTGGCCCGAGGCGTTCGGACGGGGTGTCACCACCGCATTCTTGTTGCCGTCGCCGGGTTGTGTCACTCGCCTGTGGATAACTGGAGGGGATATGTCGGGGGTTGCCGTGTTTTTGTCCCCGAAGACGCTGCGAAAAGATGCCGAAGCGATGCTTCCGCTTGTCCCGGGAGCGGTGCGGCGGACCCGCCCGATGCCTCAGTCCGCCGGGTCGATCTCGCGCAGCAGACCGGTGGTGACGTCGAAGACGAAGCCGCGTACGTCGTCGAGGTGCGGCAGGAACGGCGAGGTGCGCACCCGCTGCATGGACTGGCGTACGTCCTGGTCGACGTCGCGGAAGGACTCCACGGCCCACGCGGGGCGCTGGCCGACCTCGTCCTCCAGCTCATGGCGGAAGTCCTCGGTGAGCGACTCCAGGCCGCAGCCGGTGTGGTGGACGAGCATGACGCTGCGGGTGCCGAGCGCCCGCTGGCTTATGGTCAGCGACCGTATGACGTCGTCGGTGACCACGCCGCCCGCGTTGCGGATGGTGTGACAGTCGCCGAGCTCCAGGCCGAGGGCGGCGTGCAGGTCGAGTCGGGCGTCCATGCAGGCCACGACGGCGACGCGGAGGACCGGCCGGGCGTCCATGCCCGGGTCGCTGAACGCGTCCGCGTACCGGCGGTTCGCGTCGACCAGCCGGTCTGTGACGGTTCCCCCGTCACTGACCGCGAGGTGGGGGCGGACGGGGGGCTCTGCGGGGCGGTGCGCAGGAGTCGACATGTCTATGACGGTAGTCGTCGGAGATCGTCCAGTCGCGTCCTGGGGAGGGAAAAATCCCGTCAACTCGGTCGGTTGTGAGGTAACCCACAAGCGTGCTAACCGGTAACCCGTACGGGTGAAAAGTGAACCTCGCGACGCGCTGGGCCGTTGATTGACCGAAAGGACCGGTGGACTAAAGTGACGCGAAGTGGGAGGGGTGACACGCTCCGGCCCGCTTGCGGGGACACACCTCGTGTCCGCAGTACAGAGCAGTTGCACAGTTTCCCCCCGCGTGCGCGGCGTGCGTACGGCTCGGCCTCCTCCCGCTCGCCGGTCGGCTGACGCCACTTCCCCGGCGCCAGCAGACCCGCCCCTTACAGAGGGGCACCTCCCGGCGTCAGCCGGGGGAGGGCGGGGGCCCGGCAGTATGCGCGGCGCCCCGCCGGACCTGAGAGGGCCAAAGTGACAGGGCGCGAAGCGCTTCCTTGCAAGGGTGGCGGTGGGCGACGGGAGGGACAGAGTCGACACGTCCCGGTGATGCTCCAGCGGTGCCTGGACCTGTTGGCCCCGGCCCTGACCGAGCCGGGCGCGGTCGTCGTCGACTGCACCCTGGGCCTCGGCGGCCACAGCGAGGCCCTGCTCACCCGGTTCCCCGAGGCGCGCCTGATCGCCCTCGACCGGGACAAGGAGGCCCTGCGGCTCTCCGGTGAGCGCCTGGCGCCCTTCGGAGAGCGCGCCACGCTGGTCCACGCCGTCTACGACGAGCTCCCGGACGTACTGGACCGCCTCGGCGTCCCGCGCGTCCAGGGCGTCCTCTTCGACCTCGGCGTCTCCTCGATGCAGCTCGACGAGGCCGACCGCGGCTTCGCGTACGCGCAGGACGCGCCGCTGGACATGCGTATGGACCAGACCACCGGCGTCAGCGCCGCCGAGGTCCTGAACACCTACCCGCCGGGCGAGCTGGTGCGGATCCTGCGCCAGTACGGCGAGGAGAAGCAGGCCAAGCGGATCGTCTCCGCGATCGTCCGCGAGCGCGAGAAGGAGCCGTTCAGCAACAGCGCCCGGCTCGTCGAGCTGATCCGCGACTCGCTGCCGCAGGCCGCCAAGCGCACCGGCGGCAACCCGGCCAAGCGCACCTTCCAGGCCCTGCGCATCGAGGTCAACGGCGAGCTCTCGGTCCTGGAGCGGGCGATTCCGGCCGCGGTGAAGGCGCTCGCCGTGGGCGGCCGGATCGCGGTGCTCTCGTACCACTCGCTGGAGGACCGGCTGGTCAAGCAGGTCTTCGCGGCGGGCGCGGCCAACACCGCGCCGCCCGGCCTGCCGGTCGTGCCCGAGCAGTACCAGCCGCGTCTGAAGCTGCTGACCCGAGGCGCCGAACTGCCGACGGAGGAGGAGATCGCCGAGAACCGGCGGGCCGCCCCCGCCCGGTGCAGGGGCGCGGAGCGCATCCGGGAGGACATTTCGTGAGCGAACCGGCCAAGCAGTTCAGGGGGCGGGCCGCGCGGCTCGGCAGGCTGCTGCCCTCGACGGGCGGGCGCAGCGCCGCCCGCACCCCGTTCGTGCTGCTGGTCGTGGCGCTCCTCGGCGGCGGCCTGATCAGTCTGCTGCTGCTCAACTCCTCGCTCAACGAAGGCTCGTTCAAACTGAGCGAGCTGCGCCGCAAGACCACCGAGCTCACCGACGAGCAGCAGGCGCTCCAGCACGACGTGGACGGCCTGTCCGCCCCCGACGCGCTCTCGCGCCGGGCCACCGAGCTCGGCATGGTCCCCGGCGGCAGCCCCCTGTTCCTCAACCCGAACGGCACGGTCAAGGGCGTCCCGGCCGCTGGCTCCGTCCAGCCGTCCCCGGCGCTGAGCCCCGAGATGGTCCAGGGCGCGGCGGTGACGGTCCCGGCCACCGAGGCCCCCGCCGCCTCCCCGACGCACCCCGCGTCCGAGCAGGCGCACCCGGTCCCGGAACCCGCCACTCCGGCCACGCGCACCCCGCAAGCCGTCCCGCCGCACGACGCCGCTCCCGCCGCGCCCCCGGCGCACGCCCCCGCGAAGACCTCCCCGACCCCCGGCAGGTGACGCAGTGAGCCCCCAGGAACCTCCGCGCCGCCGGGTGCCAGGGCCCGCGCGGCCGCGTCCGGCGGCCCGCCCGGCGCCGCGCCGCCCCAAGGCCCCCACCCGCATAAGGCTCGGCAGTCCCCGGCCCCGGCTGCGCCTGGTCAGCGTGCTGCTCGCGCTCGTCATGATCGCCTTCGTGGTACGGCTGCTCCAGGTGCAGGCGGTCGACGCCAGCGCGTACTCCGCCAAGGCGGAGAAGAACCGGTACGCCAGCTACGCGCTGCCCGCCGAGCGCGGTGAGATCACCGACCGCTCCGGCGTCGCCCTGGCCACCAGCGTCGACGCGTACGACATCACCGCCGACCCGTCGCTGTTCACCCCCGCCTCCAGCAAGGCCGACGACGCGCCCGAGCAGGCCGCGGCCCTCCTGTCGCCGCTGATCGGCAAGGACCAGGAGGAGATCGCCAAGAAGCTGAAGACGCCCAAGAGCCGCTATGTGGTCCTCGCCCGGCGCCAGACCCCGCAGGTCTGGAACCAGATCAAGGACCTGAAGAAGGTCTTCGCCGAGAAGGCCCGCGCCGACCTGGCCAAGGGCGGCCGCGGCGCCAATGTGCTCTCCGGCGTCTTCAACGAGTCCAGCAGCAAGCGGGTCTACCCCAACGGCGACCTCGCCGCCGGGATACTGGGCTATGTCAACGCCGAGGGCCGGGGCGGCGGGGGCCTTGAGGCCCAGCTCGACAAGGCCCTGGCCGGCCAGGACGGCAAGATCACCTACGCCCAGTCCGGCGGGCGCCGGGTGCCGACGGCGGGCACCCACGAGACCCCGGCCGTACCCGGCTCCGGCGTCGAGCTGACCATCGACCGGGACATCCAGTGGATGGCCCAGAAGGCCATCACCGACCAGGTCCGCAAGTCCCGGGCCGACCGGGGCTATGTGGTGGTCCAGCGCGCCGACACCGGCGAGGTGCTGGCCATGGCCAACGCCCCCGGCTTCGACCCCAACGACCTCTCGCAGGCCAACAGGGCCGCGATGGGCAACGCCGCCGTCCAGGACGCGTACGAGCCCGGCTCCACCGCCAAGGTCATGTCCATGGCGGCCGTCCTGGAGGAGAACGCGGCGACGCCGCTGACCCATGTCACCGTGCCCAACCGGCTGCACCGGGGCGACCGGCTCTTCAAGGACGACATCGACCACGCCACCTGGAACCTGACGCTCAACGGCGTCCTCGCCAAGTCCAGCAACATCGGCACGATCCTGGCGGTCGAGCAGCTGGGCAAGACCGACGCCGAGGCCGACCAGGTCCTCTACTCGTATCTGCGCAAGTTCGGCATCGGCTCCCCGAGTGGCCTCGGCTACCCCGGCGAGACCCCCGGCATCCTCGCCCCGCCGCAGAAGTGGTCGACCTCCCAGCAGTACACGGTCCGCTTCGGCCAGGGCCTCTCGCTCAACGCCATGCAGGCGGCCTCCGTCTACTCGACGATCGCCAACGGCGGGGTGCGGATCGAGCCGACGCTCGTACGGGGCACCAAGGGCCCCGACGGCCGGTTCGCCCCGGCGCCCGCGCCCAAGCAGTCGCGGGTGGTCAGCGAGAAGACCGCCAAGACGCTGGCGCAGATGCTGGAGTCGGTCGTCGGCGACGAGGAGGGGACCGGGGTCAAGGCCCGGATTCCCGGGTACCTGGTCGCGGGCAAGACCGGCACGGCCAACCGGGTAGACCCCAAGACCGGCCGCTACCACGGCTACACCGCGTCCTTCGCCGGTTTCGCCCCCGCCGACAAGCCCGCCGTCACCGTCTACTGCGCCATCCAGAACCCCACCAAGGGCAGCTACTTCGGCGGCCAGATCTGCGGCCCCATCTACAAGCAGGTGATGGAGTTCGCGCTCAAGACCCTCCAGGTCCCGCCGACCGGCGCCCCGGCCCCCAATCTGCCCGTCACCTTCGGCGCCAACGACTGAATCCGGAACCATCAGTGACAACCATCACCCCCGGTCCCGGGAACCAGGACCGCAACCACCACGCCCCGCCCCCCTCTTTTGGCGACCCGGCGGGTACGCCCGGTACGCTCACCGCCGTGCCACACGCTGATCAGTACCGAACCGCCCCGCAGGAGACCCCCGCGCAGCAGCCGGGAGCGCCCCGCCCGGACCAGGTCCGCCCGACATCCCTGGGCGAGCTGGCCGACCGGCTGGGCGCCGGGAACCCAGGATCGGGCGAGGTCAGTGGCATCACCCACGACTCCCGCGCGGTCCGCCCCGGCGATCTCTACGCCGCGCTGCCCGGCGCCCGCTTCCACGGCGCCGACTTCGCCGCCCAGGCCGCGGGCCTCGGCGCGAGTGCCGTCCTCACCGACCCGGCGGGCGCCGACCGCGCCGCAGCCACGGGCCTGCCGGTGCTGGTCACCGCGGACCCGCGCGCCGTGATGGGGCAGCTGGCCGCCGAGATCTACGGGTACCCCGGCCGCGACCTGCTCCAGCTGGGCATCACCGGGACCTCCGGGAAGACCACCACCGCGTACCTCGTCGAGGGCGGGCTGCGCGGCGCCGGGCACCACACGGGCCTGATCGGCACCGTCGAGACCCGCATCGGCGACGAGCGCATCAAGTCCGAGCGCACCACCCCCGAAGCCACCGATCTGCAGGCCCTGTTCGCCGTGATGCGCGAGCGCGGGGTCGAGTCGGTCGCCATGGAGGTCTCCAGCCACGCCCTGGTGCTCGGCCGGGTCGACGGCTGCGTCTTCGACGTCGCCGTCTTCAACAACCTGAGCCCGGAGCACATGGAGTTCCACTCCGACATGGAGGACTACTTCCGGGCCAAGGCGCAGCTGTTCACACCGCAGCGCGCCCGGCTCGGCGTGGTGAACTTCGACGACGAGTACGGCCGCAAGCTGGTGGCCGAGTCCGGCATCCCGGTCACCACCTTCTCGGCCGAGGGCCACCCGGACGCCGACTGGCGCGCCGAGGACGTGGACGTACGCCAGGACAGCTCCACCTTCACGGCCGTCGGCCCCAAGGGCGAGCGGATCTCGGCCACCGCCCCGCTGCCCGGCCCCTTCAACGTCGCCAACACCCTCGCCGCGATCGTCACGCTGGCCACCGTCGGCATCGACCCGCAGACCGCCGCCGACGGCGTGGCCGCCGTGCCCGGCGTGCCCGGCCGCCTGGAGCGGGTGGACGCGGGCCAGGAGTTCCTGGCCGTCGTCGACTACGCGCACAAGACGGACGCCGTCGAATCGGTTCTGCGCTCACTGCGCAAGGTCACCCGGGGCAAGCTGCACATCGTGCTCGGCTGCGGCGGCGACCGCGACCAGACCAAGCGCGGCCCGATGGGTGCGGCCGCCGCACGGCTCGCCGACACCGCCGTGCTGACCTCCGACAACCCCCGCTCCGAGGACCCGCTCGCGATCCTCGCCGCCATGCTCGCGGGCGCCGCCGAAGTGCCCGCGCACGAGCGCGGCGACGTCGTGGTCGAGGCCGACCGGGCCGCGGCCATCGCCGCGGCCGTGGCCCGCGCCGAGCCGGGCGACACCGTCCTGATCGCGGGCAAGGGCCATGAACAGGGCCAGGACACCGCCGGAGTGGTCCGCCCCTTCGACGACCGCCTGGTGCTCCGGGCCGCGATCGAAGAACGCCGATCGAACACCGCCAAGAACAGTCAGGGATGAAGCAGTGATCGCCCTCTCCCTCGCCGAGATCGCCGCCATCGTCGGCGGGCAGTCGTGCGACATACCGGATCCGGCCGTCCAGGTCACGGGTTCCGTCGTCATCGACTCCCGCCAGGTGGCGCCCGGTTCCCTCTTCGCCGCCTTCGCGGGCGAGCACGTCGACGGCCACGACTACGCGCGCGTGGCGTACGAGGCGGGCGCGGTGGCCGTGCTGGCCGACCGTCCCGTCGGCGTGCCCGCGATCGTGGTCGACGACGTCCAGGGCGCGCTCGGCGCGCTGGCCCGCGAGGTCGTGCGCCGCCTGGGCACCGACGTGGTCGCGCTCACCGGCTCGTCCGGCAAGACGTCCACCAAGGACCTGATCGCCCAGGTGCTCCAGCGGCACGCGCCGACGGTCTTCACGCCCGGCTCGCTCAACAACGAGATCGGCCTGCCGCTCACCGCGCTCACCGCCACCTCCGAGACCCGCCACCTGGTCCTGGAGATGGGCGCGCGCGGAATCGGCCACATCCGCTACCTCACCGGGCTGACCCCGCCGCGTATCGGACTCGTCCTCAACGTCGGGACCGCCCACATCGGCGAGTTCGGCGGCCGCGAGCAGATCGCCGAGGCCAAGGGCGAGCTGGTCGAGGTCCTGCCGGCCGACGGCTGCGCGGTGCTCAACGCGGACGATCCGCTGGTACGGGCCATGGCGCCCCGCACCAAGGCGCGCGTCGTGCTGTTCGGCGAGGCCGAGGACGCGGACGTACGCGCCGAGAATGTCCGGCTCACAGACGCCGGACAGCCCTCCTTCAGGCTTCACACACCCTCCGGGTGCAGTGACGTGACCTTGCGCCTGTACGGTGAGCACCACGTGTCGAACGCGCTCGCCGCGGCCGCCGTCGCCCATGAGCTGGGCATGCCTGTGGACGAGATCGCCCTCGCGCTCTCCGAGGCGGGCACCCTCTCCCGCTGGCGTATGGAGGTCACCGAGCGTCCGGACGGAGTGACAGTCGTCAACGACGCCTACAACGCGAACCCCGAGTCCATGCGAGCCGCCCTGCGCGCGCTCGCGGCCATGGGCAAGGGGCGACGGACGTGGGCGGTGCTCGGTCCGATGGCCGAGCTCGGCGACGAATCGCTCGCCGAGCACGACGCGGTCGGACGGCTCGCCGTCCGGCTCAACGTCAGCAAGCTCGTGGCAGTCGGGGACCGGGAAGCGTCCTGGCTGCAACTGGGCGCATATAACGAGGGTTCGTGGGGTGAGGAGTCGGTGCACGTGTCCGACGCACAGGCGGCCGTCGACCTGCTGCGCAGTGAACTGCGCCCGGGAGACGTCGTGCTGGTGAAGGCATCGCGGTCGATCGGCCTGGAACGGGTGGCACTCGCGCTGCTCGACGGTGGCGTCGAGGGCGAGGTCGCCGCCCGATGAGGCAGATCCTCTTCGCGGGAGCCATCGGTCTCTTCCTGACCCTGGTCGGCACCCCGCTGCTCATCAAGCTGCTCGCCCGCAAGGGCTACGGCCAGTTCATCCGCGACGACGGCCCGCGCGGCCACGCCGGGAAGAAGGGCACACCCACCATGGGTGGCATCGCCTTCATCCTGGCCACGCTCATCGCGTACGCCGCCACGAAGGTGATCACCAGTGAGGACCCGACGTTCTCGGGCCTGCTGGTGCTCTTCCTGACCGCCGGCATGGGCCTGGTCGGCTTCCTGGACGACTACATCAAGATCGTCAAGCAGCGTTCGCTGGGTCTGCGCGCCAAGGCGAAGATGGCCGGTCAGCTGATCGTCGGCATCGCCTTCGCGGTGCTGGCGCTCCAGTTCGCCGACCACCGCGGCAACACCCCGGCCTCCACCAAGCTGTCGTTCATCACGGACTTCGGCTGGACGATCGGCCCGGTCCTGTTCGTGGTCTGGGCGCTGTTCATGATTCTCGCCATGTCCAACGGCGTGAACCTGACGGACGGTCTGGACGGTCTGGCCACCGGCGCGTCGGTGATGGTCTTCGGTGCGTACACGTTCATCGGGCTCTGGCAGTTCCAGGAGTCCTGCGCCAACGCGCAGACCCTCACCAACCCCAACGCCTGCTTCGAGGTGCGCGACCCCCTCGACCTCGCGGTGGTCGCCTCGGCCCTGATGGGCTCCTGCTTCGGCTTCCTGTGGTGGAACACCTCACCGGCCAAGATCTTCATGGGCGACACCGGCTCGCTCGCGCTCGGCGGCGCGCTCGCCGGTCTCGCGATCTGCTCGCGGACCGAGTTCCTGATAGCGCTGCTCGGCGGCCTCTTCGTGATGATCACCATGTCGGTGGTCATCCAGGTCGGCTCCTTCAAGATGACCGGTAAGCGGGTCTTCCGGATGGCGCCGCTCCAGCACCACTTCGAACTCAAGGGGTGGTCCGAAGTCCTTGTGGTGGTCCGGTTCTGGATCATCCAGGGCATGTGCGTCATCGTGGGTCTGGGACTCTTCTACGCGGGATGGGCAGCCGACAAGTGAGCCAGAGCTGGCAGGGCAGGCGGATCACCGTCGCCGGTCTCGGGGTGAGCGGCATCAGCGCCGCCCGCGCCCTGGCCGGTCTCGGCGCCGTGGTCACGGTCGTGGACGGCGGCGACTCCGGTACGCACCGCGAGCGCGCGGCGGACCTGGCGGAGGAAGGTATCTCCGTACGCCTGGGGGACGCCTCGACGCTCCCCGAGGGGACCGACCTGGTCGTCACCTCGCCCGGCTGGAAGCCCGACTCCCCGCTCTTCGCGGCGGCCGCCGAGGCGGGCGTCGACGTGGTCGGCGACGTGGAGATCGCCTGGCGGCTGCGCGGCATCGGGGAGAGCCTGCGCGCAGCGCAGTCCGGTAAGGGCGGTGGTGGGCGACGGGAGGGCGCGGCGCCGTGGCTGGCGATCACCGGCACCAACGGCAAGACCACCACCACGCAGATGCTCGCCTCGATCCTGCGCGCGGCGGGGCTGCGGACCGCCGCCGTCGGGAACATCGGCACCCCGATCATCGACGTGGTGCTCGGCGAGGAGACGTACGACGTCCTCGCCGTGGAGCTCTCCAGCTACCAGCTGCACTGGGCGCCCTCGCTGCGCGCCCACTCGGCCGCCGTGCTCAACCTGGCGCCGGACCACCTCGACTGGCACGGCTCCATGCAGGCGTACGCCGCCGACAAGGGCCGGATCTACGAGGGCAACACGGTCGCCTGCGTCTACAACGTCGCCGACCCTGCCACCGAGGACCTGGTGCGCGAGGCGGACGTCGAGGAGGGCTGCCGGGCGATCGGCTTCACCCTCGGCGCCCCCGGCCCCTCCCAGCTCGGGGTCGTGGACGGCATCCTGGTCGACCGCGCCTTCGTCGCCAACCGGCAGAAGAACGCCCAGGAGCTGGCCGAGGTCGCGGACGTCAGTCCGCCGGCCCCCCACAACATCGCCAACGCCCTCGCGGCGGCCGCCCTGGCCCGTGCCTTCGGCGTCGAGCCCAAGGCCGTACGGGACGGGCTGCGGGCGTTCACGCCGGACGCGCACCGGATCGCGCACGTCGAGGACATCGACGCCGTCGCGTACGTGGACGACTCCAAGGCGACCAACACGCACGCCGCCGAGGCGTCGCTTGCCGCGTACGAGTCGATCGTCTGGATCGCCGGCGGGCTCGCCAAGGGCGCGTCCTTCGACGAGCTGGTCCGCAATGCGGCGGAGCGCCTGCGCGGGGTCGTCCTGATCGGCGCCGAGCGGCACCTGATCGCCGAAGCGCTGGCGCGACACGCGCCCGAGGTACCGGTGGTCGACCTCGACCGGACCGACACTGGGGCGATGTCCGCGGCGGTCCGCGAGGCGGCCGGGCTCGCGAAGGCCGGGGACACCGTCCTGCTGGCCCCGGCCTGCGCCTCGATGGACATGTTCACCAACTACAACAAGCGCGGCGAGGCGTTCGCGGAAGCGGTCCGCGAACTCGCCGCCGAGCGCGCCTAGCCGGCCGGGACCCGTCCCGCGGACCGGCGGCGCCGGGCACGACTGGAGGGGACAGCACACATGCCGGCCGAAGCGAGCACGCCCGGGCTCGTACTGCGCAGCCGTGCCGTCGGATCCGTGCGGCGCCCGGCGGTCAAGCGAACCGGAAGCACCGGCTCCGGCCGCAGCCCCCGGGGCGGCCCCAGGCGGCTCTTCGAGCAGGTCCGGCGGGCCTGGGACCGGCCGCTGACCGCGTACTACCTGATCCTCGGCAGCTCGCTGCTGATCACCGTGCTCGGTCTGGTGATGGTCTACTCGGCCTCGATGATCAAGGCCCTGGAGCTCTCGCTGCCGGCCTCGTACTTCTTCCGCAAGCAGTTCCTCGCCGCGATGATCGGCGGGGCGCTGATGGCGGCGGCCGCCCGGATGCCCCTCAAACTGCACCGGGCGCTGGCGTACCCGATCCTGGTCGTGACCGTCTTCCTGATGATCATCGTGCAGATCCCCGGGATAGGGATGCGGGTCAACGGCAACCAGAACTGGATCTATCTGGGCGGCCCGTTCCAGCTCCAGCCCAGCGAGTTCGGCAAGCTCGCGCTGGTCCTGTGGGGCGCCGACCTGCTCGCCCGCAAGCAGGACAAACGGTTGCTCACCCAGTGGAAGCACATGCTGGTGCCGCTGGTCCCGGTCGCCTTCCTGCTGCTCGGGCTGATCATGCTCGGCGGCGACATGGGCACCACCATGATTCTCTCGGCCATTCTCTTCGGTCTGCTCTGGCTCGCCGGGGCCCCCACCCGGCTCTTCGCGGGTGTCCTCTCGGTGGCCGGAGCGCTCGCGGTGCTCTTCATCAAGACCAGCCCCAACCGGATGGGCCGGCTCGCCTGCATCGGCGCCACCGACCCCGGTCCGCAGGACAAGTGCTGGCAGGCGGTCCATGGAATCTACGCGCTCGCGTCGGGCGGATGGTTCGGTTCCGGCCTGGGCGCGAGTGTGGAAAAATGGGGTCAACTCCCCGAACCGCACACCGACTTCATCTTCGCCATCACCGGTGAGGAACTGGGCCTGGCGGGGACATTGTCGGTGCTCGCCCTGTTCGCGGCTCTAGGCTATGCGGGTATCCGCGTGGCCGGACGCACGGAGGACCCCTTCGTGAGGTACGCCGCGGGAGGTGTGACCACCTGGATCGTGGCCCAGGCCGTGATCAACATCGGTGCGGTGCTCGGCCTGCTGCCGATCGCCGGTGTCCCGCTCCCGCTGTTCTCCTACGGTGGGTCCGCGTTGCTGCCGACCATGTTCGCCGTGGGGCTGCTGATCGCGTTCGCGCGGGACGACCCCGCGGCGCGGGCGGCGCTGGCCATGCGGCAGCCTCGGGTGAGTTGGAAGTCGATGAGACGGCGCGTCAAGAAGCGTCCGTCCGGAGAGCGGTGAATTTCGGTGCATGTCGTACTCGCCGGTGGGGGGACCGCCGGCCACATCGAGCCCGCGCTCGCCCTCGCGGACGCCCTGCGCAGGCAGGACCCGACCGTGGGGATCACGGCCCTCGGCACGGAGAAGGGCCTGGAGACGCGGCTGGTCCCCGAGCGGGGCTATGAACTCGCGCTCATCCCGGCCGTCCCGCTGCCCCGCAGGCCCACCCCCGAACTGATCACCGTCCCGGGGCGGCTGCGCGGCACCATCAAGGCCGCCGAGCAGATCCTGGAGCGCACCAAGGCGGACTGCGTCGTCGGCTTCGGCGGCTATGTCGCGCTGCCCGGCTACCTCGCGGCCAAGCGCCTCGGGGTGCCGATCGTGGTCCACGAGGCCAACGCCCGCCCGGGCCTGGCCAACAAGATCGGCTCGCGGTACGCGGCCGGGGTGGCCGTCGCCACGCCCGACAGCAAGCTGCGCGGCGCCCGCTACATCGGCATCCCGCTGCGGCACTCCATCGCCACCCTCGACCGCGCCCGGGTCCGCCCCGAGGCGCGCGCCGCGTTCGGGCTCGACCCCAACCTGCCGACGCTGCTCGTCTCCGGCGGCTCGCAGGGCGCCCGCCGCCTCAACGAGGTCATCCAGCAGGTCGCGCCGGTCCTCCAGCGCTCCGGCATCCAGATCCTGCACGCGGTCGGCCCGAAGAACGAGCTGCCGCGCGCCGACAACATGCCCGGAATGCCGCCGTACATCCCGGTACCGTACGTGGACCGGATGGATCTCGCGTACGCCGCGGCCGACATGATGCTCTGCCGCGCGGGCGCGATGACCGTCGCCGAACTCTCCGCCGTCGGGCTGCCCGCCGCCTATGTACCGCTGCCGATCGGCAACGGCGAACAGCGGCTCAACGCCCAGCCGGTGGTGAAGGCGGGCGGCGGTCTGCTGGTCGACGACGCCGAGCTCACCCCCGAGTGGGTGCAGGGCCAGGTCCTGCCCGTGCTCGCCGACCCGCACCGGCTCTACGAGATGTCGCGCGCGGCCAGCGAGTTCGGCCGCCGCGACGCCGACGACCTGCTCGTCGGCATGGTGTACGAGGCGATCGCCGCGCGCTGACGGAGCGGCAGAAGGCAGGGGACCGTGGCCGGACAGGCGACCGCTCGACGCGGGGCGGGACAGGCGAAGAAGTCCGGCCCGTCCGGCCCCCGGCGTCCCGGCAGCGGCCGCCTCCGGCTGCCGCTGCGGCCCCGGGCGCTGCTGATCCTGGCCGCCGTCGTGGTGCTCGGCGCCGCCGTCACCTGGGTGCTCTACGGCTCCACGTGGCTGCGGGTCGAGCGGGTGAAGACCACCGGGACCGAGGTGTTGAGCACCGCCGAGGTCGAGGCGGCCGCGAAGGTGCCCGTCGGCTCGCCGCTGGTCTCGGTCGACACGGGGGCGATCGAGGCGCGGCTGCTGCGCGCGCTGCCGAGGATCGACTCGGTGGACGTCGGCCGCTCCTGGCCGCACGGCATCACGCTGGAGGTGACCGAGCGAAAGCCCGTACTCCTCATGCGAAAAGGCGCGAAGTTCGTCGAAGTGGACGCCAAGGGTGTGCGGTTCGCCACGGTGACCAAGGCGCCCGCGGGCGTACCGCTGCTCGACCTGAACCCGGACAACTCGCCCAGTCTGCGCCGGTTTCCGGTCGACGCGCTGCTGCGCGAGGCGGTGAAGGTCACGGGCGAACTCCCGGCGCCGGTGGCCAAGGACACCCGGCTGGTACGAGTCACCTCCTACGACGCCGTCTCCCTGGAGTTGAGCCGCGGGCGTACCGTCCTGTGGGGCAGTGACGAGGACGGCGAACTCAAGGCCCGTACCCTGGTCGCCCTCATGAAAGCGGCGGCCAGGGCGCGGTACTTCGATGTGAGTGCGCCCACCGCCCCTGCGGTATCGGGGAGTTGACGCACATCTGCGCTGGCCAGCACCCTGGTTGGTCATCGCTACGGGTGATCACATAGGGTGAAAAGAAAAACGGGAGGTTCGGCGTGTTCGTTGAACGTGCGCCACTTGTCGACTTAGTGTCCTGTTCGGAAGAGTCCAGGGAACAGACACATTGGTAACCCTAAACTTCAACGTTAGGGTTCGGGTCGGCGTTCGGACCGTCCCACATCGGCAGTCGTCGTCGCCGTGCGGCAACCGCACGTGACGACCCGTAACTCGAGGCGAGAGGCCTTCGACGTGGCAGCACCGCAGAACTACCTCGCAGTCATCAAGGTCATCGGTGTCGGCGGCGGTGGTGTCAATGCCATCAACCGAATGATCGAGGTCGGTCTCAAGGGCGTCGAGTTCATCGCGATCAACACCGACGCACAAGCTCTGTTGATGAGCGACGCCGACGTCAAGCTCGACGTCGGCCGTGAACTCACCCGCGGCCTCGGGGCCGGAGCCAACCCGGCAGTCGGGCGCAAGGCGGCAGAGGACCACCGCGAGGAGATCGAGGAGGTCCTCAAGGGGGCCGACATGGTCTTCGTCACCGCGGGCGAAGGCGGTGGCACCGGCACCGGCGGCGCGCCCGTCGTCGCCAACATCGCGCGCTCGCTCGGCGCCCTCACGATCGGTGTGGTCACCCGGCCGTTCACCTTCGAGGGCCGCCGTCGCGCCAACCAGGCGGAGGACGGCATCGCCGAGCTCCGCGAAGAGGTCGACACCCTCATCGTCATCCCCAACGACCGGCTGCTGTCCATCTCGGACCGCCAGGTCTCGGTGCTCGACGCGTTCAAGTCGGCCGACCAGGTGCTGCTCTCCGGCGTCCAGGGCATCACCGACCTGATCACCACCCCGGGCCTGATCAACCTCGACTTCGCCGACGTCAAGTCGGTCATGTCCGAGGCCGGTTCGGCGCTCATGGGCATCGGCTCGGCGCGCGGCGACGACCGCGCGGTGGCCGCCGCCGAGATGGCGATCTCCTCGCCGCTCCTGGAGGCGTCCATCGACGGCGCCCGTGGCGTGCTGCTCTCCATCTCCGGCGGCTCGGACCTCGGCCTGTTCGAGATCAACGAGGCCGCCCAGCTGGTCAGCGAGGCCGCCCACCCCGAGGCCAACATCATCTTCGGCGCGGTCATCGACGACGCGCTCGGCGACGAGGTCCGGGTCACGGTCATCGCGGCCGGGTTCGACGGCGGACAGCCGCCGGCCCGCCGGGACAACGTCCTCGGCAGCGCCGGCGCCAAGCGCGAGGAGCCCACGCCGGTGCGCGCCACCGAGCGCCCGCTCGGCGGACTCGGCACGGTCAGCGCCCGCGAGGACACCCCGGCGCCCGCGCCGGTCGACCCCGCGCCGGTCGCCGAGGCCAACCCGCCGCACGTGCCGACGGCCCGCCCGTACCAGGACAGCCAGGCCGAAGAGCTGGATGTCCCGGACTTCTTGAAGTGATAGGGCAGCACTTGCTCGTGAGCGGCGCGCACTTCGCCTTCACCGACCGGTGGGGCGGGGTGAGCGCCGCTCCGTACGAGGAGCTCAACCTCGGCGGGGCGGTCGGCGACGACCCGGCGTCGGTGCGGACCAACCGCGAGCTCGCCGCCAAGTCGCTGGGGCTCGACCCCGGCCAGGTGGTCTGGATGAACCAGGTGCACGGGCCGGACGTCGCCGTGGTGGACGGGCCGTGGGGTGCGGACGCCGAGATTCCGTCGGTGGACGCGGTGGTGACGGCCCGTCGCGGGCTCGCCCTCGCGGTCCTGACCGCCGACTGCACACCCGTTCTGCTCGCCGACCCGGTCGCGGGGGTGGTGGCCGCCGCGCACGCGGGGCGGCCCGGGATGGTCGCGGGCGTGGTGCCCGCGGCGGTACGGGCGATGATCTCGCTCGGCGCCGAGCCGTCCCGGATCACCGCGCGGACGGGGCCCGCGGTGTGCGGGCGGTGCTACGAAGTCCCGGCCGCCATGCGGGACGAGGTCGCCCTGGCCGAACCGGCCGCCCGGTCCGAGACCAGCTGGGGAACGCCCGCGGTGGACGTCACCGCCGGGGTGCACGCCCAGCTCGAAGCACTCGGCGTGAGCGACCGGCAGGCATCCGCGGTGTGCACCCTGGAATCGCGCGACCACTTCTCGTACCGCCGCGACCGCACCACCGGCCGGCTCGCCGGGTACGTCTGGCTGGACGCCGAGGGGGAAGGAAGTGGGCATGACGGACCGTAAGGCGGAACTCGCCGCGAATCTGGCCCAGGTGGAGGAACGTATCGCCTCGGCCTGTGCGGCCGCCGGGCGCAAGCGGGACGAGGTGACGCTCATCGTCGTCACCAAGACCTACCCCGCCGACGACGTACGGCTCCTCCATGAACTGGGCGTCCGTCAGGTCGCCGAGAACCGGGACCAGGACGCGGCCCCCAAGGTCGCCGCCTGCGCCGACCTCGACGGACTGCGCTGGCACTTCGTCGGGCAGCTCCAGACGAACAAGGTCCGTTCCGTGGTGGGTTACGCGGATGTGGTGCAGTCCGTCGACCGGGACCGGCTGGTCACCGCCCTGTCCGCCGCCGCCGTGAAGGCGGAGCGGGAGGTGGGGTGCCTGATCCAGGTCGCCCTTGACGCGGAGTCGGGCGCGCGGGGCGACCGCGGGGGCGTCGCCCCGGACGGAATCGAGGAGTTGGCCCGACTTATGGCGGACGCGCCCGGTCTGCGCCTGGACGGTCTGATGACGGTGGCGCCGCTGGCGGGCGAGTACGCGGACAGGCAACGGGCCGCGTTCGAGCGGCTGATGGATTTGTCGACTGACCTGCGCCGCGCCCATCCGGCTGCGAACATGGTGTCAGCAGGGATGAGTGCGGACCTCGAAGAGGCTGTTGCGGCCGGAGCGACACATGTACGCGTCGGTACGGCGGTACTCGGAGTCCGACCCAGGCTCGGGTAACGTCGCGAAGCAAGTCGGACCACAGCAGAAAATATGGTCATTCCCACTCTTCGGTGGGCAGACCTAG
Source organism: Streptomyces sp. BR1 (assembly GCF_052373795.1). NCBI lineage: Bacteria > Bacillati > Actinomycetota > Actinomycetes > Kitasatosporales > Streptomycetaceae > Streptomyces > Streptomyces sp. BR1. The sequence continues at coordinate 5,342,183 of NZ_CM126252.1, forward strand.
TGGATCGTGGGCACTTGGTGACACTGCGACATATGGCTACAAGGGCGATCCACCACAGAGCGGAGGAATCGGAGAATGGCCGGCGCGATGCGCAAGATGGCGGTCTACCTCGGTCTCGTGGAGGACGACGGGTACGACGGCCCGGGGTTCGACCCCGATGACGAGTTCGAACCCGAGCCGGAGCCCGACCGTCGGCGGCATCAGCCCCCGCACCAGGTCGAACGGGACGAACCGGTACGAGTTGCACAACCGCCCGCCCAGCGCGAGCCGGTGGCCCATGTGGCCGCGCTGGCTGCGGAATCAGGGCGTCCGGCGCGAATCGCCCCCGTGGCGTCCATCACACCTGAACGTCCGAGCCTGGAGAAGAACGCACCGGTGATCATGCCCAAGGTCGTGTCCGAGCGAGAGCCCTACCGCATCACCACGCTGCACCCGCGGACCTACAACGAGGCCCGTACCATCGGGGAACACTTCCGCGAGGGCACGCCTGTGATCATGAATCTCACCGAGATGGACGACACGGATGCGAAGCGACTTGTCGACTTTGCCGCCGGACTCGTGTTTGGTTTGCACGGCAGCATTGAACGGGTGACGCAGAAGGTGTTCCTGTTGTCGCCTGCTAACGTCGATGTCACGGCGGAGGACAAGGCCCGTATCGCAGAGGGCGGTTTCTTCAACCAGAGCTGAGAACACGACACCGGGAACGAACCGGCCAAGGGGCCGGGGCATTGAGTGCAAGGGGAGAGGGAAGCGCGAGATGGGCGTCGCACTACAGGTGGTCTACATCGCGCTGATGTGCTTCCTCATCGTGCTGATCTTCCGGCTCGTCATGGACTACGTCTTGCAGTTCGCCCGCTCATGGCAACCCGGCAAGGCGATGGTGGTCGTTCTTGAGGCCACCTACACTGTCACCGATCCACCGCTCAAGCTTCTGCGGCGGTTCATTCCGCCGCTGCGTCTCGGGGGCGTGGCACTCGACCTGTCCTTCTTCGTTCTGATGATCATCGTCTACATCCTGATCTCCATCGTCACCAGCGTGGGGAGATAGATGTGAGCGATACGGGTTCCTGCCGACTGCCGACGACTACGTAGAGGTGAAGAAGAGATGCCGCTGACCCCTGAGGACGTGCGGAACAAGCAGTTCACGACCGTCCGCCTCCGAGAAGGCTATGACGAGGACGAGGTCGATGCGTTCCTGGACGAGGTCGAAGCCGAACTGACCCGCCTGCTGCGCGAGAACGAGGACCTGCGCGCCAAGCTGGCCGCCGCGACGCGTGCCGCCGCGCAGAACCAGCAGCAGGGCATGCGCAAGCCGGAGCCGCAGGACCAGCGAGGCCCGGGCGCTCCCGTGCCCGCCGCCATATCCGGACCGCCGCAGGTGCAGCAGCAGCCGCAGATGGGCCCGCCCCAGCTGCCGAGCGGCGCCCCGCAGCTGCCGGCCGGCCCCGGTGGCCACGGCCCGCAGGGCCAGCACGGCCAGGGCCCCATGGGCCAGAACCAGCTCGGCCAGGGCCCCATGGGCCAGGGTCCGATGGGCCAGAACCAGATGGGCCAGAACCAGCTCGGCCAGGGTCCGATGGGCCAGGGCCCCATGGGGCAGGGTCCGATGGGCCAGAACCAGCTCGGCCAGGGCCCCATGGGCCAGCCGATGGGCGGCCCCATGGGCGGTCACGGCCCGCAGCTGGCGCAGCCCGGCCAGGGCCCCGGCGGCGACAGTGCCGCGCGTGTCCTCTCGCTGGCCCAGCAGACCGCCGACCAGGCGATCGCCGAGGCCCGCTCCGAGGCCAACAAGATCGTCGGCGAGGCCCGGTCGCGTGCCGAGGGCCTGGAGCGGGACGCCCGCGCCAAGGCGGACGCGCTGGAGCGGGACGCGCAGGAGAAGCACCGCGTCGCGATGGGCTCCCTGGAGTCCGCCCGCGCCACCCTTGAGCGCAAGGTCGAGGACCTGCGCGGCTTCGAGCGCGAGTACCGTACGCGCCTGAAGTCCTACCTGGAGTCGCAGCTGCGTCAGCTGGAGACCCAGGCGGACGACTCGCTGGCTCCGCCGCGTACCCCGGCGACCGCGTCGCTGCCGCCGGCCCCGCAGATGAGCGGGTCGATGGCGTCGGCCGGTGCGGGCTCGATGGGGCACACCATGGGCGGCCAGCCGTCGATGGGCGGCGCGCCGTCGTACGGCGGGCAGCAGCAGATGTCGCCCGCGATGACGCAGCCGATGGCGCCGGTGCGGCCGCAGGGCCCGTCGCCGATGCAGCAGGCTCCGTCCCCGATGCGCGGCTTCCTGATCGACGAGGACGACAACTGACGGGCGGTACGCGCGTGACGCGCGCGTAGCCGTCGGCAGGCTAAGGGCCGGGCCCCCGGATTTCTCCGGGGGCCCGGCCCTTTTTGTTGGCCCCCACCCCGCCCCTTCCCGAAACTCTCCGAGGGAACTGGTCGGGTGCGGACCGTGCTGGGTTGCTCGCGCAGTTCCCCGCGCCCCTGAATACCTAGGGGCGCGGGGAACTGCGCGACAAGCCCCCACCGGCCTGCAGAGACAACAAAGCGGCCCGCCGCCCCGGCATACGGGGAAGCGGGCCGCTCTCGGCCGGGGGCTACGCCTTGCGGAGGCGGAACGTCAGCGACAGGGCCTCGTCCGTGAACGGGGCGCCGTACGTGTCGTCCGCCGAGCCGGCCGCGTAGTCCGTCGCCAGAACCTCGTCCGCGATCAGCTCCGCGTGAGCGGAGAGCGCCGAGACGACCGACGCGTCGGACGACGACCACCGCACCGCGATCCGGTCCGCCACATCGAGCCCGCTGTTCTTGCGAGCCTCCTGGATCAGCCGGATCGCGTCACGCGCGAGACCCGCGAGCCGCAGCTCCGGAGTGATCTCCAGGTCGAGCGCGACCGTCGCGCCGGAGTCCGACGCCACCGACCACCCCTCACGCGGGGTCTCCGTGATGATCACCTCGTCGGGGGCCAGCACCACGTCCTCGCCGTTCACCGACACCGACGCCGAACCCCTGTCCCGCAGGGACGCCGACAGCGCCGCCGCGTCCGCCGCCGCGACCGCCTTGGCCACGTCCTGGACGCCCTTGCCGAACCGCTTGCCCAGGGCACGGAAGTTGGCCTTGGCCGTGGTGTCGACCAGCGAGCCGCCCACCTCGGACAGGGACGCCAGGGACGAGACGTTGAGCTCCTCCGTGATCTGCGCGTGCAGCTCGGGCGAGAGGGACTCGAAGCCCGCCACCGCGACCAGCGCGCGCGACAGCGGCTGGCGCGTCTTGACGCCCGACTCCGCGCGCGTGGCGCGGCCCAGCTCCACAAGACGGCGCACGAGCAGCATCTGCTGCGACAGCGTCGGGTCGATCGCCGACGCGTCCGCCTTCGGCCACGACGACAGGTGCACGGACTCCGGCGCGTCCGGCGTCACCGGCACCACCATGTCCTGCCACACCCGCTCGGTGATGAACGGCGTCAGCGGGGCCAGCAGCCGCGTGACGGTCTCCACCACGTCGTGCAGCGTGCGCAGCGCCGCCTTGTCGCCCTGCCAGAACCGGCGCCGCGAACGGCGTACGTACCAGTTGGACAAGTCGTCCACGAACGCCGACAGGAGCTTGCCCGCGCGCTGGGTGTCGTAGGCCTCCAGGGCCTGCGTCACCTGGTCGACCAGCGCGTTCAGCTCGCTCAGCAGCCAGCGGTCCAGGACCGTGCGGTCGGCCGGGGCCGGGTCGGCCGCGCTGGGCGCCCACTCGGACGTACGGGCGTACAGGGCCTGGAAGGCCACCGTGTTCCAGTACGTCAGGAGCGTCTTGCGGACGACTTCCTGGATGGTGCCGTGGCCGACGCGACGGGCCGCCCACGGGGAGCCGCCGGCCGCCATGAACCAGCGCACCGCGTCCGCGCCGTGCTGGTCCATCAGCGGGATCGGCTGCAGGATGTTGCCCAGGTGCTTGGACATCTTGCGGCCGTCCTCGGCGAGGATGTGGCCCAGGCAGACGACGTTCTCGTAACTCGACTTGTCGAAGACGAGCGTGCCGACCGCCATCAGCGTGTAGAACCAGCCACGCGTCTGGTCGATCGCCTCGGAGATGAACTGCGCCGGGTAGCGGCTCTCGAACAGCTCCTTGTTCTTGTACGGGTAGCCCCACTGCGCGAACGGCATCGAGCCCGAGTCGTACCAGGCGTCGATGACCTCGGGGACGCGGACCGCGGTGTGCGAGCAGCCCTCGGCCGTGCAGGTGAAGGTGACGTCGTCGATGTACGGGCGGTGCGGGTCCAGCTCGGTGTGGTCCTGGCCGGACAGCTCGGAGAGCTCGGCGCGCGAGCCGACGCAGGTGAGGTGGTCGTCCTCGCAGCGCCAGATCGGCAGCGGGGTGCCCCAGTAGCGGTTGCGGGAGAGCGCCCAGTCGATGTTGTTGTTCAGCCAGTCGCCGAAGCGGCCCTGCTTGACCGAGTCCGGGAACCAGTTGGTCTTCTCGTTCTCCCGCAGCATCGCGTCCTTGACGGCGGTGGTGCGGATGTACCAGGACGGCTGCGCGTAGTAGAGCAGCGCGGTGTGGCAGCGCCAGCAGTGCGGGTAGCTGTGCTCGTACGGCACATGGCGGAAGAGCAGACCGCGGTCGGCCAGGTCCTGGGTGAGCTTCTCGTCGGCCTTCTTGAAGAAGACGCCGCCGACCAGCGGGACGTCCTCCTCGAAGGTGCCGTCGGGGCGGACCGGGTTCACCACCGGCAGGTCGTACGCCTTGCAGACCAGGAGGTCGTCGGCGCCGAAGGCGGGGGACTGGTGGACCAGACCCGTACCGTCCTCGGTCGTGACGTAGTCGGCGTTCACCACGTAGTGGGCGGGCGCCGGGAACTCGACCAGCTCGAAGGGGCGCTGGTAGGTCCAGCGCTCCATCTCGGCGCCGGTGAAGGTCTGCCCGGTGGCCTCCCAGCCCTCGCCGAGCGCCTTCTCCAGGAGCGGCTGGGCGACGACCAGCTTCTCCTCGCCGTTGGTGGCGACCACATAGGTGACCTCGGGGTGGGCCGCGACCGCCGTGTTGGACACCAGGGTCCACGGGGTCGTCGTCCACACCAGGAGCGCGGCCTCGCCCGCCAGCGGGCCGCCGGTGAGCGGGAAGCGGACGAAGACCGAGGGGTCGACGACCGTCTCGTAGCCCTGCGCCAGCTCGTGGTCCGACAGGCCGGTGCCGCAGCGCGGGCACCAGGGGGCGACGCGGTGGTCCTGGGTGAGCAGGCCCTTGTTGAAGATCTCCTTCAGCGACCACCAGACGGACTCGACGTACTCGGGGTCCATCGTCCGGTAGGCGTCGTCGAGGTCGACCCAGTAGCCCATACGGGTCGTGAGCTCGGCGAAGGCGTCGGTGTGGCGGGTCACGGACTCGCGGCACTTGGCGTTGAACTCGGCGATGCCGTACGCCTCGATGTCCTTCTTGCCGTTGAAGCCGAGCTCCTTCTCGACGGCGAGCTCGACCGGCAGGCCGTGGCAGTCCCAGCCGGCCTTGCGGGCCACGTGGTAGCCCTGCATGGTCCGGAAGCGCGGGAAGACGTCCTTGAAGACGCGGGCCTCGATGTGGTGGGCACCGGGCATGCCGTTGGCGGTCGGCGGGCCCTCGTAGAAGACCCACTCGGGGCGGCCCTCGGACTGTTCGAGGCTCTTGGAGAAGACCTTCGACTGCTCCCAGAAGTCGAGCACGGCGTGCTCAAGAGCGGGCAGGTCGACCTGGGCGGGCACCTGGCGGTACTGCGACATCCGTTCATCCTCCGGCGGATCGTCGTACGTTTCCGTCGGAGGGACGAGAGCTGTGCGCTCCCGCGGTACCACCCTCCTTGGCGGTGTGCGGAACACCGCCCCCTCATTGGGGTGCGAAGCCGGTTCTACTCGCTCCCGCTGGACGGTCGCTTTCTTCCGGCGGCTCCGGGGTGATCTTCACATCGCGCTCGCCTCCGGGCTCCCACCGTCCCCGGATCGCTCTTGGCTGCGTACGACGCTACTCGTCCCATTCGCGCCTCTCGCTGCGCCCAGTGTACGGGCCCGCACCGACAGCGGCCGACCGGTTTTCGGCGGACCGGGACCGGCGGTCCACCGGACGGTGCCCCCGCGTGCGCAGATGACCCGAATGGCCATACGTGGCCGGGCGGAGTCCGGCTCCGCCCGTGTGGCGGATTACGGGCCACAGAGCTGGGCACAACGGATGCAGGTTCGTCTCCGGGCGTGCGTGGCGGGGCCGGACCGGCGGCGTGCCCCGTTGCCGCGGGCCTGGGGTCGATTTATCGTCCCAGCACGATTCGCGAGCAAGATCACAATATGTGAAGGGGCCGCGGCCATGGTGGCGAAGAAGACCGCGTTGGCGTCCGAGGACGCCGTTCAGGCCGCGGCCACGGTGGCGTCCAAGGACGCCGTGAAGGGGGCGGCCACAACACGCTCTTCCAGCAAGCAGGCTGCGGCCGCGAAGGCGTCGGCCCCGAAGAAGGCCGCGGCCAAGAAGACCTCGGCCACGAAGGCCGCGACCAAGAAGGCCGCCGTCAAGAAGACCGCGCCGAAGAAGGCGGCGGCAAAGAAGGCCGCGGCCGAAGAGGCCGGGACCAAGAAGGCCGCGGCCAAGAAGGCTCCGGCCAAGAAAGCCGTGGCCAAGAAGGCCGCGTCCAAAAAGGCCGCTGTTGAAAAGGCGACCGGGGCCGAGAAGGCTGCCGCCAAGAAGACGGCGTCCGCCAAGAAGGCGCTGCCGGGCAAGGCTGCCGGTGGGGCAGCGAAGAAGGTCGCCACCGCGGCCAAGGGGGCGGCCCAGGCCGCGGAGCAGAGGGGAGCCAACAAGGTGGTTGCCAAGAACACGGCGGGCGGGGCGCCGGCCAGGAAGTCCACGGCGGCGTCGACCGTACCCAAGGCGCGGGCCGTCGACTCGGCCGTGCCCGGTGTGCTGCCGGTGCGGCCCGGCGAGGACCCGTGGACCCCGGCGGAGGTCGCCGAGGCCCGTAACGAGCTCTCCAGCGAGGTGCTGCGGCTGCGCAGCGAGATCGAGAACTCCGAGCAGGCCCTGAACGGCCTGATGCGCGACTCCGGGGACGGCGCGGGCGACGACGACGCCGACACCGGTACCAAGAACATCACCCGCGAACACGAGATGGCGCTCGCCGCCAACGCGCGCGAGATGCTGGAGCAGACCGAGCGGGCGCTTGAGCGCCTGGACGCCGGTACGTACGGCTACTGCGAGGTCTGCGGCAATCCGATCGGCAAGGCGCGGATGCAGGCGTTCCCGCGCGCGACCCTCTGCGTCGAGGACAAGCAGAAGCAGGAACGGCGGGGCTGACTCCGTACGCGTGTGTCGTACCCTCGTCCTCAGTCAGGTACCTAGGTTTGGTTGAGGGACTCACGTGGCCGAAGCGGAGCGCATCATCGGAACGCCGGACGTAGACGGGCCCGACGAGGCCGCTGTCCCCGCCGAGCGGCCCAGGGGTAGGCGCAGGATCGCCGTGCTGTTCGCGGTGGCGCTCTTCGCGTTCCTCCTCGACCTCGGCAGCAAGATGCTCGTGGTGGCCAGGCTGGAGCACCACGAGCCGATCGAGGTCTTCGGCGATCTGCTGAAGCTGGAGGCGATCCGGAACCCGGGTGCCGCGTTCGGTATGGGCGAGGCGTTCACGGTGATCTTCACGGTCATCGCGGCGACCGTCATCGTGGTGATCTTCCGGCTCGCCCGCAAGCTCTACAGCCTGCCGTGGGCGATCGCGCTCGGCCTGCTCCTCGGCGGTGCGCTCGGCAACCTCACGGACCGGATCTTCCGCTCCCCGGGCGTCTTCGAGGGCGCTGTGGTCGACTTCATCGCCCCCAAGGGCTTCGCGGTCTTCAACCTGGCCGACTCCGCGATCGTGTGCGGCGGCTTCCTGATCGTGATCCTCTCGTTCCGGGGTCTGGACCCGGACGGAACGGTCCACAAGGACTGAAACGGTCCACAAGGACTGATCCACAACCCGGTGCGAACGGGGTTGTCGGTGCGACAAGGCATACTCGACGGGTGAGTACGATTCCCGAGATCCGCACCTTGCCCGTTCCCGACGGCCTTGAGGGCGAGCGCGTCGACGCCGCCATCTCCCGCATGTTCGGGTTCTCCCGTACGAAGGCGGCCGAGCTCGCCGCCGCGGGGAAGGTCCTGGTCGACGGCTCGGTGGTGGGCAAGTCCGAGCGGGTGCACGGGGGTGCGTGGCTGGAGGTCGAGATGCCCCAGGCGCCCGCGCCGGTGCAGATCGTGGCCGAGCCGGTCGAGGGCATGGAGATCGTCCACGACGACGACGACATCGTCGTGATCGTGAAGCCGGTCGGCGTCGCCGCCCACCCGAGCCCGGGCTGGACCGGGACGACGGTCATCGGCGGCCTCGCGGCGGCCGGGTACCGGATCTCGACCTCGGGCGCGGCCGAGCGCCAGGGCATCGTCCACCGCCTCGACGTGGGCACCTCGGGCCTGATGGTCGTCGCCAAGTCGGAGCGGGCGTACACCTCGCTGAAGCAGCAGTTCCGCGAGCGGACCGTCGACAAGCGCTACCACGCCCTGGTCCAGGGCCACCCGGACCCGATGAGCGGCACGATCGACGCCCCCATCGGGCGCCACCCGAACCACGACTACAAGTGGGCGGTCACGGCCGAGGGCAAGGCGTCCGTGACGCACTACGACCTGATCGAGGCGTTCCGGGCGGCGTCGCTGCTGGACATCAAGCTGGAGACGGGCCGCACGCACCAGATCCGCGTGCACATGTCCGCCCACCGCCACCCCTGCGTGGGCGACCTGACGTACGGCGCGGACCCCACCATCGCCAAGCGCCTCGGCCTGACCCGGCAGTGGCTGCACGCCGTGCGCCTCGGCTTCACGCACCCCGGCGACGGCGAGTGGGTCGAGTTCGAGAGCCGCTACCCGGACGACCTCCAGCACGCGCTGGACGTGATCCGCGCGGAGAGCGAGTGACGGCGTTCGCCGTCCGGGTCGTCGACGGCCCGGGTGACCTCCAGGCGTGCTTCGCGGTACGCCGGGAGGTCTTCGTCGTGGAGCAGGGTGTGCCCGAGTTCCCCGATGCGGGGATGCCGCATGTGGCCATGCGGAAGGCGCTTTGGCGCTGCGCGCGTGCTGAGGATTCGTCTGCGGGCCGGTGGGGGCCGGTCGCGCAGTTCCCCGCGCCCCTTAATGGGCCCTTCGGGCCCTCCTAGGGGCGCGGGGAACTGCGCGATCAGCCACGCACGGTCCACAGCCTGACGCCGTCCCTGGGGGGTTCGTGGCACGCTGAGGGTCTTGATCGGATCGTCGCCCGGAGGGCATCCGTGGATCAGCTGGCCCTGCTGTTCGTGCTGCTGCTCGGCGCGGTGGTCACGGTTCCGATCGGCGACCGGCTCGGGCTGCCCGCGCCGGTCCTGATGACCGTGCTCGGCGGCGTCCTCGCCCTGATCCCGGTCGTGCCGAACGTCGCCGTTCCGCCGGACTACATCCTTCCGCTCGTGCTGCCGCCGCTGCTGTACGCCTCCGTACAGCGCACGTCCTGGCGGCAGTTCGCGGCCAACGTACGGCCGATCCTGCTGCTCGCCGTGGCGCTGGTGTTCGTCACCACGGCAGCCGTGGCGGCCGTCGCGCAGGCGGTCGTGCCGGGGCTGCCGATCGCCGCCGCCGTCGCGCTCGGCGCCCTCGTCGCACCGCCCGACCCGGTCGCCGCCACCGCCGTCGCGGGCTCGCTGGGGCTGCCCCGCCGGCTGGTGTCGATCCTGGAGGGCGAGGGGCTGTTCAACGACGTCACCGCGATCGTGCTGTACCACGTGGCCATCGCCGCAGCGGTCAGCGGCGACTTCTCCTGGCCCGACGCGGTGGGCGAGCTGGTGCTCTCGGCCGTGGTGGCCGTCGCCGTCGGGCTCGTACTCGGCTGGGCCGCCAACAAGTTGATGGGCCTGCTCGACGACGCCACGCTCCAGATCGGGCTGACCCTTCTGGTGCCGTTCGTGGGGTACGTACTGGCCGAGGAGTTCGGCGGGTCCGGGGTGCTCGCGGTGCTCACCCTCGCGCTGTTCCTGGCCGAGCACACGCTCGACGCCGACGATGTGCAGGGGCGGCTCGCGGGGGCCACGTTCTGGCAGATCGTCGACACGCTGGTCACCGGGATCGCGTTCGGTCTCATCGGCCTCGAACTGCACAACGTGTTCGGCACCGCGACCGGCCGCGTGGGCGAGATGGCGGGCTGGGGCGCGGCGGTCGTCGGGGTCGTGGTGGGCGTACGGCTGCTGTGGCTGATGCCCGCGACCTGGCTCGCCAAGCGGCTGCACACGCGGCGGGACTACGACGAGGAGATCCCCACCAGCTGGCGGGAGACCATCGTCATGTGGTGGGCCGGGATGCGCGGCGTGGCCTCGGTGGCGCTCGCCCTCGCCATCCCGTTCAAGACCGACGACGGCTCGCCCTTCCCCGGGCGCGACGAGATCGTGTTCATCGCCTTCTGCGTGATCATGACGACGCTGGTGTTCCAGGGGCTGACCCTGCCGTCCCTGGTGCGGCGGCTCGGCGTACGGGCCGACACCGACGCCGAGCGGGCGCTGGAGCGCGAGCTCGCGATCCGCGCGGCGAAGGCCGCGAAGCGGCGGCTGCGGGAGATCGAGGACGTGGAGGAGCTGCCGGAGGAGGTCATGGAGCAGCTGCTGCGCAGGGCGTACGACGTGGGGGCGCGGATCAGTCCGGACATGGTGGACGAGGAGCGGCGGGAGGCGTACGCGAAGCGGGTGTCGCGGTTGCGGACGGTGCAGCGGATTCAGCGGGAGATGATGTCTGCGGCGCGGCATGAAGTGCTGTCCGCGCGCAGTGAGCCGGGCGCGGACCCGGAGATCGTGGACCGGGTCCTCCGCCAGCTGGATGTCCGCAGCCTGCGGTGACGTCGGGGGCTTCGCCCCCGAACCCCCTGTTCGTCTGCGGACCGTGGGGGCTTGTCGCGCAGTTCCCCGCGCCCCTAGGGGGTACGGGTTCAGCCCTGCTCGTCCGCTTCCGCCGTTGCGATTCGGGGCAGGGCGTACGGGTGGTACGTGTGCAGCCACGTGATCATTTGTTCTCGGACCGTCACGCGGACCGTCCAGATGTCGCTCGCGTCCTTCGCCGTGACCGTCGCGCGGACCACGATCGTGGACGGGGTGGTGTCCGTGACGGCCAGGGCGCTGTCGCGGCCGTCCCAGGCGGGGCACTCGCGCAGGATGTCCGCCAGTTGCTCGCGCATCAGCGCTATGGGCGCCGAGTGGTCGAGGTGGAAGAAGACCGTGCCGGTCATCTGCACCCCGCCGCGCGACCAGTTCTGGAACGGCTTGCTGGTGAAGTACGAGACCGGCATGGTCAGGCGGCGCTCGTCCCAGGTGCGGACCGCGAGGAAGGTCAGCGTGATCTCCTCGACCACGCCCCACTCGCCGTCCACGACCACCGTGTCCCCGATCCGCACCATGTCGCCGAACGCGATCTGCAGCCCCGCGAAGAGGTTGCCGAGCGTCGACTGGGCGGCCACACCGGCCACGATGCCGATGATGCCCGCCGAGGCGAGCAGCGAGGTCCCGGCCGTCCGCATCGCCGGGAACGTCAGCAGCATCGACGCCGCCGCGACCACGCCCACGACCGCCGTCACCACGCGCTGGATCAGCGTCACCTGCGTACGCACCCGGCGCACTCGCGCGGGATCCAGCGCGGAGGCCGCGTAACGGGCGTACGAGGCCTCGACGACCGCCGCCGCGATCCGTACCACCAGCCAGGCGCTCGCGCCGATCAGGACCAGCGAGAGCGTCTGTCCCAGGCCCTCCTCGTGGTCCTCGACCGGCCGCCATTTGATCTGGAGGTACGTGCCTCTCAGGAGCGCGGCCAGGACCACTACCTGCAAGGGGACGCGGCAGCGGCGCAGCAGGCCCCACAGCGGGGTCTCGCTGTGCCGGGCGTCGGCACGTCGCAGCAGTCGGTCGGCCAGCCACACCAGGGCCAGCGTGAGCACGACCGAGCCGCCGATCACGATCAACGGGCGCAGCACGTTCTCCATGCCCCCGACCGTAGCTGGCACCATGGCCCCATGAACATCATGCTTTTCCATTCGGCGTACGGCCTGCGGCCCGCCGTGCACGAGGCGGTCGAGCGGCTGCGCGCCGCCGGACACGTGGTGCACGTGCCCGACCTCTACGACGGCCGTACCGCCGAGACCGTGGAGGAGGGCATGACGATCCGCGACGAGATCGGCAACGACGAGCTGCTCAAGCGGGCGATCCTGGCCGCCGCCCCGCACTCCGACGAGGGTCTGGTCTACGCCGGGTTCTCGCTCGGCGGCTCGCTCGCCCAGACCCTGGCGCTCGGCGACGAGAAGGCGCGCGCCCTGCTGCTCTTCCACGGCACCGCCGACATCGCCGAGGACGCCTCGGTGGACGAGCTGCCCGTACAACTGCACGTGGCGGACCCGGACCCGTTCGAGACGCACGACTGGCTGAACACCTGGTACCTGCGGATGGGCCGGATCGGCGCCGACGCGGAGATCTACCGGTACCCGGGGGCGGGGCACCTCTACACCGACCCCGGGCTCGCGGACTACGACGAGGCGGCCGCCGAGCAGAGCTGGCGGACCGCGCTAGCCTTCCTCGAAACGCTGTAGTCCGCGTCTCAGACGACGGGCGAGTAGACCCGCTCGGCCTTCTGGGTGCCGTTCAGTGTCCGGTACGAGCGGGTCCACGAGGACGTCGCGTCGCGCCTGCGCTTGTCGGACAGCGAGTAGTAGTCCATCTGCGAGCGCTGGGCGGTGACGTCCAGGACGCCGTAACCGTGCCCGTCCATGTCGACCCACTTCACATGGCGGTTGGCGGCCTTGACCGCGGCGGCCGCGACCAGCGAGACCGTGTGCGCGGGCACGTGCAGGGTGTCGTCGAGGTTGTCCGAGGTCACGGAGGTCACCACGAACTCCGTGGCCGCCGACTTCGACAGCGGGTACGTGCCCGCCTTCACCGGTACGTCGTTGGCCCACGCCATGTGGATGTCACCGGTGAGGAAGACGGTGTTGGAGATGCCGTTGTCCACCAGGTGGCTCAGGAGCTCACGGCGGTCGTCCGTGTAGCCGTCCCACTGGTCGACGTTGATGGCGATGCCCTCCCGGGGCAGGCCGAGCAACTCCGCGATGGGTGCGGTCAGTTCGGCCGGGAGCGAGCCGAAGGCGACCGGCGAGATCATCACCGGGTTGCCGACCAGCTTCCAGGCGGCCTGCGACTGCGAGAGCCCGCTCTTGAGCCAGTCCAGCTGGGCCCGGCCGGTGATCGTACGGTCCGGGTCGTCGACCTTGCCGCTGCCCGCCTTCGCCTGCTGGGAGCGGAAGGAGCGCAGGTCCAGGAGGTGCAGATCGGCCAGCTTGCCGTACTGGATACGGCGGTAGGTGGTGCCCGCGATCGACGGGCGGACCGGCATCCACTCGAAGTAGGCCTGCTTGGCGGCGGCCACCCGGTCCGACCAGTCGCCCTCGACGCCCGGCGTGTGGTTCTCGGCCCCGCCGTTCCAGGCGTCGTTGGCGAACTCGTGGTCGTCCCAGATCGCGATCATCGGGTGCGCGTGGTGCATCGCCTGGGTGTCGGCGTCGCCCTTGTACTGGCCGTGCCGGGTGCGGTAGTCGGCGAGGTCGATGATCTCGTGCGTGGGCTCATGCTGTCGTACGACGTACTTGGCCGCCGGGTAGACACCGGTCGCGTACTCGTAGATGTAGTCGCCCAGGTGCAGTACCGCGTCCAGGTCGGAGCGGGCGGCGAGGTGGCGGTACGCCGAGAAGTAGCCGGACTCCCAGTTGGAGCAGGAGACCACGCCGAAGCGGACGTTGGCGGCCGCCGCGTCCGTGGCGGGGGCGGTGAGCGTACGGGCCACGGGGGAGACGGTGGCGCCCGCCGTGAAGCGGTACCAGTACGGCGTCGCGGGACGCAGACCGCGCACATCGGCCCGGACGGTGTGGTCCGAGGCGGCGGTCGCGGTGGTGACGCCCTTGGCGACGATCCGCGTGAAGCCCTTGTCCTCGGCTATCTCCCAAGAGACGTCCGTGTCCGGGCCCTTGCCGGAGCCCGGCACGGCCTCGGGGACGGGGGTGACCCGGGTCCACAGCAGGATCCCGTCGGGCAGCGGGTCGCCCGAGGCGACGCCGTGCAGGAAGGCGGGGGCCGACGACGCGGTGTCGGCGACGGCGGCGGTCGCGCCGGCCACCAGGGGCGCGGCGACGACAGCGGTGGCGGCAGCGGCCTTGACGACCGAGCGGCGGGTGGGGGTTGAGGTGAATCGACTGGTCACAGCCGCACACCTTACTGACGGGTAGTGAGAACGGGCAGACTCGCCGGCAAAGTTCGTCCGCCCGTTCACATACCGTTACCCGAACCGGGTCAGCCCTTCAGGGCCTTGTCGATGGCCTTGTTGAACGAGGCCGGGTCCTGCGGCGCGTTGTCGCTGCCCTCGGCGGTGATCTTCTTGCCGTCCATCTTGAGCGTAGGCGTTCCGGTCACACCGCTGTCGTCGAACTTCTTCGACATGGTGAGCGCCCACTTGTCGAACGTGCCGTCCTGGACGTCCTTCTGGAACTTGGCGTTGCCCTTGAGCGCCGGCACGGTGTCGGCGACCTGGAGCAGGTAGTCGTCCTTGGCGAACTTGTCGCTGGTCTCCTGCGGGTGCCACTTCGCCGAGTAGAGCTGCGCCTTGTACTCCATGAACGCCTCGGGGCTCACATTGAGCGCGGCGCCCAGCGCGCTGAGCGCGTTCTTGGAGCCGGTGCCCGGGCTGCCGTTGTCGATGAAGGTGGCGCCGATGAACTGGATCTTGTACTTGCCGGCGTCGACGTCCTTCTTCACCGTGGAGCCGACCTGCTCCTCGAAGACCGAGCAGATCGGGCAGCGCGGGTCCTCGTACATCTCCAGGGTCTTCTTGGCCGTCGGCTTGCCGATGACGACGGTGGTGCCGTCGGTGCCCGTGGTGTTGGCGGGCTTCACCAGCGCCTTGTCCTTGGCCGCGTCCCACGCGTCGGGCTTGTTGGCCTGCATCACCGCGTAGCCGACGCCGCCGGCTATCGCGAGGACGCCGACGATCGAGGCGGCGACGACCACCTGGCGGCGTGCCTTGTCCTTCTTCGCCTGGCGCTCGCGCTCCAGTCGCAGCCGATCGCGGGCGGCAGCCTTGTTGGCCTGGCTGTTGCGTGAACTCATGATCGTTTTCTCCGTGTGGCAGGTGTGGCAGGTGAGAAAGTGCTGTGGGGGGACTGCTGCGTTCGTACGGCGGCTGTGCTCAGACGGCCGCGAGCAGCGCGGAGCAAGGCGGTCCCCGCCGGCCCACGGAGTGCACGAGCAGCCGCGCGCGGGACGCCGACGGGCTCCGGCGCACGGGGCGCACGCGCAGCCGTACGGTACGGAACGCGCCGCCCACCACGGCGACCGCGAGCAGCAGCGGCCGGAACGCGAGCAGCGCGACCGTGCGCACCAGGCGCGCCAGCGCCGCCTCGCCGCGCCGCAGCCACAGCGCGGCCAGCAGCCCGATCACCAGATGCGCCGCGAGCAGCAGCCACGGCACGGCAGGTCCCGGCCCGGCGAGCAGCGCGGCCGCGCGCGCCCGGGACTCGGCGACACCGGGCAGTTCGGTGCCCATGCCCCCGCCGCACAGCACGTTCACGCCGACCGCCTTGAGCGCGCCCGCGACCGGGCCGCCGGAGGGCCCGTAACAGACGTGCTGGCCGGTCGAGAAGACGGTGTCGGCGGCCAGTTCGAGGGGGACGAGCAGTCCGGCGATCGACCAGAAGCCGCGCTCGCGGCCCGCCAGCGCGTACGCGACGAGGAACACGGTCGCGGCGGCCCCGGCCACCAGCGGCGTCGGCAGCTGGACCCGGGAGAGCAGGACGTGGGACGCGCTGGAGAGCGTCACGACGAGCGCTGTGAAAAGCGCCGCGCGTGCCGCTCTGAGCCGCGTATCCGATATGTCCACTGCGTTGGCCTCGGGGTGATCCGGGGGCCGGGGAGGGTCCCCGGAAAAGCTGTCGTCGGCGACGAGTCTCCCACGGGCCGCCGTCAGCGGCGCCTAAGAAGTCGGTGAGACTACAGACCCGGGATCCGACCGTTACGGAACAGGTCGACGAAGATCTGGTGGTCCGCGCGGGCCCGCGCCCCGTAGGTGTGCGCGAAGTCGACGAGCAGCTCGCCGAAGCTCTCCTCGTCGGCCGCGATCGCCGCGTCTATGGCCCGCTCGGTGGAGAACTGCACCAGGTCCGAGTGGCCGCTCTCGTCGTCCGCCGCCGCGTGCATGGTGGCCGTCGCCCGGCCGAGGTCGGCGACGACCGCCGCGATCTGCTCCGGGTCGTCGATGTCCGACCAGTCCAGGTCCACCGCGTACGGCGAGACCTCGGCGACCAGCTGCCCGGCGCCGTCCAGCTCGGTCCAGCCCAGCCACGGGTCGGCGGCGGCCTGCAGGGCGCGCTGCGAGATCACCGTGCGGTGGCCCTCGTGCTCGAAGTAGCCGCGCACCGCCGGGTCGGTGATGTGCCGCGAGACCGCCGGGGTCTGCGCCTGCTTCATGTAGATCACGACGTCGTTCTCCAGGGCGTCGCTGTGCCCTTCGAGCAGGATGTTGTACGAGGGCAGCCCGGCCGAGCCGATCCCGATCCCGCGCCGGCCGACGACGTCCTTGACCCGGTAGGAGTCGGGGCGAAGCAGGCTGGAGTCCGGCAGCGTCTCCAGGTAGCCGTCGAAGGCGGCCAGGACCTTGTAGCGGGTCGCCGCGTCCAGCTCGATGGAGCCGTCGCCCTCGGTGAACCGACGTTCGTACTCGCGGATCTCCGTCATCGAGTCCAGGAGCGAGAAGCGCGTACGCGCGCGTGCCGCCCGCAGGGCGCCGAGCAGCGGCCCCTCGGCCGTGTCCAGCGTGAACGACGGCACCTCGTCGTCCTTGGCGCCGGCGGCCAGCGCGTGGATGCGCTCGCGGTAGGCGGCCGCGTAGATCCGCACCAGCTCGGTGATCTGCTTGTCGCTGAGCGCCTTGGCGTGGCCGATCAGGGCGAGCGAGGCGGCGAAGCGCTTGAGGTCCCAGGTGAAGGGGCCGACGTACGCCTCGTCGAAGTCGTTGACGTTGAAGATCAGCCGGCCGTTGGCGTCCATGTACGTACCGAAGTTCTCCGCGTGCAGATCGCCGTGGATCCACACCCGCCCGGTGCGCTCGTCCAGGTACGCTCCGCCGCGCTTCTCGGCGTCCAGGTCCGCGTAGAACAGGCAGGCCGTGCCCCGGTAGAAGGCGAACGCGGAGGCCGCCATCTTGCGGAACTTGACCCGGAACGCGGCCGGGTCGGCGGCCAGGAGCTCGCCGAAGGCGGTGTCGAAGACGGAGAGGATCTGCTCGCCGCGCTGCTCGGCGGTGTGCTGCGGGACCGACATCTCCGGGTGCCTCCTGGTGCGTGTAAAGCGGGGTGACAAGGTCGTGCTGGGTAACAAAAGGACTGCCGTGCTGCCCCTTCAACGCGCGACCGTACCTCGTAGTGCCCCGGGTCCCGCTACCCGCCGCGGACATCCACAGAGCCCTCCGAGTGTCAGTGGGGCCACGTAGACTTCCAGGCTGTCCCCTCGCCATGAGACCCCCCGAGCCGCCGGAGGCCGCAGCCGTGTCAAAGCCGCCGTTCACGCACCTTCACGTCCACACCCAGTACTCGCTGCTGGACGGTGCCGCGCGGCTCAAGGACATGTTCGACGCGTGCAATGAGATGGGCATGACGCACATCGCCATGTCCGACCACGGCAACCTGCACGGGGCGTACGACTTCTTCCATACGGCCAAGAAGGCCGGTGTGACGCCGATCATCGGCATCGAGGCGTACGTCGCCCCCGAGTCCCGGCGCAACAAGCGCAAGATCCAGTGGGGCCAGCCGCACCAGAAGCGGGACGACGTGTCCGGTTCCGGTGGTTATACGCATAAAACGATCTGGGCGGCGAACAGCACCGGACTGCACAACCTCTTCAAGCTCTCCTCCGACGCGTACGCCGAGGGCTGGCTGCAGAAGTGGCCCCGGATGGACAAGGAGACCATCGCCCAGTGGTCGGAGGGCCTGATCGCCTCCACCGGCTGCCCCTCGGGCGAGCTCCAGACCCGGCTGCGGCTCGGGCAGTACGAGGAGGCCCGCAAGGCCGCCGGCGAGTACCAGGACATCTTCGGCAAGGACCGGTACTTCCTGGAGCTCATGGACCACGGCATCGACATCGAGCGCCGGGTCCGCGACGACCTCCTGAAGATCGGCAAGGAGCTCGGCATCCCGCCGCTGGTCACCAACGACTCGCACTACACGTACGCGCACGAGGCGACCGCCCACGACGCGCTGCTGTGCATCCAGACCGGCAAGAACCTCTCGGACCCCGACCGCTTCCGCTTCGACGGCACCGGCTACTACCTCAAGTCCACGGACGAGATGTACGCCATCGACTCCTCGGACGCCTGGCAGCAGGGCTGTGCCAACACGGCGCTCGTCGCCGAGCAGGTCGACGTCAGCGGCATGTTCGAGGCCAAGAACCTGATGCCGAAGTTCGACATCCCGGACGGCTACACCGAGGTCACCTGGTTCCGCGAGGAGACCATGCGCGGCATGCACCGCCGCTTCCCGGGAGGCATCCCGGACGACCGCATGAAGCAGGCCGAGTACGAGATGGACACCATCATCTCGATGGGCTTCCCCGGCTACTTCCTCGTGGTCGCCGACTTCATCATGTGGGCGAAGAAGCAGGGCATCGCGGTCGGCCCCGGCCGAGGCTCCGCGGCCGGCTCGATCGTGGCGTACGCGATGGGCATCACCGACCTCGACCCGATCCCGCACGGCCTGATCTTCGAGCGGTTCCTCAACCCCGAGCGCGTCTCGATGCCCGATGTCGACATCGACTTCGACGAGCGTCGGCGCGTCGAAGTGATCCGGTACGTGACCGAGAAGTACGGCGCCGACAAGGTCGCCATGATCGGCACATACGGAAAGATCAAGGCGAAGAACGCCATCAAGGACTCCGCGCGCGTCCTCGGTTACCCGTACGCGATGGGCGACCGGCTCACCAAGGCGATGCCCGCCGACGTCCTCGGCAAGGGCATCGACCTCAACGGCATCACCGACCCCAAGCACCCCCGCTACAGCGAGGCGGGCGAGATCCGGGGGATGTACGAGAACGAGCCGGACGTGAAGAAGGTCATCGACACCGCCAAGGGCGTCGAGGGCCTGGTCCGGCAGATGGGTGTGCACGCGGCCGGTGTGATCATGTCCAGCGAGCCGATCGTCGACCACGCCCCCATCTGGGTGCGGCACACGGACGGCGTGACCATCACGCAGTGGGACTACCCGCAGTGCGAGTCGCTGGGCCTGCTGAAGATGGACTTCCTCGGCCTGCGCAACCTGACGATCATGGACGACGCCGTCAAGATGGTGAAGTCCAACAAGGGCATCGATCTCGACCTGCTGGCCCTGCCGCTCGACGACCCGAAGACCTTCGAACTGCTCCAGCGCGGTGACACCCTCGGTGTCTTCCAGTTCGACGGCGGGCCCATGCGGTCCCTGCTGCGGCTGATGAAGCCCGACAACTTCGAAGACATCTCCGCCGTGTCCGCGCTCTACCGCCCGGGCCCGATGGGCATGAACTCGCACACGAACTACGCGCTGCGCAAGAACAAGCAGCAGGAGATCACCCCGATCCACCCCGAGCTGGAGAAGCCGCTCGAAGAGGTCCTCGCGGTCACCTACGGCCTGATCGTCTACCAGGAGCAGGTGCAGAAGGCCGCCCAGATCATCGCCGGGTACTCACTCGGCGAGGCCGACATCCTCCGCCGCGTGATGGGCAAGAAGAAGCCCGACGAGCTGGCGAAGAACTTCACCATCTTCCAGAGCGGTGCCCGCAAGAACGGATACTCCGACGAGGCCATCCAGGCCCTGTGGGACGTGCTGGTCCCGTTCGCCGGCTACGCCTTCAACAAGGCGCACTCCGCCGCGTACGGCCTGGTCTCGTACTGGACCGCCTACCTCAAGGCGAACTACCCCGCCGAGTACATGGCGGGGCTGCTGACCTCCGTCAAGGACGACAAGGACAAGTCGGCGGTCTACCTCAACGAGTGCCGCCGCATGGGCATCAAGGTGCTGCCGCCCAACGTCAACGAGTCCGAGTCCAACTTCTCGGCGCAGGGCGACGACGTGATCCTGTTCGGCCTCACGGCCGTGCGCAACGTCGGCCAGAACGTGGTGGACTCGATCATCAAGTCCCGCAAGGCCAAGGGGAAGTACGCCTCGTTCCCCGACTACCTCGACAAGGTCGAGGCGGTCGTCTGCAACAAGCGCACCACGGAATCGCTCATCAAGGCGGGCGCCTTCGACACCATGGGCCACACCCGCAAGGGTCTGACCGCGCAGTTCGAGCCGATGATCGACAACGTGGTGCAGGTCAAGCGCAAGGAGGCCGAGGGCCAGTTCGACCTCTTCGGCGGGATGGGCGACGAGAGCGCCGACGAACCGGGCTTCGGGCTCGACGTCGAGTTCGGCGACGTGGAGTGGGAGAAGGCGTATCTGCTCGCCCAGGAGCGGGAGATGCTCGGTCTGTACGTCTCCGACCACCCGCTCTTCGGTCTGGAGCATGTGCTCAGCGACAAGGCCGACGCGGGCATCGGCCAGCTCACCGGCGGGGACTACTCGGACGGCTCGATCGTCACCATCGGCGGCATCATCTCGGGCCTCCAGCGCAAGATGACCAAGCAGGGCAACGCCTGGGCGATCGCCACCGTCGAGGACCTGGCGGGCTCCATCGAGTGCATGTTCTTCCCGGCGACCTACCAGCTGGTCTCGACCCAACTGGTCGAGGACGCGGTGGTGTTCGTCAAGGGCCGCCTCGACAAGCGCGAGGACATCCCGCGCCTGGTCGCGATGGAGCTGATGGTCCCCGACCTGTCCTCGGCTGGCACCAACGCGCCGGTGGTGCTGACCATCCCGACGGTGAAGGTGACGCCGCCGATGGTCAGCCGACTGGGCGAGATTCTCGGCCACCACAAGGGCAACACCGAGGTGCGGATCAAGCTCCAGGGACCGCGCAAGACCACGGTGCTGCGGCTCGACCGCCACCGGGTCCAGCCCGACCCGGCGCTCTTCGGCGATCTCAAGGTGCTGCTCGGCCCGTCCTGCCTGGCGGGCTGAGCCGGCCTTTTATTTCCCGCAGTTGTACGGGGCATACAGCCGCGTACGGACATAAGGGCATACGGAAGGGGCGCGTCCAATTGGGGCGCGCCCCTTCCGTATTTGTGTGCCTGGTGCGTGTGCAGTTATCAGTTGTGACCGAAGCGGCGCTGGTGCTTACGCGCAACATCCGCAGGGCTGCCCTGTGCCTGGCTCTGCATAGAGCTCTGCGCCTCCATCGCGGACTGCTGGGCCTGCTCCTGCCCGCGCTCCGCCTGGGACGCCTGCTTCTCCTTGCGGTTCTGCTTGTTCTTGGCCATGGTGATGCCTCCTGGGGGGACTAGGGGCCAGGGCCGCTGTCAGACTCACACACCTTGACAAAGCGCGCATTTCGGATCATTACCGTGCGTAGTTACCCGTGCGGGACGCGCAGTGCACGGGTTCGCCACGCCGATGATCGAGTTCCGGCCGTTAAGGCTCACCAGGTCGGGCAGACTCGAAGGAAACCCGAAGTTCGTTCCCTGATCTCTCGATCTCCTGCACTCTTATCTCTCTGATCTCTTTGCCGCTGATCTTTTGATTTTCAAGGTTATGAAAGAGGGTGGAACGCGTGGACCGCTGCGTCGTCCTGGTGGATGCCGGTTACTTGTTGGGCGCCGCCGCGAGCCTTCTGGCCGGAGAACCGGCCCGTTCACGGATCACCGTCGACCACGCCGCCCTGATCCAGGCGCTGCGCGAGCGGGCGGAGGCCGACACCGAGCAGCCGCTGCTGCGGATCTACTGGTTCGACGGGGCCCCCGACCGTGTACCGCAGCCGGAACACCGCAGGCTGCGGGTGATGTCACGGGTGACGGTCCGGCTCGGCGCACTGACCCGCAGCGACGGGCGGTGGGCGCAGAAAGGCGTCGATGCGGCGATGCATGCCGAGCTCACCGAGTTGGCCAGAAATCGCGCCTGCTCGGATGTGGTGCTCGTGACCGGTGACGGCGATCTGCTGCCCGGTCTGATGTCGGCCAAGGAGCACGGGGTCGCCGTGCACCTGTGGGCCGTACAGGCCGCCGACGGCGACTACAACCAGTCCGAGGACCTGGTGGCCGAGGCCGACGAGCGGCGGGTGCTCGACCGGGCGTGGATCACCCAGGCGGTCCGGGTCAAGGACCTCACCACCATCTACGCCCCGGCCGCCGCCCCCCGCCCCGAGATCGCGGCGATCCTCTCGGCCCCGCTGCCCGAGTCGGCGCTCGCCGCCTCCGCCGAGCGCGCCGCCGAGGCCCAGGCCGCGGCCGTACGCAACGGGACGGCGCCGCCCGCGACGGCCAACGGCAACGGCGCCTCGGCCCCCGCGCCCGGGCCCGGCGTCAAGGGCGTGCCCACCCCGAAGGACCTGGCGGGCCTGCGCGGGCCCGGGACGCCGCCCGCGTCGCCGCACGCCCCGCACGCGACCCTGCGCTGGTCCTCCGACAAGGGCTGGGTCGAGCGGCCCGGCTCGACGCTCGGCGAGTCCCCGGAGACCGCCTCGCTGCCGACGCTGGCCCAGCTGACCAGCGCGGAGCAGCGGTGGGCGGACCGCGAGGAGGACATCACCACGGTCGGCGGCGATCCGTACGAGGTGGGGCAGGTCTTCGCGCGGCGCTGGATGGAGCGGCTGCCGGAGTCCGCGCATGTGCAGAAGCTGTCGACGATGTACCCGCGGATTCCGCACCGTATCGACGGTGAACTGCTCCGGTACGCGGCGCGGTTCGGGCTGCTCGCGCACAAGGACGACCAGATCGACGAGCACGATCGGTATGCGATCCGGGCCGGGTTCTGGCGGGAGATCGATGTGCGGGCTGCGGCTGAGCGGGTTCCCGCCGGGGAGTGAGCGGGTGTGTGGAGCCTCGGTAGTCGTTCGGCGTACGGAAGTAATCAGGGGTCCGGGGGTGGGGCTGGCTGGATGACCCCGTAGGCTCGTTGTCCGTGAGTATCGGCACAGCAGTGGCGGGGGGCGGCACCGTTTGCGCGGTGCGGGGCCTCGTCAAGACGTACCCTGCCGCGCGCGGCAGACGTGGCAGGGCCGGTACGCCCGAGATCCGGGCCACCGACGGGGTCGACCTCGACGTGCGGCGCGGCGAGATCTTCGGCCTGCTCGGGCCCAACGGCGCGGGCAAGTCGACCCTGGTGCGCCAGCTGACCGGGCTGATGCGGCCGGATTCCGGCAGCGTCGACGTGCTCGGCCACGACCTGGTGCGCCACCCGGAGCGGGCCGCGCGGCTCATCGGCTACCTCGGGCAGGAGTCGACGGCCCTGGACGAGCTGACCGTGGCGCTCGCGGCCGAGACCACCGGGCGGCTGCGCGGGCTGACCGCCCGGGACGCACGGGCCGAGCGCGACGCCGTACTGGAGGAGCTCGGGCTGACCGAGCTCGCCGGGCGGCCGCTCAAGAAGCTCTCCGGCGGACAGCGGCGGCTCGCCTGCTTCGCCGCCGTACTCGTCGGCGACCGGCCCGTCCTCGTCCTCGACGAGCCGACGACCGGCATGGACCCGGTGGCCCGGCGGGCCGTCTGGGCCGCCGTCGACCGGCGCCGGGCCGAGCGCGGCGCGACCGTCCTGCTCGTCACCCACAACGTCATCGAGGCGGAGACCGTGCTCGACCGGGTCGCGGTCCTGGACCGCGGCAAGGTCATTGCCTGCGACACCCCGGCGGGCCTGAAGGAACGGGTCGCGGACGAGGTACGGGTCGAACTGGTCTGGCGCGAGCGGGCGCCCCTGGAGCTCCCCGAGGTCGCCGCGCTGCGGGCGTCGGCGCAGGAGTCGGGGCGCCGCTGGGTGCTGCGGCTCGGCCCGGACGCCGCGCGCGCCGCCGTCGCGGCGGTCACCGGCGGCCCGGCCTTCGCCGCCCTCGACGACTTCACGCTGGCCACGCCGAGCCTCGAAGACGTCTACCTCGCCCTCGGCGGCCGTATGGAAGGTCTGGTGAAGGCGTGAGCGCGATTCCCCTGGAGGTTTCCGTGGAGGCGGCGGCCCCCGGTGCGCGCGTGGTGACCGCGGCGCCGCTCGCGCCCCGGGCCCGGCTCTTCCCCGCCCTCGCGGCCGTCTACCGGGCCCAGCTCTCCCGGGCCAAGGTGGCCCGTATCCCGCTGCTGTTCGTGGCGACCTTCCAGTCCATCGGGATCATGGTCCTGATGCGGGGCGTCGTGGACGGCGGCAGCGAGGCGCGGGCCGTGGTCGCTGGATCCAGCGTCCTCGTGGTCGCCTTCGTCGCGCTCAACCTGCTCGCCCAGTACTTCGGGCAGCTGCGGGCGGGCGGCGGGCTCGACCACTACGCGACGCTGCCGGTGCCGCCCGCCTCCGTGGTGCTCGGCGCGGCGGCGGCGTACGCCTCGTTCACCGTGCCCGGCACGCTGGTGACGGCCGTCACCGGGTGTGTGCTGTTCGGGCTGCCGCTGGCGCATCTGTGGGTGCTCGCGGCGGTGATCCCGCTGTCGGGCGCGGCCCTCGCGGGCCTGGGCGCGGCACTCGGGCTGCTCGCCCCCCGCCAGGAACTCGCCACCCTGCTCGGACAGTTGGGAATGTCGGCGGCGCTACTGCTCGGCGTACTGCCGGCGGACCGGCTGCCGGGACCGATCGCGTACGCACGTGATCTGCTGCCCTCGACGTACGGGGTGGAGGCGTTCGCGCGGACCTTCGGCGGGCATCCCGACTGGGCCGTGGTGGGGCTCGACCTGGGGGTCTGCGCGGCGGTGGGTGTCGTCTCGCTCGCGCTGGCCACCTGGGCGTACCGCCGGGCGGCGGTCTCCCGGTGAGGCGGCGCACAGGAGCGCCTGGCACGATGGCGGGGTGACCGCACCTCTGACACCGCCTCACCAGCCGCCCCCGAACGACGACTGGCAGGACCGTACGCCCGGCTCCGGGCCCGGGGCCATGGGCCCCGCCGACGCCCGGCCCGTCGGCGAGGAGGGAAGCGGGATGCGGACCGAGCTGAAGGCGGAGCTGCGGGACGCCGTGGTCGCGGCGGTCGCGGTGGCGGTGTCGGGCGTCCTGCTCGGACTGCTGTGGGTGTGGCTGGCGCCCCGGGTGCCGCTCGTCGCCGACGACAAGGCCGTGTTCCTGAAGGACACGGAGGGCGAGGAGGCGATCGGGGCGGACGGAACGTTCATCCTGCTCGCGCTGGGGTTCGGTGTGGTGTGCGCGGCCGTGGTCTTCCTGCTGCGCAAGCGGGGCGGGATTCCGGTGGTGTGCGGTCTTGCGCTGGGCGCGTTGCTCGGGTCGCTGCTGGCGTGGCGGGTGGGGATGTGGCTGGGGCCGAACCAGGACGTGGTCGCTGCGGCGCGGGCGGCGGGGAAGGGTGTGACGTTCTCCGCCCCTCTGAAGCTGAACGCCAAGGGGGCGCTGCTGGCGTGGCCGCTCGCCGCGATGGCGGTCCACCTGGGGTTGACGGCCCTGTTCGCCCCGCGCGACCCGGAGCCGCTGCCGGACGTCTGGGCACCACCGGGGATGTAGCCCCTCCCCGCCCCTTCCCTAAACCCTCCGGAGGTGGGTGGGGGTAAGGGTGGGTGGGGTTTCCCGGGGCTGCGCCCCGGACCCCGGCTGGGTGGGTAAGCGGGGCTTCGCCCCTGCACCCCCGTTTGTCTGCGGATCGTGCTGGGTTGCTCGCGCAGTTCCCCGCGCCCCTAAAGGAGGGCCCGAAGGGCCCATCAAGGGGCGCGGGGAACTGCGCGACCAGCCCCCACCGGCGCGCGGACTGATGACCACCGCCGGAGGCTTTCGGGAAGGGGTGGGGTGGGGGAGTCAGGCCGGGCGGCGGCCGTGGTTCGCTTTGCCCTTGCGGATGCGCCACTTGCGCTTGCGGGTGCGTTTTGACATGGGGGCAACGTGCTCGCCCCATGGCGATGTGTCCAGGGTCAATACCGGTCAGGCACGACCCACCGGCGCCACTACCGCACCCGTCAGCGCGACCAGGTCGGCCGGAGCCAGTTCGACCTCCAGGCCCCGGCGTCCCGCCGAGACGCAGATCGTGGCGTGCGCGGACGCCGACGCGTCCACGACCGTACGCAGGCGCTTCCGCTGGCCGAGCGGGGAGATACCGCCACGGACGTAGCCCGTCGTCCGCTCCGCCGCCGCCGGATCCGCCATCGCCGCCCGCTTACCCCCCACCGCCGCAGCCAGCGCCTTGAGGTCGAGCGAGCCCGCGACCGGGACGACCGCGACCGTCAGCTCGCCGTCGACGTCGGCCACCAGCGTCTTGAAGACGCGGTCGGGGGAGACCCCGAGGGCCTGGGCCGCCTCCTCCCCGTACGACGGGGAAGCGGGGTCGTGCTCGTACGCGTGCATGGTGAACGACGTGCCCGCCGCCGTCAGCGCCACCGTCGCCGGTGTACCCCCGGCCGCCTTCTTCTTCGCCAACGCACCGGTTCCTTACATCAGTTGGGACTTGTGGGAGAGCGGGTCAGGTCCACCGCCGGGAGCGACGGGAGGTGGCGGATCACCGCGGTCTCGGCGCGCAGCAACTGAAGCTCCTCGCGCAGCCGCGTCGCCGTGTCCGGTGCCTGGAGCAGGCGCTGCTTGGCCGGGACGTCCAGGACGGCGGCCGCCGCCACCAGGTACGAGACCACCGACGGCTCGTCGGGCAGCTCGGCCGAGCCGGTCATCGAGCGCTCACGCGCCCCCGCCAGCCGCTTCTGGTACGCCCGGAACGCCCGCAGCACGCCCTCCGCGAGCGCCCCCGCCTCCTCGCCCGGCTCCTCCGGCAGCTCCTCCAGCTCGGCCGTCAGATACGGGCCGCTCGCGTCCACCGAGAGGAGCTTCACACGGGTGGTACCGGTCGCCAGGACCTCGAAGCTGCCGTCCGAGCGCTCCCGGATCGTCGCCGCGTCGGCCACACAGCCCACCTGGTGGAACGCCTGGATCGGGTCGGAGCCGAACCCGGCCGCCGGGCCCTTCTCGGGCAGCGCCGTCTGGTCCGGCAGGCCGGGCCCGGTCGGCGCGACCTCCCGGCCGTCGCGGATCGCGACCACGGCGAACCGGCGCGGCTCGTCGTCGGAGTCGGAGCCGGTGCCGGAGTCCGGGCCGGACTTCAGCAGATCGCGCATCATGGCGCGATACCGCTCCTCGAACACGTTCAGCGGCAGGACGAGGCCGGGGAACAGTACCGAGTTGAGCGGAAAGAGGGGGAGGCGTGCGGTGGTCACAACGCTCAAGCGTAATGGTCGCCGGACCGGCTGCGTCCGGGCTTCCCGAGGGCGCTCGCACCGGGCGGCCCGGCGGCCCGGCCGGCGGCCTTCGCCGGTGCGTTCCGCAGCGGGTCCACGGGGCCGGCCGGACCTGCCGCCGGGCCCTGTTCGCGCCCCAGCGGCATGGCAGCCGCGACCTGCCTGCGCGCCCCGTCGCGCAGTTCCACGAACCGGCCCAGCGGGTCGTCGTCGAGCCGGGCCCACGGGAAGGCGGTCACATACGGCCCGATGCGCCGGAACTGCTCCAGCGCTTCCTCGTACCGCCCGCGCACGACCAGGACGTACGCCAGCAGATTGCGCACCTCGGCGGGCCACGGGTCGCCCACCTCGTACGCGGCGGAGAGCGCGACACCGAGGTCGGCCGCCGCGTCGATGCGGTCGCTGAACAGCTCCTGCGGGCTCTGCCGGCCCGGCAGCGGCGTCGCCCCGGCGGCCAGGCACGCGAACGCGGCCCGCACCGGCAGCGCCTGCACCAGTGAGCCGGGCAGCGCGTCCGCGGCCGCCTCCTCGGCGAAGCCGAAGCACTCGCGGTGCGAGCCGTACCACTGCGCGGAGAGGTACTGCAGCGCGGCGACATGGCAGCCGTAATGGTGCGAGGAGCGCCCGACCGCCTCCGCCCACAGCGACTCGAAGACGGTGTGCGGCGCATGGGTGCCGCGCGCGTGGTCCAACGCGATGCGCCACGGCACCGGATCGGCGGGCTCGGCCGAGGCCGCCGCGTCGATCAGCGGCGCGGTGTCCCGCAGCAGCTCCGCGCGGGCGGGCGAGCCCCAGGCCCGTACGATCGCGAGCTCCGCCTTGACCAGCAGGGCGTCCGGGTCCCGTGGCGCGGCGGCCAGCCAGTCCGCGAGCCAGTCCGGACGACTGGCGGCGAACGCCGCGAGCCGCATCGTGTACCGGTCGCGGTTCTCCCACTCGGCGGACTCCCGGGTGGTGGCCAGGAGTTCGGCCACCGCCCCGTACTCGCCCCGGGCGGCGGCCACCAGCGCGGGGCCGAGCCGCCCGTCGGGCGCGTCGAGGAGCAGTTCCTCGTCGGCCGGGAGGGCGGCCGCGAGGTGCGGGGTGTGCCTGACCGCGCGGACGGCACGGATCAGGGCGCGTACGAAAGACATGGTGCGAACCATTCAAAACCGCAGGTCGGAGCTCCGCCAGTGGTGTGCGGTGAAGAGTCTGTGGCGGCCGTGACGGTTGTACGGGCGCGGGTCAAGGCGTTGCAAATTTCAGCCGGGCACGGTGCCGGTCATGGCATGGCGGTGCCCACCGAACCGCGTCGGCCACGCGGCGCCGCAGCCGATCCGCGCCCGCCGTTCTCGAAGCCGCCTCAGCCCCGCCGCAGCAGCCGTGAGGCGCCCGCCGCCACCGTCGTCGCCAGGATCCAGCCCAGCAGGATGAGCACCGCCGCGACCCACTGCCAGCCGCCGTGCAGCTTCCAGTAGCCGTCCTGGCCGAGGTTGACCACGGGGATCAGGAGATCGAGGGCGTACAGGGAGGCGTTCCAGTCCGGGTGTTCGTCCGCCTTGATCGGCTGCGGGTCGTAGTGCGAGAACGCCAGCGCGCCCATCGCCCACAGGATCGCCATCCACAGCGCCGCCCGGCCGGGCCGGTAGCCGTACGCCACGGTCACGTCCTGGAGCACGCCCCACAGCTTGCCCGCGAGCGGCAGCGTCTCGCGGCGTCGGCGCTGCTTGGCGAGCAGCACCTCGCGCGCGTCCGCGTCCTCGCCGCTGTTGCGCAGCACGGTCGCGAGGCGTTCGTACGGCTCCGGCGCGTACTCGGGGGTCGCGGCCGCCACCCACTCCAGGCGTCTGGACAGCGGGAACAGTCCGCGCGGGATCAGGTTCTCGTAGCTGAAGCCGCCCATCGCCAGGCCCCCGGGCCCCGGCCAGCTGGTCGACATGTCGACGAGGTTGACGACCCGGGCGCCCGAGAGCACCACCTTGCCGTGCTCCGGGCGCTCGCCGAGGAAGCGCAGCTCCGGCGTCACCACCCGGCGCAGCGACAGCTCCTGGAAGTCCCGCATCACGAAGCGCGCGCTCTGCAGGTCCAGGGCGTCCCCGAACCGCCCGTCGTCCAGGCGCAGCCCGCCTTCGCAGACGAACGGCTGGACGCGGGTGCCCCGGGCCGGGGCGCTGGTGTAGTTCGTCCCGTACGGCGGTGTGGTGGTCTCGGTCGCGCCGGGTGTGACGGCGGCCGCCGTCATATAGACCGTGCGCTCCACGGTGAGCTGCGGGGCGTTGAGCGCGCGGCGGCCCTCCGGGTTCACGAGTTTGCTGCCGCGCAGGCTCAGCGTCACCCCGACCTTGGCGGAGCGCAGGCTCACCTCGCCGTACGACTCGATGAGCTCGGCCTGGAGGTCCTGGGCGACCGAGAGGCCGTCGGCGGCGATCGAGCGGCCCTTGCGGTCGGGGCGGATCACGGCCTCGTTGAGCAGCAGATCCGTACCGATGTGGGCGTCGGTGAGGCGGATGCCATGGGCGACGCGGCAGCGCGGCAGATGCAGATCGCCCTCGGTCTGCAGGCGCGCCGCCTCAAGCCGGGGAATCGCGCAGCGGACCATCCGCCAGGTGGTGACCCGGCACTCGGGCAGCAGCACCTCGTTCTCGAACCGGCAGTTGTTCAGCTCGACGTACGGCGTGACCGTGCCGCCCGCGAGGTTCAGGGCCCCCATGATCTGTACGCCGTTGAGCTTCAGCGCGGCGACCCGCCCGGGCATCGCCGACGGCCCGTTCAGCAGCACCCGCGCCACCGCCCGCCCGCGCACCGTGCGCTCGGGCCCCCAGGCGCGCCCGGAGAACGGATCGTCCCGCAGCGGATTGCGGGTGCGCAGGTCATAGGTGCTGCCGTTGCGGAAGGCCGTCCACATCCCCCGCTCCACCGGGCTGAACCAGCCCGGTGGCGTCTCGTCGTCCGGCGCCACGGTCACTGCCGTCCCCCTCGTCCCCTGCCGGTCCCGCATCCTCGCGTGCGTGTGTAACGGAGTGAACGCTAGTGGTCACTGCCGAAGCGCGGGACGGGCGGGATACGTATCAGCCAGTGATACGGGCGACCGGTGGCGCGAAGCAGTCTGAGAGAATTGGTTCCGTGATCTCTCGAATCGATCTGCGCGGCAAGGCCCTCCCCGAGGGGGGCGCCCTGCGCGACCTGCTGCCCCGTGCCGAGTTCGACGTGGAAGCCGCCCTGGAGAAGGTGCGGCCCATCTGCGAGGACGTGCATCATCGTGGCACGGCGGCGCTGATCGAGTACGCGGAGAAGTTCGACGGCGTCACCCTGGAGCGCATCCGGGTGCCCGCCGAGGCGCTCGCCGAGGCCCTGGAGACGCTGGACCCGCAGGTCAGGGCCGCTCTGGAGGAGTCCATCCGGCGGGCCAGGATCGTCCACCGCGAGCAGCGCCGCAGCGAGCACACCACCCAGGTCGTGCCCGGCGGCACGGTCACCGAGAAGTGGGTACCGGTCGAGCGCGTGGGCCTTTACGCGCCGGGCGGGCGCTCCGTCTACCCGTCGTCCGTGGTCATGAACGTGGTCCCGGCCCAGGAGGCGGGCGTCGAGTCCATCGCGCTCGCGTCCCCGCCGCAGCGCGAGTTCGGCGGCCTGCCGCACCCGACGATCCTCGCCGCGTGCGCGCTGCTCGGCGTCGACGAGGTGTACGCGGCGGGCGGCGCCCAGGCCGTCGCGATGTTCGCGTACGGCACCGAGGAGTGTGCGCCCGCGAACATGGTGACCGGCCCCGGCAACATCTGGGTCGCCGCCGCCAAGCGCTACTTCACCGGGCGCATCGGCATCGACACCGAGGCCGGGCCGACCGAGATCGCCGTCCTCGCCGATGAGACCGCCGACCCAGCGCACGTCGCCGCCGACCTGATCAGCCAGGCCGAGCACGACCCGATGGCGGCCGCCGTCCTGGTCACCGACTGCGCGGCGCTCGCCGACGCGGTCGAGCGCGAGCTGGAGCCGCAGGTCGCGGCGACCAAGCACGTCGAGGACCGGATCAAGCCCGCCCTGGCCGGCAAGCAGTCCGCGATCGTCCTGGTCGACGGCCTGGAGCAGGGCCTGAAGGTGGTCGACGCGTACGGCGCCGAGCACCTGGAGATCCAGACCGCCGACGCCGCCGCGGTGGCCGGCCGGGTCCGCAACGCGGGCGCGATCTTCGTCGGCCCGTACGCCCCGGTCTCGCTCGGCGACTACTGCGCGGGCTCCAACCACGTGCTGCCCACCGGCGGCTGCGCCTGCCACTCCTCGGGCCTGTCCGTGCAGTCGTTCCTGCGCGGTATCCACATCGTCGACTACACGCGCGACGCCCTCGCCGAGGTCACCCACCACGTGGTGGCGCTCGCCGAGGCCGAGGACCTGCCCGCGCACGGGGCCGCGCTCAAGGCGAGGTTCGGATGGAAGGTGCCGGGCCAGTGAGCACGTACGACATCGGCATCGACGACCTCCCGATCCGGGACGAACTGCGCGGCAAGTCCCCGTACGGCGCCCCGCAGCTCGATGTGCCCGTCCAGCTGAACACCAACGAGAACCCGTACCCGCTGCCCGAGCCGCTCGTCGCGCGGATCGCCGAGCGGGTCGCCGAGGCCGCGCGCGGGCTCAACCGCTACCCGGACCGGGACGCGGTGGAGCTGCGCACCGAGCTCGCCCGCTATCTCACCCGCACCGGCAAGCACCCGGTCGGCACCGAGAACGTCTGGGCGGCCAACGGCTCCAACGAGGTCATCCAGCAGCTGCTCCAGACCTTCGGCGGCCCGGGCCGCACCGCGATCGGCTTCGAGCCCTCGTACTCGATGCACGGCCTCATCGCGCGCGGCACCGGCACCGCCTGGATCTCGGGGCCGCGCAACGACGACTTCACCATCGACGTCGAGGCGGCACAGAAGGCGATCGCCGAGCACCGGCCGGACGTCGTCTTCATCACCTCGCCCAACAACCCGACGGGCACGGCGGTCGAGGCCGAGACGGTCCTAGCGCTCTACGAGACCGCGCAGGCGGGCAAGCCGTCGCTGGTCGTCGTCGACGAGGCGTACGTCGAGTTCAGCCACCGCGCCTCCCTGCTGCCGCTCATCGAGGGCCGCCCGAACCTGGTCGTCTCGCGGACCATGTCCAAGGCGTTCGGCGCGGCCGGGCTGCGGCTCGGCTATCTCGCCGCGCACCCGGCGGTGGTCGACGCGGTCCAGCTCGTACGCCTGCCGTACCACCTCTCCGCCGTCACCCAGGCGACCGCGCTCGCGGCCCTGGAGCACACGGACACGCTGCTCGGCTATGTCGAGCAGCTGAAGAAGGAGCGGGACCGGCTCGTCACCGAGCTGCGCGCGGCCGGATACGAGGTGACCGACTCGGACGCCAACTTCGTCCAGTTCGGCCGGTTCGAGGACTCCCACACCGCGTGGCAGAAGATCCTCGACCAGGGTGTCCTGGTCCGTGACAACGGAGTGCCCGGGTGGCTGCGCGTCACCGCCGGCACCCCGACCGAGAACGACGCGTTCCTGGACGCGGTCCGTCAGCTGAAGAAGGAGCAGAGAGCATGAGCCGCGTCGGCCGTGTCGAACGCACCACCAAGGAGACGTCCGTCCTTGTCGAGATCGACCTCGACGGGACCGGAAAGGTCGATGTGTCGACGGGAGTCGGCTTCTACGACCACATGCTCGACCAGCTCGGCCGCCACGGCCTCTTCGACCTGACGGTCAAGACCGACGGCGATCTGCACATCGACTCGCACCACACCATCGAGGACACCGCCCTCGCGCTCGGCGCCGCCTTCAAGCAGGCGCTCGGCGACAAGGTCGGCATCTACCGCTTCGGCAACTGCACGGTCCCCCTCGACGAGTCGCTCGCCCAGGTGACCGTGGACCTCTCCGGCCGCCCGTACCTGGTGCACACCGAGCCCGAGAACATGGCGCCGATGATCGGCGAGTACGACACCACGATGACCCGGCACATACTGGAGTCGTTCGTGGCGCAGGCGCAGATCGCGCTGCACGTCCACGTCCCGTACGGGCGCAACGCGCACCACATCGTGGAGTGCCAGTTCAAGGCGCTGGCCCGTGCGCTGCGGTACGCGTCCGAGCACGACCCGCGTGCCGCGGGCATCCTTCCTTCGACCAAGGGCGCGCTGTGACCGGCCTCAACACCATCCTCATCGTCCTCGGGCTCTTCCTCGCGGGCGGCGTCTACTCCTTCATCAAGCAGGAGATGTCCAAGAGCCTGATCACGCTGCTCGCGATCAGCTCGGCGCTGTGCCTGGCCGCGGGCATCCTCCGCCTGGAGGTGTGGAATTGAGCACGACCCCTCGTAAGAAGGTCGTGGTCTTCGACTACGGCTTCGGCAACGTCCGCTCCGCCGAGCGCGCCCTCGCCCATGTCGGCGCGGACGTCGAGATCACCCGCGACTACGACACGGCGATGAACGCGGACGGGTTGCTCGTGCCCGGCGTGGGCGCCTTCTCGGCGTGCATGCAGGGGCTGCGCGAGGCGCGCGGCGACTGGATCGTGGGCCGCCGCCTGTCCGGCGGGCGCCCGGTGATGGGCATCTGCGTCGGCATGCAGATCCTCTTCGCCAAGGGCATCGAGCACGGCGTGGAGACCGAGGGCCTGGACGAGTGGCCCGGCACGGTCGGGCCGCTGAAGGCGCCGATCGTCCCGCACATGGGCTGGAACACGGTCA
The DNA here is from genome assembly GCF_052373795.1 of Streptomyces sp. BR1. Taxonomy (NCBI): domain Bacteria; kingdom Bacillati; phylum Actinomycetota; class Actinomycetes; order Kitasatosporales; family Streptomycetaceae; genus Streptomyces; species Streptomyces sp. BR1. The sequence continues at coordinate 5,376,161 of NZ_CM126252.1, forward strand.
AGGCCCCCGAGGACACCGAGCTCTTCGCGGGCCTGGACGCCGACACCCGCTACTACTTCGTGCACTCGTACGCGGTGCACGACTGGACGCTGGAAGTCGGCAACGCCAACATCCGTGCCCCCAAGGTCACTTGGGCCACCCACGGCGAGCCGTTCGTGGCCGCGGTGGAGAACGGCGCGCTGTGGGCGACCCAGTTCCACCCCGAGAAGTCCGGCGACGCCGGCGCCCAGCTGCTGACCAACTGGATCGGAACCCTGTGATGTCGTCCAAGCTCGAACTCCTGCCCGCCGTCGACGTCCGCGACGGCCAGGCCGTCCGTCTCGTCCACGGCGAGTCCGGCTCGGAGACCTCCTACGGCTCCCCGCTCCAGGCGGCGCTCGCCTGGCAGAAGTCCGGCGCCGAGTGGCTGCACCTGGTCGACCTGGACGCCGCTTTCGGTACCGGCGACAACCGCGCGGTGATCGCCGAGGTCTCGGCCGCCATGGACATCAAGGTGGAGCTCTCCGGCGGCATCCGCGACGACGCCTCGCTCGCCGCGGCCCTCGCCACCGGCTGCACCCGGGTCAACCTGGGCACCGCGGCCCTGGAGACCCCCGAGTGGGTCGCCAAGGTCATCGCCGAGCACGGCGACAGGATCGCGGTCGGTCTGGACGTACGCGGTACGACGCTGCGCGGCCGCGGCTGGACGCGCGACGGCGGCGACCTCTACGAGACGCTGGCCCGCCTCGACTCCGAGGGCTGCGCCCGTTACGTGGTGACCGACATCGCCAAGGACGGCACGCTCACCGGCCCCAACCTGGAGCTGCTGCGCAACGTGTGCGCGGCCACCGACAAGCCGGTGGTGGCCTCGGGCGGCGTCTCCTCGCTGGACGACCTGCGGGCGCTGTCGGGCCTCGTGCCGCTGGGTGTCGAGGGAGCCATCGTGGGCAAGGCTCTGTACGCGAAGGCGTTCACCCTCGAAGAGGCCCTGGAGGCTGTGTCAGCATGACCGGTGCGCGGGTACAGAGCGGCAGTCCCTGGGAAGAGGCCTTCGGCTTCGCGCGCGCCGTGGCGGCGGGCGACCATGTGCATGTCGCGGGCACCACGCCCTTCAAGGGCACGGTCCTGTACGGCGAGGGCGACCCGTACGAACAGGCCAAGGTCGCGTTCGGCAACGCACTGGCCGCCCTGGGCGAATTCGGACTCGGCGTCGAGTCGGTCGTCCGCACCCGGATGTATCTGACCCACGCGCGCGACATCGACGAGGCGGGACGGGCCCACAAGGAGCTCTTCGACGCCGTCCGTCCGGCGGCCACGCTGGTCATCGTGACCGGCCTGGTCGACCCGCGCGTGCTGGTCGAGGTGGAAGTAGACGCTTACCGAGGAGCCCCCGAATGACCCTCGCGGTCCGAGTCATCCCCTGCCTGGACGTCGACAACGGCCGGGTGGTCAAGGGGGTCAACTTCCAGAACCTGCGCGACGCCGGCGACCCGGTCGAGATGGCCAAGCTGTACGACGCCGAGGGCGCGGACGAGCTGACGTTCCTCGACATCACGGCGTCCTCCGGCAACCGCGAGACCACGTACGACGTGGTCCGGCGCACCGCCGAGCAGGTCTTCATCCCGCTGACGGTGGGCGGCGGGGTGCGCTCCGCCGACGACGTGGACCGGCTGCTGCGGGCCGGGGCGGACAAGGTGGGCGTCAACACGGCGGCGATCGAGCGCCCCGAGCTGATCCGCGAGATCGCGGAGCGCTTCGGGCGTCAGGTGCTCGTCCTGTCGGTCGACGCGCGCCGCACCGCGTCCGGCTCCTTCGAGGTCACCACCCACGGTGGCCGTCGCGGGACCGGCATCGACGCGGTGGAGTGGGCGCACCGGGCGGCGGAGCTGGGGGCGGGGGAGATTCTGCTCAACTCGATGGACGCGGACGGTACGAAGGACGGGTACGACGTCGAGATGATCTCGGCGGTCCGTGCCCACGTGACGGTGCCCGTGATCGCCTCGGGCGGGGCGGGGCGCCTCGCCGACTTCCCGCCCGCTGTGGCGGCGGGGGCGGACGCGGTCCTGGCGGCGTCGGTGTTCCACTTCGGGGACCTGCGGATCGCGGACGTGAAGTCGACGCTGCGCGAGGCGGGCCACCCGGTCCGCTGATTTCCCCCACCCCGCCCCTTCCCGAAACTCTCCGAGGGAGCTCTTCGGGTGCGGGCCGTGCTGGGTTGCTCGCGCAGTTCCCCGCGCCCCTAGGAGCGCCCTCCGGGCGCATTTAGGGGCGCGGGGAACTGCGCGACCAGCCCCCACCGGCGCGCGGACCGACGACCACCGCCGGAGGCTTTCGGGAAGGGGCGGGGTGGGGCTCAAACCCCCAGCTTCGCCTCCAGCGCCCGCGCCGCCGCGTCCTTGTCCCCCTCGATCTGGACGTTCGCCGCGCCCTGGCGGCCGGAGGCGAACAGGGCCAGTTCCCCCGGCTCGCCGGTGACCGTCACCACCGGCGTGCCGCGACGCGCGACGGCGGTCTGGCCGTCGGGCCGACGAAGGACCAGGCCGACAGGAGAGCGCCGCCCCATCAGCCGCGCCATCTTCTCCAGCCGGGACCACAGCGCGTCCGAGAACACCGGATCCAGCTCCCGAGGGGTCCAGTCGGGCTGGGCCCGGCGGACGTCCTCGCCGTGGACGTAGAACTCCACCGCGTTCGCCCCCTCGTCGACCTGCTTGAGGCTGTACGGCGAGAACTTCGGCGGCCCCGTACGGATCAGCTGGATCAGCTCCTCGTACGGCTTCGCGGCGAACTCCGCCTGCACCCGGTCCAGGCGGGCCTTCAGCGCGCCGACGAGCAGCCCGCCCGCCGCGTCCAGACGCCGCTCGCGCACGACCAGATGGGCGGCGAGGTCCCGGGTCGTCCAGTCGTCGCACAGGGTCGGGGCCTGCGGGCCCGCCGCCTCCAACAGATCGGCGAGCAGAAGCCGTTCACGCTTGGCATGGGTCGACATGGGGGTCAGCGTACGACCGCGGGACCCGTCCGCCCAGTGGACGCACCGCCCGCCCACCGCCAGCGCCACGGCACAATAGGCCCATGACCAGCAATCTCGACCCCGCCGTCGCCGCCCGCCTCAAGCGCAGCGCCGATGGTCTGGTCCCGGCCATCGCCCAGCAGTACGACACCGGCGAGGTGCTCATGCTCGGCTGGATGGACGACGAGGCCCTGCACCGCACGCTGACCACCGGCCGCTGCACGTACTGGTCGCGCAGCCGCCGCGAGTACTGGGTCAAGGGCGACACCTCGGGGCATTTCCAGCACGTCAAGTCCGTCGCGCTCGACTGCGACGCGGACACGCTGCTCGTGAAGGTCGACCAGGTCGGGGCCGCCTGCCACACCGGTAACCGGACGTGTTTCGACGCCGACGTGCTGTTGCCCGCCGCCGGTCAGTAGGGTCGGGCGGCATGGATCTCGAAACCTTCCGCAAGCTGGCGGTGGACCGCCGCGTCATCCCGGTCAGCCGCCGCCTCCTCGCGGACGGCGACACTCCGGTCGGTCTCTACCGCAAGCTCGCCGCCGAGCGCCCCGGCACGTTCCTGCTGGAGTCGGCCGAGAACGGCCGGTCCTGGTCGCGCTACTCGTTCGTCGGTGTCCGCTCCGCCGCCACCCTCACCGCCCGCGACGGCCAGGCGCACTGGCTCGGCACCCCGCCGGTCGGCGTCCCCACGTCGGGTGATCCGCTGGCCGCCCTGAAGGCCACCGTCGAGGCGCTGCACACCCCGCGCGACCTGGTGGCCGGGATGCCCCCGTTCACCGGCGGCATGGTCGGCTACCTCGGTTACGACATCGTGCGCCGCCTGGAGAAGATCGCCGAGCACGGCGGCGACGACCTCAAGCTCCCCGAGCTGACGATGCTGCTCACCTCCGACCTCGCCGTCCTCGACCACTGGGACGGCTCGGTCCTGCTGATCGCCAACGCGATCAACCACAACGACCTCGACACCGGCGTCGACGAGGCGTACGCGGACGCCGTCGCCCGGCTCGACGCGATGGAGGCGGACCTGGCCAAGCCGGTCGAGTACGCCCCTGTCGCGCTGCCGAAGTCGGAGCTGCCCGAGTACACCGCGCTGTGGGGCGGCCCGGCCTACCAGGACGCCGTCGAGGACATCAAGGAGCGCATCCGCGCGGGCGAGGCCTTCCAGGTGGTGCCCTCGCAGCGGTTCGAGACGCCGTGCCACGCGAGCGCGCTGGACGTCTACCGGGTGCTGCGGGCCACCAACCCGTCCCCGTACATGTATCTCTTCCGCTTCGACGGCTTCGACGTCGTGGGCTCCAGCCCCGAGGCGCTGGTCAAGGTCGAGGACGGGCGCGCGATGGTGCACCCGATCGCCGGGACCCGGCACCGGGGCGCCACCCCGCAGGAGGACCACGACCTCGCCGAGGAACTGCTCGCCGACCCCAAGGAGCGGGCCGAGCACCTGATGCTGGTGGACCTGGGCCGCAACGACCTGGGCCGGGTCTGCGAGCCGGGCTCGGTCGAGGTCGTCGACTTCATGTCCGTCGAGCGGTACTCGCACGTCATGCACATCGTGTCGACGGTGACGGGCCGGGTCGCCCCGGGCCGTACCGCCTTCGACGTCCTCACCGCGTGCTTCCCGGCCGGGACCCTCTCCGGAGCCCCCAAGCCGCGCGCGATGCAGATCATCGAGGAACTGGAGCCCAGCCGCCGGGGCCTCTACGGCGGCTGCGTCGGCTACCTCGACTTCGCCGGAGACTCCGACACGGCGATCGCCATCCGCACGGCCCTCCTCCGCGACGGCACGGCATACGTCCAGGCCGGAGCCGGCGTGGTAGCCGACTCCGACCCGGTCTCGGAGGACAACGAGTGCCGCAACAAGGCGGCGGCGGTACTGCGAGCGGTACACACGGCGAACAGGATCAGCCGCTAAGTCGCCTTGTTCCAGGCGGAGTTGGCCGTTCCGTGCATGCCCCGCGCCCCCTGTTGCCCAAGGGGCGCGGGGCTGTGACATTTGCGGCTCCGCCGCGTGGGCGCGACCAGCCCAGGCCGGCCCGCAGACAAGCGGTCAACCGGTAAACGCGGCAACGCCGTTAGGCGTACCCAGCCCCGACGGCCCGTCGTACCCAGCACCACCAGCGCACAGGTACGCCGGGGAGCAGCTCCCATTCGACCCGCTGGTCACGTCATTGAGCGAAGACGTGTGCGCGTACGGGAAGGAGGACGGGGTCGAGCCCGAAGACGGCGCACCCGCGAGCGCATACACCGCAGCGATCAGCGGCGAAGAAGCCGACGTACCGCCGAACACCTCCCACCCCGTGTCGGACCCGTACGTGTCGTACACGGCGACACCCGTGGCGGGGTCGGCCACAGCCGACACATCCGCCACAGTCCGCCGAGCGCACCCACTGTCCGTCTGCCAGCTCGGCTTCGCGTCATAGCCCGAGCACCCCGACCCCGCGCCGCTCCACACCGACTCGCTCCAGCCCCGGCTGTTGGAGGCCGAGCTGAGCGAGGTGCCGCCGACGGCGGTGACATAGCGGGAGGCCGCCGGGTACTCCACGCCGTAGCCGCCGTCACCGGAGCTGACCGTGATGGCGACGCCCGGGTGGTTGAAGTACGTGGTGTCGTACGACGTGTCGGAGGACGACTCGCCGCCGCCGTAACTGTTCGAGACGTACTTCGCGCCCAGCGAGACCGCGGTGTTCACGCCCGTGCCGAGGTTGGTCATCGACGCCGAAGTCGCCTCGACCAGCAGGATCTTGCAGTTGGGGCAGGCCGCGCTGACCATGTCGAGGTCGAGGGATATCTCCTCGGCCCAGCCGGAGTTGGCGCGCGGCAGCTTGCTGGTGCCGCTCTGGCCGACCTTCTTGAAGCAGCCGTTGGCGGTGGTGCAGGCGGGCAGGCCGTACTGGGAGCGGTAGGCGGCCAGGTCGGACTCCGCCTTGGGGTCGTCGTACGCGTCGACGATGGCGACGGTCTGCCCCGAACCGGCCGTGGCGGACGGCAGTTTGTACGCCGACTGGAGCGAGGCCGGGCCGTAGCCCGAGGGCGCGGCGGCAGCGGTCAGGGAACGCTCGGCGTTCGCCGACCCGACCGTGCCGCCGGTCACCTTGAGCGCCTTGCAGGCCATGACGTCCTTGTGCGTGGGGAGGGCACAGGAGCGGACGGTCGTCACACCGTGCGAGGAGCTCGGCGCCGCCTGGGCCAGGGGAGTCGCCAGGGCGAGCGCGGCCGCGGCCAGTGAGGCGGCCACGGCGGTGGGGGAGAGGTTTCTGCGCAACTTAGTGCCTCCGATAGGTGGGTGAACCAGGGAGTACGTGCGAGTGCGCTGTTCCGGGCGTGACGCGTGGTACGCGGCACGAACCGCCGTGACCGTAGGGGTGACCGGCTCATGCCAACAAGATGAGTGCTGGACTATCTACCTCCGCTTTGCCTTGCGGAAGATCCGATGACGGACCGCTTGCCGGACCCGGTGTGACCCTTGCCCGACCGGGGGGTTGACTCCGGCCAGCGGGCGGCGCGAAATCGCGCCATTACCCGGCCCCCGGTGACAAGATCGGTGCGCCGCAGGCGATAGTGGAGTACGTGAGTGCCGTTCCCGTACCCCAGCCGCGTGCCGAATCCGCGTCGCCAAACCGTGGCGGCGGCCGCCGCTCCCTCGCCGCCGCCCTGCTCTTCGGAGCCGCCGGAGCCGCCGTCGTCCTGCTCGCCTCCGGGCAGACCTGGGCCAAGGGCCACGCGGCCGTCGGGGGCGGCACGGTGCCGCTGCACGCCACCGGGCAGAACGTGACGGGAGTGCCCGCCGCCCTCGCGATAGTCGGCCTCGCGGCCCTCGTCGCGGTCTTCGCGGTCCGCCGGGCCGGGCGGCTCCTGGTCTCCGCGATGCTGGCGCTGAGCGGCGCCGGAGCCTCGGCCGCCGCCTTCATCGGCGCCGACAACAGCTCCGCGCTCGACGAGAAGGCCGCCCGCACCAGCGGCGACGCGGCCGCGACCATCGGCGGCCTCACCCACACCGCATGGCCGTACGTGACCTTCGCGGGCGGGCTCCTCATCCTGATCGCCGGGCTCCTCGCGCTGCGCTTCGGTGCGAACTGGCCCGCCATGGGCGGCCGCTACGAGCGCGACGGCAGCCCCCGGGCGCGCAAGCCCCGCCCGGTCAAGGACCCGGACCGGCCCGAGGAGCTGTGGAAGGCGCTGGACCGGGGCGAGGACCCGACCGGCGTGTGAGCTGCCCCACGGCAGAGGCCCCGGGCTCGGGGCACGCGCGCGGGTGCGCGACAATGGTCGATGAGCGGTCGGCGTCCCCGGGACAGAGCGGCCGGCCAGTCGACCCAGAGATTCACCAGCGAGGAGCAACTCATGGCGGGCAGCAGCGGCGGCCACGGACACACCCCGGCCGCCTGGACCGGTGTCATCATCTCCTTCATCGGCTTCTGTGCGGCCTCGGTCTTCATCGTCGCCGCCAACCCGATCGGTTTCTGGGCCGGCACGGCCCTCACGGTGCTCGGCGCGGTCGTCGGCGGGGTCATGAAGATGGCCGGTATGGGCACCCCCAAGGAGACCCCCGAGATGACGCGCGCCCGCGAGGAGGCCGGCCTCAAGGCCGCCGCCCGCCTCGCCGAGGCCCGCTGAGGCTCCGAGAAACGGCAGTACGCAGAATTCGTAGTACGCAGGTGAGGCGCAGCCCCGACGGGGCTGCGCCTTTCCGCATGAGCGGGGACGGCGGGGCTGCGCCCTCGCGTGCGAGCGGGGACAATCGCCGGGTGGACGCCACCGAGACCCCGAGACCCGCAGCGGCCCCCGCCCCGGCGGCGCGCCGGCTGCTGATGCCGCTCGGCACCCTCGCCGCGGTCGGCGCGGCCTTCGCGTATGTGGGCACGGTCGACCCGAACGAGCCGGGCCACTACCCCGTCTGCCCGCTGTACGCGCTGACCGGGATCTACTGCCCCGGCTGCGGCGGGCTGCGCAGCGCCCACGACTTCATCACCGGGCACTTCGGCGCGGCCCTGGGAGCCAACGCGCTCGCCGTCGTCGGCTACCTGCTCTTCGCCGTCCTGTGGACCCTCTGGGCCACCCGTTCGGCGCGCGGGCTGCCCTTCCGTATCGAGCTCAAGGACGCCCACTGGTGGGGCATCGGAGTGGTTCTGGTGATCTTCTCGGTGGTCCGGAATCTACCGTTCGGGTCTGTGCTCGCACCGTGACATTCCGTATATCTGCGCATGTCCCGGCTGTCCGCAGAGTGGGACGGACGTCAACCGGATGCGAGCTCGGGGGCTCGGTGCGGATACCATCGTCATGGCTGATCCTGGCCGATCGTCAACGTCACCACCGTTTCGGAAGGGGGCCGCTCGCGTGAGTGTGCTCGACGAGATCATCGAGGGCGTCCGCGCCGATCTGGCGGAACGGCAGGCGCGGGTAGGCCTCGACGAGCTCAAGGAGCGCGCCGCCAAGGCGCCCCAGGCTCGGGACGGCGTCGCGGCTCTGCGCGGCGAGGGCGTGAAGGTCATCTGCGAGGTCAAGCGCTCCAGCCCCTCCAAGGGCGCGCTGGCGGCCATCGCCGACCCGGCGGGCCTCGCCGCCGACTACGAGGCGGGCGGCGCCGCCGTCATCTCCGTGCTCACCGAGCGGCGCCGCTTCGGCGGCTCGCTGGCCGACCTGGAGGCCGTGCGCGCCAAGGTCGACATCCCGGTGCTGCGCAAGGACTTCATCGTCACCGCGTACCAGCTGTGGGAGGCCCGTGCGTACGGGGCCGACCTGGCGCTCCTGATCGTGGCCGCCCTGGAGCAGCCCGCCCTGGTCTCCCTCATCGAGCGGGCCGAGTCCATCGGGCTCACCCCGCTGGTCGAGGTGCACGACGAGGAGGAGGTCGAGCGGGCCGTCGACGCGGGCGCCAAGATCATCGGCGTCAACGCGCGCAACCTCAAGACCCTCAAGGTCGACCGCACCACGTTCGAGCGCGTCGCCCCCGAGATCCCCTCGCACATCGTGAAGATCGCTGAGTCGGGCGTGCGCGGCCCGCACGACCTCATCGCGTACGCCAACGCGGGCGCCGACGCCGTCCTGGTCGGCGAGTCCCTGGTCACCGGCAAGGACCCCCGGGCGGCCGTCGCCGACCTGGTGGCCGCCGGTGCGCACCCGGCCCTGCGGCACGGGCGGAGCTGACCCCACGATGCCGATTTCCGCCCGCCTCGCCCCCGGCTGCCGCCCCCGCGGCTGCCGCGCCCCCGCACGCCGGGTGCACGGGCGACGCGTGCGGTACGTCATCGGCTCGGAGCCGGGCCAGGTCAACGGGATGCGATGGCGTCGCCGCTGAGCTAGGCGCCCTGTAAGGGGCGCGGGGAACTGTGCGACCAGCCCACGACGGGCGGTCGGACGCAGATCAACGCGCACCCGAACGGTGCCAGGCGCACGCGACAAGACGCCAACACACAAGGACCCGGGGTCGAGGCGGCCCCCTGGGAGGTATCCCCATGTCCCAAGAGCACGAGTTCTTCATCCCCGACCCGGAGGGTCAAGTCCCCACACAAGAGGGCTACTTCGGGATCTTCGGCGGCAAGTTCATCCCCGAGGCGCTGGTCGCCGCCGTGGACGAGGTCGCCGTCGAGTACGAGAAGGCCAAGGCCGACCCCGCCTTCGCCGCCGAGCTCAACGACCTCATGGTCAACTACACCGGCCGCCCGAGCGCGCTCACCGAGGTGCCCCGGTTCGCCGAGCACGCGGGCGGCGCCCGGGTCTTCCTCAAGCGCGAGGACCTGAACCACACCGGCTCGCACAAGATCAACAACGTCCTCGGCCAGGCGCTGCTCACCAAGCGCATGGGCAAGACACGCGTCATCGCCGAGACGGGCGCGGGCCAGCACGGCGTCGCGACCGCGACCGCGTGCGCCCTGTTCGGCCTCGAATGCACCATCTACATGGGCGAGGTCGACACCGAGCGCCAGGCGCTGAACGTCGCCCGGATGCGGATGCTCGGCGCCGAGGTCGTCCCCGTGAAGTCCGGCAGCCGCACCCTGAAGGACGCCATCAACGAGGCGTTCCGCGACTGGGTCGCCAATGTCGACCGTACGCACTACCTCTTCGGCACGGTCGCGGGCCCGCACCCGTTCCCGGCCATGGTCCGCGACTTCCACCGGGTCATCGGCGTCGAGGCCCGCCGCCAGATCCTGGAGCGCGCGGGGCGCCTCCCGGACGCGGCCGTGGCCTGCGTCGGCGGCGGCTCCAACGCCATCGGCCTCTTCCACGCCTTCATCCCCGACGCGGGCGTGCGCCTCATCGGCTGCGAACCCGCCGGGCACGGCATCGAGTCCGGCGAGCACGCGGCGACCCTGACGGCGGGCGAGCCGGGCATCCTGCACGGCTCGCGTTCGTACGTACTCCAGGACGAGGAGGGCCAGATCACCGAGCCCTACTCGATCTCGGCCGGTCTGGACTACCCGGGCATCGGGCCCGAGCACTCCTACCTCAAGGACATCGGCCGCGGCGAGTACCGCGCGGTGACCGACGACGCGGCGATGCAGGCGCTGCGGCTGCTCTCGCGCACCGAGGGCATCATCCCGGCGATCGAGTCCGCGCACGCGCTCGCGGGCGCCCTCGAAGTCGGCCGCGAGCTGGGCAAGGACGGGCTGCTCCTGGTCAACCTGTCCGGCCGGGGCGACAAGGACATGGACACGGCGGCCCGCTACTTCGGGCTGTACGACAACGGGGCCGAGGGGGACGCGAAGTGAGCGGGAACGTGCAACTGCTGAGCGACACCCTCGCCAAGGCGAAGGCCGAGGACCGGGCCGCGCTCATCGCCTACCTTCCGGCCGGTTTCCCGACCGTCGACGGCGGCATCGAGGCGATCAAGGCCGTCTTCGACGGCGGCGCGGACGTGGTCGAGGTCGGCCTGCCGCACAGCGACCCGGTCCTGGACGGGCCGGTCATCCAGACCGCCGACGACATCGCGCTCAAGGGCGGCGTGAAGATCGCCGACGTGCTGCGCACGGTCCGCGAGGCGTACGCGGCGACCGGCAAGCCGGTGCTGGTCATGACGTACTGGAACCCCATCGACCGGTACGGCGTGGAGCGCTTCACCGCCGAGCTCGCCGAGGCGGGCGGCGCCGGGTGCATCCTGCCCGACCTGCCGGTCCAGGAGTCCGCGCTGTGGCGCGAGCACGCCGACAAGCACGGCCTCGGCACGGTGTTCGTGGTCGCGCCGAGCAGCAAGGACGAACGGCTCGCGCAGATCACGGCCGTCGGCTCCGGCTTCGTGTACGCGGCGTCCCTGATGGGTGTCACGGGCACGCGCGCGTCGGTCGGCGCGCAGGCCGAGGACCTGGTGCGGCGGACCCGGGCGACCACCGAACTGCCGGTGTGCGTCGGACTCGGCGTCTCCAACGCGGCCCAGGCCGCCGAGGTCGCCGCCTTCTCCGACGGCGTGATCGTCGGTTCGGCCTTCGTGCAGCGGCTCCTCGATGCTCCCGATCACGAGAGCGGTCTTGCCGCGGTGCGGGAACTCGCGGGTGAACTCGCCCGTGGAGTACGCCGTACGCCGTAGGGGGTAGGCCGTGCGTCGTAACGTTCCGTAACCTCCACGGGGTCGTTGCGGTGCGGAGCGCGTTAGCTCGTACGGGTGGATCTGGGACCGGGGAGGCACGTGGGTGCCTCCCCGGTTCGTTGCCCCGGGTGTGAGCGAGAAGAACGAAGGCAAACGAACGGCCCGCGAACGGCTGGCCCAGGAACGCGAGCGGCAGCGGGCGCACGACCGGCGTCGGCGCACGATGATCGTCGGCGCGGCGGTGGTGTGCGTGCTGGGGCTGGCCGCGGTGATCGGCGTGATCGCCGCGAACACCAAGGGCGGCAGCAGCGGCAAGAAGGCGGCGGGCCCCGTGATGGCGCCCTCCGGAGCCGACGGCAAGGACAGCCTGGCGATCCCGGTGGGCGCGTCCGACGCGCCGTCCACCCTGACGGTCTGGGAGGACTTCCGCTGCCCGGCCTGTGCCGCGTTCGAGACGAGTTTCCGGCCCACGATCCACGAGCTGGAGAACAGCGGCCAGATCCGCGTCCAGTACCACCTCGCCACCCTCATCGACCGCAACCTCGGCGGCAGCGGCTCGCTGCACGCGGCGAACGCGGCGGGCTGCGCACAGGACGCCGGGAAGTTCCCGGAGTACCACGACGTGCTCTACATGAACCAGCCGCAGGAGACCGACGACGCGTACGCGAAGAACGCCAAGCTGATCGAGCTGGCCGGGAAGGTCCCCGGTCTGGACACGGCGGGCTTCCGCGCGTGCGTGGAGGACGGCAGGCACAACAGCTGGGTGGCCAAGTCCAACGACGCGTTCCAGAACGGCGGCTTCAACGGCACGCCGACGGTCCAGCTGAACGGGGAGTCGGTCTTCCCGCAGAAGGGCAGCGAGCAGATCACCCCGGCCAACCTGAAGAAGTGGGTCACGGAGGCCAACAAGGGCAAGCAGCCGGGCAAGCCGACGCCAGGCGCGGCTTCTGCGTCGACGGGTTCGGCGTCGCCGGCGCCGGGTTCCGCCGACGGGCGGGGCGGACCGGCGCCCACCCACCCCGGCGCGGCCGGGAAGCCGTCGGCGCCGACGGGCGGACAGACCGGCATGAAGGCGAAGAAGCACCCGTCGACGGCGGGTGCGGTGCCCGTACCGGCGGCCTCGTAACCGCTCTCTCATGGCTCGTTACTCATAAGTTGCCGGGTGGGTGGTCCGCGTGCCCGCCCGGCAAGGTAGCGTCGACCCTGCCATGAACCTCGCTTTCATTCCCAGCCCGTCGACCGGCGTGATCCACCTCGGACCGATCCCGCTGCGCGGCTACGCGTTCTGCATCATCATCGGTGTCTTCGTCGCCGTCTGGTACGGCAACAAGCGCTGGATCGCCCGGGGCGGCAAAGCCGGCACCGTGGCCGACATCGCCGTCTGGGCGGTGCCCTTCGGCCTCGTCGGCGGCCGCCTCTACCACGTCATCACCGACTACCAGCTGTACTTCAGCGACGGTGAGGACTGGGTCGGCGCCTTCAAGATCTGGCAGGGCGGCCTCGGCATCTGGGGTGCGATCGCCTTCGGTGCGGTGGGCGCGTGGATCGGCTGCCGCCGCCGGGGCATCCCGCTGCCGGCCTGGGCCGACGCGCTGGCCCCCGGTATCGCCTTCGCCCAGGCGATCGGCCGCTGGGGCAACTGGTTCAACCAGGAGCTGTACGGCAAGCCCACGGATGTGCCCTGGGCGCTGAAGATCACCGAGGGTACGAACCGGGTGGCGGGCACGTACCACCCGACCTTCCTGTACGAGTCGCTGTGGTGCGTCGGCGTCGGCTTCCTCGTCATCTGGGCGGACCGCCGCTTCAAGCTGGGGCACGGTCGGGCGTTCGCGCTGTACGTCGCGGCGTACTGCGTGGGGCGGGGCTGGATCGAGTACATGCGCGTCGACGAGGCGCACCATGTGCTGGGGCTGCGCCTCAACGACTGGACGGCGATCACGGTCTTCGTCCTCGCGGTGACGTACATCGTGATCTCGTCGCGGGTCCGTCCGGGCCGGGAGGAGATCGTGGAGCCGGACGCGACGGATTCCGCGGAGCCCGTCGAGTCCGTGGAGTCCGCTGACGCGGAGGCGAAGCCGGAGCCGCAGCCGGAGTCCGGGGATGCGCCCGCCGACGCCCCGTCCGAAAACGGGACCCCGAGCAAGAGCTGAGCCGGAGTCCGGGGGTTTGATCCCCCACCCCGCCCCTTCCCGGCTGTGACATTTTGCGGCTCCGCCGCGTGGCCTGGGCGGGCGGCCGGGTTCGTCGGCTGACCTCCGGTGGGGGCTTGTCGCGCAGTTCCCCGCGCCCCTAGGAGGGCCCGTAGGGCCCATTCAGGGGCGCGGGGAACTGCGCGAGCAACCCAACACGATCCGCAGACGAATCCACCAAGCGGGGTGCAGGGGCCGCAGGCCCCGCAAGGGGTCCGGGGTCCCGCCCCGGGGAAAAACCACCTCCCCCCTCCCACCCCCGGAGGGTTCAGGGAAGGGGCGGGGAGGGGGAATCAACCCCGGCGGTGGGACAGCGACACCGTGCGGCGGGCTGCTTCGACCACCGCCGCGTCCACGAAGCGCCCATCCGGCAGCGCCAGCGCACCCGTCTCCGTCCGCGACGCCGCCAATACCTCCCGCGCCGCCGCCACCTCCGACGGCGGTGGGAGATAGGCGCGTTCGATCACCGGCAGCTGTGCCGGGTGGATCGCCGCGCGGCCCAGGAAGCCCAGGGAACGGCCGTGGGCGCACGACGCCGCAAGACCCGCCAGGTCGCTGATGTGGCGGAAGACCGACTGCGCCGGCGGCGCAAGCCCCGCCGCCCGCGCCGCCACGACCACCCGGCTCCGCGACCAGTCGAGCCCGGCCTCACCCCGTACACCCAGATCCGCGCACAGATCCGCCTCGCCGAGTGCGATGCCCCGCACCGAGGGGTGAGCCAGAGCGATCGGGTACGCGTGCTCGACCCCCAGCGCGTTCTCCAGCAACGGATACAGCGGCACCCCCGGCGCCAAGTCGGCCATGCGCCGCACCTGATGCGGGTGCGTGATCTTGGGGAGGCGGAAGCCGGAGACGCCGGGGAGGTCTGCCAGCGTCAGGACGTCCTCCTCCGCCGCCACCCGTACATGGACCGGGACGGAAGGACGCTCGGCCAGCAGCTCCGCCGTCGCCGACCGCGCGTACTCCTTCCGCTCCGCCCCCACCGCGTCCTCCAGATCGACGATCACCACATCCGCCCCGGCCGACAGCGCCTTCTCGACCACCTGCGGCCGGTCGCCAGGGACGTAAAGCCACGTGAGGGGGATCGTCACGCCGCGCCCGCCCTGCGCAGCGCCGCGATCTCCGGCCCCGACAGGCCCAGTTCGGTCAGGACCGCGTCCGTGTCCGCGCCGTGCGGGCGGCCCGCCCAGCGGATCGCCCCGGGCGTCTCGGAGAGGCGGAACAGTACGTTCTGCATCCGAAGAGGGCCGAGCTCCGGGTCGTCGACCGTGGTGAGCGTGTCCAGCGCCCGGTACTGGGGGTCCGCCATCACATCGCGGATGTCGTAGACCGGCGCGATCGCCGCCTCCGCCTTCTCGAACGCCGCCATCGCCTCCTCACGGGTGCGCAGCGCGATCCACCCGCCGACCGCGTCGTCCAGGACGTCCGCGTGCTCGGCCCGCCCCGCGCCCGTCGTGAACCACGGCTCGTCGATCAGCTCCGCGCGCCCCACCAGACGTATCACCCGCTCGGCGACCGACTGCGCGGAGGTCGACACGGCGACCCAACTGCCGTCCGCCGTACGGTAGGTGTTGCGCGGCGCGTTGTTGCGGGAGCGGTTGCCGGTGCGCGGCTGGACGTAACCGAGCTGGTCGTACCAGAGCGGCTGCGGGCCGAGCACCGTCAGGATCGGCTCGATGATCGCCATGTCGATGACCTGCCCGCGCCCGGTGGCGGCGCGCGCGGTGAGCGCGGTCAGTACGGCGTACGCGGTGGCCAGCGCGGCGATCGAGTCGGCGAGGCCGAACGGGGGCAGCGTCGGCGGCCCGTCCGGCTCGCCGGTGACGGCCGCGAAACCGCTCATCGCCTCGGCGAGGGTGCCGAATCCGGGCCGGTGCGCGTACGGGCCCGACTGGCCGAAGCCGGTGACCCGGGTGAGGATCAACTCGCTGTTCACGGCGGCGAGTTCGGGCCAGCCGAGCCCCCAGCGCTCCAGCGTTCCCGGGCGGAAGTTCTCGATGACGACGTCGCTGGAGGCGGCGAGCCGGAGCAGGGCGTCGCGGCCGCCGGGTGCCGAGAGGTCCAGGGTGATGGCCCGTTTGTTGCGGCCGAGCAGCTTCCACCACAGGCCGACGCCGTCCTTGGCCGGGCCGTGGCCGCGCGAGGGGTCGGGGCGGCGGGGGTGCTCGACCTTGATGACCTCGGCGCCGAAGTCGCCGAGCATCGTCGCCGCGAGCGGTCCCGCGAAGAGCGTGGCCAGGTCGAGAACCCGCAGGTCCCGCAAGGGGGTTGTCATTCCTGGCGCTCCCCGCCCGCCGCCTTGTCGATCTCCGCGCGGTACGGCATGGAGGTGACGGCGCCGACGCGCTGGACCGAGAGCGCGGCGGCGGCCGACGCCCAGGCCAGCGCGTCCGGCATCGCGCGGCCCTCGCCGAGCGCGACCGCGAGCGCGCCCACGAAGGTGTCGCCCGCGCCCGTCGAGTCCACCGGGGTGACCTCGGGGGCCGCCACGGCGACGGGGTCCTGGCCCCGGGCCGCGTACAGACTGCCCCGCGCGCCCAGCGTGACCACGGCCTCGGGCACCAGGTCGAGCAGCGCGCGGGCGGCGGCCTTGGGGTCGTCGGCGTGGGTGAGGGAGGTGGCCTCGTGCTCGTTGGCCACCAACAGGTCGGTGGCGGCGAGGAGTTCGGTCGGCAGCGGCTGGACGGGGGAGGGGGTGAGGACCGTACGTACTCCATGGCGGCGGGCCGCCTTCGCGCCCTCCACGACGGTGGCCATCGGCAGCTCCAGCTGGAGCAGCAGCAGTTCGGCCGAGGCGATCTCGGCCTCGTCGCCGGGGCCGAGACGGCTGACGGAACCGTTGGCGCCGGGGATGACGACGATCGCGTTGGCGCCGTTCGCGTCCACCACGATGTGGGCCGTGCCGGACGGGCCCTCGGTGGTGCGCAGCAGGTCGGTGTCGACACCGGCGCCGTCGAGCGCGGCCCGCAGCCGGGGGCCGAAGTCGTCCGTGCCGACCGCGCCGATCATCGCGACATCGCCGCCCGCGCGAGCCGCGGCGACGGCCTGGTTGGCGCCCTTGCCGCCCGGGATCGTACGGAAGTCGTGACCGGTGACGGTCTCGCCGCGGCGCGGGGCGGCCGCCACATAGGCGACCAGGTCCATGTTGGTGCTGCCGAGCACCGCGATTCGGGTCATGCTCTGCGTACCTCCCGTTGGGTGAGTTCTGCGAGGGTGTCGAAGCCGACGCCGTCGAAACCGGCGACGGTGGTGGCGAGGCGGTTCTTGAGCGGCGCGGTCCAGCGTGCGGGGAGCGCGTCGGGGTGTCCGGCGAGGTGTCCGGCGATCGATCCCGCGGTGGCCCCGTTGGAGTCGGTGTCCCAGCCGCCGGAGACCGCGCGGCAGATGGAGCCGCTGAAGTCGCCGTCGGCGTGGGTGAGGGCGGCGGCGAGGAGGGCGGCGTTGGGGACGGCGTGCACCCAGTGGTACGCGCCGAGGGCGGTGTGCAGCCGGTCGACGACTCGGTCGAAGTCGCTTTCTTCTTGGGCGAGTTGGATGCCGAGGCGGACGGCTTCGGCGAGCCGTGAGCGGGGCGGGATCACGGACAGCCCGGCCCGCAGGCAGGCGTGGATGTCCTTGACGCGGGCCGCCTCGGCGATGGCGGCGGCCGTGAACATCGCGCCGTACACGCCGTTGGCGGTGTGGGTGAGGACGGCGTCGCGGTGGGCCTGCTCGGCGGCGGCCGGGGGGTCGCCCGGATTGGTCCAGCCGTGGATGTCGGCGCGGATGGTGGCGCCGATCCATTCGCGGAACGGGTTGCGGTGGGTGGCGGTGTGCGGCGGCTCGATCCCTTCGAGCAGATTGCTGTACGCGATCCGCTCGGCGGTGAACGTTCGCCCCGCCGGGAGCTCGTCCAGCCAGAGCCGCGCGAGATCGTCGGTGGTGAAATTCCGGCCGTGGCGCTGGAGGAGGAGCAGGCCGATGAGCGGGTGGTTGAGGTCGTCGTCCTCGGGCATGCCGTCGATGTTCTCGGCGAGGGAGGTGGGTGCGGAGCGGCGGTTCCAGGGGTACGCGGCGGCGAGCTCCTCGGGGAGTCCGCGTGCGGTGAACCAGGTGGTCAGGGGCCAGTTGCCGGTGGCTCTGGCGATCGCGCGGATCCCGTCGAGGGGCAGCTTCTCGACGGGCTTGCCGAGGAGGCATCCGACGGCTCGGCCTAGCCAGGCGGCGTGGAGGGCGTGGGTGGAGGGATGGGGTGTTCCCGGGGGCTCCGCCCCCGGCTCCCCGAGGCACCCCCTGATCGTCGCCAGATCCGTCGGCTCACTCGTCGCCAACGGGCAGGGAATCTCCGCCAGTTCGTCCAGCAGGTGGATCGCCAACGCGCGCAGGCGCGGGGGTGCCGGGGGTGTGGACGCGCCCCCGTGGGGCGGGGTCGCGGTGCCGCCCGCCGCCTCCCAGCGGCTCACGATCCCGGTCGCGTCCCGGCCGTCCTCCGCTGCCTGGCGGAGCTCGTGTGCGATCAGGTCCTCCGGTTGGACCCAGGTCAGGCGTACGGGGGTCATCGGGTCAGGGCCTCGAAGGCCGTGCGATGGGTCTCGTGGCGGGTGCGGTCCTTTGTGTGGATCTCGCGGGTCACCACCGTCAGTGCCCGTGCCGGGGCGTGCAGGTCCAGGCGGCTGGCCTCGGCGATCTGTTTGGACCAGGCGGCGGGGACCACCGCCTCGCCGTGCAGCGCTCCCGCCACCGCGCCCGCCATCGTGGCGGTCGAGTCGCAGTCGCGGCCGTAGTTCACCGCACCCAGGACCGCCGTACGGAAGTCGCCGTCGCCGACCAGCAGCATGCCGAGCGCGATCGGGAGTTCCTCGATCGCGTGCAGGCGGGACGGGCGGCGGGCTCCCAGGGAGGGGGCGCGGTAGTCGGGGCCGACCGTGTCGAAGGGGGCGATCGCCGACCGCAGCGGCGCGAGCGCCGACTCGAAGTCCGTGTGGCGCGCGGCCACTTCGGCCACAGCCTCGATCGCCGCGCGCGTACCGTCCTTCGCGAGGGACAGACATGTCTCGACTACCGAGTCCGCCGTCGCCCCCGGCGCACACGCGGCCGCCACCGCCGCGGCGAACACGCCCGCCGCCTCCCGCCCGTACGAGGACTGGTGCGGGGCCGCGACCTCAAGTGCCTCCGCGTACGCCGCCGCCGGGTTCGCCGCGTTGACCAGACCCACCGGCGCCATGTACATCGCCGCGCCGCAGTTGACGATGTTGCCGCCGCCCGCCTCGCGCGGGTCGACGTGCCCGTAATGCAGCCGCGCCACCAGCCACTTCTCGGCGAGGAAGATCCGGTGCAGCGGGATCGTCTCGGCCTCCAGCTCCGGGATCCAGACCGGGCGGGAGAGGAGGTCGGGGACGAGGTGGTCGGCGATCGCGTAGGCGTCGAGGTGGTCGCGGACCCTCTCGTACACCCGGATCAGCGCATGCGTCATCAAGGTGTCGTCGGTGACGTGCCCGTCGCCCTTGTGGTACGGGGCGATGGGGCGCGCCGTGCGCCAGTCGTCGCCGTGCCAGGGGCCGACGATCCCGTGGACGCGGCCGCCGTGCCGCTCCACGATCTGCTCGGGGGAGTAGCCCTCGACCGGGCCGCCGAGGGCGTCGCCGACGGCCGCGCCGACCAGCGCGCCGGTGATGCGGTCCTCAAGAGTGGGCGTCGTGTACGACGTCGTGAGCGTCATGCCGGAATTGTCCACCCCGGGCGATCAGTTCGGGGTGGTTCGCGGCATTGTGGCGCAAAGGTCAGCCGCCCGGGTGGTGGCGCAGCGTGTCGGCGAGGAGTCCGGCGAGCTCCACGAGGTCGGTACCGGCGAGGCGGGGCAGGGCGCAGCCGGAGAGCGTGCGGCAGGCGTCCCGCCACGGCGCGGGGATCGCGGCGCCGCCGCCGAGCGCGCCGGTGAGCGCCCCGGCGAGCGCGGGCGCCGAGTCCGCGACCCGGGACAGACAGGCGGCGGCCGGGACGGCCGTCGCCACCGTGCCGCGCGAGGCGAGGGTCAGGGCGAGGGCGACGGGGACGGTCTCGGCGGCGGCGATCCCGTAGCTGTAGACATGGTCGACGATCTGATGCTCAAGCAGCGGTACGAGGGCGAACGCGCCCGCCGTGTCGTCGGCGAAGTCGTGCGCGAGCTTGACGGCGAGCTGGGCGTTGCGGCCGATCTCGGTGTCGGGCGGGAGTTCGGCGAGGGCGGCGTCGACGGCGTCCTCGGCGGTGGCCCCGCCGAGCGCCGCCGCGACGGCCGCCGCCACGGCCCGGGCGCCGTGCACACCGTCGCCGTCCTGGGTGTAGCGGGCGTCGAACTCGGCGAGCTCGGCGGCGGCTTGGGGCGCGCCCGGGTGGACCACGGCGAGCACGGCGGCCCGTACGCAGGCGGCGTCGTCGAAGTAGTGCGGGTTGTCGTGGCCGGTGGCGGGTGGGCGCAGGCCGGTGACGAGATTGCCGAGTCCGGCGCGTACGGAGATACGGGCGCGCAGCGGCAGTACGGCCGACTCGACCTCGGGGGCGCGGGCGGCGGCCGCCGCGACCTCGGCGGCGAGCAGGTTCCAGGCGCGGTCGACGGCGGCGCGGACGCGTCTGGCCGGGGCGAGGTGGGCGAGCAGGGGTTCGGCGGCGGTGAGGACGGACTCGGCGGCGAACGCGGCCCACTCGGCGTCGTCGGACGGTCCCAGGCGCAGGGGTTCGGGGGGCTGGTTGAGGGCGATGGGGACGGGGAGCGTGGTGGTGGCGTTCTGCTCCGCGAAGGTGTCGAGCTCGCGGGTGAGTCTGCGGGTCCAGTCGGGCATACGGGCGGCCCGGTGCCGGGCGGCCGGCCATCCGGCGGCGTCGCCTGCGGCGAGGCCCAGGAGGAGGCCTTCGACGCGGGTGCGGGTGTCGGGGGCCCGTGTTCGGCTGCGGGCCGGTGGGGGCTGGTCGCGCAGTTCCCCGCGCCCCTGAAGCTCCTCGGGGCTTCGCCCGGGAGCCGCCTCAGGGGCTTCGCCCCCGGACCCCCAGGGGACTGCTTCACCCATCACGCCCCCTCCTCCGCATCCGGCGTCAGCAGGTCCGCGATGTCCAGGACGTGGTAGCCGCGCATCTCGGGGAGGCAGGTGCCGCGGACCGGGCCGATCCTGGTGGACCAGGTCGGGGGGATCGACGCGGTGCCGCCGTACGCGCCGGACAGGGCGCCCGCCACCGCCGCCGTCGTGTCCGCGTCGCGGCCCATGTTCACGGCCGTCAGGACCGAGTCCGTGAAGTCGCCCCGGGCCGTGGCGAAGGCGCCGAACGCCAGGGCCACCGCCTCCGGGGCCAGGTCCGTCCAGGGGTAGCCGCCGATCACCACGGCCGAGCGGACCGCCCGTTCGCCCTGGTCGGCCACCGCCACCGCGCGCCGCAGCGAGCGCGCGGTCCAGGAGTCCTGCGGGATGACGTCGAGGGCCGCCGCGATCACCGCGTCCAGGTCGGCGCCCGCCATCGCCGCCGCCACGCCCGCCGCCACCGCCTGGCCGCCGTAGATCCCCTCGCCCTCGTGGCTGACGCAGCCGTCGATCGCCACCAGCCGCGCCGCCTCCCGCGGGCGGCCCGCCGCGAACACCCCGAAGGGGGCCGCCCGCATCGCGAGCCCGTCGCTCCAGGCGTGGCGGTGCTGGGCGGAGATCGGGGCGGCAAGTCCCCGGCGCAGGTTCTCCAGAGTGCCCCGCTCGCTGAAGCCCGCACCCCGGAACGGCCCCTCGTCCCGGTCCGCGATCCAGTCGTGCCAGGCGTGTTCGACGTGCTGGACGGTGAGCGCCGAGCCGTGCCGGGCGAGCAGGAGGCCGGAGAAGATGGCGTACTCCGTGTCGTCCGTACCGGCCGGGTCGTCGCGTACGAAGCCCTCGATACGGCCCCAGCGGCTGCGGATCTCGGAGGGTTTCATGTTCTCGGCGGGGGCGCCGAGCGCGTCCCCGACCGCAAGGCCCAGCAGCGCGCCCCTGGCTCGCTCGCGGATGGCCTCGGCTGTTCCCGGTCCGCCGGCGATCAACTCCATGGGAGGGCCTTTCGCTCGCCTGATCCTTCGCTTGATCTCTGCCACGACGAACGATCCGGGAGTCCATGTGTCACCCGCCCGCCACATGTGTGCAGGAGCGGACACGGATGAGCAGAAAGCGGCTCTGACCTGGGTAAGTACGGCCTGCCTTGCTAGCGCGGGGCTTACATCGAGCGTAATTTCGACTCTGTCGAGGGGTGCGGGACACACGAGGACCCGCTGCTGAAACGCAAGGGGAGAGCTGTGTCCATCATCGATACGACGGCGACGCTGCACGAGGCGCACCGTGACAACCACACGCACCGGGACGTCAACGGCGGCTGGCTGCGCCCCGCCGTCTTCGGCGCGATGGACGGGCTCGTCTCCAACCTGGCGCTGATGACCGGTGTCGCGGGCGGCGCCGTCTCGCACAACACCCTCGTCATCACCGGGCTCACCGGCCTTGCCGCCGGCGCCTTCTCGATGGCGGCCGGCGAGTACACCTCGGTCGCCTCGCAGCGCGAGCTCGTCGAGGCCGAACTCGACGTCGAGCGCCAGCAGTTGCGCAAGCACCCCGTCGACGAGATGGAGGAGCTGGCCGAGCTGTACGTGTCGCGCGGCGTCGAGCCCGCGCTCGCCCGCGAGGTCGCCATGCAGCTCTCCCGCGACCCCGACCAGGCGCTGGAGATCCACGCCCGCGAGGAGCTCGGTATAGACCCGGACGACCTGCCGTCGCCGCTCGTCGCCGCCGTCTCGTCCTTCGGTTCGTTCGCGCTGGGCGCGATCCTGCCCGTACTGCCGTATCTGCTCGGCGCGACCGCGTTGTGGCCCGCCGTACTGCTCGCGCTGTTCGGGCTCTTCGGCTGCGGCGCCGTGGTCGCCAAGGTCACCGCGCGCTCGTGGTGGTTCAGCGGGCTGCGCCAGCTGGCCCTCGGCGGCGCGGCCGCGGCCGTCACCTTCGGCCTCGGCTCGCTCTTCGGCACGGCGGTGGGCTAGCCGGTAACGCCCTCGAACCCCTCGAAAAGGCCTGCCCGGCGGCATCCCGCCCGGCGGGCCTTTCGTGTACGAAACGGCGTGCGTGGCAGGCCTGCGGCATCCGGGTGAACGGCGTGTGACCTACGTCCCTGCGCGGAATCCCGGTATCCCCCGTAGAATGGGGGAGTATGCAGGACCCCACATAACTAATCGTTACTCGGCGGTTTCGCATCCTCGAAGGCCGGGCATAGGCCGTACACACTCCGCCGCCGTAGGCAATGAAGCCTGCTCTGGGATGCGCGGTGAGCGCCGCGAGAGTGTCCGCATGTCCGCATGGTGGAACGGAACTATCCGGTTTCCGAGATCCGCTCCATCATGTAACCTGCACGAAATTTCGCAGAGGGCCAACGTCGTCCCTCGGCAATCTCTATGCCACGACGACGACGGGAGAGCCCATGCGTTCCGACGCCTGGTCGCCCATGGACGGTCGACCTGCTCCGCAGGGGATGTACGACCCCCGTAACGAACACGACGCCTGCGGTGTCGGGTTCGTGGCCACCCTGACCGGTGAGGCCAGCCATGAGCTGGTCGAGCAGGCGCTGACCGTACTGCGCAATCTCGAACACCGCGGTGCCACCGGCTCCGAGCCCGACTCCGGTGACGGCGCGGGCATCCTGCTCCAGGTGCCGGACGCGTTCCTGCGCGAGGTCATCCCGTTCGAGCTGCCCGAGGCCGGTGCGTACGCCGTCGGCATCGCCTTCCTCCCCGTCGAGGACAACGCAGCTGCCGTCTCGAAGATCGAGACGATCGCGGCCGAAGAGGGCCTGGACGTCCTCGGCTGGCGCGAGGTCCCCGTCACCCCCGAGCTGCTCGGCAACGGCGCCCGCGCCACCATGCCCGCCTTCCGCCAGCTCTTCGTCGCCGACGGCAGCAGCGAGGGCATCGCGCTCGACCGCAAGGCGTTCGTGGTGCGCAAGCGCGCCGAGCGCGAGGCCGGCGTGTACTTCCCGTCGCTCTCCGCCCGGACCATCGTCTACAAGGGCATGCTCACCACCGGGCAGCTGGAGCCGTTCTTCCCGGACCTCTCCGACCGCCGGTTCGCCACCGCCGTCGCGCTGATCCACTCGCGCTTCTCGACGAACACGTTCCCGAGCTGGCCGCTGGCGCACCCGTACCGCTTCGTCGCGCACAACGGCGAGATCAACACGGTCAAGGGCAACCGCAACTGGATGGTCGCCCGTGAGTCCCAGCTCGCCAGCGGACTGCTCGGCGGCGACCTGGAGCGGATCTTCCCGGTCTGTACGCCGGACGCCTCCGACTCCGCCTCGTTCGACGAGGTCCTGGAGCTGCTGCACCTCGGCGGACGTTCGCTTCCGCACAGCGTCCTGATGATGGTTCCCGAGGCGTGGGAGAACCACGACTCGATGGACCCGGCCCGGCGCGCCTTCTACCAGTACCACTCCACGATGATGGAGCCCTGGGACGGCCCGGCCTGTGTCACCTTCACCGACGGCGTGCAGGTCGGCGCCGTTCTCGACCGCAACGGCCTGCGCCCCGGTCGCTACTGGGTCACCGACGACGGCCTCGTCGTGCTCTCCTCCGAGGTCGGCGTGCTCGACATCTACCCGGCCAAGGTCGTCCGCAAGGGCCGTCTGCAGCCCGGCAAGATGTTCCTCGTCGACACCGCCGAGCACCGCATCATCGAGGACGACGAGATCAAGGCGGGCCTGGCCGCCGAGAACCCGTACAAGGAGTGGCTGGAAGCCGGCGAGATCGAGCTGGAGGACCTGCCCGAGCGTGAGCACATCGTGCACACGCACGCCTCGGTCACCCGCCGCCAGCAGACCTTCGGCTACACCGAGGAAGAGCTCCGCGTCATCCTCGCGCCGATGGCCCGCACCGCCGGCGAGCCGCTCGGCTCGATGGGCACGGACTCGCCGATCGCGGCCCTGTCCGAGCGCCCCCGGCTGCTCTTCGACTACTTCACCCAGCTGTTCGCGCAGGTCACCAACCCGCCGCTGGACGCCATCCGCGAGGAGCTCGTCACCTCGCTGCGCTCCTCGCTCGGCCCGCAGGGCAACCTGCTGGACCCGACCGCCGCGTCCTGCCGCTCCGTCACGCTGCCCTTCCCGGTCATCGACAACGACGAGCTGGCGAAGCTGATACACATCAACGCCGACGGCGACATGCCGGGCATGAAGGCCGCCACGCTCTCGGGCCTGTACCGCGTCTCCGGCGGCGGCACCGCGCTCGCCGCCCGCATCGAGGCGATCTGCGCCGAGGCCGACGCGGCCATCGAGGACGGCGCCCGACTGATCGTCCTCTCCGACCGGCACTCCGACGCCGAGCACGCGCCGATCCCGTCGCTGCTGCTCACCGCCGCCGTCCACCACCACCTCATCCGTACGAAGCAGCGCACCCAGGTGGGTCTGCTCGTCGAGGCGGGCGATGTGCGCGAGGTGCACCATGTGGCGCTGCTGATCGGCTACGGAGCCGCGGCCGTCAACCCGTACCTGGCGATGGAGTCCGTCGAGGACCTGGTCCGCGCGGGCACCTTCATCGAGGGCTTCGAGCCCGAGCAGGCCATCCGCAACCTGATCTACGCGCTCGGCAAGGGCGTCCTGAAGGTCATGTCCAAGATGGGCATCTCCACGGTCGCCTCCTACCGGGGCGCCCAGGTCTTCGAGGCCGTCGGTCTCGACGAGGCCTTCGTCGACAAGTACTTCAACGGTACGGCGACGAAGATCGGCGGCGCCGGTCTCGACGTCGTCGCCACCGAGGTCGCCGCCCGGCACGCCAAGGCCTACCCCGCCTCCGGCGTCCCCTCGGCGCACCGCGCCCTGGAGATCGGCGGCGAGTACCAGTGGCGCCGCGAGGGCGAGCCGCACCTGTTCGACCCGGAGACGGTCTTCCGCCTCCAGCACGCCACCCGCAGCCGCCGGTACGACATCTTCAAGAAGTACACCGAGCGCGTGAACGAGCAGTCCGAGCGGCTGATGACGCTGCGCGGCCTGTTCGGCTTCTCCTCCGACCGCCCCTCGATCTCCATCGACGAGGTCGAGCCGGTCTCCGAGATCGTCAAGCGCTTCTCCACCGGCGCCATGTCGTACGGCTCGATCTCGCGCGAGGCGCACGAGACGCTGGCCATCGCCATGAACCAGCTCGGCGGCAAGTCCAACACCGGTGAGGGCGGCGAGGACCCGGACCGCCTCTACGACCCGGCGCGCCGCTCGTCCATCAAGCAGGTCGCCTCCGGCCGCTTCGGTGTGACCTCGGAGTACCTGGTCAACGCGGACGACATCCAGATCAAGATGGCCCAGGGCGCCAAGCCCGGCGAGGGCGGCCAGCTGCCCGGCCACAAGGTCTACCCGTGGGTCGCCAAGACCCGGCACTCCACCCCGGGTGTCGGTCTGATCTCCCCGCCGCCGCACCACGACATCTACTCCATCGAGGATCTGGCCCAGCTGATCCACGACCTCAAGAACGCCAACCCGGCCGCGCGCATCCATGTGAAGCTCGTGTCCGAGGTCGGCGTCGGCACGGTCGCCGCCGGTGTCTCCAAGGCGCACGCGGACGTCGTCCTCATCTCCGGCCACGACGGCGGCACCGGCGCTTCCCCTCTCACGTCGCTGAAGCACGCGGGCGGCCCCTGGGAGCTCGGCCTCGCCGAGACCCAGCAGACGCTGCTGCTCAACGGCCTGCGCGACCGGATCGTGGTGCAGACCGACGGCCAGCTCAAGACCGGCCGCGACGTGGTCATCGCGGCGCTCCTCGGCGCCGAGGAGTTCGGCTTCGCCACCGCCCCCCTCGTCGTCTCCGGCTGCGTGATGATGCGCGTCTGCCACCTGGACACCTGCCCGGTCGGCATCGCCACCCAGAACCCGGTGCTGCGCGACCGCTTCTCCGGCAAGCCCGAATTCGTCGTCAACTTCTTCGAGTTCATCGCCGAAGAGGTCCGCGAACTCCTCGCCGAGCTCGGTTTCCGTACGATCGAGGAGGCCGTCGGCCACGCCGAGCTCCTCGACACCGGCCGGGCCGTGCGCCACTGGAAGGCGCAGGGTCTCGAACTGGACGCGCTCTTCCACGTGCCCGAGCTGCCCGAGGGCGCGGTGCGCCACGCGGTGATCGCCCAGGACCACGGTCTGGAGAAGGCGCTCGACAACGAGCTCATCGAGCTCGCCGCCGACGCCCTGGGCGCGGCCACCGCCGAGGACGCCCAGCCGGTCCGCGCGCAGGTCGCGATCCGCAACATCAACCGGACCGTCGGCACCATGCTCGGCCACGAGGTGACGAAGAAGTTCGGCGGCGCGGGTCTGCCCGACGACACCGTCGACATCACCTTCACCGGCTCGGCGGGCCAGTCCTTCGGCGCCTTCCTGCCGCGCGGTGTCACGCTGCGCCTGGAGGGCGACGCCAACGACTACGTCGGCAAGGGCCTCTCCGGCGGCCGCGTGATCGTCCGCCCGGACCGGGGCGCCGACCACCTCGCCGAGTACTCGACCATCGCGGGCAACACCATCGCGTACGGCGCGACCGGCGGCGAGCTGTTCCTGCGCGGCCGCACCGGCGAGCGGTTCTGCGTCCGCAACTCCGGCGCCCTGGTGGTCTCGGAGGGCGTGGGCGACCACGGCTGCGAGTACATGACCGGCGGCCAGGCGGTGGTCCTGGGCGAGACCGGGCGCAACTTCGCGGCCGGTATGTCCGGCGGTATCGCCTACGTGATCGACCTCGACCCCAACCACGTCAACTCCGGCAACCTGGCGGCCGTCGAGCCTTTGACGCCGGCCGACGGGCAGTGGCTGCACGACGTCGTGCGCCGCCACCAGGAGGAGACCGGCTCCACGGTCGCCGAGAAGCTGCTCGCCGACTGGGACGCCGCGCTCGCCCGGTTCAGCAAGATCATCCCGTCCACGTACAAGGCAGTGCTCGCCGCCAAGGAAGCCGCTGAGCTCGCCGGTCTCTCCGAGCAGGAGACCACCGAGAAGATGATGGAGGCGGCGACCAATGGCTGACCCCAAGGGCTTTTTGACCACGGGCCGCGAGGTCGCGAAGACCCGCCCCGTGGGCGAGCGCGTCAAGGACTGGAACGAGGTCTACGTTCCCGGTTCGCTGCTGCCGATCATCAGCAAGCAGGCCGGGCGCTGCATGGACTGCGGCATCCCGTTCTGCCACAACGGCTGTCCGCTCGGGAACCTCATCCCCGAGTGGAACGACTACGCCTACCGCGAGGACTGGTCGGCGGCGCAGGAGCGCCTGCACGCCACCAACAACTTCCCGGAGTTCACCGGGCGGCTGTGCCCGGCGCCCTGCGAGTCGGCGTGTGTGCTGGGCATCAACCAGCCCGCCGTCACCATCAAGAACGTCGAAGTCTCCATCATCGACAAGGCGTGGGACACGGGCGACGTCAAGCCGCAGGCGCCCGAGCGCCTGTCCGGCAAGACCGTCGCGGTGATCGGCTCGGGCCCGGCGGGCCTGGCCGCCGCCCAGCAGCTGACCCGGGCGGGCCACACGGTCGCGGTGTACGAGCGCGCCGACCGCATCGGCGGACTGCTGCGCTACGGCATCCCCGAGTTCAAGATGGAGAAGGTGCACATCAACCGCCGCATCGAGCAGATGCGCGCGGAGGGCACCAAGTTCCGCACCGAGGTCGAGATCGGCCGCGACATCGACGCGGCGAAGCTGCGCCGGCGCTACGACGCGGTCGTCATCGCGGCCGGCGCCACGGTCTCCCGCGACCTGCCGGTCCCCGGCCGCGAGCTGAACGGCATCCACTTCGCGATGGAGTACCTGCCGCTGGCGAACAAGGTGCAGGAGGGAGACTTCGTGGCCCCGCCGCTCACCGCCGAGGGCAAGCACGTCGTCGTGATCGGCGGCGGTGACACGGGCGCGGACTGCGTGGGCACCGCCCACCGCCAGGGCGCGGCCTCCGTCACCCAGCTGGAGATCATGCCGAAGCCGGGCGAGGACCGGAACCCGGGCCAGCCGTGGCCCACCTTCCCGATGCTCTACAAGGTCACCTCGGCCCACGAGGAGGGCGGCGAGCGCGTCTACTCGGTCTCTACCACCCACTTCGAGGGCGACGAGGACGGCAACGTCCAGTTCCTGCACCTCGTCGAGGTCGAGTTCGTCGACGGCAGGCTGACCCAGAAGCCGGGCACCGAGCGGAAGATCCCCGCGCAGCTGGTCACCCTGGCGATGGGCTTCACCGGCACCGACCAGTCCAACGGCCTGGTGGCGCAGTTCGGCCTGGAGCTCGACGAGCGGGGCAACATCGCCCGCGACGCCGACTTCGCGACCAACGTCGACGGCGTCTTCGTCGCCGGTGACGCGGGCCGCGGCCAGTCCTTGATCGTCTGGGCGATCGCGGAGGGCCGTTCGGCGGCACGGGGTGTGGACAGGTACCTTACGGGTGCGAGCGAACTGCCGGCCCCGATCCGCCCGACGGACCGGGCCCTGACCGTCTGATCCGCTCACCAAGATCGTTCCGTACAACGGTGTACGGGCTGCGTAGGTTCGGGGCTCACCCCTCGACCCCCGTAGCGCGGCGCCTGCCCCACTGTCCCCGACCGGACGCCTGGGTGGGCGCCGCGGCACGCTCCGCGGGGTTTGCGGTATTCGGCTGCGGACCGTGGGTGGCTGGTCGCGCCGTTCCCCGCGCCCCTTGATGGGCCGTCTTTTGTCTGCGGACCGTGCTGGGCTGGTCGCGCCGTTCCCCGCGCCCCTGAAGGGCGCTTCACCTCAGCCCGTTGCCTTCAACTCGCTGAATTCCACTCGGGCGTCCTCCGTGTACGCCCCCACCGCCCCCCGCAGATACGGGCGTTCTATGTCGGTGAAGTCCGCCAGGCCCGCCGTGTTCACCGCTACCTGGAGGCGGGCGCCGTGCTGGGCCACCGCCACCGAGTACCACTTGCCGACCGGGAACGGCTGTTGGCCCGTTGCCAGGAAGCGCTGGCCGCCGGGGTAGGCGGGGTCGCGCTTGCCCAGTTCCCAGCCGTTGGGCTTCAGAGTGATGTAGTAGAAGTGCTCCGGGTCGGTGTACCCCCAGACCAGCCAGGCCACTTCCCAGCTGTTGGGCGCCGGGGTGCGCAGCTGTTTCACCGTGCGCATCCTGGCCTCGTAACGGACATCGCCGTACGAGGCCAGGCTCACCACCAGGCCCGCGTGCGTCGTACCGGGGTCGGTGGCCTGCTCCGGGGCGAGCTGGAGACCCTTGTCGTGACCGGAGTTGACGCCGTGGCCGTTGAAGACGGACTGCCACTGGCCGTGCGCGGTGCCGTCGGCCCACGGTTCCTGCTGCCCGGAGCCGTTGCCGCCGGCGCACTGGCTGAGCCCGAAGGCACCGGCCGCGAGCAGCGCGGCGGCCAGTGCCAGGGCGAGGGCTCTGCGCCGCCGGCTCCCGGGTTCGCCCGGCATCACCGGGCGCCGAAGACGCGGAGCTGTCGTCATGCCGTCGAGTATGGACCCGGTTCCGCGGAGATGGCCGGGACATCGGCGGCGAAGTCCTCGGCGAGCTGGGTGAGGATCCGCTCGGTCGCCCGGCCGTCGCCGAACGGGTTGCCCGCGCTCGCCATCCGCTCGTACGTGTCCGGGTCGTCAAGGAGCGCGGCCGTGGCGGCCACGATGGCGTCCGGGTCGGTGCCCACGAGCCGGGCGGCCCCGGCCTCCACGGCCTCCGGGCGCTCGGTCGTGGTGCGCAGGACGAGGGCGGGCTTGCCGAGGCTGGGGGCCTCCTCCTGGATGCCGCCGGAGTCGGTCAGGACCAGGTCGCAGCCCGCGAGCGTGGCCGTGAAGTCCGGGTAGTCCAGCGGCTCCACCAGGTTGATGCCCTCCTGGCGGGCCAGTGGCAGCAGCGCGTCCCGGACCGCCGGGCTCTTGTGCAGCGGCAGCACGATCTCCACGTCGCCGCGCTCCGCGAGCCGGCACAGCGCCCGGCCCATGCCGCGCATCCGTTCGCCCTGGTTCTCCCGGCGGTGCAGGGTGACGAGGACGCGTCGGCGGGAGGTGCGGAAGGCGCAGCTGCCGAGCCCTTCGGCCAGCACCCACTGGAGGTTGTCGACGACGGTGTTGCCGGTGGTGAGGATCTGCTCGGCCGCGATGCCCTCGGCGGCGAGGTGGTTCGCGGCGCGTTCGGTGGGGGCGAAGTGCCAGCGGGCCATGCGCCCGATCAGGCAGCGGTTCAACTCCTCGGGGAAGGGGTTGTCCGCGACGCCCGTGCGCAGCCCGGCCTCGACATGGGCGACGGGGATCCGTTCGTAGAACGCGCAGAGCGCACCCGCGAGCGCGGTCGTCGTGTCCCCCTGCACCACGACGACATCGGGCCGTTGCGCCCGCAGCAGAGTGCCGAGACCTTTCACCAGACGGGCCGTCAGATCCGAGAGCTGCTGACGGGTGCGCATCACGTCGAGCGTGAAGCCGACCTCGACGCGGAGCAGATCGAGCATCTGGTGGAGCATCTCGCGGTGCTGGCCGGTGGTCACCACGACCGGCTCGAACTGCGGGTCGCTCTCCAACGCCCGTGCGAGCGGCGCCAGTTTGATCGCCTCGGGCCGGGTGCCGAGGACGAGCATGGCGCGAACGGGCGCGTTGGACTCAAATGTGGACACAAGTCCCCCCTAGGACATGGTCGGACAGGAGCTGAGAGGAAGAAGAGGGCGTGCGGGGGCGCGGAGCGGCGGCCCCCGCCGCCGGTCGGGGCAGACCGCTACTTCACGTACGGGCGGT
Organism: Streptomyces sp. BR1; assembly: GCF_052373795.1. NCBI lineage: Bacteria > Bacillati > Actinomycetota > Actinomycetes > Kitasatosporales > Streptomycetaceae > Streptomyces > Streptomyces sp. BR1. Next base: position 5,407,549 of record NZ_CM126252.1, read on the forward strand.
CTTGAGCCAGGTGCGCTTGCCGGTCACCATCCGCCACAGCCCCATCCAGCCCGCGGCGAACCAGATGTAGCCGTAGACGACGAAGACATGGGCGATCAGCACCGATCGCACGATGCCGAGCTCGCGCTCGCGTTTCGCGTACACGAGTCCGTACGCGTACGCGGCCGTGAAGGAGAGCAGATACGGGCCGAGCAGCCACATCGGTGAGACCAGCGCCCGGCCCGTCTCGACGGAGGCGAGGACGGTGCCGCCGACGGCCACCAGGAAGGAGAGCGGCAGCAGCGAGGTGAGCAGGATGAGCACCGGGCTGGAGAGGTGGTAGAGCAGATCGAGCGCGGCCCGGTTGGTCGGGACCTCCCGCAGGATGAGCGGGACGAGTCCGGCGGACTGCAAGTGGCCCTGGAACCAGCGGGATCGCTGCCGGACCAGGCGCCTGACGTCGAGCACGGCCTGCTGGGAGACCGAGGCCGAGGTGCAGTGCTGGGTGTTCCACCCCTTCGCGATCAGCCGCACCCCGAGGTCCAGGTCCTCGGTGAGGCTGTCGCTCCAGGGGCCGCCGGGGCCAAGGGTGTTGAGCGCGGAGAGCCGCATGAACTGGCCGTTGCCGCCCATGCCGACGCTTCCGATGAAGCGCCGCGCGCTCTGGAAGACATCGCCGTAGACGACGAACTCCATGTCCTGGAGCCGGGCCAGGAGCCCCTTGCCTCGGTTGTACATCCGTACGCAGATCTGGGTGGCGCCCGTGCGGGGGTCGTCGAAGAACGGGTCGACGGACTGGACCACATGGGCGTCCAGCCGGCCGTCCGCGTCGACGACACAGAGGATGACGTCGTCCGGGTCGTGCCCCGCCAGGAGGCCGGACTCGGTCAGGTAGCGCACGCCGTCGTTGAGCGCGGCGCCTTTGCCGCGGCGTGCGTCGGGCAGTTCGCGCCGGTGCAGCCGGACCCGGTCGCCCGCGGCGAGCGCGATCTCGGACGTACGGTCGTCCGAGGCGTCGTCGATGACCAGGGCCAGGAAATTCCCGGCCGGGAGTTCGGTGATCCGTGCCAGGCTCTCCGCCAGCACCCGCTCTTCGTTGAGACAGGCGAGGAGGAATATGTAGAGCCGTTCTTTGCGCGGCCCTTTCCGGCGGGGCGCCCTGCGCCTGGAGAGAAGAAAGAGACCGGTGTTGTAGCAGCCCGCCATCAGGATGATGGAAATGCTCGACCACAGGAGCAGGTCAACGATCATATCTGCCCCTGGTCGCCGGGGTGCGGTAGCGCTTTCCTCGTGATGCGCCGACGCATTCGAATTCTGATCGATATGAGGATGCAGGCGGTGAGGCAGTAGAGAACGAAGCCCGCGCCCGCGATGGCCTGCAGAGCTTTGGCCAAAGGTAGGCCGGGTATCGCCTCTGGTGCCGCTGCCATGCCCGCTAAAGGCAGCACTGTGCCCAGGGCAGGCTTTCCATACATGGGTTCCCCCCCATTTTCCCGCACACGTCTCCGCATGCGGTGGCGAACGTAGCAGATCCAACTGTGGGCGCGAGGGGCGAAGCGGGAACTTCATAGGAGCGCGTTGGAGCGTGTCACATAAAGCTGTGAATGACCCGGACTCTATTGACAGCCTTTACAGCCGGGCTGAAGAATCGTGGGTCTCATTCGACCAAGATCCCTGGCCAAGGATTCCGGCCTGGGCTCGCGGTCTGCCATTGAATGGCAAGTGGCAAGAGGGGGGAAAGAAAACATGAAATCCTTGAGAAGAACGTCCCAAGGGCGCCGTCGGGGCCGACGCCCGCTCTCCGTGGTGTTCCTGCTGATCGCCGCCCTGCTCGGCACCGCGATCGCGGCCTCCGCCGCGTCCGCTCCGCCGCCGCCCGGCGCGCCGAGCCTCGCACCGCTCGCGAGCCTCAACAAGGCAAGTCTCACCGGCTGGGCACAGACCCAGCTCGCCAAGGACCGGGCACGCCGCGCGGCGCCGCGCGGCCCGCTCTCCCCGGTGACCGGGCTCCTGGGCACGGTGACCTCGACCGTCAGCAATCTCCTCGCCCAGGCGCCCAGTTCCACGTCCACCCTGGTGCTCTACGACACCACGGGCCCCTACGGTTACCTCGGTGAGCTGTACGCGATGGCGGCCGCGAACCTCAGCGGCCACTTCGGCACCGTCACCGCCAAGCCCGTCCAGCAGTACACCTCGGGCATGCTCGGCCAGTACACGGCGGCGGTCTACCTCGGCTCCACGTACTACGGCGGCGATCTGCCGGACGCCGTGCCGGCCGCCTTCTACCAGGACGTTCAGGCCAGCACCAAGCCGGTGACCTGGGTCGGGGACAACATCTGGAACATGGGGAACGCCGTCGGCGTACCGCAGTTCACCCAGAAGTACGGCTGGGACCCGACCACGTCCTACTTCGCGGACTCCACCGGCTCCATCGGCAACGTCACCCAGGTCACCTACGGCGGCCAGGCCCTGACCCGGAAGATCCCGGCCGGCCAGGACGGCGGCATCCTGCGCCCGAACGTCCTCACCGGAGCCGGATATCCGCCGGTCACCACGGTCGCCACCGCGCTGGACTCGGCGAGCGGGGCGACCTTCCCATGGGCCGTGCGCTCGGCGAACCTCACCTATGTGGGGGAAATCCCGTTCAGCTACGTCTCCGAGAGCGACCGCGTGATCGCCTTCGAGGACATGCTCTTCGACGCCCTCGCCCCGGGCACCGCCACCCAGCACCGGGCGATGATGCGCCTGGAGGACATCAGCCCCGACTCCGACCCCACCCAGCTGCGGTCGATGGCGGACTACCTCTACTCGCAGCACATCCCGTACGGCATCAACGTCATCCCGGTCTACACCGACCCCAACGGCGTCTACAACGGCGGCACCCCGCAGACCGAGACGCTGGCGCAGAAGCCGCAGGTGGTCTCGGCGCTGAAGTACATGCTGTCGCACGGCGCGGTGCTCCAGGAGCACGGCTACACGCACCAGTACAGCAACGTCGACAACCCGTACACCGGGGTGACGGGCGACGACTTCGAGTTCTACCGGGCGCACATCGACTCGGCGAACAACGTCGTGTACGACGGCCCGGTGGCCGAGGACTCCACCGCCTGGGCGCAGTCCCGGGTCACCGCGGGGCTCGCCGCGTTCGCGGCGGCCGGACTTCCGCGCCCCCAGCTGTGGACCACGCCGCACTACGCCGCATCGGCCGCCGACTACCGCGTTTTCGGCCAGAACTACTCGGCGCGGCTGGAACGTTCGCTGTACTTCGCCGGGACACTGAGCGGTGGTACGGCGGACCCGAACCGGTTCATCGGCCAGTTCTTCCCGTACGTCGTCAACGATGTGTACGGGACGAAGGTGCTTCCCGAGAACCTGGGGAACTATGAACCCGTGGCACTCAACAACCATCCGCCGCGGCTCCCCGCGGACCTCATCGCGTCGGCCAAGGCGAACCTCGCGGTCCGGGACGGCTTCGCGAGCTTCTTCTACCACCCCTACTATCCGCTCCAGCCGCTGAAGGACACGATCGACGGCATCAAGGCCCTCGGTTACACCTTCGTCAGCCCCGCGGCGCTGTGATCAGGACCGGGAAGAAGGCGGTCGCGGCTCTCGCCGCGGCCGCCGCTCTGGTGCTCTCGGGCTGCTCGGGCGACGGCGGCGGTTCGGACACGGGCCCCAGCCGGTCCGGTCCGAACCCGAGCGGGTCCGGCGGCGACGACGGGCGGGTACGCGGGATGACCCTGCCGTCCTGGTCGACGGAGGACTACGGCAGTCCGCGCGCCCCGGCGTATCTGCGGGACATCGCGAGCACCGGCGCGCGCTGGGTCGTTTTCACGCCAACTTGGTACCAGCGGACCACCAAGGACTCCGAGCAGCGTCCCACCGAGGAGACCGCGAGCGACGCGAGCCTGCGCCACATCACGGACCTGGCGCACAAGGCCGGGCTCAAGGTCATGCTCAAGCCGCATGTCGACCTGGTGGACGGCACGGACAGGGCGGAGATCCGCCCCACCGACCGGACGGCCTGGTTCGCCTCGTACGAGAAGTTCATCACCCACTACGCGACCCTCGCGCAGGACGCGGGCATCGAGCGCTTCTCGGTGGGCACGGAACTGGCGGGCGTATCAGGTGACTTGGACCCTTGGCGCAAGGTGATCACCGCAGTGCGCTCCCACTACGAACAACCCCTCACCTACGCGGCCAACTACGACGAGTACGCCAAGATCCCGTTCTGGCAGGAGCTCGACGTGATCGGCATCGACGCGTACTGGCCGCTCGCCTCCAAGGCGACCACGGACGCGGCGGCGCTGAGCCGCGCCTGGCAGCCGATCGTGGGGGAGCTGGCCGCGTTCTCGGGCCGTCAGCACCGCAAGATCCTCTTCACCGAGGCGGGCTACACCAGCCAGCGCGGCACCGCCACGGCCCCGTACTCCTGGACGGTCAGCAAGAAGGAGGGCACGGACGAACAGGCCGCCGCCTACCGGGCGTTGCTCGACACGTTCGCGGGCCGCGACTGGTGGGCCGGGGTGTGCTGGTGGATGTGGGACGACTGGCCGGACAGCGGCGAGACCCCGGCCAAGCTCGCCTACACCCCGCACGGCAAGCCGGCCGAGCAGGTGCTGAGGGAGCGGTGGACCAAGACTATTGACTAAAAGTCAAACACCCTCCACTCTCGGGACCGGGCCGCTGCCGCTCGAAGTCACCGCGCGAAGTCACCGGGAGGTTCCGTGAGCACGGAAGCGCTGTCACGACTGGGTACGGAGCTGGGGGCGCCGCCGCCGGAGGGTGTGCGGGGGCTGGCGGACGATCAAGTCACGGTTCTGGCCGACGCCTTGAGGGCCGAGCGGGAGGCCCGGGCGGCCGGTCTCGGCGAGGCGGCCGAGGAAGCACTGAAACTCGTCCCCGCCCTCGCCCGGGGCCCCGTCCGCCGCATCCTCTTCAAGTGAGCGGGGGAGAGCCCATGGACAAGCTGTCGACCCGCGCCGAGACCGAGAAGATCGCGCGCCTGCTCGGCCGGGACCCGGGCGAGTTCGCGTTCCTGGCGCAGCTCCCCGCCGAGGACGTACGGCGGCTGCGCGAGCAGACCGTCGCCGCGCTCTACGACAACGCGCCCGAGATGCTCGACCGGATCGCCCGGGCCACCAAACTCGTGCCGGCCGGGGTCGCCGCGGCCATCTCGCAGAAGGCGCTCGGACCGCGTCTGGCCGCGGCCGTCGCGGGCAGGCTGGAACCGTCCCGCGCCGCCGACATCATCGACAAGCTGCCCGTCGCCTTCACGGCCGAGTCCTGCGCGCACCTGGACCCGCGCCGCATCGCCGGGATCGTCGCGAACCTGGACGAGGGCCTGCTGGTCCGCGTCTCGGTGGCCCTGGCGGAACGCGGCGACCACCTCACGATGGGCCGTTTCGTGGGCCATCTGCGCGATTCCGTACTGATACGGGTCCTGCCGCAGGTGAGCGACGAAGTGGTGCTGAGGACGGGTTACGCGATGGACGCACCCGAACGCCTCCCGCACATCATCGAGTTGATGGGAGACGACCGCCTGGAGAAGGTCGTGGCGTCGGCGGCGGACGGACTGTGGCCGCAGGCGCTGGCGATCGCGTCGGCGGTCACGGGCGAGCAGCGCACCCGAATAGCGACCCTCGCCGCGCGCAGGCCACCGGCCCAACTGGACGGTCTCGTACGGACGGTGGCCGAGCAGGATCTGTGGGAGTCGCTGCTGCCGGTGGTGGCGGTACTGTCGGACGAGGACCGCAGGACGGTCGCGGTCCTGCCCGCACTGCGCGACCCCGAGGTACTGGCAGGAGTGGTCCCGGCGGTGGTGGCGACCGCACTCTGGCCGGAGTTCCTCCCCCTGTTCGACCTCCTCCCCGAGGAGTCCCGCAAGACGGTGGCGGACGCGGCGGGCGGGCTGCCCGACGCGGACCTGGACGCGCTGGCCCGAGAGGTGGACAAACGGGACCTGTGGGAACTGGTGCTGCCGCTGGTGGAGTTGATGGACGACGGGGCGAAGGAGCGGATCTTTATGTTGCCGGCGTTCCAGGACAGGGCGGGGTAGGCGGTCCGACAGGGCCGCAGCCCGGGGCTAGGCTCACTGTTTCGCCGGGCGATGATCCGACTGGTCCGGCGGTCCGGTCCCGGGTTCGCGAAACGGAGGCGTGCGTCATGGCCGCCCTTTCCCTTCACAAGGTGACCGAGCGTGCGCCCGCGCTCGTCTCGCTGTACAAGACGGCCGCCGTCTCGCTGGAGAAGCACGGCCTCGCCGGGGAGGAGGCGGCGGTCTACCTGGTGCTCGACCACTCGGGCTCGATGCGCCCGTACTACAAGAACGGCACCGTGCAGGCCCTCGCCGACCGGGTGCTCGGCCTCTCCGCGCACCTGGACGACGACGGCCGCGTGCCCGTCTTCCTCTTCTCCACGGACATCGACGCCCAGGGCGAGATCGCGCTGGAGAACCACCACGGGCGGATCGAGTGCATCGTGGCGGACCTCGGCCACATGGGGCGCACCAACTACCACGTGGCGATGGACGCGGTCATAGACCACTACGTGGACAGCGGTGCCACCGCGCCCGCGCTCGTGATCTTCCAGACCGACGGCGGCCCGACCAGCAAGCTCGCGGCCGAGCGGTACGTCTGCAAGGCGGCGCAGCTGCCGATGTTCTGGCAGTTCATCGGCTTCGGCGACCCGGACAGCAGCCAGTTCGCGTTCCTGCGCAGGCTGGACGAGCTGGCGGTGCCGGAGCGGCGACCCGTCGACAACGCGGGGTTCTTCCACGCGGGCGCCGATCCGCGCCGGGTGGGCGACGCGGAGCTCTACGACCGGCTCGTGGGCGAGTTCCCGCAGTGGCTACGGGCGGCACGGGCGCGCGGAATCGTCGACTAGCCGTCGTTGTCAGTGGTGTGCGCTTAGCTGGAGGCATGGGATCACAGACATCGAGCTGGGCCGAGTTCGAGGCGGCCGAGCCGCTTTTCGCCGAGACCGTACGTACGCGCTTCCGCCTGTACAAGCATCATGTCCTCGCCACGCTGCGGGCCGACGGCAGTCCCCGGGTCACCGGCCTGGAGGTCGAGATCCGCTCCGGCGAACTGTGGCTCGGCATGATGCCGAACTCCCGCAAGGCCCTCGACCTGCGCCGCGACCCCCGCTTCGCGGTCCAGGCGAACCCGGGCCCGGACGCGGAGATGGCCGACGGGGACGTCCGCGTCAGCGGCCGGGCCATCGAGATCACCGACCCGGCCGCGCTGGCCCGCTTCGTGGAAGCGGTCAAACCCCCGGAGCCGTTCCTCCTGTTCCGCGCGGAACTGACGGAGGTGGTCCACACGAGCATCGAGAACGAGGAGGTGGTACTGCGCGCTTGGCGCCCGGGCGCGGCACTGCGCACGATCCGCCGAGGAGGCGGCACGGAGCCGCCTCGGGAGGACGCGTAGCGCTCCGCGGGGTGCGGGTCTTTGTCTGCGGGCCGTCGATGGCTGGTCGCGCAGTTCCCCGCGCCCCTTATCGGGCCATCGGTCGTCTGCGGACCGTGCTGGGCTTGTCGCGCAGTTCCCCGCGCCCCTGGAAGCGAGGCGCCACGCTGCTTGAACGCCAGGTGCCGCGCCCCTTTAGGGGCGCGGGGAACTGCGCGAGAACCACGCATGGTCCGCACCTGAGAGGCGGCCCATTAAGGGGCGCGGGGAACTGCGCGACCAGCCACGCACGGCCCGCAGGCGAAAGCGCACTCATCGCACGTGGTGCGCCAGCACGTCGGCTCGGCATGCCCCACCAGACCCCCACGCATCCCGCAACGGCCGAGCCTTACGCAACCACAGCGACAGGTCGAGCTCCTCGGTGTACCCCACGGCACCGTGGAGCTGAAGCGCGGAACGGGCGGCCAAGTACACCGCAGACCCCGCCGCCACCTTCGCGGCCGCGACATCAGCGGGGGAGAGAGTAACCGCCGCCCCATAGAGCAGCGGCCGCGCGAACTCGACGGCCACGAGCGTGTCCGCAAGCCGATGCTTCACCGCCTGGAAGGATCCGATCGGCACCCCGAACTGCGTCCGCGCCTTCACGTACGCGACCGTACGCCGCAACAACTCCTCCGCCACCCCCACCGCCTGCGCGGCAGCCGCGAGCCGACCCCACAACACGGCGTGCCGAACGGCATCCGCCAACCGAGGCCCGGAGGCGAGGAGTTCACCACCGGGCAAAGGCCGTGCGAGCCGCCGAGCCGGATCGGCGGACGCCCGAACGGGCCCGTGCCCCGGCGCGACCCGCAGCTCAGGAACGCCCGCGTCGGCCACCAACACCACCCCCGCCGCATCCGCATCCACCACATACGCCCCACCCCCCGGCAGGGAAACCGTGCCCATCACCTTCCCCGAGACAAGCCCCGGCAACAGCCGCTCGGCAGGCCCCGCGTCACCCAGCTCGGCAAGGCGAGCCAGCAGCGCGGCCGCCCCCACCGTCTCCACCAAAGGCCCGGGCACGGCATGCCGCCCCAACTCCACGTACGCGACGACCAGTTCCACCGGAAGCGGGCCGACCCCGTCGTACAGCGACGGCGCTGCCAGCCCGAACACCCCCGCGTCGGCCAGTCGTGCCCACAGTGCACGCCCCGGCCCGTGGTCCCCGGCGGACCACGCACGTACGATCGCCGGAGTATCCGAAGCCGCCAGCATCGCATCCAGCGACCGGGCGAACTCGCGCTGCTCGGAGGTCAGCAGGAACCTCATCACCGGCGCCCCTTCGGAAGGCCCAGCAGCCGCTCGGCGACGATGTCCCGCTGGATCTCGTTCGTCCCGGCGTAAATCGGCCCCGCCAGCGCGAACACATACCCCTCGGCCCACCCGCCCCCGTCCTCCGCCAACTCCCCATCCTCACCCAGCAGTTCAAGCGCCGTCTCATGCAGCGCGATGTCGTACTCCGACCAGAACAGCTTGTTGAGGCTGGCCTCCGCGCCGATCCGCTCGCCCGCCGCGAAACGGGACGCGTTGGCGTGGGTGAAGAGCTGGTAGGCGCGGGCGCCGATGAGCGCGTCCGCCACCCGGTCCCGTACGCCCGGATCCGAGCCGTGCGCCCGCCACAGCCGTACGAGCCGGTCGGCGGCGGCCAGAAAGCGGCCGGGGGAGCGGAGCATGAGACCGCGTTCGTTGCCCGTGGTCGACATGGCGATGCGCCAGCCGTCGCCGGGCTCCCCGATCACGTCCTCGTCCGGCACGAACACCTCGTCCAGGAACAGCTCCGCGAAGGCGGGCTTGCCGTCGAGACGGGAGATCGGGCGGACCGTCACGCCGGGGGCGGAGAGGTCCACCATCAGATACGTCAGGCCATGGTGGGGCCGGGGCGCCGCCGGGTCGGTACGGAAGATCCCGAACGCGCGGTCGGCGAACGCGGCCCGCGACGACCAGGTCTTCTGCCCCGACAGCAGCCAGCCCCCGTCCGTCCGCACCGCCCGCGACCGCAGTGACGCCAGGTCGGACCCGGCCTCCGGCTCCGACCAGGCCTGCGCCCAGACCACCGCGCCGCTCGCCATGTCCGGCAGCACCCGCGCGCGCTGCTCGGGCGTCCCGTGGTCGAACAGCGTCGGCGCGAGCAGATTGATGCCGTTCTGGCCGACCCGGCCGGGCGCGCCCGCCGCGTAGTACTCCTCCTCGAACGCCAGCCACCCGAAGATGTCGACGCCCCGGCCCCCGTATTGCTCGGGCCACGAGACGACCGACCAGCGGTCGGCGTACAGCTCGGCCTCCCACACCCGGTGCGCCGCGAAGCCCTCCTCGGTCTCCAGTGACGGCAGCGGCTCGGCCGGAACGTGCGCGGCGAGCCACTCCCGCGCCTCGGCGCGGAAGGCGTCCTCCTCGGCGGTGTGGTCCAGGTCCATGAAGTGCCTCGCCCCTCCGCCGAACGACCGGGTTCCCTAACAAGTGTTTGGTAGGTTAGCCTGCCGTCGTGACCGACAACAAGGTTCGGAACCAGGTTCCGTACGTACCCGGGCACGGCCTCCTCGACGGCCGCAGCGCCGTGGTCACCGCCGCCGCCGGGGCCGGGATCGGCGGCGCGACCGCCCGCAGATTCCTGGAGGAGGGCGCGCGGGTACTGCTCGGCGACGCGCACGCCCGCCGCCTCAAGGAGACCGAGGAGGCCCTCGCGGGAGAGTTCGGCGCGGATGTCGTCGCCTCGCTGACCTGCGATGTCACCGACGAGACGCAGGTACGCGCCCTGTTCGACGAGGCCGTACGGCTGCACGGCCGCCTCGACATCGTCGTCAACAACGCGGGCCTGGGCGGCACTGCGGAGCTCGTGGACATGAGCGACGAGCAGTGGGACCGCGTCCTCGACGTCACCCTCAACGGCACCTTCCGGTGCACCAGGGCGGCCCTGCGCGCGTTCCGCGACTCCGGCCACGGCGGCGTGATCGTCAACAACGCGTCCGTCGTCGGCTGGCGCGCCCAGGCCGGGCAGGCCCACTACGCCGCCGCCAAGGCGGGCGTCATGGCGCTCACCCGCTGTGCGGCGATCGAAGCGGCCGCGTACGGAGTACGGGTCAACGCGGTCTCGCCGTCGCTCGCCATGCACCCCCACCTCGCGAAGGTCACCACCGCCGAACTCCTGGCGGAGCTGACCGCCAGGGAGGCGTTCGGGCGGTACGCCGAGCCGTGGGAGGTGGCGAACGTCATCGTCTTCCTGGCCGGCGATTACTCCTCGTACATGACGGGGGAAGTCGTCTCGGTCAGCAGCCAGCATTCGTAGCGCCGCCCAGGACCACAATGGACCCGTGCCGAAGAACAAGAAGCAGCAGGTGACCGCCTCGCCCGAGCGGCGCGGGGAACTCCTCGCGACCGCGGCCGAGGTGTTCGCGGCCCAGGGCTACAACGCCACCACCGTCCGCCGGATCGCGGACGAGGCCGGCATGCTCGCGGGCAGCCTCTACTACCACTTCGATTCCAAGGAATCGATGCTCGACGAGATCCTCTCCACCTTCCTGACCGAGCTCTGGGAGGGGTACGACGCGGTGCTCGCCGCCGGGCTCGGGCCCCGGGAGACCATCGAAGCCCTGGTCACCGAGTCGTTCCGGGAGATCGACCGGCATCGGGCGGCCGTCGCGATCTACCAGAAGGAGTCCCGCCACCTCGCTGTCCAGCCCCGCTTCGGCTACCTCGCCGACTCGCAGCGCAAATTCGAGCAGGCGTGGCTGGGGACGCTGGAGCGCGGGGTCGAGACGAAGGCGTTCCGGGCGGACCTGGACGTCCGGCTCACTTATCGGTTCGTACGGGACACGGTGTGGGTGGCCGCGTCCTGGTACCGGCCGGGCGGTCAGCACAGCCCGGAGGAAATCGCCCGCCAGTATCTGTCGATGGTGCTGGACGGAATCGCCGTACGCGAATAACTCACCTATTGCTCAAGGGAGTTGGGATGTCCGAGGCCTATATCGTCGAAGCGGTGCGTACGCCCGTCGGGCGGCGCGAGGGCGGGCTCTCGGCCGTCCATCCGGCGGATCTGGGGGCGCATGTGCTCACCGCGCTCGTGCGGCGTTCCGGAATCGATCCGGCCGCCGTCGAGGATGTCGTCTTCGGCTGCCTCGACGCGGTCGGGCCGCAGGCCGGGGACATTGCGCGGACGGCGTGGCTGGCGGCCGGGCTGCCGCAGGAGGTGCCGGGCGTCACCGTCGACCGCCAGTGCGGCTCCTCCCAGCAGGCCGTGCACTTCGCCGCCCAGGCGGTCCTCTCCGGCACCCAGGACCTGGTGGTCGCGGGCGGCGTCCAGAACATGTCGATGATCCCGATCGCCTACGCGTCCCGGCAGGCGGCGGTGCCGCTGGGCCTGACCGAGGGCCCGTTCGCGGGCTCCGAGGGCTGGCGGGCGCGGTACGGGAGGCAGCCGGTCGACCAGTTCCACGGCGCCGAGCTGATCGCGCACAAGTGGCGGATCAGCCGCCGCGACCAGGAGGAATTCGCGCTCGGCTCGCACCGGCGGGCGCTCCGCGCGATCGACGAGGGCCGCTTCGCGCGCGAGACCGTGCCATACGGAGGCGTATCCGTGGACGAGGGCCCGCGCCGCGATACGGACCTGGAGAAGATGGCGGCGCTCAAGCCGGTCGTCGACGGCGGGACGATCACGGCCGCCTGCTCCTCCCAGGTCTCGGACGGCGCGGCCGCGCTGCTGCTCGCGAGCGAGCGGGCGGTACGGGAGCACGGGCTGACCCCGCGCGCCCGCATCCACCACCTCTCCGTACGTGGCGAGGACCCCATCCGGATGCTCTCGGCCCCGATACCGGCGACCGCGTACGCCCTGAAGAAGACGGGTCTGACGATCGACGCGATCGACCTGGTCGAGATCAACGAGGCGTTCGCGCCGGTGGTGCTCGCCTGGCTGAAGGAGACCGGCGCCGACCCGGCGAAGGTCAACGTCAACGGCGGGGCCATCGCGCTCGGCCACCCGCTGGGCGCCACCGGGGTCAAGCTGATGACGACCCTGCTGCACGAGCTGGAGCGCACCGGCGGCCGGTACGGCCTCCAGACGATGTGCGAGGGCGGCGGACAGGCGAACGTGACGATCATCGAGCGGCTGTAGGCCGCCCCGGCCGGGGAGTGGCGCGGCCCACACCGCCTGCCCTGGCCAGGGCGGAGCGGTGTGGTAAAGTTTTCCCCGTTGCAGTTTTGGTACCCATAGACTTTATGTGCGCCTGACGGGAATGTTCCTTCAGGCGCATTAATTCTTTTCCGGCTTTCTCCGGATGGGGCCCCTACCTATTCAGGAGAATGACATGGCTACTGGCACCGTGAAGTGGTTCAACTCGGAAAAGGGCTTCGGCTTCATCGAGCAGGACGGCGGCGGCCCGGACGTCTTCGCCCACTACTCGAACATCGCCTCCTCCGGCTTCCGTGAGCTCCTTGAGGGCCAGAAGGTCTCCTTCGAGGTCACGCAGGGCCAGAAGGGCCTGCAGGCGGAGAACATCATCCCCGCCTGATCTTCGGCGAATTCCGCTAGCCGGGACCCGCACCGCGCAGGTGCGGGTCCCGGCTTGCGTGCTGTCCGTCCCCCGGCCCCGGAAGGCACCCTCCGTATGACGCGCATGACCTCCCGCAAGCGCCCCAGCTCCAGCTCCAGCAAGCCCGCCGCGAAGCCCGCGCGCGGCCGGACCGTACAGCCGCAGGGTGAATTCACGCTGCCGGAGACCGTCACGCCCGCGCTGCCCGCCGTGGCCGCCTTCGCGGACCTCGACATGCCCGCGGCGCTGCTCAAGACGCTCGCGGCACAGGGGGTCACCGAGCCCTTCCCGATCCAGGCCGCCACCCTGCCGAACTCGCTGGCGGGCCGCGACATCCTGGGCCGGGGCCGCACCGGCTCGGGCAAGACGCTCGCCTTCGGACTCGCCCTCCTGGCCCGTACGGCCGGACACCGCGCCGAGCCGAAGGCGCCGCTGGCGCTGGTGCTCGTGCCGACGCGCGAGCTCGCGCAGCAGGTCACCGACGCGCTCACGCCGTACGCCACCGCCGTCAACCTGCGTCTGACCACCGTCGTCGGCGGTCTCTCCCTCACCAAGCAGGCCAACGCGCTGCGACGCGGCGCCGAGGTGCTCGTGGCCACGCCCGGCCGCCTCAAGGACCTCATAGAGCGCGGCGACTGCGTGCTCGGCCAGGTGCGTACGACGGTGCTCGACGAGGCCGACCAGATGGCCGACATGGGCTTCATGCCGCAGGTCACGGCGCTGCTGAAGCAGGTCGAGCCGGGCGGCCAGCGGATGCTGTTCTCGGCGACCCTGGACAAGAACATCGACCGCCTGGTGCGGATGTTCCTCACCGACCCGGTCGTCCACTCCGTGGACCCGTCGGCGGGCGCGGTCACGACGATGGAACACCACGTCCTCTACATCCAGGACGAGACCGACAAGAAGGCCGTCACCGCGCGCATCGCGGCGCGCGACGGCCGGGTGATCATGTTCCTGGACACCAAGCGTTCGGTGGACCGGCTGGTCAAGCGGCTGCTCGCGAGCGGTGTACGCGCGGCGGGCCTGCACGGCGGCCGCTCCCAGCCGCAGCGCAACCGCACGCTTGAGCAGTTCAAGAACGGCCAGGTCACCGCGCTGATCGCGACGAACGTCGCGGCGCGCGGCATCCACGTCGACGACCTCGACCTCGTGGTCAACGTCGACCCGCCGACGGACCACAAGGACTACCTGCACCGAGGCGGCCGCACGGCCCGCGCGGGCGAGTCGGGCAGCGTCGTCACCCTGGTCCTGCCGGAGCAGAAGCGCGAGATGTCCCGCCTCATGTCCTTCGCGGGGATCCGTCCGCAGACGGCGGCGGTCAAGTCGAGCGACGAGGAACTGGTACGTGTGACGGGCGCGCGCGAGCCGTCCGGCGTCCCGGTCGTCATCGAGGTCCCGCCCCAGCCGACCCCGTCGACGGGCCGCACCCGCAGCCGCGGCTCCCGCTCGGGCGGCTCCCGCACCTCCGGCGCCCGGACGTCGGGCGGCACGGGTGGTGCGCGCACGTCGGGCGGTACCGGTGGTGCCCGCACGTCCAATGGCACCGGTGGTGCCCGCACCCAGGCCGGCGGCCGCGCGGGCCAGGGCGGTGCGCCCAGGCGTGGCGGCCGTCCGCAGGGCGGCGGGGGTCGTCGCAGCGCGACGGCGTAACGCCGGGGCCTTTTCCCCACCCCGCCCCTTCTCGAAAGCCCTTGGCGGGCAGCCGAGTTCGTCGGCTGCGGGCCGGTGGGGGCTTGTCGCGCAGTTCCCCGCGCCCCTAAGGAGGGCCCGAAGGGCCCATCAAGGGGCGCGGGGCTGTGACATGTGCGGCTCCGCCGCGTGGGCGCGAGCAACCCAGCACGATCCGCAGACAAAGGGGGTCCGGGGGCGCAGCCCCCGGGAGGCCACCTTCACCCCCACCCACCCCCGGAGGGTTCAGGGAAGGGGCGGGGTGGGGAGCAAATCCGTCAGGATCGACGTCGCTTCCCCCATCACCCGCCCCACCAGCTCCTCCACGCTAGGCAGATCCGAGATCACCCCCGCCACCTGGCCCGACGCCATCACGCCGGACTCCGGACGGCCGTCCACCATCGACGCCTTCAGCAGCATCGGGACATTCGCAGCCAGCAGCACCTGACTCCACGTCAAGTCCTTGCCGTGGCGCAGGGCGAGGCCGTCGCGGAGCATTTGGGGCCAGGTCAGCCCGGAGATGCGGCGGAACGCCGACGCGTGGCGAACGGAGCGGGTCAACGCCCGTACGCGCCCCGCCCGTTCCAGCGAGGCCACGAACTCCGTGCGGAGCATGCGGTGCGGCAGGCCGTCCACCGCACGCGTCACCGTCACATCCCCCACCCCCGCCGCCAGATACCGCGCCTTCACCGCGTCCGGCACCGGAGAGTCGGAGGTCAGCAGGAAACGCGTGCCCATCGCGACCCCCGCCGCCCCGTACGCCAGCGCCGCCACCAGACCGCGCCCGTCGCAGAAGCCGCCGGCCGCGATCACCGGGATGTCCACCGCGTCCACCACCTGCGGCAGCAGGACCGTCGTCGCCACCTCGCCGGTGTGGCCGCCGCCCTCCCCGCCCTGCACGATCACCGCGTCCGCGCCCCACGCCGCGACCTTCTCGGCGTGCCGCCGCGCCCCGACGGACGGCACGACCACCACCCCCGCGTCCTTGAGCTCGGCGATCAGCTCGCGCGAGGGGGCGAGGGCGAAGGACGCCACCCGTACCCCCTCCTCCACGATGATCCGCACCCGCTCCCGCGCATCCCCCGCGTCCGCCCGCAGATTGACCCCGAACGGCGCGTCCGTACGGGACTTGACCTCCCGTACCGCCGCCCGCAGCGCGTCCGTGGTCATCGTCGCCGAGGCCAGGATCCCCAGCGCCCCCGCCTCGGCCGTGGCGGTCACCAGCCGGGGCCCGGCCACCCAGCCCATGCCTGTCTGCACGATCGGGTGCCGCACCCCGACGAGCGCCGTCAACGCCGTCTCCATCAGGCGGACCGGACCTCTCGCTCACGATGCCCCGACGGGTCGATCACCTCTCGTATGCAGTGCAGCTCCTCGGGAGTCGGATCACGCGTGTACGGGACTTCGGCGTCGACCACCAACTCGAAGCCCGTCGCCGACCGCACCTCCTCCACCGTCACCCCCGGATGCAGCGACGCCAGCCGCATCGAGCGGTCCGGCGTCGCGAAGTCGAAGACGCCCAGGTCGCTCACGACCCGGGGAATGCGGTGGTAGCGCGCCCCGGCGGCGGCCGCGCGGTCGTAGCCCACGCCGCACACCATGTCGACCGCCGGGACGAACACCCGGGGTGAGTGCCTGGGGATCCAGTAACTCACCGGGTTGTTCAGGGTGTTGACCGGAGCTCCGCGCACCCCCAGCAGCTGGCGCGTCGGGGTCGCCCAGTCGCCGATGCAGGAGATGTTCTGGTTGCCGAAGCGGTCGATCTGGCTCGCGCCCATCATCACGTGCCGGCGGCCGCCGGTGACCATGGTCAGATGACGGCGGTACG
Organism: Streptomyces sp. BR1; assembly: GCF_052373795.1. Lineage (NCBI taxonomy): Bacteria > Bacillati > Actinomycetota > Actinomycetes > Kitasatosporales > Streptomycetaceae > Streptomyces > Streptomyces sp. BR1. The sequence goes on from NZ_CM126252.1 coordinate 5,423,994, forward strand.
GGAGCCAGCCCTCCGCCGCCCCGTCCGCCCCCACCAGCGTCGCCTCGCCGTCCGTGAGCAGCAGGTCCGGGGCGAAGGTGCGCCGGGCGAGACGCGCGCCCAGCGACGGGATCAGGCCCATCGGGCTGGCCAGCACCTCGCCGTCGCCCCGCCAGGCCTCGGCGCACGCGATCACGCAGTACTCGGCGCGGGTGATCACCGGACCTCCTCGTGCCAGGCCTGGACGGCCGACTGATAGCTCTTCTCGTCCGGCCCCGACAGGAACCGCGCCGCGAACTCCGCCCACGGCGTCGTCGCGTACAGCTTCTGGAACGGCTCGTCCCGCTCGTAGTCCGGCGCGCAGGACGTGAAGTGCGCCCCGTGGGGCGCCTCCACCACACCTGTGACCGAGTGGCGCCCGACCAGGAGGGTCTGGGGGACCGCGTCCGCGAAGCCGCCCGCGTCCACCAGACGCTCGCAGGAGACGTACGCCGCCTCCGCCGCCTCGCAGAACAGGTCGTCGAAGTACGGGTCCGGGCCCAGGTACTGCGCGTTGCCCAGGCGGTCCGCGCGGTTCAGATGGACCAGGGCCGCGTCCAGGCGCAGCGCGGGCATCGCGACGAACGTCTCGCCGTCCTCGTACGGTGAAGTGACCGTGCGCAGCGTGGGGTTGACCCGCATGACGTCCGAGCCGAGCCCTGCCCGTACGGGCAGGAACGGCAGCCGGTTGGCGGCCGCGTGCAGCCCCCACATGAACATCGCCTCGTCGATCTCCATCAGCTCGAACGCGCCCGCCTCGCGCGCCGCGCGGAAGTGCGGTTCGAGGGGGATCGAGTCGAGGGTCGCGAAGGGGGCGACCAGCTTGCGGACGCGTCCGGCGGCGGCGAGCAGCCCGACGTCCGGACCGCCGTACGAGACGACGGTCAGGTCGGTGATGGAAGACCGCAGGATCGCTCTGACCAGCGCCATCGGCTTGCGGCGCGAGCCCCAGCCGCCGATGCCGACGGTCATGCCGCTGCGCAGCCGTGCCGCCACCTCGTCGGGCGTCATGGTCTTGTCGGTCATGCCTGATCCGCTCCTTCCCCGCCGCCGAAGTCGGCGCGGAGCCGGTCCGCGATCCCGCTGAGGTTGGCCTCGAAGGTGAAGCCCTGCTCGTAGCGGTAGCTGCGGTGTACGTCGACGGGGTCGATGCCGTTGATGGCGGCCTTCGCCAGCCGGATGAGCGTGCCGTCCTTGCGGGCGATCTCCCGCGCCAACTCCAGGGCTGCGGAGGGGAGGTCGGTGCGCTCGACGACCCTCCAGACCGAGCCGTGCGCGTGCAGCTCCCGGGCCGTGACCGTCCGCGAGGTGTAGTAGAGCGCGCGCATCAGATGCTGGGGGACGAGCCGGGCGAGATGGGTCGCGGCGCCGAGCGCGCCCCGGTCCAGCTCGGGCAGTCCGAACGTGGCGTCCTCCGAGGCGACCACCGCGTCCGCGTTGCCGACCAGGCCGATGCCGCCGCCGAGGCAGTACCCCTGCACCGCCGCGACGACCGGCACCTCGCACTCGTACACCGCCGAGAACGCCTCGTAGCAGCCCCGGTTGGCGCCGATGAGCGCGCTGTGGCCCCGGTCGCGGCGCAGCTCCTTGATGTCGACCCCGGCGTTGAAGCCGCGCCCCTCGGCGGCCAGGACGACACAGCGGACGCCGGGGTCGCGCCCGGCGGCGCGTACGGCGTCGGCCAGTTCGTACCAGCCCTTCACCGGCAGCGCGTTGACGGGCGGGAAGTCGACCGTGACGACGGAAATCCCCTTTTCGGGGGCGGTGGTGGAGACACCCATGAGCGGATCAGCTACCTTTCCACCAAACATTTGTTAGGTAGGGAAGGTAGCAGCGGATGGAGCTGGCCGGGAAGGCTGCGGTCGTCACCGGGGGCACCCGGGGCGTCGGCGCGGGCATCGCACGGGCGCTCCTCGCGGCGGGCGCCGACGTCGTGGTCTGTGCCCGGCGCCCACCGGACCGGCCGGTCCAAGTGGCGGGCCGCGAGGCCGAGTTCCGCCCGGTCGACCTGCGCGATGGCGAGGCGGTACGGGAGTTCTTCGACGCGGTCGCGACGGCGTACGGGCACCTCGACCTCCTCGTCAACAACGCGGGCGGCACGCCGTACCGGCTGCTCGCGGAAGGCCGAGGCGAGTCCGACGCCGAGCGCCACGCGCGCGTGATCGCCCTCAACCTCACCGCACCGCTGACCGCTACCCTCGCCGCGTACCCGTACCTGCGTACGTCAGGCGGCTCGGTCGTCATGATCGGCAGCGTCAGCGGTACGCGCCCCTCGCCCGGGACCGCCGCGTACGGCGCAGCCAAGGCCGGGGTGGAGAGCCTGGCCCGCTCGATGGCGGTGGAGTGGGCGCCCGAAGTGCGGGTCAACACCCTGGTCCTGGGCATGGTCCGCACCGAGCTCGCGCATCTCCACTACGGGGACGCACAGGGGGTTGCTGCCGTGGAGCGGACCGTGCCGCTCGGGCGACTGGCCGAGCCCTCCGACGTGGGCGCCGCAGCCGTCTTCCTCGCCTCCGACGCGGCCTCGTACATCACCGGCGCCTCCCTCCTGGTCCACGGCGGGGGAGAACGCCCGGCGTTCTTGGACGCGGCAACGGTCAACACATCGGAAAACACAGGGAGTTGAGATGACTTCTGGCATGAGTGCGGGCCGGGTCGTGGCCGTGACCGGCGCAGGGCGGGGTCTCGGCCGCGCCCACGCCCTGGCGTTCGCGGCCGAAGGCGCGAAGGTCGTCGTCAACGACCTCGGCGTCGGCCTCGACGGCACCCCCGGCTCCGACAGCCCCGCCCAGCACGTGGCCGACGAGATCCGGGCGGCGGGCGGCGAGGCGGTCGCGCACGGCGGGGACATCGCGACGGCGAAGGGCGCGGCCTCACTGGTCGAGGCGGCGCTCGACACCTTCGGCCGACTGGACACGCTCGTCAACAACGCGGGTTTCCTGCGGGACCGGATGCTGGTGAACCTCGACGAGGACGACTGGGACGCGGTGATGCGCGTCCACCTCAAGGGCCACTTCCTGCCGCTGCGGGAGGCGGCCGCGTACTGGCGTACGGAGTCGAAGGCGGGGCGACGGCCGGTGGCCCGGGTCGTCAACACCACGTCCGGCGCCGGGCTTTTGGGGAGCGTCGGGCAGGGCAACTACGCGGCCGCCAAGGCCGGGATCGTCGGTCTGACCCTGGTCGCGGCGGCCGAACTCGCCCGCTACGGCGTCCAGGTCAACGCGATCGCCCCGGCGGCACGCACCCGTATGACGGAACGTGCCTTCGCCGATCTCGCGGCCGAACCCGAGGATGTGGCGCCCCTGGTGGTCTGGCTCGGCTCGGCCGCGAGCGACGGTGTCACGGGCCGCGTCTTCGAGGCCGAGGCGGGCCGGATCACCGTGATGGAGGGCTGGCGTCCGGGCCCGACGGCGGACAGGGGTGCCCGTAGGACCCCGGCGGAGGCGGGCGCGACGGCACGCGAACTGCTGGAGCGGGCGCAGGCGCCGGGGGCTGTGTACGGGGCGGGGTGAAGGGGAGACCGGGGACGGTTCGCGGCGGAGAGGGTGGCCGGGTTACGACGTCAGCCGGGTCGCGGCCTCCCGTTGCAGCGTGCTCGTACCGGCCAGGAACCGTACGACGCTCTTCAGCTCGTCCGTCGTGAACTCGTCGCAGAACAGCGCCATTTCGCTGGACCAGTCCGCGAAGAACCGCTTCAGACCGGCCACGTTCTCCCGGCGGATCTCGATGAGTACGCGGCGCTTGTCGGTGGGATGCTTGGCGCGGCGTACGAAGCCCTTGGTCTCCAGGCGGTCGACGAGACCGGTGACGGAGGCGGGGGCGAGGCCGGTGTGCTGGCAGAGGTCCTTGGCGGTGAGCGGGCCGAACCGTTCGAGCAGATCGAGCGTCTTGCTCTCCGAGGCGCCGAGGCCTTGCTTTCCGGCGACGGCGGTGTGGAACATCACCGTGACGCCGCTGTGTTCGCGCGCCACGCTCAGAAGGTCTTCGACCGCCTTGGCGCGGTCAGTGCCGTTGCTGTCGTCCATGCGGGGGAGAGTAGCAACTCCTTAGTTTGCTGAAACGAAAGAATGGCTAAATTATCCCCCTTGTGACAAATAGCGGTGGACGCCTCCGTTACGCCAGGGTGCCGCAGGTTAACTCGTGGGAAATTCAATGATTTTGGCGTTGACTAACCCCGCTCTACGCGCGTCATCATGTGACGCATGAGTAACCCCCCACGCATAACCAAGCGTCTCGCCACGCTCGGCGGCGTCGCCGCCCTCGCCGCGACCCTCCTCGTCGGCCCGTCCGCGCTGACGGCCACCGCGTCCACCCAGTCGACCGGCAGCATCTGCTACGGGGCCCTGCCCTCGCAGGCGCACGACACGCTCGACCTGATCGCGCAGGGCGGCCCGTTCCCGTACTCGCAGGACGGGGTGGTCTTCACCAACCGCGAGCACGTCCTGCCGTCGGAGTCGAGCGGCTACTACCACGAGTACACCGTCGTGACGCCCGGCGCTCCGACGCGCGGCGCCCGCCGCGTCGTCACCGGTGAGCAGGACAACGAGGACTACTACACCTCGGACCACTACGCGACCTTCAACCTGATCGACTTCGGCTGCTGAGCCGCAGCCTCAAGTCCCGCTCGACCTGAGAGATCCGTACGGCCGAAAAGCGCCGATGGTCAGGAGCCGCCGAGGCTCCTGCCCATCGCGCGCGACCCGGTCGAGTTCCGCACCGTGAACGCCACCGTGCCCGGGAGATAGCGGTCCTGGGACCATTCGAGCGGCAGCCCCGCCGGGTCGGTGGAGCGGCGGCGTTCACGGAGCAGGGCCTCCCCGGCCCCGCAGCCCAGCAGTTCCGCGTCGGCCGCGTCCGCCGGGACCACGTCGATCGTGTGATGGGCGTCGACGAACAGTATTCCGTGCGCTTCCAACTCATCCGCGTGCGAGGCGAGTTGCGGGTCCATCGCGAGTACGAGCTCGCCCACCCGCTCCGGATACGTGGTGCGCTCCACCATCACCGGCGCGCCGGACAGCGTACGCACCCGCAGCACCCGGAACACCCGCTCTCCCAGCGGCAGTCGCAGATGGTACGCCTCCTCCTCGCTCGCCTCGCCGGGGTCCACCGAGACCGTCCGGCCGCCCGGCACCTCGCCCAGCGAGCGGGCCCAGCGCGCGAAGGACCGCAGCTCCTCGAAGCTCTGCAGCCGCGCCCCGCCGGCCCCGCCGAGCACCACCCGCCGCGCACCGCGCCGCGAGGTCACCAGGCCGTCGGCCCGCAGCGCGCCGAGCGCCTGGCGGATCGTTCCCCTGGACACCCCGTAGGTGCGGGCGAGTTCGTCCTCGGCGGGCAGCCGCGCCCCCGACCCGTACTCGCCCGCGGTGATGGCGGCCCGCAGATCGCCGGCCACCTTCCGGTACAGCGGCGCCTTGCCTGCCACGTTCTCCCCCTGGATGTGTCAGCCGGTGCGGATCAGCGAGCGGAGCAACGCGAGATCCGCTTCCTCCAGACTAGCCAGCACCGTTCGGCCCGCCGCGGGCGCGATGGGTTCCATGGACGGCACCGCGAGCACCGCGCATCCCGCCGCCTCCGCCGACGTCACACCGGTCACCGTGTCCTCGACGGCGACACACCGCGAGGGCTCCGCCCCGAGGGCCGCCGCTGCCGCCAGATACGGATCGGGCGCGGGCTTGGTCCGTACGGTGTCCTCCGCGCCGTAGACCGCGTCGAAGCGGTGCCCGGCCAGCGAGGCCGCCACCTTGTCGACCACGGCTCGGGGCGAGGCCGACACCAGCGCGGTCGGCACCCCGTGCTCGCGCAGCACCGACAACAGCCGGACCGCGCCCGGCCGGGGCTCGGCCCCGTCCGCGAGCCGCGCCGCGAATCCATCGCCCAACTCGGCGGCAAGGACCGCCTGTTGCTCGTTCAGTGGCTCGCTCAGCATCGCGGCCGTGTCCTCCACCGACCGCCCGTAGACGGCTCGCCGCCCCGCACCGGCCAGGACGTAACCGTGCCGGGCCGAGACCTGCTCGACGACCTCGACCCAGGCCGCCTCGGTGTCCACCAGGGTGCCGTCCATGTCGAACAGGACGGCCCGCAGCCCGCTCACGCGTCCTCACCCGCCGCCAGCACCGGACGCCGCTGCGGCCGTACGGTCACGGCAGCGCCCGCGCCGAACGCGCCCGCCGCGTGCGAGGGGAGGTCGGCCTTGACCTGGGTTCCGTCCGCGAGCCGGATGTGCAGCCGGGTGCTCGCGCCGTGGAAGGCGCTGCCGGTCACCTGGTCCGGGCCGCCCTCCGTGACGTCCAGTGCCTCGGGCCGCAGCAGGAACTCGGTGGCACCGGCGACCGGCCCGTCCACCGGGAGCGTGACGCCCAGGACCTCGGCCTGCCCGTCCGCCGTCGGGCGGCCCGGGACGCGGTTCATCGTGCCGATGAAGGACGCCACGAACGGCGTCGCCGGACGGTCGTACAACTCGGCCGGGCTCGCGCACTGTTCGAGGCGCCCGCCGTGCATCACCGCGACCCGGTCGGCCATCGACAGCGCCTCCTCCTGGTCATGCGTGACGAAGACCGTGGTGATGCCGAGCTCCAGCTGGAGGCGGCGGATCTCCTCGCGCAGGCTGACGCGCACCTTGGCGTCGAGCGCGGACAGCGGCTCGTCGAGCAGCAGCAGGCGGGGCTGCAGCGCGAGCGCGCGGGCCAGCGCGACCCGCTGCTGCTGACCGCCGGAGAGCTGGTGCGGAAAGCGGGTGCCGTGGTCGGGCAGGCCCACCAGCTCCAGCAACTCGGCGGCGCGCGACCGGCGTTCGGCCGCCGCGACCTTGCGCATCCGCATCCCGAAGGCGACGTTCTCGGCCACCGTCAGATGCGGGAAGAGGCTGTACGACTGGAAGACCATCCCGGTGTCGCGCCGGTTGGCCGGCACCGGCACGATGTCCTCGCCGTCCAGCAGCACCTGCCCGGCGTCCGGCCGCTCGAAGCCCGCGAGGACCCGCAGCGCCGTGGTCTTGCCGCAGCCCGACGGGCCGAGCAGGGCGAGGAGTTCACCGGGCGCGACATCGAGGTCGAGCCCGTCGAGCGCGACGGCCGAGCCGAAGGTGCGGCGTAGCCCCCGGATCTTCAGGGCGGTTCCGGTGCGCGCAGGTGCGTCGGTGATCGTCACGCGCCCGCCTCCTTCTTGTTCTTGCGGACGGGGATACGAAAGCGGGTGCGGGCCAGGCCCGTCACGACGAGCAGCAGCACCCAGGTCAGCACCAGGCTGAGCAGCGAGACGGCCACCGACAACTGGGCGTTGGAGCCGGACGCCTGCACGATCCACACCGCGAACGGCTGGAATCCGAGCAGCTGCGCCACCGTGAACTCGCCGAGGACCAGCGCGAGCGCCAGGAACGACGCGTTGAGCAGCGCGGTCCGCAGATTGGGCAGCACCACCGAGAAGATCGCACGCGGCCAGGACGCGCCCAGATCCCGGGCGGCCTCGACGAGCGTACGGACGTCGACGGCGCGCAGCCCCGCGTCGAGCGAGCGGTAGACGAACGGCAGCGCCATCACCACGTACGCCAGGACCAGGATGACGGGGAAGTCGGGATTCTGGATGGCCACGAACGTCTGGTACAGCGGGGTGGTGGAGAGGTGGTCAGGGCCCCACTTCAGGACCGTCCCGATCCCGGCCACCAGCGCCACCGGCGGCACCACCAGCGGCAGCGTGCACACCGTCTCCAGGACCGCCCGCAGCCGTCCCGACCCCGAGAGCCGCACGGCGAGCGCGGCCGGGACCGTCAGGACCAGCGCGAGCGCGACCGTGGTGAGCCCGAGGCCGAGGGAGAGCAGCAGCGCGGTGCTGAAGCCGTCGGCGGCGAAGATCTGGGTGTACGAGGAGAGGGTGAGGCCCTGATTCGGGATGTCGATCGTGAAGACCGCGGCGGCGAGCAGCGGGACCAGGAAGTAGACCCCGGCCACGCCGAGGACCGCGCCGCGCCACGGGCGCAGCGGCTGCGTCAGGCGAGCCATCGGGCGCTCCTTCGCGTCAGGGGCAGGTGGACGGCCATGACGAGGGCCGCGACCATGACCATGTCGAGGCTGAGCGCGAGCGCCACGTTCTCCTGGCCGAGCAGGACGTTGCCGGAGAGCGCGTCCGCGATCTGGAGCGTCACCAGCGGCACCGAGCTGCCGACCATCGCGGCGGCCGTGGCGTACGCGGCGAAGGCGCTGCCGAAGAGCAGCACGAACCCGCCGAGCAGGGTCGGCAGCAGCACCGGGATACCGACGTGCCGCCAGTACTGCCAGGTGCTCGCACCGGAGTTGAGGGCCGCCTCGCGCCACTGCGGGCGCAGCCCGTCGAGCGCGGGCGCCACGGTGAGCACCATCAGCGGGATCAGGAAGTAGAGATACGTGATCGCCAGGCCCCAGAAGCTGTAGAGGCTCCAGCCGTGGTCGCCGAGCCCGAGGCGGGTGGTGAGCACACCGGCGTTGCCCAGCGTCGCGACGAAGGCGAAGGCGAGCGGCACGCCGCCGAAGTTGGCGAGGACGCCGGACGCGGTGAGCACGCTCTCGCGCAGCACCTTGCCGCGCGAGGTGACGACGGCCTGCGCGAGCAGCAGCCCGAGCACCGAGCCGATCGCGGCGGTGGTGGCCGCGAGCTTGAGGCTGCCGAGCAGCGCGGTGCGGTAGGCGCCGTGCACGGACGCGTCCAGGTTGGCCAGGCCGTACGAACCGTTCACCGTCAGCGCCCCGTCGAGCATCGCGATCGCCGGGAGGCCGAAGGCGAGCGCGACGAAGAGGAGCAGCGGGACGGCGGCGAGCCAGGGGCCGGGACGGCGGTGCTTGGTAACCGCCTTGTCCGCCACGGCAGTTGTGGCCGCCCGGGCCGGGGCCGAAGCCCCGGCCGGGGTGGTGGTCTCGATCGTCACAGCGTCAGCCCGAAATCGCCTTGGCCCAGCCCTGGGCGAGGACCGTCTTCGCCCGGGCGGTCTGCTGCTCGCTGGGGAACTTCGGGGTGCCCGCGACCTTCGGGAGCTTGGCCGCCGCGTCCTTGTCGAGGGTGCCGTCCTGCTCCATGACGCTCATGAGCGCCGGGCGGGCGTGCCCCTTCAGTCACAGGTTCTGGCCCTCGGCGGAGTACAGGTACTCCTGCCACAGCCGCGCGGCCGCCGGGTGCGGGGCGTCCTTGTTGACGGCCTGCGAGTAGTACTGGGCGTAGACGCCGTCGGTGGGCACGGCGACCTTCCAGTCCAGACCCTTGGACTTGAACTCCTCGCCGTAACCGGCGTTGAGGTAGTCCCAGTCGATGCTGATCGGGGTCTCGCCCTTCTCGACGGTGGCCGGGGTGGACTCGACGGGGTTGTAGTTCCCGCTCTTCTTGAGCTTGGCGAAGAAGTCGAGGCCGGGCTGGATGTCGTCGAACGAACCGCCGTTCGCGAGCGAGGCCGCGTACACACCGGCGAACGCGGAACCCGACTTGGTGGGGTTGCCGTTCAGCGCGACCTGCCCCTTGTACTGGGGCTTCAGCAGATCGGCGAAGGTCTGCGGGCACTCCTTGACGCGCTTGGCGTCGCAGCCGATCGAGACATAGCCGCCGTAGTCGTTGAACCAGCGCGCCTGCGCGTCCTTCTGGCCCTCGGCGATCTTGTCGTACGCCTCGACGCGGTACGGGGCGGTCAGGCCCTGCTGGGCCGCGGCCTGCGCGAACGAGGCGCCGAGGTCGAGGACGTCGGGGGCGCGGTCCTGGCCCTTGCGGGTCTTGACGGCGTTGATCTCGTCCTGGCTGGTTCCGTCCGGGTTGTCGACGGCGACCTTGATGCCGTACTTCTTGCTGAACCCGTCGATGATCGCGCCGTAGTTGGCCCAGTCGCGGGGGATGGCGATCGCGTTGAGCGTGCCTTCCTTCTTGGCGGCGGTGACGAGCGCGTCCATGCCGCCCGCGTCCTTGGCGGTCGCGGCGGTCGCGATGTTCTGCCCGCCGCCCTTCCCGGCCGAGTCGACGGACTTGGCGTCGCTCTTGGCGCCGCACGCGGCGAGGGCGAACGCGGATGCGGTGAGCGCGAGGGCGATACCGGTGGTGCGGCGTATACGGGGGGCGGTCGTCACGTGGGCTCCATGAGGGGCGAGGCCGTACGGAGTTGTACAGCCAACTGTTGTACAGACAACTCCTTCATTACGGGGGTGGTGCGTGACTCCGCGGTTAACGGGGGGAGGCGGGGGTGGTCCTGGCGGACGGCGGGTTGGGGCGATTTTCGGCCGCGACGGCTGGCGCCTTTTGGCCAGGTCGAGGGTGTGTTCGTTGGCTGCGGGCCGGTGGGGGCTGGTCGCGCCGTTCCCCGCGCCCCTTAGGGGGCCTCCAGGAGTGTTGCTATCTCCGCGTGCGCGGTTTGCTGGTCCACGGTTGCCCAGACCGTTCCGTCTCGCCTTGCCTCCGCCACTATCGTCACGCCGTCCTCGTCCTTCACCCGGCGGACTGCCGTCTCTATCTCCTCGCCGTACGTCCGGACCAGTTGTCGGCGCAGTTCGTCCGCGATGTCGCGGGTGAGCCAGCGGCGGGCCTCTGTCAGGGCCTCGCGGCGGGCCGGTGCGTCGTATCGCAGCAGTGTGCGCACCGTCGGTAGGGAGCCTCGGCGGGCTGCCAGGACCAGGAGCGGTTCGCCCGTCGGGCCCGGCAGGGACGGGTCGGCGCCCGCTGCGAGCAGGGCCGCCGTCGTGGTGGCGTGGCCCAGGCGTACCGACCACGTCATGGCCGTGAAGCCGAAGGACTCGCGCAGGTCCGGGTGGGCGCCGGCCGCGAGCAGGGAGCGTACGACCTCGGTGTGGCCGCCGCACGCCGCGCCGCACAGCGGCAGGTCCGACGCGTCCGGGCCGCTCGCGCGCTCGGGGTCGGCGCCCGCGGCGAGGAGGAGCCGGACCGCGCCCGGCCGGTTCTCGACGGCGGCCAGATAGAGCGCGGTCGTGCCCTCCGCGTCCACGCTCTCCGCGGCCGCCCCCGACCGCAGCGCCCACATCACCGCGTCGTCGTCACCGGCCAGTACCGCCTCGAACAGGTCCATATGTCGACCTTACGTTCGAAAGCCCCATCCATGATCGTCATCAGGTGTCGCACTCCAGGACCGTGCGGCACAGCGCGCATCGCGCCCGTACGCGCCCCCGCACGGGTACCCGGATCCGCTGATGACACGTCGGGCACGCGAAGCAGACCCGCAGCTCCCCGCGGTCGTTCTCGAAGGAGTACGGGAGCCCGCCGGTCGACAGGCCGCCGTTCTCGTTCGCGTAGCGGCGGTCCTTCGCGTAGCGCCGCCGTCCCGCCCAGCCCGCCGCCACCAGCGGTGGCTGCTGGAGGTCGCGCCGGGCCTGGGTGAGGCCCGCCGTGTACGCGGGGTACGCCTGAGGGCTGGTGAACCACGGTGAGGGGTCCTCGCCGAACACGGCCGCCCGCTTGGCCAGGACGTAACCGAACTCCTCCGGTGTGAGATAGCCGAGCTTCTGGCTGGAGACGCCGTCCTCCCGGAACGCGTCGAGCAGCAGCCACCCCGCGCCCAGATAGGTGGTCGCGGTGTCGGTGAGGATCTCGTTGTCGCGCGTGCCCGGGAACGAGAGGTCGAGCCGGTGCAGCAGCACATGCGTGATCTCGTGCGCGAGCGCGGCCCCGATGTCCCGCCGGTGGTGCCGGAAGCGGTCGTTGAGCTCGATGAAGTACTCCGGTCCCGCCGCGAGTTCGACCGCCGCCGCGTGCTGCATCTCGCGGAAGCCCACGATCATCCGGGCCTCCGGCAGCCGCAGGTGCTGGACCAGCGCCCGGGCCACCCGCTGGGCCCCGAGGTGCAGGTCGTCCTGGTCGGCGAAGGCCACGTCGGCGGGCAGCACGCTCGTCGCGTACGACTGGAGCCCGTCGTACGACAGCCGCTTGTGCAGCGCGGTGATCGCCGCCCGCACGGTGTCGAGGTGCGGATATCCGTGGACGACCGGACTGGACCCGGCCGCGCTCTCGTGGGACACGCTGGCACCCCCGTACGACGGTGAACCGGCCTCCACTGTACGGCGGTCATGGCGCGGCCGGTGGTGCAGTACGCCTGGCCGGAAAGTGCTCCTTGTAGCGGGTACGGCGGGTTCCGGATAATCCTCGGACACGCTTTGACGCGCCCATGACATGCGCTGCGCGAGCGGCGTACGGGACCGGGCGTGCCGGGGTGTGGCTCTCCAACCCCCCACGAAAGGCAGTTCCTTGAAGAACACCATCGTGCGTGCGCTCAAGAGATGCGTGGCCGTCGCGGCGGTCACCCTCGCGGCGGTCACCCTGCAACCCGCCACCGGCGCCACCGCCTCCCCGATGCCCGTCGTCGGCGGAACCCGCGCGGCCCAGGGCGAGTTCCCGTTCATGGTCCGCCTCTCCATGGGCTGCGGCGGCGCCCTCTACAGCCGGCAGATCGTGCTCACCGCCGCCCACTGTGTGGACGGCTCCGGCGCGAACACCTCCATCACGGCCACCACGGGCGTCGTCGACCTCCAGAGCGGCAGCGCCGTCAAGGTGAAGTCGACCGAGGTGCTCCAGGCGCCCGGCTACAACGGCAAGGGCAAGGACTGGGCGCTGATCAAGCTCGCCAAGCCGGTCAGCCAGCCCACGCTCAAGATCGCCACCACCACCGAGTTCAACAACGGCACCTTCACCATCGCCGGCTGGGGCGCCCGCAGCGAGGGCGGCGGCCAGCAGCGCTATCTCTACAAGGCGACGGTCCCGTTCGTCTCCGACGCGGACTGCCAGGCCGCGTACGGCGGCGACCTCGTCCCCGGTGACGAGATCTGCGCCGGCTACCTCCAGCAGGGCGGCGTCGACACCTGCCAGGGCGACTCCGGTGGACCCATGTTCCGCAAGGACAACAGCAATGCCTGGATCCAGGTCGGCATCGTCAGCTGGGGCCAGGGATGCGCCGAGCCCGGCTATCCCGGCGTCTACAGCGAGGTCTCGACCTTCGCCGCCGACATAGCGCAGGCGGCCGCGACGCTGTGATGGTGTGATCGCCTTTGTGGCCGGGCGCCCGGAATTTGCGGGCGTCCGGCCGAACCTGGTCATATAGGGACATGCCGATCACAGTGGTCATCGCGGACGACCAGGAGATGGTCAGGACCGGGTTCCGCATGATCCTGGAGAGCCGGTCCGACATCGAGGTCCTGGACGACGTCCCGGACGGCCCGGCCGCGCTCGCGGCGGTCGACCGGCTCGACCCGGACGTCCTGCTCCTCGACATCCGGATGCCCGGCCTCGACGGCCTGGAGGTGACCCGGCGCCTCTCGGGCCGCGAGCGCCCGCGCATCGTCATCGTCACCACCTTCGACCTGGACGAATACGTCCACGCCGCCCTGCACGGCGGCGCCTCGGGGTTCCTGCTCAAGGACGCGAGCCCCGAGATGCTGGTCGAGGCGGTCCGGGCGGCCGCCGCCGGTGACTCGCTGGTCTCCCCGGCGATCACGGTCCGGCTGCTGAAGGAGCTCGCCACCGCCCGGCCCGCCGGGTCCGTGCGCCGCCCCGCCGAACCCCTCACCGAGCGCGAACGCGATGTCGTACGGTGCCTGGCGCGCGGCGCCACCAACGCCGAGATCGCCTCCGACCTGTATGTCTCCCTCTCCACCGTGAAGACCCATCTGGCCAATGTGCAGGGCAAGCTCGGGGCCCGGAACCGGGTGGAGATCGCCGCCTGGGCCTGGGAGAGCGGCCTGGCCACGGGCGCGGCGTGAGTCCCGTACGCACCTGGCTGCGCACCCATCCGCACGCGGCCGAGGCCGCCCGCGTGGCGCTCGCCGCGGTCCTCGTCGGCCTGGTGGTCTTCGAGGGCCTGGCGCTCGCCCGCCAGCCCACCCGGCCGCACGCGATCGTCTGGGCCTCGGGCCTGGTGGTCTGTCTGTGCGCGCTGCCCTGGCCGGGGGTTCCCATGGTCGTACGGGCCTGGGTCGCGGCGGCCGTCACCTGGACCGCGACGGGGCTGATGTTCTTCGACCGGCCGGAGATCGTCTGGGGGATGGGCGAGGCGGTGGCGCTCCTTGTCCTGCTGTCGGCCGTGCTGCTGCGGGCGCCGTCGCGCACCGCCGCCGTCCTCGGCCCGCTGCTCGGGCTCGGCTGTACGGCGGTGCCGGTGCGGGATGCCTCGCCCGGCCGGTTCACCTTGCTCTTCGCGGTGCTGACGGTGGTGGTCAGCGCGTACTCGCTGCTGCTGCGCGCCCAGTCCTGGCAGCGGGTGCGCGATCTCCAGGCCGTACGGCAGGCCGAGCGCCTCGAACTCGCGCGTGAGCTGCACGACTTGATCGCCCACCATGTCACCGGCATCGTCGTCCAGGCCCGCGCGGCCCGGTTCACCTCGGTAGAGGGGCAGCGGGCGGCCGACACGTTCGGCCGGATCGAGGACGCGGGGGGTGAGGCGCTGAGTGCGATGCGGCGTCTGGTGCGGGTGTTGCGTGCGGGCGATCCCGAGACGGAGCCGGTCGCGGGTCTCGCGCAGATCCGCGAACTGGCCGACCGTTTCTCCCTGGCGGGCCCGCCGGCCGTGCTGCACGTCGAGCCCGGCCTGGAGGCGCGTGTGCCCGGCGAGGTCGCGGCCGCGGCGTATCGCGTGGTGCGTGAGGCGTTGACGAACGTCCGCAAGCATGCGGGGGATGCGAGTGCGGTGCGGGTGGGGCTGCGGGTGGTCGGGTCGGGCCTGGAGGTCCGGGTCGCCGACGACGGCTCCCGGGCGGCTCGTCTCCCGCTTTCCGCCCGGGGCGACGGGTTCGGCCTCGCGGGCCTGACGGAGCGGGTGTCGGCGCTGGGCGGCGAGTTGACGGCGGGCCCGTCGCCGGAGGGCGGGTGGCTGGTGCTGGCGGTCCTGCCGCTGGAGTGAGCCGGTGGTTCGTCTGCGGCCCGGTGGGGGTTGCTCGGGCAGTTCCCCGCGCCCCTTAGGTAGTCCGCCTGATCCCGAGAACTTGGCTCAGCCGCAGGCCTTTAGGGGCACGGGGAACTGCGCGACCAGCCCCCGCCGGCCCGCAGACGAACACTTAGTCCAAGACCCCCTCCCCTTTGTCCATGGGCGCACCCACACCCCCCGGCCCAAGGTGACCGCACCGACCCCCCGGCACGAGGAGGAAGCGTGGACGCCGAAGTACGCGGACCGAAGCGGAGGACGGTGGTCGCGGTCACCGCGCTGGCCGGAGCCGGGGTCGCCCTCGGGGTGAACGGCACCGCCAGCGCGGCCACCGAGTGCGTCATCCGCTCCCGAGACCTGGACGTACGCGTCGACACCCGGTTCCCGCGCGTGATCTCGTACACCGACCGAACCACCGGCGCCCGGCTGTACGGACAGGAGGACCCCGTCCACGACGTCCTCATCGACGGCGCACCCCACACCCCCCACGTCACCGCCCACCCCACCCGCGACCACATCACGTACACGCTCGCGTTCGACAACGGCACCGAGATCCGCGCGGAGATCCGCGTCGACGGCAACCGAGTCCACTGGCGGATCACCCGCATCCACGACACCCCGGCGCTGCGGATCGGCACGATCCAGATCCCCGGCCTCGCCCTGCTCTCCGTACGCGACGACCAGCCCGGCGCCGCGCTGCTCGCCGCCAAGATCCAGCTGGACAAGGCGAAGAGCGGCGACACGCTGGTCCTGGTCACCAAGGACACGGTCACGGACACCGCACCCGTCGGCTGCGCGTACGCCGTCGTCGCGCACGACGGCCTCGGCGGGGCGATCGAGACCAACACCGTCTACGACAAGCCCGACAGCGCCGCCGGGACCACCTGGGAGAACGGGCGGCTGTGGCGCCGGACGGTGAAGCGGGGCGGTCACGTCACGGCGCAGCTGGTCCCGGGCCAGTGGACGCACCGCGCGGCGACCGCCCCCGTCGACGCCACAGAGCCGCTGCCGTACGCCACCGTGATCATCACAAGGGGCCGGGGCGGCGGCAACGCGGTGGACTGGCAGGACGCGGCGACCGCGCTGCGCGAGATCATGGTGACCCCGCTCGGCGCCGACGAGCAGCACCTGCGTGTCGTCCCGCACATCCCCTTCAACTTCGCCTCGCAGGCCACCAATCCGTTCCTCGCCACCCTCGACAACGTCAAGCGGATCTCGCTCGCGACGGACGGCCTGCGCCAGTTCACGCTGCTCAAGGGCTATCAGTCCGAGGGCCACGACTCGGCGCACCCCGACTACGCGGGCAACTACAACGAACGCGCGGGCGGTCTCGAAGACCTCAACTTCCTGGTCCGCGAGGGCCGCAAGTGGAACAGCGACTTCGCGGTCCATGTGAACGCGACCGAGTCGTACCCCGTCGCCCACGCCTTCTCCGAGACGCTGGTCGACAAGAAGAACCAGCAGTGGGACTGGCTCGACCAGTCGTACCGTATCGACCAGCGCCGCGACCTGGTCTCCGGCGACATCGTGCGCCGCTTCGCGCAGCTGCGCCGGGACGCGGACCCCGCGCTCAACGCGATCTACCTCGACGTCTTCCGCGAGTCCGGCTGGACCTCCGACCGCCTCCAGCGCGCCCTGCGCGACCAGGGCTGGCTGGTCGCCTCGGAGTGGGGGCACGGCCTGGAGCGCTCCTCGCTCTGGTCGCACTGGGCGAACGAGACCGACTACGGCGGCGACACCTCGCGCGGCATCAACTCCCGGCTGATCCGTTTCCTCCGTAACCACCAGAAGGACGTGTTCGCCAACAAATGGCCGACCCTGCTCGGCCATGTCCATATGGGCAACTTCGAGGGCTGGGTCGGCAAGACCGACTGGACGGCGTTCTACCGGCTGATCTGGACCGAGTCGCTGCCCGCCAAGTACCTCCAGGCGTATCCGATCCGGCGCTGGAACGACCACGAGATCACCTTCTCCGGGCCGACCGCCACCGCCGTCTCCGACACGGACGGCGTCCGCCGGATCACGACGGACGCGCGCGTGGTGTACGACGGCGGTTCCTATCTGCTGCCATGGGAGCCGCGCAGCGCGCTTGATCCGGCGAAGCTGTATCACTACAACCCGGATGGTGGGACGACTAGTTGGCGGCTGCCGCGCGGCTGGGCCGGATCGCGGTCGGTGGCGCTGTACCGGCTGACCGACCAGGGGCGGGTGCACGTACGCGATCTGCCGGTCCGCGCCGGGAGCGTCACCCTCGACGCCGAGGCCGCCCAGCCGTATGTCGTCTACCGCGACCGCGTCGCCGCCCGCCGACCAGGCTGGGGCCAGGGCACCCTGCTGCACGACCCCGGCTTCAACTCCGGCTCCCTGGACGGCTGGACGGTCGGCGGCCCTGCGTCCGTGCGCCGCAGCGAGCTCGGCGACTACGAGCTGGTGATCGGCGCGGGCACGGCGGCCGCCGTCGGCCAGCGCCTCAGTCGCCTCGCACCCGGGCAGTACGCGGCGTCCGTGCAGGTCGAGGTGGGGGAGCGGGCGGACGAGCGGCGCACGGCGGCCCTGGAGGCCCGCACCGCCGACGGCGTCACCGCGCGCAACTGGACGGCGACGTCCACGGCGGGCAACTACGTGGCCGCCGACCGCAAGCACGGCACCCGCTTCCAGCGGATGTTCACGTACTTCACCGTCCCCGAGGGCGGCGGCCCGGTCGAGCTGACCCTGCGCGCGGAGGCCGGGAGCGCCCGGGTGCGGTTCGACAACGTACGGATCGTCGCCGCGCGCCGCACCGCCAAGGCGGGCACGCTCGCGTACGAGGACTTCGAGAACGTGCCACAGGGCTGGGGTGTCTTCGTCAAGGGCGACGCGGGCGGCGCCACCGACCCGCGCACCCACATCGCGCAGCGGCACGCGCCGTACACCCAGCGCGGCTGGAACGGCAAGGCGATCGACGACGTGATCGACGGCGGTCAGTCGCTGAAGTCGCGCGGCGAGAACGATGGGCTGGTCTACCGGACGGTTCCGTTCACCGTCCGGTTCCTCCCCGGTAAGCGCTATCGCGTCGCGTTCCGATACGAGAACGAGAAGGCGGGCCAGTACGCCTGGATCACCGGCCTCGACGACGGCTCGGCGACGCGTGAGCTGAGCCGCGAAGCACTCCCGTCGGCCAACGAACCAACCGTCTACGCCTATGAGTTCACGGCCCCGGCGAGTGGTGAGGTCTGGGTCGGGCTGCGCAAGACGGGCGACGACGGGACGGCGGAGTTCGTGCTCGACGCCTTCGAGGTGCGCGAGCTCTGACGGGAGGGACGCGGGCCGCCCCGATACGAGGGGACGGGGCGGCCCGCGGGATTCACATGATCAGGAGGAGATCACGGGCTTGTTGAGGCGGTTTGCTTACTTGAAGGCGATCGTCTGGACCGTGTTGCCGGTGGTCTGCTCCCAGGCGGTGATGTTGCACTGCGCGGCGGCGCAGTCCACGGTCACGTCCTTGCCCGTGGACCAGTCCTTGGCGGTGAAGGCCTTCGCGACGTTGTAGCTCACCGAGACGGCGCCGTTGGCGTCGGCGGTGAGGTACTTGACATCCGTGGAACAGACGGTGGCCGAGGCGCACTCGCCCACGTTCACGGCGGCGCCGGGCGTGTAGCCGGAGGCCGATATCGTGACCGTCTGGCCGTCGGAGAGCCCGGTGTTCGGGGTCACCGAGATGGCGGTCGCGGCGCTCGCCGGAGTCGCGAGCAGTACGGTCGCCGCCACGGCGGCACCGGAGGCGGCCAACTTGGCGATGCGGGACCGGGTGATGAGATCCTTCATGTCAACCTCGATGTGTGCGACGGGAGATGGAACGCGCTTTCCTCGCGCTCTTCGAGGCTAGTGGAATTTCACTTCCGGATTGATTGAATCATCAAGCTCCAGCTCCAAAACCCATACCGTATTGGCTTGTTCCCGCAGCACCGCTCCCGGGACGTGAAGGGACCGCTGTGGTCCGGCGGACCAGTAACGCCCGAGGTTGAATCCGTTCACCCAGGCGAAACCTCGTACCAGACCCGGAAGTTCAAGGCGGGCATCGCCGGGTTCTTGAACGTCGAACGTGCCCTGAAACAGACCCTGTCCGCTGTTCTCCGCAGTTGAACGGAACGGCAGCCGCCGCATCCGGTCCGCGTCCTCGAACGCGTCGAGCCGCAGTCCACGCGCGCGTACGCCGTGCAGGAACTGCCGTTCGTGGAGTACCCCGACGGTGATGCCCTTGGGTTCGGCGAGCCTCGGTCCGTAGTTGACGCGCCCCAGCGACTCCACCCACAGCTCGACAGCGGCGGGCCCCGCCACCGGCTCGGGCAGCACCGCGTCGTCCTCGGTCAGCACCCCCGCCCGCACCCCGTCGACGTATACGACCGCCCGGTCGCGCAGCCCTTCCACCCGCAGCGGATACGGCTGCCGGGGCCCCGGCACCTCGAACCGGTAGCGCACCACGCCCCGGTCCACGTCCAGCTCCTCGAACGTCGGCGGTATCCCGTACTCGCTCTCGGGTGAGCCCAGTGCCTCCAGTACGTCCTCGGCGGCCACCCACTTGGTCAGCGGCACGGTGACGGGGGTGCCCAACGTCCTTGGTGGAGGCGGGAGTTGCGGGAGGGGGCCGTCCTGGTGCTCGGCGAGCACTTTCCGGAACGCCCAGAATTTCGGAGTCGGGCGGCCGCCCTCGTCGACGGGCGCGTCGTAGTCGTACGACGTCACGTCCGGCAGCAGCTTTCCGACATGCGCCTCGCCGTCCCGGTTCGCGCCCGACCAGCCCGCGAAACTGGTGCCGCCGTGCGCCATGTAGAGGTTGACGGAGGCGCCGCACTCCAGGATCTCGCGCAGCGCCCCGGCCGCCTCGCGCGCGTCCCGTACGACCGGCTCCGCGCCCCAGTGGTCGAACCAGCCGCACCAGAACTCCATGCACATCAGCGGTCCCTTCGGCTGGTGACGACGCAGCACCTCGAAGGCCCCGAGCGCGTCCGAGCCGAAGTTCGCGGTGGCGAGCAAGCCCGGCAGCGACCCGCCGGTCAGCATGTGGTCCTCGGGCCCGTCGGAGGTGAACAGCGGCACGGAGACGCCCAGTTCGCCCAGCAGCCCGACGAGGGCGCGCAGGTATTCCTGGTCCGAGCCGTAGCTGCCGTACTCGTTCTCGACCTGCACCATGAGCACCGGGCCGCCCCGGTCGATCTGCCGCGCCACCACCTGCGGCAGCAGCTCCCCGAACCAGCGCCGTACATGGCCCAGATACTCCGCGTCCCGGGTGCGCACCCGTCGCCCCAGGGGGCCCGTCAGCCAGTGCGGCAGGCCGCCGTTCTCCCACTCGGCGCAGATGTACGGGCCGGGGCGCACGATCGCCCACAGCCCGGCCGCCTCGGCCGCGTCCAGGAACCGGCCGAGCGCGCCGGGGTCGCGGAACTCGCCCGGCGTCGGCTCGTGCAGGTTCCATGGAACGTACGTCTCGACGCAGTTGAGCCCCATCGCCCGCAGCATCGCCAGCCGGTGGCCCCACTGGGACTCGTGCACCCGGAAGTAGTGCAGTGCCCCCGACAGCAGCCGCACCGGCCGCCCGTCCAGCAGAAAGTCCTCGTCACCCACGGTGAAGTCAGCCACCGGCCCCCGCCCGTCTCTCGTCCGCTCGCCCCCGCCACTTTTGTCCCTGGCGCCCCGCCGGTCCATGGACAAAGATCGGCGCTGATTGGACGCAAGGGGTTGGGCCTACGTGCGGAACGGGAGGCGGCGAAATGGGTGGATACCACACCTGGATGCGCTATTTCACCCCGAGCCCGGTCCATCATCGGCTCGGCCTGGTCTGCCTCGGCGTCGGGATGCAGCACGGGCTGCTGCCCACGGTCGGGCCGCGCACCCTCGACCACCATGTGGCCGTGGTCGTCTGCGCGGGCGGCGGCTGGTTCCGGGGCGCGGACGGGGTGCGGGTCGCGGTCGTCGCGCCCGCGCTGATCTGGCTCACCCCGGGCGTCCCGCACCACTACGGGCCCGACCCGGCGACCGGCTGGGACGAGTCCTTCGTCGACTTCACCGGGCCCGCGACGGCCACCTACACCGAGCTCGGCTACATCGAGCCGGACCGCCCGGTCGTCCCGCTCGCCGACACCGGGGGCGCCCGGGCCGCCGTCGGGAAGATCGCGCGGGCGGCCCGCCGGGGCAACCCGCTCCTGGAGGTCGAGACGGGCGCGGCCGTCCATGAACTCCTGGTCGCCCTGCGCCGCGCCCGCGCCGACCTGGCCCCCGACGGCGACCCGGTCCTCCAGGCGCTCGCCCGCGACGCCTTCCAGCCCCTGTCGGTCGCCGAGCACGCGGCACGGCACGGGATGACCCCTGCCGAGCTGCGCGTCGCGGTGCGCCGGGGTGCCGGGTGCAGCCCCAAGGACTACCTCCTCGGCATCCGGCTCGGCCGGGCCAAGGAACTCCTCGCCGCCACCGAGCTGCCGGTCGCCGCCGTGGCCCGGCGCGTCGGGTACGACGACCCGGCCTATTTCTCCCGGCTGTTCACCCGCCGGGTCGGCATCGCCCCGGTCCGCTTCCGCGAGCAGCAGGGCCGGGCCGTCCCCGGCGGCTGGAGCAGCCGTGTCCCGGATCCCGAACACCCTCCGACGATCGCGGGCCGGGCCACGTAAGCTCGACGACCATGACCACGATCGACCCCTCCGTGCAGGCGGAGCTCGCCCGGCTCCGCGACAGCATCGACAACATCGACGCGGCCGTCGTGCACATGCTCGCGGAGCGCTTCAAATGCACCCAGCAGGTCGGCCACCTCAAGGCCCAGCACAAGCTGCCCCCGGCGGACCCGACCCGCGAGACCGAGCAGATCGCCCGGCTGCGGCGGCTCGCCGAGAACGCCAAGCTGGACCCGGCCTTCGCCGAGAAGCTGCTGAACTTCATCATCGCCGAGGTGATCAGGCACCACGAGACGATCGCGAAGTCTTCCTGACGCCGTAGCGCCCGTGCGCTCAGAGCGCAACGCAATCCCGCTGTGCGGACGGGGGGCCATCAGGCAGCATGGCCCCCATGTCCGTACTGACGCGCGACGAAGCGCAGACCCGAGCCCAGTTCCTCGACGTACAGCGGTATGCGATCGAACTCGATCTGACCACCGGCGAGGACACCTTCGACTCCCGTACCGTCATCCACTTCACCGCGCGCGCGGCCGGGGACACGTTCGTCGAGGTCAAGCCCGCCGTTCTGCGCTCGGTCAGCCTCGACGGGCAGCCGCTCGACCCCGCCTCGCTCGTCGAGAACCGGATCGCGCTCACCGGCCTCGCCGAGGGCCCCCACGAGCTGCGCCTGGACGCGGCGATGACCTACTCGCACACCGGTGAGGGGCTGCACCGCTTCACCGACCCGGTCGACGGCGAGACCTACACGTACACCCAGCTCTTCATGGAGGACGTGCAGCGCGTCTTCGCCGCCTTCGACCAGCCCGACCTGAAGGCCGCCTTCGACCTCACGGTCACCGCGCCCGAGGGCTGGAGCGTGCTGGCCAACGGCATCACCGCGCAGCAGGAGGACGGCCGCTGGAAGGCCGCCACCACCCCGCTGCTCTCCACCTATTTCGTGGCGCTCGCCGCCGGCCCCTTCCACTCGGTGACCACCGAGCACGCGGGCCTGCCGTTCGGCCTGCACTGCCGCCGCTCGCTCGCGCCCTACCTGGACGCCGACGCCGACGAGCTCTTCGAGATCACCCGGCAGTGCTACGACCGCTACCACGAGAAGTTCGACGAGCCGTACCCGTTCGACTCCTACGACCAGGCCTTCGTGCCCGAGTTCAACGCGGGCGCGATGGAGAACCCCGGTCTGGTCACCTTCCGGGACGAGTTCATCTACCGCTCGGCCGTCACCGACACCGAGCGCCAGACCCGCGCCATGGTCATCGCACACGAGATGGCCCACATGTGGTTCGGCGACCTCGTCACGCTGCGCTGGTGGGACGACATCTGGCTGAACGAGTCGTTCGCCGAGTACATGGGCTACCAGACGCTCACCGAGGCCACCCGCTTCACCGACACCTGGGTCGACTTCGGCATCGTGCGCAAGGCCTGGGGCTACGACGCCGACCAGCGCCCCTCCACCCACCCCGTCGCCCCGGACCCGGACGCCGTGCCGGACACCGCCTCCGCGATGCTCAACTTCGACGGCATCTCGTACGCCAAGGGCGCCTCGGCGCTGCGCCAGCTGGTGACGTGGATGGGCGAGAAGGACTTCCTCGCGGGCATCAACACCCATTTCAAGCGGCACAAGTTCGGCAACGCCACGCTCGCCGACTTCATCGACAACCTCGCCTCCGCCACCGACCGGGACGTGCACGGCTGGGCCGAGAGCTGGCTGCGCACCACGGGCGTGGACACGCTGACGCCGGTGGTCGAGGAGGCCGAGGGCTCCTGGACCCTCACCGTCGACCAGGACGGCAGCAGGCCGCACCGGATCGCCGTCGGCGCGTACGACATCGACCCGTCGAGCCCCGGCCGCCTCGTGCTGCGCGAGCGCTTCGAGATCGACGTGCCGGGCGCGCCCCTGACCCGCACCGGCGCCCGCCCGGCGCTCGTCCTCCTCAACGACGGCGACCTCAGCTACGCCAAGGTCCGCCTCGACGAACAGTCCTCGGAGACGGCCTTCCGTACCCTCTCCGGTCTCCCCGACCCCCTCGCCCGCGCGGTCGTCTGGAACGCCGCCCGTGACATGGTCCGCGACGGCCAACTGGAGCCCGTCGCCTACCTGGAGACGGCCCGCGCGCATCTGCCGTACGAGTCGGACCTCGCCATTGTGCAGGGCGTCCTCACCTTCGCCGCCGCGCAGGCCGCCAACCGCTTCCTCGCCCCCGACGCCCGCCCGGCCGCGCTCGCGCTGCTCACCGAGCTGACCCGGGACCTGATCCGGCGCACCGAGGACGGCGACAACCCGGGCCTGCGGCTCACCGCCGTGCGCCACTTCATCGACTGCGCCGCCCAGCCGCACACCATCCAGGAGTGGCTGGTCGACGGCAGCGTGCCCGGCGGCCCGGAGCTCGACCCCGAGCTGCGCTGGCGCGTCCTGAACCGCCTCGCGGTCCTCGGCGCGACCGACGAGGCGGCGATCGCGGCCGAGCTCGCGCGCGACCCCAGCGCCACCGGCGAGGAAGGCGCGGCCCGCTGCCGCGCGGCCCTGCCCGACCCGGCGGCCAAGGCGGCCGCGTGGGCGGCCATGTTCGAGGGCGACGAGCTGTCGAACTACCTGTTCACGGCGACGGCCCAGGGCTTCTGGCAGCCCGAACAGGCCGATCTCGTACGGGAGTACGTGACGCGGTTCTACGCCGACGCGGTCCCGCTCGCCGACCGGCGCGGCCCCGCGATCGCGGAGGCGGCGGGCCGTCACGCCTTCCCGCACTTCGCGATCGACGCGGAGGCGGTGACTCTGGGCGAGGCGTGCCTGGCCCGCGAGGACCTGCTGCCGGCCCTGCGCCGCAAGCTCGCCGACCAGGTCGACGACCTGCGCCGGGCGCTGGCGGTACGGGAGTCGTAAGCGCACGACGGGAGGTCCGGGGCTCGCAGTCCAGAGGTCCCAGGGGGGTGGTGCTCATACCAGCGCGCCACCCCCCAACACCCCGCCTCCGCAAGGCAGTACCACTTTCGGGTTGAGATCGTTGTGCAGGGCAGCCGGACCACCGTGTGACGCAGCACGCTGGTGGGGCCGTCGTTCGCCCACCCGAAGGACCTCCCCATGCACACCCCGCCCCTCGCCGGCGGCCCCACCGGCCCCGCCGCCCTGCGCCCCCTGATCGGTGTCGTCCTCGACGCGCTGCGGGACGGCGCGGTGGTCCGGGGCGGGCCGCTGCCGGGAGGCGGGCCGCAGGCCGTCGCCGTGCGGGTCGCGGCCGCCGTACGGGAGGTGTTCCCGGCCGAGGGCACCGGCGCCGAGGAGGCGCTCGCCGCTCTCGTACGTACGGTGGCGGAGGGCGCGGCCGACCCCGCCGACCCCCGCTGCGCCGCGCATCTGCACACCCCGCCGCTCGCGCTCGCCGCCGCCGCCGACCTCGCCGCCGCCGTCCTCAACCCGTCCCTGGACTCCTGGGACCAGGCACCCGCCGCCGCCGAGCTCGAAGGCCATGTCACCCGAGCCCTGGCCGCCGAACTCTTCGGCGGCGGCGACGCGTTGGTCACCACCGGCGGCACCGAGTCCAACCAGCTCGCGCTGCTCCTGGCGCGCGAGCGGCACGGCGCGGTCCAGCCGGTGTGCGGCGCCAACGCCCACCACTCCGTCCCGCGCGCCGCCTGGCTCCTCGGACTCCCCGACCCCGTCGTCGTGCCCGCCCCCGCCGGCACCCTCGACCTGGCCGCGCTCGACGACGCCCTCACCGATCTGCACCACCCCGTCCTCGTCACCGCCACCGCCGGGACCACCGACACCGGCGCCGTCGACCCGCTCCCCGAGATCGCCGACCTGTGCGCACGGCACGGCGCCGAGCTGCACATCGACGCCGCGTACGGTGGACCGCTGCTCTTCAGCCCGACCCACCGGGCCGTCCTGCGCGGCATCGAGCGGGCCCAGTCGGTCACCCTCGACCTGCACAAACTCGGCTGGCAGCCGGTGGCCGCCGGGCTGCTCGCGGTCCCCGACCCGGCCCGCCTCGCCGCGCTCGCGCACACCGCCGACTACCTCAACGCCGACGACGACACCGAGGCGGGCCTGCCCGACCTCCTCGGCCGCTCCCTGCGGACCACCCGCAGACCCGACGTACTGAAGATCGCCGTCACCCTGCGCGCACTCGGCCGCGCCGGACTCGCGGACCTCGTCGACCGCACGGTCGAGGCGGCGCACACGTTCGCCGACCTGGTCGAGAAACATCCGGCCCTTGAGCTGTACGGACGCCCCGCCCTCTCCACCGTCCTGTTCCGCCCGGCCGGTGCCCCCGACGACGAGGTGGCGCAGATCCGCCGGACGCTGCTCACCGAGGGCCGCGCCGTGCTCGGCCGGGCCCGCGCCGACGGGCGGCTCTGGCTCAAGGCCACCCTCCTCAACCCCTACGCCACCACCGACGACCTGGCCCAGCTCCTCAAGATCGTGGAAGGCAGCATCCCCCGATGACCGCACCGGCACTCGCCCCAGACCTGGACCACCCGCACGACCTGGTCGGCATCGGAGTGGGCCCGTTCAACCTCTCGCTCGCCGCCCTCGCGCACGGCGTCCCCGGCGGCCTCTCCACCGCGTTCTACGAACAGCGCCGCGCCTTCCACTGGCACCCCGGGCTGCTCATCGAGGGCGCCACCCTCCAAGTCCCGTTCCTGGCCGATCTGGTGACCCTCGCCGACCCGGCGAGCCCCTGGTCGTTCCTCAACTACCTGCGCCACCGCGAGCGCCTTTTCCCGTTCTACTTCGCCGAGCGCTTCCACATCCAGCGCACCGAGTACGACGCGTACTGCCGCTGGGTGAGCGAGAGCCTGCCCGGGCTGCACTTCGGGCACCAGGTCGACGCGGTCCGCTGGAACCCCGAACGCGAGCTGTTCGAGGTCGACTTCACCCAGCTCGACGTGCACGGCCAGGCCGAGGCCCTGGGCCGTACCTTCGCCCGCAACCTGGTCCTCGGCGTCGGCACCGAGCCGTACGTACCGGAGTCGCTCAAGCCCCTCGCCGACGCGCCCGCCGTGCCGGTGATCCACTCGGCGGACTACCTCGACCACCGCGAGCGGTTCCTCGCCGCCGACCATGTGACCGTCGTCGGCTCGGGCCAGTCCGGCGCGGAGGTCTTCCTCGACCTGCTGCGGGCCCGCCCGGCGGGCAAGGAGCGCGTGACCTGGCTCGCCCGCACCGAGACGTTCGCGCCGATGGAGTACTCCAAGCTGGGCCTCGAACACTTCACGCCCGACTACACCCGCTACTTCCACGCCCTGCCCGAGCCCATGCGCGACCAGCTCGTGCCGCGCCAGTGGCAGCTCCACAAGGGCATCGACGCGGACACGATCGCCGCGATCCACGACGAGCTCTACCGCCGCACCCAGCACGGCGGCTGGCCCGACGCGACCCTCACACCGGGCGTCACCGTCCGCACCGCGGGCCGGGTCGCCACCACCAAGGTCGAGCTGCACCTGGAACACGTCCAGCAGGGCGCGCGCTCACGGCTCACCACCGACGCGGTCGTCCTCGCCACGGGTTACCGCGAGCGTCCCCTGGGCCGCATGCTGGCCGGCCTCGACCCGTACATGCGCCTCGACTCCTCCGAACGCCCGCGCATCGACGCCGAGTTCCGACTGGTCCTCGACAGCTCGGTGACGGGCGCGGTCTACGTCCAGAACGCGGAAAAGCACACCCACGGCGTGGGCGCCCCCGACCTGGGCCTCGCGGCCTGGCGCAGCGCCCAAATCCTGAACACCCTGACAGGCAAGGAGCCCTACCCCTTGCCAACCCGAACGGCATTCACGACATTCGGCCTGACGGAACCCGCGGAACCCCGCAAGACGAAGACCCCGGAGGGCCTGATCCCACTGGAGGGATGACGGAGGTTGCCAATTAGGGGCGCGGGGAACTGCGCGACCAGCCCCCCACGCCCCGCAGACGAAAAGCGAACCCTAGAAGACCGGGACCCCGTCGCGCACGAGCTTCCAGTCCACAGAAGCAAACGTGGCGGGGTCAATCGTCCCCTTCGCCTTCACCCAGGCAATGATCGTGTTGCGAATCTCGTCGGAGTTCGCCCACACCTGCTTGGCCGTGGCGACATGCGGGAACCCACCACCCCCATTGGCCCGGTAGTTGTTCACCGCGAGCACGAACTGACCCGCCGGGTCCAGCGGCTTGCCCTGGAACGACAGGTTCACGATCCGCGACCCCGCAGGCTTCGCCACGTCGATGTCGTACGTAAGCCCCGACACCGCGTCGTAGTTGTAGTCCGGCGTATTGTCCGCGTTCGTCAGCTTCGACGTGTCGACGGGCGCACCGGCCGGGGTCTGCACGTAGTACCGGGCCGAGAACTCCAGATAGTCCTTGAGCTGCGCACCCGTCAGCAGACGGGCCTCCATCGTGTTCTCGTACGGGTAGAGCCCCGCCGCGTCCTTGATGGTGATCGTCCCGGCCGGAATCGCGGCGTTCCGCGAGAAGCAGGACGCCTGCGACAGCACCGGCAGCGAGGCGTACGCGCCACCCGCGAGCGCCGCCTTCACCGTCTCCGCCTGCACCGTGCTGATCAGGTCGATGATCGGCTCGTCCTTCCAGGCCGCCTCGGCCGTGGTCATGGCCGTCTTCGACGTGCCGATGACCTGGTTGACGTACGCCACGACCTTCTCGTGCTCGGCCCGCACCAGCTTGGCGACGACCGGGTCCTCGTCGGCGGTGTTGGCGTTCAGCACGTCCGCCTTCACCGACGTGACCTGCCACTGGCCGCGCGAGAGCTCCAGCTCGAAGTCGAAGACGCTCAGGCGCATGCCCCACATGTACGGCTCGGACAGCACCACCGACTTGCCGGTCTCCTTGTTCACCACCGTCCGCGAGGGCACCTCCTTGTGGGTGTGGCCCACCAGGATCGCGTCGATGCCGGGCACCTGCTCCGCCACCAGCGACGACGCGTTCTCCGGGTACGGCAGCGCGTCGCCGTACGAGGTGCTGCCGTCGAGACCCGAGTGGTCCGTGCAGATCACGACGTCACAGCCGAGCGCCCGCAGCCGCGGCACGTACTTCTTCGCCTGCTCCACCAGACCCGGGAACGTCATCTTGCCCTGGACGTTCGCCTTGTCCCAGATGGCGATGCCCGGGTTGGTCAGACCCAGGATGCCGACCTTGACGTCCGGGCCGCCGTGCACCTTCAGGCACCGCACCGCGTACGGAGGGAACGCGGGCTTCAGCGTCTTCGCGTCCAGCGCGTTCGCCCCGAGCAGCGGGAAGTTGAGCTGCTCCTGGAACGCGCGCAGGGTGGGGATGCCGTAGTTGAACTCGTGGTTGCCGAGCGCCGCCGCGTCGTAGCGCATGTGGTTCATCGCCAGCGCCATCGGGTGCTTGGGGCCGCGCTTGCCGTGCGTGCCGGTGATCGGCTCCACGCGCGCGTAGTAGTACGAGAGCTGGGTGCCCTGGATGATGTCGCCCGCGTCGATCAGCATCGTGTTGCGGTGACCCTTGTCCTCGCGCACCTGCTTGACCAGCGTCGCGACCTTCGCGAGGCCGACGTCGTTGTGCGCCTTGTCGTCGTACTCCTTGTCGGTGAAGTAGTCCCAGTTGAAGACGTGGCCGTGCAGGTCGGTGGTGCCCATGACGGTGAACGAGTACCGCTTCGGCGGACGGCCGTGGCCCTTGCCGTGGTGCTGCTCTTCGGCCTCGGCGGGGACCGCGACGCCTCCGGCGATGGCGACGCCGGCCCCGGCGGCGGCCGAGCTGCCCAGGAACGTCCTACGGTTCAGCGGCATTTGTTGCACTCCCTGACGGTGTGTTACGCGCGTAGACACGCTCGACGCGCGTAGAAGGTCGAGAGGATTTTGGCGCAGAACTGCCGTTCGCAACACCCCTCTCAGGTTTCTGTTCGATGACCTGGAGAAGTCACGCGCCCCTTACCCGCGGATACACGGACGCCCGCCGCCCACGCGCGCGTGGCGCGGGACGGCGGGCGCTCGGTGATCGCTTACGCGCAGGTGAGCCGTGGCCCCGCCCAGTCGGCGTGGTCGTAGTCGATGCCGTCCCCGGCGTCGGTGACCACCAGGCGCACCTCCATGGCGCCGGTCAGATCGGCGGTGAGCTGCTTGGCCGCGTCCGCGGAGGTCAGCGTGCCGCTCTCGGCGACGAGCGTGGAGTCCCGCCAGATCTGGAAGTCCACCGACCCCTTGGTGGTCACCTCGTCGTCCACCCCGACCGCCGTGGTCAGCGAGGAGCAGGTGCCGCCCAGGTAGTACGCGACGGAGCTCGGCGCGTGGGTGCCGAGGCCCTTGGCGTACACGGTTCCGTTGATGGTCAGCGGCGTGCCGTCACCGGCCGCCTGCTCGCCGTTGCTGCGGTCCTTCTCGACCGGGCCCCAGCCGTTGGTGGCCGATTCCCACGTCAGATCGCTGATGTCATGCGTACCGGCCGAAGGGCCTTCGCCGCAGGCCAACTTGGCGTCGGCCCAGTCGGCGTGGTCGAAGTTGATGCCGTCGCCGCCGTCCGTCACCACGAGCCGCAGCTTGGTGCCGCCTTTGAGGTCGGCGGTCAGGTGCTTGGGCGGATCGGCGGCCGTGCGCAGCCCGCTGTCGGCCACCAGGGTGGAGTCCCGCCAGATCTGGAACACCACGGATCCGTTGTTCGTTACCTCGTCGTCGACGCCCACGTCGACCCCGAGCGTCGTACAACTGCCGCCCAGGTAGTACGAGATGTCGCTGGGTGCGTGCGTGCCCAGGCCCTTGGCGTAGGTGACACCGCCGATGGTGAGGGTGCGGCCGTCGCCCGCCGCCTGCTCGCCGTTGCTGCGGTCGCGCTCGACCGGACCCCAGCCGCCGACCGCCGACGTCCACGGCAGGTCGCTGAGCTGGTTCACCCCGGTCGGCGGCGGCACCGGGCTGCCCGGCGTCACCCGGAACATCACGGTGCCGTGCGCGGGCACGGACGCGCTGATCGCGTTCTTCGTCGTACTGGTCGCCTTCGACCACAGGTCCTTGAGCGCGTACGACGAGGCGCCGCCGATGCCGATGTCCTTCACGGTCGTGGAGATGGTGCGGGCGGTGGTGTTCTCATTGGTGAGGGTGACCGAACGGCCGCCGTCCGCAAGGGGTTTGGACATCACGACCAGGCCGCCGGAGTTGGACACCACCGTGCCCTGCTTGCCCAGCGCGTCCTGGTCCACCGCGATCACGTCGGTGTTCTTGAGGATCGCCAGCGTCGAGGCGCTGGCGCTGCGCAGATCGCTGCCGATCAGCAGCGGCGCGGCCATCTGCGACCAGAGGCTGAAGTGGGTGCGGTACTCGGTGTCCGTCATGCCGCCGTTGCCGACCTCCAGCATGTCGGGGTCGTTCCAGCCGCCGGGACCGGCGTACGGCGCGAGCGACTGGTTCTGATGGGCGATGGAGATCATGCTCGACCAGTTGTCGCTGATGTCGCCGGTGGTCCGCCAGGAGTTGCCGACGTTCGACGCCCAGGTCCAGGGCTGGTTGGAGCCCCACTCGCAGATGCTGTAGAGGATCGGGCGGCCGGTCGCGCGCGTGGCGGCCTCCAGGGCGTCGCCCATGGCCTTGTAGCGCTGCTGTGCGTCCACGCCGCCGTTGTTGCAGTTGTCGTACTTGAGATAGTCGACGCCCCACGACGCCCACAGGTTCGCGTCCTGCTGCTCATGGCCGAGCCCGCCGGGAAAGCCCTGGACGTCGCAGGTCTTGGTGCCCGCGCTGGAGTAGAGGCCGAACTTCAGGCCCTTGGAGTGCACATAGTCGGCCACGGCCTTGATCCCGTGGGGAAAACGCACCGGGTCGGGCACCAGGTTGCCGCTCGCGTCCCGGTTGGGCTGCGCCCAGCAGTCGTCGATGTTGACGTAGGTGTACCCGGCGGCCTTGAGGCCCTGCGAGACGAACGTGTCGGCGATGCCCTCGACCATGGCCTCGTTGAACTCGGCCCGGCAGTG
Source organism: Streptomyces sp. BR1 (assembly GCF_052373795.1). Lineage (NCBI taxonomy): Bacteria > Bacillati > Actinomycetota > Actinomycetes > Kitasatosporales > Streptomycetaceae > Streptomyces > Streptomyces sp. BR1. The sequence continues at coordinate 5,455,421 of NZ_CM126252.1, forward strand.
CGTGGAGTTCCAGTTGTTGAACCCCATCTGCGGGGTGCGGGCCTGGCCGTTGTCGACGGCCGCGGCGGGCGGCGCGGCCGTGGCGGCGAGGGCGACCAAGCCGCCGGCGAGCAGGGGAATCGTGGCGAGTGCGGTGCCGGCCCGTTTTCTGAACTTTCTGAACGATGACATGTGCGGCTCCGTCGGTGTAGTGGCGCCGAATTCAACGAGCTCGAACGAAAACGAACATATTTCAGCGTCAGGACCGGAACATGTCAAGGGTGTGCGCCGGGTCCGGAGACAGTGCTTTCCGCTCATCGGAGCGCCCCGGCGCACAATTCAACAGTTGTCAATAAGCCTTCATGCAAAGGTTGTTGAGTAGTCACGCGGGACGAATTCTCTACCGACCGGTAAGCCCTAGGCTCGAAGCATGCGCCGAGCAAAGATCGTTTGTACCCTGGGGCCCGCCACCGACACGTACGACCAGATCAAGGCACTGGTCGAGGCCGGAATGGACGTCGCCCGCTTCAATCTCAGCCACGGCACGTACGCCGATCACGAGGAGCGATATCACCGCGTCCGCAAGGCGTCCGACGAAACGGGCCGCAGTATCGGTGTACTCGCAGACCTTCAAGGCCCGAAGATCCGGCTCGGGCGTTTCCGTGAAGGTCCCGTACTCCTTGAACGCGGCGACGAGTTCACCATCACCGTCGAGGACGTCGAGGGCGACCGCCACACCTGCGGCACCACCTACTCCGGCCTCGCCGAGGACGTCACGCCCGGCGAGCGCATCCTCGTCGACGACGGCAAGGTCGCCCTGGAGGTCGTCGGCGTCGACGGACCTCGGGTGCGCACCCGCGTCGTCGAGGGCGGCATGGTCTCCGACCACAAGGGCCTCAACCTGCCCGGCGTCGCCGTCTCCGTGCCCGCGCTCTCCGAGAAGGACGTCGACGACCTGCGCTGGGCCCTGCGCACCGGCGCCGACATCATCGCGCTCTCCTTCGTCCGCAGCGGCCGCGACATCGAGGACGTCCACCGCGTCATGGACGAGGAGGGCCGCCGCATCCCGGTGATCGCCAAGATCGAGAAGCCGCAGGCCGTCGACAGCATCGACGACATCGTGGCCGCCTTCGACGGAATCATGGTGGCGCGCGGCGACCTGGGCGTCGAAATGCCGCTCGAACAGGTCCCGATCGTCCAGAAGCGCGCCATCAAACTGGCCAAGCGGAACGCCAAGCCGGTGATCGTGGCGACCCAGATGCTCGACTCGATGATCGACAACTCCCGCCCCACCAGGGCCGAGGCCTCCGACGTGGCCAACGCGGTCATCGACGGCACGGACGCGGTGATGCTCTCGGGCGAGACCAGCGTCGGCAAGTACCCCGTCGAGACGGTCCGCACGATGGCCCGCATCGTCGAGGCCGCCGAGGAGGACGTGCTGGCCAAGGGCCTGCCGCCGCTCACCGAACGCAGCAAGCCCCGCACCCAGGGCGGTGCGGTGGCCCGCGCGGCGGCCGAGATGGGCGACTTCCTGAACGCCAAGTACCTCGTCGCCTTCACCCAGTCCGGCGACACCGTCAAGCGCCTCTCGCGCTACCGCTCGCCGATCCCGCTGCTCGCCTTCACCCCCGACCCGGCCACCCGCTCCCAGCTCAACCTCACCTGGGGCGTGGAGGCCTTCCTCGGCCCGCACGTCGAGTCCACGGACGCGATGGTGGCCCAGGTCGACGAACAACTCCTGAAGATCGGGCGCTGCGAGCGGGGCGACATCGTGGTCATCACGGCAGGCTCCCCGCCCGGGGTCCCCGGTTCGACCAACCTCGTCCGCGTCCATCACATCGGCGAGGACGACAGCCCGAAGAGCTGACACACCGTGAGACGGGTGTACGAGAGCGCGTCATGCGGTCGTACGAGTAAGGGGCGCATCGCCCACACCGGGGAGCGGGCCGGGCCGAAGGGATGACCCGACGGCCCGGTCCCGACGTCCCGGGGCGCGCCGCCTCCAGGCTGACGCCATGTCACATCACCTCAGCGGGCCCGACCTCCGCTCACCCATGGGCGACGCGCGCCTGGACCTCACCGACCTCTTCGTCTTCACGGTGCCGGGCGGCCGCACCGTCCTGATCATGAACGTCAACCCCGAGGCGCCCACCGGCGGCCGGGCCTTCCATCCCGACGCCGTGTACCGGATCAACATCGACACCGTCGGCGACCACCAGGCGCACATCGCCTACAGCTTCACCTTCTCCGACCCCGCCGACGACGGCGAGCAGACCCTCACCGTCCACCGCGCCACCGGCGACGAGGCCCGCGCCCACGAGGCGGCAGGGACCCCGCTGTTCGTCGACGCACCCGTCAGCTTCGGCCCGCACCCCGTGGTCACCGAGGCGGGCCCGTACATGGTCTCGGCCGGGCTGCGCAGCGACCCCTTCTTCGCCGACCTCTTCGGCATCGTCAACGACTTCCAGTGGACCGGCACCGACTGGGGCGCCGAGAAGAACGTCTTCGGCATCGTCCTCGAAATGCCCAGCATGGAGCTCGGCGCCCAGCCCGAGATCGGCGTGTGGGCCCGCGTCAGCGTGCACCAGGGCGGGGAGCTGAAGTCGGTGGACCGGGGCGGGCACCCCTCGCTCACGGCGTACTTCAACGCCGAGGACGCCAAGGACGCGTACAACGCCGGTGAACCGGCCGACGACTGGGACACCTACCTCGCGCCCTGGACGGCCGTCCTGCGGCACACCGGCGGCTACAGCGAGGAGCTGGCGGAAGAGGTCCTGCGCACGGTGCTGCCCGACATCCTGCGCTACGACCGGAGCAGGCCCGCCGCGTATCCCAACGGCCGCACCCTCACGGACGACGTCACATCGGCGCGGCTCGCCATGGTCTCCGGCGGGAAGGTCCCGACGGACCACATCGGCCCGCACACGGACCTGCTGCCGGAATTCCCTTACCTGGGCACGCCACACCTCAAGGAGGCGTGACCATGGATTCGAACGAAAAGTACCCCGGGTCGGATTCGAACCGACGCTGGATGGTGTTTGAGACCATTGCCTCTACCGCTGGGCTACCGGGGCATCCTTTAAACCAAAGGTAGGCGGCTACCCGCCGTGACCACACCTTACCGCAGCTGGGTACGCTCTTGGGAAGCAGTACTTGCCCCGCACCTAGGAGCCCCCGTGACCGCCCCCGAGTCGCCCCAGCCCGCCGCCGACGACGACCAGTCGCACGTCCCGCCGCTGACGACCCGCGTCGTCATCGCCGAGGACGAGGCGCTGATCCGCCTCGACCTCAAGGAGATGCTCGAAGAAGAGGGCTACGCGGTCGTCGGCGAGGCCGGGGACGGGGAGAAGGCCGTCGCGCTGGCCCGGGAGCACCGGCCCGACCTGGTCATCCTCGATGTGAAGATGCCGATCCTCGACGGCATCTCCGCCGCCGAGCAGATCGCCAAGGACTCCATCGCGCCGGTCCTGATGCTCACCGCGTTCTCGCAGCGCGACCTGGTGGAGCGGGCGCGGGACGCGGGGGCGATGGCGTATCTGGTGAAGCCGTTCTCCAAAAGCGACGTGGTGCCCGCGATCGAGATGGCGGTGTCGCGGTTCACCGAGCTTAAGGCGCTGGAGCAGGAGGTCGCGGATCTCAGCCAGCGTCTGGAGACGCGCAAGCTGGTGGATCGGGCGAAGTCGATTCTGCAGACGCAGTACGGGTTGACTGAGCCCGCCGCGTTCCGGTGGATCCAGAAGACGTCGATGGATCGGCGGCTCTCTATGCAGCAGGTCGCTGAGGCTGTCATCGAGGACGCGGAAGAGAAGAAGGCGGCGAAGGGGTCTTAGCGGGTTTTCGGCTGCGGACCGTGCGTGGTTGCTCGCGCAGTTCCCCGCGCCCCTTAAGGCATCACGGGCCGCGCCACTTCTCGTGGCGCGGCCCGTACGCGTAACCCCTTGCTAGTCCTCGCCCAGGTACGTCTTGCGGACGTTCTCGTCGTGGAGGAGGTCCTGGCCGGAGCCGGAGAGCTTGATCTCGCCGACCTCCATGACGTGGGCCTGGTCCGCGAGGGACAGCGCGGCCTGGGCGTTCTGCTCGACGAGCAGGATCGTGGTGCCCTGGGCCTTGAGCTCGACGATGGTCTCCATGATCTTCTGCATCATGATCGGGGAGAGGCCCATCGACGGCTCGTCCAGCATCAGCAGCTTGGGCTGGGACATGAGCGCCCTGCCCATCGCGAGCATCTGCTGTTCACCGCCCGAGAGGGTGCCGGCGGCCTGCTTACGGCGTTCGCCCAGGATGGGGAACATGTCGTAGGCGCGCTGGATGTCCTTCTCGATCCCGGCCTTGTCATTGCGGAGAAATGCTCCGAGCTGGAGGTTCTCGGCGATGCTCAGCCTCGGGAAGATATGCCGCCCCTCGGGGGAGTGGGCGAGCCCCAGCGAGACGATCTTGTGCGCGGGGATGTTCGCGAGCGGCTGCCCGTCGAACATGACCTTTCCGGCCGAGGGCTTGAGGAGCCCCGACAGGGTGCGCAGCGTGGTGGTCTTGCCGGCGCCGTTGGTGCCGATGAGGGTGACGACCTGCCCGGCCTCGACGGTGAAGGAGATCCCCTTGACGGCCTCGATCTTGCCGTAGGCGACGCGGAGGTCCTCGACTTCCAGAAGTGCGGTCACTGGGAGTCTCCTTCAGTACGGGTCGTTCCTGGAGCGTCGGCTTCCGCCGGTTCCTCGGCGGCTTCGGCGGCCGGAGCCGGATCGGCCGCCGGGGAGGCCTCGGGCGTCGCGTCCGCCACCGCGTCCGCTTCGGCCGCCTCCACCTCCGCGATCTCCTCCGCGCCGGGCGCGCCCTCGAACGGGGTGCCGAGGTACGCCGCGATGACGCGCTCGTCGCCCTGGACGACGTCGGACGTGCCCTCGACGAGCTTCTCGCCCTGGAGCAGTACGGTGACGCGGTCGCACAGGTTGAAGATGAAGCGCATGTCGTGCTCGATGACGAGCACGGCGACGCCCATGTCCCGGATGGCGAAGACCATCTCCTCGGTGGCCCGGGTCTCCTGCGGGTTCATACCGGCCGTCGGCTCGTCCAGGAGCAGCAGGCCGGGCTCGCTCGCCAGCGCCCGGGCGATCTCCAGCTTGCGCTGTTCGCCGTAGGGGAGGTTGCGGGCGAGGTGGTCGGCCTTGTGCTGCAGACCGATGAACTCCAGGAGTTCCATGGCCCGTTCACGCGACTTGGCCTCGGCCTTCTTGAAGCCGGGGCCGCGCAGCAGCGCGGACCAGAGGCCTTCCTTGGTCCGGGTGTGCCGACCGACCAGGACGTTCTCCAGGACGGTCATGTTGGCGAAGAGCCGGATGTTCTGGAAGGTGCGCGCGATACCGGCCTGGGTGACCAGGTGCGGCTTGGGCGGCAGCACGGTCCCCTTGTACGAGACCTTGCCCTCGGTCGGGACGTAGAGCCCGGTGAGGCAGTTGAAGAAGGTGGTCTTGCCGGCGCCGTTGGGGCCGATGAGACCGACGATCTCGCCGCTGTTGACGGTGAGGTCGACATTGCGCACGGCGGTCAGACCGCCGAAGCGCATGGTGACGCCGGACGCTTCGAGCACCGGGCTGGTGGCGATGGTGGTGGTCATGATGGTTACGCCTCCGCCTTGGTGACGCCGACGGTGGTGTCCGGGAGCCCTTGTTCGGGCACGTCCAGTTGGCCGGTCTCGTGGAATTCGAGCTGGCGGCGCCGGTTGGCGACGATGCCCTCGGGGCGGAACCGCATCAGCAGGATGAGGGCGACACCGAAGCCGAAGAGTTCGTACTCCTTGAGGAAGCCGAGCTTCTCGGGGATCAGGTAGAGCAGGGCCGCGCCCAGGAGCGGGCCGCTGACCGTGCCCATACCGCCGAGGACGACGGCCGCCAGGAGGAACGCCGAGTTGGGCGGCGCGGCTCCGGCGAACTGGAAGGGGCTGGGCACCACGCTGTAGTTGACGTGGGCGAAGACCGTGCCGGCGAGGCCCGCGAGGGAGGCGCCGAGGGCGAAGGCGATGAGCTTGACCCGGAAGCCGTTGATGCCCATGGCGGTCGCGGCCGTCTCGTCCTCGCGGATGGCGATCCAGGAGCGGCCGATACGGGAGTTGGCGGCGCGGTTGAAGACGAGCACGATCAGCGCCGTGATCAGCAGCATCAGGAACAGGTAGTTGCCGAAGCGGCCGATCGTGCGGCCCGCGATGTCATGGGCGCTGCCGAGGTTGAACCCGAAGATCTCCAGGTCCGGGATGTTGGCGATGCCGTTGGGGCCGTTGGTGAGGTTGGGGCCGGAGCCGCCGTCGAGGTTGTTGACGGTGATCCGGAAGATCTCTCCGAAGCCGAGGGTGACGATGGCGAGATAGTCGCCGCGCAGCCGCAGGGTCGGGGCGCCGATGATGACGCCGAAGACCAGCGACGCGCTCATACCGATCAACGCGGCGGCCCAGAAGGGGACTTGGACGCCGGAGAACCGGGAGAACTCGGAGCCGGAGACCAGGGCGGCCGCGTACGCGCCGACGCCGAGGAAGGCCACGTAACCGAGGTCGAGCAGTCCGGTGAGGCCGACGACGATGTTGAGGCCGAGGGCGACGGTGCCGAAGATGAGGATGTTGGCGCCGAGGTTGGCGTTGTGGTCCTCGCTCTGGGTGAAGGGGAAGATCACGGCCGCCAGGAAGACGGCGGTGGTCGCGAACCCCTTGTGCCGCGCGTTGAGTTCGGTGAACCGTTCGAAGAGCCCGGCGGCGAACAGCGCCATGGAGCCGAACAGCACGAGCAGCAGCAGACCGATGAAGGTCTCGCTCTCGTCGTCGTTCACCCCGATGCCGTACGTGAACACGACCAGGCCGAGTGCGGTGGCCAGGGAGATGATCACGCGCTGGACCCAGCTGGGCAGCGGCGCGGCGGGCGGGATGTCGTCGGGCTTGGCGATGTGGTCGCGCAGGGACCTGCCGGAGCGCGGCAGGGCGAGTGCGCCGATCACCGGGACGAGCGCCGCTACGGCCGCGACGTACGCGCCGGGTTCGAGGTTGGCGAGGCCGCCGAGGTCGTACGAGATGGCGATGGCGGTGAACCAGACCACCACGAACGCGGAGACGGCCGCCAGGAGCACCGGGTTGTTGGAGCGGCCCGGGTTGAGCCAGCGCAGACCCTGGATGTCCCACAGGTTGAGGGCGTAGAGCAGCGTGAGCGCCGCGCCGACGATGGTGAGGGTCTGCAGTCCGGCCGGGTAGCCGGTGACGGTGAGGTCGCCGGGGAAGTCGGCGGTCCAGGTCCACGCGAGGAACGTGGAGGCGATGGTGGCGACGGCGCCGACCGCGACGAGCAGCCGGGCGACGGGCGCGGGCAGCGGAACGAGACCGCGCTGCTCGGTGGCCACTTCGGTGACGCCGGTGGTGGTGCTGGTGGTCATGTCGATCACGCCCTGTCCGCGACGCGTTCGCCCACCAGGCCCTGTGGCCTGAAGAGCAGGACGAGGATGAGGAGGACGAAGGCCCAGACGTTGGCCCAGCCGGAGCCGCCGAGCTGCTGCATCCCCGGGACGTTGGCGATGTAGGCACTGGCCAGGGTCTCGGCGAGGCCGAGGACCACGCCGCCGATCATCGCGCCGTAGATGTTGCCGATACCGCCGAGGACGGCGGCGGTGAACGCCTTGAGACCGGCCTGGAAGCCCATCTCGTACTTGATGGAGCCGTACTTCAGGCCCCAGGCGATGCCCGCGACGGCGGCGAAGAGACCGCCGATGGCGAAGGCCACCATGATGATGCGGTTGGTGTCGATGCCCATCAGCTGGGCGGTGTCCGGGTCCTGCGCGGTGGCCTGCATGGCGCGGCCGGTGCGGGAGGAGCGGACGAACAGGGCGAGCGCGGCCATGCAGAGCGGCGCCGCCGTGATCAGGAAGATGTCACCGGTGCCGAAGGTGACCGATCCGATGTGGAAGGGGCCGCCGGGAATCTGCGGGAAGTTCTCGTCGGTCTTGGCCTTCGGGTACCAGTTGAAGACCGCCTGCTGGAGCGCGAGCGAGAGTCCGATGGCGGTGATCAGTGGCGCCAGGCGTGGTGCGCCGCGCAGTGGTCGGTAGGCGAACCGTTCCGCTCCCAGCGCGATGAGTACGGAGACGATCGCGCCGCCGATGAGCATCAGGGGGAGGGCTATCCACATGGATATGCCGTCGGGGAGCACATAGAGATAGACCGTGAGGCCGCCGAAGGCGCCGGTCATGAAGATCTCGCCGTGCGCGAAGTTGATGAGCTGGACGATGCCGTACACCATCGTGTAGCCGATGGCGATCAGCCCGTACATCGAGCCGAGGAGCAGCCCGTTGGCCAGGTTCTGCGGCAGAGTGTGCACCGCAAGGCCTCCATGGGATGGGGAGCGTGCAGGAAGTAGACGTCGGGCCGCGCGGTCGGACGGGTGGTCATGGCCGCGCGGCCCTGTTGTCGTGCGGTGGATCAGGTGACGCTGTGGATCGGGTGGTGCGGGTGCGGGCTGGATCAGCCGGCGTTGTACGTGCCGCTCTTGACGGCCTTCCACTTCCCGTTGGTGACCTGGTAGACGGTCAGCTGCTTGTTGGTGGTGTCGCCGTACTGGTCGAAGGCGACCGCGCCGGCGATGCCCTGGAACTGGGCCTTCTGGACCTCGTCGACGATCTTCTGACGGGCGTCGGACGGGACCTTGCCGTCCTTCACCACGTTGCCGACGGCCTTGATGATCGCGGTGGCGGCGTCGTACGAGTAGCCGCCGTAGGTGCCGTAGTCACCCGGGTATTTCTTGTCCTTGTACGTCTGGATGAAGGTCTTGGCCGCGTCCAGGGTGTCGACCGGCACGCCGACCGAGGTGGCGAGGTCGCCCTCGGCCGCCTTGCCGGCGGTGGAGATGAAGGTGTCGCTGTAGATTCCGTCGCCGCCGAAGAGCGGGACCTTGGCGCCGGAGTCCTTGAGCTGCTTGGTGACGATCTGCGCCTCGTCGTACTGGCCGCCGTAGTAGACGAGGTCGGCGCCCGAGTTCTTGATCTTGGTGACCAGGGCGGCGAAGTCCTTGTCGCCCACGTTGACGTGGTCCTCGCCCGCGACCTTGCCGCCCGCCTTGGTGAAGCCCTGCTTGAAGAGCGTGGCCAGGCCGGCGCCGTACGTCTGCTTGTCGTCGACGACGAAGACGTTCTTCTTGTGCAGACCGTTGAAGGCGTAGTCCGCCGCGAAACCGCCCTGGATGGCGTCGGTGGTGGCGGTGCGGAAGTAGGTCTTGAACGGACGGGTCTTGTTCCCGGCCGCCCAGTCCTTGCCCTGGGTCAGGGTGGGGTTGGTGTTCGAGGGGGAGATCTCGACCAGGTTGGCGGTGGCGAAGACCTGCTGCATGGTCAGGGCCACGCCGGAGTTCAGCGGGCCGACCACACCGAGGACGTCCTTGTCGGCGACGAGCGCGGTGGCGTTCTGCTGGCCGGTCGGCGGCAGGGCCTTGTCGTCCAGGGCCTTGACCTTGAAGGTGACACCCGGGACCAGCTTCTTCGCGTTGGCGTCGTCGACGGCGATCTGTACGCCGTACTGGATGCCGAGGCCGGTCGCGGAGTTCTGGCCGGTCAGGGGGGCGTCCACACCGATGACGACGGTGGTGTTCTTGTCGCTGCTTGAGCTGCCGCCGCCGCGCGACCCGCAGGCGGTGAGGGTGAGCGCCCCCGTGGTGAGCACGGTGGTGAGTATGAGCAAGGAACGGTGTCGCACGATATGTCCTCTCCCTGGCGCGACGCCTCCGCTGAGGCGCCGTGTGACTCGCCGGGCCGTACTGGGGTGGTACCGGTGGCCGTGCAGCAGACGCGCCCGGCGGCGCGGTGACTGGCCGTGACTCTAAGCGCAGGTGACCGAGTCGGGGACCAGGGAAGGTCAGGATGTGACTTTCTTGTTATGGGGAGCGGACACCGGCGCGGGAACTCTGTGGACAGATGGGGGCATTGGTGAGCCGGAGGGGTGCCCACATGCTGAGAATTCCCAGTTCCGCTAAGGGGCTTGGGCCGTTCTTGCTACTGACACCGGCATGTGCCAGGACTTGTAGGTCTTGTGTGTGCCACCTGGATCTATGCGTTTTCCGCGCCGTTCTCACAGCGGCGTACCGGAGCAAGTGATCCCGTTTGCGTAATTCGCGCATGTTACGGAGCGTTACGATCGGGAGTGGCCGGAAGGCTCCTCCGCGGGGTGTGGGTGGAGTGACGGATGTGGCGGCCGGAGGGGGTGAGGTGCGCGCGGTGGGTTGTCGTTCCGCCCACCGGGACGGAACCGGAACGGTGCGTACCGTGGTGCGGCGCGCTGTCCGGTTCCCGACGGGGTCGCCGTGGGGGGAACGTTAGGGCGTCACGATCGGTGACACAACTGCCGTACGGGTCAAGGGTGTTGACGCGCAGATGGTGTGCAGGTAGCGGGAGAGGTCGCGGGCGTAGCGCCCGTCGAAGAGGTAACTGTGCTGCTCGGTCGCGTAGTTGTTGGTCAGCGTCGTGTCGAGGTACGGCAGATCCGGATCGAGCGGAAACCCGGAACAGCTCCGCGCGGTGAGCCGCACGACGACCCGTACGGTACCGCCCGCGGGCACGGTGAAGGGCACGGCGGGAAGGGTGCTGGTCCCGATCTCCGGGAACGCCTGGGCGAGTTGATCAACCGTCACGGAATCCCCGTGCCGGGGATCGGTGGTGACCATGAAGGCGAATACGGCCGAGGCTTTGTACGCGGCGATCGGCTCGTCGAGTCCCACGTAGTGAAGCGAGACGGTCTGAGCGGGCCACAACGGGGGGAGCGGGGGTCCGGGGGACGGGCGGGGGGCGTTGTGGCCGGGGTGAGTGGGCCAGAGGAGGAGGGTCAGGGCGGCGGTGACAGCGAGGAGTGCGGCGGCGAGTCTCCGTCTACCCCGCTGTGGGCAATCGTCCCGCAGGGCGGGACGGGTGGGCACAGCGGACCCCGTTGCCGGGTAACTGTTCCTCCGCCCCCAGCCCCGTCCCTGCTCAACGCCCTCCCGCCCGGAGGGCCTCGCGCCGACGACGTCCGACGGTTGGGCCGGCCCGGCCCACGGGCCACCGTCGGCCGAGTCCCCCGGCTCGACGGGCCCGATGCCACTCATGCCCGCAGAGTGGCACCGCCCGCCCGGGTCGTAAAGACGGCGCGGCCAGCCGTCAGCCCTTGGCGCCCTCGGCGTCCCGCAGCAGACACGTCAGCCGAGCCGAACACACCCGCTTACCGTCCTCATCGGTGATGACGATCTCGTACGTCGCCGTGGACCGCCCCCGATGCACCGGCGTCGCCACCCCCCTGACCAGCCCGCTCCGCACCCCCCGATGATGCGTGCAGTTCAGATCGACACCCACCGCGATCTTCGAGATGCCCCCGTGCAGCATCGCCCCCACGGACCCGAGCGTCTCCGCGAGCACCGCCGAGGCGCCGCCGTGCAGCAGCCCGTACGGCTGGGTGTTCCCCTCGACCGGCATCGTCCCGACGACCCGTTCGGCCGAGGCCTCCAGGACCTCCACGCCCATCCGGGTGCCGAGGTGACCCGCGGAGAACAGCGCGGGAAGGTCGATCCCCAGCGCCGCGTACTCGTCGATGACCTCCTGCGGGAACTTCACCTTGCTCTGCTCACCCATGGGCGGGACTCCGATCGTGGTCCGGTTCCTTCTGGCCGTGTCTGAGCGAACGCTTAGACCGTCGCCGATTGTTCCAGACGTACGATCACGGACTTGCTGGCAGGGGTGTTGCTGGTGTCCGCCGTGGAGTCCAGCGGCACCAGGACGTTCGTCTCCGGGTAGTACGCCGCCGCGCAGCCCCGTGTGGTCGGGTAGTGCACGACCCGGAACCCGGGCGCCCGCCGCTCCACGCCGTCCTTCCACTCGCTGACCAGGTCCACATACGCCCCGTCCGCGAAGCCCAGCTCGCGCGCGTCCTCGGCGTTGACGAGCACGACCCGGCGGCCGCCCTTGATGCCCCGGTAGCGGTCGTCGAGACCGTAGATCGTGGTGTTGTACTGGTCGTGCGAGCGCAGGGTCTGCAGCAGCAGCCGGCCCTCGGGCACCGTCGGGTACTCCACGGGCGCGGCCGTGAAATTGGCCTTGCCGGTCTTCGTGGGGAAGCGGCGCTCGTCGCGCGGCGCGTGCGGCAGCCGGAAACCGCCGGGCCTGGCCACGCGCGCGTTGAAGTCCTCGAACCCGGGGACCACGCGCGCGATGCGGTCGCGGATCGTCGCGTAGTCCTTCTCGAACTCCTCCCAGTCCACCGTGGAGTCGGCGCCGAGCGTGGCGCGCGCGAGGCGGGCGACGATGGCGGGCTCGGAGAGCAGATGCGGGCTCGCGGGCTTCAGGTTGCCGCGCGAGGAGTGCACGAGCCCCATCGAGTCCTCGACGGTCACGAACTGCTTGCCGCTCTTCTGGACGTCCTTGTCGGTGCGGCCGAGCGTCGGCAGGATCAGCGCGCGCCGGCCGGTCACCGCGTGCGACCGGTTGAGCTTGGTGGAGACATGGACGGTGAGCGAGGCCCGGCGCATCGCGGCCTCCGTGACCTCGGTGTCGGGTGTGGCCCCCACGAAGTTGCCGCCCATCGCGAAGAAGACCTTCGCCTTGCCGTCGCGCAGCGCCTCGATGGAGCGCACCACGTCGTAGCCGTGGTGCCTGGGCGGGGCGAAGCCGAACTCCTTCTCCAGGGCGTCGAGGAACGCGGGAGCGGGCCGCTCGAAGATGCCCATCGTGCGGTCGCCCTGGACGTTGGAGTGGCCGCGCACCGGGCACACGCCCGCGCCGGTGCGGCCGATGTTGCCGCGCAGCAGAAGGAAGTTGACCACTTCCCGGATCGTCGCCACCGCGTGCTTGTGCTGGGTCAGGCCCATCGCCCAGCACACGATGGTCCGCTTGGAGGCGAGCGCCATGGACAGCGCCTGCTCGATCTCCGCGCGCGTGAGGCCCGTCGCGGCCAGCGTCTCGTCCCAGTCGGCGGCCCGGGCGGCGGCCGCGAACTCCTCGTATCCATGGGTGTGTTCGCGGACGAACAGCTCGTCCACGGCGCCTTCCGTCTCCACGATCAGCTTGTTGAGGAGACGGAACAGGGCCTGGTCGCCGCCGATGCGGATCTGGAGGAACAGGTCGTTGAGCGCCTGGCCGCCGAGCGCGAGGCCCTTGGCGGTCTGCGGGTTCTTGAAGCGCTCCATGCCCGCCTCGGGCAGCGGGTTCACCGAGATGATCTTCGCGCCCGCCCGCTTGGCCTCTTCCAGGGCCGAGAGCATCCGGGGGTGGTTCGTGCCCGGGTTCTGCCCGGCGACGATGATCAGGTCGGCCTGATGCATGTCCTCCAGGGAGACGCTGCCCTTGCCGATGCCGATCGTCTCCGTGAGCGCCGAACCCGACGACTCATGGCACATGTTGGAGCAGTCCGGCAGGTTGTTGGTGCCGAACTCGCGCGCGAAGAGCTGGAGCAGGAACGCGGCCTCGTTGCTGGTGCGGCCCGAGGTGTAGAAGAGCGCCTCGTCGGGCGATTCCAGTGCTTTGAGCTCGGCCGCGATGATCTCGAAGGCCCGCTCCCAGGTCACCGCCTCGTACCGGTCGGCGCCCTCCGGCAGATACATGGGCTGGGTGATCCGGCCCTGCTGGCCCAGCCAGTACCCACTGCGACCGGCGAGGTCGGAGAGCGGGTGCGCGGCGAAGAAGTCGAGGGTGACGCGGCGCAGCGTCGCCTCCTCGGCGACCGCCTTCGCCCCGTTCTCGCAGAATTCCGCGATGTGGCGTTTGTCGCCCTCCGGCCAGGCGCAGCCCGGACAGTCGAAGCCGTCCTTCTGGTTGACCTTGAGCAGGGTCCGCGTCGCCCGGACCGCACCCATCTGCTGCTGGGCCACCAGCGCCGTGTACCCGATGGCGGGCAGCCCGGCCGCGGCGTGCTTGGGCGGCGCGACCTGCGGCGCGTCCTGAACCGGGTCCCCTGCGGGCGGCTTGGTGGCCATGGCGCTCCCCTTCGAGCGACGTGTGCGATCCGTACGTTTCCGATCCTGTCACGGACCACTGACAACCGTCCCGGCGCGGTCCCGGGAGCGCACTGGCGGGGATTGTCAGTGGGGCGTGGCAGGATCGGGGACGTGGCTGAGACAGCATCGAAGAAGACCCCAGACAACCGACCGCGCCTGCTCCTCATGGACGGGCACTCCCTGGCGTACCGGGCGTTCTTCGCGCTGCCCGCGGAGAACTTCACCACCGCGTCCGGTCAGCCGACCAACGCCGTGTACGGCTTCGCGTCGATGCTGGCGAACACGCTGCGTGACGAGGCGCCCACGCACTTCGCGGTCGCGTTCGACGTGTCCCGCAAGACGTGGCGCTCCGAGGAGTTCCCGGAGTACAAGGCCAACCGCTCCAAGACCCCCGACGAGTTCAGGGGCCAGGTCGAGCTGATCGGCGAGATGCTCGACACGATGAACGTCGACCGGTTCGCGGTCGACGGCTTCGAGGCCGACGACATCATCGCGACCCTGGCCACCCAGGCCGAGGCGGCCGGCTTCGAGGTCCTGATCGTCACCGGCGACCGCGACTCCTTCCAGCTGGTCTCCGAGCACGTGACCGTGCTGTACCCGACCAAGGGCGTCTCCGAGCTGACCCGCTTCACCCCGGAGAAGGTCGAGGAGAAGTACGGCCTGACCCCGCAGCAGTACCCGGACTTCGCGGCGCTGCGCGGCGACCCGTCCGACAACCTGCCGGGCATCCCCGGCGTCGGCGAGAAGACCGCCGCGAAGTGGATCAACCAGTTCGGCTCCTTCGCCGAGCTGGTCGAGCGCGCGGACGAGGTCAAGGGCAAGGCCGGGCAGAACTTCCGGGACCACCTGGAGTCGGTGAGCCTGAATCGCCGCCTCACCGAGATGGTGCGCGACGTGGAGCTGCCCAAGGGTCCGGCCGACCTGGAGCGCGCCCCGTACGACCGGTCGGCGATGACCGGCTTCTTCGACGTGCTGGAGATCCGCAACGCGTCCCTGCGCGAGCGGCTGCTCGCCGTCGACCCGGGCGCGGGCGAGGAGGAGGCCCCGGCCCCCGCCGCGGGCGTGGAGCTCGACGGCGCGGTCCTGGGCGCGGGCGAGCTCGCCCCGTGGCTGGCCGAGCAAGGCTCCGGGCCGCTGGGCCTGGCGTCGGTCGACACCTGGGCGCTGGGCACCGGCAGCGTCACCGAGATCGCGCTGGCCGCCGCCGACGGCCCCGCCGCCTGGTTCGACCCGGCCGCGCTCGACGAGGCCGACGAGCGCGCCTTCGCCGCCTGGATCGCGGACGCCGCGAAGCCCAAGGTCCTGCACAACGCGAAGGCCGCGATGCGGGTCTTCCCGGAGCACGGCTGGAGCGTCGCGGGCGTCACCATGGACACGGCGCTCGCCGCGTACCTGGTCAAGCCCGGCCGCCGCTCCTTCGCCCTGGACGCGCTGTCCGTCGAGTACCTGGGCCGCGAGCTCGCCCCCGCGGGCGCCGCCGACGGACAGCTCGCCTTCGGCGCGGACGACCAGGCCGAGGCCGAGGCCCTGATGACGCAGGCGCGCGCGGTCCTCGACCTCGGCGACGCGTTCACTCAGCGGCTCGGCGAAGTGGGCGCGACCGAGCTGCTCCACGAAGTGGAGCTCCCCACCTCGATCCTGCTCGCCAAGATGGAGCGGTACGGCATCGCGGCCGACCGCGCCCATCTGGAGGCGATGGAGCAGCAGTTCGCGGGCGCGGTGCAGCAGGCCGTGAAGGAGGCGCACGCCTCGGTCGGCCATGAGTTCAACCTGGGCTCGCCCAAGCAGCTCCAGGAAGTCCTCTTCGGCGAGCTGGCCCTGCCCAAGACGAAGAAGACGAAGACCGGCTACACGACGGACGCGGACGCGCTGGCGTGGCTGGCCGCCCAGACCGAGCACGAGCTGCCGGTCATCATGCTGCGCCACCGCGAGCAGGCGAAGCTGCGGGTCACCGTCGAGGGCCTGATCAAGACGGTCGCTGCGGACGGGCGCATCCACACCACCTTCAACCAGACGGTCGCGGCGACCGGCCGCCTGTCCTCGACCGACCCCAACCTCCAGAACATTCCCGTACGTACGGACGAGGGCCGGGCCATCCGTCGCGGCTTCGTGGTCGGCGAGGGCTTCGAGTCGCTGCTGACCGCCGACTACAGCCAGATCGAGCTCCGCGTGATGGCCCACCTCTCCGAGGACGAGGGCCTGATCGAGGCCTTCGCCTCCGGCGAGGACCTGCACACGACGGTCGCGTCCCAGGTCTTCGGCGTCGACAAGACCCATGTCGACCCGGAGATGCGCCGCAAGATCAAGGCGATGTCGTACGGACTGGCCTACGGGCTCTCGGCGTTCGGCCTCTCCCAGCAGCTGAACATCGAGGCGGCCGAGGCGCGCGGCCTGATGGACACGTTCTTCGAGCGCTTCGGCGGCGTACGGGACTACCTCCAGCGCGTGGTCGAGGAAGCCAGGGCCACCGGCTACACGGAGACGATGCTGGGCCGTCGCCGCTATCTGCCGGACCTCAACAGCGACAACCGCCAGCGGCGCGAGATGGCCGAGCGGATGGCCCTCAACGCCCCGATCCAGGGCACGGCGGCGGACATCGTCAAGGTCGCCATGCTGAAGGTGGACAGCGCCCTGACCGAGGCGGGTCTGAACTCCCGCATGCTGCTCCAGGTCCACGACGAAATCGTCCTGGAGATCGCGCCGGGGGAGCGCAAGAAGGTCGAGGCCCTGGTCCGCCGGGAGATGGCCTCGGCGGTCGAACTCCGCGCCCCGCTGGACGTGTCGGTGGGCGCGGGCGGGGACTGGGAGTCCGCCGCACACTGACACGCTGGCCCGGGACACCGGGCCCGAACCGACTGCCCGCCGGGTGCCGCACCCGGCGGGCAGATTCATGTGTCATGTCGACCTGTCATGTGGGTGCGTCATGTGGCCTGTCAGGCCGGGCAGCCCCGACGGTACGGCGGGGCACCGATTGCGCCATACCTGGGCAACCCCAGGGTGACGAAGCGGTGAAAAGGTGAATAAGGCTCAGGAGGCAGTGTCGCGACACCCCGTGGGTGCCGTAGGGTCTCCTGAGTCCTAGCGCTGGGGAGCGCGAACTGCTGACCACGGGGAGGGGCTCGAAGTTATGGCACCGCAGATTGGCCGACGACTGCGCAGGGGAGCGACCACGACCGCGGTGGCCGCGGCGGCGGTGGCAGCGCTCTCCGCCTCCCAGGGACCGGGCGTCCTCACCAACGGACCCGCGGGCGACCAGGCGGCGTCGGGCACCCCGACGCCCCAGCCCAACGCCCCGGCCAGCGGTAACTCGCCGTACTACACGGACCTTCCGCCCCTCGTCTCCCCGAACCCGCCGGGCGCCCCGACCACCACCTCGCCCATCACCGGCGCCGACTCGCAGGGCATACCCGCGACCGTCCTCGACGCCTACAAGAAGGCCGAGGCGGCGCTCGCCCGCGACAAGGCGTCCTGCCACCTTCCCTGGCAGATACTCGCGGCCATCGGCAAGGTCGAGTCGGGCCAGGCGAACGGCGGCCGCGTCGACGCCAACGGCACCACGCTCACCCCGATCCTCGGCCCGGTCCTCAACGGCGTCGGTTTCGAGAACATCCCCGACACCGACGGCGGCCTCTACGACGGCGACAAGGTCCATGACCGCGCGGTCGGCCCCATGCAGTTCATCCCCTCCACGTGGGCGACCGCAGGCCGCGACGGCAACGGCGACGGGGTCAAGGACCCCAACAACATCTACGACGCCTCCCTCGCGGCCGGTTACTACCTCTGCGGCAGCACCCGCGACCTCGCGCTCCAGAGCGACCTGGACCAGGCGGTGCTCAGCTACAACCACTCGCAGGAATACCTGAGCACCGTCCTTTCGTGGTTCGACTACTACAAGCGCGGCACGCACGAGATCCCGAACGGCACGGGCACCCTGCCGGGCAGCCGCAGCGACACCCCGAGCCGCCGCCCCTCCGGCACCGGCCCGACCCCGTCGGCGACGCCGAAGCCGAATCCGACGCCGAAGCCCACCCCGTCGAAGCCCGGCCCGAAGCCGACGCCCACGGAGCCCTCGAAGCCCACTCCGAGCGACCCCGGCACGCCCAAGCCGCTGCCGTCGAAGCAGGCGAGCACGTTCGAGGACGCGGGCACCGCGCCGCTGTCCGCCACCGCAGGCTCGCAGTTCGCCGGACAGGCCAAGGTCCGCGTCAAGGACCAGTTCGGCCTGCCGATGGCCAAGACGGTCGTCCGGTTCCAGGTCATCGGCGCCACCGACGCCAAGTTCGCGGGCGGCGCCACACAGGTCACCGTCACCACCGGCAGCGACGGCCGGGCCACCGCCCCCGCCCTGCAAGCGGGCGAGCAGGCCGGTACCTTCACAGTCCGGGCCACCGTGGTCGGCACCTCGCTGCCCGAGATCAAGTGGACCGCGACCGTCAACGCCCGCCAGGCGGACGCCCTGGCGCGCACCGACACCAAGGACCTGAAGGCCGCCCCTGGCACCGAGTTCGCCAACTACGTGGAGGTCAAGGCCACGTACAAGGGAGCCGTCGTCCCCGGCATCGCGGTGGCCGCCGCGATGATCGTGACCCCGGAGCCCACCGCCCCCGGCGCCACAGCCGCCGACCCCAAGGTCAACGACAAGGGCCCCTACTTCAAGGACGACAAGGGCAACCCGATCCGGACCCTCAAGGACCTGAAGACCGACGCCAACGGCGTGCTGAAGCTCCCCAAGATCTACGCGGACGGTCAGACCGGGACCTTCGTGCTCCGGCTCACCACCCCGGGCGGCGCCACCCTCGACGTCAAGCTCACGGTGGCCTGACTGCCCTCACCACGCGGAACCCGCCGCGTCTCTTCCAGGACCGCCCCCGCTGCCCCGCCCGGCAGCGGGGGCGGTCCTGCGTGTTCTCATCTCACCTCCGCGTTGCTACCGTGCCCCAATCCTGACGACCCATCAGTTCTCCGGGAGGCCGAGCATGCGCGCCCTCATCGCCGCGGCCATCGGGCTCGCCGCCGCCCTCGCCATCGTCCTGACCGTCTCGGCGATCGGCGGGCCCGAGGGCACCACCTCGCCCAACCCGCTGCTCACCACCGTCCCCAGCGCACCCGGGGCGATCACGCCCGGGAAGTAGAGGAGAGCCGGCCGCATGCGACGCAAAGCCAGCCTGATCCTGCTCGCCCTCGCCGTCTTCTTCGCGGCGCTCTCCCCGCTGCTGCGCTGGTACGCCTTCCCCCGGCTCGCCAAGATCCCGCCGAGCCAGTACCAGGAGACGGTGCTTGAGGCGAAGAACGCCACCCTCATCGACTACCAGCACTTCACCTCCGTCACGGTGCCCAAGGTGACCATCGTGCAGACCCTCAAGGGCAACGTCGCGGAGTCCCGGAAGATCGAGAAGACCGCCGGCAAGGACGTCGTCGTCTGGGACGCCCTGTCCTATGTCGTGGACGACAAGGGTCAGTTCGTCTCCAAGATCCCCGAGCGCTACATCTTCGACGCCCACAGTCAGGCCCCGGTCCACGCCACCGGCGAGATGGTCGACGGCGACCCGGTCAGGCGCGACGGCATCGAGTTCAAGTGGCCGTTCCTGACCGAGAAACGGGACTACGAGTACTTCGACGCCCAGACCCGCACCACCGCCCCCATCCACTACAAGGGCACCACCACGTTCCACGGCCTCAAGGTCTACTACTTCGAGCAGACCATCCCCTGGACCCAGGTCCCCTTCCCCAGGGCCATGCCCCTCGGTGTCACCCCCGACGTGGCCAAGCAGACCGGCATGACCCGGTGGTACAGCACCAAGCGGATGTTCTGGGTCGACCCGGTGACCGGCGGCCCGGTCAACGGCGAGGAGATCCACCAGGAGGAACTCCACAACGCCACGGCCCTGTTCGGCAAGGACAAGATCACCGTGTTCTCCGGGCATGTGAAGATGCGCGAGGACTACGTCGACCACACCGTTGCTCTGATCAAGAAAAACCGCACCCTGGTCCTGCTGCTCACCTCCTACCTCCCCTGGGGTTTCCTCGGACTCGGTACGGCACTGCTCGCCCTCTCCCTCTGGCTGGAGGCCCGCAGCCGCCGCCCGGCCGCCCCGGCCCCGGCGAGCGACACGGAGCCGACCCCGGTCGGCGTATGACCGGGACGTCCGGCGACCGGGACGGACAGCGACCCGAGCGTCAGATACCAGTGCGGTCGGCGACTGGAGCGGTCACCGTTTGAGGCGGGCGTTGGTGTGCCGGGTCGGCTCGGCCTTCGAAGGGTCCTCCGGCCAGGGGTGCTTGGGGTAGCGCCCGCGCAGCTCGGCCCGGACCGCGCGGTACCCCTCCCGCCAGAAGTTCGCCAGGTCGGCGGTGACGGCGGCCGGTCGGCCCGCCGGGGAGAGCAGATGTATGAGCACCGGCACCCCGGAGACCTCCGGCGTCCCCTCAAACCCGAACATCTCCTGGAGCTTCACCGCGAGCACGGGCTGAGCACCGCCGTACTCCACCCTGATCCGCGACCCACTGGGCACCTCTATGCGTTCCGGCGCCAGCTCGTCGAGCCGCGCCGCCTCCCCGCTCGCCCACGGCAGCAGCCGCGCCAGCGCCTGCCCGGCGTCCAGCCGCCCCAGATCCGTCCTGCGCCGGGCCCGAGACAGCTCGGGCTCCAGCCACTCCCCGGCCCGCGCGAGCAGCGCGGCGTCCGAGACGTCCGGCCACGGCTCGCCCAGGGTCCGGTGCAGGAACGCCAGCCGCTCCCGCAGGCCCTCGGCCTCCCGCGACCAGCGCAGCAGCCCGACGCCCTCCGCTTCGAGCCCGTCCAGCAGCGCCTGCCGCACCAGAGCGGGATCGGGCTCCTTCAACGGCCGTATCGCCAGCTCCACCGCGCCCAGCCGCTCCACCTGCCGGGCGACCACGTCACCGTCCTCCCAGTGCACCTCCTCGCCCTCGGTCCGCAGCGGCCCAGCCGCCAGACGTGCGATGTCCTCGTCGACCACCGCGGCGAGCCGCACCCGCGCCGACGCGGCCCGCACCGGCCGGTCCGCGACGGCCACGGCCAGCCACCCCGCGCTCCGCAGCCCCGAACCCGGGGGCAGCTCGGCACGAGTGCCGGACACCATCAGATAGGCACCCTCACCCCGGGCCCGCGCAACCCGCTCAGGAAACGCGAGCGCGGTGATGAGCCCGGCCACGGCGTCATCGGACCCGGGACCGCTGGCATGCGATCCGGGACCACTGGCACCCGAGCCGGGACGCCTCGCACTCGACCCCGGACCAGTGCCATCTGCGCCGGGAGCACCGGCATCCGAACCGGGCCCACCCGCATCCGATGCCGTACCACCCGTCGGCCCGGAAAGCGCCGACGTCAGCCGCCGCACCTCCTGACGCCAGCGCGCCGCGTATCCGTCCCCGCCCCGGCGGGCCGTGCGCCACGCCGCCGCCAGGTCGTCCCCGTACTCCCTCGGCGGTTCCTCGCTCAGCAGGGCCACCACCTCGGCGGCACGCCGGGCGCCCACCTCGGCGGCACCGTCGAGGAGCGCCCTGGCCAGTCGGGGGTGCACCCCGAGCCGTGCCATCCGCACGCCCCGGTCGGTGGCCCGGCCGGCCTCGTCCACCGCGCCGATCGCGGTCAGTACGGAACGGGCCGCCGCCATCGCCCCGGCGGGCGGAGTGTCGAGCAGGGCCAGGCCCTGCGCGGTCGGATCGCCCCAGCACGCGGCCCGGAGCGCGAAGGACGTCAGGTCCGCGATCTTGATCTCCGGGGACGGGAAGCGCGGCCGCCGCACGTCGTCGGCCGGGGCCCAGCAGCGGTACACGGTGCCGAACGCCTCGCGGCCGGCCCGGCCCAGGCGCTGGGTCGCCCCCGCGTCCGATACCGACACGGTCGCCAGCGAGCCGAGCCCCCGGGCGTGGTCGACGCGCGGCTCGCGCGCCAGCCCTGAGTCGACCACGATCCGGACCCCGGGCACGGTCAGACTCGACTCCGCCACCGAGGTCGCCAGGACTACCCGACGGCGCCCTTCGCCGCCCCGCAGCACTGCGTCCTGGACCGCTGCCGGAGCTCTTCCGTGCAGTTGCAGGACTTCCGCGTCCACCCCGTCCAGCATTCCGGCCGTCCGGGCGATCTCTCCGGTCCCGGGCAGGAAGCAGAGGACATCCCCGTCGTGCGCCTCCAGGGCGAGCCGGACCGTTGCCGCCACATGGCGCAGCAGCTGCGGGTCCACCCAGGTGCCGTGCGCGGGACGGATCCCGGCGGGCGGTGGGGCGTAGTAGAACGCCGACCCGTGGCCCTGGCCCGTGCTGCGCACCACCGGGGCCGGACCCGTGCCGTCCAGCACGGTCAGCAGCTGCGACCAGGAGTCCGCGTCACTGGTCGCGGACGCCGCGATCAGCTGGAGCTCAGGGCGCAGGGTGGCCCGTACATCCACGAGGAACGCGATCGCGGTGTCCGCGTCGAGATGGCGCTCATGGCATTCGTCGAGCAACACCACGTCCACACCCGCGAGTTCGGGATCGCGTTGCAGTCGCTGGAGCAGGACACCGGTGGTCACCACCTCGACGAGGGTGCCGGGGCCGGTGCGCCGTTCGCCGCGCACCGAGAAGCCGACCGCGTCCCCGACCTCCTGGCCGAGCAGCCATGCCATCCGGCGCGCCGCCGCCCGTACGGCCATCCGCCGGGGCTCGGCCACCAGCACCCGCCGACGCGGCCCTATCCCGGTCAGCCCGGCCAGCACCAGTGGTACCAGCGTGGTCTTGCCGGTGCCCGGGGGCGCGGACAGGACCGCCGTGCCGCGCTCGTCGAGTGCGCTCAGCAACTCGGGCACGGCATGGCGTACGGGAAGACGCTCGATCACGTCGGTTCGGATCACGTCCACAGTCTCGTACGTCCCGGCCCGGGCCCGTTTCCGGTTGTCCACAGACCCGCCGGTTTGTATGACTAATGGTTCGACCTGGCCAGACCCCGGGCGGAGCGACGGCGCTCTGAACTGGGTCGGGGTCGAGGTGACGTTCTAAACCGGGTCGGGGCGACCGCGCGCCCCGACCTTCAGTCCCGCTCGCACACGAAGATCGCCGTGCCCGGGATCAGATTGCCCCGCAGCGGGGACCAGCCGCCCCACTCCTGTGTGTTCCACGCCGGCCACTCGGGCTCGACCAGGTCGAGCAGCCGGAAGCCCCCGGCCACCACGTCGCGGACCCGGTCGCCCAGCGTCCGGTGGTGCTCCACGTACACCGCGTGGCCCGTCTCGTCCTGCTCCACGTACGGCGTGCGGTCGAAGTAGGAGGCAGCCACGCTCAGGCCCTCCGGGCCCGGCTCGTCCGGGAACGCCCAGCGGATGGGGTGGGTGACGCTGAAGACCCAGCGCCCGCCCGGCCGCAGCACCCGCCGCACCTCCCGGAAGACCCGCACCGGGTCGGCCACGAACGGGACCGCGCCGTAGGCGGAGCAGGCGAGGTCGAAGGATCCGTCGGCGAAGGGCAGCGCCCCCGCGTCCGCCTCGATCAGCGGAACAGCTCCGCCGTCGATGCGCAGGGCGTGCTGGAGCTGGCGGTGCGAGAGGTCCAGGGCGACCGCGCGGGCGCCCTGGGCGGCCAGCCAGCGTGCGCACTGGGCCGCTCCGGCGCCGATCTCCAGGACGTCCAGTCCCTTGAGGGACTCCACAGGGCCCAGCAGCGCGGCCTCCGCCTCGTCCAGCCCCTCCGGGCCCCAGACGAACCGGTCGTCCCCCAGGAACGCTCCGTGATCGGTCTGGTACTCGTCGGCGTTCCGGTCCCACCAGCCACGGCTCGCGCGGCTGCTCTCCGCGTCCCCGGCGTCACGCCGGGTCGCCTCGGGCTCGTATTCGGCCTCGTGCTCTTGGATCATCGTGCCCGTCGTTGTAGTTTGCGCAGAGCGTGAACGCGGATGGTCCATCGCGTTCTGCAGGGGCCTGCTTGGGCCTACGTGGCCTCGGAGAACCTTAGTTGTGCCGGGAATGCGGGGATCCGCCCCGGGTGTGCGCCTTCGCGCATTGACCCTGTCCGGCTGCCCCCGTATGCTACAAGTTGCGCTGCGAGCCTGCGCACCTCAGACGTAGCAGGCGCGCTCCCACTGTTGTATGTCCCCTCGGTTTCGAGGCGCCCCCGGTTCGCCGGGTCGGGCGTTTCCTAGGCTGTCCGGCTTCTGCAGAGGCGATACGGGCTTTCGGCGTAGCAGTACCTACGACTTCATGTCCGTACCGGAGCCCTTTCCCACATGACGAGCAGCACCGAGACCACCGCCACCACCCCGCAGGTTGCGGTCAACGACATCGGTAACGAGGAAGCCTTCCTCGCCGCGATCGACGAGACGATCAAGTACTTCAACGACGGCGACATCGTCGACGGCGTCATCGTGAAGGTCGACCGGGACGAGGTCCTGCTCGACATCGGTTACAAGACCGAAGGTGTCATCCCGAGCCGCGAGCTCTCGATCAAGCACGACGTCGACCCGAACGAGGTCGTCAAGGTCGGCGACGAGATCGAGGCCCTGGTTCTCCAGAAGGAGGACAAGGAAGGCCGCCTGATCCTCTCGAAGAAGCGCGCTCAGTACGAGCGTGCCTGGGGCACCATCGAGAAGATCAAGGAAGAGGACGGCATCGTCACCGGTACCGTCATCGAGGTCGTCAAGGGTGGTCTCATCCTCGACATCGGCCTCCGTGGCTTCCTGCCGGCCTCCCTCGTCGAGATGCGCCGCGTCCGCGACCTCCAGCCCTACGTGGGCAAGGAGCTCGAGGCGAAGATCATCGAGCTGGACAAGAACCGCAACAACGTGGTCCTGTCCCGCCGCGCCTGGCTGGAGCAGACCCAGTCCGAGGTTCGCCAGACGTTCCTCACCACCCTCCAGAAGGGTCAGGTCCGCTCCGGCGTCGTTTCCTCGATCGTCAACTTCGGTGCCTTCGTGGACCTGGGTGGCGTCGACGGTCTCGTCCACGTCTCCGAGCTCTCCTGGAAGCACATCGACCACCCGTCCGAGGTTGTCGAGGTCGGCCAGGAAGTCACCGTCGAGGTCCTCGACGTCGACATGGACCGCGAGCGTGTCTCCCTGTCGCTGAAGGCGACGCAGGAGGACCCGTGGCAGCAGTTCGCCCGTACGCACCAGATCGGTCAGGTCGTCCCGGGTAAGGTCACGAAGCTCGTTCCGTTCGGTGCGTTCGTGCGCGTCGACGAGGGCATCGAGGGTCTGGTCCACATCTCCGAGCTGGCCGAGCGCCACGTGGAGATCCCGGAGCAGGTCGTCCAGGTCAACGACGAGATCTTCGTCAAGGTCATCGACATCGACCTTGAGCGTCGCCGGATCTCGCTGTCGCTGAAGCAGGCCAACGAGTCCTTCGGTGCCGACCCGGCGTCGGTCGAGTTCGACCCGACCCTGTACGGCATGGCCGCGTCCTACGACGACCAGGGCAACTACATCTACCCCGAGGGCTTCGACCCCGAGACCAACGACTGGCTCGAGGGCTACGAGACCCAGCGCGAGGCGTGGGAGGGCCAGTACGCCGAGGCGCAGCAGCGCTTCGAGCAGCACCAGGCCCAGGTCATCAAGTCCCGCGAGGCCGACGAGGCCGCCGCTGCCGAGGGCGCTGCCGCCCCGGCCGCCGGTGGCAACGCCGGTGCCGGCATCTCGGGTGGTTCGTACTCCTCGGAGTCGGACGACAACTCCGGCGCCCTGGCGTCGGACGAGGCCCTGGCTGCCCTGCGCGAGAAGCTGGCGGGCGGCCAGAGCTGACGCTCTGACCCCAGCTGGTAGATAGCCGAATGTAAGGCCCGCTCCCCTATGGGGAGCGGGCCTTACATCGTTGTGGGGTGCGGGTACTCCACGAGGTCGGCGCGTGAGCACGCCAAGGTCTGGGCCACGCCCGGGATACCGCGATGCGGAGTCCGTCCGGCCGTCATGAGAACGGCATGTGAAACGGGCGCGCGCGGGAATGCCGTTGCCCCAGGGGGCGTTCTTCTCTACGAACACGAGGAGGAGCGGTAATCGTGCTTGATCCGCAGAGTTTGTACGAATGGGAGCCGAAGGGCCTCGCAGTCGTCGACATGGCGCTCGCGCAGGAGTCGGCAGGCCTGGTCATGCTGTACCACTTCGACGGATACATCGACGCGGGTGAGACCGGCGAGCAGATCGTCGGGAAGCTGCTGGACACCCTGCCCCACCAGGTGGTGGCCCGCTTCGACCACGACAGACTTGTCGACTACCGCGCCCGCCGCCCGCTGCTCACGTTCAAGCGGGACCGCTGGACGGACTTCGAGACGCCCGCGATCGAGGTGCGCCTGGTCCAGGACGCCACGGGCGCGCCGTTCCTGCTGATGTCGGGCCCGGAGCCGGACGTCGAGTGGGAGCGCTTCGCGGTCGCCGTACGGCAGATCGTCGAGCGTCTCGGCGTACGCCTTTCGGTCAACTTCCACGGCATCCCCATGGGCGTTCCGCACACCCGCCCGGTCGGCATCACCCCGCACGGCAACCGCACGGATCTGATGCCGGGTCACCGCTCGCCCTTCGACGAGGCCCAAGTACCCGGCAGCGCCGAGTCGTTGATCGAGTACCGGCTGATGGAGGCCGGCCACGACGTCCTGGGTGTCGCCACGCACGTGCCGCACTATGTGGCGCGCTCGGCCTACCCGGACGCGGCGCTGACCGCCCTGGAGGCGATCACGGCGGCGACGGGCCTGGTGCTGCCGAGCGTCGCCCACAGTCTGCGGACCGAGGCGCAGCGCACCCAGACCGAGATCGAGCGCCAGATCGGCGAGGGCGACGAGGAACTGGTCACCCTGGTGCAGGGTCTTGAGCACCAGTACGACGCGATCGCGGGCGCCGAGACCCGGGGCAACCTGGTCGCCGAACCGGCGGATCTGCCGTCGGCGGACGAGCTGGGCCGGGAGTTCGAGCGGTTCCTCGCGGAGCGTGAAGGAGACCTGTGACCGACGGCATGAGCGGTATCCCCTAGGCTGCCGCTCATGCTGAAGGTGGGCCTGACCGGCGGAATCGGTGCCGGTAAGAGCGAAGTGTCACGGTTGCTCGTCTCGTACGGAGCCGTGCTGATCGACGCCGACAAGATCGCGCGCGAGGTGGTCGCGCCCGGAACCCCGGGGCTCGCGGCCGTGATCGAGGCGTTCGGCGCGGGAATCCTGACGCCACAAGGCGCTCTGGACCGCCCGGCGCTGGGTGCCATCGTCTTCGCCGACCCCGAGAAGCTGGCGGTCCTGAACGGGATCGTCCACCCCCTGGTGGGCGCCCGCTCGGCGGAGCTTGAGGCGGCCGCGGGCGCCGACTCGGTGGTGATCCACGATGTCCCGCTGCTGACGGAGAACGGTCTGGCCCCTCTGTACGACCTGGTGGTCGTCGTCGACGCCGCCCCCGCCACCCAGCTCGACCGGCTGACCCGGCTGCGCGGCATGACGAAGTCCGAGGCCGAGGCCCGTATGGCGGCCCAGGCGACCCGTGAGCGGCGCCTCGCGGTGGCGGATCTGGTCATCGACAACGACGGTCCGCTGGAAGCGCTGGAACCCCAGGTCAGGAAGGTGTGGGGCGAGCTCGTGGAGCGCGCGGCCCAGCAATAGCGCCCGATGGGGCGGCGGATGGCCGCGAATGACCGTTGCCGTATGCATCGTGCAAAAACCGCACCCCGGTCCGTTCCCGCGAGGAATACGATCGCGATGTGCTCTTCGTATTGGCGGGTTTCACGGCCTTCGGCGGCCTGGTGGCGTTACTGGCCGGTGCCTACGGGCTGCGGGAGACCCGGCGCCTCATGGAGGCGGGCGGGCTCGCCTGGGCGC
This sequence comes from Streptomyces sp. BR1, assembly GCF_052373795.1. Taxonomy (NCBI): domain Bacteria; kingdom Bacillati; phylum Actinomycetota; class Actinomycetes; order Kitasatosporales; family Streptomycetaceae; genus Streptomyces; species Streptomyces sp. BR1. The sequence continues at coordinate 5,483,137 of NZ_CM126252.1, forward strand.
TGGTCAAGCCCGCGCCGCCCGGCTCCGGACGCCCGCTCCTGCAGTACGAGACGGTCGACGGCCGAGTCCTCGAACTGCCGTCCCCGGTCCCGCCGTCCCGCCGCGAGCCGCTCACGCCCGGCGGCCGCGTCCGGCTCTCCTACGACCCCGCCGACCCGCGCGAAGTGATTCTGCTCGGCCGGGAACGCACGGGCCTGGACCGTTCGTTCATAGCGGCAGGAGCCGCCGTACTGGCCGTGGGGCTGGTTCTGGCGGCGGCGGCCCTGTAGCGGCGCGGGCGGACTCGATGGCGGGCGGTGCGCATATGGAATAACCCAACTGGGCAGTGCGTTGTCAACGCGCAGCAAGGGAAAGGACTCGACCGTGGCCGAGAGCACCCCGGAAACGCACGTCATCGACTTCCGCACGGCGGAGCACCTGCTCGCGGCCAAGGACCCGCGCGGCGCGGTGAAGCTCCTCGACTCGGTCATCGCGGCCCACCCCGAGAACACCGCGGCCCGGCTGCTGCGTGCCCGTGCCTTTTTCGCCGCGGCCCAACTGCGTTCGGCTGAGCTGGAGTTCCAGCTCGTCCTGGAGCGTGAACCCGACAACGCGTTCGCCCACTTCGCTCTGGCCCGCACCTACGAGCGCACAGCCCGGCCCGACCAGGCCCTGCGCCACTTCCGCCTGGCCGCGGCCCTGGAGCCCAAGCCGGAGTACCTGGAGGCGGCCCGCTTCGACACGGCGGGTGACGCGTAGCCGGGTGGCGGCGATCCTGACGAGGCTCGCCAGGCCGGAGACCGGCCCTAGCGCCGCCGGGGTGGCTCGTACGGTGGGATGTCCGGGCCGGGCTGGTAGTGGGGGCCCTGGTGGATGTGGTGGATGATCATGCAGAGGTCGGTCGTGATCACCGCGGCCAGGACCGCGCAGGCCGCCATCCAGCCGGGGCGGTGCTCCACGGCGAAGCCCGCCGTGCCCGCGAGGGCCCAGATCAGCCCCCATACGCTCAGCCAGAACCGCATCCGCAGCGGACTGCGCGCAGTCGTGGGTTCACTCCCCGTGCGCATGGCCATCGCCTCTTCTAGGTGGATTTTACCCACCGAGTGGCCGGATCCATCCGTCATGCGTGGTGCGGGCGCCCGGCAACCCGCTTCTTCGCGCCACGGCGCCGCATAGGGTGACGCGCATGGTGGACGTGGACGCGCTGTTGCCGGTGGGGGACGAGCTGCCCGAGACGCTGCTCGACCTGGCCGTACCGCACGAGGACATCAACGAACTGACCGCGCTGGCGCGGCGGGTGGAGTACGACCCGGAGTTGCGGGCGTTCGTGGAGCGGTCCGTACGGGAGCTGGTGTCCGACATCGGTGTCGTGGTCGGCTCCCGTGAACTACCCCCTGTCCCGGAGGGGTTGGGTGATGCGGGGCGGCTCCTCCCCGTAGTGGTGCTCCTCGCGGCGTTGCCCTTCACGCGCGCGTACCACCGTGAACGGGGCGTGCCCCCAGACGTCACCCGCCGCACCCTCACCGACCTCGGGCGCCATATGGCCGTGCACCGGCGGCGGTACGGAAATGCCGGGCTGGTCAAGCCGCACTGGCTTTCGCTGCACTTCCGCGGCGAGGTCTACCAGTTAGGCCGGTTGCAGTTCCAGCGCGCCCGGCTCCGGAACCAGACGGGCGAGGCGCTGAGTGCGGCGGGGCTGCCTCTGGGGGAGGGCGATCCCTGTCTGAGCATCCATGTGCCGGACTACCGTGGCCCGTTGACGTCACAGGCGTGCGATGCCTCGCTCGCGCTGGCCAGGGAGTTCTTCGCACGCCACTATCCGGACGAGCCCTACCGGGTCGCTGTCTGCGACTCCTGGCTGCTGGATGCGCAGCTGGAGAAGTACCTGCCGGAGGACTCCAACATCCTGTGCTTTCAGCGCCGGTTCCGGACCTCGTTCCAGGATATGGAGGCCTACGACCGGCTACCGGTCGGCTTCGTCTTCGGCGATCCGGACCTGGCGGTCGAGACCCTGCTCCAGCGCACGCCCCTGGAGCGCGCTGTGGCGGGCCATCTGCTCGCGGGCGGGCACTGGTACTGCGGACACGGCTGGTTCGAGCTGTGACGGCCCTGCGCGCCCCTACTCCTGAGCCCGCCAGGGCCGTCCTGGCGGCCCGTCAGTGGACGAAGGCGTAACTGCGCCACGGCAGGGTGTTGGGCGCGATGTTGTCGGCGAGACGGCTCGGGATGTACTTCATCTCGTCGCCGCTGCAGTCCGGCGTCCGGTAGACGCGCACATCGGCCAGCGTGTTGTTGAGCACGGCCGTCGCACCGGCCGGAGCCATGCGGTGGCAGCCCTTGACGGGCGGGCTGCTGATCTTGACGATACGTTCCGCCGCCGTCGAGTACGAGAACGTGCCGACCGCCGTACGGTCGAGGCTTGAGCAGGCCGCGCCGGCGAGCGTGAGCAGTGCCGCACCGGCGGCGAGCCCCAGCCGCCTGCGCGTGGCGGCGGAACGCGCCGACGCGGACAGGGACGACACGGGCTGGGGAACAGGCACGGACATGAGCGGTCCTCGTCTGTACGGCAGTGCTGCGGCGGTCAGTACCGCAACTCTTACCGCTGGACGCCCACCGGGCATCCGGTGCGCGGCCGGCCGGGCGACATGACCCACATGATGAGCCCCCACATCGGGGTATCCGCTTGTGTGGTGCGCACATATCCCCCAGGAGTGCACCGCCTGCCTAGCGTCTACCGCGCAGTCGGATCAGCCTAGGCGAGGGGGCACGGACGTGCGAAGCAGACACAGTGCGGGGTGGCGGGCTGTGCTGGCCGTGACGGCAGCACTCGGGGCACTGGTGACCGGCGGAGGCGGCGCCACCGCCGCGAGCAACACCGTCACGAGCGCCACTGCGCCGTCGTACCTCGCTCTGGAGGGCACCTACGGAGCCGGCACCGTCACCAACGGCTGGGAGAAGGTCGAGCGCTACCGCGACACCACCCCCGGCTTCCAGGCGACGGCTGCCGAGGGCTACCCGCCGGACGGGCGTGGAAACCAGGACGGCGTTCGCGTCACCTATTTCGGTGGCGTCGCCCGCCCCACCTCGGACCGCTTCCTGCTCTACTCGGCGCCCGGCTGGAACACTGGTGCAAAGGCCACCCCGGTCCTCCTGGTGCACGGCGCCAACGACACCGCCGACCGCGCATGGGCCAACCCCGGCGAAGCGGGCGGCTACGGCTGCGGCGCGCTGTCGTGCCCCTCGACCGGCCTGATGCAGTACCTCTCGGCCCGGGGTCACCGCGTCTTCGCCATCGGCTTCGCCCACAAGCAGGGCGACAACCTGATGCAGGCGCAGGCCGTCGGCGACGCCGTCGCGCTCATCAAGGCGAAGCTCGGCGTGCCCCAGGTGGACCTGGTCGGCTGGAGCAAGGGCGAGATGTCCACGCGCGCCTACGTCTCGTCACTGAAGCCTGCCTGGGGTCGTGCGTACGCCGGTGACGTACGGAAACTGATCACGCTCGGCGGCCCCAACGGCGGCTTCGACTATCCGTACGCCCACGGCTGGGCCCATGACTTCTCCATCTGGCCGGAGTGCGGCGGCAAGATCAACGCGCCCTCGCCGCACTCCCGGATGACCTGCTACGGGACGTACACGGCGCATCCCGAGTTCTCCATGACGCCCTCCGGCGGCTATGACGACTACCCCGGCCAGCGGCAGATGCTGGCCCGCTGGGACGGCGTGTACGGCGTCGACCAGACGGCGCAGGACTGGTACACGACGTACCACGGAGGCCAGGGCTTCTACACGGCGGGCGACGGCATCCAGGCGGCCATCGACGCGGGCTCGCTGGTCGGCCCGCTCCAGCGGGCCGGAACCCCCGCCTCCGTCACGACCTACCTGCTGGCGGGCGGCTCGCCGGATGTGATCGGCATCTTCAACGAGAACCGCGGCCCCAGCGACGGAGTCGTCTTCGTCTCCAGCGCGCTCGACACCACCGGTATCGCCACGGTCGGCGCCACGGCCACCGTGGCCGGTGCCAACCACCTCGAACTGGGCTGGAACAGCGCGTCGGAGGCGCAAGTCGCTTCCTGGCTCGCCTGATCGCACCGACCCCCTCCCCGAGCCCGAGGACGGCCCGTATGACCACGCTCACCGCACGCCGGGTGCCCACCGCCCGCCTCACCCAGCACATCCTGGAGGACGCTTCCAGGGATGCGGGCGAACCGGTCGTCTTCGTGCACGGAAACGTTTCGTCGTCCGTCTTCTGGCAGGACGCCCTGCTCGCCCTGCCCGAGCGCTACCGGCCGATCGCCGTCGATCTGCGCGGCTTCGGCGGCACCGACCCGCTGCCGGTCGACGCGACCCGTGGACTGCGCGACTACGCCGACGACTTGGCGGTGCTCCTCGACGCGCTTCATATGGAGCGAACACATCTCGTCGGCTGGTCCATGGGGGCTGGTGTGGTGCTGCAACACATGAGGGACCAGCCGGCTGCCGTCCGTTCGCTGACCCTGGTCAACCCCGTGTCCCCGTACGGCTTCGGCGGCACCCAAGGTGTGGACGGGCGGCTCAACTCGCCGGACGGGGCCGGTTCCGGCGGCGGTACCGCCAGCCCCGACTTCGTCCGGCTGCTGGCCGAGGGCGACCGGGGCGAGGAGTCCCCGCTCTCGCCCCGCGCCGTCCTCGCCTCGTACTACGTGAAGCCGCCGCTGCGGCCCGAACGCGAGGACGAGTACGTCGAGTCGATGCTCAGCACGCGCGTCGGGGACGACCACTACCCGGGCGACAGCCGCCCCTCGCGCGCGTGGCCCGGCATCGCACCCGGCACGCGCGGGGTCCTCAACTGCCTTGCTCCCACCCACTTCCGCGTCGACGACCTGCACACAGCGGTCGCCGCGCTCCTGGTCAAGCCGCCGGTGACCTGGGTGCGCGGCGAGGACGACATGATCGTCTCCGACACGTCGCTCTTCGACCTCGCCCACCTCGGCGCGATCGGCGCGGTGCCCGGCTGGGACGGCACCCCGGCGCAGCCGATGGTTGGCCAGACACGGCATGTTCTCGGCCTTTACGCGCGCGTGGGCGGCAGGGTACGAGAGGTGACAGTGCCCGGAGCCGGGCACGCGGTGCACGTCGAACGTCCCGAGGAGTTCGGCGAGGCCCTGCTGGAGACGCTGGCCGAAGGAGTCTGAGACGCGGATGGAATCGATGGGCACGCGCGTGTGCACGACCCGCCAGGGGATGGTCCGAGGACGCACCGGGAGCGACGGGGTGACGTCCTTCCTCGGCATCCCGTACGCGGCACCGCCGTTCGGCCCACGGCGCTTCCTCGAACCGGCCCCGGCAGCTCCCTGGGACGGTGTACGCGACGCTTTCGGCCACGGTCCGTCCGCGCCCAGGGCCCCGTACGCACCGCCCATGTACAGTCTGATCCCCGACGCCGACAGCGGTCAGGGCGAGGACTGTCTGAACCTCAGCGTCCGCACCCCGCACCCGGGGCCGGGCGGCGGTCTTCCGGTGCTGGTCTGGCTGCACGGCGGGGCGTTCTCCAACGGCTCGGGCTCGGTGTCCGTGTACGACGGGACGTCCTTCGCGCGCGATGGCGTCGTCTTCGTGAGCCTCAACTACCGCCTTGGCACGGACGGTTTCCTGCGACTCCCGGGCAGGCCGGACAACCGGGGACTGCTCGACCAGATCGCCGCCCTGGAGTGGGTCCGCGACAACATCGAGGCCTTCGGCGGCGACCCGGACCGCGTCACGGTGTTCGGCGAGTCGGCGGGCGCGATGAGCATCGGCACGCTCCTCGCGATGCCACGCGCGCGTGGGCTGTTCCGCCGGGCGATCCTGCAGAGCGGCGCTGCCCACCACTTCCTGCCGCCGGACACGGCCGACCTGATCACCGCACGGCTCGCGGCGAAGCTGGGCATCGAGGCCACGGGGACGGCGCTCACGGACGCGTTCGCCCGGGTCCCCTTCGCGGACCTGCTGCCGGCCCAGGCGGGGCTGCGGGCCGAGATGGGCGCCCACCCCGACCCCGCGCTGTGGGGCGAGGCGATCCTCAACATGATGCCGTTCGAGCCGGTCCTTGACGCGCTGCCGCTGCCGTCCCCGGACTGCGGGGTGGAGCTGCTGGTCGGCAGCAACCGTGAGGAGTACCGCCTCTTCCTGGTCCCCACCGAGCGCCTGCACCTGCTGCCCGAGGAGAAGCTGCGCCGCACGACGGCGGAGTACGGGCTCGACCCCGACAAGGCCCTGCCCGTCTACGCCGAGAGCCGTCCCGGCGCCGCCCCCGGCGAGCTCTTCGACGCGGTCGCGACCGACTGGTTCTACCGGATCCCGGCGATCCGCGCCGCCGAGTCCGTCCCCGGCTCGCACATGTACGAGTTCGCCTGGCGCTCGCCGTCGTACGGGGGCCTGCTCGGTGCCTGCCACAGCGCGGAGATCGCCTTCGTCTTCGACAACCTGCGCGACCCCGCGAACGCCCCGATGCTCGGCGACAGCCCGCCACAGGCCGTCGCGGACGCCATGCACGCGGCGTGGGTGGCCTTCGCCGCGACGGGAGACCCGGGCTGGGACGTGTACGACCCGGAGACCCGCACGACGATGGTCTTCGGCGCCTCGCCCGACACTCCCACCGAGCTGGTGCGGGACCCGCGCGCGGCGGAACGTGCCTTGTGGGAGGGGGTGCGCTGAGGCGCCGATGCCCGATTGTCAGACCCCGCCCGTAAGGTCGTAGGTCAGTCGCGGATCGTCCGTTGATCCACGGCGCTACGGACGAGGGGAGGTGACCGGACCATGACGCAGACCGAGCCGACGGTGGCGTTCGCGCCCGCGCCGGGCGTGACCGCCGCAGCGGTGTTCCTGCCCGCGGGGCTGCCTCGCGAGGGCAAGGTCGCCTTCTGGGACCCGGCGGGCGGGGCGCCGCCGGGCGCCGAGCCGCACCTCGGTGAGGGCGCCGAAGTGGCCGAGCTGACCGTCGTCCGGCGCCACGGCGGCGGCGCCCGCAGCCGTACCGTCGCCGCCCGGCTGCTGCGCGTCGTCGAGGCCCTGCCCCTGCTGGTCCGGGCCCGGCACCACCCCGCCGCGCATCCGGCGGCCGCCGCCTGGGGCGCCGCCGCGCTGCACGCCCTGCACCTCGTCGCGCGCGGCCGACTCCTGCCCGGCCTGACCGGGACCGACCACGACGCCTGGCGGGCGGGCCCGCTGGACGCCGACGACATCGCGCAGCTGCGCGCGATCGCTGCAGCGATGCCGTACGAGGCGTACGGGGTGCCCGTCCCCGGCCGCGGCTCCCTGCGGCTGCCCGACCCGGAGGCGCTGGTGCGGGCCTTCCTGGACGCGGTCGCGGACAGCCTGCCGCGCACCCCGGCCGCCCCGCACGCGGCGGGACCGGCGTTCGCGGCGGCCGCGCCCCAGCATCTGCCCACCGCGCGCGTATGGGCTGCGGAGGCCGCAGCCGGTATGGACGCGGGCGTCCGCGTCTCGCTGCGGCTGGACCTCTCCGGGTACGGGCTGTTCGACAGCGACGACGAGGAGGACGCGCGGCGGGCCGGCTCGGCGATCGTCCAGGTCCACAGCCTCGCCGACCCCACCCTGGTCATCGACGCGGCCGGGCTGTGGGCGGGCGAGCGGGCCGACGCGTTCGGCCCCCGCGCGCGGATCGACGCGCTGCTCGCGCTGCGCCGCGCGGCCCGCGTGTGGCCACCGCTGGGCCTGCTGCTCGAACGGTCCGTACCGGATGTGCTGGCGCTCACCGAGAGCGAGCTGTACGACCTGCTGGGCGCGGCCGCGACGCGCCTGGACGCGGCAGGGGTGTCCGTGCACTGGCCGCGCGAGCTGGCCCGTGGACTGACCGCCACCGCTGTCGTGCGGCCCGCACCCGGTTCCGCGACGGACGGCACGTCGTTCTTCGACGCCGGTGAACTGCTCTCCTTCAACTGGGAGTTGGCGCTCGGCGGCGAGCCGCTGAGCCAGTCCGACATGGATATCCTCGCCGAGGCCCACCGCCCGATCGTGCGGCTGCGCGGCCAGTGGGTGGTGGCCGACCCCGAGCTCGTGCGCAAGGCCCGCAAGCGGGACCTGGGGCTGCTCGACCCCGTGGACGCGCTCTCGGTCGCGCTCACCGGCACCGCAGAGGTCGATGGCGAGACGGTCGAGGCGGTGCCCGCGGGTGCGCTCGCCGTGCTGCGCGACCGCCTCACCGACGGCCCGCAGGCCACCGTCCAGCCCGCCGGTCTGGACGCGGCCCTGCGTGACTACCAGCTGCGCGGGCTCGCCTGGCTCGACCTGATGACCTCGCTCGGCCTCGGCGGCTGCCTCGCCGACGACATGGGCCTCGGCAAGACGATCACGGTGATCGCCCTCCATCTGCGACGTGCCCGCACCGAGCCGACGCTGGTGGTCTGCCCGGCCTCGCTGCTCGGCAACTGGCAGCGGGAGATCGCCCGGTTCGCACCGGGGGTCCCGGTCCGCCGCTTCCATGGCAGCGGCCGCAGCCTGACCGGTGCCGAGGGCGGCTTCGTCCTGACCACGTACGGCACCATGCGCGGCAGCGCGCCCCAACTGGCCGCGCACACCTGGGGCATGGTCGTCGCCGACGAGGCGCAGCACGTCAAAAACCCGTTCTCGGCGACCGCCAAGGCTCTGCGCACCATCGCGGCGCCCGCGCGGATCGCGCTCACCGGCACCCCGGTCGAGAACAACCTCTCCGAGCTGTGGGCCCTGCTCGACTGGACGACGCCGGGGCTGCTCGGCCCGCTCAAGTCGTTCCGCGCGCGCCATGCTCGGATCGTCGAGAACGGCGAGGACGAGGCGGCCGCCGAGCGTCTGTCCCGGCTGATCCGTCCCTTCCTCCTTCGGAGGAAGAAGTCCGACCCCGGCATCGTGCCCGAGCTGCCGCCCAAGACGGAGACCGACCACCCCGTCCCGCTCACCCGCGAACAGGCCTCCCTCTACGAGGCGGTCGTCCGCGAGGCGATGGCCGGCGTCGAGGCGGCGGAGGGCATCGCCCGCCGGGCCCTGATCATGAAGCTGCTGACCGCGCTCAAGCAGATCTGCAACCACCCCGCGCAGTACCTCAAGGAATCCGCGCCCCGCCTGCACGCCCGCTCCGGCAAGCTCGCCCTCCTGGACGAGCTCCTCGACACGATCCTCGCGGAGGACGGCTCGGTCCTCGTCTTCACCCAGTACGTGTCGATGGCCCGGCTGCTCTCCGCGCACCTCACCGCGCGCGGTGTCCCCTCCCAACTCCTGCACGGCGGCACGCCGGTGGCGGAGCGCGACCGTCTGGTGAACGTGTTCCAGTCCGGTGAGGTGCCGGTCTTCATCCTCTCCCTGAAGGCTGCGGGCACCGGCCTCAACCTCACCAGGGCGGGCCATGTCGTCCACTACGACCGGTGGTGGAACCCGGCCGTCGAGGAACAGGCCACCGACCGCGCGTACCGTATCGGCCAGACCCAGCCGGTGCAGGTCCACCGTCTGATCGCCGAAGGCACCGTGGAGGACCGCATCGCGGACATGCTCGCCGCCAAGCGGGCCCTGGCCGACGCGGTACTGGGCTCGGGCGAGGCCGCCCTGACCGAACTCACCGACCGCGAACTGGCGGACCTCATCTCTCTGCGGAGGACCACATGAGCCCTCTGCCGGTCACGCGGTACGACGACCGCCGCCGCACCTTCCCCGCGCTGGGCGCCCGCATGGAGCGGACCGGTACGTGGTGGGGCGGGGCCTGGATCGAGGCGCTGGAGGGCCTGGCCCTGGACCCGGCCAGGCTCGCCCGGGGCCGGAAATACGCGGCAGCGGGCCATGTCGACGCGATCACGGTCACGCCCGGCCGGATCACCGCGTATGTCCACGGCTCGCGCCCCCGCCCGTACCGTACGGAACTGCGTCTGCGCACCCTCCCCGACCAGGCGTGGGAGGACTTCCTGGACACGGCGGCGCAGGACCCGTCCCACATCGCGGCCCTGCTCGACAAGGACTTGCCGCACGCACTCGCCGACCAGGTCGACCTGTTGCCCGGCTCGGGTGATCTGATCCCCGACTGCTCCTGCCCGGACGACGGTTACCCCTGCAAGCATGCGGCGGCGCTCTGCTACCAGACGGCGCGGCTCCTCGACGAGGACCCGTTCGTCCTGCTGCTGTTGCGCGGCCTGGGCGAGCAGGAGACGCTCGCCGCGCTCACCCGCCGCAACACCGCCCGGATGGCAGTGGAGCGGGACACCCCGGCGCCCGAACTCCCCACCGTCGCCGCGCGCGAGGCAGTCCGCCCGCGCACCCGGCCCGCGCTTCCGCCGCCGTTCCCGCCCCCGGCGCGCGCGGGCCATCCGCCCGCCTTTCCCGCGCTGCCGGGCGCCCCCGACCCGCTCGCCCTCGACCTGCTGGCCACCGAGGCGGCGGCCCGCGCGTATGCCCTCCTCACCACCGGCGAGGACCCGATCGCGCCCCTGACGACCTGGCAGGACGCGGTCCGTCTGGCCGCGGCGCATCCCGGCTCGGGCGTCACCTCCACGACCCGGGCGCTGTACGCCGCGCTGTCCCAGGCCACCGACCGCACCCCCACCGACCTGGCCCGCGCGGTGGCGGCCTGGCGCCAGGGCGGCCCGGCGGCCCTCGCGGTGCTCGAAGAGCCCTGGGACCCCCCGGCCGGCCCCTTCGACCGCGCACGCCCGGCCCTGGCGGCCGCGGGCCACCCCGGCTTCCGCCCCTGGCGCAACCACCTCTCCACCCCCACGACCCAACTCCGCTACGGCCGCGACGGCCTCTGGTACCCCTACGAGTCCGACCCGGACCGCGAGGACTGGTGGCCCCGGGGGAGGGCGGGGCGGGATCCGGTGGAGGCGATATCCCTGCGCCCGTCGGCCGACGGGGCATAACCCCGCCCCGCCGCCCAAGCCGCCAGTACCGCCTCGATCTGGCCCGCCACCCGTGCCCGGGCCCGGTTGCGGGGGACGTGGGACATGAGGAGGTCGTCGTAGGGCGTGTCCAGGTGGCGTACGGAGGCGCGGACCGCCGCTGTGACCGCGTCCTCGTCCAGGGCGCGGCCCGCCGCGCTGCGGCCCACGCGGCCGCTGCCGCGCACCGAGGCGTGGGTCGCGATGTCGTGGGCCCGGTCGGGTGGGCAGCCGGGGAACAAGCGCAGGATCTCGGCCTCCAGGGCGGCGGTGAAGCGCACGTCCTCGGCGGTCCGCCGGAGCGCGTCGCGTGCGCGGCGGCGGGCGCGGGCCTCCGCGTCGGCCAGGCATCGCTGTTCGGCGGCGGCGAGCGCGGCCTCCTCGACGAGGACGCCCTGACGTTCGTAACGGCGTCGGCGGCGGTTGAAGCGGATCACGACGGCGGCGAGCGCGCTCTCCTCGCGGGCGCGGCGCGTCAGGGCCGTGTCGCCGCGCGGCAGGAAGACGAGATGGCCGAGGTCCGAGCAGTCCAGACACCGTGGCGCGCCCGAATCCAGGACGAGCCGGGGGAGCGGGCCCCGCTGGCATTCGACGCAGCGGTGACGTCCTCGGGGTTCTATGACGAGAATGGGCGGCCACCTCTCGAACCGGGTGCCGGGCAGCGGGCGTTAGGGGGCGCCGGTATGCGCGCGGCATACCGCAGCGACGTCTCCCTCCCCTTCTCGATCCCTCAATAATCGGTCGTGCAAACCGTGTTGGCATTGCTAGCGTTCATCACGTGGCGAAACTCAATCAGATCATCGCAGTCGAAAAGGGAATCAAGTCGAAGTCGCATCAGGACCTGACGTCAGCTCAGCACGGCCTGCAGAAGCCCGCGTTGCTGGCCGGCATCTCCCGGACCTACCAGCCGAAGGACGAGGAGGGTGAGCAGCTGCCGCCCGAGTCGACGTTGGTGCAGGTCAAGGCCGAGGATGTGCTGCGTGACACCGCGGTGACGCTCACCCGGCTGTTCGATGTGACCGCCACCAAGGACTGGGCGAACTGCGAGGCTCGCGCCGACATCACGGTCGACGGGCGAGTTCTCGTCGCCGGGGCCCCGGTTTCGTATCTGCTCTTCCTTGAGAAGCAGCTCGCGGACATCAATGCGTTCGTGCGCAGGCTGCCGGTGCTCGACGCCGCCGAGTCGTGGGTGCAGGACCCGTCCACCGACTCCTGGAAGACCGAGCCGGTACGGACACTGCGTACGAAGAAGGTGCCGCGCAACCACGTCAAGGCGGAGGCGACCGAAAAGCATCCGGCTCAGGTCGAGGTGTATTACGAGGACGTTCCGGTCGGCTACTGGACGACCGTGAAGTTCTCCGGCGCGCTGCCCGCCCGACGGGTCAACGAACTGCTCGCCCGAATCGAGAAGGTGCAGCAGGCGGTCAAGTTCGCCCGCGAGGAGGCCAATGGCATCGACGTCACCGATCAGCGCGTGGGTGACGCGGTATTCGGCTATCTGTTCAGCCAGTGACCGGCTTACCGGATAGCGTCAGAGACTCCCCGGCTGTGACGCGTTCACGGTCGGGGTGCGCGAGGAGCGCAAAGCTGAAACTGAAGTTCGTCGTGACTGTGCGGCCCCGCGAGACGCGGGTGCCGTCATCAATCTCAGACTATTGCTCCAGACTCAGCATTCGCCGCCGATCGCCGGACCAACCGGGCCCAGGCCCTTGTGCGTCGAGATGCCGGTTCGACTCCGGCCCGTGGAGCTTCGATCCGCGGTCGTCTAAAGGCAGGATGCGGCGACATAAAACTGACCTGGGTTCTCAAGCGTTTCGGCGTGTGTAATCCGGCGGCATCACACAGGACTCGGGGGCCGGCCATGCCCCCGGGTCCGCTCCTTTTCCGGCCCCTTTTTTATACGTATCCCCATCGCGCCCCCTTCTTGTACGTATCCCCACACCCCCGGACGCTACTGGCGGTATCCGCTCAGGAAGCGCCCGATCCGGCTGATCGCCGCGTCCAGGTCGTCGGCATGCGGCAGCGTCAGGATCCGGAAGTGGTCCGGGCGCGGCCAGTTGAAGCCCGTGCCCTGCACCACCTGGATCTTCTCCCGCAGCAGCAGGTCAAGGACGAACTTCTCGTCGTCCTCGATCGGGTGAACCTTGGGGTCGATCCGGGGGAACGCGTACAGCGCGCCCTTCGGCTTCACGCACGTCACACCCGGGATCTCGTTCAGCTTCTCCCAGGCCCGGTCGCGCTGCTCGCGCAACCGGCCGCCCGGCGCGGTCAGTTCCCTGATGGACTGCCGACCGCCCAGCGCGGCCTGGATCGCGTACTGGGCGGGTGCGTTGGGGCACAGCCGCATGGAGGCGAGCATGGTCAGCCCCTCCAGATAGTTCTTCGCGTGCTGCCTGGGACCGGTGACGACCATCCAGCCGGAGCGGAACCCGGCCACCCGGTACGTCTTGGAGAGGCCGCTGAAGGTCAGGACGACGAGGTCGGGGGCGAGCGCGGCGGCGGTGTGCGCCACGGCGTCGTCGTACACGATCTGGTCGTAGATCTCGTCCGCGAGGACCATCAGGTGATGGCGGCGGGCCAGATCCAGGATCCCCTCGATGATCTCCTTCGGATAGACCGCGCCCGTGGGGTTGTTGGGGTTGATGATGACCACGGCCTTGGTGCGGTCCGTGATCTTCGCGGCCATGTCGTCGAGATCGGGGTACCACTCGGCCGACTCGTCGCAGAGGTAGTGCACCGGCCGGCCGCCCGCGAGGGTGGTGACGGCCGTCCAGAGCGGGTAGTCCGGCGCCGGGATGAGGACTTCGTCGCCGTCTTCGAGCAGCGCCTGTACGGCCATGGAGATCAGCTCGGAGACGCCGTTGCCCAGGAAGACGTCGTCCACCGTGACGTCCGGGAGCCCCATCGCCTGGTAGCGCTGGACGACCGCGCGGCGGGCAGAGAGGATGCCGCGCGAGTCGGTGTAGCCATGGGCCTGCGGGAGCATCCGGATCATGTCCTGGACGATCTCCTCCGGCGCCTCGAAGCCGAAGAGCGCCGGGTTGCCGGTGTTCAGGCGCAGCACGCTGTGGCCCGCCTCCTCCAGCGCGTTGGCGTGTTCGATCACCGGGCCGCGGATCTCGTAACAGACCTCGTTCAGCTTGCTCGACTGCCGGAACTCCATGCCGTGGCCCTCCCGGGTTCCCAGATCCCTCTGGCGTCAGATCCCTCTGGCGTCACTCTCGTAGTGCTTGCTTGGTTTTACCAAGTGGGAGCTTGGAAAGTCCAACATCTTGTCTAGACTGCGTCGTATGCCACGTCAGCCACGTCGTCGAAGCTACGACCAGTACTGCGCCGCGGCCCGCGCCCTCGATGCCGTCGGGGACCGGTGGACGCTGCTGATCGTCCGGGAACTCCTCGCCGGACCGCGTCGTTATACAGATCTGCACGCAGATCTGCCGGGTGTCTCCACGGACGTTCTCGCCTCCCGGCTCAAGGACATGGAGCGCGAAGGGCTGGCCACCCGTCGCAAGCTGCCACCACCCGGGGTGGCGACCGTGTACGAAATGACCGCGCGTGGACGTGAGTTGCTGCCCGTCCTGACCGCCCTCGCCGCCTGGGGCGCGCCGGAGCTGGCGGAGCGGCGGCCCACCGACGCCGTGCGCGCGCACTGGTTCGCGATCCCGCTGATCCAGCGGCTGCGGCGGCTTCCGGGCGCGCCCGCCGTCCTTGATGTGCGGTTGGACGAGGGCGAGTTCCATGTACGCGTTGGTGGCGACGAGCCGTTGGCCGACTTGGGACCGGTGTACGGGGAGGGAGCCGCGCCCGACGCCGACGCGCGGCTCGTCATGGACGCCGAGACCTGCCGCGCGCTAGCCAAGGGCACGCTGACGGTCGAGGAGGGAGTGAAGGAAGGGCGGATCGAGGTGGCGGGCGACGGGCCCGTCGCGGTGGCGCTGCGGGGCGAGTGACCCCGCGCCGCACGCCACTTCACGCGTCGACGCAGGCGGTGCCACGCGTCGCGCCACTTTCAGCTGCACGCATCATGGAGGCGTGCGACTCGAAGCGATCACCTGGGAACGGCTGACCGAGGCCCTCGCGGACCGAGCCATGGACTTGGAGGCCGAGACCGACGGGCCCTGGCTGCGCGTCGGCGTCGACGGCGCGCCCGCCGCCCGGCCCGGCGAACTGGCGGAGGCTGTCGCGGAGGCCCTGCGCATACGGGGGCGGTCGGTCCTGGTCCTGTCCACCGAGGGCTTTCTGCGGCCCGCCTCACTGCGGTACGAGTACGGCCGCGAGGACCCGGACACGTACGTCGACGGATGGTTCGACACCGCCGCGCTGTGGCGGGAGGTCTTCGATCCGCTGGAGCCCGGGGGTACGGGACGAGTGCTGCCGGACCTCTGGGACCCGGTGACCGACCGGGCGACCCGCAGTTCCTATCAACTCCTCCCGAAGGGAGGAGTGCTGTTGCTGCACGGGCCGATGCTGCTGGGGCGCTGGTTCCCGTTCGACCTCACCGTGCATGTCCGTCTGTCGCCGGGCGCGCTGCGGCGGCGTACGGAGGACAGCGCCCTATGGACGCTTCCCGCGTTCGAACGGTACGAGGAGGAGGTGCGGCCGGGGGAGGCCGCCGATGTGGTCGTGCGCGCCGACGACCCGAGGCATCCGGCGTGGAGCGGGACGGGTGCCGGTCGTTAGGGCCAGCGAATGGTAGGGGCACGGTGTCGGTCGCGTACGCCGTCGTCAGTCGCGTACAGGTGGTCGGCCGCCCACCAGCGTCACCGCCTCCGCACCCGCCCGGCAACCGGTCTCCGCGGCCTCGGCCGGGTCGGCGCCCGCGAGGCGCGCAGCGAGGAAGCCGCCGGTGAACGCATCGCCCGCGCCCGTCGAGTCGACGGCTGAAGATTCCGTCGGCGGGGCGGATACCCGGGCCACGACGTCTCCACCCGCCGCCACCAACGCACCCGTCGCTCCCAGCGTGACCGCGACCAGCGGGAATCGGCGGCTCAACTCGGCTGCGGCGTTAGCCGGTTCGGGTAACCCAGTGAGCAAGCGTGCCTCGTCGGCATTGGGCAGGAGGACGTCCACGCCCTCGGCCGCCGCCAGGAACTTTTCGGCGCCGAGCTCCGTGAGGAAGCCTGCCGAGGCCGGGTCCAGACTCACCGGCACCCCGGCGGCCCGCGCCGAACGGCAGGTGGTGATGGCGAGTTCGCGGCTGACGTCGGCGAAGAACAGATAGCCGGAGAGGTGCAGATGGCCGATCCCGTCGAGGAACGCGGGGTTCCAGTCGGCCGGGGCTATGCGCAGGACGGCGCCGCTGTCGGTGAGGAAGGTGCGCTCGGCGGTCGCCGTGTCGACCAGCGATACGACGGTGGCGGTCGGCGCCGCCGTGTCGGGGACGAGCAGGGGCCGCACGCCCGCGCGCCGCAGCACCCGCTCGTGCCAGGCGACCGCGTCGCTCCCGACGCGACCCAGCATCCGTACGTCCGCGCAGCCCGAATGGGCTGCCCAGCAGGCCGCGTTGGCGCCCGCCCCGCCGGGGACGGTGCGTATCTCGGCCGCTGTGTCCGTCGCCGCAGCCAGCGGCCCCCGGTGGCGCGCGACGACATCGGTCACGACGTCCCCGACGACCAGCAGCCCACGCCGCGCGCGGCCCTGGAGATCCGTACGGGCGGAGGCGGCCGGATCCGCAAGGTGGCCACGGTGGTCCGCCGCACCACCCGCCGTATCGCTCACAGCGCCGCCGCGATCGCCGCCGCGAGGCGTACGTTGCCCCGCACCGCGGCCACGTTCGCCTCCAGCGACGCCCCTCCGGTGTGCCGCATCAGGTAGTCCAGCAGGAACGGGGTGACGGCCTGGCCGGCGATGCTTTGTTCGCGGCACTCGGCCAGGGCCTCGGCCAGCACCCGGTCGTGCAGCGCCGGGTCCAACTGCTCGGCCTCCGGGACCGGATTGGCCACGATCAGCGCGGAGTCCGGGCCCAGCGCGTCATGCGCCCGCACCACTTCGGCGGCCTCCTGCGGCGACCGCACCGTCCAGTCCACCGGCTCGCCGGAGCTCGCCAGATAGAACCCCGGGAAGAACTCCGTGCCGTATCCGACCACCCCGATGCCCAGCGTCTCCAGCCGCTGCAACGTGGCCGGCACATCGAGGATCGACTTGACCCCGGCGCACACCACGGCGATCGGCGTCCGGGCCAGTAGTCGCAGGTCCGCCGACTCGTCCTGCGTCTCGGTCCAGCCCCTGTGCACCCCGCCGAGCCCGCCGGTGGCGAAGACGCGGATCCCCGCCCGGTGGGCGAGATGCGCGGTCGCGGAGACCGTGGTCGCCCCGCTCGCGCCCGAGGCCAGCGCCATGGGCAGGTCCCGGTGACCGAACTTGCGCATGCCACCGCCCGCGACCCGCTCCAACTGGTCCTTGTCCAGGCCGACATGGGGCAGCCCGTCCAGGACGGCGATCGTGGCGGGGACGGCGCCCTGGGCCCGTACCAGCTCCTCCAGCTCCGTCGCGACCCGCAGATTGCGCGGGCGCGGCAGTCCGTGCGCGATGATCGTGGACTCCAGAGCGACCACGGGACGCCCTCCGGCCTGGGCCTCCCGCACCTCCTCGGACACCTTGAGTACGTCGTCGTAGGGCATGCACCATCTCTGGCGCGCGCGTGTGCCGCGTAAACGTCAGGGAGGCGATCACCCGTGCGAGGCGCGCGGAGGCGGAGGCCGCGAGGCCTACGGGGCCCGCCCCCGCGACCCACTCACGGGGAGTCTGCTCCCGGTCGGCGGTCCCGGCCAGAGGTGGCGTCGAAGGCCTGGCTAGATTGGCCCGCCATGACGACCAATGATCAGCTCGACACCCCTTCCGCCGACGCGGCGTCGCCCGCCTCGTTCGTTGTCCACATCCCGGGCACCGAGCTGGAGCCGGAGCCCCTCGACCCCGCCCAGATCGTCTCCGGCGACCCGGTGGTCACCGGCAAGGTGCTCTGGGAGTCGCCCGACGGCAAGCAGATCCGCGGTATCTGGCAGATCACGCCGGGCGTGGTCACCGACATCGAGGCCAATGAGCTCTTCGTCGTGGTGAGCGGGCGCGCGACCGTCGAGGTGGAGGGCGGCGACATCCTGGAGATCGGCCCCGGTGATGTCTGCGTGCTGCGCGAGGGCGACCGCACGACGTGGACCGTCCACGAGACGCTGCGCAAGGCGTACCACATCAGCCTGTAGCGCCCGCTGCCGTTCTGTAGCGCCCGCTCCGGTCCGGGGCACCGAAGAGCCCCGGCCTCGGGCGCACGCGCCTCAGAACAGCGGCTGCGGCAGCACCCCTTCCAGGGCGAGCAGCTTCCGCTTGGTCTCCAGACCACCGCCGAACCCGCCGAGCCCGCCGTCGCTCTCCACCACTCGGTGGCAGGGCACCACCACCGGCAGTGGGTTGGAGCCCATGGCGGCGCCGACCGCCTGGGCCGCCCGGGGCTGTCCGACGCGCTCGGCGAGGTCGCCGTACCCGACCACCGTGCCGTACGGAACAGTTGCCTCCAGTTCGCGGAGCACTTGGCGGTTGAACCCGGAGGACAACGTCCAGTCCAGCGGCAGCTCGAACGCGCGCAGCTCACCGGCGAAGTAGGCCTCCAGCTGGCGTATGGGCTCCGCCAGCGGGCCCGTCTCGCCGGGCCGGGCGGGCGTCGGCTCGGCGCCCAGCCGGGCCGCCAGACCCCGCAGGGCCCTGTCCCGTAGCGCCTCGTCGGCGTGGAAGACCACGTTCACCAGGCCCTGGTCGGTCGCGGCGAGCAGCAGGGGCCCGATGTCGCTGCCGACGACCGCCCACACCACCCGCCCCGGCTCCTGCGGGGCCTGCTCGAACTGCCCGTTGCTGTTCATGCCGTCACCGTACGACCCCCCACTGACAACGCCCGCCGGGCCGCCGTACGCAGGCCTCTCGGACCGCCGCACCCGCACCCGCCCGTCCGGTCACCGGACGCCCAATCCGTACCAACCGGACACGTCCCGGCGACCGAAACGGAACCACCCGGACCGCACGCCGCGTCCGGGGTGTCGACAAAATGGCGTGAAAATGTTTGCCTGTCGCTCGGCGAGCCTTAATGTCGCCCCGAACCAGGGCCTGAGCGAGACAGTCGGCCTCTTCAGTCGGTAGTCGGTACGGGGTGAAGGGCACACGGATATGCACGGGACGGTCGACGGCTTCTCCTACGGCATCGTCACGCCAGTCGTGGCGTTCCTCATGGCCTGTCTGGGCGGTGCGCTCGGACTGCGCTGCACCGCCAGATCGCTGCGCACCGAGCGCTCGTTCAAGGCGGGCTGGCTGGCGCTGGGCGCCACTTCCATAGGTTCCGGGATCTGGACCATGCACTTCATCGCGATGATGGGGTTCACGGTCCGCCAGGAGGTCCTGAGCTACGACCGGGGCATCACGTTCGCCAGTCTCGGCCTCGCCATCGTGATGGTCGGCATCGGCATCTTCATCGTCGGCTACCGGGGGGCGACGCCGATGGCGCTGGTCACCGGCGGGACCATCACCGGCCTCGGGGTGGCGTCCATGCACTACCTCGGGATGGCCGGAATTCGACTGCACGGTCAGTTCGAGTACAACACCCTCACCGTCAGCCTCTCCGTGGTGATCGCGGTCGTCGCCGCCACCGCCGCCCTCTGGGCGGCCGTCTCCGTCAACGGCTTCCTGGCCAGCCTCGGGGCCAGCGTCGTCATGGGGCTGGCCGTGAGCGGCATGCACTACACCGGGATGGCCGCGCTCAGCGTCCATCTGCACGAGGGCGCCGGACCGTCGGCGGGGGAGTCCCCGGCCACGGTGCTGGCGCCGATGCTCATCGGCCCGGTCGCGTTCCTGGTCCTCGCGGGCGTGGTCGTCATGTTCGACCCGCTGGTGGTGATGGGCCGGCCCGACTGGGAGAAGCGGCCGCCCCGCCCAGCGCCCGTTCCCCGGCACCTGCCGTCGTTCCCCGAGCCGACCGCGTGGTCCGCCCGGCACCAGCCCGGCGAGGGCTCCTCGTCCCCGCACGACTGGTGATCCGGGGCCCGGCGAGCCCCGCCCGCGGGCCGATCGGGCCCGAGTGTCAGTGGGGGGTCGTACGGTGGTTCCATGCGGCCCGTTTCCAAGATCGAACGTACGGTGGCGCCCTTCGAGGTCGTCAGTCCCTACCAGCCCAGCGGCGACCAGCCGGCGGCCATCGCCGAGCTGGAGCGGCGCATCCGTGCAGGTGAGAAGGATGTCGTCCTGCTGGGTGCGACCGGCACCGGAAAGTCGGCGACGACTGCCTGGATGATCGAGAAGCTCCAGCGCCCCACGCTCGTCATGGCGCCGAACAAGACGCTGGCGGCCCAGCTGGCGAACGAGTTCCGCGAGCTGCTGCCCAACAACGCCGTCGAGTACTTCGTCTCGTACTACGACTACTACCAGCCCGAGGCGTACGTCCCGCAGTCTGACACGTACATCGAGAAGGACTCCTCGATCAACGAGGAGGTCGAGCGGCTGCGCCACTCGGCGACGAACTCGCTGCTCACCCGCCGCGACGTGATCGTGGTCGCCTCCGTCTCGTGCATCTACGGCCTCGGTACTCCGCAGGAGTACGTGGACCGGATGGTGCCGCTCAAGGTCGGCGAGGAGATCGACCGCGACCAGCTGCTGCGCCGCTTCGTCGACATTCAGTACACCCGCAACGACGTGGCCTTCGCGCGCGGCACCTTCCGGGTGCGCGGCGACACCATCGAGATCTTCCCGGTCTACGAGGAGCTGGCCGTCCGGATCGAGATGTTCGGCGACGAGATCGAGGCGCTGTCCACCCTCCACCCGCTCACCGGCGAGGTCATCAGCGAGGACCGCGAGCTCTACGTCTTCCCGGCCAGCCACTACGTGGCGGGCCCGGAGCGCATGGAGAAGGCGGTCAACGGCATCGAGAAGGAGCTGGAGCAGCGCTTGGCCGAGCTGGAGAAGCAGGGCAAGCTCCTGGAGGCCCAGCGGCTGCGGATGCGCACCACGTACGACATCGAGATGCTGCGCCAGATCGGCAGCTGCTCGGGCGTCGAGAACTACTCGATGCACTTCGACGGCCGCGACCCCGGCACCGCCCCCAACACCCTCCTCGACTACTTCCCGGACGACTTCCTGCTCGTCCTCGACGAGTCGCACGTCACCGTCCCGCAGATCGGCGCGATGTACGAGGGCGACGCCTCCCGCAAGCGGACGCTGGTCGACCACGGCTTCCGGCTGCCCTCCGCGATGGACAACCGGCCGCTGAAGTGGGAGGAGTTCCTGGGCCGCATCGGCCAGACCGTCTACCTCTCGGCGACCCCCGGCAAGTACGAGCTCTCGCGCGGCGACGGCTTCGTGGAGCAGATCATCCGCCCCACCGGCCTGATCGACCCGGAGGTCGTGGTCAAGCCCACCGAGGGCCAGATCGACGACCTGGTTCACGAGATCCGCAAGCGCACGGAGAAGGACGAGCGCGTCCTGGTCACCACCCTCACCAAGAAGATGGCCGAGGACCTGACCGACTACTTCCTGGAGATGGGCATCCAGGTGCGCTACCTGCACAGCGACGTCGACACGCTCCGCCGGGTCGAGCTGCTGCGGGAGCTGCGGGCGGGCGAGTTCGACGTCCTGGTCGGCATCAACCTGCTCCGCGAGGGCCTGGACCTGCCCGAGGTGTCGCTGGTCGCGATCCTCGACGCCGACAAGGAAGGCTTCCTGCGGTCGGGCACCTCGCTGATCCAGACCATCGGCCGCGCGGCGCGCAACGTGTCGGGCCAGGTCCATATGTACGCCGACAAGATCACCCCGGCGATGGAGAAGGCCATCGAGGAGACCAACCGCCGCCGGGAGAAGCAGGTCGCGTACAACAAGGAGCACGGGATCGACCCGCAGCCGCTGCGGAAGAAGATCAATGACATCGTCGCGACCATCGCGCGCGAGGAGGTCGACACCGAGCAGCTGCTCGGCTCCGGCTACCGCAAGGGCAAGGACGGCAAGGGTGCCAAGGCCCCCGTGCCCTCCCTCGGTGCCAAGACGGCGAAGTCGAAGGCCAAGGCGGGCAAGGGCGGCGAGGTGCTGACCGACCGTCCGGCCGCCCAACTCGCGGAGCAGATCGAGGAGATGACCGACCGGATGCGGGCCGCGGCCGCCGAGCTGCAGTTCGAGATCGCCGCCCGGTTGCGTGATGAAGTCGGGGAGCTGAAGAAGGAGTTGCGGCAGATGCGGGAGGCGGGCCAGGCCTGAGCGGGCCATGCCCGGTGTGTTGCAAGACCGCCACAAAACAGGCCTGCGTGGTGGCGCCCGTCGCGCCACTGCGTAGGGTTCGGCGCGGAGTACGTAAGAAAGCGGAGAGGGGACAGCGCGTGACGGTCAATCTGACCAAGGGCCAGGCGATCAGCCTGGAGAAGCAGGGTGGCGGCACCCTGACCGCGGTGCGGATGGGGCTCGGCTGGCAGGCGGCGCCGCGCCGCGGGCTGTTCGGCTCGCGCACCCGGGAGATCGACCTGGACGCCTCGGCGGTGCTCTTCGCCGACAAGCAGCCGGTGGACGTGGTGTTCTTCCGTCACCTCGTCAGCGACGACGGCTCGGTGCGCCACACCGGCGACAACCTGGTGGGCGGCGCGGGCCAGGGCGGTGACGACGAGTCGATCCTGGTCGACCTCCAGCGCGTCCCGGTCCACATCGACCAGATCGTCTTCACGGTGAACTCGTTCACCGGCCAGACGTTCCAGGAGGTGCAGAACGCCTTCTGCCGCATCGTCGACGAGACCAACGGCCAGGAGCTGGCGCGCTACACGCTGGACGGCGGCGGTCAGTACACGGCGCAGATCATGGCCAAGGTGCACCGCTCGGGCGCCGGCTGGCAGATGACCGCCATCGGCACCCCGTCCAACGGCCGCACCTTCCAGGACCTGATGCCGGCGATCCTGCCGCACCTGTAGGCGCGGCCCGCACGCAGGCACCACCGGCCGCCAGGGCCGACACCGCAGCTCCCGGAGGTACGCCGCCGGGAGCTGCCGCGCACCACCGGCAACTCGACGAGGGGACAAGAGCGATGACGGCCGAGCTGGTACGGGGACAGAACCACCCCCTGCCCCGGACCCGACTGGAGATCCGGGTGTCGGCCGGCATACCGGTTGTCGCGGGCGCCACCCTCGGGGACGCGAAGGGCACGGTGCGCGGGACGGAGTGGGTCGCGCACCCCGGCTCGCCCACGCTCCCGGGCCTGGAGGTGTCCCGGCAGGCCGCCGCCGACCACCGGCTCGCCGTCGACCTGGAGGCACTGCCGCAGGACGTGCACCGGGTGAGCGTGCTGCTCGCGTTGCCGCTCGGGACCGCCGGGCCCAGCCGGTTCGCCGCCGTGGCCGCGCCCTTCGTGGCCGTCACCGGTCTCGACGGCACGGAGGTCGTCAGCTACACGATCACCGGCCTGGACGCCGAGTCGGCGGTCGTCGCGCTGGAGCTTTATCTGCGCAACGGCGCCTGGAAGGTCCGCGCGATCGGCCAGGGCTACGCGGGCGGCCTCGCCGACATGCTCGCCGACCAGGGGCTGCCGCAGGCCCGTCAGCTCGCCGAGACGATCCTCGACGCGGTCGCGCTCGGCGCCTCCCGCTCGGTCGCGGCGCCCCCGCCCCGTACGTCCGACGAGGCCCGGGTGCGGGCCGGGGCGGCGGGCACCGCCGGGACGGACGGCGGCCAGGCGGACACCGCACCGCCACAGACAGCCGCCCAGCGCCCCCTGACCGGCGCCGGGCCCATCGACTACGCGCATCCGCGCCGGCAGACCAGCGCGCCCCCGCCGGCGCCCACCGCCCCGGCCGCTGCTCCCGGCGAGCCGTCGCGTCCGGTGGCGGGCGACGCCACGGGGTGGTCGATGGACGAGCGGCTCTACAACCAGGTGTGGGGCATGTTCGAGGACCTGGCCCGCACCACCGCCGCGTACCGCAGCGCCGTCGACTTCGCGGACTCGCGGATGGAGCAGGAGCTCGACCGGGTTCTCGCCGATCCGCGCAGCCGGATCGGCTCCACCGGCGACCACGCGCGCGAGGAGGCCGCCGCGCGCCGCGAGGAGCTGGTCGGCCGGGCCCAGGAGGCCTTCGACCGGGACGTGGCGCAGCTGACCGCCGAGTCCGAGGTCGTCGAGCCCGCCCTGCCGCCCGCCTACGCGAGCTGGGACAACCCCGTCTGGCACGGCTACCGCACCCCGATGGAGATCCCGATGGCGCTGCGCGTCGGCGACCTCCGGCTGCCGGAGCGGCCCGAGCTGCGGATTCCGATGCTGGTGCGGCTGCCCCTTGAGCGCGGACTGTGGATCGACTCCGGCCGGTCCGACGCCGAGTCCGCCGACTTCATGGACGCCGAGCAGGTCAAGGGTCTCGCCGTGGAGACGGCGGTGGCGCTGGCGGCGCGGCTGCTCGCGGTCTATCCGGCGGGGGAGTTCGCCGTGAGCGTCATCGACCCGGCGGGCGCGGCGGCAGGGGCCCTCGCCCCGCTGACCGGGTCGGGCGTGCTGGCCGCGCCGCCCGCCGCCGGTGCCCGGGGAGTGGCGGCCGTCCTGAGTGGGCTCACCGAACGCGTCGACCTGCTCCAGATGGCCGCGCGCGGCGGCGCCGGGGCGGACGCGCTGCCGCCCGGCATGGACACGGCCGAGCAACTGCTGATCGTCAACGACTTCCCGCACGGCTTCGACGACCGCGCGGTCAACCAGCTGCGCTATCTCGCCGACGAGGGCCCGTCGGTCGGGGTCCATCTGCTGATGGTCGCGGACCGCGAGGACGCCAGCGCGTACGGGCCGGTGCTCCAGCCGCTCTGGCGCTCGCTGCTGCGGCTCACGCCGGTCCCGGACGACCACCTCGCCGATCCCTGGGTGGGGCACACCTGGACGTACGAGCCGCCGCTGGTGCCGCCCGGCAGCGCGATCCTCGGGACGGTGCTCGCGCAGGTCGCCGAGGCCCGCCGCGCCTGGCCCCACTGAGCGGGGCCGCAGAGCGGGGTCATAGAGCGAGGTCAGACGGGTCGAGCAGCGTGCGCGGATTCGCGTGCGCCCATTCGTGCTCCCCTCCGCACCCACCGGCTTGGCTTTTCTTTACCCATCTCTTTACCTTCTCTTGGTGATTGGGGTAGGCTTCCGGTATCGGAGGGGAGTACTCCCGACTGCGGCGTTCCCGTCAGTACGGACCGATCGACCGGTCCCGGGACACCGGCTCGCGGCACGGCATGTGCCCGGGTGGAGGAGACCTCCGGCAGCGACGACGCTGATCAGTAGCGGTACGAAGCCGGAGGAACAGTGGACGTTTCCTTGACCCTGTGGGTGCTGACCATTCTCGGTCTGTGCGCCCTCATCGCGGTCGACTTCTTCATCGGGCGCAAGCCCCATGACGTCTCGGTCAGAGAAGCCGGAATATGGACGGTCGTCTGGATCGTGCTCGCCGCGCTGTTCGGCGTCGGCCTGCTGGTGTTCGGCAACAGCCAGGCGTCCGGCGAGTTCTTCGCGGGCTTCATCACCGAGAAGTCGCTCTCCGTCGACAACCTCTTCGTCTTCATCCTGATCATGGCGAAGTTCTCGGTGCCGAGCCATCTCCAGCAGCGCGTGCTGCTCTTCGGTGTGCTGATAGCCCTGGTGCTGCGGGCGATCTTCATCGCGGCCGGCGCCGCCGTCATCGCCAACTTCTCGTGGGTCTTCTACCTCTTCGGCGCGTTCCTGATCTACACCGCCTGGAAGCTGATCCAGGAGGCGCGCTCCGGCGGCGAGGAAGAGGAGTTCGAGGAGAACCGGCTGCTCAAGTCCATCGAGCAGCGGTTCGGTGTGGCCGACCGGTACCACGGCACCAAGCTCTTCATCGAGCGCAACGGCAAGCGGATCCTCACCCCGCTGATGGTCGTCATGCTCGCCATCGGTACCACCGACGTGCTGTTCGCGATGGACTCCATACCCGCGATCTTCGGCCTGACCCAGGACCCGTACATCGTCTTCACCGCCAACGCGTTCGCGCTGATGGGCCTGCGCCAGCTGTACTTCCTCATCGGCGGGCTGCTCAAGAAGCTGGTCCACCTGAGCTACGGCCTGTCGGTGATCCTCGGCTTCATCGGTGTGAAGCTGGTGCTGCACGCCCTGCACGAGAACGGGGTGAACGTCCCCGAGATCTCCATCCCGGTCTCGCTCGGCGTCATCTGCGGCGTGCTGGTCATCACCACTGTCACCAGCCTCATGGCCACCAGGAAGCAGGCGGCGGCCGAGGCGGATCGGCCGGAGAGCGTCGAGGTCTGACCTCGTACGGCGTAGCGGAATCACGTACACCGGCCGGTCGGAATCGCGGTTGCCGGGACCGCCGGCCGGTGTTTGCTTGGACGGGAGAGCTCCCGGTCCGCGGGGGCGCCGCGGACCAGGAGGAACCCATGAAGTTCGCGCAGATCATCGACTTCGAGACCGAGCGCGCGGACGAGATGCGCGATCTCATCCGCAGTTACGAGGAGAAGGCCCGCGCCGAGGGCCGGAAGATCGCGCCCGTCCGCCGCACCCTGCTCAAGGACCGGGACAACCCGAACCGCTATCTGGCGGTGGTCGAGTTCAACTCGTACGAGGAGGCCATGGCCAACAGCGACAACCCCGAGACCACCGAACTCTCCAAGCAACTCGCCGCGCTCTCGACCCGGGCGCCCGCCTTCACCAACTGCGACATCCAGGAGCAGGAAGACCTGTAGGCGCCGTCACGCCGGTGCCGGCTCCGCTCCCGTCTCGGCCGGGGAGGGTGCGGGCCGCGTCTCCGGCAGCAGCGCGAAGCAGCCCAGGCTCAGCAGCGCGACCCCGGTCAGATAGGCCGCCACGCCCCACGGTGGCCCGTCGCCGCGCGCCAGCGCGGTCGCCACGACCGGGGTCAGCGCCCCGCCGAGCACCCCGCCCAGGTTGTAGCCGACGGCTGCGCCCGTGCACCGCACCCGGGGCTCGTACAGCTCGGGCAGATACGCGGCGATCACCGCGAACATGGTGATGAAGGCGAGCATCGCGCCCAGGAACCCGGCGAACATCAGCAGCGGTTCGGCGGTCTCAAGGAGCGCGACCATCGGGAACATCCACAGGGCGCTGGCCGCGCAGCCCACGAGGCAGAGCGGGCGACGGCCGTACCGGTCGCCGAGCAGGGCCGCCAGTGGCGTCGCCGTGCCCTTGACGGCGACGGCCGCCATGATGCAGACGAGCATGACCGTACGGCTCACGCCGAGCCGTTCCGTGCCGTAGGCGAGGGACCAGGTGGTGACCGCGTAGAACACGGCGTATCCGAACGAGAGGGCCCCGGCGGTCAGCAGGACGAGGCGCCAGTGGTCGCGGGCCACCTCCAGCAGGGGCAGCCTGGCCGGTTCGCGGATCTCCTGGAACTGCGGGGTCTCGGCGAGGGATGTGCGCAGCAGCAGCCCGCCCGCAGCCAGAACTCCAGCTCCCCAGAAGGGAATTCGCCAGCCCCAGTCGCGGAACTCGGCGTCGCTCAGTCCTGCGGACAGGGCCAGCATCAGGCCGTTGGCCAGCAGAAAGCCCACCGAGGGGCCCATCTGCGGAAACGACGACCACAGGGCCCGGCGCCGCGCGGGCGCGTGCTCGACGGCCAGCAGCACCGCCCCGCCCCACTCGCCGCCGAGCCCGAGTCCCTGCAGAAAGCGCAGAAGCAGCAGCAGTACGGGTGCGGCCGCGCCGATCGTCGCGTACGGGGGTACGCAGCCGACGGCGACCGTTGCCGTACCGGTCAGGAACAGCGAGAGAAAGAGCACCGGGCGTCGTCCGTAGCGGTCGCCGATGTGACCGAAGACGGCGGAACCGAGCGGCCGGGCGATGAAGCCGATCCCAAAGGTGGCGAAAGCGGCCAGAGTTCCGGCCAGCGGGGAGAACGTGGGGAAGAACAGCGGGCCCAGGACGAGCGCGGCCGCCGTCCCGTACGCGAAGAAGTCGTAGAACTCGACCGCGGTGCCCGCCAGCGAGGCGCCGGCGAGCCGCAGCATCGAGGGTGATGTGACGGGAGAGATGGGTGAGGAGCGCATATCGCGCCAACTACCCGTGCTCGTCGGCGGTTACGGGGGGCGTGCGGAAGCGCGAGCGCGGGAGAAGTGAGCTGGTGGTACGGGGTTTCGCCGCACCGAAGGCATCCCGCGCCGGGCTGCGCGGGCTACCAGCCGCGGGCGCGCCACTCCGGCAGCTTCGGGCGCTCCTCGCCGAGGGTGGTGTCGTTGCCGTGGCCCGGGTAGACCCAGGTCTCGTCGGGCAGGACGGCGAAGAGCTTGGTCTCGACGTCGTGGAGGAGGCTGGCGAAGGCCTGCGGGTCCTTGAAGGTGTTGCCGACGCCGCCCGGGAAGAGGCAGTCGCCGGTGAACAGGTGCGGGTGGCCGTGCGGGTCGTCGTAGACCAGCGCGATCGAGCCGGGGGTGTGGCCGACCAGGTGGCGGGCGGTCAGCTCGACCCGGCCGACCCGGATGGTGTCCCCGTCTTCGACGGGGACGTCGGTCGCCACCGGGATGCCGTCGGCGTCGTGGCGGCCCGCGTAGGTCGTCGCGCCGGTGGCGGCGACGACCTCGGCGAGCGCCTGCCAGTGGTCGCCGTGACGGTGGGTGGTGACGACGGACTTGATGCCGTCGTCACCGATCAGCGTCAGGAGGGTGTGGGGCTCGGCCGCCGCGTCGATCAGCAGCTGCTCGCCGGTGGCCCGGCAGCGCAGCAGATACGCGTTGTTGTCCATCGCGCCGACCGCGACCTTCGAGATCATCAGATCCGGCAGCTCGTGCACATCCGCCGGACCGCCGACCTTCACCGCTCCGCTGTACGTCATGGCTTCAGCCTAGCCCGGTGATCACAGTGGCGGCAGGGCGGGCAGGGAGCCGCCGGTGACCTCCAGGGCGGCGCCGTCGCGGCGGCCCGCGAGCCAGCCCAGCAGGTCCCACGGGGGACCGCCCACGGTGACCGGGGTGCCCGTGTCGCCGCCGGTGCGCTGGGTGTGGCCGTTGTTGCCGGTGAGGGTGACCGGCGGGACCGTCGGGTTGCCGCTGAAGCGGTCGGCCAGGAACTGGATCTCGCGCCGCACGAACTCGTCCGGCAGGGCTTCCAGCTCGTAGCCGACGCCCAGGTCGACGTGGTGCAGCTCGACCTCGATCAGACGGCGGAAGGGGATGCGGGCGGCGGAGTCCTTCACGCCGTTGCGCAGCTCGACCGTGCGGCTCCAGTCGGCGGGCCGGGCGCCCTCCTCCTGGAAGCGGGCCGCGCTCTCGCGCAGGTCGGCGAGGTGGACGTCGAGCGGGCGGGCCGCGTCGCGCGCGATGTCGGCGTCCCGCGCCTCGCCGCTCTCGTACATGGGGCGCCCGGCGAGCACATTGACGAGCGCGTCCGCGTTGCGGGCGACATGGGCGAGGAGGTGGCCGCGGCTCCAGCCCGGCAGCCGTGACGGTGCGGCGACGGCCGCGTTGTCCAGTGCGGCGGCTGCGCTGAGCAGCCGGTCGGTGGCTTCCCGTACAGAGTCCAGGTCGTGGGCGTGATCAATCATGAGGCCGACGATAGCCCCGCCACTCATTCGGGTGAAGCCGGTTGGACGAGTCCGTAAATCGAATGCGCGTGCTATAGGCTCGTCAGTGGCATCAGGCATCCTTGGCTGTAAACCGAACCATCGCCCTGGCGACCCCCCATAGTCTGAGACGGGGGTTCCGCCCCCTGCTTCTCTCCAAGAAAGGTGCGGACCGGCGTGGCCGACCGTCTCATCGTCCGTGGCGCGCGCGAGCACAATCTCAAGAACGTCTCGCTCGACCTCCCGCGCGACTCCCTCATCGTCTTCACCGGGCTCTCGGGGTCGGGCAAGTCGTCCCTCGCGTTCGACACGATCTTCGCCGAGGGGCAGCGCCGCTATGTCGAGTCGCTCTCCTCGTACGCCCGCCAGTTCCTCGGCCAGATGGACAAGCCGGACGTCGACTTCATCGAGGGTCTCTCGCCCGCCGTCTCCATCGACCAGAAGTCGACCTCGCGCAACCCGCGCTCGACGGTCGGCACGATCACCGAGGTCTACGACTACCTGCGTCTGCTCTTCGCGCGCATCGGCAAGCCGCACTGTCCCGAGTGCCGTCGGCCGATCACCCGCCAGTCGCCGCAGGCCATCGTCGACAAGGTGCTGGAGCTGCCGGAGGGCAGCCGCTTCCAGGTGCTCTCGCCGCTGGTGCGCGAGCGCAAGGGCGAGTTCGTCGACCTCTTCGCCGACCTGCAGACGAAGGGCTACAGCCGCGCGCGCGTGGATGGCGAGACGATCCAGCTCGCCGAGCCGCCCAAGCTGAAGAAGCAGGAGAAGCACACCATCGAGGTGGTCATCGACCGCCTCACGGTGAAGGACTCCGCCAAGCGCCGCCTCACCGACTCGGTGGAGACCGCGCTGGGGCTCTCCGGCGGCATGGTGGTGCTCGACTTCGTCGACCTCGCCGCCGACGACCCCGAGCGCGAGCGGATGTACTCGGAGCATCTGTACTGCCCGTACGACGACCTGTCCTTCGAGGAGCTGGAGCCGCGTTCCTTCTCCTTCAACTCGCCCTTCGGCGCCTGCCCGGACTGCACGGGCATCGGCACGCGCATGGAGGTCGACCCCGAGCTGATCATCCCCGACGAGGAGAAGTCCCTCGACGAGGGCGCGGTCTCGCCGTGGTCGCTCGGCCACACCAAGGACTACTTCGCCCGCCTGGTCGGCGCGCTCGCCGACGAGCTCGGCTTCCGTACGGACATCCCCTGGGCGGGGCTGCCGCAGCGCGCCAAGAAGGCGCTGCTGTACGGCCACAAGACCCAGATCGAGGTGCGCTACCGCAACCGGTACGGGCGCGAGCGCGCGTACACGACGTCGTTCGAGGGCGCGGTGCCGTTCGTCAAGCGGCGCCACTCGGAGGCGGAGTCCGACGGGGCGCGCGAGCGCTTCGAGGGCTATATGCGCGAGGTCCACTGCCCGACCTGTGAGGGCACGCGACTCAAGCCGCTGGTTCTCGCGGTGACTGTGATGGACCGGTCCATCGCCGAGGTCTCCGCTATGTCGATCAGCGACTGCGCGGACTTCCTGGGCGAGCTGAAGCTCAACGCGCGCGACAAGAAGATCGCCGAGCGGGTCCTGAAGGAGGTCAACGAGCGGCTGCGCTTCCTCGTCGACGTCGGCCTGGACTACCTCTCGCTCAACCGCGCCGCCGGGACGCTCTCGGGCGGCGAGGCCCAGCGCATCCGGCTCGCCACCCAGATCGGCTCGGGCCTGGTCGGCGTGCTCTACGTGCTGGACGAGCCGTCGATCGGCCTGCACCAGCGCGACAACCACCGCCTGATCGAAACCCTGGTCCGGCTGCGCGACATGGGCAACACCCTGATCGTCGTCGAGCACGACGAGGACACCATCAAGGTGGCGGACTGGGTCGTCGACATCGGCCCGGGCGCCGGTGAGCACGGTGGCAAGGTCGTCCACAGCGGCCCGTTGAAGCAGCTCCTCGCCAACAAGGAGTCGATGACCGGGCAGTACCTGGCGGGCAAGAAGTCCATCCCGCTGCCGGACGTGCGCCGTCCCGCGGACCCGTCGCGCAAGCTCACCGTGCACGGCGCCAAGGAGAACAACCTCCGGGACATCGACGTCTCGTTCCCGCTCGGCGTGCTGACCGCGGTCACCGGTGTCTCCGGCTCCGGAAAGTCGACCCTGGTCAACGACATCCTCTACACGCATCTCGCCCGGGAGCTGAACGGTGCGCGGACCGTGCCCGGGCGGCACACGCGCGTGGCGGGCGACGACCTCGTCGACAAGGTCGTCCACGTCGACCAGTCGCCGATCGGCCGTACGCCCCGGTCGAACCCGGCGACGTACACGGGTGTCTTCGACAACGTACGGAAGCTGTTCGCGGAGACGATGGAGGCGAAGGTGCGGGGTTACCTCCCCGGCCGGTTCTCCTTCAACGTCAAGGGCGGCCGCTGCGAGAACTGCTCGGGCGACGGCACGATCAAGATCGAGATGAACTTCCTGCCGGACGTGTACGTGCCGTGCGAGGTCTGCCACGGGGCGCGCTACAACCGGGAGACGCTGGAGGTCCACTACAAGGGCAAGTCCATCTCCGAGGTCCTCGACATGCCGATCGAGGAGGCGCTGGAGTTCTTCGAGGCGGTGCCGACGATCGCGCGTCATCTGCGGACGCTGAACGAGGTGGGGCTGGGTTACGTCCGGCTCGGCCAGTCCGCGCCGACGCTGTCGGGCGGTGAGGCGCAGCGGGTGAAGCTGGCGTCGGAGCTGCAGAAGCGGTCGACCGGGCGGACGGTGTACGTGCTCGACGAGCCGACGACCGGTCTCCACTTCGAGGACATCTCGAAGCTGATCAAGGTGCTGTCCGGACTTGTCGACAAGGGGAACTCGGTGATCGTCATCGAGCACAACCTCGATGTCATCAAGACGGCGGACTGGGTCGTGGACATGGGTCCCGAGGGCGGCAGCGGTGGTGGTCTGGTGATCGCCGAGGGTACGCCGGAGCAGGTGGCGTCTGTGGCTGCGAGCCACACCGGGAAGTTCCTGCGCGACATCCTGGGCGCGGACCGGATCAGTGACGCGGAGCCGGTTGCGGCGGTGCGGAAGCCCGCGAAGCGGGTTGCGAAGAAGGCCGCCCCCGCCAAGAAGACGGCGTCCCGGGCGCGGAAGGCCTGAGCCGCGATTGCGCCTGCGGCGGGCATTTCCCCACCCCGCCCCTTCCCGAAAGCCCTGGGCGGGCGGCCGGGTGGGGGTTGGGGTGGGCTGCCGGGGGCTGCGCCCCCGGGCCCCGGGCGGGGCTGCGCCCCTGCACCCCCGTGGGGCTTCGCCCTGGACCCCGTTCCTCGGCTGCGCCCCTGCACCCCCTCGGGGCTTCGCCCCGGGCCCCGGTCTTCGGCTGACCGCCGGTGGGGGCTTGTCGCGCAGCTCCCCGCGCCCCCAGGTAGTTAGGGGCGCGAGCAACCCCGCACGGTCCGCAGCCGAACAGATCCCCCGGAGGGTTCAGGGAACGGGCGGGGTGGGGGGCAACTCCGCCGCGTGCGGCGGCTGCGCGCCCGCTCGTGTGCAGGTCAGGGCCGCCGCCCTGGCCGCGTACCGGAGGGCGTCGGACCACTCCGGGGCGGACAGCGGGCCCCGTCCCGCCACCACACGCAGCAGCGCCGCGTTCACCGTGTCGCCCGCCCCGATCGTGTCGACCACCTCGACGCGTTCGCCGGGGACGGAGACCTCTTCCCCGGAGCGGGTCCGCACCGTCAGCCCCGCCGCGCCCCGGGTCAGCACCACCGCCTCCGGACCCGCCGCCAGCCAGCCCTCCATGTCGTCGCCCAGCCACGCCGCGTCCTCCTCCGACAGCTTCAGGAGGGAGACGTACGGCAGCCAGGAGCGGAAGCGGGCGCGGTAGGCGGCCGGGTCCGGGATGAGGTCCGGGCGGATGTTCGGGTCGAGCAGGGTGAACACACCCCGCGCCGACTCCCGCCGCAGCAGCGCCTCGTACGCGCTCGCCCCCGGCTCAAGGATCAGCGAGCAGGTGCCGAACGCCAACGCCCGTACGTGGGGAGGGAGTTCGGGCGGTAGGTCGAAGAGGCGGTCGGCTGTGTCGGAGGCGTAGAAGGCGTAACCCGCCGCCCCGTCCGAGCCTATCGTCGCCACCGCCAGCGTCGTCGGTTCCGGGCCGCGCTGTACGAGGGAGGTGTCGACCCCGGCCGCGTGCAGGCCGTCGAGGAGGGCTTCGCCGAAGCCGTCCGTCGACACCCGGGAGCAGAACGCGGCCCGGGCGCCGAGTCTGCCGAGGGCCACCGCCGTGTTGTACGGGCCGCCGCCGAGCCGGGGCGACAGCGGGCTCAGCCGGTCGCCGGGGCTCGTGGGGACCAGGTCGATCAGGGCTTCTCCGGCGACGACGATCACGCGGCGAACGTACACCCATCCGGATCCGGAGGGGATCCATCCGGACCTGCTCCACCTCCAACGAGCCGCGACCCCCTGCCCGGGCCGCCCCACCTGCGGGTATTCGTCCCGACCCGCCCCACCCCCGGCCCCCGCGCCGGGCACACAGTCGGCGCCGGTATCGTCGGACGGGTCATCCGACCCCCCTGAGCGGTCATCCGACCCCCTTGACCTGTGGAGAAGCCATGTCCGGCCAGCCCGCCGCCCGCCGCACCGTGCTGAAAGGCGCGGCCCTCGCCGGGGCCGCCGGGCTGGGAGTGGCCGCCTGCTCCACCGACTCCAAGCTCGGCCACGCCCAGACGCCGACCCCGACCGCGCCGGTAGCGCTCGGTGCGCCCGACGAGATCCCGGTCGGCGGCGCCAAGCTCTACCGCGAGCAGCGCGTGATGGTCGCCTGCCCGGCCAAGGGCGAGTACAAGGCGTTCAGCGCGCAGTGCACGCACGCCGGCTGCCTTCTCGACAAGATCGAGGACGGGCACGGCAACTGCCCCTGCCACGGCAGCCGCTTCAATGTGATGACCGGCGAGCCCGTGCACGGCCCGGCGACCGTGCCGCTGCCGTCCGTCCCGGTGAAGGTGAAGAACGGCCGACTGGTCGCGGGCCCCGACGCCTGACGCCACTCAAAGCGTCCTCACGCCCACCCCCAGTCGATCCCCAGGATCCCCGGCCGCACCCCCTGCTCCACCAGGTGCACCGTGCGGTGTTGGCCGCTGAGCGTGAGGTCGCCCCGGCCGGAGCGGGTCGAACCCGCCGAGGTCTGGGCGAAGCGGCGGCACCGTACCGGCAGCGCGTGCTCGTCGAAGCGGACCTGGAGCACGTACTGCCCGCCCGCGAAGCTGAAGCCGCGTACGTACTCGCTGCTCGGCCCGGCCGTGCCGTCCTCGAAGCCATAGCCGAAGAGATAGGTCTCGCCGGCCCGCAGCCGGGCGTCGAAGAGCAGCTCGGCGATGAGGACACCGGTCGCGGCGTCCCAACGCACCCGCCCGGTACGGCAGTTCTCGGCCGCGTGCACCTCGACCCGGGACGGGTCGCAGCCGGGGTCGCCGTGGTGGATGGCGAGATAGCGGTCGACGCCGTCGCGGTGGGCGCGGACCACCTGCTGGGAGTCGCGGCCGAGCAGTTCGCGCCCCGCACCGATCCGTACGCGCTCATGGTGGCCGACGGTGTGCAGGCCGCCGTCCACGGGTGACTCCAGGCCGGTGATCAGCCGTTCCACGACCCCGGACGCCTCGACGAGGGAGCGGTAGGAGCGGGCGGCGGGACGTTCCGCCTCGGCCCCGCGCTCGCCGTCGTCGAGCAGTCGAAGGAGCGAGCGCTCCGGCAGTCCCAGGACCTCCTCCAAGGCGCGTACCGCCCGCAGCGACTCGGCGCGCTGCGGCCGCCGGGCACCCTGCTGCCAGTAACTCAGGCTGGTCACACCGACCTTGACGCCACGCCCGGCCAGATGGTGCTGGACTCGCTGGAGTGGCAGTCCGCGTACGGAGAGGGCGGCGCGCAGCGCCAGGTGGAACGGGCCGGTGTGCAGCACCTGTGCCAGATCGGCATCGGTGTGGAGCATGGGGGAACTCCTCGGGACTGCTCGGAACGGACGGGATACCAGGAAGACGCCGGGGCGCCGGGACGCCGGAACGGTCGGAGTGAACCGGGCCCCCGGGACGGACTTCACCGCCGGGCCGCCGCTCATGGCACGGACCGCACAGTGAACGTTCACGGCGAGGGGTGGTCACGGGCCGCCGGAGGACCCGGGCGGCCTGGTGGGCCCGGAAGGCCCGTTCACATGTCGGCCATTCCGTTCACACCCGCGTCTCACCTCGCATTGAAGCGCGTTGACCGGCTCACGACAACGTTCGATGCTCATCGAAAGCGTCCGGACGCGCTCCTCCATCCCCACACCCCCCGCTTCGGGAGGAACGCGATGCACAACCGCAAGAGACGGCTTTCCGCCCTCGCCCTCGTGGTGATGGCCCTGCTCGCCGCCCCCACGGCGACAGCCGTCGCATCCCCGCAGGAACACCGCACCACCACAGCCGCCACCGCCGCCGACACCCGTACCGCCGCCGACACGCCGTCCGCCACGGCAGCCGCGTCGAAGCGCCTCAACATCACCATGCAGGCCCAGCAGAAGAACAACTGGTGCTGGGCCGCCAGTGGCAACACCATCGCCACCTGGTTCGGGCGGAACTACAGCCAGAACCAGTTCTGCAACGCCGCCTTCGGGCGCCAGCAGGGCTACGACTGCCCCAACTCGCAGGCGGATCTGGGCAATGTGCAGAACGCTCTCGACTGGGCCGGGATCAACTCCGGCTCGTATGTGAGCGGTTGGCTGCGCTACTCGACCGTACAGACCGAGATCAACGCCAACCGGCCGGTCGAGACCCGTATCCAGTGGTCCAGCGGCGGCGGTCACATGCATGTGCTGTACGGGTACGACACCGCCAACAGCTGGGTGTACTGGGGCGACCCCTGGCCCTCCAGCGATCGCTACAACTGGGCGTCGCACGACTGGTACGTCGACAACGACTCGTTCTCCTGGACCCACTCGCTCTACCGGATCGGGGCGTGACGACGATGAACCTCCGACGTCTGTCCTCCTGCGCCGCCGTGGCAGCGCTGCTCACCGGCCTCGCCGCGTCGTACGCGTCGGCCGACGGGACTCCCTCGGCGTCCGCCGACTCCAAGGCCGCCGCCCACCGGGCGGCCACCTCGCCCGCGACCCTCTCCACGCTCTCCCGCTTCTTCGCCCGGGACGGCAAGGTGGCCCTGGCGGCCGTCGCGC
Organism: Streptomyces sp. BR1; assembly: GCF_052373795.1. Lineage (NCBI taxonomy): Bacteria > Bacillati > Actinomycetota > Actinomycetes > Kitasatosporales > Streptomycetaceae > Streptomyces > Streptomyces sp. BR1. The sequence goes on from NZ_CM126252.1 coordinate 5,519,658, forward strand.
CGCGCATCCAGGGCGACGCGGTGCCCGTCTACACGCTCTCCCCGGAGTTCGTCGCCGGGAAGGCGGGCGCGCCGGTCGCGAAGCTGGAGTACCTGGCCTCCACGGCCGTCTCCTCCGACGGCCAGAAGGCCTCCTTGTGGACGGTGCCGCAGGGCACCACCTGGAAGGTGGTGAACATCGCCACCGGCGACGACGAGTCCCGCTATGCCGCGGCGGGCGCGAAGCGGCTGCCGGGCGGCACGGTCTTCCAGGAGCCGCAGATCAACGCGTGGTACGTCCAGAAGGGAGCCAGTGTGCTGCCGCTGGACGAGGACGCGGTGAAGGCGGTGGGTGCGCGGGGGACCACCCTGGCCGCGTATCAGAAGCGCGTTCAGCTCGCCTACGGGGACAAGCTGCCCGGCTCCGCGTACGCGAAGTCCGGCAAGGCCGGGGGGTATGGGCCGGCGCCCTCTGAGGCGCGGGCCGAGGCCGCGGCGTCCGCCACCGGCGGGCATGATGCGGTTACGGCCGCCTCCGTGACGGCCGGTGCGGGTGCGCTCGGCGCGCTCGGGCTGGGCGTGGTGGCTCTGCGTCGCAGGCGTGGGGTGAACCGGGCGTAGCCCCTTCTCGGACTGCGTGACCGGCTGCGGATCGTGCGCGGCTGGTCGCGCAGTTCCCCGCGCCCCTGAAGACGACACCTCCCCGCGCCCCTTAACAGCGGCACCTCGCCGCGCCCCTTAATCGCGGCGCCCCCAGAGGTCGCCGCCGCCCGCGTTGTCACTGCCCGCCAGTAGGGTGGTGGGCATGGCAGACCCCTCCAGCTACCGCCCCAAGCCGGGACAGATCCCCGACTCGCCGGGGGTCTACAAATTCCGGGACGAGCACCGCCGGGTGATCTACGTCGGCAAGGCCAAGTCCCTGCGCCAGCGGCTGGCGAACTACTTCCAGCCGCTCACCAGCCTGCACCCGCGCACGGCCACGATGGTGACCACGGCGGCCTCCGTGGAGTGGACGGTCGTCTCCACCGAGGTCGAGGCGCTTCAGCTCGAATACTCGTGGATCAAGGAGTTCGACCCCCGGTTCAACGTCAAGTACCGCGACGACAAGAGCTATCCGTACCTCGCGGTCACCCTCAACGAGGAGTACCCGAGGGTCCAGGTCATGCGCGGCGCCAAGAAGAAGGGCGTGCGCTACTTCGGGCCGTACGGACACGCGTGGGCGATCCGCGAGACCGTCGACCTGATGCTCCGTGTCTTTCCCGTACGGACCTGCTCCGCCGGGGTGTTCAAGCGTTCCGCCCAGATAGGCCGTCCCTGTCTGCTCGGCTACATCGGCAAGTGCGCGGCCCCGTGCGTCGGCCGGGTCACGCCCGAGGAACACCGCGAACTGGCCGAGGACTTCTGCGACTTCATGGCCGGGCGCACCGGTACGCACATCCGCCGCCTGGAGAAGGAGATGGCGGCGGCCGCCGAGGAGATGGAGTACGAGCGGGCCGCGCGGCTGCGCGACGACATCGGGGCGCTGCGCCGCGCCCTGGAGAAGAACGCGGTGGTGTTCGCCGACGCCACCGACGCGGACCTGATCGCGGTCGCCGAGGACGAGCTGGAGGCGGCCGTGCAGATCTTCCATGTGCGCGGCGGCCGGGTGCGCGGCCAGCGCGGCTGGGTCACCGACAAGGTCGAGGCCGTCGACACGGCGGGCCTGGTCGAGCACGCGCTCCAGCAGCTGTACGGGGAGGAGACCGGCGACTCCGTACCGAAGGAGGTGCTGGTCCCGGCGCTGCCCGAGGACGCCGAGTCGGTCGGCGCGTGGCTCGCCGAGCGGCGCGGGTCGCAGGTCTCGCTGCGCGTTCCGCAGCGCGGCGACAAGAAGGACCTGATGGCGACGGTCGCGCGCAACGCTCAGCAGGCGCTCGCCCTGCACAAGACCAAGCGCGCCTCCGACCTCACCACCCGCTCGCGTGCCCTGGAGGAGATCGCCGGGGCCCTTGAGCTGGACAGCGCCCCGCTGCGGATCGAGTGCTTCGACATCTCGCACCTCCAGGGCGAGGACGTGGTGGCGTCCATGGTCGTCTTCGAGGACGGCCTGGCCCGGAAGAGCGAGTACCGGCGCTTCCAGATCAAGGGCTTCGAGGGCCAGGACGACGTCCGGTCCATGCACGAGGTGATCACCCGCCGCTTCAAGCGGTATCTGGCCGAGAGCGCCCGGCTGGGGGAGTGGGCGGACGGCGAGGGCGACACCGACGGCGCCCCGGCCGGACCGGCTCCCTCCGGTGAGGTTCCGGCCCCTGGCGAGGCGCCCGTGGAGGCCGGACCTCGCACCGAGGACGGGCGGCCGAAACGGTTCGCGTATCCGCCGCAGCTCGTCGTGGTCGACGGTGGACAGCCGCAGGTGGCGGCCGCCAAGCGGGCCCTGGACGAGCTGGGCATAGACGATGTGGCCGTGTGCGGTCTGGCCAAGCGTCTGGAGGAGGTCTGGCTGCCCGGTGACGACGACCCGGTCGTGCTGCCGCGCTCCAGCGAGGGGCTGTATCTGCTCCAGCGCGTGCGTGACGAGGCTCACCGGTTCGCGATCACCTATCAGCGGGCCAAGCGGACGAAGCGGTTCAAGGCCAGCCCGCTGGACGCGGTGCCGGGCCTGGGCGAGTCCCGCAAACAGGCGCTGGTCAAGCATTTCGGCTCGGTGAAGAAGCTCCGGTCGGCGACAATCGAGCAGATCTGTGAAGTTCCCGGGATAGGCCGCAAGACGGCCGAGACCGTGGCCGCGGCTCTGGCGCAGGCAGCCCCGGCCGCACCCGCCGTGAACACGGCGACAGGAGAGATCATTGAAGAGGACGACGGGGGATCCGCGAAATGACTGAGCACGACCGAACAGACGAAGAAGCTGGAGCAGCACACGTGAGTACGGGCACGACGAACGACGCCGCCGAACCGGCCATCCCCGAGCTGGTGATCATCTCCGGGATGTCCGGCGCCGGGCGCAGCACCGCCGCCAAGTGCCTGGAGGACCTCGGCTGGTTCGTCGTCGACAACCTGCCGCCCGCGCTGATCCCCACCATGGTGGAGCTCGGCGCCCGGTCCCAGGGCAATGTGGCCCGTATCGCCGTCGTCGTCGACGTGCGCGGCCGCCGTTTCTTCGACAACCTCCGCGAGTCGCTGGCCGACCTGGACTCCAAGCAGGTCACCCGGCGGATCGTCTTCCTGGAGTCGTCCGACGACGCGCTGGTGCGCCGCTTCGAGTCGGTCCGCCGACCGCACCCGCTCCAGGGCGACGGCCGGATCGTCGACGGCATCGCCGCCGAGCGCGATCTGCTGCGCGAGCTGCGCGGCGACGCCGACCTGGTGATCGACACCTCCAGCCTCAACGTCCACGAGCTGCGCGCCAAGATGGACGCCCAGTTCGCCGGGGACGAGGAGCCGGAGCTGCGCGCCACGGTCATGTCGTTCGGCTACAAGTACGGCCTGCCGGTCGACGCCGACCTGGTCGTGGACTGCCGCTTCCTGCCGAACCCGCACTGGGTGCCGGAGCTGCGCCCGTACACGGGTCTCAACGAGGAGGTGTCGGGCTATGTCTTCAACCAGCCGGGCGCCAAGGAGTTCCTCAACCAGTACAGCGAGCTCCTCCAGCTGATCGCGACGGGCTACCGCCGCGAGGGCAAGCGGTACGTGACGATCGCCGTGGGCTGCACCGGTGGCAAGCACCGCTCGGTGGCCATGTCGGAGAAGCTCGCCGCCCGCCTCGCCTCCGAGGGGATCGAGACCGTCGTCGTCCACCGGGACATGGGGCGCGAGTGAAGGTGTACCGACGGCGCACGAGCGGACCGGTGCTGCGCACCGGCCGCAAGCGTGGCGCCCAGCCCAAGGTCGTCGCCCTCGGCGGCGGCATGGGTCTCTCCGCGTCGCTCGCGGCGCTGCGCCGGATCACCGGCGACCTGACCGCCGTCGTCACCGTGGCCGACGACGGCGGTTCCAGCGGCCGGCTCCGGGAGGAGCTGGGCGTGCTGCCCCCGGGCGATCTGCGCAAGGCGCTGGCGGCGCTCTGCGGCGACGACGACTGGGGGCAGACCTGGGCCCGGGTCATCCAGCACCGCTTCCAGTCCAAGGGCGATCTGCACGAGCACGCGGTCGGCAATCTGCTGATCGTCGCCCTCTGGGAGCAGCTGGGCGACCACGTCCAGGCGCTCGACCTGGTCGGCAAGCTGCTCGGCGCGCACGGCCGGGTGCTGCCGATGTCCGCCGTCCCGCTGGAGCTGGAGGCGCTGGTCAGGGGCCACGACCCGGCCCGGCCGACCGACGTGGACACGGTGCGCGGCCAGGCCACGGTGGCGCTCACCCCCGGTGAGGTGCAGTCCGTGCACCTCGTCCCGCACGACCCGCCCGCGGTCCCGGAGGCGGTGGAGGCCGTCCTGGACGCGGACTGGGTGGTGCTGGGTCCCGGCTCCTGGTTCTCCTCGGTGATCCCGCACCTGCTGGTCCCCGACCTGCTCGACGCGCTCACCGTGACCAAGGCCCGCAAGGTCCTCTCGCTGAACCTGGCGCCCCAGCCCGGTGAAACCGATGGCTTCTCTCCGCAGCGTCATTTGGAGGTTTTGGGACGACACGCCCCTAAACTCGCCCTGGACGTGGTGCTGGCCGACGAGGCCGCCGTGCCCGACCGCGAGTCCCTCGCCGACGCCGCCAAGCAGCTCGGTGCCGTGGTCGAGCTGGCGGCGGTCGCCGCCCTCGACGGGTCCCCGAAGCACGACCGGGAGCTGTTGGCCGCCGCGTACGACCGTATTTTTCGGATGCATGGAAGGATCGGCCCATGGCGATGACGGCAGCGGTGAAGGACGAGATCTCCCGGCTCCCCGTCACCCGGACCTGCTGCAGAAAGGCGGAGGTCTCGTCGATCCTGCGGTTCGCGGGCGGCCTCCACCTGGTCAGCGGCCGCATCGTGATCGAGGCGGAGCTGGACACCGCGATGGCGGCGCGCCGGCTCAAGCGGGACATCCTGGAGATCTTCGGGCACAGCTCCGAGCTGATCGTGATGGCTCCGGGCGGGCTGCGCCGCGGTTCGCGCTTCGTCGTACGGGTGGTGGCCGGGGGCGATCAGCTGGCGCGCCAGACCGGGCTCGTCGACGGCCGCGGCCGTCCCATCCGGGGGCTGCCGCCGCAGGTGGTCTCGGGGGCCACCTGTGACGCCGAGGCGGCCTGGCGCGGGGCCTTCCTCGCCCATGGCTCGCTCACCGAGCCGGGCCGCTCGTCCTCCCTTGAGGTGACCTGCCCGGGCCCGGAGGCCGCGCTCGCGCTCGTCGGCGCGGCCCGCAGGCTCCAGATCGCCGCCAAGGCCCGCGAGGTGCGCGGCGTGGACCGCGTGGTCGTCCGCGACGGCGACGCGATCGGTGCCCTGCTGACCCGGCTCGGCGCCCATGAGTCGGTGCTGGCCTGGGAGGAGCGGCGGATGCGCCGCGAGGTCCGGGCCACCGCCAACCGCCTGGCCAACTTCGACGACGCCAATCTGCGCCGCTCGGCGCGGGCCGCCGTCGCCGCCGGGGCCCGGGTGCAGCGCGCCCTGGAGATCCTGGCCGACGAGGTGCCGGAGCATCTGGCGGCCGCCGGCCGGCTGCGCATGGAGCACAAGCAGGCCTCCCTGGAGGAGCTGGGCGCGCTCGCCGACCCGCCGCTGACCAAGGACGCGGTCGCGGGCCGGATCCGCCGGCTGCTCGCGATGGCGGACAAGCGGGCCCAGGACCTGGGCATCCCCGGCACCGAGTCCAACCTCACCGAGGAGATGGCGGACGGCCTGGTCGGCTGATCGGGCGATCTTCCCGCCCCGGCGCGGGTCGCCGCCCTGCCTGCGTCCCCGCGTACGCCTAGGGTTCAACTCACCGTGAACGGCGCCCACTTGTGTGGGCGCCGTTCCGTTTCCACACCCTTCACGACGTATTGACATGATCATGAAGTGTCATGAGCCTGGCGTCTGTCACTTTCGTGGCACACAACAGCAAGGGGGGCCAATGAGACGCAGAGCGAGAGCGATCCTCGCCGCGGCTTCACTGCTCACGGCCGGTCTGGCGGCGGCACCCGCCGCCCAGGCGGGCCCGAGCGGCAGTGGCGGCGAAGGACTCTCCGTCTGGCACGCCAACGTCAACCAGTCGCAACTGCCGCTTCTCCTCAAGCAGGGCGCGGACGGCCAGGAACTGACCGCGCAGATCCCCGCCAAGGGATCCGCCACCGTCGAGCTGTACCTCACCAAGCAACAGGCCGGCGCGCTCAAGAAGCAGGGCGTCGACATCACCGAGCACACCCTGTCGGCCGCGACCCAGAAGCGCGTGAAGGCCCAGGGCGACGGGGTCTTCCGCCCCTACAGCGGGGACAACGGCCTGGAGAAGGAGATCGTCAACACCGGGATCGCCCACCCGGACCTCACCAAGGTCGAGTCGATCGGCAAGACGGTCCGGGGTCAGGACATCCTCGCCCTCAAGCTCACCAAGGGCGCCAACAAGACCAAGGACGGCTCCAAGCCCTCCGTGCTGTATCTGTCCAACCAGCATGCCCGTGAGTGGATCACCCCGGAGATGACCCGGCGGCTGATGCACTACTACCTCGACAACTACGGCAAGGACCCCCGGGTCACCAAGATCGTGAACTCCACCGAGCTGTGGTTCGTGATCTCCGCCAACCCGGACGGCTACGACTACACGTTCACCGGCACCCAGCAGCGGCTGTGGCGCAAGAACCTGCGCGACAACAACGGCGACGGGAAGATCACCCCCGGCGACGGCGTCGACCCCAACCGTAACTTCCCGTACAAATGGGGCTACGACAACGAGGGTTCGTCCCCCGACCCCGCCGACGAGACCTACCGCGGCCCGTCCCCGGCCTCCGAGCCGGAGACCCGCGCGATGGACTCGTTCGAGAAGCGGGTCGGCTTCAGCTACGCGATCAACTACCACTCGGCGGCCGAGCTGCTGCTGTACGGCGTGGGCTGGCAGGTGGCCACCCCGACCCCGGACGACGTCCTGTACAAGGTGCTCGCCGGTACGCCCGACAAGCCCGCGATCCCCGGCTACCGCTCCCAGCTCTCCTCCGAGCTGTACACGACCAACGGCGAGGCCGACGGCCACGCGGCGAACGTCAACGGCATCCATATGTTCACGCCGGAGATGTCGACCTGCCAGACCGCCTCGGCCCTCGACCCCAACGACCAGTGGAACCCGGCCGACTGCCAGTCGGTCTTCAACTTCCCGGACAGCGAGAAGCTGATCCAGCAGGAGTTCGCCAAGAACCTCCCGTTCGCGCTGGCCGTCGCCGACACCGCGCGCACCCCCGACCAGCCGGTCTCCCCGGTCGGCATCGAGGCGCCCGACTTCACCCCGGACACCTTCGCCACCTCGTACGCCCGTGGTGAGGACCAGGAAGTCGCCGTCACCGCGCGCAAGTCGGTGCGGGACAAGACCCTCAACTACCGCATCGACGGCGGCCGTACGCAGACCGAGGACCTCTCGCCCTGGAAGGGCGGCGACGTCTACGGCGGCGACGACAACATCTCCTTCGACCAGTACCGGGCCACGATCGAGGGCGCGGACGTCGGGTCCAAGGTCGAGGTCTGGTACACCGGCCGCACCCGGGCCGGAAAGCCCACCTCCAGCACGCCGTTCACGTACACGGTCGCCGACCGGCCCAAGGGCGACACGCTGGTGATCGCCGAGGAGGGCGGCACCGCGCCCGCCAAGCACGTCGCCGAGTACACCAAGGCGCTCGCCGACAACGGCCGCAAGTCCGCGGTCTGGGACGTGGCGACCCAGGGCACCCCGAGCCCGCTCGGCGTGCTCGACCACTTCAGGACGGCCGTCTGGTACACCGGCGCCGACCGGCCCACCGCGGCGGTCACCATGGCCGTGCGCGACTTCCTCAACGAGGGCGGCAAGCTCGTCAACGCCGGTGAGAAGGCCGGTGGCAGCGTCGACCTCGGCGGCGCCGACTCCAACGACTTCGCCCAGTACTACCTCGGCGCCTACAGCCGCGTCGGCCTCAAGTCCCCGCCCGCCTTCGAGGGCGCCGGCACGCTCGCGGGCGCCAAGGCCACGCTCGGCGACGCGGCGGACAACCCGCTGAACCTGGCCGGGGCGTACACGATCACCTCGGACACCCTCAAGCCCGACCAGTTCCCGCAGTTCAAGAGCGCGGCCGCGGGCAGCTACCCGGGGATCCGCACCCCGTTCGAGCCGTTCGCGGGCGACTGGTTCGCGGCGGCCAAGCACCAGGACAACGCCTATATGCGGCTGTCCCGGACCGTCGACCTGAGCGGCACGGCGGCGGCCGACAAGCCGAGCCTGCAGTTCCAGCTCAGCTATGACACCGAGCCCGGCTTCGACAACGTGATCGTCGAGGCGCACACCGTCGGGCAGGAGGACTGGACGACCCTGCCGGACGCCAACGGCGGCACCAGCCAGACCGTGCCCACCCAGTGCGAGCAGGGCTACTACGTCCAGGCGCACCCGTTCCTCGCGCACTACCTCACCGTCGGCTCCAAGGCGTGCACGGCGACCGGCAGCTCGGGCGCCTGGAACCGGTTCTCCGGCTCCTCCAACGGCTGGCAGCCGGTGAACATCGACCTCAGCGCGTACGCGGGCAAGCAGGTCGAGCTCTCGGTCTCGTATGTGTCGGACCCGGGCACCGGCGGCGTCGGCGCCTTCGTCGACGACACCAAGCTCGTCATCGGCGGCGCCGCGCAGGGCGCCGAGGGCTTCGAGACGTCGCTCGGCGCGTGGCGCGTGCCCGGACCGCCGGCCGGCAGCCCCGGCAACGTCGGCGACTGGGCCCGCTCCCAGGCGCTGTTCCACTCCCAGGCGGCCGTCACCACCCATGACACCGTGCTGCTCGGCTTCGGCCTGGAGCACATCCCGTCGGCCGCCGACCGCAAGAACGTGATCGCCAAGGCGCTCCGCGCACTGCGGGACTGATCGCGTCCGTGTCAAGCCCCACCGACCGACCAAGCACCGCCGGTCACGCTCGGTAGTGGGGACGAAAGTCCCCCCGATGGCCCGTACCCGTTGGTAGGTACGGGCCGTCGGTCATATACGGGTGACCGCCCCGCTGGGCCGAATGCGCTCGATGTCACTCCACGGCTCGGGGAGAGGTAGGGTCGTAAGCGGTCGGGGACATCCCAAATTGAAACTCGCCGGCGTGCGAAACCCGGCGTACCACGAGGAGATCGGTTCGTGACGATCCGCGTAGGCATCAACGGCTTCGGCCGCATCGGGCGCAACTACTTCCGCGCGCTGCTGGAGCAGGGTGCTGACATCGAGATCGTGGCTGTCAACGACCTCGGTGACACCGCGACCACTGCACACCTGCTGAAGTACGACACCATCCTGGGTCGTCTCAAGGCCGAGGTGACCCACACCGCCGACACCATCACGGTCGACGGCCACACCATCAAGGTGCTCTCCGAGCGCAACCCGGCGGACATCCCCTGGGGTCAGCTGGGCGTCGACATCGTCATCGAGTCGACCGGCATCTTCACCAAGAAGGCCGACGCCGAGAAGCACATCGCGGGTGGCGCGAAGAAGGTCCTCATCTCGGCTCCGGCCAAGGACGAGGACATCACCATCGTGATGGGCGTCAACCAGGACAAGTACGACGCGGCCAACCACCACGTCATCTCCAACGCCTCCTGCACCACCAACTGTGTGGCGCCGATGGCCAAGGTTCTCGACGAGAACTTCGGCATCGTCAAGGGCCTGATGACGACGGTCCACGCGTACACCAACGACCAGCGCATCCTGGACTTCCCGCACTCGGACCTGCGTCGCGCCCGCGCCGCCGCCGAGAACATCATCCCGACCACGACCGGCGCCGCCAAGGCCACCGCCCTGGTCCTGCCGAAGCTCAAGGGCAAGCTCGACGGCATCGCGATGCGCGTCCCGGTCCCGACCGGCTCGGCCACCGACCTGGTCGTGGAGCTGGAGCGCGAGGTCACCAAGGACGAGGTCAACGCGGCGTTCAAGAAGGCCGCCGACGGCGATCTGCGGGGCATCCTGGCGTACACCGAGGACCCGATCGTGTCCTCCGACATCGTCAGCGACCCGGCGTCCTGCACCTTCGACTCCTCCCTGACCATGGTCCAGGAAGGCAAGTCGGTCAAGATCCTCGGTTGGTACGACAACGAGTGGGGCTACTCGAACCGCCTCGTCGACCTGACCGTCTTCGTCGGCGGCCAGCTCTAAGTCTGATAAGTCTCAGGGCAGGCATCTCGATGTGAGCACAGGGCTCGGGCAGCGCAACGATGCGCCGCACGAGCCCTGTGGCTTGCCTCGTCCTTCTCCAAGGAGTCGCAGAAACATATGAAGACGATCGACGAACTTCTCGCCGAGGGCGTCTCGGGCAAGCGGGTCTTCGTCCGCGCCGACCTGAACGTGCCGCTCGCGGGCAGCGACATCACCGACGACGGCCGCATCCGCGCCGTCCTGCCGACCGTCGCGAAGCTCGCCGAGGCCGGCGCGCGCGTGGTCGTCGCCTCGCACCTGGGCCGCCCCAAGGGCGCGCCGGACCCGGCCTTCTCGCTCGCCCCGGCCGCCGTACGCCTGGGCGAACTGCTGGGCGCGGACGTCGCGTTCGCCACCGACACGGTCGGTGCCTCCGCCAAGGAGACCGTCGCCGCTCTCGCCGACGGCCAGGTCGCGGTGATCGAGAACCTGCGCTTCAACGCGGGCGAGACCAGCAAGGACGACGCCGAGCGCGGCGCCTTCGCCGACCAGCTCGCCGAGCTCGCCGACCTCTACGTGGGCGACGGCTTCGGCGCGGTGCACCGCAAGCACGCCTCGGTCTTCGACCTGCCCGCGCGCCTCCCGCACGCGGCCGGCTTCCTCATCGCCACCGAGGTCGGCGTCCTGAAGAAGCTCTCCGCCGACGTCAAGCGCCCGTACGTGGTGGTCCTCGGCGGCGCCAAGGTCTCCGACAAGCTCGCCGTGATCGACGAGCTGCTCGGCAAGGCCGACCGCATCCTCATCGGCGGCGGCATGGCGTACACCTTCCTCAAGGCCAAGGGCCACGAGGTCGGCATCTCCCTCCTCCAGGAGGACCAGATCCCGGTCGTCACGGAGTACATGGAGCGCGCCGAGAAGACCGGCGTCGAGCTGGTCCTGCCGGTCGACATCCTGGCCTCGGCCGACTTCCCGGACCTGAAGACCAAGGCCCCGGCCGACTTCGTCACCGTCGACGCGGACAAGATCCCCGCCGACAAGGAGGGTCTGGACATCGGTCCCAAGACCCGTGAGCTGTACGCGTCGAAGATCGCCGACGCCGAGACCGTGTTCTGGAACGGTCCGGTCGGTGTCTTCGAGCACCCCGACTACGCGGGCGGCACCTCGGCGATCGCCCGGGCGCTGCTCAACTGCGACGGCTTCACCGTCGTGGGCGGCGGCGACTCGGCCGCCGCCGTGCGCACGCTCGGCTTCGACGAGAACGCCTTCGGTCACATCTCGACCGGCGGCGGCGCGAGCCTCGAATACCTTGAGGGCAAGACGCTCCCCGGCCTTGCCGCACTGGAGGACTGAACACCGTGACCACGCGTACCCCGCTGATGGCCGGCAACTGGAAGATGAACCTCAACCACCTTGAGGCCATCGCGCACGTCCAGAAGCTCGCCTTCGCCCTCGCCGACAAGGACTACGACGCCGTCGAGGTCGCGGTCCTGCCGCCCTTCGTGGACCTGCGGTCGGTGCAGACCCTGGTCGACGGCGACAAGCTCAAGATCAAGTACGGCGCCCAGGACATCTCGGCGCAGGACTCCGGTGCCTACACCGGTGAGATCTCGGGCCCGATGCTGTCCAAGCTGAAGTGCACCTATGTGGCCGTCGGCCACTCCGAGCGCCGTCAGTACCACGCCGAGAGCGACGAGCTCTGCAACGCCAAGGTGAAGGCCGCGTTCAAGCACGGCCTGACCCCGATCCTCTGCGTCGGCGAGGGCCTGGACATCCGCAAGGCCGGTGACCAGGTCTCCTACACGCTGAACCAGCTGGACGGCGGCCTCAAGGACGTCCCGGCCGAGCAGGCCGAGTCCATCGTCATCGCGTACGAGCCCGTCTGGGCCATCGGTACGGGTGAGGTCGCGACCCCCGAGGACGCCCAGGAGGTGTGCGGCGCGATCCGAGGCCGCCTCGCCGAGCTGTACTCCCCGGAGCTGGCCGAAAAGGTCCGTATCCAGTACGGCGGCTCGGTCAAGGCCTCGAATGTGGCCGCGATCATGGCGCAGCCGGACGTCGACGGCGCCCTGGTGGGCGGTGCCGCGCTGGACGCCGACGAGTTCGTCAAGATCGTCCGCTTCCGCGACCAGTGAGTATGCGGTAGCGCGGATCCGTCGTACCCTTGCGGGGGCCGGGCTCGGGATTATGGAATACGTCCCCCCGGCCCCCGTCGACATATCAGTCCTAGGAAGTTGGTCCAGCCGTGATTGTCGGGTTCTCGATTGCCCTGATCGTCTTCAGCCTGCTGCTGATGCTGCTGGTGCTGATGCACAAGGGAAAGGGCGGCGGCCTCTCCGACATGTTCGGTGGCGGAATGCAGTCGTCCGTCGGCGGTTCCTCGGTCGCCGAGCGCAACCTGGACCGAATCACCGTCGTGGTCGGTCTGTTGTGGTTCGCGAGCATTGTCGTACTTGGTCTGCTGATGAAGCTGGACAGGTGACGGACGTCTTCCGCGTTCACGGGTGGGGTGTAACTACAATCGCTGGACGCGCGTTGGGCCTTACGTAGACTGGGGCATCTTCGAGCACCATCACGCAGGGAGTTACGACCGTGGCAAGTGGCAACGCGATCCGGGGAAGCCGGGTCGGAGCGGGGCCGATGGGGGAGGCCGAGCGCGGCGAGTCCGCGCCGCGTCTCCGCATCTCCTTCTGGTGCTCGAACGGGCACGAGACGCAGCCGAGCTTCGCCAGTGACGCACAGGTTCCGGAGACGTGGGACTGCCCGCGCTGCGGCTTCCCGGCCGGGCAGGACCGGGACAACCCGCCGGACCCGCCGCGCACCGAGCCGTACAAGACCCACCTCGCGTACGTGCGGGAGCGGCGCAGCGACGCGGACGGCGAGGCGATCCTCGCGGAGGCGCTCGCCAAGCTCCGCGGCGAGATCTGACAACGAAGGGCCCGGCAGACGAACTCGGTTCGCCTGCCGGGCCCTTCGGTCCATCCGGCGCGTCCGGTGTCCGGTGCGCGCCGTCCGCCCGCTCTCTCCACCGCCTCCGAGGGCATTGTCAGTGGCTCCCCCTACCGTGTGAATCAGTCGTTCACGAGGGGGAGTTGTGGCAGCAGTCGAGGCGGTCGGGCGTGCGGTGGCCCAGGTGCCCGCCTGGCGCGGTGGGTTCGGGCGGCTGTGGACCGCCGCCGTGGTCTCGCGGTTCGGGGACTCGCTGCGCGGCGCCGCGCTGCCCCTGCTCGCGGCGTCGCTGACCAGCGATCCGATGCTGATCGCGCTGGTGACGGCGTGCGGGTTTCTGCCCTGGCTGCTGTTCGGGCTGCTCGGCGGCGCGGTCGCCGACCGGGTGGACCAGCGCCGAGCCATGTGGGCGGTCGATCTGGTGCGGGGCGCGCTGGTGGCGGCCTTCGCGGTGGCCGTCGCGCTCGGGCACGCCTCGATAGGGCTGCTCATCGCGCTGGCCTTCGCGCTCACCTCGCTGCAGACACTCTTCGACAACGCGGCCACCGCCCTGCTGCCCGCGCTCGTGCCGCAGCCCGCGCTCGGCCGGGCCAACGCCCGGCTGATGACCGGCCAGCAGATAGCCGGCGGCTTCCTCGCCGCCCCGCTGGTGCCGCTGCTGCTCGCGGCGGGCGCCGGTGTGCCGTACGCGGCGGACGCGGCCAGCTATGTGCTCGCGGCGGCCCTGGTGGCCTCGCTGCGGGCGGCCGCGCCCGACCGTCCCGCCCGCGCACCCGGCTCCACTCTGCGCGGCGAGATAGCCGAGGGGCTGCGCACCCTGTGGGCCGACCGGGCCCTGCGCGCCCTCTGCGTCGCCACCACCCTCTGCAACATCGGCATGGGCGCGCTCATCGCCACCCTGGTCCTGCACATCACCGGCTGGCTGCACTCCGGCCACGGCGGCTACGCGGCGGCGATCACCGCGTACGGGGCGGGCAGTGTGGCGGGCGGCCTGCTCACCCAGCGCCTGGCTCGGCGCCTGGGCCGGATGCGGAGCGTGCTGCTGGCCGGCGTGGTCCAGACGGGATGCCTGGCGGCCATGGGGTCCGTGCGCCAACTGTGGGTATCGATCGCCGCCATGGCGGTGTTCGGTCTGATGGGAATGGTGTGGAACGTCAACCAGGTGACGCTGATGCAGGAGCGCAGTCCGGAGGCGATGCTGGGACGGACCAGCGCGGCCTTCCGCACGCTCGCCGTCGCGGGGGCGCCGCTGGGCGCCGTCATGGGCGGCGCGGCGGCCTCCTCCTGGGGGCTCAACACACCGGCCCTGCTGGCGTCCGGCTTGTTCCTGGCCGCCGTGGGCGCTCTGATTCCTGCCCTTACGTCCTGATCAATTAGGTTGGACGGGCAGCGGGGCAGGCACGCGAGTATTGAGAGAAGTGGGCTGATGTCCGAGAAGAACACCGAAGGCCGCAGCAGGCTGAACCAGACGCCCGAGTGGACCGCACTGGGCAAGCACCGCGAGCAGTTGGGCGACACCCATCTGCGCGAACTGTTCGCCGACGACCCCGACCGGGGCACCGGGTACACCCTGCGGGTCGGCGACCTGTATCTCGACTACTCCAAGCACCTCGTCACCGATGAGACCCTGGCGCTGCTGCGCGAGCTGGCCGCGGCGGCGGACGTGGCCGGGCTGCGGGACGCCATGTTCCGCGGCGAGAAGATCAACACCACCGAGGACCGCGCGGTGCTGCACACCGCGCTGCGCGCCCCGCGCGAGGCGGTCGTCGAGGTCGACGGCGAGAACGTGGTGCCGGGTGTGCACGCGGTCCTGGACAAGATGGCGGGCTTCGCCGATCGCGTCCGCTCCGGCGAGTGGACCGGCCACACCGGCAAGCGCATCAAGAACGTCGTCAACATCGGCATCGGCGGCTCCGACCTGGGCCCCGCGATGGCGTACGAGGCGCTGCGCTCGTTCACCGACCGGGGGCTGACGGTCCGTTTCGTCTCCAACGTCGACGGCGCCGACCTCCACGAGGCCGTGCGCGACCTGGACCCGGCCGAGACGCTGTTCATCATCGCCTCCAAGACCTTCACCACCATCGAGACCATCACCAACGCCACCTCGGCGCGGAGCTGGCTGCTCGGCGGGCTGAGCGCCGGTCAGGAAGCCGTCGCCAAGCACTTCGTGGCCCTGTCGACCAACTCCGAGAAGGTCGCGGACTTCGGTATCGACACGGCCAACATGTTCGAGTTCTGGGACTGGGTCGGCGGCCGTTACTCCTACGACTCGGCGATCGGCCTGTCGCTGATGATCGCCATCGGCCCGGACCGGTTCCGCGAGATGCTGGACGGCTTCCACCTGGTCGACGAGCACTTCCGCACCGCGCCCGCCGAACAGAACGTGCCGCTGCTGCTCGGTCTGCTCGGCGTCTGGTACGGCAACTTCTGGGACGCCCAGTCGCACGCGGTCCTGCCCTACAGCCACTATCTGTCGAAGTTCACCGCCTACCTCCAGCAGCTCGACATGGAGTCCAACGGCAAGTCCGTGGACCGCGACGGCAACGCGGTGGACTGGCAGACCGGCCCGGTCGTCTGGGGCACGCCGGGCACCAACGGGCAGCACGCGTACTACCAGTTGATCCACCAGGGCACCAAGCTCATCCCCGCCGACTTCATCGGCTTCGCCGAGCCGGTCGCCGAGCTGGAGCAGGGCCTGGTCGCCCAGCACGACCTGCTGATGGCCAACTTCTTCGCCCAGACGCAGGCGCTGGCCTTCGGCAAGACGCCGGACGAGGTGCGGGCCGAGGGCGTGCCCGAGGAGCTGGTGCCGCACAAGACGTTCCGGGGCAACCACCCGACGACCACGATCCTGGCGAAGGAGCTGACCCCGTCCGTCCTCGGCCAGCTGATCGCGCTGTACGAGCACAAGGTGTTCGTCCAGGGCGCCATCTGGAACATCGACTCGTTCGACCAGTGGGGCGTGGAGCTCGGCAAGGTGCTCGCCAAGCGCGTCGAGCCCGCGCTGACCGATGGCGCGGACGTGCCGGGCCTGGACGCGTCCAGCAAGGCCCTGGTCGCCAAGTACCGCTCGCTGCGCGGCCGTTGATGCACTGACGGGGGAGGGGGCGGCCCGCGCCGCCTGCTCCCCCGCGCGGTGGGGTCCCGCCACAGTTGACCGAAAGCCACCCCCGCTATGTCCGTGTTGTGCACGGTATGGATCATTGTCGTATGACTTCCACCAGCCGTCGCACGGTTCTCACCGCCCTGGCCACCGCTGCCGTCAGCGGTCCGCTGCTGAGCGGGGTCGGCGCGACTGCCGCCCACGCCACCGGGGCGAAGGACCTCTACGCGTCCAACACCGACCTCTACACCCGGCTCGCCGGGAAGGAGGGCACGGACTTCGCCAGACGCTACAAGCGGCACGAGCAGGTCGACAGTGACCAGAAGAAGGCCTTTCCGTACGGCCGTACCGCGATCCTCGCGCTGCATGGCGGCGGGATCGAGGGCGGCACCTCCGAGCTCTGCCTGGGCATCGCCGGATACGACCCGGCGACGCTCGCGGCCAAGGGCGGCCCGGCGTACGACTACTGGATGTTCGAGGCGATCCGGAGCTCCAACAACAGCGAGCTGCACGTCACTTCGAAGCACTGCGACGACAGGATCGCCCGGTCCATCGCCGCCGCGAACCTCAACGTGGTGAGCCTGCACGGCTGCACCGCCGCCCAGGCCGGAGCGCCGGCCTCGCGCCCCGAGGCCGTCGTGGTCGGCGGCCTCAACACCACCTTCAAGACGTATCTGCACGACGCGCTGCGCGCGGCCGGGTTCCAGACCATCGACGGCTCGGCCGAGCCGGACCTGTCGGGCGTCGACCCGGCCAACATCTGCAACCGGACCCTGCTCGGCAAGGGCGCCCAGCTGGAGCTCACGACCGAGCTGCGCAAGTCCATGTTCACCGTGAACACCATCGCGGGCCGCGCGACCAGCACCACCCCGGTCTACGACACGTTCGTGGCGGCGGTCCGTACCGCCGTCGCCCGTCTTGAGGCTTCCGGCGGCGAGCAGATCATCCTCTGACGCGCGCCGAGACGCACAGCGGGCCCGGTCCACCAACAGGTGGACCGGGCCCGTGCGTTGAGCGGTGACGCCGGTGTCAGGGCGACGCCGGCGGGTACAGCGCGCGCGGCAGCTGGGAGGCCGCCGCCGAGTCGAGCAGCCACAGGGTGCGGCCACGTCCGTACGCGCCCGCCGCCGGGGCCTGGATCTCGCCCGCGCCCGACAGGGCGATGGCCGCGGCCTGCGCCTTGTCCTCGCCCGCCGCGAGCAGCCACACCTCGCGGGCCGCGCGGATCGCCGGCAGCGTCATCGTGACCCGCACCGGCGGCGGCTTGGGCGCGCCGTGCACCCCGACCACCGTCCGCTCGGTCTCGCGCACCGCGGGCAACTCCGGGAAGAGCGACGCCACATGGGTGTCCGGGCCGACGCCCAGCATGAGCACGTCGAACGTCGGCACGTCGCCGTGGTCCTCGGGACCGGCCGCGGCGGCCAGCTCCTCGGCGTAGGCGGCGGCCGCCGCTTCCACGTCGTTGCCGTACGCGCCGTTCGACGCGGGCATCGCGTGGACCCGCTTCGGGTCGACCGGCACCGCGTCCAGCAGGGCCGCGCGGGCCTGCGTGACATTGCGCTCCGGGTCGCCCTCGGGCAGGAACCGCTCGTCGCCCCACCACAGATCGAGCCGCGACCAGTCGATCGCGTCCCGGGCCGGGGAGGAGGCGAGGGCCGCGAGCAGCCCGTTGCCGTTGCGGCCGCCGGTGAGGACCACGGACGCCGAGCCGCGGGCGGCCTGGGCGTCCACGATCTTCGTGATCAGCCGGGCCGCCGCTGCCTGCGCCATCAGCTCCTTGTCACGGTGGACGACGAGCTGAGGGGTACTCACTTCGCCGCCGCCTTCTTGGCCGGAGCCTTCTTCGCGGCGGGCTTGGCGTCGGAGGCCGAGGCCGCATCGGACGACGAGGTGGACGCATCAGCAGCCGCCGACGCACCCGCCCCGTTCGCCCCCTGCCCCGAAGACAGCCGCTCCACGCCGAACTTCAGCGCGGACGCGTATGTGTCGTCCGGGTCCAGGCGCCGCAGCTCCTCGGCGATCAGCTCGGCCGTCTCGCGCCGCTTCAGCGCCACCGCGCGGTCCGGCTGGCCCTGCATCGAGAGCGTGGCCAGCGAGCCGTCGGCGCGGTCGAGGACGATCGGGCCGCAGTCCGTCTCCATGCGTACGGCGGTCAGGCCCGGGCCCGACGACAGCGAACGCTGCACCGGTACGTCGAGCCGGTCCGCGAGCCACATGGCGAGCAGCTCGCAGCTCGGGTTGAACTCCTCGCCCTCCACCTCGACCGAGGTCACCTTGCAGGACACCTGGTCCAGGGCCGCGGCCAGCATCGAGCGCCAGGGCGTGATGCGGGTCCAGGCCAGGTCGGTGTCGCCCGGGGTGTAGGTCTCGGCGCGGGCGGTCAGCTCGTGGATGGGCTGCTCGGCCGCGTAGGTGTCGGTGACCCGGCGCTGGGCGAGGGTGCCCAGCGGGTCGTTGGCCGGGTCGATCGGCGCGCTGACCGGCCACCAGACGACGACGGGCGCGTCGGGCAGCAGCAGCGGCAGCACCACCGACTGGGCGTGGTCGACGACCTCGCCGTACAGCCGCAGGACGACCGTCTCGCCGGTGCCCGCGTCCGCGCCGACCCGCACCTCGGCGTCCAGGCGCGACTGGGTGCGGTCGCGGGGCGAGCGCGAGACGCGCTTGATGACGACGAGCGTGCGCGAGGGGTGCTCGCGCGAGGCGTCGCTCGCCGCGCGCAGCGCGTCGTAGGCGTTCTCCTCGTCGGTGACGATGACCAGGGTGAGCACCATGCCCACGGCCGGCGTGCCGATGGCACGGCGGCCCTGGACCAGCGCCTTGTTGATCTTGCTGGCCGTGGTGTCCGTAAGGTCGATCTTCATGGCCGGCGCCAGCTCCGTCCGTCTCGTGCGAGCATTTCGTCCGCCTCGACCGGGCCCCAGGTCCCCGACGGGTACTGCGCGGGCTTGCCGTGCTTGTCCCAGTACTCCTCGATCGGGTCGAGGATCTGCCAGGACAGCTCGACCTCCTCGACCCTCGGGAAGAGGTTGGAGTCGCCGAGCAGGACGTCGAGGATGAGCCGCTCGTACGCCTCGGGGCTGGACTCGGTGAAGGACTCGCCGTAGGCGAAGTCCATCGAGACGTCCCGGACCTCCATCGAGGTGCCGGGCACCTTGGAGCCGAAGCGGACGGTCACGCCCTCGTCCGGCTGGACCCGGATGACCAGCGCGTTCTGGCCCAGCTCCTCCGTCGCCGTGTGGTCGAAGGGGGAGTGCGGGGCGCGCTGGAAGACCACCGCGATCTCGGTGACGCGGCGGCCCAGGCGCTTGCCGGTGCGCAGGTAGAACGGGACGCCCGCCCAGCGGCGGTTGTCGATCTCCAGCTTCACGGCGGCGTAGGTGTCGGTCTTCGACTTGGGGTCGATGCCGTCTTCCTGGAGGTAGCCGACGGCCTTCTCGCCGCCCTGCCACCCGGCCGCGTACTGGCCGCGAACCGTGTTGGCGCCCAGGTCCTTGGGCAGCCGTACCGCGCCCAGGACCTTGGTCTTCTCGGCCGCCAGCGCGTCCGCGCCGAAGGAGGAGGGCTCCTCCATCGCGGTCAGCGCGAGCAGCTGGAGGAGGTGGTTCTGGATGACGTCACGGGCGGCGCCGATGCCGTCGTAGTACCCGGCGCGGCCGCCGATGCCGATGTCCTCGGCCATGGTGATCTGGACGTGGTCGACGTAGGACCGGTTCCAGAGCGGCTCGAACATGGTGTTGGCGAAGCGGAGCGCCAGGATGTTCTGGACGGTCTCCTTGCCGAGGTAGTGGTCGATCCGGAAGACCTCGTCCGGCGGGAAGACCTCGTGGACGACCTGGTTGAGCTCCTTGGCGGAGACCAGGTCGTGGCCGAAGGGCTTCTCGATGACCGCGCGGCGCCAGGCGCCGTTCTTCTGGTCGGCGAGCCCGTGCTTCTTGAGCTGCTGGACGACCTGGGGGAAGAACTTCGGCGGCACCGAGAGGTAGAACGCGAAGTTGCCGCCGGTGCCCTGCGCCTTGTCGAGCTCGGCGATCGTCGACTTCAGCTGCTCGAAGGCGTTGTCGTCGTCGAAGTCGCCCTGGACGAAGCGCATGCCCTGGATGAGCTGCTGCCAGACCTCCTCGCGGAAGGGCGTGCGCGCGTGCGCCTTGACGGCGTCGTGCACCTCCTGCGCGAAGTCCTCGTCCTGCCACTCGCGGCGGGCGAAACCGATCAGGGAAAAGCCCGGCGGAAGCAGACCACGGTTGGCGAGGTCGTACACGGCGGGCATCAGCTTTTTACGGGACAAATCGCCCGTGACGCCAAAGATCACCAGGCCCGACGGCCCCGCGATACGCGGGAGCCGTCGGTCGGCGGCGTCACGCAGCGGATTGCTGCTTGACAAGGTTTTATGCCTCCGAAGGTGCCAGGCGCTGGAGCTCCGCCTCGGTCGACTTGAGCAGGTCGTTCCAGGCCGCCTCGAACTTGTCGACGCCCTCGTCCTCAAGGAGCTGCACGACCTCGTCGTACGAGATCCCCAGCTTCTCGACGGCGTCGAGCTCGGCGCGGGCCTGCTCGTAGGTGCCGGCGATCGTGTTGCCGGTGATCTCGCCGTGGTGGGCGGCCGCCTCCAGGGTGGCCTCCGGCATGGTGTTGACCGTGTTGGGCGCCACCAGGTCGTCGACGTACAGGGTGTCCTTGTACGCCGGGTCCTTCACGCCGGTCGAGGCCCACAGCGGGCGCTGCTTGTTGGCGTGCGCCTTGTCGAGCGCGGTCCAGCGGTCGGAGGCGAAGACCTCCTCGTACGCCTGGTACGCGAGACGGGCGTTGGCCAGACCGGCCTTGCCGCGGGCGGCCTTGGCCTCGTCGGTGCCGAGCGCGTCGATCCGCTTGTCGATCTCGGTGTCCACCCGGGACACGAAGAAGGACGCCACGGAGTGGATCTTCGAGAGGTCCAGGCCGCGCGCCTTGGCCTTCTCCAGACCGGCCAGGTAGGCGTCCATGACCTCGCGGTAGCGCTCAAGCGAGAAGATCAGCGTGACGTTGACGCTGATGCCCTTGCCGATGACCTCGGTGATCGCGGGCAGGCCCGCCTTGGTCGCCGGGATCTTGATGAGCGTGTTCGGCCGGTCCACCAGCCAGGCCAGCTGCTTGGCCTCGGCGACGGTGGCCGCGGTGTTGTGCGCCAGGCGCGGGTCGACCTCGATGGAGACCCGGCCGTCCTGGCCCTCGGTGGCGTCGAAGACCGGGCGCAGGATGTCGGCGGCGTCCCTCACGTCCGCCGTCGTGATCATGCGGATGGCCTCGTCCACGGTGACCTTGCGGGCGGCGAGGTCGGCGAGCTGCTGCTCGTAGCCGTCACCCGAGGAGATCGCCTTCTGGAAGATCGACGGGTTGGTCGTGACGCCCACCACGTGCTGCTGGTCGATCAGTTCGGCGAGGTTGCCGGACGTGATCCGCTTGCGCGACAGGTCGTCGAGCCAGATCGCCACGCCCTCGTCGGAGAGGCGCTTGAGTGCGTCTGTCATGAGAATTGCATCTCCTACTAGTTCGTATACGGGCGTCAGCGCGCCGCGGCGGCGAGAGATTCCCGGGCGGCGGCGGCCACGTGCTCGGCGGTGAAGCCGAACTCGCGGAACAGGACCTTGCCGTCCGCCGAAGCGCCGAAGTGCTCCAGTGAGACGATGCGGCCCGCGTCGCCCACGTACCGGTGCCAGGTCAGACCGATGCCGGCCTCGACCGCGACCCGGGCCTTGACCGACGGCGGCAGGACGCTGTCCTTGTACGCCTGGTCCTGCTCCTCGAACCACTCGACGCACGGCATCGAGACGACACGGGTCGGGACGCCCGCGGCCTGCAGCTGCTCGCGCGCCTCGACGGCGAGCTGGACCTCGGAGCCGGTGCCGATCAGGACGACCTGAGCGTCGCCACCTTCGGCGTCGAACAGCACGTAACCGCCCTTGGCGGCGGCCTCGTTGCGCTCGTAGGTCGGCACACCCTGACGGGTCAGCACGAGGCCGTGCGGGGCCCCCTTGCCGAACACCTTGGTGTAGCGCTTGAGGATCTCGCGCCAGGCGATGACGGTCTCGTTGGCGTCCGCCGGGCGCACCACGTTGAGGCCCGGGATCGCGCGCAGCGAGGCCAGGTGTTCGACGGGCTGGTGGGTCGGGCCGTCCTCGCCCAGACCGATGGAGTCGTGCGTCCACACGTACGTCACCGGCAGGTGCATCAGCGCGGACAGGCGTACGGCGTTGCGCATGTAGTCGGAGAACACCAGGAAGGTGCCGCCGAAGATACGGGTGTTGCCGTGCAGCGCGATGCCGTTCATCTCGGCGGCCATCGAGTGCTCGCGGATGCCGAAGTGGATCGTGCGGCCGTACGGGTCGGCCTCCGGGAGCGGGTTGCCCTCGGGCAGGAACGACGAGTTCTTGTCGATCGTCGTGTTGTTCGAGCCCGCGAGGTCGGCCGAGCCGCCCCACAGCTCGGGGATGACCGCGCCAAGCGACTGGAGGATCTTGCCGGAGGCGGCGCGGGTGGCGACACCCTTGCCCGTCTCGAACTCCGGGAGCTGCTTCTCCCAGCCGGCCGGCAGCTCGCCCGCGGCGATGCGGTCGAACTCGGCGGCGCGCTCCGGGCTGGCGGTGCGCCAGGCGGCGAAGGACTTCTCCCACTCGCCGCGGGCCTCACGGCCGCGGTCCAGGGCGGCGCGGGTGTGCTCGATGACGCCGTCGGCGACCTCGAAGGTCTTCGCCGGGTCGAAGCCGAGGACGCGCTTGGTCGCCGCGACCTCGTCGTCGCCGAGCGCCGAGCCGTGCGCGGCCTCGGTGTTCTGCGCGTTCGGGGCGGGCCAGGCGATGATCGAGCGCATCGCGATGAAGGAGGGGCGCCCGGTCTCGGCCTTGGCGGCCTCGATCGCGGTGAACAGCGCCTGCGGGTCGAGGTCGCCGTTGGCCTGCGGCTCGACGCGCTGGACGTGCCAGCCGTACGCCTCGTACCGCTTCATGGTGTCTTCGGAGACGGCCGTCTCGGTGTCGCCCTCGATCGAGATGTGGTTGTCGTCCCACAGCAGGACCAGGTTGCCGAGCTTCTGGTGACCGGCGAGCGAGGACGCCTCGGCGGAGATGCCCTCCTGGAGGCAGCCGTCGCCCGCGATCGCGAACACGAAGTGGTCGAACGGGGAGGTGCCGAGGGCGGCCTCCGGGTCGAACAGGCCGCGCTCGTAGCGGGCGGCCATGGCCATGCCCACGGCGTTGGCGACACCCTGGCCCAGCGGGCCGGTGGTCGTCTCGACGCCCTTGGTGTGGCCGTACTCCGGGTGGCCGGGGGTCTTGGAGCCCCAGGTCCGGAACGCCTTGAGGTCATCGAGCTCCAGGCCGTACCCGGCCAGGTACAGCTGGATGTAGAGCGTGAGGGACGAGTGGCCCGCGGACAGCACGAAGCGGTCGCGGCCGGTCCAGTCCGGGTCCGCCGGGTCGTGGCGCATCACCTTCTGGAAGAGGGTGTACGCGGCCGGGGACAGGCTCATCGCCGTACCAGGATGGCCGTTGCCGACCTTCTGTACAGCATCCGCGGCCAGTACGCGGCCGTTGTCGACGGCCCTCTGGTCCAGTTCGGTCCACTCGAGGTCTGTGGTGGTCGGCTTGGTGCTCACCCTGAGTCAGGGCTCCTCTCCACATGTTGAATCCCGGTGACTGAGGGCGCACCGGGCGCTGTCGAGCCTACCCCCGCCGGAACGCTCAATTTTTCGAGTGCCCGCTGGTTGGGACGCACACCTCAAGAGTGCCCGGAAGTGCTCATTTGCGCCTCATGGCGAAGTCGTCGGGAGGTCATGGCGAAGTCGCGGCGACCCGCCCCCAACACGAGCCCACCCCCGCGAAGGGCGGCGTATCGGCAACGTCTAGAGTGGCGTGGTACGCGCAAGTCTTTACCGGGCCTTCACGCCCGGGAACGTGCCGGGTCCAGCTCTTTCTTGGTACCCCGGGACTTGCTGGGAATTCTCTGTCAGGGGTGTGCGTGACGGCCGTCGAGTCCCGACCCGCAGGGGTCGTCTTGACTCCCAGCCCGGGGGGCCATCGGCCGTTCGGGGCCCGTGTCAAGGCGTTCGTGGCACTGACCAAGCCGCGGATCATCGAACTGCTGCTGATCACCACCATTCCGGTGATGTTCCTGGCCGAGCAGGGCGTGCCGTCGCTGTGGCTGGTGGTGGCGACCACCGTCGGCGGCTATCTCTCGGCCGGCGGCGCCAACGCGCTGAACATGTACATCGACCGCGACATCGACGCGCTGATGGACCGCACCTCGCAGCGGCCACTGGTCACCGGCATGGTGTCGCCGCGCGAGTGCCTGGCCTTCGGCCTCACCCTCGGTGTCGTGTCCACCGTGTGGTTCGGACTGCTCGTCAACTGGCTGTCCGCCGCGCTGTCGCTCGGTGCGCTGCTCTTCTACGTCGTCATCTACACGATGCTCCTGAAGCGCCGCACCTCGCAGAACATCGTCTGGGGCGGCATCGCCGGCTGTCTGCCGGTCCTCATCGGCTGGTCGTCGGTGACGAACTCGATGTCGTGGGCGCCGGTCATCCTCTTCCTCGTCATGTTCTTCTGGACGCCGCCGCACTACTGGCCGCTGTCGATGAAGGTCAAGGACGACTACGCGCGCGTGGGCGTGCCGATGCTGCCGGTCGTCGCCTCCAACAAGGTGGTCGCCAAGCAGATCGTCCTCTACAGCTGGGTGATGGTCGCGGTCTCGCTGCTGCTCACCCCGCTCGGCTACACCGGCTGGTTCTACACGTCGGTGGCGCTGCTCGCGGGCGGCTTCTGGCTGTGGGAGGCGCACGGGCTGCAGACCCGCGCCAAGGCCGAGGTGACGGGCGCCAAGCTCAAGGAGATGCGCCTGTTCCACTGGTCCATCACCTATGTGTCGCTGCTGTTCGTGGCGGTGGCCGTGGACCCGTTCCTGCGCTGATCACCAGCTCTTTCGCCGACGGGCGGAACGCGTGGCACAGACCACGCGTTCCGCCCGTCGCGCGTTGATCTACTCGCGAGTAGCATCCTGCACATGGCAGAGACCGCAGAGACCCAGGTTGACGAGAAGCAGAGCGCCAAGGCCGAGCGACGGGCCACCACGCTCGCCAAGCAGATCGGCCACTTCGCCAAGGAGCACGGCGGCGCCGAGGGCCAGGTGGCGTACATCGGCCAGAGGGGCGCCCGCATCGTGCTCGTCGGCGAGGACGGCGGCTGGGGCGACCTGGTGGCCCCCACGTACGACATCGCGCGCAGCGCCGTGGAGAAGGCCGGGATCACCGTCCACGACGACTTCGACGGCGAGTTCGCGGCCAAGGTGAAGACCGGGCGCTACGAGTGGACCCGGATGGCGGGCCTCCAGCTCGGCGGGCCGAAGAACGCCTGATCCCACAAGGGGAACATACGGCCAGCAACACTGATCCGGGACTCACCCGTTAGGAGGGGTGGAAGCACATCCACCCAGGGAGTCCCGGATGATCGACGCTGTGCCCCCACCGGACCTGGTGGACCAGTGCTGCCACGGAGTGCTCCGTACGGAGCTGGGGCTCGGCACCTTCGAGACGCAGCTCGGCAGGACCGGCGCCCCGCCCGCCCCCGGCACCACGTTCTTCGACACCCAGACCGGCTTCGCGGTGCGCCGCTGGTGCCCGCCGCTGCTCGGCCTCGATGCGCACTGCGCCCCGGCACGCTATCTCGCCCGCCGACGCGAACTGGGCGTCCTGGAGACCGGCCGACGGCTCTTGCGCGGCTCGGGAATCTCCACCTATCTGGTGGACACGGGCCTGCCCGGGGATCTGACCGGGCCGGGTGAGATCGCCGCCGCCGGGGCCGCCGACGCCCATGAGATCGTCCGGCTCGAACTCCTCGCCGAGCAGGTCGCCGACACCTCCGGCACCGTCGACGCCTTCCTCGCCAACCTCGCCGAGGCCGTGCACACCGCGGCCGCCTCCGCCGTCGCGTTCATCTCCGTCTCGGCCGTGCGCCAGGGCCTCGACGCCGATCCGCCGGGACCCGGCGAGGTGCGTGGCGCGGCGGGCCGCTGGCTCACCCGGCGCCGCATCCAGGGGCCCCTGGAGGACCCGGTGCTGCTGCGGCATGTGCTGTGGAGCGCGGTGGCGTCCGGGCGGCCGCTCCAGCTGAGGCTCGGCATGGACGACCCGACCGGGCTCGCCGCGTTCGCCGCCGCGACCAACGGTCTGGGCACGGATCTGGTGCTGCTGCACGGCTATCCGTACCACCGCCAGGCCGCGCATCTGGCGAGCGTCTTCCCGCATGTGTACGCGGACGTGGGCCCGGCCCTGGTGCGTACGGGCGCGCGGGCCGCCGACGTACTGGCGGAGCTTCTTGAGCTCGCCCCGTTCGGGAAGCTGCTCTACTCCAGCGGCGCGCGCGGGCTGCCCGAGCTGCACGTGGTGAGCGCGCGGCTTTTCACCCAGGCGCTGAGCCGGGTCCTGGGCGCCTGGGTGGCCGAGGGCGCGTGGGCGCGTACGGACGCGGAGCGGGTCGCCGCGATGATCGCGGCGGGCAACGCGCGGCGGGTGTACGGGCTGTCAGGCGCGGGTGAGAGCCGGGTCTGACTGGGCCGGGATCGGCGCGGTCGCGTCCGGGCGCTCGCGCAGCGACAGCAGCACGCGCACCACGGCGATCCACACCAGGCACGAGCCGAACATGTGCAGCGCGACCAGGGCTTCCGGGGTCTTCATGAAGTACTGCACATAGCCCACGACACCCTGCGACATCAGCACCAGGAACAGGTCCCGGGCGCGGTTGCGCGGGCCGACCGGGGCGTCGACGGCCTTCAGGACGAACCAGAGCGCGACCGTGAGCGCCACCACCACCCACGCGAGGTCCGCGTGGAGCTGGCTGATCATGGTCCAGTTGAGCGGAATGCGCTCGACGTCGCTGGAGTCGCCCGCGTGCCGCCCGGCGCCGGTAACGACCGTGCCGACCGCGACCAGCGCGCCCGCCGCGGCCACGAGCAGCCAGGTCAGCTGCGCCACGGCCCTGCCCACCAGCGGGCGCGGCGCGCCGTCGCCCTCACGGGTGCGCTGCCAGGTGAGCATCGCGAGCGTGAGCAGCGCGGTGGAGAGCAGGAAGTGGGCCGCGACGGTGTACGGGTTGAGGCCGACCAGGACGACGATGCCGCCCAGGATCGCGTTGCCCATGACCACCCAGAACTGGGCCCAGCCGAGCCGGGTGACGCCGGTGCGCCACGGCTTGGCCGCGCGGGCCGCGATGATGGCCCAGCCGACCGCCGCGCACAGGACGTACGTCAGCATCCGGTTGCCGAACTCGACCGCGCTGTGGAAGTTCATCGCGCTGGTCGGCGTCAGGCTCTGGTCGGTGCACTTGGGCCAGGTCGGGCAGCCGAGCCCGGACCCGGTCAGCCGCACCGCGCCGCCGGTCACCACGATGACGACGGCCATGACGACGGCGGAGAGCGCCGCGCGCTGGACGGTCCGCGGCGACGGGGTCCACCGCTCGGCGATGAAGGCGAGCGGGTTGCGCACCGCCTGGGCCACATCGGCTCGGGTCACGTTCGGCATGGGCTCTATCGTAGGGGTCCGTTTGTGCATGTTTTCACGAGGGGGGCTTCCCTCGCCGGGGCCCCTTGCTGCCAGCGGTTTTTACTCCCAGCGGAAGAACTTGGCCGCAGCGCCCAGGCCCAGCACCGTCCACACCGCCAGGATCCCGAGGTCGCCCCACGGCATGGCCGCGCCGTGCTGGAGCACGTCCCGCAGGCCGTCCGAGAGCGCGGAGATGGGCAGCAGGCCGAGCGTGTCCTGGACACCGCCCGGGAACTTGTCCATCGGCACGATGACCCCGCCGCCGACGAGCAGCAGCAGGAACACCAGGTTGGCCCCGGCCAGCGTCGTCTCGGCCTTCAGGGTGCCCGCCATCAGCAGGCCGAGCCCGGAGAAGGCGGCCGTGCCGAGCACCATGAGCAGCAGCACCGCGAACGGGTTGCCGTGCGGCGACCAGCCGAGCGCGAACGCGATCACGGTCAGCAGGACGATCTGGAGCACCTCGGTGACAAGCACCGACAGCGTCTTCGCGGTCATCAGCGCCCAGCGCGGCAGCGGCGAGGCGCCGAGCCGCTTGAGCACCCCGTAACGGCGCTCGAATCCGGTGGCGATGGCCTGGCCGGTGAAGGCGGTGGACATCACGGCGAGCGCCAGGATGCCGGGGGTCAGGAAGTCGACCGACTTGCCCTTGCCGGTGTCGATGATGTCGACGGCGCTGAACAGGACGAGCAGCAGCGCCGGAATGATCACCGTGAGGAGCAGCTGCTCGCCGTTGCGCAGCAGCATCCGGGTTTCCAGCGCGGTCTGCGCCTTGATCATCCGGCCGACGGGGGCCGCCCCCGGGTTGGGCGTGTACGTACCGGCACTCATCAGCGCAGCTCCCTGCCGGTCAGCTCAAGAAAGACGTCTTCGAGGGTGTGGCGCTCGACGGAGATCCCGTCGGGCATCACCCCGTGCTGGGCGCACCACGAGGTGACCGTGGCCAGCAGCTGCGGGTCGACGGTGCCGCTGATGCGGTAGGCGCCCGCCGTGAGCTCGGCGGCGGCCGTGCCGTCGGGCAGCGCCTTGAGCAGGGAGGCGAGGTCCAGGCCCGGGCGGCCGGTGAAGCGCAGGGTGTTCTCGGCGCCCCCCTTGCACAGCGTCTCGGGCGAGCCCTGGGCGACGACCTTGCCCGCGTCGACGATGGCGACGTCG
This sequence comes from Streptomyces sp. BR1, assembly GCF_052373795.1. Taxonomy (NCBI): domain Bacteria; kingdom Bacillati; phylum Actinomycetota; class Actinomycetes; order Kitasatosporales; family Streptomycetaceae; genus Streptomyces; species Streptomyces sp. BR1. The sequence goes on from NZ_CM126252.1 coordinate 5,548,593, forward strand.
TCGGCGAGCTGCTCGGCCTCGTCCATGAAGTGCGTGGTGAGGACCACCGAGACGCCGTCGGCGCGCAGCTCCCGTACGAGGTCCCAGGTGGAGCGGCGGGCCTGCGGGTCCAGGCCCGCGGTCGGCTCGTCCAGGAAGACCAGCTCGGGGCGGCCGACCACGGCCATGGCGAGCGCGAGGCGCTGCTGCTGGCCGCCGGAGAGCCGGCGGTAGGTGGTGCGGCCGCAGCTCTCCAGGCCCAGGCGCTCGATGAGCGCGGGCACGTCGAGGGGGTGGGCGTGGAGCGTGGCCATGTGGCGCAGCATCTCCTCGGCGCGGGCGCCGGAGTAGACGCCGCCGGACTGGAGCATCACGCCGATGCGCGGGCGCAGCTGTTCGGCCTGGGCGACCGGGTCGAGGCCGAGGACGCGGACGGTGCCCGCGTCCGGTCTGCGGTAGCCCTCGCAGGTCTCGATCGTGGTGGTCTTGCCGGCACCGTTGGGGCCGAGGACGGCGGTGACGGTACCGGCGGCAACCCGCAGGTCGAGGCCGTCCACGGCGGTCTTCGATCCGTACCGTTTGACCAGGCCGCTCACCTGGACGACGGGCTCGCTCTTCATGACGGGCAAGTCTAGGCAGCGCGGGAAGGGGTCCGGACCGTGGGGCGGGGGTCGTAAGGAGGCACGGACGCGCGGGTGCGCGACCTTCGATTTCCGGCCATCGCGGGGCCCGGTCGAACCCCTCTGCGACCCGGCCGAAAGTGATCGCCAACGGGTAGCCGAAAAGCGTCCCGGCGCGGCCATACTCCGAGGTCACACCGGTCGCCGGGGTCCATTTCGAGGGCGCCGCATTTGATCGATCAAAGATCGTTTCCGCAGGTCACCTTAGGTATGCCTAAGTGATGCACCGCACCGTTCAGTGATCGAGACGTGGCTTGTCAGGCTCTGAGGAATTACGCAACAATGGTGTTGTGAAAAACGTTGGCGAGGCTCCGCAGGAGGAACTCGCGACCGGTGAGCGGTCCACCCGCAACCGGGTCGCGCGCTCCATCCTGGACCATGGGCCCTCCACCGTCGCGGACCTCGCGAAGCGCCTCGGCCTCACCCAGGCCGCCGTCCGCCGCCACCTCGACGCGCTGGTGGCCGACGAGGTCGTGGCCCCCCGCGAACAGCGGGTGTACGGGGCACGGACCCGTGGCAGGCCCGCGAAGGTCTTCGCCCTCACCGACTGCGGGCGGGACGCCTTCGACCAGTCGTACGACAAGCTGGCCGTCGACGCGCTCCGCTGGATCGAGCGGTCCGCGGGGGGCGGCGCGGCAGGCGAGGAAGCCGTCGTGGCGTTCGCCCGCGCCCGCATCGAGGCGCAGGCCGAGACCTACCGCGAAGCGCTCGACGCGGCCGGGCCCGAGGAGCGCACCGAGGCTCTGGCCAAGGCCTTGACCGCCGACGGGTACGCTGCTACGGCACGCAGTGCTCCGCTCCCCGGACGGGGTGAGCAGCTCTGCCAGCACCACTGCCCGGTCGCGCACGCCGCCGAGCAGTTCCCGCAGCTGTGCGAGGCGGAGACGGAGTTCTTCTCCCGCCTCCTCGGGACCCATGTGCAGCGTCTGGCCACCATCGCCCACGGCGACGGGGTGTGCACGACGTTCATCCCGCACAGCGCACCACAGACCACCACCGAATCAGCATCCACAAGCACGGCCGGGAGGAACCCCGCATGACTCTCCCCACGGAGACTGCCCACCCCGAACTTGAAGGCCTGGGCAACTACGAGTACGGCTGGGCCGACTCCGACGCGGCGGGCTCCGCCGCCAAGCGCGGGCTCTCCGAGGACGTCGTCCGCGACATCTCGGCGAAGAAGAACGAGCCCGAGTGGATGCTGAAGCTGCGCCTCAAGGGTCTGCGCCTCTTCGACCGCAAGCCCATGCCCAAGTGGGGTTCCGACCTCTCCGGCATCGACTTCGACAACATCAAGTACTTCGTGCGGTCGACGGAGAAGCAGGCGGAGTCCTGGGAGGACCTGCCCGAGGACATCAAGAACACGTACGACAAGCTCGGCATCCCCGAGGCGGAGAAGCAGCGCCTCGTCGCCGGTGTCGCGGCCCAGTACGAGTCCGAGGTCGTCTACCACCAGATCCGCGAGGACCTGGAGCAGCAGGGCGTCATCTTCCTGGACACCGACACCGCGCTGAAGGAGCACCCGGAGCTCTTCCAGGAGTACTTCGGCACGGTCATCCCCGTCGGCGACAACAAGTTCGCGTCGCTGAACACGGCCGTGTGGTCCGGCGGCTCGTTCATCTACGTGCCCAAGGGTGTCCACGTGGACATCCCGCTGCAGGCCTACTTCCGTATCAACACGGAGAACATGGGCCAGTTCGAGCGGACGCTGATCATCGTCGACGAGGACGCCTACGTCCACTACGTCGAGGGCTGCACCGCCCCGATCTACTCCTCGGACTCGCTGCACAGCGCCGTCGTGGAGATCATCGTCAAGAAGGGCGGCCGCTGCCGCTACACGACGATCCAGAACTGGTCGAACAACGTCTACAACCTGGTCACCAAGCGCGCCGTGGCGTACGAGGGCGCGACCATGGAGTGGATCGACGGCAACATCGGTTCCAAGGTCACCATGAAGTACCCGGCCGTGTACCTGATGGGCGAGCACGCCAAGGGCGAGACCCTGTCCATCGCCTTCGCGGGCGAGGGCCAGCACCAGGACGCCGGCTCCAAGATGGTCCACATGGCGCCGAACACGTCGTCCAACATCGTCTCCAAGTCGGTGGCCCGCGGCGGCGGCCGTACCTCGTACCGCGGTCTGGTCGAGATCGGCGAGGGCGCGGCCGGATCGAAGTCGAACGTGCTCTGTGACGCACTGCTCGTCGACACGATCTCCCGCTCCGACACCTACCCGTACGTCGACGTCCGCGAGGACGACGTGTCCATGGGCCACGAGGCGACCGTCTCCAAGGTCTCCGAGGACCAGCTCTTCTACCTGATGAGCCGTGGTCTGACGGAGTTCGAGGCGATGGCGATGATCGTGCGCGGCTTCGTCGAGCCGATCGCCAAGGAGCTGCCCATGGAGTACGCCCTTGAGCTCAACCGGCTGATCGAGCTGCAGATGGAGGGTTCGGTCGGCTAGTACGGCGACCGTCCCCGCAGCAGCGAACGCAGACTGATCCAGGAAGAGAGCACTACGACAGCCATGGCTGAGGCTCAGAACATTCCGGCGGGCTCCACCACCGCCGGTTCGATCGCGGTGGCCGCCGAGTCGACCGTCGCCACGCGCATGAGCGCGCCCCCGTCCTTCGACGTCGCGGACTTCCCGGTCCCGCACGGCCGCGAGGAGGAGTGGCGCTTCACGCCGCTGGAGCGGCTGCGCGGGCTGCACGACGGCACCGCGACCGCGACCGGCGACGGTGTGCGCGTGGAGGTGACGGCTCCCGAGGGCGTCGTCGTCGAGACCGTCGGCCGCGACGACGCGCGGCTCGGCAAGGCCGGTACGCCGGTCGACCGCATCGCCGCCCAGGCGTACTCCTCGTTCGAGAAGGCCTCGGTCGTCACCGTCCCCAAGGAGTCGGTCCTCACCGAGCCGATCCGTATCGCCGTGCACGGCGAGGGCGGCACCGTCTTCGCCCACCAGGTGGTCGAGCTCGGCGCCTTCGCCGAGGCCGTCGTGGTCATCGACCACACGGGCGACGCGGTCCTCGCGGCCAACGTCGACTACATCCTGGGCGACGGCGCCAAGCTGACCGTCGTGTCCGTGCAGGACTGGGACGACAAGGCCGTCCACGTCTCCCAGCACAACGCGCTGGTCGGCCGGGACGCCTCCTTCAAGTCCGTCGTGGTCACCTTCGGCGGCGACCTGGTCCGGCTGCACCCTCGGGTCTCCTACGCGGGCACCGGCGGCGAGGCCGAGCTCTTCGGCCTGTACTTCACCGACAAGGGCCAGCACCAGGAGCACCGGCTCTTCGTCGACCACAACACGCCGCACTGCAAGTCCAACGCCGTGTACAAGGGCGCCCTCCAGGGCGACGACGCGCACGCCGTGTGGATCGGCGACGTCCTCATCCAGGCCAAGGCCGAGGGCACCGACACCTACGAGATGAACCGCAACCTGGTCCTCACGGACGGCGCGCGGGTCGACTCGGTGCCGAACCTGGAGATCGAGACCGGCGAGATCGCCGGCGCCGGTCACGCCTCGGCGACCGGCCGCTTCGACGACGAGCAGCTGTTCTACCTGATGGCGCGCGGCATCCCGCAGGCCGAGGCCCGCCGTCTGGTGGTCCGCGGCTTCTTCGCGGAGCTCGTCCAGCAGGTCGGCGTCGCGGACGTCGAGGAGCGCCTGCTCGCCAAGATCGAGGCGGAGCTGGAGGCGTCCGTCTGATGACCGCCTTCGTCCGCGTCTGCGCACTGAGCGAGCTGGAGGAGGACACCCCCAAGCGGGTGGAACTCGACGGCACGCCGGTGTCGGTCGTCCGCACGGCGGGCGAGGTGTTCGCGATCCACGACATCTGCTCGCACGCGAACGTCTCGCTGTCGGAGGGCGAGGTGGAGGACTGCCAGATCGAGTGCTGGCTGCACGGCTCCACCTTCGACCTGCGCACCGGCAAGCCCTCCGGCCTGCCCGCGACGCGACCCGTGCCCGTATACCCCGTAAAGATCGAAGGGGACGATGTTCTCGTCTCCGTGTCCCAGGAGAACTGAAGTCCCCATGGCAACGCTTGAAATCCGCGACCTGCACGTCTCCGTGGAAGCCGAGAACGGCCCCCGGGAGATCCTCAAGGGCGTCGACCTGACCGTGAAGCAGGGCGAGACCCACGCCATCATGGGCCCCAACGGCTCCGGCAAGTCCACCCTCGCGTACTCGCTCGCGGGTCACCCCAAGTACACGATCACCAGCGGCACGGTCACCCTGGACGGCGAGGACGTCCTGGAGATGTCCGTCGACGAGCGCGCCCGCGCCGGTGTCTTCCTCGCCATGCAGTACCCGGTCGAGGTCCCCGGTGTCTCGGTCTCCAACTTCCTGCGTACCTCCGCCACCGCCGTGCGCGGCGAGGCGCCGAAGCTGCGTACCTGGGTGAAGGAGGTCAAGTCCGCGATGGAGCAGCTCCAGATGGACCCGGCCTTCGCCGAGCGCAACGTCAACGAGGGCTTCTCCGGCGGTGAGAAGAAGCGCCACGAGATCCTTCAGCTGGAGCTCCTCAAGCCGAAGATCGCGATCCTCGACGAGACCGACTCCGGTCTGGACGTCGACGCGCTGCGCATCGTCTCCGAGGGCGTCAACCGCGTCCGCGAGACCGGCGAGGTCGGCACGCTGCTGATCACGCACTACACCCGCATCCTGCGCTACATCAAGCCCGACTTCGTGCACGTCTTCGCGAACGGCCGGATCGCCGAGTCCGGTGGCGCCGAGCTCGCCGACAAGCTGGAGAACGAGGGCTACGAGGCATACACGAAGGGCGGCGCTTCCGAGTGACGATTCTGCCGGGCCTCCTCGACACCGAGGCGATCCGCAAGGACTTCCCCTTGCTGGACCGCGTGGTCCACGACGGGAAGAAGATCGTGTACCTCGACAGCGCGGCGACTTCGCAGAAGCCGCGCCAGGTGCTCGACGCTCTCAACGAGTACTACGAGCGGCACAACGCCAACGTCCACCGTGGTGTGTACACGGTGGCCGAGGAGGCCACGGCTCTGTACGAAGGCGCGCGCGACAAGGTCGCCGCGTTCGTCAACGCGCCGAGCCGCGACGAGGTGATCTTCACCAAGAACGCCTCGGAGTCGCTCAACCTGGTCGCCAACATGCTGGGCTGGGCCGATGAGCCCTACCGCGTGGACCACGAGACCGAGATAGTCATCACGGAGATGGAGCACCACTCCAACATCGTGCCGTGGCAGCTGCTCTCGCAGCGCACGGGCGCGAAGCTGAAGTGGTTCGGCCTCACCGACGACGGCCGTCTCGACCTGTCCAACATCGACGAGATCATCACCGAGAAGACGAAGATCGTCTCCTTCACGCTGGTCTCCAACCTGATGGGCACCGTCAACCCGGTCGAGGCGATCGTGCGCCGCGCCCAGGAGGTCGGCGCACTGGTCTGCGTCGACGCCTCCCAGGCCGCGCCGCACATGCCGCTGGACGTGCAGGCGCTCCAGGCCGACTTCGTGGCCTTCACCGGCCACAAGATGTGCGCCCCGACGGGCATCGGCGTGCTGTGGGGCCGCCAGGAGCTCCTGGAGGACCTGCCGCCGTTCCTGGGCGGCGGCGAGATGATCGAGACGGTCTCGATGCACTCGTCGACGTACGCGCCGGCGCCGCACAAGTTCGAGGCCGGTACGCCCCCGATCGCCCAGGCCGTCGGCCTCGGCGCGGCCGTGGACTACCTCTCCGCCATCGGCATGGACAAGATCGCCGCGCATGAGCACGCGATCACCGAGTACGCGGTCAAGCGCCTCCAGGAGGTCCCCGACCTGCGGATCATCGGCCCCACCACGGCCGAGGACCGCGGCGCCGCGATCTCCTTCGTCCTCGGCGACATCCACCCGCACGACGTGGGCCAGGTCCTGGACGAGCAGGGCATCGCGGTCCGGGTCGGCCACCACTGCGCGCGCCCGGTCTGCCTGCGCTACGGAATTCCCGCGACCACGCGAGCGTCTTTCTATCTGTACTCCACGCCCGCCGAGGTCGACGCCCTGGTGAACGGGCTGGAGCACGTACGAGACTTCTTCGGCTAGGGGTTAAACGACGTGAAGCTGGATTCGATGTACCAGGACGTCATCCTGGACCACTACAAGCATCCGCACGGGCGGGGCTTGCGGGACGGTGACGCCGAGGTGCACCACGTGAACCCGACGTGCGGCGACGAGATCACTCTCCGCGTCAAGTACGAGGGTTCGCAGATCTCGGACATCTCGTACGAGGGGCAGGGCTGCTCGATCAGCCAGGCCAGCGCCTCGGTCCTCAACGACCTGCTCGTCGGCAAGGACCTCGACGAGGCGCAGCGGATCCAGGAGACGTTCCTGGAGCTGATGCAGTCCAAGGGCCAGCTGGAGCCGGACGACGCGATGGAGGAGGTGCTGGAGGACGCGGTGGCGTTCGCCGGCGTCTCCAAGTACCCCGCGCGCGTGAAGTGTGCTCTGCTGAGCTGGATGGCCTGGAAGGACGCGACGGCCCAGGCACTGGGTGCCGGAGCCGAGAGGAAGAGCGCATGACCGAGAACGCAGAGGCCACCTTGAAGCCGGCCTCCGAGGAAGAAGTCCGCGAGGCGCTGTACGACGTCGTCGACCCCGAGCTGGGCATCGACGTCGTCAACCTCGGCCTCATCTACGGCATCCACATCGACGACTCCAACGTCGCCACCCTGGACATGACCCTGACGTCGGCGGCCTGCCCGCTGACCGATGTGATCGAGGACCAGGCGAAGTCCGCGACCGAGGGCATCGTCAACGAACTCAAGATCAACTGGGTCTGGATGCCGCCGTGGGGCCCGGACAAGATCACGGACGATGGGCGCGAGCAGCTGCGGGCGCTGGGGTTCAACGTCTGAGCTCCCCTTGGCAGTGGTACGCCGGACGGCCCTTGCGCGCACAGGCGCGTGGGGGCCGTCCGGCGTTGTCCGTACCGCGTACGACCGGACGCGCGAACTGCCCGGGCAGCCCGGCCCGGTACGGTCGGGGGCATGGTGTGCGACCCGGGGACGTGTGAGTGATGGCCCGCCGGTACGACCCCGAGCGGCGCGGCCGCATCATCGACGCCGCGATTCGGGTGGTCGGCGAGCGCGGGATCGCCGGGCTCAGCCACCGCAGCGTCGCCGCCGAGGCCGATGTGCCGCTCGGCTCCACCACGTACCACTTCAAGACGCTCGACGAGCTGATGGTGGCCGCGCTGCGGCAGGCCAACGAGGGTTTCGCCGCCGCGATCCGCGACTGCGGGGCGCTGGAGGAGCCCGGCGTGGACGTGGCCGCCGAGCTCGCGCGGCTGATGGGCGAGTGGATCGCGGGGGACCGGGCGCGCGTGGAGCTGGAGTACGAGCTCTATCTCGCCGCGCTCCGGCGGCCCCCGCTGCGGCCCGTCGCCGCCGAGTGGGCCGAGGGCGTGGCCGAGGTGCTGGCCCGGCACACGGACCCGGTGACCGCGCGCGGCCTGGTCGCGCTGATGGACGGGATCTGTCTGCAGGCGCTGCTGACGGGCGGCGAGTACGACGAGGAGTACGCGCGCGTGCTGCTTGCCCGAATGCTGCCCTGACGTTCATCCCGTCGTTATGTACGGGTGTACGCATCGCCGGGTATTCTTCTCCGCATGCCGTACGTCCTGCTCTCCTGCGCCATAGCGTCGGAGATCGCCGCCACCTCCGCGATGAAGTACAGCGAGGGGTTCACCAGGCTCGCGCCCTCGCTGGTCACCGTCTGCGGGTACCTCTTCGCCTTCTACATGCTGTCGTTGACCCTGAAGTCGATGTCGGTGGGCACGGCGTACGCGATCTGGTCCGGCGCCGGTACGGCCGTCATCGCCGTCATCGGGATGCTCTTCATGGGCGAGACGATGACGGCCGCCAAGTTCGCCGGGATCGCGCTGATCATCGGCGGCGTGGTGCTGGTCAACATGGGCGGCGCCACGCGCTGAGGGCTCAGCCCGCGGTCCCCGCCCGGCGCACCGCCGCCAGCGCCCCCCGCACGCTCTCCTCGATGTCGGTGATCGGGTACAGCGCCTCGATCACCGTACGGTCCGCGTCGATCACCAGCGTCAGGCGCTTGAGGCGGCTCACTCCGGCCGTGCGGAACGTCGGCAGCCGCAGCGCGGCCGTCAGCGTGAGGTCCGCGTCCGACAGGAGCGGGAAGCGCAGCCGCTCCTTGTCCGCGAACGCCCCCTGCTCGTCCGGGCGTTGGCTGGACACCCCGTGCACGGTCGCGCCCGCCGCCGTGAACTCGGCCAGCTGGTCGCGGAACGTGCACGACTCCAGGGTGCAGCCGGGCGCCCCCGGAATCCCCGCCCAGCCGGGCGGATAGGCGTCCTTGCGGGCGTACGCGCCGGGGAAGCAGTACAGGACCGTGTACGGCGTTCCGGACGCCACCGGGTCCCTCGACTCGCCGTCGTAGTCGGGCAGTCGAAGCATCGGCACCTTCGTGCCCACCAGCTCCCGCACCCGCTCGGTCTCCCCGGACGCCTGAGTCGCCGTGGCCATCGTCTCTCCTTCTCCCAGCACCCAGGTGTCTCCCCAGTCCTGGAGTGCGATCAGTACGGGCAGCAGGGCGCGGCCGCGCGGGGTGAGCCGGTACTCGTACCGGACCGGGCGGTCCTGGTACGGCTCCCGGCTCAGCACCCCCGTCTCCACCAGCAGCCTCAGCCGTTCGGCGAGCACCTTGCGGGACATGCCGAGCTCGCGCTGGAGCGCGTCGAAGCGGTGCACCCCGCGTGCGGTGTCGCGCACGATCAGCAGGGTCCACCAGTCGCCGACCACGTCCAGGGCCTGGGCGATGGCGCAGTGCTCGTCATTCAGGCGGGTGCGTTGAGGCATGGCCCCCATCCTTCCTTGCGTACGCCGTTGACCTGCTGCCCCCATGCTGACATAGTCCGTTCCCATAAGGAACTCACTCATGGTGCAACGATCTCAGGGGGAGACGGCGTGAGGGCTCTGCGCGCGGTGCCGAGAACTGTCCGGCTGTTGTGTTTCGGCATCTTCTTCAACGCCGTCGTCAGCTTCACGTTCGTCTATCTCTTCGTGTACCTGACCGGGCCGCGCGGCCTCGGCGTGGCCCAGGCCGGAGTGATCAGCGGGGTCGGCGGCATCGGACTGGTCGCCGGGAACTTCACCGGCGGCTCGTTCGGCGACCGCTACGGCCACCGGCGCGCTCTGCTCGCGGGCGCGGTCGTCAGCGGCGCGCTCCTGTCCGTCCTCGGACTGCTGCCGACCGCCGCGCTGTACGCCGCGCTGCCGCTCGCCCAGTACGCCTCGGGCGTGGTCCGGGCGGCGAACTCCGCACTCGTCGCGGTCTCCGTCCCCGAGGGCAGCCGCCGCCAGGGGTTCGCCGTGATGCGGTTCGCGTCGAACGCCGGGTTCACCGTCGGGCCGCCGCTCGGCGCCCTTGCCGCCGCCCAGTGGTCGTACGGCTGGCTGTTCGCCGCCGACGGCCTCGGCACCCTGCTCTTCGCGGCGTACGCGGCCCGGGTGCTGCCCGCCCGCGCGGCCGCGCACACCCGGCCGTCGTACGACCCCGGCGCCCCGGGCCTGTGGCGCGAACTGCGGGCCCGGCCCGCCGTCCTCGTCCTGCTCGCCGCGATCGTCTGCGTCGACCTCGTCTACCGCCAGCAGTACTCCACCCTGCCCGTCTTCCTCGCCGACCACGGCCTGGACGCCCATGTGTACGGCTGGCTGATCGCGATCAACGGGGGAGTGATCCTCTGCCTCGAACTGCCCGCCGCCCACGCGCTGCGCCGCCGCGCGCCGCTGTCGATCGTCGGCTGCGGGCTGCTCCTGGTCGGGCTCGGCTACGCGATGCTCATCCCGGGCGCGTCGATCGGCTGGGCCGTCGCCCTGATGGTGTCGCTCACCCTCGGCGAGATCCTCTACAAGACCACCGCCACCGCGTACGTCGCCGACCAGGCGCCCGCCCACGCCCAGGGCCGCTTCCAGAGCCTGTACGCGGGCGCCTCCATCAGCGGCCAGGTGCTCGCCCCACCGCTCGGCGGCGCCCTCTACACCGCCGCGCCCGGGCTTCTCTGGCCCGTGTGCGCCGCCCTCGCGGGCCTCGCCGGGCTCGCCGTGCTGCGGGCGCGGGGGCTGCGGACCCCGCTGACCGGGGGTGACGCGCGCCCGGCACATGAGACCGGTTCGCCCCGGCGGGCCACCGCCGGTTAGGTTTTCCGCTATGACCGACACGACTGCTACTGCTTCTCGCTCCACCGGCGCCGTCGCCGCCGGCCTCGCCACCATCGCCGGCGACGGCACCGTTCTCGACACCTGGTTCCCCGCTCCCGAGCTCGTGGCCGAGCCCGGCCCGGCCGGCACCGAGCGGCTCAGCGCCGACCAGGCCACCGCCCTCCTCGGCCAGGGCGCCGCCGACGCGCTCGGCGTAGACGCGCGCCGGGGCGTCGAGGTCGTCGCCGTCCGTACGGTCATCGCCTCGCTCGACGACAAGCCGCTCGACGCGCACGACGCCTACCTGCGGCTGCACCTGCTCTCGCACCGCCTCGTCAAGCCGCACGGCCAGAACCTGGACGGCATCTTCGGCCTGCTCGCCAACGTCGCCTGGACCTCGCTCGGCCCGGTCGCCGTCGACGAGCTGGAGACGGTACGGCTGAACGCCCGCGCCGCAGGACTCCACCTCCAGGTGACGTCCGTCGACAAGTTCCCGCGCATGACGGACTACGTGGCCCCCAAGGGCGTCCGTATCGCCGACGCCGACCGGGTGCGCCTGGGTGCGCACCTGGCCGAGGGCACGACCGTGATGCACGAGGGCTTCGTGAACTTCAACGCGGGCACGTTGGGGACGTCGATGGTCGAGGGGCGGATCTCCGCCGGTGTCGTCGTCGGCGACGGGTCCGACATCGGGGGCGGCGCGTCCACGATGGGCACGCTGTCGGGTGGCGGCAACGTCCGCATCGTGATCGGCGAGCGGTGCCTCGTGGGTGCGGAGGCCGGTGTGGGTATCGCCCTCGGGGACGAGTGTGTCGTCGAGGCCGGGCTGTACGTCACGGCGGGTACGCGGGTGACGATGCCGGACGGTCAGATCGTGAAGGCCCGTGAGCTTTCGGGTGCGTCGAACATCCTGTTCCGGCGGAACTCGGTTACCGGGGCGGTTGAGGCTCGGCCCAACAATGCCGTGTGGGGTGGCCTCAACGAGATTCTGCACAGTCACAACTGAGTGGTTTGTTCGTCTGCGGACCGTAGGGGCTGGTCGCGCAGTTCCCCGCGCCCCTAACTGACCAGGTCGTCGTGTGCCTTGCGCAACACGGCGACCTGGTCCGGGGACGCCGGTTGCAGCGGTTCCCTCACCGGGTTGCCCAGCAACGCCTTTGTCGTCACCGTGCCCGGTAGGCCCGAGGACATCATCAGTTCCGACAGGGGGAGCGTGAGGTGGTTGAGGCGGGTTGCCTCGGCCGGTTCGCCCTTGTCGTGGGCGTCCAGGGGGGCGCGCATCTGGCGGGGGATCACGTTGGCGACCGTGCTGACGTATCCCGCGCCCCCTACCGCGTACAGCGGGAGGTTCATCTCCTCGCAGCCCGAGTAGTACGCCAGCGACGTGCGGCCGATGACCTTGGTCGAGCCGAGCAGGTCGTACGCGCAGTCCTTGACCGCCACGATCCGCTCGTGCTCCGCGAGCCGCAGCAGCGTGTCCGTGCCGATCCGGACGCCCGCGCGGCCGGGGATGTCATAGAGCATGACCGGCAGCCCCGTGGCGTCCGCGACCGTACGGAAGTGCGCCTCGATCGCGTCCTGCGGCGGGCGGCTGTAGTACGGGCTCACCACCAACAGGCCATCTGCGCCCGCCTGTTCGGCCTGGCGGGCCAGCTCGACGGTGTGCCGGGTGGACGGGGTGCCGACCCCGGACAGGACGTGCACGTCGTCGCCGACCGCCTCGCGCACCGCCCGGATGAGCGCGGCCTTCTCCGAGTCCGTCGTGGTCGGCGACTCGCCGGTGGTGCCGCTCAGGACCAGGCCGTCGCAGCCCTCGGCCACCAGATGCGCGGCATGCCGCTGGGCTCCGTCCAGGTCGAGTGCGTCGTCGGCGGTGAAGGGCGTGATCATGGCGCAAAGCGTGCGCCCGAAAGGGCGTGAGTGGGTCATTCGTGAAGTCTGGGTCGTATGGATGGTGAAGGTCTACTTAGAATTTCTTGGGGTGAACGACAAGTGGCGCTGAAGTGTTCTTGAACCGGCCTCTTCCCGGGCGCTCTTGGCCTGCGGCACGTCGTACGTCACCATGAGAGACCGGTGTGTCCGTTCATGTCCGTACCGTCGTACTCGTCGGAGGTCGTCATGAGGCTCGGCAAGGCTCTCGCCACTGGTGTCGCGGAAGAACAGCCCGACGTTGCGGCACGGGACATGGACGCGGGATGGGACAACGCCGTCCCCGCCTCCGAAGAGATCCCGGTCGAGGTTCCCGTCGGGGTGACGGCGGGCCGATGAGGCTGCGGCTCCCCGAGGAACGCCCGACGGAGCCGCCCACCGGCTACAAGATCGCCCACCCGGCGCTCTCCCAGGACGGCTCCCGGGCCGCGTTCCTGGGCGTCTCGCTGGGCGCCGCGCTCCCGTACGGAGTTCTGGACGAGGCGCGTTGCGCCTACGGTCGGCGCCATCGTTCGCCCTCGCGGCTCTGCGACTGCGGCTTCCACTGTCTGCACGAGCGCTCCGAGGCGTACGCGCTGACCTGCGTGGCCGAGCACCGGGGCGCGCTGCTCCTGGAAGTCTCGGTGCTCGGGCGGTACATCAGGTTCGAGCGCGGCTCGCGGTACGCCCGTCAGCGGGTGCGCACCGCGACCGCCGGGCCGTGCCGCTGCGGGCGCCGGGCGTCCGGGCTCGCCGACGCGGGCTGGGGGCGGCCGGGGTGGCGGGTCGTGGAGCCGGTCTGCGCGGTGTGCGCCGGGCCGCGCGCGACCGTGTCCTTCGCCGACTTCGCCACGCGCGGCGGCGAAGGGCTGAAGGTGCTCGCCGCGCCAGGACCCGACATCGGCGCCCCGACGCCGGGCCGGACCGTGCCGGAGCTCGTCGCCGAGGCGGCGCTGCTCCAGGCCCGACTGGACTGGTTCCAGAGCGAGTTGGCGCGCCTCGGCGACAAGGAAGGCTGACCCCCGGGGCTACCAGAGGTCGTGGTGGGACCAGGTCGGGTCGCCCGCGTACGGGTGGAAGGAGTCCAGGTTGTCCTTGGCCGGGTGCGCCCGCCCGGCCGGTCCGGCCGCGAACGCCCGCAGCAGGTTCTCCGTGACCTTCGAGGTGAACGCGGCGGTACGGGAGTCGATGCCGTGCCCGCCCTCGCCGATCGTCGACTGGACCCAGCGCATGGTGCCGGTGTTGAAGACACCCGCGCCCGACTTCACCGTGTAGTAGGCCGAGTTGGCGTACGAGTGCACACCCCGGCAGGTCAGCGGCGAGTGCGAGATCACCTCTATCGGGCGCGGCGTGGTCTCGTCACCGTTGGCGCGGTCGTACTCGGTGCCGACCAGGCCCGGGAACTTGGTGCCCTGCTTGACCCCCGTGCCCGCGAAGAGCCAGTGGGCGGGGGAGGTGACCACATAGTCGGCGGTGGTCGGGTTGGACTCGTAGAGCGTGCCGGTGAGGGAGTTCTCCGGCTGGGCGTGCGGGGGTTCGCGGAAGTTGGTGGTCGGCGGCTCGCCCTCGCCCCGGCCCGGGTCCTTGGGCCAGTCGTTCTTGTAGCAGACGATGAGGCGCTGCTCGCCGAGCGCGGTCTTCTCCAGGCGGATCCGGCGGAAGCACGCGTTGGCGCCCAGGAACGCGATGTTGGTGCCCGCGTCGCGGACGGCGGTGACCCGGTCGCGCATGGACTGCGTCCAGTACTCGTCGTGGCCGAGCGAGATCACCGCCGTGGCGCCCGCCAGGATCCCGGGATCGCGCTCGATGTCCATGTTGGTGACGTACGCGGGCTCCAGGCCGAGCCGTTCGGCGAGCGCCACGACCGGCTGCTCGTAGGTGAGGAACAGGCCGTCGCCGTCGCGGTCGTACGGGCGGTCGCAGCTGACCGCGCGCGAGCGGTCGCCGTCGTCGTCGCTGGGGCCGTTGTAGAGGCTGTAGCCGCCCCACTCGTTGTACGCCTGCCAGGTCGCCACCGCGTTCACCAGCACCACCCGGCCCTTGGTGGTGGCGGAGCGCACGGTGACGGGGACATAGCGCTGGCCGCCGGTCGACGCCGTCAGCTTGATCAGATACGCACCCTCCGGCCAGTCCTTGGTGGGGACTTCGGCGGTCGGGGACCAGGGGGCGGTCACGGTGTTGGTGTGCTCCGCCACCTTCGCGGCGGGCTGGCGGACGCCCTTGAGCGTCCCCGACTCCCACACCTTGCGGGCCAGGGTGCCCCTGTACCAGCCCATCCGGAACGCCTCGGCCCGGAACGTCGGGGCGGTGGTGTGCACGTGGAGGCGGAACGCCTCGCCCCGGGCGACGCCGGTGCGGTCCGCGAACCCCTCGATCTCGTTCTTGCCGCCGCGTCCCTTGAGCCGCCATCCGGCATCGCCCGGGCGGTCGTTCTCCTTGGCCGGGCCCTCGGTGCCCGGTGACGCGCCGGGGTCCTTGCGGGTGCCGGTCGCGGGCCCGCCGTCGGACGAGCAGCCCGCGGCTCCGGCCGCCGCGACGGCGCCCGCCGCCCCGAGAAAGATCCTGCGACTGAAGGCCGCGCGGTCCATGACGTACTCCGCTCCCCTGAACAACTGCGTCCGGGGACTTCCGCCGGACCCGTCCAGTGTGCGGGATCATGGCCGGAAATTGTCGGATGACATGATCTACGGCCTTGACCTTGAGCGCTCGGCAGGGCGGGTTCAGCCAGGTGAGCCTTCGGGTGCGGGGTGTGTGTGGCTTGTCGCGCAGTTCCCCGCGCCCCTGAGGAGGGGCGCGGAGCTGCATCGGACGTCCACAAAACCGCTTGGCTACGGACCTGAGGTCCTACGGGCGGAAGCGGATGATCTGCGGGTCGTGGTCGCTCGTCTGGTCGGCGAACTCCGCGTTGATGTGCACGCTGTCGTAGTCGAAGTTCCGGATGGCGGGGCTGGTCAGGATCTGGTCCAGGACCTGGGTGTTGCCCTGGTAGACATAGGAGTAACGCTCCTTCTTCGGCAGCGAGCGGAACGCCGTGCGCAGCGCGCCGCCGTTCTCCAGGGCCTTGGTCGCGCCCGAGAAGTCGAAGTCGTTGATGTCGCCGATCGCGAGCACGCGCGCGTGCTTGTCGACCGCGAGCAACTGCTTGACGAAGCCGTTCACGGCCTGCGCCTGGAGCAGCCGCTTGGCCTCCGAGGAGCGCGGCACCGGCTGGTGCTGCGAGAGAAGCGACTCGTCGCCGCCCTTGGACGCGAAGTGGTTCGCGATGACGAAGACCGTACGGCCCTTGAAGACGAACTCGCCCGCGAGCGGCTTGCGGCTGTCCACCCACGCCGGGTTGGCCGGGTCGATCCGGCCGGGGGAGAGGGTGAGGGCCGGGTGGCCCTTGGTGCCGGTGACGCCGACGGCCGTCTTGTAGTCGCCGCCGGGGCGGTCCGTGAACGACACGCGCGCGGGGTTGAAGAGGAACACCTGGCGGATGTTGCCGCCGGGCTCGCCGCCGTCCTTGTCGTTCTCCGGGCTGATCGAGCGCCACTGGTACGCCGGGCCGCCCTTCGCGGCGATCGCGTCCGTGAACTTCTTGATCGTGTCGGACGCGTCGACCGTGCCGTCGTCCTTCGCCCCGCTGTTGTCCTGGATCTCCTCCAGGGCCACGATGTCGGGCGAGGCGAGGTGGGTGACGATGCCGTCGGCGAGCGCGTCGAACTTCGTCTGCGGGTCGGTGGGGTGCAGGTTCTCCACGTTGTACGTGGCGACCGCCAGCTCGCCGGTGCGCTGCTTGCGGGTGCTCTCGCGCTTGAGGCCGTTGTCCTTGACCGTGCCGAGCGTACGGGCGGCGATCGTGTACCCGCCGAACTGGTTGAAGTCCAGGGGGCCTTCGGTGGTGCCGGTCAGGGTGTCGCCGACGTTCGCCTTGGGGAACGGCTGCCGCGCCGTCGGGATCAGGCTCTGGATCTGGAGGCGCCCGGTGTTCTGGTCGTCGTACGACGAGTAGAGCGTGCCGCCCCGCTTGGTCCTGTTCTCGTTGGGCTTCACCGTCGCCCAGAGCTCGTTGTACTGGTCGGTGCGGCCGACCACGCGCGAGGTGTTGATGCGGACGTTCATGCCCTCCAGGGACTCGTAGTAGTCCGTGGCGTACTTCTTGGGCTGGAGGGTGAGGCCGTTGACGCTGTTGCCCGCGGCCGGGTCGCCCGCCGGGGTGTAGCGGCCGGGCACGGAACGGGCGGTGATGACCACCGGGGCGGGCAGCGCGTTGCCGGAGGAGACCACGGTCACCGTCGGCTTGGATATCTGGGTCAGCGACTGGTTGCCCGAAGCGAGGCCGCCCGGGACGTACTCGGTGACCGTGCCGGCGACCTTGACCGCGTCGCCGACCGCCACGGTCGGGGCCGAGCCCGTGAAGACGAAGATGCCCTCGCTGGTGGCCGGGTTGTCGTCCGGAACGGTGTCCTGGAACCAGAAGCCCTTCGACGAGCCGTACGTCCGGACGCCCGTGACGACGCCCGGCACCTCGGTGACCTGCTGCCCCGCCAGCGGCGAGATACGGGTGGTGCCCTGGATGTCGTGGATGCGGGCCGTGACGGGGGCGGCCGGGCCGGCGGCGGCCGACGAGGTGCCGGCGAGCAGACCGGCGCCCAGCGCGGCGGCGACGACGGCGGAGACGGCGGCGGTTCTCGGAACGGGCATCAAGGAACTCCGAAGGGATGAGGGAGGACTGGTGTCGTGCCGCGCCCGTGCGGTGGCGCGTTGTAGTTCCACACGAAGCCCGGGATGTGGCGCGCTGTGCAGTTCTACGCGCGTCAATCTCTTGGCTGGGCGGGGCAGTTGTCAAGGGTCGCCGGGTGGCCGGAACCCGACGGGAAGGTGAACCGACGGTCCTGCGGCGCCGGGCGCCCGCCGCGCTTTTCGTACGCAACCGGTCGCGCCCCCGGCCGGAACCCGCCGCCGGGCCGAACGGGGGCGTGGCCGGGCGCGGCGATACCCGGTGAAATACGTCTACGCTGGGTGCCTCTCGATCCAGACCGCTTCGCCGAGGAGTACCCCACAGATGTCCGGAGACCGCCCCACCCTGCCGCCGGTGCGGCTGCACTCCGAGGCCGAGCTCGCGCGCGACGCGCTCGCCGCGCCGCTGCTCGCCCGCGCGGTCCGGCTCGCCCGCTGGGCCGGGCCGGACACCCGGGTCGGGGCCGGGGGCGAGCTTGTCGAGGAGCAACTGCCCGCCGCTGCCGCCGAACTGGGCCTGCCGGGCGACGAGGACGGCTGGGCGGACGCGAGCGAAGCCTGGCGGGTCGCCGTCGACGCCTCCCTTGTCGACGTCGAGGACGCCGAGGACGAGGACGGCGAAGGCAGCGCCACCCAGGGCGAGGCGCTCGCCCTGCTCACCTCCGGCTCCCCGCAGGACGTCCTGACCACCTGGCTCGACGCGTTCGACGCGGTCTTCGCGGACGCGACCGCCCCCGTGCTCGACGACTTCGCCGATCTGATCGGCGACGACGGCGAGGTCGACTTCGACCGGCTCGAATGGGACCCGCAGGCCGAGACGGACTTCCTGGAGGGCGTCCTCGGCAACCTCTACCTCCTCACGGTGACCGAGGGCGGCGCGGGCGACGGCCCGGTGCCGCTGCCCGCGCTCGCCGCGTCGATGATCGTCCCCGACGACATGGGCGAGCCCACCGACGACATCCTGGAGCAGGTCTCGGACGCGATGATGCGCCTCGACGACCAGTTCCGCCTCCTGGAGCCGATCGGCCTGGTCGAGTACCGGCCGGTCGACGAGGCGCTGATGGCCGAGGAGGGCGAGGAGCCCGCCCCGCCCGTCGACGACGAGGACGTCGCCCGGTACGGCATGGTCCGTCTCACCCCGCTCGGCCTCTACGGCGTACGGGCCCGGATGCTGGAGGCGGGCGTGGAGGCGCCGGCCGTCGGCGACCTCGCGGACAAGGGCGCGGACGTACTGCTCGACGGCATCGCGTACTACCCGGAGGCGGCCGCCCGCGCGGAGACCGAGCAGTGGCTGGCACGGCATGAAATGCCTTCCGCTGTACGGGAGTTGCTGGCGGCGGCGCGTGGCTCGGACGAGCGCGGTCCGCTGCGCCGGCTGCACTGCCAGCAGGCCCTCGCCCTCACCGGCCCCGAGGCCGAGCCCGCGCTGCGCGAGGTCCTGGACGACGCGGAGCTGGGCGGCCTCGCCCGGGTCTGGCTCGCCGAGCGCGGCGCGGCGGACGTTCCGGCGCCGCCGGAGGCCATGGTGTTCTGGCTCGCCGTGGACACGATCGCCGCGCAGCTGGCGGTGGACGGGGATCTGGAGGAGCTCCAGGGCCTGGTGGAGGGGCTGGTCGGCCAGCACAGTGGCTTCTTCGACGCGGCCTGGCGGGTCGACCACCCCGCCACGGCGGACGTCCTGGAGGCGATGGGGCGGCTGCATCCGGAGAAGAAGGTGGCGAAGGAAGCCCGTAAGGCGGCGTTCAAGGCCCGGTCGCGGGCGTAGCGCTTGTGATGCGGTGCCCGGCTCTTGGCTGCGGGTTGTGTGTGGCTGGTCGCGCAGTTCCCCGCGCCCCTTGAAGGGCCCTTCGGGCCCTCCTGGGGGTACGGGTGCGGCGTTTAGCTCGGGGCTCGGAACGTTGTCAGGGTGGTGCCTGTGTAGATGTGCACCAAGTCGTCCCCGGCTGCTCCGTACACCTCGCCATGTCGCTCGAATGGTGCTGCCCAGACCGGCTTTCCCGTTGCCGGGTCTAGTGCGTGCAGGGCGGGTTGGTCGGTGCCGGTGGCGTACAGGTGGCCGTTCGCCAGTAGTGGTGAGGTGCTTCCGGGCGCCGTGATCCGCGCTACGTCCGTACGCAGCCAGCGTGTTCTGCCGGTGGTCGCGTCCAGGGCGCACAGCTCCGTGGGCGAACCGGCGTGTACGAGGTCGCCGGTGGCCGTCGGCGTCACCGAGACGGAAGCGGTGACGCCTCTGGACCACAGCGTGGTGCGGGTCGTCAGGTCGACGGCACTGACCGCCTCGCCCGCCGCGAAGTAGCCGGTGCCGACGGCCCCGGGATGGGCGTCGGGCCGGAGTGCGCCGCCCTCGATCGTCGCCTCCTGGCGGCCGTCGGAGGCCCGTAGTACATAGAGCGGGTCCGACGCGGCGATGGCGAACCGCCCGCCCGCGTGCCGCAGCGCCGTCACCCCCGCCGCCGTGCCCTCGTGGGACCAGAGCGGGGCACCGGTCAGCAGGTCGTAGCCGTACGCGTGCCATGGGCGCCCCTCCGTACCGTACGGCTCGTACGTGACCAGGCAGGCGACCTTGTCGCCGATCGCCAACAGGCCGTGGGAGCCGTCCGGTTCGGCGACCCGGTCATGGGTCTCCCAGCGGATGGCGCCCGTGGTCGCGTCGAGCGCGGCCAGGGTCGGGGCGCCGAGGTGGTCGGTCCGCACGATGTGGACGAGGTCCTTCTCGTGCGGCACGACCTGGGTGATGCCGTGCGCGTCGCGCTGCCAGCGGACCGCGCCGGTCGCCGGGTCGAGCCGGGTCAGCTGGGCGGTGTCCCGGACGTAGAGCGCGTCGCCGTGGCGCAGCAGGGAGCCGCCGTGCTGTAGATCGCCGATCTCGCGGGTCCATACGGTGCGCCCGCGCGGCCAGGACGTGGTCTTCGTGTCCGTGGCGGTCCCAGATGTGTCGCCGCCGCCGTCCAGCGCGACCGCGGTCGAGATCCCGGTGGCGGCGACGGCGCCGGAGGCCGACCAGAGCAGGAACCGGCGGCGGGTGGTCGGCGGGGTGGCGACGGCCGTGTCCGGGACGGCGGCCGGTGCCTCGGGGGCCGGGACCGGTTCCTCGGGAACGGGCGCCGCCGCGACCAGTTCGGCCGTGGCCTCCTCGTGCTGGCGTATCAGGCCGGTGACCGGCTCCCGCTCCCACCAGGGCTCGGGCGTGCCGCGCCCGGCGCACCAGGCCAGGGCCTCGGCCACGGTGGGCCGCCCGGCCGGGTCGCGGGCCAGGCAACGACCGAGGAACTCGCGCCAGTCGGTGCCCGGCACCCCGTCGAGGTCGGGCTCGTCGTGCAGGGTGCGGTCGAGGACCTTGGGGGCGCTGCCCGCGCCGAACGGGTTGCGGCCGGTGGCGCAGAGCGCGAGCAGCCCGCCGAGCGCGAACACATCGGCGGGCGGGCCCGTCTCGGTGTCCCGGGTCAGGCGCTCGGGCGCGATGAACCCGGGTGAGCCGACCGTCGAGTCGTCCCCGGAACCGCTGATCCCCTTGGCGATCCCCAAGTCGATGACCTTCGGCCCGTCCCGGGTCACGATCACATTGGCGGGCTTGAGGTCGCGGTGGACGAGACCGGCCGAGTGGACGGCGGTCAGCGCCTGTGCCAACAGGGCGCCCAGGGCGGCGAGTTGACCCTCGTCGAGCGGTCCGAGTGCGGAGACGGCCTCGGAGAGGGACGGGCCCGCGCAGTACGCGGTGGCCAGCCACGGCGGCTCGGCGTCCGAGTCGGCCGCGAGCATCCCGGCGGTGTACGGGCTGTCGACGGCCCGGGCGGCGGCCACCTCGCGGCGGAACCGCTCGCGGAAGCGGGGGTCGGCCGCGAGCCGTGCGTCCACGGTCCTCAGCGCGACGAGCCGCCCCGACCCGGCCCGGGCGAGATGCACCTGCCCCGCACCGCCCTCGCCGAGCAGCGCGACGAGCCGGTACCCGCCGATCTCCCGCACCGCACCTCCTGGTCCATCCCTCAAGTCCCACAGTCGTCAGGATGTGCGACGCCGGGGGCGCGCCGGTCGGTTGCGGGGACGAAGATACCGGGGTGTGAGATGCGTCCCGATGGGCGGGGGGATCAACGCGGTGCCCGCCCCCGGCGGACCCGGGCCGACCGGACCCGGGCCGGGTGCTTCAGCGCGCCGCCCGCCCCTTGCCCTTGATCACCACCGCCGCGACCACCACCGCGCTCAGTGCGATCAGCGCGCCCACCCCGAACGCACTCGTCGCGCTCAGCGTGATCACCTCGGCCGGAGTCCCGGACGAGCCCCGGGTGGCCGTGCCCGCCACCGTCACCAGGACCGAGAGCCCCAGCGTCCCGCCGAGCCACTGCAGCGTCTGCAGCAGTCCGGACGCGGCCCCGGCGTCCGCAGCCTGCACCCCGGTCAGGATCGTCGCGTTCAGCGGCATGAAGCTGAGCCCGACGCCCACACCGAGCACCGCCATCGGCCCGAGCACCCCGGTCACGTAGTCCCCGTCGGCCGTCAGCCGCGTCAGCCAGAAGCCCGCGACGACCATCAGCGACATCCCGGTCACCAGCACCGGCTTCGCCCCGTACCGCTGGAGCAGCTTCGGTACGAACCGGAGCACGGTGAACATCGCGAGGGTCAGCGGCAGGAACGCGAAGCCCGCGCGCAGCGGCCCGTATCCGAGCACGTGCTGCACGTACTGCGTCAGGAAGAAGAACGCCCCGAACATCCCGGCGGGCAGCAGCAGGATGTCGACATACGCGCCCGCCCGGTTGCGGTCCTTGAACAGTCGCAGCGGCGCGATGGGCTGGGCGGCCCGCGACTCGACGTACACGAACGCGGCGAGCAGCACCCCGGCCAGCGCGAAGGAGAGCTCGGCGACGCCGTTGCCCCAGCCGCGCTCCGCGACCCGTACGAAGGCGTAGACGAGGGCCGTCATCCCGGCGGTCCCGGTCAGCGCGCCCGCCGCGTCGAAGTGCCCGCCGCGGCGCGGCGTCTCGCGTACGTACCGGGGCAGCGCCACCGCGACGGCGACGCCGATCGGCACGTTGATCAGCAGCGCCCAGCGCCAGGACGCCCACGCGGTGAGCGCGCCGCCGAGCACCAGGCCCAGCGATGCGCCTATGGAGGCGACCGAGGTGTAGATCGACAGGGCGTGGTTGCGGCGCGGGCCCTCCTCGAAGTTGGTGGTGATCAGCGCGAGCGTGCTGGGCGCGGTGAGCGCCGAGCCGACGCCCTGGAGCGCACGGGCGGCGAGCAGCCAGCCGCCGCCGTCGGCGAGTCCGCCGAGCAGGGAGGCGAGCGCGAAGACGCTGACGCCGACGGTGAGCGTGCGGCGGCGGCCCGCGATGTCGCCGATCCGTCCGCCGAGCAGCAGGAGGCCGCCGAAGGCGAGGGTGTAGGCGTTGAGCACCCAGGAGAGCGAGGTGGTGCTGAAGTGCAGGTCGTGCTGGATGTCGGGCAGGGCGACGTTGACGACGGTGGAGTCGACGCCGACCATCAGGTACGCCGTGACGATGACGGCCAGGACGGCACCGGGGCGCCCGGTCCCTGCCGTGTCGGCCGGGGGGTGCTGGGTCGTACCCGAGGGTGCGACGGTCTGAGCGGAACGCGCGGACGGCATGGTCAACTCCCGTACTGGAAGCCCCGGCAGGAGGGCAGCGCAAAGCGGCACCTCAAGCGGGGACTGTCTCCGTTTGATGTCAGGTAAGATACGGAGACAGTCCCCGGTTCGCAAGGAGGAACCACGATGACGCAGGCGGGAGCGGGTGCTACACAGGTCGGAGCGGGTGGCACGAAGGCTTCGGCGGGTGGCGTGACGGCGGTCAAGCCGATGCGGGCCGACGCCCGGCGCAACTACGAGCGCATCCTCAAAGAGGCGGCGGTCGCCTTCGCGGAACACGGCGAGCAGGCGTCCCTGGACGACATCGCCAAACGCGCGGGCGTCGGATCCGGCACGCTCTACCGGCACTTCCCGACCCGCCAGGCCCTCCTTGAGGGCGTGTACGTCGAGAGCATCGACGAAATCTCCGCCCGGGCCGACGAGTTGAGGGCCCAGCTGCCTCCCGGTGAGGCGCTGACCGCCTGGCTGACCGAGCTCGCCGACCAGATGATGAGCATCCGTGGGCTCAAGGCGCTGCTCGGCGCGGCCGTCACGGACGGCAGCTCGCCGGTCCTGTCGGCGTGCAGCGAATCCCTGAAGGGCGCCGCCGACCGGCTGCTCGCCGCGGCGCAGGACGCGGGCGCGGTCCGCCGCGACCTCAAGCGGAACGAACTCCTGCGCCTGACCCACGCCCTGGCCACCGCCGCCGGACTCTCCCGGGGCGGGCCCGAGGACGTGGGCCGCTATCTCACGCTGCTCATCGAGGGGATCGGCACCTCCGCCTGACGACTGGGCTCAGGTCGTCCGCTTGAGCACCAGGCTGACGTTGTGGCCGCCGAAGCCGAAGGAGTTGGCGAGGGCCGCGTCCCACTGGCCCGTACGGTTCGTGCCCGCCACCACATCGAGGGCGACCGCCGGGTCGAGGCGGTCGAGGTTGCGGGTGGCCGGGACGGTGCCCTCGTGCAGGGCGAGCAGGGCCGCCATCGCGCCCACCGCGCCGGACGCGCCGAGCATATGGCCGGTCATCGACTTGGTCGCGGTGACGACCGGATGCGTGCCGATGGCCTGGGCGACCGCCTCCGCCTCGGCCAGGTCGCCCGGCGGCGTCGAGGTGGCGTGGGCGTGCACCACGCCGATGTCGGACGGGCTCAACCGGGCGTCCCGCAGCGCCGTTTCGATCGCCCGGACCTGCCCGGTCACGTCGGACGCGGTGATGTGGTCGGCGCTGGAGGTCACGCCCGCCCCCGCCACGGCCCCGTACACCCGCGCCCGCCGCGCCCGCGCGAACTCCGCCCGCTCCAGGACCAGTACGCCCGCGCCCTCGCCCATCACGAACCCGCTGCGGTCCACGTCGAACGGCCGGGACACCGACTCCGGGTCGTTCTCCTGCGTCGACACCGCCTTCATCTGCGCGAACGCGGCGAGCGTGAACGGGTGCAGACAGGCCTCCGTGCCGCCCGCGACCACCACATCGGCCCGGCCCGCGCGGATCAGGTCGAGCCCCATCGCGATCGCCTCGGCCCCGGACGCACAGGCGCTCACGGGGGTGCGCGCGCCGCCCTTCGCGCCGAGGTCGATGGACACCCAGGCCGCCGGCCCGTTGGGCATCAGCATCGGCACGGCGTACGGCGAGAGCCTGCGGGCGCCGCCCTTCTCGTACGTGTCGTCCTGGCCCAGTGTGGTCAGTACGCCACCGGTGCCGGTGCCGATGACCACGGCGAGCCGCTCGGGCTCCACCTCGGGGGCGCCCGCGTCCCGCCAGGCCTCACGGGAGCTGATCAGGGCGAGTTGTTCACATCGATCAAGGCGGCGGGCCTCGACCCGGTCGAGCAGCGAGGCCGGGTCGACGGGCAGCGCGGCCCCGACCTTCACCGGCAGCCGCTCCGCCCACTCCTCTGCGAGCAGGGACACCCCGGACTTGCCACTGAGCAGCCCCGACCAGGTGGACGCGGTGTCGGTACCGAGGGGGGTGATCGCGCCGAGCCCGGTCACCAGTACGTCTTCAAGATCACTCATACCCCGAGCGTGCCAGCCGGAGGCGGGCGCGGGGGATGGTCCAAGGGGATCGATTTGTCCGGTGGGTGTTGTGGGGTCTTCACAGGAACCGTGGTGCGCGACCTGGCGTCCCGGGGGATGCGGGAGGCCCGCCGCGGGCGTCCCGGGTACGCGAGAGGCCCGTCGCGCGAGGGGGGCGCGACGGGCCTCGGGGGCGCGGGGCTTGCGGGGCCCCGCCGTCGAGTGGCGGGGCGGCCTCGGCTGTCAGTCGGTGGCGGGGCCACCGCGCATCACAGCGCCTCGGCCGACGGCTTCACCATCCCGCGTACCGTCCGGGCCTTCACGAAGTTCCCCAGCGCGGTCATCTCCCACTCGCCCGAGAACTGCCGGATAAGCTTGGCCATCATCACGCCGGTCTGCGCCTCCGCGCTGGTCAGGTCGAAGCGGACCAGCTCCTCGCCGGTGCTTGCGTCGATCAACCGGCAGTACGCCTTGGCCACTTCGGTGAACTTCTGGCCCGAGAACGAGTTCACCGTGAAGACCAGGCCCGTCGCCTCGGCCGGGATACGGCCCAGGTCGACGACGATCACCTCGTCGTCGCCCGCGCCCTCGCCCGTGAGGTTGTCGCCGGAGTGCTTGATCGCGCCGTTCAGGATGGAGAGCTTGCCGAAGTAGCAGCTGTCCAGGTGGTTGCGCTGCGGGCCGTAGGCGATGACCGAGGCGTCCAGGTCGATGTCCTTGCCCCGGAACGCGGGCTCCCAGCCGAGGCCCATCTTGACCTGGGAGAGCAGCGGGCGGCCGCCCTTGACCAGCGATACGGTCTGGTTCTTCTGGAGGCTGACCCGGCCCTTGTCCAGGTTGATCTTTCCGCTCGGCGCGGCGGCGGGCGCGGGCGCCGCCGGAGTCGGGGGAGCCGAGGGCATGGGCGGCGCGGCCATGGGCGCTACGGGGGGCGCTACGGGTGCGGGCGTGGGCGCGGCGGCGGGCTCCTCCTCGACCGAGACGCCGAAGTCCGTGGCGATGCCCGCCAGTCCGTTCGCGTAACCCTGGCCCACCGCGCGCGCCTTCCACGCGCCGCCGCGCAGATAGACCTCCATGACGACCAGCGCGGTCTCGGCGCCGAGCTGCGGCGGGGTGAAGGTGGCGATCACGCTGCCGTCGTCGGCGTTGCGCAGGGTGGCCGTGGGTTCGATGCCCTGGAAGGTCTGGCCCGCCGCGTCGGGGCTCGCGGTGACCACGATCTTCTCGATGCCCGGCGGCACGGCCGAGGTGTCCACGACGATCGCGTCCGGCGCGCCGCCACCGCCGGACCGGTAGGTGACACCGGGCCCCGACGGCTGGTTGTAGAAGATGAAGTCGTCGTCGGAGCGCACCTTGCCGTCGGCGGTGAGCAGCAGGCCCGACACGTCGAGCCGCACCGGAGCGGCGACATCCACCGCCACGCGGGCGGTCGGGAGCGGAAGGTTCGAGCCAGGTGTCATAGCGGTCATGTCCGGGGAACGAGCGGCGCGGCTTTACGGTTCCTTGAACGTCCCGCGAATCTCGTCACCCGTTTCCGGTGTCGCTTCCCTGGCCCTGGCTCAGTGCGGCCAGATCGGCGGGTTGGTGGTGAAGTGGCCGCCGAGGCAGGCGTGGTCCGGGTTGCCGGGGTCGAGCTCGCCCTCCTCGGCGATCAGCTTCTCGGCGTACGGCTCGGAGTCGTCCTGCGGCTCGTATCCGAGCTCCCGCGCCGACGAGAGGTCCCACCAGAGGCGGGTGTTGGCGGAGGAGCCGTAGACGACGGTGTGGCCGACGCGCTCGGCGGTCAGCGCCGCGTGGAAGAGGCGCGCGCCGTCGCCGGGGCTCATCCAGACCGACATCATCCGTACCGAAGTCGGCTCCTTGAAGCACGCGCCGATCCGCACCGAGACGGTCTCCAGGCCGTACTTGTCCCAGTAGTGCTGGGCCAGGTCCTCGCCGAACGCCTTGGAGAGGCCGTAGTACGTGTCGGGGCGGTGCGGCGTGTCGACGGGAATCAGCGCGTCCCGCTCCACCGGCGTCGCACCCATCGGCCGGGGCGTGAATCCGACCGCGTGGTTGGAGGAGGCGAACACCACGCGCGCGACACCCTCTTCGCGCGCGGCTTCGTACACGTTGTACGTGCCTTCGATGTTGGCCCGCAGGATCTTGTCGAACGACGACTCCAGTGAGATGCCCGCGAGATGCAGGACCGCGTCGACGCCGCGTACCGCCTCGCGCAGCGCGCCCTTGTCGGCGAGGTCGGCGGTGATCGCGTCCGGCTCGTCGGGGATGGGTACTACGTCGAAGAGGCGCAGGTCGTAGCCGTACGCCGGGAGCAGTTCGCGCATCAGGGTGCCGAGTCCGCCGGCGGCGCCGGTGAGCAGGACGGTACGGGGAGCGGGCATGGGCGGATCTCCTCGGGGCGCGGGCGGGACGCGGCGGGATACGTATTCATGAATGTCATTCAGATCCATGGCCACGCTAAGGAGCGTGCTTCGAGCTCGTCAAGTGTGGCGTGGAGCTCGCGAAAGGCCCTGCATGGCGCCGTTTCGCGTCTTGACCGCCACTAAGGGGCTGCCTTAGCGTGGCGGCGTTCAGAGATGTAGACGCTAATCAGAATTGTGCACGATGGTCTTGCCTGGGAGCGCCCGTGACGCCTGTGACACCCGCGAAGCCTGTGAACTCGGCCCCGCTCGCCGCCCGGCTGGACGGCCTGCTGTTCTTTCCCGTGACCCCGTTCGGGCCGGACGGAAGCCTGGACCTCGACGCCTTCCGTACACACGTGAGGAACGGCATCGAGGCGGGCGCGGGCGCGGTGTTCGCGTGCTGTGGGACCGGCGAGTTCCACGCGCTCACGCCGGAGGAGTTCCACGCGTGCGTGGCGGCCGCCGTGGAGGAGGCCGCGGGTCTGGTGCCGGTGGTGGCGGGCGCCGGATACGGGACGGCCGTCGCGATCCAGTACGCGAAGCTGGCCGAGGACGCGGGCGCCGACGGGTTGCTCGCCATGCCGCCGTACCTCGTCGTCGCCGACCAGGAGGGCCTGCTGCGCCACTACCGCGCGCTGGCCGCCACCACCTCGCTCGACGTCATCGTCTACCAGCGCGACAACGCGGTCCTCACGCCCTCGACCGTGGTCCGACTCGCGCAGGTCGACGGCGTCATCGGCCTCAAGGACGGACTCGGCGACCTCGACCTGATGCAGCGGATCGTCAGCACCGTCCGCAGGGAGCTCCCCGGCCGCGATTTCCTCTACTTCAACGGCCTGCCCACCGCCGAACTGACCGGCCTCGCCTACCGGGGCATCGGCGTCACGCTCTACTCCTCGGCGGTCTTCTGCTTCGCGCCCGACATCGCGCTGGCCTTCCACCAGGCGCTGAACAGCGGCGACGACGCCATGGTGAACCGCCTCCTGGACGGCTTCTACGTACCGCTCGTCGAATTGCGCAACCAGGGCCGTGGATACGCCGTTTCGCTGGTCAAGGCAGGGGTGCGGCTGGCCGGTCTGGACGTGGGCGAGGTGCGTGCACCACTGAGCGAGCCGGACGCGTACCACGTGAAGCAGCTGGGCACGCTGATCGAGCGGGGGCGGGCGCTGCTGGCGGAGCCGGGTTCGGGGCCGGGTGTGAGCGCGGTGGGCGGCGCGGGCTCGTGAAGGCGTCGGTGTTCCTCTACCCCTGGGACGTCGTCGGCGACCCGGACGCGGCCGCGCGGATCGCGGACCTCGGGGTGCGGCAGGTGACGCTGGCCGCCGCGTACCACTCGACCCGGGCCCTCACCCCGCGCCACCCGCGCCACCGGATCGTCACGGCCTCGCACGCGGCGGTCCTCTACCCCGTCGACGAACACCGTTGGTCCGGACGGACGTTGCGTCCGTACGCGGCCGGAGCGTGGGCCTCCGGGGACGCGTACGGCCGGGCCGCCGAAGCGCTCGCCGCCGTCGGCCTCGACGTCCACTCCTGGGTCGTCCTCGCCCACAACTCCCGGCTGGGCGCCGAGCACCCCGAGACGTCGGTGGTCAACGCGTACGGCGACCGATACCCGTGGGCGCCCTGCATAGCGCGGCCCGAAGTCCGTGCGTATCTGGTCGCGTTGGCGGCGGAGGCGGCGGTACGTCCTGGGGCGCGCGGGACCGAGCTGGAGTCCTGCGGGTGGTACGGGCTGGCGCATCTGCACGCCCACGACAAGATCGCGGGGGTGGAGCTGGACGAGCTGTCCCAGTACCTGATGTCGCTGTGCTTCTGCGGCTCGTGCCGGGCGGGTTACGCGGAAGTGGGGCTGGATGCGGATGAGTTGAGGGCGCGGGTGCGGGGTGCGCTGGATGCGGCGTGGAGGGGTTCGGCGCCGGTGGCGGGTCGGGAGCTGTTGGAGGCGACGGTCGGGTACCGGGCGGGGGTGGCGCGGGGGCTCCAGGAGGAGGTTGTCGCGGCCGTACGCGCGGCTGCCGCCCCTGGATTCCAGGTGTTGCTGCACGCGGATCCTCGTGTGTATCGGTGCGGGGCGAATGTGGGGGTCGATCCGGCGGGGGTGTTCGGGGTTGCGGACGGGGTGGTGGTGCCGTGCGTGGGGGGCGCGGTCGACTTGCTGTGTTCTTTTGCCCCGCATGCTTCTGGGGGCGTGCTCGCGGCGAACTTCACGGTGGTGGCGGGGATGGGGGGTCGGCCGGGGGCGCTGTCCGACGATGCGGCGCGGGCGGCGGGGGCTGGGGCGACGGAACTTCGGCTGTACCACGCGGGGTTGGCGTCGGAGGGGGATCTGGGGGCGGTACGGCGCTCTGGCGCCTTGGATTAGCCCCACCCCGCCCCTTCCCGAAAGCCCTGGGCGGGCGGCCTGGTTCTTTGTCCGCGGACCGTGCGTGGCTGATCGCGCAGTTCCCCGCGCCCCTAACTACCTAGGGGCGCGGGGAACTGCGCGAGCAACCCAGCACGATCCGCAGACGAATCGGGGTGCAGGGGCCGCAGGCCCCGCCGGGGTCCGGGGTGAAGCCCCGGGAAACTACCCCTCACCCCCCACCCGGCCGCCCGCCCAGGGCTTTCGGGAAGGGGCGGGGTGGGGTCAACAACCCTGCTGCCAAGGCCAGCGCGGCCGCCCCCACCGCCACCAACAGCACCACCAAACCCACCATCCCCACCATCCCCACCAACCCCGCCCCCACCCCCAACCCCACCGCGTTCGGGACGAACAGCAGCGTGTTGGTCGTCGCCGCCGTGCGGCCGAGGGCCGCGGACGGGGTCTCCCGCTGCACCGCCGTCATCGCCGCGACCAGCACGCACGGCAGCCCGAGCCCGATCCCCGCGCTGCACGCCAGTGCCACCGCGTCGTACGGCAGCGCCCGCCCGCACACCGACACCGCGAACAGAGCGATCCCCGCCGCCGCGAAGGCCCGCTCCGGCAGGCGGCGCAGCAGGGGGCCGGACAGCAGGCCGGCCGCCACCGAGCCCGCGCCCTGCACCGCGTACAGCACGCCCGCGTACGTCGCCGCGTGGCCGAGCCGCTCGTCCACCACCGCGTAGAGCGCGGCCCCGTTCAGCCCGGCGCAGAGCATCGTCACCGCGCCCGCGAGCACCAGCGGCCGCAGCGCGGGGGAGCGCCACACCGTACGCGCCCCCTCGGACGTGTCGGCGAGCCAGGCGCCGCCGGGGACGGGCCGGGCCTCCCGTACCCGTATCAGCGCGAAGATCCCCGCCGCCAGCAGAAACGTCACCGCGTCCAGGACCGCCACCGCACCGCCGCCGAACCGCGCGCACAGTCCGGCCCCCGCCAGCGGAGCCACCAGCTTCATGCCCTCGTTGACCGCCATCCGCAGGCCGTTGAAGTCGCCCAGGAGGTCCTTGTCGACGGCCGTCGCCACCAGCGCCGCCTCGGCCGCGTCCTGGACCACGCCGTTCACTCCGTACAGGAGGAGGACTGCGAAAAGGATCCAGATCCGGGCCGCCGAGTCCACCGCCAGCAGGGACGGCAGCAGGGCCGCCATCCCCAGGTTGAGTCCCACGAGCAGCGGCCGCCGCCGCACCCGGTCCGCCACCGTCCCCAGCAGCGGGCCCACCAGTGTCGGCGCCCACATGGTGAAGACGGTGAGCGCCGCCAGACCGTCCGAGCCGGTGAGCGACTTGGCCCAGATCCCGGCCGTCAGCCACATCGCCGACGACCCGAACCCGGACACCACCACCCCGGTCAGATACAGCCCCGCGTTGCGGTCCGCCAGGACCCGGGTCAGCGGCCGCCGTGCCGTCCTGCCCGCCGTCGTGCTCTTATCTGCCCTGTTCACAGGGGCAACGGTGGCCGGTGAGGCCGTCCCTGCGGAATCGGGTGCATGCCCTATTCCCGACGCCGCCCGTGCCCTACGACGACTTCAACGCCGCCTGCATCATCTTCTGGGCCACCGGCGCCGCCAGGCCGTTGCCGCTGACCTCCGAGCGCGCCGCGCCGGAGTCCTCGATGAGTACGGCGACCGCCACCTCCTTGCCGGTGGACGAGTCCTTCGCGTACGACGTGAACCAGGCGTACGGCGTCTTGGAGTTGCCCACGCCGTGCTGCGCCGTGCCCGTCTTGCCGCCGACCTCCGCGCCGCTCACCTTGGCGTTGGAACCGGTGCCCTCCTCGACGACCGTCACCATTGCGCTGCGCAACTGTTTCGCGGTGTCGGACGACAGGATCCGCTTGCTGTCGGCATCCTTGTAGGACTGGAGGGTGTTCCCGTCCGCGTCCGTGGTCTTGGAGACCATATGGGGCGATGCCATGAGGCCGTCGTTGGCAATGGCGGCGGAGACCATGGCCATCTGCAACGGTGTCGCGGTCACATCGAACTGGCCGATGCCCGTCAGCGCCGTCTGCGCCCGGTCCATGCCCTTGGGGTACGCACTCGCGGTGGCCCGCACCGGCACGTCCTGCGTGGCGTCGTTGAAGCCGAACTTCTCCGCCATCGCCTGGAGCTTGTCCTGGCCGAGCTGGTCCGCCATCTTCGCGAAGACGTTGTTGCAGGAGTACCGCAGCGCGGTACGAATGGTGGCGTTCTCGCACGGCGCCGACGCGTTCTCGTTGGTCAGCACGGTCCGCGTGTTGGGCAGCGTGTACGGGTTGGGGCTGTCGGTGTTCACGTCGACCGACGAGTACAGCCCGTTCTCCAGCGCCGCTGCGGCCACCACCAGCTTGAACGTCGAACCCGGCGGCAGCGGCTGGCGCATCGCCCGGTTCACCATCGGCTTGTCCGGGTCGTCGGACAGCGCCTTCCAGGCGTCGCCGTCCGTCGATCCGGCGATCTTCGACGGGTCGTACGACGGAGTGGAGACCATGCCCAGGATGCGACCCGTCTTCGGGTCGATCGCTACGGCCGCGCCCTTCTTGTTGCCGAGCGCGTCATAGGCGGCCTTCTGCACGGCCGGGTCGATGGTCGTCAGGACGTTGCCACCGGCCGCCCGCTTGCCGGTGAGCACCGAGAGCGGATCCTTCATCCGGTTGTCGGTGCCGTCGAGCACCTTGCTGTAGATCCCCTCCAGCTGGGTCGCCCCGTACACCTGTGAGCTGAACCCGGTCACCGCCGCGTAGAGCTCACCGTTCTTGTACGTGCGCTTGTACGCGAGGTCGCCGCTCTTGGTCCTCTCCGATCCGGTGACCGGGGAGCCGGCCACGATGATGTCCCCGAGCGGGTTCGCGTACTGCGCGATGGTGTTCCGCCGGTTCAGCTTGTCGTCCGCGAGGGCCTGGCCTTTGTAGAACTGCACATAGGTGGCTCGCCCGAGAAGGGCGAGCACCATCAGCAGACAGAAGACCGCGGCGCGCCTGATCATCTTGTTCATCCCATGAAAAGGACGAGCCGGGCGGCCGAATTCGTTCCTTATGACCGGATTTCTCAGAAAGCTCTCATCTGGGCGGCGGTCAGTCCTTCAGCGTGAGGACGACCTCGTCTATCTCCGCGCCCCGCGCGTTCGCGAAGCCCCGGTCGTGGCCGGTGATCACGAAGCCGCACTTCTCCAGCACCCGGATCGAGCCCGCGTTGTCGGCCGCCGCGCGCGCGTGGAGCGGGCGGTGCGGGACGAGGGCGACCAGCGCGGACAGGGCGGCGGTGGCGATGCCGCGCCCCCAAAGCGCGCGGTCCACCCAGTACGTCACCTCGCGGTCGTCCGGCGGCCCGTACACCGAGGCGTGTCCCGCGACCTCGCCGTCGGCGAGCACCGTGCGTATCACCGTGTCCGAGGCCCGGATACGGGCCCAGTGCGCGTCGAAGCGGGCCCGGTCGGTGGGGTCCTCGGGCCCGAAGGCCGCGACCCGGACCGACTCCAGGTCGCTCATCTGCCCGAAGAACACGGGGAGATCGCTGTCCTGCACCTCGCGGAGGACGACGGTCGGCCGGGGGCGTTCGGAGGTCGCTGAAGTCATGCGTCAGAGCCTACGGGTGGCCAGTGTCAGCCGGTCCCGCGCGTCGAACAGGGCGTCCTTGACCATCTGTTCATGCGCCGGGGTCAGCCGCGCCACCGGCACCGAGCAGCTGATCGCGTCGCGCGCGGGGGTCCGGTACGGGATGGCGACGCCGAAGCAGCGCAGGCCCAGCGTGTTCTCCTCGCGGTCCACCGCGTACCCCTGCTCGCGGATCTGGTGCAGCTCCTCGATGAGCTTCTCGCGGTCGGTGATGGTGTGCTCGGTCAGCTGCTGAAGGGTCTCCGGGAGCAGCTTGCGCACCTGCTCGTCGGTGTGGGTGGCGAGCAGCGCCTTGCCCAGCGAGGTGGAGTGCGCGGGCAGCCGTCGCCCCACGCGCGTGAAGGGCCGCAGATAGTGCTGCGACTGGCGGGTGGCCAGATAGACCACATTGGTGCCGTCGAGGCGGGCGAGGTGGATGGTCTCCGTGGTGTCGTCGGAGAGCCGGTCGAGCGTGGGGCGCGCGGCCGCGACGACCTCGTCGCCGTCGATGTAGGAGGTGCCGACGAGCAGCGCCCGCACCCCGATCCCGTACCGCGTGCCCGTGGCGTCGGTCTCCACCCAGCCCAGTTCCACCAGGGTGCGCAGCAGCATGTAGAGGCTGGATTTGGGGTATCCGACCGCTTCCTGGACCGCGGCCAGGGAGTGCATTCCGGGGCGCCCCGCGAAATACTCCAGCAACTCCACCGTACGTACGGCGGACTTGACCTGGGCCCCACCTGTCTCGGCAGCCGACATCCGACCTCGCCCCTTCTTGTCTGCGCGTCTTGCCAACGCAGAACGCCCGTCAATAGAGTCCAGCATATTCACCAGCAGGAATCTTGTTCAGAATACCGAACAAGTGGTGGACAGTACGCGGGCGGAACCGGAAGCCGGAAGGACATCGCGGTGAGCACAGCACCAGTCTGGAGTGTCGACCCCCGTACCGGGAAGCCGCGGGAGCAGGTCGCGGCGGAGGCGACGGACCAGGAGGTCGACGAGGCGGTGCGGGCCGCCTGGGCGGCGCGCGGCGCGCTCGCCGACCGGAGCGTACGGGCGGCCCTGCTGCGGACCGCCGCCGAACTGCTCGACGGGGCCGGGGCGCATGTGGTCGAGGCCGCCGACGCCGAGACGGCGCTCGGGCCGGTCCGGCTCACCGGTGAACTCGCGCGTACCACCGCCCAGTTGAGGGCCTTCGCGGATGTCGTGGACGAGGGGGCCTTCCTCGACGTACGCATCGACCACGCCGACGCCGACCGCACCCCGCCGTGGCCCGACCTGCGGCGGATGAAGGTGCCGCTGGGGGTGGTCGCGGTCTACTCGGCGTCGAACTTCCCGCTCGCCTTCTCCGTCCCCGGCGGCGACACGGCGAGCGCGCTCGCGGCCGGGTGCCCGGTGGTGGTCAAGGCGCATCCGGCCCATC
Source organism: Streptomyces sp. BR1 (assembly GCF_052373795.1). Lineage (NCBI taxonomy): Bacteria > Bacillati > Actinomycetota > Actinomycetes > Kitasatosporales > Streptomycetaceae > Streptomyces > Streptomyces sp. BR1. The sequence goes on from NZ_CM126252.1 coordinate 5,583,432, forward strand.
CGGCCACGTCCGAGCTGTGCGTGTCGCTGCTGCGGCGCGCGGCGGTACGGGTGGGGCTGCCGGCGGACGTCGTCGCGCTGGTCCACGGCTTCGACGCGGGCATCGCGCTCGTACGCCATCCGCTGGTCGCGGCGGCCGGCTTCACCGGGTCGGTACGGGGTGGGCGCGCCCTCTTCGACGCGGCGGCGGCCCGGCCGGTGCCGATCCCGTTCCACGGCGAGCTGGGGTCGCTGAACCCGGTCGTGGTCACCGAGGATGCGGCTCAGGAGCGGGGCGAGGCGATCGGGGCGGGGCTCGGGGCGTCGATGACGTTGGGCGTCGGCCAGTTCTGCACCAAGCCGGGGTTCGTGCTTGCCCCGGCCGGTGCGGGCGGGGACGCGCTGGTGAAGGCGTTGACGGTGGCGGTCAGTGACTCCGAGGCGGGGGTGATGCTGGACCACCGGATGCGGGACGCGTTCGTGGCCGGGGTCGCGGAGCGGGCCTCCTTGGACGGGGTCGGGGCGCCGGTCACGCCGGGGGCGGGCGGGGAGCACACGGTGAGTGCGGGGTTCCTGACGGTGCCGGCGGCTGTGCTGGCGTCTCCGGGGCCGCACGATCTGTTGCTGGAGGAGTGCTTCGGGCCGGTGACGGTGGTCGCGCTGTATGCGCATCCGTCCGAGATCGGAGCGGTGCTCTCGCGGTTGCCGGGGAATCTGACGGCGACGCTTCAGGTGTCGGCGGGGGAGGCGGCGGGGGGTTCTGGCGGGGCTGCGGAGCTGCTCGACTCGCTGTCGGGGCTTGCGGGGCGGGTGCTGGTGGACGGGTGGCCCACGGGGGTCGCCGTGGCGCCGGCCCAGCATCACGGCGGGCCGTACCCGGCGACGACGTCGACGTCCACGTCGGTCGGCGCGACGGCGGTCGAACGCTGGCTCCGCCCGGTGGTCTACCAGAGCACGCCGGAGGCGTTGCTGCCGGTGGAGCTGCGGGAGGGGGCGGTGGGGGTGCCGCGCTGGGTCGACGGCCGATTTTTCCCCACCCCGCCCGTTTCCTGAACCCTCCGGGGGTGGGTGGGGGTTGAGGTGGGCTTCCCGGGGGCGGAGCCCCCGGACCCCTCCTGCGGGGCCTGCGGCCCCTGCACCCCGCTTCGGGGCTGCACCCCGGACCCCCGTTTTTCTGCGGATCGTGCTGGGTTGCTCGCGCAGTTCCCCGCGCCCCTGAATACCCAGGGGCGCGGGGAACTGCGTGATCGGCCCCCACCGGCCCGCAGCCGACCGACATCCGCCGGAGGCTTTCGGGAAGGGGTGGGGTGGGGGATTAACCCCGTGTCACCGGCTCCTGCAACTCCGTCACCCACCCCGTCTCGTCCTCCGGGCACTCCAGGGTGACCTCCTCCGTACTCACCCGTTCGTCCAGGATCTCCCGTACCTGGGCGAGGGTGAGTCCGAGGTCCTTGAGCGCGATGACGCGGTTCAGGCGGGCCAGCTGGGCGGCGGTGTAGAAGCGGTAGCCGGTGGCCGGGTCGACATGGGCCGGGCGCAGCAGGCCGGTGGCGTCGTAGTGGCGCAGCATCCGGACCGATACGCGGCCGTGCCGGGCGAAGTCTCCGATGGTGAACATGATGTCTCCGAGTTCACTGCCTGACACGGTGTGAGGGTCAAGCGCCCCGCCCGGGGCGCCCCCGCACGTTACTTCTTCCCTGTCTTCACCCTCAGCGTCACCAGCACCGTCACCACGAACAGCCCCGCCGACACCGCCAGGCTCACCCGCACCCCGGGGACGAATCCGCTGCCGCCCGCGACCAGCGCGCCCGACATCGCCACGCTCAGCGCGCCCGCGACCTGGCGTCCCGCGTTCAGGACTCCGGCCGCCAGGCCGGCGCGCTCCTGGGGCAGGGCCTCCATCATCGCGGCGGTCAGCGCCGGGACGGACAGGCCGCAGCCGAGCGCGAGCGGGATCATCAGGAACGCGGCGAGCAGGGTGGGCGTGTGCTCGTCGGGGACGAGGAGCAGGAGCAGCCCCGCGATGGCGACCAGCTGGCCGATCAGCATCGGGCGGCGCGGGCCGTAGCGGTTGGAGAGCTTGCCCGAGAGGACGTTCGTCAGCGGGATCAGAGCCGTCATCGGCAGGAACATCAGGCCCGCCGTGAGCGCCGACTCGCCCCGCGTCCGCTGGAAGTACAGGCTGAAGACGAAGATCACGCCGTAGAACGCCACGCTCGCCGCCGCGCCCACCGAGACCGCGAGCGCGACCGTCGGCGTACGGAACAGGCCCAGCGGGACGACCGGGTGGGCCGCGCGCGACTCGATCAGCAGGAACGCCACCGCCGCCACGATCGCGACCGCGCCCGCCGTCATCCGTACCGTGCCCTGCTCGATCACCGCGAAGGCGAGCGCGGCGAGTGCGACCACCGCCGTCAGCTGGCCCGGCAGGTCGAGCGGGGCGGGGCGGGGGGCCGTGCGCGGGGCGCGGGCCGTCAGGGCCAGGGCCGCCAGGCCCAGCGGCAGGTTGATGAAGAAGATCCCGCGCCAGTCCCACACCGTGGTCAGCGCGCCGCCCGCCACCGGGCCGAGCGCCACCGCCACCGAGCCGCCCGCCGCCCACAGCGCCACCGCGCGGGCCCGCCGGGCCGGGTCGGGGTAGGCCTGGCGTACGAGGGCGAGCGAGGCGGGCAGGACCACGGCGGCCGCCGTGCCCTGGACCGTACGGGCGCCGATCAGGACTCCCAGGTTCGGGGCGAGGCCGCAGGCGGCCGAGGCGAGGGTGAAGACGACCGTGCCGAGCGCGTACGCCTTGGCCGAGCCGATCCGGTCCGCGAAGGCGCCGGTCGAGAGCATCAGGGCGGCGAAGGCCAGGGTGTAGGCGTCCACCACCCACTGCAGCCCGGACATCCCGCCGCCCAGATCGGAGCCGATCGCGGGCAGGGCCACGTTCACCACGGACGCGTCGAGCGTGATCAGCGCGAAGCCGAGGAGGGCGGCGACGAGGGTGATCCCGGGGGAGGAGGTCCGGGGGTTCCGGGGTGCCTTGTGGTGCGCCAACTCGCGGTCTGCGGGGGCGGCTTGCGGTACGGCGTTGGTTGACATGCCCTCAGCTTGTCGGCCGCGCTCGGGTTACAGTAGTGACCTGAATGCCATGCATCCGGAGGTTCTGGCCATGAGTGCCGCAGGTTCAGCGAGTCCCCAGGTTCCCGTGAGCGAGCCCGCCGCCTGGCGGCCGCACCGCCTCGTCGTCATCGCGCCCTCCCGGGTGTCGATGTTCAACCTCGCCATTCCCGAACTGCTCTTCGCGAAGGTGGAGATCGACGGCTCCCCCGGGTATGAGCTGACCGTCTGCACCCCGGAACCGGGACCGATCGCCACCACCGGCGGGCTCGACCTCCATGTCAGCCGGGGCCTGGACGCCGTGGCGGACGCCGACACCGTGCTGGTCGCGGGCACCGGAGAGCGGTTCGTGCCCGACCCGCGCACCGTCGAGGTGGTCCGGCGCGCCGCCGCCGAGGGCCGGCGGATCACCTCCATCTGCAGCGGCGCCTTCGTGCTCGCCGAGGCCGGACTGCTCGACGGGCGCAGCGCCACCACGTACTGGGAGCTCGCCGACGAACTGCGCCGCCGCTATCCGTCCCTCGCCCTGAAGGACGACGTCCTGTATGTGGAGGACGGGAACGTGATGACGTCCTCCGGGTACGCGGCCGGGATCGACATGTGCCTGCACATCATCCGTACCGACTACGGCGCCGCCGTCGCCAACCGGGTGGCCAGGGCCGCGCTCGTCGCGCCGGTGCGGCCCGGCGGGCAGACCCAGTTCACCCAGACCCCGCTGCCCGCCGAGCGGGGGGTGGTCTGCGCCGACACCCGGGGCTGGGCGATGCGCAACCTCGACAAGCCGCTCACGCTGACGGACCTCGCCCGGCACGCGGGCGTGAGCGTGCGCACGCTGACCCGGCGCTTCCACGCCGAGAGCGGTGTCAGCCCGCTCCAGTGGCTGCTGCACCAGCGCATCGAGCGGGCCAAGGAGCTCCTGGAGACCACCACACTCGGCATGGACCAGATCGCCGAGGCCAGCGGCCTGGGCAGCGCCGACTCGCTCCGCGCCCACCTGGTCCGCCGCACGGGCCTCACCCCGAGCTCCTACCGGGCCACGTTCAACCAGCTGGAGGCCGCGCGCTGACCGGCGGGAATGTGCGGGAATGCGCAGACGGCCGCCATGGTTGTAGTACTTGAAAGTCATACAAAATCGGGGTCGAGACCGAGCCCGTGACGAGTCGGAGAGAAGTGACATGCGCGTCGAGATCTGGAGCGACATCGCCTGCCCCTGGTGCTACATCGGCAAGGCCCGCTTCGAGAAGGGCCTGGCGGAGTTCGCCCACCGCGACGACATCGAGGTGGTGCACCGCTCCTTCGAGCTCGACCCGAACCGTCCGAAGGGCGACGTCGGCCCGGTGATCCCGATGCTGGCCAAGAAGTACGGCCGCACCCTGGACGAGGCCCGGGGCATGGAGGAGCACGTCGCCACCAACGCGCGCGCCGAGGGGCTCGGCTACCTCACCGAGGGCCGCGACCACGGCAACACCTTCGACATCCACCGCCTCCTGCACCTGGCCAAGGCGCGCGGCCGCCAGGACGCGCTGCTCGACCTTGCCTACCGGGCCAACTTCGCCGAGGAGCGCTCCGTCTTCGACGCCGAGGTCCTGGTCGAGCTCGCCGTGGAAGCGGGCCTCGACGCGGACGAGGTGCGCGGCGTGCTCGCCGACGAGAGCGCGTACGCCGACGAGGTGCGCGCGGACGAGGCCGAGGCCGCCGCTCTTGGCGCCAACGCCGTGCCGTTCTTCGTCGTCGACCGCAAGTACGGCATCTCCGGCGGCCAGCCCGCCGAGGTCTTCACCCAGGCGCTTGAGCAGGCCTGGCAGGAGCACCGCCCGGTCCTCGCGACCCTCGGTACCGCGCCCGCCGAGGGCGAGGTCTGCGGCCCGGACGGCTGCGAGGTCCCGCGCGCCTGACGCGTACGCCCGATGGGGTCATCGGGCCCAACGCGTAAGCAACCCTTGATGGTTCCCCTCAGCCCTTGTTGATCGACATTGATTGACCCGGGGCCGAGGGGGACGCAGGGTGGGATCATGGAGATCCTGGAGCGCCTGGCGGGCGACGAGTTCGCCCCCGAGACGACGTATCTGAACACTTCCAGCACCGGGCTGCTGCCCCGGCGGGCCGTCGAGGCCATCACCGGGCTCGCCGGGCAGAACGCGGCGGGCACCCGGCTGGGCGCGGGCGGCTTCGAGCAGCCCAACGCCGCACGGGCCTCCTTCGCCCGGCTCACCGGGGTCGGCGTCGACCGGGTCGCGCTCGGCTCCTCGGTCACCGTCCATGTCGCACTGATCGCCCACTCCCTGCCCGCCGGGGCCGAAGTCCTCGCCCCCGAGGGCGAGTTCGCCTCCGTCGTCCAGCCGTTCGCGGTCCGCGGCGACCTGAAGATGCGGTACGTCCCGCTGGAGTCGCTGGCCGAGGCGGTACGGCCCGGCACCGCGCTCGTCGCCTTCTCCTCCGTCCAGTCGTCCGACGGACGGATCGCGGACCTCGCGGCCGTACGGGAGGCGGCGGCCGCGCACGGGGCCCGTACGCTCCTCGACGCCAGCCAGTCGGCGGGCTGGCTGCCGCTGGACGCGGGTGCGTACGACTACACGGTCACCGCCGGGTTCAAGTTCCTCACCTGCCCGCGCGGCACCTCGTTCCTCACCGTCACCGAGGACGCGCAGGAGCAGTTGGTGCCGCTGCACTCGGGGTGGTTCGCCGCCGAGGACCTGGGCGACAACTACGGCCCGGTGCGCGAACTCGCCGCCACCGCGCGGCGGTACGACGAGCCCGCCTCGTTCCTGTCGTACTACGGGGCCGAGCAGTCGCTCGCGCTGCTCGAAGAGGTGGGCATCGACGCGGTGCACGCCCATGACCTGGCCCTCGCGGACCGGCTGCGGGCCGGGCTCGCCGACCTCGGCCACCGGTCGGTCGCCGACGACTCGGCGGTCGTCGCCGTGCCGGGCCTGGGCGGCGCACAGCCGGAGCTGCTGCGGGCCGGGGTGTACAGCTCCGCCCGAGGCGGCAATCTGCGGTTCGCGGTCCACCTCTACAACTCCTCGGCGGACGTGGACCGGGCCCTGGACGTCCTGTCCGCCCTGTGACCTGACCTCTCGCACCGCCGATAACCAGTGGTCGCGGCCCGGTCCCACAGGGGAGGATCGGGCCGTGATCATGGACAGCGGGAACGACGTACGGGTGCGCGCGGCCGCCCGGAACAACGCCGAGTGGTGCGCGGCCCTGTGCCGGGCGCACGGCATCACGGGCGAGACGGGCCCGTACGCCTGGGCGAGCCCGCGCCGCACCCCGCCGCTCTACCCGGACGCGGTCACCCTCGCCCCCGACGCCTCCCCGCGCGAGATCGTCGAGCGGATCGACGCCTCGCCCGGCGCCTCGGTCAAGGACAGCTTCGCCACCCTGGACCTGACGGACGAGGGCTTCGAGGTGCTGTTCGGCGCCGAGTGGATCCACCGGCCCGCGCCCGAGGCGGCCGACCCCGGCTGGGAACTCGTGCGTACCGAAGGGGAGTTGGCGTGCTGGGAGGACGCCTGGGCGGGCGGGGAGGGCGACGGGCTGTTCCCGGCCGCGCTGCTCGCCGACGAGGACCAGCTGTTCCTCGCGGATCGGGACAGCGATGGGGTGATCGTCGCGGGCGCCATAGCCACCCGTAGCGAGTCGGTGGTCGGCGTCTCCAACCTCTTCGCCGCCGATGGCGACCTCGACGCGGCCTGGGCCGGGTGCCTCGCCTCCATCGCGCGGCACTGGCCCGGCCTGCCGGTCGTCGGCTACGAGAGCGGCGACGACCTCGCGGCCGCCGTCCGCGCCGGGTTCACTCCGGTCGGCGAGCTCAGGATCTGGCTGCGTCACTGAGCGGTTCGCCGTACCAGCGCCAGGAGTCCTGGTGCGGCTGGTCCGCCAGCTCCGCCCGGCCGGTGGCCCACAGCAGCACCCGCCACCGGTCCGGATCCGTCGGCACCTCGCGGAACAGCCGCGCGAGGACCCGGTCGCACAGCCCCAGCGGCGGCGCCCAGGCCACGTCGAGGCCCTGCGCCACGTCGTAGGTGTGCAGCAGGGTCTCGACGACGCCCATCGCCGCGAACCCCTCCGGGTCCGAGATGCCGAAGCCGTGGTAAGCCCGTACGTCCGGGGACGCCGTGCGGACCATCGCGGTCAGCAGCGCCCCGCTCGCCTCCAGGGTCTGGAGCAGCCCGGCGGGCCCGGCCGCGCGGTCCGCGTGCACCGCGTTGTGCGGCCCGCCGGGACGTTTCGCCTCCCACAGGTACGGGACGTCGCCGTCGAGCGGCGGCTGCTGCGGGCCGAGCTGCACGGCGTACGCGAACAGGTCGTCCGACAGATGCTCGACGGTCTCCCAGCAGTCCCAGTCCAGCGAGCCGGCCTTGACGCTCCAGTCCCCGGCGAGCCCGGCCCGCAGCGCGGTGACCGAGAGCCGCACGGAGTGTTCGACATCGGCCGCGGTGACGGGAGTTCGGGACGTTTCATCAGACATGGAGCGACCGTACCAACGATCACCACCGCACCGGGGGCCGTATCTCCCGGGGGGCAACCCCCGGACCCCCGGCCGGAAGACCCCTCACCGCACCGGTGTGAAGTCCCGCGCCCCGATGAACTCCGGTCGCCTGATCGGGGCCGCGAAGGGCTCGACCGCGGCGTTCTCCACGCTGTTGAAGACGATGAAGACATTGCTGCGCGGATACGGGGTGATGTTGTCCCCGGAGCCGTGCATGCAGTTGCAGTCGAACCAGGTCGCCGAGCCCGCGCGGCCCGTGAACAGCCGGATGCCGTGCCGGTCCGCCATCTTGGTCAGCGCCTCGTCGGACGGGGTGCCCGCGTCCTGCATCTGCAGCGACCTCTTGTAGTTGTCCTGCGGCGTGGCACCCGCGCAGCCCAGGAAGTCCCGGTGCGAGCCGGGCATGATCATGAGGCCGCCGTTGGTGTCGTGGTTCTCGGTGAGCGCGATCGACACCGAGACGGTCCGCATGTTCGCCAGGCCGTCCTCGGCGTGCCAGGTCTCGAAGTCCGAGTGCCAGTAGAAGCCGGAAGCGCCGAACCCCGGCTTGACGTTGATGCGCGACTGGTGGACGTACACGTCCGAGCCGAGGATGCGCCGGGCGGTGCCGACCACGCGCTCGTCGCGCACCAGGCCCGCGAAGATCTCGCTGATCCGGTGCACCTCGAAGACGGACCGCACCGAACCGGTCTGCGGCTCGGTGATCGCGCGCTCGTCCGCACGCACCGCCGGATCGGCGATCAGGCGGTCCAACTCGCGCCGGTAGAAGCCGACTTCGTCGTCCGCGAGCAGCTGGTCGACGGTGAGGAAGCCGTCCTGCTCGTACGATTCGAGCCCGGCGGAGGGTCCCCAGACGACGGGGTCCTGGCGCGGGGTGACGACTTCGGTGGCGCCCCGGGTGGGGTACAGGTCCGACATGGTTCAGGCCTCCTCGGTGAGCAGCGGGTAGACACCGTTCTCGTCGTGGTCCTCCCGTCCCGTGACGGGCGGGTTGAAGACGCAGATGCAACGGAAGTCCGTCTTGGGGCGCAGGGTGTGCCGCTCATGGCCGTTGAGCAGGTACATCGTGCCCGGCGCGATCCAGTGGGTCTCGCCGCTCTCGTGGTCGGTGAGCTCGGCCTCGCCCTCGACGCACAGCACGGCCTCGATGTGGTTGGCGTACCACATGGACGTCTCCGTACCGGCGTACAGGACCGTCTCGTGCAGGGAGAAGCCGACCTTCTCCTTGGCGAGCACGATCCGCTTGCTCTCCCAGGTGCCGGAGGCGGCCCGGACATGGCGGTCGGTGTTCTCGATGTCCTTCAACGAACGGACTATCACGGTGGGTTGGCGCCTTTCTTGTGGGGGGAAAGGGGGGTTCAGGAAGCGGTCTCGTGGACCGCGCGGGCCAGGGTGCGCAGCCCCTCGTCCAGTTCTTCCGGCGTGATCGTCAGCGGCGGCAGCAGCTTGACGACCTCGCTGCGCGGGCCGGACGTCTCGATGAGCAGACCGAGTTCGAAGGCGCGCCGGGCGACCGCGCCGGCCCGGTGCTCGTCGTGGAACTCCAGGCCCCAGACCAGGCCGTGGCCCCGGTACTCCTTGACGTCGACCAGGTTCTCCTCGGTGATCGAGATCAGCGCCTGCTCGACCTGCTCGCCGCGCGCCCGGGTCTGCTTCTCCAGGGAGGACCCGTCGGTCCAGTACGCCTCAAGGGCCGCGGTCGCGGTCACGAAGGCCGGGTTGTTGCCGCGGAAGGTGCCGTTGTGCTCGCCCGGCTCCCAGATGTCGAGCTCCGGCTTGAACAGGCAGAGCGACATGGGCAGTCCGTAGCCGCTGATCGACTTCGACAGGGTGACGATGTCCGGCGTGATGCCCGCCTCTTCGAAGGAGAAGAAGGCACCGGTGCGGCCGCAGCCCATCTGGATGTCGTCGACGATCAGGAGCATGTCGCGGCGGTGGCACAGGTCGGCGAGCGCGCGGAGCCACTCGGGCCGGGCCACATTGATGCCGCCCTCGCCCTGCACGGTCTCGACGATGACGGCGGCGGGCTTGTTCAGGCCCGAGCCCTCGTCCTCAAGGAGCCGTTCGAACCAGAGGAAGTCGGGGATCTGCCCGTCGAGGTAGTTGTCGAACGGCATCGGGGTGCCGTGGACCAGCGGAATACCCGCGCCGGCCCGCTTGAAGGCGTTGCCGGTGACCGCGAGCGAGCCGAGCGACATGCCGTGGAAGGCGTTGGTGAAGGAGACCACCGATTCGCGGCCCTTCACCTTCCGGGCCAGCTTCAGCGCGGCCTCGACCGCGTTGGTGCCGGTCGGGCCCGGGAACATCACCTTGTACGGCAGGTCGCGCGGGCGCAGGATCACGTTCTGGAAGGTCTCCAGGAACGTGCGTTTGGCGGTGGTCGCCATGTCCAGGCCGTGGGTGATGCCGTCGCGTTCGAGATGGTCCAGTAGGGCGCGTTTCAACACCGGGTTGTTGTGGCCGTAGTTGAGTGATCCGGCCCCGGCGAAGAAGTCGAGGTATTCATGGCCGTCCTCGTCGGTGAGCTTGGCGCCCCGGGCACGGTCGAAGACGGCGGGCCAGCCGCGGCAGTAGCTGCGCACCTCCGACTCCAGGGTCTCGAAGACGCTCAGGGCGGGCGGGGTGATGGTCACAGTCGTACTCCCAGGTCGATCCGGTAGAGGACTTCGGGCTGATGGCCGTCCTCGGGGAACAGCACGCGCTCGAAGAGGACTTCGCGGTGCGGCGCGGTGCCGCGCCGCTCGGCGAACGCGGTGAACAGCCGGTCGGACGCGGTGTTGTCGGGGGTGACGGTCGTCTCGACCAGGCGCACCCCGTGCGAGTCGGCGACCTTCGAGGTCAGCGCTTCGAGCAGGGTGCCCGCGAGGCCGCGCCCGCGCTGGTCGCGGTCGACGGCGACCTGCCAGACGACGAGCGTCTGCGGGCGCTCCGGCCGGATGTACCCGGTGACGAAGGCGACCGGTTCACCGGCGCCGTCGCGCGCCACCAGGGAGGTGGCGGCGAAGTCGCGGCACCAGAGCAGATAGCTGTACGAGGAGTTGAGGTCCAGTACCTCCGAGTCGCGGGCGATACGCCAGATCGCGGCGCCGTCCTCGACGCGTGGGGTGTCGATATGGATGACGGTCTGTGCGGCGGTCATGCCGAGCGAATTTACCCAGCGGAAATCGAAATCGCATTAGCGGAGGGTGGTGCGCCGGGGAGCGGCTTGTGTTATCACGCAGGTGTACGCGCGAGGCGGTTTGTCCGGTAATTCCGGGACAAAAAGACACCTTTGTGGAGTCGATCACATACCCGTGGCCGCCCGGAAATCTTGTTGAAAACTTGGTGTTTGAGATCAACGGGTCCGGGCAGAAGAAAACGGGAAGCCACTCGTAATAAGTGGCTTCCCGTTATGTTTAATTCAGCTGGAATTTATTGTGGGGAAAAGGTGTCGCAGAGGCGGATGGCCGCCGTTTTATCGGGTACCGGAGATTCACCAGCTCTGCGAGACGGCTCGGCGGGCCGCCTCCAGGTCGACCGCCCGGCCCGTCTCGCCGAGCGCCGCGCCGAGGGCCGCGAGCGAGGACTGCACCGCGCCCCGGGTGGCGTCCACGCCGTAGTGGTTGACCCGGATCATCTCCTTGGCCAGCGCCCCGCCGCCCGCGATCAGCGGCAGCGCCGGGTCGGCCGCGAGAGCCTTCGCGACCAGCTCGGAGGCGTCGACTCCCGCCGGAGTACGCAGCGTCGTGGCCACCGGGGCCGCGTCCCGGGCGTCGTGCACGTACGGCTGGAGGCCGCCGCCCAGCGCCGAGGCGCCCGCCCGGGTGGCCGCCGCGGCCGAGGCGTGCCGGGCCGTCACCGCGTCCAGGCCCTCCGCCTCGATCCGCTCCACACACGCCTCAAGGGCCAGCATTTCCAACTGGGCCGGGGCGTGCAGGAGCGCCTTGCGGCCGCCGTCGATCCAGCGCTCCTTCCAGTCGAGCAGCGAGAGGTACGAGCGGCGCGGGGCGCGCGGGTTGGCGGCGATCCGGGCCCAGGCGCGCTCGCTCACCGACACCGCCGAGACCCCGGCCGGGCCGCCCATCGCCTTCTGCGCGCCGATCACGCACAGGTCCACGCCCCACGCGTCCGGCAGCAGCGGCTCGGCGGCCACCGACGCGACCGCGTCCAGCATGAACAGCGCGCCGTGGCGGCGCACCACCTCGCCGATCTCCGCGACCGGGTTGGTGTTGCCGGTCGCCGCCTCCGCGTGCACCAGGGAGACGAAGTCGATCTCCGGGTGCTCGGTGAGCGCCCGGTCGACGTCCTCGGCGGTGACCGCCGTGTGGAACGGCACCTCCAGATCGACCACGTTCGCGCCGCAGTCCCGCAGCCAGTTGCCGAAGGTCTGCCCGTACGGGCCGGTCACCACGTTCAGCGCGGTGGAACCCGGGTGCGCGGCGCCCCGGATGCACCCCTCAAGCGGCAGCAGCGCCTCACCCTGCATGATCACCACGTCCTGCTCGGTGGCGAGCAGCGCGGCCACCCGTCGCTCGATGGCCGCGAAACGGGCGGCGGACAGCGGGGCCAGGTCGAGCAGGGGGTGAGTCACGATGCCTTCTTCGGTCGTCTGCGCTTGCGTTCACGGGGCCCGGCGCCGAAGTGCCGAGCCTCTCGGTCGAGGGTACCCAGGCCCTCGTACAGTGCTGGTCATGAGCGATCACGCGGTGGTGCATGTCCGGGGGCGGGTGCTTGCGGGGCCCGAGGACGTACGGGACGAACTGTGGGCGGTGGACGGCCGGATCACCTATGAACGCCCGCCGGGCGCGGCCGACGCCGTCACGGTCACCGGCTGGGCGCTGCCCGGACTCGTCGACGCGCACTGCCATGTGGGGCTCGACCGGCACGGCCCGGTCGACGACCAGACCAGCGAGAAGCAGGCGCTCACCGACCGCGAGGCGGGCGTCCTGCTGCTCCGGGACGCGGGCTCGCCCTCCGACACCCGCTGGATCGACGACCGCGACGACCTGCCGAGGATCATCCGCGCGGGCCGCCACATCGCCCGCACCCGCCGCTACATCCGCAACTACGCCCATGAGATCGAGCCCGGCGACCTCGTCGCGTACGTGGCCCGCGAGGCGCGGCGCGGGGACGGCTGGGTCAAGCTGGTCGGGGACTGGATCGACCGCGAGGTGGGGGACCTGTCGGCGTGCTGGCCGCGCGGCGAGGTCGAGGCGGCGATCGCCGAGGCGCACCGGCTGGGCGCGCGCGTGACGGCCCACTGCTTCGCCGAGGACTCGCTTCGCGACCTCGTCGAGGCGGGCATCGACTGCATCGAGCACGCGACGGGCCTGACCGAGGACACGATCCCGCTCTTCGCCGAGCGCGGCGTCGCCATCGTCCCGACCCTGGTCAACATCGCCACGTTCCCGCATCTCGCGGACGGCGGGGAGGCCAAGTTCCCCGTCTGGTCGGCCCATATGCGCCGGCTGCACGCACGCCGCTACGACACGGTCCGCTCGGCGTACGACGCCGGCATCCCCGTCTTCGTCGGCACCGACGCGGGCGGCTCCATGGCCCATGGCCTGGTGGCGGCGGAGGTGGCGGAGCTGGTCAAGGCGGGCATCCCCCCGCTCGACGCCCTCTCGGCGACGGCCTGGCACGCCCGCACCTGGCTCGGCCGCCCGCTCCTGGAGGAGGGCGCGCCCGCGGACCTCGTGGTGTACGAGCAGGACCCGCGGGCGGACGTACGGGTGCTGGGGGCGCCGAGCCGGATACTGCTGCGGGGACGGATCGTGGGGTGACGCGGAGCGTGACGGTCCGGGGTGGCGGGTCGTTGTGCTTGCTTACGCTTCCTCGGCGTGCGCCGATGCGGGTCAACCGGCGTACGCCAAAGGTCAGCTATTAGGGGCGGCTGCCGGGAACGCGCGTACGAGATCGATCGAATACGCGGCCGTTGTCGCCTCATTCGGGTGAACTAACCCCAGGTGTCTATCGGTTCACTCTCTGTGTGTAAAAGATTCCGGTGTCTCAAGTCACCGGCGCGCCCCTGGCTCTCGCGAGTCCCACGAGTCCCCGTGGGAGGGCGGACGGGTGACGGTTCATGTCTCCTGTGGGGGTTCCACCACCTTGAACACCATCAACTTCCGCCTGCCCGCGCGCACTTCTGCCGCCGTGGCGCTCACGCTCGGATCGCTGGCCCTGGCCGCGCCCGTACCGGCGTACGCGACGGGCACCGGCGCCGGTCACGGCGGGAAGGCGGGCGCGGTAGTGCTGCGCACCGGCCTGGACGTGTCGCTCCTCAACAAGACGGTCGACGTCCCCCTGAAGGTCACCCTCAACGAGGTCCAGGCGCCCGCGAGTTCGCAGAAGACCGCGCTGGCGGTGAAGCTGGACGGGGTGGCCAAGGGGAAGCCGTTCAGTGTGCTCGACGCGGATGTCGCCAAGGCGGAGGCGACGGTCGAGGGGGCCCGCGCCCAGGGCTACACGCACCTGGTCCACGCCCGTCTGCACGTCCCCGGCCTGCCGCTGCTCTCCCTGGTCGAGGTCCAGGAGGTGACCTCCAAGGCGGTCTGCGAGGCGGGTACGCACCCGGTGGCGTCGTCGAACCTGCTGGGTGCGGTGACGGTGCTCGGCAAGAAGGTGACGCTGTCGACGGGCGGGACGACGCGGGTCGCGGTGCCGGGGGTCGGCGAGGTCACCCTGGACCTGTCCTCGACCCGCACGACGTCGCGTACGGCCGCGGCGACGGCTCTGCGTCTCCGGGTCTCGGTGAATCCGCTGAAGCTGAATGTGGCGGAGGTGACGGGGGAGGTCGCGCTGGCGGAGGCGACGTGCGAGTCCCCTTCGGCCGACCTCGCGTCCAGCACCGCGATGAAGCCTCAGGCGGTGGGGGACCCGAAGCTGGCGGAGACGGGCGGGAGTCCGTCGACGCCGTATGTGGTGGGCGGGGCGGTGGCGCTGTTGGTGGCGGGGGGTGGGGCGGTGGTTTTCGCGAGGCGGAGGTCCTGACGGGGGAGTGGGGTTCGTCTGCGGGTGGGCGGGGGGCTGGTCGCGCAGTTCCCCGCGCCCCTCTTCCCCCGCCCCTTCCCTGAAGCCCTGGGTGGGCGGCCGGGTGGGGGCGGGGAGGGTTCAGGGAAGGGGTGGGGTGGGGCCTGTCAGCGTTAGGGCTTGGTCCAGGGCCTGCAAGAAGTGGTTTGTTGTCGCGCGGTCGCGGACCGCGAGCCGCAGCCACTCCGGGCCCAGGCCCGGGAACGTGTCGCCGCGGCGGACGGCGAAGCCGAGGCCGCGCAGATGAGCCCGTACCTCCTCGCCTCCCGCCACGCGGACCAGTACGAACGGACCCTGCGCCGCCTCCACGACCTGTACCTCCTCGAACTCCGCAAGACCGGCGAGCAGATGCGCACGGTCGACCACCAGCCGCCGCGCCGCCTCGTCCGCCTCCGCCAGCGCCCGTGGAGACACACATGCCTGCGCCGCCACCAGCGCGGGCGTGGAGACGGGCCATAGGGGCTGCGCCCGCGACAGCGTCGCCACCACGGACGGCTCGGCCTGGACGTAGCCGATGCGCAAGCCCGCGAGACCCCACGTCTTCGTGAGGCTGCGCAGTACCACCAGGCCCGGCACATCCGTCCGGCCCGCCAGCGCCTCCCGCTCACCCGGCACCGCGTCCATGAACGCCTCGTCGACGACCAACGTCCGCCCGGGACGGGCGAGTCGGGCCAGCAAACCGCCCGGATGCAGCACCGACGTCGGGTTCGTCGGATTGCCCACCACGACCAGATCCGCCGAGGCCGGGACCGACGCGGGGTCGAGCCGGAAGCCGTCCTCGGGGCGCAGCAGGACCCGCTCCACCGAGTGCCCCGCGTCCCGCAGCGCCGCCTCCGGCTCGGTGAACTGCGGGTGCACCACGACGGCATGACGGAACGTCAGAGCTCGCGCGAGCAGCACGAACGCCTCCGCCGCCCCCGCTGTGAGCAGCACCCGCTCCACCGGCAGACCGTGCCGCTCCGCGACCGCCGCCCGCGCCGCCCGCCCGTCGGGGTAGGCGGCGAGGCCGGTCAGGGACGCCGCGATCTCCTCCCGCAGCCAGTCCGGGGGAGTGCCCGCCCGGACGTTGACCGCGAGGTCGGTGAGGGCCACGCCGGAGTCACGGACCTCGGCGTCCCCGTGGTGGCGCAGATCGTGCTCAGTGGTGTGCGTGCGCATGGCTGCCATGGTGGTGATGATGGTGGCCGTCGTCGTCCGGGTGGAAGTGGGGCTGCTGGGGCAGTCCCACCTTGTCCTCGAAACCGGGCAGCGCGATCCGGTAGACGCAGGAGTCGCAGTTCATCCGCAGATCGCCCTTGACAGCCTCGCGGTAGCGCTCCATGACCAGCTCGTGCAGCTCCTCGGTGGCGCCGATGACGTCGGCCGAGCGGACATCCAGCGACGGGTGCGCGGCCGCCCACTCCTCGGTCTGCTGCCGCACCCGGTCCGGCAGGATGCCGGTGAACAGGAAGTACGGCAGGACCACGATCCGCCGCGCGCCCAGCTTCTCGCACCGGTCCAGACCCGAGGGCACGTCGGGCGCCGCGAGCGACACGAACGCCGTCTCCACGCCCGCGTAACCGCGCCCCTCCCAGAACAGCCGGGCCGCCTTGTGCACCTCGGAGTTGGCGTCCGGGTCGGTGGAGCCCCGGCCGACCAGGAGCACCGTGACCTCGGCGCGGTCGAGGTCGCCGATGACCTCGTCGACCCGCCGCTCCAGGACCGCGAGCAGCGACGGGTGCGGGCCGAGCGGGCGCCCGTACGTGTAGGAGATACCGGGGTGGCGCTCCTTCTCGCGGGTCAGCGCGGCCGGTATGTCGCCCTTGGCGTGGCCCGCCGACACCAGCATCAGCGGTACGGCCGCGAACTTCTTGACCCCCCGCTCCACCAGCGAGGTGACGGCCTCGCCCAGCGGCGGCGGGGAGAGCTCGATGAACCCGCCGGCGACCGGCAGTTCGGGGTTGCGGCGGCCTAGCTCCTCCACGAACGCGCGGAACGCCTCGGCCCCTGCGTCGTCCCGGGTGCCGTGCCCGGCGATGAGCAGTGCGGGCTGGGTCTGGGGGGTGGTCACGGGTTCTCCTTGCCGAAGGGGTGGTACAGAAGGGCGTTGAGGGCGGCGGAGGCCACGGCCGAGCCGCCCTTCTCGGAAACATTGCTGACGGCCGGAAGACCGCTCTCGCGCAGCGCCTGCTTGGACTCGACGGCCCCGACGAACCCGACGGGCAGACCGATGACCAGCGCGGGCGCGGCGTCCAGGGTGAGGAGCTCTTCGAGCGCGGTGGGCGCGTTGCCGATCACCCAGAGCGCGCCGGGGCCCACCTCCTCGTATGCCAGCCGGATCGCGTGGGCCGAACGGGTGAGTCCCGGGCCGGACTTGGCATTCTTGAGGCGGCAGACCGTCTCGCGCCGGGTGATCCCGGCCGCGACCATCTCGACGTCGGTGACGACGGGCGCCCCGCCGTGCAGCGCCGCGTGCGCCGCCCTCAGCGTCGCCTCGTCGCAGACCAGATCGGTCGCGTACGCCAGATCGGCGGCGGAGTGGATGACCCGTTCCACCACGGCCCGGGTCAGCGGCGCGAAGTGCGAGGTGTCCAGACGGGCGCGCAGCCGCCGGTACGACTCCACCTCGATCGGGTGGACCGTACGCTCCCAGGGCCTGCTCACTTGGCCTCCCCAGCGGTGCCGGACTGCCAGCGGTAGCCGCGCGGTGTGACCATGCGGCCGGCGATCTCGCGGGTCGCGGTGTTGCCGACGGTCACGACCGTCATCATGTCCACGGTCGCCGGATCCAGAACGCCGAGCGTGGTCAGCCGGCTGCTCTCGTCGGGGCGCGAGGCGTTGCGTACGACTCCGACGGGGGTGTGCGGGGTGCGGTGCTCGGCGAGGATGCCGAGCGCCTTCGGCAGCTGCCAGTCACGGCCGCGGCTGCGCGGGTTGTAGAAGGTGACGACGATGTCCGCCTCGGCGGCCGCCCGCACCCGGCGCTCGATCACCTCCCACGGCGTGTGCAGGTCCGAGAGCGAGATGGAGACGTGGTCGTGCCCCAGCGGCGCGCCCAGGATCGCGGCGGCGGCCAGCGCGGCGGTCACGCCCGGCACGCCCAGCACGTCGATGTCGTCGGCGGCCTCGGCGAGCGCGGGCGACGCCATCGCGTACACCCCCGCGTCCCCGGAGCCGATCAGTGCGACCGCGTGCCCCTTGCGCGCCTCGGCGACGGCGGTACGGGCCCGCTCCTCCTCGGCGCCGAGCCCCGACTCCAGGACCGTGGTGCCCGGGCGCAGCAGATCGCGGATCTGGTCCACGTACTGGTCGAGCCCGACGAGCACCGAGGCGCGGCGCAGCTCGTCCTTGGCGCGCGGGGTGAGCAGATCGCGGGCGCCCGGGCCGAGCCCGACGACCGCGAGCCGGCCGCGCGGAGCCCGCCGTACGATCGCGCAGGTCGCCATCGCCGCCCGGCCCTCGGGCGCCGACTTCCGCTTGGGCACCAGGAGTTCGCCCCCGCCGACCAGCGCCGAGGCCTCCGCGACCGAGGGCGTGCCGACGGCGGCGAGGGGTGCGTCGGAGGGGTTCGGCACGCTGGCGGCGGCCAGTTCCTCCGAGGTGTACGTGGTGAGGGGCACTCCGAGCCGCGATGCGGCCTCGACGATGCCAGGCTCGCCGGACTTCGCGTCCACGGTGGCCAGTTCGGCCACGCTCAGCGGGCTCAGCCCCGCGTCGGCGAGCGCTTCCTCGATCAGGCCGAGGACCTCCTCGACGGCCGCGTCCTTGGAGGCGCCGACGCCGACGACCAGGGACTTGGGGCGCAACACGGCCGCGCGGGAGCCGAGTTCGAGGACGCGGTCGGTGAGGTGGAGGGTGACGTCGGACGCGCCCGAGGTGTCCGTGACGTTCGGCGGGAACGCGGGCAGCGGCCAGTGTGCGTCGGCCCGCAGCGCCACCGGCTCCCCGTCCAGGATCGCGCGGCCGACGGCGGCGACCGCCCCCTCGACCGGCAGGCCCAGCATGTCCAGACCCGGCACGGACACCGCGTCCGTCGCCGTGGTCACCACCGGCGTACAGCCCAGTACGTCGGCGACCTCTTCGGTCAGCGCGTTCGCGCCGCCGCCGTGGCCGCCGAGGAGCGAGACCGCGAAGCGGACGCCCTCGTCGACGCAGACGACACCCGGGTCGGACGCCTTGTCCGCCAGGAGCGGGGCGAGCAGCCGGACGGTGGCCCCGGTGGCGAGGAAGCACACCAGGGCGTCGCACTCCGCGAAGGCCCGCTCCACGGCCTCCCGCACGGGTCCTTCGTACACCCGGACCCGGCCGGGCCAGGCCGCGGCGAGGCGGTCGCGGGCGGTGGCGCCCGCCGCCGTGGCGGAGATCAGGCCGATCACTGAACAGCTCCTTCGAGAACAGAGGTCGCGGGGCGGTCGCCCCACAGCAGGAAGACGGGGTTGGTGGCGGCGAGCCGGGTCACGTCCCCGGGCAGCGGCGCCAGACGCGAGGACTGCAGCAGTACGCCGTCGGTGACCAGACCGGCCCCGGTGAGCGCGGCGCGTACGGCCGGCACGCGGTCGAGCGCGGCCAGCGCCACCACCACCGAGCGCCGGGCCCGGCGGGCGCAGGCGGTCACTATGGCGGGCAGCTCACGGCCGCCCCCGCCGATGAACACCGCGTCCGGATCGGTGAGATCGGACAGGATCGTGGGCGCCGCGCCGTGCACCACCCGGACATCCACGCCGTGCGCGGTCGCGTTGGCCCGTACGTGCTCGCAGCCTTCGGCGGTCTTCTCCACCGCGACCACCGCAGCCCCGAACCGGGCGCACTCCACGGCCACCGAGCCGGACCCGGCTCCTATGTCCCAGACCAGATCGCCGATCCGGGGCCCGATCCGGGCCAGCGCGAGCGCGCGCACCTCGGCCTTGGTGATCATCGAGTCGCGGTGGGCGAACTCGCTCTCGTCCAGGGCCCATCGCTCGGGCGTGGACCTGCGGCCCGCGACCGTCCGTACCGGCGAGAGGGCCTTCTCCTCGTCCAGACAGACGATCACGCTGACCGCGTCCCACTCCCGGGCCGCCGCCTCCGCCGGAGTGACCCGGACCAGTTGCTCCCGCTCGGGGTCACCGAGCGCGGAGGCGACCACGAGCAGCCGGTCGGGCGCCCGGCGGGCGAGCTCGGCGCCCAGCTCGGCGGGTCCGGCGCCGGGGCCGGTGAGCACGGCGGTCTTCGGGTGCGCCCGGCACACATTGGCGGCCGTCCGCAGATCCCGGCCGTGCGCGCTGACCACCAGCGCGTCGTCCCACGGCAGTCCGAGCCGGGCGAACGCGACGGCGACGGAGGCGACCCCGGGCCGTACGTCGAGCGCCTCGGGCCCGAACCGCTCGGCCAGCGACCGCACGATCCCGAAGAACCCGGGATCCCCGGAGGCCAGCACGACGACCCGGCCGCCCTCCTCGCGGTGCTTCGCGATGATGTCGAGTGCGGGCGCGAGCGGGCCGAGCACCAACTGCCGTGCGTCCGGCGGCAGTTCGGCCGCGTCCAGATGGCGGGCGGCGCCGGTGACCAGCGTGGCCTCGGCCAGCGCGGCCAGGGCGTCCGGCGCCAGCGGCGCGCCCGTTCCCGTACCGATGACGGTGATCATGATGGTGAGCGCTCCGCCTTCTCGGCCTTCAGGGCGCGGCGGGCGGCCGGGTCGGCGCGGCGGAAACCGTGGAAGTGGCCCGGGTGGTAGAGGTGCGAGCGCGTGCCGGAGGCCGACAGGGCGGGGCCCACCAGGAAGAGCGTGTGCTTCCAGAGCTTGTGCTCCTTCACCGTCTCCTCCAGCGTCTCGATCGTGCAGCGCAGCACCAGCTCCTCGGGCCAGGTCGCCTGGTACGCGATGACCACCGGGGTCGATGTCGGGTAGCCGCCCTCAAGCAGTTCCTGCACCAGCTGCCCGGAGCGGGCGGCGGACAGGAAGAGCGCCATCGTGGTGCCGTGCCGGGCGAACTCGCGCACCTCCTCGCCGGGCGGCATCGGCGTCTTGCCGCCGCCCAGACGCGTGAGGATGACGGACTGGGAGACCTCGGGGATGGTCAGCTCGCGCTGCGCTATCGCCGCGACCGCCGAGAACGAGGAGACACCGGGGATGATCTCGACCTCCAGGCCGAGCCCGTCCAGCCGGTCCAGCTGCTCCTGGGTGCCGCCCCACAGGGCCGGGTCGCCGGAGTGGATCCGCGCGACCTTCAGACCCTCCCGGGCGGCCCGCTCGTACACCCCGACGACGTCCTCCAGGGACATCGCCGCCGAGTCCAGGATCTCGGCGCCCTCGCGCGCGTGCTCCAGCACCTCGGCCTGCACCAGGCTGGCGGCCCAGATCACCACGTCGGCGTCGGCGATCGCCCGCGCGGCGCGGAATGTCAGCAGATCGGCGGCGCCGGGGCCGGCGCCGACGATCGTCACCTTGCCGGTGGTGGCATCGGCCATGGGAGGAGTCCTCTCGTACGTCACACAGTCGTCAAGCGAAATGCGCGGTGGTGGGTCAGTCGGTTAGCAAGGGCACATGGTGGTGGTCGTCGCGCTCGGCGCGTTCCTGATGACACTGGTCGGTGGCTGGACCGCCCAGCGCGTCACCGACCGGCGCCATCTGGTGCTGGGCCTGGCGGGCGGGCTGATGCTCGGCGTGGTCGGCCTGGATCTGCTGCCGGAGGCGCTGGACGCGGCGGGCGACGACATCTTCGGCGTACCGGCCGCGCTGCTCCTGTTCGTCGGCGGCTTTCTCCTCGCCCACCTGGTGGAACGCCTGCTCGCCGTGCGCAGCGCGGCACATGGGGGCGACGAGCGGGCGCCGCAGGTGGGTCTGACGGCGGCCGCCGCGATGGTCGGCCACAGCCTGATGGACGGCATCGCGATCGGTGCGGCGTTCCAGGTCGGCGCGGGCATGGGCGCGGCCGTGGCGATCGCCGTGATCACCCACGACTTCGCCGACGGCTTCAACACGTACACGATCACCAGCCTGTACGGCAACGAGAAGCGCAAGGCCGTCGCGATGCTGGTCGCGGACGCCTTCGCGCCGATGGTCGGCGCCGCCTCGACGCTCCTGTTCACTCTTCCGGCCGAGCTGCTCGGCGGATATCTGGGCTTCTTCGGCGGGGTGCTGCTGTATCTGGCCGCCGCCGAGATCCTGCCCGAGGCCCACCACGAACACCCGGCCCGCTCGACGCTGCTCTTCACCGTCGGGGGCGTGGCCTTCATCTGGCTGGTGGTGGGGCTCGCGCAGTGAACCCGGCGCCGGCGCGGTCACAGCTTGCCGCCGCGTCCGCCGTCGCGCCGGGCGGGCGCGATGAGCGTCGACAGATACGGCAGCGGGCTGCCGTCGAGATCGGCGGCGGGGCTGATGGACTCCTCGTCCAGGCCGAGCGCCGAGCCCCACACCGCGTCGTCGATCCGCCCGGTCGCCCGCAGCGCGGCCGCCACCTCGCCGGCCTGGCGCCCGAACTTGTACGCCACCACCGTGCCGGGGCCCTCAAGCGCGTCCTTGAGCACGGCGGACCCGGCGGTGACGGGGACGAGCGTCAGCGGCTCCGTGCCCTCGGTGAGCACCGCGCCGGAGCGGGCGGCGAGGTCCTGCATCGCGGTGATCCCGGGCACGGTCGCGATCTCGGTGCCCGGCACCAGCTGGCCGATGGTCTGGGCGAGATAGGTGAACGTCGAGTACACATTGGGGTCGCCGATGGTCGCGAAGGCGACGCGCTCGTGCGCGCGCAGCAGCTCCGCGACCTTCTCGCCCGCCGCGTCCCAGGCCGCCTCGCGCCGGCCCCGGTCCGTGCGCTCGTTGAGCGCGAAGACGACCCGGACGACCTTGGCCCCGTCCACGTAGTGGAGCACGGTCGCCTCGGCGCGACCGCGCTCTCCGGTGTCCATGACGGGCACCACCACGACGTCGGCACCCTGAAGAGCCTTGACGCCCTTCACGGTCACCAACTCCGGGTCCCCGGGGCCCACTCCGACTCCGACCAGCCTGCTCATCCGGCACACCTCTCAACGAACCGACGGGCGATGGTGGGCCGGGCGGCCCAGTGCGTATGCAGATAGCTCGCGTGCACGCCCTGTTGTACGAACCCTTCGACCCGGCGCTCCGGGTGCACCAGTCCCCACGCGGGCGCGGGCCCCGCCCCCGGGTCGAGGACGGTCCGGTGGAACTCGTGCCCGCGCAGCCGGGTACCGGCCTCGGCCAGGCAACTGTCGCCCACCGCCACGGCTTCCCGGTACCCGAGTGTCAGCCGTTCCGACATCCGCGCGTCGGCGTCCAGGACGCCGCACATCGGCTGTCCGTCGAGCGACCGCGCGAGATAGAGCAGCCCGGCACACTCGGCGGCGACGGGCGCGCCGGACCGCGCCAGCTCGCCGACGGCTTTACGCAGTGGCGCGTTGGCACTGAGCTCGGTGGCGTAGACCTCGGGGAACCCGCCGCCGATGACCAATCCGGCGGTTCCGGTGGGCAGTTGCTCATCCCTGAGCGGGTCGAACACCACGACCTCCGCCCCGGCGGCGGCGAGCAGCTCCGCATGCTCGGCATACGAGAACGTGAAGGCGGGGCCTCCGGCGAGGGCCACGACGGGTCGGCGGCGCGGACCATGGTCGGGGCGGGGTGCAGGGGCCGTAGGTTCTGCGAGGGGGTGCAGGGGCGCAGCCCCGCCAGGGGTGCAGGGGGCGGAGCCCCCGCCCCGGGGGTTCGGGGGCGTAGCCCCCGGGAGACCACCTTCACCCCCACCCACCCCCGGAGGGTTCAGGGAAGGGGCGGGGTGGGGGAACAATGCCGCCGCCGCGTCCCACGGTTCGCAGTCGAGCTGCGGCGCCGACCGGGCCAGCCCCAGCAGCGCGGCCAAGTCACAGCTCCGCCGCACCTGTTCCGCCATCGCCGCCACCGCGGCCACCGCGTCCGGGTGCCGCTCGGCGACCGGGACCAGGCCGAGGTGGCGCGACGGGGTCGACAGCGGGGCGGCGCGGCGCAGGGCGCCGAGGACCGGGACGCCAGACTCGTCCAGCGCCTCGCGCAGCCCCGCCTCGTGCCGGTCCGAGCCGACCTTGTTCAGGATCACGCCGCCGATCCGCACCTCGGGATCCCACGACGCGAACCCGTGCACGAGCGCCGCCACCGACCGCGACTGCGACGACGCGTCCACGACCAGCACCACCGGTGCCCGCAGCAGCTTCGCCACCTGGGCGGTGGAGGCCAGTTCGCCGTGGCCCGACGCCCCGTCGTACAGGCCCATCACGCCCTCGACCACGGCCACGTCACAACCCCGCGCCCCGTGCGCGAACAGCGGAGCCATCAACTCCGCGCCGCACATGTACGCGTCCAGGTTGCGCCCCGGCCGCCCCGTGGCCAGCGCGTGGTAGCCGGGGTCGATGTAGTCGGGCCCCACCTTGTGCGGGGACACGGCGAGCCCGGTCGCGGCGAACGCGGCCATCAGGCCCGTCGCGACCGTGGTCTTCCCGCTGCCCGACGACGGCGCGGCGATGACGAGACGTGCTACCACTCGATGCCCCGCTGCCCCTTCTGACCGGCGTCCATCGGGTGCTTGACCTTGGACATGTCGGTCACCAGATCCGCGAAGTCCACCAGCTTCTCCGGTGCGTTGCGGCCCGTGATCACCACATGCTGGGTCCCCGGGCGGTCGCGCAGCACCGCGATCACCTCGTCGGTGTCGATCCAGCCCCAGTGCATCGGGTAGGCGAACTCGTCGAGCACGTACAGCTTGTACGTCTCGGCCGCCAGGTCGCGCTTGACCTGCTCCCAGCCCTCACGGGCCTTGTCCTCGTTGTCCAGCTGCTCATCGCGCTGGACCCACGACCAGCCCTCGCCCATCTTGTGCCAGGCGACGGACCCGCCCTCGCCGGAGGCGCCGAGCACCTTCAGCGCGTTCTCCTCGCCGACCTTCCACTTCGCCGACTTGACGAACTGGAACACCCCGATCGGCCACCCCTGGTTCCAGGCGCGCAGCGCGAGCCCGAACGCCGCCGTCGACTTGCCCTTGCCGATGCCCGTGTGCACCACGACCAGCGGCCGGTTGCGTCGCTGGCGGGTCGTCAGACCGTCCTCCGGCACCACACTCGGCTGTCCCTGCGGCATCAGGCGGCCCTCCTGTTCGTCCCCTGTACGTCCTTGACCAGACCGGCGATCGAGTCGGCCCGCAGCTCGTCGAGCGTGACCGCCGGGCCGCCGAGCTCGCGCGCCAGCTCCGCCGCCAGACCCAGGCGCACCGGGCCCGACTCGCAGTCCACGACCACCGACGCGGTCCCCTCGGCCGCGAGCAGCCGGGCCGACCGGCCCGCGAGCGCCACCGGGTCCACGCCGCCCGTGGCCCGCCCGTCCGTCACCACCACGAGAAGCGGCCGCCGCGACGGATCCCGCATGCGCTCCACCCGCAGTACGTCGTGCGCCTTGAGCAGCCCGGCCGCGAGCGGGGTGCGCCCGCCCGTCGGCAGCGACTCCAGGCGCGCGGCCGCCGCGTCCACCGACGACGTCGGCGGCAGTGCCACCTCCGCGTCCTTGCCCCGGAAGGTGACCAGACCGACCTTGTCCCGCCGCTGGTACGCGTCGAGCAGCAGCGAAAGCACCGCGCCCTTGACCGCGCCCATCCGCTGCCGGGCCGCCATCGAGCCCGACGCGTCGACGACGAAGAGCACGAGGTTGCCCTCGCGGCCCTCCCGCGTCGCCTGGCGCAGATCGTCGCGCCGCACGACCAGGCCGCGCCCGGAACGCCCGCGCGCCCGCTGGTGCGGCGCGGCCGCCTGGACGGTGGCCGCCAAGTGCAGCTTGGTGAGCGCGCCTTGGGGGCGACGGGCCCCCGTGGTCCGCCCGTGCGCCGTGCGCGCCCGCGACCTGCGTCCGGCCGCGCCCTCGCCGAGCCCCGGCACGCTCAGCATCTTCGTACGGAACGGCTCACTCGCCCGTACGGCCCGCTGCTCGCCCGCTCCGGAGGGCTGCGGCTCGCCGCCCTCGGCCGCCTCGGGGCGCGCGGGGGTGTCCCCGGCGCCGCCGTCCTGCGACGGCCCGTCGTTCTGCGGCGGCTGCCCGCCGCCACCGCCCGGACCGTCCGGATCCGGGTCGTCGTCCCCGTCCGGCTCCCCGAACTCCTGGAGGGTGTCGTCGAGTTTGTCCTCGTCGAGGCCGGGCGCGTCGAAGGGGTTGCGGCGTCGGCGGTGCGGCAGCGCGAGCAGCGCGGCCTGCCGGACGTCCTCGGCGAGTACGTCCGTACGCCCCGCCCACGCGGCCAGCGCGGTCGCGGTCCGGGCCATCACGATGTCGGCCCGCATACCGTCGACCTCGAAGGCCGCGCAGGTGGCGGCGATCTGGCGCAACGCGCCGTCCCCGAGCCGGACTTCGGGCAGCAGCGCCCGCGCGGCGATGATCCGCGCGCGCACCGCGTTCTCCTCGTCGGCCCAGCGCGCCGCGAAAGCGGCCGGGTCGTCGTCGTACGCGAGCCGCCTGCGGACCACCTCGACCCGCTGGTCCGGCTCCCGCGAGGCCGAGACCTCGACGGTCAGCCCGAACCGGTCCAGCAACTGCGGCCGCAGCTCGCCCTCTTCGGGGTTCATGGTCCCGACCAGCAAGAAACGCGCGGCATGCCGTACGGAGACGCCTTCGCGCTCCACGTACGAGGCACCCATGGCGGCGGCGTCGAGGAGCAGGTCGACGAGGTGGTCATGGAGGAGGTTGACCTCGTCCACGTACAGGATTCCGCGATGGGCATGGGCGAGCAGCCCGGGCTCGAACGCCTTCACGCCCTCCGCCAGCGCCCGCTCGATGTCGAGCGCGCCCACCAGTCGGTCCTCGGAGGCGCCGACCGGCAGCTCCACCATCCGCGCGGCCCGCGCCGCCCCGGTCCCGGCCTCGTGCGGCCCGTCCGGGCACGCCGGGTCGGGCGAGACGGGGTCGCAGGAGAACCGGCATCCCGCTATCACGTCGACCTCGGGCAGCAGCGCGGACAGGGCACGTACGGCCGTGCTCTTGGCCGTGCCCTTCTCGCCGCGTACGAGGACTCCGCCGACCGCCGGGGACACGGCGTTCAGCAGCAGTCCGAGCCGCAGATCGTCCTGCCCGACGATCGCGCTGAACGGATAAGGCGTGCTCATGCGTCGTCACCCTCCAGGTCGCCCTCAAGCTGCAGATAGGTCGCGCGGAGCTGCTCAAGTGTCTGAGCGTCCGGCTCCGCCCACAGCCCCCGGTCCGCCGCTTCCAGCAGGCGTTCCGTAATGCCGCGCAGCGCCCAGGGGTTGGACTTGCGCATGAACTCCTGGTTCTCCGGAGAGAACACGTACTCCGCCGACAACTTCTCGTACATCCAGTCGTCGACCACGCCCGCCGTCGCGTCGTACCCGAACAGGTAGTCCACGGTCGCGGCCATCTCGAAGGCGCCCTTGTAGCCGTGGCGCCGCATCGCCGCCATCCAGCGCGGGTTGACCACGCGCGCGCGGAAGACGCGGTGGGTCTCCTCGCCCAGGGTGCGGGTCTTGATCTGGTCCGGGGTCGCCGAGTCGCCCACGTACGCCTCGGGGGACTCGCCCGTCAGATGGCGGACCATGGCGACCATGCCGCCGTGGTACTGGAAGTAGTCGTCGGCGTCGACCAGGTCGTGCTCGCGGGTGTCGACGTTCTTCGCCGCCACCGCGATCCGCCGGAACGCCGTCTCCATGTCGCCCCGGGCCGCCCGGCCGTCGAGCCCGCGGCCGTAGGCGTAGCCGCCCCACACCGCGTACACCTCGGCGAGGTCCGCGTCGCTGCGCCAGTTGCGCGCGTCGATCAGCGGCAGCAGACCCGCCCCGTACGCGCCCGGCTTGGAGCCGAAGATGCGGGCGGTGGCGCGGCGGCGGTCGCCGTGTTCGGCGGTGTCCTCGTCGGCGTGTGCCCGGACGTAGTTGGACTCGGCCGGCTCGTCGAGCTCGGCGACCGTCCGTACCGCGTCGTCGATCAGGCCCACCACGTGCGGGAACGCGTCCCGGAAGAAGCCCGAGATGCGGACCGTCACATCGATGCGGGGGCGGCCCAGCTCCGCGACCGGGACGACCTCGAAGCCGGTCACGCGGCGCGAGGCGTCGTCCCACACCGGGCGGCAGCCCAGCAGCGCCAGGATCTCGGCGATGTCGTCGCCCTGGGTGCGCATCGCGGAGGTGCCCCAGACGGTGAGGCCCACCGACTTCGGGTACGCCCCGGTGTCCGCGAGGTAGCGCGCGATCAGCGAGTCGGCCAGCGCCTGGCCGACCTCCCACGACAGCCGGGACGGGATGGCCTTGGGGTCGACCGAGTAGAAGTTCCTGCCGGTCGGCAGCACGTTGACCAGGCCCCGGGTGGGGGAGCCGGACGGGCCCGCCGGGACGTAACCGCCGTCGAGCGCCCGCAGGATGTGGGTGATCTCGTCCGTCGTACGGGCCAGACGCGGCACCACCTCGCGGCAGGCGAACTCCAACACGGCGACCGCGTCCGGGAGTTGCGTGCCCAGGACGTCGTCCACCAGCGGGCCGCACGTCGGCACGGACCAGTCGCGCTCCTCCATGCCCTCCGCCAGGCGGCGGCAGAGCTGCTCCAGGAGGTCGATCGCGTCCGCCGCCGTACGGGCCGGACCATCGACCAGCTCGGTGAGCTCGACCGGCACCTTCACCGGCGTCCCCGGCTCGGCCAGGAGCTCCTTCTCCACCAGGCCGAAGTGCTCGGCCAGCGAGGCGCGCAGACCGGGCAGCGCGTTGGCCTGGCCGCCCCACACCTGCGAGGCGCGCAGCACCGCGAGCACCAGGTTGACCCGGGGCTCGGCCTCCGGGCCGCCGCCCAGGATGTGCAGACCGTCGCGGATCTGGACGTCCTTGATCTCGCAGAGGTAGCCGTCGATGTGCATGACGAACTCGTCGAAGTCGCCGTCGTCCGGCTGCTCGTCGACGTGCAGGTCGTGGTGGAGCTCGGCGGCCTTCACCAGCGTCCAGATCTGGGCCCGCACGGCCGGGGCCTTCGTTGGGTCGAGGTCGCTGACCAGCGCGTACTCGTCGAGCAGTTGCTCCAGCTTGGCGAGGTCGCCATATGTGTCGGCGCGGGCCATCGGCGGCACCAGGTGGTCCACGACGGTGGCGTGGCCGCGCCGCTTGGCCTGGGTGCCCTCGCCCGGGTCGTTGACGATGAACGGGTACACGAGCGGCAGGTCGCCCAGGACCGCGTCCGGGCCGCAGCCCGACGACAGGCCGAGGCCCTTGCCCGGCAGCCACTCCATCGTGCCGTGTTTGCCCATGTGGACGATCGCGTCGGCGCCGAAGCCCCCCTCCGATGTCGCAGTCTCCAGCCAGCGGTAGGCCGCCATGTAGTGGTGCGACGGGGGCATGTCCGGGTCGTGGTAGATCGCGATCGGGTTCTCGCCGAAGCCGCGCGGCGGCTGGATCATCACGACGACGTTGCCGAACTGGAGGGAGGCCAGCACGATCTCGTCGCCGTCCACATAGAGCTGGCCCGGCGGCTCGCCCCAGTGCTCCAGCATGCTGTCGCGCAGCTCGGGCTCCAGCTTCTCGAACCAGGCCCGGTAGTCGGCGAGCGGTACGCGCGCGGGGGCGGCGGCCAGCTGCTCCTCGGTCAGCCACTCCACGTCGTGGCCACCGGCGTTGATGAGCCGGTGGATCAGCTCGTCGCCGTTGTCCGGGTGGCCCTCGACCACGTATCCGGCGTCCCGCAGCGCGTCCAGGACGCGGACGGCGGAGGCGGGGGTGTCCAGGCCCACCGCGTTGCCGACGCGCGAGTGCTTGGTCGGGTAGGCGGTGAAGACGAGCGCCAGCTTCTTCTCGGCGTTCGGCTTGTGCTTCAACTTGGCGTGCCGTACGGCGATTCCGGCGACGCGCGCGGCCCGCTCGGGGTCGGCGACGTAGACCGGGACGTCGTCCGGGCCCTGCTCCTTGAAGGAGAAGGGGACCGTGATCAGGCGTCCGTCGAACTCGGGGATGGCGACCTGCATCGCCGCGTCCATGGGGGAGACGGCGGCGTCCGAAGCCGCCCAGGCGGCCTTGGACGAGGTGAGGCAGAGCCCTTGCAGCACGGGGACATCGAGGTCGGCGAGGGCGCCGATGTCCCACGCCTCCTCGTCGCCGCCCGCGCTCGCCTGGGACGCGGTGGTGCCGCCCGCCGCGAGGACGGTGGCGATCAGCGCGTCCGCCTTGCCGAGCTCCTCGTAGAGCGCGGCTTCGGCGCCGCGCAGTGAACTCACGTACACCGCCAGGGCGTTGGCGCCCTGGGCCTCGATGCGGTCGCAGAGCACATCGACGAAGGAGGTGTTCCCGGAGAGCTCATGGGCGCGGTAGAAGAGCACGCCCACGGTGGGGCGCCCCTCCACGTACGCGCGCGTGCCGTGCACGCCCCACTCCGGCATCTTCTGCGGCTCGGCGAAGCCGACACCCGTCAGCAGCACGGTGTCGGAGAGGAACCGGGCGAGCTCCACGAGGTTGCCGGGGCCGCCCTCGACCAGATAGCGCAGGGCCTCCGCGACCACGCCGGCCGGGACCGACGACTCGGCCATCAGCTCCGCGTCCGGCACGGACTCGCCGCCGAGCAGCACGGTCGGGATCCCGGACGCCTTGAGCGCCGCGAGCCCGTCCTCCCAGGCGCGCTTGCCGCCGAGGAGGCGCACGACGGCCACCGACGCGCCCTCGATGAGCGCGGGCAGCTCCTCGGCCACGTCGATACGGGTGGGGTTGCCGATCCGGTAGGGCGCCCCGGAGGCCCGGGCCGCCAGGAGATCCGTGTCGGCGGTCGACAACAACAGCACAGTGCTCATGCGGGTGCTCCAGGTGCGATGAAGGGAAGTCCTGCGGGCGCGCCCTGCTCGATGAGCCGCATGAGCGCGTCCGTGTCCGCGTGTTCTTCGATGAGGTCGCCGAGGCGGTCCAGCTGCTCTTCGCGCAGCGCGCCGAACGAGGTGTCCGGGGCGGGCACGAAACGCCGACCCGCGGCGCTCGCGACCTGCTCCAGGAACCGTCGTCTGAATCCGTCGCTCTCAAGTGACCCGTGCCAGTGCGTCCCCCAGACCGCACCGACCCGGCATCCGTCCAAGAAGGCTTCCCCGCCCAGCACTTCGGCGACGCCGTGGTGGATCTCGTATCCCTCCACGCGCTCGCCCAGCGCCTCGCCGGTCGGCCGTGCAAGTGTCTTCCGGGCCGCGAACCGCACCCGCACGGGCAGCAGTCCGAGACCCGTCACGGAACCCGCCCGTGACTCGACCTCGTCATCGATGTGCTCACCGAGCACCTGGAACCCGCCGCAGATCCCCAGCACCGGACGCCCCTCGGCCGCCCTGCGCGCCAGCTCCCGCGCCAGCCCCCGTTCCCTCAGCCATTCCAACGCCCGGACCGTGCCCCGGGTTCCCGGCACGACGACCAGATCCGCGTCGGCCAGTTCCTCGGGCCGGTCCACGAACCGTACGACCACGCCGGGTTCGGCGGCGAGCGCGTCGACGTCGGTGAAGTTGGACATCAGCGGGATCGCGCAGACCGCGACCCGCAGCACGTCCTCGCCGATCGGCGGCGCCACCACGGACTCGCGCACGGCGCCGCGCAGCGACACTCGCAGGCCGTCCTCCTCGTCGATGCCGAGCCCGTGCGCGTACGGCAGGATCCCGTACGTATGACGTCCGGTGAGGCCGCGCAGCATGTCGATGCCGGGCTGAAGGAGCGAGACGTCGCCGCGGAACTTGTTGACGATGTACCCGGCGACCAGCGCCTGGTCCTCCGGCGAAAGGAGCGCGGTCGTACCGAAGAACGAGGCGAAGACCCCGCCCCGGTCGATGTCGCCGACCACGACCACCGGGAGCTTCGCGGCGCGCGCGATGCCCATGTTGACGATGTCGGTGCGCCGCAGGTTGATCTCGGCCGGACTGCCCGCCCCCTCGCAGATCACGGCGTCATATGTGCCCCGCAGCCGCTCCAGACAGTCCACGACGGTCCCGAGAAGCGCTTCCTGGCGCCCGCCGTGGTAGCCGCGGGCGCTCAGTTCGCCGACCGGCTTGCCCATCAGTACGACCTGGCTCGACCGGTCGCTCCCCGGCTTGAGCAGCACGGGGTTCATCAGCGCCGACGGCTCCACGCGCGCGGCCTGGGCCTGCATGGCCTGGGCGCGCCCGATCTCGGCGCCCTCGCGGGTGACGAAGGAGTTGAGGGACATGTTCTGTCCCTTGAAGGGCGCGACCTTGACGCCCCGGCGCACCAGCCACCGGCAGATCCCGGCGGTGACGACGCTCTTCCCGGCGTCGGAGGTGGTGCCCGCGACCAGCAGTCCGCCACTCATGTCCGTACCTTCCTCACCGCGATCGCCACGCCGAGCGCCAGCCAGCCCACCCGCCGCGACAGCCGCACCGCCCGCTCGATGTCGGGAACTTCCACCGCGCGCCCGCCGTTGTTGAGCACAGGACGGTGCTCGACCCGGCCGCCGTACGAGAGGGTGCCGCCAAGACGTACGCCCAACGCGCCCGCGAACGACGCCTCGACGGGGCCGGCGTTGGGGCTCGGATGCTTGGCCGCGTCGGACCGCCACGCGCGCGCGGCGGCTCCCGGCGCGCCCCCGGCGGCCACGGCGAGCGCGGCGGTGAGCCGGGCGCCCGGCCAGCCCGCCACGTCGTCCAGGCGTGCCGAGGCCCACCCGTACCGCAGATGGCGCGGCGAACGGTGACCGACCATCGCGTCCAGGGTGTTGACGGCCCGGAACGCGACCAGGCCGGGCACGCCCGCGAGCGCGCCCCACACCAGCGCGCCCACCACGGCGTCGGAGGTGTTCTCGGCGACGGACTCGACGACCGCGCGCGCGATGCCGGGCGCGTCCAGGGACTGCGGGTCGCGCCCGC
The DNA here is from genome assembly GCF_052373795.1 of Streptomyces sp. BR1. Taxonomy (NCBI): domain Bacteria; kingdom Bacillati; phylum Actinomycetota; class Actinomycetes; order Kitasatosporales; family Streptomycetaceae; genus Streptomyces; species Streptomyces sp. BR1. The sequence continues at coordinate 5,615,816 of NZ_CM126252.1, forward strand.
ACAGATGCGGCAGCCGCGCGCGGGCGGCCTCGACGTCCCCGGCCTCAAGGGCGGCGCCGATCGCGCGGGCCTCGCGGCCCAGCGAAGTGCCGCCGACGACGGCCCAGGTGGCGGCGGCGGTCAGGGCGACGGACGCGGCGGGGCGGTCGCGCAGCGCGCGCGTGGCGAGCAGCGCGGCGCTCGCGGCGCCTCCGGCGCACACGGCGGTGTGCAGTGCGCCCCAGCCCCGGTGGTCGCGCCACAGCGCGCGCTCGACGGCGGCCGCGGCGCGGCCGAACGCGGCGACCGGATGCCCCCGGCGGGGATCGCCGAGGAGCAGGTCGCCGAGGAGCCCGGCGGTGGCGCCGTACGCGAAGGTGCGATCGGCACGCATCGGATCAGCCCGCCGCAACGCCGCGGAGAGCTCCGGTACTTCTGGGGGGTGCCGGCAACAGGCAGGCGCGCATGGCGGTATGTCCTCACTCAGGGTGTCCGCGCCCTGGTACGACGTCGACCGGCGGTGAGAGTTCCTGGCTCACAGGGGTTCATTCCCCGATGACAGTGGCGGGACCGCGCCGGATTCGCACCGGCTTCCTCTTCTGCCGCCGTAAATGGCTCGGGCAGTCCACCACGCCCGCGAACGCCCGTCAACTCGCTGCTGACCTGCGACGGGAGAGTGTGCCGAGGCACACAGAGAACCGCCCTCCGGGGAGACCGGAGGGCGGTTCTGGAGACGCGTGGACAGTCGCTGTTACTTGGCGACGATCAGGTTGATGCCGTACGCGACGGCCGCCGCGCAGAGCGCGAAGCAGGCGTACGCGGTGGTGCGGGCCAGGGCGACGTTGCCCTTGCCGGACGCGGCCGACTGCTGCTTGCTGAGGCCGACGATCCCGACGGTGAACAGGCCCACCAGGCCGACGGTGACGATGAGGCTGACACCGAAGACGGTGCCGAGAGCTGCCCAGTCGATGTGCATGACGATTCCTTAGAGGGTGCGCGGCCGGGTCAGACGGCGGCCGGGCGGGCCGGGTCGGCGGGGGCCACCGGGGCCGGGGCCGGGATGGTGGCCGTCAGATCGGCGGCCACGGCGGCGACGGTCGGGGGCGGGGTGACCGCGGCGATCGCGGTGGTGACGACACCCGCGGGCTCGGCCGGGGTCTCGGTCACGGCGTCGGCCGGGGCGTTGGTGACGTCGGTGTGGGAGACCGGCTCGCGGCGCGACAGCTTCCAGATGAAGCCGGAGCCCGCGACCAGCAGGATCGCCACCAGGACAATGCCCCAGGTGCCCTGGCCGGTCAGGAATTCGGCGCCGGCGCCGACCAGACCCGCGGCCGGCAGGGTCAGGCCCCACGCGACGAACATCCGGGTCGCGGTGGACCAGCGGACCACACCGCCCTTGCGGCCGAGGCCGGCGCCCATGACGGAGCCGGAGCAGACCTGGGTGGTGGAGAGCGAGAAGCCGAGGTGCGAGGAGGCCAGGATGACGGTGGCGGCACCGGACTGGGCGGCGAAGCCCTGCGGCGGCGCGAGCTCGGTCAGGCCCTTGCCCATGGTGCGGATGATGCGCCAGCCGCCGAGGTAGGTGCCCATGGCGATGGCCATGCCGGCCGAGACGATGACCCACATCGGGGGGTTGGCGCCCGGGTGCAGCACACCGCCGGTGACCAGGGCGAGCGTGATGATGCCCATGGTCTTCTGCGCGTCGTTGGTGCCGTGGGCGAGCGAGACGAGACCGGCGGAGGCGATCTGGCCCGCCCGGTAGCCCTTGGCGGTGGCCTTCTCGTCGGTGTTCCGGTTGATCCGGTACGTCAGGCGCGTCGCCAGCATCGAGGCGAAGCCCGCGACGATCGGGGCGGCGACGGCCGGGAGCAGCACCTTGGTGACGACGGTGGAGCCGTTGACCGAGGACCAGCCGGCCGACATCACGGCCGCGCCGATCAGACCGCCGAACAGGGCGTGCGAGGAGCTGGACGGCAGGCCGAGCAGCCAGGTCACCAGGTTCCAGAGGATGGCGCCGACGAGCGCCGCGAAGATCACCTCGGTTCTGATGCCCTTTTCGTTGATGATCCCGCCGGAGATCGTCTTGGCGACCTCCACCGACAGGAACGCGCCGACCAGGTTGAGCGCCGCGGACATGGCCACGGCGGCTTTGGGCTTCAGGGCGCCGGTCGAGATGGTCGTGGCCATCGCGTTGGCGGTGTCATGGAAACCGTTCGTGAAATCGAACACTAGAGCTGTCACGACCACAATGGCGAGCAGCAGCGTGATGTGTTCCATTTACCCAGGCAATCGTTCGACGTCAGTGGCTGGACGAACGTAAGTAACCTGGATGAACGGAAGGTGAACTGGGGCGGGCTTAGTGGTGTCTCTGACCGGTTTTTGCTGGGGGCAGGCCCTGACAAACCCGGTGAACAGGCGAAACGGCCCATAGAAGAGATTCTGCTCACTCCCCGGCGCGCCCTCCGGGAGCTGCGAGGATCGCGTTCATGGGAGAGCCGGACCACCACGAACCGACCGCCGCCGCCTGGGCCGAACTGACCGCCACCGCGCGGCGGACCGCCGCGGAAGGGCTGGTCGTCGGCACCTCGGGCAATGTCTCCGTACGGGTCGGGGACCTGGTCCTCGTCACCCCCACCGGGGTCCCTTACGACCGGCTCGGCCCGGACGACACCGTCGCCGTCGACCTCTCGGGCCGCCAGGTCATCGGCACGCTGAGGCCGACCAGCGAGCTCCCCATGCACCTCGCCGTCTACCGCGCCACCGACGCCCGGGCCGTCGTGCACACCCACGCCGTGCACGCCACCGCCGTCTCCACCCTGGTCACCGAGCTCCCGCCGGTCCACTACATGACCGCCACGCTCGGCGGCCCGGTCCGGGTCGCGCCCTACGCGCTGTACGGGACCGAGGAACTGGCCGAGAACATGCTGGGCGCACTGGAGGGCCGCACCGGATGCCTCCTCCAGAACCACGGAACCATGACGTACGGAACGACCCTTTCCCAGGCGTACGACCGGACCGCGCAGCTGGAGTGGATGTGCCGGCTGTGGCTCGCCGCGTCCTCCGTGCCCGGCCGCACCCCGTCCCTGCTCTCCGACGCCGACCTGGAGCGGGCCGCCGAGCAGTTCCGGGGGTACGGGCAGCGGTGACGGGCGGGCCGCGCGGGATGGGCGGGGACGCGGGCGTGCCCCGGTAGGCCCTCGCCCACTGGCCGTACGGCCAGGGGCTGCCGACACTGGAACGGTGCGCCCGGCTACAGCGACGGCAGCGGCCGTCACCACACTCATCGGCGTCGGCGCGGCCGCGGTGGCCGCCGGACGGTACGCGAGCGACGCGGCCCTCAAGGCGCCGCCACGCCCGCTGCCCACCGACCCCGAGCTCACCGTGCACGCCACGGCACCCGGGCGGATCGCCCTGACCCGCTGCCTCGCCGCGCTGCGACCCGGTGTGTACGGCATCGAGGGGTCCGGCATCCACGCGGTGGTCGGCGAGGTCGTCGACCATGCCCAGCACCCGGCGGACACCGTGGTGCGCCGTCTGGAGCGGGTCACCCGGGGCAGCCCGGAGCCGGGGGACCGGGTGTGGATGACCCCGCAGATCCACCGGGGCAACCCGGGAGAGGCCCTGGGGCTCGACCACAAGGACGTCGAGATCCCCTCCGAGCTCGGCGTGCTGCCCGCCTGGCTCGTCGAAGGCGCCCGGAAGACCTGGGTGATCGCCGTGCACGGCCTGGGCACAACCCGCGAGCACACCCTGAACACCATGGAGTTCCTGCACCGCCAGAAACTCCCGGTGCTCGCCCTCTCCTACCGGGGCGACGAGGGCGCGCCCCGGTCCCCGGACGGGCTCGCGCACCTCGGCGACTCGGAGTGGCGCGACCTGGACGCCGCGATCCGGTACGCCGTACGCAGCGGCGCCGAGCGCGTCATCCTGCACGGCTGGTCCACCGGCGCCACCATGGCGCTGCGCGCCGCCACCGACTCCGCGCTGCGCGACCGCGTCGGGGGCGTCGTGCTCGACTCGCCCGTCCTCGACTGGGAGGGCACCGTGCGCGCCCTCGCCATCGCCAACGGCGCCCCGAGCGCCCTCCTCCCGCTCGCGGTCCGGGCTGCCCAGGGCCGCACCGGCCCGCACGGAAACCATCTGCGCGAGGCGGCCGACCCGCACGTCCTGCGCGTCCCGGCGCTCGTCTTCCACGGCCCCGACGACACCCTGGCGCCCTGGCACCCGACCCGCGAACTGGCCGCCCGCAGACCGGAACTGGTGACCCTGCACACGGTCCAGCACGCCCCGCACGCCGCGATGTGGAACGCGAACCCCGCGCGCTACGAGGAGGCACTGCGGCGCTTCCTCACACCGCTGATGTGACAGACGGGGCCGACGCCTTCGAAGCGGCGGCCGGGGCCGGGCCTGGGGCGGGCCCGGAACCAAGGCATCGCATTCCGTTTGGGCTTTCGGGCCGTCAGCGGGAAGACTGCACCTGTGACGTCCCGGAAGCCTGAAGAGAAGTTGCCGCGCGACTCCAGACTGCGGCTTGTCCGCGCCCCGCATTCGAAGGAAGCCCGCCCCCTGGCCACCGCCCGCCGGGCCGTGACGGACCGGCGAGCCCGTCCGGGCTCCCGGCCGCCGGAGGGCACCCCGGCCGCCGCCGAACTGGCCCGCCAGGCCAGAGTGGTCCTCGCCGACGCCGTACGGGTCGCCCGCTGGGCCGACGCCGAGCGCGCCCGGGGCAACGCCCCACGCCCCGCCCCGACGGGCACCCTGTCCGCTCCGGCCGCCGAACAGGCCGCCGCCGCGCTGCGGTTGACATCGGCTCAGGTGCGGGCCGGCTGGGACCGGGCCCGGCTCGCCGGACTCGTCGAGCTGCACGGCGGCACCGCACGCCCCGGCTGGCGGCTGCGCGCCTGGGACCGCGACGACGCCGCCGTGCTGCGCGGCTGGGTCGCCCTCTTCGACGCCTGGTCGATCGTGCACCCCGCCCCGGCCGCCATCGCGCCCGCCGCCGTGGCCGAGGTCGTCGAAGCCGTCCCCCAAGTGCTCTCCCTCCTCCAGCTGTCGGCCGGTCCCGTCCTCGTACCGGCGCTGCTCGATCTGCTCGGCCAGCGCGTCGCGGAACTGCGCGACGAGCGCTGCGAAGTGCCGCACGACGCCGAGGCGGACGGCGTCGTCGGCGAGGGACCCGCCGCTCTCGCCTTCCTCTCCCTGCTGCTCGACTGGGTCCTGGCCGGGCTCGCCGCCGTCGGCGCGCTAGTCCTCGGGGAGGGCCAGGCCACCCTCACCCCGCTCGGCAGCTGGGCGGTGTGGGTCAAGCTGGAGCAGATCTGCGTCGCCGCGCAGAGCCCCGCCGGGAACATCGAGCAGTCCGCCGAGGACATGCTGCGCGGCTGCGCCCGGCTCACCCCCGGCCCGGCCCGCGCCGAGTACCGCGCCTGGCTCGCGGCCCGGCCCGTCGGCAGCGCCGTCACCGAACTCCTCGACGCCGCACGTGGCGAGGACGCCCTGGTGCGCGGTCTCGCCTTCGAGGCGCTGCGTGTGGTGGGCGCCCCGGCCGAGCCCGAGGTGCGCGCGGCCACGGACGAGATCTTCCTGCGTCCGTACGCCCTGCTCTGGCTCGCCGAGCACGAGGGGAGCGACCCCGAGGACGCGACCGCCGTCCTCACCCGTGAGGAGTCCACCTGGCTCTGGGTGGACACCGCGGCGGCCGTCGCGGACCACGGCGAGGTCGAGTTGATGGTGCGTCACCTCGACTCGGCCGTGCAGGGCACCGTGCCCGCCCTGCTCGACGAGGTCCGGGTCGTCGGCCACCCCCGCACCGTCCAGGTCCTGGTCGCGCTCGCCGCCGCCCACCCGGACCCGGCGCTCGCCAAGGCCGTGCGCCGCGCGGCGTTCCAGGTCCACACCGGCGGGGTCTAGGGCACGTCAGCCGCTCGCGCCGGGGGCGTACGTACCGAAGCTCCACACGTTGCCCTCGGCGTCGCGCGCCATGTAGTCGCGCGATCCGTAGTCCTGGTCGGTGGGCTCCATCAGGATCTCCACACCGTGTTCCACGGCCCGTTTGTGGTGGGCGTCCACGTCGTCCACCACCACGTACACCCCCGCCGGGCCCGCGTCCCGCATGGTCTGATCGAAGAGGCCGCCGCGTCCCTTCGAACCCAGCATCACCACGCCGGTCCCGCTGGCCAGTTCGGCGTGGAACACCGTGCCGTCCTCGCCCTCGTACACACTCAGCTCGCTGAACCCGAACGCGTCCTTGAGCAGGCTGATCGCGGCCTTCGCGTCCGTGTACAGAATCGTCGGATACACACTCATCGCGAAACTCCCTTTCCGAGCCCTCGGACCCGTCCCCGGGCCCGCGTCATGCCGCCGATGTGATCTGGAACTCAGTCTTGCACCGGCCACTGACAACGGCCGGTCCGGCGGCGCGCGGACGGTGCGGGGTCAGCGTGCGAAGGTGTCGCAGCGGCCCATGTCGCCGGTGCGGAAGCCCGTGGCGAACCACTGCTGGCGCTGCTGGGCCGAGCCGTGCGTCCAGGACTCGGGGGTGACCCGGCCCTGGAACTTCTCCTGGATCCGGTCGTCGCCGACGGCGGCCGCCGCGTCCAGGCCGTCGTGGATGTCCTGGTCGGTGAGCTTGGTCAGCAGCGGCCGCCCGGTGCGCTTGTCCGGGGTCGTGGTGGCGTGGTGCGCCCACACGCCCGCGTAGCAGTCGGCCTGGAGCTCGACCTTCACGGCGTTGCTGCCCGCGCCCTGGCGGCCGTCCTGCGCCCGGCCGAGCGTGCCCATCAGGTTCTGGATGTGGTGCCCGTACTCGTGCGCCACCACGTACGCCTGGGCGAACGGGCCGCCGGTGGAGCCGAACTTGGTGCGCAGTTCGTCGAAGAAGCCGAGGTCCAGATAGACCTGACGGTCGCCCGGGCAGTAGAACGGGCCGACCGCCGAGGTCGCCGCGCCGCACGCGGTGGAGACCCGGCCGGTGAAGAACACCGTCTGCGCGGACGTGTAACTGCCGCCCCGGCGCGGGAACTCCTGGCGCCAGTAGTCCTGCACGCTGTTGACGACGGCGAGGATCCGGCAGTCCTCCTTGGTGTTGGCGTCGCGGCCCTTGAGGCAGCTCTGCTGCACCTGGCTCTGCGCGGACACCGAGGTCGCCGGTGCGGAGTCGCCGGAGGAGAGCCCCAGTTGCTCGGGTCCGACGCCGAACAGCAGCCCCAGGGCCAGGGCGATGATCCCGACGATCCCGCCGCCGACGGTCGCCCTGCCACCAGGGATACGGCTGCCTCGTTCGTCCTTGACCTCGGACGTGTCCAGATCGGCGTCGTCGTCGAACTGCACGGGCACACCACCCTCTGTTCAGCGCTCATCACTCTGTGTGGTGCCGAGTATGGCATCGACTATCAAACAGTTCATTGCGTTACGCCCTTTTTGTTTCGGTGGCCGATACGCTCGGCGCCTCATGGACCGGAACCGTCTCGCGCTGGCCGCTGTCGCCGCCGTCCTGGCCCTGCCGCTGGTCACCGCCGCACACCACGCCCGGCCCGCCCCCTACGGCGACCGCCTCACCGTGCCGCCCGCCGCCCCGCCCCGTCCGGCGGTGCGCGTAAGGGGCGCGGCCGTCGAGGCGTACGACCCCAGGAGCGGGGCGCGCGGCTGGACCTACCGCCGTGAGGGGCGGCGCCCGCTCGCCGTGCGCACGGCGCCCGGGCACGCCTTCGCGCTGTGGAGCGACGGGATGGTCACCGACACCGCGCGCGTGCTCGCGGTCGACGCGGTCCGCTGGCACCGGGCGGTACCGGGCCTGGCGGACTGGCTCGCGGGCCGACCCGGGCGGGCGTCGGGGGTGCTCCAGGAGCTCGGCCCGGCCGCCCGGGCCGGTGCGATGCTCGCCGTCGTCACCCCCGAGCGCATCACGGCCTACCGCGCCGCCGACGGTGATCTGCGCTGGACGCTGCCCGCGCGGCGCTCCTGCGCCTTCGATCCCGGCCGCGTCGCGCGCGTGGACGGTGTCCTGCTGGTCGCCCAGCCCTGCCGCGACCGGGACGTCTGGACCCAGGAACTGGTGGCGGTGGACTCCCTCGGGCGGATCACCCCGGGCCGCACCCCGCTCGGAAACGACCTCCCCGCGCGCGTGGACGCCGCCACGCGCGCGTGAGGCGGGCCGAAACGTCTCCCCGGGAGCCGGCTCGGGCGGACCGGCGTTCGTATCACCGCACGTAAAAGCAGTTGCACACCCCCGCTAGAATTGGCCCATGGCAATTCTCCTCGCGCATTAGACGGCGGCGACGCTCCGCGACCCCCGTCCATCCCGCCGTCCCACCCGCCCTGGAGTATTTCCGTGATCACCGCCACCGGCGTCGAGCTGCGCGCCGGCGCCCGCGTCCTCATCGAGTCCGCCTCCTTCCGTGTCGCCAAGGGCGACCGCATCGGCCTGGTCGGCCGCAACGGAGCCGGCAAGACCACCCTCACCAAGTGCCTGGCCGGCGAAGGCATGCCGGCCGGCGGCACCATCACCCGCTCCGGCGAGGTCGGCTATCTGCCGCAGGACCCCCGTACCGGCGACCTCGACGTCCTCGCGCGCGACCGGGTGCTCTCCGCCCGCGGCCTCGACGACGTGCTGCGCAAGATGCGCGAGAACGAGGACCGCATGGCGAACGGCAAGGGCGCCACGCGCGAGAAGGCGATGAAGAAGTACGAGCGCCTGGAGACCGAGTTCCTCACCAAGGGCGGGTACGCCGCCGAGGCGGAGGCCGCCACCATCGCGGCCGCGCTCGGCCTGCCCGACCGGGTCCTCGGCCAGCCGCTGCACACGCTCTCCGGTGGTCAGCGCCGTCGTGTCGAGCTCGCCCGCATCCTCTTCTCGGACGCCGACACCCTGCTCCTTGACGAGCCGACCAACCACCTCGACGCGGACTCGATCGTCTGGCTGCGCGACTACCTCAAGACGTACCGCGGCGGCTTCATCGTGATCTCCCACGATGTGGACCTGGTCGAGACGGTCGTCAACAAGGTGTTCTACCTGGACGCCAACCGCTCCCAGATCGATGTCTACAACATGGGCTGGAAGCTCTACCAGCAGCAGCGCGAGGCCGACGAGAAGCGCCGCAAGCGCGAGCGCCAGAACGCCGAGAAGAAGGCCGCGGCCCTCAACTCGCAGGCCGACAAGATGCGCGCCAAGGCGACCAAGACGGTGGCCGCGCAGAACATGGCCAAGCGCGCCGAGCGGCTGCTCTCCGGCCTGGAGGCGGTCCGCGTCTCCGACAAGGTCGCCAAGCTGCGCTTCCCGGACCCGGCGCCCTGCGGCAAGACCCCGCTGACCGCCGAGGGCCTGTCCAAGTCGTACGGGTCGCTTGAGATCTTCACCGATGTCGACCTGGCCATCGACAAGGGGTCGCGGGTCGTCATCCTCGGCCTGAACGGTGCCGGCAAGACGACCCTGCTGCGGCTGCTCGCGGGCGCCGAGAAGGCGGACACCGGCGAGGTCACCCCGGGTCACGGTCTCAAGCTCGGCTACTACGCCCAGGAGCACGAGACGCTCGACCCGGACCGCACGGTCCTGGAGAACATGCGCTCCTCGGCCCCCGACCTCGACCTGGTCGCGGTCCGCAAGACGCTGGGCTCGTTCCTTTTCTCCGGCGACGACGTGGACAAGCCGGCCGGTGTGCTCTCCGGCGGCGAGAAGACCCGTCTGGCCCTGGCCACGCTCGTGGTCTCGTCCGCCAATGTGCTGCTCCTCGACGAGCCGACCAACAACCTCGACCCGGCCAGCCGCGAGGAGATCCTGGGCGCGCTGCGTACGTACAAGGGCGCGGTCGTCCTGGTCACCCACGACGAGGGCGCGGTCGAGGCGCTGCAGCCGGAGCGCATCATCCTGCTGCCCGACGGAGTCGAGGACCTGTGGGGTCCGGACTACGCGGATCTGGTCGCTCTCGCGTGACCCAGCGCGACTGATCCACTCCATATGGATCATTCGGCTTACGCGTGATCCTCAATCTGAGTGAGTGCGTCTCGTACCCCGGCGTGTCATGCACGGGATCAAGATCCGGTACGTACGGGACGGGCCTGTTCCGGGCTGTGACCCGGAACACACCTCTGACCAGCCACTTCGCGGCGGGTCGGCCTCGACGGTCACTTCGGGCTCGACCGGAACTCTGCGTTCCGGTCGAGCCTCGCTCGTTCCTGCGCCCAAACCCGCTGGGACGGACCTTGCCGAATGGGTGGCCAGGAAGCCCGAGAGGGGTGATCATGAGAAGTCCAGAGCGCACTTCCCATGAGGAGGCACGGGTGGCCGAGACTCTGAAGAAGGGCAGCCGGGTTACCGGCGCCGCGCGCGACAAGCTCGCGGCAGACCTGAAGAAGAAGTACGACTCCGGTGCGAGCATCCGGGCGCTGGCCGAAGAGACCGGCCGCTCCTATGGATTCGTGCACCGGATGCTCAGCGAGTCCGGGGTCGTACTCCGCGGACGCGGCGGAGCGACACGCGGCAAGAAGACCGCGACGGCCTGACCGGGGCCGGGCGGGCCACGGCCCGCCGGGTCTGGTGGCCACCCGGTCGACCGCGTGGTCGACCGGGTGGTTACTGTGCAGTCACTTGTTGACCGCACCTGACCCGGAGGCGCCCCATGGCTTCGCCCGACCCCGTACTCGACAAGGACGGCGTACGGCTCACCGTCGACGACGCGGTCGCCACGGTGACCCTGACCAATCCGGCCAAGCGCAACGCCCAGTCTCCCGCTCTGTGGCGGGCGTTGGCGGCGGCCGGACAGGAACTGCCCGGCTCCGTCCGGGTCGTGGTGCTGCGGGGAGAGGGCAAGTCCTTCTCCGCCGGGCTCGACCGTCAGGCCTTCACTCCCGAGGGCTTCGACGGCGAGCCGTCCTTCCTCGACCTCGCGCGCGGCTCCGACGCGGAGCTCGACGGGGTCATCGCCGAGTACCAGGAGGCGTTCACCTGGTGGCGCCGCAACGACATCGTGTCGATCGCGGCGGTCCAGGGGCATGCGATCGGTGCGGGCTTCCAGCTCGCGCTCGCCTGTGACCTGCGCGTCGTCGCCGACGACGTGCAGTTCGCCATGCGCGAGACGAGTCTGGGCCTGGTGCCGGACCTGACGGGCACGCATCCGCTGGTCGGGCTCGTGGGCTACGCCCGCGCCCTGGAGATCTGCGCGACGGGTCGTTTCGTCGGCGCGGAGGAGGCGGAGCGGGTCGGGCTCGCGAACCTGTCCGTGCCGGGTGCCGAACTGGACGCGGCTGTACGTGACTTGGCGGGCGCGCTTCTTGCGGCGCCGCGGGATGCGGTGATCGAGACGAAGGCGCTGTTGGAGGGCGCGGCCGGTCGTACGTACGAGGACCAGCGCGTCGCGGAGCGCGCGGCGCAGGCGCGGCGCCTGCGGGACCTGGCGGGTCTGTCCGACTGAGGCTTTGCCCCACCCCGCCCCTTCACCTAGACCCTCCGGGGGTGGGTGGGGGCGGAGGTGGGTTTTCCCGGGGGCGGAGCCCCCGGACCCCCGGGCGGGGGCTCCGCCCCCTGCACCCCGCTGGGGTGGGTGGGCAAGCGGGGCTGCGCCCCTGCGCCCCGCTGGGTGGGTGGGTACGCGGGGTTGCGCCCCTGCACCCCGCTTTGTCTGCGGACCGTGCTGGGTTGGTCGCGCAGTTCCCCGCGCCCCTTAAAAGGGCCCTCCGGGCCCTCTCTTAGGGGCGCGGGGAACTGCGCGACCAACCCCCACCGGCCTGCGGTGAACGAACTTGGCCGCCCGCCCAGGGCTTTCGGGGAGGGGTGGGGTGGGGGAAAATCACCCCACCCACGTCACCAGCACCCCCACCCCTTCCCCCACCACTCCCCGAACCGCCCGCGCCACATCCAGCGCCCGGTGCCCCGAAGCCACCGTCAGCTCCAGGACGACAGGGGGATCGGGGCGGACCGACAGCGGTGGTGGGCCGAGTTCGGTCGTCACGGACGACACCCCCGGGACCGCCAGCGCCGCACGGGCCGGCGGCGTGGACGGAGGTAGCCTGCTCGGGGGAGTGTCCGGCGGCGGATGCGCCGGGGCGGACAGGAGCGCGGTCACGTGCACGTCCACCTCCGTGAGCGTCAGGCCGAGACGCGAGGACGCCGCCTCCCACAGCACCTCCCGAAGCCGCTCCACCCGAACGGGCAGCGGCGAGGACCCCCACACCGAAACCTCCGCCGACACCCGCACCGCCCCCGCCCCCAGCGCGCTCGGCGGGGCCCAGGACGCGGGCGAGGCCGGGGACACCGGCGACAGGCGCAGAGTCGTCAGCGCCAGGGACGGCACCGCACCCGCCGCCGACCGCAGCACGGCCCCCGCCGCCCGCTCGGTCACCCACACCCCGTCCGCCGCCTCCCCGAGCGGCAGCAGTCTGCCGAGGCCCAGTCGGCGCCGTACTTCCGCGCCCCACGCGTCCGCCGTCATTGCTCCAGCCTGCCGCATCCCCGGCGCGGGAGTGGGGAACCGCACTTAGTGTGGGCAATCGGGGGGAAGCCGAAAGGGATGAACCGCCATGAGCGAGACCGCACAGCGCAACCGCCCCGAGCACTCCGGTCCGGACCGGGATTCGCCGGACAGCGGGACGAGTGGGGCCCGGAAGACCTCTGCCGCCAAGCGTGGCGGCGGCGATCCCGGTGCCCGTGGGCGTACCACCATCGCCGACGGCGTGGTCGAGAAGATCGCCGGGCTCGCCGCCCGCGAGGTCGGCGGGGTGCACGCGATGGGCAGCGGCCTGTCCCGTACGTTCGGCGCCGTGCGGGACCGCGTCCCCGGCGGGAGCAAGTCGGCGGTGGCGCGCGGTGTGAAGGCCGAGGTCGGCGAGGTCCAGACGGCCCTCGACCTGGAGATCGTCGTCGACTACGGCGTGTCGATCTCCGATGTGGCCCGGGCCGTACGCGAGAACGTGATCGCGGCCGTCGAGCGCATGACGGGACTTGAGGTCGTCGAGGTCAATATCGCGGTCAGCGATGTGAAACTTCCTGATGAGGAAGAGGACGAGCCGGAGCCGCGTCTCCACTGAGGCCCCGGCCCCCGACTGAGGAGCTCAACATGAGCATGGCGGTGATCGGCATGGTGGCCGGCATGGCCCTCGGCTTCGCCGGATACTTCGGCGGATTCGGGGCGTTCCTGCTGGTCGCGGCGCTCGGCGCGATCGGCTTCGTGGCGGGCAGATTCCTGGACGGCGACATCGAACCCGGTGACTTCTTCCGTCCCCGGGACCGCGGCGACCGGCGGCGGTGACAAGGCCCCATGACGGTGTCGTCGACGGCGTCGCCCCAGCGGATCGAGCCCGGCGAGCGCGGGGCGACCCGGATCGCCGACCGGGTGGTGGCCAAGATCGCCGCGCAGGCGGCGCGCGAGGCGCTTCAGGCGCCCCCCGAGGGCGGCGCCGCGCCCCACGCGACGGTGACGGTCCACCAGGAGGTGGCCCGGGTCCGGGTCAGCGTGGAGCTCGGCTACCCCTCCGACATCGGCGCCCAGTGCGGCGCCGTGCGTCGGCAAGTCGCCGAGCGGGTAAGGGCGTTGGCGGGCATGGAGGTGCCCGAGGTGGCGGTGCAGATCGAACGGCTGCACTCCGCGCACACCGGGACGGCAGCGGATCGGGGGAGGATTCAGTGAACGAGCCCACGCCGCATGAGGCGAAACCGGACGCGCCCGGTGGCGACGATCGGACGCGCCGACTCCCCGTCGTCCTGGAGAAGAACCCCGAGGCCGGGCTCGACCAGTCGCAGTCGTCCGCCGCGTACGACCCCGTGCTCGCGGAAGGGGAGGACGGCGGGGGCGGCCGGTTCTGGTCGACGCGGCGCGTGCCCGCCACGGTCGTGGCGATCGTCGTACTCGCCGTGGCCGGGCCGCTGTTGTACGACATCGCGGCCGTCCGGGCCGATCGCCCGGCGATGCGCTGGCGCCGCCGCGGCGCCGACTGGCTGGCCGGGCACGCCCTGGACGACGTGGTGGTGCTCATCGGCGCGGGCGTCGTGGTGGCGCTCGGGCTCTGGCTGATCGTGCTCGCGGTGACGCCCGGGCTGCGGGAGTTGCTGGCGATGCGGCGCCCGTCCGCCGAGGTACGGGCCGGGCTCGACCGGACCGCCGCCGCGCTGGTGCTGCGCGACCGGGCCATGGAGGTCCCGGGCGTGCAGTCGGCGCGCGTCCGGATGGGCCGCGCCAAGGTCGCCGTGCGCGCCGTCTCGCACTTCCGTGAACTCGACGACGTACGCGCCGACTTGGACGCCGCGCTCGGCGCCGGCATCAAGGAGCTCGGGCTCGCCGCACAGCCCGGCCTCTCCGTGTACGTGGGCCGCGCCGCCAGGAAGAGGTGAAGCCGTGCTGAGGACGGTGAACCGGGTGCTGCTGGGTCTTGTGGGGCTCGTACTGGTCGCGGCGGGCGGCGCGGTCCTCGCCGCCGGGGCCGGACTGTCCGTGCCCTCGTGGTGGCCCTGGCACGGCACCGACGACGTGCTGCTCAGCCGGGCCCGACGGGAGCGCTGGCACCACTACGGCTGGTGGTGGCCGGTGGTCATCGCCGCGCTCGCCGTGCTGATCCTGCTCGCCCTGTGGTGGCTGCTCGCCCAACTGCGCCGGGCACGCCTGGCGGAGGTCCTGGTGGACTCCGGCGACGGCGAGGGCGCGCTGCTGCGCGGCCGGGCCCTGGAGACGGTCCTGGCGGGCGAGGCGGAGGCGCTGCACGGGGTGGCGCGCGCCCAGGTGAGCCTGCACGGCCGCCGCACCACCCCGGCGGCCCGCGCCGCCCTGCTGCTCGAACCCCACGCCGCCCCCGCCGAGGCCCTGGCGCTCCTCACCTCGCAGGCCCTCGCCCACGCCCGCGACTCGGCGGGCCTGGCCGCGCTGCCGGCCGAGGTACGGATGCGCGCGGTCAAGCACCGCCCGCAGCGGGTCAGCTGAGGGCCCGCGCCCAGCTCGGTTCAGACCTCAGAACCCGTGCCGCGCCCCTCCGTCCACCGGCAGCATCACGCCCGTCAGATACGACGCCGCGGGCGAGAGCAGGAACGCGGCCGTGCGGCCGAACTCCTCCGGGGTGCCGTAGCGGCGCAGCGGGATGCGGGACTCGCTCGCGGCGCGGGCCGCCTCCGCGTCGCCGGAGAGCGCGTCCAGCTCCCGTACGCGATCGGTGTCGATCCGGGACGGCAGCAGGCCGACCACGCGGATGCCGCGCGGGCCCAGTTCGTCCGCCAGGGACTTGGCGAAGCCCGCGAGCCCGGGGCGCAGCCCGTTGGAGATCGTCAGGCCCGGGATCGGCTCGTGGACCGACGCGGACAGCACGAACCCGATCACCCCGCCCTCGTCGAGCTCGGCGGCCGCCGCGCGGGCCGTCCGTACCGCGCCCAGGAACACCGCCTCGAAGGCCGACTGCCACTGCTCGTCCGTGTTGTCGGCGACGAAGCCGGGCGCCGGGCCGCCGACGCTGATCAGCACGCCGTCGAAGCGGCCGAACCGCTCACGGGCGGTGGCGATCAGCCGGGCGGGCGTCGCGGGGTCGGCGTTGTCGGCGGCCACGCCGAGTGCGTTCGGGCCGAGCCCGTCGGCGGCCTCGGCCACCGCCTTCTCGTCGCGGCCGCTGAGCACGACCTTCGCGTCGTCGGCCGCGAGCGCCCGCGCGGAGGCGAGGCCGAGGCCCCGGGAGGCGCCGGTGACGACGTAGACGCGGTCCTTCAGTCCAAGATCCATGCGCCTATCCTGCCTCCAGCCCCAGCGCGGTCGCCACCAGGCCGATATGGCTGAAGGCCTGCGGGAAGTTCCCCAACTGGCGCTTGGCCACCGGGTCGTACTCCTCGGCGAGCAGGCCCACGTCGTTGCGCAGGGCGAGCAGCCGCTCAAACAGGTCCCGCGCCTCCTTCTCGCGGCCGGTCAGCCGCAGCGCGTCGGCCAGCCAGAACGAGCAGACCAGGAAGGTGCCCTCGCCGCCGGGCAGCGGGTCCACACTGCGGCCCTCGGTGCTGTAGCGGCGCACGAAGCCGTCCCGGCCGAGCTCGGCCCGTACCGCGTCCACCGTCCCGATCACGCGCGGGTCGTCGCCCGGCAGGAACCCGACGCGCGGGATGAGCAGCGTCGCCGCGTCCAGCTCCTCGGACCCGTACGACTGCGTGAAGGTGTTGCGCTCGGGGTCGAAGCCCTTCTCGCACACCTCCCGGTGCACCTCGTCGCGCATGCGCCGCCAGCGCTCGGCGTCGCCGCGCCGCGACGGGTCGCTCTGAAGGGCCTGGACCGCGCGGTCGGCGGCGACCCATGCCATCACCTTGGAGTGCACGAAGTGGCGGCGCGTGCCGCGCACCTCCCACAGCCCCTCGTCCGGCTCGCGCCAGCGGGACTCCAGGAAGCCGAGCAGGCTGAGCTCGACGTTCCAGGTGTGCGGCTTGGCGGCCATGCCCGCCATCCGGGCCAGGTGCAGCGAGTCGATGACCTCCCCGTACACGTCGAGCTGGAGCTGGTCGACGGCGGCGTTGCCGATACGGACCGGGGTGGAGTCGAAGTGGCCGCTCAGCCACGGCAGTTCGACCTCGGGCAGCCTCCGTTCGCCGCCCAGGCCGTACATGATCTGGAGGTCCGCCGGGTCACCCGCGACCGCCCGCAGCAGCCAGTCGCGCCAGGCCGCCGCCTCCTCCAGATACCCGGCGGTGACCAGCGCCTCCAGAGTGAGCGTGGAGTCGCGCAGCCAGCAGAAGCGGTAGTCCCAGTTGCGCACGCCCCCGATCTCCTCGGGGAGCGAGGTGGTGGGGGCCGCCACGATGCCGCCGGTCGGGGCGAAGGTGAGCGCCTTGAGCGTGATGAGGGAGCGGACCACGGCGTCCCGGTAGGGGCCCTCCGTGCGGCACTTGTCCGCCCACTCGCGCCAGTCCGCGAGGCTCTGCTCCAGCGCCTCGTACGGATCGATTATCGACGGCCGGGGCTCGTGCGAGGGGTGCCAGGTGAGGACGAACGCGACCTTGTCGCCCGGCCCGACCGTGAACGACGAGCGGGTGCTCATCTGCTGGCCCCACGTCTTGACGGCCGGGTCGCTGCGCAGCCACACCGAGTCGGGGCCCGCGACCGCGACCCGGTGGCCGTCGGCGCGGCGCACCCAGGGCACCACCCGGCCGTAGTCGAAGCGCAGCCGCAGGACCGAGCTCATCTCGACGCTGCCGCTGACGCCCTCGACGATCCGTACGACGTCCGGGCAGACATCGCGCTGCGGCATGAAGTCGATGACCTTGACCGTGCCGTTGCGGGTCTCCCACACGGACTCCAGGACGAGCGAGTCGTCCAGGTAGGCGCGGCGCGTGCAGTCCCCGGCGCCCGCGGGGGCGATCCGCCAGTGGCCGTTGTCGTCGTCGCCGAGCAGCGCCGCGAAGCAGGCCGCCGAGTCGAAGCGGGGCAGGCACAGCCAGTCGACGGAGCCGTCCCGGCCCACCAGGGCGGCGGTCTGGAGGTCGCCGATGAGGGCGTAGTCCTCGATGCGCTGGATACGTCGCGTCACGCAGTGGCGTGTTCCCGCCCGGCGGAATTGTCAATCAGACCGATACGTCAATAGGACCGGACGGTACGCATCGGACGGGGGTGCGGCGGTGGTACGCGGGTGGTTCAGGCGGCCGCGGGCGCGGGCTCCGCGGACTCGGCCTGCGCCGCCGCCTCGGCCCGGTCGCGCTTCTCGCGGCGGACCAGGATCACCCAGCCGACCGGGACCCCGGCGGTGAACAGCCACCACTGGACGGCGTACGCCATGTGGGGACCGATCGAGGAGTGGTCGGGGGCGGGGATCAGCTCGGGGGAGTCCGACTCGGGCGCGGTCTGCTCGATGTAGCCGCCGAGGACGGGCCGGCCGAGCGCTTTCTGCTGCTGGGCGCTGCTGATGAGCATGACCTGGCGGGGCGGCAGGCCCTTGACGTCCTTGATGCCGCTGGCCGCGGTCGTCTGGTCGGCCATCAGCCGGCCGGTGACCGTGACATCGCCCCTGGGCGGCGCGGGGATCTTCGGGAACTCGGTCTGGCTGCCGTTGTCCGCCACCCAGCCCCGGTTGATCAGCACGGTCGGGCCGCTGTCGAGGACAAACGGGGTGAGCACGTGGTAGCCGACCCGGCCGTCGGCCGCGGTCCGCCGGCGCACGACGACCTCATGGGCCGTGTCGTACGTACCGGTGGCGGTGACCCGCAGCCAGTACTGGGAGTGCGGGACGACATGTCCGGGGGAGGTGAGCTGGGTCACCGGGACCGGCTTCGCCTTCAGGTTGTCCGCGATGACGGCGTTCTGCGCGACGCGGTGCTGGTGGCGGTGCAGCTGCCAGAAGCCCAGCTCGATCATCGTGGGGATGAGAACGAGGGCGAGGAGGGTGACGAGCACCCACTGCCGGGACAACAGGAAGCGGTACACCCCATGAAGGTACAACTCCCACCATGGGGTGTTCTCAGGGGGTCGGCGTACGGAGGGCCGGACCTTCGGGGTACGGGAGGCCCGGCCTTCGGTACGGGGGATCAGACCTTGTCGACGATGCCCACCCTGCCCTCCGCTCGGGCGCAGTGCCCGCCGCAGTACCAGTGGCCCTCGACCTCGACGCCCTGGCCGATGACCTGGACCCGGCAGTGTTCGCAGATGGGCGCCATGCGGTGAATGGCGCAGGAGAAGCAGTCGAAGACATGCACCGCGCCCTGCGCGTGCACCTCGAAGGACATCCCGTAGTCGTTTCCGCAGACCTCGCAACGTGCCATGCGCCACAGGGTGGAGCGCGCCGGGCCGCATCGGTGGGCGGCACGCCCTGCACTCACCCGTCTGCCGGAGCCACGTCCCGCAGCAGCTGGGTGAAGGCGGCCTCGTCGACGACCGGCGTGCCGAACGACTTCGCCTTGACGGTCTTCGAGGTCGCCGAGTCCGGGTCGTTGGTTACCAGCAGACTGGTGAGCCGGGACACACTGGTCGCCACGTGCAGCCCGGCCTCGACCGCCCGGTCCTCCAGGAGCTCCCGGTCGATGGAGGTGTCCCCGGAGAACGCCACCCGCATGCCCTGCTTGAGCGGTTTGTCCGCTTCGTAACGCCCCGGGTTGGGGTACGGGCACGCCGGGCGCTTACGGGCCGGGCGCCAGCTGGAGCCGCGTCCGTACGAACCCGAACCGGTCGCCTGGTAGCCGATGCGCGGGGCGGTCGGCGCGTCCGACCACTCGGTCAGCGGGCGGCACTCAAGCAGCGGCAGCCGCGCCCCGACCCGCGCCGCCTCGTGCAGGCTCGGGCGGAACGCCTCGGCGAGCACGCGCGCGTCGTCGAGCGCGTGGTGCGCGCGCTGCTGCACCACTCCGAAGTGCGCGGCCAGCGACTCCAGCTTGTGGTTGGGCAGCGGAAGGGCGAGCTCCTTGGAGAGCGCGATGGTGCACAGCCGCTGGCGCACCGGCGCGGTGCGCTTGGCCCGCGCGTACTCCCTGGCGATCATCTGCCAGTCGAAGATCGCGTTGTGCGCGACCAGGACGCGGCCGTCCAGGCGCTCGGCGAACTCCCCGGCGATGTCCGGGAAGAGCGGCGCGTCGGCCAGCACGTCGGTGGTCAGGCCGTGGATCCACACCGGCCCGGGGTCGCGCTCGGGGTTGACCAGTGTGTACCAGTGGTCCTCGACATTGCCCTGGGCGTCCAGGCGGTAGACGGCAGCAGAAATTATCCGGTCGTCGCGGGCGAGTCCGGTGGTCTCCACGTCGACGACCGCGTACCCCTGCGGGTAGGCGGTCGGCCACGTCGGCGCTGCTGTCGTACGGTCGTCGAGCATGGTCACAGAGAATACGGGGCCGCACTGACAGTCCGACCGGCGCCCGTCAACGCGGCTGCGCCAGCAGCCCGTCCACGAGGGCCCGCACCGAGGTCGCGAACAGCCGCTCCGGGTCCGCCGGCCGGGCCAGGGCGCGGGCGAGCGCGGGGTCGTGTTCGGCGGACGCGGTATGCCAGAGCTCGTCCTCGGCGGGGTGCTGGGCGGGGGCGCGTTCGCGGTAGCGCTCGACCAGGACATGGCCGACGACCTGGACCTGGACGGCCTGGACGACCCGCGCCGCCGCCGCGCCGCGCAGCCCGGCCGTGTGGACCTCGTGGACCAGGGCCTGCTGCGCGGGCAGGAACATCCGCTCGGTCAGGCCGCGTTCATGGACCATCGCGATCAGATGCGGGTGCTCGCGCAGCTCCCTGCGCAGGGCGGTGGCGACCGAGACGATCCGGGCGGCCGGGGTGCGCCCGCGCGGCCGGATCTCGCCGAGCTCGCGCACGGTCCGCTCGACGAGCGCGTCGAGCAGCTCTTCGCGGTTGCCGACGTGCCAGTAGATCGAGGTCACCGCCGTGCCCAGCTCGGCGGCGAGTTTGCGCATGGTGAGGGCTGCCGGGCCGTGCTGTCTGACCAGGGCCTGTGCGGTCGTCAGGATCTCCTCGCGGCTCAAAGACGTACGCGTCATGGCCCGCCTTCTCCCAACTCCGGTTCCCGCACGGCTCTTTACCCTTCATCGGCGGCGGTGTAACTGTGTTACAGAACCCCGGGGGACGGCACGGCGACCACAGGCTGAGGCACGACCGACGAAGGGTGGTACGACATGGCACGCGTACGGTACGGCGCCCGTACTCAGGAGGAGATCCGGGCCGCGCGCACCGCGAGCTCGAAGCTTCCCGACATCTGGTCCACCGGTGTGACGGCCGTCTGGGAGAGCGATCCGGACGCGGTCGCGGCCGTTCTGCCGCCGCCGCTCAAGCCCGCGGGGGATTCACTCGTACGGGCGAACATCAGCCGCGTCGAGCTGCCCGGCCATCCGCTCGGCGCGGGCTCGGTGGCGGTGTCCGCCGTCCATGACGGGCAGCCGGGGTGGTACCCGCTGGTGATGCCGATGACCCATGAGCGCGCGCTGATCGGCGGGCGCGAGGTGTTCGGCGAGCCGAAGAAGCTCGGCGAGGTCACGGTCGAGCGGGACGGCCTGGTCGTACGGGCCGCGCTCGCCCGGCACGGCATCGCCTTCGTCGAGGTGCGCGGGGCCGTCGACAGCGTCCTGCCGCTGCCGGAGCCCACCGAGAAGGTCGACTTCTACTTCAAGTTCCTGCCCGCCGTGGACGGCGAGGGCTTGGAGATGGACCCGGTCCTGGTCCACTGCGTACGGAACGAGAAGGTCCGCAAGCTGGAGCGGATCACCGGGGACGTGGTGCTGCGCGAGTCGATGTACGACCCCGTCGCGGACCTGCCGGTGCGCCGCCTGGTGGAGATCACCATCGGCGAGAAGACCACCGACCAGCGCGGCCGGGTGGCCGAACGGGTCAGCGCGAAGGCCCTGTTGCCGTATATCCACCAGCGTTACGACGACCCGCAGCAGATCCTCGACGGGCCGCCGGCGGGGAGCCTCTAATGCGGCTCGCCGAGGGGCGGACGGCGGTCGTCACGGGCGCGGCGAGCGGGATCGGGCTCGCGATGGCCCGCCGGTTCGCGGCCGAGGGCCTGAACGTCGTCCTCGCCGACGTCGAGGAGGCGCCGCTCCAGAAGGCGGCCGGGGAGTTGCGCGAGGAGGGTGCGCGGGTGCACGCGCGCGTGGTCGACGTCTCCGAGCGCGAGGAGGTGCGGGCGCTCGCCGACGCCGCGTACGACGCCTTCGGGGGCGTCCACGTGCTCTGCAACAACGCGGGCGTCGGCTCCGGGGCCGAGGGCCGGATGTGGGAGCACGAGGTCAACGACTGGAAGTGGGCCTTCGCGGTCAATGTGTGGGGCGTCTTCCACGGCATCCAGGCCTTCGTGCCCCGCATGATCGCCTCGGGCGAGCCGGGCCATGTGGTCAACACCTCCTCCAGCGACGGCGGGATCGCGCCGCTGCCCACCGCGTCCGTGTACGCGGTCACCAAGGCGGCCGTCGTCACCATGACCGAGTCGCTGTACGCGCATCTCAAGGCGGAGCACGCGCGCGTGGGCGCGTCCGTGCTCTTCCCCGGCCCGCACATGCTGCGCACGGGCCTGTGGGAGTCGCACCGCAACCGGCCCGAGCGGTACGCCAAGGAGCGGCCCCGCAAGACGCCCTACCGCAGCCTGGACCAGTGGGAGGCGGCGATGCGGGCGGCCGGGCGCGAGATCGAGTTCACCCCGGTCGAGGACGTCGCAGAGACGGTCGTGGACGGCATCCGGGCCGACCGCTTCTGGCTGCTCCCGCCGAGCGAACACAGCGACGGGCAGATCAGGGCCAGGTCGCAATCGATGCTGGACCGGGCCGAACCGACGTACCTGGAGAACTTCATTCTCGACTGAGGACGACTGAGGACGACAGAGGACTACTGCGGACTGAGGACGGCAGTGATGACCGAGCCGAACGACCCGTATCTGATCATTTCCTCCGACTGCCACGCCGGACTGCCCACCGAGCGGTACCGGCCCTATCTGGATTCCCGCTTCCACCGGGAGTTCGACGACTTCCTCGCCGGGCGCGAGCGGCGCCGCGAGGAGATGACCCGCCTGGGCGTACGCAACGAGGCCTTCGCGGCCAAGTGGTTCGCCGACAACGAGGAAGGCCTCCAAGGCGGTTGGGACGTCGAGCGGCGGCTCAAGGAGCTCGACGGCGACGGGGTGGCGGCCGAGGTCGTCTTCCCCGACGCGGACGCCGTGGACAGCCAGACCGCCGCGCCCTTCGGGGTGGGTCTCGGCCTCTCCGGCGACCAGGACCCCGACCTCGGCATGGCGGGCGCGCAGGCGCACAACCGGTGGCTCGCCGAGTTCGTCGGGCAGCACCCCGAACGGCACTGCGGGGTCGCCCTGCTGCCGGTGACGGGCGACGTCGCGCGCGTGGTGGCCGAGATCCACCGGGCCAAGGAGTCCGGGCTCGGGGCGCTGATGATCCCCTCGATGTGGGTGGACAAGGCCCCGTACCACGACCGCCGTTACGACCCGGTGTGGGCGGCGGCCGCCGAGACCGGGATGCCGCTGGTGACCCACTCGGGCGCCGCGCCCCGCCACGAGTACGGCGACCACCTGGGCATCTACGTCAGCGAGGTCACCTGGTGGCCCGCGCGGCCGCTGTGGTTCCTGCTCTGGTCCGGCGTCTTCGAACGCCATCCGGGGCTGAGGTTCGGGGTGGCGGAGTCGGGCTGCTGGTGGCTGCCGAACCTGCTGTGGTTCATGGACCGGCTCTATCTGGGCGCCCACGGCGGCAAGAAGCTCTCGCCGTTCGCCGAGCTGCAGCGGCCGCCCAGCGAGTACCTGGACCGCCAGATCTTCGTCTGTGCCACCAACACCAAGCGCCGCGAGCTCGCCCAGCGCTACGAGATCGGCATCGACAACATCCTGTGGGGCTCCGACTTCCCGCATCCGGAAGGGACCTGGCCGCACACCCGGGAGTGGCTGAAGAAGACCTTCCACGACATCCCGGTGACCGAGACGCGCCGCATGCTGGGTCTGGCGGCCGCCGAGGTCTTCGGCTTCGACGCCGCCGCGCTCGCCCCGATCGCCCGGCGCATCGGCCCGACCCCGGCCGAACTCGGCCAGAGCGACGACCAGTCGGCCGTCGAGGCGTCCTGGGCGCGCTCGCGCGAGGTGGGCCGGCACTGGCTGACCGACCACGACTTCCCGGTCCTGGGGGCGTCATGAACGCCGGCCGGTACACGGTGATCTCGGCCGACTGCCACGCGGGCGCCGACCTGCTGGACTACAGGCCGTACCTGGAGAAGCGGTACCACGACGACTTCGACGCCTGGGCCGCCACCTACGTCAACCCGCACGAGGATCTGCTCGCCGACACCGCCGACCGCAACTGGAACTCCGAGCGGCGGATCGCCGATCTGGAGGCGGACGGGATCGTGGCAGAGGTGATCTTCCCCAACACGATCCCGCCGTTCTTCCCGTCGGCGTCCCTGATGGCCCCCGCGCCGACCCGGGAGGAGCTGGACCTGCGCTGGGCGGGTCTACGGGCCCACAACCGCTGGCTCGCCGACTTCTGTGAGCTGGTCCCGGGCCGCCGGGCGGGCGTGGCGCAGATCCTCCTCAACGACGTCGACCGGGCGGTCGAGGAGATCCGCCGGACCAAGGAGGCGGGCCTGACCGGCGGCGTCCTGCTCCCCGGCGCACCACCGGGCTCGGGACTGCCGGAGCTCTACTCGGCGGCGTACGACCCGATCTGGACGGTCTGCGCGGACCTGGACGTACCGGTGAACCACCATGGCGGCTCCGCGTCCCCGCCGCTCGGCGAGGAACCGGCCGCGCGGGCCGTCTTCATGGTGGAGACCACCTGGTTCTCGCACCGGGCGCTCTGGCATCTGATCTTCGGCGGCGCGTTCCGCCGCCACCCCTCGCTCAAACTGATCCTCACCGAGCAGGGTTCGGGCTGGATCCCCGGCGTCATCGAGATGCTGGACTACTACCACGAGCGCCTGGTGTCGGCGGCGAGCAGGGCGGCGACGGCGGAGTCCAGGTTCGGCGCGGGTCTGGCCGAGTCGATGGGCGAGGGCCCGAGCCGGGTCTGGCGCGACAACTGCTATGTGGGCGCCAGCTTCATGCGCCCGCACGAGGTGCCGCTGCGCGACCGGATCGGCCTCGACAAGATCATGTGGGGCAGCGACTACCCGCACGACGAGGGCACGACCCCGTACTCCCGCGAGGGCCTGCGCCTCGCGTACGCGGGGCTGCCGCGCGAGGACGTGGCACGGATGGTGGGCGGCAACGCCGCGCGCGTGTACGGCTTCGACCTGCCGCTCCTGGACGCGGTCGCGGCGACGGTGGGCCCGACCGTCGAGGAGATCGCCGAGCCGCTCAAGGAGATCCCGCCGGACGCGACGAGCCCGGTGTTCGCCCTTGGTGGGTCGGTACGGGTGTGGTGACGGCGGGGGTGAGACCCTTCGCCGCATGACGGAAGCGGAGACGGCGCCCGGCCCCGACGGGTCCGGCGGGCACGACGAGGCCCATGGCGGAGCCCTCGGCGCGCGCCTGAACTGGCTGCGGGCCGCAGTTCTCGGCGCCAACGACGGCGTCGTCTCCACCGCGGGCCTCGTCGTCGGCGTCGCGGGCGCCACCGGCGACCGCTCGACGCTCCTGACGGCGGGCCTCGCGGGCCTGCTCGCGGGCTCGATGTCGATGGCGGCGGGCGAGTACGTCTCGGTGTCGACCCAGCGCGACTCCGAGAAGGCCGCCCTCGCGATGGAACGGCGCGAGCTGCGCGAGGAGCCCGAGGCCGAACTGGACGAGCTGACCGGTCTGTTGGAGGACCGCGGCCTGAGCCCCGAGCTGGCCCGGGAGGCGGCGGAACAGCTCACCGAACGCGACGCCCTGCGCGCCCACGCGCGCGTGGAGCTCGGCATCGACCCCGACGAGCTGGCCAACCCGTGGCACGCGGCGGGCGCGAGCTTCCTGGCCTTCACGGTGGGAGCCCTGCTGCCTTTGCTCGCCATCGTGCTGCCCCCGGCGTCGGTACGCCTGTACGTGACGGTCGGCTCGGTCCTGGCCGCGCTGGCCCTGACGGGCTGGTGGAGCGCCCGCCTGGGCTCGGCACCGGTGGGGGCGGCGGTGCTGCGGAATGTGAGTGGGGGTGCGGTGGCTATGGGGGTTACGTATGCGGCGGGGGTGTTGTTGGGGGCGGCGGGGGTTTGAGGGTCAGGGGCGGGTGCGGAAGATCTTCAGTCGGCTTGGGGAGATTTGTTCGGCGCCGACAAGGGGCATGTCGTCGGGCACCCTGATGGTGAGTGCGGGCAGGTCGCCCAGCGGGGAGAGGTCGAGCGGGGCTCCGGCGGTCGTCGACCTGGAGAGGTGTAGCTCGGTCAACTGGGGCAGGTCGCGCAATGCGCCCAGCCCGGCCGGGAGTTCGCACTCGGTCATGACCAGGCCTTGGAGCCGGGCGGCGCTCGCCAACACACCCAGGTCGAGAGTGTCGAGCTCGAAGAGGCCCAGGTATGTCAGTCGTCCGAGCAGGTCGGGCCTCCGGCACAGTTCGCGTAGTTGCGACTGTCCGGCGAGCGTGAGACGGGTGAGGAGGGGCCAGCGCTCGATGCCGTCGAGGCTCGCGTAGCGGATCTGGCGCTGAAGCATCAGAGAGTTCAACCGGGGGCCCACGGGCAGTTCGGCGAGGCTCTCGATGAGAGCGGGATGGGCGATGTACAGGCTCTTGAGGCCGGTCATCTCCCGCAGTGGTTCCAGTGAGAGGTCCGGATCGAGCATGTAGAGCGAGAGGTGTTCAAGGGTCGGCCCGACCAGCGGTGTCAGATCCCGCAGAGCCGAACACCGGCTCAGACCCACATCCTTGAGCCGGGGAAGAGAGGCCAGTGGGGTGAGGTCTGTCAGATCCATGCTGCCGTAGACGAAAACGTACTCCGCTTCCCGGACTTCGGTCAGCGGGGTGAGATCCGAGTGGTTTCCTGACACCCGGACGCGGCGGGCCCCAGGAACCAGCCGTAAGGCCTGCAACTCCTCCCGAGTCGTCGCGGTCAGAGAGGCCTCGTCCCAAGCCCCCGCCGCCAGCACTTCCCGCGCGTACTCCTCGGTGTCGAACGCCCCCCAAGCGCTGGAGATCTGGTCGGCGACACGCCACCGCCCATCCCCCCGAAACCGAGAGATCACCTCGAACGCCGCATCCCCCCTGATCGCGGCAGCCGTCCGCACCACCGCCCCCGCCTCGTACTCATCCAACCCCTCCGGCCCCGGCAGCAGCTCAAGCACCAGCTCGCCGACCTTCGCCAACTTCTCCGCGTCATCCAGGCAGTGCGGCGGCAGCAGCTCCCGCGTCCGGGCCTGGACCAACTCCCGGACCGCCGGGTCGAGCTCGGGCGCGTGCTCCAGGCAAGCCGCAGCCAACAGCACCAACCGATGCCGCAGCTTCGGCGCCCGGTCGGCGCGCCGGAGCAACTGCTTCAGCAGCCGCGCCCGTTCGTCCGCGCGCGCATGCCCCACCGCCATCTGCACGACGTCGTCCCACGTATCGTCGTGCGCATTCGCCGCCAGGACGCCGAAGTCGCGGGACTCCACCGCCGCCTTGGCGCCGAGGTAGTCCTGGAAGGTGCGGTGGACGAACCCGACGGTGCCGGGGGCCGGTTCGCGGAGCAGGCCGCTGCGGATCAGGAGATGGGCGAAGACCTGCTCGGCGGTGCCGCGCACCTGCGGCATCGCCCTCAACCAGTCGGCGATCATCTCCATGGCCTCGCCCTGCTCGGCCTCCACCTGGGCGTTGCGGATCAGCCAGTACGCGAGCCGCTGGAGGAGCGCGGTCTGTTCCTCGCGGGTGAGTTCGACGCCCTCCACGCACGCGATCTCGCGTTCCGTGTCCCGTCGTACGAGCAGCATGTCGAGGGCAGCGTCGTACAACTCCTTCCTTACACGCGGGAGTTGCATCCGGCGGTCGCGGTTGAGTGCGCACAGCAGGGCGCACATCAGCGGGTTGGTGGCGAGCCGTCCCAGGTCGCGACGGCTGCCGACCGCCTGGCGCAGCGAGGTCTCGTACGTCGCCAGCTGCGCGCGTTCCGCGTCGCTCAGGCACTCGCCGCGCGCGGCGTCGTGCCAGTGGCCGATGAACGCGCGGATGTCGTCC
Organism: Streptomyces sp. BR1; assembly: GCF_052373795.1. Classification (NCBI taxonomy): domain Bacteria; kingdom Bacillati; phylum Actinomycetota; class Actinomycetes; order Kitasatosporales; family Streptomycetaceae; genus Streptomyces; species Streptomyces sp. BR1. Next base: position 5,643,267 of record NZ_CM126252.1, read on the forward strand.
CGCTCCATCGGCAGCAGTGAATGGGCCACGAAGGCCTGCCGGGAGAGCCAGTCGACGGGGACGGCGGAGGGGCGGGTGGTGACGACGTACCGCGCGTTCGGGAACGCGGCGATCAGGGACTTCAACCAGGTCTCGGTACGCGCGCGCAGCCGCGTCGGGACCTCGTCCACCCCGTCCACGAGGACGAGCGCCCGGCCCACGGAGAGCAGGTGCTCCACCCACCGGGCGGGCATGTGCAGCGGCACCCCGGCCGCCCGCAGGAACTCGTCGGGCAGCGGGAGCGCGTCGGCCTGGGTGAAGGCGCGCAGCCGCAGTATGAAGGGGACGCACCGGTTCCAGTCCGCCAGGTCGCCGGTGAAGGCGCGCCGGGCGGCGTTGAGGGCCAGCCACTGCACGAGGGTGCTCTTGCCGGAGCCCGCAGGTCCCCGCAGCACCACGCGGTCGGCGCCCGCGAGTGCCTGCTCGGCCTTGACCGCGACCTGGTCGCCCCGGGCGGGGAGGGCCCGCTCGCCCTTGACCGCCACCTGATCGCCCCGGGCAAGCCCGAAGTCCCCGCGCTCCCCGCTCACCGCGAGGCTGATGTACGCCGTGTCCAGCGCCCACTCGCTCCGCGAGCGCCCCAGCGTCAGCCCGTACAGCTCAAGGCGCCCGTGCGTCTCGGTCACAAAGGCCGCGTACTGCTCCTCGAAGCTCAGGGCCGCCGCCTCCGCGCGCGGGCCGAGCCGGTCGCGTACGTCCGTCACCAGCGTGAACGTCCGGCCCGCCGCCCGTGCCTGCTCCACCGCCGCACGCGCAGCGAACGCGGGGTGCGCGGTCAGCTGCTCGACCACATGGACGCAGCAGTGCCCCAGCAGCTCCTCGTACAGGGCCTCGCCCGGGCCCGGGTGCGGGCGGCGGAGCTCGGCGTACAGCCGCCCGGGGTCCAGGTCGAGCGCGAACAGATGCTCCGGCGTGATCCCGCCCGCCGCCGCGAACGCGTCCGCCACCGCGTCGGCCGCCGCCGTCCGCTCGTTCTCGGGCAGCGAGCCGTACGAGTCGGTGAGCCGCCGACCGAGCACCTTCGCAAGCCGCTCCGGCGACGCGGGCCTCGGCAGCGGGCGGACGGGAGTCGAGACCAGGCCCGCACCGGGCTTCGGATTCAGGAGGGACTTGGCGACGGTGGAGGCCACCGTGCTCGCCACGCGTACGAGCACAACTTCCATGCCTGACACGGCAGTTGACCTCCCCCTGGGGCCCGAAGGGGGGAATCGTACGCCCGGTGGCCGGGCCGTCATTGGCAGAAGGTGCCAAAAGTCGCTGACAACTTGTCTCGCATACTTGTCAGTAACAACCTCTAGCGCACCCGCCACCCCGCCCCTACGGTGCAGGCATGTCGCCGAACCTGCCCGATGTCGTGCTGTGGTCGATACCTGCCTTCGTGCTGCTCACCGTCGTCGAAATGGTGAGTTACCGGATACATCCGGACGACGATGCCGCCGGGTACGAGACGAAGGACGCCGCCACCAGCGTCGGCATGGGGCTCGGCAGCCTCGTCTTCGACGCGCTGTGGAAGATCCCGATCGTCGCGATCTACACCCTGGTGTACGAGCTGACCCCGCTCAGCATCCCCATCCACTGGTGGACGCTTCCGCTGATGCTGCTCGGGCAGGACTTCTTCTACTACTGGTCGCACCGGGGCCACCATGTGATCCGGATTCTCTGGGCCTGCCATGTGGTGCACCACTCCAGCAAGAAGTTCAACCTCACCACCGCGCTGCGCCAGCCCTGGACGACGTGGACGGTGTGGCCGTTCTACGTTCCGCTGATCGCCCTTGGCGTGCATCCGGCGGCGCTCGCGTTCTGCTCGGCGACCAACCTCGTGTACCAGTTCTGGGTGCACACCGAGCGGGTCGGCAAGCTGCCCCGGCCGTTCGAGTTCGTGCTGAACACGCCCTCCCACCACCGCGTCCACCACGCCTCCCAGGGCGGCTATCTGGACCGGAACTTCGGCGGCATCCTGATCGTCTGGGACCGGATGTTCGGCTCGTTCACGCCCGAGACCGACCGGCCCGTCTACGGGCTCACCAAGAACATCTCCACCTTCAACCCGCTGCGGGTCGCCACCCACGAGTACGCGGCGATCGCCCGTGACGTACGGGCCGCGAGCAACTGGCGCGAGCGGGCCGGGCGGGTCTTCCGGGGGCCGGGCTGGCAGCCCGCCGCGCCCGTCACGACTGAGGCGACCGAGTCTGCTGAGGCCACGCCGGTCACCGACCCCGCACCCGTCTCCGAGCAGCACGCGTGACGGCGGTCGCCGCCGAGGGGAACCGCGCCCGGCTCGTCCGGCCGCTGCTGCTCGCCTTCGGGGCCGTCGCCGTCGTCGACCTGCTCTGCCTCGCCGCAGGGTGGCGGGCCGGGCACGTGGTCGCCAAACCGCTGCTCATGCCGCTGCTCGCAGGGCATGTGTACGCGCGCGGTGGCCCTCGCCTGCTGGTGGCCGCGCTGCTGTGCGGCTGGGGCGGGGACGTGTTCCTGCTCTCCGGCGCCGACCCCGCGTTCCTGCTCGGCATGGGCTCGTTCGCGGCCGGGCACGTCTGCTACCTGGTGCTCTTCGGGCGCGGCCGGACGTCCGGGGCACTCGGGGCCGCGTACGGGCTCGCGCTCGTCGGGACCGTGGCCGCGCTGTGGGGCGACCTTCCGGCCGGTCTGCGCGTCCCCGTCGCCGGGTACAGCCTGCTGCTCACCGCGATGGCGTACCGCTCCAGCGGGCTCGGGCCGGTCGTGGGGCTCGGCGGGGCGCTGTTCCTGCTCTCCGACACGCTGATCGCCACCGGCGTCGCCGACTGGCCGCAGCTGCCGCGCCCGGACTTCTGGGTGATGCTCACGTATCTCGCCGCGCAGGCACTCCTCGCGCAGGCGTACGGTGAGAACCGGACTTCCCGTACGGCCGTGTTCCGTACGCCCCCCGACTGACCAGCAAGGACCTGCCCCATGCGCGCCACCGTGATCCACGCCCCCCACGACATCCGGGTGGAGGAGGTGCCGGACCCGAAGGTGCAGCTGCCCACCGACGCCGTGGTGCGTGTGCTGCGCGCCTGCATCTGCGGCAGCGACCTGTGGGCCTACCGGGGCGAATCCGCGCGCCAGCCCGGCCAGCGCATCGGGCACGAGTTCCTGGGCATCGTCGAGGACGCGGGCGCCGAGGTGAACGGGTTCAAGGCCGGTGACCTCGTGGTCGCGCCGTTCGTCTGGTCGGACGGCAGCTGCGAGTTCTGCGCCGAGGGGCTGCAGACGTCCTGTCCGCAGGGCGGGTTCTGGGGCTCGGTGGGCTCCGACGGCGGCCAGGGCGAGGCGGTGCGGGTGCCGTTCGCCGACGGCACGCTGGTCAAGCTGCCCGCAGCTGCGGCCTCGGACGATCATTTGCTCACCGCGCTGCTCGCCCTCTCCGACGTGCTCGGCACCGGCCACCACGCCGCCGTCGGCGCGGGCGTGAAGCGCGGCGCCACGGTCGCCGTCGTCGGTGACGGGGCCGTCGGGCTCTGCGGTGTCCTGGCCGCCAAGCGGCTCGGCGCCGAGCGGATCATCGCGCTCGGGCGCCACCAGGTCCGTACCGACATCGCGCGCAGGTTCGGCGCCACGGACGTCGTCGCCGAGCGCGGCGAGGCCGCGGTCGACGCGGTGCGCGAGCTGACCCGGGGCCAGGGCGCGCACGCGGTCATCGAGGCGGTCGGCACCGAGCAGTCGATGCGTACGGCCGTGGAGATCACCCGCGACGGCGGTGCCATCGGCTATGTCGGCGTCCCGCACGGCAGCGGCACCGGACTCGACCTGAGCGTCATGTTCGACCGCAACATCGCCCTGCGCGGCGGCGTCGCCCCGGTCCGCGCCTACATCCCCGAGCTCCTGCCGGACGTCCTGTCCGGCGCCGTCGACCCGTCCCCGGTCTTCGACCTGACGGTCGGCATCGACGGCGTTCCCGGCGGCTACAAGGCGATGGACGAGCGGACGGCGCTGAAGGTGCTGATCAAGCCGTAGTTCGTACGTAGTACGAGTACGGGTCGGGGCGCTTCCATGCAGCGCCCCGGCCGGATCACGCGGGCAGCCACTTCGGGCTGTCCGTGCCCCAACGTCCCGCCGGACGGGCCCAGTTCGCGGGTCCGCCCGCGAACGCGACCGGCGGCAGCGCGTGGCGCAGCCGTCCGACCGGGCTGTCCGTCTCCGCGAGCCAGGGAGCCGGGTCGTACGGGCCCGCAGGCGCGGCCGGTTGCCTCGGCAGATCGTGGACCAGCCACTTCGCCGTCTGTGCGAGCGCGAGCCGGGCCACCCGGCCGCCGCCGTCCCGCCCGCGCTCGGTCAGCGCGCGCAGCACCGCCGCCGCCAGGAGATAGCCCGTGCCGTGGTCCAGGGCCTGCGCGGGAAGCGCGCCCAGGCGTCCGTCGGACGCGCCCTCGACCGCCGCGATCCCCGTCGCCACCTGCACCAGACTGTCGAAGCCGCGCCGATGCGCCCACGGCCCGTACTGCCCCCACGCCGACAGCTGCGCCACCACCGCGCCCGGCCGACGCGCGGCGATCGCCTCCGGGGCCAGGCCGAACGGGTCGAGCGCGCCCGGGCGATAGCCCGTGACCACCACGTCCGCCTGCGCGAGCAGCTCCTCGAACGCGGCGCGGTCCGCGCGGGCGCGCAGGTCCAGGAGGGCCGAGCGCTTCCCGGAGCCGGTGTCGCTGTGCGCGTCCTGGCTCTCCGGCAGCTGCGGGGTGTCGATCCGCAGCACGTCCGCGCCGAGCAGCGCGAGCGTACGGGTGGCGACCGGGCCCGCGATCACCCGGGTGAGGTCGAGGACGCGTACCCCGGCGGCCGGGAGCAGCGGCGAACCGGAGAGGGGCCCGAGCCGGCGTCCGGGGCCCTCGTCGGTGCGGGTCAGCGTCAGCAGCGGGTGGTCCGCGACGGCCCGGCCCTGCTCGTGCGCCGCCCATTCGCCGGGCGTACGGGCCGCGACCGCGAGGCCGCCCGCCTCGTACACCACCGTCTCGATGTCCTCGGCCCGCCGCCCCGCGAACTCCGCCCCGACCGCCGCCACGGCCCGCTCGTCGTCGAGGTCGGGCAACCCGAGCGCGGCGAGCAGACGGGCGCGGTGGTGCGGGTAGTTGGCATGGGTGCGCACCCAGCCGTCCCGGGTGCGCCAGAACCGGGACAGCGGCGCGAAGGAGACCGGCGCGCGCCCGTCCACGAGCAGATGCCGCTCACTGACAAACGCCGTGCCCACCGCCCCGTCGTCCACCCGCACACCCGGCACCGGGGAACCACTGCGCTGCGCGGCCAGCTCGGCGGCGGCGAGCGAACACACCGCGACGGCGGCCCGGGCCAGCCCGACCACCGGCAACCGAGCGGGCAACACCCCGCCGGGCCCGCCATACGAGATCAGTCCGGTGAGAGCGGGATCGCCGCCCAAAGCCGCCCAAGCCTGCGCGGTACCGTCCGCGCCACCACTCCCCGTTGCGTGAATCATGCACGCACTATGGCACGGCCGGGGCCGGGCGGAACGATCCACCCGGCCCCAACTCACGGCAGCGCGCTGCGGTTCCGGGTGCGCTTAAGGGGCGCGGGGAACTGCGCGCCCAGCCCACGACGGCCCGCAGTCGAATAACCGCGCCCGCCGCGCGCTAGCGCACCGCGTTGAGCGCGTCCACAATCCCCGCCCCATAGAACCCGCTATGACGCGCCCCGCCCTCGCACACCGCGTCCGGCTTGCCGTCGCCGTCGATGTCGTACGGGTCGGGGCAGGCCGTCGGGTCGGCGCCCTCCTTCAGGAGCTCCTTGATCTTCCAGGCGGGTGCGTGCGGGTGCTCGGACTTCAACAGCGCGGCCACGCCCACCACATGCGGGGTCGCCATGGACGTACCGGCCATGTAGGCCCACTTGCCGCCGGGCACCGGGCCGAGGATCAGGCCGCTGGTGGCCGGGGCCTGCGGCGGCTGGTACACCGTGGAGTCGCCGCCGGGCGCGGCCACGTCGATGACGCCCAGACCGTAGTTGGAGAAGGAGGACTTCAGGCCCTTGGCCCCGGTCGCGGCGACCGTGACCACACCCGGGAGCTCGGTCGGGATGTCGAAGCACTTGTTCGTGTCGACGGTCCGGTTGCCCGGGGTGCTGTCGTTGGGGCTGGCCGGGTCGGTGATCGAGTCGGCCGCGAGGTCGTAGCGCTCGTTGCCGGCCGCCGCCACATTGACCGTGCCCTTGGACTCGGCGTACCGGCTGGCCCGGGTGATCGCCTCGACCAGCGCCTTCTGATCGGGGTCGGTGGTGCAGTTGAAGTACCAGGGGTCCGTGTAATAGCTGTTGTTGGTCACGTCGATACCGTGGTCGGCCGCCCACATGAAGCCGCAGACGACGGCCTCGGTGTAGAAGAAGCTGCCGCCTTGGGTGGACACCTTGATCGCCGCGACCTTCACCCCGGGCGCGACACCGGTGATGCCCACGCCGTTCTTCGCCGCGGCTATCTCGCCCGCCACATGCGTGCCGTGCGGGGAGCCGCCGGTGGCGAACGGGCGCCAGGCGCCGTCCGTGGTGTCCGGCTTGCCGCCGATGCAGCTCACCGACTTGGCGCGGTCGAAGTTGGGCGCGATGTCCGGGTGGGTGTCGTCGACGCCCGTGTCGATGACGCCCACGGTCACCTTGGGGCTGCCGAGCGTCCTCTCATGCGCCTTGTCGGCCTTGATGGCCTTCAGATCCCACTGCAACGGTTCCAGCGGATCCTCCCCGGCCGCCGCCCCGGCGGTCGCGGCCTTCACCTCTTCCTCGGTGAGCAGTTTCGGCGTACCGACGTCGGTCGTCGCCTGCGCGGGCAGCGGCGCGGTCCGGGTCGCACCGGCCGAGGCGACACCGCGTACTTCTCTGATGGCCTTGGCGAAGTCCGGGTTGGCCGAGTGGACGACGATCACGCCGATCCGGTCGTACGCCTGGACAACGGTGCCCCCGGCGGCCGCGATCGCCTTGGTGATCCGCGCCGAACTCCCTTGTCCCTTGCGGAGGTTGACGACATAGCTGAGCGAGGGCGCGGCGTCGGTGCGCGCGGTCGCCTTCGCCGGAGCGGTGTCGGCCGGCGCGGCGGACGCGCTCCCGGGCAGCACGGCGAGGGCGGTGGCGGTGGCCATCCCGACGGATGCGGCGATGACGCGCTGCGTACGGGAGATGTGCAACGTCATGGGTTCTCCATGTGGTTGACGGATGTCTCGGTACGTACGGAAGTGCCTTGCGGGTGCTGCCCGGTCACCCGGGCGATCAGTCGTACGGCCGGTTCTTCGGCCGGTTGTTCGCCGTCCCGTGGTGATCTACTCGGTCACCGCGCGCAGCGCGTTCACGACGCCGAAGCCGTAGAACCCGTTGACGCGCTTGCCGCCCTCGCAGGTGGAGTCCTGGACGCCGTTGCCGTCCGGGTCGTAGAGGCCGGTCGGGCAGCCGGGGTTGTCGGCCTGCGCCTTGAGCATCGCCCGCAGCGCCGCCGGGGACGCCCACGGGTGCTTGGACTTCAGCAGCGCGGCGACCCCCACCACGTGCGGCGTCGCCATCGAGGTGCCCTGCTTGTAGCCGTACAGCCCGCCGGGCAGCGTCGACAGGACGCGGCCGTTCTTGTCCGGGGTGTCCGGGATCTGGTACTTGTCACCGCCGGGCCCGGCCACGTCGACCTGCCCGAGGCCGTAGCTGGAGTAGTACGACTTGATCCCCTGCACGCCGGTCGCGGCGACCGTGACGACACCCGGCAACTGGGCGGGGATGTCGGGGCACTTGGCCGGGTCCACCGTCACCGTGGGATGCGGCGCGGGCTGGTCGTCGGGGCTGGTGGTGTCGGTGAGGGCGTGCTTGGACAGGTCGAAGTTCTCGTTGCCCGCCGCGGCGACGTTCAGGACGCCCTTGTTCTCGGCGTACCGCGTGGCCCGGGTGACCGCGTCGAGCAGCGCCTTCTGGTCCGGGTCGGCCTTGCAGTTGAAGTACCAGGGGTCCACGTAATAGCTGTTGTTGGTGACGTCGATGTGGTGCTCGGCGGCGAAGACGAAGCCGCAGACCACCGCCTCCGTGAAGAACAGCCCGCTGCCCTGCTCGGCGACCTTGATCCCGGCGACCTTCACGCCCGGCGCGACCCCGGCGACCCCGATCCCGTTGCGCGCGGCCGCGATCTCGCCCGCGACATGCGTGCCGTGGTCGCTGCCGCCGACGTACGGCCGCCAGGCGCCCGGCGAGGTGTCGGCGACGCCGCCCACGCAGTTGGCCGACTGGGACGCGGAGAAGTTGGGCGCCAGGTCCGGGTGGGTGTCGTCGACGCCGGTGTCGATCACGCCGACCGTGACCCGGCGGCTGCCCTGGTAGATCTTGGCGGCCTTGTCCGCGCCGATCGCCCGCAGGTCCCACTGGTTGGCCTCAAGCGGCTCCTGGCCGGGCGCGGCCGCGGCCATCGCCTTCGCGGCCTCGGCCGGGGTGAGCGTCTGGGTGGTGCCCTCCTCGGTGGTGGCGAGGGACTTCAAAGGAGTGGTGCGAGTGGCGCCGGCCGACGCGACGCCCCTGACCGTACGTATCCGCTGGGCGAAGGCGGGGTTCGTCGAGTGCACGACGACCACGCCTATCCGGTCGTACGAGACGACGACTGTGCCGCCCGCCTGGGCTATCGCCTTCTGTATACGGGCCGAAGTGCCGTGTCCGCCCGTGGTGTTGACGACGTACGAAAGGTTCGGCCCGTCGGTGGGGGCGGCCGGTGCGGCCGAGGCCGTGCCCGCCGGGAGGAAGCCGAGCGAGGCGGTGAGCGCCAGACCGGCCGGGAGCGCGAGCGCCCGTCGCCGCCGGGATCCCAGATGCGCCATGGGTTCTCCACATCATCCGTGAGAGCCGTCCGCCCGCGGGTCGCGGTTGGACGGGTACATGACCAGGGAAGCTATCGCCGATCATCCCGGCCCATCAACGAGTTCGGCGGTGTTCGTCCGAGAATTCGTGTGCGTGCCGTGAACGCGGCGAAGAGAAAATCCACCGGCCTGAACCGAGACGCGACGCCGTCCGTGCCGTTGTCAGGGGGACCACCATCACCGATCCCCGACTGTGAGGTCCCCCTTGTCGTCCATCCCCACCGCACCCTCGTCGCGAGGAGACTCCGTGGCCACCGATGTGCCACCGCCCCCGGGCGGTACCGACACGCGCGTCCAGCCCCCCACCGAGCAGTTCGTCGCGGTGCAGGCGAGCGAGGAGTTCGCCGAACTGCGCCGCACCCACCGCAGGTTCGCGTTCCCGCTGACGGTCGCCTTCATCGCCTGGTACCTCCTGTACGTCCTGCTGTCCAACTACGCGGGCGGCTTCATGGGCCACAAGCTGTTCGGCAACATCAACGTGGCGCTCGTCTTCGGCCTCGCCCAGTTCCTCACCACCTTCCTCATCGCCTGGCTCTACTCGCGGCACGCCGCGGCCAAGCTGGACCCGCGCGCCGAGGCGATCAAGTCCCGTATGGAGGCCGACGCATGAGCGCCGCGTACGCCCACGTCCCGCTCGCGGCGACCGCGACCAGCGAGCACCGGCCGCTGATCATCACGCTGTTCGCGGTGTTCGTCGCCGCGACCCTGGTCATCACGGTCTGGGCCGGCCGCCAGACCAAGAGCGCCGCCGACTTCTACGCGGGCGGCCGCCAGTTCACCGCCTTCCAGAACGGGCTCGCGGTCTCCGGCGACTACATGTCCGCCGCGTCCTTTCTCGGCATCGCCGGAGCCATCGCGCTCTTCGGCTACGACGGCTTCCTGTACTCGATCGGCTTCCTCGTCGCCTGGCTGGTCGCGCTGCTGCTCGTCGCCGAGCCGCTGCGCAACTCCGGCCGGTACACGATGGGCGACGTCCTCGCGTACCGGATGCGCCAGCGCCCGGTGCGCACGGCGGCCGGCACCTCCACGATCGTCGTCTCGATCTTCTATCTGCTCGCGCAGATGGCCGGTGCGGGCGTGCTCGTCTCGCTGCTGCTCGGTATCACCAGCGACGCGGGCAAGATCATGATCGTCGCCCTGGTCGGTGTGCTCATGATCGTGTACGTCACCATCGGCGGTATGAAGGGCACCACCTGGGTGCAGATGGTCAAGGCGGTCCTGCTCATCGCGGGCACCATCCTGATCACGTTCCTGATCCTGCTGAAGTTCCACTTCAACCTCTCGGACCTGCTGGGCACGGCCGCCAAGAACAGCGGCAAGGGCAGCGCGTTCCTGGAGCCCGGTCTGAAATACGGCAAGACCGGCACGTCCAAGCTGGACTTCATCTCGCTCGGCCTCGCCCTGGTGCTGGGCACCGCGGGTCTGCCGCACATCCTGATCCGCTTCTACACCGTCCCGTCGGCCAAGGCCGCCCGGAAGTCGGTCAACTGGGCGATCGGGATCATCGGCGCGTTCTATCTGATGACGATCGTGCTCGGCTTCGGCGCGGCCGCGCTGCTCAAACCGGCCGACATCATCGCCTCCAACCCGGCCGGCAACACGGCGGCGCCGCTCGCGGCCCTGGAGATCGGCGGCGGCAGTGGCTCCAACGGGGGCGCGATCCTGCTCGCGGTGATCTCGGCGGTCGCCTTCGCCACGATCCTCGCCGTCGTCGCGGGCCTCACGCTCGCCTCGTCGTCCTCCTTCGCGCACGACATCTACGCCAATGTCATCCGCAAGGGGAAGGCGACCGAGCAGGAGGAGGTCCGGGCCGCACGCGGGGCGACCGTCTTCATCGGCGCGGTCGCCATCGTGCTCGGCGCCTTCGCGCGCGACCTGAACGTGGCGGGTCTGGTGGCGCTGGCCTTCGCGGTCGCCGCCTCCGCCAATCTGCCGACCATCCTGTACAGCCTGTTCTGGAAACGGTTCACCACCCAGGGCGCGCTGTGGTCGATCTACGGCGGTCTGACCACGGCGGTCGTCCTGGTGCTGTTCTCGCCGGTGGTCTCCGGCAACCCGAAGACGTCGATGTTCAAGGGCGTCGACTTCCACTGGTTCCCGCTGGAGAACCCCGGCCTGATCTCGATCCCGGTCGGCTTCCTGCTCGGCCTGATCGGATCGCTCCTCTCCAAGGAGGAGCCGGACGCCGGCAAGTACGCCGAACTGGAGGTCAAGTCCCTCACGGGCGTCGGTGCTCACTGAGGACGTCCGTACGGAAACCCACCGCGGCCGTGTCGTAGAGACCTACGACGCGGCCGCGTCGCACCTCGTGGCAAACGGCCCCTGTAGTTGTCGGAGCTCTCGCGTAGGCTCGGCGGTATACATCATCCGGACACCGGGGGAGGGGGCCCACAGTGCTCATCGACACGTACGGCCGGGTCGCCACTGACCTGCGCGTTTCGCTGACGGACCGCTGCAATCTGCGCTGCACCTACTGCATGCCGGAAGAGGGCCTGCAGTGGCTCTCCAAGCCGGATCTGCTCACCGACGACGAGATCGTCCGCCTGATCCGGATCGCCGTCACCGATCTCGGGATCACCGAGGTCCGCTTCACCGGCGGGGAGCCGCTGCTGCGGCCCGGCGTCGTCGGCATCGTGGAGCGCTGCGCGGCTCTGGAGCCGCGCCCCCGGATGTCGATCACCACCAACGGCATCGGCCTGAAGCGCACGGCGGCCGCACTGAAATCGGCCGGTCTGGACCGGGTCAACGTCTCCCTGGACACCCTGCGCCCCGACGTCTTCAAGACGCTCACCCGCCGCGACCGCCACAAGGACGTCATCGAAGGCATGGCGGCCGCCCGCGAGGCCGGGCTCACCCCGGTCAAGGTCAACGCGGTCCTGATGCCCGGGCTCAACGACGACGAGGCCCCCGACCTGCTGGCCTGGGCGGTGGAGAACGACTACGAGCTGAGGTTCATCGAGCAGATGCCGCTGGACGCCCAGCACGGCTGGAAGCGCGACGGCATGATCACGGCGGGTGACATACTCACCTCGCTCCGTACGCGGTTCACGCTCACTCCCGAGGGCGACGACGAGCGGGGCTCCGCGCCCGCCGAGCGCTGGGTGGTGGACGGCGGGCCGCACCGGGTCGGCGTCATCGCCTCGGTGACCCGCCCGTTCTGCGCCGCCTGCGACCGCACCCGGCTCACCGCCGACGGCCAGGTCCGCACCTGTCTGTTCGCGCGCGAGGAATCCGACCTGCGGGGCGCGCTGCGCTCGGGCGCGCCGGACGAGGAGATCGCCCGGCTGTGGAAGCTGGCGATGTGGGGGAAGAAGGCCGGATCCGGTCTGGACGACCCGGCGTTCCTCCAGCCCGACCGCCCGATGTCAGCGATCGGCGGCTGATTCCCACTCGGCGAGCGGCACCACGTCCTTGAGGAAACCGCGCATCCCGAGGAACTGGGAGAGGTGCTCGCGGTGTTCGTCGCACGCGAGCCACGTCTTGCGGCGCTCCGGCGTGTGAAGCTTCGGGTTGTTCCATGCCAGCACCCAAACGGCCTCGGTGCGGCAGCCCTTGGCGGAACAGATGGGCGTCTCGTCGGCGATCTCGTCACTCACGGATACATTCTGCGCCATCGACGAGGGGTGACATGGCGACGCCGAGCAGCCACGGGGGGAGCTGCCCGGCGTCGGTCCGTCGCTCCGACGGGGGATGCGGAGCGCCTACGCAGTATGTCATGGGGGACCCGGTGTGGTGCACCGGAACTTCATGATTGATCTGAGCTTTTCTTGAGCTTTGCAGACTGTGACGGATCAGGTCTGCTCGCGTGACCACTGTTCGTGGTCAGGGGTCCCGGCGGCCCCCGAAGGCCGCGCCGGACCGCCCTGCGGAGCGGCCCCGAGCATGGGTCGCGACGGCGCCGGAATGTAGGTCGAGGGCAGTGAAGGCACGTTCTCCCGGCCGGCGTTGGCGATCACGACAGCCACATAGGGGAGCAGGGCTCCCAACACCAGGGTCACGATTGCGACAGGGCGCTCGATGTTCCACAGGACGGCGGTCAGGACGACCGACACCGTACGGATCGACATCGAGATCACATAGCGCCGCTGGCGCCCCCGCACATCCTCGGCGAGTCCCTGCCGGGCCCCGGTGATCCGGAAGACCTCGGCCCCGCTCCGCTTCCGCGACACGCTCCACCACCCGACTCCACACCGGACTCTCCCCGGCCCGGACTGCTCTCACCGTACGCCCGGGGTGCGTCGGGTTCGAGACCGGGGCAGGTCCGACGTGTGCGAATGATCCGGTGCGTACTGCGTACGGACGAGTCCGACATGCGCCGTATGGCGGATGGGTCAACACTGGCTGCGACCGCTCATGTCGAGCGGAAGGCCCGACGCGGTGCTCAGCGCAGCGCTCCTGACGGGCGGAACGAGGAGGCAGCCATGGGCTGGTTGTGGGCGATCATCGTGGGTTTCGTGCTCGGCATCATCGCGAAGGCGATCCTGCCCGGCAAGCAGCACAGTCCGCTCTGGCTGACGACCATCTTCGGCATGATCGGCGGTGTGGTCGGCAACTCGGTCGCCCGGGCGATCGGCATCGCCGAGACCAAGGGCATCGACTGGGGCCGGCACGGCCTCCAGATCGCGGCGGCGGTCGTGATCGTCTTCCTCGGCGACATGGTGTACATGGCGCTGAGAGGCAACAAACAGCAGGCCTGACGAACAGCAGGCCTGACGGTACGCCGAAGGGGGCGGCCCGTAACGGGTCCGCCCCCGCCGTACGTGTCGAAGGCGCGGGTCAGACGCCGGTGACCTCGATCGCGGCCAGGTTCTTCTTGCCGCGGCGCAGCACCAGCCACCGGCCGTGCAGCAGATCGTCGGCCGTGACCACCGCGTCCTCGGACGTCACCTTCGCGTTGTTCACGTAGGCGCCGCCCTCCTTCACGGTGCGCCGGGCCGCCGACTTGCTCGCCACCAGCTCGACCTCGGCGAAGAGGTCGACGACCGGACCGAGCTCGGCCACCTTGGCGTGCGGCAGCTCGCTGAGCGCCGCGGCCAGCGTCGGCTCGTCGAGCTCCGCGAGATCGCCCTGGCCGAACAGCGCCTTGGACGCGGCGATGACGGCCGCGCACTGGTCGGCGCCGTGCACCAGCGTGGTCAGCTCCTCGGCGAGCGCGCGCTGTGCGGCACGCGCCTGCGGACGCTCCTCGGTGAGCTGCTCCAACTCCTCGATCTCCGTACGGGACTTGAAGCTGAAGATCCGCAGGAACTTGGAGACATCACGGTCGTCCGCGTTCAGCCAGAACTGGTAGAACGCGTACGGCGTGGTGCGCTCCGGGTCCAGCCAGACCGTGCCGGACTCCGTCTTGCCGAACTTGGTGCCGTCCGCCTTGGTGATCAGCGGGGTGGCCAGCGCGTGCACCTCGGCCTCGGGCTCGACCCGGTGGATCAGGTCGGTGCCCGCGGTGAGGTTGCCCCACTGGTCGCTGCCGCCGGTCTGCAGGACACAGCCATGGCGCCGGTACAGCTCCAGGAAGTCCATGCCCTGGAGGATCTGGTAGCTGAACTCGGTGTAGCTGATGCCCACGTCGGAGTTGAGCCGCCGCGCGACCGCCTCCTTGGCGATCATCTTGTTGACCCGGAAGTGCTGGCCGACATCGCGCAGGAACTCGATGGCCGACAGGCCCGACGTCCAGTCCAGGTTGTTGACCATGGTCGCGGCGTGCGGGCCCTCGAAGTCGAGGAACCGCTCGATCTGCCCGCGCAGCCGCTCGACCCAGCCCGCGACGACCTCGGGCGCGTTCAGCGTGCGCTCCGAGTTCGGCTTGGGGTCGCCGATCAGACCCGTGGCACCGCCGACCAGACCCAGCGGACGGTGGCCCGCCTGCTGGATCCGGCGCATGGTGAGGATCTGGACCAGGTTGCCCAGGTGCAGGCTGGGCGCGGTCGGGTCGAAGCCGCAATAGAACGTGACGGGACCGTCCGCGAACGCCTTGCGCAGTGCGTCCTCGTCAGTGGAGAGGGCGATCAGCCCGCGCCACTGCAGCTCATCGACGATGTCCGTCACGGTCGTACGTCTCCTAGGTCTGGTGTATTGATGTGCAACAGCCAGTGTATGGGGGTCACACGCCCTGGCTGACCGAGCTCATATTGAAGTCCGGTACCCGCAGGGCGGGCATCGCGGTCCGGGTGAACCAGTCACTCCACTCCCTCGGCAGCGTCTTCTCGGTCCGCCCGGCCTCGGTGGCCCGCGACAGCAGGTCCACCGGCGACTCGTTGAACCGGAAGTTGTTGACCGCGCCGACCACCTCGCCGTTCTCGACCAGGTAGACGCCGTCCCGGGTGAGCCCGGTCAGCAGCAGCGTCGCCGGGTCCACCTCGCGGATGTACCAGAGGCAGGTCAGCAGCAGACCGCGCTCGGTGGCGGCGACCATCTCGTCCAGCGAGCGCTCGCCACCGCCGTCCAGGACCAGGTTGCCGATCGAGGGCGTGACGGGCAACCGGGTAAGCCCCGCGCTGTGCCGGGTGGTGATCAGCCGCTCCAGCTTCCCGTCCCGGATCCAGTCGGTGGGGGCCAGCGGCAGACCGTTGTCGAAGACGGAGGCGTCGTCGCCGGAGGCGTGCGCCAGCTGGAACGGCGCGGACTCCAGGCCCGGCTCGTTCGGGTCGCTGCGCAGGGTCAGCGGCAGCGGGGCCAGCGTCTCGCCGAGCCGGGTGCCGCCGCCGGGCTTGGAGAAGACGGTGCGGCCCTCGGCGGCGTCGCGCGCGTTGGACGACCACAGCTGGTAGATCAGCAGGTCGGCGACGGCGGTGGGCGGCAGCAGCGTCTCGTACCGCCCGGCGGGCAGATCGATCCGCCGCTCGGCCCAGCCGAGCCGGACTGCCAGCTCCTCGTCGAGCGCGCCCGGGTCGACGTCCTTGAAGTCCCGTGTGGAACGCCCGGCCCAGGCGGAGCGGGTGCGGTCCGGCGACTTGGCGTTGACTTCGAGCGTGCCGGTCGGCTGGTCGTGGCGCAGCCGCAGGCCCGTCGACGTCCCCAGGTAGGACGTGGTCATCTCGTGGTGCGCGAAGCCGTACAGCTCGCGGCCGCCCGAGCGGGCGCGGGCGAAGGCCTCGCCGAGGGCCGGGGCGAACGCGGCGAAGACCGCCGAGGACGTCTCGGCGGGTGCCTCGGTGAAGTCGGCGGCCACCGGCACCCCGTCGATCAGCGGCTGGGCGTCCTCGGCGGGCCCGGCCCCGCGCGCCGCCGCCTCCGCGGCCCGTACCAGCGGCTCCAGGTCGTCGGCGGTGACGGCGGACCGCGACACCACCCCGGACGCCGTGCCCTCGGCCCCGTCGACGGTCGCGATCACGGTGAGGGTGCGCCCGCGCGTCACGCCGTTGGTGGTCAGCGCGTTTCCGGCCCAGCGCAGATTGGCGGAGGAGTGCTCATCGGCGATGACGACGCACCCGTCGGCGGTGGACAGCGAGAGCGCCCGCTCGACGATCTCGTGCGGCTTGACGGTCGTACGAGAGCTCATCGCCCGGCCTCCTGCGTGGTGTTCAGAATGTTGACGCCCCGGAACAGGGCCGACGGGCAGCCGTGGGAGACCGCTGCCACCTGGCCCGGCTGGGCCTTGCCGCAGTTGAAGGCGCCGCCCAGGACGTACGTCTGCGGGCCGCCGACCTTCTCCATCGAGCCCCAGAAGTCGGTGGTGGTCGCCTGATAGGCGACATCGCGCAACTGCCCTGCCAGTCGGCCGTTTTCGATACGGAAGAACCGCTGGCCGGTGAACTGGAAGTTGTAGCGCTGCATATCGATCGACCACGACCGGTCGCCGACCACATAGATGCCGCGCTCCACGCCCCCGATCAGATCCTCCGTCGAGAGCCCGCCCGGGTCCGGCTGGAGCGAGACGTTGGCCATGCGCTGGACGGGGACATGCCCGGGGGAGTCCGCGAAGGCGCAGCCGTTGGAGCGGCCGAGGCCGGTCAACTTGGCGATGCGGCGGTCGAGTTGGTAGCCGACGAGCGTGCCGTCCTTCACCAGGTCCCAGCTCTGCGCCGCCACCCCCTCGTCGTCGTACCCGATGGTCGCGAGGCCGTGCTCGGCGGTGCGGTCGCCGGTGACGTTCATGATCGAGGAGCCGTACGCCAGCTTGCCCAGCTGGTCGAAGGTGGCGAACGAGGTGCCCGCGTACGCCGCCTCGTAGCCGAGAGCGCGGTCCAGCTCGGTGGCGTGGCCGATCGACTCGTGGATGGTCAGCCACAGGTTCGACGGGTCCACGACCAGGTCGTACGTGCCCGCCTCGACGCTCGGCGCCCGCATCTTCTCGGCCAGCAGCGCGGGGACCTCCTCCAGCTCGGCGTCCCAGTCCCAGCCGGTGCCGGTCAGGTACTCCCAGCCGCGCCCGACCGGCGGAGCGATCGTCCGCATCGAGTCGAACTCGCCCGTCTTGCCGTCCACCGCGACCGCCGTGAGCTGCGGGTGCAGCCGGACGCGCTGCTGGGTGGTGACGGTGCCCGCGGTGTCCGCGTAGAACTTGTTCTCGTGGACGGTGAGCAGCGAGGCGTCCACATGCGCCACCCCGTCCGCCCGCAGCAGCCGCTCGCTCCAGTCGGCGAGCAGCGCGCTCTTCTCCTCGTCCGGTACGGAGAAGGGGTCGATCTCGTACGCGGAGATCCAGGTCTTCTCGGAGTGCACCGGCTCGTCCGCCAGCTCCACGCGCTCCTTCGACCCGGCGGCCGCGATCACCTGCGCCGACAGCTTCGCCATCGCGACGGCCTGCGAGGCGACCTTGGCGGCGGCGTCCATGGTGAGATCGACACCGGAGGCGAACCCCCAGGCGCCGCCGTGCACCACCCGGACCGCGTAACCGAGGTCCGTGGTGTCGGACGACCCGGACGGTTTCGCGTCGCGCAGCCGCCAGGCCGCGCTGCGCACCCGCTCCAGACGGAAGTCGGCGTGGTCGGCGCCGAGCGCACGGGCCCGCGCGAGCGCGGCGTCGGCGAGGGCGCGCAGCGGCAGCGCCGTGAAGGCCGCGTCGAGGGAATGAGGCACGGATGTCTCCTGTCGTGTGAGACCGGTCGCCCCGATCATGTCGCGTTCGCGGGCCGTCTGCCTACGTCTTTCTGTAGGGACCCCACAGCGCATCTTCCACGCCACTGTCACAGGTCGATTCCCCGTACACGTGCAGGTACCGATAGTTTGCGGAAGTACGAAACCGCTATCGAAAGGGTGATCCGTTGAGCCGCTCGGTTCTCGTCACCGGAGGAAACCGGGGCATCGGCCTCGCCATCGCCCGCGCTTTCGCCGAATCCGGCGACAAGGTCGCGATCACGTACCGCACCGGCGAGCCGCCGGCGGCCCTCGCCGAGCTCGGCTGCCTGGCCGTCAAGTGCGACATCACCGACGCCGAGCAGGTGGAGCAGGCCTACAAGCAGATCGAGGAGGCCCACGGGCCCGTCGAGGTGCTCGTCGCCAACGCCGGCGTCACCAAGGACCAGCTCCTCATGCGCATGTCCGAGGAGGACTTCACGTCCGTCCTCGACACCAACCTCACCGGCACCTTCCGGGTCGTCAAGCGCGCCAACCGCGGCATGCTGCGCGCCAAGAAGGGCCGTGTCGTCCTGATCTCGTCCGTCGTCGGTCTGATGGGCTCGCCCGGCCAGGCCAACTACGCGGCCTCCAAGGCCGGTCTCGTCGGGTTCGCCCGCTCCCTCGCGCGCGAGCTGGGCTCCCGCAACATCACTTTCAACGTCGTCGCACCCGGTTTCGTCGACACCGACATGACCAAGGTGCTCACCGACGAGCAGCGCACCTCGATCATCTCCGGGGTGCCGCTGGGCCGCTACGCGCAGCCCGAGGAGATCGCCGCCGCGGTCCGCTTCCTCGCCTCGGACGACGCCTCGTACATCACTGGTGCCGTCATCCCGGTTGACGGCGGATTGGGCATGGGTCACTGATCACATGAGCGGAATTCTCGACGGCAAGCGCATCCTGATCACGGGTGTGCTGATGGAGTCGTCCATCGCCTTCCACGCCGCCAAGCTGGCTCAGGAGCAGGGCGCCGAGGTCATCCTGACCGCGTTCCCGCGCCCCACCCTGACCGAGCGCATCGCCAAGAAGCTCCCCAAGCCCGCCAAGGTCATCGAGCTCGACGTGACCAACCAGGAGCACCTGGACCGGCTCGCGGGCCTGGTCAAGGAGGAGCTCGGCAGCCTCGACGGCGTCGTCCACTCCATTGGCTTCGCCCCGCAGGACGCCCTCGGCGGCAACTTCCTGAACACCCCCTTCGAGTCGGTCGCGACCGCGATGCACGTCTCGGCGTTCTCGCTGAAGTCGCTGGTCATGGCCTGCCGCCCGCTGATGAGCTCCGGCGGCGCGGTCGTCGGTCTGACCTTCGACGCGCAGTTCGCCTGGCCGCAGTACGACTGGATGGGCCCGGCCAAGGCCGCCCTGGAGGCGACCTCGCGCTACCTCGCCCGTGACCTGGGCAAGGAGGGCATCCGCTGCAACCTGGTCTCGGCGGGCCCGATCGGCTCCATGGCCGCGAAGTCCATCCCGGGCTTCTCGGACCTGGCGGCGGTGTGGGACACGCGCTCCCCGCTGGACTGGAACATGGCCGACCCCGAGCCGACCGGCCGCGCCATCGTGGCCCTGCTCTCGGACTGGTTCCCGAAGACGACGGGCGAGATCGTCCACGTCGACGGCGGCGTGCACATGATCGGTGCCTGATCCTCCGACGCGCTGACGACGGCCGTCCTCCTCCGCTGTATGCGGACGGAGGGCGGCCGTCGTGCGTGTCCGGCTACTTCCCCGCAGACTGATCGAAGCGGACATGTCGGGCATCCGGTCGGGGAGGAGGTGGGCAGTGCGGCCCTTGCGGACAGCGCAGCGCCGAGCCGTCGCCGTCGTGGCGCTCCTTGCCGCGATCCCGGCCTCTTTCGCACTTCCGACGGTCGTACGGGCCGCCACCGCCCCCGACGAGCCCGCGCAGGCGGCGCCGCCCGAGCCCTTCGGGGCCGACTGCCGCACCTCGGTCCTGGGCTCGCACGTCATCGCGTACTGCCACAACCCGTATCCCGACACCGACCGGGTGCGACTGCACACCCAGTGCGTGCGCTGGTGGGACATCGCGGCGGACGCGGCGCCGGTCGCGGTCGCCCCGGCGCAGACCGTGCGGCTCACGGACCGCTGCTGGAAAGAGGTACGAGCCGTGTGGGTCACCCACGAGAAGCACAATCCCAAGGCGACCGGCACCCTGACGCCCCGGCCCCGGCGGGCCCCCGTCGTGATCGAGGAGCCCGAGCTCGCGGAGGACTGAGGAAACGCGCCCTAGAGGCGCTGGTTCAGGCAGAAGAACGCGTGGCCCGCCGCCTCCGTCGCCGCCGTGTCCGCGTCGCCCGCCCGGATCGCCTCGACCAGGCGCGCGTGGTCCATGTGGTTCTCCGGCCGCAGCTCCCGGCCGACGTCGTCGCGCAGCCAGTCGCGCAGGAGGTCGCCGAGGTCGGCGTACAGCTCGGTCAGTACGTCGTTGTGCGAGGCCGCCACGATCGCCAGGTGCAGGGTGGCGTCGGCGGCGACGAACGCCTCCGCGTCGCCCGACGCCCAGGCCTCCTCGCGCCGCGCGAGCGCCGCGTCCAGCTGGGCCAGATCGCGCGGGGTGCGCCGCTCGGCGGCCAGCCGGGCCGCCGACGACTCCAGGGTGGAGCGCAGCTCGGCCACATGGCGGGGGTCGGCGGTGGCGAACCGCCGGTGCATCACGCCCGCCAGCTCGCTGGTCGCGACGACATACGTGCCGGAGCCCTGCCGGATGTCGAGCAGCCCGTTGTGCGCGAGCGCGCGGACCGCCTCGCGGACCGTGTTGCGCGCGACCCCCAGCTGTTCGACCAGCTCGGGCTCGGTGGGGATGCGCGATCCCACCGGCCACTCGCCCGAGGTGATCTGGTTGCGCAGCTGCGCGATCACCTGGTCGGCGAGGGGAGAGCGCCGCGGAGAGCTCAGCGTCATGCCGCTCCTTGTGTTCGGTGGCCGTCCCAAGCGATTGGACAACCAATCATCCCATGATTCTATGATGGCGTCATGGCCGACGACGAGACCCGCACCCTGAGCCCCGCGCCGGGCACCATGACCGACGCCTCCATTGAAGCCCCCACGGGCGCGAACCCGGACGGCACGGGCACGCGTACGGATGGCCTCGGCGCGCGTACGGACGGCCGGGCGGCGTGGACCACGCGGCTCGTGCTCGTCGGCCTCGTGCTCGCCGCGATCAACCTCCGCCCGGCCATCACCAGCCTCGGCGCGCTCTTCGAGGAGGTGCGCGACGGGCTGCACATGAACGGCAGCGTCGCCGGTGTCCTCACCTCCGTGCCGCCGCTCTGCTTCGCCGTCTTCGGCATCATGGCGCCGCGCCTGGCCCGCCGCTTCGGCCCCGCCGTGGTCGTCTGCGCGGGCATGGTCGCGATAGCCGCCGGTCTGCTGCTCCGCCCGTTCGCGGGCGGCACCCCCGGCTTCCTCGCCGCCAGCGCGCTCGCCCTGATGGGCATCGCGGTCAGCAACGTCCTGATGCCGGTGATCGTCAAGCGGTATTTCCCGGACCGGGTCGGCCAGATGACCGGCCTGTACTCGATGGCTCTCGCCCTCGGCACCGCGCTCGCCGCCGCCGCGACCGTGCCCATGACCGATGTCCTGGGCGGCAGTTGGCGTACCGGCCTGAGCGTGTGGGCGCTGCTCGCCGTCGTCGCCGTACTGCCGTGGCTGCTGCTCGTACGCGACCGGTCGGGGCGCCAGGACCGGCAGACGGCCGCGCGGGCGCAGGCCGAGGAGGAGCCCGCCTTCAAGATCACCCGCAGCCGTACCGCCTGGGCGCTCGCCTGCTTCTTCGGCCTCCAGGCCACCGCCGCGTACATCACGATGGGCTGGATGCCGCAGATCTTCCGGGACGCCGGGGTGTCGGCCGGGACCGCGGGCGTCCTGCTGGCGGTGACGATGGTGATGGGTGTGCCGCTGGCGTTCGTCATCCCGCGCGTCGCCACCCGGATGCGGAACCAGGGCCCGATCGTCGCCGTCCTCGGCGCCTGCGGACTCGCCGGTTACGCGGGCCTCTACTTCGCCCCGGCCGCCGGCGCCTGGGCCTGGGCGCTGCTGCTCGGCATCTCCAACTGCGCCTTCCCGCTGGCCCTCACGATGATCGGCATGCGCTCGCGGACCGGTACGGGCGTGGTCCGCCTCTCCGCCTTCGCGCAGTCCACCGGCTACCTCATCTCGATCCCCGGCCCCACCCTCGTCGGCGCCCTCTACGACCGGACCGGCGGCTGGGGCCTGCCGATCGCGCTGATGGCGGGCCTGATGGTGCCGCAGATCGTGGTCGGGTCGCTGGCAGGCCGGGACCGGACGGTGGAGGACGAAGCGGGAATGCGAGACTGAGCGCATGCCTGTGCTCGAACCGAATCCCCAGAACGGTCAGAAGAAGCTGCTCATCGTGCTCGGCGCGATGCTGGCGATCACGGCGGTCATCGCCGTCATCGCCACCCTCGCCTCACCCTGACCCCCGCCCCCCTGGTTGCCCCACCCCTCCCGAGCAGCCCCGTCACGCCCTTCGCCGCCCTTCTGACCTGGGGCGACGCGGCCGATGGTGGTGCTGGCCCCCCTGACCCCTAGGGGGGAAAGCCCCGGGGTAAGTGGGTGGGTCACCGGATGGGCGGACGATGCCGTGATCCGTAGGTTCGACGTACGTCAGCGACCCGACGTACGTCACCTTTTCGGATTTACGGAGGCGGCCATGCCGGCCACGAACAACCGGTCCACCCACCCGGCCACCGCCGACGCCGACTTCAGGCTGCCGTGGTGGGCGGTGGCGCTGCCGACGGTCGCGTTCGTCGTCCTGCTCGTGCTCATCACGGGCTCGCACGAGGCCGACGCCGACTCCGGCGCCCCCGCTCTCAGCCACCTCGTGGACCGCATCCAGCACACCCTGTCCCGCTGAACGCCCTTGTCAACCCGGGCGGGAGAGCTCCCCGACACCCTGCGCCCGATGGCGTGATTCATGCGAAGCTGGGGGGCATGAGCGTCGACACACCCCGCAGGATCGTCCTCCTCCGGCACGCCAAAGCCGACTGGCCCCAGGTGTCCGACCACGACCGGCCGCTCGCCGACCGCGGCCGTACGGACGCCACCGTGGCCGGGCGCCGGCTCGCGGACACCGAGATCGAATTCGATCTGACTCTCTGTTCGACCGCGGTCCGGACCCGCGAGACCTGGAAACTGGCCGTGCACGAACTGCCGCACCGCCCCCGGACCGTGTACGAGGAGCGGCTGTACGAGGCCTCGCTCGGCGAGCTGCTCGCCCTCCTCAACGAGACCCCGGACGATGTGAACGACCTGCTTCTGGTCGGCCACAACCCCGGGATGCACGCGCTCGCGGACGCGCTGGCGGGCGGCTCCCAGGGCGATGTGCTGCCGAGGATGAACCGGAGCGGCTTCCCGACCGCCGCCT
This sequence comes from Streptomyces sp. BR1, assembly GCF_052373795.1. Classification (NCBI taxonomy): domain Bacteria; kingdom Bacillati; phylum Actinomycetota; class Actinomycetes; order Kitasatosporales; family Streptomycetaceae; genus Streptomyces; species Streptomyces sp. BR1. Next base: position 5,666,592 of record NZ_CM126252.1, read on the forward strand.
ACGCGGTCGTCGCGTTCACCGGCTCGTGGAAGTCGGTCGAGCACGGCGTCGGCACCCTGACGGACTTCTGGGCGCCGCACGACTGAGAGCAGGCGGGGGTCCAAAGACAGGCCCTCAGGTCGCGCCCGTGTCACGCGGTACGACAGAAGGCCCTGGCGCGCACGCTGCCGGGGCCTTCTGCCGTGCGCGCGTCAGTGGGGCTCGTCAACGAGCCCGTCGGCGGTCTCGACCTCCTCGCGGGTGATCCCGAGGAGATAGAGGACGGCGTCCAGGAACGGCACGTTCACGGCGGTGTGGGCGGCCCGGCGGACCACCGGCTTGGCGTTGAACGCGACACCGAGACCGGCCGCGTTGAGCATGTCGAGATCGTTGGCGCCGTCGCCGATCGCCACCGTCTGGTCGAGCGGTACGCCCGCCTCGGCCGCGAACTCGCGCAGCAGCCGGGCCTTCCCGGCCCGGTCGACGACCGCGCCGGTGACGCGTCCGGTGAGCTTGCCGTCGACGATCTCCAGGGTGTTGGCGGAGGCGAAGTCGAGGCCGAGCCGTTCGCGCAGATCATCGGTGACCTGGGTGAACCCGCCCGAGACGACGCCCACTTGGTAGCCGAGCCGCTTGAGCGTACGGATCAGGGTGCGCGCGCCCGGAGTGAGCCGCACCTCGGCGCGGACCTTGTCCACGACGGAGGCGTCGAGCCCGGCGAGCAGCGCCACACGCGCGTGCAGCGACTGCTCGAAGTCGAGCTCGCCGCGCATCGCCTGGGCGGTGACCTCGGCGACCTTGTCCTCGCAGCCGGCGTGCGCGGCGAAGAGCTCGATGACCTCGTCCTGGATGAGCGTGGAGTCCACGTCCATCACGACGAGCCGCTGGGCGCGGCGGTGCAGTCCGGCCGAGACGACGGCCACATCGACGCCGAGGGCCGCGGCCTCGACGGCGAGCGCGGTGCGCAGGGGCCCGGTCTCGGCGCCGGAGACGGCGAACTCGACCGCCGTGACGGGGTACTTGGCGAGCCGGAAGATACGGTCGATGTTGCCGCCGGTGGCGGTGATCCGGGCCGCTATGGCCGCCGTGGACTCGGCGGTGAGCGGGTGCCCGAGCACGGTGACGTGCGAACGCCCGCTGCCGCGCGGCCGGTTGTCGCCGATGCCGGAGATGATCTCGGCCTGGAGCTTCAGCGAATCCGCCCAGCTGTGCACGGTGGCCCGCAGCTCGCCCGCCGTGCTCACGGTCGGCTCGGTGACGAGCGCGCACAGGGTGATACGGCCACGGGTGACGACCTGCTCGATGTCGACGACGTCGACGGAGTAGGCGGCGAGCGTGTCGAAGAGCCCGGCGGTGATCCCGGGCCGGTCCTTGCCGAAGATCTTGACGAGGAGGGTGGGGACGTCGGCGCCGGCCGAGGGGGCGGGGGTGTCCGCGCCTGCCGCACCGAGGGGCGCGTCAGGGTTCTGACCAGCGGGGCGAGGGGGCTGTGATGCGCTCATGGTGATCCCACCGTATAGGCCCGGCGCGCGCCCCCGACGGCCTGTCCCGCCCACCGGACAGCGTGTCACCGCCCGGCGGCGAATCGACAGCGGACCGCTACCTGGTGGTCACTTCGAGGTGACCTCACGGTCGCCCAGCGCGGCTCCGAGCCCCTCGGCGGGCCCGGCCGCCGGGTGGTCACCCCTGCCTCCCCGCCCCCGGCGGTGGTGCGGGAGGCGGTGGTTTCTCCTGCGGCTTCGGCGGACGCTGCCGGGGCCGGGCGCGCTGCGGCGGGGGAGTCAGCGGTCCCGCCACCGTCGGCTGCCCGTGCACCCCCTGCTCGGGCGCGCGCAGATACGGATTGGTCTCGTCGTGCGAGGGCCGGTACACCGGCGACGGGGTGTAGGGGCCGGGCCGCCGGTACACCTCGTCCGCACTCGGTCCCGCGGCGGCCGGGACCGGCTCGGCGGCGAGCCCGGCCACCCGTCGCCCCGCCGCCCCCACCGTGTACGCGAGCAGCGCCCCGGCCCCGCCCGCGGCCGCGCCCCACGCCGCGCCCAGCACCACGGCGAGCCCCGCGCTCCCGTGCAGCGCGATGTCCGCGCCGAACGCGTCGAAGCCGAGCACGGACAGCGAGGCGTCGGCCGAGACACCCGTCAGCCACACGAGCAGCGGCAGCGCGAGCGCCGTCACCGCGGCGAGCGCCAGCGCACACCGTCCTGCGAACGCCCCCGCCGAGAGTCCCCGCACCGGCGTACGCGATGCCGCGAGCACCCCCGCGTACAGCATCATCACGCCCAGCGCGACCGCCAGCAGATAGACGCGGCCGTCCAGTTCGGCCAGGCGGCTCAGGCTCACCCGCTGGTCGGCCTTGACGCCGAGCAGTTTGTTGAGCGGGTCGGGCAGCACCTTCAGCAGGGCGCCGCTCGCGTGTCCGCTCCAGGGGACGAGCAGGCCGAGGGGGATCGCCAGCCACACCCCGTTCGGCGCGCCGAGCAGCGCGGCGCCCGCGATCCGCTTGGGGTGGTCGTCGCCGATGAGGGCGTACGCGGCCGCCGCGAGGCCCGCGAGCACCGCCACCAGGAGCACCGCGGCCAGCGCGGACGCGGCCGGCCGTACGGTCCGGTGCGCCCACTCCCAGCCGCGCGGCAGCGGGGTGCGCCGGGAGGCGAGGAGCGCGATCAGCACCACGCCGAGCACCCAGAGCACCGCTCCCGCCAGCGAGTGCGCGGTGTTCACGGTGAACCCGACCTGCGCCTTGGCGTCGGCGAGCTTGCCGAGTCGGCCCGGCAGCAGCCCGCCGATGTCCCCGAGGTCGCCGAGCCCGGGGATGGACACCCCGCCGGTCCCCGGCACCTTCGCCTTGTCGAGCCCGAGCGCGCCGCCGTCGAAGGTGATGAGGTCGTGCCCGGCCCAGGCGAGCCCGGCCACCACCCCGACGAACAGCACCGTCACCCCGCCGACCCGCGCGGCCAGTTCGGCTCCGGGCAGCGGTGCGCCCGCCGCCCGCAACGAGCGCAGGAAGAAGAAGGCGAGCAGCAGCGCGCCCGCGAGCGAGACCCCCAGTGGCGTGATGTCGACGGCCGTGCGTGCCTCGGCGCCGGTCAGCCCGAACGCCGAGACGTCCCCGGACGGGGTGACCGAACCGCCCGCGCCGAGCACCACCACGGCGGCGGTCATCGGACCCAACGCCCCCGCCGCGTCCGCGCCCAGCAGATGCAGCCCGAGGGCCGCCACGCCCGCCATGCCGACCAGCGCCCAGCTGACCGAGGCGACCGACGCGAGCAGCACATCGCCCCAGGGCAAGCGCCCGGAAGTCCCACGGGCCTCTTTCGCACCGGGGGCGGCGAGCGCTCCGGAATCCCTCTTCGCGCCCCTGTCGCCCATGCTCATCAGGCCCCCCGGGATTTGCTCCAACTTGCCCCATTCGCGCATGATCCGTACGCAGTCATGGGTGGTTCCTACTGTCCGGGGGCGTTTCTCCCAAGTCAACGGCGCGTTCGGGCACGGCTGTTGCGGTACTGCTACACGTCTGTGCACGTAATTCACAAGGGCCGGGTTTCGGATACGAGCCTGGGCCTGAAATAGTTCCCCCCGATGTTCGCCATCCCTAGACTCCTCGTATCGGGGGATTGCTCGGGGGACAACAAGTGGGGCATGGAGTGCCGGAACTCGTACTGGAATTGAATGGCAGGACCTGGACGCTCGACGCGTCCCGGTCGTACACCCTCGGACGTGATCCGCAGGGCGACCTGGTCGTCGACGACGCCAGGGTCTCGTGGCGGCACGCCACGATCAGCTGGGGCGGCCGGAGTTGGGTCATCGAGGACCACGGCAGCACCAACGGCACCTATGTGCAGGGCCAGCGGATCCATCAGATGGAGATCGGGCCCGGCTCCTCGGTGCACCTGGGCAACGCTACGGACGGCCCGCGGCTGAATCTCACCGGTGCAGCGGCGGCCGCGGCCGCCGCGCCCGCCGGTGCCGGCGCGTACGCGCAGCCCGCCGCCGCGGCCCAGCAGGCGCCGCAGCAGGCTCCGCCGCAGCAGCAGCCCCAGCACGGCGGCCAGGGCTGGGCGCCTCAGCAGCCCCAGCAGGCGGCTCAGCAGCAGGCACCCCAGCAGGTTCCGCAGCAGGCCTGGCAGCAGCAGGCCCCGGCCCCGCAGCCGCCGCACGTCCCGCAGCAGCAGGGCCCCGGCCAGGGCGCGGGCGCGCCGCCGGTCTACGGCGACCGCAGCCCCACCACGTTCCACCAGATGGCGCTCGGCCGGGTGATGCGCATCGGCCGTGCGCTGGAGAACGAGCTGGTGGTCTCCGACCTCCAGGTCTCGCGCCACCACGCCGAGTTCCACGCCACCCCCGACGGCCGGATGGAGATCCGCGACCTCGGGTCCCACAACGGCACGTACGTCAACGGTATGCCGGTCGCCAAGGGCGGCACCGCGGTGCTCGGCCCCAACGACATCGTCGGCGTCGGCCACTCGACGTTCCGTATCGTCGGCGACCGCCTTGAGGAGTTCGTCGACACCGGTGACGTCTCCTTCTCCGCCCGCCACCTCACGGTGACGGTCGACGGCGGCAAGGACATCCTCAAGGACGTCTCCTTCGGCGTCCCCGAGAAGTCGCTCATCGCGGTCATCGGCCCCTCCGGCTCCGGCAAGTCCACCCTGCTCAAGGCGCTCACCGGCTACCGGCCCGCCAACCAGGGCGACGTCCTCTACGACAACCGGAACCTGTACAAGCAGTTCGCCGAGCTGCGCCAGCGCATCGGTCTGGTCCCGCAGGACGACATCCTGCACAAGGAGCTGACCGTCAAGAAGGCGCTGAAGTACGCGGCCAAGCTGCGCTTCCCCGCCGACACCAGCGAGGCCGAGCGCAACCAGCGGATCGACGAGGTCCTGGGCGAGCTCAAGCTGGACATCCACAAGGAGAAGAAGGTCACCTCCCTCTCCGGTGGCCAGCGCAAGCGCGTCTCGGTCGCCTTGGAGCTGCTGACCAAGCCGTCGCTGATCTTCCTGGACGAGCCGACCTCCGGCCTCGACCCGGGCATGGACCGCGACGTCATGCAGCTGCTGCGCGGGCTCGCCGACGACGGCCGCACGGTCCTCGTCGTCACCCACTCGGTGGCGGAGCTGGCGATCTGCGACAAGCTCCTGGTGATGGCGCCGGGCGGCTCGGTCGCGTACTTCGGTCCGCCCGAGGAAGCGCTCAACTTCTTCGGCTACGGCACCTGGGCCGATGTCTTCTCCGCCTTCGAGAACTACCGCGACTACGACTGGGCGGGCCGCTGGAAGGGCTCGCAGCACTACCAGATGTACGCCGCGGACATCGACGCCGTCGCCGCCCAGTCGGTGCAGATGCCGTCGCCGAACCAGATCCGCCCGCCCAAGCCGCAGGGCTGGGGCTCCCAGCTGTGGACGCTGATGCGGCGGTACTCGTCGGTCATCGCCTCCGACAAGGGCTTCATGGGCCTGATGGTCATCCTGCCCGCCGTCCTCGGCGCGGTCAGCGTGGTCATCCCCGCGAAGTTCGGCCTCGGCGCGCCGACCCCGCCCTTCAGGTTCAACAGCGACGCCGGCACGATCATGCTGATCCTCGCGGTCGGCATGTGCTTCTCCGGCGCGGCCAACTCCGTACGAGAACTGATCAAGGAACGGGTCATCTACGAACGGGAACGGGCCACCGGTCTGTCCCGCTCGGCGTACCTGATGTCCAAGGTCATCGTGCTCGGCGTGATCACCGCCATCCAGGGCGTCATCATCTGCGGCATCGGCTTCTCCACCCGGGACCTCCCCAAGGAGGGCCTGATCATGCCGCCGGCCGTCGAGATCTGCCTGGTGGTCATCGCGCTCGGCTTCACCTCGATGATGTTCGGCCTGGTCATCTCCTCGCTGGTGAAGACCGCCGAGAAGACCATGCCGCTGCTCGTCATGTTCGCGATCGTGCAGGTCGTGTTCACCGGCATCCTCTTCAAGGTCTTCGGCTCGATCGGCCTGGAGCAGGTCGCCTGGCTGATGCCGTCGCGCTGGGCCATCGCGGGCGCGGGTACGACCCTGGACCTCGCGCACCTGATGCCGCCGTGGGACCAGAACCACCCCACCGACCTGGACCCGCTGTGGAAGCACTCGGCGAGCCAGTGGGGGATCAACATCACCGTGCTGATCGTCCTCGGCATCATCTGCGGCTTCGTGGTCGCGCGCCTGCTGCGCCGCCATGAGCCGGAGGTCATGCGGAAGTAATCACCGCACCCATACGGCGAGAGGGGGGCACCCCACCCGGGGTGCCGCCCTCTCGCCGTCTGCCGTCTGCCGTCTGCGTCAGTCAGCGATCAGTAGGCGCCGTTGACGTTGTCGATCGAGCCGTAAGTCTTCGCCGCGTAGTTGGCCGCGGCGGTGATGTTGGCGACCGGGTCGTAGATGTTGCTCGACGTGCCGGGCACGTGGAAGGCGTTGAACGTCGGCTGGATGACCTGGAGCAGGCCGATCGACGGGGTGCCGTTGACGGCGTTGATGTCCCAGCCGTTGACGGCGTTCGGGTTGCCGGTCGACTCCCGCATGATGTTGCGGTACAGACCGTTGTACGAACCCGGGATGCCCTTGTCCTTCATGATGTCCAGGGACTGACGGATCCAGCCGTCCAGGTTGTTCGTGTAGACCGGCTTGCGGGCGGCGGCGCGGCTCGCGGCGGCGTCCGCCTCGCGCTTCTTCGCCTCGGCCTCGGCCTTGGCCTTCACGTCGGCCTCGGCCTGCGCCTTGGCCAGCTTGACGGCGGTGACCTGCTGCTTGGTGATGCTCTCCGCGACGTTCTTCGCGTTGGCACCGGCGGCGGTGACGGAGAAGGAGGCCGGCTCGGCGGCCACTGCGGTGCCCGACTCGCCGCTGCCCGGCAGGACCGAGAAGGCGAGGGCGGCGGCACCGAGGGCGGCGACGCCGGCAAGCGAGATCTTGTGCGTCTTGTTCAGACGACTGTGACCAGGGTTGCTGGACTCGGGCATGGCTGTTGGACCTCTTCCGAATGACGGGGACGGCACACGAAAGCGCCGCGGCGTGGAGCCGCAGCGCTGTGCGACGGGAGCCATTCTTAGCGGCCGCAAAATCCCGTGGCAAAGGTGTGACCTACGAAGCCGGATAGTGGATCAGGGGCGGGGAAAACCTGCTCCCCGCCCCCGCTCGCCCCGCTCACAGCGTCTTTATCCGTCCACTACGCTGCTTCGTAAGTGATGTGCGTCCTATGCCCGGGCTCACATCGGTCTTGTGTCGGTTTCACCATCCGTTGCAAGAGCAATTCGGTGAGTGACGGTTGTCGTCCGGAAGTATGAGGTGGACGTCGCCGAACTCGTGCCAGAGATAGAGCCCGGCCAGAGCCTCGGTGTACGCGGCGCCGATCGCGGCCCGCCCCGCGATCGCCTCCAGCATCAGCAGATGCGAGGCCTCCGGCTCGTGCAGCCCGGTCAGCAGCCCGTCCACGACGCGTACCCCGCGCCCGGGCGTGACAACCAGATCCGTCCACCCCGACGCCGCCCGCACCACCCCGTCCGGCCCGGCCGCCGACTCAAGGGCGCGTACGGCGGTGGTGCCCACGGCCACGATCCGCCCGCCGCCCGCCCTGGCCGCGTTCACCAGCCACGCTGTGGCCTCCGAGACCTCGAAGCGCTCCGGATAGGGCGGCTCGTGCGCCTCCGCCGAGGCCACCCCCGTATGCAGGGTGATCGGCGCGAACTGCACACCCCGCCGCACCAGCTCCGCGACCAGCTCCACCGTGAAGGGCCGCGCCGCGCTCGGCATCTCCGCCGAGCCCGCCCCGTCCGCCGTCGGCAGTGCGAAGACCGTCTGATAGGCGGAGAGCGGCTGGTCGCCCGCGGTGTAGGAGTACCGGATGGGGCGCCCGTAGCGCCGCAGCAGCCCCGGCACGTCCGAGGTGTCCGTCCGCGCCCACCACAGCCGGTCCCCGTCCGCGCTGAGTGCCTCCTCCAGGACGAGCCGGTGCCCGCCCGGGAGCGCCACCGCCGTCCACGCGCGCGTACCGGTGCGCCGGCTGGTGCTGCCCGAGGGCTCCGGCGTGCGCAGCTCGACCGCCCAGCGCCCGTCCGGGCCCAGCGTCGAGAAGTGCACCACCACCGGCTCACCGTCCGCCGTGCCGTCGACGGCCGACGGCATGGTGGCCGACGTATTGACCACGAGTACGTCCCCGGCCCGCAGCTGCCCGGCCAGCTCCCGGAACGCGTGGTGCGTGACCTCGGTGCCCCGTGACACCAGCAGCCGTACGTCGTCCCGCCCCGAGCCGCGCACCTCGGCGGGCACGGACGCCAGCAGTTCCTCGGGCACCTGGACGGCGATGTCGGTCGTCATCATTCCCCCGCCACCAGAGCCGGGGCCGTGTAGCGCCCGCTGGCCGGGCGCTCGTCGAGGAGCCGCAGGAAGCCGGGCACCACCGACGCGGGCTCGGGCCGCCCGTCCTCGTCCCCGGGCACGGCGGCCCGGTACAGATCGGTCGCCATGTCTCCCGGATCCACCGCCCACACCCGCAGCCCCGGCTCCTCCACCGCGAGCACCGCCGCCAGCTGGTCGAGCGCCGCCTTCGACGCCCCGTAACCACCCCACGTCTCATACGCCTCGGCGGCCGCGTCCGAACTGACCGCGATCACCGCCCCCGCAGACGAAGCCCGCAGCAGCTCCAGCGACTCCTGTACGAGACCCAGCGCCGCCACCACATTGGTCTCAAGCGCCGCCCGGAACCCGTCCAGCGGCTGCTTCTGAAGCGGTACGAGCGGCTCGGCGCCCAGCGCGCTCGCGTTGTGCACCAGCAGATCGAGCCCGCCGAGCTCCTCGGCCGCAGCCACCAGGGCGCGGCGGTGGGCGGCGTCGGTGACGTCCCCGGCGAGCGGGACGACCTTGCTGCCGTGTGCGTCGAGCCCGTCGGCGCTCTCCTTCAGTACGGACGCGGTCCTGGCGTCCAGTACGAGATCCCAGCCCCGCGCGGCCAGTGCCCGCGCCAGTGCCCGGCCGAGCCCCTTCGAAGCCCCGGTGATGATCGCTACCGGCATGATGTCCGTCCCCTCGGCGTGTGCCCGTTCGTCGGTGCCCGTCGTCTCTTCCTGTCGGCGGACCGGGCTCCTCCCGCCGACAACCTCAGCGTCACTCCCCGTACGTCCCGTCCGCCTCAGCCGCCCGCCCCAGCCGATCAAGGCACTTCGACCTAGTCCGCGGGTCCTAACCCACGGCCGTCCACAGGCGGATACGCACCGTCACACCCCACGGGTACGGTGATCCCATGAGTCACCGACCGAGCTCCGGCCTCGCCGCCGTCAGCACCGCGCTCCTCGCGATGAGCAGGCATCTTGAGGTCCGCGACGTCCTCAAGACGATCGTCGCGTCGGCGCGCGAGCTGCTGGACGCGGAGTACGCGGCGCTCGGCGTCCCCGACGACCACGGCGGCTTCGCCCAGTTCGTGGTCGACGGCGTCAGCGACGAGCAATGGAAGGCGATCGGTCCGCTGCCGCGCCAGCACGGCATCCTCGCGGCGATGCTGCACGAGGAGAAGCCCGAGCGGATCGCCGATGTGCGCAAGGACCCCCGCTTCGGCGGCTGGCCCGCCGCGCACCCCGACATGTCCGACTTCCTGGGCGTGCCGATCCGCGACGGCGAGGAGACGGTGGGCACCCTCTTCCTCGCCAACAAGCGCTGCCCCAAGCCCGACGGCGGCTGCGGCTTCACCGAGGACGACGCCGCACTGCTGGGCATCCTCGCCCAGCACGCGGCGATCGCGCTCACCAACGCCCGTCTTTACGAGCGCAGCCGCGAGCTCACCATCACCGAGGAGCGCACGCGCCTCGCGCACGAGCTGCACGACGCGGTCAGTCAGAAGCTGTTCTCGCTGCGGCTCACCGCCCAGGCCGCGGCCGCCCTCATCGACCGCGACCCGGCCCGCGCCAAGGGCGAGCTCCAGCAGGTGGCCGTGCTCGCCGCCGAGGCCGCCGACGAGCTGCGCGCGGCCGTCGTCGAGCTGCGCCCGGCCGCCCTGGAGGAGGACGGCCTGGTCAACACCCTGCGTACGCAGATCCAGGTGCTCGACCGCGCCCACAGCGCCGAGGTCACCTTCGAGAACTGCGGGGTGCGGGCGCTGCCGCCCGCCCAGGAGGAGGCGCTCCTGCGCGTCGCCCAGGAGGCCCTGCACAACGCCCTGCGCCACTCGCAGGCACAGCACGTCTCCGTCGTCCTGGTACGGCGCGGCCACGGCGCCGCCCTGCGGGTCGTCGACGACGGCCAGGGATTCGAGCCCCGCGCGGTCCGCCGGGCCGGCCGCCACCTCGGCCTGGTGTCGATGCGGCACCGGGCGAGCGGCGTCGGGGGCCGGCTCATCGTGAAATCGGCACCCGGCCAGGGCGCCACGATCGAGATGGAGGTGCCAGGTGGCTGACAGCATCAAAGTGCTCCTGGTCGACGACCACCAGGTGGTCCGCCGCGGACTGCGTACGTTCCTTGAGGTCCAGGACGACATCGAGGTCGTCGGCGAGGCCGCCGACGGCGCCGAGGGGGTCGCCCGGGCCGAGGAGCTGAAGCCCGACGTCGTCCTGATGGACGTGAAGATGCCCGGCATGGACGGCATCGAGGCGCTGCGCAAGCTGCGCACGCTCGCCAACCCGGCGAAGGTCCTGATCGTCACCAGCTTCACCGAGCAGCGCACGGTGGTGCCCGCGCTGCGGGCGGGCGCGGCGGGCTATGTGTACAAGGACGTCGACCCGGAGGCGCTGGCCGGGGCGATCCGCTCGGTCCACGCGGGCCATGTGCTGCTCCAGCCCGAGGTCGCGGGCGCGCTGCTCTCCCAGGACGACGCGGGCACCGGCCAGGGCCGGGGCACCTCGCTGACCGAGCGCGAGCGCGAAGTCCTCGGCCTGATCGCGGACGGCCGCTCCAACCGCGAGATCGCCCGGGCGCTCGTCCTCTCCGAGAAGACCGTCAAGACGCACGTCTCCAACATCCTGATGAAGCTGGACCTCGCGGACCGCACCCAGGCGGCGCTGTGGGCGGTACGGCACGGGGTGGCGGGGTAGCCGTCGGGCCGACGATCCGTAAATACGGATCGTCATGCTCCGGTGAGAGATTCATACCGTCGGGTGGATGTCACCCGTCCGGCGCATCCCTCCGGTACGACAGGCGTTCTTCATGGCGTGCTGCGGCGCTCCGCCGCAGCGGGACCAGGAGGAACCTGAAGTGAAGAACCTGAAGAAGGCCGCCGCCATCACCATGGTCGCCGGTGGACTCATGGCCGCCGGTGCCGGCGCGGCCTCCGCGCACGGAGCGGACGCCCACGGCGAGGCCAAGGACTCCCCGGGCGTGGTCTCCGGCAACCTGATCCAGGCCCCGGTCCACGTCCCGGTCAACGTCTGCGGCAACACGATCAACGTCGTCGGCCTGCTGAACTCGGCCTTCGGGAACGAGTGCCAGAACGACTGACTGCGGCGAGGGTTCAAGGGGGGTAGGGGGTACAGGGGCGCGCTCCTGAGGGGGCCCGGGGGTGGAGCCCCCGCACCCCCCGCCCCCTACCCCCGCTCCTTCTCCTCCACCACCGCGTTGTACGCCGCCACCCGCGCCCGCCGGGCCACCCGCTCGACCGGGCGCAGCACCGCACTACGGGCCGCCAGTTCCGACGCGCTCACCGCGCCCGCCACGGAGCGCCCCTCGGCCGCCTGCGCCACCGAGACGAGCAGCCCCACCCGCCGGGCCAGCTCCAACACCCGTACCGCACGCGGCGGGTAGCCCGGCGCCAGGACCTCCTCGCCGGAGCCCAAGACCTCCGCCCGCGCCCGGTACGCGTCGATCGCCGCCTCCGCCGCCGGACCCGCCCCGGCGATGTCGAGCCGCGTCAGCGCCGCCGTCGCGTCCCACAGCGCCTCCGCGAGCTCCCGCTCCGCCTCCCCGAGCGAGGGCACATCGGCGGGCGGCGCCTGACGTACCGCGAGGCAGTGCCACACCACCTCGGTGTGCACATCACCGGTCGGCCCCGCCTCGCGGACCTCGGGCACCAGACCGTGCGGCGCCCCGAAGCCGACCACCGCCTCCCCGGCCTCCAGCGCCCGCGCGTTGAACTCCGGCGGCCCGCTGAGCCCCAGCGGATGCCCCGGCGCGGGCAGCGCGACCCGGAAGCCGGAGACGCCGAGAGCGCGCAGCCGACCGAGCGCCAGCGTGAGTCCCACCGGCGCCGCCTCCCCGGGCAGCCCCGCCACCCGGTGCACCGTGTCGTCCCCGACGATCGCCAGCGCGGCGTCGTCCGGCGAAACTTTCCCGGCCAACAGGGCATTTCCCCATGCGGCCAGCCGACCTGAACGTGGTTCCGAGAACATGGCCCCAGCCTAGGGACTGGCCCTCACGGCAGGTCCACTCCGTCAGTGGCGTAGGTTTTGTCTGGGAGATTTCCCGGGGCCCTGCCCACAGGCACAGCCCGGACCTCAAGACGATTGCATGGGGAGACAACGCGCTCATGAGCGATGTACTGGAGCTGGTGGACGTATCCGTGGTCCGCGACGGACGCGCTCTGGTGGACGACGTCTCCTGGTCGGTCAAGGAGGGCGAGCGCTGGGTGATCCTCGGCCCCAACGGCGCCGGCAAGACCACCCTCCTCAACATCGCCTCCAGCTACCTCTTCCCGACCACCGGCTCGGCGACGATCCTCGGCGACCGGCTCGGCAAGGTGGACGTGTTCGAGCTGCGCCCGCGCATCGGCATGGCCGGTGTCGCCATGGCCGACAAGCTGCCCAAGCGCCAGACCGTGCTCCAGACGGTGCTCACCGCCGCGTACGGCATGACCGCCACCTGGCAGGAGCAGTACGACGCCGTCGACGAGGAGCGCGCCCGCGCCTTCCTCGACCGGCTCGGCATGACCGACTACCTGGACCGCAAGTTCGGCACCCTCTCCGAGGGCGAGCGCAAGCGCACCCTCATCGCCCGCGCGATGATGACCGACCCCGAGCTCCTGCTCCTCGACGAGCCCGCCGCCGGTCTCGACCTCGGCGGCCGCGAGGACCTGGTGCGCCGGCTCGGCCGGCTCGCGCGCGACCCGTTCGCGCCCTCGATGGTCATGGTCACGCACCACGTCGAGGAGATCGCCCCCGGCTTCACCCACGTCCTGATGATCCGCCAGGGCAAGGTGCTCGCCGCCGGCCCCATGGAGACCGAGCTGACCTCCCGCAACCTCTCGCTCTGCTTCGGGCTCCCGCTCGTCGTCGAGCACCGCGGCGACCGCTACTCCGCGACCGGCCTCCCGCTCGCCTGACGCCCGGCCGTTCAAAGGTGCACTGTCCGTGACGGGGTGCCCGGACCTACCATGACCTCGTGAACGCATGGGTTTGGTGGCTGATCGCAGCAGCGGGTCTGGGCATCCCCCTCGTACTGACCGCGATGCCGGAGTTCGGCATGATGGCCGTCGGCGCTGTCGCCGGCGCCGTCGGCGCGGGCCTGGGCCTGGGCACCGTCGCCCAAGTCCTCGTCTTCCTCGCGGTCTCGGTCGCGCTCATCGCCGTCGTACGGCCCATCGCGGCCCGGCACAGCAGCGAGCGGCCCCAACTCGCCACCGGAATCGACGCGTTGAAAGGCCGTCAGGCGGTCGTCCTGGAAAGAGTCGACGGCAGTGGCGGCCGGATCAAGCTCGCGGGCGAGGTCTGGTCGGCCCGTACGCTCGACGACGGCCAGTCCTTCGAGCCCGGCCAGCAGGTCGATGTGGTCGAGATCGACGGAGCGACTGCCATCGTGATGTGAACCATGCCAGGATCATCCGGGCCGGGAGCGCCAGCGCTTCCGGGCACTTCCTAGAGGCAAGAGAGGCACGGGGAACGCGATGCAACCGATCATCATCGTCCTGATCATTCTGGTGGTGCTGGTCTTCATCGCCCTGATCAAGACCATCCAGGTGATCCCGCAGGCCAGCGCCGCCATCGTGGAGCGCTTCGGCCGCTATACGAGGACGCTGAACGCCGGACTGAACATCGTCGTCCCGTTCATCGACTCGATCCGCAACCGCATCGACCTGCGCGAGCAGGTCGTGCCGTTCCCGCCCCAGCCGGTGATCACCCAGGACAACCTGGTCGTCAACATCGACACCGTCATCTACTACCAGGTGACCGACGCCCGGGCCGCCACCTACGAGGTCGCCAGCTACATCCAGGCCATCGAGCAGCTCACCGTCACCACGCTCCGCAACATCATCGGCGGCATGGACCTGGAGCGGACCCTGACCTCCCGCGAGGAGATCAACGCGGCCCTGCGCGGCGTCCTCGACGAGGCCACCGGCAAGTGGGGCATCCGCGTCAACCGCGTCGAGCTCAAGGCGATCGAGCCGCCGACCTCCATCCAGGACTCGATGGAGAAGCAGATGCGCGCCGACCGTGACAAGCGCGCCGCGATCCTCCAGGCCGAAGGTGTCCGGCAGTCGGAGATCCTGCGCGCCGAAGGTGAGAAGCAGTCCGCGATCCTGCGCGCCGAAGGCGAGGCCAAGGCGGCCGCGCTGCGCGCCGAGGGCGAGGCCCAGGCGATCCGTACGGTCTTCGAGTCCATCCACGCGGGCGACCCCGACCAGAAGCTCCTCTCCTACCAGTACCTCCAGATGCTCCCGAAGATCGCCGAGGGCGACGCCAACAAGCTCTGGATCGTGCCCAGCGAGATCGGCGACGCGCTCAAGGGCCTGTCCGGCGCGTTCGGCAACCTCGGCAGCGGAGTGCCCGGCTTCAACACGGGCTCCGAGCGCCGCGAGGAACCCCCCGTCGACTGACGCGAGTTGGCGCCACGGTGGCGCGAAGTCCATGATGCGACCCGGACGACTGTCTCCTCCACACAAGCGTGCATGATCAGTACGGCCCCTCGACCTCCATGGCGGGGAGGCGTCTCACTGATTGTGTAAGGAGATGGCCTTGCCCATCTGGGAAGCACTCGCGGTCTTCGCGGCCGGCGTCGGCGCCGGCACCATCAACACGATCGTCGGCTCCGGCACCCTGATCACCTTTCCCGTGCTGCTGGCCACCGGTCTTCCGCCGATCACGGCGAACGTGTCCAACACCCTCGGCCTGGTCCCCGGCTCCATCAGCGGGGCCATCGGCTACCGGGGCGAACTGACCGGCCAGCGCCACCGGGTGCTGCGCCTCGGCGCCGCCGCCCTCATCGGCGGACTGACCGGCGCGATCCTGCTGCTCGCCCTGCCGTCGAAGGCGTTCGACGCGATCGTCCCCGTACTGGTCGGCCTGGCCCTGCTGCTCGTCCTGTTCCAGCCGCGCATCGCCGCCGCGCTCAAGCGCCGCCGCGAGGCCACCGGCACGGAGACCAACCCCGACGGCGGCGTACTGCTCCTCGTCGGCCTCTTCTGCGCCAGCATCTACGGCGGCTACTTCGGCGCCGCCCAGGGCGTCCTCTATCTCTCCCTGATGGGCCTGCTGCTCCATGAGTCCCTGCAGCGGATCAACGCCGTCAAGAACATCCTCGCCGCCGTGGTCAACGGCGTCGCGGCCCTCTTCTTCCTCTTTGTCGCCGACTTCGACTGGACGTCGGTCCTCCTCATCGCCGTCGGCTCGACGATCGGGGGCCAGATCGGCGCGAGGGTCGGCCGCCGCCTGAAGCCCGCGGTACTGCGCGGCGTGATCATCGCGGTGGGGGTGGTGGCGATCGTGCAGCTGGTGCTGCGGTGAGAAAAAACCTGGGGGGTGACCCACCGCGATAAAGCGGTGGGTCACCCCCCAGGTATTTAGGGGCGCGGGGAACTGCGCGACCAGCCACGCACGGCCCGCAGTCGAATTACTGCACCAGCGGCGCCGCCGCGCACGGTCCGCAGTCGTAAAACTGCACGCGCAGTGCTACGCGGCCCCCCGAGCCAACCACTCCGGCAGAGCGGACCGATCCCCGGCCGCCATCCCGAGCAGCATCGCGTCGGCGGGCGACGGCACAAACGGCTGACGCAACAGCGGCATCGCCGCCTCCTCCGGCGTCCGATCCGCCTTGCGGTGGTTGTCCTCCGCGCACGACGCCACCGTGTTCAGCCAGCTGTCCCGCCCGCCCTGGGCCCGCGGCACCACATGGTCCACGGTCGTCGCGCGCCGCCCGCAGTACGCGCAACGGTGCTGGTCCCGGACCAGCACACCCCTTCTCGACCACGGAGCCTGTCTTCGGAACGGCACCCGTACGTACCGGCAGAGCCTGATCACCCGCGGCACCGGTATCTCGACGGCGGCCGCACGCATCCTGAGCTCGGGATGCTCCTGCTCGACGACGGCCTTGTCCTGGAGGATCAGCACCACGGCACGGTTCAGCGTCACCGTCGAGAGCGGCTCGAAGCTCGCGTTCAGTACCAGTGTGTCCCGCATAATGCCCACCTCCGCGTAGTGCCGGCCCACCCCCTGGCGGGCTTGGATCAACTCTGGCCGGGCTTGCCACAACGGACAACGCATTAAAAATGCCCTGCTCTGATCTCTCCAAGACCAGAGCAGGGCAAACAATGAAGGAACGATCAGCTACCCGGAGTCAGCTGTTCGAAGGACCGGTGTACGTGCCGATCAGCTGGGCGCGTCCCAGTGCGTGGAAACGCAGATGGAATCCGACGGCGGCGCAGGAGGCGTCCGCGTCCGGCCCCAGCTTCTCCGAATCCACCGCGTAAACGGTGAACACATAGCGGTGCGACTCCCCGGCCGGCGGAGCGGCGCCGCCGAAGTCCTTCGACCCGTAGTCGTTGCGGACCTGGACCGCCCCGGCCGGCAGCCCCTCGAACTTCCCGCTGCCCGCGCCCGTCGGCAGCTCGGTCACCGACGCCGGGATGTCGAACACCACCCAGTGCCAGAACCCGCTGCCCGTCGGCGCGTCCGGGTCGAAGCACGTCACCGCGAAGCTCTTCGTCCCGGCCGGGAACCCCTCCCACCGAAGGTGGGGCGAGGTGTTCCCCGCCGCGTAGACCTGGGCGTCCTTCAATACCGCGCCTTCTTGGACGTCCTCGCTCACCACGGTGAACGACGGCACCTCGGGGTGGAAGTCATGGGGAAGCGGCGGCCTCTTGAGCTCGCTCACGCGTGCACCTCCTGATCGGTAACCAGTGATTGGGGCCGAGCCTAGAACCAGTTGCGCCTGCCGCCGACCTCCGCCAGCCACTGGTGCAGATACGCGGCCCAATCCGTCCCCTGGTAGTCGTACAGACCGACCTGGAACGAGCGGTACGAGTCGCTGCCCTCGCTGAACAGGCCCGGCTTCTTGTCCATCTCCAGGACGACGTCCATGGCGCGGTCGTCCGCGACGAACGTCAGCTCCACCTGGTTCAGCCCGCGGTACTCCGACGGCGCGTAGAACTCGATCTCCTGGTAGAATGGAAGCCGCTGCCGCGTCCCACGGATGTGCCCGCGCTCCATGTCCGCGCTCTTGAAGCGGAAGCCCAGCTTGATGAAGGCGTCGAGGATCGCCTGCTGTGCGGGCAGCGGGTCCAGATCGCCCGCGTCGATGGCGCGCGCGATCTCCAGCTCCGTCGTCACGCCGATGTGCATTCCGCGCAGCGGCTGCCCGTCGACGGTCGTGACCGGCGTCTCCCAGGGGATCTCAAGCCCGAACGGCACCACGTGCACTGCGCCCGCCTTCACCTCGAAGGCCCCGCCGAGCCGCACCTTGGTGAACTCGATGTCCTGCTTGGTCTCGTGGTCACCGCCCTCGACCTCGACGCGCGCCTGCAAGCCGACCGAGAGCCCCTCGATCTGCTGGTCCACGGACCCGCCCTGGATGCGCACCTCGCCCTGGACGACACCGCCCGGCACGACATTGGCCTCGGTCAGCCCGGTCTCCACCGAAGCGCCCCCGGCCCCCAGGCTCGCAAGCAGACGCTTGAACCCCATGCTGTTCCCTCCATAGATCCTGCCCCTTGTGAACGCGCAGCCTCGGGCTCCGGTTCCGCGCCGCCAACCGCTACGCTCGTACGCCATGATCGCGGGCCCCGAACGTATGCCACTTCCACGCGCCTTCTTCGACCGCCCTGTCCTGGAGGTCGCCCCCGACCTGCTCGGCCGCACCCTGGTGAGAAGCACCCCCGACGGCCCGGTCGAGCTGCGCCTGACCGAGGTGGAGGCGTACGACGGAGCCAACGACCCGGGTTCCCACGCCTTCCGGGGCCGGACCGCCCGCAACGGCGTGATGTTCGGCCCGCCCGGACACGCGTACGTCTACTTCACCTACGGGATGTGGCACTGCCTCAACCTGGTGTGCGGCCCCGAGGGCCGGGCGAGCGGGGTGCTGCTGCGGGCGGGCGAGATCCAGGTGGGCGCGGAGCTGGCCCGCAAACGTCGAATCTCGGCCCGAAATGACAAGGAACTGGCCAAAGGCCCGGCCCGCCTGGCCACGGCCCTGGACATCGACCGGGCCCTGGACGGTACGGACGTCTGCACCGCCCCCGGCGCCCCGCTGTCCGTACTTACGGGCACGCCCGCAGCCCCCGACCTGGTGCGCAGTGGTCCGCGCACGGGAGTGGGCGGCGAGGGAGCCCCACATCCCTGGCGGTTCTGGATCTCTGACGACCCGACAGTCAGCCCCTACCGAGCCCATCAGCCACGCCGCCGCGCAACTTGACTCGGCCCCGCCGGACGCCTAACGTAGCCCGAGCCGCTTGAGACGGGCCCTGCTGTTCAGCAACCCGAAGCGGCCACCCACTACCTACGGCTGACCCGAACGGGTCCCTGTTTCGGCATGCCGAAATTCGGATCCAGCGGCTCGATTATGAGCGGCCGGGGAAATCGGCTAAAGTAGTGACCACGCCGAAAGGGAAAGCGCGAAAGCGAAAACCCCGGAAAGCAAATCCCGCCGACACGGGAATCGGACGCGAAAGAGTCTGATAGAGTCGGAAACGAAGGAAGCGCCCGGAGGGCCCGGAAACGGGAACAAAGGAAGCGTCCGTACCTTGAGAACTCAACAGCGTGCCAAAAGTCAACGCCAGATTGACAACCCCGGCCTGCCAGTGATGGTGGGTTGGAGGTTCCTTTGAAAAGTCCATCCGCTTGCGGGTGGCAACAACACAGCGAGGACGCTGAGGACAACTGGTCATATTCCGACCGGGTTGTTCCGCTCTTTCGTGGTGTGCACCGGATTACCGGTAAACATTCATGGAGAGTTTGATCCTGGCTCAGGACGAACGCTGGCGGCGTGCTTAACACATGCAAGTCGAACGATGAAGCCCTTCGGGGTGGATTAGTGGCGAACGGGTGAGTAACACGTGGGCAATCTGCCCTTCACTCTGGGACAAGCCCTGGAAACGGGGTCTAATACCGGATACGACCTGGAAGCGCATGCTTCTGGGTGGAAAGCTCCGGCGGTGAAGGATGAGCCCGCGGCCTATCAGCTTGTTGGTGGGGTAATGGCCTACCAAGGCGACGACGGGTAGCCGGCCTGAGAGGGCGACCGGCCACACTGGGACTGAGACACGGCCCAGACTCCTACGGGAGGCAGCAGTGGGGAATATTGCACAATGGGCGAAAGCCTGATGCAGCGACGCCGCGTGAGGGATGACGGCCTTCGGGTTGTAAACCTCTTTCAGCAGGGAAGAAGCGCAAGTGACGGTACCTGCAGAAGAAGCGCCGGCTAACTACGTGCCAGCAGCCGCGGTAATACGTAGGGCGCAAGCGTTGTCCGGAATTATTGGGCGTAAAGAGCTCGTAGGCGGCTTGTCACGTCGGATGTGAAAGCCCGGGGCTTAACCCCGGGTCTGCATTCGATACGGGCTAGCTAGAGTGTGGTAGGGGAGATCGGAATTCCTGGTGTAGCGGTGAAATGCGCAGATATCAGGAGGAACACCGGTGGCGAAGGCGGATCTCTGGGCCATTACTGACGCTGAGGAGCGAAAGCGTGGGGAGCGAACAGGATTAGATACCCTGGTAGTCCACGCCGTAAACGTTGGGAACTAGGTGTTGGCGACATTCCACGTCGTCGGTGCCGCAGCTAACGCATTAAGTTCCCCGCCTGGGGAGTACGGCCGCAAGGCTAAAACTCAAAGGAATTGACGGGGGCCCGCACAAGCAGCGGAGCATGTGGCTTAATTCGACGCAACGCGAAGAACCTTACCAAGGCTTGACATATACCGGAAAGCATTAGAGATAGTGCCCCCCTTGTGGTCGGTATACAGGTGGTGCATGGCTGTCGTCAGCTCGTGTCGTGAGATGTTGGGTTAAGTCCCGCAACGAGCGCAACCCTTGTTCTGTGTTGCCAGCATGCCCTTCGGGGTGATGGGGACTCACAGGAGACTGCCGGGGTCAACTCGGAGGAAGGTGGGGACGACGTCAAGTCATCATGCCCCTTATGTCTTGGGCTGCACACGTGCTACAATGGCCGGTACAATGAGCTGCGATGCCGTGAGGCGGAGCGAATCTCAAAAAGCCGGTCTCAGTTCGGATTGGGGTCTGCAACTCGACCCCATGAAGTCGGAGTTGCTAGTAATCGCAGATCAGCATTGCTGCGGTGAATACGTTCCCGGGCCTTGTACACACCGCCCGTCACGTCACGAAAGTCGGTAACACCCGAAGCCGGTGGCCCAACCCCTTGTGGGAGGGAGCTGTCGAAGGTGGGACTGGCGATTGGGACGAAGTCGTAACAAGGTAGCCGTACCGGAAGGTGCGGCTGGATCACCTCCTTTCTAAGGAGCACAGTACCGATTGCAGGCAAATGTTCTGCACGGTCAGCTCATGGGTGGAACGTTGACTATTCGGCACTTCCGGAAAGATTTCACTAGTACTGCTTCGGCGTGGAACGTGAGAGACGATCTGGGAGGGCCGGGCACGCTGTTGGGTGTCTGAAGGTGCGGCCGGTAAGGCCAAAGTCTTCAGTTGCCGGCCCCAGTGCACTCACTACTTGTTGGTGGGGTGATGGGTGGCTGGTCGTTGTTTGAGAACTGCACAGTGGACGCGAGCATCTGTGGCCAAGTTTTTAAGGGCGCACGGTGGATGCCTTGGCACCAGGAACCGATGAAGGACGTGGGAGGCCACGATAGTCCCCGGGGAGCCGTCAACCAGGCTTTGATCCGGGGGTTTCCGAATGGGGAAACCCGGCAGTCGTCATGGGCTGTCACCCATGCCTGAACACATAGGGCATGTGGAGGGAACGAGGGGAAGTGAAACATCTCAGTACCCTCAGGAAGAGAAAACAACCGTGATTCCGGGAGTAGTGGCGAGCGAAACCGGATGAGGCCAAACCTATGACGTGTGAGACCCGGCAGGGGTTGCGTCGTGGGGGTTGTGGGATCTCTCTTTCACAGTCTGCCGGCTGTGAGACGAGTCAGAAACCGTTGATGTAGGCGAAGGACATGCGAAAGGTCCGGCGTAGAGGGTAAGACCCCCGTAGCTGAAACATTGACGGCTCGTTTGAGAGACACCCAAGTAGCACGGGGCCCGAGAAATCCCGTGTGAATCTGGCGGGACCACCCGCTAAGCCTAAATATTCCCTGGTGACCGATAGCGGATAGTACCGTGAGGGAATGGTGAAAAGTACCGCGGGAGCGGAGTGAAATAGTACCTGAAACCGTGTGCCTACAAGCCGTGGGAGCGTCGCATACGTGCTTGCACGTATGTCGTGACTGCGTGCCTTTTGAAGAATGAGCCTGCGAGTTAGCGGTGTGTAGCGAGGTTAACCCGTGTGGGGAAGCCGTAGCGAAAGCGAGTCCGAACAGGGCGATTGAGTTGCACGCTCTAGACCCGAAGCGGAGTGATCTAGCCATGGGCAGGTTGAAGCGGAGGTAAGACTTCGTGGAGGACCGAACCCACCAGGGTTGAAAACCTGGGGGATGACCTGTGGTTAGGGGTGAAAGGCCAATCAAACTCCGTGATAGCTGGTTCTCCCCGAAATGCATTTAGGTGCAGCGTCGTGTGTTTCTTGCCGGAGGTAGAGCACTGGATAGGCGATGGGCCCTACCGGGTTACTGACCTTAGCCAAACTCCGAATGCCGGTAAGTGAGAGCGCGGCAGTGAGACTGTGGGGGATAAGCTCCATGGTCGAGAGGGAAACAGCCCAGAGCATCGACTAAGGCCCCTAAGCGTACGCTAAGTGGGAAAGGATGTGGAGTCGCAGAGACAACCAGGAGGTTGGCTTAGAAGCAGCCACCCTTGAAAGAGTGCGTAATAGCTCACTGGTCAAGTGATTCCGCGCCGACAATGTAGCGGGGCTCAAGCGTACCGCCGAAGTCGTGTCATTGCAGCATGAGGGCCAACGCCCGCTGTGATGGGTAGGGGAGCGTCGTGTGCCGGGTGAAGCAGCAGCGGAAGCTAGTTGTGGACGGTTCACGAGTGAGAATGCAGGCATGAGTAGCGATACACACGTGAGAAACGTGTGCGCCGATTGACTAAGGGTTCCTGGGTCAAGCTGATCTGCCCAGGGTAAGTCGGGACCTAAGGCGAGGCCGACAGGCGTAGTCGATGGACAACCGGTTGATATTCCGGTACCCGCTTTGAAACGCCCAATATCGAATCCATTAATGCTAAGGCCGTGAAGCCGCCCTGGAGTCTTCGGACAAAGGGGAGTGGTGGAGCCGCTGATCCAAGGTGGTAGTAGGTAAGCGATGGGGTGACGCAGGAAGGTAGTCCAGCCCGGGCGGTGGTAGTCCCGGGGTAAGGGTGTAGGGCGCTGTCTAGGCAAATCCGGACAGCATGAAGCCTGAGACCTGATGCCGAGCCGATTGTGGTGAAGTGGATGATCCTATGCTGTCGAGAAAAGCCTCTAGCGAGTTTCATGGCGGCCCGTACCCTAAACCGACTCAGGTGGTCAGGTAGAGAATACCGAGGCGTTCGGGTGAACTATGGTTAAGGAACTCGGCAAAATGCCCCCGTAACTTCGGGAGAAGGGGGGCCATCACCGGTGATGAGTCTTGCACTCTGAGCTGGGGGTGGCCGCAGAGACCAGCGAGAAGCGACTGTTTACTAAAAACACAGGTCCGTGCGAAGCCGTAAGGCGATGTATACGGACTGACGCCTGCCCGGTGCTGGAACGTTAAGGGGACCGGTTAGTCACATTTCGGTGTGGCGAAGCTGAGAACTTAAGCGCCAGTAAACGGCGGTGGTAACTATAACCATCCTAAGGTAGCGAAATTCCTTGTCGGGTAAGTTCCGACCTGCACGAATGGCGTAACGACTTCTCGACTGTCTCAACCATAGGCCCGGTGAAATTGCACTACGAGTAAAGATGCTCGTTTCGCGCAGCAGGACGGAAAGACCCCGGGACCTTTACTACAGTTTGATATTGGTGTTCGGTTCGGCTTGTGTAGGATAGGTGGGAGACTGTGAAGCAGCCACGCCAGTGGTTGTGGAGTCGTCGTTGAAATACCACTCTGGTCGTGCTGGATGTCTAACCTGGGTCCGTGATCCGGATCAGGGACAGTGTCTGATGGGTAGTTTAACTGGGGCGGTTGCCTCCTAAAGAGTAACGGAGGCGCCCAAAGGTTCCCTCAGCCTGGTTGGCAATCAGGTGTTGAGTGTAAGTGCACAAGGGAGCTTGACTGTGAGACCGACGGGTCGAGCAGGGACGAAAGTCGGGACTAGTGATCCGGCGGTGGCTTGTGGAAGCGCCGTCGCTCAACGGATAAAAGGTACCCCGGGGATAACAGGCTGATCTTCCCCAAGAGTCCATATCGACGGGATGGTTTGGCACCTCGATGTCGGCTCGTCGCATCCTGGGGCTGGAGTCGGTCCCAAGGGTTGGGCTGTTCGCCCATTAAAGCGGTACGCGAGCTGGGTTTAGAACGTCGTGAGACAGTTCGGTCCCTATCCGCTGTGCGCGTAGGAATATTGAGAAGGGCTGTCCCTAGTACGAGAGGACCGGGACGGACGAACCTCTGGTGTGCCAGTTGTCCTGCCAAGGGCATGGCTGGTTGGCTACGTTCGGGAGGGATAACCGCTGAAAGCATCTAAGCGGGAAGCCTGCTTCGAGATGAGTATTCCCACCTCCTTGAGAGGGTAAGGCTCCCAGTAGACGACTGGGTTGATAGGCCAGATGTGGAAGCCTCGTAAGGGGTGGAGCTGACTGGTACTAATAGGCCGAGGGCTTGTCCTCAGTTGCTCGCGTCCACTGTGTTTGTTCTGAAGCAACGAACAGTTGCTGGTTGAGCAGAACCCACTTAATTGAAGAGTGTGCTTGTTCGCTCGAAACCGATAGGGTTTCGGTGGTCATAGCGTTAGGGAAACGCCCGGTTACATTCCGAACCCGGAAGCTAAGCCTTTCAGCGCCGATGGTACTGCAGGGGGGACCCTGTGGGAGAGTAGGACGCCGCCGAACAATCTTTCAGGACCCTTGGTCCCAGCGTTCACGCTGGGACCAAGGGTCCTTTTTTGTTTTTGTTTCAATTTGCCGAAGCGCGTCGGGCAGCCGACTGCGCGAGAATGACTAGCAGTACCCGAAGACAGGAGTCGCACCGATGTCCACCAACTCTCCCGAGGACCGTCCGCAGCGCGAGTGGCGCAGCCGTGACGGCGGTGACAGGGGCGGCTACCGGGGCGGTCGTGACGACCGCGGCCCGCGCCGTGACGACAACCGCGGCGACAGCCGTGGTGGCTCCGGCGGTGGCTACGGCCGCCGCGACGACAGCCGTGGTGGCTCCGGTGGCGGCTTCCGCCGCGACGACCGCCGTGATGACCGAGGCCGCGATGACCGTGGCCCGCGCCGTGACGACGACCGTGGCGGTCGTCCGTCCGGTGGCGGCTACGGCGGCGGTTCCGGCGGTGGCTATGGCCGTCGCGACGACCGTCCGTCCTTCCGTCGTGATGACGACCGTGGTGGCCGTCCCTCCGGTGGCGGTTACGGCCGTCGTGACGACAACCGTGGCGGTACCGGTGGCGGCTTCCGCCGCGATGACCGTCCGGCTCCGCGTCGTGATGACGACCGTGGTGGCTTCCGCCGTGACGACCGTCGTGATGAGCGCCCCTCGTTCCGCCGTGATGACGACCGTGGTGGTCGTCCGTCCGGTGGTGGCTACGGTCGTCGTGACGACAACCGTGGCGGTACCGGTGGCGGCTTCCGTCGTGACGACCGTCCGGCTCCGCGTCGTGATGACGACCGTGGTGGCTTCCGCCGTGACGACCGTCGTGACGAGCGTCCGTCCTTCCGCCGTGACGACGAGCGCGGTGGTCGTCCCTCCGGTGGTGGCTACGGCCGTCGTGACGACCGTCCGGCCCCCCGCCGCGACGACGACCGTGGTGGATTCCGTCGCGACGACCGTCGTGATGAGCGCCCCTCGTTCCGCCGTGACGATGACCGTGGTGGTCGTCCGTCCGGTGGTGGCTACGGTCGTCGTGACGACAACCGTGGCGGTACCGGTGGCGGCTTCCGCCGTGACGACCGTCGTGACGAGCGTCCGGCCCCGCGTCGCGATGACGACCGTGGTGGTTTCCGCCGCGATGACCGTCGTGATGAGCGCCCCTCGTTCCGCCGCGATGACGACCGTGGTGGCCGTCCCTCTGGCGGTGGCTACGGCCGTCGCGATGACCGTCCGGCCCCCCGTCGCGATGACGACCGTGGTGGTTTCCGCCGTGACGACCGTCGCGATGACCGTGGCCCGCGCCGCGACGACGAGCGCGGTGGGTTCCGTCGCGATGACCGCCGTGACGACCGGGGCGGCGACCGCGGTGGGTTCCGTCGCGATGACCGCGGCGGCGACCGTGGCGGGTTCCGTCGCGACGACCGTGGACCGCGTCGCGACGACGACCGTGGTGGGTACCGCGGCCGTGACGACCGCGGCGGCTACCGTGGCGACGACCGCCGTGAGCGGGAGCGCGACCGTGAGCCGATCAAGCGGCTGCCGATCGACCAGGACGTCACCGGCAACGAGATCGACGAGGACGTGCGTCAGGAGCTGCTGAGCCTGCCCAAGACCCTCGCCGAGGACGTCGCGCAGAACCTCGTCATGGTGGCCCGGCTGATCGACGAGGACCCCGAGCAGGCGTACGCGTACTCGCGTATCGCGCTGCGGCTCGCCTCCCGTGTGGCTGCGGTCCGCGAGGCGGCCGGGTTCGCCGCGTACGCGACGCAGAAGTACTCCGAGGCGCTGGCCGAGTTCCGGGCCGCGAAGCGGATGACCGGGCACGTCGAGCTGTGGCCCGTCATGGCCGACTGCGAGCGCGGCCTCGGCCGGCCCGAGCGTGCCCTTGAGATGGCCGGTGCGCCCGAGGTGCAGAAGCTGGACAAGGCCGGTCAGGTCGAGATGCGCCTGGTCGCGGCCGGTGCGCGCCGGGACATGGACCAGCTCGACGCCGCCATCGTGACCCTGCAGAGCCCGGAGCTGGCCTCCAACTCGGTCCAGCCGTGGACCCCGCGTCTGCGCTACGCGTACGCCGACGCGCTGCTCGCCGCCGGCCGTGAGGACGAGGCGCGCGAGTGGTTCGCCAAGGCGCTGGAGTCCGACAAGGACGGCGCCACGGACGCCTCGGACCGTCTGGCCGAGATGGACGGCGTGGACTTCGTGGACGCCATGACCGACGAGGATGAGCTGGACGCCGACGTCATCGCCGACGAGCCGGAGCTCGACGTCGCCGGTGAGTCGGACAGCGCGCCCGACGAGGACGACGAGCGTGCCGACGTGGACGCCGACGACGACCTCGACATCGAGGCCGTCGCCGACCAGCCCGTCGTGGCAGCGGACGCTGACACCGACGCGGACAAGGGCCAGGCCGACAAGGCCTGAACCCACTGAGTAAAAAGGGCGGCACCCCGGTCGGGGTGCCGCCCTTTCTCGTATCCGCGCCCTGAAAAAGGCGTCAGCTCACCGTCAGGCTCCGCAGCACCAGGCCCGTCGCGGGCTTCGGGCCGAAGGACGTCGACTTGCGGGGCATCGTCACGCCCTGGCGGGCCAGGTCGCGGACGACCTCTTCGCGTACGGGATGCATGAGCACCGCCGTGCCGCCGCGCCGTTCCGCCTGCTCGACGGCGGCCGCCGTGTCGTGGATGTACATGATGTGCTCGGGCGCGTCCGGGATGCGCCAGACGTGGTCCAGGAGCGTGGAGTGGAGCACGGTGGCGTCCAGGTCGCGCCAGGCCTGCGGGCGGTCCGTGCGGATCGTGCGGGCGAGGAGGTCCTCGTCGGGCCGGTCGAGGAGGTGGAAGCGGCCGTCGCCCGCCAGCAGGAACGCGTTGCCCTCGGCGCTCGCCTCCGCCAGGAGGTCCAGCGCGTCGGGCAGCGGCACCGCGAACGTACGGACGCGGAAGGCACCTGTTTCGGCCACGGCGGCCAGCGCTTCGCTGACCGGAAGCCGGTGCAGCAGGCGGTGGATGGCGCGTACCCGCAGCGGGTAGCGGGCCGTGTCGACGAGCAGGACCAGGCCGAAGTCCCAGGGGCCGGGGCCGGACTGCTCGGAGCGCAGGCGCAGGTAGGTCGCCCAGCGGTGGTGGCCGTCGGCGATGACCGCCTGGTGGTGGGCGAGGTCGGCCTGGATCGCGGCGAGGTCGGCGGGGTCGGTGACCGCCCACAGCCGGTGGCTGTAGCCGTCCTCGGTCGTCGTGGCGAGCAGCGGCTCGTGCTGTACGGTCCGCTCGATCACGGCGCCCGCGCCCCCCGGACCGGTGGCCGCGCTTCCGTTCAGCCCCGCCGCGCTCCCGTTCGCGCCCGTCTCGGCGTGGTACGTGAGCAGCAGCGGCTCGAAGTGGGCGGCGGTCGTCCGCATCAGGTCGGCGCGGTCCTCGACGACGTGCGGCATCACGTCCTCGTGCGGCAGCACGACGCCCTCGGAGGGCTCGGACAGGGCGAGCGCCCCGATCAGCCCGCGCTGGAGCAGTCCGCCGCCCACCTGCTCGTACACATAGAGCGCGGGTTCCGGATCGGGGGCGAGGACGCCCTCCGAGAGCCAGTCCTCCAGGGTCAGCGCGGCCTGCTGGTGGCGCGCCGTGGGCGTGGCCGCCTGCGGGAGGATCAGCCGGACGATGTTGTACGGGTCCGCCGACTCCAGGTGCAGCAGGCCGTCGGGGCGGACCACCACGTCGTACGGCGGGGAGGTCACGGCCGCGAGGCTGCCGACGCGCTCGGGTACATAGCGCAGTCCTCGGAACGGGATCAGGCGCAGCCCGTCGTCCGCACGCCCAGTTGTGGTCATTGGTGCATGGTAAGTGGGGTGCGGACATGCGCGATGATCGGGGGAGAGCATCGAGCGAGGAGTGGATGAGGATGAGCCAGCCGAGCAGGACCCGGCCGAGCGGCAGCGCGGTGGCGCTGAGCGAGGCGTACGACACGGCTCTGCTGGATCTTGACGGGGTGGTCTACGCGGGCGGTGAGGCGATCGTGCACGCGGTCGACTCCCTGGGCACCGCGCGCGAGGGCGGGATGCATCTCGCGTACGTGACCAACAACGCGCTGCGCACCCCCGACGCGGTGGCCGCGCACCTCACCGAGCTGGGCGTACCCGCCGAGCCCGGTGATGTGATCACCTCGGCGCAGGCGGTGGCGCGGCTGATCGCCGAGCATGTCCCGGACGGATCACGGGTGTTGGTGATCGGCGGGGAGGGGCTGCGGGTCGCGCTGCGCGAGCGCGGGCTCGTCCCGGTGGAGTCGGCCGAGGACGATCCGGCGGCGGTGGTGCAGGGGTACGGCGGGCCGGACCTCGCGTGGAGCCGGTTCGCGGAGGCGTCCTACGCGATCGCGGCCGGGGCGCCGTGGTTCGCGTCCAACACCGATCTGACGATCCCGAGCGGGCGCGGCATCGCGCCGGGCAACGGCGCGGCGGTCGAGGTGGTGCGGATCGCGACCGGCGCCGAGCCGACCGTGGCCGGCAAGCCGTTGCCTCCCATGCACCGGGAAACGATTCTGCGGACGGGTGCGCGCAAGCCGCTCGTGGTCGGGGACCGGCTCGACACGGACATCGAGGGGGCGTTCAACGGCGGGGTGGACTCGCTGCTCGTCCTCACCGGGGTGACCGACGGCGCCCAGCTGCTCGCCGCCCGGCCCGAGCACCGGCCCACCTTCGTGGACGCGGATCTGCGGGGCATGCTGACCGGCCAGCCGGAAGTGGCCGAAAACAGCGGTGAGTTCCTGTGCGGCGGGTGGACGGCCGCCGTGCGCGACGAGGCGTTCGCGCTGGACGGCGACGGCGAGCCGATCGACGGGCTGCGGGCGCTGTGCGCGGCGGCGTGGACGTACGCGGGGGACGGTACGTGCGACCTGGACGCGGGGAAGGCGCTGGCGCGGCTGGGGTTGTGACGTCGGGGAGTGGGCAGGTGGTGAACCTGGCCGCTCCTGTTCCCTCGTGCGACAGGTCGTAAAAGATCAAGGGGTCTGTCGGGGGCTTGAGAGGGTAGGCTAACCTAACTCGGGTGTTGGTAGACAGCCCTCCCGAGCCCGGCGCGACGACCGACCCCGCGCTACCGAAGCCGAACCCGGCCGCGACCCCCCGGCGGCACGCGATGCGCGCCGCCGGGCTGTTGGTGTCCCTGGGCGTGCTGGCCCTCGTGGCCGTCGCGAGTATCGCGGTGGGTGCGAAACAGATACCGGTGTCGGACGTCTGGCACGGGCTGTTCCACTACTCCGGCACCGCCAACGACGTCATCGTCCACGACACCCGCGTCCCCCGCACCCTGCTCGGACTGCTCGTCGGGGCCGCGCTCGGCGTCTCCGGCGCGGTGATGCAGGCGCTCACCCGCAACCCGCTCGCCGAACCCGGCATCCTCGGGGTCAGCGCGGGCGCCTCCGCCGCCGTCGTCTCGGCCATCAGCTTCTTCGGCGTCACCAGCCTCACCGGATACGTGTGGTTCGCCTTCGCGGGGGCCGCGGTCGTCTCGGCGCTCGTGTACATCCTGGGCGGCAGCCGGGCCGCCACCCCGGTCCGGCTCGCGCTCGCGGGAACGGCCGCGACGGCCGCGCTCTACGGCTACATCAACGCCGTGCAGCTGATGGACTCGGCGGCCCTGGACCGGCTGCGGTTCTGGTCGGTGGGCTCGCTGGCCTCCGCCGACACGGCCACGGTCACCCGGATCGCGCCGTTCGTGGTGGCCGGTCTGGTGCTCGCGGCGCTCATCGCCCGGCCGCTCAACGCGATGGCGCTCGGCGACGACACCGCGCGAGCCCTGGGCGCCCATCTGACCCGTACACGCGTGTTGTCGATGGTCACCGTCACCCTGCTGTGCGGGGCCGCGACCGCCGCCTGCGGGCCGATCGTCTTCATCGGGCTGATGGTCCCGCACATCGTCCGGGCCATCACCGGGCCCGACATGCGCTGGATCCTGCCGTACGCCGCCGTGCTCTCGCCGGTGCTGCTGCTCGGCTCGGACGTCGTCGGTCGGGTCGTCACCCGGCCCTCCGAGCTCCAGGTCGGCATCGTCACCGCGCTCATCGGCGGGCCCGTCTTCATCTTTCTCGTACGCCGCAAGAGGATGGCCCACCTGTGAAGCCGACCGTGAAGCCGTCACCGAAGTCGTCCGTCAAGGCTGTTCGTACGCCCGGTGGTTACTCCTTCCGGCTCGACCCCCGCTCGCTGGTCGTCGTCGTGGGGCTGCTCGTCGCGGCGCTCGCAGCGGGCGTGGTCCTGGTCGGCAGCGGCGACTTCGACATCGCGCCCGTCGACGTCGTCCGCACCCTTTTCGGCGGCGGCACCGCGCAGCAGGACTTCATCGTCAACGAGCTGCGGCTGCCGCGCGTGCTCGTGGGTCTCCTGGTCGGCGCCGCGCTCGGGATCTCCGGTGCGGTCTTCCAGTCCATCTCCCGCAATCCGCTGGGCAGTCCGGACATCATCGGCTTCGGGCAGGGTTCGGCGGTCGGGGCGCTCGTCGTCATCGTGTGGTTCGGCGGCAGCGCCACCGAGGTCGCGGTCGGCGCGCTGATCGGCGGGCTCGCGACCGGTGTCGCCGTGTACGTCCTCGCCTGGCAGAAGGGCGTGCACGGGTACCGTCTGGTGCTCGTCGGCATCGGCACCGCCGCGATGCTCACCGCCTGCATCCAGTACCTGCTCACCAAGGCGCAGCTGGTCGACGCGACCCGGTCCATGGTGTGGCTGACCGGCTCGCTCGACGGGCGCGACTGGGCCCAGGTCTGGCCGCTGCTCGCGCTGTTCGCCGTGCTGCTCCCGGCGATCCTCGCGTACGGACGGCCGCTGCGGATGCTGGAGATGGGCGACGACGCGGCGTACGCGCTCGGCGTGCCCGTCCAGCGCACCCGGACCGTACTGATGCTGGCCGCCGTGCTGCTCAACGCCGCCGCGACCGCCGCGGCAGGTCCCATCTCCTTCGTCGCGCTCACCGCGCCGCAGCTCGCCCGCCGTCTCACCCGCGCCACCGGGCCGAACATCCTGGCCGCCGGCTGCATGGGCGCGACCCTGCTCGTCGTCGCCGACTGGGCCTCCCAGCGGCTGTTCGGCGAGAGCAAGCTGCCGGTGGGCGTGGTGACCGGGGTGCTCGGCGGTCTCTATCTGCTGTGGCTGCTGGTCACCGAGCGCAAGGCGGGCCGGATATGAGCGCCCCGCACCTCCCCAACCCCCGTACGGATTCCAGGAGTACGAGCATGCAGCGCCTCAGCGCCGATTCGGTGACCCTCGGCTACGACCAGCGGGTCATCGCCGAGGACCTGTCGGTCCAGATCCCGGACCACTCGTTCACGGTCATCGTCGGCCCCAACGCCTGCGGCAAGTCCACGCTGCTGCGCGCCCTGTCGCGGATGCTCAAGCCCAGCCGGGGCCGGGTGCTGCTCGACGGGGAGACCATCCACGCGATGCCCGCGAAGAAGGTGGCCAGGACGCTGGGACTGCTGCCGCAGTCCTCCGTCGCGCCGGACGGGATCACCGTCGCCGACCTGGTGGCCCGCGGCCGCTACCCGCACCAGGGGCTGCTGCGGCAGTGGTCGGCCGAGGACGAGCGGATCGTACGGGAGTCGATGGAGGCGACCGGGGTCGGCGAGCTGGGGGAGCGGTACGTCGACGAGCTCTCGGGCGGGCAGCGCCAGCGGGTGTGGATCGCGATGGCGCTCGCCCAGCAGACGCCGCTGCTGCTGCTCGACGAGCCGACGACGTTCCTCGACATCCAGCACCAGATCGAGGTCCTGGACCTCTGCGCCCAGCTCCACGAGGAGCAGGGGCGCACCCTGGTCGCGGTGCTGCACGACCTCAATCAGGCGGCCCGGTACGCCACGCATCTGATCGCGATGCGCGGCGGCGAGATCGTCGCGGAGGGTCCCCCGTCCGAGATCGTCACGGCGGAGCTGGTGGAGCGGGTGTTCCAGGTCCGCTGCCAGGTCATCGACGACCCGGAGACGGGCACCCCGCTGGTGGTACCGGCGGCCCGGCAGCGGGCCGCGGTGGCGTCCACAGGGTCCTAGAGCAGCGTCCGCAGGCGCAGCAGGTCGCGGAAGCCCGCCTCCAGGCGGACCCGGCCGGTGGCCCACGCGCGGGCGAAGTCGAGGTCGCCCCCGACCAGCGCCACCAGATCGTCGCCCCGCATGGCGAGCCGGATCTGGGCGCGGTCGCGGGGCGGGCCGTCCAGCGTGTCGTGGACGTGGATACGGCCGTCCCGGAGGCGTCCGGTGAACGTGATGTCCAGGTCCGTGATGTGGCAGCTCAGCGAGCGGTCCAGCGCGGCGGCGGCGTGCACGTCGCCCTCCGCGCCCGCCATGTTGTCCGAAAGCTCGTCGAGTGCCGCGCGGCACTCCTGCGTGGTCGCCATCGTGATCGACCGTACCCCAGGGCCACGCGGTAGCGTCGTGGCATGAGTGACTTGATGCCGGGGCCCGAGGCGGACGCCGGCGTGGGCGACAGCCCCGCAGACCCGGTTGGCCCGGCACCCCTGGGCGTCCCCCGCGAGCCCACCGGCGACGCCGGGGTGGACGCCCTGGTCGAGCGGCTCGGCGACGTCGACCACCTCGATACGGACGGACACCTTGACGTGTACGAGGATGTACACCGGGGGCTGCGCGAGACGCTGACCGCGCTCGACGCCCGCCCGGGGCCACCGGCCCCGGTACCGCATCCGTACGACAACAGGAGCTGAACCGAACGTGGCAGGAGTGGCACGCCGCCGCCTCGACGCCGAGCTGGTCCGCCGGAAACTCGCCCGGTCGCGCGAGCACGCCGCCCAGCTGATCGCCGCGGGGCGGGTGACCGTGGGCAAGACCGTCGCCACCAAGTCCGCCACCCAGGTCGAGACCGCCGCCGCCATCGTGGTCGCCGACGACGACAGCGACCCGGACTACGTCTCGCGCGGCGGCCACAAGCTGGCCGGGGCGCTCGCGGCGTTCGTGCCGCGGGGGCTGAAGGTCGAGGGGCGCCGGGCGCTGGACGCGGGCGCCTCCACCGGCGGCTTCACGGACGTCCTGCTGCGCTCCGGCGCCGGGCACGTGGTCGCCGTGGACGTCGGCTACGGACAGCTCGCCTGGTCCCTGCAGAGCGACGACCGGGTCACCGTCAAGGACCGTACCAACGTACGGGAGTTGACGCTCGACGACATCGACGGCGAGCCGGTCGACATCATCGTGGGGGACCTCTCCTTCATCGCCCTCGGGCTGGTGCTGCCCGCGCTCGTGCGGTGCGCGGCGCCCGACGCGGACCTGGTCCTGATGGTCAAGCCGCAGTTCGAGATCGGCAAGGACCGCCTGGGCAGCGGCGGGGTGGTGCGCAGCCCCGAGCTGCGGGCCGAGACCGTACGGACGGTGGCCGCGCAGGCCGCGGCCCTCGGCCTCGGCGTGGTGGGCGTCACTGCCAGCCCGCTGCCCGGACCCTCCGGCAATGTCGAATACTTTCTGTGGCTGCGGGCGGGGGCGCCCGCGCTCGATCCGGCGGATGTCGACCGTGCAGTGGCGGAGGGACCCAGTTGAGCGCGTTGGAGAGCACGACCAGTTCGGCAGAGGCGGCACAGGGACAGGACGAGGGGGTACGGACGGTCTTCCTGCTCGCGCACACGGGGCGGCCCGCCGCCATCCGCAGCGCGGAGCTGGTGGTGCAGGGGCTGCTGCGGTCCGGCATCGGCGTACGCGTCCTGGAGGCGGAGGCGGCCGATCTGCCGCTGCCGGACGCCGTGAAGACGGTGAAGGAGGCCACGCCGCAGTGCCTGGACGGCTGTGAGCTGCTGATCGTGCTCGGCGGGGACGGGACGCTGCTGCGCGGCGCCGAGTTCGCGCGGGCGTCGGGGGTGCCGATGCTCGGCGTCAACCTCGGGCGGGTCGGCTTCCTCGCCGAGGCCGAGCGGGACGACCTGGACAAGGTCGTCGACCGGGTGGTCACGCGCGCGTACGAGGTCGAGGAGCGGATGACCCTCGACGTCGTGGTGCACAGCAACGGCGATGTGGTCCACACCGACTGGGCGCTGAACGAGGCCGCCGTGCAGAAGGTGTCGCCCGAGCGGATGCTGGAGGTCGTCCTGGAGATCGACGGCCGTCCGGTGACCGGGTTCGGCTGCGACGGCATCGTGTACGCGACGCCGACCGGCTCCACCGCGTACGCGTTCTCGGCGGGCGGGCCGGTGGTGTGGCCGGAGGTCGAGGCGC
The DNA here is from genome assembly GCF_052373795.1 of Streptomyces sp. BR1. Classification (NCBI taxonomy): domain Bacteria; kingdom Bacillati; phylum Actinomycetota; class Actinomycetes; order Kitasatosporales; family Streptomycetaceae; genus Streptomyces; species Streptomyces sp. BR1. The sequence continues at coordinate 5,700,963 of NZ_CM126252.1, forward strand.
TGCTGATGGTGCCGATCAGCGCGCACGCGCTGTTCGCCAAGCCGCTGGTGACCTCGCCGAGTTCGGTGCTCGCGGTGGAGGTGCAGCCGCACACCCCGCACGGGGTGCTGTGGTGCGACGGGCGCCGGACGGTCGAACTGCCGCCCGGGGCACGGGTGGAGGTCCGCCGTGGCGCGGTGCCGGTGCGGCTCGCACGGCTGCACCACGCCTCGTTCACGGACCGCCTGGTCGCGAAGTTCGCGCTGCCGGTGAGCGGTTGGCGCGGCGCGCCGCACTGAGCCGGTCTCAGCAGGCGTCCGGTCAGGTCGCGTTGAGCGTCCTGATCGCGCGCCTGCGCAGCGCCGCCCGTACCGGCAGGCCGGTCGCGAGCAGCGTCAGGAGTACGGTCCCGGTGGTGATGGCCAGGGCTGTCGGCCACGGCAGATACGGGACCGGCGAGCCGAACTGGGCCGCCAGCATGGGCGCGAGCGTGGCAAGCGCGATCACCGAGCCGAGCACCAGCGCGGTGGCCGCCACGATGGCCGCCTCCCACGCGGCCATCGCCCGCACCTGGCGGGGCAGCGTGCCCACCACGCGCAGCAGCGCGATGTCGCGGCGGCGCTCGAAGGAGATCATGGCGAGGGTGTTCGCCGCGGCGATCGCGGCGAACCCCGCGTACAGGCCGGTGCCGAAGTAGTCCAGCCACACCTCGCCCGCGCTGCCCGAGGAGCCGGTGCGGTGGGCCGCCGTCGTATGCATCGCGATCTTGGTGAGGCCGAAGCCGGTGACCAGGACCAGCGGGACCACGGCGGCGGAGAAACGGCGGGGCTGGGAGCGGACGTTGAGCATCGCGAGCCGGGCGCTGCCGCCGAACCGGCGGGCCGGGGCCGACACGAGGCGGGCCGCCGGGCCCACCACCTTCGGGCCGAGCAGCCCCGCGCCCAGGCAGAACAGCAGCAGGACCAGGAACGCGCCCTGGGCGGCCTTGTCGGCGGACTGCTTCGAGAGTGCGACGGACAGCGTGCACGCCCCCGCGACCGCGACGACGCCCAGCGGGCCCCGCAGCCACCCGAGGCCCTGGCGGCCCGCCGAGGCCTCGTCCAGGGCCCTGGCGGGCCGCAGCAGCGAGAACCGCAGCGAGGCGAGCAGCGCCGCGAGCGACGACGTCACGACCGCGACCGCCAGGCAGACCGGCAGCGCGAGCCACGTGAAGCGGTACGTCACCTCCGCCGGGATCAGCCCGTGGTCGCGCATCCCGGCGAACCAGACCCGGCTCAGCACGCCCCCGCCGAGCAGGAACCCGGTCCCCGCGGCCGGGACGGCGGCGGCGACGGCCTGGACGACCACGGCCCGCCTGATCTGACGGGGACGGGCGCCGATCGCCCGTACCAGCGCGAGCTCGCGGTGCTGCTGGGTGACCGCCGTACCCATCGTCGAGGCGATCACGAAGATCGACATATAGATGGATCCGATCAGCATCACCACCGACATGTCGCCGATGTCATTGGCCGACAGAGCGGCACGCGCCTGCGGGGACAGGCCGTCGGGGGAGGTGCTGATCAGCATCGTCATCGACGCGCTCACCACGGTCGCGGCGAACATCGCGGCGACGAACGTACCGATGAAAGCGGGGCGGTGGCCGCGCAGGGCCGAATGGGCCAGTCCTGTGCTCATGGTGAAAAGCCTGGTGGAGGGGGTGGTGCTGGGTGAATGGGGCGGCCGTCAGGATCAACCGGGGGTTAACCCGAGGGTGAGCGCAGGTGGCCCGGGAGGGTGAGCGTGCGGGGGGCGTCGCAATCAGGCCCCGGGACCTCGTAAGGTCGGGGGCGTGTTGGAGGAGATGCGGATACGGTCGCTCGGGGTCATCGACGACGCGGTCGTCGAGCTGTCGCCCGGGTTCACCGCGGTGACCGGCGAGACCGGTGCGGGCAAGACCATGGTCGTCACCAGCCTCGGGCTGCTGCTCGGCGGGCGCGCCGACCCCGCCCTGGTGCGGATCGGCGCCAAGTCGGCGGTCGTCGAGGGGCGGATCGCGCTGCGCGCGGGCGGCACCGCGGCGATCCGGGCGGAGGAGGCCGGGGCCGAACTCGACGAGGGCGCGCTGCTGGTCAGCCGTACCGTCTCGGCGGAGGGCCGCTCGCGGGCGTTCCTCGGCGGGCGGTCGGTGCCGGTCGGCGTGCTCGCGGAGCTCGCCGACGAACTCGTCGCGGTGCACGGCCAGACCGACCAGCAGGGCCTGCTGCGCCCGGCCCGCCAGCGCGAGGCCCTGGACCGGTACGCGGGCGACGCGGTCACCGGACCCCTCACCAAGTACGCGGAGGCCTACCGGCGGCTGCGGTCCGTCGCCGTGGAGCTGGACGAGCTGACCACGCGGGCGCGCGAGCGGGCGCAGGAAGCGGATCTGCTGCGGTTCGGCCTCAACGAGATCGCGGCGGTCGAACCGCTGCCGGGCGAGGACGTAGAGCTCGCGGCGGAGGCGGAGCGGCTCGGCCACGCGGAGGCGCTGGCGTCGGCCGCGGCCCTCGCGCACGCGGCCCTGGCGGGCAACCCCGAGGACCCCGAGAGCGTCGACGCGACCACGCTGGTCGCCGGGTCGCACCGGGCCCTTGAGGCCGTACGCTCCCACGACCCGGCGCTGGCCGCGCTCGCCGAGCGCATCGGCGAGGTCGGCATCCTGCTCGGCGACGTGGCCGGTGAACTCGCCGGGTACGCGGACGACCTGGACGCCGACCCGCTGCGGCTCGCGGCCGTCGAGGAGCGGCGGGCGTCGCTGACCGCGCTCACCCGTAAGTACGGCGAGGACATCACGGCGGTCCTGGCCTGGGCGCAGGAAGGCGCGGCACGCCTGACCGAGCTGGACGGCGACGACGACCGGATCGGCGAGCTCACCGCCGAGCGCGACGGGCTGCGCGGTGAACTGTCGCTGCTCGCCCAGGAGTTGACGGATGCCCGTACGGAGGCGGCCGCGCGGTTCGCCGACGCGGTGACGGCCGAGCTCGCGTCCCTCGCGATGCCGCACGCGCGCGTGTCGTTCGCGGTACGGCAGGTGGATGACGCCGAGGGCGTCGAGGTGGGCGGGCGGACCGTGGCGTACGGCCCGACCGGCGCCGACGAGGTCGAGCTGCTGCTCGCCCCGCACCCCGGCGCCCCGCCCCGGCCCATCGCCAAGGGCGCCTCCGGCGGTGAGCTCTCGCGGGTGATGCTGGCGGTCGAGGTGGTCTTCGCGGGCACCGATCCCGTACCGACGTACCTCTTCGACGAGGTCGACGCGGGTGTCGGCGGCCGGGCGGCGGTCGAGATCGGCCGACGCCTGGCGAAGCTGGCCAAGTCGGCGCAGGTCGTCGTGGTGACCCATCTGCCCCAGGTGGCGGCCTTCGCGGACCGCCAGCTGCTGGTGGAGAAGACGAACGACGGCACGGTGACCCGCTCCGGCGTCACCGTCCTGGAGGGCGAGGACCGCGTCCGCGAGCTCTCCCGGATGCTGGCGGGCCAGGAGGACTCGGAAACCGCCCGCGCCCACGCGGAGGAGCTGCTGGCCACCGCGCGGGCCGAGGGCTAGGCGTCACAAGGAGTACGGCGTAAGACGCGGGCCTCGGGGATCACCCGTGTGGGTGGTCCCTCGTCCGGGTCCGCCCGCCGTGGACGCAGGGAAACGTCCGGACGGGAGCGGAACGTCCGTACGGGCTGGCATTCTTGGCCGGGGCCCACACCGCCCGACCGCCGACCGGGGAGCCTGTTCACGTGTCACAGCTGCGTACGGTCCAAGTGCTGGGCGGCGGCAGCGCGGGCAGCAGCGCGCATGTGCGCTCCCTCGCCGCGGGCCTCGCCGCGCGCGGGGTGCGGGTCACCGTGTGCGCACCGGCCGCGCTGGAGCGGGAGTTCGACTTCCGGGGCGCGGGCGCGCACTTCGTGCCCGTCCCCCGGCGCGGCGACCCGGTCGCGGTGGGCGCACTGCGGGCGGTCTGCGCGGGCGCGGACGTGGTGCACGCGCACGGCCTGAACGCAGCGGTGCGGACCGCGCTCGCGATGGGCGGGCGCGGCGCGGTCCCGCTCGTCGTCACCTGGCACGCCCTCGCCCATGCCGAAGGCGCGCGGGGGCAGTTGCTGCGCGTCCTGGAGCGCCGGGCCGCCCGCGCGGCCGCCGTGGTGCTCGGCACCTCCTCCGACCTGGTCGACCGCGCCCGGCGGCACGGCGCCCGGGACGCCCGGCTCGCCGCGATCGCGGTGCCCGGGCCGCGCACCCCGGTCGCCGACGGCAAGGCGCGGGCCGAACTGGGCGTGGTGGACCGGCCGTTGCTCGTCGCGGTGGGCAGCCTGGTCGAGCACCGGGGGTACGACGTGCTCCTGGACGCCGCCCACGGCTGGCGCGGGCTCGACCCCGTACCGCTGCTTGTGATCGCGGGGGAGGGGCGGGAGCGGGCCGCGCTCCAGCGGCGCATCGAGGCCGAGGCGCTGCCGGTGCGGCTGATCGGGCGGCGCGACGACGTCACCGAGCTGCTCGCCGCCGCCGATGTGGCCGTGCTGCCGAGCCGTTGGGAGGGGCGCGCGCTCCTTGCGCAGGAGGCGCTGCGGCTTGGCGTGCCGCTGGTCGCCACCGCCGTCGGTGGGGTGCCGGAGCTGGTCGGGGACGCGGCGGAGCTTGTTCCGTACGGGGACGCTGTCGCGCTGGCGGACGCGGTTGTGCGGCTGCTGGGGGATCCGGTGCGGCGGCTCGAACTCGCCGAGGCGGGGCCTGTGCAGGCGGCGGACTGGCCTACCGAGGATGAGACTGTTGCCCAAGTACTCAGTGTTTACGATGAGTTGACTAACCGTCACTAGGCGGTATTCGACTGCGGGCCGTGCGTGGCTGGTCGCGCCCATGCGGCGGAGCCGCGAAATGACACAGCCCCGCGCCCTTTAGGCACAGGGACGCTCAGGGGACGTGGCGGCGGGCCCGTAGCGCCAACGACAGTGCCAGGACCGTCTGTGGGTCGTCCAGGTCCGTGCCCAGTAGTTCCGCGATGCGGGCCAGCCGGTTGTAGAGCGTCTGGCGGTTGAGGTGCAGTTCGCGGGCCGTTTCCGCCTTGCGGCCCGCGTGCGCCAGATAGACCTCCAGGGTCGGCAGCAGCGGTGGGCGCGAGGCCGCGTCGTGGGTGCGCAGCGGGCCGATCGCGCGCTCCACGAACGCCGCCAGATCCGGGTGTTCGCGCAGTCGCCACAGCAGCAGGTCGATGTCCAGGCGCCGGGCGTCGTACCAGGGCAGCTCGGGCAGGCCCTGCGCGGCCGCCGCCGTCTCGGCCGCGTGGCGCAGCCCCGCCGTGGCCGCCGCCCAGCCGCCCGCCACCCCGACCACCACGACGGGCTGCGCCCCGGCCCGGGCGAGCCCCGCCCGCTCCACACCCGCCCGCAGCGCCGCCGCGACCCGGTCCGCCACGGCCGTACGTTCCGACTCCGAGCGCAGCCCCAGCAGCAGCGGCACCCGGCCCTCCACCGGACGTACGCCCAACAGGACCGGCACCCCGACCGACGACAGCTCCTCCAGGACCGCGCGGGCCAGGACCGCCCAGTTGCCGGTGGCGGAGGATTCCGAGAACTCGGTGGTCAGCCGCATCACCACCGGAAGCAGCGGGCCCTCGCCCGGCTTGAAGCCGAGCACCTTCGCCTGGCCGGGCGCGTCCTCGGCGGTGATCCGGCCCTCCGCGAGGTCGGTCAGGAAGTCGCCGCGCCCGCGCGCGGCCAGCTCCTCCTCCTGGCGCGCCTGCATCAGCACCACCGCGAGGATGGCCGCCGCCCGTTCCGCCGCCATCCGGTGGACCGGCAGCAGCGGCGACGCGACCGCCAGCAGCACGAGCCGGGCCCGCACGGCCCCGGTGCCGTGGCCGCCGCCCGGCACGTCCACCAGGACCGACCCTGCGGGCGGCCCCGACTCGCGGGACTCGCGCTGGCCGCGCAGCCCCTCCCACACCTGGAGCGGATCCGCGCCCGCCTCGCCGGAGCCCGCGGCCGCGTAGAGGAGCTGGCCGTCCGGGGTCTCCAGGAACACGGGGTTGGCGGTGAAGTCGGCCAGGATCGACAGGACCTGCGGCACCCCGCCGCCCGAGAGCAGCGCTTCCGTGCAGCGCCGGTGGACTTCCTCGGCACGCTGGAGCAGGGCGTAATGGCCGTTGACGATCTCGGTGTGGATCTCCTCGGTGACCGTCACGAACGCGACCTCGCGGTGCAGCGCCACCAGCGGCAGGCCCGCCGCGCGGGCGGTGTCCACGATCGTCGCGGGCAGCCTGCTGAAGCGCGGGCCGAGCTCCACGACCAGCGCGGCGATGCCCCGGTCGGCGAGCCGCCGTACGAAGGCGCGCTGTTCGGCGGGGCGGGTGCCCAGGCCCAGGCCCGTGGTCAGCAGCAGCTCGCCGCCCTTGAGCAGTGACGCGATGTTGGGCACCTCGCCCGCGTGCACCCAGCGCACGGTCCGGCCGAGGCGTTCCGCGCCCGCCACCACCTCGGGGAGCCCGCCGCGCAGCCCCGGCAGCTCCAGCGCCCGCCGCACGGTGATCCCGCCCTGGGTGTCCAATGGGGTTCACCTCGTGTTTTGTCGTACGGACGTGATGCGGGTCACGGTACGACACGGACGGCGGCGGTGGTCAGCCCGGGGCGATGTTGTGGTTGTAGCGGAAGACGTTGTCGGGGTCGTACTGCCGCTTGACGGCGGCGAGCCGTGCGGTGTTCTCGGCGCCGAGGCCCGCGACCACCCGGTCCTGGCCCTCGTCGCCGATGAAGTTGAGGTAGACCGCACCGGTCGACCAGGGCCGCACGTCGGCGCGCACGTCCTTGACCCACTGCTTGCAGCGCTCGTCGTCCGCCGCGTCCTCCCAGATCGCGAACGGGTGCACCGCCCACGGCGCGTCCCGGTACGGCACCGGGAACTCGGCGGGGCCGGACGCGATCGCGCCGCCCTGCGGGAAGACCACATGCTGGACCGTGGGCGCCGGGAGGCTGTCGGCCCGGGCGCAGAAGACATCGATCAGCTCGTCCGGCAGGCCGGTCAGATACTCGGCCGACCAGTAGTTCCGCATTCCCGGCGGGTCGTCGAACATGGTCTGCACCTGCGGGTACGGCATGTCGCCCACGATCTCGACCTCGTGCGGCAGCGCGAGCAGCGGCTGGGCGAGCTTGGTGAGCCGGTCGGCCGGGCCCGCGTACGTCAGGAGCGCGCCGCAGAGCAGCTTGCCGACCAGCTCCGGGGGGATGAACTCCTCGGGCGGGCCGGTCAGATAGAGGACCCCGCCGCCCGCCTCGGGCGGGGCGGTCCCGATCAGCTCGCGGTAGGTGCGGATCACCTCGGGGCCGAGCTCCGGCCGGTACATCAGCATCGCGATGGAGAAGGCCGGCAGATCGTGCAGGCGCAGGGTGATCGAGGTGGCGACGCCGAAGTTGCCGCCGCCGCCGTGCAGCGCCCAGAACAGCTCGGGGTTCTCCTCCGCGCTCGCGGTCAGGGCCGTGCCGTCCGCCGTGACCAGCTCGACGCCGAGGAGGTTGTCGACCGCGAGCCCGAAGGCGCGGTCCAGCCACCCCGTGCCGCCGCCGAGGACGAAGCCGCCGACGCCCGTCGTGGAGGCCCGGCCGCCGGTCGTGGCGAGCCCGTACTCCGTGGTGGCGAGGTCCAGCTGGCTCATGGTGGCGCCGCCCTGGACCCGTACGGCGTGGGCGGCGGGGTGGACGGTGACCTCGTGCATCCGGCGCAGATCGACGACCAGGCCGTTGTCGTTGACGGCCTGCCCCGCGACGCTGTGGCCGGCGCCCCGCACGGCGATCTTCAGATCGAGCTCACGGCCGAAGCGCACGGCGGTCGCCACATCCGCGTCGGACTCGCACTGCGCGATGACGGCGGGGCGGCGGTCGATCATGACATTGAAGACCTGCCGGGCTTCGTCGTAGCCCGGATCACCCGGCGCGTACACATCACCGGAGAGATCTTCGCGAAGCTCGGCGAGGGCCGTGCCCGCCTTGGAGGGGGAGGTCATGACGCCCCCCTTTCGGAGGGAACAGGACATTTCCACCCTAAGGGGCAACCCCGCTAGGGGCGCGGGGAACTGCGCGACAAGCCCAGCACGGTCCGCACCCGAAAGAGATGGCCCCGAACTCCTACCCCCCGTACGCACCCGAAGCGGTCAGCCGCAGCGCCGTATCGATCAGCGGAACATGGCTGAACGCCTGAGGAAAGTTCCCCACCTGCCGCTGCAACCGCGGATCCCACTCCTCGGCGAGCAGCCCGACGTCGTTCCGCAGCGACAGCAGCTTCTCGAAGAGCTTCCGGGCCTCGTCGACCCGGCCGATCATGGCCAGGTCGTCCGCCAGCCAGAACGAGCAGGCCAGGAACGCGCCCTCGTCGCCCTCCAGGCCGTCGCAGCCCGCCTCCTCGCCCGCCGTGGGGTAGCGCAGGATGAACCCGTCGGGCGTGGACAGCTCGCGCTGGATCGCCTCGATGGTGCCGATGACGCGCTTGTCGTCCGGCGGCAGGAAGCCCATCTGCGGGATCAGCAGCAGCGAGGCGTCCAGCTCCTTGGAGCCGTACGACTGCGTGAACGTGTTGCGTTCCTTGTCGTAGCCCTTCTCGCAGACATCGCGGTGGATGTCGTCGCGCAGCTCGCGCCACTTCTCCAGCGGCCCGTCCGCGTCGCCCGACTCGATCAGCTTGATCGTGCGGTCGACGGCGACCCAGGCCATCACCTTGGAGTGCACGAAGTGGCGGCGCGGGCCGCGCACCTCCCAGATGCCCTCGTCGGGCTGGTCCCAGTGGTCCTCCAGGTAGCGGATGAGCTTGAGCTGGAGCAGGGAGGCGTAGTCGTTGCGGGCCAGGCCCGTCATGTGCGCCAGGTGCAGGGCCTCGGTGACCTCGCCGTACACGTCCAGCTGGAGCTGGTGGGCGGCGCCGTTGCCGACCCGGACCGGGGCCGAGTTCTCGTATCCGGGCAGCCAGTCCAGCTCGGCCTCGCCGAGTTCCCGCTCGCCCGCGATCCCGTACATGATCTGCAGGTTCTCGGGGTCGCCCGCGACCGCCCGCAGCAGCCACTCACGCCAGGCGCGGGCCTCCTCGCGGTAGCCGGTGCGCAGCAGCGAGGACAGGGTGATCGCCGCGTCGCGCAGCCAGGTGTAGCGGTAGTCCCAGTTGCGCGAGCCGCCGATGTCCTCGGGCAGCGAGGTGGTGGGCGCGGCGACGATGCCGCCGGTGGGGGCGTAGGTCAGGGCCTTCAGGGTGATCAGCGAGCGGACCACGGCCTCGCGGTAGGGCCCGTGGTACGTGCAGTGCTCGACCCACTCCCGCCAGAAGTCCTCGGTCGCCTCAAGCGCCGCCTCCGGCTCGGAGAGCGCGGGCGGCTCCTTGTGGGAGGGCTGCCAGCTGATCGTGAACGCGATGCGCTCGCCGGGGGAGACGGTGAAATCGGAGTACGTGGTGAGGTTCTTGCCGTATGTGTCGACCGGCGTGTCCAGCCAGACCGAGTCGGGGCCCGCGACCGCGACCGTGCGGCCGTCCACCTTGTGCACCCAGGGCACGACACGCCCGTAGCTGAAACGCATCCGCAGGGCGCTGCGCATCGGCACCCGGCCGGTGACGCCCTCCACGATCCGGATCAGCTGCGGCGCGCCGTCGCGCGGCGGCATGAAGTCGGTCACCCGGACCGTGCCGCGCGGGGTGTCCCACTCCGACTCCAGGATCAGCGAGTCGCCCCGGTAGCGGCGCCGGTCCGCCCGGGGTGGCGCGGCGTCGGCCGCGTGGGCCGGGCCGATCCGCCAGAAGCCGTGTTCATCGGTGCCGAGCAGTCCGGCGAAGACGGCGTGCGAGTCGAAGCGTGGCAGGCACAACCAGTCGGTCGTGCCGTCCCGGCAGACCAGCGCGGCGGTCTGCATGTCTCCGATGAGTGCGTAATCCTCGATGCGCCCGGCCACGTGCAATCTCCAGTCGAACGGCCACGTCCGCCCCGCGGGGCGCTTACTGCTACTGCGACTGCGGTCAAGGGACAGCCAACGAGCGCATGTTGCGGGTGACGGCCGGGGTGGTGCCGTGTTACCAGCGGCTCGGCGGCGAGTGTCCGAGCAGGATACGACGCACGTGGGTGATCCGCCGAGGCCTTCCGGCAACGCCGCTGGGCCGTCCGGGTGAGTGGAGTACGCAGGGTTGCCGGGGGGTGTGCGGAGCGTGGCCGGAAGCGATGAGCCGCACTCGCTGATACCCTGGTAGCCCGTGGCCGGGTGGTGCAAGAACCCCCGAACCGCAGCGACGGCGCCCCCCGGAATCCCGACAGGATCCGGCACCGGGCAGCCGGCACGCACTTCCAGACCGCGACCACGGGAGCCCCCTCTTGGCCATGCAGACTCGATCCTCTGCGTCCTCGACGACCAAGCACATCTTCGTCACCGGGGGTGTCGCCTCTTCCCTCGGCAAGGGTCTGACTGCCTCCAGCCTGGGTGCGCTCCTCAAGGCGCGCGGCCTGCGCGTCACCATGCAGAAGCTCGACCCGTACCTGAACGTCGACCCGGGCACGATGAACCCGTTCCAGCACGGCGAGGTGTTCGTCACCAACGACGGCGCCGAGACCGACCTGGACATCGGCCACTACGAGCGCTTCCTCGACGTGGACCTCGACGGCTCGGCCAACGTCACCACCGGCCAGGTCTACTCGCAGGTCATCGCCAAGGAGCGGCGCGGCGAGTACCTGGGCGACACCGTCCAGGTCATCCCGCACATCACCAACGAGATCAAGCACCGCATCCGCCGGATGGCGACCGACGACGTCGACGTCGTCATCACCGAGGTCGGCGGCACGGTCGGCGACATCGAGTCGCTGCCGTTCCTGGAGACCGTCCGCCAGGTCCGCCACGAGGTCGGCCGCGACAACGTCTTCGTCGTGCACATCTCGCTGCTGCCCTACATCGGCCCCTCCGGCGAGCTGAAGACCAAGCCGACCCAGCACTCGGTCGCGGCCCTGCGCAACATCGGCATCCAGCCCGACGCGATCGTGCTGCGCGCCGACCGCGAGGTGCCGCTGTCGATCAAGCGCAAGATCTCGCTGATGTGCGACGTCGACGAGGCCGCGGTGGTCGCCGCCATCGACGCCAAGTCGATCTACGACATCCCGAAGGTCCTGCACACCGAGGGCCTGGACGCCTACGTCGTGCGCAAGCTCGACCTGCCGTTCCGCGACGTGGACTGGACGACCTGGGACGACCTGCTGGACCGCGTCCACAACCCGGAGCACGAGGTCACGGTCGCGCTGGTCGGCAAGTACATCGACCTGCCGGACGCGTACCTCTCGATCACCGAGGCCATGCGCGCCGGCGGCTTCGCCAACAAGGCCCGCGTCAAGGTCAAGTGGGTCACCTCGGACGACTGCAAGACCCCGGCCGGCGCCAAGAAGAACCTCGGCGACGTGGACGCGATCCTGGTGCCCGGCGGCTTCGGCGACCGCGGTGTCAACGGCAAGATCGGCGCGATCCAGTACGCCCGTGAGAACAAGGTGCCGCTGCTCGGCATCTGCCTGGGCCTGCAGTGCATCGTGATCGAGGCCGCGCGCAACCTGGCCGGGATCCCGGACGCCAACTCCACCGAGTTCGACGCCGCCACCGCCCACCCCGTCATCTCGACGATGGAGGAGCAGCTGGCGTACGTCGAGGGCGCGGGCGACCTGGGCGGCACCATGCGGCTCGGCATGTACCCGGCGAAGCTCGCCGAGGGCTCGATCGTGCGCGAGGTCTACGGCGACCAGCCGTACGTGGAGGAGCGCCACCGCCACCGCTACGAGGTCAACAACTCCTACCGCGCGGAGCTGGAGAAGAAGGCGGGCATCCTCTTCTCGGGCACGTCCCCCGACAACAAGCTCGTCGAGTACGTCGAGTACCCGCGCGAGGTGCACCCCTACCTGGTCGCCACCCAGGCGCACCCGGAGCTGCGCTCCCGCCCGACCCGCCCGCACCCGCTCTTCGCCGGCCTGGTGAAGGCCGCTGTGGAGCGGAAGACCGGCAAGAAGTAACCAGACGATACGGTTGCCGGGGTACGGGTCCTTCATCGGACGCGTACCCCGGTTTCTGTTGTACGGGAGGACATCGATGCGGCTCCAGGACACCCCCGAGGAGTGGCGGGTCGTCGCCACCACGACCCCGTTCGAGGGCAACAAGACCAGCGTGCGCACCGACGACGTGGTCATGCCCGACGGCACGGTCGCGTGCCGCGACTACCAGGTCCACCCGGGCTCGGTCGCCGTCCTCGCCCTCGACGGCGCGGGCCGGGTCCTGGTGCTGCGCCAGTACCGCCACCCCGTGCGCCACAAGCTGTGGGAGATCCCGGCCGGGCTCCTCGACGTGCCCGGCGAGAACCCGCTGCACGCCGCCCAGCGCGAGCTGTACGAGGAGGCGCACGTCAAGGCCGAGGACTGGCGGGTCCTCACCGACGTCTACACCACCCCCGGCGGCTGCGACGAGGCCGTACGGATCTTCCTCGCCCGTGACCTCTCCGAGGCGGAGGGCGAGCGCTTCGAGGTCTCCGAGGAGGAGGCCGACATGGAGCTCGCCCGGGTCCCCCTGCCCGAGCTCGTACGCGGCGTGCTCGCGGGCGAGCTCCACAACAACTGCCTGGTGGTGGGCGTCCTCGCACTGACGGCCGCGCAGTCGGGACCGGGACTTGAGTCGCTGCGCCCGGCCGAGGCCCCGTGGCCGGCGAGGCCGTTCGAGAAGTAGCCGGTCCGACGATCTGCTGATCCGATCGGGCGACCTGACAGCCGCGCTCGACCAGGGCAGTCGCAGGGGGTGAACTACGCTCGGAACGCCCGTGCGGAGCCCCGCCGGGGAGGCTCGTGCGCAGCGGACGGAGCGTGGCCCCGTGACGGATCAGGCGGTGGACTCGGGCGGCTCTGCCGCTGATCCGCAGGAGTGCGGTGATCGTCAGTTCTTCGGCCGCCAGCGGGAGTTGAAGGAGCTGCGCGAGGACGTCGAGCGGGCCGGGCTCGACACCCTGTCCGGCCGCAAGTCGCCCCGCGCGCGCGTGCTGCTCATCGCCGGACGGCCCGGTTCCGGCCGGACCGCGCTCGCCGAGGAGCTGGCCCACCAGCTCGCCGACGACTACCCCGACGGAGTGCTCCGGGCCGCCCTCACCGAGCCCGGCGGCACCCCCGTCCCCGCCGAGCGGGCGGCCCGCGAACTCCTCGACGTACTGGACGTGCCGGTACCGCCCGGCGGCGGCGAGGACGAGCTGACGCAGCTGGTGCGCGAGGCCCTCGCCGACCGCCGGGTGCTGCTGCTCCTCGACGACGCGGCGAGCGCCGAGCAGGTCGACCCGCTGCTGCCCCAGAACGCCGACTGCCTGGTGGTCGCGACCGCGCGCGGCCCGCTCACCGGCATCCCGGACGTACGCCCGTGCACCCTCGGCGGCCTCCACCCCAAGGCGTCCGTGGAGTTCCTGGAGAGCTTCGCGGGTTCCGTACGGATCACCGTGGACCCGCGCGCGGCCGAGAACCTGGCCGAGGAGTGCGCGGGCCAGCCCGCCGCGCTCGCGCTGGCCGGCGGCTGGCTCTCGATCCGCCCCCAGGCGGCCGTCGCCGACGTGGCCAAGCGACTGCACGCGCTGCCCGACGACGGCGGCGTCCTCACCGGTCAACTCCCCGTCGCCGAGCGGCCGTTGGTGCGCGTCTTCCGCCTGGTGTACGAGTCGCTGCCGCAGCCCAACGCCCGGCTGCTGCGCCTCCTCTCGCTCGCCCCGGCCGGATTCGTCGACGCCCAGACCGCCTCGGCGCTCGCCGGGTGCTCGGTGTCGGCGGCGCAGAACACGCTGGAGGACTTCGTCGCGTACGGGCTGCTCCGGACGGTGGGGGAGCCGCACGAGCGGCCCGCCCAGTACGCGGTGCCCGGCTGGCTCGCGCCGCTGCTCGTGAAGCTGGCCGCGACCGACCGGGTGGCGGAGGTGCAGCTGGCCCGGGCCCGGATGCTGGAGCGGACCGTACGGCTGCTCCAGTCCTGTCGCGCGGTCACCGAGCCGGACGGCTCCCCGGCCCGCAAGAAGCTCGCCGGACTGCCCCGCGCCCTGCGCTTCCCCAGCGCCCCGCTCGCGGCCGAGTGGCTGCGCACCCGCCGCCCCGCGCTGCTCGCGGCGGCCCGGCTCGCGGTCGGGGACGGCGACCTGGACACGCTGGCCCGGCGCCTGGTCGCGGCCCTGGTGCGGGCGCTGGCCGCGCACCAGGGCACCGAGGCCGCCGCGCCCGAGCTCTACGGGCTGCACCAGCTGGTCCTCGATGTGGCCGAGCGACGGAATCTGCACCGCGAGAAGGCCGCGGCCCTGCTCAATCTGGGCGATCTGGACGCGGGAACCGGGCGTACGGCCGACGCCCTTGTGCGCTACCGGGCGGCGCTGGACGCGGGCCGGGCCGCCAACGACCCGTACGCGACCGGCCGCGCGATGGAATCCGTAGGCGGCGCCCACCAGGAGCTCGGCGACTGGCAGCGGGCCGCCGACTGGTACGGCAGGGCGCTCGCCCAGCGGCTCGCGCGCGACGAGCGCGAGGACGAGGTCCGGCTCTACGGACGGCTCGGCGCGGTGCACACCTACGCGGGCCGGTACGGCGAGGCGCTGCGCAGTTGGCGCGCCGCCGTGGCCGGATACCGACGTCTCGGCGATCTGCCGGGCCAGGCGCGGGCGCTGAGCGAGGCGGCCCGGGTGCAGGAGTACGCGGGGCGGCCCGAGGAGTCGCTGCGCACCTGCCGCGAGGCCGTCGAGTGGGCACGGCAGGCCGGTGATCTGCGTCTCCAGGCGGCCCTTCAGCTCCGGCTCGCGGACACCCTCGACCGGCTCGGCGACCCCGCCGGGGCCAGGCTGCACCGGGGTGCTGCCGAGAGGCTGCTGGGACCCGAAGGTGAAGCTGACGCTCCGGCCTGCGAAATCCGCAGCGCTTCGGCCAAAGATTAATGGTTTGTAAGGGTAGACAGCTGGAAAACCTTCATTAGACTGGCTCCGCCGCACCTTCTTGCGGTGTCTCCCGGTGCGCCCCTGTGTATCCGGGTATGTACGTGTTAGACCCCCTTCATCCCCTGAGCCAAGGACCGTGATCGACGTGAAGGTCGGTATCCCCCGCGAGGTCAAGAACAACGAGTTCCGGGTGGCCATCACCCCCGCCGGCGTCCACGAGCTGGTGCGCCACGGCCACCAGGTCGTCATCGAGCAGAACGCCGGTGTCGGCTCGTCGATCACGGACGCCGAGTACGTCGCCGCCGGCGCCGAGATCCTCGGTACCGCCGACGAGGTGTGGGCCGCCGCCGACCTGCTGCTGAAGGTCAAGGAGCCCATCGCCGAGGAGTACCACCGCCTCCGCAAGGACCAGACGCTCTTCACCTACCTGCACCTCGCCGCGTCCCGCGAGTGCACGGACGCCCTCCTGGAGTCCGGCACCACCGCCATCGCGTACGAGACGGTCGAGACCGCGGGCCGCGCGCTGCCGCTGCTCGCCCCGATGTCCGAGGTCGCGGGCCGCCTCGCCCCGCAGGTCGGCGCCTACCACCTGATGCGCTCGGTCGGCGGCCGCGGCGTCCTCCCCGGCGGCGTCCCCGGCACCCACGCCGGTGAGTGCGTGGTCATCGGCGGCGGCGTCTCCGGCTGGAACGCCGTGCAGATCGCCGTCGGCATGGGCTTCCACGTGACCCTGCTCGACAAGGACATCAACAAGCTCCGCGAGGCCGACAAGATCTTCGGCACGAAGATCAAGACGATCGTCTCCAACGCCTACGAGCTGGAGAAGGCCGTCATCGAGGCCGACCTCGTCATCGGCGCGGTCCTCATCCCGGGTGCCAAGGCCCCGAAGCTGGTCACCAACGAGCTCGTCGCCAAGATGAAGCCCGGAAGTGTCCTTGTCGACATTGCGATCGACCAGGGCGGCTGCTTCGAGGACTCCCGTCCGACCACGCACGCCGAGCCGACCTTCACGGTCCACAACTCGGTCTTCTACTGCGTCGCCAACATGCCGGGCGCGGTGCCGAACACCTCCACGTACGCGCTCACCAACGCCACGCTGCCCTACATCGTGTCGCTGGCGAACAACGGCTGGGTCGAGGCGCTGCGCCGCGACCCGGCGCTCGCCCTGGGCCTCAACACCCATGACGGCCAGGTCGTTTACGGCCCGGTCGCCGAGGCCCACGGCCTGGAGACCCTTGAGCTCAGCACGCTGATCGGCTGATCCGACGCTCTAAAAAAACGGTTCGTCAACGCGGGCCGTCAACCTCGCACACCCGGCCGGACCTTGTCGACCAAGGTCCGGCCGGGTGTGTATCACGACACTTCCACCGGAGTGTGACAGGCTCGCTCAACTCGCCTCGAACGTAACTGTTTAACCGTTTCGCGCACCCCCGAAACGTGCGCTCTGACGCCTGTACGCCCTTGACAGAGTGGTGTTCCATTGCCGACACATCCGGCCGGGTCCGGCGGATTGTGTTGCTGCGGACCGGTGACACGCCATAGAGTCGCCAACCGTCGGCATGGTGCCACGCTGACCTATCGATAAAGTTTCCTGGTCACTTCCAAGGAGGTAAGACGACTTGTGAATGAGTCGACATTTACTCCCGGAGGTGGTCAACCAGGGATGCCCGCACGGGGCCATGGCCCTTCGGGGCCTGCTGAGGCTGTCGGCTCCGTCGCGGTCCGCGCCTTCGCAACCACCCCGCACATGACGACAGCCCCACGGATGATGGACGGCCTACACGTGAACGCCATGGCCGGCAACGAGAGCGGCCGCGAGACCGCCGCTTTCGCCGACTACGACGAGGTGCCCCAGGGGCACTTCTACGACCCCGACGCCGAGTACGAGCCCGACCCCGAGTACGCGGCCACCCTCGCCCCCGACGCTGCCCGCCAGCGCCGCGAGCGGATCGGCCCGACCGGACGGCCGCTGCCGTACTTCCCGATCCCGGGTCCGCTGACCGACCACGGTCCCGCGAAGATCATCGCGATGTGCAACCAGAAGGGCGGCGTCGGCAAGACCACGTCGACCATCAACCTGGGTGCCGCGCTCGCGGAGTACGGACGCCGGGTGCTGCTCGTCGACTTCGACCCGCAGGGCGCCCTCTCGGTGGGCCTGGGCGTGAACCCGATGGAGCTCGACCTGACGGTCTACAACCTGCTCATGGAGCGGGGCATGTCGGCCGACGAGGTCCTGCTCAAGACCGCGGTTCCCAACATGGACCTGCTGCCGAGCAACATCGACCTCTCCGCCGCCGAAGTGCAGTTGGTGAGCGAGGTGGCCCGCGAGTCCACGCTCCAGCGCGCCCTGAAGCCCCTGATGGCCGACTACGACTACATCGTGATCGACTGTCAGCCCTCGCTCGGCCTGCTCACCGTCAACGCCCTGACGGCGGCTCACAAGGTGATCGTGCCGCTGGAGTGCGAGTTCTTCGCGCTGCGCGGTGTCGCCCTGCTGACCGAGACGATCGAGAAGGTCCAGGAGCGGCTCAACCCCGACCTGGAGCTCGACGGCATCCTCGCGACGATGTACGACTCGCGCACGGTGCACAGCCGCGAGGTCCTGGCCCGCGTGGTCGAGGCCTTCGACGACCACGTGTACCACACGGTGATCGGCCGCACGGTGCGCTTCCCGGAGACCACGGTCGCGGGCGAGCCCATCACCACGTACGCGTCCAACTCCGTCGGCGCCGCCGCCTACCGCCAGCTCGCCAGGGAGGTGCTCGCCCGGTGTCACGCCGAGTGAGTCTGCCCGGGGCCGACGAACTGTTCCGTACGACCGGAGGGATGGCGCTCCAGTCCTCCGCCCCGAGGCGGACCAACGGCGAGGCGCGGGTACCGGGTCCGGCGGGCGAGAGCGACGCCGGGGCGGGCGAGTCCGCGTCCGAGCACTCGGCGGCCGAGGAGGAGTCGGCCTCGGCCGAGCCGCGCAGCCGCACGGCTGCGCCCGCCGAGGCCGCCAAGGGGGCCCGTCCGGCCGCTCCCGCCGCCTCCAGCACCGCGCAGCAGCGGCGGCGGGCCCGGGCGGCCAACCGGCGCCCCAGCGGCCGTGAGCGGCACGACGAGAAGATCACGGTGTACGTCTCCGCGGAGGAGCTGATGGACCTGGAGCACGCGCGCCTGGTCCTGCGCGGGGAGCACGGGCTCGCGGTCGACCGCGGCCGTATTGTGCGCGAGGCCGTCGCGGTGGTCCTGGCCGATCTGGAGTCGCGGGGCGACGCGAGCATTCTCGTACGGCGTCTGCGGGGCCGGTAGCACTAGCCTGCGCCGTGCGGCCCGCCGCGCCTTGTACCGCCCGCTCCGCACCCCCTGGACCGCCTCTTGCCCACCGCCGACGACCCGAACGTTCCCGCTGCGCGGGGGGCTCGCCGTGCGCTGGGGCGGGGACCGGGGATTTCCCCCACCCCGCCCCTTCCCGAAAGCCCTTGCCGGGCGGCCGGGGGAGTGGTGGAGGAAGACGTTCTCCCGGAGGCTCCGCCCCCGGACCCCCCGGCGGGGCTGCGCCCCCGCACCCCCTCGGAGGCTGCGCCCCCGGAGGCGCGGCCCGAGGTCGGCGACGGGCGGTTCACCGTTCGGCTGGCCAACTTCGAAGGGCCCTTCGATCTGCTGCTTCAGCTCATCTCGAAGCACAAGATGGACGTGACCGAGGTCGCGCTGTCGAAGGTGACCGATGAGTTCATGGCGCACATCCGGGCCATGGGGCCGGACTGGGATCTCGATCAGACCACCGAGTTCCTGGTCGTCGCGGCCACCCTCCTCGACCTCAAGGCCGCTCGGCTGCTGCCCGTCGCCGAGGTCGAGGACGAGGGCGATCTCGCGCTCCTTGAGGCGCGGGACCTGCTGTTCGCGCGGCTGCTCCAGTACCGCGCGTACAAGCGCATCGCGGACATCTTCAGCGCGCGGCTCGACGACGAGGCGCGCCGCTACCCCCGTACCGTCGGACTTGAGGCGCACCACGCCGAGCTGCTGCCCGAGGTCGTCATCAGCATCGGCGCCGAGGGGTTCGCCAAGCTCGCGGTCAAGGCGATGCAGCCGAAGGCCAAGCCGCAGGTGTACGTCGATCACATCCACGCGCCGCTCGTCTCCGTACGGGAGCAGGCAGCCGTCGTCGTGGCGATGCTTCGAGAGCGCGGGGACGTCAGCTTCCGGGAGCTGACGCTGGACGCGGCCGACACCCTCACCGTCGTCGCCCGCTTCCTCGCCCTGCTGGAGCTCTACCGGGAGAAGGCGGTCGTCCTGGACCAGGACGAGGCGCTGGGGGAGCTCGTGGTGCGATGGAGCGGGGGCGACGGGGACCAGCCGGCCGTCACGGACGAGTTCGACCAAGTCGTGGAGGTGGAGAGCGCGTGAACGGCGTACCGGAGGAGGACGGCGCAGCGGAGCAGGTCGCGCTCAAGCCCGCCCTCGAAGCCGTCCTGATGGTCGTCGACGAGCCCGCCACCGAGGAGCACCTGGCGAAGGTCCTCGACCGGCCCCGGCGGGCCGTCGCGGACGCGCTGCGGGAGCTGGCGGACGAGTACACCGTCCAGGGGCGCGGCTTCGAGCTGCGGCTCGTGGCGGGCGGCTGGCGGTTCTACAGCCGTGCGGAGTACGCGGAGGCCGTCGAGGGGTTCGTCCTGGACGGCCAGCAGGCGCGGCTCACCCAGGCGGCCCTGGAGACCCTGGCGGTCGTCGCGTACCGCCAGCCGGTGAGCCGTTCGCGGGTCTCGGCCGTACGCGGGGTCAACTGCGACGGCGTCATGCGGACCCTCCTCCAGCGGGGTCTGGTGGACGAGGCGGGGACGGAACCCGAAACAGGTGCGATCCTGTACAGGACGACGAACTACTTTCTGGAGCGGATGGGCCTGCGCGGCCTGGACGAGCTCCCGGAGCTCGCGCCCTTCCTCCCCGAGGCGGACGCGATCGAGGCCGAGACGCTGGAAGGTGTGCCGTCGTTCGATCCGGACGCGCTGGACGCCCCGGAAACCCACGGAGACGACAAGACGGAACTTTGATGCGAAGCAGCGGCAGGAACAGCAGCGGAAACAACGGCGGGAGCCGTGGTGGCAACAGCGGCGGCCGCGGCAGCAGCGGCGGTGGCGGTGGCCGGGGCGGCGCCGGCGGCGGCCGGGACGGCCAGCGCCAGGGTGGTGGCCAGCGCCAGGGCGGCGGCCCGCGCCAGAGCGGCAGCGGCAAGCAGCGCCCGCCGCGCCCCGAGGAGCGCACGTACGACGTAGGCGGCGACGCCCCCCGCAGCGGGCGCGGCGCGTCCGCGCGCGGTGGCGCCAAGGGCGGCCCCAAGGCGCCGCAGGGCGGCACCCCGGTCCGCCGTGGCCCGCACGGCCAGCGGATGGGCCAGTCCCGCCCGCGTGAGCTCGACGCGAAGATCGAGCAGCGCAACCGCGACCGGTACGCGGACAAGCCGCAGATCAAGACCCCCAAGACCTTCCCGGGCGCCGAGCAGGAGGGCGAGCGGCTGCAGAAGGTGCTCGCCCGGGCCGGTATGGGCTCGCGGCGCGCCTGCGAGGAGCTGATCGAGCAGGCCCGTGTCGAGGTCAACGGCGAGATCGTCCTTGAGCAGGGCCTCCGGGTCGACCCGGAGAAGGACGAGATCAAGGTGGACGGCCTGACCGTCGCCACCCAGTCGTACCTGTTCTTCGCGCTCAACAAGCCGGCCGGTGTCGTCTCCACGATGGAGGACCCGGACGGCCGTCAGTGCCTCGGCGACTACGTGACGAACCGCGAGACGCGGCTCTTCCACGTGGGTCGTCTCGACACCGAGACCGAGGGCATCATCCTGCTCACCAACCACGGCGAGCTGGCCCACCGTCTGACCCACCCCAAGTACGGCGTGAAGAAGACCTACCTGGCGGCCATCACCGGTCCGCTGCCGCGCGAGATCGGCAAGCGGCTCAAGGAGGGCATCCAGCTGGAGGACGGCTACGCGCGCGCGGACGCGTTCCGGGTCGTCCAGCAGACCGGCAAGAACTACCTGGTCGAGATCGAGCTCCACGAGGGCCGCAAGCACATCGTGCGCCGCATGATGGCCGAGGCGGGCTTCCCGGTGGAGAAGCTCGTCCGGGTCTCCTTCGGCCCGATCGCGCTCGGCGACCAGAAGTCCGGCTGGCTGCGCCGCCTCACCAACACCGAGGTGGGCATGCTGATGCGCGAGGTCGGCCTGTAAGGCGTCCAGTAGCCGCTGCTCGACGAAGCCCGGTCCCCGATCCATGGGGGCCGGGCTTCGTGCTGTCCGCGCGCGCCGGTTGTGCGCGCCCCCGCGACAGCTTTATAGTCATGATGACTATAAAGCTGTTGGAGGCGGTGGGTGATGGCGAGCGCGGCCAGGGTGCCGGAGGGCTACGACCCGTACGCCTTCGTGCCGTTCGCGGTCACCGTCGACCTCGCGGTCTGGACGGTCCGGGACGGCGGGCTGCATGTACTGCTCATCCGGCGCGGCGAGGAGCCGTACAAGGGCGAATGGGCGCTGCCGGGCGGGTTCGTGCTGCCCCGGGAGAGCGCGGGGCAGGCGGCGCGGCGCGAGCTGGCCGAGGAGACCGGGCTCAGCGATCCGGTCGTGGCGGGCCTGCATCTGGAGCAGCTGCGGACGTACAGCGACCCGGACCGCGACCCCCGGATGCGGGTGGTGTCGGTCGCGTACACCGCCCTGGTGCCGGACCTGCCCGAGCCGCGCGGCGGCGGGGACGCGGCGCACGCGCAGTGGGTGCCCTTCGGCACGTACGGAACTCTCGCCTTCGACCACGAGCGGATCCTCGCCGACGCGCGCGACCGCGTCGGCGCCAAGCTCGAATACAGCTGCCTCGCCACGGCCTTCTGCCCGCCCGAGTTCACCCTCGGCGAGCTGCAACAGGTCTACGAGACGGTCTGGGGCACCGCCCTGGACCGGCCCAACTTCCGACGCAAGGTCCTCGCCACCCCCGGCTTCGTGGAGCCGGTGGCGGGCGCCGCGCGTCTGACCGGCGGCCGGGGCAAGCCGGCCGCGCTGTACCGGGCGGGCGTGGCGACCGCGCTGCACCCGCCGCTACTGCGCCCGGAAGGACGACCCTCATGAACAGTCGAGCCAAACAGGCGGCCACCGGGTCGCTGATCGGACTCGCGCTCGGGGACGCCCTCGGCTTCCCGACCGAGTTCAGCGACGTGCCCGCGATCCTGGCCAAGTGCGGCCCGTGGCGCGGGATGCGGCTGCCCAAGCCCGCGATCGTCACCGACGACACCCAGATGACGCTGGCGGTCGGTCGGGGCATACGGGCCGCCATGGACCGCGGTCTGCTCGGCCCGCGCCGCCTGGAGCGGCCGGTGCGCGAGGAGTTCGTGGACTGGTACCACTCCCCGGAGAACAACCGGGCGCCCGGGCGCACCTGCCTGGTCGCCTGCCAGCTCCTCGACAGCGAACGGCCCTGGCAGCAGGCGAGCCAGGTCGGCTCCAAGGGCTGCGGCGCGAACATGCGGGTCGCGCCCGTAGGTCTGGCGCCGGGGCTGAGCGAGGAGCAGCGGGCGGGGGCGGCCCAGCTCCAGGCGGCGCTCACCCACGGCCACCCGACGGCGCTGGCGGCGAGCGATCTGACCGCCCGCGCGGTCTTCCTGCTCGCCCAGGGCGCCGACCCGGTGGGCCTGGTCGGCCAGCTGCGCTCCTACGCGTACGAGAACCGCACCCGCTACCACGACCGGTGGCTGGGCGACCTGTGGACGCACGCGCACGACGAGAGTCCGGCGGCCTTCATGGCGCGCGGCTGGGACGAGTGCCTGGACGCGCTCGACCGGGTTCTCAAGGCGCTGCACAACCCGTCGCCGGAGACCGACCCGTGCCTGGAGACCGGGGACGGCTGGATCGCCGAGGAGGCGCTGGCCACCGCACTGGTCTGCTTCCTGCTCTTCCCCGCCGAGCCGCTCACGGCGCTGCGCCGGGCCGCCTGCACCAAGGGCGACTCGGACTCCATCGCCTGCCTCGCGGGCGCGTTCGCGGGCGCCCACCTGGGCGTTGCCGCCTGGCCGAAGGAGTGGGCGGAGCGGATCGAGTACCGCGGTGAGCTCATCGCCCTTGGAGCGCTCTGGGACGCGTGAGCGCCGACTCGCGCCGCACCCGGAACAGGAAGTCCGCCACCCGGGTGCGGTCCGGCTCGGCCGGCAGGGGAGTGCGGTCCGCCGCCCGCCCGCACTCCTCGGCCAGCCGGGTCATCCAGGACTCGACCTGCGGCCACGGCACTTCGCCGCGCCTGACGGCCGGCAGACGGTCGCGCTCGTCGCCGACGTCGATCGTGAGGGCGCCGGTGCGCAGCAGATCGCGGCAGCTTGTCAGCAGGCGCAGGAGGTGCATGGCGTGCTTCCAGCGCGGCGCGCCGTGCACCCGGACGTCCGCCTCCAGCTTCCGGTGTTGGCTCACCGCGTAGCCCGTGAACGTCTCGTGGGCCCGTCGGGAGAGGAACGCCTCGCGCAGGGCGAGAAGTTCCCGGCTGGTGTCGTCGATCCGCTCGACGAGCGGTGAGTGCAGGCACTCCAGACGGACGAGCAGGTCGGGCAGGTCGGGCAGGTCGGGCAGGTCGGGCAGGTCGGGCGTTGTGGCCGGTCAGGCCAGGCGGATCGAGTTGTTTTCGACCGTGATGCGCTCGGACGGGAGCGGGCGCGGGGCCGGGCCGGACGCCACCGAGGCGTCGGCCACGCGGTACTTGCTGCCGTGGCAGGGGCAGTTGATCGTGCCGTTCGAGACGTCCTTCACCGTGCAGCCCATGTGGGTGCAGATCGCCGAGAACGCCTTGAAGGTGCCGGACTCCGGCTGGGTCACCACGACCTTCTCGGCCGCGAAGACCTTCCCGCCGCCCACCGGGATGTCGGACGTCTTCGCCAGTACGCCACCGCCCCCGGCTCCCTGCTGCGTACTGCCCGTTCCGCCGCTCGTGTTGTCGCTCTTGCCGCAGCCCGCCAGCGCGGCCGAGCCCGCGGCCGCCGCGAGCACCGCGCGGCGGGTGGTTGCCGTCTCCATGGGGTGCCATCTTGGTGCACCCCCGCCGCGACGGCGGCGACGCGCGCGTGGCGTACGCCGTATGGCCCAGCCCTCGTCAGGGCGGGGTCCACTGTTATGGCGCGGTCCACTTCCCCGCGGCCCGGTGCAGCTGTTCGACGCCCGTGACCGCCGCCCGCTCGATCGGGCCGTACACATGCGGGAAGGCGTCGTCCCGGCCCTCCCAGCGGACCTCGGCGCCCAGCGCGGCCTCGTCGATGGATAGGACCAGGAGCGGGGCCGACTCGTCCCCGTAGCACGCGTCCGCGATCGCGAGCGCGGTCGCGCGGTCGCCGGAGCAGTGCACGAAGCCCTCGGCCGCGAGGGAGGACGGGGCGTACGGGGCCGTCCCGGCAGCGTTCCAGTCGGACAGCGGGACCACATGGAAGATCATCCCCTCGTTCTACCCCATGCCGCCCGTACGGCGGAGGCCGTGCCCGGGTGTCAGTGGGGCTGACTAGGCTTTAGGTCTCAGGTCCGGACTCCCGGGCCAGGGAGTTCACGCCACCTTGGCGCCGCACGTCGCAAGGACATCGCCCAGTGAGGACCGCACTCGTCATCGGTACCGGCCTGATCGGTACCTCCGCCGCGCTCGCCCTCGCCGGGCGCGGGGTCACCGTCCACCTCGTCGACCACGACCCGGCCCAGGCCCGGACCGCGGCCGCGCTCGGCGCGGGGACGGACGAACCGCCCCAGGGTCAGGTGGACCTGGCGGTGGTGGCGGTGCCGCCCGCCCATGTCGCGGCCACGCTGGCCGAGGCGATCCGTACGGGCGCGGCCCGGGCGTACATAGACGTCGCCAGCGTCAAGGGCGGCCCGCGCCGCGAGCTGGAGGCGCTGGGCTGCGACCTCTCCACGTACATCGGTACGCACCCGATGTCCGGCAAGGAGCGCTCGGGTCCGCTGGCCGCCACCGCCGACCTCTTCGAGGGCCGCCCCTGGGTGCTCACCCCGACCCGGGACACCGACACCGAGGTGCTGAACCTCGCCCTGGAGCTGGTCGCGCTCTGCCGCGCGGTGCCCGTGGTGATGGACGCGGACGCGCACGACCGCGCGGTCGCCCTCGTCTCGCACACCCCGCAGCTGGTCTCCTCGATGGTCGCGGCCCGGCTCGCGGAGGCGGACGAGACGGCGGTACGGCTGTGCGGCCAGGGCATCCGGGACGTGACCCGGATCGCCGCCTCCGACCCCCGGATGTGGGTGGAGATCCTCTCCGCCAACCCGGGGCCGGTCGCGGACGTGCTGTCCGGCATCGCCGCCGACCTGGACGAGACGGTACGGGCGCTGCGCTCCCTGGAGTCCTCGGACGAGCAGAAGCGGCGCGGCGGCGCGGCCGATGTCGAGGACGTACTGCGGCGCGGCAACGCGGGCCGCGAGCGGGTGCCCGGCAAGCACGGCGCGGCTCCCACGGCGTACGAGGTCGTCGCGGTGCTCATCAGCGACCAGCCGGGCGAGCTGGCCCGGATCTTCGCGGACGCCGGCCGGGCCGGGGTCAACATCGAGGACGTGCGCATCGACCACGCCACCGCC
Organism: Streptomyces sp. BR1; assembly: GCF_052373795.1. Classification (NCBI taxonomy): domain Bacteria; kingdom Bacillati; phylum Actinomycetota; class Actinomycetes; order Kitasatosporales; family Streptomycetaceae; genus Streptomyces; species Streptomyces sp. BR1. The sequence continues at coordinate 5,726,423 of NZ_CM126252.1, forward strand.
CAGCAGGCCGGTCTGGTCCAGCTGATGGTGGAGCCGGCCGCCGCGCCGGGCCTCACCGCGTCCCTGCGGGAGCGGGGCTGGGCGATCCGGCAGTAGGCGCCGGAACGGGCCGCACGTATGAGCCAGTAACCTTGGTGCGGGGCGGAAGTGTGCCCGCCCACCCCGTCTCCGTACCAGGAAGGTGTCCGTCACCGTGGAAAGCGCCGCCCGGACCGCTCCGGCAGCTGTGATCGTCGCCATCGACGGCCCTTCCGGCACCGGCAAGTCCAGCACCTCCAAGGCGGTCGCCGCCAAGCTGGGGCTGAGCTACCTGGACACCGGCGCCCAGTACCGGGCGATCACCTGGTGGATGCTGAGCAACGACGTCGACACCGACGACCCGGCGGCGATCGCCACCGCGGCCGCCAAGCCCGTCATCGTCTCCGGCACCGACCCCTCGGCGCCGACCATCACGGTGGACGGCCTCGACGCGTCCGGTCCGATCCGTACGCAGGAGGTCACCGCCAAGGTCAGCGCGGTCAGCGCCGTCCCGGAGGTGCGGGCGCTCATCACCCAGCTCCAGCGGGACACGGCGGCCGCCGCCGAGGCGGGCATCGTGGTCGAGGGCCGCGACATCGGTACGACGGTGCTGCCGGACGCCGACCTGAAGGTGTTCCTCACCGCGTCCCCGGAGGCGCGTGCCGCCCGGCGCAGCGGTGAGCTGAAGGGCGTCGACGTGGCCACCACGAAGGAAGCCCTGATCAAGCGGGACGCGGCGGACTCCAGCCGTAAGACCTCCCCGCTGGCCAAGGCCGACGACGCGGTCGAGGTGGACACCACCGAGCTCACCCTCGACCAGGTCATCGAGTGCGTGGTCACCCTCATCGAGGAGAAGCAGGCCGCCAAGTGACAGCTCCCACCGAGCGGGGCGCCGAGATCGGGCGCCGGATCGGCGTCGGGCTCATGTACGGGCTGTGGAAGCCCCGGGTGCTCGGCTCCTGGCGGGTTCCGGCGAGCGGCCCGGTGATCCTCGCCGTCAACCACTCGCACAACATCGACGGCCCGATGGTCATGGGCACCGCCCCGCGCGGCACCCACTTCCTGATCAAGAAGGAGGCCTTCGTCGGGCCTCTGGGACCCTTCCTGGAGGGGATCGGCCAGCTGAAGGTCGACCGCGCGGCCACCGACCGCACAGCGATCACCGACGCGCTGGCCGTGCTCGACAACGGCGGGGTGCTCGGGATCTTCCCCGAGGGCACCCGGGGCGACGGCGACTTCGCCTCGCTGCGGGCCGGGCTCGCCTACTTCGCCGTACGGTCGGGGGCGCCCATCGTCCCCGTGGCGGTCCTGGGCAGCACCGAGCGCCCGGGGCGGCTGATAAAGGCGCTGCCGCCCCTGCGCAGCCGGGTCGACGTCGTCTTCGGCGACGCCTTCCAGGCCGGGGACGGCAGCGGACGGCGGACCCGTACGGCGCTGGACGAGGCGACCGTACGGATCCAGGAGCGGCTCACCGGCCACCTGGAAAACGCCAGGCGCCTCACCGGGCGCTGAGCGAGACTTGAGACTTGAGTAGTGGACCGGACGCCCGGTCCATCGATGACGCAGAACGAGGAACGGACTTCATGAACGACCAGCACGACCACGGAGCGCTTGGCGACGCCGAGTACGCGGAGTTCATGGAGCTCGCCGCGGAAGAGGGCTTCGACATCGAGGACGTCGAGGGCGCGATCGAGGAGGCGGGCCACGGCCCGCTGCCCGTCCTCGCCGTCGTCGGCCGCCCGAACGTCGGCAAGTCGACCCTGGTGAACCGCATCATCGGCCGCCGCGAGGCGGTCGTCGAGGACAAGCCGGGTGTCACCCGCGACCGCGTCACCTACGAGGCGGAGTGGGCGGGCCGCCGCTTCAAGGTCGTCGACACCGGCGGCTGGGAGCAGGACGTGCTCGGCATCGACGCGTCCGTGGCCGCCCAGGCGGAGTACGCGATCGAGGCCGCCGACGCGTGTGTCTTCGTCGTGGACGCCAAGGTCGGCGCCACCGACACCGACGAGGCCGTCGTCAAGCTGCTGCGCCGGGCCGGCAAGCCCGTCGTGCTGTGCGCCAACAAGGTGGACGGCCAGTCGGGCGAGGCGGACGCCGCCGCGCTGTGGTCGCTCGGCCTCGGCATGCCGCACCCCGTCTCCTCGCTGCACGGCCGCGGCACCGGCGACATGCTGGACGCCGTCCTGGAGGCGCTGCCCGAGGCGCCCGCGCAGACCTTCGGCACCGCCGCCCCCGGCGGCCCCCGCCGTATCGCGCTCATCGGCCGCCCGAACGTCGGCAAGTCCTCGCTCCTGAACAAGGTGGCGAAGGAGGACCGCGTCGTCGTCAACGAGCTGGCCGGCACCACCCGCGACCCGGTCGACGAGCTGATCGAGCTCGGCGGCGTGACCTGGAAGTTCATCGACACCGCGGGCATCCGCAAGCGCGTCCACCTCCAGCAGGGCGCCGACTACTACGCCTCGCTGCGCACGGCCGCCGCCGTCGAGAAGGCCGAGGTCGCGGTCATCCTGATCGACGCGACCGAGAACATCAGCGTCCAGGACCAGCGCATCATCACCATGGCCGTCGAGTCGGGCCGTGCCGTCGTCATCGCGTACAACAAGTGGGACGACCTCGACGAGGAGCGCCGCTACTACCTGGAGCGCGAGATCGAGACCGAGATGCAGCAGGTGTCCTGGGCACCGCGCGTCAACGTCTCGGCGCTGACCGGCCGCCACATGGAGAAGCTGGTCCCGGCGATCGAGACCGCCCTTGCGGGCTGGGAGACGCGCGTCCCGACTGGGCGGCTGAACGCCTTCCTCGGTGAGATCGTCGCCGCCCACCCGCACCCGATCCGGGGCGGCAAGCAGCCGCGCATCCTGTTCGGTACGCAGGCGGGCACCAAGCCGCCGCGGTTCGTGCTCTTCGCCTCCGGCTTCCTGGAGCACGGCTACCGCCGCTTCGTCGAGCGCCGTCTGCGCGAGGAGTTCGGCTTCGAGGGCACCCCGATCCACATCTCGGTGCGGGTGCGCGAGAAGCGCGGCGCCAACAAGAAGAAGTAACCCCGTCGCTGGGGTGCTGTGGGGCTACGGCCTCAGAGCCCTCTGCGCGGGGCGGGCGGCAGTGCGGCCGGGAGCTGATGGAGCCCGGTGTGCTGCCGCCCTGTCATATGGGCGGTGCCCGCGCCGACACCGGTCGGCATGCCGCCCGTGGCCATGCCGCTCATCTGCCAGGTGACACCGCTGTGCGCGGGGTACGCGGTCAGGCTCGCCACGGTCTGGGGGTGCGGGCCCTGCGGGTGGAACGGCTGGGCGTGGTGCTGGTGGCCGCCGCGGAAGCCGTGCGCCCCGGCGTGGGCCAGGGCCGCGAAGCCGCGGAAGCCGAGGTCGTCCTCGCCGCTGCGATCGCCCGGCAGCGCCCGGAAGGACCGGCGGTACTCGGAGTACAGCGCGTCGTAGATCGGGGTGGCGGAGAGCCCGCCGAACAGATCATGCGCGGGGCGCATGGCGGGGATCTGCGACTGGTACGGCTGGCGTGAGGGCTCGTATGAGTGCACGTATGTGCCAACGACCCCGAGGGCCGTCGGATGCGGGCCGAAACGCGGATATCGCGTGCGAGCGGATGCACCGGGGCATCCCGGCGCACGCGGGGCGCTCACGCGGCGGCGGCCGTCGTACCGGCGAAACGGGTGACCCGAAGGCCCCGCTGAATCCACCCCGGACGCCCCGACGGAACAGCTCGGCTGAATCGGCTCGGCGCCCCAACGCACCCCGGGGCCCGGGCCCGTTACGAGGCCCGGGCCCCGGGGTGCGGGGCCGTCTCAGCTCACGTGCCCGCCAGTGGCATCGCGGCCGACACCAGCGTGCCGTCGGAGGCCGCCTTCTCCAGCGCGTCGCGCAGCAGGTCCTCGCGGGGCTGCTGGCCGATCGAGCCGACCGGGGCCGCGAAGACCAGGACGCGCTGGGTGCGGTTGGCGGCCGCGCGCCAGCCCTCGGTCACCTGGAGCGGCTGGTGGGCCTGCCACCACGAGACCGGGCTGCCGCCGCCTCCCGTGCCCGGCTGGAGGATCGCGTGCAGCTGGCCCATCGCGAGCAGCACCGACCAGCCGTTGAGGACCGACGGCATCCGGCCGACCTCGGTGACCGGCACGAAGCCCTGCTCGATGAGGAGCGGCAGGAACTCGTCCACGGTGCCGCCCGAGCCGGGGCGGGCGATCGGGGCGGTCGGCTCCACGACGAGCGCGGGGTGCAGCGCGCCCTCGATGAGGATGAGGCCGCTGGTGATGCCGAGCACGGCCTGCTCGGGCGCGGCGCCGCCGAACTCGTCGCCGGTGATGGACCGCACGGCCCCCTGGAGCTGCTCCTCGGAGACCTGGACGACCTGGGAGGGGATGCAGGAGGCGTGGGCGAAGGCGAGGACGGCGGTCTCGTCGCCGACGAAGAGCACGGTGCTGGTCGCCTCGTGCTCGGAGTCGCCCGGGGTGCGGCAGGAGGTGCAGTCGTAGCTGCCCGGGGCGTTCTCGCCGGCGAGCAGCCGGTCGGCTTCTTCGTCGCCGATCTCGGCGCGGACGTCCTCGCTGACGTCGAGCATGCGCGGCACGGGTGGCTCCTACTGGATGCGTGCGCCGGGTGGTTCCCGGCTCCTGAAAGGACAACGGCGGATCTGTGGCAGGGGTCACGCCCACAGGCGAACGGAATCGAACCGGCGGGCGCACAGCGTGAGCGCGCCCCCGGAACTCCTTACTCCACGTCAACAGGTGGCAGTTGCACGGAAGTTGACCCGGTGAGCTGAGTCACAGATCAGCTCGACAGCAGGTCGACAAATCCTGAAATCCCTCAATCAAGTGGGTGTCTGGAAATAGCCGTTACCCTGGGTAATGGTCAACTGGCCTGGAATGACAAGGCATTGGTTGATACCAGGGTGATCCGGTCCCTACATTCCACGCCGTGTGCATCGAGCACCGCCCGGGCAGCCCGCCCCGTACGGCCGCACGAACGAGTACGACTCGTACGACCGCACCACAGGCAAGCGCACGACCCCGGCGGGCGGGGCGGCACGGACCGAGACGCCGGACGCGTCGAGGGCCCTGCCGTCAGGGGGAACCCCGGGTCCTTCGGAAGAGGGACTTCATGTCTGTTGGTACCAGTCGTTCCGGCTCCAGGCGCGGTCGTGGCACAGCGGCGCTGATCGGAGCCGCCGTGGTGGCGGCACCGTTGGCCCTGCTCGCGGTATCCGCCGGCCCGGCGGGCGCGGCGGACGGTGCGGTGTGGGACCGCATCGCCCAGTGCGAGAGCGGAGGAAACTGGCACATCAGCACCGGCAACGGCTACTACGGCGGGCTCCAGTTCTCCGCCGGCTCCTGGCGGGCGTACGGCGGCGGGGCGTACGCGTCCACCGCCGACGGGGCCAGCCGGGCGCAGCAGATAGCCGTCGCCACCCGGCTCCAGCACGCGCAGGGCTGGGGTGCGTGGCCGTCCTGCTCGGTCAGCGCGGGCGCGTACGGGGACGCGCCCTCGGTGCCCAAGCCTTCGGCGCCGAAGCACTCCGCGCCCAAGACCGTGTCGAAGCCGTTCCACGCGCCCAAGTCCCTGCCGCACAAGGCGGAATCGGGCAAGGCCGAAACGCGCCAGGCTGAGCCGAGGAGGGCCACCTCGGCCGAGCGGCCGGCCGTCCAGGCCGACCGCTCCGCGCGCGGCGGCCAGTACACCGTGCGTGACGGCGACACGCTCTCGGCCATCGCGGCGGCCCACGGCACGGGCTGGCAGGCGCTGTACGAGGCCAACAAGGCCGTCATCGGCGCCGACCCGGACCTGATCCTGCCCGGGCAGACGCTCGCGCTGTAGGCGGTCGGGCGAGGTACGTGAGCCCCACCCGGTCGTCCGGCCGGGTGGGGCTCAGTCCGGTGGGCCGTCGCCGAACTCCGCGCTCTCGCCGCTGAACACCACGCGCCCGCGCCGCAGTTGATGCACGATCGCCGTCCGGCCGGGCGGCAGCCGCTGTTCCGCGACGACGACGGCCGCGTCCCGGGCCAGCTCCGCGAGCAGGTCGTACGTACGGTCCGCGACCGGCGGGGACATGCCCTGCGTGGGCTCGTCGAGCAGGACGAGGCGGGCGCCGCGCAGCAGCGCGCGCGAGACGGCGAGCATCCGCTGCTCGCCGCCGGACAGGGTGCCCGCCCGGCGGGGGAACAGGGGGCGCAGCTCCGGGTATCCGTCGAGCGCGACCGCGAAGTCGGCGTCGGGGGCGGCCAGTTCGAGGTTCTCGGCGACCGTGAGCCCCGCGTGCACGGCCCGGGTGTCGGGAACGAGGCAGAGGCCGCACCGGGCCCGTACGTGGGCGGGCAGCCGGGTGACGTCGGCGCCCCGCCACACCACCCGCCCGGCGGTCAGCGGCACCGTGCCCGCCAGGGCGCGCAGGGCGGTGGTGCGCCCGGAGCCGTTGCGGCCGAGCAGGACGGTGAGGGCGCGGGCGGGCACGGCCAGGTCGATCCCGTGCAGCGCCTCCAGCGGCCCGTACCGCACCCGCGCCGCGCTCAACTCGATCTCGACGCCCATGACCCGCCTCCGCGCCGCGCGCTCATTCGATCCGTCCCGCCCGCATCACATGGACCCGGTCGGCGATGTCCGCGACCAGGTCGAGGTCGTGCTCGACGACGAGGACGGCCATGCCGTCGGCGGCCAGCGCGCGCAGCACCCGGGCCAGTTCGCGGATCTCGGCGGCGTCCAGACCGGCCGCGGGCTCGTCGAGCAGCAGGGTGTGCGGGCGGCCCGCGAGGGCCCGGCCGAGCTCGACGCGGCGCAGCGTGCCGGTCGGCAGTCCGGCCGCGGGCAGCCGCCGCACCCCGCCCGCCAGGCCCATGAGCCGCAGCGCCTGCTCCACGGCGGCCGGGTCCCGCACCCGGCCCTGCTCGGCCCCCACACGTACGTTCTCCTCCACGGTCAGCGACGGGAACACCGCGATCTGCTGGAAGGTCCGGGCGATACCGAGCCGGGTGCGGGCGTGGGCGGGGCGGCGGGTGATGTCGTCCCCGCCGAGCACGACCCGGCCCGCGTCGGGGCGCAGGGTTCCGCAGAGGCAGTGGAACAGGGTGGTCTTGCCCGCCCCGTTGCCGCCGATCAGCGCGGTGACCTCGCCCGGCGGCACGGTCAGGTCGATCCCGGCCAGGACGGTGTACGGGCCGTACGAGAGCCGTACTCCGTGCGCGGTGAGCTGCGGGGGCGGGCCTGCCGGAAGCGCCTTGCGGGGCGGCGGAGGGGGAGGCTGCACGCGCGCGGGCCGCCGCCATCGCGAAAGGAGCTCGTGGACCTGCGGGAAGCGGCCGATCAGCAGCGCGAGCAGACCGACGACGGCCGCCGCCACCCCGCCCTGCGTGCCCGCGTCCAGGCCGACCAGGAGCGCCGCCCCGGCGAGCGCGCCCAGCGGGTTGTCGGCGCCCAGGACCACCACCGCCGCGAACCAGAGCAGCCCGCGCACCGGGTCGTATGCGCCGGGATCGAAGGTGCGCAGCCCCATCGAGAGCAGCCCGCCGCCGAGCGCGGCCAGCGCGGCGCCGGTGACGAACGCGAGGAGCTTGAGCGCGGGAACGGGCACGCCCGAGGCCGCCGCGCCCTCCTCGTGGTCGCGCATGGCCGCCAGCGCACGGCCCGGGCGCCCCCGGCGCAGCGCGGCGACCGCGAGCAACGAGCAGAGCAGCAGGGCGAGTTCGACGCTGTAGTACGCGCGGTCGTCGCTCAGACCCGCCGGGCGCGACACGGTCAGGCCCGAGGTGGCGTACGGCTGGGCGAAGACGAAACGGCTCGCGGCGACGCCGACCGCGAGCGTCGCCAGAGCCAGCGCCAGGCCGTGCCGGCGGATCGCAGGTCGGCCGGTCAGCAGGCCGAGCGGGGCGACCAGGACCACCGCGACACCCAGCGCGACCAGCTCCGGCACCGACCGCGCGAGCCACGCCGTGAAGAGCGCGCCCAGACCGGCGTACGCCGTCTGGCCCAGCGAGATCTGGCCGCCCCGGCCGGTCACCACGACCAGCGACAGCAGGATGATCGCCAGCGCCGGGACCTGCACGGAGGTGTGCAGATCCGAGCCCGCGAAGCCGAGCGGCAGCAGGAACAGTACGCCCGCCACCAGCCAGGCGACCGACGGTATCCGCACCGCAGCCACCGTCGTACGCGACAGCGCGTCCCGTCCGCCGACCCCCGGCAGCACCAACGCGGCCACCAGCAGCGCCACCACGAACAGGTTCGCCCCCACCGCCTGGACCAGCGGTTCGGCGCGGCCCGACGGGTGCAGCCGGGTCAGCTGGGCCTGGGCGACGCCGATCAGCAGCGCCGCAGCCACCGCGACCACGACACTGCGCATCCTGGCGATCACCGCGACCGCGATGACCTCGACGACGAGCAGGGGCAGCCCGTACGGGTCGAGTCGTACGTAAGGCGCGAGCAGGACGCCCGTGAGTCCCGCCGTGAACGCGCCGAACGCCCAGCCCACCGACGCCACCCGGTCCGTGTCGATGCCGCCGAGCGCGGCCAGTTCGCGGTTGTCGACGACCGCGCGCACCTCGCCGCCGAACCGCGTCCAGCGGGTCACCGTCACCACCAGTGCGGCGAGCGCCGCGACCACCGCCAGCTGGCCCCACGGCTCGTCCGTGACCAGCGCCGGGGCGTCGGGCCGCGCGCCCGGGCCCCAGATCAGCGCGGCGCCGCCGACGAGCAGCACGAACACACCGATCGAGGCGACCAGGGTCCGGGTGGGGTCGTTGCCCTCGACCGAGAGTCGGCGGAAGACCAGCACGTCGAGCAGCACGCCGATGGCCGGGGCGATCACCACCAGGGTCACGATGGCCGCGAGCACGAGCGGCCAGTGCCAGTCGACGACCAACTGGCGCAGTACATAGGCGCACACCATGGCGATCGCGCCGTGCGCCAGATTGAGCACGCCGGTCGTCCGGAAGGTGACGACGAGGCCCATGCCGGTGAGGGCGGCCGCGCTGCCGACCGTGAGCCCGGCGAGGGTCAGGTCGTACGTCAGGGACGCCACGGGTCAGGGCTCGCACACGGGGCAGGGGTCGAGCAGCTTGTCGCCGGCGGGCTGTGCATCCGGGCGCGCGGCGACCAGCGGGCAGTCGGGCCGGTGTGCCAGCGTTCCGCCCGGTACGCACAGCAGGGGGCCGTCCGAGGAGGGCGGCCCGGGTTCCTCGGGTGCCTCGGCCGGGCGGGGCCGTACCTCCGGGACGGCCTCCACGCGCGCGAGGAGCACCGCGCCCGCCACCAGGAGGGCGGCGCCCGGCACCGTGCAGGAGGCCAGATAGGGGATCTGGCGCGCGGCGAACCGCTCGCCCGACACGCCGTACCAGCCCGCCACGCACAGGACCGCGCCGCAGGCGACGGCCGCGAGGCCCGCCCACAGCAGCCGGGAAGTCCGCATCAGGCCCCCAGGTCCCGCGTCGCGTCTGGTGGTGGAAGGCGATTCCTTGCACTATGCCCTGAAGCGGCAGACCCTGGAAGCATTCGGTCTTGGTGGTGAGCCAGATGAGTCTCGGCACTCGTGTTCGACCTGCGGCCTGGGCGGCCGCGGCGGTCCTCGTCCTGGTCCCGGTCGCGTCAGCGTGCTCGGACAGCACAGGCGGCTCCGCGAAGTCCCCCTCGCCCTCCGCGACCGCGCCCGCCAACTCCCCGGCGCTGAACCAGCCGGGCGACCCGGCCGCGGCCAAGGCGCAGATCGAGAAGAACTGGGCGACCTTCTTCGACTCCAAGGCCTCCACCGAGGCCAAGGTGAAGGTGCTGGAGAACGGCGACATGCTGCGGCCGCTGCTCGCCGCGTTCGGCGGCGACAAGAACGCGGCGCAGTCCTCCGCGAAGGTCACCGCCGTCACGTTCATCTCGCCGACCGCCGCTGCCGTGACGTACGACCTGCTGGTCGGCGGCAACCCGGCGCTGCCCGGCGCCAAGGGCACCGCGGTGCTCCAGGACCAGACATGGAAGGTCTCGGTGAAGACGCTCTGCGCGCTCGTCAAGCTGAGCGGCAATGCGGCCGCGCCGGGCTGCTGAGAGGCTGCTGCTGACGGCGCTGCTCCTGCTCGGCGCCGGCTGCGGCAGTCGGCTTCCCGAGCGGGACTTCGAGGGCGGGCCCAGCCGGTCGGCGGCCACCGAGCCGATCCGGATCGGCATCATCGCCAGCGAGACCAGCCCGGTCGGCGGCGCCGCCTTCACCGGGCCGCGTGACGGCGCCCGCGCCTACTTCGCCGCGCTCAACGCCCAAGGCGGCCTGGGCGGACACAAGATCGAGGTGCTGACCTGCGACGACGGCGGCAGCGGGGTCGGCAACACCGAGTGCGTGCACCGGCTCGTGGACGAGAAGAAGGTGTTCGCGCTCGTCGCCACGACCGCGCTCGACTACGCGGGCGCGCCCCTGGTCTCCGCCGCCGGAGTCCCCGACATCGGCGGCCAGCCGATCGGCGCGGCCTATGACACCTACCCGCATCTGTACGGGATCTACGGCAGCGACGCCCCGCGCGAGGGCACCCCCGGCTGGGGCGGCAGCCTCTACGGCGGCACCGAGGTCTACCGGTACTTCAAGAACGAGCAGGGCGCGCGCACGGCCGCCGTCGTCTCCTACAACCAGGCCGCGTCCGCCGCGTACGCCCGTCTGGTGACCGCCGGGCTGAAGGCCGAGGGCTATCAAGTGGTCGGCGAACAGGTCGACTTCGTACTGCCGAACTTCCGTGCCGTCGCCGCCGACCTGAAGAGCCGGGGCGCCGATCTGGTCTTCGACGCGCTGGACACTCACGGCAATGTGCAGCTGTGCGAGGCCATGGACGCGCTCGGCGTGAAGGTCACCGCCAAGGTCACCAATGTGCAGAACTGGAACTCGGCCGTCGGCGACGACTACCGGGACGCGCCGCGCTGCCGCAACGCCCTGTGGGTGACCGGCTCGTCGCGCGACTACGACGACAAGGACCATCCGGAAGTGGCCGCGTTCCGCGCGGCGCTGAAGGGCAAGGCGCTCTCCCAGTGGCAGCTGGAGGGCTGGGCGGCCGCCATGTGGTTCACGGACGCGGCCCGCTCCTGCCCGCCGACCGCGCTCACGCGCGCGTGCGTGGAGGACTTCCTGGGCCGCCCGCAGCCGTACACCGCACGCGGCCTGCTCCTTCCGGTGTCGTACGCGCATCTCGCCCGGCCGCCCGAAGAGCGCCGCACCTGTCTGTCGGTGGCCCGCTGGCAGGACGGCAAGGGGTGGGTCTCGCAGGGCGAGATGACCACCAACTGCTTCACCGTCCCGCAGCTGGCCTACCGGCCCTGAACCCTCAGTCCTCCGATGCTTCCGGACCCACCGGCTCCTTCTCCTTGCGGCTGTCGAGGACCAGGTCGTCGCGGAACGGCGCGAACTCGGGGTGGTGCAGGTCGAACGCGGGGGACTCGGTGCGGATGCGCGGGATGGTCACGAAGTTGTGGCGCGGCGGCGGGCAGGAGGTCGCCCACTCCAGCGAGCGCCCGAACCCCCATGGGTCGTCGACGCCCACCAACTCCCCGTACTTCGCGGTCTTCCAGACGTTGTAGAGGAACGGCAGCGTGGACATGCCGAGCAGGAAGGCGCCGATGGAGGAGACCGTGTTGAGGGCGGTGAAGCCGTCGGCGGCCAGATAGTCCGCGTACCGCCGGGGCATACCCTCGGCGCCCAGCCAGTGCTGGACCAGGAACGTGGTGTGGAAGCCGATGAAGAGCGTCCAGAAGTGGATTTTGCCGAGGCGTTCGTCGAGCATCTTGCCGGTGAACTTGGGCCACCAGAAGTAGAAGCCGCCGAACGTCGCGAAGACGACCGTGCCGAAGACCACGTAGTGGAAGTGGGCCACCACGAAGTACGAGTCGGTGACATGGAAGTCGAGCGGCGGCGAGGCGAGGATGACACCGGTGAGGCCGCCGAAGAGGAAGCTCACCAGGAAGCCGACCGCCCAGAGCATCGGTGTCTCGAAACTCAGCGAGCCGCGCAGCATCGTGCCGGTCCAGTTGAAGAACTTCACCCCCGTCGGCACCGCGATGAGGAACGACACGAACGAGAAGAAGGGCAGCAGCACCGCGCCGGTCGCGAACATGTGGTGCGCCCACACCACGACGGACAGGCCCGTGATGGCCATGGTGGCGCCGACCAGGGTGAGATAGCCGAAGATCGGCTTGCGGGCGAAGACCGGGATGATCTCGGTGATGATGCCGAAGAACGGCAGCGCGATGATGTAGACCTCGGGATGGCCGAAGAACCAGAAGAGGTGCTGCCACAGCAGCGCGCCTCCCCACTGCGGCTCGAACACCACCGCGCCGAACCTGCGGTCCGCCTCCAGGACGAGCAGCGCCGCCGCCAGCACCGGGAAGGCGATCAGCACCAGGATCGAGGTGAACAGCACGTTCCAGGTGAAGACCGGCATCCGGAACATCGTCATGCCGGGCGCGCGCATCCCGATGATGGTGGTCAGGAAGTTGACGGCACCCAGGATCGTGCCGAAACCGGCGAGCGCGAGCCCCATGATCCACAGGTCCGGGCCGACACCGGGGGAGTGGACCGAGGAGTTGAGCGGCGCGTAGGCGAACCAACCGAAGGCGGCCGGGCCCCCGGTGACGAAGAACGAGCCGAGGACGATGAGCCCGCCGAAGAGGAACAGCCAGTACGAGAGCATGTTCAGCCGGGGGAAGGCGACGTCCGGCGAGCCGATCTGGAGCGGCATGATCTCGTTGGCGAACCCGGCGAAGGTCGGGGTGGCGAAGAGCAGCAGCATGATCGTGCCGTGCATGGTGAAGAGCTGGTTGTACTCCTGGTTGGTCATGATCTGCAGGCCCGGTCGGGCCAGCTCGGCCCGCATGAGCAGGGCCATGACCCCGGCGGCCAGGAAGAACACGAACGACGTGACCAGGTAGAGATGCCCGATCTTCTTGTGATCCGTGGTGGTCAGCCAGTCCACGATCACCCGGCCCGACTGCCGGGCCTCCACCGGTTCCGCGTCCGCGGTCGCCGTCTCCGTACCCATCGCCGCCCCCACTCAGGTGTCAGGCATCAGGCCGGTAGCCATGATGCTCGCGCTGGTACCCGGTCCGACAGGGTGCGTACGTGACCGGGACGGGTGCATACGAGCCAAACGGGCCGGACGCAGCCGACGGCGAAGCGGAACCGCCGCCGGTGCGGATTCTGTAAGGATGCCGTGAATTCCCTATGGCCCGTCAATTTCCCACGCTGGGCGCCGGGGAAGTAATTCCGGCGCGTGTTTGCGAGGCACCGTCAGGCGAATTCCGTAATGGATCCGAACCATCTGTCGAAGGGTGCCGTATTTCGCGTCGGGCCGCGCGGAACTCCCCGTACGAGTGACCAAGTTCGAGGTAAACCCCGCGCAAGATCCTGTGACACAAGTGTGACCGGAGGGGGACGTGGTGCGGACACGGGCAGGGCAGGGGGCCGGGCGGCGGACCGGGCGCGGCCCCGGCTTCCGTCGCCGCCCGGGGCCGCCTACGGTGGCTGGCATGGCACCCATACCGACCCCTTCCGCACAGCCCGACGACGCCCCCGACGCCTATGTGGGCCTGGCCGGCGAGGCCGCCGAGCGGCTGGCACGCGCGCGTGGCTGGACCACCGTCAGGTCGCTCCCGCCCGGCTCGATCATTACCATGGAGTACCTCGAAGGGCGGCTGAACTTCGAGGTGGCCGACGGCACGGTGATCCGCTGCTGGCGCGGCTGAAAGCGGCTCCTTACCTGTACGACGAAGGCCCCGGCCGCTCCGGAGTGGAGCCGCGGGGCCTTCGCCTTGCGGGGGTGGTTGTGCGTACCGGTCCCCCGCCGTCCAGTGTGCCGACCGGCAGGCGCCGGGTCAGCCGCCGATCGGGCGCGCCGGGGCCGGGCGCGGGCCGCGCTCGGAGTGCTGCGGGCGCCTGCTGGCCGCCGGGGGCACCGGGGGCCGCTCCGGGCGGGAGCCGGACGGGGGCCGGGTGGCGCCCCGGGCCGCGCGGGTGCCGGAGGCCACGCCGACCGGCTCGCGCACCGGAGTGTCGTCCTCGTTGGCGCTGCGCTGGGCGAACATCGCGGGCAGCGCACCGGCCGGAACGGGCAGCGCGGGAGCGGCAGTTCCGCGTGCACGCCACTTGGCGCGCAGGGCGAAGATCAGAGCCTCGGCGCGGGCGATCACCGGCTCGCACCAGGGCAGCATGAGCAGGATGAGGAGACCGGCCGCCCAGCCGAGGAGCACATCGCTCACCCAGTGCGTACCGAGGTAGACCGTGGTGGCGCCGACGCCGAGGGCGACCATGGCCGAGATCACCGACAGCCAGCGCCTGGCCCTCGGGGTGGTGGCCAGATAGGCGAGGATGCCCCACGTCACCACCGCGTTGGCGGTGTGGCCGGAGGGGAATATATCGCCGCCCGCGAAGAGCTCGGCGGAGCCGATCTGGGTCGCGTAGTGCGGGCCGAGCCGCCCCAGGCCCAGCTTGACCGCGCCGACCGTGATGTTCAGGAGCAGCAGGGAGGCGCCGAGCGCGAGCAGTGGGCGCAGGGTGTGCTGCCGCCAGGATCGCCAGCCCAGCCAGGCCGCGACCATCACCGCCGTCGGACCGCGCTGGCCGAGGACCACGAAGTAGTCGAGGAAGGCGTGCAGCTGCGGCCACTGCTCGTACGGCCGGTACAGCATGACCTTCCAGTCCAGCTCGACGAGCCAGGACGAGGCGAGCACGGCGACGACGATGGCGAGGTAGAACGCCATCGTCGCGGCGAAGAGGATCACGCGGTGACGGCTCATCCGCGGGATCGCTATCTTCGGCGGTTCGGGCTCCCGGTCCAGACGGGCGAAGATTAGGTCGGTACGCACTCAATCGACGTTACAGCGAGTGAGTGACGGCCCAGGCCGATCCGGCGGGTTTGTGATGACGATGTGATGTGGAGTAGGTCTCACGCGCCGGATTATTCCCGGGCCCGGAAAATACGGTGATGACCTTGGGGTCTATTCCGTTCGGGCCGGTTCGGGAACGCGCTTTGGACGCGGTGAATTGGTTCGCCGGGAAGCGGGGCGGAATTCATCGTTCGGTCATCGGACCTGGCACGGTGTGCCGGGCAATCGCGGCACGGCGTGCCAAGATCATTTATCGTGGCCCGGCCTCGGGCCCCGCCGCACTTGTGGCGCCGCGCGGTGAGTCGCGGGGTGAACGAGGGGCGAAGCGGAGCGCACGGGGGCGTGACGGAGTGGCGTACGCCACACCCGTGGGGCGTACGGGGTGAGAGGTGCACCACGTGCCGCTGGCTTGAACTCGCGTACGCTGACGGATCACTCGCATCGTCGATGCCGGGCCCGCCGAGACCAGGTCAGGGGCCGCCGAGAGCGAGGGACGACGCGCCACCGCGAGGCCGGCGCGTCCCGGGACCCCGGCAGGGGCCGCCGTACAGGAGGCACACACATGGCAGGAACGACCACGGACGCCGCACGCGCGCGTGCCACCGCCGGCGGCGCCAACCGCTGGGTCGTCCTCGTCGTCCTCTGTGTGAGCCTGCTGCTCGTCGCGCTCGACGCGACCGTTCTGCATGTCGCGGTCCCCTCGGTCACCGAGGACCTGCGCCCCAGCGCCACCGCGCTGCTCTGGATCGTCGACGCCTACCCGCTGGTCTGCGCCGCGCTCCTCATCCTCTTCGGCACCCTCGGCGACCGCGTCGGCCGCCGCCGGGTGCTGCTGCTCGGCTACGGCATATTCGGCGCGGCCTCCGCGGTCGCCGCCCTCGCCGGTTCGGCGGAGCTATTGATCGTCGCCCGCGCGCTGCTCGGCGTCGGCGGCGCGATGATCATGCCCGCCACCCTCTCGATCCTGCGCGCGGTCTTCCCCGACCGCCGTGAACGCGCCACCGCCATCGGTGTGTGGACCGCGACCGCCGCGATCGGCGCCGCCACCGGACCCGTGCTCGGCGGTTTCCTGGTCCAGCACTTCTGGTGGGGCTCGGTCTTCCTGATCAACATCCCGCTGATGGCGCTGATCCTGCCGCTCGGCCGCAAGCTGCTGCCCGAGTCGAAGGGATCGGCCGACGGGCCGTGGGACGTGCTCGGCGCGCTGATGGCGGCGGCCGGGGTGCTCACCCTGGTGCTCGGCGTGAAGCGCCTCGGCGCCGGTCACGGCGTCATGGACGTCTGGACGCTGGCGCCGCTGTGCGTGGGCACGGCCCTGATCGTCCTCTTCGTACGCCGCCAGAAGCGCCGTACGCATCCGCTCGTCGACATGCGGATGTTCTCCCGGCCCACCTTCTCCACCTCGGTGGGGTGCATCGTGCTCGCCATGCTGGCGCTGGTCGGCCTGGAGCTGATCGCGGTCCAGTACCTCCAGCTGGTCCTCGGGCTCAGCCCGCTGGAGACGGGCCTTCGGCTGCTGCCGCTCACCTTCGCCGCGATGGCCGCGGGCGCCACCGGCTCGCACACCCTGCGCCGGTTCGGCCCGCGCACGATGGTCGCCTGCGGCTTCGCGCTCACGGCCGGGGCCGTCCTCCTCCTCGTCATGATGGGCCAGCACGACCGCCCGGCCCTGCTGACCTGCGCCTTCATAGTCCTGGGCTTCGGCCTGCAGACGACGCTCTTCGGGGCGTACGAATCGATGCTCAGCGAGGCGCCCGCCGACTGCGCGGGCGGCGCCGCCGCGATCGGCGAGACCTCGTACCAGCTCGGCGCCGGGATGGGGATCGCCCTGCTCGGCAGTGTGATGAACGCGGCCTACGCCCCCGGCGTCGCCGACGTCCCCGGGGTGCCGGACACCGCGTCGACGGGCGCGGCCAACTCGCTGGGCGAGGCGTACGACATCGCGGCCCGGCTCGGGGGGCCCGCGGGGGACGCCCTGCGCAGCGCGGCCCAGCACTCCTTCGTGCACGGTCTGCATGTGACGCTGCTGGTCAGCGCGGGTCTGCTGGTCCTCGGCGCGGTGGCCGCGCTGCGGCTGCCGCGCGCGATGGAATGCCCCGCGCAGCACGCGGAACTGCCCGCCCAGCGCACCGACGCGCCGCTCGCGATGGCCGACCGGCCGATGGTCCCCGCCGCCGAGGCCGCGGGGTCTGGACGCGCGGGACACTGACCCGTAACGTCAGCGCTCAGCAATAACTACCACTGCTAGTTTTAGCTGAGCCGCACAGGTTCTGAGCGAGCCGCCGGAGGCATCCCTCATGTCCGCACCCGCCAAGCTGCCCCCCTTCGACCCGGCCGACCCCCTCGGCATCGACGATCTGCTGAGCGCCGAGGACCTCGCGGTCCGCGACACCGTCCGCTCCTGGGCCGCCGACCGGGTCCTGCCGCACATCGCCGAGTGGTACGAGAACGGCGAGCTCCCCGGCATCCGCGAACTCGCCCGCGAGCTCGGCTCGATCGGGGCGCTCGGCATGTCCCTGACCGGTTATGGCTGCGCGGGCGCCAGTGCCGTCCAGTACGGCCTGGCCTGTCTGGAGCTGGAGGCCGCCGACTCGGGCATCCGCTCGCTCGTCTCCGTCCAGGGCTCGCTCGCGATGTACGCGATCTGGAAGTACGGCTCCGAGGAGCAGAAGCAGCGCTGGCTGCCCGGTATGGCGGCGGGCGAGATCATCGGCTGCTTCGGCCTCACCGAGCCCGACCACGGCTCCGACCCGGCCGGTATGCGCACGTACGCCAAGAAGGACGGCACCGACTGGGTGCTCAACGGGCGCAAGATGTGGATCACCAATGGCTCGGTGGCCGGGGTCGCGGTGGTCTGGGCGCAGACCGACGAGGGAATTCGCGGCTTCGCCGTCCCCACCGACACCCCCGGCTTCTCGGCGCCGGAGATCAAGCACAAGTGGTCGCTGCGGGCGTCCGTCACCAGTGAGCTGGTCATGGACGACGTGCGACTGCCCGCCGACGCCGTGCTGCCCGACGTCACCGGCCTCAAGGGCCCGCTCAGCTGTCTCTCGCACGCGCGCTACGGCATCGTCTGGGGCGCGATGGGCGCGGCCCGGTCCTCCTTCGAGGCGGCCGTGGAGTACGCCAAGAGCCGGGAGCAGTTCGGCAGGCCCATCGGCGGCTTCCAGCTCACCCAGGCCAAGCTCGCCGACATGGCGGTCGAGCTGCACAAGGGCATCCTGCTCGCCCATCACCTGGGGATGCGCATGGACGCGGGGCGGCTCCGCCCGGAACAGGTCAGCTTCGGAAAGCTCAACAATGTGCGGGAGGCGATCGAGATCTGCCGCACCTCGCGCACGATCCTCGGGGCGAACGGGATCTCGCTCGAATACCCGGTGATGCGGCACGCCACCAACCTCGAATCGGTGCTGACGTACGAGGGCACCGTCGAGATGCACCAGCTGGTGCTGGGCAAGGCGCTCACCGGACTCGACGCGTTCCGCTAGGACCGCGGATCCGGTGAGCGCCCTGCTCAGCTCTGATTGAAGAAGCCGCCCGCGGTGCGGCCCGCCTCGCCGCTGACGATCTCGGTGTCGGCGGGGGTCAGCAGGAAGACCCTCGTCGCCACCCGCTCGATGGAGCCGCGCAGCCCGAAGGTCAGCCCGGCCGCGAAGTCGACGACGCGCTTGGCGTCACCGGGCTCCATGGACGTGAGGTTCACGATGACCGGGACGCCTTCCCGGAAGAGCTCGCCGATACCGCGCGCGTCCCGGAAGCCGTCGGGGGTGACGGTGGCGATCCGGCGGCCCTGCTCCTCGGCCGCCTCGGAGGCCACCCGCACCCGCGGGTCCGTCACCCAGGCCTCGCCGGACGACCCGGCTTCCTCGGTGTACTCGTCGTCGTAGTAGCGGTCGTCGTTGTCCTCGACAAGTCCCAGCCAGGCACTCGCCTTGCGCACCGATCCCATGGACGCCTCCTCTCACAGCGGACTTCTTCTTGCCACTTCTTGCGTTCCGCATCCCTATGGTCGTCCATGATGCGGATACCGCGCCAAGTGGATAGCCGCCGTGCAGGGGATTCGTGACGGTACTGGTGCAGAAGATGTGGCGAATCGTCAGCTTTCTTCCGCTGTATGACGGGTAACGGATACAAAATATGAACTTCCGTCCAGACGGGTGACGGAGGGGGCGTACGAGTGAACGGATGGCTCGATACGATGCCTGGCGCACTGTTGAACGAAGCGTAGGGCGTGTGTCCTACGTCACCGGGGGAGCTTCGTGTTCGGAATCGTCAGGCCCTGCTCGCATCGGCTCACGGAAGGGCTGAAGACCGAGTGGATGGCCCATCTGTGCGGGCTCTGCCTGGCACTTCGCTCGGACCACGGACAGCTCGCCAGGGTCGTCACCAACTACGACGGCCTGATCGTCTCGGTTCTGACGGAGGCTCAGGTCGAGCGGACCACCGGGTGGCGGCGCACGGCCGGGCCATGTCCGCTGCGCGCGATGCGAACCGCCCCCGTCGCCAAGGGTGAGGGCGCCCGCCTCGCTGCCGCCGTCTCCCTGGTCCTGGCCTCGGCGAAGGTCCGCGACCACGTGGCCGACCGGGACGGCCTGTTGAAGCGCAGGCCCGTGGCGCTCGCCGCCCGCCGGGTCGCCGCGCGCTGGGACAAGGCGGGCGCCCGTACGGGTGCGTCGCTCGGCTTCGACACGGCGGTCCTGGTCGACGCGGTCGACCGGCAGACGGCGATCGAGGCGCTCGCCGGGCCCGGCACCTCTCTGCTGACCGTCACCGAGCCGACCGAGACGGCCACGGCCGCCGCCTTCGCGCACACCGCCGTCCTCGCCGACCGCCCGCACAACGCGGAGCCGCTGGCGGAGGCGGGCCGCCTCTTCGGCCGGCTCGCGCATCTGCTGGACGCCGTGGAGGACCAGGCATCTGACGCCGCGTCGGGTGCCTGGAACCCGCTCACGGCGACCGGCACCGACCTCGTCGAGGCCCGCCGCCTCGCCGACGACGCCGTGCACGGCATCCGGCTGGCCCTGCGCGAGGTCGACTTCGTCGACGGCAAGCTCGCGCACGTACTCCTCGCCCATGAGCTCGGCCAGTCCGTGAACCGGTCGTTCAAAACGGTGAGCTGCGGGCACGCCGGTCACGGTGGCGGGTCGGCGCACGCTTCGCATCAGCCGGGACCGTACGGCCCCTACGGCACGCCGCCGCCGGGCAACCCTTACGCGCCGAACCCGGGCAACCCGTACGCGAACCCGGGCAACCCTTACGCGCCCGGTCCCGGAGGCCCGTTCGGGCCGCCGTTCGGGCCGCCCGAGCCGCCGCGTCGGCGCGGGCTGATCGCCGGGTGCGGTGTCTTCGTCGGGCTCTGCTGCACCTGCCGGATGTGCTGCGCCGAGGAGTACGAGGGCCCCTGGTCCCGGAAGAAGCGCGAGGGCTTCTGCCGGGACTGCGACTGCGACTGCTGTGACGTCTGCGACTGCTGTAGCAACTGCAGCAGCTGTGCGGACTGCTGTAGCTGTGAAGGCTGCTGCTGCGACGGATGCGACTGCGGGTGCAACTGATGACGCTCCGTCATGCTGCTTGCGCGGTGGTACGAGGGGAGGGGTGCGCGGTGTCAGGCGTGTGAAGGCGCGGAAGGAGAAAACAGAATGCGAGGCCGTGCAGAGGGTCGGCTCAACAGGAACAGGACCACACTCGACCGAAGTCGATGTGGGAGCGCGTGACCAGCCACTGCTGCGGATGCATGGCCCAAGTGGAACAGGCATCCGTATCCGCGTCAACCGACCTGAGACGTACGGCTCACACTCTGGACAGGCTTGACAAGCGGCCGTACGCACCGCTTAGCCTCGGCAACGGACCGTGCTGAGGGGCTGGTCCGCGCCGTGTTCGTGAAGGCATCACCGTGTTCGATCTCTGCATCCACGGAGCCTTCGTATGCCCCTTGCCCGCTCGAAACTCCTCAAGCTCCCGCTTCACCGGCCGTCCCTGGTCGTCGTCGGAGCCGGTCCGAGGGGGACCGGATTCCTGGAACGGCTGGCCGCCAACCTCCCTGAGCTGTACGGGGATCAGCCGCTGGACGTCCATCTGGTCGACCCGTACCCACCGGGCGGCGGTCGGATCTGGCGCGCGGAGCAGTCGCCGCTGCTGTGGATGAACTCCATGGCCGAGGACGTCACCATGTTCACCGACGACACCGTCCAGCAGGAGGGCCCGGTCCGCCCCGGACCGACCCTCGCCGAATGGGCCGGGATCGACGGGCAGAGCTTTCCGAGTCGGCGGGCGCAGGGCGCGTATCTGCGGTGGGTGTACGAGCAGGCGGTGGCCGCGCTCGGCCCGACGGTCACCGTGCACGAGCACCGCACGCGCGCGCTGCGGATCGGCGGACCGCGCGAGGGCCGCCGGCACGTCCACCTGGAGGGCCGCGCCGCACCGCTGGCCGCCGATCTCGTGGTGCTCGCCATCGGCCACCTCGACGCCGAACTCGACGACGAGCAGCGGGAGTCGGCGGCCTTCGCGGCCCGCCACGACCTCGTCCATCTGCCGCCCGACTTCACCGCCGACTCGGATCTGTCGGCCCTGCGCCCCGGCGAACCGGTGATCGTACGCGGCTTCGGGCTCGCCTTCATCGACCTGATGGTGCTCCTGACCGAGGGGCGCGGCGGGCGGTACGCGGCGGACGGGAGCTACCTCCCGTCGGGCCGGGAGCCGGTGCTGTACGTCGGGTCGCGGCGCGGAGTCCCGTACCACTCGAAGATCGGATACACCTGGCAGGGCGAACGGCCGCCGCTGCCGCGCTTCTTCGGGCCGGAGGCGGTCGACGAACTGCTGAGTCGGCCGGGGCGCCCCGATTTCCGCCGGGACGTATGGCCGCTCATCGACAAGGAGCTCGGCTTCGCCCACTACCGCCGGCTGTTCAGCGCCCATCCCGAGCGCGTCGTCGTCAACTGGCCGGACTTCGAGGAGAAGTACGCGGCCGCAGACCCCGGCAGCCCCGAACTGCACGCCCTGATCGCCGCAGCCGTCCCCGACCCGGCAGACCGCCTCGACCTGGAGGCGCTTGACCATCCCCTGGACGGGGTGCGCTTCCCGTCGTACGAAGCACTTCAGGAGGGTCTGCGGGGATACATCACCCACGACATGACGAGACGTCATGATGCCGCGAACAGCGTCGACTTGGCGGTGTTCCTGGGACTGCTCTCCGTATACGGGCAGCTGTCCCGGCTCGGTGATGTGGGCCGCTGGTGGCACGGGTTCTTCAGCTATCTCGCCTCCGGCCC
Organism: Streptomyces sp. BR1; assembly: GCF_052373795.1. Classification (NCBI taxonomy): domain Bacteria; kingdom Bacillati; phylum Actinomycetota; class Actinomycetes; order Kitasatosporales; family Streptomycetaceae; genus Streptomyces; species Streptomyces sp. BR1. The sequence continues at coordinate 5,748,540 of NZ_CM126252.1, forward strand.
GCCCGGCCCCCGGCTGCGGCAACTGCTCGCGCTGTCCGACGCCGGGATCGTGCGCTTCCTCGGCGCGGGGATCACCGTCGAGAGCGACGGGGACGCGGGCGTCTTCCGTGCGGGCAGCGCCAGTGTGCCCGGGGAGTGGATCGAGGCGCGTGCCCTGGTCGAGGCACGGTTGCCGGAGCCGTCGCTCGACCGCACCCGCAGCCCGCTGCTGCGCGCGCTGTACCGGGACGGGGCGGGGGCGACCGAGGCGGGGCTGCTCAGCGTGGACCCCGCCGACGGGCGCGTCCTGGACCGCGAAGCCCGCCCGTACCCACGCCTTTTCGCGCTCGGCCCGCACACCACCGCGCGGGCGTCCGGGGCCTTCACCCGGCCCCGCACCGGCGGCCCCGCGTTCCGCCAGAACGACGCGACCGCGCGCGCCGCCCTTGCCTTCCTGCGCGACCTCGCGTGCCACCGCCTCAGCGCCTGACCACTGGGCACCGCCCACCCCGTACTCCGTCCGAAAGGGACCGCCCCATGAGCGCCTCCGACAGGTCGGCCACCCGGCCGCTCCATCTCGCCGTCGACCTCGGCGGCCCACCGCACTACGACGCCCCGCACTACATCCGGCTCGCCCGGCTCGCCGAGCGCGGCAGGCTGGACTTCGTCACCCTCGGGGACTCCTTCGCCCGGCCGGGCCCGGACGCGCTCGCCGTGCTCGCCCGGGTCGCGCCCGCCACCGGGCGGATCGGGCTCGTCCCCACCGTGACCACCACCCACACCGAGCCGTTCCATGTCTCCTCGGCCGTGGCCACCCTCGACTGGGTGAGCCGGGGCCGGGCGGGCTGGAGCCCGCAGGTGTCGACCACCGAGGCCGAGGCCCGGCTCTTCGGCCGCCGACCGGCCGCGCCCGTGGCCGAGCTGTGGCACGAGGCGCGCGAAGTCGCCGATGTGGCAGCCAAGTTGTGGGACAGCTGGGAGGACGGCGCCGAGATCCGCGACGAGCCGACCGGCCGCTTCATCGACCGCGGCAAACTGCACTACGTCGACTTCGAAGGCCGTACGTTCTCGGTGCGCGGCCCCGCCATCGTGCCCCGGCCGCCGCAGGGCCACCCCGTCACCGTGATCGACGCGACCGATCCCGAGGCCCGCGCCGCCGCCGTCCGGCACGCCGGCATCGCCCTCGTACGGGCCGAGGACCCCACCACCGCGCGCGAGGCCCGCGAGGAGCTGCGCGACCGGGTCCGGGCGCACGGCCGCGACCCCGGACGCCTTCGGGTGCTCGTCTCGATCCCGGTCGAACTGCACACCACGGCCGACGCGGTCGGCCTCGCCGGGCTGATCGGCGACTGGTGCGAGCAGGGCGCCGCCGACGGCTTCCATCTGCGCCCGGCCGACCCCGGACGCGATCTCGCGCTCGTCGTCGACGGGACGGTGCCCGTGCTCCAGCACCGTGGCTTACTGCGCCGCTTCTATCCCGGCGCCACACTCCGCGAACACCTGGGCCTGACCCGGGCCGTCAACCAGTACGCCGGGAGGGCGTCTTGACCAAGCCGATGCACCTCGCCGCCCACTTTCCGGGCGTCAACAACACCACCGTCTGGACCGATCCGCGCTCGGGCAGTCAGATCGACTTCGCCTCCTTCGAGCATCTGGCCCGCACCGCCGAGCGCGGCCGGTTCGACTTCTTCTTCCTCGCCGAGGGGCTGCGGCTGCGCGAGCACAAGGGGCGTATCCACGACCTGGACGTGGTGGGCCGCCCGGAGTCCATCACCGTCCTGAACGCCCTCGCGGCCGTCACCGAGCACCTGGGGCTTGCCGCCACGGTCAACGCCACCTTCAACGAGCCGTACGAACTCGCCCGCCGGCTCGCCTCGCTCGACCACCTCAGCGGCGGCCGCGCGGCCTGGAACGTGGTCACCTCGTTCGACGCGTTCACCGGCGAGAACTTCCGGCGCGGCGGCTATCTGGACCGGGCCGACCGCTACACCCGGGCCGCCGAATTCGTCGCCACCGCACGGGAGTTGTGGGATTCCTGGACGCCGGATGGCACTCCCCGTCCCTTCTCCCACCAGGGTCAACACTTCGCGATATCCGGGGAGTTCACGCTTCCGCGCTCCCCGCAGGGGCATCCGGTCGTCATCCAGGCCGGGGACTCCGGCGAGGGGCGCGAGTTCGCCGCGTCGGCCGCCGACGTCGTCTTCACCCGGCACGGCAGCCTGGAGGCCGGGCGGGCGTTCTACGCCGATGTGAAGGGACGGCTCGCCAAGTACGGCAGGCAGCCCGAGGACCTGAAGATCATGCCGGGGGTGACCTTCGTGCTCGGCGACAGCGACGCCGAGGCGCAGGAGAAGGCCGCCGAGATCCGCCGCCGCCAGGTCTCCCCGCAGAACGCGATCGTCGCCCTGGAGCAGATCTGGGGCCGCGACCTCTCCGCGTACGACCCTGACGGGCCGCTCCCGGACATCGACCCGGACCCGGAATCGACGCTGGTGCAGGGGCGGGTGAAGGTCGGTGACCCCTTCGCGGTCGCGGCCAAGTGGCGGGCGCTGTCGGAGGCGAAGGGGCTCTCCATCCGGCAGACGGTCATCGAGTCCACCTCCCGCCAGTCGTTCATCGGCACGCCAGGGTCCGTCGCCGCCCAGCTGGACGAGTTCGTACGCACCGACGCCGCCGACGGTTTCATCCTCGTCCCGCAGCTGACGCCGGGCGGGCTCGACGACTTCGTCGACGATGTGGTGCCGCTGTTGCAGGAGCGCGGGGTGTTCCGTTCGGAATACTCCGGGCCGACACTGCGCTCGCATCTGGGGCTGCGCACCCCCGTACGGAAGGATGGACCGGCATGAGCACGGACGCGGCACAGGAGTGGGACCGCTGGCACGAACGGCGCATCGCGACCGTCTCCTCGCCCTACGGCCCCCTCGCGCTGACCGGCACCCACTGGCTCGCCGATGCGGTGGAGGGGCGAATTCCGGCCGTGCCGGGCCACTGGCGCGAAGAGGGCGACGAAGTGGTGCTATCGGCGGGCGCCGGGGACGGGATCAGCCTGGACGGCGAGGAGTTCACCGGCGAGGTCCGGCTCACCGCCGACCACGCCCCGATCGGGCAGTCGCGGCTGGCCCAGGGTGCGAAGCGGCTCGTGGTGCTGCGCCGCGAGGGGCTGTGGGCGGTGCGGGTCTGGGACCCCGAAGCCGAGCGCAGACGTTCCTTCAAGGGCATCGAGGCGACGCCGTACGACGCACGCTGGGCGGTGCCCGGCACGTTCCGCCCGTACGACGAAGCGCGGACCGTCCAAGTGGCGAACGCCGACGGGGTGGAGCGCGGACTGGGGCTCGGCGGCGAGCTCGCCTTCACCCTCGACGGCCGAAACCACACCCTTCAGGTGGCGGTCGAGGGCGACGGCCGGCTCTGGGCGGTCTTCGCCGATGCGACCAGCGGGGATTCGACCTTCCGGTTCCGTTTCCTGCGCCCCGGCGCACCCGCGGCGGACGGCAGCGTGACGGTGGACCTCAACCGCGCACTGCTGCCCCCGTGCGCCTTCGCCGACCACTTCATCTGCCCCTTCCCGCCCCCGGGCAACACGCTGGACATCGCCGTCCCGGCGGGGGAGCGGACCGTGCTCTCCGGCTGACCCGCGCGTCGCCGTACCCCAACCGCCCGGCCGAAAGGCGCCCTTGCGCCCGACGGCCGGGCCGCCGAATACTCCCTCCCAGCGCTTGTCAGGAGCACGGCGGCGCTTCATTGTGCTGCCGTCGGCCCTTGGCCGCGCCTCACGGGGTCCCCCCACCCAAACCGGGCCCCTCGACTTCCCTCGGGAGGAACAGAAGTGAGGATCAAGCGCACCATCCCCCGGCGTCACGGCGCTTTCGCGAGACGCACCAAGGCAGCCGCCATCACCACCGGGCTCGTCGCCGCCGCCGCTCTCGCGGTCCCCACCGCCAGCGCCAGCCCGGCCCATGTGTTCAGCGCCACCCAGCTCTCCGCCGTCAGCGACGCCGTGCTCGGCGCCGATGTCGCGGGCACCGCCTGGCACGTCGACCCCGCCACCCACACGCTGGTCGTGACCGCCGACCCCGGCGTCACCCAGGCCGACATAGCCAGGATCAAGCAGCAGGCCGGATCCAACGCGTCCGCGATACGCGTCGAGCGGACCAATGGGAAGATCAGCAAGCTGCTCTCCGGCGGCGACCCCATCTACACGACGAGCTGGCGCTGCTCGCTGGGCTTCAACGTCAAGAAGGGCAGCACCTATTACTTCCTGACGGCCGGCCACTGCACCCAGGGCTACCCGAACTACTACACGAGCTCCTCGCACTCGACGAGCATCGGCCCGACGGTCGGCACCACCTTCCCGGGCCACGACTACGGTCTGGTGCAGTACACCAACACCTCGCTCTCCCACCCGAGCGCCGTGGGCAGCCAGCCCATCACCAGCGCGGCCAACCCCACGGTCGGCCAGAGCGTCACCCGGCGCGGCTCCACCACCGGCATCCACAGCGGCCGGGTCACCGCGCTCAACGCCACCGTCAACTACGGCAACGGTGACATCGTGCGCGGCCTGATCCAGACCACCGTCTGCGCCGAGCCCGGCGACTCCGGCGGTCCGCTCTACTCCGGATCGACGGCCCTCGGTCTCACCTCCGGCGGCAGCGGCAACTGCTCGTCGGGCGGCACGACCTTCTTCCAGCCCGTGGTCGCGGCCATGAGCGCCTATGGAGTCAGCCTTTTCTGACGGCTGATCACCTAGCTGCGTAAAGCGGAGGCGAGCCCCCGCCCGAGCACCGGGCGGGGGCTCGTCCCCGCTGGCCGGGGCCGGGTGCGTACGACTGGACGCGTTGCGCCTTTTTGGGAGGATGTTCACGGCGGAGAGGCGAGCGGACACACGGGGTGAGCCAGTGAAACGCATCGGAGTGACCGGTCACCGAGACATTCCCTCCGAGGCGTTAGAGGAGATCCGCGGCTGTCTGCGCACCCTGCTGTGCGGCCACGAGGGTTCGCTGGAGGCGCTGTCCAGCCTCGCCGCCGGCGCCGACCAGCTCTTCGCGGCCGTCGCCCTGGAATGCGGCGCGTCCCTGACCGTGGTCATTCCCAGTGGCGACTATGAGACGGGCTTCACCGACGCCGTCGAACTCGCCCGCTACCGGGGCCTCAAACGGCAGGCCACGCAAGAGATCCGGATGGACTTCCCGCACTCCACGGACGAGGCCTACTACGCGGCGGGTGCCTATATCGCGGACAACTGCGACCGTCTGGTGGCGGTATGGGACGGCCGGCCCGCGCGGGGGCTCGGCGGCACGGGCGACATCGTCGAGTACGCCCGCAGCCTGGGCAAGACGGTCACGGTGGTGTGGCGCGACGGGCTCACCCGCCCCTGACGGATCGTCAGGCAGGTTACGTATGTCTAACGGTATGTCAACTGCGGAGCCTGGCAAGCCAGTCGGTGTGCTGCGGCGAGACGACCCGCTCGGTCTCGTACACCGCCCCCGGCCACTCCCGCTCGCTGACCGTGTTCTCCATGGCCACATGCATCTCCATCAGATCCTGCTCCACCAGCGAGTGGGCCGATATCAGCGGCTGATGGCGGCGGATCTCGCTCCAGGCCAGGCATGCGGCGGCCGCGGCCGAGAGCAGTCCGGTCGGCTTCACGCCCTCGGCCGCACCGAACGTGTGCAGCGTCGCGAAGAGCAACGCGAGAAGCGTGAGCAGGGTGATCGCGGAGGTCCACAGCGCGGTGGCCCGCCGGGACGCCTCCTGGCGGCGCCGGTACCAGTTGCGCTGCTCGATCAGACGGTCCCGTACGTACGTCTCCTTGCGTACGGTGAAGGCCTTCGCCCGTAACTCCCGCATGGGCGCGGTGATGAGATCCGCGTCGGCCAGCGTGGACGACCGCTCTTCGCGCGGGTCCTGCCAGCCCACTTTCCGCAACTCCCGCAGTCCCTCCTCCAGACGGAGGGTGAACAGACCTTCGGGGGAAGCCGCGTGGGAGTCGAACGGAGCCCCGTGCACCGCATAGCGCCAGCACATGGATTTGATGAACTCGGCCGCCGAACGATTCAGTTGCCAATGCGATTTGGCGTGCCCCCGGGCGGCGCGGAAGCTCACCGCGAGCACCCCCGCGTACGCCAGTGCGCTGAGCGCGCTCGTCAGCCGGAAGCCGCCACCGAGCGTCATCTTCCACGGCAGCGCCGCCAGCGCCGCACCCGCGACCAGCAGGCACAACTGCCAGCGCGTGACGTTCACCGCGGCCCGCTGACGCCCTATCGCGAGAGAGTCCGCGTGATGGAAGAGACCCGGCAGGTCGTTGTTGCGGAAGACCATGCTTTGCAGAGGACCGGGAATCGCCGTCACATCCACCCCTGTCTGCGGTTTTATCCATCACTCTTTCGATGGAACGACCCGTTCCGTACATCTTCCGCTAAGGCTGTGCCACCTGTTCGTTTCAGGTGGTCGTGCTCAGTTGCCAACAGTGGCCAAGAGAGTAAAGTCGTCCCGCCGACACTGCAACGGTGCATGTCGTCGGTACCACTGTCCACATGCAGGAATTACCCATCAAGGACGGCCGTGAAGACCTCCGTGAATTCTCTCTCCTTCGCCCCTGCGAAGAAGAGCCGTGTGCCCCTGGCAGAGATCGACGTCCGTGGCGCCGATGCCGCCAGGAAGCTCGGCCGCGTGCTGCCCTCGTCCCTCGGCCGGCCTGTGCAGGCATCGACCTTCAACTCGGCGCTCTAGCCACGCTCGGAGCTCTAGACTGGCGGAATGACTGGACCCGTGGTCCCATTCCGCGAGATCGTGCTCAAGGTTCACAGCAGATGCGATCTTGCTTGTGATCACTGCTATATCTACGAAGCCCCTGATCAGAGTTGGCGCACCCGCCCCAAGGCAATCTCTGACGAGGCGATCTCCTGGACGGCCCGGCGACTGGCCGAGCACGCCGAGAAACACGTACTGCCCTCCGTGTCAGTGATCCTGCACGGAGGGGAGCCGCTGCTGGCAGGGCCCGCACGGCTGCGCCGCGTCTGCGAGGAGCTGACCGCCGCCCTCGACGGCGTCGCGGCGCTCGATCTGCGCATCCACACCAACGGCCTCCAGTTGAGCCCCCGCTACCTCGATCTCTTCGACGAGTTCGGTGTGCGTGTCGGCATCTCCCTCGATGGGGACAAATCGGCCAACGACCGCCACCGCCGCTTCGCCGACGGCCGCACCAGCCATCCCCTGGTCCTCAAGGCCGTCGAACTGCTCCAGAGCGAGCGCTACCGCCATCTCTTCCTCGGGCTGCTCTGCACCATCGACGTGGCCAACGACCCCGTCGCCGTGCATGACGCGCTCATCGCCCTGGATCCGCCGCGTATCGACTATCTGCTGCCGCACGCCACCTGGGACGCGCCCCCGGCCCGGCCCAAGGGTTCGCCCACCGAGTACGCCGAGTGGATCCTCACCGTCTTCGACCGCTGGGAGCAGCAGGGCAGACCGGTGCCGGTCCGGCTGTTCGAGTCCGTACTGTCGACGTTGAACGGCGGCCCCAGCCTCACCGAGTCCCTGGGCCTTGCCCCCACTGACCTCGTCGTGGTCGAGACGGACGGGACGCTGGAGCAGGTCGACTCGCTCAAGAGCGCCTACGACGGGGCCGCCGCCACCGGATTCGACGTCTTCCGGCACTCCTTCGACGAGGTCGCCGCCCACCCGGGCGTACGGGTGCGCCAGCTCGGCCTCGCGGGAGTGGGGCCCGAGTGCCGCGAGTGCCCGGTGGTGCGCTCCTGCGGCGGCGGGCTCTATACGCACCGCTACAGCTCGGCCAACGCAGAGCGGGGCACGGACGCCTTCGCCGGGCCGTCGGTCTACTGCCAGGACCTGGAGGCCATCGTGCGCGGCATCGAGGCGCGCACGGCCGCCCGGATGGTCCCGGAGGCGGTCACCGACCCCGGTGAACTCGTCGCGTCCCAGCACGAGCTGACCCGCACCCTGCTGGCCCGCCTGAACGCCGACCTCGCCGGGCGCGGCGGCCCCGAGTGGGACGAGGCGTGGCGGCTGACCGCGCTCGTCGACGGCCCGGCGCTCGACGAGGTGCTGGCCCAGCCGTACGCGCGCAGCTGGCTGCTCACCACCCTGGAGGCGCTGCGGGCGGGGCGCGCGGACGTCGTGGCGCACGCCCACCGCCTGGCCGCCTACACCGCCGCGGCCGCCGTGCGCGCCCGGCTCGAACTGCCCGTATCCGTCGGGTACGAGGACGGCCGGCTGCTCCTGCCGGGCCTCGGCCAGCTCCGCGTCGGCGCCCCGGGTGAGCGCGGCCGCGTCGTGGTGACCGCCGCCGAGAAGGGCTTCCGGGCCCGGGGGGACGGCTGCGAGCTCGACGTGGAGTGCCCGCGCGAGCCGTGCGGCGACTGGCTGCCGGTGCGGGGCCTGGGCCGGGACGGGGCGCCCGATCCGGCCCTGGACGACCTTGACCCGTACCGCGACTGCTTCGGGACGGCCGTGCTGCCGCGCCTCGGTCTCGGCGAGGCGGACGAGTGGAGCGGGCGGCTCGGCGAGGCCTGGGGGCTGCTCTCGGCCGCCGTGCCCGGCCACGCCGCCGAGGCGGCCGCGGTGCTGACCACGCTCACTCCGCTGGCCGGGGACGGCGAGCCGGTGGTCGGGCGGCACGGCTACGGGGCACTGGGGGTGCCGGTGGGGCTCAGGGGGGACGCGTTGGCGCTGGGGCTGCTGAAGGGCTTCCGTCGGGCGAAACTGCGGGCCCTGCTCGATGTCGCGGACCTGTACGCGCTCGACGGCGCCTGGCACCATGCGGTCGGCTGGCGGGACGAGCCCGTTCCGGTGTCGGTCCTGCTGGCCGAAACCCATGAGCGGGTGGCCCTCGCCGCGTACGACAGGAGTGCGCGCACTCTGGCGGAGACCCGGCGCGCGCTGGAAGCTCTTGAGGAGGCGGCCGAACTCACCGTGAGCGGGAAGAGCCTGGTCGCCGCCGTCCGGCTGGAGTGGGAAGAGGCAGCCCGTGGATGAACGAGCCGAGGCAGCGCTGGGGAGCGCGTTACTCGACGACTTGACGGCGATGGGCGTGGAGCGGGGGGACACCCTGCTCGTGCACGCCTCGATGAGCGGTCTGGGGCCCCCGAGGGTGCTGGGGCAGGCGCTGATGGCGGCGGTCGGCGGGCCGCTGAAGGGCACGCTTGTGGTCCCGGCGTTCACCCCGGCCAACTCGCTCACCTCACCGGCCCATCGGGCCCGTATCAGAAATCTGCGCGATCCCGCCGCGTACCGGGACTTCAAGAACACCATGGAGCCCTTCGACCGGGAGACCAGCCGCAGCCAGGGAATCGGCCGCTTGGCGGAATGGATCCGCACAAGGGACGACGCGGTGCGCAGCGACCATCCGCAGACGTCCTTCGCGGCCTGGGGCTGCCGCGCCCTGGAGCTGACACAGGGACACGCGAGGGATTGTCATCTGGGCGAGAAGTCGCCGCTCGGGGTGCTCTATGGGATCAAAGACGCCAAAGTGCTCATGATCAATGTGGGATTCTCCGTCTGCACCGCCTTTCACCTCGCCGAATACCGTTATCTCGCCGATCCGCCGAAGAAGTTGTACAGCTGTGTGGTGCGGGATGCGAACGGCCGGCGGGCCTGGTTCCACTATCCCGATGTGGTTCTCGACGACGGCGACTTCGAGGCGGTGGGGGCGGACCTTCCGGAGGAAGTGCGCAAAGAGTGGCAGCTGGGGCCAAGAACCGCCCGGTTGTTTTCGATCAGGGGTGCGGTGGACCATGCGGTGGACTGGATGACCGAAAAGCGGCCTTGTTTGACCGAACGGTGAGGGGATGGAGCGCAGCTCGCTCCGGAATGATGTTCTTCAATCCTGCAGGACGGGGGTCGTGTGCACGCATCAGCGCAGCCGCGTCCGGCCGACCAACATCGGCCCTACTTCTTTCTGAGTTACGCGCACACGCCGAGGTACGGGGCGGGCGGCCCGGACCCCGACATGTGGGTGGAGCGGCTCTTCCGTGATCTCTGCGGCCATGTGATGGCCATGACCGACCTGCCCGCCGGTGCGCCCGCCGGCTTCATGGACCGGGAGATACGCTCGGGCGAGGGCTGGTCGGAGCGCCTGGGCGAAGTCCTGGCCTCCACCCGGGTGTTCGTGCCGCTGTTCTCGCCGCGCTACTTCGCGAGCGAGATGTGCGGACGTGAGTGGTACGCGTTCGAGCAGCGCACCATCCAGCACCAGGCGTACACCAACCGCCCGGCCGAGGCGATCGTGCCGGCGCTGTGGGTACCGGTCCCGCCCGAGCAGTTACCCGGTCCGGCCGAGCGGTTGCAGTTCAACCACCGGGCCTTCGGCGACCGTTACGTCACCGACGGGCTCTACGGACTGATCAAGCTCAGGATCTTCGCCGAGGAGTACGAGCGGGCGGTCTACGAACTGGCCAAACGGATCGTGAGCGTCGCCGACGCCACCGCGGTGCGCCCCGGCCGGCACGTCGACTACCGGCTGGCCCCCAGCGCCTTCGGCGCGGCCGCCAGTGAAGGTCCCCGCCCCATGCACGTCACGGTCGCCGCACCCACCCGCCATGAGCTGCCCGAGGGCCGCGACGACGTGTACTACGGGGACAGTCCGCTGGACTGGAACCCCTACCACCCCGTCTCCGCACGGCCGTTGGCGCTCGTCGCCGAGGACATGGTGCGCTCGCTCAACTACCAGACCACGGTCTCCTCCTTCGACGAGGAGGTGCTGCACCTCGACGGCAAACAGCCGCCGTCGCGGCCCGAGGTCCTGCTGGTGGACCGCTGGGCGCTTGAGGACCCGGACCGCCGGGCCCGGCTCGCGGCCTTCGACGCGGAACACCGGCCCTGGGTGAGCGTGGTCGTCCCCTGGAACCGCGACGACCAGCAGAGCAGAGCGGCGGAAGGAGAGTTGTCGGAGCGTCTGGAGTCGACCATGCCGTCCAAGATGCGCCAGGGACGGGCCGCCTGCCGGGCCGCCGCCAAGGGCGTCCCCAGCATGGAGGCCTTCGGGCAGATCCTGCCCCAGGTAGTGGAGGCGGCCGCACAGCAGTATCTGAGACACGCGACGGTTTATCCGCCGGCGGGGGGCGGGCACACCGAACGGCCGCGCCTGGTCGGGCCGATGGGCACCGATTTCGGCATCACGCAGTACATCCCCGACAGGCTCGATCACGCGCCCGATGCGGAGGAGACGGATGACAGCCAGTCGTGACGGACGCATCGTCACGTTCTACTCGTACAAGGGTGGTACGGGCCGAACCATGGCCCTGGCCAACACGGCCTGGATCCTTGCCGCCAACGGCAAGCGCGTCCTCGCGGTGGACTGGGACCTGGAGGCCCCGGGTCTGCACCGCTTCTTCCACCCGTTCCTGGACCCCTCGACGCTCGGCGCCACCACCGGGGTCATCGACCTGATCACCGAGTACGCCTGGGCCGCGACCAGCCCCGTGCCCCGCTCCGACGAGTGGCACCGGGACTACGCGCGCATCCAGCCGCACGCCGTCTCCCTCACCCCGGAGGCGCTGGGCTGGCAGTTCCCCGACGGCGGCACGCTCGACTTCGTCTCCGCCGGCCGGCAGAACCGCGAGTACTCGGCGACCGTCTCCACCTTCGACTGGGACAACTTCTACGACCGGCTCGGCGGCGGCCACTTCTTCGACGCGCTGCGCGACGACATGAAGGAGAACTACGACTACGTCCTGATCGACAGCCGCACCGGCCTCAGCGACATCGCCGACATCTGCACCGTCCACCTGCCCGACATCCTGGTGGACTGCTTCACCCTGAGCGACCAGTCCATCGACGGCGCGGCCTCCGTGGCCCGCCAGATCGACGAGCGCTACAGCGGCCAGAACATCCGCATCCTGCCGGTGCCGATGCGCATCGACGAGGGCGAGAAGGAGAAGGCGGACGCCGGCCGGGGGCTCGCCCGGCTGAAGTTCGACCGCTTCCCGGCCGGGCTCTCGGGCGAGGAACTCACCTCCTACTGGGGCGCGGTGGAGATCCCGTACAAGCCGTACTACGCCTACGAGGAGACGCTGGCGACCTTCGGCGACGAGGCCGGGCTCTCCAACTCGCTGCTCTCCGCCTTCGAACGCCTCGCCTCCGTCGTCACCGAGGGCCGGATCACCGCGATGCCGGCCGTCAACGAGGAGATCAGGCTGCGGATCCGGGACGCCTTCACCCGCCGCAGGCCCGCCCTGCCGGCCGATCTGTTCCTCAGCTATGTGGCCGAGAACCGGATGTGGGCCGACTGGATCGAGTCCGTCCTGACCAGGGCCGGATTCCGGGTCGTACCGCGCGACGTGTCGGCCGGGCCCAGCGCCGCCGACGGGGAGGCGGTCGCCGCCGAGAGCGCGGCCCGTACCGTGGTGCTGCTCTCCAGCGCCTACCTCAAGTCGGCCCGGGCCGTGGAGATATGGTCCCGTGCCGCCGCCGAGGACCCCTCGGGCGCGCGCCGCCAGCTGCTGCCGCTGCGGGTCGGCGACGTCCGCCTCACCGCGCCCTACATCGACCGCAACCCGGTGGACCTGTTCCGCCTGGACGAGGTGCACGCGACGACCTCGCTGCTGCGCGCTCTTGAGCGGCCGGTGCAGATCAGCGACGGGGTGGCGCCCGGCCCCAGGTTCCCCGGCACCGTGCCGAAGATCTGGAACGCGCCGCCGCGCAACCCGGGCTTCACCGGCCGCTCGCTGGTCCTGGAGCGGATGCGCGACCAGCTCGGCGGCGGCCTCGCCGTCGTCCTGCCGCAGCCGCAGACCCTGTACGGACTCGGCGGCGTCGGCAAGACCCAGGTCGCGCTCGAATACGTCCACCGGTTCATGGCCGACTACGACCTGGTCTGGTGGATGTCCGCCGAGCAGCAGGACGACGTGGTGGCCGGCCTCGCCGAACTCGGCGTACGGCTGGGCGTCCAGGGCGGCGACGACATGAACGCGGCCTCCCGCGAGGCCATCGACCGGCTGCGGCGCGGGGTGCCCACCTCGCGCTGGCTGCTGGTCTTCGACAACGCGGACGACCCCGAGCAGATCAAGCGGTTCTTCCCGCCGGGCGGCCCGGGCCACGTCCTGGTGACCTCCAGGAACCAGACCTGGTCGCAGTACGGCGACGCGCTGCCGGTCGACGTGTTCCTGCGCGAGGAGTCGGTCGAGCACCTCCAGCGGCGTGCCCCCGGGCTCTCCGCGGACGACGCCGATCAGGTCGCGATGGCGGTCGGTGACCTGCCGCTCGCCGTCGAGCAGGCGGCGGCGTGGATCGCCGAAACCGCGACGCCGGTCGCCGCCTATCTGGAGCAGCTGGCCCAGCAGGCGCCCACCGTCCTCGCGCTCAACCAGCCCGCCGGATATCCGGAGCCGGTCGCCGCCACCTGGAACGTCTCCATCGAACGGCTGAAGCAGCGCTCACCGGCGGCAGTGCGGCTGCTCCAACTGTGCGCCTTCTTCGCGCCGGAGCCGATTTCGGCCAATCTCCTCTACAGCAAGGAGATGATCGACGCGCTCAAGCCGTACGACGCCACGCTCCAGGAGAAGCTGGTGCTCGGCCGGGTCATCCGCGAGATCGGCCGGTTCGCCCTCGCCAAGGTCGACCAGGTCGGCTCCTCCATCCAGGTGCACCGGCTCGTCCAGGCCGTGATCCGGGCGCAGTTGAGCGACCAGGAGCAGATGGACGCGCGGCACGCCGTCCACCGCATCCTGGCGGGCGCCCGGCCCGACGCCGACGAGCCGATCGACAACCCGGAGACCTGGCCGCAGTTCGGCACCATCTGGCCGCATCTCACCCCGTCGGGAGCCCGGCTCTGCGACGACCCGGAGACCCGTCGGCTCCTCATCGACCGGGTACGCTACCTCTGGAAGCGCGGTGACTTCAACGCGGCCGCCAACCTCGCCGAGGACCTGCGCGAGGAGTGGCGCGAGAAGCTGGGGCCCAACGACCTCCAGTATCTGTACCTGCGCTTCCATCTCTCCAACATCCTTCGCTCGCGCGGCCGTTACGTGGAGGCGATGGAGCTGGACGAGGAGACTCTGGCCCGCCAGACGGAAGTGCTCGGTGCCTCGCATCCGCACACGTACATGACCACCAGCGCCCTGGCGATGGACCTCGGCGCGGTCGGCCAGTACAGCAAGGCGATGGAGCTGGCGACCGAGGCGCACGAGGGGTTCCGGCAGATCTTCGACGAGTCGCACCCCCGTACGCTGGCCGCCGCCAACAACCTCGCCCTGAACATGCGCATGCTCGGCCAGTACGCCCGGGCCCGCGAGCTCGACCAGGACGTCTACGACCGGCGCACCGAGGTGCTGGGCCCGGAGCACCCGTACACCCTGTCCTCGGCCATGAACCTGGCGCGCGACCTGCGCGAGGTGGGCCGGTACGAGGACTCGGTGGCGCTGCTCAGCCGCACCTACGACCTGTACAAGGAGCAGTTGGGCCGGGCCTTCCCGGGCACGCTCGCCGCGGCCAAGAGCCTCGCCGTGTCGCTGCGCCGGGCGGGCCGGCTCGACGACGCGCGGCGGCTGACCACGGCCACCCGCAACCGCTACCGCGCCAAGTACACCTCCGCCAACCCGGACTGGCTGGCCTGTGACCTCAACATGGCCGCCGACCTGTTCGCGGCCGGGGACTCGACGGCGGCGCGGGAGACCGCGCAGGAGGTCGTCGACCAGTACATAAAGGTGCCGGGGGAGCGGCATCCGTACACGCTGGCGGCCGTGAACAACCTGGGCATCTACCAGTGGGGCTGCGGGGCGCTGGACGCCGCCGACTCGATGCTGGAGAACACCATACGGACCATGCGCGACATACTCGGCGAGAACCATCCGCACGCGTTGTTCGCCACGGTCAACCTCGCCAATGTGAAGGCCGACATGGGCGATCTGGAGGCCGCGCTGGAGATCGAGCGCAACGCGGTCGCGCGGCTGCGCGAGGTCCTTGGCGCGCATCACCCCGAGACGCTGGCCTGCGCCTCGAACCTGTCGGTGACGCTGGACGGGCTCGGCCGCAAGGAGGAGGCCACCCAGCTGCGGGCGGAGACCGTGGACGAGCTCCAGCGGCTCCTCGGCGACGAGCACGCGTTCGTACGGATCGCCAGGGAACAGCGCAGAGTACAACGTGACCTGGAGCCGCTGGCGGTGTGAACCGGGCGGCTGCCGGGTGAGGCGGCGACCGGAGTGACGGGACGGCCGGTGCGACTGGAGTGATCGCACCGGTTCCCGCCGTCCGGCCAGCCGTTCCTCGCGGTCAGTCCTCCTCGATCAGCCAGGTGAGGATGTCGGGGAGCGCGTGCAGGGCGTCGAAGTGGGCGGCGGTCGGCTCCAGTACGGCCGTCGCGCCCGGGATGCGCTCGGCGAGCCAGCGCGAGTGGCCGACGGGCGAGAACACGTCCTTCACACCGTGCCAGAGCAGCACCTCACCGGTGATGTCGGCGGGGTCGAACCCCCAGGGGCTGCTCAGCGCGAGCGCGTCGTCGATCCATCCGTACGCCGAATTCCGCAGCGCCTCCTGGTAGTTGCGCAGCAGCATCGAGCGCACGCCCGCGTCCTTGACCACCATCCGGTCGGCGTGGGTGAGATCGCGGCGCAGCTCGTCCAGGAGCTGGATCGGGTTTCTGCGGATCTCGTCGGAGCGCGGGATGAGCCGGGCGGCGAACTCCTCGGGGTCGACGCTCGCGGTGGTGTACTCCTCGACGTTGTACGCCGTCATCCCCTCGAACCAGTCGAGCCCGGGCGCGTCCCGGGGTGCAAGGGTGACCAGGGCCGCGGTGCGGGTGACCCGCTCGGGCAGCAGAGCGGCGCAGGCCAGCGCGTGCGGGGCGCCGCCGGACCGCCCGACGACCGCGAAGCGCTCCAGCCCGTAACTGTCCGCGATCGTCCGTACGTCCTGGACGACATCGGCGACGCTGCGGCCCTCCAGCCGGTCGGAGCCGCCGTAGCCGGGCCGGTCGTAGGCGATCAGCTGCATCCGGCGCTGGTAGAGCACCATGCCGCGCGGCGCGGGGCCCAGGCGGCTGCCGGGGGTGCCGTGCAGCAGGAACACCGGCCTGCCCCGCGGGTCACCGAAGCGCTCCACCATCAGATGCCGCCCGTCGGCCGCGCGCACCCGACCGCGCACTCGTGCCCCCTCCGGTCGTGGATCGCGATACCGGCCGCCGGCTGGCCCCTCGTCCCACCGGCCGTATCGATTGCCGTATGCAGGCATTGACTGTTGCGGCATTCCCCTCCCGCCCGTGCTTTACCCATTCAGTGGAGTGTGACCGGGACTCCCCCCGGGGCGGAAGCGGAGTTACCGTCGAAGTACACGTCCGATTCGGACCCTTGGGGGCCGTGATGGTCGAGGCATTGGTGGCGGCGGCAGTGGCTGCCGGATCCGCCGGGCTCGTGTACGTACTGGCGGCGGCCCGGGTCGTCAAACAGTACGAACGCGGTGTGGTCTTCCGGCTGGGAAAGCTCAGGGACGGGGTGCGCGGCCCCGGGTTCACGTTGATCCTTCCCTTCGCCGACCGGCTCCACAAGGTGAACATGCAGATTGTGACGATGCCGGTCCCGGCGCAGGACGGCATTACGCGCGACAACGTCACGGTCCGGGTGGACGCGGTGATCTATTTCAAGGTGGTCGACCCGGCCGACGCGGTCATCCAGGTCGAGGACTACCGCTTCGCCGTCTCCCAGATGGCCCAGACCTCACTGCGCTCGATCATCGGCAAGAGCGACCTCGACGACCTGCTCTCCAACCGCGAGAAGCTCAACCAGGGCCTGGAGCTGATGATCGACAGCCCGGCCATGGGCTGGGGCGTGCAGATCGACCGGGTGGAGATCAAGGACGTCTCGCTCCCGGAGACGATGAAGCGCTCGATGGCCCGCCAGGCCGAGGCAGACCGGGAGCGCCGGGCCCGGGTCATCAACGCGGACGCGGAGCTCCAGGCGTCGAAGAAGCTGGCCGAGGCGGCCGGCGTGATGTCGCAGCAGCCCGCAGCGCTTCAACTGCGCCTGCTCCAGACGGTGGTGGCGGTCGCGGCCGAGAAGAACTCGACGCTGGTCCTGCCGTTCCCGGTGGAACTGCTGCGCTTCCTGGAACGCGCGGCTCCGCAGGGCGTGCAGCCCACCGCCCCCGAACCCCCGGCGGCGCAGGCGCATTCGAGCCTGGAGTTCGAGGTCGAGGAGCAGGTGGAGGGCCCGGCCGGCGAGCCGCCTTCCATCGAGGGGCCCGAGGGACCCGAGGGGCCGTGAGTGCCGGAGTGCGATTTCGCTGACGGCATGTCAATTGCCGTATGCTGGATGGGTCGTTACGTCCTCGCTCCGACCTCCAGTGCCTCGTCCTCGGGATGCTCGCCCCGCTGGCGCAGCACGGCCATGACCATCGTGACCAGGGCGCCGCCCACGGCCCAGGCGGAGAGCACCAGGAGCGGCCCGGTGACCGCGTTGCCCCTGAAGTACGCGATGGAGCGCGCCGTCCAGGTACCGGCGCCCGGCGGCAGCGCGGGCCCGATCGCCTTCCAGAACGGCGGCAGCAGCGGATATGGATAGGCGCCGCCCGCGCTCGGGTTGCCCAGGACCACGATGACCAGGATCGCGAGCCCGATGCCGACGATCCCGGCGAGCCCCTGGAAGGCCAGGGTCGTGGCACCGACGGCGAACACCACCAGCGCGCCCAGCCCCGCGAGCCCGAGGTAGCTGCCGGGCAGCGCGCCGAGCACCGGCCCGATGATCAGCGCGCCGAGCAGCCCGGCGGCGATCGCGTACACCGCGAGCGCGGCGAGGCGGATCACCGCCCGCTGGGTGTTGGCGGGCCGTGCGCCATGGCTGATCGCCAGGATCGCGGCACAGAGGTAGCCGCCCACGCACCAGCCGACGATCAGGTAGAACGACGACAGGCCACGGGTGTCCTTAGGATCGGCCGGGGCGACGTCCTCCACCTTCAGGGTGCGCTGCTCGGCCTTCTCGATCGCCGTCATGACCAGCTCGACGGCTCCCGAGAGGGACGCCCCGCCGCCGCTCGCGACGAGCAGGGTGTCGGTGGTGGAGGCCGGGTCGACGATCAGTGCGGCGTCGAGGTCGCGCTCGCGCAGCTTCTTGACCGCCGCGGCCCGGTCGGCGACCGCACGGGCGTCGAGGGCGCCGCCGGGCACCGCGTTCAGTCGCTGCACGGCCTGGGCACTGATCGGCGGGGGTGCGACCACCCCGAACGCGACATCCTTCGGCTTGGGGCTGTGGAAGGCCCCCGCGTAGGACGTGATGAACGCGACCATCAGCCCGAGCACCCCGATGACCAGCAGCGCGGCCCGCACGGTGACGGCGTTCTTCACCTCGTCGAGGAAGGTCATGCCCTCACGCTCCGGGGCGGGCGGGGCTCGCGCAGTCAGGGGTGGGCCGAATGGCTGACAGCCGTCCCGGCCGTTCGAACAAGTCGCTCGAACGGATGTCGTACGCATGTTCGAAAAATGGTTTATGGTGAAGGAGGGGGAACGTGAGAACGACTGGTCCAGGAGGTGCGGATGCCCGGTTTCACGCATCTGCGCACCGTTTCGGGGTACTCCCTGCGGTACGGGGCTTCCCACCCGGAACGGTTGGCCGAACGCGCCGCCGAACGGGGGATGGACGCACTCGCTCTCACCGACCGGGACACCCTCGCCGGTGCCGTGCGCTTCGCCAAGGCATGCGCGAAGGCGGGGGTGCGCCCGCTCTTCGGAGCCGACCTCGCCGTCCCGGAACACCTCCTCGAAGGCACCCGGCAAACCCCCCGTGCCCAGCGGCAGCGCACCCCGGTCCGGGGCGGCGCCTTCGTCGACGAGTCGGCGCCGCGCGCCACCTTCCTCGTCCGTGACGGCGCGACCGGCTGGGCGGAACTCTGCCGGCTGATCACCGCCGCCCACACGACCGCCGACCGGCCCGTGCTGTCCTGGTCCGCGCTGCCCGCCGACGGGCTCACCGTGCTGCTCGGACCCGACTCCGAGGTCGGCCGGGCACTCGCCGGAGGCCGCCCGGACCGCGCCGCGCACCTCCTCGCGCCCTGGCGCGAGCTCTACGGTGACGCCCTGCGTCTGGAGGTCGTCCACCACGGCCTCCAGGGCACCGGCCCCGGCTCGCTGCGCCTCGCCGCCCGCACGCTCGGCTTCGCCGCCGAACAGGGCGTACGAGCCGTGCTGACCAACGCCGTACGGTACGCGGACGCCGGGCTCGGCCCGGTCGCCGACGTCCTGGACGCGGCCCGTCGGCTCCTCCCCGTCGACCCGAGCAAGGGTCTGGACAGCGGCGAGCGCTGGCTCAAGGACCCGGCCGCCATGGCGCACACCGCCGAACTGGTCGCCGAGGCCGCCGGGCTGCGCCGCGACGCCGCGCACCGGCTGCTCGCCGAGACCGAGGACACCGCCGCCGCGTGCCTGGTCGACCCCGCGGAGGAACTGGGCATCGAGAAGTACAGCTACTTCCCGGAGCCGTACCTCGTCGGCGCGGCGAACCGCACCCCGCAGCGGGTCCTGGCCTCCCGGGCCGCCGCCGGCATGGTGCTGCGCGGCCACGACCACGACCGCGCGTACTGGGAGCGGATGCACCACGAGCTGGACATCATCGCCCACCACGGCTTCGCCTCGTACTTCCTCACCGTCGCCCAAGTCGTCGACGACATACGGAAGATGGGCATCCGGGTGGCCGCGCGCGGCTCCAGCGCGGGCTCGCTCGTCAACCACCTCCTCGGCATCGCCCACGCCGACCCCGTCGAACACGGCCTGCTGATGGAGCGCTTCCTCTCCACCCGGCGCTTCGTGCTGCCCGACATCGACATCGACGTCGAGTCCGCCCGCCGCCTCGACGTCTACCGCGCGATCATCGACCGCTTCGGCGCCGAACGGGTCGCCACCGTCTCCATGCCCGAGACCTACCGGGTCCGCCACGCCGTACGGGACGTCGGCGCCGCCCTGTCCATGGACCCGGCCGAGATCGACCGGATCGCCAAGTCCTTCCCGCACATCCGGGCCCGCGACGCCCGCGCCGCGATGGCCGAACTGCCCGAGCTGCGCGAGGTCGCGGCGGAGCAGGGACGGCACGGGCGGCTGTGGGAGCTGGTCGAGGCGCTGGACTCGCTGCCGCGCGGGATCGCCATGCACCCCTGCGGAGTGCTGCTCTCGGACGCCTCGCTGCTGCGCCGCACCCCCGTGGTGCCGACCAGTGGCGAGGGGTTCCCCATGTCCCAGTTCGACAAGGAGGACGTGGAGGACCTCGGGCTGCTCAAACTCGACGTCCTCGGGGTGCGGATGCAGTCGGCGATGGCGCACGCGGTAGCCGAGATCGGCCGCACCACCGGCCGCCGCCTCGACCTCGACGACCCGCGCCAGGTGCCGCAGGGAGACCTGCCGACCTACCGGCTCATCAGGTCCACCGAGACGCTCGGCTGCTTCCAGATCGAGTCGCCGGGCCAGCGCGATCTGATCGGGCGGCTGCAGCCCTCGACCTTCCACGACCTGGTCGTGGACATCTCGCTCTTCCGGCCCGGCCCGGTCGCCGCCGACATGGTCCGGCCGTTCATCGAGGCCCGGCACGGCCGCGCCCCGGTGCGCTACCCGCACGAGCACCTGGCGGACGTCCTGGGCGAGACCTACGGAGTGGTCGTCTTCCATGAGCAGATCATCGAGATGGTGAACCTCATGACCGGCTGCGGCCGCGGCGAGGCCGACCGGTTGCGGCGCGGGCTCTCCGACCCCGAGTCGCAGGAGAAGGCCCGCGTCTGGTTCGCCGAGCACGCGTTGCGCAAGTACTCGCCCGAAGTGGTCGACCGCACCTGGGAGATCATCAAGGCGTTCGGCTCGTACGGCTTCTGCAAGGCGCACGCCGTCGCCTTCGCCGTGCCGACCTACCAGTCCGCCTGGCTCAAGGCCCACCACCCGGCCGCCTTCTACGCCGGACTGCTCACCCACGACCCCGGGATGTACCCCAAGCGGCTGCTCCTGGCGGACGCGCGCCGCCGAGGGGTGCCCATCCTGCCGGTCGATGTGAACCGGTCCGCGGTCGCTCATCAAATCGAACTGGTGTCCAATACTCGGGTCTGGGGACTCCGGCTCGCCCTCGCGGACGTCCAGGGAATCAGCGAGGCCGAGGCGTCCCGTATCGAACAGGGGCAGCCCTACGCCTCGTTGCTCGACTTCTGGCAGCGGGCCAGGCCGAGCCGCCCCGTCGCCGAGCGGCTCGCCCAGGTCGGTGCGCTCGACGCGTTTGGCGCCAACCGGCGCGACCTGCTGCTGCACCTGGCCGAACTCCACCGCGCCCAGCGGGCGGTCGGGTCCGGCGGCGGCCAGCTCCCGCTCGCAGACGGGCGGCGGACGGCCCGCGCCGGACTGCCCGACCTCGACGACGCGGAACGGCTCAGCGCCGAGCTGGGTGTCCTCGGCATGGACACCTCCCGCCATCTGATGGTGGATCACGAGACGTTCCTGAAGGAGCTCGGCGTGGTCTCGGCCGAGCGGCTGCGGGACGCCGTGCATGGTGAGACCGTCCTGGTCGCGGGCGCCAAGGCGGCCACCCAGACCCCGCCGATCCGGTCCGGCCAGCGGGTCATCTTCACCACGCTCGACGACGGCACCGGCCTGGTCGACCTCGCCTTCTTCGGCGACAGCCACGCCGCCTGTGCTCACACTGTCTTCCATTCCTGGCTCCTGCTGGTACGAGGGGTGGTGCAGCGCCGAGGCCCACGCAGCCTCAGCGTGGTGGGCGCCGCGGCCTGGAACCTGGCCGAACTGGTCGAACTGCGCCGCGAGGGCGGCCTGGACGCGGTCTCCGCCCGCCTGTCGACCCCGTCGAAGCCGTCGGAACCGTCATCCGAAGCGTCGTCCGATGAGGGGAGCGGTGACCGGGAGGACAACAAGGAAGGGAGCCGGACCGATCGGGGCGACGGCCGTCGTATCGAGTTGTCCACGGGGTACCAACTGAACCCCTGGGCCGACCTCCAGCCCGCCGGCGAACGAGCCGCCACCGGACGGAAGTTGTGGCATCAGAGCCCGGGGAGCGCGGGATGATCCTCTGCGTGCGATTCCATATACCTCCTGGTGATGGTGGTGCGGCACGGGAGGGCGCCCCGCGTGCGGGCGGCAGTGGGGTCGAAGCCGTGCTTCCCGCGCTGTTCGGGCTGCTCGACGGCCTCACCCCCGCCGTTCAGGCCCTCCCGCCGGACTCCGCACTCGTCGATGTGCGGGGCGCCGAGCGGTACTTCGGATGGAGCGCGGCCCAACTCGCCTCCGTCCTACGGGTCAGGGCGCTCGCGCACTGCGGAGTGGGCTGCACCATTGGCGCCGGGCCCAACCCCATGCTGGCCAGGATGGCCGCCCGCGCCGCCCGGCCGGGCACGACCCTGGTGCTGTCCCCGGACGAGGTGACGGAGTTCCTCGCGGAGAAGCCCGTCGTCGCGCTGGACGGGGTCGGCCCCGCGACCGCCCGCACCCTGTGCTCGTACGGGCTCGACTCGGTCGGCAAGGTCGCCGCCGCGCCGCTCGCCACCCTCCAGCGGATCGTGGGCGCGCGGGCCGGGCGCGAGCTCCACGAGCGGGCCCTGGGCATCGACCGCACAACTGTCGTACCCAGCACCGCCGCGCACCCCTGGCTGTCACCGGGAGGCGCCCCCGCCCTCGGCGCCGAACGCTCCTTCCCCCGCGACGAGGTGGACCCGGAGCGCCGACGCCGTGCGCTGCTCTCCCTCACCGAGGAACTGGGCGTCCGGATGCGCCGGGACGGGCAGGTGTGCCGCTCCCTGACCCTGACCGTGCGGTACGCCGACCGGTCCAGCACCACACGCGGCCGCACCCTGCGCGAACCCACGGCCCACTCGCCCGCGCTCACCGCGCTGGCGTACGCCATCCACGACTCGCTCGGCCTCCAACGCGCCCGCGTCCGGGGCATCTCCCTGCGGGCCGAGGGGCTGATGCCCGCCCGACGCGCCTCCCGGCAGCTGACGTTCGACCCGACGGACGACCGGGTACGCCGCATCGAGGCGGTGGCCGACCGGGCCCGAGCCAAGTTCGGCCAGAACGCGGTCGTCCCGGGGGCGTTGGCGGAGCCGGGCGTGGCTGCCGAGCCACGCACGCGGGCCGAATTGGGCGTGGTGGCCGAGCCCGACGCGGTGGCCGAGCCGGGCGTGGCTGCGGTAGCCGAACCGGGTGTGGTGGCTGAGCTCGACGTGGTGGCCGAGTCGGGGCTGGCCGACGCCGCCTGACCCGCCCCGGCCTCACCCCGTTCCCCCTCGCGTACTACGCCCTACGCGCCGGACGAGAGTCGCGCGCCGCCGTCCACGGTGAGGACCACGCCCGTGGTGAAGCTGTTGCCTATGAGGAACGCGATCGCGTCCGCGATGTCCTCGGGGGCGCCGCAGCGGCCGGCCGGGGTGGACTTGGCGTACGAGGCAAAGGTCTCGGCCTTGGTGTCCGCATCCATCCAGTCCCACCACGGCGTGTCCACGATGCCCGGCGAGACCGCGTTGACCCGGACCGGGCCCAGCTCGACCGCGAGGACGGGAACCATCGCCGCCACCGCGGCGTTGACCGCGGCGAGACCCGCCGTGCCGGGCATCGCGGCGCCTGCCGACGCGGCTGTCAGGAAGGTGAGGGACCCGCCGGGGGAGAGGACCTCAAGGGCGGCCCGGGCCGTGAGGCTGTGCGAGATCAACTTGCCCTCGGACGCCTCGCGCAAGGCATCTGTGGTCACCGACCGGAACGGTCCCGCCGCCGTGGAACCCGTGGCGGCCACGACCACATGGTCGGCTCGCCCCAGGTCGGTGAAGAACCGCAGGGTGGCCGCCTCGTCCCGGGCGTCCACGACCTCGCCCGTCGCTGTGCCTACCGCCCCCTCCAGGGCGCTCAGCTCGGCCAGCGCGGCCTCCAGCCGCTCAGGGGAGCGGCCGGTGACGACCACGTCCCGGCCCTCGGTCAGCTGGCGCCGGGCGGTGGCCAGGCCGATGCCGGACGTGCCGCCGATGATCACAACTCGCTCGTTCATGACGTGCCTTCCACGCTTTGAATGATTTCCGGTGCTCCGTGTCTCGTAAAGAGTATTCCGATGCACGGTGTCTTGTAAAGTGGCCTCATGGAGAATCCGGAAAATTCCTCGAAGAAGGCGGGCGAGGGGTCTGCGCCCCGCGGGCGGCCCCGCAGCGAGACCGCCCGCCGTGCCGTGCTGGACGCCGCGCTGGAGCTGTGCCAGCGCGACGGCTACCAGGAACTGACGATGAAGGGGATCGCCGACGTCGCCGGTGTCGGGCGCCAGACCGTCTACCGCTGGTGGCCGACCAAGCAGGACGTTCTGCTCGAAGTCCTGGTCGAGCTCCCGCACCGCACCCCGGACCGGCTGTTCCCCGACACCGGCAGCGTCCGCCACGACGTCGAGGAACTGCTCCGCTACACCTTCCAGTTGACCCAGGGCGTCACCGGCCGGGCCCTCGTCGGGCTGATGGCCGACGCGCAGGGCGACGTCGAGCTCTCCCGGCGGTTGCAGGAGTCGGTGATCGGCCCGCGCCGGGAGGTGCTGCGCCGGATCCTCGAACGCGGGGTGCGGCGCGGCGAATTGAGCGAGACCGGCGGAGCCTCGCTGGACCTCGCGGTCGACTTCGCGTTCGGCGTGATGTGGTATCGGCTGCTCAGCCGCCATGCCCCGGTCGACGACGCGCTCGCGGCCGAGCTCGCCGTGGCGGTGTGCAGGCTGCTCTCGGCTGACGGGGGTGATCGGAGTCGCGGGGAGGTCGCCTCGGTCGATCACGGCTGATCAGGGGTGATTGCGAGCCGCTGGGTGGGGCGCGGCAGGCGGTTGCGGGCCATGAGGTGGGCTCGACGGGCGGTTGCGGTGGTGGCCAATGGTCGCCGTAGTGCTGCGCGTAGTGGTCGTGAGTGCCGACACGACAGTTTTTACTGACGCGTAACTTCACTCTCAGGCTACTGGTGCGTAATTTGGCGGGCGAACTGCACTTGTGGTCCGGATCACAGGATGCGTGTCATCGCAACTCCCCTTGAGCCGCAAGGAGATCGCCCGATGCTGCCCTGGAAGCCCCGCCATCCCCGGAAACGTGTGATCAGACCGCTGGCCGCGGTGTTGCTCGCCGCCTCGGTCACCGCCCTTCCCGCCACCGCCGCGCATGCCCAGTCCGCCCCCAGCAGCGGCTGGAACGACTACTCGTGCAAGCCCTCCGCCGCCCACCCCCGCCCCGTCGTGCTCGTCCACGGGACCTTCGGGAACTCCGTCGACAACTGGCTGGCCCTCGCCCCGTACCTGGTCCAGCGCGGGTACTGCGTCTTCTCGCTCGACTACGGGCAACTGCCGGGCGTGCCGCTCTTCAACGGGCTCGGCCCGATCGAGAAATCGGCCGGACAGCTCGACGGTTTCGTAGACAAAGTGCTCGCCGCGACCGGCGCCCCCAAGGCCGATCTGGTGGGTCACTCCCAGGGCGGCATGATGCCGCGCTGGTATCTGAAGTTCCTCGGCGGCGCCGACAAGGTGAACACCCTGGTGGGCATCGCGCCCGACAACCACGGCACCACCCTGGACGGCCTCACGGCGCTGCTGCCCTACTTCCCCGGCGCCGGCGACCTGCTCAAGGCCACCACTCCCGGCCTCGCCGACCAGATCGCCGGGTCGCCCTTCCTGACCAAGCTCAACGAGGGCGGCGACACCGTCCCCGGGGTGCACTACACCGTCATCTCCAGCAAGTTCGACGAGGTCGTCACCCCGTACCGCTCGCAGTTCCTGAACGGGCCCGACGTCAACAACGTCCTCATCCAGGACAAGTGCGTCCTCGACCTCTCCGAGCATGTGGCGATGGGGCTGGTGGACCGCATCACCTATCACGAAGTGGGGAACGCGCTCGACCCCGCGCACGCGACGCCCACGACCTGCGCGTCCGTCATCGGCTGAGTTCCTTCTGAACACAACGCGGCTCTCTCACTTACTACGTAAGTAGGTGAGGGAGCCGCGTTGTTGTCGCGCGGGATCAGCCGCTGTGGCGGCTGCCCATGGCGGCCTTCCGGCGAACGGTGGCGAAGAGGACCGCGGCACCGGCGGTCAGGGCGCCCGCGCCGCCGATCGCGAGATACGTGGTGGAGCCGTCCCCGCCCGTCTCGGCGA
Source organism: Streptomyces sp. BR1 (assembly GCF_052373795.1). Taxonomy (NCBI): domain Bacteria; kingdom Bacillati; phylum Actinomycetota; class Actinomycetes; order Kitasatosporales; family Streptomycetaceae; genus Streptomyces; species Streptomyces sp. BR1. The sequence goes on from NZ_CM126252.1 coordinate 5,774,588, forward strand.
GGTTCTCGGTCCTGCCCGAGTCCGCCCCGGCGGGAGCGGCGGCCACGCCGTCCGGCTGCGGCTGGTTGCCGGGGCGGGCCGTGTCGCCGGACTTCTCGGAGGCCGGCCGAGCCGGTGCGCCCGCGCCCGTCTTCGCGTCGTCGCCCCCGTGGCCGTGGTGCTCCACGGTCGACTTGGCGGCGCCGTCCTCGACCTGCTGCTCGGTCGGCGCGGAGGCCGTCGGGGCCGGGGCGGAACCGGCGTTGTCCTTGCCGAACACCACGTCCGAGCAGGTGTAGAAGGCCTCGGGGCTGTCCGAGCGCTGCCAGATCGAATAGACGAGATGGCGGCCGGACTTGGCGGGGAGGGTGCCGTCGAAGACGTAATCGCCGTTCCGCATCGCCGGGTTCGTCACCTTGGCGAAGGGCGTGGACTCCAGGTCCGACCACTTCAGTGGCTTGGTGGGGTCGTAGCCGTCCTTGGTGATGTACAGCTCGAAAGTGCCCTTGTGGGGTGCGGTGCCCTTGTAGTGGAACGTGTGGTGGCCGGCGGTCAGCTTGGTGGACGGCCAGTCCGCGCGCGCCAGGTCGAGGCCTTTGTACTTGTCGTTGCCCGCGCTGCAGAGCTTGCCGTCGGGGATGATCTGCTTCGACTTGCCCGCCGCGTTGGCGATGTTGACCGCGTTCCAGTCGTAGAAGGCCTGGGTGCCGCTCGCGGCGACGGCCGCCTTGCACGCGGCCGAACGCGGGCTCTCCGGACCCTCGGCATAGCAGGCGGAGACCCGGCTGACCGGGTCCGTCATCGAGCCGTGGGCGGCCGCCGAACCGGCCGCGAGCCCGGTCAGCGCGAGCGGCGCCACCGCAAGGGAGGTGACGGTGACGGCCTTGCGACGACGGGATGCCCCCTGCTCGTACGCGGCGGAGAGCTTGGGGAAGGTCATCGGGGTTCTCCTTCGGTGCTGCACGAGGGTGGTGCCACGGGGGTGGGCGTGCAGCACGCTAGCCGTCCGAAACCGCGAAATCGCCTGCTGAGGACGGGTGACGGTGATCCTTATGGCGCTGTTAAGGGGCCACTGAGAGGCGATTAAGAACGGGCCGCACCGGCCGTACGGTGGGGCCATGATCCTCAGGAACAACGACATCCATGACGATGTGTTCGATGACATCAGGCCCGCCACTGACGCCGACGTCGCGCGCGTGAAGGCGGTCACCGACGCGGCCTACTACCACTACATCGAGCGCATCGGGCTCGTGCCCGCGCCCATGGAGGCCGACCATGCGGCGAACGTGGCGGCGGGGCTGGTGTTCGTGACGGGCGAGCCGGTCGTCGGTGTCCTGGTGCTGGTCCCGGAGGTCGGCCATCTCTTCCTGGATTCCATCGCCGTGCACCCGGACGCCAAGGGCTCGGGCCTCGGCAAGAGGCTCCTCTACTACGTAGAGGAGCATGCCCGACGGCTGGGTCTCGCCGAGGTGCGGCTCTACACCAACGCCAAGATGTGGGAGAACCGGCGGATGTATCCCCGATACGGATACGAGGTGGTGGAGCGGCGGGTGGAAGGGCCGTACGACCGGTTCCACTACCGCAAGGTGCTCTCCTCGCCGTCGAGTTCGGCGGCCCAGGCCTCGGACCACTGACTCAGTCCGGCGAGCGCGGCCCAGGCCTGGCGGCCGAGCGGCGCGAGCCGGTAGTCGGTGCCCGGGGCCTGTTCGACGAGGCGGGCCTCGCGCAGCTCGGCGAGCCGCTGGTGCAGCACGCTGGAGGACATTCCGTCGCACCGCTGCTGGAGCGGCCGGAAGCCGAGGGGGCCCGCTTCGTGCAGCTCCCACAGGATGCGCAGGATCCACCGGCGGCCGAAGAGGTCGAGCGCGGCCATCAGTGGCCGGCCGGTAGTCGAGCCGCGAACCTCGCGCCCCGGCATGGGTGTGGTCATGGCTTCCTCCCCGGCACCGGCCGTTCGTCGCTGACTGTTCACCACTCGCCGCCCGCCTCTCTGGCGCTTCGGATTCAGAAACAGTACCGTGGTATCTCGGTGCTTCTGAATTAGAAGCATCCTTCGCCACTGCTGTGCTGGCCTGCCTGGAGGAGCAATGACCGCCCGCATCACGCCACTTGAACCGCCGTACGAGCCGGAGACCGCCGCTCTGCTGCACCGGATGATGCCGGGCTCCGAGCCCATCGGCCTCTTCCGCGCGCTCGTACGCAATGTCCCGCTCGCCGAAGCCATGCAGGAGTGGGGTTCGTACGTGCTGGGGCGCGGCCTGAGCGTCGGGCGGCGCGAGCGGGAGATCGTGATCCTCCGTACCTGTGCGCGGCGCGGCTGCGCGTACGAATGGGGCGTCCATGTCGCGCACTTCGCGGACCGCGTCGGGCTCGACGAAGGGCAAGTGGCCTCCCTCGCCGGGGGTGGGGTGGACGACGTGTGCTGGACCGGCGAGCGCGACCGGCTGCTCATCGAGCTCGTCGACTCGCTGTGCGACACCGCCGACGTCGACGACGCGCTGTGGGCACGGCTGACCGGGCACTTCGGCGATGAGCAGCTTCTCGACCTGCTGGTGCTCTGCGGTTGGTACCACGCCGTGAGCTTTGTGGCGCGGGCCAGTCGGCTGGAACCGGAGCCGGGGGCTCCAGCCTTGGCGGACCGCCCGTCGGGCGGCTCGCAGGGGTGACTGTCAGTGGTGGGTGTCACGATCGGTGCATGAACATCGACCGCATCGACGCGACCCCTGCCAACGACGTCAACGACGCCGTCGACTCGACCCCTGCCAACGACGCCTGCGACACCATCGATATCGACTGGGACGAGGCCGCGGACGCCTTCGACGAGGAGCCCGACCACGGGCTGCTCGATCCGGTCGTGCGCGCGGCGTGGGCCGAGCGGCTGGCCGCGTGGCTGCCGGAAAGCCCCGGGGACCTGCTCGATCTCGGGTGCGGCACCGGAAGCCTCTCGCTGCTCGCGGCCGGGCGCGGGCACCGGGTGACCGCCGTCGACCTCGCGCCCAGGATGGTCGAGCGCGCCCGCGCCAAGCTCGCCGGGACCGGCGCCGAGGTGCTGACCGGGGATGCGGCCCGGCCGCCGGTGGACGGGCGGAGCTTCGACGTGGTGCTGGCCCGGCATGTGGTGTGGGCGCTGCCCGACCCGGCCGGGGCGCTGCGGCACTGGTGGTCCATGCTGCGGCCCGGCGGGCGCCTCATCCTGGTCGAGGGGGTCTGGGGATCCGTCGGCATACCCGCCGGGCGGCTCACGGACGTGCTCGCACCGCTGGGTGGACAGGTGCGGTACGAGCGGCTGTCCGGGGACGCCCGGCTGTGGGGGCGCGAGGTGGACGACGAGCGGTACGCGGTGGTGGCCGTCGCGGGGGAGGCAGAGATCGGCTGACCGGGAGCAGCCAGTCGGCCGGAAACGGCCAGCTGTCAGTCGATCAATGCCGTGAACTTGCCCAGCCTGGCCAGGAGTTCGAGCTCGTCCAGGGCCTCCTCGGCGCGGGATGCCGCGTCCGGGTCGCGGGCGGCGAGGCCGCTCGCGAGGAACTCGTCCTCGTCCAGGCGGAGCACGGTGGCGCCGTCGGCGGAGACCCAGAGGTCCAGGTCGAGGTCGTCGGAGACCACTTCGTCGTCGCGGACCACGGCGGGGCGGGCGATGTCGCAGTACCAGCCCTTGAGGGACGAGTCGGCTGCCCGTACTTCCTTCACGGAGTACCACCGGTCCCGCCAGTAGTGCTCGGTGAAGACGTCGCCCGGCTCGAACCGGACGAAGCCGAAGTCGCGGACGCCGTCTCCCGCCCAGGCCGCTTGCACCGTCAGGCGGGTGCCGTCGTCGGACACCGCCGACGCCGGGTAACTGATCTTCGTACGGCCTGACTTGACCAGAGTGACTGAGAGGAGGGTGCCGGGGTCAATCGAGTTCGCGGACATGCTGTATCTCCGTGGCGCAGATTTCGTAGCCGAACCATTGGTTGATCGCCAGCATCGGGGCGTTCTCCGCGTCATTGGCGGTGAAGGCATCGGTGTAGCCGGCGGTGCGGGCGCGGTGCAGGGATTCGTTCTTGGCGAGCTTCGCCAGGCCCCGGCCGCGGAACTCCCGCAGGGTGCCCGTCATGCCGGACAGATAGCGGGTGGCGCCGTCGGTGTGGGCGGCGGTGAAGGCGGCGACCCTGCCGTCGGCCACCACGACCATGGTGAGGTCGCGGTCCAGGCAGGGATGGTGCCAGGTGTGGCCGAGCCAGTCGTCGTAGTCCGTCAAGTCGACGTCGACATCGCCGGGTTCATCGGCGGTGACCTCGGCGTCGGCTTCGAAGACAGGGCGAGGGTCGTCGATGTAGTGGGCGGCGGTGCGCAGTTCGACGCCAGGGGGCAGGTCCTCGGGCGGGAGGCGAGAAGGGAGGGCGCCGTTGGTGAGGTCGACGCGCTGCCAGTGGGCGGTCCGCGAGGGGCGGTAGCCACGGTGTTCGGCGAAGGCGCGGGTGGCCGGTGTGTCGTCCACCGTGGAATGCACCCTGGTGGCGCCCGCGGTCGCCAGGTGTTCCTCGGCGCTGCGGGTGAGCAGGGTGCCGGCGCCACGGCCCCGGTGGTCGGGGTGGACCTGGAGCGAGAGGAACGCCTGCCCGGGGAGCGGGCTGTCGTAGACGATGCCCATACGGGCCGTGCCGATGACGGTGGCGTTCTCCTCGGCGACCAGGAGGAGGTAGTGCTGGGCCGGGTTGGCCCGGGCCACGTTGAACGCGACGGCTTGCGGGGTCGTCACCAGATGCGGGGCCACCGCACGGCGTATCCGGACCACGGATTCGGCGTCGAGGGGGTCCTCGGGCCGGAAAGCTCGGACGGTCACAGTCATGTGGTCGCACGCTACGCGCGCGGCGAGGCGGGTGCCTCCCATTTTCGCCGGGCGCGGGGGAGGGGGAGAATCGGGCTGTGACCCTGAAGATCGCCATTGACCAGGAAGCCGCGAGCGCGCCGTACGAGCAGCTGCGGGCCCAGATCGCCGAGCGGGCGCGGGCGGGGGTGCTGCCCGTGGGATACAAGTTGCCCACGGTGCGCGGTCTCGCCGAGGACCTCGGGCTCGCCGCCAACACCGTGGCCAAGGCCTACCGCGCGCTGGAGGCGGACGGGGTGATCGAGACGCGCGGCCGCAACGGGACGTTCGTCGCGGCGGCGGGCGACGCGGCGGAACGCCGTGCCTCAGCAGCCGCGCAGGCCTACACGGAGGAGGTACGACGGCTGGGACTCAGCCGTGACGCGGCGCTGGCGGCGGTGGAGGACGCGGTACGGGCGGCATACGGCGACTGAATCGCCCCCGCGTGGGCGGGCGCCTGGGGCCAGGAGTGCTCGCTTCACCCCCACAACCCCGATCCGGCCAGGAGTGTTCGCCCCACCAACGCGCTCCGCCCGTTCCGCCCCGCGAACTACAAATACAGCCCCGCGTCCACGTCCTCCCGGGGGTCCGGGACGCTGGGGGGTGCGGAGCCGCGGCGGAGGGCGAAGAGTTCGGCCAGGGTCGCGCCCTCGCGGCCGACGCCTTCCTCCGTGCCGAGCCAAGTCACGGCCTCGCGGCGGGTCATGGGGCCCACGGAGATACGGGCCAGGCAGCGGCCGGGGCGGACGACGGCCGGGTGGAGGCGTTCGAGGTCTTCGTTGGTGGTGACGCCGACCAGAACGTTGCGGCCCTGGCCGAGCAGGCCGTCCGTCAGGTTGAGCAGACGCGAAAGGGCCTGGCCCGCCGTGTGCTTGGCCTCGCCCCGGATCAGCTCGTCGCAGTCCTCCAGCAACAGCAGCCGCCAGCGGCCCTTCGCGGTGCCGTCGTCCTCGCCGATCGCGATGTCCATCAGATAGCCGACGTCGTTGAACAGGCGCTCCGGGTCCAGGACGCAGTCCACCTGGCACCAGTCGCGCCAGGAGCGGGCCAGGGTGCGCAGGGCCGAGGTCTTGCCGGTGCCCGGCGGGCCGTGGAGCAGCAGGAGGCGGCCCGCGATGTCGTCGGGGGTCACCTTCATCAGGCGGTCCATCGCCTCGGCGACCGGCGCCGTGTAGTTGGGGCGCACCTCGTCCCAGGTACCGGCGGCGATCTGACGGGTGGTGCGGTGCGGGCCCCGGCGCGGGGAGACGTACCAGAAGCCCATCGTGACGTTCTCCGGCACCGGTGCAGGTTCGTCCTCGGCGCCTTCCGTGGCCTGCTTCAGAACGCGTTCGGCCAGGTCTTCGCTGGTCGCGGTCACCGTGACGTCCGCGCCCCGGTTCCAGCGCGAGACGAGCAGCGTCCAGCCGTCGCCCTCGGCGAGCGTGGCGCTGCGGTCGTCGTCCCGGGCGGCGCGCAGCACCTTGGCGCCCGGGGGCAGCAGGCTGACGCCCTTCTTGACCCGGTCTATGGAAGAACTGTGCGAGAACGGCTGCTCGCCCGTGGCGAATCGCCCGAGGAACAGCGCGTCGACGACATCGGACGGGGAATCGCTGTCGTCCACATTCAGCCGGATGGGCAGCGTGGCTTCAGGGTTCGCGGACATGGCGCCCATGATCCGGCAACATTCCCCTCCGCGCACGGTGTTTTGTCCCGTTGGACCGGGCCGTCGACGGAACCGGGAACCGGGGCGGGGTGTGGGACGTTCCATCAGTGTTCGGTTGAAAAAGACTCGAAAGGCAACTCTCGTAGATAGGCTGGATCGTGATGCGTCGTCATGTGGGGGCTTCCATCGTGCTGCTCGGCCTGGTCGCGGCCGCGCTCACGGTGGTCCTCGCCATGAGCGGCGGTACGACCGGCTCGTCCGACGGCAATGCCGCCGAAGGCAAGGACGGCGCCACCTCCGGCGGGCCCACCGGTCCCGCCCGTAGTGACACCGAGCTCGGCTGGGGCTTCACGCACACGCAGTACAGCGCGGACAGCGGATTGCCCGACGCCGTCGTGCGCGCCCGCAAGCTCCTCGCGGGGCAGCCCATGCCGCAGGACCAGGCCATCATGGGGTGGGGCGCGGGCAACCCGGAGCCGTCGCCGGGTAGGTACGACTTCGGGGATCTCGACCGGCGCATCGCGTTCATCCGGTCGACCGGTTCCACGCCCGTGATCACGCTCTGCTGCGCGCCGGACTGGATGAAGGGCGGCAAGCCGGGCGAGCAGAACACCGACTGGAGCCTCAAGTCCTTCGAGTCGGCGCCCCTTCCGACCCACTACCAGGACTTCGCCGACCTCGCCGCGACGGTCGCCAAGCGCTATCCGGACGTACGGCACTTCGTGGTGTGGAACGAGTTCAAGGGGTTCTTCGACGACAGCAGTCAGCGGTGGAACTACGAGGGGTACACCCGGCTCTACAACCTCGTCTACGACGAAGTGAAGAAGGTGAACAGGGACAACCAGGTCGGCGGGCCCTATCTGGTGATGGACAGCTACGGGCCGCAGGACAAACAGTTCGCCTCCGACCTCAAGGGGCCCTGGGGATCGGTCGACCAGCGGGTGCTCGACGCCTTCCGGTACTGGAACGCACACAAGAAGGGCGCCGACTTCGTGGCGGTCGACGGTGCCGGTTTCACCCGTGACAACCAGATGCTGCCCGATCCCTTCACCGCACTCGACAAGTTCACCGATGTCGGCCGCTGGCTGCGCAAGGAGTCAGGCGGGCTGCCGCTGTGGTGGTCGGAGTACTACGTGGAGCCCGAGAGCTCCGGGTGGGGCGAGGACCGCCGGGTCGCTGCGCAGGCCGCCGCGATGATCGCCATGGTCCGGGGCGGGGCGACCACGGGGTTCTACTGGAGCCCGCAGCAGACCACCGCCCAGTGCGCCGGCTGCCTGTGGAATGCCACACAACTCCCCGACGGGGGAACCCCGTTGCCGATGTACGGGCTGATCTCCCGGTTCGCCAAGGAGTTCCCGCCCGGCACCCGGTACGCATCCCTCGGTTCGACCGCCGAGGACATACCCGACCTGCGGGTGCTGGCGAGCGACAGGACCGTCCTCGTCGTCAACACGCTGGACCATGCCACCCGGGCACGGGTCGACGGCCAGTCGTTCCCGATGACCGCGTACGAGGTGCGCTGGCTCAACCGTTGACGACTGCATCCGCCGCCGACCCCCGCAGCACCCCGTAAAGCCTCGGCGCCGCGATCGCTGCGATCACGGCGAGGCTGGACGCTTCGGCGATGCCGACGCCCGTCAGGCCCATCGGCGGGAGCAGGGCGAGGGTCGAGCCGAGGACCAGGGCGCACAACGCGCCCTGGAGGTAGGCGAGTCCGGCCGTACGGCTCTGTGCGCGCAGGACCGCGAAGTACAGCTCGATCACCACCCGCAGCAGTGCTCCGGTCACCAGCAGGCGCAGCAGGGGCGTGGCGTGGTCCGCGTAACCCTGGCCGAAGACGCGCAGGACCAGCGGTGCGAGGACGAAGAGCGTGGCGCAGATCGGCACCACGATCTTGGTCATCCGGATCAGCGCGGCGCGCGCGTTGCGGCCGAGGCGGCTCGGGTCGTGGGCGCCCTCGACGGTCAGGGAGGCGCCCATGTTGATGGCGAGGAGTTCGACCGTGCCGCCGATGGTGGCGGTGATGTAGAAGTACGCGTTGTCCGACGAGCTCACCTGGGAGGCGACGATCACCGGTACGAGATAGACGACGGCCAGGGCGAAGAGCGAGCCCGTGTAGTCGCCGGCCAGGAACCGGCCGAGCTCGCGGTAGCCGGGCGGGCGCGCCGACCCTGCGGTCAGCTCGATATGGCGGGGGACAAGGCGTCGGAAGACCAGCCATCCCAGTGGCAGTACGGAGACGGCGATGGCCGCGACCCAGGAGACGAAGACGCCCGTGGTGGGCAGAGAGGTGGCGATGGCGACCAGGAGCAGCAGCTTCACCGTGGAGAAGACGGTGTTGCCGATCGGGACCCAGAACGCGCTGCGCAGCCCGGTCAGCACCCCGTCCTGAAGGGTGAGGATCGCCCAGGCGATGACGGAGGTGATGAAGCCCAGGCCGTGCAGCGGGCCGTGCAGGAAGCGGTAGGAGGGACCCCAGACGTTCAGAGTGAGGAGGAAGACCACGGCTGCGAGAGCGACGACGACGGCGCTGGCCGCGTACGTACGGAAGACCAGTCGGCCGGTTCCGGCGCCGGAGACCGGGATGAAGCGGGAGAGCGCGCCGGTCAGGGTGAGTGCGGTGATCCCGGCGAGGAACTTCATCGCCGCGATGGCCGCCGAGCCCTGCCCGACCGCGTCCGCCGAGTAGTACCGCGCGGCCACCAGCCAGAACCCGAGGCCGAGGACCGCGCTGATACCGGTGTTGACCATCAACGCATAGGCGTTGCGGAAGAGCGGCGTGCCGTCACGTTTCTGCCGGGCCTGCGCTCTTCGCTCCCGCGCGGTGGTCGCCCCGGACGTCGTCTCGGTCACCGTCACCGCTCACCTTCCGGCCAGTGCGCGCCCGGCCTGGCGTCCCCTGCGGACCAGGGCGTATCCCTTGGTGAGCGCGCGGTCCCGGGCGAAGATGCGGGCGATGGCACGGCCATCGACGAGTCGCGCGAACTCGTCGATACCGGTACCGCGTCGGACGGTCACCCGCTCCAGGGCGTACGGGCCCTGGTGGCGGCGGGCGAGTGCGTTGCCGACCGCCAGCGCCTGGGTGAAGCCTGCCGCCCGGACGGTTCGGCGTACCCGGCGGCTGGAGTAGCCGTAGGGATAGGCGAAGGAGACCGGGCGGGCGCCGAGCTCCTCGGCGACGATCTCCTTGCAGCGCAGGGTCTCGAACCAGAGCTGTTCGTCGGGGAGTTGGTCCAGTTGCGGGTGGGTGTGGCTGTGGCCGCCGATCTCCGTACCGGCGGCGGCCAGTTCCCGTACCTGGTCCCAGTCGAGCATGGTGTCGAGAGCGCCGCTCTCCTCGTGGGCGCCGCGCAGCCAGCCGGTCGAGACGAAGAGGGTGGAGGCGAAGCCGTGTTTGGTGAGGACGGGGAGCGCGTGGCGGTGCACGCCCTCGTATCCGTCGTCGAAGGTGATCAGGACGGGCCGCAGTGGAAGCGCTCCCGCCGTACGCCAGGCGTGGGCCAGTTGGGAGGTGGTCAGCGGGGTGAAGCCCCGGTCGGCGAGCAGGGCCATCTGGTCGGCGAAGGCGTCCGGCGAGACGGAGAGGCCGTAGGCCGCCCTGGCCGGGCGGTGGCCCACCGCGTGATACATCAGGATCGGTACGGGCGCGCTCACGCGGCCTCCCCCTCCTCCGCATCCGAAGGTGACCCGCCCGGCTGCTGCTGGCGCGAAGGTTCGCCGCCCGGCCGCTGCCCGCCCGACTCGTCCCCGCCCGGCCGCTCCCCACCAGCAGCGATCGGCGCCACCTCGAACACGACCCCGCCCCGGCGCGCCCGGAGCGTGCCGAGCAGATAGCCGCAGGTAGCCATCGCGACACCCGCCACGATCGCGCCCGCTCGCCCGACCGCTCCCGCGCGCCCCGCCCCGTCCGGCCGCCCGAGCGCCGCGTCCCGTACTCCTCGTACGACACCGGCCGGAAGCACCCGGGTCGTGTAGCGGCGTTCGGATTCAAGGCCCTTGTCCGCGCCGACACTTCGGGACACAAGGGCCTTGGACAGGCCTTCGGCGTAGGTCCGGGTGCGGAAGTAGGCGAAGTGTTCGCGGGCGGGTGGGACGCGGTGGTGGATCACCGCGCGGTCGTCGATCAACAGGACCGCGTCGGGCAGGGCGCGGGCGAGCCGGATGCAGAGTTCGGTCTCCTCGCAGCCCAGCGGCCGTTTGTCGCCGTCGCGGCCGATGCCGGTGGCGAATCCGCCGGCCGCGTCGAAGGCGGTGCGGCGGAACGAGGCGTTGCCGCCGAGGACGTTGCGGACCCGCACCCGTCCGGGCGGCAGGCCCCGGTACGTACAGCCGACCACCCAGTCGAACTCCTCGGGGAACCAGGCCGGCCGGCGGCCCGAGGACCAGGCGGGCATGGTGCGGCCGCCGACCGCCATGACCCGGGGGTTGTCGTATCCCGAGGCGAAGTACCGCAGCCAGTCGCGTTCGGCCACGGCGTCGTCGTCGAGGAACGCCACGAACTCGCCCCGGGCGGCGGCGATTCCGGTGTTGCGTCCGGCCGAGAGGCCACGGGGGCCCGCGTTGGCGAGCACCCGTACCTCCCCGTCGGCCGCGTACTCCTTGAACTCCTCGCCGAGCCGTTCGAGCAGCGGCCGGTTGTGGTCCACGACCAGCAGCGTCTCCAGGGCCGACCGTGACTGATGGCGTACGGAGGAGACCGCCGCGAGGATGTCCTCCCAGCGGTCCTGGGTGTACACGCAGATCACCACGGAGAACTCACGGCTGTGACGGTCGGTCAAGAGAGTTCCCCCCGGCGGGCATTGAGGCCGGTCATCTGCGGGCGGCGGTGCGCCCGGGGCACGGACTTCTCCTTGACGATCACCTTGAGCACCCGGATGCCGTCGCGCACGGCGCTCAGGTTGGAGACGCCGTGGATCCGGTTGTACTCATGGCTGGGCACCTCCTGGACCCGCAGTCCGGCCTTGACGATCCGGATGTTGATCAGGGTCTCTATCTCGAAGCCGCTGCAGTCGAGGACGATCTTGTCGAGGCAGTGCTTCCAGAAGGCGTTGTAGCCGTAGCAGAGGTCGGTGTAGCGGGCGCCGAACTTGCGGTTGACGATGGAGCACAGCGCCCAGTTGCCGAGCTTGCGGATCGGCGTCATGTCGTCGGTGCCACCGCCGTTGGCGAAGCGGGAGCCCTTGGCGAAGTCGGCGCCGCCGACCAGCGCGGAGACATAGCTGACGATCTCCTCGCCGTCGGCCGAGCCGTCCGCGTCGACCATCACGATGATGTCTCCGGTGCAGGCGGCGAATCCGCTGATGAGGGCGTCTCCCTTGCCCTTGCCGACCTGTTTGACGACCTTGACCTCGGGCCACAGTTCGCGGGCCACGCGTACGGTGTCGTCGGTGGAATTCCCGTCGACCAGGACGACTTCGTGGATCCACTCCGGAAGTGTCTTGAAGACGTACGGGAGGTTTTCCGCCTCGTTCATGGCGGGGATCACGACGCTCACCGGCGGCGCGATCGCGAGATTCGGCGAGACCGCGCGGTAGCGCGCGGAATCGGCCGGTATTCGAGTGGCCTCGCCGTCGGCGGCCGGGCCGTCCGACGGGCTGTTCGTACCACCGTCCGGTGGCACGATGAATAGATCTTGCTCCCGGCTCGCCGGGCGCACAGAAGAGCTCACGAGTCTCTGTCCCTCTCGTCCGGTGGACCGCCCGCCCCCGGGCGGTCCGGATGGTTTCCGGTTACGAAAGGGGGGTCCTCACCCCGGTCATGACGGTCTGGCATTCCGTGCTGAGGTGAGCTGGCTTTGCTGGCCGCGCGGCCCGTGACCGGTCGAGAACGCACGAAGACCGAGCACGGTACCCCCCTAGCGCGTCCCGCCCCGGCCGCCCCTCGCGGCGCTTGAGCCCTCCCCTAGAGCCGCTTTGCATGATGGGCCGATGCGGGCGGATGTAAGACGGTATTGATGATTGGGCCTGTATGGCAAGACCTGGAACGTGGCCTCACGTTTTTGGGTTTTTGACCATTCTCGACCGGTCGGTTGCGGAGCGTTTTACTCCCGTTCCCGTAAGGAAAAGAAGAAAGCTGATCACTGCGACCGTCATGATCTCGCCGCGTACGGACCGGACTTCAGAGATCGCCATTGTTTCGGCGATCAACAGATTGATGAGTACCGTGCCTGAGAAAGACGCCACCGCGCGCGTGAGCGGTTCCCACCGGCGCAAAGCGAAAGCCAATGCCTCGGCCGGTGCGGCGATCAAGAAGAAGAGCCCGAGCGGTGCGCGCAGCGGGGATTCGACCGGGATGTAGGCGATGACGGCGCCGACCGTCGAGACGGTGAGCGCGGCGCCGCTCAGCGCGGCCGCGAGGTCGTCGCGAGCCGACGGTCCGTCATCTCCTGGGCGGAATGGGGTTGTCGGCCTACTGGCCACGTCGTTCCTCCGCGTGCACTGGAGCCTCCGCGTGCGGCGGGGCTCCAATGTGGCGCAGCCCATCGGGGTCGTCAAGACAAGACTCGTGCAGTGAAGTTCCCTGCGGTGAAGGTCAATTGACGGGATCTCGGAGTCAGGGTTTCCCCCGATGGAGCGGATTTCTGAAAGTTCTTGGCATGTCCACTTCCGGTGATCCCTACTCGCTGGTACCACATCTGTGGCGGATACCCCGCACTAGGAGGCCCCCACATGAAGCTCTCCCGTATGACGGCCTATGTGTCGTCGATCTTCCTGGCCGCAGCCTTCGCCCTCACCGGGGCAGGCGTGGCCAACGCCGCGACCCAGGCCACAGGCACCGACTATGTGGCGCTCGGCGACTCCTACTCCTCGGGAGTGGGAACCGGTACGTACGACAGCTCCAGTGGTTCCTGCAAGCGCTCACCCAAGGCGTACCCGTCCTTGTGGGCGGCGGCCAACGCTCCCGCCTCGTTCGCCTTCACCGCCTGTTCGGGCGCGACGACCGACGATGTGACGGCAAATCAGCTCGGCCCGCTCAGTGACGCCACCGACCTCGTCTCGATCACCATCGGCGGCAATGACGCCGGGTTCTCCGACGTCATGACCACCTGCGTGCTGAACTCGCAGTCCACCTGCATCAACCGCATCAACCAGGCGCGCGACTACGCCGACAACGTCCTGCCCGCAAAGCTCGACTCCGTCTACGACTCGATCAGAGCCAAGGCCCCGAACGCGCACGTCGTGGTCATCGGCTACCCGCACTTCTACAAGATCGGTGGCAACTGCTTCTTCGGTCTGAGCGACACCTCGCGCGCCGCGATCAACGGTGCGGCGGACGAGCTCAACACGGTCACCGCCAAGCGCGCGGCCGACCACGGCTTCACCTTCGCCTCGGTCGTCCCGGCCTTCACCGGTCATGAGATCTGCTCCGGCAGCCCGTGGCTGAACAGTTTGGTCTGGACCAACATAGGCGAGTCCTACCACCCGACCGCCGCCGGGCAGTCGGGCGGCTATCTGCCCACCTTCGCGTCCGCGGCCTGATCCGTACGGGCGCACTTCGGTACGAGCGCATCTCAGCCGGCGGGTGAGGCGGAGCCGCCACCCGCCGGCGCCGAGTACGACGAGGAGGCCCCGCCCGTCGGGGTCTCCTCCGTGCAAGTGACCGTGTACGAAACCGAGTTGGAGCTCGCCGAGACCGGGGAGCGGACCTCCAGCTGCACCGCGTTGTGGACCGTCTTCCCCGCCTGGTACCCCGACTCGATGTGCGACACCTGCTTGGTCTTCGCGTCGCCCGACCCGAAGCTCAGCGTCTTCCAGCCCGGGTCGGAGGACTCGCCGCTCGCCGTTACCCAGCGGTACTGGACGTCCACCGGCGTACGCCCCACGGTGAACACGGCGAGCACGGCCGGAGCCGATCCGTCCGGTGGCGGGCAGCTGCCCGAGTAACTCCCGCGTACGGACTGGAGGGAGACCTTCACGGACTGCGCGGGCGGTGCCGATGTGGTGGGGCTGTGGCTGGTGGGAGCAGTGGTGTTGGTGGTGGCCGTGGTGGCGCCCGCGCCGCCGTGGCTCGCGGTGGCCGTGTCGCTGCGGCTCGCGGTAATCGTGCCCTGACCGGTGGCAGGCGGTGTGTTCGAGCCCGACCCGCTGGAGCCGTCGCTGCGCGCCAGCGCCCACGCGAGCCCGCCGAGCGCGAGCAGCAGGACCACGACGCCCGCCAACAGCACGGCCCCCGGATGCCGTTTGCGTTCCGGTGGCTCCTGGGTCGTCGTCGAGGTGTCCGAGCCGTACGGACCCGAGGGCACCGGGTTCGGCAGCGGCGGCGTCCGGCCCGCGTCCGGGGCTCCGGCCATGATCGTCGTCCTGTTGTACGGGCTGCCGTACGAGCCGGGAGTCGGCGGGGGAGGGCCGTACACGGAGCCGCCCGCGCCCACCACCCGCAGTTGATGCTCGGCCTGCTCGGCGGAGAGCCGTTCGGCCGGGTCCTTGCGCAGCAGGCCCTCGATCACCGGGGTCAGCGGGCCCGCGCGGCGCGGCGGCGGCAGCTCCTCGTCGACCACCGCCCGCAGGGTGGAGAGCGGGGTGTCGTGCCGGAACGGTGAATTCCCCTCGACCGCCGCGTACAGGAGGACGCCGAGCGACCAGAGGTCCGAGGCGGGTCCCGGCGTGCGCCCCAAGGCCCGCTCCGGGGCGAGGAATTCGGGCGATCCGACGACCTCGCCGGTCATGGTGAGCGTGGACGTCCCCGCCACCGTCGCGATCCCGAAGTCGGTGAGCACCACCCGGCCGTCGTTGGCGAGCAGGACATTCGCGGGTTTCACATCGCGGTGCAGCACCCCCGCCTCATGTGCGGCGCGCAGGGCGGCGATGACCTCGGCGCCGATGTGCCCGGCCCGCTGCGGCGGCATCGGTCCTTCCGCTTCCAGTACGTCGGAGAGCGCGAGCCCGCGTACCAGCTCCATCACGATCCAGGGACGCCCGTCCTCGGTCGCCACGTCGTAGACCGTCACCACATTGCGGTGCGAGATGCGGGCGGCCGCCCAGGCCTCGCGTTCCAGACGGCTGTACAGCCGGTGCTCGTCCGTCGTATCGAGCCCGACCGGCGCGCGCACTTCCTTCACCGCTACTTCGCGCCCCAGAATTTCGTCGCGCGCCCGCCACACCTCGCCCATGCCGCCACGGCCGAGCGGGGACAGCAGTCGGTAGCGACCCGCGACAACGCGCTGCTCACTGCCCGGCACTTCGCTCACTGGCGAGCCTCCTCCATGACGGCGAGACCACAACGGCGAATCCATTCCAAATTAGCTCAGGTGACCGCATCCGCAGCCCCCTGCGTACCGACCTGTGATGCCGATCGGTCACGCTCGGTGAGCGTGTGACGGCCTGTGAGAACCGGACGCGGGATCACCGGGCCCGCCCCGCCCGGCACTTGGCGCGGTGGGAGCGTGCCCATCTGCCTCTTGTCCAACTCGCCCTGGAACCATGCGTATTCGGAGAGTAGCCATCGGTCAATCGTCAACATTCCCCGGGAGAGGTGAATCCCGCGACCGGGATACACGAGTGTGATGCGAGGGCGATAGGGTTACCCTGCCCGGGGCCGGGTGCCCTCGTATGGGTGGGGAGTGACATGGAACAGATAACAATGCGCAGCAGGGCGAGAGTGCCTGCCATCACCTGCGGGAGCAGTGCGACCAGCTCGCGGCTCGACCGCCACCTCTCGGTGCTGGGCGGTCCTGCCGTCCCGCAGCGCGAGGCGGCCGAGGCGACGTTGCTGATGCGCGAACTGACCTCGCGTGACCTCGCGCACAGCCGGAGGAGCAAGAGCGCCCGCGTCTCGCTCTTCGCCCCGCTGCGGCGCCTGCGCCGCTCGCTCTTCGGCAGCCGCGGCTGAATCCCACGACAGCTCACGACCAGTGACTTCCTAAACGCGCGCAGGCGTTCACGCCGTCCCGGCGCAGCGCTGCTGTCAGCTCCTCTGTCATCCCCAGGGCTCACAGCAGCGCTTCGGTGTGCCCGGACGCAATCGCCGTCAGCGGCCCGTGATGTCACAGCAGGGACAGCTGGCCGTCGGGGCCTTCCTCGGGCTGGTCCAGTACGGATGCGGGGCGGCGGGCCGAGGGCGGTACGGGCAGCACGCGCGCGTCGATGAGGTCGGCGGGGGTGAGGCGGTCGCCCTCCCACGCGTCCTGCCCTGCGGTGAGTTCGCTCAGCAGGGCAAGCGCGGTGATCAGCTCCAGGAGCTCGGAGGTCCACTCCTGCGGCCAGGACGCGGGCCGGATCGCCTCCAGAGTGCCCGGCTCACCGCTCTCCGTACGCCGTTCGAACCACAGCTCCAGTACGCGTACGCCGCTGACCCGGTACTCCCAGGCGCCGGACGGTACGGGCGAGATGCGGCCCTCGCCGAGGTACAGCGCCTCTTCCTCCGCGTCGTAACGCAGCTCGTCCGGGCGGGCCGGGATCGCGGCCCGTACGTAGGGCCTGCGTCCGCCGGGCAGCCGGGGTTTCTCGCCGCCGCGTGTGCCGCGCAGCATCAGGGCGATGGCGCGGTGGCCCAACTCGACTCCGCTGGCCCAGAGTTGGGGGTCGGCGGTGAGGGGGAGTGCGCAGCCGGCGGGTGTGGCACGGGCGGTGGCGACGGTCCAGGCGAGCAGGTCCTCGGGGTCGACGTCGTGTCCGTACGCCTTGCCGAGGAAGGCGAGCAGGCCGGGGGCGATGTTGGGCTCGGTCGCGTTGGGGCGGCGGTAGAGGGGGCGGATGCGGCCGGGGCGGCCGGCGGGGGAGCGGCCGTCGGGGAGCAGGGCGGAGACGGTGAGGGCCGGTCCCGTCCCGGCCGGTTGGGGCACATGGCCCTGCTCGACCGCGAACAGCTGCCGTTCGTCGGCGACGCGCCACAGTTCGGGGCGGGCGGCGTCGAGGAGGCGGTGGTCCGGTATCAGCCACTGGTGGTCGAAGGGGCCGTGGGTGATGCGGCGGGGTGCCGGGCAGGGGCCCGTCTCGCGGCCGAGGGGGCCGGTGTTGGCGGGAGCGCCGGGGAGGGCGGGGGTGGTGGTGCGGAGTGTGCGGGTGCGGCTGGGGCGGAAGAGGCGTTCGCGCTCGTCGCCCTCTGCTCGGACGAGGGCGTCCCAACGGGCCCTGAGCGCGCGCTCGTCCGGACCGACCACCCACGCCCGCCCGGTCCGCAGCGGCGCGACGGCCCAGGGCATCAGATCATCGAGCAGATGCAAGTCGTCACTCACGGGGGGTCATGGTAGGCGGCCGGGGGTGGGTGAAGACAGTGTCACCGGCAGCGGCCGATACACCACCTCACCGCGCCTCCACCGTCACCGAGAACGAGAACCGGTCGCCGCGGTAGCGGATCCGGGCGACGTCCACGACGCGGCCCGTCTCGTCGTACGTGACGCCCGTGTAGTGCAGGATCGGGGACAGGAGCGGGACTTGGAGGAGTTCCGCCGTGGCCGGGTCCGCCAGGCGGGCTTCCACCGTGTCCGTGATGCGGCTGATGCGGACTCCCACCGCGTCCCGCAGGACCTTGGTCATCGGCCAGCGTTCGAGGTCGGACACCTCGATGGATGCCGCCAGTTCGGGGCGGACCGCGTTCTCCGCCCAGTTCGTGGGCTCGCCGGTCTTGCCGTCGCGGCGCAGGCGGCGGTAGGTGACGACGGAGGCGCAGTCGGGGAAGTACTCCGCGAGTTCCCCCGCCACCGGCTCGGGACCGTGGCCCAGGACCGTCGTCGGCTCGCCCGACTGCTGGGCCACGATCGCGTCGATCGAGCCGAGCAGCCGGACGGGCGCCCCGCGCCGGGCGGCGGGCTCGATGAACGTGCCGCGCCGCCGGTGCCGGGTGATCAGCCCCTCCTCCTCCAGCTCCTTCAGCGCCTGCCGCATGGTCAGCACGCTCACCCCGTAGTGCGCGGCCAGCTGCTCCTCGGTGGGCAGCCGCAGCGAGGCGTCCGGGGTGCGGCCGAGTATCGAGGCGCGCAGGGACTGCGAGACCTGGTACCACAGCGGCAGCTTGCGGTTCAGGACCAGCGAGTCGGGAGCGAAGGAGGAGGTCACAGTGGCTCCCTATCAGGCAAAGGGCGGAAGCGGAAGACGCTGCTCAGGGGTGGGGCGCCGGAACGTCAGGGGCGGAAGTGGCGCTCCATGCCCCGCCACACCTCGTCGTACCCCCGTTGCAAGTGATCCGCCGACGCCGCCTGCTCCGTCGCCGTGACCGGCCAGCGCGTCTCGAACATGAACGCGAGGCCGTCGTCGATCTTCTGCGGCTTCAGCTCGGCGGCGCTCGCCTTGTCGAACGTCTCACAGTCGGGGCCGTGGGCCGACATCATGTTGTGGAGCGAGCCGCCGCCCGGGACGAATCCCTCCGCCTTCGCGTCGTACGCGCCCTCGATCAGGCCCATGTACTCGCTCATCACATTGCGGTGGAAGTACGGCGGCCGGAACGTGTCCTCGCCCACCAGCCAGCGCGGCGCGAACACCACGAAGTCCACGCCCGCAAGGCCCGGAGTGTCCGACGGGGAGGTGAGGACCGTGAAGATCGAAGGGTCCGGGTGGTCGTACGAGATGGTGCCGATGACGTTGAATCGGTGCAGGTCGTAGACGTACGGGACGTGGTTGCCGTGCCACGCGACCACGTCGAGCGGAGTGTGGTCGTACTGCGCGCTCCACAGGTTGCCGCAGAACTTGTTGACCACCTCGACCGGGCCCTCGACCTCCTCGTACGCCGCCACCGGCGCCCGGAAGTCGCGTGCGTTGGCGAGGCCGTTGGCGCCGATCGGGCCGAGGTCGGGGAGCTGGAAGGGCTGGCCGTAGTTCTCGCAGACGTAACCGCGGGCCGTCTCGTCCAGGAGCTCCACCCGGAAGCGCACGCCGCGCGGGATCAGCGCGACCTCGCCGGGGCGGGCGGCGAGCAGGCCGAGTTCGGTGCGGAGCAGAAGTCCGCCGCGCTCGGGGACGATCAGCAGCTCGCCGTCCGCGTCGCTGAAGACCCGGTCCATGGGGGTGTTGGCGTGGTAGAGGTGCACGGCCATGCCCGTGCGCTGGGTGGCGTCGCCGTTGCCGCCGAGCGTCCACAGGCCCGCCAGCCAGTCCGTCCCGGCCGCGGGCTCCGGCAGCGGGTTCCAGCGCAGCCGGTTGGGGTCGGGCGTCGACTCCGTGAAGGGCGCGCTGCGCAGGTTGCCGTTGTCGGTCCGTACGAACGCGGGGTGCGCGGCCGACGGCGTGATCCGGTAGAGCCAGGAGCGGCGGTTGTGCGCCCTCGGCTCGGTGAACGCCGAACCGCTGAGCTGTTCCGCGTACAGGCCGAGCGGGGCGCGCTGCGGCGAGTTCCGGCCTTCCGGAAGGGCGCCGGGAACCGCCTCCGAGCTGTGCTCGTTGCCGAACCCGGAGGAGTACGCGAGCGCCTCCGCCGTCTTCCTGGCCTGCTCGCTGCTGGTGGTCATCGTCCGCTCCCGCCGCCGAAGGAATCCTGGAATCCTATGGGCCACCGTAGGATTCCGATTCGACCACGTCAACGGCAAAATCGGCCGGGCGCGGCATGATGGGCCCCGTGCCCCATGCGAACCTCCGCCGCGCACCGGTGCAGCAGCGCAGCGCCCAGCGCCTCAGCCGCATCCTCGACGCCTGCGCCGAGCTCCTGGACGAGACCGGATACGAAGAGCTGTCCACCCGGGCCGTGGCCCAGCGGGCCGGGGTGCCCATCGGTTCCGTATACCGCTTCTTCAGCAACAAGCGCGCCATGGCGGAGGCCCTGGCCGCGCGCAATCTGGATCGGTTCGCCGAGATCGTCGGCGCCCGGCTCGCCGCGTTCGAGGCCGAGGACTGGCGCGGGGCGATCGACGCGGTGCTCGACGAGTACCTGGTCCTGAAGAAGACCGTGCCCGGCTTCAACCTCGTCGACTTCGGCGGGCCGCAGCCGGTCGCCGACCCGGCCTCCGACGCCAACCACCTGCTCGCCGACCGCCTCGCCGAGCTGCTCCCGGCCCAGTTCGGCCGCGCCCCCGACGCGGAGCTGCGCCGCACCATCCTGGTCGCGGTGGAGGCCGCCGACGCGTTGCTGCGGCTCGCCTTCCGTACGGATCCGGAAGGGGATCCCGGGATCGTGGCCGAGACGCGGGAGCTGCTGCACGCGTATCTGGCGCGGACGCTGGGCTGAGCGCACCCCGCGTATTCCTGGCCCGGCACCTCTCTGGCCTCCATGCCTACCGGTCGGTATGCTCGGGACCGCCCGTGCGCCACCGCCGCCCTGGGGAGGACGAATGTCCCGCACAGCCCTCCGCATCTGCCCGCTCTGCGAAGCCACCTGCGGGCTGACCCTGACCGTCGAGGGGACGCGGGTCACCGGTGCCCGCGGCGACCGGGACGATGTGTTCAGCCAGGGCTTCATCTGCCCCAAGGGCGCCTCCTTCGGCGAGGTCGACGGCGACCCCGACCGGCTCACCGCACCGCTGGTGCGCCGCAACGGCGTGCTTGAGCAGGCGAGTTGGGACGAGGCGTTCGACCTGGTCGCCGCCCGGCTGCGACCGCTCGTCGAGGAGTACGGGGCGAACGCGGTCGGGGTCGTGCTCGGCAACCCCAATGTCCACACGATGGCCGGGGCGCTCTATCCGCCCGTACTGCTCGGCGGGCTGCGGACCAGGAACCTGTTCACCGCGAGCACCCTCGACCAGATGCCCAAGCATGTCTCCAGCGGGCTGCTCTTCGGCGACCCGTTCGCGATCCCGGTGCCGGATCTGGACCGTACGGACCATCTGCTGCTGCTCGGGGCCAACCCGCTGGAGTCCAACGGGAGTCTGTGCACCGCGCCCGACTTCCCGGGGCGGCTGAAAGCCCTGCGCAGGCGCGGCGGCACCCTCACCGTCGTCGACCCGCGCCGCACCCGGACCGCCAAGCTGGCCGACCGGCACGTGGCCCCGCGCCCCGGCACGGACGCGCTGCTGCTGGCCGCGCTCACGCACGTACTCTTCGAGGAGAAGCTGACCTCGCTCGGGGACCTCGCGGAACAGGTCGACGGACTGTCCGAAGTGCGGGACGCCGTACGTGAGTTCACGCCCGAGGCGGCCGGGGCGGCCTGCGGGCTCGACCCGGACGAGATCCGTACCCTCGCCCGGGAGCTCGCGGCCGCGCCGAGTGCCGCCGTCTACGGCCGCATCGGCAGCTGCACGGTCGAGCACGGCACCCTCGCCAGTTGGTTCGTCGATGTGCTGAACATCCTCACCGGCAACCTCGACCGGCCCGGCGGCGCGCTCTTCCCGCTCTCCGCCACCGACAAGGCGCCCCATCCGCCCGGCCCCGGCAAGGGGTTCGCGATCGGCCGCTGGCACAGCCGGGTCGGCGGACACGCGGAGGCCAAGTCCGAACTGCCCATCGCCGCGCTCGCCGAGGAGATCGAGACACCGGGGGAGGGGCAGATCCGGGCGCTGCTCGTCAGCGCCGCCAACCCCGTGCTCTCGGCCCCCGACGGCGACCGGCTCGACCGGGCGCTGGCCGGGCTCGACTTCATGGTCAGCGTCGACCCGTATCTCAATGAGACCTCGCGCCACGCCGATGTGGTGCTGCCCCCGCCGCCGCCCTCGCAGAGCGCGCACTTCGACTTCGCCTTCAACACCTTCGCCGTACGCAACCAGGTCCGCTACACCCGGGCCGCCGTCCCGCTCGCCGAGGGCAGGCTCGACGAGTGCGAGATCCATGCCCGCCTCGTGCTCGCCGCGACCGGGATGCACGGCGCCCCGGCGGACGCCGTCGACGCGCTGGTCGTCGAGCGCACCCTCGGCAAGGCCGTCGCCGATCCGCACGCGGCGGTGTACGGACAGGACCCCAAGGCGCTCGCCGCGCGGCTGACCGGCGAGAACGGCCCGGAGCAGCGGCTCGACATGATGCTGCGGCTAGGGCCGTACGGCGACGGCTTCGGCGCCGACCCGGACGGGCTGACCCTGGAGCGCGTGCTCGACCATCCGCACGGCATCGACCTGGGGCCGCTGCGGCCGCGCCTGGCGCAGGTGGTCAGGACCCGCAGCGGACGGGTCGAGCTGCTGCCCGGGCCGATCGCCGACGATCTGCCCCGGCTGCGCGCGGCCCTGGACGAGCGCCCGGCCGGTCTCGTCCTGGTGGGGCGGCGCCATCTGCGCTCCAACAACAGCTGGCTGCACAACATCCCGTCCCTGAACGGCGGTTCCAACCGCTGCACCCTCCATGTGCACCCCGAGGACGCGGCCCGGCTCGGACTCGCCGACGGCGACCCCGTACGCGTCAAGGCCGACGGCGGGGAGGTGGCGGCGCCCGTGGAGATCACCGACGCGGTCCGCGCGGGCGTGGTCAGCCTGCCGCACGGATGGGGCCACAGCCGTCCCGGCACCCGGCTCGGGGTCGCCGCCGAACAGCCCGGCGTCAACGTCAACCAGCTGCTCGACGGCTCCCGCCTGGACCCGCTGTCGGGGACGGCGGTGCTCAACGGCTTCCCGGTCGAGCTGGTCGCGCTGCGCTGACGCGTTGCGCCGGACGGGCGGTATCCGGTCGCCCCTTCGGCGCTGCGCCGCCGTTTTCCCGTACAGGTATGACAGAGAGTCAGAGGAAAGGTCGATTTATATGACAATCTGACACAAAGGAACGCGCATGCCTGCCTCACCACCCCCGCACCCCGCCCTCCACCGCCCGGCCGTCACCGCCGGTGCGGCCCTGGTCCTCGCGGGAGCCTTCCTGGCCGGGGCCCCGGCCGCCCACGCCGCGCCCGGCGACAACGGCGACGTGAAGATCCACAACGTCGGCACCGCCTTCACCGACCAGCGCAACGAGCCCAAGGTCTGCAGCTTCTACCTCGACGCCTTCAACTTCGACGTCGCGCAGGGCATCACCTGGTCCATCCAGACCCAGCCGCTCCGCGCGGGCGGCGCCGCGCTCAACGGCTCCATCACGCTCGCCACCGGTATCGGCCACACCGTGCCGCTGACGCTGCCGGACGGGCAGTACAAGCTCACCTGGAACATCACCGGTGGCAAGGGCGCGGACAAGCACAAGGTCTTCAAGGTCGACTGCGCCCCGGTCGGCACCGCGTCCGGCGGTGCGGCGGGCGGCGGCACCGGCGGCCCCAACGGCGGGGTGCCCGCGGGTGGCGGCGGCCTGGCCGGGACCGGCGGCGGCCTCACAGACGGCATCCCGCCCGTCGGCGGTCTCGCGGCCCTCGGCCTGGTCGGAGCCTCCGGGATCTTCTTCCTGCGCCGGCTGCGCCGTCGCCCCCATGGCGCCGCGTAACGGCTCCCCCAGGCCCTTGCACCGTACGCGCGGCTACCGGCTGGCGCGGACGGCGGCGCTCGCCGTGACCCTGGTCGTCGGCGGCGTCTGGTGGTCCCAGGACGACGGGTCGGTCGCACCGGTCGCGATGGGCGCCACGGGGACCGGGGGCGCGGTGGCGCCCTCGGCCCCCACGGGGGCCGACGGGGACAAGCAGGCCCCGGGGGCGGCCGGGGGCGCCAAGTCGCCCGGCCCCGGCGGCCGTTCGGCCCGGGGCGGCCGGGGCGCGCCCGCCGCCCGGCCGCCCGCGCCGCTGCCGCCGTCCAGGGCGATCGGTCTCGCCATCCCGTATCTGAGTCTGAAGGCGCCGGTCGTCGGCCTCGGGCTCGACCCGTCGCACCATCTCGCCACGCCGCCGGTCGACGACCCGAAGCCGGTCGGCTGGTACGCGGGCGGTCCCACGCCGGGCGAGAACGGCACCGCCGTCGCCGTCGGCCACCGCGACACCCGCACCGGGCCCGCCGTCTTCGCGGGCCTGTACGCGCTGAAGCCCGGCCGCCTGGTGGAGGCCCGGCGCGCGGACGGCAAGGTCGCGGTGTACACGGTCGACGAGGTCAAGAAGTACGACAAGGCGCACTTCCCCAACGAAGAGGTGTACGGCCGACGCAGCCGGCCGGAGCTGCGGCTGATCACCTGCGGCGGCAAGTTCGACCGCAAGGCGGGCTACGAGAGCAACATCGTCGTCTTCGCCCACCTGACCGCCGTACGCGGTCCGGGATCCAGTCCGTAATCGCGAGCCTTTAACCTCCTCCTGACGCCGGGGCCCCTGGTGCCGGAAAACTACCGGCGCTAGTTTGGGTCCCCGGAAGCCGAGGCTCAGGAGGAGTGCGATGGACGCCCACGGGATGTACGCGGCCCAGGACGGGATGTACATAGGCGGTCGGTGGACGTCCGCCGCCGGCGGCGACACGTTTCCGGTCGTGAACCCGGCCGACGAGCGGGTCATCGCGCACATCCCGGCCGGTACCGCCGAGGACGTGGACGCGGCGGTGCGCGCGGCCCGCGCGGCGCTGCCGGGCTGGGCCGCGACCGCGCCCGCCGAGCGCGCCGCGCACATCGCCGCGCTGCGCGACCGGCTGGCCGAGCGCAAGGACGAGATCGCCCGCACGGTCACCGCCGAGCTCGGGGCGCCCGAGCAGTTCGCGCAGCAGGTGCACGTGGGCCTGCCGATCGCGGTCGCCGGTTCGTACGCCGAACTCGCCGCCGCGTACGCCTTCGAGGAGCGGATCGGGAACTCGACGGTCTTCCACGAGCCGGTCGGTGTGGTCGGCGCGATCACGCCCTGGAACTACCCGCTGCACCAGATCGTTGCCAAGGTGGCACCCGCTCTCGCGGCGGGCTGCACGGTCGTCCTCAAGCCCGCCGAGGACACCCCGCTGACCGCGCAGCTCTTCGCCGAGGCGGTGCACGACGCCGGTGTGCCCGCCGGTGTGTTCAACCTGGTCACCGGCCTCGGCCCGGTCGCGGGCCAGGCGCTCGCCGCGCACGAGGGGGTCGACCTGGTCTCCTTCACCGGCTCGACGGCCGTGGGCCGCCAGATCGGCGCGACGGCGGGCGGAGCCGTCAAGCGGGTCGCCCTGGAACTGGGCGGCAAGTCCGCCAACGTCGTCCTGCCCGGCGCCGACCTGGCCAAGGCGGTCAACGTCGGCATCGCGAATGTGATGAGCAACTCGGGCCAGACGTGCAGCGCCTGGACCCGGATGCTGGTCCACGCCGACCGGTACGAGGAGGCGGTCGAGCTCGCCAAGGCCGCTGTCGCCAAGTACCCGGCGGGCGACCGGGTGGGCCCGCTGGTCAGCGCCAAGCAGCAGGCACGCGTGCGCGGTTACATCGAGAAGGGGGTGGAGGAGGGTGCCCGGCTCGTCGCGGGCGGCCCCGAGGCGCCGCTGGCCGAGGGGTACTACGTGGCGCCCACCGTCTTCGCGGACGTCACCCCCGAGATGACCATCGCCCAGGAGGAGATCTTCGGCCCGGTCGTCTCGCTCATCGCGTACGCGGACGAGGACGACGCGCTGCGGATCGCCAACGGCACGGTGTACGGGCTCGCGGGCGCGGTCTGGGCCGGGGACGACGCCGAGGCGGTGGCGTTCGCGCGGCGGATGGAGACCGGCCAGGTCGACATCAACGGCGGCCGCTTCAACCCCCTTGCCCCGTTCGGCGGTTACAAGCAGTCGGGCGTGGGCCGCGAGCTCGGCCCGCACGGCCTGACCGAGTACCTCCAGACGAAGTCCCTGCAGTTCTGAGCCGTTTCTGAGCCGTTCTGAGCAGTCCTGACGTTCCCGTTCCGTCACTCCCAGCCCAGGAGCATCATCGTGGTCCGCGCCGCAGTCCTTCCCGCCATCGGGTCCCCGCTGGAGGTCACCGAGATAGAGCTCCCCGAGCCCGGCCCCGGTCAGGTGCGGGTCCGTATCGCCGCCGCCGGGGTCTGCCACTCGGACCTGTCGCTCTCCAACGGCACCATGCGGGTCCCGGTCCCGGCCGTCCTCGGTCACGAGGGCGCGGGCACCGTGGTCGCCGTCGGTGAGGGCGTCACCTCGGTGGCACCCGGCGACGGCGTCGTCCTCAACTGGGCGCCCTCGTGCGGCGGTTGCCACCCCTGCTCGCTCGGCGAGGTGTGGCTCTGCCTCAACGCGCTGGGCGGCGCGACCTCCGTGTACGCGCGCACCGCCGACGGGCGCGACCTGCACCCCGGTCTGAACGTCGCCGCGTTCGCCGAGGAGACGGTCGTCGCCGAGAACTGCCTGCTGCCGCTGCCCGAGGGCATCCCGCTGGCGGAGGCCGCGCTGCTCGGCTGCGCGGTCCTCACCGGTTACGGGGCCGTCCACCACTCGGCGAAGGTCCGCGAGGGCGAGACGGTCGCGGTGTTCGGCGTCGGCGGCGTCGGCCTCGCCACGCTCCAGGCGGCCCGGATCGCTGGCGCCGCGCGGATCGTGGCGGTGGACGTCTCCCCGGCCAAGGAGGAGCTGGCCCGCCGGGCGGGCGCCACCGACTTCGTGATCGCCTCGGAGACGACCGCGAAGGACATCCGCAAGCTGACCGGCGGAAACGGTGTCGATGTGGCCGTCGAGTGCGTCGGCCGCGCGGTCACCATCCGTACCGCCTGGGAGTCCACCCGGCGCGGCGGCCGCACCACGGTCGTCGGCATCGGCGGCAAGGACCAGCAGGTCTCGTTCAACGCCCTGGAGATCTTCCACTGGGGCCGTACGCTCTCCGGCTGCGTGTACGGCAACAGCGACCCGGCCCGCGACCTGCCGGTCCTGGCCGACCACATCCGGGCCGGCCGCCTCGACCTGAGCGCACTGGTCTCGGAGCGGATCGGGCTCGACGGAATCCCGGCGGCATTCGACAACATGGTGGCGGGCAAGGGCGGCCGGGCGCTGGTGGTCTTCTAACCGACCGACTCCGGTTCCACGGTCGGCCCGTCGGCGGGTGCCGAGACGCATCCGCTCCCTGATGTCGTACGGGGGCGGGAGCGCGAGACCGCCACGCCCGTCAGGCACAGGGCGCCGCCGACGAGGGTGAGCCAGCCCGGCACCTCGTCCAGGATCAGCCAGGACATCAGGACGACGAGCGCGGGCACCACATAGGTGGTCGCGCCCATCCGTCCCGCCGTCGTACGGGCAAGGGCGTACGCCCAGGTCGTGAAGGCGAGCGCGGTCGGGAACACGCCCAGGTACACCATGTTCAGGGTGGCCTTGAGCGGTGCGTCGGCGGCGTCGGACACCAGCTGTCCGGTGAACGGCAGACAGGCCACCGCGCCCACCAGGCAGCCGAAGAAGGTGACTTGGAGCGCGCTGCCGTGGTGCAGCGCGGGCTTCTGCGCGACGACACCGGCCGCGTACGTCACGGCCGCCAGCAGGCACAGCGCCACGCCGAGCACGGACGCGCCGCCGTCGCCGGACATCGACAGGCCGACCGCCACCGCCCCCGTGAACGAGACGCCCATGCCCGCCACCAGCCGGGGCGGCAGCCGCTCGCCGAGGAACCGGGCGCTGAGCAGCGCGATGAGGATCGGGCCGATGTTGACGACCATCGCGGCCGTACCCGCGTCGACCTGCTGCTCGCCCCAGTTGAGCACGACCATGTACAGGCCGAACCAGAGCAGCCCCGAAACGGCGATCCCCGGCCAGGCCGCGCGCGGCGGCAGCCCTTCACGGCGGAACACCAGGACCGCGCCGAGCACCGCCGTGCCCGCGAGCAGCCGCCCGAGCGCGAGCGCGCCGGGGGAGTAGGCGGCACCGGCGCTGCGGATCGACACGAACGCCGAGGCCCACAGCACGACGGAGATTCCGACGGCGCCGAGGGCGAGCCGCTGCGAACTGCGGGCGGGGTGCGAGGAGTTGGTCATGAGGTGAAGGTAAGCGCGAAACAGTTCGTCGTTCACCGAATTATCGGGGGCCTCATGGGAGGGGCGGGGCCGGGGCGGGTCCCGGCACTCAGCTGCAAGCCTCCCCGCCCCGCCGCCGCGTTCACCGCAAACTCGACTTCTCGATCCCCAGCAGCTCGCCCAGCGCCTCCACCCCCGTCGGCGTCACCCGTACCGCCCGCTCGGATCCGATCCGTACGCACCACTTCTCGTCCAGCGCGTGCGCGCACAGTGCGGCTCCGGCCGTGCCCGCCAGGTGGGGGCGGCGCTCGGTCCAGTCCAGGCAGGAGCGCACCAGCGGGCGCCTGCCACGAGGTTCGAGCGGGATCCCCAACTCCCCGTACCAGCCGATGCCCTGAGCGGTCAGCGCGAAACCGGCGTCCTGGCTGAGCAGCCCCCGTACGGTCATCGCGTCCGTGATCGCGATGCCGAGCCGGCCCGCGAGATGGTCGTAGCAGGTCCGCCCGCGCGCCATCGCGCTGCTCGCGGACGCGGCCCGCAGGGTGCGGGGGCGGGCGGGCGCGGTGTGGGCCGCCAACTCCTCCACGAGGTGGGCGACCCCGGCGTCGGCGAGGCGCAGATACCGGTGCCGGCCCTGCCGCTCCTCGCCGAGCAGCCCGCCCGCGACGAGCTTGCCCAGATGCTCACTGGCCGTCGACGGCGCGACCCCCGCGTACCGCGCGAGCTCTCCGGCCGTCCAGGCCCGCCCGTCGAGGAGCGCCAGGCAGAAGGCGGCCCGGGTCTCGTCGGCGAGCAGCGAGGCGAACGCGGCGAGCCCGGAACCCGATGTGCCGGACCGTGATGTGCCGGAACCCGATGCGGTGGTCATGCCTCCAGCATGCCGCGATCACCGTTCGGCCGGTACCGAACCATGGGCGGTGCTGTGGCGTACGTCGGCGGGCAGGGCGTCGTACTGCGCCGCAAGGCCGTCGAGCAGCGCCCGCAGCCCCGTCTCGAAGGCGCCCTCGTCGATCTTCTCCTGGCGTTCGGCGAGGAGGTGCGCCTGGCCGAGATGCGGATAGTCGGCCGGGTCGTACGCGCTCTCGTCGTCCACGAAGCCGCCCGCGAAGGAGCCGAGGGCCGAGCCCATGATGAAGTACCGCATCAGGGCGCCGATATGGGTGGCCTGCGCGGGCGGCCAGCCCGCCGCGACCATCGCACCGAAGACCGCGTCGGCCAGGCGCAGTCCGGCCGGGCGCCGGCCCGGGCCCTGGGCCAGGACCGGGACGATGTTGGGGTGCCGGGTGAGGACCGCGCGGTAGGCGACGGCCCAGTCGTGCAGCGCGGTGCGCCAGTCGCGGGAGTCGGCCGCCTCGAACATCGACAGGTCGACCTGGGCGGAGGTCGCGTCGGCCACCGCCTCCAGGATCTCGTCCTTGGTGCGGAAGTGGTTGTAGAGGGACGGCCCGCTCACCCCCAGCTCGGCGGCGAGACGCCGGGTCGAGACGGCCGCGAGCCCTTCGGAGTCCACCAGCGCGCTCGCCGCCGCCACGATGCGGTCGGTGTTCAGGAGGGGCTTGCGCGGTCGGGCCATGCGGCACATAGTAGGGCCTGCGCCCGTAAAACTAGCAGTGGTAATTAAAGCTGCGACCGGGGTGCGACCCCCATGAGGAACCTGGAGTCCGTGTGAACCTGGAGCTGAGTGAGGAGCAGGCCGCCGTCCGGCGGCTCGCCGAGGACTTCGTCGCCCGCGAGGTCACCCCGAACGCCGTCGCATGGGACCGCGCCGAGAGCGTCGACCGGTCAATCGTGAAGAAGCTGGGCGCGCTCGGCTTCCTCGGGCTCACGATCCCCGAGGAGTACGGCGGCTCCGGTGGCGACCATCTCGCGTACTGCCTGGTCACCGAGGAGCTGGGACGCGGCGACTCCTCCGTGCGCGGCATCGTCTCGGTCTCGCTCGGCCTGGTCGCCAAGACCCTCGCGCACTGGGGGAGCGAGGAGCAGAAGCGCGAGTGGCTGCCCCGGCTCACCTCCGGCGAGGCCCTGGGATGCTTCGGTCTCACCGAACCCGGCACCGGCTCGGACGCCGGGAACCTGGCGACCCGGGCCGTCCGCGACGGCGGCGACTACGTGGTCAACGGTTCCAAGATGTTCATCACCAACGGCACCTGGGCCGATGTGGTGCTCCTCTTCGCCCGCACCAACGACACCCCGGGCCATCGCGGTGTCTCCGCGTTCCTGGTGCCCACCGATTCCCCCGGCCTCACCCGCCGCCCCATCCACGGCAAGCTCGGCCTGCGCGGCCAGGCGACCGCCGAACTCGTCCTCCAGGATGTGCGCGTACCGGCGGGCGCCATGCTCGGCCCGGAGGGCAAGGGCTTCTCGATCGCGATGTCCGCGCTGGCCAAGGGCCGGATGTCGGTCGCGGCGGGCTGCGTCGGTATCGCGCAGGCGGCCCTGGACGCGGCCGTCGGATACGCCGGGCAGCGCGAGCAGTTCGGCCGCTCCATCGCCCACTACCAGCTGGTGCAGGAGCTGATCAGCGACATCTCGGTGGACGTGGACGCGGCGCGGCTGCTGACCTGGCGGGTCGCCGATCTGATCGACCGCGGCCAGGAGTTCGCCACCGCCGCCTCCAAGGCGAAGCTCTTCGCCTCCGAGGCCGCCGTGCGCGCGGCGAACAACGCCCTTCAGGTGTACGGGGGTTACGGCTACATCGACGAGTACCCGGTCGGCAAGCTGCTCCGCGACGCGCGCGTGATGACGCTGTACGAGGGCACCAGCCAGATCCAGAAGCTGATCATCGGCCGCGCCGAGACGGGTGTCTCGGCCTTCTGAGCGCATGCAGAACCTGAGTACGTACTGAGTACGCGAGCGGATGTGGGCCGCACCATATCGGCCGCATGCTGTCCGGCATGAGTGAGACACCGGTCAAGCAGCAGAACACGGCCGCGTACTACGGGCAGGCCGTCGCGTCCTTCTCGATCGCCCTGGGCGCCACGGCGATCGGCATCACCCGCCTGCACGCCGACGCCTGGGTCCGCGCCTTCCTCGGCATCGCCGTCCTCTACCTCGTCACCTCCGCCTTCACCCTCGCCAAGGTGGTCCGCGACCGCCAGGAGGCCGGGCAGATCGCCAGCCGGGTCGACCAGGCCCGCCTGGAGAAGATCCTCGCCGAGCACGACCCCTTCCAGAAGCTCTAGCCGCAGGCTCTAAGCGCTTGCTCACCTTCGGGGTATGGTGTTCGTCCGAAGGAAGAAGGAGCGGGCGATGGGTGCGGCTGACGAGATGGCGGGCGACGAGAAGCCGTGGGGCGAGGTCACGCCCGAGGCCGCCCGGAGGCTGCTCCTCGCCGCCGTGGAGGCCTTCGCCGAGCGCGGCTACCACGCGACGACGACCCGGGACATCGCGGGCCGCGCCGGGATGAGCCCCGCCGCGCTCTACATCCACTACAAGACCAAGGAAGAGCTGCTCCACCGGATCAGCCGGATCGGCCACGACAAGGCCCTGGAGATCCTGGAGACGGCGGCGGGCGCCGACGGCACCGCCGCCGAGCGCCTCACCGACGCCGTACGCTCCTTCGTACGCTGGCACGCCGGGCACCACATGACCGCGCGCGTGGTCCAGTACGAACTCGACGCGCTCGGCGACGAGCACCGCGCCGAGATCGTGGAGCTGCGCCGCCGCAGCGACGCCGCCGTGCGGCGCATCCTCAACGAGGGCGTGGCGGCGGGCGAGTTCGACGTGCCGGACGTGCCGGGCACCACGCTCGCCGTGCTCTCGCTCTGCATCGACGTGGCGCGCTGGTTCAACGCGCAGGGGCGCCGCACGCCGGACGAGGTCGGCGCGCTCTACGCCGACCTCGTGCTGCGGATGGTGGGGGCCCAGCCCCCGGCGAAGTAGCGCGCCTCAGAAGAAGTAGCGCGACACCGACTCGGCCACGCACACCGGCTTGTCGGCGCCCTCGCGCTCGACCGTCACCTTCGCGGTCACCTGCACACCGCCGCCGACCTCCTCGACCTCGGTCAGTACGGCGGTGGCGCGCAGCCGTGAGCCGACCGGCACGGGTGCGGGGAAACGGACCTTGTTGGTGCCGTAGTTGATGCCCATCCGCATGCCCTCGACGCGCAGGATCTGCGGGACGAACGTCGGCAGCAGGGAGAGCGTCAGATAGCCGTGCGCGATGGTCGTCCCGAACGGCCCGCTCGCGGCGCGCTCCGGGTCGACGTGGATCCACTGGTGGTCCCCGGTGGCGTCGGCGAACAGATCGATGCGCTTCTGCTCGATCTCCAGCCAGTCGCTGTGCCCGAGCGGCTCGCCCACCCCGGCCCTCAGCTCCTCGGCGGATGTGAAGATCCTCGGCTCTGCCATGCCCGGTTCCTGCCTCTCTCGCATGCTCCCGCTGCTCTGCGGCTCATGGTTTCCAAGCGCTTGCTCAGCATGCTGGGGGCGGTGCCCGCTGTCAACGGTGAGGGGTCCTGAGCAGTAGGGTTCGAGGGGTGCCGCAGATTCCAGAGAAGGTCCATGAACTCACGGTCGGGCAGCTGTCCGCGCGCAGCGGGGCGGCCGTGTCCGCGCTGCACTTCTACGAGTCCAAGGGCCTCATCAGCAGTCGCCGTACCTCGGGCAACCAGCGCCGCTACAGCCGTGACGTGCTGCGCCGCGTCGCGTTCGTACGGGCCGCCCAGCGGGTCGGCATCCCGCTCGCCACGATCCGGGACGCGCTCGCGGAGCTGCCCGAGGAGCGCACGCCCACTCGGGAGGACTGGGCCCGGCTCTCCGAGACGTGGCGGTCCGAACTCGACGAGCGGATACGGCAGTTGGACCGGCTGCGGAACCATCTGACGGACTGCATCGGGTGCGGGTGTCTGTCGCTTGAGACGTGCGTGCTGTCCAACCCGGACGACATCTCGGGCGACATCCTCACCGGGTCCCGGCTGCTGCCGGAGCGCAAGAAGAAGCGGGGCGCGACCAACGTGGCGTCGTGCGCGGATTGCTGAGCAGAAACCCGACGTCGCGGGGGCGGGGCCGTGCCGCCCCCGCGCGTCTCATGCCGCTGATGCCAGTGCTCCGCGCCGTAGTGATTTGGACCGGGTCAGGGCCTCGGTGGTCAGTACCGGCTGCGGGACCAGGATTCCGCAGGCCGTGCAGACCGGGCCGCACCAGGGGTCGTGGGCCAGGTCCTGTCGCCAGACGAGCCGCTGCCCGTCGCACACCGGGCAGTCCGTGCCCGGTACGGTCCGCAGGGCCGCGATGATGCGCCCGAGCACCTCGGCCAGGGGCCGCGCCGGGTGCACCGACGGGTCCTCGCACCAGGCCACCCCGAACCCGCCCCAGGTGCGCCGGTGCCAGTCGTCGAAGGAGCCGGGGATCCGCAGGCCGGCGTGCTTCTCGCGCTTCCTGCGGGCCGCGAACTCCGCTTCGTAGGCGAGCCAGACGGCCCGTGCCGCCTCCAGCTCGTCGAGCGCGGCCACCAGCCGCGCCGGATCGGGGGCCCGGTCCTCGGGCCCGATGCTGTGCCTCGCGCACAGATGGTCCCAGGTCGCCCGGTGCCCGTATGGGGCGAACCGCTCAAGGCACTTGCGCAGTGAATACCGGCGCAGCGCGAGATCGTTCCCCGGATCGCGCACCTGTCTCGCCAGACTGCGGAAACCAGCCATGGCCCTGCCACCTCCGTCGCTCGTACTTCGGTGAATGCTTCGGCGTCGAGGAATGGACGTACGACTACCCAATCCGGCTCCATCGAAAATTCGATGGCGGCCATCAGGTGGCGCGTCCGGGACCGTGCCGCGCGCCCCCCGCCGCACTCCGGGCGCACGGATCCACGGGCGTACGGACCCGACTCTGTGATGATTCGGGAAAGGTGACGCATGCTCATCTTCCCTCGTCGGGTACCCCTCAGTAACCTCCGCCGCATCGGTCCTCACTAGGAGCACGCATGCGACGACCCACCGCACGGCTCAGAACCGCCACCGCCGCCACTGTGATCGC
Organism: Streptomyces sp. BR1; assembly: GCF_052373795.1. NCBI lineage: Bacteria > Bacillati > Actinomycetota > Actinomycetes > Kitasatosporales > Streptomycetaceae > Streptomyces > Streptomyces sp. BR1. Next base: position 5,808,580 of record NZ_CM126252.1, read on the forward strand.
CCTGTCCGCAGCCCTGTTGGCCCCCGTCGGCCAGGCCGGCGCGGCGGAGGTGCCCAACGACGACTACTGCCTCGGCCAGTGCGGCGACATCCTCCCGCCCGGCGAGAACGGCAACGCGACCCTCGTCGACATCCTCGGCAACAAGATGTTCGGCACCCATCCCGCGCACAGCGACGACCAGCTCGGCAAGTACGACGCGCTGGTGGCCGGACAGTCCTCGCTCACCGACGACAAGCTCAACTCGTTCTTCAACGACGCCTCCTTCGGGGTCCCCGGCGGCCAGGTCGCGTCCACCAGCTCCCCGCGCCCCGACGTCACCATCACCCGCGACAAGGCCACCGGCGTCCCCCACATCAAGGGGACCACCCGGTACGGAACGGAGTACGGCGCCGGGTACGCGGCGGGCCAGGACCGGCTCTGGCTGATGGATCTGTTCCGGCACATCGGGCGCGGCGAGCTCACCTCGTTCGCGGGCGGCGCGCTCGCCAACCAGGGCCTTGAGCAGGAGTTCTGGCCGCAGGCCCCGTACACCGAGGCCGACCTCCAGGCGCAGGTCGACCGCATCCGCACCACCAACGGCGCACGCGGCGAACAGGCCATGGCGGACGCCCAGGCGTACGTCGACGGCATCAACGCCTACGCCAAGCAGTCCAAGGACGGCCGCTACTTCCCCGGTGAGTACGTCCTCACCGGCAAGATCGACGCCATCACCAACATCGGCGAGATCCAGCCCTTCAAGCTCACCGACCTGATCGCGCTGGCCTCCGTCGTCGGCGGACTGTTCGGCGGAGGCGGTGGCGGCGAAGTGCAGGCCGCACTGTCGCTCCAGGCCGCGCAGGCCAAGTACGGCGTCGCCGAGGGCACCAAGGTGTGGGAGTCGTTCCGCGAGCGCGACGACCCCGAGGCCGCGCTCACCGTCCACGACGGCACGAGCTTCCCGTACGCGACCAAGCCCGTGAACGCGCAGGGCACGGCCATGCCCGACCCGGGCACGGTCGTCCCCGAGCAGCTCGTCTACGACCGCACCGGCTCGGCGCTCACCAAGGCCAAGGCCGATGTGCGCGTCCCCGCGCAACTCAAGCCGCTCAAGGGCATCTTCAACAACGGTGCGATGCCCGGCTTCGACATCGGCAAGCCGCGCGGCATGTCCAACGCCCTGGTCGTCTCGGGCAGCCGCACCGCCAGTGGAAACCCGGTGGCCGTCTTCGGCCCGCAGACCGGCTACTTCGCGCCACAGCTGCTGATGCTCCAGGAGATCCAGGGCCCGGGCATCAGCGCGCGCGGCGCCTCCTTCGCCGGGGTCGGGATGTACGTGCAGCTCGGCCGGGGCCAGGACTACGCCTGGTCCGCCACCTCCGCGGGGCAGGACATCACCGACACGTACGCCGTCGAGCTCTGCCAGGACGCGGCCCACTATCTCTACCGGGGCGTCTGCACCCCGATGGAGAAGCTGGAGAAGACCAACGCCTGGAAGCCGACCACGGCCGACAACACGGCAGCCGGGTCCTACCGGATGCAGGTCTGGCGTACGAACTACGGCATCGTCACCGCCCGCGCCACGGTCGGCGGCAAGCAGGTCGCGTACACCTCACTGCGCTCGACCTACCGCCACGAGGCCGACTCGATCATCGGCTTCCAGATGTTCAACGACCCGACGTACGTCAAGGACGCGGCCACCTTCCAGCAGGCCGCGCAGCACGTCGACTACGCGTTCAACTGGTTCTACGCGGACTCCCGTACGGCCGCGTATTACAACAGCGGCAAGAACCCGGTGCGGAACCCCGATGTCGATCCGTCACTGCCGATCACGGCCGACCGCGTGTATGAGTGGCAGGGGTTCGACCCGGCGTACAACACCGCCGACTACACGCCGCCCGCCCAGCACCCGCAGTCGGTCGGGCAGGACTACTACATCTCCTGGAACAACAAGCAGGCCAAGGGGTATACGGCGGCCGGGTTCGGCAACGGCTCGGTGCACCGGGCCAACCTTCTCGACGACCGGGTGAAGGCGCTGGTCGCGCAGGGCGGGGTGACGCGTTCCGCGCTCACCCGGGCGATGGCGCAGGCCGCCGTCACCGATCTGCGGGGGGAGGATGTGCTGCCGGAGTTGCTTCAGGTGATCCGCAGTGCGCCTGTCACCGATCCGCAACTGGCCACCGCCGTACAGCAGTTGGAGTCCTGGAAGGCGGATGGTGCGCAGCGGCGGGAGACCGCGCAAGGGTCGCACACCTACACCCATCCCGAGGCTGTGCGGCTGATGGATGCGTGGTGGCCGCTGCTCGTCGAGGCCGAGTTCAAGCCGGGGCTCGGGGATGGTCTGTACTCCTCTCTGACCGCGAACCTGTCCACCGACGAGGCGCCCTCGGCCGGGCACGGGCCTACCGGGGCGCATGCCGGGTCCTCGTTCCAGTACGGGTGGTGGAGTTACGCGGACAAGGATCTGCGGACGGTTCTCGGTCAGCCGGTGCAGGGTCCGCTCGCGCGGGCGTATTGCGGGGGCGGGCGGTTGTCCGCGTGCCGCGATGTGCTGCTGGCTTCGCTGGGGCAGGCCGCGGGCAAGACTGCGGCGCAGGTGTATCCCGGCGATGCGGTGTGCTCCGCCGGGGATCAGTGGTGTGCCGACTCTGTTGTTCAGCGGCCGCTGGGTGGGATCAGCCAGAATTCGATCAATTGGCAGAATCGGCCTACCTATCAGCAGGTGGTCGAATTCGCTTCGCATCGATAGCAGCTGCGCTGGAAGTGGTTTGACTGCGGGCCGTCTTGGGCTGGTCGCGCAGTTCCCCGCGCCCCTTAGTGGGCCCTTCGGGCCCTCCTAGGGGCGCGGGGTTCCCGTCATACGCAGCCGATACGTCCAGCCGCCAGTACCACCCTCGCCAGTTCCGGGTGGCAGATGTCGCTGTGGGCGCCCGATGGGGGGCCGCCTGATCGGACCACTGCTTCCGCGTTCACGCTGACGCAGCCGGAGTCCGGGACGCCGTCTCGTAGTACCTCCGCCAGGGTCAGTTCGGTGCAGGGCGTCACCGACTGGATGCCGTCGTGGCCGATCGCCCACCAGCGGCGGTCGAGTTCCAGGAGGCCCTGGTAGTCGCAGGCCAGCTTCGATGCCAGGGGGTAGATCACCCCGAGTGCTGTGTCGAAGCGGGAGTAGCAGGAGACCACCGGGCCGTCGACTCGGCTCTGGAGTGCGGCCAGTGCGCCCGCGCCGCTCAGCCCGGACGGCAGCTGTTCGGCGAATGCGTAATGCGAGAAGGCTCCTTCCAGCAGGGTCACCGACTTGACGTTGCGGGCGCCGTCCGGGAGGCCCTTCAGGGCGAACGCGACCAGTCGGCCGCCCTGGCTGTGGCCGACGAGATGGATCCGCATCGACGGCTTCGTACGGGCGAGTTCGCCGATCAGCGGGCCGAGACCCAGCTGGCCGACCTTGCCGGAGCGGCGCTTCATCTCGTAGTACGTCGTCTGGCGCAGGACCTCCTTCGCGCCGTCCCAGAGGTGCTTGAGGGAGTCGCCGATCGAGAACGACGGCCCGGCCGGGCCGGGTTCGACGTCCATCCCGGTGTCGGACAGGGCCAGGATGAACTCCCGGCACAGGCCGAGGGTGTCCTGGGTGAGGAGCGCGGCGACGCCGTCCGAGCCGTCGTCGAGGGTGTCGGCGCCGAAGCCCGCCGCCCCGTCGTCGTGTGCCACGAGGTCCCGGGTCAGCTCGCCGAAGTGGCGCAACTCGTCCTCGGAGTCCGGCTGTTGGGCGAGGAGTGCCGCCAGCTGGTCGATCGTGTCGTCCCGGCCCGGGAACGTTCCCTTCAGGGCCTCCACCGTCGCCGCGTCCAGGCCCGGGCCCGGATCCGCGGCCACCGTGTGCGGGAAGTCCGGGATCTCCTCGTCCGTGAACCGGATCGACGGCCAGACGATGCCCGCGTACCCGAGCCGCACCTCCGCGGCCGCCGCCCCCGAGGCCGCGAGCAGCCCCGGGAACGGCTGGAAGAAGTGGGCGTACAGGGCTGTCGCGACCGACGGGGTGTTGTTCCAGCCGTGCGAGAACATCACCAGGTCCGTGACGTCCAGATCCGCGAGGGCCGCGCGCTCGGCGGGATCGGCGTCGCCGTCCGCGTCGAAGGTGATCTCGCGGTACGGCTCGATTCCGATGTCCACCATGGCTGGGGCCTCCGGTCCGTTCGGACGGCAATGAGACACGCTGGGCCTCATATGGTCCCGCCGGACCGGAGGGGTGACCAGGGGTTGGACAGAAACAGGAACGAGGTGATCCGGGGAGGTCAGAGCCGGTGCGCGGCCGTCACCCGGTGCAGGTGCACCAGTACGTCGAACGAGGCTCCGAGCCGGACCTGATCGATGGGCTCCGGCCAGGAGTTGCCGATGAACCGCGTCGGGCGGAACGCGTCCAACCACTTCTTCGCGGCGGCCGGAACCGTACGCATGTCGAGGTAGTAGTCGCGCGGTGAAACCCGTTCCAGAACCTCCTCGTTGCTGCCCCGTGCCATCGGGCCGACCGTGAACTTACGGATAGGCTCCGCCGGGTCGTTCAGGTCCATGGCGTTGAACGAGCCCTGGCCGAAAGTGAATCCGATCGTCGTGTACGCCGTGCCGACCAGCTCGCGGATGTACGCGCCCTGGGTCTTGGGGTACTCGGCGCTCAGCGTCGGCGCGTACCCGACATGGCCGTTGTGCGCCGAGAGCAGCATCTTGTCGCCGGTGTGGCGCTGCCACCACACCGTGTTCCATGCCATCGTCTCGTCCCGGTAGCGCCGCGACTCGCGCAGCTGGGCGTCGTCGAAGAAGTCGTACGACCACATGGTGCCGGTCTGCGCGATGGTCCGCGCGTACTGGAGAACCCGGTCGTGTTCCGCGCGGTCGGGGCCCGGCCGCTGCTCGCTCAGCAGGTCGTAGGCCTTGCGGACGTCGTCGGCCTGCCGCCGGCGCTGGTCGAGCGGCTGCGTCAGTCGGACCGACATGGTGTCGCCGACGCCCGCCGTGGGCCGGGACTCCTTGTAGAGCGCGGTGACGCGGGGGAGCACCGCGGGGTACTGCCGGGCCGTGTACGCGGTCACCTTGTCGAACAGCTCCGTGCCCGCGTACCCCATGTCGTCGCCCATGAACTGGAGTTGGCGGGTGTGGTGCAGGTTGTACCCGCGCATCCAGCGGATCAGGTCCAGATACTCCCGGGTGTCCCATATCGCGTACGAGCTCTGGAACTCCTCGCGCACGATCCGCTCGGGGTCGCCCTTGCCGTGGCGTACGTAATCGTTGATCCGCATCCCCGACGACCAGGACGTCTCCAGGGCGAAGGTGGTGAAGCCCTTCTTCTCGACGAGGTACTGGAAGACGCGGTGCTTGGCCGCGAAGAACTCGTGCGAGTTGTGCGTCGCCTCGCCCAGACCCACGATCTTCGCCGAGCCGGTCATCCGTCCGAGCGGGCCCAGATCGGTGAACGGCTGGGCCGATCGTGCCAACTGCCCGTCAGGTGTGGGGGTTTGCGCCCGTGCCCCCGGGATCGCTGCGGTGAAGACGCCCAGGGTCAGGCCGAGCAGGAGGAGCAGGGATTGCCGTAAACGGCGGTGGGTGTCGGTGAACAGGTGCATGGGGCCAGCGTGTCGAACGGCCGGGGGACTTGCCCATCCCGCCAGCCACCTTCCGTAGCGGGGGTTTACCCCCGTTCAGCGGTAGAGCAGGTATTTCCCGCGCGTCTCGTGGAAGGCGGCGAGCTTGTCCTGCCAGGCGTGCACGACTTCATCGGTGTCCGCGCCCGCGTCGATCATCGTGCGGACCGTCGCCGACCCCGTGAGCTTGTCGATCCAGTGGTCGGACCGCCAGGCGAACCCGCTCCACACCCGTTTCGCGGTCACGAGCAGCGCGATGCCGGTACGTACCGGGTCGTACAACTCCCTTTGATGTACGTGGAGTTGGACGCCGCCGACCGTCTTGCCCTGGAACTTGGAGAAGGTGGGCGTGAAGTACGCCTCGCGGAAGCGGACGCCGGGGAGGTTGAGGGCGTTGGCGGCGGCGGCCCATCGTGCGTCGACGCCCTCGGCCCCGAGGAGTTCGAACGGCCGGGTGGTGCCGCGCCCCTCGGAGAGGTTGGTCCCCTCGAACATGCACGTGCCCGCGTACGCCAGAGCGGTGTCGGGGGTCGGCATGTTCGGGCTCGGCGGGACCCAGGGAAGCGCGGTGGCGTCGTAGAAGTCCTCGCGCCGCCAGCCGGACATCGTCATGGTCGCCAACTCCACGCGTTCGCCCAGGAATTCTGCGTTGAAGAGCCGCGCCAGCTCGGCCACCGTCATCCCGTGCGCCTGCGCGATCGGCTCGCGCCCCACGAACGTCGCGAACGCCTTGTCCAGGACCGGGCCTGACGCTGCCCGCCCGGTCATCGGGTTCGGCCGGTCGAGCACGAGGAACCGCTTTCCGGCGAGGGCGGCGGCCTCCATGCAGTCGTAGAGCGTCCAGATGTACGTGTAGAAGCGCGCGCCCACGTCCTGGATGTCGAAGACGACCGTGTCCACCCCGGACGCGGTGAAGATGTCGGCCAGCGCCTGCCCGCTGATGCCGTATGTGTCGTAGACCGGAAGGCCGGTCGCCGGGTCCGTGGTGCGGCCCTCGGAGCCGCCCGCCTGGGCCGTGCCCCGGAAGCCGTGCTCGGGGCCGAACGCCGCGACGAGCCGCACGCGCGCGTCGGCGTGCATGACGTCCACGATGTGGCGGACGTCCCGGGTCACGCCGGTCGGGTTGGTGACCACGCCGACCTTGCGGCCCGCCAGCGCCCGGTAGCCGTCGGCGGCGAGCCGGTCGAAGCCGGTACGGACCGGTCGGGGGTCGCGGCGGCGGGAGGTGGCCGAGGCAGAGGCCGGCATGGCGCTGATCGCCGCCGCCGTCCCCGTCCCCGCCAGCAGGCCGCGTCGGGACAGGCTCATCGGCGTACCTCCCGGACCGCTGCGGGTGTCATGGCCACGCACGCTAGCGCGCGAGCCGTCAGCGGGGAACGCGCCGCACGGGACGGTTGTGCACGGCCCCTTCCGTCCGTACATACCGACTGGTTAGTCTGCTCAGCAGTCGGCATGCGGAGAGGTGGATTCTCGATGGGTACGGTCCAGGGCGCGGCAGTGGTGGTCACCGGGGCGGGCGGCGGTATCGGCGCGGCCCTCGCCCGTAGATTCGCGGCGGAGGGTGCCCGCGTCGTCGTGAACGACCTCGACGCGGCCAAGGCGCGCGCGACGGCCGAGGAGATCGGCGCGATCGCCGTCCCGGGCGACGCGTCCGGCGTCGTACCGGCGGCCCGCGAGGCGCTCGGCGGCGCCATCGACATCTACTGCGCCAACGCGGGCCTGGCCTCGGCCGGTTCGGAGGCCGCGTCCGAGGACGTGTGGGCGGCCGCCTGGGACGTCAATGTGATGGCCCATGTCCGCGCGGCCCATGAGCTGCTGCCCGAGTGGCTGGAGCGCGGCAGCGGGCGGTTCGTCTCGACCGTCTCGGCGGCCGGGCTGCTGACCATGATCGGCGCGGCCCCGTACAGCGTCACCAAGCACGGCGCGCTGGCGTTCGCCGAGTGGCTGTCGCTCACCTACCGCCACCGGGGTGTCCAGGTCCACGCGATCTGCCCGCAGGGCGTGCGCACGGACATGCTGGAGGCGACCGGCTCGGCCGGGGACCTCGTCCTGGTCCCGACCGCGATCGAGCCGCCGGCCGTCGCGGACGCGCTGTTCGACGCGATGGCGAAGGAGCGCTTCCTGGTGCTGCCGCACCCGGAGGTCGCCGAGTACTACACGGCCCGCGCGTCCGCCCCGGACCGCTGGCTGACCTCGATGAACCACCTTCAGCAGAAGTGGGAGGCGGTCGGCGAATGACCTCCATATACGCGGCTAAGCCGTGGCTCGGGCAGCTGAGCGAGGCGCAGCGGGCTCCCATTGACCCGCCCGCGAGCGTGGTGCACGCCTTCCGCGCCGCCGTGCTGCGCGCCCCCGACCGCACCGCGCTCGCCTACTTCGACGGGCGGCTCGGCTACCGCGAGACGGACGCGCTCTCCGACTCGGTGGCGGGCCATCTCGCCGCCCGGGGGCTGCGGCGCGGCGACCGGGTCGCGATCATGCTCCAGAACACCCCGCACTTCGTGATCGCGCTGCTCGGCGCCTGGAAGGCGGGCGCGACCGTCGTCCCGCTCAACCCGATGTACAAGTCGGCCGAGGTCGGTCATGTCCTGGGGGACGCCGAGGTCACCGCGCTGATCTGCGCCGACCGGGCGTGGGAGGCGTATCTGCGGGACACCGCCGCCGCCTCGCCGGTCAAGATCGCGCTCACCGCCTGCGAGCTGGACCTGCAGAGCCGCGACGACGCGCGCGTGCTCGCCTTCGAGCGGCTGCCGGTGCCGGGAGACACCGAGGACCTGCTGGCCGTCGCCCGCCAGGGCCTGGCCGCCCCCGAGGACCGGGAACTCCATCCGGACGACACGGCGTTGATCAGCTACACCTCCGGGACCAGTGGCACCCCCAAGGGCGCCATGAACACCCACCGGGGGATCACCTACAACGCCGAGCGCCAGCGCACCGGCCTGCCCGTCCCCGAGGGCGCGAGCTATTTCGCGCTGGCCCCGCTCTTCCACATCACCGGAATGGTCTGCCAGTTGGCGGCGTGCGTGGCCAACGCGGGCACGCTGGTCCTCGCCTACCGCTTCCACCCCGGCGTCGTCCTGGACGCCTTCGCCGAGCACCGGCCCGCGTACACCGTCGGCCCGTCCACCGCCTTCATGGCGCTGGCGGCGACCCCCGGCGTCACCCGCGACCACTTCGCCTCCTTCCGGGTGATCTCCTCGGGCGGCGCGCCGGTGCCGCCCGCGCTGGTGGAGAAGTTCCGCGAGGCGTTCGGCCCGTACATCCGCAACGGCTACGGACTCACCGAGTGCACCGCGCCCTGCGCCGCCGTGCCGCCCGAGAAGGAGGCCCCGGTCGACCCGGTCTCGGGCACGTTGTCGGTCGGTCTGCCCGGTCCCGAGACGGTCGTACGGATCGTCGACGAGGAGGGCAAGGAGGTGGACTTCGGCGAGCCGGGCGAGATCCTGGTGCGCGGGCCGCAGGTCGTGCCCGGGTACTGGCGCCGCCCGGAGGCCACCGCCGAGACCTTCCCGGACGGTGAACTGCGCACCGGCGACATCGGGTTCATGGACCGCGACGGCTGGCTCTATGTGGTCGACCGCAAGAAGGACATGATCAACGCGTCGGGCTTCAAGGTCTGGCCGCGCGAGGTGGAGGACGTCCTCTACACCCACCCGGCGGTGCGCGAGGCGGCCGTCGTCGGCGTCCCGGACGCCTACCGGGGCGAGAACGTCAAGGCGTACGTGAGTCTGCGCCCCGGCTGCGAAGCCGCGCCCGAGGAGCTCTCCGCGTACTGCGAGGAGCGGCTCGCGGCGTACAAATATCCCCGGGTGGTCGAGATCCTGCCGGAACTTCCCAAGACGGCGAGTGGGAAGATCCTGAGGCGGGAACTGCGTTCCCGCCACTAGAGCGACGAGAACGGCGCAAAAGAGCGCCTTCAACGACAGGAGAGGTGGCGACGGCATGGCCAGGACGACGGACGGGAACGGCACCCCCGTCCCCCAGAGGCTGCTGGCCGCCGCCACCCGCCTCTTCGCCGAGAACGGCTACGACCGGACCTCGGTCCAGGAGATCGTCGAGGCGGCGGGCGTGACCAAGGGCGCGCTCTACCACTACTTCGGCTCCAAGGAGGACCTGCTCCAGGAGGTGTACGCGCGCGTGCTCCGCCTCCAGCAGGAGCGGCTCGACGCCTTCGCGGACGCGGACGCGCCCGTCGAGCGGCGGCTGCGCGACGCGGCCGCCGACGTCGTCGTCACCACCATCGAGAACCTGGACGACGCGGCCATCTTCTTCCGCTCGATGCACCATCTGAGCCCCGAGAAGAACAAGCAGGTACGGGTCGAACGGCGGCGCTACCACGAGCGGTTCCGGGCCCTGATCGAGGAGGGCCAGGCCGCGGGCGTCTTCTCCACGGCCACCCCCGCGGACCTGGTGGTGGACTACCACTTCGGCTCGGTCCACCACCTGTCCACCTGGTACCGGCCGGACGGCCCGCTCACCCCGCAGCAGGTCGCCGACCACCTCGCCGACCTGCTGCTGAGGGCGCTGCGCCCGTAAGCCGCTTACAGGTACTTCTTCAGCTCGCGCCGCGCCAGCGAGCGCTGGTGGACCTCGTCGGGGCCGTCCGCGATGCGCAGGGTGCGGGCGCCCGCCCACAGCTCGGCCAGCGGGAAGTCCTGGCCGACACCGCCGGCGCCGTGCAGCTGTACGGCCTTGTCGATGATGTCGACGACCGTACGGGGCGTCGCGATCTTGATGGCCTGGATCTCGGTGTGGGCGCCGCGGTTGCCGACGGTGTCCATCAGCCACGCCGTCTTCAGCACCAGCAGGCGCAGCTGCTCGACGGCCACGCGCGCGTCCGCGATCCACTCCTGGACCACGCCCTGCTGGGCGATCGCCTTGCCGAACGCGGTACGCCCGACCGCCCGTCGGCACATCAGCTCGATGGCCCGCTCGGCCATGCCGATCAGCCGCATGCAGTGGTGGATCCGGCCGGGCCCGAGCCGCGCCTGGGCGATGGCGAAGCCGCCGCCCTCCTCGCCGATCAGGTTGGCGGCCGGCACGCGCGCGCCGTGGAAGACGACCTCGGCGTGGCCGCCGTGCGCGTGGTCCTCGTAGCCGTACACCTGCATGGCGCGCCGGACCTCGACGCCGTCGGTGTCGCGCGGCACCAGGACCATCGACTGCTGGCGGCGCACGTCCTCGTTGTCCGGGTCGGTCTTGCCCATCACGATGAAGACCTTGCAGTCGGGGTTCATCGCGCCGGAGATATACCACTTGCGGCCGGTGAGGACGTATTCGTCGCCATCGCGCCGGATACGGGTCTCGATGTTCGTCGCGTCCGAGGAGGCGACCTCGGGCTCGGTCATCGCGAACGCCGAACGGATCTCCCCGGCGAGCAGCGGCTCCAGCCACTGCTTCTTCTGCTCGTCGGTGCCGAACTGGGCGAGCACCTCCATGTTGCCGGTGTCCGGCGCCGCGCAGTTCAGCGCCGTGGGCGCCAGGTGCGGGGAGCGGCCGGTGATCTCGGCGAGCGGCGCGTACTGGAGGTTGGTGAGCCCGGCGCCGTGCTCGGCGTCCGGCAGGAACAGGTTCCACAACCCCTGGCTGCGGGCCTCGGCCTTCAGCTCCTCCACCACCGCGGGCGTGTCCCACGGCGACTTCAGGAGCGCGCGCTGCTCGTGCGCGGTCGTCTCGGCCGGGTAGACGTACTGCTCCATGAAGGTGAGGAGCCTGGCGCGGAGTTCTTCGGTACGCGCGTCGAATGCGAAGTCCATGGCGGGAGTTCAGCCTTCCTGCGACTGGAGGGTGGTGAGGCCGTGCTCGATGAAGACGGGCACCAGGTCGCCGATGCGGTCGAAGCCCGCGCCGACGGTCTGGCCCAGCGTGTAGCGGTAGTGGATGCCCTCCAGGATCACGGCGAGCTTGAACCAGGCGAACGCCGTGTACCAGGAGATGGCCGAGGTGTCCCGCCCCGAGCGGGCGGCGTACCGCTCGATCAGCTCGGCGGGGGCGGGGTGCCCGGCGGCCCCGGCCGTGGTGGAGACCGGCGAGTCCTTCACCCTCAGTTCGGCGCTGTACATGACCAGGAGCCCGAGGTCGGTGAGCGGGTCGCCGAGCGTCGACATCTCCCAGTCGAGCACCGCCTTGATCCGGTCGTCGTCGCCGACCAGGACGTTGTCGAGCCGGTAGTCGCCGTGGATCACGGTCGGGGCGGGGGAGTTGGGCAGTGCCCGGCCGAGCGCCGCGTGCAGCTCGTCGATGCCGGGCAGGTCACGGTTGCGGGAGGCGTCCAGCTGCTTGCCCCAGCGCCGCAACTGCCGGTCCAGGAAGCCCTCCGGGCGCCCGAAGTCACCGAGCCCCACCGCCTCGGGGTCGACGGCGTGCAGCTCGACCAGTGTGTCCACGAGGCCGAGGATCGCGGCCCGGGTGCGCTCCGGGCCGAGCGGGGCCAGCTGCTCGGCCGTGCGGTACGGGGTCCCGGCCACGTATTCCATGACGTAGAACGGCGATCCGAGCACCGACTCGTCCTCGCACAGCAGGATCGGCTCCGGGACCGGTACGGCCGTCGGGTGCAGCGCGCTGATCACCCGGTGCTCGCGCTTCATGTCGTGCGCGGTGGCGAGCACATGGCCGAGCGGCGGCCGCCGGACCACCCACTGGCCGGTCCCGTCCGTCACGATGTACGTGAGGTTCGACCGGCCGCCCTCGACCAGACGGGCACTGAGCGGCCCGTTCACCAGGCCCGGCCGGACGAGGTCGAGATGGGCGCGCAGCCGCTCCGGGTCGAGGCCTGGCGGGACTGAGCTCATGGCGGGGTACCTCCGGGAACGACGATGGTCGGTAGGGTGTCACAGACACGCTACCGACCAGTCGGTATGTCGTCCAGGTGCGGTGCCGTTTTTAGGGGGCGCGTGGAACCCGCCGTCTCTGAGGGAGTGGGGTACCCGCCGCTTTCAGGGGGGCGCGGGGAACTGCGCGACCAGCCCAGCACGGTCCGCAGTCAACGTCTAATGGTCGTCCCAATGCCCATCATGCGCAGCATGCCGATGCCCGTCATGGACGTAATCCACATGGTCCCCGTGCTCGACGGACTGATGGCCGCACCCCACGCCATGCTCATGAGCGTGCCCGTCATGCGCCACATGACCAGCGGGCTCGCACTCGTCCCAGTGCCCCGAGTGCTCCCGGTGCATGTGCCCGTCGTGCACATAATCGGTGTGGTCGCCGTGCGGCACCGCGCGATGCCCGCAGGTGGGCCCATGCACATGCTCGTGCGTCGGGTGCTCCTCATGACCGACGGTCATGCCGTTCACCTCCCGGTGCGACGCCCGGTACGACGTCACTTCCACCGTAATCCGCCGGACACGGCTCCGCTTGCGCGGACGCGCCGCAGGTCAGAGGCTCTTTGCCATGAAGGCGATCAGCTACAGCCGGTACGGCGGTGCCGAGGTCCTGGAGTACGGCGACCGGCCCGATCCCAAGGTCGGACCCGACTCGGTCCTGGTCAAGGTGCGGGCGGCCGCGGTGAACCCGGTCGACTGGAAGGTCCGCGAGGGCTATATGGACCCGGTGCTCGAAGCGGTCTTCCCGGTCGTCCCGGGCTGGGACGTGTCCGGGGTGGTGGTCCAGCCGGGCGTGTCCGTGCCGGAGTTCGCGGTCGGGGACGAGGTGATGGGGTACGCGCGGGAGGACTTCCTGTCCCGGGGCACCTTCGCGGAGTACGTCGCCGCGCCCGTGCGCACCCTCGCCCGCAAGCCGCGCAACCTGAGCTTCGAGGAGGCGGCGGGGCTGCCGCTGTGCGGGCTCACCGCGTACCAGGTGCTGCGGGCCCTTGAGGTGCGCGCGGGCGACACGGTCCTGGTGCACGCGGCAGCAGGGGGTGTCGGCTCGCTCGCGGTGCAGATCGCCGCGCATCGGGGCGCCCGCGTCATCGGCACCGCCAGCGAGCGCAACCACGACTTCCTGCGGGAGCTGGGCGCCGAGCCGGTGGAGTACGGGGACGGGCTCGTGGACCGGGTCCGCGCGCTGGCGCCCGACGGTGTGACGGCCGCGTTCGACACGGTGGGCGGCGACGCGCTGAGGGCCTCGGCGGAACTCCTGGCCCCCGAGGGCCGACTGGCGTCCATCGCGTCCGGCGAGGTGATCGGGCTCGGCGGGCACTATCTGTTCGTCCGCCCGGACGCGGCGGACCTGCGCGAACTGGCCGACCTGGCCGAGCAGGGCGTCCTTTCCGTCCACGTCGACGCCACGTTCCCGCTGGAACGGGCCGCCGACGCCCACCGGCTCAGCGAGGAGGGCCGCACCCGGGGCAAGATCGTGGTGACAGTGGACTGGGAGTAGGCGGGCCCGGGAACCCAGCCACCTCACACCAATACCGCCACCGCGAACCCCGCCAGCGCCGTCACGCACGCCATCGCCGTGACCGCCTCGCGGGCCCGCAGCACCTCCGGGCGCGCCACACCCGACAGGGACTGGATACGGCGGTGGGCCACCGCCAGGAAGCCCAGCCAGACAAGCACGCTCAACGCCACCGCGATCAGACTCACCGCGGTGAGCCCGCCGTGCAGCGCCTGCCGGGCGGCGAGCACCGCCGCGACCGTGCAGGACAAGGTGGTACGCCGCCACGCGAGGCGGGTCCGTTCGGGCTGGAGCCCGGGGTCGCGGGCGGGCGCGCCGGTCACCCGGCCCAGCCGAAGAGGACGGCCACCACCATGACCACGGCGACCACCGCGACCGCGACGCTCAGCACCGTCGGGAAGCGCGACACCGGCAGGTCCTCGCCGCGCCGCATCGCCCGCTCGCAGCGCACCCAGTGGTTCACGGCCCGCAGCGCGCACAGCACCCCGGACCCGAGCAGCGCGAGCGCGAGCCCGACCCGTACGCCCCAGCGCAGGTCCGGCAGGAACTGGTCGACCGCGAAGCCGCCGCCGACCAGGGCCAATGAGGTGCGGATCCAGGCCAGGAAGGTGCGCTCGTTGGCCAGCGAGAACCGGTAGTCCGGGGTCTCGCCCTCCTCGCCGATGCGCTGCGGCGCGAACCACAGCCGCAGGGTCTGCGCAATGCTGATCACATTTGCACACTACCCGCAGCGGATCACCGGGCCCGGTGCACGCGCAGCCTCCGGTACGCCTCCAGCCCGTCCGGCACCCACTCCCAGCTTTCAAGCCGCCGCTCCACCTCGGCGTCGGGCAGGAAGTCGTGCCAGGCGACCTCCTCGACCTGCGGATTCACCGGCAGCGTGCAGCGCACCTCGTACACGGCCGACCACCAGGTCTGCCGCCCGTCGGCACCGCCCTCGTACAGGAACTTGAACAGCGGTACGGGCCGGGGCAGTCCGCTGACCCCCAGCTCCTCCTCGGCCTCGCGCAGCGCCGCGTCGTCGTACGTCTCGCCCGCGCCGACCACACCGCCCACGAACATGTCGTACTGCGACGGGAAGACCAGCTTGGTCGGGGTGCGGCGATGAACGAAGATCCGGTCCTCGGCGTCCCGGGCGAGGATGAAGACGCACCGGTGGCGCAGGCCACGGGCGTACGCCTCGCCGCGCGGCGACCGGCCCACCACGCGGTCGTGCTCGTCGACGATGTCGAGGATCTCTTGGGCGGGGTCCGGGGGAGTCTGGCTCGTCATGGACCCATCCAAGCACCGCCGGGTCGCGCGTCAGTGGGACTGGAGGTCCTTCGTCCGCTCCTCCGGCGCCGTCCCGGACGGCATCGCCGGGTGCATGCCGAGCAGCACGATGCCGCCCACGATGGCCGCGAGACCGATCGCCTCCCAGGTCAGGGCGGCGATGTCGGTACGCAGCCGGTCACCCAGGAAGCCGATGCCGCAGGCGATCCCGGAGAGCGGCTGGGCGGCCGTCAGGGCGGGCAGCGACATCCGCAGCGGGGCGGTCTCGAAGGCGCTCTGCACCAGGATCAGCCCGCTCACCCCCAGCGCCACCACGACGTACGGCTGCCAGCCGGTGAGCGCGTGCGACCAGCCGCCGGCCGACAGGCGCTCGCCGGTGACCCGGGTGAGCGCGTCCTGGAGTCCGTAGAGCGTCCCGGCCGCCAGGGCGAGCAGGGTGGGTCCGGCGCTCAGCCGGGAGCGCTGCGCGGCCACCGTGAGGAGCATCGCGATGCCGACGACGATGCCGATGATCAGCCAGTGCCGCAGCGGTCCGGCCACCTCGTTCCCGCCCTGCGGCTGCCCGGCCACCATGAACGCGGTCACCCCGCCCGCCAGCAGGGTGAGCCCCGCCCAGCCCTGTCGGCCCAGCGACTGCTTGGTCTGCCAGCGCGAGAGCGCCATCGCGAAGAAGAGGTTGGTGGCGAGCAGCGGCTCCACCTGGGAGACCTCGCCGTGGCCGAGCGCCAGCGCCCCAAGGACCATGCCCGCGACCATCAGCCCTATCCCGGCCAGCCAGCGGGGCACCCGGATGAGGTCGAGCAGCAGGCGCGGCGAGAGGAAGTCGCTCAGCGGGGCGTGCTGGGCGGCGTTTTGCTGGAGGACGAATCCGAAGCCCAGACAGCAGGCCGCGCCCACGGCGAGAGCGAGGACCAGAACCGACACGTCGTACACCTCAAGTACGGCCGGGGGGTGCGAACTTGCTTGACCATAGCGCTCCGGGGCGGCAGGCGCCTCCCGAGTACCCACCGGGGGCGCGCACCGCACCACTTTCGGCCCTGTCCGGCCCACCCGCCCACCGAGTCCGGTCCCGGTGCAGGTCAGGGCCAACTTCCGTCCCGGTCAGGCAAGTTGAAGCCGCAAGGAGCCCGGCCCGACCTTGACGTGGAGCGTTGGGTACCGCTTTGCTGTGCGCGATCACCCTGTGACTCGTCCCGCCAGTCCCATACACCACTCACCCCCCACCCGCATCCATACGACTCCATGGGAAGTACGCGGATGTCCCCGCCCCCGCTCGGCCGCCCCCTGGGGGTCCCCTCCGGACGCAGTCCCTGGGGGAGGGGCAGCAGATCCTTCGACCCGGCGCTCGACGACGTCGAACTGGTCACCGTGCGCGCCCAGTTGGCGCAGGGCCGGTGGACCAGGGTCCGCGCGCTGCTCACCGCGACCGGCGACGACTGGGACCGGCGCGGACACCGCCTCACCGTCCTCGGTGAGCCGAACACGTCGGCGGGCTGGGCCCGCGAATGGCTGCTCGCCGAGCCCGACAGCGCGGACGCGGCCGCCCTGTACGCCTGCGCCCTCGTCCCGCGCGCCCTGCGCGGCAAGGAGAAGCAGGACCGCGCCCGCGACGCCTGTCTGGAGGCGGCCCGGCTCGCCCCCGCCGACCCCACCCCGTGGCTCGCCCTGCTCGCCCTCTCCCGGGGCCTGGGCTCGGACAACGAGACCGAGCAGATCTTCGCCGAGGTGTGCGGCCGGCACCCGGACCACCACCACGCCCACCACCTGATGGCGGCCCGGCTCGCCGAGCGCCGCGCCGGCGACGGCGCCGACCCGACGCACGAGGTGTACGCCTTCGCGGCCGCCTCCGTCGCCCGCGCCCCCGCCGACTCCCCGCTCGCCCTGCTCCCGCTGGTCGCCCACGCCGAGCGCTACCGCGTGCTCGCCGCCCGGGGCGCGGCGCCGAAGGACCCGGCCGACTCCGGGCACTGGACCGGGCGGCGCGCCCGGCAGGTGATCAGGTCGGCGTTCGACTGGTGGCTGGAGTGGGAGCGCGAGGACCACCCCCGGGCCGGGGTCGACCTCAACTTCCTCGCCCACGCCAAGCACTGCGAGGGCCGCCCCGCCGAGGCCGCCGCCCTCTTCCAGCGCATCGGCCGCCATTTCACGCCCGCGCCCTGGTCGTACCCGGACCGGGACCCGTACCGCGCCTTCCAGGCCGCCCGCAAGGCCGCACTCGGCACCGCCTGACCTCCGGAGATCTGACGGAATCATGACGGCGGGCCGCGGCCCCTGGCATCCCGGGGCCACTGGTGCTCGAATCGGGGTGTGAAACCGGAACCACCCGAACCACCCCCCGCCGAGACCGCGCCGGTCGGACGTCGCATCGTGCTGGGCATGCTCGGCCTCGGTGTCGCCGGGGTCGCCGCCGCCCCGGTGCTCCAGCGCGGCCTCGAAGCGTTCCTGGGCGCCGCCGCCGGGAAGGACCCCACCGGCCTGACCGGGCTGCTGCCCAACGGCGGCGGCTTCCGCTACTACTCGGTCGCCGACTCCGTACCGCATCGCAGCGCCGCCGACTACCGGCTGAGCGTCGACGGTCTGGTCGAGCGCCCGGGCACGTACACGCTCGACGCGCTGCGCGCGATGCCGCAGACGCGGCTGGTGCGGGACGTGCAGTGCGTGACGGGGTGGCGGGTGCCCGGCACACCGTTCGCGGGGGTGCGGCTGTCCCGGCTCCTCGACGCCGCAGGGGTGCGCCCAGGAGCCGGAGCGGTCCGCTTCACCTGCTTCGACGGCACGTACACCGAGAGTCTTACGCTCGAACAGGCCCGGCGCGACGATGTCCTGGTCGCCCTGAGCATGCAGGACAAACCGGTCTCCCATGCGCACGGCGGCCCGGTCCGCCTCTATGTGGCGCCCATGTATTTCTACAAGTCGGCGAAATGGCTCTCCGGGATCACCGTGACGGGCAAGGTGCAGCGGGGATTCTGGGAGGAGCGGGGCTATGACACGGACGCCTGGGTCGGCCGGTCCAACGGACGCGAGGACCACCCCACGAGCTGAACCCGCCGCGCGCGTACGGAGGTTCGGCCGCGCCGAGCGCTGGGTGCACCGGAGCAACTACCTGGTGATGGGGGTGTGCGTCGCCTCGGCGGCGGTGCTGTATCTGCCGCAGCTCGCCGAGGCGGTGGGGCGGCGCGAGCTGGTGGTGCGGGTGCACGAGATCTCCGGGGTGCTGCTGCCCGTACCGGTACTGCTCGGGCTCGCTTCCCGGGCCTTCCGGGCCGATCTGCGGCGGCTCAACCGCTTCGGGCCGCACGACCGCGCCTGGCTGCGCTCGGCGCTCACCCGCGACGAACGCCCGCGTACGGCGGGCAAGTTCAACGCCGGGCAGAAGGTCTACGCGGGCTGGATCACCGGGGCCACCCTGGTCCTGCTCGGCACCGGCCTGTTCATGTGGTTCACGCATCTGGCGCCGCTGCCGGTACGGGTCGGCTCCACCTTCGTGCACGACTGGCTGGCGCTGGCCGTCGGGATCGTGCTCATCGGCCATGTGACCATGGCGCTCCTCGACCCGGAGGCACGCCGTGGCATGCGCACCGGGTCGGTGGAGCGCCCCTGGGCCCGGCGGGAACACCGCCTGTGGCTGGAGGAGCTGGAGCGTAAGGAAGAGGCCGACAAGTCGCTAGATCACCAGTGACAGCAGGAGGACCAGGCCTCCGGCCACCACCGAGATGATCGTCTCCATCACCGACCAGGTCTTGAGCGTCTGGCCGACGTCCATCCCGAAGTACTCCTTGACCAGCCAGAACCCCGCGTCGTTCACATGGCTGAAGAAGAGCGAGCCCGCGCCGACCGCGAGGACGAGCAGGGCCGTGTGCGCGGTAGACATGTCGGCCGCGAGCGGTGCCACCAGACCGGCCGCCGAGATCGTGGCCACGGTCGCCGAGCCGGTCGCGAGCCGGATCGCGACGGCGATCAGCCAGGCCAGCAGCAGCGCCGGGATCGACCAGTTCTTGGAGAGGTCGAGGATCATCTGGCCCACGCCGACGTCGATCAGCGTCTGCTTGAAGCCGCCGCCCGCGCCCACGATCATGAGGATGCCCGCGATCGGGGCGAGCGACTTCTCGACGGTCGACGAGATCCGCTCCTTGGAGAACCCGGCGGCCCGGCCGAGGGTGAAGATGCCGACGAGCACGGCCGCGAGCAGCGCGATCAGCGGCGAGCCGACCACGTCGGTGACCCGCTGGAGGTGGTTCTTCGGGTCGTCGACCACGATGTCGACCAGCGCCTTCGCCAGCATCAGCACGACCGGCAGGAGCACGGTCGACACGGTCGCGGCGAAGCTCGGGCGCTTCTCCAGGTCCTCGGAGGGGCGCGACGGAATCATCCGGTCCGGCGCCGGGATGTCCACCCAGCGGGCCGCGTACCTGGAGAAGACCGGCCCGGCGATGATCACGGTCGGGATCGCGACCAGTACACCGAGGGCGAGCGTGACGCCCAGGTTGGCGTGGACCGCGTCGATGGCGACCAGCGGGCCGGGGTGCGGCGGGATCAGGCCGTGCATCACCGAGAGACCGGCGAGCGCCGGGATGCCGATCCGCATCAGCGAGTAGTTGCCGCGCTTGGCGACCAGCAGCACCACCGGGATCAGCAGCACGATGCCGACCTCGAAGAACAGCGGAAGCCCGATCATCGAGGCGATGACGACCATCGCCCATGGCATCGCGCGCCCGCCGGACTTCCCGGCTTTGGCCAGGATCGTGTCGACGATCTGGTCGGCGCCGCCGGAGTCGGCGAGCAGTTTGCCGAGGATGGCGCCGAGGGCGATCAGGACGCCCACACCGGCGACGGTGTTGCCCAGGCCCGTGGTGAAGCTGGTGATCGCCTTGTCGAGGGGCGCGCCCGCGAAGGCGCCGAGCGCCAGCGAGCCGATGGTCAGGGCGAGGAACGCGTGGAGCTTGAACCGGGTGATGAGCAGGACGATGACGGCGATGCCGGCGAGTACGGCGATCCCCAACCGGGCGTTGCCCGCCGAGGTGATCGGCTCGGTGGCGCCCGCTGCCAGGATCTCGACGCTGAGACTGGTCACGGTGGTGTTCCTTAGCTGGTGGCGGGTCAGCCGGCGAGCCGGCGCAGCGCGGCGACGGCCCGGTCGGTGATCTCTTCGGGGGTGCCGGACACATCGACGGCGACGCCCGCCTCGTCCGCGCCCAGCGGCTGGAGCGTGGCGAACTGGGAGTCGAGCAGCGCGGTCGGCATGAAGTGGCCCTTGCGCTCGCGCATCCGCCGCTCGATGAGCTCGCGCTCGCCGGTCAGATGCAGGAAGACGGGCCCGGGGGCGGCCGCCCGCAGCCGGTCGCGGTAGACCCGCTTGAGCGCGGAGCTGCTGACGACTCCGCCCAGGCCCGCCCGGCCGTGCGCCCACTGGCCGATCGCGTCGAGCCAGGGCCACCGGTCGGTGTCGTCCAGCGGGGTGCCGGCCGACATCTTGGCGACGTTCGCCGCCGGGTGGAAGTCGTCGCCCTCGGCGTACGGAACGCCCAGGGCCTCGGCCACCAGGGGGCCGATCGTGGTCTTGCCGGTGCCGGCGACGCCCATCACCACGACGACGTGGGGGGTGCTCATAGGTGGTGCCTCGCTGTCTTCGTCGACATCGATGTGTCGCGCTACTGAAACCCAAAAGGTGCGACGTATTCAAGACCTCGTGATGAATAAGTAATACTTTTCAGGGGTTGCCCCCGCGCGCTCGTCCTGGCGCGCGTCCACCTGCGCTTACGCTTACGCCCATGACCACACAGGCCCAGGGACTGCACGCGCAGGTGCTCGACACCCTCGGCCGCGCGATCACCGCGGGCGAGTACCCGCCCGGCAGCGTGCTGCGCGGCGACGAGCTCGCGCAGCGCTTCGACGTCTCGCGCACCGTGATCCGCGAGGCGATCCGGGTCCTGGAGTCCATGCAGCTGGTCGAGTCCCGGCGCCGGGTCGGCGTGACGGTACGGGCGAGCGAGCAGTGGAACGTGTACGACCCGCAGGTCATCCGGTGGCGCCTGGCGGGGGCCGACCGGCCGCGCCAGCTGCGCTCGCTGACCGTGCTCAGATCGGCCGTCGAACCGGTCGCCGCCGGGCTCGCCGCCCACCACGCGACTCCCGAGCAGTGCGCGGACCTCACCGAGCAGGCGCTCGGCATGGTCGCCACCTCACGGGGCAGACAGCTGGAGGGCTATCTGGTGCACGACGTCGCGTTCCACCGGATCGTCCTGAACGCCTCCGGCAACGAGATGTTCGCCCGGCTCGGCGATGTGGTCGCCGAGGTACTGACCGGGCGCACCCACCATCACGTGATGTTCGAGGACCCCGATCCGGCGGCCGTCACCCTGCATGTCCGGGTGGCCGAGGCGGTCCGGGAGCGGGACGCGGAACGGGCCGAGAGACTCACCCGCGAGATCGCCGTCGGGGCGCTGAGAGAACTGGACGTACTCGCCCCATAAAGCTCAGATTTACCTCAGATTCATCACAGATCTGCCCGTACGTGACATTGGCCACTGCCAAAACGCACGTCGAGCCGCGACCATATCCGGAATCAGCCATGCCGCGGTGACCCTCGACGAGCTCACCGGAACGGGACGCATGACCGGCATCGCCCGGTATCGCACGACCGCATGACCCCTCACGAAGGCGATACAGCTACATGAGTGACCGCACCGCCATGCCTGCGGCCGAGACGACGGCGGCAACGCCGACGCAGGGCACCCCCCACATCGACGCCGGTGACGCCGGTTACAGCAAGGACCTCAAGTCCCGCCATATCAACATGATCGCCATCGGCGGCGCGATAGGCACCGGCCTGTTCCTCGGCGCCGGCGGCCGCATGGCGGGCGCTGGCCCCTCCCTCGCGATCGCGTACGCGGTCTGCGGCGTCTTCGCCTTCTTCGTGGTGCGCGCGCTCGGCGAGCTCGTGCTCTACCGCCCCTCCTCCGGCGCGTTCGTCTCCTACGCCCGTGAGTTCATGGGTGAGAAGGGCGCCTACTCGGCGGGCTGGCTGTACTTCCTGAACTGGTCGACCACCGCCGTCGCCGACATCACGGCCGCCGCGACCTACGCCCACTTCTGGGCCATGTTCAGCGACATCCCGCAGTGGGTCCTCGCCCTGATCGCGCTCGCGGTGGTGCTCACCGCCAACCTGATCTCGGTGAAGTACTTCGGCGAGATGGAGTTCTGGTTCGCGATCATCAAGGTCGCGGCCCTGGTCGCCTTCATGCTGGTCGGCATCTACCTCGTCGTCACCCAGCACAGCGTCGACGGCAACACCCCGGGCCTGGCCAACATCACCGACCACGGCGGCATCTTCCCGATGGG
Organism: Streptomyces sp. BR1; assembly: GCF_052373795.1. Classification (NCBI taxonomy): domain Bacteria; kingdom Bacillati; phylum Actinomycetota; class Actinomycetes; order Kitasatosporales; family Streptomycetaceae; genus Streptomyces; species Streptomyces sp. BR1. The sequence continues at coordinate 5,831,139 of NZ_CM126252.1, forward strand.
CATGCTGCCGATGCTCCTGGTCATCCAGGGCGTCGTCTTCGCGTACGCCTCGGTCGAGCTCTGCGGTGTCGCGGCCGGTGAGACCGAGAACCCGCAGAAGATCCTGCCCAAGGCGATCAACTCGATCATGTGGCGCGTCGGCATCTTCTACGTCGGCTCGGTCGTCCTGCTCGCGCTGCTGCTCCCGTACACCCAGTACTCCGGGGACGAGAGCCCGTTCGTCACCGTCTTCGAGAAGCTCGGCGTGCCGGGCGCCGCCGGTGTGATGAACCTGGTCGTCCTGACCGCCGCGCTCTCCAGCCTGAACTCGGGCCTGTACTCCACCGGCCGCATCCTGCGCTCGATGTCGCTCGCCGGCTCCGCGCCCAAGTTCGTCGGCGTCATGAACAAGGGCAAGGTCCCCTACGGCGGCATCCTGCTCACCGCCGGCTTCGGCGTCCTGGGCGTCGGCCTGAACTACATCGTGCCCGGCAAGGCCTTCGAGATCGTGCTGAACTTCGCCTCCATCGGCATCCTCGGCACCTGGGCGATGATCATGATCTGCTCGCTGCTGTTCTGGCGCCGCGCCCAGGAGGGCAAGGTCACCCGGCCCGCCTACCGGCTGCCCTGGGCCCCCTACACCCAGATCGTGACGCTGTTCTTCCTCGCCTCGGTCGTCTTCCTGATGTGGTACGGCGGCGGCGTCGGCCGCACCACGACCTACTGCCTGCCCATCATCGCGGCCATGCTCGTCGGCGGCTGGTACCTGGTCCGCAAGCGGGTCACGGAGCTCGCGGCGAAGCAGTAGGCGCCACACAGCGGTACGAGAAGGGCGGCACCCCCCGGCGCGGGGTGCCGCCCTTCGGCATGGGCCGGGTAACGTGCCAAGGCCGGGCCCGTACACATTTCCGTACGTACGGGCGGTGCGAGAAAGGAAGTTCACGCATGCCGCAGCAGGTCCGAGGGGTCATCGCGCCGGGGAAGAACCAGCCCGTGCGGGTGGAGACGATCGTGGTGCCGGACCCGGGGCCCGGCGAGGCCGTGGTGCAGATCCAGGCCTGCGGGGTCTGCCACACCGATCTGCACTACAAGCAGGGCGGGATCAACGACGACTTCCCCTTCCTGCTCGGCCATGAGGCGGCCGGAGTGGTGGAGTCGGTCGGCGCGGGCGTCACCGACGTCGAGCCCGGCGACTTCGTGATCCTCAACTGGCGCGCGGTGTGCGGCCAGTGCCGCTCCTGTCTGCGCGGCCGCCCCCAGTACTGCTTCAACACCCACAACGCGAAGCAGAAGATGACGCTCACCGACGGTACCGAGCTCTCGCCCGCGCTCGGCATCGGGGCGTTCGCGGAGAAGACCCTGGTCGCGGCCGGGCAGTGCACCAAGGTCGACCCGTCGGTCTCGCCCGCCGTCGCCGGGCTGCTGGGCTGCGGGGTGATGGCGGGCATCGGCGCCGCGATCAACACCGGCAACGTGGGGCGCGGGGACTCGGTCGCTGTCATCGGCTGCGGCGGCGTCGGGGACGCGGCCATCGTGGGCGCACGGCTCGCGGGCGCGGCCAGGATCATCGCCGTCGACATCGACGACCGCAAGCTGGCCACCGCGAAGACCATGGGCGCCACGCACACGGTCAACTCCCGCACGGACGACGCCGTCGAGGCGATCCGCGCCCTCACCGGCGGCCACGGAGCCGACGTCGTCATCGAGGCGGTCGGCCGCCCCGAGACGTACAAGCAGGCGTTCTACGCCCGCGACCTGGCCGGGACCGTCGTGCTCGTCGGGGTGCCGACGCCCGACATGAAGCTGGAGCTCCCGCTGATCGACGTCTTCGGGCGGGGTGGCGCGCTCAAGTCCTCCTGGTACGGCGACTGCCTGCCGTCGCGCGACTTCCCGATGCTGATCGATCTGCACCAGCAGGGCCGGATCGACCTCGCCGCCTTCGTCACCGAGACGATCGGGCTCGACGACATCGAGAAGGCCTTCGAGCGGATGCACGAGGGTGACGTCCTGCGCTCGGTGGTGGCGTTCTGATGACCGCCCGTATCGAGCAGCTGGTCACCTCGGGCACGTTCGCCCTGGACGGCGGCACGTGGGACGTCGACAACAACGTCTGGATCGTCGGCGACGACGAGGAGGCCGTGGTCATCGACGCGGCCCATGACGCGGAGGCGATCCTGGCCGCGCTGGGCGGCCGTACCCTGCGCGCGATCCTCTGCACCCACGCCCACAACGACCACATCGACGCGGCGCCCGCGCTCGCCGACGCCACCGGTGCGCCGGTGCTGCTGCACCCGGACGACCTGCCGCTGTGGAAGCTCACGCACCCGGACCGGGCCCCGGACGGCGAACTGGCCGACGGGCAGAGCGTGTCCATCGCCGGTACGCGCCTCGACGTGCTGCACACCCCGGGCCACGCCCCGGGCGCGGTGTGCCTGCACGCGCCCGACCTGGGCACGGTGTTCACCGGCGACACGCTCTTCGCCGGCGGCCCGGGCGCGACCGGCCGCTCCTTCTCCCACTTCCCGACCATCGTCGACTCGATCCGCGACCGGCTGCTGACGCTGCCGCCCGAGACGGTCGTACGGACGGGTCACGGCGACTCGTCGACGATCGGCGCCGAGGCACCCCACCTCGACGAGTGGATCAAGCGCGGCCACTGAGCCGGTAGACCCGGTCGGCCGTGCCACCGAGGACCTGGGCCCGCTCGTGCGGGCTCAGGTCCTGTACCAACTCCCTTGTTACGTTGATGACGTGACCGTACGAGGACGCGAGCAGGCACACCGGCCAGTCGGAGCCGAACATCAGCCGCGCGGGGCCGAAGGCGTCCAGGACGGTGTCCGTGTACGGCCGCAGATCGTCGACGCTCCACTTCGCCCAGTTCGCCTCCGTGACCAGCCCCGACAGCTTGCAGACGGTGTTGGGGAGCGCGGCGAGGCCGCGGACGGCCGACGCCCAGGGCTCTTGCGTGCCGGAGGCGACCGGGGGTTTGCCCAGGTGGTCGAGGACGAAGGTGAGCCCGGGGTGGCGCTCGGCGGCCCGTACGCAGGCCGGTAGTTGATGGGGGAGCACCACCAGGTCGTACGCGAGTCCGGCCGCCGCGACCGCCGCGAGCCCCGCGTCCACGTCCGGCCGCAGCAGCCACTCGGGGTCGCGCTCGCCCTGCACCTGGTGCCGGATCGCCACCAGCCGTGTGCCGCCCGGGAGTTCGGCGAGGCGAGCCAGCTCGTCTCTTACTCCGGGCGTGGTGAGATCGGTCCAGCCGACGACTCCGCGTACGAGGTCGTTGCCCGCCGCGAGCGCCAGGAACTCGGGGGTCTCCTCGGCCACGGTCACGGTCTGGACGAGCACGGTGGCGGTGACACCGGCGGCCGCAGCCTCGGCCCGCAGCTCTTCGAGGAGGAAGTCCCGCCGGATGGGGCCGAGTTCAGGAGAGGCGAGCCAGTCCTGGTCGCGGACGGAGAGGTCCCAGAGGTGATGGTGCGCGTCGACCACGCCTGTCATAGGGTCCACACCACCGGCAGCCCGGCCTCCGCCCCCGCGCCCGAGTAATCGTGAACTGCATCCAGCAGCTCGGCCATCCGGGCCTGCCAGGCGATGTTGACCGGCAGGTGCTCCAGCTCGGCGAGGAGGCGGGCGTAGTCCGCGCAGTCGATGACGTGGAACAACTCGGTGCCGCTGCGCCAGATCGTCCACGCGGTGACCCCGGCCGCCCGGATCGCCGCTGTGAGCTCGGCCGGGACTTCGCGGTGCGCGGACTCGTACGCCTCGATGCGGTCCGCTCGTACGCGGGTGTGCAGCGCGACTCTCACAAGCCCGACTCCTCGTTCATAAGCCCAGCTCCTCCCAGAGCGCGTCCGGGACCGGGCGCGCGAACAGCGCGGCGGCGTCCCTGACTTCGGCCGCCGAACGGGCCCCCACCAGCACGCTCGCCACCGCCGGGTGGCGCAGCGGGAAGGCGAGGGCGGCGGCCCGCAGCGGTACGCCATGGCGCTCGCACACCGCCTTGAGCCACAGTGCCCGGTCGAGCAGATCGGGCGGCGCGGCCGCGTAGTCGAAGGTGGCGCCGGGCCGGGGATCGGCGAGCAGCCCCGAGTTGAAGACCCCGCCGACCACCACGCTCTTGCCACGCGCGGCCGCCTCGGGCAGCAGTTCGTCGGCCGCCCGCCGGTCAAGGAGCGAGTACCGCCCGGCGCACAGCACCGCGTCCACGTCCGTGTCCCGGACGAACCGGGCGAGCATGTCGGCCTGGTTCATCCCGGCCCCTATGGCCCGTACGACGCCCTGCGCGCGCAGCCGTTCCAGCGCCGGGTACGCCTCGCGCAGGGCCTGTTCGCCGTGGCCGTCGGGGTCGTGCAGATACACGACGTCGATCCGGTCGAGCCCGAGCCGCACGAGGCTGTCCTCGATGCTCCGCAGGACGCCGTCCGCGCTGAAGTCCCAGCGGCGGCGGTGGGTCGCGGGGACGGCGAACCCCTCCGCGCGGTCGTCGCCGTACAACTCGGCCAGTGGCTCCAGGATGCGGCCGACCTTGGTGGACACGGTGTACGCGTCCCGGGGGCGGCCGCGCAGGGCCTCTCCGAGTCGGCGTTCGGAGAGGCCGAGGCCGTAGTGCGGGGCGGTGTCGAAGTAGCGGACGCCGACGTCCCAGGCGGCGTCGACCGCGCCCCGGGCGTCGGCGTCGGACACCTGGCCGAGGAGGTTCCCCAACCCGGCCGCGCCGAAGGACAGCACGCTGACGGGACAGCCACTGCCACCGAGCTTCGTGACCCGCATGCCCGCATATTTATCAGACCTTTGAGGGGTTGAGGGACCCCTGGGAGCGGGATTTCGGGGGTGCGGGGCGGCTATTGATCCGATGTATCCGCATCGAGGGCAGGCCAGCTCTCCAGACGCAGCCCGCTCTCGAACCTCCGCGTCCGCCCGTCCACCGGATCGGTGAACTCAAGTACTCTGGCGAGCAGTTGGAGGGGTTGGGTGAAGTCGTCGGGAGCGGGTTCCTCGGCCACCACCGGGTACACGGGGTCGTTGAGGATGGGCAGCCCGAGCCCGTTCATGTGCACCCGCAGCTGATGGGTGCGCCCGGTGGCGGGCAGCAGCCGGTACCGGCCGAGGCCGCCCCGGCGCTCGACCAGCTCGATCCGGCTCTCGGCGTTCGGCTCGCCCGGCTCCTCGTGCGCGGCGATCACCCCGCGCTCCTTGACGATCCGGCTGCGCACGGTCACCGGCAGCGCCACCTTCTCGTCGTACGGGGCCACCGCCTCGTACTCCTTGCGCACCAGGCGCGACCCGAACAGGTTCTGGTACGCGCCCCGGTCCTCGGAGCGCACGACGAACAGCGCGAGGCCGGCGGTCAGCCGGTCGAGGCGGTGTGCGGGCTGGAGCGCGGGCAGCTCCAGATCGCGCCGCAGCCGGGCGAGGGCGGTCTCGGTGATGTGCCGTCCCCGGGGGGTGGTGGCCAGGAAGTGCGGCTTGTCGGCGATCACGATCCGCTCGTCGCGGTGGACGATCCCGATCCCGAACGGCACCGGCACCTCGGGCGCGAAGTCGCGATGGAACCAGATGTACATCCCGGGGCGGTACGGCAGCTCGGCGTCCACCACCCCGTCGGCACCCACGAACCGCCCCTCGCGCAGCATCCCCACCACCCGCTCGGCCCCGATCGCCCCCTGGAACCGCTCGACCAGATGCTCCCCGACCGTGCCCCACGCCCCATCGGGCAGCCGCACCCGCACGGGGTCGATGCCGTCGCGCTGGGGGAGTGGGGAGGCAGGCGTCCTGGATCTTCGCGTCACCGGGCAACGGTAGCCGCCACGGGGCCCTGGGCTGCGGCACGTGGCGGGTTCCCGAGTGGACCGCCGCATGCTCCATAAACGCAGAGAACCCCACCGAAGTGGGGTTCTCGCTGGTGGTGTCCGAGGGGGGACTTGAACTCTCCTCTCGGGCGCCAGCCCACATCCGCTCTGACCTGGGGAAACGCCCGTCGACAGGCTTGATTTCGGCGGGCGTTTCTCCTGTTCTTTCCTGCTGTTTCAGGCCCTCTCGGGTCCCTGTTGGTCATGCGTTGGTCACGTGACCAACCCTCCTCCGAGGCGGTCCGTCCCTGGTCAGGCTACCCGGATGGCGCCACGGGGCTTCGCCTAGCCTGCACGGGCGCGTGCGTGACCACGTAAGGGGTGGGCTGGGGCGGTCGGAGACCTATTTATGCAAGGACGCGCATAGTCGCGTTCACGCATAGACGCGTGGCGCCACCCCCTCTACTGTCGTTGGCCAGGCGGCCCAAACGGGGCCAGAGCAAGGGGGTTTGGCATGTCCGAACGTTCGGCACTCACCCGGCTCACGGGCAACGGCAACGGCGAGTGCGGAGAGAAGGACTGCCCGAACGTGTACCGCAAGGCGACTGGATCGTTCGTGGTGCAGGGCGACGTGTCCGACGCCTTCACCCCGCCCGCCGGGGAAGGGCTCGTGGAAATCCCGGAAGCGGTTCTCAGGGAGGCGTTCCGTGCACTTGGATGGTGACGCGTGGAATAACTGCTTCGATTCCATGGAGCGTGAGGCGTGGCGGCTGGAAACGCTGCCCGTTTACACAATGCCCCAGGAAGCGGAGAAGCTGAAGCGCTTCCTCGCCGGGGAGAAATCCCCCGACGATTACACGTCGGCCTGGATGGACGAGGTTCGGCAATGGGCCTCGGAAGGAAAGGGCGTCGGCAGGGTGCACGTCGTGACCCGCCCGCTCTCGGACTACCTTCGGTTCGAGTTCGAGTATTACTACCGGCACCACGTGAAGGCGGGCGAGGATATCCGCATCCTCGACCTCACCGACCGGGAGAATCCCGGACTGCCGGATCAGGACTTCTGGATGTTCGACGAGTCCAAGGTGGTCCTGATGAACTACCGGGAAGACGGGACGCAGATCAACCGGGAACTGTACGAGGGTGACCCGGAGCCGTACCGGCAGTGGAAGCAGATTGCCATTGCCGAATCCGTGCCGTTCCTGGAGTACGTGAGCAGCGGGTGACGTTCGATCCTGAGCAGCTCGGGCAGCCGAAACAGGAACTGGCGGCCCTGCTGAAAGAACTACGCAAGCGAGCCGGCCTCACTGGGGACCGGCTCGCTCGGCGTTGCAACATGTCCCAATCGAAGATCAGTCGGATCGAGAATGGGAAAGCCCAACCGAGCCTGCTGGACCTCGAAAGAATCCTCCGGGCTGTCGTGGCTCCGCCCGAGGTCATCGAGGAGGTCATCGCCCTCGCGAGGCTGGCCAACACCGAATGGCAAGACCTGCGCTCGCTGCGGCGTAGGGGCTTGGAGAAGAAGCAGAACGAACTTGCCGCCCTTGAATCTTCGTCGGCGGAGTTCCGCTTCTTCCTGCTCTCAATGATTACAGGACTACTGTCCACCCCTGAGTACATCCGGGCCAGCCTTTCCCATTCTCCGGCCGATGTAACAAAGACGATCGCTAGGAAGCTGGAGCGGCAGGAGGTTCTTTACAACACGAAGAAGCGGTTCACTTTCATTCTCACTGAGCAGGCTGTGAGGTGGCCACTCCTGCCCCCGGCTGCGATGGCGATGCAAATTGACCGGCTGGCCTCACTGACTCATCTTACGAACGTGAAGCTCGGTGTCATCCCCATCGCGGGGTACAAGCCCATGGCACCGATGGACACCTTCACCATCTATGACGAGACCCTGGCCACCGTGGAGAACACCACCGGTGTCGTGATTCTGAGAGATCCACGCGACATCGAAATGCACTTGGAACTGTTCTCTACTCTGGAGGGTTATGCGCTGTTCGGGGACGAAGCGCGAGCCTTGTTGGCGGAGTGGTCCGCCGCCTGTCGTTCATGATCTTTAGTCCATGACGGGAAAGAACTACACAGCCGTCACTTTCTAGGCCAATGTTTTCCCCCATGGCAGCGACCGAGCGAAACGAAAAGTGGGTCCGCTACGGCGTGGGATGGCGGCTGGGGTACCGGCGGAGGTTCGGCCCTGACGCTGGTGTGCGCTCATGACGACCGGGCGCATGACTCTCCGGGTGTCATACGACGGCGGCCGGACGTACGGCCCGGTGCGCACGGTGCAGGTGAACCCGCGCAACGCAGTGATCTTGGGTTCACCGACCAAGTACCCGCCGTGCGGGTGCCCTCGGTGCACGGGGCGTCCGTCGTCGTCGAGGTCGGCGTCCGCCGCGCTCGTCGCTGTCCCTTTGCTTCCTGCCGGAATCCCGGTGGGAGTCCCCGAGAAGAGAGAGGTAAGTCCGATGGTGGAAGAGAACACCATGTCGGCCGCCCCCGAGGGGGGTGGACTGCTCGTCGCGAAGCGGAAGATCGTGGCCGCTCGTACGCGTGCCGAGCAGGAGTCTGACGTCAGCAGTGGCCGTTCCGACGGCAACGACTGACGGGAGCGCCCACGTTGCTTGATGCAGCCTCGTGGGCGGGGCGTCTGGGCGGGGACAGGTTCCTCGCCCAGACGTACCACCGCTCATACGCGCACTTCCCCCGGGCCGCCGACACGGCGGGCCTGTTCTCCTGGGACGACCTGAACCGGATCATCGCCACGCAGCGGCTGGAGCCGCCCAGGCTGCGCCTGTCGGTCGACGGCGAGATGGTCCCGCTATACCGCTACGCGATCCCGACCACGAACCGCCGAGCGGTCACCTGGTCCCGCATCCAGCCGTCCGACTTCCACGCCCAGCTCAAAGACGGGGCGTCGCTGGTTCTCGACGCGGTGGAGAAGATCCACCCCGCCGTGGGGGCGGCTGCGGAGGCACTGGAACGCTTCCTCGGGACTTCCGTGCAGGCCAACGTGTACGCCTCGTGGACCGAGCGGGAGGGCTTCGGCCGGCACTGGGACGACCACGATGTCGTCGTGGTGCAACTGCACGGCTCGAAACGGTGGCGCCTGTGGGGGATGACCCGTGAGGCGCCCACCTTCCGGGACGTGGAGTCGCCGGAGGAGCCGGAGGGCGACCCGGTGGCGGACCTCGTTCTGTCCCCGGGCGACGTGCTCTATCTGCCGCGCGGCTGGTGGCACTCGGTCACCGCCGACCAGGGGACAGAATCCCTTCACCTCACGTTCGGCACGATCCCGCACACAGGCGCTGACCTGATGCTCTGGGTTGTCGATCAGCTCCGGGCGTCCCTCGCGCTGCGCAGGGACATCCCGCGCTTCGGCTCGCTGGCGGAACAGTCGGACTTCATCGACGCCATACGCCGTGAGGTGGCCGACATGATGGCGGACCCCCGCCTCGTTGAGCGGTGGGCGGAGTCGATCGACACAACGGACCCGGGCCACGCGATTCCGTCCCTGCCGTACGTAGACGGGCTGCCCGCACGGCGGGAGATCGCGGTCAAGCTCACTGCTCCGAGGGGCCGCCTGTCGGCGAACCGCGAAGAGGGCACGGTCACCCTCTCGGCGGCCGGTACCGCTTGGGACTTCGCCGAGTCCGCCGCTCCCGCGCTGGGCACGCTGCTGACCAACCAGCCGACCACGCTTGGGGAGATGGCCGACTCCGCCGGGCTGGAGGTCAAGGAGGTGGCCGAACTGGTCTCCGTCCTCATCGACGGCCACGCCGTCGCCGTCGTGGGGACGGCGCTGTGACCGCCGCGCTCTGCCTGGGGACATACCGCGTGCGTGCCGTCAGTCAGGCGGCACGCACCGCCCTGGCTGCCGGTAGCCCCTGGGTGGACACGGCACCCAATTACGCCCGTGGTGGGGCGCATGAGGAACTGCGCCCGGTTCTCGGGGAGCACCCGACCGTGCGGGTAGCCACGAAGACTGGGTTCTTCACGCAGGAGCAGGGCCGCACCGCCCTGGCTGAGGAAGTGCTCACCCGGCAAGAGGCGGCCGGTAGGCACAGCCTTGAGCGGGGCTTTGTCCGCTGGCAGACGGAGCGATCCTTGGCCGCGCTCGGGCGCGTGGACCTGGTGTTCGTGCACAACCCGGAGCACCAGGGGCACGGCCGTGACCGTGCCTCTCTGCACGGGCGTGTACGGGAAGCCTTCACGGCGCTGGAGGAGTTCGCCCATGCGGGCAGGATCGGCGGGTACGGCGTCGCCACCTGGTCGGGCCTGGCCTCCGGAGCGTTCAGCGTTCCCGAGTTGCTCGCGCTCGCGCGCCAGGCGGCGGGTTCCGCCGAGCACCACTTCACCGGCTTGCAGATGCCCGTCAGCCTGATCATGGATGCTCCGATCACACAGGCCCTGAACGGCGGCGGGCCACTGGTGCAGGCGAACGAAGCGGGGCTGATCACGTTCGGCTCTGCTCCCCTGCACGGGGGCGAACTCCTCGATGCCATGACACCCGAACTGGTGAACCTCATCCGCCCCTGCCTGTCGGCCGCAGCCGCTGCCCTGCTGGCCGCTGGCTCGTGCCCTGGCCTCGATGTCGTCCTCACCTCCGCTAGTACCCGCGAGCACTGGGACGATGTGGCCAAGGCTCTGGCTGCGCCGCTGACGGCCCAGGAACTCAGGAGGGTGACGGATGAACTCGCCTCTGAATAAGGAGGTACAGGCCCTGATGGAGGCCGCCCACGACCGGGCGGCCAAGGCGCTGGGTCTCACATGTACGGGACCGCTGGCGTGGGGCTTCCTCGGTGTCACCCTCGGGCGTCGGGCAGGGAACCGGTGGCTACGGGTGAGCCGGACGGCGAAGAGGAACGCAGGCAGGAAGCAGGGAGAGGGCATCGTCGGCGCCTCTGAGCTGGTACCCGACGGCGTTCCCCGCCCCCGCCTGCACGGGGTACACGACTGGACTGACGGTGAGTGGGCCTTCGAGGCCGAAGTCCTGGACTACCTCACGCAACCCGTGGTGTCCCCGGACCGAGCCGACATCGACCACGACCCCGGGTTGCCTGACGAGTGGTGGGCGGACCTTCGCCAAGCCCTTGATCTACTCGCTGAAGCGGAGGGTGTGAAGACGACCGTCCGGGACGGGTGGATCGAACGAGCCTTCCCCCAGTTCCTTGGCATCCCGGCCCCCGCCAAGGTGGAGCGGGTGACCGGTCACGGTGACCTGCACTGGGGCAACCTCACCGCCATGCCCCTGGCCCTGTTGGACTGGGAGCGGTGGGGCCTCGTGCCCTTCGGCTATGACGCGGGGCTCCTCCACGTCAACAGCCTGCTCGTTCCCGACGTTGCCGCCCGTATCCGCGAGGAGTTCGCGGCGATCCTTGACACTCCCGCTGGCCGAATCGGAGAACTCGCGGCCCTGGCGGAGATGCTGCAAGCCGTAGCCCGTGGCTGGTACCCCGACCTTGCTCTCCACCTGGTTGCCCGAGCGGAGGCGCTCACGGGAGTGCGCCCGCCCGTTCCGGTGCACTCCGAGGTGAGCGCCTGACTCCGCCGCTGTGCGCCCGTCTCAGGCGCTCTCGCCGATGTGCCGGTACAAGGTGGCTCGGGAGATCCCCAAGGCCTTGGCAATGGCCGTGACGCTCTCTCCCTTGGCGTGTCGAGCGCGGGCTACGGCTAGCTTGTCGTCGTCTACGACGGAGGGGCGTCCACCGTGGTTGCCCTTGCGGGCCGCAGTGTCCAGCCCCTCCAACGTCTTCTCCCGGATGCCTTCCCGCTCCACCTCGGCGCTCACGGCCAGGACGGCGAAGACGATGGCGCCTGCCCCGTTGGGGTCGTAGACCCCCTGCAACGGGCCGGAGAGGAGTTCGAGTTGGATGCCGTCCGCCTGCAACGTGGCCGACAACGTCATAAGTTCCGCTGCGTTGCGGGCCAGGCGCTTCATCTCGACCACGGTCAGGATGACGGGCTGGTTGGGTGCGGCTGTCCTGTTCTCCCGGGCGAGGCTGAGGGCCTTCTCTAGTTCCGGCCGTTCCTTCACACGGGTACTGATCTTCTCCGAGAAGACACGGTGGCAGTCGGCGCGACCCAACAGGTCCAACTGACTGTCGAGTTCCTGCCCGACCGTGGAGCAACGGGCGTAGCCGATCCGTATCGCTGCGCCCGGCGCCACCTCTGCCACCTCGGGGACGGGTGCGCCTTGCGTCCATGGCTTACCGGGGTTGCGGTCGGCCGGGGTCTTCACCGTGAGTTCGGCTTTGAGCGCGGGCACGAGGGCGAAGCGGCCCGTGTGGTAGTTCGCTGCCACCTTGCCCGCTCCCGTCCGGCAGGGGCTACCGGCGGGGGCTTCGCACTTCGGGCAGGGGTGACGCTCGACCTGATCGGCCGGGGTGTTCGTGGTCATGATCGAGACAGTCTCATAAACGTGTCTCGAAAGCCAGTCGCGAGACGGATCTTTTGAGACGGGTTTCGAGACGTGAGAGTGGGGGTGAAACGGATATGGCCCGATGCTGCGCCGAGCGTCTCACTATCGAAGGTTTATGAGACGGGACTCTGCTGGCATAGCACCCAGCCGCCCGGCGTCCGCTCCAAGCCCATCAGGCTGAGGATCTCGTCCACCTGTTCATCGCTGAGCTTGGGCGCACACGCCAGCCAGTAGTGCAGCCACTCGTCATCGGTCATGACTGAGGCAACGTCGACGGCGCCCGCGCCGTCACGGTTCCGACGGCGGATGCCAGGGGGTGGGGTATGACCCCCTAAAGCAGGCGAGCCCGACCGCCACGTCTTAGCAGCTCAGATCCTGCCACGGTTCCAGACCTCGTCAGGGCAGCGGCGATCGCAGGCAGCGGCGGAGAAGTAGCAGGTGGGGGCGCTGCGCCTAGCCTGGCCGGCACTCGGAGCCTGCACGAGAATGGCACCTTCTGGGCTTACCGTAAGTGGCTTCGCTCTGTCGCCGCGTAAGCGGCCCACGCCTCTTGCTGCAAGTCGAAGGGGCTTCGCGCTCTGGGGGCGCGGCAGCGCCCCACCTGGCTACCTTCCTGGTCTTCCTGATGTCGGTCCCCTTCGGGGCCGCCCTGTCGAAGCGGCTTCTGTCTGTGCGGCCGGAGGCCGCCCCTGTCGCTTACCTCTTCTGTCGCTTACCTCTTCGCCGCTGAACACGTACGTAAGTGGCTTCGGGTTGAGCGGCCGAATGGCCGCCCTCTCTGCTCACGCCTTCGCCGTTGGGTCTTCGCCCGTGGGGGCGCTGTGCGCCCTTCCTTCGCTTCGCCGCTGCACGTAAGTGGCTTCACGATGTCGGCCCCGGCAGGGGCCGGGTGCTCAAGGCTTGTGAGGCTGAGAACCTACTGAGATAGATAAAGAGCAGCGAACGTTTCCGCAGGTCAGGTGATGTACCGCGACACGGGTGGCGTGTCCCTCGGCCACGCCTGGCGTGTACGTTTCGCGTGTTTGTACACGTGGTGCGTGTCGGCCTGGACGGGCGAGCGTTCAGGAAGCCCACGCCCAAGGCGTGGCGTCGCCGTGCACGCTGCACTTGCGGCCACCTCGGCCGCCTTTCTGGAAGTGGTGATGGGGCAGGGTGAGGCATCGGACGGTTGAGTCCGGTCCAATGAGGTCCAGTGCCTTGGCTCGCCCGACCGCGTTCGTGACGCTCTGCCGGGACGGGATGACTCCGCCTTCCGCGACGAGGATCGTGGCGAGCTCACCCATGCGGAACTCGGCATGACCTATCTGGTTCGCCCGCCACAGGGCGGCGAAGTAGACGCGGTAGTGAAGTCGGTGCCCGTCGTTCCTGGCCATGAGTTCGCAATGAGCCTGAGAGATGCCGCCCCATTCAACGCCGGGTCCGAAGTCGATGCGCACTGAGTGGTGGTCCTTTCCGTGTGGCGCGACGAGCGCCGGTAGTCGGTGGTTCGCATGCGCTCCCTTCTGGTAGGCACGGCCAGCCATCGGACTGACATGGAGGTTGGGGCTCGCGTCAGGCGGCTGCGCGGCACTCCCGCTCAAGCCAGTGCTCCACGTCGGACGGCCGGAAGCGGAGATGTCCGCCGATCTTGCAGGCGGGGATGTTGAGCGGTCGGTGGTTGTTGTAGACCCACGCGGGCGTCACGCCCAGGTACTCGGCCAGGTCGGCGACGCTCATCAGGCGGGCGTTCTGCAATGGACAGCTCCTCGGTAGCGGAGGGGAGGGGTCCCCTCGGGGCTGTCCATCCTGGGATATCAGTCCAGTTCCGTCAAACCCGGATGCGTCACACCTTGACTTGCCTGACGCGTTTCAGTTCCGTACGTTGTCGCCCATGACGAACACCAACGATCACGAGGGCAGCGCTGCGCCCCGTGCGGGCATCGAACACGTCCAGCGCATCGGGGCGTGGAAGGTCACCATGTGGCTTCCGCTCGACTCCACCTCGGGCAACCCCCGCGAAATCCAGATCGAGCCGCACGAGGAAGCCGCCCCGCAAGAGGTAGCGCGCGGCATCACCAGCACGGTCCTGCGGCAGGTCGACACCGCCGCGTTCGCGAAGGACGCAGGGTCGATGACAAGGCTGACCCGCGCTGGCCAACAGGCGATCGAGACCTTCCGGCGTGAGCTGGCCGGCCTCCCCAAGGGAGTGTCGGACGAGTACCTCGCGGTGCTCTCCGCCCTGTACGTGCGCTTCGTGAACCTTGGACGGACGGCACCCGCTCAAGACCTTGAGCTGTGGACGGGGACGAAGCAGGCGACGTTGAAGGGCCACCTCCGGGCGGCGCGTCAGCGCGCCTTCCTGACCAAGGTCGAAGGCAAGGCGGGCGGACAGCTCACGGACAAGGCGATCGAAACGCTGAGGGGGATCGATGTCGAACAGGTGCGACAGCCGTAACGGCTGGGGCAGAGCGAGGGGGAGCTAGCCGAGTGGCAAAGCGCGGCAACGGGCTCGGTGGGACTCCGGTGGAGATCCCGCGCACGGGACGACCGAACACCTGGGGCGTGCGTACGCCCCTGCACTTCAACCCGGCAACGGGCAGGAAGGAGCGCTACTGGATAGGACGCGAGTACAAGAACAAAACCGAGGCGGAACGGGCGCTGCGCAAGTGGCACACCGACCACGAGGCAGGCACCCTCACGCCCCGCTCCGACATGACCATGGGACAGCTCATGGACGGATGGCTTGCCAAGCATCGGGGCGAAGACACGACCAAGGAGGGGTACGAGCCGAAGATCCGGCTGCACATCAAGCCGCACATAGGCAAGGTCAAGGTGGTGGAGGTGACGGACGAGCGGCTCGACGAGCTGTACCGGCTCTTGGAGGCCACGCCCATCGAGGCCAACGGCAACAAGCCGCTCGGCCCCAAGAGTGTCCGCCACATCCACAACATCATCTCGGCTGCGCTGGACTCGGTGACCGGACCGAGGAAGCTCCTCACGGTCAACCCGGCCCACACTGCCAACCCGCCCACGGAGCGGCAGATCAAGGCGGCACAGCCGGACTTCCCCACACTCAACGATCACGAGACGACGCACTTCCTCAAAGAGATATGGAAGCCGTGCGGCAACCGGGCGTGCGACGACGGACTGACCCACCACTGCCTTCGGGACGCCCCGCTGTGGACCGCCTACGCGGCCACCTCGTGCCGCCGCAGCGAAGTTCTGGGGTGGAAGTGGTCGCTCGTCCACTGGGATGAGTGCGCCATCGAACTGGGCTGGGTCGTGGTCGAGGAAGGCAACACGTACCGGCTGCGCAAGCTCACCAAGGACGGAGACGACAACGCGATCATCTACGTAGACCAAGCCCTGATGAACATCCTCAAGTGGCAGAGGGAACGCCAGGACGAGAAGCGGGAACGGCTCGGGGATCTCTGGGTGGACCATGACCTCGTGTTCGCCCGCGACGGCTTCAAGCTGTACCGGGGTGAGGCAGGCGGACCACAAGACCCTGAGAAGGTGTCGGCCCGCTGGCGCACGGCACGCAACCGTCTGCACCTGCCGGACAACTTCCGGCTGCACGACTGGCGGGCATCGAAGATCACGAACGATCTCGACAACCACGAGAACCCGGTAGAGGTCTCAGCCAACGCCCGGCACCACTCGCCGGGCTACACGATGGCGCGGTACGGCAGGCGTCGCGCTGAGGGAGCGAAGAAGCTGGCCGCTTCGAGTGCCAGCCGACTCGGCCTGTCATCCCTGGTCTGACCAGGAAGTTCGCTCGGCTGTTGGTCACGTGGTTGGTCACGCCACAGCCGGAGAAACAGAAAAACCCCAGGTGAACTGGGGTATCTGCTGGTGTCCGAGGGGGGACTTGAACCCCCACGCCCGATAAAGGGCACTAGCACCTCAAGCTAGCGCGTCTGCCATTCCGCCACCCGGACAAGGTGTCTGTCTCGCGGGCCGTGCCCGTTCCGACGTGGAAAACAATAGCAAACATCTGGGGGTGCTCGATCACCCCCCTGGCCTGCGTGAACGTCGTATGTCGACCGGGAGCCGCCCTTGGGTCGGGCGGGGGCGCGAGGGAGGATGAGGGGGACAGCACAAGCGGCAGCGGGAGGAAGCAGCGTGAGCGAGTCGACGGCGACGCGGGGTCCGAGCGGCGAGGACGAGGTCGTCGACCTCTGTCGCGAGCTGATCCGGATCGACACCAGCAATTACGGGGACCACTCCGGGCCGGGCGAGCGCAAGGCGGCCGAGTACGTGGCCGAGAAGCTCGCGGAGGTCGGGCTCGAACCGAAGATCTTCGAGTCGCACACCGGGCGGGCCTCCACCGTGGCCCGGATCCAGGGCGAGGACCCGTCGCGGCCCGCGCTCCTCATCCACGGCCACACCGACGTCGTCCCGGCCAACGCGGACGACTGGACGCACCACCCCTTCTCGGGCGAGATCGCGGACGACTGCGTCTGGGGGCGCGGCGCGGTCGACATGAAGGACATGGACGCGATGACCCTCGCGGTCGTACGGGATCGGCTGCGCTCCGGGCGCAAGCCTCCTCGTGACATCGTCCTCGCCTTTCTCGCGGACGAGGAGGCCGGTGGTACGTACGGGGCCCGCTTCCTCGTCGACAAGCATCCCGAGTTGTTCGAGGGTGTCAGCGAAGCCATCAGCGAAGTCGGCGGGTTCTCCTTCACCGTCAACGAGCAGCTGCGGCTCTACCTTGTCGAGACGGCCCAGAAGGGCATGCACTGGATGAAGCTGACCGTGGACGGCAGCGCCGGGCACGGTTCGATGATCCACAAGGACAACGCCATCACCGAGCTGTCTGAGGCCGTCGGGCGGCTCGGGCGGCACAGGTTCCCGGTGCGGGTCACCAAGACCCTGCGGCACTTCCTGGACGAGCTCGGCGACGCGCTCGGCACCGAGCTCGACCCCGAGAACATGGACGAGACGCTGGCCAAGCTCGGCGGCATCGCCAAGCTCATCGGCGCCTCGCTGCAGAACACCGCCAACCCGACCCAGCTCGGCGCCGGCTACAAGGTCAACGTGATTCCGGGGCAGGCGACCGCGCACGTCGACGGGCGCTTCCTGCCGGGGTACGAGGAGGAGTTCCTCGCCGATCTGGACCGCATCCTCGGGCCCCGGGTCAAGCGCGAGGACGTGCACGCCGACAAGGCGTTGGAGACCACCTTCGACGGGGCGCTCGTCGACGCCATGCAGACCGCCCTGGTCGCCGAGGACCCGATCGCGCGCGCCGTGCCGTACATGCTCTCGGCGGGCACCGACGCCAAGTCCTTCGCCGACCTCGGCATCCGCTGCTTCGGCTTCGCGCCGCTGAAGCTGCCGCCGGAGCTGGACTTCGCCGGGATGTTCCACGGGGTCGACGAGCGGGTGCCGCTGGACGGTCTGAAGTTCGGCGTGCGCGTCCTCGACCGGTTCATCGACGCGTCCTGACCAGCGGGTGCCGTGTCCGCACGGCACCCGTACCGCCGCGTACGCGGTTTTGGCGAAACGACACGCCAACAATCGGCCATCCGTGCGCACTTGACTGAAAAGAGTGAATGCGTTCATAAGCTCGTAGCCCCATAACTTTCGCCTCGTTACAGGGTGTGCGGTCCGCGGCTGGGATCGCACATTGCCAACAAGGAGGAAGTAATGATCAAGAAGGTCGTCGCTGCTGCGGCTGCCACTGGTGGTCTGGTTCTCGCGGGTGCGGGACTGGCCGTCGCCGACGCCGGTGCCCAGGGTGCCGCGGTGCACTCCCCGGGTGTCGTGTCGGGCAACGTCATCCAGGCGCCCATTCACATCCCGGTGAACGTCTGCGGCAACACGATCTCCGTGGTCGGGCTGCTGAACCCCGCCTTCGGCAACACCTGCGTCAACGACTGACGTTGTGCCCGAACCCGTGAGGGTTTGATCCGGGCGGCCCCGGAGCGCGCGCCATGCGCTCCGGGGCCGCCCGGCATTCATCCCGGGCGCAACGGTGCCCGGGGAGCATCCGTAAGGCAGAAGGCAGGGATTCAACCTATGCGACAGGTCACCAGAAAAGGCCTGATCACCCTCGCGGCCGCCACCGGCGTCATCGCCATGGCCGGCGGCTCCGCGCACGCCGACTCGGCGGCCAACGGCTCGGCGTCCGACTCCCCGGGCGTGCTGTCGGGGAACGCGATCCAGGCGCCGGTGCACGTGCCGGTCAACGCCTGTGGCAACACCGTCAACGTCATCGGGGTGCTCAACCCGGCGGTCGGCAACAAGTGTGTGAACCACGGCGGTTCGCACCACGGCCACGGCGGCGGTGCCACGGCCAACGGCCACGCCAGTGACTCGCCGGGCGTCGGCTCCGGCAACAGCGTCCAGGCGCCGATCGACGTGCCGGTCAACGCGTGCGGCAACAACGTGACCGTCATCGGGGGCCTCAACCCCGTGTTCGGCAACGACTGCGCCAACGTCTCCGACGCCGGCCACCAGCCCCCGCACCACCCCGGTCACCCGGGTCACCCCGGCCACCCGGGACAGCCGGGCCACCCCGGCAAGCCCGGTGAGCCGTGCGGGCCGGAGCACCCGGGCACCCCGCACCACCCGGGCAAGCCCGGCGACGTCAGCCCGATCCACGGGACCAAGCCCGGCCGGCACCCGCACGCGCCGGGCAAGCCGGGTAGCCCGAGCACCCCGGGCACGACCGCCCCGGCCACCCACACCACGACGCCCTCCACAGGCTCGGTCGCCGCGCTCGCGCACACCGGGTCCGACGCGGTCGGCGTCGCGCTGCCGGCCGGTGCGGGCCTGGTGATCGCCGGAACCGCCCTGTACCGCCGCGCCCGCGCCGGGGCGTAACCGTACGGGTACGGGACGTTCTCGGACGGTACGGGTACCGGTCGTTCTCGTACCGCCCGGAATCGGTCGGTCAGCAGAAAGCTCGTGGAACGGATCGGGCCCCGCTTTCGCGGGGCCCGATCCGTTTCCGTGACACGATCTTCGTCACACGAGTCCTGTCACCACGTGGCGCGCAGCTGGCGGATGATCCGCCTGCGCAGCCGCACCCTGCGGCTGCCGTCACGCAGCAGACTCAGTCGCTCCAACTCCCAGTGTCCGTACTCGGCGTGGTCGGTCAGCAGGCGTGTGGCGTCCTTGCGGGAGACCCCGCGCGGCACGTACACGTCGACAAATTCGTATTCCGGCATCGCATCTATTGTGCGGGCACAGGCCCGGTACGGATAGCGTCTGCACTATGTCTGATGCTGCGCAGCCCTCCGCTGCCGAGGTACGTGCCGCCGCCGACGCGGTGAAAGCCGCGCTGGACCGCCACCTGGAGGCGGTGGAACGCCGCACCGGGGACGACGATCCGGCCGTGTACGACGCGTTCAACGCCCTGGCCGCCGCTGCCGAGGCGTACGACGAGCGGCTCTACGACCGGTACGACGAGGTCACCCCCTTCGAGATCCCGGGCGCCGACGACTCCCTGCCGCCCTACACGGGCCCGGAGGAGCCGAACGCGCTGAGCGTGCTGATCCGCCGCGACTACGCCGTGGTGGAGCCACAGCGCCTGCTCGCCCAGGCCCAGCGCATCGCGGACCTCGATCCGGAGGCCGACGAGGCCGAGGGCGCGGCCGGCGACCGTGCGGCGGCCGTGGTCGGCACGAGCGTGCACGCGGCGCTCGGGGTGCTCTTCGGCGAGTACGAACCGGATGAAATCGCCTCCCGCCACAAGGAGTTCGGCCTGGAGGAGGGCGACTCCACGCTGTGGGTGTCGGCGGCCGACGAGCTGCCGGAGCCGGGGGAGTGGCTGAGCACCCCGTTCGACCACGCCGATCCGCAGCGGGTGGTGTGCCGGTTCGATGTGAGCGCGGTCTTCGACGAGGAGGAGCTGGAGGACGAGGACGAGCTGTCCGGTCCTTCCTGATCTCAGAGGAGAGCGGCGGGCCCACCGGGGCCCGCCGTTCTCGCGTCTACTCCGACTCGGGCGTCCTCAGCAGGCCCTTCAGGAGCGGCGTCAGACGGGTCGTACGCGCCGGGGCCACCCCCTCCGTGACGGCGCGCGGCAGTGCCTGGTCCACCCCGTGGACCACGGACAGATGGCGCTCGGCCCGGCCGAACGCCGTGTAGATCCACGCCCGGCTGAGCCCCTGCGCCGCGTCCCCGGGCAGCACGACCACGGCCGCCGGCCAGCGTGTCCCGGCCGCCTGGTGGGCGGTCACGGCCCAGCCGTGGCGCAGCGCGGAGCCGACCCGCTCCTTCGGTACGACGACCTCCTCGCCGCCGCAGTCCAGATGCAGCCCGTCCGGGCCCGCCGACGCCACGACGCCCACGGCGGTACGACCAGGAGCCTCCGCGTACGCCACCCGGTCGCCCGTGTCGAAGCCCGCGAACCGGCCGGGGCCGGGGTTGAGCCGCTGCTTCAGCGCGGTGTTGAGCGCGCGCGTGCCCGCCGAGCCGCCGTGGCCGACGGTGATCACCTGGGTCTGCTCGGTCGGCACGCCGATCGCGCGCGGCACCGAGTCCGCGACGAGCTGCACGCAGCGGTGCACGGCCTCGCCCGCGTCCCGCACCGGAACGATCACGACCTCCTTGCCCGGCGCGTCCACCTGGCCCAGCTCACCGGCCCCGATCCCGGAGACCAGCTCGCCGATCGGCCCGGGGTCGGGCGTACGCGAGGCCACATGCGGGAAGGCCCGCGCGGCCAGCACATCGGCGAACACCTGCCCGGCGCCCGCCGAGCCGAGCACCTGCGGGTCGCCGCCGAGCACCAGACGGCAGCCGTCCGGCAGGGACTCGACGAGCATCGCGGCGGTTTCCACGTCGAGCTGCGGGGCGTCCTGCACGACCAGGACGTCCAGGACCAGCGCCCCGTCCTCGTCCCGGCCCGGCCCCTCGGCCCCGAGCAGCGCGGCCACGGTGAACGCGCGCTCGGGCCCCACCGCCTCGGCCAGCCTGCGCCGCCCGTCCCGGCTGTGCGCGGCGGCGGCCGCCCGAAGGCCCAGGCCGTGCGCGGCGGCGACCACGGCGGCCGATTCGGCGCGGGCGGCCTCGCCGCCGGAGTGGGTGACCAGGCCGTTGCCCGCCACGGCCCGGATCAGCTCGGCGGCGGACGGCGAGGGGGCCGAGGCCGCCGCGTCCGCCCAGTCCGAACCGTCGTCCTTCACCGGGGCGTTGGCCAGCCGGGCCAGGCCGTCGGCCAGGCTCTCCTCGGCGAGCGCGTACCGGTCGAGGCCGAGCAGCACCTCGACGGGGGCACTCTCGGGAACGTCCTCGCCCGTCTCGTCGTCCGGCTCGCTCTCCTCGCCGTCCAGCGCGGCCTCTCCGTCCTGGAAGACCAGCACCACGCCTTCGGTGATCGCGTGCTGCACGGCCTCGTCCGGCTCGGGCACGGAACGCTCGGCGAGGGCCGCCTTCACCGCTTCGATGGTGAGCGCGGTGTGACCCTGGGCGGACGCGCGCTCCAGGACCCAGCCGACCAGCGCGGCCACCCGGCGCGGGTCGTCCGGGCCGCATCCGGCGCCGAGCACCGCCCGCGCGAAGCCGTCGGCCTGCTCGGGCCGCACCCCGGGGACGGCGAGCAGCTGCCAGGGGTCGGCCCGCAGGACGTCGGCCGCCTGCTCGCCCAGGGCGTCCGTGACCTGCGGAGCGAGCGAATCCGGCGCGCCGCCTTCGGTCAGCACGGCCCGGACCGCCGCCAGCGCCTCCGGTCCGGCCGCCGCGCGCGCGGGCTGCGGCACCTGCGTACGTACGGGCGCGGGCGCCGTCGAAGGAGCGGGGCGGCGGGGGGCCGGGGCGGCGGCGAAGAAGGCCGAGCCCGACTTCTCGCCGCTCTCCACCGCCCGTACCGCCGCGAGCAGGTCGGCGGCCTGGCCACTGAGCTTGGTCCCGGCGTCGACGGGCCCTTCCTTCTCGGCCTTGCGCGCCTCGATCCGCGCCCGCAGCTCGCGCTGAGCGGCCAACTCGGCCTGTGCTTCGGAGAGTTCCGCCGAAGCCTCACCCGTGGCGGCGGCAGCGTCGGCGGTCTCGCCCTCCACAGAGGTGTCGGCGGTCTCGCCCTCCGTAGCAGCGTCGTCGGCGACATCGGCGGGGACGGTCGCCTCCACCTCGCCGCTCTCGGCGCCCAAGGCGCCATCGGCCGGGGTTCCGGGGGCCGTCCCCGGGGGAAGCGCGGTCACAAGGTGCTCCAGTCCTGATCGGGATAGCGGTGCACGGGCGCCGACACATCGTCGAGCGCCCGGCAGATCTCGTCTGGAAGACTAAGCGTCTCCACTGACAGTGCCGCCGCGAGCTGCTGCGCGTTGCGCGCGCCGACGATCGGCGCGGCCACCCCGGGCCGGTCCCGGACCCAGGCGAGTGCGACTTGCAGCGGCGTCGCCGCGAGGCCGTCCGCGGCTATCGTCACCGCGTCGACGATCCGGCTCGCCGCCTCGTCCAGATAGGGCGCGACGAACGGCGCCATGGTCTCGGAGGCCCCGCGCGAGTCGGCCGGGGTGCCGTTGCGGTACTTGCCCGTCAGCACCCCGCGCCCCAGCGGCGAGGACGGCAGCAGCCCGATCCCGAGGTCGAGCGCGGCCGGCAGCACCTCCCGCTCCACACCCCGCTGGAGCAGCGAGTACTCCATCTGCGTACTGGCGAGCCGGGTCCGTACGCCCGGCGCGGCCAGCTGCCACGTCGCGGCCTTCGCGAGCTGCCAGCCGCAGAAGTTGGACACGCCCGCGTACCGCACGCGGCCGCTGCTCACCGCGATGTCCAGCGCCTGGAGCGTCTCGTCGAGCGGGGTCGCCGCATCGAACGCGTGCACCTGCCAGATGTCCACGTAATCCGTGCCGAGACGTTCCAGCGACTCGTCGAGCGCGGCGAGCAGATGGCCGCGCGAGCCGTCGAAGCGGCGGTCCGGGTCGGGCACGCTGCCCGCCTTGGTGGCGATCACCAGGTCCCGGCGCGGCACCAGCCGCTCCACCAGCTGCCCGAGCAGATATTCGGCGTCCCCGCCCCCGTACACGTCCGCCGTGTCGACCAGCGTGCCGCCGGCCTCCCAGAACGCCTTCAACAGATCGGCGGCGTCGTGCTCGTCGGTGTCCCGGCCCCAGGTGAGGGTGCCGAGTCCGATCCGGGATACGCGCAGGCCCGTACGGCCCAGGTGCCTCTGCTCCATGGGCGCTGAGAGTACTGGCCCCGGCGCCGACCGGTGAGAGCCTGTGGACAACCGGCGCCCGCGCCGCAGAACGCGCCCCGGGACGGACCCGCGCCCCGTGCGGCCTGCCGCAGCGACCGCCCGCGCGCTAGAGTCCCCGGCACAGGGACGTTACTGATCAGTAAGGGGACCGCCATGCGGCTCGGGATCAACCTCGGCTACTGGGGCGCCGGAATGGACGGCGACAACCTCGCCGTCGCCCAGGAAGCCGACCGGCTCGGCTACGACGTCTGCTGGGCCGCCGAGGCCTACGGCTCGGACGCGCCGACCGTACTGGCCTGGGTGGCCGCCAAGACGGAGCGCATCGACGTGGGTTCGGCGATCCTCCAGATCCCGGCCCGCCAGCCCGCGATGACGGCGATGACCGCCGCCACCCTCGACTCGCTCTCCGGCGGCCGCTTCCGCCTGGGCCTGGGCGTCTCGGGCCCGCAGGTCTCCGAGGGCTGGTACGGCGTCAAGTTCGACAAGCCGCTGGCCCGCACCCGTGAGTACGTGGAGATCGTCCGCCGGGCGATGACCCGCGAGCGGCTGTCGTTCGAGGGCGAGCACTGGACGCTGCCGCTGCCCGGCGGCCCCGGCAAGGCCCTCAAGCTCACCGTCCACCCCGAGCGCGAGCACATCCCGCTCTACATCGCCGCGATCGGCCCCAAGAACCTGGAGCAGACCGGCGAGATCGCCGACGGCGCGCTGCTGATCTTCCCGTCCGCCGACCATCTGGAGGACACCGCGATCCGCCACATCCGGGCGGGCCGCGAGAAGGCGGGCAAGACGATGGAGGGCTTCGACGTCTGCCCGACGCTGCCGCTCGCGCTCGGCGCGGACAGCGACGTCAGCGTGCTCGCCGACATGTTCCGCCCGTACACCGCGCTCTACGTCGGCGGCATGGGCAGCCGCAAGCAGAACTTCTACAACCAGCTCGCGCAGCGCATGGGGTACGAGAAGGAAGCCGCCGAGATCCAGGACAAGTACCTGTCCGGCGACAAGACGGGCGCGGCCGCCGCCATTCCGCACCAGCTGATCGACTCCACCACCCTGCTCGGCTCGGTGGAGCGCATCGCCGACCGGATGCGGGCCTACGCCGCCGCCGGGGTCACCACCCTCACCCTCGCCCCGGCCGGCTTCACGCTCGACGAGCGGATCGCGGCCCTGCGCGCGGGCACCGAGGCGCTGGAGCACGCCGGTCTGGCGTAGTCGTACAGGCGTCGTACGGCAGTCGTACGAAGGAAAGCCTGCGGCCGTGGTGGGGGCTCGGGGGGTCTTCCCCGCCACGGCCGTCATCCCGAACAACGCGCCGCGCGCCGGTCGGGTTACGGGCGGACACACCTGTGCGCGTTCCTTCGTTCGGCCTAGTCCGCCGACACCCCTGTTGCCCCGTTCTGTCCCCCGTATTTGACTTGCTCTTTGCAGATGTCTGTGCGGGAGTCATGCGGAGGTACGGCGATGCTTTCGGCCAAGAGCCTGTTCCAGGAGATCCTCGACAACGACGAGTCGTTCCGGCTCTTCTGCTCGATCGCGGCCAGCGGCGAGAGCCAGGGCGGCTGGGAGAACGGCCGGATCTCCGCGCTCGTCCCGCCGGAGCAGCGCGGCCTCGCCCCCAAGATCGCCCGGCACGGCGCCGACGAGGACAAGCACGGGCGGATCTTCCACGCGCTCCTGAAGAAGCGCGGTCTCACCCCGGTCCCGGTGCCGGCGGAGACCGACTACACGATGCTCCTGGAGCGCGGCGGCATCGGCCTCGCCCATGAACTGCTGCGTGGCGAAAAGCCGCTCACCGAGCAGGACATCGTCACCTACCTCGCCCACAGCCGGGTCACCGAGCAGCGGGCCGCCGACCAAATGGTCATGCTGGTGCGGTACTTCGGGGACCACCCGGAAGTGGGCAGGGCGATCCGGATGATCAGCGCCGACGAGGACAACCACCTCGCGTACTGCCACGAGGAACTGCTGCGGCTCGCCTACGCCGGACACGGGCGCACCATCCAGCGCGTGCTGCGCGAGTGCGCGCTGGCCGAGATCCGTATCTACCGGGACGTCAGCCTGGCCGTGATGGACCACATGGGCCGCATCCTGCGCTGGCCGAAGGCCAAGTCCGCGGCTCTGGCCGCCGGGATCCACGGCGTGTACGCGTACGAACGGGCCGCCGGGTGGCGGCGCATGGTGAGCCTGACGATGCCCGAGCGGCGCGACGCGCTCGGCGGACCGGCCACGCGCGCGCCCGAGTTCGCGTAGAACCGCCGCTGCCACGGGAGTTCAGAGCCAGCCCCGGCGCTTGAACATGCGGTGGAGCAGGACCTCAAGGGCCGCCATCAGGGCGAGGACCGCCGGATACGCCCAGACGAACTTCAGCTCCGGCATGTGGTCGAAGTTCATGCCGTAGATCCCCGCGACCATCGTCGGGACGGCCGCCATCGCCGCCCAGGCGGAGATCTTGCGCATGTCGTCGTTCTGCCGCACGCCCATCTGCGCGAGATGGGCGGAGAGGATGTCCGAGACCAGCCGGTCCAGGCCCTCCACGCCCTCGTTGGCCCGGATCAGATGGTCGCTGACATCGCGGAAGAACGGCTGCGCCTTGTCGTGCACGAACGGCACCCCCGCGCCCGAAAGGCGCTGCATCGGCTCGGTGAGCGGGACGCTGGCCCGGCGGAATTCGAGGACCTGCCGCTTGAAGGTGTAGATCCGCGAGGCGACCGTGCTCCCGTTGTGCTGCGCGCGGCCCTTCACGTCGCTCCCGGAGGGCGCGAAGACCTGCGTCTCCAGCTCCTCCAGGTCCGTCTGGAGCTCGGCCGCGACCTCCGTGTAGTGGTCGACGACGGCGTCGCTCACCGCGTACAGGACGGTCGTGGGACCGTGCCGCAGCAGCTCCGGCTCCGCCTCCAGACGCTTGCGCACGGCGTGCAGCGGCGAGCCCTTGCCGTGCCGGACCGTCACCACGAACGAGTCGCCGATGAAGAGCATCAGCTCCCCGGTGGTCACCGTGTCGCTGTGCGGCTCGTACGAGACCGGCTTGAGGACCACGAACAGCGAGTCGTCGTACACCTCCAGCTTGGGCCGCTGATGGGCGAGCAGCGCGTCCTCCACGGCCAGCGCGTGCAGCCCGAACTCATGGCTGACCAGGTCGAACTCGTCCTCGGTCGGCTCGTACAGGCCCAGCCACACGAACGCGTCCCCGGCCGCCCTGGCCTCCTCCAGCGCGTCCGAGTAGTCGGGCGGGCCCTCGGTGCGGCGGCCGTCCCGGTAGATGGCGCAGTCGACGATCACGGCGCGCATTCTTCCGCGAAGCGGCACCGCCCGCACCCCTGCGGTCCGCTCGGCCTACCCTGGCGGGCATGGCCACGCTGATCCTCGTACGTCATGGACGCTCCACCGCCAACACCTCGGGCCTGCTGGCCGGGCGCACCCCAGGTGTCCATCTGGACGAGCGCGGTGCCGCGCAGGCCGCCGCGCTGCCGGACCGGCTCGCCGCGCTGCCGCTCGCCGCCGTTGTCTCCAGCCCCCTGGAGCGCTGCCGGGAGACCCTGCGGCCGCTGCTCGACGCCCGGCCCTCGCTCGCGCTCCACACCGACGAGCGGATCAGCGAGTGCGACTACGGCGACTGGTCGGGCCGCAAGCTCGCCGAGCTCTCCGACGACCCGCTGATGGAAGTGGTCCAGCAGCACCCGTCGGCCGCCGCGTTCCCCGGCGGCGAGTCCATGCGCGCGATGCAGACACGCGCGGTGGAGGCGGTACGCGAGTGGAACGCGCGCGTGGAGGCGGACCACGGGCCCGACGCCGTCTTCGTCATGTGCTCGCACGGCGACATCATCAAGTCGATCGTCGCCGACGCCCTCGGTATGCATCTCGACCTCTTTCAGCGGATCTCGGTGGAACCGTGTTCCCTCACCGCGATCCGTTACACCCGGCTGCGCCCGTTCCTGGTGCGCCTGGGCGAGACCGGTGACCTCGGCGCGCTCGCCCCGAAGGAGTCGCCCGCCACGAGCGACGCCGAGGTCGGGGGTGGCGCGGGAGCACCGTGATCGCCGGGCGCAGTAGGGTGGACGGGCCGAAAACCCGCGCTCTGCCCGGCGGCCCGGCACCGATCGCACCATCCGACCTAGGGAGACCAGGACGTGCCCCGTCAGGTGTTCTTCTACGACCCGCCGGACCGTTTCGTGGCCGGCACGGTCGGGCTGCCCGGACGCCGGACGTTCTTCCTCCAGGCGTCCGCGGGCAGCCGTACCACCAGCGTCGCCCTGGAGAAGACCCAGGTGGCGGCGCTCGCCGAGCGGATCGACGAGCTGCTCGACGAGGTCGTGCGCCGCACCGGCGGCAACGCGCCCGTCCCGGCCGTCGCCCCCGCCGACGTCACCGACACCGCCCCCCTCGACTCGCCGGTCGAGGAGGAGTTCCGGGTCGGCACCATGGCGCTGGCCTGGGACGGCGAGGAACAGCGCATGGTGATCGAGGCGCAGGCCCTGGTCGAGCTCGACGCCGACTCCGAGGAGGACCTCGCGGAGGCCGAGGAGCGGCTGCTCCAGGACGACGAGAACGGTCCGCCGATGCTGCGGGTGCGCCTGACCGGCGCGCAGGCCCGCGCGTTCGCCAAGCGCGCCCTCGACGTGGTCAACGCGGGCCGCCCGCCGTGCCCGCTGTGCAGCCTGCCGCTCGACCCGGAAGGACACGTATGCCCGCGCCAGAACGGATACCGACGGGGAGCCTGACGGCGGTGGACCTGCTCGCCAAGGGCGAGCTCACCGTCCGCGGCCGGATCCGCGAGGCGTCCAACGCGGTGCTCTACTGCTCCGTCTCGTACGAGGGGCACAGCGCCCACTGCGTCTACAAGCCGGTCGCCGGCGAGCGGCCGCTGTGGGACTTCCCCGACGGCACGCTCGCCCAGCGCGAGGTCGCCGCCTACGAGGTGTGCGCGGCGCTCGGCTGGGACCTGGTGCCGCCGACCGTGCTGCGCGACGGGCCGTACGGCGAGGGCATGGTCCAGCTGTGGATCGAGGGACCCCCTGAGAACACAGACGGCCCCGAGGAGGACGGGCTGCTCGCGCTCGTCGAGGGGGAGGAGCCGGGCGAGGGCTGGAAGGCGGTCGGGCTCGCGGACGTCGGCGAGGGCCGCACCGCGCTGCTCGTGCACGCCGACGACGAGCGCCTTCGGCGGCTCGCGGTGCTCGACGCCGTGATCAACAACGGCGACCGCAAGGGCGGCCATCTGCTGCCCGCCGGGGACGGGCGCCTGTACGGCATCGACCACGGGGTCTCCTTCAACGTCCAGGACAAGCTGCGCACCCTGCTGTGGGGCTGGGCGGGCGAGCCGCTGACCGAGGAGGCGGTCGGGGCGCTGACCGGCCTCACCGCCGCGCTGGCCCCCGGCGAGCCGCTGGCCGCCCGCATCGCCGAGCTGATCACGGCGGACGAGGCGGACGCGCTGCGCGAGCGGGTGGCGGCGCTGCTGGCGGAGGGTGTGCACCGCAGCCCGTCGGGGGAGTGGCCGCCGATTCCCTGGCCCCCGGTCTAGCAGCGGGTCACCGGTCCGCCCGATATGTGCCCGCCCTGCATGGAACCGGATCTCGCGCAAGAGGGGTCATTCGGCCAAGTGCGCGGATCCGGTTCGAATATGGAGCGTGCGTCCGGTTACGCTCAAGACATGCATGCCTGGCCCGCTTCTGAGGTCCCCGCCCTGCCCGGCAAGGGCCGCGACCTCCGGATCCACGACACCGCGACCGGCGGTCTTGTCACCCTCGACCCCGGTCCCGTCGCCCGTATCTACGTCTGCGGCATCACCCCGTACGACGCGACCCACCTGGGTCACGCGGCGACCTACAACGCGTTCGACCTCGTTCAGCGCGTGTGGCTCGACACCAAGCGGCAGGTTCACTACGTCCAGAACGTGACGGACGTGGACGATCCGCTCCTGGAGCGCGCCATCCGCGACGGGCACGACTGGACCGAGCTCGCCGAGCGCGAGACCGCCCTCTTCCGCGAGGACATGACCGCCCTGCGGATGCTTCCGCCGCAGCACTACATCGGCGCGGTCGAGGCGATACCCGGGATCGTCCCGCTCGTCGAACGCCTGCGGGACGCGGGCGCCGCGTACGAACTCGACGGGGACGTCTACTTCTCCGTGGAGAGCGACGCCCACTTCGGCCAGGTCTCCAACCTGGACGCGGAGGCCATGCGCCGCCTGTCCGCGGAGCGCGGCGGCGACCCCGAGCGCCCCGGCAAGAAGAACCCGCTGGACCCGATGCTCTGGATGGCCGCCCGCGAGGGCGAGCCGAGCTGGGACGGCGCGAGCCTGGGCCCCGGCCGGCCCGGCTGGCACATCGAGTGCGTCGCCATCGCCCTGGACCACCTCGGCATGGGCTTCGACGTGCAGGGCGGCGGCTCCGACCTCGCCTTCCCGCACCACGAGATGGGCGCCTCGCACGCCCAGGTGCTCACCGGCGAGTTCCCGATGGCCAAGGCGTACGTCCACGCCGGCATGGTCGCGCTCGACGGCGAGAAGATGTCGAAGTCCAAGGGCAACCTGGTCTTCGTCTCCACCCTGCGCCGCGAGGGCGTCGACCCGGCCGCGATCCGGCTCGCGCTGCTCTCGCACCACTACCGGGCCGACTGGGAGTGGACCGACCAGGTCCTCCAGGACGCCGCCGAGCGGCTCGGCCGCTGGCGCGCGGCCGTCTCCCGCCCCGACGGGCCGTCCGCGGACGCCCTGGTCGAGGAGATCCGCGAGGCCCTGGCCAACGACCTGGACGCCCCGGCGGCGCTCCTGGCCGTGGACCGCTGGACCGAGCGCCAGCGGAGCGAGGGCGGTACGGACGAGGGCGCGCCCGGCGTGGTCTCGCGCGCCGTCGACGCACTGCTCGGCGTGGCCCTGTAGAACCCCAAGGCAAAGGCGCCGGATGGGCACTGCCCATCCGGCGCCTTCTGCGTGCGGTCGGCGCTACTGCCGGTTCCCCTACTGCCGGTTCACCACGACGGCCTGGACCGCGCCCGTCTTGGTGTCGTAGAACCCGATGACCTGCTGGCCGAACGCGAACGCCTCCTGGACCGCGTCATGCGTGACCTGGTTCGGGTTCACCAGCGGGTGCCAGTTGCCCGCGATGAAGAGATACAGGATCGACGGCTGGCCGGGCAGCGGGGTCACCACGTCCCAGAACTTGGTGGCGATGCCGCTGGTGATCGTGGCGGCCTCGACCGCGCTCGGCAGCACGAGCGGCTGCTGGGTCTGCTGACCCTGCTGCATGCCGCCCATCTGCTGGAGCAGCTGCTGGAACGGCGGCTGCTGGCCGAGCTGCTGGAGCTGCTGCTGGATCTGCGGCGGCGAGGTGTTCGGGCCCTGCTGCTGACCCTGCGGATACCCCTGCTGGCCGTACGGGTAGCCCTGCTGCGGGATGCCCTGCTGGCCCGGTGAGTAGCCCTGCTGGGCCTGCGGGAAGCCCTGTTGCTGACCGTACTGCTGCTGACTCATCTGCGGGGTGGTGCTCATAGTGGTGTCACCTTCCCTGTGTCGATGCGTGGGTCGGTCATGGGTTGGGGTCGGTTGGATGGTTGGTGGGCTTGCGGAACGCTCAGCCCGCGACGACCAGGCCGACGATTTCGTCGTCCGAGAACCAGACGCGTACGTCGGGGCGGCCCTGCGCGAAGGCGGAGTGCACCGCCTGACGCAGCTCCGGCGCCGGGTCGTTGAGGTTGCGCCACGCCCCGGCGACGAACAGCCGGAGCCTCGGGGGCAGTTCATGGGGATACGGGATCAACTCGTCCCAGTACCGCTCGGCCTGGCCGGTGCCGACCGTGGACGGCATCAGCCGGGTCACGGCCGCCTTGATGTCGGGGCGGCTGCCGATGCGCTGCGAGGCGGGCCGCCCGGGCGCGTCCTGTTGCGGCGAGCCGGTCGAGCGCAGCACCTCACGGGCGCGTTCGGGGGTCATCGGCGCCAGATGGGCCGCCTTCAGCATGCCCTGGAGGCAGGCGAGGGCGCCGACCGCGATCGGGGCCGCCGAGGACGTACCGGAGAAGGTGTCCGTGTACCAGGCGATCTCCTCGGTGCCGCCCTGGAGTTCACCGGCCCGGTCCCAGAACCCGCCGGTCGTGGTGGTCTCCCGGCCCCAGCCCTGGGCGTCGATCCGCGCCCCGTAGTTGGAGAACGCGAGCCGTGAGCGGTCCGGGCCGTGGTCGCGGCCGTGGGTGCCGGGCGGCGGGGCGCCCGCGCCCACCAGGACCGCGCCGGAGGACCGGTTGGAGGGGTTGAACGGGTTGCGCCAGGTCTCTGGGAACCGCTCCGGCCGCCGCTCGTACAGCGCGTCGTCGAGACTCTCCGCGCCGTTGCCCGCGGCCGCCACCACCAGGACGCCCCTGGCGGTCGCCCAGCGGATCGCGGCGAAGTCGTCCGGCCACCACTCGATCGCGATGTACCCGGCCTGGTCGTCGCGCTGCTCATAGGCGAACCGGGGCCCCGGCCGGTGCAGTTCGATCAGCACGATGTCGCCGGGGGCGAGCCGTTCGGCGGCGGCGTGGATCGCCGCGGCGGTGCCGATGGACCGGAAGGACGCGGCCGCGGTGACGGCCTGGGGTGCGATTCCGGTGATGCCCTTGTCGTCGCGGTCGCCGCCGACGACGCCGAGGACCGAGGTGCCGTGGTTGCGCCACGCCAGGTCCTGCACGGGGGTGCCGACGACGATCCCGGCGAGCTTCTCCGCCAGGTCCTCGTGCCCCAACTGCCAGGCGCCCTCCACGTCGACGACGGTGACGCCCTCGCCGGAACCGCCGGGCCGCTGCCAGGCCCAGTACGCGTCCACGCCCTCGGGCGCGGCCCGCAGATAGCCCTGGCGGCCGGTGAAGTCGGGGGTGGCGGGCGTGCCTTCCTTCAGCCGCGTGCCGGTCGCCCCGTTCTGTGCCGGGTACGAGGCCGGGACGGCTCCCGGCTTCACATACGCGGTCTCGATCTCGGGCAGGGCGGCCAGCCGGGCGGCGAACTCCTCGGCCCGGTCGGCTCCGCCGCGTACGCGGTAGAACAGCGACAGGTCGGGGAGGGTGCCCTGATCGACGCCCGGCCGGCCGGCCCGCTCCGCCGCGTGCAGCCGCTCCTCACGAAGCCGCTCCTCGCGGCCGAACAGCGGCTCCAGGGCGAGTTGTTCGTCGCCGAGGAAGAGGGTGAGCGCCGTGGTGTCCGCTCCGGAGGCCGAGCCGATGCCCTGCGCGTCGACGCGGAGCCGTGCCTCGGCCCGTGCGACGACGATCAGTTCCGGCTCGGCGCCTTGATAGGTGAATCCAGCTCCATCGGGTCCGGGTCCCGCAGTGCCGGGGCCCTGGCCCGGGAGTGCCTGATCGGTCATGGCCGCTGCAACTCCCATCCGGTGCCGTGTCGCTCCCTACCCGGCACACCCTGCTACCACGACGCCGACTCGTCCAGCCCGTCAGGCGAACGATGTTTGAAATAATGGTGCGTTGGGCAGCCGGTGCAAATCCGTCTGGAATAGGCCTGCCGCGGCCGCACCTTCTCATCGGCCCGCATGGTCAGGGGCGCGGGGAACTGCGCGACAAGCCACGCACGGTCCGCAGCCAAACGACCGCACCCCTAACAAAGCGTCAGTCGTCCGACGACTCCGCACCGTCACCCGGATCCTCAGGCTCCTCCCGAGGAGGCTTGGGCGGCCGAGTACGCCCACTACCGGAATCACGCAGATACGACGTGGACTCACCCCCGTCCGTGGCGTGGCCACCAGCCACAGACCCGGGTCCGGGGCCGGCCCCAGGCCCACCGTCCCGCCGCCGCAGATACCGCTCGAACTCCCGGGCAATGGCCTCCCCGGAGGCCTCGGGCAGATCCGCGGTGTCCCGCGCCTCCTCCAACGTCTGGACGTACTCCGCCACTTCACTGTCCTCGGCAGCGAGCTGATCCACCCCCAGCTGCCACGCGCGCGCGTCCTCCGCCAGTTCGCCCAGCGGAATACGCAGGTCGATCAGGTCCTCAAGCCGGTTGAGAAGGGCGAGCGTGGCCTTCGGGTTGGGCGGCTGCGACACATAGTGCGGCACCGCGGCCCAGAGGCTCACGGCCGGGACGCCCGCGTGGGTGCACGCCTCCTGGAGGACGCCGACGATGCCCGTGGGCCCCTCGTACCGCGTCTCCTCCAGATCCATCGTGCGCGCCAGGTCCGGGTCCGAGGTGACGCCGCTGACCGGCACCGGCCGGGTGTGCGGGGTGTCGCCGAGCAGCGCGCCCAGGATCACCACCATCTCCACGCCCAGCTCGTGCGCGAAGCCCAGGATCTCGTTGCAGAACGAGCGCCAGCGCATCGACGGTTCGATCCCGCGCACGAGCACCAGGTCGCGCGGCTTGTCGCCGCCGACGCGCACCACGGAGAGCCGGGTGGTGGGCCAGGTGATCCGCCGGACGCCGGCCTCCAGGAACACGGTCGGCCGGTTGACCTGGAAGTCGTAGTAGTCCTCGGCGTCGAGCGCGGCGAAGACCTCTCCCTTCCACTCGCGCTCCAGGTGGGCGACCGCTGAGGAGGCGGAGTCGCCCGCGTCGTTCCAGCCCTCGAACGCGGCGATCATGACCGGGTCGACCAGCTCGGGAACTCCCTCCAGCTCGATCACCCAGTGCCTCCCTCCGAAGTTCTCTTGCGTACGCCCCAACCTTACGGCTTCAGCCATACCCCGCCGCAGCCCCCGTGCACGGCCCTCTCCCCGCCGGAGTGATCCCCGCATGAACGGGCAGCAGCCGGGGAAACGGGCTCCCGATCCCCGGATTCATCCGAGCTGTTCGACGAATGCGGCGAGGAATGTTCCGTCCCGACCCTGGACTCCGGCGCTTCC
The DNA here is from genome assembly GCF_052373795.1 of Streptomyces sp. BR1. Taxonomy (NCBI): domain Bacteria; kingdom Bacillati; phylum Actinomycetota; class Actinomycetes; order Kitasatosporales; family Streptomycetaceae; genus Streptomyces; species Streptomyces sp. BR1. Next base: position 5,865,271 of record NZ_CM126252.1, read on the forward strand.
CCGGCGCTATACATCGGAATACATCGGATGACCACGAGAGGTCGGATGTCCGAGCAGACGTTCGTCGCAAGAGTTCTTCAGCAGGACTCCAGCAGGACCTTCGAGCAGGACTCAGCCACAGGGGGCGCGCATGAGGCCGAGTGTCACCGGGTTCGACGTATACGACATCCGCTTCCCCACGTCCGAACAGCTCGACGGCTCGGACGCGATGAACCCGGACCCGGACTACTCGGCCGCCTATGTGGTGCTGCGCACCGACGGCCCCGCGCGCACGGAGGGGCACGGCTTCGTCTTCACCATCGGCCGCGGCAACGATGTCACCGCCGCCGCCATAGAGGCCCTGCGGCCGTACGTGGTGGGCCGCCCGGCGCCGCGCACCGCCGCCGATCTCGCCGCCCTCCACCACGACCTCACCCATGACTCGCAACTGCGCTGGCTCGGCCCCGACAAGGGCGTCACACATATGGCGGCCGGAGCCGTCGTCAACGCCGCCTGGGACCTCGCGGCCACCGCCGCCGGAGTGCCCGTCTGGGAGTTCCTGGCCGCGATGACCCCCGAAGAGCTGGTCTCGCTCGTCGACTTCCGCTATCTCACCGACGTACTGACCAGGAGCGACGCCCTCGCCATCCTGCGCGCCGCAGAACCGGGCCGGGCCGGGCGGGCCCGGCTGCTGCGCGCCGAGGGCTATCCCGCGTACACCACCTCGCCGGGCTGGCTCGGCTACGACGACGCCAAACTCGTCAGGCTCGCCAAGGAGGCGGTCGCGGACGGCTTCGGGCAGATCAAACTGAAGGTCGGGGCCGACCTCGACGACGACGTCCGCAGACTGCGCCTCGCCCGCGCGGCCGTCGGTCCCGGCGTACGCATCGCCGTCGACGCCAACCAGCGCTGGGACGTGCCGGACGCACTGCGCTGGATGGCCGCGCTCGCCCCGTACGCACCGCACTGGATCGAGGAGCCGACCAGCCCCGACGACATCCTGGGGCACGCGGCGGTACGGGCCGGGCAGCCGGTGAAGGTCGCCACCGGTGAACACGTCGCCAACCGGGTCGTGTTCAAGCAGCTGCTCCAGGCGGGCGCGGTCGACTTCGTGCAGATCGACGCGGCCCGGGTGGCCGGGGTCAACGAGAACCTGGCGATCCTGCTGCTCGCCGCCAAGTACGGCGTCCCCGTCTGCCCGCACGCGGGCGGGGTGGGGCTGTGCGAACTCGTCCAGCATCTGGCGATGTTCGACTACGTGGCCGTCTCCGGCAGCCGCGAGGACCGGGTCATCGAGTACGTCGACCACCTCCACGAGCACTTCGCCGACCCGGCCGTCATCGAGGGCGGCCGCTACCGGGCGCCCAGGGCCCCCGGCTTCTCGGCCCGGATGCGCCCCGAGTCCCTGGCCGCCTACCGCTATCCGGACGGGCCCGAGTGGCAGGCCCGCCGCCCCGCCCAGGAGGTCGTCTCATGAAGCGCGAGTTCACGCCGGCCGACGCCGCATCGCAGGACTTCGCGGGCATGGCCGCACTGGTCACCGGCGGCGCCTCCGGGATCGGCGCGGCCACCGCCGGGCTGCTGGTCGCCCGGGGCGCGCGCGTGGCCGTGCTCGACCAGGACATCAAGGGCGCCCCGCAGGGCACCCTCGCCCTGGAAGCGGACGTCACCGACGACGCGGGCGTACGGGACGCGGTGGGCCGGGCGGTACGGGAGTTGGGTGCGCTGCACACGCTCGCATCCAACGCAGGGATCGGCGCGATCGGCACCGTCGAGGACAACGACGACGCCGAATGGCACCGGGTGCTCGACGTCAACGTCCTCGGCATGGTCCGCACCGCCCGCCACGCGCTTCCGCATCTGCGCCGCGCGGCCGCCGCGCGGCCCGGCCACGTCTCGATCACCCACACCTGCTCCATCGCCGCCACGGCAGGCCTGCCCCAACGCGCCCTCTACAGCGCCGCCAAGGGTGCGGTGCTCTCCCTCACCCTCGCCATGGCCGCCGACCACGTACGCGAAGGGGTCCGCGTGAACTGCGTGAACCCCGGCACGGCGGACACCCCGTGGATCGGCCGACTGCTCGCCCGGGCGGACGACCCCGAGGCCGAGCGGGCCGCGCTTGAGGCCCGTCAGCCGATGGGGCGGCTGGTCTCGGCCGACGAAGTGGCCGCAGCCATCGCGTACTTGGCGAGCCCGTCCGCCGCCGCCGTCACCGGTACCGCCCTGGCCGTCGACGGCGGCATGCAGGGCCTGCGCCTTCGCCCCCACACCTGAGCCACGAGCCGCGAGCCACGAAGGACGAAACCATGAGAGTGCGTACGACAACCGCCGCCGTCTGCACCGCGCTTGTGGCGGTCGCGGCACTGACGGGCTGCAACCGCGAGTCGGGCGGCGGGAGCGACAAGGTGGGCATCGACCTGCCGCGCAGTGACAGCGACTTCTGGAACTCCTACCAGCAGTACCTCGCCAAGGGCACCAAGGCCGCCGGGATCTCGGCCCTGCCGCTCACCAACTCCCAGAACGACATCGGCAAGCTCGTCGCCAACGTCACCGCCTTCATGGACCAGGGCGCCAAGGCGGTCGTGATGGCCCCGCAGGACACCGGCGCCGTCGCCTCGACCCTGGACACCCTCCACCAGAAGAAGATCCCGGTGATCAGCGTCGACACCCGCCCCGACAAGGGCGACGTCTACATGGTCGTACGGGCCGACAACAAGGCGTACGGCGAGAAGGCCTGCACGTTCCTCGGCGAGCAGCTGAAGGGGAGCGGCGAGGTCGCCGAGTTCCAGGGCGATCTGTCCTCCATCAACGGCCGCGACCGCTCGGAGGCGTTCAAGGCGTGCATGGCCAAGAAGTACCCCGGCATCAAGGTCTATGAGCTGGCCACCGACTGGAAGGGCGACGTGGCCTCCGCCAAGCTCCAGTCGACGCTCGCCGCCCACCCGGGCCTGAAGGGCGTCTATATGCAGGCGGGCGGCGTCTTCCTGCAACCCACGCTTGCCCTCCTGGAACAGAAGCACCTGCTCAGACCGCCGGGCACGCCCGGCCACATCACGATCGTCTCCAACGACGGCATCCCCGAGGAGCTGGACGCCATCAAGGCCGGGAAGATCGACGCTACCGTCTCCCAGCCCGCCGACCTGTACGCCAAGTACGCGCTGTACTACGCCAAGGCGGCCCTGGACGGCAAGACCTTCACGGCGGGCCCGACCGACCACGGCTCCACCATCGTCAAGATCCCGAACGGCTACGAGGACCAGCTCCCGGCGCCGCTGGTCACCAAGGCCAACGTGGACGACCCGGCGCTGTGGGCCAACCAGCTGACCAAGAAGAGCTGACGATGACAGCCGAACCAGCCGTCCACGCCGAGGGAGTCGTCAAACGCTTCGGCCCGACCCTGGCGCTCGACGGCGTCTCGCTGACCATACGGGCAGGTGAGTCCCACGCTCTGGTGGGCCGCAACGGCGCCGGCAAGTCCACGTTGGTCGGGGTGGTCAGCGGCCTTCACCGCCCCGACGCGGGCACGCTCACCTTCGGCGGCGCCCCAGCCCCCGCCTTCGGCGACCGGGCGGCCTGGCAGTCCAAGGTGGCCTGCGTCTACCAGAAGTCCATGGTGGTCCCGGACCTCACCGTCGCCGAGAACCTGTTCCTGAACCGGTTCGAGGGCCAGCGGATCCGCTGGGGACGGCTGCGCAGGCGCGCTGCGGATCTGCTCGCGGAGTACGGGGTACGGGTCGACCCGGACGTACGCGCGCGTGAACTGACCGTGGAACAGCGCCAGTTCGTGGAGATCGCCCGCGCGCTGTCGTTCGGCGCCCGGCTGATCGTCCTGGACGAGCCGACCGCCCAGCTGGACGCGCGCGGCATCCAGCGCCTCTTCACCAAGGTGCGCGAACTCCAGGGCCAGGGTGTGGCGTTCCTGTTCATCTCGCACCACCTCCAGGAGGTGTACGAGCTGTGCACGGCGGTCACCGTCTACCGCGACGCCCGCCATGTGCTGACCGCACCGGTCGCCGAGCTGGCCAAGGACGACCTGGTGGTGGCGATGACGGGCGAGTCGGCCGCGGCCACGTCCTGGCGGGCCGCCGCCCGTACCGTGGTCGAGGGCGAACCGGTCCTGCGGGCCGAAGGACTCGCCCTGGACGGGGAGTTCGAGCCGCTGGACCTCGCCGTGTGCCCCGGCGAGGTGCTCGGCCTGGCGGGGGCCGCCGCCAGCGGGAACACCGCGCTCGGCGAGACGCTGGCCGGGATGCGCCGGGCGACGGCGGGCCGGGTGTCCGTGCGCGGCCGGGCGGTGAAACCCGGCAGCGTGCCGCACGCGCTCGCGGCCGGGATCGGCTACATCCCCGAGGACCGCCACCGCCAGGGCCTGGTGCCGCAGCGCTCGGTCGCCGAGAACGCCACGCTCACGGTCACCGACCAGCTCGGGCCATGGGGGACCGTGCTCCCGTCCCGTACCAGGGAGTTCGCGAAGTCGGTGATCGCCTCGCTCGACATCAAGACCCAGGGGCCGGGACAGGCGGTCTCCGGCCTGTCCGGCGGCAACCAGCAGAAGGTCGTGGTGGCCCGGGCACTGGCCCGCGAACCCGTGGTCCTGGTCGCCGTGCGCCCGACGGCCGGGGTCGACGTCAAGTCCAAGGAAGCGCTGCTCGCGGTGGTACGGCGGGTCGCCGACGAGGGGAGAGCGGCCGTGATCGTCTCCGACGAGCTGGACGACCTGCGGGTGTGCGACCGGGTGCTCGCGCTCTTCCACGGGCGGGTCGTCGCGGAATACGACAGCGGATGGAGCGACCGGGAACTGGTCGCCGCCATGGAAGGTGTGGGGGAGCGGCCATGACCGACACGGTGACCACGGCGCCCGCCGATCTCGCGGACCCCGGCCCGCTGCGGCGGCTCGCGCACATCCGGTGGAGCGACTTCTCGCTGGTCCCGGTGATCCTGGTCCTGATGGTGATCGGCTTCATCGTCTCGCCGGTCTTCCTCACCTCGGACAACCTCATCAGCGTCATCCAGCAGTCCTCGGAGCTGAGCCTGCTGGTGCTGGGGCAGGCGCTGATCCTCATCTGCGGGCGGATGGACCTGTCCCTGGAGTCGACGATCGGGATCGCGCCGGTGATCGCGATGTGGCTCGTCCTGCCGTCCGAGGGCGGCCGGTTCGCGGGGCTCGGGCTGCTGCCCACCTGGACCGCGATCCCGCTGTGCCTGTTGGTGGGCCTGCTGATCGGTACGGTCAACGGCTTCCTGATGCTGAAGCTGAACGTCAACGGGTTCATCGCCACGCTCGGCATGCTGACGATGCTGCGCGGGCTCCATGTCGGCATCACCGAGGGCAAGTCGATCACCGATGTGCCCCGGTCGTTCCGCTATCTGGGCATGACCGACTGGCTGGGCGCCCCGGCCGCCGTCTGGATCTGCCTGACCCTGTTCGCCGTCGGCGGCGCGGCGCTCGCCTGGCTGCGGCACGGGCGCGCGCTGTACGCGATCGGGGGCAACCCGGAGGCGGCGCGGGCCGCGGGGATCCGGGTCGAGCGGATCACATGGGTCGTGCTGGCGCTCGGCGGCCTGCTTGCCGCGTTCGCGGGGGTTCTCTATACGGGCCACTACGGGTCGGTCGCCGCGACGCAGGGGAACGGGTGGATCTTTCAGGTGTTCGCTGCGGCTGTGATCGGCGGGATCAGCTTGAAAGGCGGCCGGGGCACGCTCTTCGGTGCGCTCACCGGTGTGCTGACGCTGCAACTTGTCGTCAACGTGATGACGTTGGGCGGGGTCCCGGCTCTGTGGAATCAGTTCCTTAATGGGGCGATCATCATTGTTGCGCTGGTGATATCGCGCTTCGCCAGTGGGGAGAAGCAGGACTGAGTTTGCAGACGAAGCGCTACAGCGTTGAGCGCAGCCACTGTTCCACGCTCGCGATGTGTACCGTCGCCCACGACCTCGCCGCCTCCGCGTCCCGGTCGCGGAGTGCCGCGAGGATGGCTCGGTGTTCGTGGAGGGTGCGGGAGACCGCGTCCTCCTGGGTGAGGCCGCGCCAGACGCGGGCCCGGGTCGTGGGGCCCGAGAGGCCGTCCAGGAGGGAGCAGAGCACCGAGTTGCCCGCGCTCTGCACGATCCCCCGGTGGAACTCCAGGTCGCAGGCGACCAGCTCCTCCACGGACGGGTTCGGGCCGAGCGCGTCCAATTGGGCCGAGAGCGCGTCCAGTTGCGCGTCCTCGATCCGCGCCGCCGCCATCGCGGTCGCCGCCGGTTCCAGGATCCGCCGTACCGCCAGGAACTCCAGGACCGTGTCATCGCGGTGGAAGTCGACGACGAAGCTCATCGCCTCCAGGAGCAACTGCGGGTCCAGGCTGGTCACATACGTACCGTCGCCCTGGCGCACATCCAGGATGCGGATCAGGGACAGCGCGCGGACGGCCTCGCGCAGCGAGTTCCTGGACAGGCCGAGTTCGGCGGCGAGTTCGCTCTCCTTGGGCAGCCGGTCGCCGGGGCGCAGCGCACCGGAGACGATCATTTCCTTGATCTTCTCGATGGCCTCGTCGGTGACTGCCATGGGGCGACCTCCATACATCCGATGAATCGCTCCCCATTATGCGTCCGAACCGCGTCGGCGCATACGAGCGCATACGAGCGCATGCGAAAGGGGCGGCTCCCCCCGTGGGAACCGCCCCTTCCGGCGCTGACTGGCTCGACTAACTATACGTCAGTTCTTCTTGCCGAGCAGGTCGTCGACCTTGCCGCGGATCTCGTCCGTGGCAAGGCCCCGGATCGTGAGCGTGGTGCGGCGGCGCAGCACGTCGTCGGCCGTCTCGGCCCACTCGTGGTCGCGCGCGTAGACGACCTGCGCCCAGATCTCCGGCGCGTCCGGGTGGATGCGCTCGGCGAGCGCCGCGTCCTCGTTGGCCAGGCGCGCGATGTCGAAGGACAGCGAGCCGTAGTGGGTGGCGAGGTGCTTGGCGGTGTCGGCGGCCATGCGCGGGCCGGGGGCCGGGCCGTCCACCATCAGGCGGTGGGCGACGGCGCGCGGGTTGGCTATACCGGGCAGCGGCAGCTTGCCGGGGAGCTCGGAGATGGGCTCGAAGTCGTCACCGAGCGGACGGCCCGGCAGCGCCTCCAGCTTCTTCATCACCGTACGGCCGATGTGGCGGAAGGTCGTCCACTTGCCGCCCGCGACCGACAGCATGCCGCCGCGGCCCTCGGTGACGACCGTCTCGCGCTTGGCCTTGGAGGTGTCGCCGGGACCGCCCGGAAGGACGCGCAGACCGGCGAAGGAGTAGGTGATCAGATCGCGCGAGAGCTGCTGGTCGCGGATCGAGAACGCGGCCTCGTCCAGGATCTGCGCGGTGTCCGCCTCGGTGACCGCGACGTCCGCCGGGTCGCCCTCGAACTCCTCGTCGGTGGTGCCGAGCAGGAGCATGTCCTCCCAGGGGAGGGCGAAGGTGATGCGGTACTTGTCGATCGGGGTCGCCAGCGCGGCCTTCCAGGGGGAGGTGCGCTTGAGGACCAGGTGCGCGCCCTTGGACAGACGGATGGAGGGGGCCGCGTCGGGGTCCTCCATCTTGCGCAGGTGGTCGACCCATGGGCCGGTGGCGTTGAGGACGAGGCGCGCGTTGACGCCGAACTCCTCGCCGGAGAGGCGGTCCTTGAGGTCCGCGCCCGTGACCCGGCCCTTGGTGAAGCGCAGACCGCTCACCTCGGCGTGGTTGAGGACGACGGCACCGGCCTCGACGGCGGCGCGCACCGTCATCAGGGCCATGCGGGCGTCGTTCATCTGGTCGTCGCCGTACACGGCCACGGCCTTCAGGTTGTCCGTGCGCAGCTCCGGCACGTCCTGCGCGGCCTTGGAGGGCGAGAGCAGGTGGCCGACGCCGTCACCGAAGGCGGACAGGGCCGAGTAGGCGAAGACGCCCGCGCCCAGCTTGGCCGCGCCGTGCGGGCCGCCCTTGTACACGGGCAGGTAGAAGGTCAGCGGGTTGGCGAGGTGCGGGGCCACCTGACGGGACACCGCACGCCGCTCGAAGTGGTTCTCCGCGACCAGCTTCACCGCGCCGGTCTGCAGGTAGCGCAGACCGCCGTGGAGGAGCTTGGAGGAGGCGGAGGAGGTGGCGCCGGCGAAGTCGCCGGCGTCCACCAGGGCCACCCGCAGCCCGGACTGCGCGGCGTGCCAGGCGGTGGAGATGCCCAGGATGCCGCCGCCGATCACCAGGAGGTCGTACGTCGCCTTGGAAAGCTGCTCCCGAGTTTCGGCGCGGCTCGGGGTCGAGCCGGAGGCCGGGTGCGTCCCAAGGGCAGGGACGCTCTGCAGGGTGGTCATTTCGATTACTCCTCGTCCTCGATCCAGCCCATGGTCCGCTCGACGGCCTTGAGCCAGCTCTTGTACTCGCTGTCACGCTTGTCGGCGTCCATGCGAGGGGTCCATTCCGCCGCCCGGCGCCAGTTGGCGCGCAGCGCGTCGGTGTCCGGCCAGAAGCCGACGGCCAGACCGGCGGCGTAGGCGGCGCCGAGGCAGGTCGTCTCGGCGACCATCGGACGCACGACGGGCGCGTCCAGGAAGTCCGAGAGGGTCTGCATCAGCAGGTTGTTGGAGGTCATGCCGCCGTCGACCTTGAGCGCGGTCAGCTCGACGCCGGAGTCCTTCGTCATGGCGTCGGTGATCTCGCGGGTCTGCCAGGCGGTGGCCTCGAGCACGGCGCGCGCGATGTGCGCCTTGGTGACGTACCGGGTGAGGCCGGCGATCACACCGCGGGCGTCGGAGCGCCAGTACGGGGCGAACAGGCCGGAGAAGGCCGGCACGAAGTACGCGCCGCCGTTGTCCTCGACCGAGAGCGCGAGCGTCTCGATCTCGGCGGCGGTCTTGATCATGCCCATCTGGTCGCGCATCCACTGGACGAGCGAGCCGGTGACGGCGATCGAGCCTTCGAGGGCGTAGACCGGCTTCTGGTCGCCGATCTGGTAGCCGACGGTGGTCAGCAGGCCGTTGTAGGAGTTGACGGGCTTGTCACCGGTGTTCATCAGCATGAAGGTGCCGGTGCCGTACGTGGACTTGGCCTCGCCCTCCGAGAAGCAGGTCTGGCCGAACAGGGCCGCCTGCTGGTCGCCGAGCGCGGAGGCGACCGGGATGCCGTCCAGGACGCCGCCCTTGGCGTGGCCGTAGACCTCGGCGGAGGAGCGGATCTCGGGCAGCACGGCCGCCGGGATCTCCATGGAGGCGAGGATCTTCTCGTCCCACGCCATCTCGTGCAGGTTCATCAGGAGGGTGCGCGAGGCGTTGGTGACGTCGGTGACGTGGACACCGCCGTCGACACCGCCGGTCAGGTTCCAGATGACCCAGGAGTCCATGGTGCCGAAGAGGATGTCGCCGCGCTCGGCGCGCTCGCGCAGGCCCTCGACGTTGTCGAGCAGCCAGCGGACCTTGGGTCCGGCGAAGTACGACGCGAGGGGGAGGCCCGTCTCGCGGCGGAAGCGGTCCTGGCCGACGTTGCGGCCGAGCTCCTTGCAGAGCGCGTCGGTGCGGGTGTCCTGCCAGACGAGCGCGTTGTGGACGGGCTCACCGGTGTTCTTGTCCCACAGCAGCGTGGTCTCGCGCTGGTTGGTGATGCCGATCGCCTTGACGTCGGCGGCCGTGATGCCCGCCTTGTCGATGGCGCCCGCCACGACTTCCTGGACGTTGGCCCAGATCTCGGCGGCGTCGTGCTCGACCCAGCCCGGCTTCGGGAAGATCTGCTCGTGCTCCTTCTGGTCGACCGAGACGATCCGGCCGTCCTTGTCGAAGACGATGCAGCGGCTGGAGGTCGTGCCCTGGTCGATGGCCGCGATGAACGGACCGTGACCGTGCGAGGCGGCCTGGGTGGAGTGGGTGTCGCTCACGGAATCTCCTGGAGTCTGAAGGTCTCTACGGCTCTGAGCTGTACGGGTCAGGCGAACGCGATGTTGTACAGGCCACCGGCGAGGGCGGCGCCGGCCAGCGGGCCGAGAACCGGCACCCAGGCGTAGCCCCAGTCCGAACCGCCCTTGTTGGGCAGCGGCAGCAGGGAGTGCACGATGCGCGGACCGAGGTCGCGGAACGGGTTGATGGCGTAGCCGGTGGGGCCGCCCAGCGAGAGGCCGATGCCGACGACGACCAGCGACGTGATCAGGACGCCGATGACGCCGAGGCCCTTGCCGTCGCCGTTCAGGCCCTGGGTCAGGATGGCCAGGACCAGCACGGCCGTGCCGATGATCTCGGTGGTGAGGTTCTGTATCGCGTTGCGGATCTCGGGGCCGGTCGAGAAGATCCCGAGCACCGGGCCCGCGTGGGACGCGCCGTTGTGCGGGCCTTCGACCGGCTTGTCCGCCGGGTCGCCGACGATCTCCGGGTCGGTCAGGTGCGCCTGGAACTGGCCGTAGTAGGTCAGCCAGACCAGGGTGGCGCCGATCATCGCGCCGAGCAGCTGTCCCGCGAGGTAGGTGGGCACATCGCTCCACTCGGTGCCGCCCTTGATGGCGAGGCCGAGCGTCACCGCCGGGTTGAGGTGCGCACCCGAGAGCGGGGCGGAGATGTAGGCGCCGGTGAGCACCGCGAAGCCCCACCCGAAGGTGATGGCGAGCCAGCCCGCGTTGCGTGCCTTGGAGCTCTTCAGTGTGACGGCGGCGCACACGCCACCGCCCAGCAGGATGAGTACGGCGGTACCGATGGTCTCGCCGATGAAGATGTCGGAGCTGGACACCCGCGACTCCTTTGTCCTTCGTCCAGGGGAAGCCGAACCCCGGAAATCCGGTGGTCCGCGCCCTCACGTCGAGGGCTTGGCGGCCCTTGGCGTTGTCACACTCTAACTCGTATTGCCGTTAGGTGTTCGACAATGCCGACCGATGAACGGCAGTGTTGCTCCGGGGTTAAGTCGACGTCAAGGGTTCTGTGGCCGGTATCCCGATCGTTACCACCCGGTATGTTCCGGCCACATTGATCGTTATGTTTCAGCCAGTCGGCGAAGCGGCTGGTCAGGCGCGCCGGGCGGGTTTCCGCAGGGCGCGCGGACTCCTCAGAAGCGCCCGGCGCCCAGGTCGCGGGAGACCGAGCGGGCGCAGTCGCGCACCGCAGCCACCAGGTCCGAGCGGACCTCGCCCGCCTTGCACACCCGCTCCACGGCCCCGGTGACGCCGACGGCGCCCACCGGCATCCGCCGCCGGTCGAAGATGGGCGCGGCGACCGAGGCCACCCCGTCCCAGGTCTCCTCCATGTCGTCGGCCCAGCCGCGCGCGCGGATCAGGTCGAGCAGCTCCTCGAAGTCCGCGGGCCCGGTCACGGTCCGGGGCGTGAACGCGGTGCGCTCGCCGTCGACGGCTTCCGTGTGCGCGACCGGGTCGTACGCGGAGAGGACCTTGCCGAGCGCGGTGGAGTGCAGCGGCTGCATGGCCCCGACTTCGAGGACCTGCCGGCTGTCGTCGGGCCTGAAGACGTGGTGCATGATCAGCACGCCCTGCTGGTGCAGGACCCCCACGTACACGCTCTCGCCGCTGGAGCGCGCCAGGTCGTCGGTCCACACCAGGGCGCGTGCCCGCAGTTCGTGGACGTCCAGATAGCTGTTGCCCAGGCGCAGCAGCTCGGCGCCGAGCTGGTAGCGGCCGGACGCCGGGTCCTGCTCGACGAACCCCTCCGCCTGGAGGGTCCGCAGGATGCCGTGCGCGGTGCCCTTCGCCAGGCCGAGCGCGGAGGCCACCTCGGACAGGCCGAGCCGCCGCTCGCCGCCCGCGAGCAGCCGCAGCATGGCGGCCGCCCGTTCGAGCGACTGGATGTTCCGCGCCATCGCGCTTCCTCCCACTTCGGAACGTTGAGTTCGACAATGCTGAACAGTATCGGCCGTTGCCGACCCCCTGTCACCGTGATCGGCAATAGCAGGGCAGTTCCGGACAGCCACTGGCCGACAGTGCGCGGTGGCGACGCGCCCGTCCGGCCCGTGGGACACCTGTGCCCTCCCGAGCCGCCCCCGGTTACGCTGGCCGGGTGCGGCCTCCCTTTGGATGCCGCAAAGCCGACAGCCGTCGCACTCCAGGGAGCACATCCATGGCCTCGTTGCCGACCCCTTCCGCTGACAGCCGGACCCGCGCCGACGCGCTCCGCGAAGCGCTCGCCACCCGTGTGGTGGTGGCCGACGGAGCCATGGGCACCATGCTCCAGGCCCAGGACCCGACCCTGGAGGACTTCCAGGACCTTGAGGGCTGCAACGAGATCCTGAACATCACCCGCCCCGACATCGTGCGGTCGGTGCACCAGGAGTACTTCGCGGTCGGCGTCGACTGCGTCGAGACGAACACCTTCGGCGCGAACTTCTCGGCCCTCGGTGAGTACGACATCCCGGAGCGCGTGTACGAGCTGTCCGAGGCGGGCGCCCGGATCGCCCGCGAGGTCGCCGACGAGTTCACCGCCTCCACCGGGCAGCAGCGCTGGGTGCTCGGCTCCATGGGCCCCGGCACCAAGCTCCCCACCCTCGGCCACGCCCCGTACACCCTGCTGCGCGACGCCTACCAGCAGAACGCCGAGGGCATGCTCGCGGGCGGCGCCGACGCGCTCCTGGTGGAGACCACCCAGGACCTGCTCCAGACCAAGTCCGCCATCCTCGGCGCCCAGCGCGCGATGGACGTGGCCGGCTACCGCGTCCCGCTGATCTGCTCGGTCACCGTCGAGACCACCGGCACCATGCTGCTCGGCTCCGAGATCGGCGCGGCCCTGACCGCGCTGGAGCCGCTGGGCATCGACATGATCGGCCTCAACTGCGCCACGGGCCCGGCCGAGATGAGCGAGCACCTGCGCTACCTCGCCCGCAACTCCCGCGTTCCGCTGTCCTGCATGCCCAACGCCGGTCTGCCCGTGCTCGGCAAGGACGGCGCGCACTACCCGCTCTCCGCGCCGGAACTCGCCGACGCCCAGGAGACGTTCGTCCGCGAGTACGGCCTCTCGCTGGTGGGCGGCTGCTGCGGTACGACGCCGGAGCATCTGCGCCAGGTGGTCGAGCGGGTCCGCGGTGTAGCCCCCACCGCGCGCGACCCGCGCCCCGAGCCGGGCGCCGCCTCCCTCTACCAGACCGTGCCGTTCCGCCAGGACACCTCGTACATGGCGATCGGCGAGCGCACCAACGCCAACGGATCCAAGAAGTTCCGCGAGGCCATGCTGGAGGGCCGCTGGGACGACTGTGTGGAGATGGCCCGCGACCAGATCCGCGAGGGCGCCCACATGCTCGACCTCTGCGTCGACTACGTGGGCCGCGACGGCGTCGCCGACATGGAGGAGCTGGCCGGCCGCTTCGCCACCGCCTCCACCCTGCCGATCGTCCTCGACTCCACCGAGGTCAACGTCCTCCAGGCCGGTCTGGAGAAGCTGGGCGGGCGCGCGGTCATCAACTCCGTCAACTACGAGGACGGCGACGGACCCGAGTCCCGGTTCGCCAAGGTCACCGCGCTCGCCGTCGAGCACGGCGCGGCGCTGATCGCGCTGACCATCGACGAGGAGGGCCAGGCCCGTACCGTCGAGAACAAGGTCGCCATCGCCGAGCGGCTGATCGACGACCTCACCGGCAACTGGGGCGTGCACGAGTCGGACATCCTCATCGACTGCCTCACCTTCACCATCTGCACCGGCCAGGAGGAGTCGCGCGGCGACGGCATCGCCACCATCGAGGCGATCCGCGAGCTCAAGCGCCGCCACCCGGACGTCCAGACCACGCTCGGCCTGTCCAACATCTCCTTCGGCCTCAACCCGGCCGCCCGGGTCGTCCTCAACTCGGTGTTCCTGGACGAGTGCGTCAAGGCCGGGCTCGACTCGGCGATCGTGCACGCCTCCAAGATCCTGCCGATCGCGCGCCTGGACGAGGAGCAGGTCAAGGTCGCGCTCGACCTCGTGTACGACAAGCGCTCCGAGGGTTACGACCCGCTCCAGCGGCTCATGGAGCTGTTCGAGGGCGTCAGCACCAAGTCGATGAAGGCGGGCAAGGCCGAGGAACTGCTCGCGCTGCCGCTGGACGAGCGGCTGCAGCGCCGCATCATCGACGGCGAGAAGAACGGCCTGGAGGCCGACCTCGACGAGGCCCTTGAGACCCGCCCGGCGCTCGACATCGTCAACGACACCCTGCTCGAAGGCATGAAGGTCGTCGGCGAGCTCTTCGGCTCCGGCCAGATGCAGCTGCCGTTCGTGCTGCAGTCCGCCGAGGTCATGAAGACCGCCGTGGCCCATCTGGAGCCGCACATGGAGAAGTCCGACGCGGAGGGCAAGGGCACCATCGTGCTGGCCACCGTGCGCGGCGACGTCCACGACATCGGCAAGAACCTCGTCGACATCATCCTCTCCAACAACGGCTACAACGTCGTCAACCTCGGCATCAAGCAGCCCGTCTCCGCGATCCTGGAGGCCGCCGAGGAGCACCGGGCCGATGTGATCGGCATGTCCGGCCTGCTGGTGAAGTCGACCGTGATCATGAAGGAGAACCTGGAGGAGCTGAACCAGCGCAAGCTGGCCGCCCAGTACCCGGTGATCCTCGGCGGCGCCGCCCTCACGCGCGCGTACGTCGAGCAGGACCTGCACGAGATCTACGAGGGCGAAGTCCGCTACGCCCGGGACGCGTTCGAGGGCCTGCGCCTGATGGACGCCCTCGTCGCGGTCAAGCGCGGCGTGCCCGGCGCAACCCTGCCGGAGCTCAAGCAGCGCCGCGTCGCCAAGCGGACGGCGGCCCTGCCCGAGGCCGACGAGCCCGAGGGCGCGGTCCGCTCCGACGTGGCCGTCGACAACCGCGTCCCCGAGCCGCCGTTCTGGGGCACCCGGGTGGTCAAGGGCATCGGCCTCAAGGAGTACGCGTCCTGGCTCGACGAGGGCGCCCTCTTCAAGGGCCAGTGGGGCCTCAAGCAGAACCGGGCCGGTGACGGGCCGAGCTACGAGGAGCTGGCGGAGACCGAGGGCCGGCCCCGGCTGCGCGGCTGGCTGGAGCAGCTGCACACGCGCAACCTGCTGGAGGCGGCCGTCGTGCACGGCTACTTCCCGTGCGTCTCCAAGGGCGACGACCTGATCATCCTGAACGAGGACGGTTCCGAGCGCACCCGCTTCACCTTCCCGCGCCAGCGCCGCGGCCGGCGCCTGTGCCTGGCGGACTTCTTCCGCCCGGAGGAGTCCGGCGAGACCGACGTGGTCGGGCTCCAGGTGGTCACCGTCGGCTCGAAGATCGGCGAGGCCACGGCCGAGCTGTTCGAGGCCAACTCCTACCGCGACTACCTCGAACTGCACGGCCTGTCCGTGCAGTTGGCCGAGGCGCTGGCCGAGTACTGGCACGCGCGCGTACGCAGCGAGCTCGGCTTCGCGGGCGAGGACCCGGCCGACGTGGAGGACATGTTCGCCCTGAAGTACCGGGGCGCGCGCTTCTCGCTCGGCTACGGCGCCTGCCCCGACCTGGAGGACCGCGCGAAGATCGCCGAACTCCTCCAGCCGGAGCGCATCGGCGTCCACCTCTCCGAGGAGTTCCAGCTCCACCCCGAGCAGTCCACGGACGCGATCGTGATCCACCACCCCGAGGCGAAGTACTTCAACGCCCGGTAGAGCGCCCACGGGCAACCGCGAGCTTTCTCACGAGCGCTTTTCGAGGCCGGGACGTACACTGGTCGGTCCAGTGCAGGCCGGTTCCCCCACCCTGGGAACCGGCCTTCTCGTCCCTCCAGGAGGTGTGCCCGGATGACCACCACGGTTCCCGCGCCCGGTTCGCGTACGACCGAAGGCTCCGCTCTGCAGGCCGTCTTCCTCGACATGGACGGCACCCTGGTGGACACCGAGGGGTTCTGGTGGGACGCGGAGGTGGAGGTCTTCGCGGCGCTCGGCCATCCGCTCCAGGAGAGCTGGCGCGACATCGTGGTGGGCGGGCCCATGAGCCGCAGCGCCGGGTTCCTCATCGAGGCGACCGGCGCCGATATCACGGTCCCCGAGCTGAGCGTGCTGCTCAACGACCGTTTCGAGGCCCGTATCAGCCGTGGCGTGCCGCTGATGCCGGGGGCCGCCCGGCTCCTCGGGGAGCTCGCCGCGCACTCCGTGCCGACCGCGCTGGTCTCCGCCTCGCACCGGCGGATCATCGACCGGATCGTCCACTCGCTGGGCCCCGGCAACTTCGCGCTCACCGTCGCCGGTGACGAGGTCGTGCGCACCAAGCCGCACCCCGAGCCGTATCTGCTCGCCGCCTCCGGGCTCGGCGCCGACCCCACCAGATGCGCGGTCGTCGAGGACACCGCGACCGGTGTGGCGGCCGCCGAGGCGGCCGGCTGCCGGGTGGTGGCGGTGCCTTCCGTGGCGCCCATCGAGCCCGCCTCGGGCCGGGTCGTCGTCGATTCCCTCGAACAGGTCGATCTCGCTTTTCTGCGCACGCTGATCACCAGGATGAACTGATCCGGACACACAGCGTGCCCTGTGAATCGAACCGAAACTCATCGCATCCGCCCGTGCCTTTTCCGTGACCTCGCGCATGCACGGCGGCGGTTGAATTCACGACGGGTACGCGCCTGTCAACCAGGTGACGTTCATCACCTGATCCGTCGTCAGTGACCCCCCTCAAGGGCGTCTCCGGGCCCACCGGAGGCGCCCTTGTGTCCCATTTGGTGATCTCCTGTACGAAAGATTCCCCCGGCTTCGATATCAGCGGCCGCTTTTTCCGGCCACTGCGCGGGGAGTGAATGGAGCAGGCCCAGTACGGCATTTCCCGGCCCGCCCACTAATCTCGTCGCGAGAACTTCGCCGCACCCTCAACTGCCCCGGCACCCATCAGCCGCCGGGCGCGCAGGTCCGATCGTACGTACCGGCCCGATCGCCCCCGCCCCGACCGGGCGGCCGCGGCGGAGTCTTCCGTACACCGCTGTACCCCAGTGCCGGACACATAGGGAGAACGTCCAGGATGAACCGCAAGACTTTGGTGCTGCCGGCCGTAGTGGGCCTGCTCGCCCCCGTACTCGCCGCTTGTGGCGGGGCAGGTAGTGGGGGTGACGGCGGCAAGGCCATCGTCGTGGGCACCACGGACCAGTTCGTGACCACCAAGGACGCGCCCGCTCCCTTCGACCCCGCCTACGCGTACGACACCGGCGCCTGGAACGTGCTGCGCCAGACCGTGCAGATGCTGGTCCACGTGCCGCGCGGCGGCGGCGAGCCGGTCCCGGACGCCGCCCAGAGCTGCGCGTTCACCGACAAGGAGAACGAGAGCTACCGCTGCAAGCTGCGCAGCGGCCTCCAGTTCGCCGACGGCTCCAAGGTGACCGCCGCCGACGTCCACTACTCGATCCAGCGCGTCCTGAACATCAAGGACGGCAACGGCCCCGTCGCGCTCCTCGAAAACATCGACACGATGGAGACCAAGGGCGACGACGAGATCGTCTTCCATCTGAAGACGCCGGACGCCACCTTCCCGTACAAGCTCGCGACGCCCGCCGCCGCGATCGTCCAGAAGGACAAGTACCCGGCGAAGAAGCTCCGCCCCGGCTTCGAGGTGGACGGCTCCGGCCCGTACACCCTCAAGGCCGAGTACAAGGGCGACCAGGTCGTCAAGGCCGTCTTCAGCAAGAACCCCAACTACAAGGGGGACTTGAAGGTCGACAACAGCAAGGTCGAGCTGCGCTCGTTCCCAGACGCCGACTCGATGGGCGCCGAGCTCGAAGCCGGCAAGATCGACATGATGACCCGCTCCATGTCGCCGGAGCAGATCCAGAAGTACTCGGTCACCCCGCCCAAGAACGTCAACCTGGTCGAGATGCCGGGCCTGGAGATCCGCTACCTGGGCTTCAACACCAACGACCCGTCGGTGAAGAACAAGGCCGTCCGCCAGGCGATGGCCGCCGTCGTCGACCGCGGCGCGCTGGCCTCCAAGGTGTACGGGGCGACCGCCGAGCCGCTGTACTCGCTGATCCCGACCTCGATCGCCGGGCACACCAACTCGTTCTTCAACAAGTACGGCGAGCCCAGCAAGCAGAAGGCCGCGTCCATCCTGAGGGCCGCCGGCGTCTCCACCCCGGTCAAGCTGACGCTCAACTACACGGGTGACCACTACGGCCCGGGTACCGCCAAGGAGTTCACGATCCTGCGGGACCAGCTGAACGCCACCGGCCTGTTCGCCACCACCCTCAAGGCGACCGACTGGCCCAAGTACCGCCCGGCCCAGAAGGCCGGCGACTACGCCGTCTACGGTCTCGGCTGGTTCCCCGACTTCCCGGACCCGGACAACTACGTCGCGCCCTTCCTCGGCCGCGACAACTTCCTCAACTCGCCGTACGCCAACGTCGAGGTCCGCAACACCCTGATCCCCGAGTCCCGCGTCGCGGCCGACCGCAACCAGGCCGCCAAGCCGTTCGAGAAGATCCAGGACATCGTCGCCAACGACGTCCCGGTGCTGCCGCTGTGGCAGGGCAAGCAGTACGTCGCCGCCCGCAGTGACATCACCGGCACCGAGTGGGCCGTCAACTCCTCGTCCGACCTCCAGCTCTGGGAGCTCGGCCGCGGCGTGAAGTAACCGCAGGACCCGGCCGCGACATTCACGTGCCGGCAAGCGATATCAGTGAGGCCGCACAGGCCCGGGGGACCACACCCCCCGGGCCCCGGCCGGACCATGACTGTGAGGCACTTGCACGTGAAGATACGGAACCGATGGCTGACGGCACCCCTGGCGGCGGGGCTGGCGGCCGGTCTCCTCAGCGGCTGCGGCTCCGAGGACGGGTCCTCGTCCGGGAACGGCCAGTCGGTGGTCATGGGAATGTCGGACGACATCCTGGCCACCGACCCGGCCTCCGGCTACGACCCGGGCTCCTGGCTGCTGTTCAACAACGTCTTCCAGTCGCTGCTCAGCTTCCCGAAGGGCAGCGCCACCCCGCAGCCCGAGGCCGCCGACCGCTGCTCCTTCGACAAGGGCGGCTCCCAGGTCTTCCGCTGCACCCTGCGCGACGGCCTGAAGTTCACCAACGGCCACGCGCTGACCTCCGAGGACGTCAAGTTCTCGTTCGAGCGGGTGCTGCGCATCAACGACGCCAACGGTCCGGCGCCGCTGCTCTCCACCCTCGGGAAGATCGACACCCCGGACCCGCAGACCGTGGTCTTCCACCTCAAGGTCCCGGACGCCAACTTCCCCAGCAAGATCGCCTCCGGCGCCGGTTCGATCGTCGACCACGCCGTGTACCCGACGGACAAGCTGCGCACCGACGGCAAGGCGATCGGCTCGGGCGTCTACAAGCTCGACGCCTTCGGTGACAACCAGGCCTCGTTCTCGGTCAACTCCGGCTACAAGGGCACCGCCAAGGTCAAGAACTCCGGCATGACGCTGAAGCTCTACCACGGCAAGCAGAAGGAGCTGGCGGCCGCCCTGAAGAAGGGCGACATCGACCTCGCCTACCGCGGTCTCACCGCGAAGGACATCGCCGACCTCCAGGCGTCCAGCGTGTCCGACAAGAAGGGCATCAAGGTCGTCGAGGGCACCAGCGCCGAGGTCCAGCACCTGGTCTTCAACATGAACGACCCGGTCGCCTCGAAGCCCGCGGTGCGCAAGGCGATGGCCTACCTCGTCGACCGCGAGGCCCTGGTGCGGGACATCTACAAGGAGACGGCGACGCCGCTCTACTCGATCATCCCGTCGGGCATCACCGCCCACAGCACGTCCCTGTTCGACATGTACGGCGGCAGCCCCCAGCCCGCCAAGGCCAAGCAGGTCCTGCACAAGGCGGGCATCACCTCCAAGGTGAAGCTCACCCTGTGGTCCACGCCGATCCGCTACGGCCCGGGCACCGACGACGAGATGAAGGCCATCGCCAAGCAGCTCAACGACAGCGGGCTGTTCGAGGCCGATGTGAAGTCCGTCGAGTTCAAGCAGTACGAGAAGGACGTCGAGGCGGGCAAGTACGGCGTGTACGTGAAGGGCTGGATCCCCGACTACCCGGATCCGGACAACTTCACCTCGCCGTTCTTCGGCAAGGACAACGTCCTGTCGAACCACTACACGAACAAGACGATCACCGAAGAGATCATCCCGTCGACGGCCGCCACGACGGACCGCTCGGCCACCGAGGCCGACTTCAACCGCCTCCAGGACATGGTCGCCAACGACCTGCCGATCCTGCCGCTGTGGCAGGGCAAGCAGTACGCGGTCGCCCACGAGGGCGTGGTGGGCCTGGAGTGGACGCTCGACCCGTCGACCGTCTTCCGGTTCTGGGAGATCAGCAAGGCGTAGGGAAAAGGGGCGCCGGACGGGAGGAAATCCAGCCCGTCCGGCGCCTCCGGACCGGGCTCCGGGGCGGAGCCCCGAGGGGGTGCGGGGGCGGAGCCCCCGTTACTGCGCTCCCGGTCGCACAAGCCCGCTCTCGTACGCGTACACCGCCGCCTGCACCCGGTCGCGCAGGCCCAGCTTCGTCAGTACGTGCCCGACGTGCGTCTTCACCGTCGTCTCGCTCACGAACAGGTCCGCGGCGATCTCCGCGTTGGAGAGCCCGCGCGCGACCAGCTTGAGGACTTCCACCTCGCGGTCGGTCAGCGTGTGCAGCGTGTCCGGGACCGGCTCCTCGCCGGACGGAAGGTGGTCCGCGTACTTGTCGAGCAGACGGCGCGTGATCGACGGGGCCAGCATCGCCTCGCCCGCCGCGACCACCCGGATCGCCTGCACCAGCTCGTTGGCCGGCGCGTCCTTCAGCAGGAAGCCGCTGGCGCCCGCCTTCAGCGCCTCCACCACGTACTCGTCGAGGTCGAACGTGGTCAGGACCAGCACCTTCGCCGGGCCGTCCTTGCCCGGGCCGCTGATCTGCCGGGTCGCCTCGACCCCGTCCATCCGGGGCATCCGGATGTCCATGAGCACCACATCGGGCTGCAGCGCCCGCACCTGGTCGAGGGCCTGCAGACCGTCACCGGCCTCGCCCACCACCGCGATGTCCTGCTCGGCCTCCAGGATCATCCGGAAGCCGGTGCGCAGCAGCGGCTGGTCGTCGACCAGTAGGACGCGGATCGCCACGGGTACTCCTCATCAGGATTGCTGGACCGGGTCCATTCTGCCCTGCTCATCCTGCGCCACCCCTGCTGGGAGCACCGGGAGCGGATAGACCGGGGGAGTCCCCCCGAATTCCGGACAGACCGCCTGATGGTCGCACCAGCCGCAGAGCTTCGTGGGACGCGGCCGCCAGTCGCCCGTCTCGGTCGCGAGCCGGATGGCCTCCCACAGCGCGTGCAGCTTGCGCTCCACCTGGTGCAGATCCGCCTCGACCGGGTCGTACGTGACCACGTCACCGCTGCCGAGATAGACCAGCTGAAGGCGGCGCGGCAGCACGTTTTTCAGCCGCCACACCACCAGCGCGTAGAACTTCATCTGGAACAGCGCGCCCTCCGCGTACTCCGGACGCGGGGCCTTGCCCGTCTTGTAGTCGACGATCCGGACCTCGCCGGTCGGCGCCACGTCTACCCGGTCGATCACCCCGCGCAGCCGCAGCCCGGACTCCAGCTCCGTCTCGACGAAGAACTCCCGCTCCACCGGTTCGAGCCGGGTCGGATCCTCCAGCGAGAACCAGCGCTCCACCAGGCGCTCGGCCTCCGCCAGCCACTTCGTGAGCCGCTCGCCGTCCGCGTCCTCGGCGAAGAGCTCGGTCAGCTCCGGCTTGGACTCCAGGAGCCGGTCCCACTGGCCGGGAATCATCGCCTTCGCGCGCGGAGCCGTCCGCTCCGCCGCAGGATCGTCGAACAGGCGCTCAAGCACCGCGTGCACCAGCGTGCCGCGCGTCGCCGCCTCGCTGGGCTTCTCCGGGAGTTTGTCGATCACCCGGAACCGGTACAGCAAGGGGCACTGCATGAAGTCGTTCGCCCGCGACGGCGACAACGACACGGGCCGGCGGTCCGCCGCGGCCCCCTCGGTGCTCGTAGTCATGACACAGACCCTACGACCCGCCACTGACAGCGAGCGGAATACCATCGACGACGGACCCCCTCACACTGCATGATCGTGACAGAGCACCTACGAAGGGACACCGTGGACGAGAGCGGCGAGCGCAAGAGGCCGCAGTCCGGCGCGGAGGACGGCAGTCCCGGCGCCGCGCCCGACGGCGGCAAGTCGCCCCGTGGCCGCGAACCGGGCGGCGGGATCCTCATGGGGCGCCCCTTCGGCGTGCCGGTCTACGTCGCACCCAGCTGGTTCCTGGTCGCCGCCCTCATCACCTGGGTCTTCGGCGGCCAGCTCGACCGCGTCCTGCCCGAACTCGGCGCCGCCCGCTACCTGGTGTCGCTCTTCTTCGCGGTCGCCTTCTACGCCTCCGTACTCGTCCACGAGCTCGCGCACACGGTCGCCGCGCTGCGCTTCAAACTGCCGGTGCGCCGCATCCAGCTCCAGTTCTTCGGCGGTGTCTCCGAGATCGAGAAGGAGACCGAGACCCCGGGCCGCGAGTTCGTGCTCGCCTTCGTCGGCCCGCTGCTCTCGCTGGTGCTGGCCGGGCTGTTCTACCTGGGGATGCTCGCCGTCGAGCCCGGCACCGTCCCCGGTGTGCTGCTCGCCGGGCTGATGATCTCCAACCTGATCGTCGCGGGCTTCAACCTGCTGCCCGGGCTGCCGCTGGACGGCGGCCGGATGCTCCGCGCCGTCGTGTGGAAGATCACGGGCAAGCCGATGAGCGGCACCGTCGCCGCCGCCTGGGTCGGCCGCGCGCTCGCCGTCACCGTCCTCATCGGCCTCCCGCTGCTCACCCAGACCGGCGTCCTCGGCAACGCGCCCGAAGAGGTCGACGGCATGGACACCGTCACCGACGCGCTGCTCGCCGCCATCCTCGCCGCGATCATCTGGACCGGCGCGGGCAACAGCCTGCGCATGGCCCGGCTGCGCGAACACCTGCCGGAGCTGCGGGCCCGCAACCTCACCCGCCGCGCCGTCCCCGTCGAGTCCAGCACCCCGCTCTCCGAGGCGCTGCGCCGCGCCAACGAGGCGGGTGCGCGCGCCCTGGTCGTCGTCGACGGCCACGGCGACCCCACCGGCCTGGTGCGCGAGGCCGCCATCGTCGGCGTGCCCGAGCACCGCCGCCCCTGGGTCGCGGTCAGCGGCCTCGCCCAGGACCTCACGGACGGGATGCGGGTGCCCGCCGAGCTCGCCGGTGAGCCGCTGCTCGACAAGCTCCGCGCCACCCCGGCCACCGAGTACCTGGTGGTCGAGGAGACCGGCGAGATCTACGGCGTACTGTCGGCCGCCGACGTCGAGAAGGCGTTCGTCGCGGCCATGGCACGGCCCACCGCGTAGGACCCGCTCCACCGCCGCCGTACCGAACGGGTACGGCCGTGGCGCACCCCGCTCAACAGGGCCGGTACTCTGGTCGTATGTCCGAACCGACCGGTGCCGCCCGCCGTCGCGGGCCCTTCAAGGTCGGGGACCAGGTCCAGCTCACCGACCCCAAGGGACGCCACTACACGTTCACGCTCGAAGCCGGGAAGAACTTCCACACCCACAAGGGTTCCTTCCCGCACGACGAGCTGATCGGCGCTCCCGAGGGCAGTGTTGTCCGTACCACCGGGAACGTCGCGTACCTCGCGCTGCGCCCGCTGCTCCCCGACTACGTCCTGTCCATGCCCCGCGGCGCCGCCGTGGTCTACCCCAAGGACGCGGGGCAGATCCTGGCCTTCGCCGACATCTTCGCCGGCGCGCGCGTCGTCGAGGCGGGCGTGGGCTCCGGCTCGCTCAGCGCCTTCCTGCTGCGCGCCATCGGCGACCACGGCATGCTCCACTCCTACGAGCGCCGCGCGGACTTCGCCGAGATCGCCCAGCAGAACGTGGAGCGCTACTTCGGCGAGCCGCACCCCGCCTGGCAGCTCACCGTCGGCGACCTCCAGGACAACCTGTCGGACACCGATGTCGACCGCGTCGTCCTGGACATGCTCGCCCCCTGGGAGTGCCTGGACGCCGTCTCCAAGGCGCTGGTGCCCGGCGGCATCCTCTGCTGCTACGTGGCCACCACCACCCAGCTCTCGCGCACCGTCGAGGCGATCCGCGAGATCGGCTGCTTCGCCGAGCCGCAGCCGTGGGAGTCGATGATCCGCAACTGGCACGTCGAGGGCCTGGCCGTGCGCCCCGACCACCGGATGATCGGCCACACCGGC
Source organism: Streptomyces sp. BR1 (assembly GCF_052373795.1). NCBI lineage: Bacteria > Bacillati > Actinomycetota > Actinomycetes > Kitasatosporales > Streptomycetaceae > Streptomyces > Streptomyces sp. BR1. Next base: position 5,889,320 of record NZ_CM126252.1, read on the forward strand.
TTCCTCGTCACCGCCCGCCGCCTGGCGGACGGCGTCGAGCCCCCGCTGCGCCGCCGCCGCCCCGCCAAGGGCGCCTACGGCGACGACTACGAGGGCCCCAACAAGGACTGACGAGCCCGTCAGCTCAACGCATCGGCGCCGCCGCCGAGTTCCCGTACGAAACCGGGAACTCGGCGGCGGCGCTTTTCCGTTGGATGTGTGGGTACGGCTGCGCCGAAGCGGCACACAACCTCCGGACCCCGCTGTTCCGCCTTGCTGTGACGTGTGGCACGATGCTGGCCACCCCCACACCCGCGCCGCCCTTCACAGGAGACCTCCCGCGTGCAGACTGCCGCCGTCCCCGAGCTCGCGCACACCCACGCCCGCCCGGTGCACTGGCTGGCCACGGCCGCCGCGATGGCCGGGGTCGTGGCCCTGGCCGGCTGGCTGCAACCGGACGCCGCCAAGGCGTCCCAGACACCGGCACCGGCCGCCGGAGCGGTCGTGCAGTCCGCGCCCGCCCCGGACGCCTCGGCGGTCGTCTTCCCGCTCCAGTGCGGGCCGGTGGGAATCAAGATCGCCGCGCAGGCCTCCGGCGACCTCGACGGCGACGGCATCCCGGAGACCGTGGCGGTCGTCCACTGCGACGCGGGCTCGGGCACCCCGCCCAGCGGCGTCTACGTACTGACGCGGCCCGCCGTCAAAGGCGCCCCGCCGCGCCTGGTGGCCACCCTGACCGACCCCCGCGAGAAGCTCACCGTCTCGGCGCTGGCCATCCGCGAGGGAGCCGTCACGGCCACCCTGTACGGCTACTCGTCACCGAGCGTGCCGCGCTGCTGCCCCGACCAGGAGCAGCAGGCCAAGTGGCGCTGGCAGGGCGGGAAGTTCGTCCGCAGCATCCAGTCCCAGGCGCTGGGTGCCTGATCCGTCACGTACTGTCCCGGATTAGTCGCATACGGTCCCGGCGCGCGTAGGCAGCCGTCTCAGTCGGCGTCGGGTCCGTACACCTCGACCCTGTCCGAAACCCGTCGTACGTGAATGCAGTCGCCCGGACACTCCTTCGCGGAGTCCACGACGTCCTGGAACAGCGGCAGCGGCACCGGGGTCACCGCCCCCGGTTCCTGCAACAGCTCGTCGTCGGCGCTCTTCACATAGGCCAGCCCGTCGATGTCCAGCTCGAAGACCTCGGGCGCGTACTGGACACAGATCCCGTCGCCGGTGCAGAGCTCCTGGTCGATCCAGACCTCAAGAGCGTCGTTCATGTCGCCTGCCGTTCCTGCGCGGTGCTGTGTTCTTTCAGGTGTCCCACCCGGGGGACCGCCGAGCAATCGGCACCAGTCCTGACGGGTGTTGACCGACTCGACGATACAACCGCCCGCTTTCCGATGTTGATGGGTGGGTATTCCCCTGGCGTGAGGGAGAGCGCAAGGGTGAAGATCGGACACACCCCGCAGTCTTTGTGATCTAGGGGTTTCAATCACCACCCGCCCAGGTAGGGTCAGGAAGCGTCCAGCTCCCCTTGGAGGAGGTGAGGACCGTGGCAGCCCACGACGACGACATCAACCGCGGCATCCGGCCGGGGCGGGGGTCTGAGGACCCAGCCGGCCAGGTTGCCTATCTAGAGCAGGAAATCGCCGTCCTGCGACGCAAGCTCGCCGACTCTCCGCGTCATACGAGGATTCTCGAAGAGCGGATCGTCGAGCTGCAGACCAACCTGGCGGGCGTGTCCGCGCAGAACGAGCGGCTCGCCAACACCCTCCGCGAGGCCCGGGACCAGATCGTGGCCCTCAAGGAGGAGGTCGACCGGCTCGCGCAGCCGCCGGCCGGCTTCGGTGTCTTCCTGCAGTCCAACGAGGACGGCACCGCCGACATCTTCACCGGGGGCCGCAAGCTCCGGGTGAACGTCAGCCCCAGCGTCGAGCTCGACGAGCTCAGGCGCGGCCAGGAAGTCATGCTCAACGAAGCGCTCAACGTGGTCGAGGCCATGGAGTTCGAGCGCGCCGGGGACATCGTCACCCTCAAGGAGATCCTTGAGGACGGCGAGCGCGCCCTGGTGGTCGGGCACACCGACGAGGAACGGGTGGTGAGGCTCGCCGAGCCGCTCCTGGACATCACCATCCGCCCCGGCGACGCCCTCCTGCTCGAACCGCGCTCCGGCTACGTCTACGAAGTGGTCCCCAAGAGCGAGGTCGAGGAACTGGTCCTCGAAGAGGTCCCGGACGTCGACTACGACAAGATCGGCGGCCTCGGCGGCCAGATCGAGATGATCCGCGACGCGGTCGAGCTCCCGTACCTCTATCCCGACCTCTTCAAGGAACACGAACTGCGGCCGCCCAAGGGCATCCTGCTCTACGGCCCGCCCGGCTGCGGCAAGACGCTGATCGCGAAGGCCGTCGCCAACTCGCTGGCCAAGAAGGTCGCCGAGGTGACCGGCCAGCCCGCGGGGAAGAGCTACTTCCTCAACATCAAGGGCCCCGAGCTCCTCAACAAGTACGTCGGCGAGACCGAGCGGCACATCCGCCTCGTCTTCCAGCGTGCCCGGGAGAAGGCGAGCGAGGGCACCCCCGTCATCGTCTTCTTCGACGAGATGGAATCGCTCTTCCGCACCCGCGGATCCGGCGTCAGCTCGGACGTGGAGAACACCATCGTCCCCCAGCTGCTCGCCGAGATCGACGGTGTGGAGGGCCTGGAGAACGTCATCGTCATCGGCGCCTCCAACCGCGAGGACATGATCGACCCGGCCATCCTGCGCCCCGGCCGGCTCGATGTGAAGATCAAGATCGAGCGCCCGGACGCGGAGGCGGCGAGGGACATCTTCGCCAAGTACCTCACCGCCTCGCTGCCGCTGCACGCGGACGACCTGTCCGAGCACAGCGGCTCCAAGGACGCCGCGGCACACGCGATGATCCAGTCCGTCGTCGAGCAGATGTACGCGGAAACGGAAGAAAACCGCTTCCTCGAAGTCACCTACGCCAACGGCGACAAGGAAGTCCTGTACTTCAAGGACTTCAACTCCGGCGCCATGATCCAGAACATCGTGGACCGGGCCAAGAAGATGGCCATCAAGGCCTTCCTCGACCAGAACCAGAAGGGCATCCGCGTCTCCCACCTCCTCCAGGCCTGCGTGGACGAGTTCAAGGAGAACGAGGACCTGCCCAACACCACCAACCCCGACGACTGGGCCCGTATCTCCGGAAAGAAGGGCGAACGGATCGTGTTCATCCGCACCCTTGTCACCGGAAAGCAGGGCGCGGACACCGGACGCTCCATCGACACGGTGGCCAACACCGGTCAGTACCTGTAGAACACAGGGCGGCTGCGGGTGCCCGACCGGGCATCCGCAGCCGACTGCTTTTCCGGCCAAAAACAGGCCACAGACAGACCAAGAGCAATGACGGAATTGATCTCCCCACCAGCGCAAAGGCGTTCTAGGCTCTTCCGTACCGCCGAGTCGCGCAGTGCGGGGACGGGCACCGCACACGCACCGGAGAAACAGCGGTACTTGAGCGCCGCTCCCGGAGGGGAGCGCCGCCGGGCAAGGAGGGCCGCATGACCGTACGGCGAGTAATGGGCATCGAGACGGAGTACGGCATCTCCGTCCCCGGCCACCCCAATGCCAATGCCATGCTCACCTCGTCCCAGATCGTCAACGCCTACGCGGCGGCGATGCACCGGGCGCGCCGCGCCCGCTGGGACTTCGAGGAGGAGAACCCGCTGCGGGACGCCCGCGGCTTCGACCTCGCCCGCGAGGCCGCCGACTCCAGCCAGCTCACCGACGAGGACATCGGCCTCGCCAACGTCATCCTCACCAACGGGGCACGGCTCTACGTCGACCACGCCCACCCCGAGTACAGCTCACCGGAAGTCACCAACCCGCGCGACGCGGTGCTCTGGGACAAAGCGGGCGAGCGCATCATGGCCGAGGCGGCCGAACGCGCCGCCCAACTGCCCGGCGCCCAGCCGATCCACCTCTACAAGAACAACACCGACAACAAGGGCGCCTCTTACGGGACGCACGAGAACTACCTGATGAAGCGGGAGACCCCGTTCTCGGACATCGTGCGCCACCTCACCCCGTTCTTCGTCTCGCGCCAGGTCATCACCGGCGCCGGACGCGTCGGCATCGGCCAGGACGGCCATGAGCACGGCTTCCAGATCAGCCAGCGCGCCGACTACTTCGAGGTCGAGGTGGGCCTGGAGACCACCCTGAAGCGGCCCATCATCAACACCCGGGACGAGCCGCACGCCGACGCCGAGAAGTACCGCCGCCTGCACGTGATCATCGGCGACGCGAACCTCTCGGAGATCTCCACGTACCTGAAACTGGGCACGACGGCGCTCGTCCTGTCCATGATCGAGGACGGCTTCATCAACGTCGACCTCGCCGTCGACCAGCCCGTACGCACCCTCCACCAGGTCTCCCACGACCCCGACCTGCGCCACCTCGTCACGCTGCGCAGCGGCCGCACGCTGACCGCCGTACAACTCCAGATGGAGTACTTCGAGCTCGCGCGCAAATACGTGGAGGAGCGGTTCGGGGCCGACGCCGACGACCAGACCAAGGACGTCCTGGTCCGCTGGGAGGACGTCCTGGGCCGTCTGGAGACCGACCCGATGAGCCTGGCCGGGGAGCTCGACTGGATCGCCAAGCGGGAGCTGATGGAGGGCTACCGCCGCCGCGACGGCCTCGACTGGGACGCGGCGCGCCTGCACCTCGTCGACCTCCAGTACGCCGACGTACGGGCCGAGAAGGGCCTCTACAACCGCCTGGCGGCCCGCGGCAAGATGAAGCGCCTGCTCGACGAGCCGGCGGTCCTGGAGGCCGGTACGAAGCCTCCGGAGGACACCAGGGCGTACTTCCGCGGCCGCTGCCTCGAGCAGTACGCGGACGACGTGGCCGCGGCCTCCTGGGACTCGGTGATCTTCGACCTGCCCGGCCGCGACTCGCTCCAGCGCGTCCCAACCCTGGAACCGCTTCGCGGAACGCGTAATCACGTCAAGGAGCTCCTTGACCGGTGCCGGACGGCCGAGGATCTGGTCCGGGTGCTGTCGGGCGGCTGAGCGGCGGCTGAAAACTCGGCGGCGTGGGAAACACAGAGGTAGGCCCCGCACGTTCCACCAAGTGCGGGGCCGATGTCAGACCCTGCTTGTAGGGTCTGATCAAGGACATCGAACCGAGCGGGGTGAGGTAGATGGCGACCAAGGACACCGGCGGCGGACAGCAGAAGGCCACGCGCTCGACCGAGGAGGTCGAGGAGCAGGCCCAGGACGCGCAGGCTTCGGACGATCTGAAGGAACGGCACGAGAAGCTGTCCGACGATGTCGACTCGGTGCTGGACGAGATCGACGACGTCCTGGAGGAGAACGCGGAGGACTTCGTGCGCTCCTTCGTTCAGAAGGGTGGACAGTAGTCCACGCATGTGAACGGCGGGGGGTGTGTGTGAGGGAACGACGGTTCCCTTCCGAAGGGCGGCACCCGGCGTGCCCAACCCGCCTTTCTGCCCTCGCCGTTCATGTGGATCACCGCCACGGGACGGGTAAGGTCCCTGGCGTACGGTGCTTCAACTGCAATTCGGCCATCGGCAAGTTGGGAGACGATCCCGACACAGTTCGTCGGGCTGCCGCCTACCTGGAGGGAAACTCGTGGAAGCCAACACTCGTGGCACAGGGCGTCTACCAGCTGCCTTCCTGACGCCGGGCTCGTCCTCGTTCATGGACTTCCTGTCCGAGCACTCGCCGGAGATGCTGCCCGGCAAGCGGAGCCTGCCGCCGGTGCAGGGGCATGTGGAGGCCCCGCACGGCACCACCATCGTCGCCGCCACGTTCCCCGGCGGCGTCGTGCTCGCCGGTGACCGCCGGGCGACGATGGGCAACATGATCGCCCAGCGCGACATCGAGAAGGTCTTCCCGGCCGACGAGTACTCGGCGGTCGGCATCGCCGGCACCGCCGGTCTCGCCGTGGAGATGGTCAAGCTCTTCCAACTGGAGCTGGAGCACTTCGAGAAGGTCGAGGGCGCCACCCTCTCGCTGGAGGGCAAGGCCAACCGGCTCTCCACCATGATTCGCAGCAACCTCGGCATGGCCATGCAGGGCCTGGCCGTGGTCCCGCTCTTCGCGGGGTACGACGTGGACCGCGAGAAGGGCCGGATCTTCTCGTACGACGTCACCGGCGGCCGTTCCGAGGAGCACGGCTTCGCCGCCACCGGCTCCGGGTCGATCTTCGCCCGGGGCTCCATGAAGAAGCTCTACCGCGACGATCTGACCGAGCAGCAGACCACCACCCTGGTGGTCCAGGCGCTCTATGACGCGGCGGACGACGACTCGGCGACCGGTGGTCCCGATGTGGCCCGCCGGATCTATCCGATCGTCACCGTCATCAGCGACGAGGGCTTCCGGCGGCTGACCGATGCGGAGTCCTCCGAGATCGCCCGCTCGATCCTGGAGCGTCGTCTGGAGCAGCCCGACGGCCCGCGTGCCGCGCTGCTCTGAGGCCCCGGAGACCGAGGCCCCCTGATGACGACCCCGCCACTGACAGAAAGGTACGGATAGCCGGTGTCGACGCCGTTCTATGTCTCACCCCAGCAGGCCATGGCCGACCGTGCCGAGTACGCCCGCAAGGGCATCGCGCGCGGCCGCAGCCTGGTCGTGCTGCAGTACGCCGACGGCATTGTCTTCGTCGGTGAGAACCCGTCCCGCGCGCTGCACAAGTTCAGCGAGATCTACGACCGGATCGGCTTCGCGGCCGCCGGCAAGTACAACGAGTACGAGAACCTGCGGATCGGCGGTGTGCGCTACGCGGACCTGCGTGGATACACCTACGACCGTGACGATGTGACGGCCCGCGGTCTGGCCAACGTCTACGCCCAGACGCTGGGCACCATCTTCTCCAGCGTCGGCGAGAAGCCGTACGAGGTGGAGCTGGTCGTCGCCGAGGTCGGGGGTACGCCGGAGGAGGACCAGATCTACCGGCTGCCGCACGACGGCTCGATCGTGGACGAGCACGGCTCGGTCGCGGTCGGCGGCAACGCGGAGCAGATCGGCACGTTCCTGGACCAGCGCCACCGCGACGGCATGTCGTTGGCGGAGGCGTTGAAGCTGGCCGTGCAGGCGCTGTCGAACCAGACCAACGGGGCCGAGCGGGAGATCCCCGCGGAGCGCCTTGAGGTCGCGGTCCTCGACCGTACGCGGCCGCAGCAGCGGAAGTTCAAGCGCATCGTGGGCCGCCAGCTGTCCCGGCTGCTGCAGACCGAGGAGGCGAGCGCCGAGCCGACCGAGGTGCCGTCGGACAACGAGGAGAACGACGAATAGGCCTTCTCCGGCTCGCTGTTGACGTAGGGGCCCGCGCCCTGCCGTTTCGTACGGCGGGGCGCGGGCCTTTTGCGCTCAGGGCGCGGGCGGGGCCGTGGAGCCGCGTACGACGAGGCTGACCGGCAGGTCGCCCGTCTCCGGCTCGCGGCCTTCGAGCACGGCGAGCAGTGCGGCCATGCCCCGCTCCCCGACCTGTTCGGCGGGGAGTTGGACGGTGGTGAGTTCGGGTTCGAGCGCGGTGGCGAGGGCGAGGTCGTCGAATCCGGCCACCGAGATGTCGTCGGGGATGCGCAGTCCGAGCCGGCGGGCGGCCTTGCAGGCGCCGGCGGCGAGGATGTCGTCGTCGCAGATGAGCGCGGTGGGCCGGGGGCCGGGTGCGGTGAGGGCCTGTTCGGCGGCTTGGCGGGCGGCGTCGACGGCGAGTGCGGAGGGGACGGTGCGGACCTCGGCGTCGGGGGAGTGGCGCAGGGCCTCGCTGAGGGCCCGGGCGCGTACGGCGAAGGTCCAGGAGTCGACCGCCGAGGCGAGATGGACGAAGCGGCGGTGGCCGAGGCCCAGCAGATGGCCCGTCACCTGCCGTATGCCGTCGGCGATGTCGAGGTTGACGCGGGCGGCGGGGCCGGGTTCGGCGGGGTCGCTGTCCAGCATGACCAGGGGCAGGCCGGTGCCCTGGAGGGCGGCGAGCGCGTCGGCGGCCATGGAGGAGGCGATGACGCCGTCGAGGGCGGCCCGGGCGGAGTCGAAGGGGTCGCGGGCGCGGCCGATGCCGTCGGGGGAGGGGTAGAGCACGACGCCGAAGTCGTGTTCGGCGGCGACGCGGGCGGCGCCGGAGTACACGCGGGCGAAGAACTCGTTGGTGAGCGCGGGGACCACCAGGAGCGCCGTCCTGGTGCGGCCCAGGCGCAGGCTGCGGGCGGCGAGGTTGGGCCGGTAGCCGAGTTCGCGGGCGGCCTCGCGGACCAGCCCCGCGGTGCGTTCGGAGACGCGGCCGCGCCATTTGTCGCCGAGGACGAGGGAGACGGTGGCCTGCGAGACCCCTGCCGCGCGGGCGACGTCCCGGCTGGTCGGCTGGGTACTCACGGATGCCTCCGGGGGCTGTCGTACGTTGCTGACCGGTCCGGGCCGGACCCGATCCCCCAGTGTTCCGGGGTGGACCCCGGGGATGTGGCCATGGTACGTATGACCCCGAACGTTATACGTACAACTAATCCAACCGAAGGGCGATCATGGCGGCGGGATATCTGGAGATCCTCCGGACGCGGCACGCCGCCCGGCTGCTCGTCGGGACACTGACGGGGCGGCTGCCCAACGCCACCGCCGCCATCGCGGTGGTCCTGTTCGTGCGCGCCGAGGGCGGCAGCTACTCGCTCGCGGGCGCGCTGACGGCGGTGTACGGGCTCGCGACGGCGGCCGGGCAGCCGCTGCTCGGGCGGGCCGTCGACCTGTACGGGCAGCCCAGGGTGATGCTTCCGGCGTCGCTGGCCAGCGCGCTCGGCATGGCCGGGCTCGCGTTCGTCGGCATCGAGCCGGTCGCGGTGGCGTATGCCGCGATGCTGGTCGCGGGGTTCTGCACCCCGCCCCTGGAGGGCGGTCTGCGGGCGCTGTGGCCCAGCGTCCTGACCCGTGAGGAGCAGGTCCACACCGCGTACGCGATGGACGCGATAGCCCAGGAGGTGATGTTCACGGTCGGCCCGCTGCTGGTCACCCTCGGCATCGCCCTCTGGTCGCCCGCGACCGCCCTGCTGGCGATCAACGCGCTGGGCGTGCTCGGCGCGCTCTCGGTGGTCCTGTCGGAGCCGTCCCGCGCCTGGCGCTCGGCCCCGCGCGAGGCGCACTGGCTGGGCGCACTGCGCTCCAAGGGGCTGCTCGCGCTCCTCGGGTCGTTCTTCTTCGTCGGGCTCGCGCTCGGCGCGATCATCGTGGCCTCGTCCGCCTACGCCGACGACCACGGCCGGGACGCGATCTACGGCTGGCTGATGGCGGCCAACGGTCTGGGCGCGCTGCTCGGCGGTCTCGTGTACGGGGCACGTCAGTGGTCGGGAACTCCCGAGAAACGGCTGAAATCGCTCGTCGCGCTGCTCGCTGTGGGGTATCTGCCGCTGATGCTGGTGCCGGGCGTTGTGGCGATGGCGGCGCTCGCGATGCTCTCCGGCGTCTTCCTCGCACCGTGCATCGCCTGCGCGTTCATCGTGGTGGACCGGCACGCCCCGCGCGGCACCGTGACCGAGGCGTTCTCCTGGCTGGTGACGGCGTTCGGCGTCGGCACCGCGCTCGGTACGGCGGTGGCCGGGCCCGCCGTCGAACTCGGCGGCACCGCCGCGAGCTTCGCCGTCGCGGGCGCGGGCGGGGCGGCCGCCCTGCTCGTACTGCTCGCGACCCAGCGGGTCCTCGCAGCTGACGGGCGTACACAAAGCGTCGTGGGCGTTGCCGAAAATGATCCAACCCGTGCTGTCGAACCCGGTTTCAGCTGAGGGCATCGGGCGTAATGTTCAGTCATGGACCGCCGCATTTTCGGGCTGGAGAACGAGTACGGCGTCACGTGCACGTTCAGGGGACAGCGCCGACTGTCTCCTGACGAAGTGGCGCGCTACCTCTTCCGCCGTGTTGTGTCATGGGGCCGCAGCAGCAACGTCTTCCTGCGGAACGGCGCCCGCCTCTACCTCGACGTGGGTTCGCATCCGGAATACGCAACACCCGAGTGCGACAACGTGACCGAGCTGGTCACCCACGACAAGGCGGGCGAGCGCATTCTCGAAGGCCTGCTCGTCGACGCCGAGCGCCGCCTGCACGAGGAGGGAATCGCGGGCGACGTCTATCTCTTCAAGAACAACACCGATTCGGCGGGAAACTCCTACGGTTGCCATGAGAACTATCTCGTGGCACGTCATGGTGAGTTCTCCCGGCTCGCGGACATTCTCATCCCGTTCCTGGTCACCCGTCAGCTGATCTGCGGCGCGGGCAAAGTCCTGCAGACCCCGCGTGGCGCGGTCTACTGCGTCAGCCAGCGCGCGGAGCACATCTGGGAGGGCGTCAGCTCCGCGACGACCCGCTCCCGTCCGATCATCAACACCCGGGACGAGCCGCACGCGGACGCCGAGCGCTACCGGCGCCTGCATGTGATCGTCGGCGACTCCAACATGTCCGAGACGACCATGCTGCTCAAGGTCGGCGCCACCGACCTGGTGCTGCGCATGATCGAGGCGGGCACGGTGATGCGCGACCTCACCCTGGAGAACCCGATCCGGGCCATCCGCGAGGTCTCGCACGACATCACCGGCCAGCGCAAGGTGCGCCTGGCCAGCGGCCGCGAGGCCTCCGCCCTTGAGGTGCAGCGCGAGTACTACGAGAAGGCCGTGGACTTCGTGGAGCGCCGCGGCATCCGCACCGGCACCGTCGACCAGGTCCTGGAGCTGTGGGGCCGCACCCTCGACGCGATCGAGGCCGAGGACCTCGACCGGATCGGCACCGAGATCGACTGGGTGATGAAGTACAAGCTCATCGAGCGGTACCGGGCGAAGAACAACATGACCATGTCGCATCCGCGGGTCGCCCAGATAGACCTCGCGTACCACGACATCCACCGCCGGCGCGGGCTGTACTACCTCCTGGAGAGGAAGGGGCAGGCGGCCCGGATCTGCAACGACCTGAAGATCTTCGAGGGCAAGTCCGTGCCCCCGCAGACCACTCGGGCCCGGCTGCGCGGCGACTTCATCCGCCGGGCGCAGGAGCAGCGCCGGGACTTCACGGTCGACTGGGTGCATCTGAAGCTCAACGACCAGGCGCAGCGCACTGTTCTGTGCAAGGACCCCTTCCGTTCCGTCGACGACCGGGTGGAGAAGCTCATCGCCGGTATGTGACCGAATGCGACCGAGCAACGCGAACACGGGCCCCGTACGTTCCTCGTACGGGGCCCGTCGCACGCTTTAGAGTGGCGGGCAAACTACTGTGCCGTCTGAGATCTGAGGAACACGTGCGCCGACTTGCCGGCCTGCTCGCCGTCCCCCTGCTGTTGCTTGCGACAGCCGCGTGTGGAAGCGACAACAAGGGCTCCGACTCCACCTCCGACTCCGCTTCGATGAAGAACGGGTTGCCCGCCATCACCGCGGGCGCCAAGTTCGGGGAGAAGCCGACGCTCTCCAAGGGCGACGGCACCCCGACCAAGTCCCTCAAGGTGAATGTCATCAGCGAGGGCAAGGGCGCGCCGCTCAAGAAGAACGACGCCGTCTCCGTGAATTACCTGGGCCAGGCCTGGGATTCGGACAAGCCGTTCGACAACAGCTTCGACCGGAAGGAGCCGTTCACGCTCACGCTCGGCGCCGGCCAGGTCATCAAGGGCTGGGACCAGGGCCTGGAGGGCCAGAAGGTCGGCAGCCGTGTGGAGATCGGCATTCCGCCGGAGCTCGGTTATGGCGCCCAGGGCCAGGGCGACATCAAGCCCAACGCGACGCTGGTCTTCGTCGTCGACATCGTGAAGTCGACCACGATCCCGACCGCCGCCAAGGGCAAGGAGGTCGCGCAGGACGACACCAGCCTGCCGAAGGTGGGCACCAACACCGACGGCAAGGCGCCCTCGCTGACCATCCCCAAGGGCGACGCGCCCAAGAAGCTCGTCTCCAACTACGTCCTGGAGGGCGACGGGGACGTGGTGAAGGACACGGACAGCCTGGTGCTCGCGTACGAGGGCTTCCTGTGGAAGGACAGCAAGAAGTTCGACAGCACCTACGACCAGGGCAAGACCCAGACGTTCGCGCTGCCGAACCTCACCCTCAAGGGCCTCAAGGCCGGTCTGATCGGCAAGAAGGTCGGCAGCCGGATCATGCTGGTGATCCCGCCGGACCAGGGTCTGGGCGACAAGGAGCAGTCGGGCATCCCGGCCAACTCGACCATGGTCTTCTCGATCGACATCCTCGCCAAGACCTGATCGAGGCGTTGGCCAAGACCTGACGGTGAAGATGTAAGACTGTCCGGGTTGCCCTGTACGTAGTCAAGAGGAGCAGTTCAGTGAGCATCGACAAGCCCGAGATCGACTTCCCTGAGGGCGAGCCGCCGGCGGACCTTGAGATCAAGGAGATCTGGGAGGGTGACGGCGCCGAGGCCAAGGCCGGCGACTATGTGAAGGTCCACTACGTCGGTGTGGCCTTCTCCACCGGCGAGGAGTTCGACGCCTCCTGGAACCGCGGCAACCCGCTGCAGTTCCAGCTCGGTGCCGGCCAGGTCATCCAGGGCTGGGACAAGGGCATCCAGGGCATGAAGGTCGGCGGTCGCCGCCGCCTCACGATTCCCGCGCACCTGGCCTACGGGGAGCGCGGCGCCGGCGGTGGCCTGATCGCGCCGGGCGAGACGCTTATCTTCGTCTGCGACCTGATCGCTGTCTGATCACACCCGATCACACCGAGGGCCCATGCCGTCTGGCATGGGCCCTCGGCTTTTGCCACGACACCCCGGGACGGTACGGTCAACGGTCGGGAGCAGCGGTGCCGCTCCGCGGATACGAGAAGAGGCGAAGGGCGTCGATGGCGATTGCCAAGGCCGAGCGGCTGATGAACCTGGCGCTGTGTCTGCTGGGGACGCGCCGTCCGCTCAGCAAGCGCGAGCTGCGCGGTTCCATTGAGGCCTATCTGGAAGCCGGGAACGACGACTCCTTCAACCGGATGTTCGAGCGCGACAAGGACGATCTGCGCGAACTCGGCCTGGTCATCGAGACGGTGGAGAACCTGGACGGCGAGACCGGCTATCTGGCCCGCCGCGACTCCAACCGGCTGCCGCCCGTACAGCTCGACGCGGAGGAGGCCGCCGCCCTGGGGCTGGCCGCCCGGGTCTGGCAGCAGGCCCGGCTCGCGGGCGCGGCCAGCGGCGCACTGCAGAAGCTGCGCGCCGCCGGAATGCCGGAAGCCGACAATCCGTATGAGCACAGCGCGATCGAGCCACGCATCCCGGTCCACGAGGCCGCTTTCGAGCCATTGATGCTGGCCTGCCGCGACCGCCGCCCGGTCGTCTTCGAGTACCGCAAGGCCACCGCCGTACGCCCCGAGGCGCGCCATGTCGAGCCGTGGACGCTTGAGTGCTGGCGGGGCCATTGGTATCTGGCGGGCTGGGACCGCGACCGGGGCGCCGAGCGGGTCTTCCGGCTCTCCCGGATCACCGGAAAGGTGCGTTCGCGGGCCGCGGCCTTCACCGCGCCGGTGCCGGACGTGGTGACCGTGCGCGAGACCGTGGAGAGCTGGGCGGGCGAGACCGCCACCCGCTCCGCGCGGATCAGGCTGCGCGCCGGGGCCGGCTACCCGCTGCGCTCGCGGGCCACCTCGACGCGCGAACTCGGCGACGGGTGGGACGAGTTGGAGATTCCGTACGGGCACGGGCTGGACGCCTGGCTCGTGGAGTTCGGCCCCGATGTGGTCGTGCTGGAGCCCGCGGATCTGCGGGCCGACGTGGTGGAGCGGCTGCGCGCCGTGGCCAAGGGCTGAGGGGGACCTACGACATGGCTGCCAACGCCATCGACCAGACGCGCCGCATGCTGTCGCTCGTCACATATCTGCGCGAGCGGCCCGGGGCGCACGTCGCCGATGTCGCCCGCGCCTTCGGGATCACCGAGGACGAGCTGATCTCGGACCTCGACGTGCTGCCCATGTGCGGCACCAGCTTCCGCGGCGGCGACCTGCTCGACATCGACACCGACGGCGACCGCATCTGGTGGCGCAATCCCGGCGCTCTGGGCGCCGAGGCGGCCGAGCCGCTGCGGATCGCCGCCGACGAGGCGACCGCGCTCCTGGTCGCCGCCCGCGCGGTCGCGACGCTGCCGGGGCTGCGCGAGGGCGACCGGCAGGCCCTGCTGCGCGCCACCGCCAAGCTGGAGGCGGCGGCCGGGGAGGCGGCGGGCGCCAGCTCCCGGCTCTCGGTGACCTTCGAGTCGGAGGGCGGGGTCTTCGCGGACGTCGACCGGGCGATCTCGGAGCGGCGCAGGCTGTGGCTGCGCTACTACTCGCCCGCGCGCGACGAGCTCACCGAGCGCGAGGTCGACCCGATCCGGCTCTTCGCCGTCGGCCACACCTATATGGAGGCGTGGTGCCGGACCTCGGAGGCCCGGCGCACCTTCCGTCTGGACCGGGTGGCCGAAATCCGACTGCTCGACGAACCGGCCGCGCCGCCCGAGCTGGAGCTGCGCGATCTGTCGGAGGGCCTTGTGCAGCCGTCCGCCGAGGACCCCGAGGTGATCGTCGAGGTCGGGCCCGGCGGGCGCTGGGTCGCCGAGTACTACCCGCACGACAGTGCCGAGGAGCTGGGGGACGGGGGCCTGCGGATCACGCTGCGCACGCCGGACCCGGCGTCGCTGCGCCGACTCGCGCTGCGGCTCGGCCCGGACGGCCGGATCGTGGCGCCGGACGAGCTGGCGCACAGTGCGCGCAGCGCGGCCCGGGCGGCGCTCGCGGCGTACGAGGGACCGAGCGCGTACGACGGACAGAGCTGAGGAGAGGAGCGGACCATGTCGGTAATGCCCGGTATTTCGCGTCAGGTGTCGGCGGTCCAGTCGGTCCTCTTCAAGGCCGCCTGCCCCGACTGCCGCGCCCGCTTCGAGCTGGCCGCGGGCGCCCTGCGCCTCGCGATCGGCGCCAGCCGCCGCACCACCTTCTACTCCTTCACCTGCCCCGAGTGCGGCTCGGCCGTGCGTAAACCGGCCGGTGAGCGCATCGTCGAACTGCTCACCGGCGGCGGCGTGCGCACCCTCCGCCTCCACTCCACCGTCTAGGGTCTGTGTTCATGTTCTGGCCGATGACCGCCATCGCCCTCGGGTTCCTCACCATCGCCGTCCTCGGCGTCCTCGCGATCAAGGTCTTCGTCGAGGCGCAGCGGCTCGGCCGTCAAGTGGCCGACACCACACGGAAGATCAACAGCGCCGCCGAGGACCTGGAGCGCGCCGCAGTTGAACTCTCGGCCACCTCGGAGACCTTGCGCTGACGGTGCGTACTCCTGTCCGTCCGTGCGGTTGGGTACGCTTCAATGCGCGGGCCACGGAGCGAGGCAGTGGGCCGTGTACGGGAGTACGCACGGGGATTGCCCAGCGTTAACCCCTGCGCGTTACGATCGCTGTACGCAACCGGTCGGACATCAGTCCGGCCGTCATACGCAGCCCCACCCCATGTCGCCTCGGTGAGAAGGTAAAAGGTTATGTTCGGAAGGCTCGGAGCCCCCGAGATCATTCTCATCCTCGTGGTCGTCGTCCTGCTGTTCGGCGCGAAGAAGCTTCCGGACATGGCTCGGTCGCTCGGCAAGTCCGCCCGCATCCTCAAGAGCGAGGCCAAGGCGATGAAGTCGGACGGCCAGCAGACCGCCCCCGCCGACCCGCCGCACCCGGGCGAGCAGCCGCCGGTCCAGCGCACCATCCAGTCGGCCCCCGGCGACGTCAGCAGCTCGCGTCCCGTCACCGAGCCGACCGACTCCACCCGCTGACACCTGGGCCCCAGCAGGCGCTCCTCACCAAGGGGTGGCCTGCCGCACGAGATGAGGACGTGGGTTGCTGAAGTCTGCCCGCAAACAGCAGAGGGACCCGGAGGGGCGGATGCCTCTCTCGGACCACCTCCGTGAGCTGCGCAACCGGCTCGCGAAGGCGGTTCTCGCGATCCTTGTCTGCGCCGTGGTGGCGGCGTTCTACTACAAGGACATCGTCGACCTGATCATCAAGCCGGTCAGGGAGTCCGTCGGCTGCAAGGAAGCCTTCGACGCGCTCGCGAAGAAGGACAGCAAGGACCACTGCGGCAACGTCACGATGTCCGGCCTGATGTCGCCGTTCACGTTGATGATCAAGACGTCGCTGGTGGCGGGCGTGGTCGCGGCCAGCCCGATCTGGCTCTACCAGCTCTGGGCGTTCGTCGCCCCGGGCCTGCACAAGAACGAGAAGAAGTACTCGCTCGGCTTCGTCGCGGCGGGCTTCCCGCTCTTCGTCGCCGGTGGCTGGTTCTCCTACCACGTACTGCCCGCCGCGGCGAAGGTGCTCCTGGAGTTCACCCCCGACGGCGCGCTGAACCTGCTCCCGCTGAACGAGCTCATCGACCTCGTGCTGCGGATGATCGTCGTCTTCGGCCTCTCCTTCGAGCTGCCGCTCTTCCTGATCATGCTCAACTTCGGCGGAGTGCTCACCGGCCGCCGGATGCTGGGCTGGTGGCGCGGCATGATCATGGGCGTCACGATCTTCGCGGCGTTCGCGACCCCGACCGTCGACCCGGTGTCGATGCTGTCGCTCGCGGCCCCGATCGTGCTGCTCTACTTCGTGGCCGTCGGCATCGCGATCCTCAACGACAAGCGACGCCAGGAGCGCCGGGACTCCGGGCCCGCCGACGACGAGGCCTCCGAGCTCGACCTCACGCCCGAGGACGTCGGCGAGATCGAGCCGGTGACCACACCGGCGCTGCCCGAGCAGGCCGACGGCGGCCGCTCCAACAACAGGGTCAACGGGTACGACGACATCACCTGATCTTGCGCAGGACGGCGTCTTGTAGGGTCCTTCCGTCCGACTCTGTCCGGGGGGACCCTCAGTGACCAGCGAGATCACTCTGTTCGTCAATCCCACCGCGGGACGCGGCCGGGGCGCGCACGCCGCGCAGCCGGCCGCTTCCGCGTTGCGGGCCGCGGGATTCTCCGTGCGCACGGTGCTCGGCGAGGACGCGCACGACGCGCTGCGCCGCGCCCGCGAGGCCGTCGCGGGCGGCACCGGAGCCCTCATAGCCGTCGGCGGCGACGGCATGGTCAACCTGGCCCTGCAAGCCGTCGCGGGCACCCGCACCCCGCTCGGC
The DNA here is from genome assembly GCF_052373795.1 of Streptomyces sp. BR1. Classification (NCBI taxonomy): domain Bacteria; kingdom Bacillati; phylum Actinomycetota; class Actinomycetes; order Kitasatosporales; family Streptomycetaceae; genus Streptomyces; species Streptomyces sp. BR1. Next base: position 5,906,392 of record NZ_CM126252.1, read on the forward strand.
GTGGTCGCGGTGGGCACCGGCAACGACTTCGCCCGCGCGCTCGGGCTGCCGATCCGCGAACCGGCGGCGGCCGGCCGGCTCGCCGCCGACGCCCTCAAGGGCGCCGAGATCCGCGACATCGACCTCGGTCGGGCCGGGAACTCCTGGTTCGGGACCGTCCTCGCCTCCGGCTTCGACTCCCGGGTCAACGACCGGGGCAACCGGATGCGCTGGCCCACCGGCCGCTTCAAGTACGACCTGGCGATGGTCGCCGAACTCGCGGCCTTCAAGCCCATCCCGTACCGCGTCACGCTCGACGGCGGCGAGGTCCGCGAGATCGAGGCGACGCTCGTCGCGGTCGGCAACGGGTCGTCGTACGGCGGCGGTATGCGCATCTGCGCGGACGCGGTCATGGACGACGGGCTCTTCGACATCACCGTCGTCGGCGACTGCTCGCGCGCCACCCTGGTCAAGGTCTTCCCGAAGGTCTACAAGGGCACGCACCTGAGCCACCCGAAGGTCACCACCTACCGGGCGGCCTCGATCACGCTCGACGCCCCGCAGGTCACCGGATACGCGGACGGGGAGCCGCTCGGAGGCCTGCCGCTGACCGCCGAGTGTGTGCGCGGTGCGGTGCGGGTACTGGCCCCCGTACAGGAACCGCAGGCCGGGACCGCTCCCGGATAAAGATCGAGACCTCTGTCAGAGGGGGCGGGTAGGCTCGAAGACAAGATGACAGAGGACCTCTCACCAGCCGAAGCGTACGCAGCTGCCCGGCTCCGCGCCGCCGAGCAGGCCACCGCGCTCGCACCCTTCCGCGACCTGTACGACTTCGATCTGGACCCCTTCCAGATCGAGGCCTGCCAGGCACTCGAAGCCGGAAAGGGTGTGCTCGTGGCCGCCCCGACCGGCTCCGGCAAGACCATCGTCGGCGAGTTCGCCGTCCACCTGGCCCTGAGCCAGGGCCGCAAGTGCTTCTACACCACGCCCATCAAGGCGCTCTCCAACCAGAAGTACGCGGACCTGGTCAAGCGGTACGGCGCGGACAAGGTCGGCCTGCTCACCGGCGACAACAGCGTCAACTCGGAGGCGCCGGTGGTCGTGATGACCACCGAGGTCCTCCGCAACATGCTCTACGCGGGCTCCCAGTCGCTGCTCGGCCTCGGCCATGTGGTCATGGACGAGGTGCACTACCTCTCCGACCGCTTCCGGGGCGCCGTCTGGGAAGAGGTGATCATCCACCTGCCCGAGTCGGTGACGCTGGTCTCGCTTTCGGCGACCGTCTCCAACGCCGAGGAGTTCGGCGACTGGCTGGACACGGTCCGGGGCGACACCGAAGTGATCGTCGCCGAGGAGCGCCCCGTTCCGCTGTGGCAGCACGTGCTGGCCGGGCGGCGGATGTACGACCTCTTCGAGGAGTCCACCGACCACGGCGGCCGCGGCGGCGCCCGGCGCGAGGTCAACCCGGACCTGCTGCGCATGGCCCGGATGGAGAACCAGAAGACGTACAACCCGCGCGACCGCAGACGCGGCAAGATGGTCCGCGAGGCCGACCGCGAGCGCGAGCGGCGCCAGCGCTCCCGGATCTGGACGCCGGGCCGCCCCGAGGTCATCGAACGGCTCGACGCCGAGGGCCTGTTGCCCGCGATCACCTTCATCTTCAGCCGGGCGGGCTGCGAGGCCGCCGTCCAGCAGTGCATGTACGCGGGCCTTCGGCTCAACGACGAGGAGGCGCGCCACAAGGTGCGCGAGATCGTCGAGGAGCGCACCGCCTCCATCCCCGGCGAGGACCTGCACGTCCTCGGGTACTACGAGTGGCTGGAGGGCCTGGAGCGCGGCATCGCGGCCCACCACGCGGGCATGCTGCCGACCTTCAAGGAGGTCGTGGAGGAGCTGTTCGTACGGGGCCTGGTGAAGGCCGTGTTCGCCACCGAGACGCTGGCGCTGGGCATCAACATGCCCGCTAGGACCGTGATCCTGGAGAAGCTCGTCAAGTGGAACGGCGAACAGCACGCCGACATCACGCCCGGCGAGTACACCCAGCTCACCGGCCGGGCCGGGCGGCGCGGCATCGACGTCGAGGGCCACGCCGTGGTGCTGTGGCAGCGCGGTATGGACCCGGGCGCGCTCGCGGGCCTGGCCGGCACCCGTACGTATCCGCTGCGCTCCAGCTTCAAGCCGTCGTACAACATGGCGGTGAACCTGGTCGAGCAGTTCGGGCGGCACCGCTCGCGCGAGCTCCTTGAGACCTCCTTCGCGCAGTTCCAGGCGGACAAGTCCGTCGTCGGCATCTCCCGTCAGGTGCAGCGCAACGAGGAGGGCCTGGAGGGCTACCAGGAGGGTATGAGCTGCCACTTGGGGAACTTCGAGGAGTACGCGCGCCTGCGCCGTGACCTCAAGGACCGCGAGACGGAGCTCGCCAAGCAGGGCGCCCACCAGCGGCGGGCCGCAGCCGCCGCCTCGCTGGAGAAGCTGAAGCCCGGCGATGTGATCCATGTGCCGACCGGCAAGTTCGCCGGGCTCGCGCTGGTGCTCGACCCGGGCATCCCGGCCGGGCGCTCCAACGGCCACCGCGGCTTCGACCAGCACGACGGGCCGCGCCCGCTGGTGCTGACCTCGGAGCGGCAGGTCAAGCGGCTCGCCTCCATCGACTTCCCGGTGCCGGTGGAAGCGGTCGAGCGGATGCGCATCCCGAAGTCGTTCAACGCGCGCTCCCCGCAGTCGCGTCGCGACCTCGCCTCCGCGCTGCGCACCAAGGCGGGCCACATCGTGCCCGAGCGGCACCGCAGGGGCCGCGCCGAGGCCGCCGACGACCGCGAGATCGCGCGGCTGCGCGCGGAGTTGCGGGCGCACCCGTGCCACGGCTGCGACGAGCGCGAGGACCACGCGCGCTGGGCCGAGCGCTACTACCGGCTCAAGCGCGACACCCAGCAGCTGGAGCGGCGCATCGAGGGGCGGACGAACACCATCGCCCGCACCTTCGACCGGATCGTGGCGCTCCTCACCGAGCTGGACTATCTGCGCGACGACGAGGTCACCGAGCACGGCCGCCGCCTCGCCCGGCTCTACGGCGAACTGGACCTGCTGGCCAGCGAGTGCCTGCGCGCCGGCGTCTGGGAGGGCCTGAGCCCGGCCGAACTGGCCGCGTGCGTCTCGGCGTTGGTGTTCGAGGCCCGCCAGGCAGACGACGCGGTGGCGCCCAAGCTGCCCTCCGGCGCGGCCAAGGCGGCGCTCGGCGAGATGGTCCGCATCTGGGGCCGCCTCGACGCGCTGGAGGAGGACCACAAGATCAACCAGGCGGAGGGTGTCGGCCAGCGCGAGCCCGACCTCGGCTTCGCCTGGGCGGCCTTCCAGTGGGCCTCGGGCCAGGGCCTGGACGAGGTGCTGCGCGAGGCGGAGATGCCCGCGGGCGACTTCGTGCGCTGGTGCAAGCAGGTCATCGACGTACTGGGCCAGATCGCGGCGGCCGCCCCGGGCACCTCGGCGGGCAGCACGGTCGCCAAGAACGCCCGCAAGGCGGTCGACGGGCTGCTCAGGGGAGTGGTGGCGTACAGCTCGGTGGGCTGACGCAGGCAGGTGTACGTAACGGGTGGCCCCCGTCGGATGCGTCCGGCGGGGGCCACCTTGTTGTGTACGCGTTGTGAGCGCGCGCCTGGACCCACGACGCGATATGTCGTGGTTGACGGACGATCCAACTCGCGATATGTTCGTTGACGAGTATTCGGAGGCGAGGTGATGGCTGTGGCGACCGGACGGCGCAAGCTCCGCAATCCGCTGGCGCTGGCCGTGATGGTGCTGCTCTCGGAGCGCGCGGCCATGCACCCGTACGAGATCGCCCAGACTCTGCGCCGACGCGGCAAGGAGTACAGCATCAAGATCAATTACGGATCGCTGTACACCGTCGTCCAGAACCTCGAAAAGCACGGCTTCGTCGAGGTCGCCGAGGTGCAGCGGCAGGGCAACCGGCCCGAGCGGACGCTGTACGCGCTCACCGCGGCCGGGCGCGAGGAGATGGCCGACTGGATGGCCGACATCATCTCCGTGCCGGTGCACGAGTTCCCGATCTTCGAGACGGCGCTCTCCCTCCTGGGGGTGCTGCCGCCCGACGAGGTCATGGAACTGCTCGACCAGCGTCTGAGCACGCTGGAGGTACGGGCCGCCGCGACCCGGGCGGTCCTGGGCAAGCTGAGCGAGACGCTGCCCCGGATCTTCCTGGTGGAGACCGAGTACCAGCTCCATATGACCGAGGCCGAGACCGAGTGGGTCCGCGGGTTCCGCAAGGAGATCGCGGACGGCACGCTCAGCGGCGTCGCGGGCTGGCGCCAGTGGCACGCGACCGGTGAAGTCCCCGCCGAATGGCGGGAATTGGAGGATGAGGACCACTCCCGCGAGTAGCTGACGCGCGAGGAGAACAAAAAAGAAAACCCCGGCGAACGCTGTTGCAGCAGCATCCACCGGGGTTCGAACCCCGGACCGGGCCCACAACGTGGCAGGCCAGGCGATCGAGGTGCGGCACACCAAGGATAGCCCGGCGCTCTCACGTGGATCGGTCCGTCGTACCCGACCCCACGCTCACCACAGGAGAGCCCCCGTCATGAACACACAAGCGCCCGCGGTCCAGGCGCGCAACCTCGTCAAGACGTATCCCGGTGACGTCACCGCGCTCAGCGGGATGGAGATCGCCGTCGAGGCCGGTACGGTCTTCGGGCTGCTCGGGCCGAACGGCGCCGGCAAGTCCACCACCGTCAAGATCCTCACCACCCTCGCCCGCCCCGACTCAGGCACCGCGACCGTCGCCGGACACGATGTGCTGCGCCACCCCGACCGGGTGCGGCGCGCGATCGGGGTCGTCGCCCAGCGGTCCGGGGCCGACCCGGTCGCCACCGGACGCGAGAACCTGCGGCTCCAGGGCCGGTTGTACGGGCTTCGGGGCGCGGCCCTGACCCGGCGCGTGGACGAGCTGCTCGAACGGTTCGACCTCGCCGACGCCGCCCAGCGCGTCGTCAAGGGCTACTCGGGTGGGATGCAGCGCCGCCTCGACGTGGCGCTCGGGCTCGTCCATCGGCCCGAGGTCCTGTTCCTGGACGAGCCGACCACCGGGCTCGACCCCGAGGCCCGCACCGCCATGTGGGAGGAGATCTCCCGGCTCGCCGGGGACGAGGGGCTGACGATCCTGCTCACCACCCACTACCTCGAAGAGGCCGACCGGCTCGCCGAGCGCATCGCCATCGTCGACCGGGGCAGGGTGGTAGTGGAAGGCACCCCCGACGAGCTCAAGGGCGAACTGCGCGGGGATGCCGTGCACTTGGAGCTGCGCGAGGCGGTGGGCGGCGGTTCCGGTCGGCTGCTGCGCGACGCGCTCGGCGGGCTGCCGGGTGTGCACGAGATCCTGATCGACGGACGCCGGGTCAGCGCCCGCGCCGACGACGGCGCCGCCGCCGTGCCCGCGCTGCTCGGCGCGCTGGAGCGGGCCGGGGCGGCCGTCGCGTCGGCCACCGTCGCCCGGCCCTCCCTCGACGACGTCTATCTGCGGTACGCCGGACGCCGTTTCTCCGAAGCCGAGGCCGCGGCCTCCGCCGACGCGTCCGCCTCCGCTGCCGCCCTCGTCACCGCCGGAGATGCCCGATGAGCACACAGACCGCTCCCCTGGCCGCGTCCTCGCGGGCCTCCTCGGGAAGCCTCGCCCAGACCCTCGCCCATACCTGGTTCATGACGCAGCGTCAGCTGATGGCGATCGTGCGGCAGCCCGCGTATCTGCTCATCACGCTGATCCAGCCGGTGATCTGGCTGTTCCTGTTCGGGAGCCTGTTCAAGAAGATTGTCGAGCTCGGTGGGTTCGGTACGACGACGTATCTGGACTACCTCGTCCCGGGCATCGTGGTGATGAGCGCGCTCGGGTCCAGCATGTGGGCCGGTATGGGCACGCTGGAGGAGATCGAGCGGGGCACGCTCAACCGGTTCCTGACCACGCCGGTCAGCCGTAGCGCGCTGATGAATGCCAATGTCGCGCAGAACGGCATCAGCATCGCCGTGCAGTCGGTCATCATCCTGCTGCTCGGGCGGATCGGTGGGGCGCACTATCCCGGGGGGTTCGTCGGGATGGTCATCCTGACCGTCGGGGCGATCCTCGTCGGTACGGTGTTCGGCGCGCTCTCCAACGCGTTGGGGATGCTGGTGCGGGAGCGGGAGTCGATCATCGGGATCAATACGTTCCTGCTGCTGCCGCTGACGTTCTTGTCCTCGGCGTTCATGGCGCCGTCGCAGATGCCGGGGTGGATGCGGCACATCGCCGACTTCAATCCGCTCAACTGGGGTATCGCGGTGGGGCGTTCGGCCTCGTCCGCCGACCCGGACTGGGGGCTCGTCCTTGGACGGGGTGGGGCGTTGCTGGCCCTGGCCGTTGCTGCTGTGTGGCTGTCGACTCGGACGTTTCGGTCGTATCAGAAGTCCGTCTAGGGGCCGGTTGGTCGGGTGCGGACCGTGGTGGGCTGGTCGCGCCTGCGCGGCGGAGCCGCAAATGTGACAGCCCCGCGCCCCTTGAGTGACCAGGAACCGTAGCGGACTGCCACTGGCGCGCTCAGCCCGTCGGGTGCGGGGCCTCGGCCCCGCACCCGGAAGTGTCAGGCCGCCGCCTGCTCCTGCTCGCGCTCGACCTGCTCGTTCCACTCGCGCTTGACCGCTCGCCATGCGTCGTCGTCCTGGCCGAGGCGCCAGTAGCCCGAGATGGAGAGGCGGTCGCGGGGGATCTGGCGGTCGAGGCGGAGGTGGCGGCGGAGGTCCTTGACGAAGCCCGCCTCGCCGTGGACGAAGGCGTGGACGTCGCCCTCGGGGAACGCCAACTCCCGCACCGCTGCTATCAGTTGGTCGCCCACCGCGGTCTCGCCCCGGTGCAGCCAGGTCACCGACACCCCGTCCGGGGTCCGGATCTCCTGCTCGTCCTGCGGGCCCGCGACCTCCACGAAGGCGTGGACCAGGGCGCCGGCCGGGATCCGCTCAAGGGCGGCGGCGATCGCCGGGAGGGCGCTCTCGTCGCCCACCAGGAGGTGCCAGTCGGCCGCCGGGTCCGGGGCGTAGCCGCCGCCCGGGCCGACGAACCGGATCACATCGCCGACCTGGGCGCGGGCGGCCCACGGACCGGCCAGGCCCTCGTCGCCGTGGACCACGAAGTCGACGGTCAGCTCGTCGCGCTCGGCGTCCCACGTCCGTACCGTGTACGTGCGCTGGCTGGGCCACTGCTCGCGCGGGAACTCGGCGCGGATCCGCTCCATGTCGAACGGTTCGGGGTAGGTCACGCCCTCGGCCGGGAAGAGCAGCTTGACGTAGTGGTCGGTGTGCTCGCCCACGGTGAAACCGCCGCCGCCCGCGCCCCCGAGAACGATGCGGATCATGTGCTCGCTGATCCACTCCGTGCGCACCACGCGCGCCTCATGGGCCCGTGGTGCCTTGCGGGCCGCTCGTTCTGCCACAGTGCTCTCCCCTGTTTCAGCTCTGCTGTTCATATCTTCTTAGGTTTACCTAAGTTAGCACCTCGCTCAAGCGATATACGTGTCACGGCCGCAGGGTGGTGAGCAGACGGGGCAGTGAGCTGCCCAGGCCCCAGCGCTCGGCCAGCTGGTCGAGGGTCTCCGGGTGCAGCGCCTCGTCCGGCAGGGCCGGGTCGAAGTCGGGCAGCGGCACGTCCAGGGCCACCCGAACCACCTTCGGCGCCACGTCCAGGTAGTCGGCGGCCTCGATGATGCCCTTGCGCTTGGCGGGCGTCAGCTTGGAGGTGCGGTCCCCGGCCGCCCGGCGCACGCCCGCCAGGTCGCCGTACTCCGAGATCAGCTGCGCCGCCGTCTTCTCGCCGATGCCCTTGACGCCCGGCAGGCCGTCGCTGGCGTCGCCGCGCAGGGCCGCGAAGTCCGCGTACTGATCGGCCCGCACTCCGTACTTCGTACGGATGAGTTCGTCGTCGATCAGGTCGCAGTCGCCGACGCCCTTGCGGGGGTAGAGCACGCGCACCCCGCGCTTGTCGTCGACCAGCTGGAACAGGTCGCGGTCGCCCGTGACGATGTCGACCGGGCCGGGGGCCGCCGCCGACAGGGTGCCGATCACGTCGTCCGCCTCGTAGCCCGCGACGCCGACCCGGGCGATACCCAGCGCGTCCAGGACCGCCTCGATCACCGGGACCTGCGGCGCGAGCGTGTCCGGGACCTCCTCCTCGTCCGGGACGCCCTCGCCCGTCTCGGTCGCCACCCGGTGCGCCTTGTAGGAGGGGATCAGCTCGACCCGCCAGTGCGGGCGCCAGTCCGCGTCCATGCAGGCCACCAGATCGTCCGGGTGGTGGTCCTGGACCAGGCGGGTGATGAAGTCGAGCAGGCCGCGCACGGCGTTGACCGGGGTGCCGTCCGGGGCCCGGACGGTGTCGGGGACCCCGAAATAGGCCCGGAAGTACAGGGAAGCGGTGTCGAGGAGCATCAGGCGTCGCGTCACACCCCGATGATGCCGCACCCCACTGACAGTCACCTCTGAAGCCGCCCACGCCGCTGTCGGCAACCCCCTCGCGCAGTGAACTGGATCACCTTTGCGTTTGCTCCAGGTAAAGCCGGGCAGGCGCGGCGCTGGAGTGGCCCTAGGTGTCAGTTTCAACTACTGCATCAGGACACGGACCGATTCCGTACCGCTCCACGGCCCGCGCGCGGGGGATGCGGGCCGTTTTCCGTTCTACCCGTGAGGTGTATGTGTCCAGGCTGCAAGCCGAGCAGCTCTACAAAGTGTTCGGCAGACGACCCGACGAAGCGGTGCGCAAGCTCGCAGGCGGTGCCGACCGCGACGAGCTGCGCGCGGCCGGGACGACCGCGGCGGTGATCGACGCCTCGTTCACGGTGGAGCCCGGCCAGATCTTCGTGGTCATGGGACTCTCGGGATCCGGGAAGTCCACCCTCCTGCGGATGCTCAACGCGCTCATCGAGCCCACCTCGGGCCGAGTCCTCTTCGACGGCCAGGACCTGACCAGCCTGTCCGCGAGCGAGCTGCGCACCGTACGCTCGACCAAGATCAGCATGGTCTTCCAGCACTTCGCGCTCTTCCCGCACCGCAGTGTCCTGGAGAACGCCGCGTACGGCCTGGAGGTCCAGGGCGTCCCGCGCGCCGAGCGCGAGAAGCGCGCCGCCGAGGCCCTGGAGCTCACCGGGCTGGCCGGCTGGGGCGACTCCTGGCCCGACGAGCTCTCCGGCGGTATGCAGCAGCGCGTGGGCCTGGCCCGCGCGCTCGCCACCGACGCCGATCTGCTCCTGATGGACGAGTCGTTCAGCGCGCTCGACCCGCTGATCCGCCGCGACATGCAGGACCAACTGCTCGAACTGCAGAAGCGCCTCAAGAAGACCATCGTCTTCATCACCCACGACCTCAACGAGGCCATGCGGCTCGGCGACAACATCGCGGTGATGCGCGACGGGCGGATCGTCCAGCTCGGCACCGCCGAGGACATCCTCCTCACCCCTGCCAACGACTACGTGGCCTCGTTCATCCAGGACGTCGACCGCTCCCGGGTGCTCACCGCCGTGTCGGTGATGACCGAGCCGGAGCGCGCGGACGCCGGGGAGTGCGACTGCGAGAGCGTCACCCTGGACACCTCGGTGGCCGACCTGTGCGCCGTCGCGGCCCGGGTGCCGCACGCCGTCTCCGTCAAGGGCGCCGACGGTGCGCTGCTCGGCGTCGTACCGCAGGAGCGCCTGATCGCGTTCCTCGGCGACGACGAACGCGGGCCCATGGCCTGCTCGGCGCAGGAGGTGGCCCGTGCCTAGGCTTCCCCTCGGCGACTGGGTCGACAGCGCCGTCACGTTTCTGCAGAACCATCTCTCCTGGCTGTTCGACGCCATCACCAAGGTCGTCAACGGTATGTACGACGGCATCGACGCGGTCCTGTCCGCGCCGCAGCCGCTGCTCTTCGCGGGCATCCTCGCCGTCGTCGCCTGGTGGCTGCGCGGTCTGGTCGCCGGTGTGCTCGCCTTCGGCGGGTTCGCGCTGATCGACTCGATCGAGCTGTGGGACGAGGCCATGTCGACGCTGTCGCTGGTGCTCGTCGCCACCGTCGTGACGCTGGCACTCGCCATCCCGCTGGGCATCTGGTCGTCCCGGTCCAAGACCGTGAGCGCGATCAGCCGGCCGGTGCTCGACTTCATGCAGACGATGCCCGCGATGGTCTATCTGATCCCCGGCATCATCTTCTTCGGCGTCGGCGTCGTCCCCGGCATCATCGCCACCATCGTCTTCTCGCTGCCCCCGGGCGTACGGATGACGGAGCTCGGCATCCGCCAGGTCGACCCCGAACTGGTCGAGGCGGCCGAGGCGTTCGGCACCACCCCGCGCAACACCCTGCTCAGGGTGCAGCTCCCGCTGGCGCTTCCCACCATCATGGCGGGCGTCAACCAGGTCATCATGCTGGGCCTGTCCATGGTCGTCATCGCGGGCATGGTCGGCGGCGGCGGGCTCGGCGGTGCGGTCTACCGCGCCATCGGCAACGTCGACATCGGGCTCGGCTTCGAGGCGGGCATCTCCATCGTCGTCCTCGCCATGTACCTCGACCGGATGACCGGCGCGCTCGGCCGCGCCGTCTCGCCGGTGGGCCGCCGCGCGCTGGCCAAGGCCCGTACCTCCGGCGCCAAGCTGTGGAACCACCGTCCGCAGCCCGCCGTCGCGGTCGTCGGCGTGGTCGTCCTCGCGCTGGTCGCGGGCGGCATGGGCATGTTCGGCTCGTCCTCCACGACCACCGCCTCCGGCGCCGAGAACGTCGGCAAGGGCAAGAAGGTCTCCATGGGCTACATCCCGTGGGACGAGGGCATCGCCTCCACCTTCCTCTGGAAGGAGCTGCTGGAGCGGCGCGGCTACAAGGTCGACACCAAGCAGTACGAGGCGGGCGCGCTGTACACCGGTATGGCGGGCGGCCAGATCGACTTCGAGACCGACTCCTGGCTGCCGGTCACCCATGCCACGTACTGGCAGAAGTACCACGACAAGCTGGAGGACCTGGGCTCCTGGTACGGCCCGACCTCGCTGGAGCTGACCGTGCCCTCGTACATGAAGGGCATCGACTCGCTCGACGACCTCAAGGGCAAGTCCGGCCAGTTCAAGGGGCGGATCATCGGCATCGAGCCGAGCGCCGGAATGATGGGGCTGCTCAAGGACAAGGTCCTCAAGGAGTACGGCCTGGACGGTGAGTACAAGGTCGTCGACGGCTCGACGCCGTCGATGCTCGCCGAGCTCAAGCGCGCGTACGCCAAGAAGGAGCCGGTCGTCGTCACGCTCTGGTCGCCGCACTGGGCGTACAGCACGTACGACCTCAAGAAGCTCAAGGACCCCAAGGGCAGCTGGGGCAAGGGCGACGGTGTGCACACCCTGGCCCGCAAGGGCTTCGGGGCCGACAACCCGGAGGTCGGCGCCTGGCTGAAGAACTTCAAGATGACGGAGCAGCAGCTCACCGGTCTTGAGGCGAAGATCCAGTCGACCGGCAAGGGCAAGGAGCAGGAGGCCGTCCGCGCCTGGCTCAAGGAGAACCCGGGCCTGGCCGACAAGTGGACGCCCGTGAAGGGCTGACACCTGCCACGCGCGCGTTGACACGCGAAAGGGCGAATGGTTTCAGCCGTCCTCGCCCGCAACGGGGCCCCGCCGCTGTACCGGCGGGGCCCCGTTGTCGCAAGGTGTGCAGGGCTTTACCCGAGGGCACTCTTCTTCCGCACGATGGTGCCCCCGGACGCCGAAGCTGCGTAGGGTGCAGGCAGCGCGGCGGCCGAGTGAGCCATGGTGACGGGGAGGAGCCGGAGAGATGGACGACAAGGAAACTCTTCGGGTGGGCGTGGCCGTGCGGCGGCTGCGCCGCAGGCTGGGGCTCACCCTCGCCGCGGTCGCGGAGCGCAGCGGCCTCTCGGTGCCGTTCCTGAGCCAGATCGAGAACGAGCGCGCCCGCCCCAGTGCCCGCTCCCTCGCGCGCGTGGCGGACGCGCTCGGCACCACCGTCCCCGAGCTCTACGACGCGGCGGACACCGCCCGTACCGTCGAGGTCGCGCGCGCCGACGGGGACGGCGAGGGCGGGGTGCGCCAGCTGCTGCGCGGTCACCACCAGCTGCACGCGATGGAGTTCACCGGCGAGCACGACACCGCCCGCGAGTTCCAGCACCGCAACGACGAGTTGATGTACGTGGCCGACGGCGCCGCCGAGGTGGAGGCGGAGGGCCGGGCCTACCGTCTTGAGCGCGGCGACACGCTGTGCCTGTCCGGCGGGGTCCGCCACCGCTGGCGCGCGGCCGTGCCCGGCACCCGGATCCTGCTGGTGGCGGTGGCCGACCACATCGAGGCCATCGAGGAGACCCGGCACTGATGACCCCGCCCCGGGTGGTCTCGCTGGTGCCCTCGCTCACCGAGGCGGTGGCGGTCACGGCCCCCGGGCTCGTCGTCGGCGCGACCGACTGGTGTACGCATCCGGCCGCTCTCGACGCCGTACGCGTAGGCGGCACCAAGAACCCCGACGTCCCCGCGATCGTCGCGCTCCGCCCCGACCTGGTGATCGCCAACGAGGAGGAGAACCGCGAACAGGACCTCGCGGCCCTGCGTGCGGCGGGGCTTGAGGTCCTGGTCACCGAAGTACGCGACTTGGAGCAGGCGTTCACCGAGCTGGCCCGGGTCCTGGTCGAGGGGTGCGGTCTCGCACGTCCGAGCTGGCTCGACGAGGCCCGCCGGGAGTGGGATGTGAGCGCGTCCTTTGGCCAGCCACTGACGGCCGTCGTGCCGATCTGGCGCCGCCCCTGGATGGTGCTCGGCCGCGACACCTTCGCGGGCGATCTGCTGTCCCGGCTCGGCGTCCGCAATGTGTACGCGGACCACGCCGAGCGCTATCCGCGCATCCCCGTCGACGAACTCAACGCCGCCGGGGCCGACTTGGTGGTCCTGCCCGACGAGCCGTACCGCTTCACGCCCGACGACGGCCCGGAGGCGTTCCCGGCGCTGCCGGCCGCCCTCGTGGACGGCCGGCTGCTCACCTGGTACGGGCCCTCGCTGGCCGAGGCCCCGGCCGCACTTATCGGGGCGCTGCGAGCAGCCTGCCGCTGACCAGGCCCCGAACGGTGTGGAAGCCCGCCACCAGCCAGGCCGACGCGAGCAGTGCGTACAGGCCGACGGAGAGCCAGTCGAAGGCGGCCAGGCCGGTGTGGCGGGCCAGGCCCTCGGCGCCGGTCACGCAGGTGCCGACGGGGAAGGTGAAGGCCCACCAGGTCATCGCGAAGGGCATTCCGGCGCGGGCCGCGCGGACCACCATCGCGACGGCGAGCGCCAGCCACATCAGAGCGAAGCCGATCACCGGCACGCCGTAGACGACGGCGAACACGCTCAGGCCGTTGGCGTACGGGGCGTCGATCGCCCCCGTGGCCACGTCCGCCAGCTTGTTGACGGCGGTGGTCGACTGGCCGAGGGGGCCGAGGACCAGGAACAGGGCCGGGGTCAGCGCGAGCGGCAGGGGGCCCTCGTGGACGAGCCGCGAGAAGACCAGCGGCAGCATCACCATGGTGGCGAGCAGGCTCATGCCGAACATCGCGTACGAGGCGAGCAGCATCGCCTCCCGGGGCTGGCCGGTGGGCAGGTGGGGGACCAGGAGCGCGCCGAGGGTCGCCGAGACCATGGGGGCGACCACGGGGAGCAGCCACACCGGCGAGGCGGTGCCGGAGGGGACCTTGTGGCGCACGACCATCAGATACGGGATGCCCACGGCGACCGCGAGCCCGGTCAGGGTGCCTATGCCGTACAGGATCCAGGCGAGCGTGACGGCCGCGTCCTGGCCGATGACGTCCTTGCCGACGACGAGGGTGCCGATGCCGACGGCCAGGAACGCCATCGACATACAGCCGTAGAACGGGGCCACGCCGGGGTCCATGAGGTGGGCGCGGGCCTGGTCGCGGTGGTGGACCCAGTGGGCGGCCCGGGCGATGGCGAGCACCACCAGCATGGTCAGCGACAGGGCCCAGATCACGGTCAGCCCCGGGATGTGGAACGGGAGTCCGGCGCCCGCGTTGGCGATGATCGCCGTGCCCATGACGGCGGCGTACCAGTTGGGACCGAGGTGGCGCAGTGCGGACAGCGGGGTCGCCGGTGCCTGTGTGCGCGAGTGGATAAGGGTGACCATGTGTCCACCTTCGCCCTGCTTGCGGAGGCCCGCCAGACCGGATCTTTCTATGAGGCCATAAGCTGGGTTTATGAGTATGGCGAGCGCTGAGGAGTCCGGTCCCGTGTTCCGGCGGGTGCCCGATCTGGGCGCCCTGGAACTGCTGCTCGCGGTCGCCCGGCACGGCAGCCTCGGGCGGGCCGCGCGCGACCTCGGCATCACCCAGCCCGCCGCGAGCAGCCGCATCCGCGCGATGGAGCGCCGGCTCGGGGTGGCCCTGGTGGACCGCTCGCCGCGCGGGTCGAAGCTGACCGCCGAGGGCGTCCTGGTGACGGACTGGGCGCGGCGGGTGGTGGAGGCGGCCGAGGCGTTCGACGCGGGCGCCCAGGCGCTGCGCGGGCGCCGCGACTCCCGGCTGCGGGTCGCCGCGAGCATGACCATCGCCGAGTACCTGCTGCCGGGGTGGCTGATCGCGCTGCGCGCCGAGCGCCCGGGCACGGCGGTCTCGCTGCACGCCGGGAACTCGGCGCTGGTGGCCGAGCGGCTGCTGGCGGGCGAGGCCGATCTGGGGTTCGTGGAGGGCCTGTCGGTGCCGAGCGGGCTCGACGGGGCGGTGATCGGCCACGACCGTCTGGTGGTGGTCGCGGCGCCCTCCCACCCGTGGGCCCGCCGCCGCACCCCGCTCACCGCCGCCGAACTGGCCGCCGCCCCGCTGATCCTGCGCGAGGAGGGCTCCGGCACCCGTCAGGTCCTGGACGCGGCGCTCGCCGCTGCCGGTGGGCCGGCGTCGCCGCTGCTCGAACTCGCCTCCACCACGGCCGTGAAGGCGGCGGTGGTCAGCGGCGCGGGCCCGTCGGTGCTCAGCGAACTCGCCCTCGGCGAGGAGCTGGCGAGCCGGCGCCTGGCACGGATCCCGCTGGAGGGCGTACGGCTGAGCCGTGACCTGCGCGCGGTGTGGCGCACGGGCCACCGCCCCACGGGCCCGGCCCGCGACCTGCTGTCGCTGACGCGGGCCCACTGAGACCCTGGCCCACTGAGCCTTACGCGGGGCAGTCGGCTCTCGTCCGCGCCGCCGCCACCAGCGCCTCCATCACCTTCGTGTCCTCGCCCAGCTCCGGGTGCCACTGCACGCCCAACACCCAGGCGGCGCCCGGGAGTTCGACCGCCTCGGCGGTGCCGTCCCCGGCGAGCGCCGACACCACCAGGCCGTCCGCGAGGCGGTCCACCGCCTGGTGGTGGTAGGTCGGTACGGACGTCTCGCCCGGCTCGATCCCGGCGTAGAGCGTCCCGGGCACGGGGCGCACGGTGTGGCGGTCGATGACGCCCGTCCCGCCGGTGTGGCCGTCCAGGTGCTGCATCAGCGTGCCGCCGAGGGCGACGTTCAGCAGCTGCATCCCCCGGCAGATGCCGAGCAGCGGTGTCCCGGACGCCAACGCGGCCTCGATCAGGGCGAGTTCCCACGCGTCCCGCTCCGGCGCGGGCGGCCCGGTCCTGGCATCGCGGTCGGCCCCGTACCGTACGGGCTCGACGTCCGGCCCACCCGCGATCACCAGGCCGTCGAGACGCGCCACCACCTGGGCCGCCGCGTCCGGGCCGTCCGGCGGGAGCATCGCGGTGAGGCCGCCCGCCGCCCGCACCAGGCGCGGGTAGTACGCGGGCAGCAGCGCGGCGGGCCAGTCCCATACGCTCCAGCGCACCGAGCTCTCCAGATATGTGCTCACACCGATCAGTGGCCGTCCCACCGCGTTCTCCCTCTCCTTGAGACGAGTGCTGCTGAATGGACACTCACTCGCGCTCCAGCTCGGCCTCCGCCGCCGCGAGCGCCGCGAACTCCTCCTCGGGTGCCCTGGCCACCAGGTGCTTACGGCTGTAGAGGCCGAAGTAGGCGACGGCGACCGCGTACACCCCCAGCGCGATCAGCGCCGCCGTCACGTCCACCAGGAACGTGGCGACCAGCGCCGCACACGCGAGGACGAGCGCGGCCGACGAGGTCAGCGCTCCTCCCGGCGTACGGTACGGGCGCTCCAGATGCGGCTCACGGCGGCGCAGCACGATGTGCGAGAGGGACATCAGTGCGTACGAGACGGTGGCGCCGAAGACGGCGGCGTTCAGCATCCGCGCCCCGTCGCCGGTCGCGGCCGCCAGCGAGAAGGCGATCGCGCCGGGCACGAGCAGACCCAGGTACGGCGCCTTGCGGCGGCTGGTCAGCGACAGGAAGCGCGGCAGATACCCGGCCCGGGAAAGCGCGAAGAGCTGGCGCGAGCCCGCGTAGATCAGCGAGAAGAACGACGCCACCAGGCCCGCGAGTCCGGCGTAGTTGACGATCCGGCTCAGCGCGGTGGCCTTGCCGTGCGGTTGCAGCGCCTCGACCAGCGGGTTGCCCGCGTCCTGGATCGCGGCCGAGCCGCGCGCGCCTGCCGAGGCGAAGAAGGTGAGCAGGGCGAGGACGACCAGGATGCCCATGGACCAGCGGATCGCCTTCGGGAGCGTACGGGCAGGGTCGCGGGTCTCCTCGGCCGCCAGCGGTACGCCCTCGACGCCGAGGAAGAACCACATGCCGAACGGGAACGCCGCCCAGATCCCCATCACGCCCATCGGCAGCCAGGAGCTCGCGCCGACCGCGTCCTTGTGCACCGCGATGTCGTCGAGCCGGGACGCGTCGAAGTCCATGAACGCGCCGACGGCGAAGACCAGCAGCGCGGCCACCGCGACCCCGGTCACCACGAAGCTGAAGCGCAGCGCCTCACCGACGCCCCACAGATGGATGCCGATGAAGACGGCGAAGCAGGCGAGGTAGACCGGCCAGCTGGAGGTCAGGCCGAACAGACCCAGCGATTCGACGTAGTCGCCGATGAAGATGGAGATCGCGGCCGGGGCCAGCACGTACTCGATGAGGATGGCCGTACCGGTGAGGAAGCCGCCCCAGGGGCCGAGCGCGCGCCGCGCGAAGCCGTAGCCGCCGCCCGCCGTGGGCAGGACGGAGGAGAGCTCGGCGAGCGAGAAGACCATGCAGACGTACATGAGGCCCATCAGGGCCATGGCGATCGCGAGGCCGCCGAAACCGCCCTGGGCCAGGCCGAAGTTCCAGCCGGAGTAGTCGCCGGAGACGACGTACGCCACGCCGAGCCCGGTCAGCAGCAGCCAGCCGGCACTGCCTCGGCGCAGCGTCCTGCGCTCCAGATAGTCGTCCGCCGGTTCGGCGGCGCGGGTCTCGGCGGATTCCGTGGACTCCATGGTCATGACGCGGCTCCCGACGGGGGATGGGGTCAATGGACTGGGGCCATACCTTTGCGGGGAGGCGGCAGTAAATCAAGACCCTGGCGTTACGTCGAGGTAAACGGGTGCGCCCCATAGGGGCGCGGGGAACTGCGCGAGCAACCCGGCACGGTCCGCAGCTGAAAGATCCCCCATGTCCAATGGCGCGCTACGTCAAGAAGCCCCGCAGGAGCGCAGCGGTACCCGCACAATGCTCCCGCATCATCTCCCGCGCCCCATCCGCGTCCCCGTCGAGCACCGCCTCGACAAGCGCGGTGTGCTGCCGCTGGGAGTGCTCCAAGTTGCGTACGAGCAGCGGAATGCAGTCCAGGAGGTCGTTCACGGTGGCCCGCACGGCGGCGTAGCGCGCGGTGAGCGTGGGCGAGCCGGACAGCTCGGCGAGCGTGAGGTGGAGCAGGGTGTCGGCGCGGCGGTAGTCGGTGAGCGGCGCGTCATGGGTGCGGGCCAGGGCGTCCCGCAGCCGGTCGGCCTGCTCGTCGGTGAGCCCGTGCGCGGCGCAGAGCCCGGCCGCGCCCACCTCCAGGACCTCGCGGAAGCGCAGCACGTCCTCCACGTCGACCTCCGCGATCCGCCGCCGCAGCTCGTCCTCGCCGGTCGAGGAGGCGCGCGGCAGCACGAACGTGCCGCCGTACCGGCCGCGCCGCGACTCCACCAGGCCCTGGTCGGTGAGGACCTTCAGGACCTCGCGCAGCGTGACCCGGCTGATGCCGAGGCGCTCGGCCAACTCCCGCTCCGACGGCAGCCGTTCACCGGCCGGCACCAGACCGAGCCGGACGACCTGGAGGATCTGCTCCAGCGCCTCCTCGAAGCCGTTGCCGGCCCGTACGGTCCGCAGCACCGGGGCGAGCCGGTCCTCGAAATCCGGCTGCGACATCTGGCCGCACCCCCTTCCCAAGCAATGGTTCTCGGCAATACCTTATGGGTTCTCGGCTGACCGAAGGAGGCTTTTCCCGTGGCAGACCGCACACCCCCGCTCGACATCGACGCGCTGCGCGCGCTCGTCGAGAGCGGCGAGATCGACACTGTGGTCCTGGCCTTCCCCGATATGCAAGGGCGGCTCCAGGGCAAGCGGTTCGCCGCACGTTTCTTCCTCGACGAGGTCGTCGCCCATGGCACCGAGGGCTGCAACTACCTCCTCGCCGTCGACACCGAGATGAACACCGTCGACGGCTATGAGATGTCGTCCTGGGAGCGCGGCTACGGCGACTTCGCCATGCTCCCCGACCTCTCCACCCTGCGCCGCGTCCCCTGGAACGACGGCACGGCCATGCTCATCGCGGACCTCGGCTGGGAGGACGGCGCGCCCGTCGTCGCCGCCCCGCGCCAGATCCTGCGCCGCCAGCTCGACCGGCTCGCCGAGCTCGGCCTGAGCGCCCAGGTCGGCACCGAGCTGGAGTTCATCGTCTTCCGGGACACCTATGAGCAGGCCTGGAACGCGGACTACCGGGGGCTGACCCCGGCCAATCAGTACAACATCGACTACTCGGTGCTCGGCACCGGCCGGATCGAGCCGCTGCTGCGCCGCATCCGCAACGACATGGCGGGCGCGGGCCTGACCGTCGAGTCCGCCAAGGGCGAGTGCAACCCGGGCCAGCACGAGATCGTCTTCCGCTACGACGAGGCCCTGGTCACCTGCGACCAGCACGCGATCTACAAGACCGGCGCCAAGGAGATCGCCTCCCAGGAGGGCGTCTCGCTCACGTTCATGGCCAAGTACAACGAGCGCGAGGGCAACTCCTGCCACATCCACCTCTCGCTCGCCGACGAGGACGGTCGCAATGTCATGCCGGGCGACGGCCCGGGGGGCATGTCCCCGCTGATGCGCCACTTCCTGGCCGGACAGCTGGCCGCGCTGCGGGACTTCTCCCTCCTGTACGCGCCGAACATCAACTCGTACAAGCGCTTCCAGCCGGGTTCGTTCGCGCCCACCGCCGTCGCCTGGGGCTACGACAACCGCACCTGTGCGCTGCGGGTGGTCGGGCATGGCCGCTCGCTTCGGTTCGAGAACCGGCTGCCGGGCGGTGACGTCAACCCCCATCTGGCGGTCGCCGGACTTGTCGCGGCCGGTCTCTACGGCGTCGAGCAGCAGCTCGAACTGCCGGACGCCTGCGCCGGGAACGCGTACACGTCGGAGTACGAGCACGTCCCGACCACCCTGCGCGAGGCCGCCGAGCTGTGGGAGAACAGCCCCATCGCCAAGGCCGCCTTCGGGGACGAGGTGGTCGCGCACTACCGCAACATGGCGCGCGTCGAGCTGGACGCCTACGACGCCGCGGTGACCGACTGGGAGCTCCGCCGCTCCTTCGAACGCCTGTGAGGCCCCCGTTGTCCGATGAACCGTACGAGCACCAGGTGCTCAACCCGGCGACGGAGGAGGTCATCGCGACCGTCCCCGGTGCCAGTGCCGAAGACGTGGACGCGGCGGTCGTACGGGCCGCGCGGGCGCAGCAGAAGTGGGCCGCACTCGCCCCGGCCGACCGCGCCCGGCTGCTGCGCCGCTTCGCCGTCGCGGTCGACGAACACCTCGAAGAACTCGCCCAGTTGGAGGTCCGCGAAGCCGGGCACACGGTCGGCAACGCCCGCTGGGAGGCCGGCAACGTCCGCGATCTGCTGGACTACGCGGCCGGGGGAGTGGAGCGCCTGACGGGACGCCAGATCCCGGTTCCGGGCGGCCTCGACATCACCATCCTCGAACCGCTGGGCGTCGTCGGCGTCATCGCGCCCTGGAACTTCCCGATGCCGATCGCCGCCTGGGGCATGGCCCCGGCGCTCGCGGCCGGGAACGCGGTGATCCTCAAGCCCGCCGAGACCACCCCGCTCACCGCCCTGCGCCTCGCCGGGCTCGCGGTGGCGGCGGGTCTGCCCGAGGATCTGTTCCAGGTGCTCCCGGGCGCGGGCGCCGTCGCGGGCGCGGCCCTCGTCGAGCACCCCGGTGTCGCCAAGATCGTCTTCACCGGCTCCACCCGGGTCGGCAAGCAGATCATGGCCAAGTGCGCGGACCGGGTGAAGAGGCTCACCCTCGAACTCGGCGGCAAGAGCGCCAACATCGTCTTCGCGGACGCCGACATCGAGGCGGCCGCCGCGGCCGCGCCCATGTCGTTCCTCGACAACAGCGGCCAGGACTGCTGCGCCCGCACCCGCATCCTGGTCCAGCGCTCCGTCTACGACCGGTTCCTCGAACTGCTCGCCCCCGGCATCGAGTCCGTCGTCGTCGGCGACCCGGCCGACGAGAAGACCCAGATGGGCCCGCTGATCTCCAAGGCCCAGCTGGAGCGCGTACGCGCGTACGTCGACGGCGGCATGGACGGCATCCGGGGCAGCGCGCCCGACGGCCCCGGCTTCTGGTTCCCGCCGACCGTCCTGACGGGGGTCGCCCCGCACGCGCCGGTCGCGGCCGAGGAGGTCTTCGGGCCGGTCGCCGTGGTGCTTCCGTTCGAGGACGAGGCGGACGCCGTACGCCTGGCCAACGCCACCGAATACGGCCTGTCCGGCTCCGTCTGGACCCGTGACGTGGGCCGCGCCCTGCGGGTGTCCGGTGCGGTCGCGGCGGGCAACCTCTCCGTCAACTCGCACTCCAGCGTGCGCTACTGGACCCCCTTCGGCGGCTACAAGCAGTCGGGCCTGGGCCGTGAGCTCGGTCCGGACGCGCTGGCCGCCTTCACCGAAACCAAGAACGTCTTCATCAGCACGGAAGGCCCCGCACTGTGACCCAGGAAAGCATCTGCCGCCGGCTCGTCGGCCGCACCGCCGTGATCACCGGAGCCGGCAGCGGCATCGGCCTCGCCACCGCCCGCCGCCTCGCCTCCGAGGGCGCCCACGTGGTGTGCGGCGACATCGACGAGGCCGCCGCCAAGAAGGCCGCGGACGAGGTCGGGGGACTGGCCGTACGCGTCGACGTCACCGACGCCGAGCAGGTCGACGCCCTCTTCAAGGCCGCGTACGACACCTACGGCAGCGTGGACATCGCCTTCAACAACGCGGGCATCTCGCCGCCCGACGACGACTCGATCCTGGAGACCGGGCTTGAGGCGTGGAAGCGCGTCCAGGACGTCAACCTCACCTCGGTCTACCTGTGCTGCAAGGCCGCCATCCCGTACATGCGCGAGCAGCGCCGCGGCTCGATCATCAACACGGCGTCGTTCGTGGCCCGGATGGGCGCCGCGACCTCGCAGATCTCGTACACCGCGTCCAAGGGCGGCGTGCTCGCGATGTCCCGTGAGCTGGGTGTGCAGTTCGCCCGCGAGGGCATCCGGGTCAACGCGCTGTGCCCGGGGCCGGTCAACACCCCGCTGCTCCAGGAGCTGTTCGCGAAGGACCCCGAGCGGGCCGCGCGCCGCCTGGTGCACATCCCGCTCGGCCGCTTCGCCCAGGCCGAGGAGATCGCCGCCGCCGTAGCGTTCCTCGCCAGTGACGACTCGTCGTTCGTCAACGCGACGGACTTCCTGGTCGACGGCGGTATCTCGGGCGCGTACGTGACGCCGCTCTAGCCGTTCACCTTTACTCCACCCCTCAGACAGCCGGGCGTCGCACGACGCCCGGCTGTCGTGTCTAGCGTTCCACCGATCTTCCGTTGGTGACAGGAGTGTTCATGCGCAATGCACGTCGTTGGCAGGCCGCGGCCGCCGCTCTGGCGATCGCGGGGAGTGCCTTCGCCGCCGCCCCCACCGCCCAGGCGCACACGGGCGCGTGCCCCACGCTGACCGTCTCGCAGGGCTGGTACGGGCAGAACCAGGCCCGGCTCCAGGAGCTGATCGACAGCTACGGCAAGTGCGGCAAGGGCGCGGGCGCGGCCAAGGGGCTGGGGCCCGTCGCGGTCTTCGACTGGGACAACACCGTCGTCAAGAACGACGTCGGCGACGCCACGATGTACTGGATGCTGCGCCACTCCAAGATCCGCCGCCCGCAGCACGGCGACTGGCACACCACCAGCCGCTACCTCACCGACCAGGCCGCCACCGCGCTCGCCGCCGCCTGCCCGTCCGGCGGCGCCACCCTGCCCACGGCCACCGACACCCGCTGCGCCGACGAGATACGCACGGTCTACGGCGAGGGCACGACCACCAAGGGCGCCACCGCCTTCACCGGCTTCGACCGCCGCCGGATCGAGCCGCAGTACGCCTGGCTCGCCCAGCTGATGAACGGCTGGCGCACCGCCGACATCAAGGCGTTCGCGCGCGCCGCCCGCGCCGAGAACCTGGCCGCCCCCATCGGCACCGAGCAGCAGGTCGGCACGGCCAAGGTGACCGGCTGGGTGCGCTACTACGACCAGCAGCGCGATCTCATCCGTACGTTCCAGAAGGCCGGGTTCGACGTCTGGATCACCTCGGCGTCGCCCGAGACGGTCGTCGACGAGTGGGTGGGCGGCGTGGGCGTCGCCAAGGACCACGCCATCGGCATCCGCAGCGTCACCTCGCACGGCCGGATCACCCCGCACATCAAGGGCTGCGGCACGGTAGCCGACGGCGAGGACGGGATGATCACGTACATCGACGGCAAGCGGTGCTGGATCAACCAGGAGATCTTCGGGGTGCGCGGCGCGGCCGCCGAGAAGGTCCAACCCGCCTCGCGGCGCCAGGTGTTCGCGGCGGGCGACTCCGACACCGATGTGTCGTTCCTGCGGGACGCGACCGCGCTGCGGCTCGTCCTGAACCGCAACAAGAACGAGCTGATGTGCCGCGCGTACGACAACAACGACGGCCGCTGGATCGTGAACCCGATGTTCATCCAGCCCAAGGGCCGCAAGAGCGCCGCCTACCCGTGCTCCACCACCGCGTACACGGACCACGACGGCACCCCCGCCCCCGTCCGCCGGGGCGACGGCACGGTCGTGGCCGACCAGCAGGACACGGTGTACGGGGGCTGAACCGCCCCCATAGGGTGGCCCGATGAGCATGACGACGCCGCCCGGCTGGTACCCGGATCCGGGCAGTCCCGCCATCGAGCGCTGGTGGGACGGGACCGCATGGACCGGGTACACCAGAGCCGCGGGGCAGCCGATGGTGCCGGTGGTGCCGCCCGCGCCACCGGCCGCGGTCACGGTTCCGCTGCCGCCCGTGGGGGAGCGGCCGCCGGGGCGGGGCCGGGTCGTCGCGGTGGTCGTGGCCGCGGTGGTCCTTGTCGCGGCGATCGTCGCCGGGGTCGCGCTGCTCCGCAAGGACGACAGCGGCCCGGCGGCCGTCGCGGCGCCGGACCAGCCGACGCAGGCGGCCACCTCGCACGGGCAGAGCACGGTTCCGGCCCCGAGCGCGTCGCCCACGGACGACCCGGGCGTCCTGGTCGACCAGCTCAACGGCATCACCCTGCCGGTCATGTCCGGCTGGGAGAAGCCCGACTCCACGGTCGGGGGCTACCCCACGATGTGGACCAAGGAGACCTTCGACTGCCCCGGTGACAAGGGCCAGTTCTGCCACCACGCCATCGTCACCAGCCGCACCGCCACCGCGACCGACCTCAAGACGGCCGAGGCCATCGCGAAGCACGACATCACGGACGCGGCCGACGACGCGTACGACAAGGACATCCTCGGCAGCCGCCACTACGGTGGGATGGTCTCGCACCGCGAGGTGCGCTCCGCGTCCGTGGTGGTCGCCGGGCGCACCGGCTATCTGGTCCGGTGGAGCGTCAAGACCGGTGCGGGGGCCGGGGGTTACGTGGAGTCGCTGGCGTTTCCGTCCAGCGTCGGCAGCGAGTCGATGATCATCGTCCGGTTCGCCTTCGACGCGGGGGCGGGCGCCGTGCCGCCCACCGGCATGGACCGGATCACCGAGGGCATCCGGGTCATCGGGGGAACGCAGAACGGCGGAGTCGGCAGCAGCGTGGCGCCCCCGGCGCCGTGATCGTCCGGTGTCAGAGGAAGGTGCGGCCCTCGCCCCGGTACGTGGGCACGGCCGCGGTGACGCGGTCGCCCTCCACCAGGTGCAACTCGTCGAACCGCTCGCACAGTTCACCCGCCTTGGCGTGCCGGAACCACACCTTGTCGCCGATCAGCAGATCGTCGGCGGCCGAGCCGAGCAGCGGCGTCTGCACCTCTCCGGCCCCCTCCTGCGGGTCGTAGCGGAGCCCTTCCGGCAGATACGGAACCGGCAGCCGGTCCACGCCCGCCGCGCCCGACGCGGGGTAGCCGCCGCCGAGCACGGTCACCACCCCGACGCCCGGGCGGCGCACCACCGGCTGGGCGAAGAGGGCGGCGGGCCGCCCGGTGAACGACGTGTAGTTGTCGAACAGGCGCGGCACGTACAACCCGGAACCGGCGGCGATCTCGGTGACGGCGTCCTCGGCGGCGGTGTGCTGGACGCTTCCCGTTCCGCCCCCGTTGACGAACTCCAGATCCGGCACGACGGCCCGCACGGCCCGCACCACCTCGGCCCGGCGCGCCGCCAGTTCCTTGCGCGCGGCGCTTTGCATCAGCCGGATCGCCCGCGACCGCACCGGCCGCCCCGCGATGGCGTCGCCCACCCCGGCGACATGACCCTCGTACGCCATGATCCCCACCAGCCGGAAGCCGGGACGGCGGTCGATGGAGCGGGCCAGGTCGGCGAGTTGCGC
Organism: Streptomyces sp. BR1; assembly: GCF_052373795.1. NCBI lineage: Bacteria > Bacillati > Actinomycetota > Actinomycetes > Kitasatosporales > Streptomycetaceae > Streptomyces > Streptomyces sp. BR1. Next base: position 5,931,320 of record NZ_CM126252.1, read on the forward strand.
GGGGTCGCGCAGCGGCGAGCGGCGGGCGCCGACGCGTACGCGCCCGCCGAGCAAGTGGAGCGAAGTGTCCAGCTCGACGCAGACGCGGACCACGAGGTCGTGGCGCTCCCGGGCCCGGTCGATGAGGTCGAGCTGGGCCGGGTCGTCGACCATGACGGTGATCGCGGCCGCGAGCTTGGGGTCGCCGGTCAGCTCGGTGAACCGCTCCCGGTCGGCGGACGGATAGGCCAGCAGGACGTCCTCGAACCCGGCCCGGGCCAGCCAGATCGACTCGGCGAGCGTGAACGACATGATCCCGGCGAACCCGTCGCGCGCCAGCACCCGTTCGAGCAGGGCCCGGCAGCGTACGGACTTGCTGGCGACCCGGATCGGCTTGCCGCCGGAGCGCCGGACGAGGTCGTCGGCGTTGGCGTCGAACGCCTCCAGGTCCACGAGCGCGAGCGGGGCGTCGAGAGCTGCGGTGGCCCGGTCGTAGCGGGCCCGGTCGGCTGCGCGCGGAGTCATGGGCAGAGCCTGCCAGAACGTCCTACCCGGGGGTAGGGGGACGATCGGGGCAGATCCCCCGCCCGTCCGGTCCCGCGCCCTGCCCGGCCTGCCCAGCCCGTAAAGTATCGCCAACGCGGCAACGAACGGCCCTGCCGGCCAAGCCGATCCGCAGCGCAGGCACGAAGGGTACGAGGGGGGCCATTGACCACGGACGCGCAACGGCCCCCGACGACACCGACCCCGGACGAGGGTGCGGCGGCCCGGCCCCGTGGCGAGACGGCGCCAGCGGCTTCGCCGACCGGTGGTCGGCCCGTGCCCGCGCCCCCCGCCGAGCGCCGTTCCGCCATCGATCTGCTGGACGCCGCCCTGGCGACGCCGTCGCGTCCTGCCGTTCCGCCGAAGCCGGTGGCGACACCGGCGGCCGGTCCGGCCGCGCCCGTGTCCATCCCGCCGAGGCTGCCCGCCGGGCCTCCGGCGTACGTGCCCGGGCCGCGCCCGATGGCGGCGCCCGCCGTGCCGTCCGGCGATGGTGTGCCCGCGACGGCGGCCATGCCCACGCCACCGCCTGCGTCCCCGCCCCCCATACCCGACATCCCGCCCTTGATACCCGTCGGCGGGGACCAAGGCGCGCCCGGTGTTGAGCCTGCGCGCCACCGCCGGGCCGGACGGGTCGTCGCGGCCGCCATATGCCTCGTGCTGGGCCTCGGGCTCATCGGCGGGGCCGCGGCCGGGAGCTGGATCGGGAGCGGATCCGGGGACGGGGACTCCCGTACCGGGTACACCGCCGCCCGCGACCTATGGCACAACGTGCCCGTGGACACCCTCTTCCCGCCCACCATCAGCGGGAACGGGGCGGGGCCCGGCGGCGCCGACCGGGTCTGGACCCGGGTCGGGGTCGCGCCCGACGGCGGCTGCGCGGGCGCGCTCGACCCGCTGCTGCTCAAGGTGCTCCAACCGGTCGGCTGCGTACGGCTGTTGCGGGCCACGTACACCGACGCCACGTCCAGCGCCGTCACCACCGTCGGGCTGGTGTTCACCGAGGCCGACGCCACCGCGATGGCCGCGCTGCGCACCCGGTTCGGCGACGAGTCGCTGGGCGACCGCACCGACCTGATGCCGCGCCCGTACCCGGTCAAGGGCACGCCCGCCGCCGGTTTCGGCGACAAGCAGCGGGCGAGCTGGACCGTACGCGTCCTCACCGACGCCCCCGTCGTCGTCTACTCCGTCACCGGCTTCGCCGACGCCCGTACCGTCACCGACCCGCAGCCCGCCGACCGCGCCGTCGCCGACGGTGCCACCGACGCCCCCGTCGAGGCCGGGCTCACCCACGACGCCAAGGGCATCGCCGACCGGGTGGAACGGACCCTGCGCAAGACCGCCGCCACCGGAACGAAGAAGCAGCGATGACCAAGCCCCGCCGCGCCCGCGCCGCCGCACTCGTCTGCGCCGCCATCCTCGCGCTGCTGCTCCCCGCCGCCCCCGCGCAGGCGGACACCATCCGGGACCGGCAGTGGGAGCTGGCCGCGATGCATACGCAGGAGGCCTGGCGTACGACCAAGGGCAAGGGCATCACCGTCGCCGTGCTCGACACCGGCGTCGACGCCACCCAGCCCGACCTCGCCGGATCGGTCCTGCCCGGCAACGACCTCATCGGGTTCGGGGCCGGCCGGGGCAGTCGCGACTGGGCGCGGCACGGAACCGCCATGGCCGGGATCATCGCGGGCCACGGACACGGCCCCGGCCGGCAGGACGGCGTGCTCGGCATCGCCCCCGAGGCCAAGATCCTGCCGGTCCGGGTGATCCTCGAATCGTCCGACCCGGCCCGCAAGAAGGCCCGCGAGACCCGTGGCGGCGCGCTCGCCGAGGGCATCCGCTGGGCCACCGACCACGGCGCCGACGTCATCAACCTCTCCCTCGGCGACGACAGTGCCTCCGCGCACCCCGAACCCGCCGAGGACGCCGCGATCCAGTACGCCCTCGCCCGGGGCGCCGTCGTCGTCGCCTCCGCCGGAAACGGCGGCGAGCAGGGCGACCACGTCTCCTACCCCGCCGCCTACCCGGGCGTCATCGCGGTCGCGGCCGTCGACCGCTACGGCACGCACGCCGCCTTCTCCACCCGCCGCTGGTACGCCACCGTCTCCGCGCCCGGTGTCGACGTGGTGATAGCGGACCCGGACCGCAAGTACTACGAGGGCTGGGGCACCAGCGCCGCCTCCGCCTTCGTCTCCGGCGCCGTCGCCCTGATCCGCTCGGCCCACCCCGGACTCTCCCCGGCGCAGATCAAGACCCTCCTCGCGGACACCGCCCGCAACGCGCCCCAAGGCGGACGCGACGACTCCCGGGGATACGGCATGGTCGACCCGGCGGCCGCGCTCGCCGCGGGCGCCCGCCTCAAGCCGGACGTACGGACGAACACCTCGGCCGAGCGCGCGAACCGCAGCACCTACTTCGGCCCGGGCCCCGACAAGCCCAGCGCGCCCGACCACCGGAGCGACTGGCTGGCCGCGCTCGCGGCGGGCGCGGGCGTCCTCCTGCTCGCCGCCTCGATCACCTTCTGGCGCGGCAGTCGCACGAGGGTCCCAAGGTGAGGGGCCTCCTCGCCACGCTGCCGCGCTAAGACCCCGGCATCGCCCGTACCGCCGCCCGCGCCGCGTCCTCCACCGCCGACACCCCCGCCTCCTTCGTCGCGTGCCCGTCCGACAGGACCGCCACGAGATACGCGCGGCCGTCCGGGGCCGTCACGCGGCCGATGCTGTTGACGACCCACAGCCCCGTCGCGGTCCGGGGCAGCCACCCGTTCTTCAGGGCCCACGCGGTGCCCGCCGCCGAGACGCCCCAGTCCTGACCGGCGACCGTACGGCTCATCAGGGTGGCAAGCCGCCCCCGCGAGCCCGCGTCCAGCGCCGAATCCGCCCCGAACACCGCCTTCAGCAGCGCCAGTTGATCCCGGACCGTGGTCTGCGTCAGCCCCCACGCCGCCGCCCCGGTCGTCTCCGTCAGTCCCAGTCGCCGGTTCGCCGCGTCAAGCCCGGGCGCGCCGCCGATCAGCCGCCACAGCGCGGTCGCCGCGTCGTTGTCGCTCCGCTCGATCATCGCGGCCGCCCGATCCCATTCGCTCGCGGACAGCGATCGGGACGAGTCCTGGGCCCGCAGGAACACAGCCGCGAGGATGTCGACCTTGACGACGCTCGCCGTGTCGTACGTACGCCCCTCGCCGCCGTACACCGCGCCCGCGCCGCTCGTCAGGTCGTACACACCGACCGAGAGCGAACCCCCGCAAGCCGCCGGCGCCACCGCGTCCAGATCCATCCGGCGAGGTTACGGGCCGGGCCCGGCGGGAGCGGGTGCGCGCCCCGGTTAGGCTCGTGGCGTGGAGCTCAAGAACATCCCGGACCCCGGTTTCTCCGACGACGACGGCACCGCCGACCCCGAACTCACGGCGGCGCTGGCCGCCTGGGCCGGGGCGAAGGGCGACGCCGCCGCCGAGTCGCGCGTGCTCGCCGCACTGAAGGGCGCGCGGCTCCTCGTGCCCATCGTCGCCGTCCTCGGCGAGGTGGAGACCGACGAGAACGGGCTGCGGCGCGAGAAGACCAGCGACATGGCGGTGCCCACGCTCCGGGCGGGCGACCGCAAGGCGCTGCCCGCGTTCACCTCGACCGCCTCGCTCGCGCTCTGGGACCCGGCGGCCCGGCCCGTCGCCGTACCGCTGCACCAGGCCCTCCAGGCCGCCGCGCACGAGCAGGCCGACACGGTCGTCCTCGACCTCGCGGGCCCGGTCGCGTACGAACTGAAGGGCTCGGCCCTGCTGGCGCTCGCCGAGGGGCGCACCAGCACCGACCCGCTGGACGACCCGGCGGTGACCGAGGCCGTGCGCAAGGCCGTCGCCGCCGAGCCGGCCGTCCTGCGCGCCCACCTCGGCCCGGGCAGCGCCGACGGCACCCTCGTGCTCGTGCTCGCCGAGGGCGCGGTGCCGGCCGAGGCCGCGCGCCGGGTCGTCGATCTGCTCGCCGCCGACGAGGTGCTGCGCGCCCGCCTGGTCCGGGGCCTCGACCTCGCCCTGCTCCCGGCCCAGGCCCCGCCCCCGAACGAGCCGCTGTTCACGCGCTGACGGCGGCTGGGCAACGGCACTTGAGCAACGGAAAGCGCCCCCGGAACGGGATTCCGGGGGCGCTTCGCGTCGTAAGAAGGGGTCGGACTAGCCGTAGACCGGGCCCGTGTACTTCTCGCCCGGGCCCTGGCCCGGCTCGTCCGGGACGAGGGACGCCTCGCGGAAGGCGAGCTGGAGCGACTTCAGGCCGTCGCGCAGCGGGGCGGCGTGGAAGGAGCTGACCTCGGTGGTGCTGGCGTCGAGCAGACCGGCCAGCGCGTGCACGAGCTTGCGGGCCTCGTCCAGGTCCTTGTGCTCGTCGCCCTCCTCCGTCAGACCGAGCTTCACCGCGGCGGCGCTCATCAGGTTCACGGCGACCGTCACGATCACCTCGACGGCCGGGACCTCCGCGATGTCGCGGGTCATGGTGTCGAAGTCGGTGGTCTGGGGGGACTGGGGGGAGGTCTCACTCATGCCCCACACGATAGGCGCTGCGGTGCTGTGCGCACGATTGGCCCCCGTGCCGGGGGCCTGCTAACCTTGTGTAACGACCGGCCAGGTACTCCCATGTGCCCGGCCCACAAGTGGAGGCTCCGATCTCCCACCCGACCGCCCCCAGGGACGGCGGGTCACCCGGTCAGACGGTAGCCATCGTTCCGTACGGACGATGGAGCCGTCCGATGTGCGCCCCGCGGTTGACCGCGGCGGTGTTCCGGTTGTCTTGGAGCCCCGCCTGTGTCCCGTCCGGGGCATTTTTCATGTGCCGCGATGGTTGGTCCCGAGTGAAAGTACGCGTTTGTCTGCCAGACAGGCGTGTGGTGCTACCGAGGAGGATCCATCAGCGCCGAGCCCCGCATCAACGACCGGATTCGCGTTCCCGAAGTGCGACTTGTCGGTCCCAGCGGCGAGCAGGTCGGGATTGTTCCGCTTGCCAAGGCCCTGGAGCTCGCACAGGAGTACGACCTGGACCTGGTCGAGGTCGCGGCGAACGCCCGTCCGCCCGTGTGCAAGCTCATGGACTACGGGAAGTTCAAGTACGAGTCGGCCATGAAGGCCCGTGAGGCGCGCAAGAACCAGGCGCACACGGTCATCAAGGAGATGAAGCTCCGGCCGAAGATCGACCCGCACGACTATGACACCAAGAAGGGTCACGTCGTCCGGTTCCTCAAGCAGGGCGACAAGGTCAAGATCACGATCATGTTCCGTGGTCGCGAGCAGTCCCGGCCGGAACTCGGCTACCGACTGCTGCAGCGTCTCGCGGAGGACGTCCAGGACCTCGGGTTCGTCGAGTCGAACCCGAAGCAGGACGGCCGAAACATGATCATGGTCCTCGGTCCGCACAAGAAGAAGACCGAGGCTATGGCCGAAGCCCGCGAGGCGCAGGCCGCCCGCAAGGCGGAGCGCCAGGGTCAGCCCGTCGCCGACGAGGACGGCTCCGTCGAGGAGCCCGTCGTCGAGGCGTCGGCCGAGGAACCCGCCGAGGCCTGATTCCCGGGCCGCCGGCCCAGGACAACCGATACATATGACGCTCCCGTGCGCCGGTCCCCGGACCGGCTGGGAGCGCCACTGACGAGGAGATAACGGCGCTATGCCGAAGAACAAGTCGCACAGCGGTGCCAGCAAGCGCTTCAAGATCACCGGCTCCGGCAAGGTGCTCCGTGAGCGTGCCGGCAAGCGCCACCTGCTCGAGCACAAGTCGTCCAAGCTGACGCGTCGCCTCACCGGCAACGCCGAGATGGCCCCGGGCGACGCCAAGAAGATCAAGAAGCTTCTCGGCAAGTGACGTTGCTCCGCCTCCGGTGACCGGGGGCGGAACGTCGAGACCGGGACCTATTCGAATTCGGGCCGTGTGATCACCCACCACGGCCCCGCTACAAGGAGTTAACAAGTGGCACGCGTCAAGCGGGCAGTCAACGCCCACAAGAAGCGCCGGGCGATCCTGGAAGCGGCCTCCGGCTACCGCGGTCAGCGCTCGCGCCTGTACCGCAAGGCCAAGGAGCAGGTCACCCACTCGCTGGTCTACAACTACAACGACCGCAAGAAGCGCAAGGGCGACTTCCGTCAGCTGTGGATCCAGCGCATCAACGCCGCTGCCCGCCAGAACGGCATGACGTACAACCGCCTCATCCAGGGTCTGAAGGCCGCCAACATCGAGGTGGACCGCAAGATCCTGGCCGAGCTCGCGGTCAACGACGCCAACGCGTTCGCCGCGCTCGTCGAGGTCGCCCAGAAGGCGCTCCCGAGCGACGTCAACGCCCCGAAGGCCGCGTAAGCGCCTGACGGCTTGTTGAGCCGGACCCGGACCCGCAGGCCTTTGGCCTGCGGGTCTGCGCGTTCCGGCGGTCCTGCCCCCCCGGGGCCCCGCTTCTGGCTGCGGACCGTGCTGGGTTGCTCGCGCAGTTCCCCGCGCCCCTGGAAGCGCCCCTCCGGGCCGCCCACGGCCCCGCCCCCCCTCGTAGAGAGACCGCACATGCCCACCCCCGAGCTGATCTCCCCGCGTTCCCCGCGCGTCGCCGCCGCCAAGCGGCTTGCGCGGCGCAACTTCCGCGGCAAGGAGCGCCGGTTCATCGCCGAGGGGCCGCAGGCCGTCCGGGAGGCCGTCGAGCACCGGTCCGGCGGCGAGGCGACGCTGACCGAGCTGTTCACCACCGTCGAGGCCGCCGAGCGGTACGCGGACATCGTGGCCGCCGCCCGCGACGCCGGGGCCAAGGTGCACTACGCGGACGACGAGGTGCTCGCCGAGGTCTCGCAGACCGTCACCCCGCAGGGCCTGGTCGGCGTCTGCCGCTTCCTGGACTCGCCGTTCGAGGACATCCTCAAGGCGCGGCCCAAGCTGGTCGCCGTCCTCGCGCATGTGCGCGACCCCGGCAACGCGGGCACCGTGCTGCGCTGCGCGGACGCCGCGGGCGCCGACGCGGTCGTCCTCACTGACGCCTCCGTGGACCTCTACAACCCCAAGTCGGTGCGTGCCTCGGTCGGTTCGCTCTTCCATCTGCCGGTCGCCGTGGGCGTCCCGGTGGAGCAGGCGGTACGGGGGCTGCGGGACGCCGGTGTGCGCATCCTCGCCGCCGACGGGGCGGGCCAGGACGACCTCGACGACGAGCTCGACGCGGGCACCATGGGCGGCCCCACCGCCTGGATCTTCGGCAACGAGGCCTGGGGGCTGCCCGAGGAGACCCGGGCGCTCGCGGACGCCGTGGTGCGCGTGCCGATCCACGGGAAGGCCGAGAGCCTCAACCTGGCGACGGCCGCCGCGGTGTGCCTGTACGCCTCGGCGCGGGCCCAGCGCACCCGTACTCCTCGCTGAGGGGGTCCGCACCGTCACCTGTAGCTAGTAGTGTGACGGGCTCGGGGGCCCACTGTGTGCTTCGGAGAGGTGGGATACGGGGATGGCTGTCGGCGTGAGGACCATCGGCGAGAATGCCCTGGTGTGCCCTTCCGGTAGCCCGGACGCCCTGGGGATAGACCCCGAAGACCTGCCCGACGGACTCGTCGTCGCCGACGAGACGGGCCGCGTCATCTGCTTCAACGCGGCCGCCGCCAGGATCACCGCGGTCCCCAAACGCGACGCGCTCGGCGTACAGCTGGAGCGCGCGCTCCCGCTCGAAGACCTCAAGGGCCGCCGCTGGTGGCAGCTGACCGACCCGTACGGCGGACTCGCCATCCGCGTCGGCCAGCCCGAGCGCAACCTGCTGCTGCCGGGCGGCCGCGAGGTGCTGGTGTCCGCGCGGTACGTGCGCGAGCACCCCACCGGGCCGGTGCGGCGCGTGGTGGTGAGCCTGCGCTCCACCGAGGCGCGCCGGCGCACCGAGCGCAGCCACGCCGAGCTGATCGCCACCGTCGCCCATGAGCTGCGCTCGCCGCTGACCTCGGTCAAGGGGTTCACCGCGACGCTGCTCGCCAAGTGGGAGCGGTTCACGGACGACCAGAAGCGGCTGATGCTGGAGACCGTCGACGCCGACGCCAACCGCGTCACCCGGCTGATCGCCGAACTCCTCGACATCTCCCGGATCGACTCCGGCCGCCTTGAGGTGCGCCGCCAGCCCGTGGACGTCGCGGCCGCCGTCGGCCGGCACATCCAGGCGCATGTCGCCTCCGGGCAGGCCCCCGACCGCTTCCTGGTCCGCATCCAGCGCCCGCTGCCCGATCTGTGGGCGGATCCGGACAAGATCGATCAGGTACTGGGCAACCTGCTGGAAAACGCGGTGCGCCACGGCGAGGGAACCGTCACCATCGAGGTGGGACCCGCCCCGGTCCGTATCGAGGAGCACGACGAGAAGGGAACGGCCGTCACCGTGAGCGACGAAGGCCCCGGCATCCCCGAGGAGTCGATGGGCCGTGTCTTCACCCGCTTCTGGCGGGGGAGCAAACGCGGCGGGACGGGCCTGGGCCTCTACATCGTCAAGGGCATCGTCGAGGCGCACGGCGGGACGATCGCGGTCGGCCGGGGCTCCGGCGGCGGCGCCGAGTTCCGATTTATCCTGCCCGTCGGCGCCCCGGCCTACCTCCAGTAGCAGCCACCGGGCCGCCCACGGGCGCATCCGTCTTCCCGCACCCCGTTAGACTCGACCTTTGGCGCGTTCGTGTCCGTGTCATCGCGCGCGATATCGCGCGGCCGAGTCGCTGTCGCGGTGGCGGGACCCCCAGCCAAGCCAATCGGAAGTACGGGAAGAGATGTCGGCACCCAATAAGTCGTACGACCCTGTTGAGGTCGAGGCACTGAAACCGGAAGAGATCGAGCGCATGCGGGACGAGGCGCTCGCCGCCTTCGCCGCGGCCGGTGACCTCGAAGCGCTCGCACACGCGAAGACCGCGCACACCGGTGGCACCTCGCCCCTGTCGCTCGCCAACCGCGAGATCGGCGCCCTGCCGCCGCAGGCCAAGGCCGCGGCCGGCAAGCTCGTGGGCATGGCCCGCGGCGCCGTCAGCAAGGCCCTGGCCGCCCGCCAGGCCGAGCTGGAGGCCGAGCGCGACGCGCGCGTCCTGGTCGAGGAGGCGGTGGACGTCACGCTGCCGTACGACCGTGTACCGGCCGGCGCCCGCCACCCGCTCACCACGCTCTCCGAGCGCATCGAGGACATCTTCGTGGCCATGGGCTACGAGGTGGCCGAGGGCCCGCAGGTCGAGGCCGAGTGGTTTAACTTCGACGCGCTCAACATCGGCCCGGACCACCCGGCCCGCGGCGAGGCCGACACGTTCTTCGTGCAGGGCCCCGAGGGCGGCACCGAGTCCGGCGTCGTGCTGCGCACGCACACCTCGCCCGTGCAGATCCGCTCGCTCATCGACCGCGAGCCGCCGGTCTACGTGATCTGCCCCGGCCGCGTCTACCGCACGGACGAGCTGGACGCCACGCACACCCCGGTCTTCAACCAGGTCGAGCTGCTCGCCGTGGACGAGGGCCTGACCATGGCGGACCTCAAGGGCACCCTGGACCACATGGTCCAGTCGCTCTTCGGGCAGGACATGAAGACCCGGCTGCGGCCGAACTTCTTCCCGTTCACCGAGCCGTCCGCCGAGATGGACATGGTGTGCTACGTCTGCCGCGGCGAGTCGGTGGGCAACCCCGACCGCCCCTGCCGCACCTGCTCCAGCGAGGGCTGGATCGAGCTCGGCGGCTGCGGCATGGTCAACCCGAAGGTGCTCGTCGCCTGCGGTGTCGACCCCGAGAAGTACAGCGGATTCGCCTTCGGCTTCGGCATCGAACGCCTGCTGATGTTCCGCCACAACGTCGAAGACATGCGAGACATGGTCGAGGGTGACGTCCGGTTCACCCGGCCGTTCGGGATGGAGATCTGATGCGGGTCCCGCTTTCTTGGCTGCGGGAGTACGTCGACCTGCCGGCGACGGAGACCGGCCGGGACGTCCAGGCCAAGCTCGTGTCCGCCGGTCTTGAGGTCGAGACCGTCGAGCAGCTCGGCGCCGGGCTCAAGGGCCCCCTGGTCGTCGGCCAGGTGCTGACCATCGAGGAGCTGGAGGGCTTCAAGAAGCCCATCCGCTTCTGCACCGTCGACGTCGGCACGGCCAACGGCACCGGCGAGCCGCAGGAGATCGTCTGCGGCGCGCGCAACTTCCAGGTCGGCGACAAGGTCGTCGTGGTGCTCCCCGGCGCGGTCCTGCCCGGTGACTTCGCGATCGCCGCGCGCCAGACGTACGGCAAGACCTCGCACGGCATGATCTGCTCCGGCGACGAGCTGGGCATGGGTGACGACGGCAGCGGCGGCATCATCGTCCTGCCGCCCGAGCACGAGGCCGGCTCCGACGCCATCGCGCTCCTGGAGCTCGTCGACGAGGTCCTGGACATCGCGGTCACCGCCAACCGCGGCGACTGCCTGTCGCTGCGCGGTGTGGCCCGCGAGACCGCCATCGCGTACGGCCTGCCGCTGCGCGACCCGGCGCTGCTCGACGTGCCCGCGCCCAACTCGTACGGCTACCAGGTGAAGATCGCCGACCCGATCGGCTGCGACCGCTTCACCGCGCGCACCGTCGTCGGCCTCGACCCCGAGGCCCGCTCGCCGATCTGGCTCCAGCGCCGGCTGCAGAAGGCCGGCATGCGGCCGATCTCGCTCGCCGTCGACGTCACCAACTACGTGATGATCGAGCTCGGCCAGCCGCTGCACGCCTACGACCGCAGCCTGGTCGACGGCCCCATCGGCGTGCGCCGTGCCGAGCCCGGCGAGGTGATCACCACCCTCGACGGCGCCAAGCGCAAGCTGGACGCCGCCGACCTCGTCATCACCGACAACCGCGGCCCGATCGGCCTGGCCGGTGTGATGGGCGGCGCCAACACGGAGATCGCCGACTCGGTCACGGACCCCGAGACCGGACAGGTCAGGGGCACCACCGAGGTGGTCATCGAGGCCGCGCACTTCGACGCGGTCGCCATCGCCCGCACCGCGCGCCGCCACAAGCTGACCTCCGAGGCGTCCAAGCGCTTCGAGCGCGGCGTCGACCCGCAGGCCGCCTCCGCGGCCGCCCAGCGGACCGTCGACCTGCTGGTGCTGCTCGCCGGCGGGACCGCCGAGGCCGGTGTCACCGAGGTCATCGCGCCCTCCGCGCCGCGCACCGTCTCCGTCCCGGCCGACCACCCGGACCGCGTGGCGGGCGTCGACTACGGCCGCGAGACCGTGGTGCGCCGCCTCCAGGAGATCGGCTGCGACGTGTACGGGCAGGACGAGCTCGTCGTCACCGTGCCGTCCTGGCGTCCCGACCTCACCGAGCCGAACGACCTCGCCGAAGAGGTCATCCGGCTGGAGGGTTACGAGAACCTGCCCTCCACCCTGCCGAAGCCGCCCGCCGGGCGCGGGCTCACCGAGCGCCAGCGGCTGCACCGCCGGGCCGGCCGCGCGCTGGCCGGGGCGGGCTACGTCGAGGCGCTGGCCTACCCGTTCGTCTCCGAGCAGGTCTTCGACCAGCTGGCCCTGGAGAAGGACGACCCGGCCCGCCGTGTCGTGAAGCTGGTCAACCCGCTCAACGACGAGGAGCCGGCGCTGCGCACCACGCTGCTGCCGGGCCTGCTCGCCACGCTGCGCCGCAACGACGGCCGCGGCAGCCACGACCTGGCGCTCTTCGAGACCGGTCTGGTCTTCCTGCCGGGCGAGCAGCAGGGCGTCGCCGCCGTGCTGCCCGTCGACCGCCGTCCCACCGACGAGGAGATCGCGGCGCTCGACGCGGTGCTGCCCGCGCAGCCCCGGCACGCCGCCGTCGTCCTCGCCGGTGCGCGCGAGCAGGCCGGCTGGTGGGGCAAGGGCCGCCCGGCGGACTGGGCCGACGCGGTCGAGGCCGCCCGGACCCTGGCCCGCGAGGCCGGTGCCGAACTCATCGTCCAGAACGGCCAGTACGGCCCCTGGCACCCGGGCCGCTGCGCCGAGCTCGCCGTCGTCATCGACAGCGAGATCGTCGTCATCGGTCACGCGGGCGAGCTGCACCCGCGCGTGGTCAAGGCGCTGAGCCTGCCGGAGCGCACCTGCGCGATGGAGCTCGACCTGGACGCGCTGGCGAAGGCGGGGGAGGGCGCCCTGGTGGCCCCGCGCATCTCCACCTTCCCGGTGGCCACCCAGGACGTGGCGCTGGTCGTCGACGCGGAGGTCCCGGCGGGTGTCGTGGAGTACTTCCTGCGCGGTGGCGCGGGTGAACTCCTCGAGTCCATCCGGCTGTTCGACGTCTACACCGGCGAGCAGGTCGGCGAGGGCAAGAAGTCGCTGGCGTACGCGCTGCGCTTCCGCGCCGCCGACCGCACGCTGACCGTCGAGGAGGCCTCGGCCGCCCGCGACGCGGCGGTGGCCCTCGCGGCCGAGCACACCGGCGTGGTGCTGCGCGGGGCGTAACCCGCGGGGCAGGACGATCGAAGGGCGCATCCGGTTCTCCGGGTGCGCCCTTCGCGTTGTCCCGGGCTGCTGCCTCGCATTCTTAGGCGAACCGGAATCCTTTCTTCAGCTAACCGGAACCTTCTCACTCGTTCGGGTGAGAACAGGGGCCGATATACGCAAAAAGGGGCGGACCGTCGAAAGAATCAACCCGGCCTTGAAGGCCAGGCGGAGGGCGATGGGGCGCAGAGGCCTAGGGCCTGTCCGGTGGATCTGGCCGCCGGCGGTTCCGGATGCCGTTTCGGTGCTGGTGAGCGGGGGTCTGGTGCGTGCAGCTGCAAGGCGGAGGAGGGCGGCATGGCGGAGCCATGGCAACCGACGACAACGCGGCGGATGTGCGTGCCAGACCCCCGCGTCCCAGGCAGGATCCACCGGACAGGCCCTAGGGGGGCCGACGGCATGATCCGTACCGGGAGTTGGGCGGCGGTCTGTGCCAGAGCCCTGGCCACGGGCCGCGGGCTCGCCCTGACGCTGTCGGTCCTGTGGCTGGTCCTGGTCGTCTTCTGGGAGCTCACCTGCCCGCTGGCCACCGACGACTCGATGAGCCTGCGGATCGCCACCTGTGCCGCCTTCCTGATCGCCCTCGTCTTCCTGCTGCACGCCGTACGGTCAAGCGCGGCACGGGAGTTGCGCCTGGTGCAGGAGGTCGCGGACGCCGCCCAGCGGGTGCTGCTGCGCCCGCCGCCGCCCCGTATCGACGGTCTGACCGTGGCCGCCGCGCAGCTCTGCGCGGGCCGCGCGGGCGCGACCGTCGGCGGCGACCTCTACGAGGCGATGGCCACGCAGTACGGGGTGCGGGTCGTCATAGGCGATGTGCGCGGCCACGGTCTCGGCGCGCTCGGCGCGGTCGCCGCCGTCCTCGGCAGCTTCCGCGAGGCCGTCCACGACGAGCCCGAACTCGGCGGGGTGCTGCGCCGCCTGGAGCGCGCGCTCCAGCGCCATCTGCGCGAGCGGGCCCGCGCCGAGCACCCCGCGAACCGCGCGGACGAGCCCGACAGTCCGCTCGCCGAGGAGTTCGTCACCGCACTGCTCCTGGAGATCCGGCCCGACGGCCGGGTGTTCGCCCTCAACTGCGGCCATCCCTGGCCCCATCGGCTGTGCGGCGGCGCCGAACCGCTGCTGCCCGGCGATCCGCTGCCGCCGCTCGGCCCGTTCCCGCTCCCGGCCGAGCTGCCCGCGCGCCTGTGCACCCGGCTGCTGCCCGGCGAGGCGCTGTGCCTGCACACCGACGGCGCCGAAGACGCCAGGGACCGCTCCGGGCGGTTCTTCCGGCTGCAGGAAGTACTCGCCCGGGCGGCCCTGGACACCCCGCTGTCCCCCGCAGCAGTGATCCACTGCGTACAGCGGGAGCTGTTGCGGCACACCGGCGGACACCTCGCCGACGATGTGGCGCTGATGGTGCTGCGCAACGACCGGGTGCGCGTGCCCGCACAGCCCGGAGCCGTACCGGCCGTGCGGGCACGGCGCTGAGGCGGAGATGAGGCGCCGTCGGCCCTGCCGCGGAGTGACGGGCAGTTCGGCAGGACCGGCGGCGCCGGGAGCGGGCCGCCGCACTGTACGAGGGGGAGCCGGCGGCCCGACACGCCTCTGTGGAGAGGCAGTTCAGTCAACCGGCAGCCCGCCCCCCGCGGCAGAGTGCGCGGCGCATAAATGCGAGTACTCCCTTCACACCCCGTGTGAACGCGCCTCCTTTACGCTGGGTCCGAGCCAACGGAGGGCCTGATGCAGCCCAATACCCTGCTCGACGCGCTGGTCGACGAGGCCGGCATCTCCAACGCCGGTCTGGCCGCCCATGTGAACCAGGCAGGGCGCGCCCGAGGGCTCGCGCTGAAGTACGAACACACCGCCGTGGCCCGGTGGTTGAAGGGGCAGCGGCCGCGCGGCCAGGTGCCCGATCTGATCTGCGAGGTGCTCGCGGCCCGGCTGCACCGGCCGGTCACCCTCGACGACATCGGCCTCGGGGTGCCGGGCGAGCCGGTCGCGCCGGTGGGCTCGCCGCTCGCCGGGTTCGTGGAGCGCGCCACCGCGCTGTGGCGCTCGGACGAGCAGCAGCGCCCGCACATATTGGGCGCGCCGGCCGTCACTGGCACCCCGGCCGTGATGCCGGTGTGGGAGTGGGAGAACCCGCCGGAGGACACCGATGTGTCCCGGCACGGCCAGACCGCGGTCGGCGACTCCGACATCGAGATGCTGCGGGCGGCCCGCGCGCACTACGAGCTGATGTACCGCAAGGCCGGGGGCATCGCCACCCGCTCGCGCATCGTCGGCTTCCTCAACTCCGAGACCGCGCCGCTGCTGCGCGGCTGCTACACCGACGCGACCGGCCGCCAGCTGCACCGCGCGACCGGGGGACTGGTCGCGATCGCCGGGATCTGCGCGTACGACTCCAATGCCCAGGGCCTCGCCCAGCGCTACTTCCACCAGGCGCTGCGCCTGGCGAAGGCCAGCGGGGACCGGGGGCTCGGCGCCTATGTCATCGCCCTGCTCGTCAACCAGTCGCTGTTCATGCGGGACTACCGCCAGGCGGTCGCCTTCGCGGAGGCGGCGCTGCGGGCGGCGGGCCATCAGCTCACTCCGGCGCTCGCCGCCGATCTGCACGCGATGCAGGCCAAGGCGTACGCGCACCTCGGCGACGGGCGCAGCGCGCTCTCCTCGATCCGGGGCGCCGAGCGCGCGGCCGAGCGCATCCGGCCGAAGTACGAGCCCGCCGAGACCGGCTACGTCCAGCCGGGCCTGGTCAACGTCCAGGTGGCGGAGGCCCTGCTGCGGCTCGGCGATCTGCCGGCCGCGCGCGAGCAGGCGGGCCTTGCGGCGCACGCCCCCTCGCACGACCGGGGCAGGGTGCACCGCCTGGCGATGCTCGCGCAGATCGAGCTGAGGCAGGGCGAGGCGGACCGGGCCGTCGCGACGGCGGTCGAAATGGCCGAGCGGGCCCGGGGGATGGAGTCGCAGCGCCTTCGCGACCGGCTGCGCGTCGTACGCGAGCATCTGGTCGAGAGCGGTTGCGCCGGCGCCGATGAAGCCGCCGAGCTGATCGACGGGGCACTGCGCGTTCCCCTGTGAGCGTGTGCCTGCTGCGATGTTGCCATCCTCTTGTCGGAAGGTGGCAAAAACGTGCAGTGGACGAATCTGAGTGAGCAAACTGTGTACGAGAACCGCTGGTTCCGGGTCAATCTCGCCGACGTCGCCCTGCCGGACGGGCGGCACCTCGACCACTTCCTCATCCGGCTGCGCCCGGTCGCCGTCGCGACCGCCGTCAACGAGGCCAACGAGGTCCTGCTGCTGTGGCGGCACCGGTTCATCACCGACAGCTGGGGCTGGGAGCTGGCCGCCGGCGTCGTCGAGGACGGCGAGGACATCGAGGCCGCGGCCGCCCGCGAGATGGAGGAGGAGACCGGGTGGCGGCCGGGCCCGCTGCGCCATCTGATCACCGTCGAGCCCGCCAACGGGCTCATCGACGCCCGCCACCATCTGTACTGGTCGGAAACGGCCGAGTACATCGGCTACCCGGAGGACGACTTCGAGTCGTCACGGCGCGAGTGGATACCGCTCAAGCTGGTACCGGACATGATCGCCCGCGGTGAGGTCCCGGCCGCCAACATGGCGGCCGGACTCCTGATGCTCCACCATATGCGGCTCGGCGACGGCTAGTCGATCGCCGTCACCCGTTCACCGCCCCAGCGCCTGCCACACCGCCACGGTCAGTGCGCCGAGGGCGGTGAGCGCCGTGATCGCGGGCAGCGGCCACCTCGTGTGCTCCAGGGACGCCACCCGTACGCCCAGTTCGGTCAGTTCGCGGTCGCTCTGGTCGTCCCGGTGGGTGAGCAGGGTCAGCTGCCCGTCGATACGGGCCAGACCCACTTCCAGGGAGCGGCGTAACTCGGACAGTTCGTCGACGGCCATCGGACGGCCGGGGTCGCTCGGCACGGCGAGGCTCCTTCGTCGTTGTGGGAGGGTGCCATTGACTTTTCGTCACGGAGTCAACTCGCCCTGTTCCAGGGGCGGGAGAGTGTGCGACGCGCATATGCGGGCTCGCCGTGCACACCCGGTGTGAACGCGACGGGCCCGGCCCTCACACAGAGGAACCGGGCCCGGCATCAGGGCTTACGGACGTACTCAGGCGTACGAGTAGAAACCGGACCCCGTCTTACGGCCCAGGCGCCCCGCGTCCACCATGCGCTGCAACAGCGGAGGCGCCGCGTACAGCGGCTCCTTGAACTCGTCGTACATCGAGTCCGCCACCGAGGCCACGGTGTCCAGACCGATGAGGTCGGACAGCTTGAGCGGGCCCATCGGGTGGGCGCAGCCGAGCTCCATGCCGTTGTCGATGTCCTCACGGCTGGCGATGCCCGACTCGAACATCCGGATCGCGGAGAGCAGATACGGGATGAGGAGCGCGTTGACCACGAAGCCCGAGCGGTCCTGGGCGCGGATCGCGTGCTTGCCGAGGATCTTCTCCACCACGGCCTGGGCGCGCGAGATGGTGCCCTCGGAGGTGGTCAGCGCGGGGATCAGCTCGACGAGCTTCTGCACCGGCGCCGGGTTGAAGAAGTGGATGCCGATGACCTGGTCGGGCCGCGAGGTGGCGACCGCCAGCTTCACCAGCGGGATGGAGGAGGTGTTGGAGGCGAGGATCGCGTCCGGGCGGGTCACCACCTGGTCCAGGACCTGGAAGATCTCGGTCTTGACCTGCTCGTTCTCGACGACGGCCTCGATGACGAGGTCACGGTCGGCGAACTCGCCCAGGTCCGTGGTGAAGCTGAGCCGGGCCAGCGCCTCGTCGCGCTCGGCCTCGGTGATCTTGCCGCGCTCGGCGGCCTTCGAAAGGGAGTTGTGCAGCCGGGTACGGCCGATCTCCAGGGCCTCGCCGGTGGTCTCGGCGACCTTCACGTCCAGGCCGCTGCGGGCGCAGACCTCCGCGATGCCGGCCCCCATCTGGCCGCAGCCCACCACTCCGACGCGTTCGATGTCGGTCACATCGTGCCTTTCGCTTCTACGAATCGCTCTACGAAACTTCCCGGCGGGTCCCCCGTATGATTCCGGCGCCCGTCCCAGCGCACGACGTTACTCCGCGCCTGCGTATGGATCACGGGGTGGGGCGGGCATGCTGTGCGCAACACCGGACATTCGTTGCGACGCGGAGGTCGTGAAGTGGGACGGATCACTCGGCGGGGACTGTTGGCGGGCACTGTGGTGGCCGGGACGGCGGGGGCGGTGAACGGCCTGGTCACGGTGGGTGCGGCCGAGGCGAGGGGGCCGCAGCAGGCCCCCGCGGCGGCCCGGCCGTGGAACCCGCCGAGGGTGCGTGAGTTCCGGGGTGTGTGGCTGGCCACGGTGTCCAACCTCGACTGGCCCTCCAGACCCGGGCTCTCCGCGGTCGAGCAGCGCGACGAGCTCCTGGTCCACCTCGACCGGGCGGTCGCGGACCGGCTCAATGTGGTGGTCCTCCAGGTCCGCCCCACCGCCGACGCCCTGTGGCCGTCCCCGTACGAGCCCTGGGCCCAGTACCTCACCGGCACCCAGGGCCAGGACCCCGGCTGGGACCCGCTGGGCACCGCCGTCCGCGAGGCGCACCGGCGCGGCCTGGAGCTGCACGCCTGGTTCAACCCGTACCGCGTGGCCAACCACACCGACCCCTCGCGCCTCGTCCCCACCCACCCCGCACGTGTGCACCCCGACTGGGTCGTGGCGTACGGCGGACGGCTCTACTACAACCCCGGGATGCCGGAGGTCCGCCGGTTCGTGCAGGACGCGATGCTGGACGCGGTCTCCAAGTACGCGGTGGACGCGGTGCACTGGGACGACTACTTCTATCCGTACCCGGTGGCGGGCCAGAGCTTCGCGGACGACGACGCGTACGCCCGCTACGGCGCGGGCTTCCCGGACCGCGACGCCTGGCGGCGCGACAACATCGACAAGCTGGTACGGGAGACGGCCGCGCGGATCAAGGCGGTCAACAAGCGGGTGAAGTTCGGGATCAGCCCGTTCGCGGTGTGGCGCAACGCGGCGACCGACCCGCTGGGCTCGCCCACCACGGCGGGCGTCCAGACCTATGACGATCTGCACGCCGACACCAGGAAATGGGTCCGCGAGCACTGGATCGACTACATCTGCCCGCAGGTGTACTGGAACATCGGCTTCCGCGCCGCCGACTACGCCAAGCTCGTGGCCTGGTGGGATGCGGTCGCGCGGGGCAGCGGCACCGGTCTCGTCATCGGCGAGGCCCTGTACAAGGCGGGCGATCCGGCGCAGCCCGCCGCCTGGCAGGACCCGGCCGAACTGTCCCGGCACCTCACGCTCGCGCGCAAGTACCGCTCGGTGCAGGGCCACTGCTTCTTCTCGGCGAAGGACGTGGCCGAGGACCGGATCGGCGCGATGGCACGCGTGATCGCGGACCACTACCCGGGCAGGGTGCACACCTGACGTGGGACCGTCCCCGGCTCCGGGGCCGCTACTCCTCGTTCGTCAGGTGGCGTACGACGGTGTCGGGGCCCGGGGACATCAGCGTCTCGTGCCCGTCCTCGAAGCGCACCCGGTAGGGCGGTGTCCCCTCGGGGCCCAGTACCTCGATCACTTCCGCGCTCCGGTCGTGCTGTCCGACGGTCCTGCCGTGGACCAGCAGCCGGTCGCCCACACTCGCTCGCATGTCCTCATTCTAAGGGCGAGGGCCCGAGTTGAGCCCGTTGTGCAGAGCCATCCGGGGGCTGTCCGGGGCCTGTGTTGGCCGGTTTCGTACGGGTCTCACGCGGCCGCGCGCTGGGTGACCGCGATGCAGACCAGGACCCCGGCGGCGGCCAGTGGTGCGGCGGGGGAGAGGTGCTCGCCGAGCAGCAGGACCGCCCAGACAAGGGTCAGCAGCGGCTGCGCCAGCTGGAGCTGGCTCGCCCGGGGGACACCGATGGCGGCCATGCCCCGGTACCAGACGTACAGGCCGAAGAACTGCGACCCGGCCGCGACCCACAGGACCCCGGCCACGCCGTGCGCGGTGAGGTGGACGGGCTCGGCGGCGAGCGCGAAGGCCGCGCCCACGGCGGCGAGCGGCAGCGTGAGGATCAGCGCCCAGCCGATCACCTGCCACCCCGGCATCAGCCGGGCCAGTCGGCCGCCCTCGGTGTATCCGGCCGCGCAGATGAGCAGCGCGCCGAAGAGGTAGAGGTCGCCGGTGGACAGGGCGCCACCGCTCTGCCCGATCGTGAAGGCGACCACGACCCCGGCCCCGGCGAGCGCGGCCGCCCAGAACGCGCGGGACGGGCGCCGCTTGGTGCGCACGGCGGAGAGCGCGGCCGTGGTCAGCGGCAGCAGGCCAACGACTACGGCCGCGTGCGAGGTCGTCGAGGTCTGCAGGGCCAGCGTGGTGAGCAGCGGGAAGCCGACGACCACTCCGGCGGCGACCACGGCGAGCCCGGCCCAGTGCCTGCGCTCGGGCAGTGACACCCGTCCCACCAGCAAGAACGTGCCCGCGAGCAGTCCGGCGAGCAGACAGCGGACGGTCACGAGCGACCACGGCCCGAAGCTCTCCAGACCCCATGCGGTGGCGGGGAAGGTCAGCGAGAAGGTGACGACACCGAGCCCGGCGAGCAGCGAGCCGTTACGGGAGGTGGCCGGGGCGGGCGAACGGTCTGCCGGGTGGTCGGCAACTGCTATCGAGGTTGGGGCGGTAGCGCTATCCTGTGCTGTCATGCAAGAGCGTAGCAGTGTGGCCGAACTGGCGAAATCCCTCAAAGATGAGCTCGACCGCTACTCCGTAGGTGGAAAGCTGCCGTCGAGCCGGGCGCTCGTCGAGCGGTACCGGGTCTCCCCGGTGACCGTCTCGCGGGCGCTGGCGCAGCTCGCCGCCGAGGGCCTGGTCGTCACCCGGCCCGGCGCCGGAGTCTTCCGCGCCGAGCCCCGCGAACGTACGTCCCGCCCCGGCGACACCTCCTGGCAGGAAGTCGCGCTCAGCGCCGAGGGCGCCACCGAGCTGGTGCCGCGCGCGGTCGACGCCGCCGGGGTCCTGGTCACGCTCGCGGCCCCGTCGACCGGCGTGATCGAGTTCAACGGCGGCTACCTCGCCCCCGGGCTGCAACCCGAGCGCGCGATGGCCGCCGCCCTGGCCCGGGCCGGGCGCCGCCCGGGTGCGTGGGGGCGGCCGCCGGTCGACGGCCTGACCGAGCTGCGGGCCTGGTTCGCGCGGGAGATCGGCGGTGCGGTCACCGCGGCCGAGGTGCTGATCTGCGCCGGCGGCCAGTCCGCGCTCACCACCGCGCTGCGCGCGCTCGCGCCGCCGGGTGCGGCCGTACTGGTGGAGTCGCCCACCTACCCCGGCATGCTGGCGGTCGCCCGCGCCTCGGGGCTGCGGCCGGTGCCGGTGCCGGTGGACACCGACGGGATGCGGCCCGATCTGCTCGCGGCCGCGTTCCGGGCCACCGGGGCCCGCGTACTGGTCTGCCAGCCGCTCTTCCAGAACCCGACGGGTGCGGTGCTCTCCCCGGCGCGGCGGGCCGAAGTGCTCGGCATCGCGCGGGAGTTCGGGGCGTTCGTGGTCGAGGACGACTTCGCGCGACGGCTCGTCCACGCGGACGCCGGGCCGCTGCCCGCGCCGCTGGCCGCCGACGACCCGGACGGCGTGGTCGTCCATGTCTGCTCGCTCACCAAGGCGACCTCGCCGAGTCTGCGCGTCGGCGCGCTCGCCGCGCGCGGCCCGGTCCTGGAACGGCTGCGCGCGATCCAGGTCGTCGACAGCTTCTTCGTGCCGCGCCCGCTCCAGGAGGCGGCCCTGGAACTGGTCGGCTCCCCGGCCTGGCCCCGCCATCTGCGCTCCGTCTCGGCCGAACTGGCGGCCCGCCGCCAGGCCATGGCGGCGGCACTGGCCGAGCACCTGCCCGAGGTGGACCTGCCGCACCTCCCGTTCGGCGGCTACCACGTCTGGCTCCGCCTGCCCGACGGCACCCCCGAGTCCGCCCTTACGGCCGCGGCCCTCCGCGCAGGCGTGGCCGTGGCCCCCGGCCGCCCCTACTTCAGCGCCGAACCCCCCGCCCCCCACCTCCGCCTGAGCTTCGCGGGAGTAGCGGGCCGATCGGAGATCGCGGAGGGAGTACGAAGGCTGCGCACGGCATACGGGGAGACGAGAGCGACGACAACGCCCTGACCTGCCGCAACACCTCCACCTCCCGCAACCCCTTGACCCATCGGCCCGTCTGGTCGCACGATCTCGGCCATGACTGTCCGGCTCACGCTGGTCACGGCCGCACGCAGCTCGGCGCTGCTGGCCGAGCGCTTCGACGACGACCGCCCGCTCGACGGGTCCGGCTGGGACGAGGTGCGCCTCGCCGCGCCCGCCCTGGTCCCGCTCGGCGCGGCCGAACTGCGCTACTGCTCGCCGACCGCCCGCAGCCGGGCCACCGGCGAGGCCCTGGGGTACGCCCCCATGGCGCAGCCCGCGCTGCGCGACTGCGACATGGGCCGCTGGCGCGGCCACACCCTGGCCGAGGTCGCGGCCCATGACCCGGCCGCGGTCGACGCCTGGCTCGCGGACCCGCGCTCGGCCCCGCACGGCGGCGAGCCGTTGTTCACCTTCATCGCCCGGATAGGAGGCTGGCTGGATACGCGGCCCGCGTCGGACGGCTCGATGGTGGCGGTCGCGGAACCGGCGGTCGTACGGGCGGCGCTGGTGTACGCCCTGAAGGCGCCGCCGTCCGCGTACTGGAACGTCGAGGTCCGCCCCCTGTCCACCGTCACTTTGACGGGCGGCGCCCGTCGCTGGCATCTGAGCCTGCCGAGCCTGGCGGGTTCGTAGGGCGCGTTGATTCGGCTGCGGACCGTGGGGGCTGGCCGCGCAGTTCCCCGCGCCCCTTGAGTTGCTCCGGACCGTGTCGAATCCCCACAGGCCCGCTCAGCCAAGGAGCGGCTGTGCGCACCTGGTTGCGCCCCTCGGCTGGCGAAGTGGCTGCGCCCCGGGTTTTCAGGGGCGCGGGGAACTGCGCGACCAGCCCTCCACGGTCCGCAGACAAACCGCGTTCAGCTCAACTCCCGCACAACCCTCGCCGGGTTCCCCACAGCCAGCACACCCCCAGGCAGATCCCGGGTGACCACGGACCCGGCCCCCACAACAGTGTTCGCCCCGATAGTCACCCCGGGACAGACAATCACCCCACCCCCGAGCCACACGTTGTCCCCGATTGTCACCGGCGAAGCCCGTTCCCACCCGGCCCGCCGCCGAGCCGCATCCAACTCATGGCTGGGCGTGAGGAGTTGGACGTTGGGGCCGATCTGAACATCCGCGCCGACCGTGATCCGCCCCGTATCGAGAAACACCGCCCCGAAGTTCACGAACGTCCCCGCCCCGATGCTGATGTTGTACCCGAAGTCGCAGTGGAACGGCGCCCGGACACGTACGGACTCGTCCACCGAGCCAAGCAGCTCGGCGAGCAACTTGTACCGCTCGCCGGGCGCGGCCGCAGCCGCCGCGTTGTACGCGGCGCACAGCCGCACCCGCCGCTCGGTGTCCCGTTGCAGATCGGGGTCGTCCGGCAGGTACCACTCACCGGCCAGCATGCGCCGCTTGTTCTCGCCCATGGGCATCCCTCCGTCGTCTCACGACGCAGCATGTCACCACCCCAGGACGGCCGTTGGGTCCCACCCGCAACCCGTAGTACCTGAGAGCTACACGGCAGATGCCCTCCCAGGCGGGACGCGGGCGACGGCACGTGATCCATAGCTTCGGTACCGGAAGACACCAGGACACCCGGTACGGAAGGACCAGCCTCCATGGCGTTCCGCCTCAGCGGCCGCAGCCGCCCGACCCGCACCCTGCTCGCCGCGCTCGTCGTCGCGTCGGTCGCGGTGCCGCTGTCGGGCGTGGCGCGTCCCGCCGCCGTACCGGCCCCGGCGCCCGTCGCCGCCGCCCGCGTCCCGCTGACGGCCGCGACCCCCGCCGCGCTCGACGCGCGCTACGCCGTCAACCGCGCGGGCATCGAGGCGGCCGAGCGGATGGCCGAGGACCACGGCGACCGCAAGCGCGCCGCCGAGCTGCACGTGATGGAGGCGCCGGACCGGCACTTCCTCGCCTTCGACGGACGTGACGGCGGCCGCACCGCCGAGGTGTTCGGCGACCTCGCGCACGCCGACCGCGTCGCGGTCCTGGTGCCGGGCTCGGACACCAGCCTCGACACGTACGGGCGGCTGCGGGCGGGAGCCGAGGCGCTCCAGCGGCAGATGGGCGGGCGGGCCGCCGTCGTCGCCTGGCTCGGTTACGCGACCCCGGCCACGTTCAGCCCCGAGGCGCTGACATCCGGCCGCGCCGACAGCGCGGCCCCCCGACTCCGGGAGTTCGTACGGCAGTTGGTGGCCGCGAAACCCTCCGCCCGGATCTCGCTGCTCTGCCACTCCTACGGCACGGTCGTCTGCGCCCGGGCCGCCCCGGACCTGCCGGTCGCCGCCGTCGTCCTGTACGGCAGCCCGGGCACCGGCGTCCCCGACGTCGGCCATCTGCACACGAAAGCGGCCGTCTGGGCGGGGCGGGGGAGCGGCGACTGGATCGCCGACGTACCCCATCTGCGCCTCCCGCTCCTGTTCACCACCGTCGGGTTCGGCGCCGACCCGGTGTCGAAGGACTTCGGGGCCCACGTCTTCGACGCGGGCCCCGGCGGCCACAGCGACTACCTGAGACCCGGCTCCACATCCCTGCGCAACATCGCCCTGATCGCCTCCGGCGAGCGTCCCACCAAGGAGAGCCATGCGTGACTTCGTCCGGCGGATCGACGCCGCCACCCCGCCCGACCGCGACCGCGCGGTCGACGCCCTGCGCGCGCTCGCCATCCTCGGTGTGGTCCTCGGCCACTGGCTGGTGACCGCGCTGGTCGCCGACAGCGGCACGGTCCGCGCCGCGAGCCCGCTGCAACATCTGCCCCAATTCATCCCGGTCTCCTGGGTGTTCCAGACCCTCGCCGTCTTCTTCCTGGTCGGCGGGCAGATGGGCGCGCAGAGCTACGCCTGCGCCCGGGCCCGGGGCACGACGTATCGGCGGTGGCTGGGCGCCCGCCTCACCAGGTTCTTCCGTCCCGTCGCGGCCGTCCTCGCGGTGTGGTCGGTGGTGGTCGGCGCGATGCTCATCGGCGGCGTCGGCATCGACACCGTGCACACCCTGGTCAAACTGGTGCTCTCGCCGCTCTGGTTCCTGCTGGTCTTCACAGCCCTGACGGCGGCGACCCCGCTGGTCGCCAAGGTGCACCCGCTGTGGCCGCTCGCGGTCGTCCTCTACGTCGACCTCTACCGCTTCGGCTACGGCGGCGCCGCCTGGACCGGCTGGATCAACGTGGCGGCCGGCTGGCTGGTCCCGTACTGCCTGGGCGCCGCCTGGGCGCGGGGCGGACTGACCAGCCGGACGACCGGCTGGGTGCTGCTCATCGGGGGCGCGGCCACCACCGTGCTGCTCGTCCTGTTCGCGGGCTACCCCGCGTCGATGGTCGGCGTCCCCGGCGCCCCGATCTCCAACCTCAACCCGCCCACCCTCGCCGCCGTCACCTTCGGCCTCGCCCAGTGCGGCCTCGCGCTCCTGGTGCGCGGACCGCTGCGTAAGCTGCTGCGCCGCCCGGCGCTGTGGGCGGCGGTGGCGCTGGTCAACCTCAACGCCATGACGATCTTCCTCTGGCACCAGACCGCGATGATGGCGGTCACCGCGACCGCCCTGTTCGCGGGCGGTGTGCTGCCCGGTCTGCACACCGTGCCCGACGGCACCGGCTGGGTGCTGGCCCGCCTCGCCTGGCTGCCGGTGTTCGCGGCCGCGCTCATGGTGTGCTGGGCGGCGTTCCACACGTACGAGCACAGCAGGCGCGGCAGCCGTACCGTCGTGGTCCGCGAAGGTCACCCTGCGCGGATGAAGGCGGTGCACAGTGCCTAGGGTTGATCTTGTGGACCTTACGGGGAGGGTGACGGGGCGGCGGATCGCGGCCGCGCTGCGCGGGGTGCCGGAGGCCCTGCGCGAGGACCTGTGGCGGATGAAGTCCGACCCGGTGCCACGGGTGGGCGAGCCGGGGTATCCGGTCTGGCGGCCGGTGTCGCTGATGGTCCTCGTCGTCTTCGCGGCCACGACGATGGTCTTCGACGTCCGTCAGTACGACATCGGCTACAACCTCGGTCTGAACCTCGGCATCCTGCTCGGGGGCGTCCAAGCGGTCGCGGTCGTCGCCGCGCTGTACCGCCCGGTGCCCGCCTGGTGGGCGGTGACCGCGGTCATGCTGTTCGCGGCGCGGGCGGCGGACGGGCGGATCATCATGCCGACGCCGCAGCCCGGGGGCCCGTGGGATCCCACCGGGCGCCCCGTGCCGCCGGTTCCCTCGGGGTCGCTCGGCCCGCTCTTCGGCCCCGGCCCGGACTACCCGTGGACGTCGGCCGGTGTCGCGATGCAGGCCATGGTGCTCTTCCTGCTCGCCCTGCGGGTCCGGCCCCGGGCCGCCGTGTCGGCGCTCCTGATCAGCTCGGCCACCGGGCTCGTCGCCCTCGCCTTCACCGCGCAGTACAACATCGACTTCGGCCTCGCGGTCGGCGTCCTGGCCGCCGCCACCCTGCTCGGCGCGGCCCTGCGCGGCCGCCGGGTGGCCCGCAAGGAGCTGGTCGTCCAGGAGGAGGTGACCGCCGAGGAACGCGCCCGGCGCACCCTCCTGGAGGAGCGCAACCGGATCGCCCGCGAGCTCCACGACGTCGTCGCCCACCACATGTCGGTCATCTCCATCCAGGCCCAGGTCGCCCCGCACCTCGTCGAGAACCCCTCCGACGAGCTGAAGGAGAACCTGGCCGGCATACGGCAGAACGCCGTCGAGGCACTGACCGAACTGCGCCGCGTACTCGGCGTGCTCCGCTCCGAGGATCCCGAGGGCGCTCCCCACGCCCCGCAGCCCTCCCTCGACCGGCTCGACGAGCTGGTGGCCAACGTCCGGGGCGCCGGGCTCACCGTCACCGTCGACCGCACCGGCACACCCCGGCCGCTCTCGCCCGGCGTCGAGCTGTCCGCGTTCCGTATCGTCCAGGAGGCGCTGAGCAACGCGATGCGGCACGCGCCCGGCTCGGCCGTACGGGTCGAACTCGCCCACCAGAGCGCCGAGTTGGTGGTCCGGGTCGCCAACACCGCACCCGACCGGCCGGTCGCGCCCTCACCGGGAGCCGGGCACGGGCTGCTCGGCATGCGCGAGCGCACTGCCATGCTGGGGGGCGAACTGGCCGCCGGCGCCACCCCCGACGGCGGTTACGAAGTCACCGCCGCGCTTCCCCTGAAGGGTCACGCATGACCATCCGCGTCCTGATCGCCGACGACCAGATGATGGTCCGTCAGGGCTTCACGGTACTGCTCAACGCCGAGCCCGACATCGAGGTCGTCGGCCAGGCCGTCGACGGCCTCGACGCGGTGGCCAAGGTCGCCGAACTCGCCCCGGACGTCGTCCTGATGGACATCCGCATGCCCGGCGTCGGCGGCATCGAGGCGACCGGCCGGGTGACCGCCGAATCCTCGGTCAAGGTGCTGATCCTGACGACGTTCGACCTGGACGAGTACGTGTACGACGCGCTTCGCGCGGGCGCCTCCGGCTTCCTCCTCAAGGACGCCTCGGCCGCCGAACTCGCCCAGGCGGTACGGGTGGTGGCGGCCGGGGACGCGCTACTCGCCCCGAACATCACCAAGCGCCTGATAGCCGAGTTCTCCCGGACGACGGCAGGCCCCCGCGCCCCGCTCAAGGACCGCGTCGGCGCCCTGACCGAACGCGAGACGGAGGTCCTGTCCCTGATCGCCCAGGGCCTGTCCAACGCGGAGATCGCGGCGCGGCTGCTGGTGGCGGAGCAGACGGTGAAGACGCATGTCAGCCGGATGCTGGTGAAACTGAACCTGCGGGACCGGACGCAGGCGGCGGTTTTCGCGTACGAGACGGGGCTGGTGCGGCCGACGGGGTACTGAGGGGGACTACCGGCGTCCGCGGGGCTTGCCGGGCTTTGCGCCCTTGGCGCCCTTCGCGGGCTTCTTGCCGACGGGCTTGCCGCCGGACTTCCCCGGCGCGGGCTTGCGCTTGGCCGGGGGCTTCGCCTTGGACTGCTCCGGGGCGGGCTTGCGGCCCCGGGAGCTGTTGACGGTCCGCCCCCGGACGATCCCGATGAAGTCCTCCACCAGGTCGGTGGTCTTGTCCTCGGGCCACGACAGGGCGATACGCGACTCCGGGGTGCCCGTGATCGTCCGGTACGTGAGGTCCTTGCGGTGGTGCAGCCGGGCGAGCGACTGCGGCACCACGAGGAGCCCGATGCCCGCCGCCACCAGCTCCACGGCGTCCGCCGTGGTGGCCGGGCGCTCGAACGCGGGCTGCCCCGGCGGACGCTCCCAGTCGAGGGTGTCGTCGAGCGGATGCAGCACGACCTCGTCGGCCAGCTCCTCGGCCGGGACCTCCTCGACGGCGGCCATCGCGTGGTCCTTGGGGATCACCACGACGGTCGTCTCGGTGTAGAGGGGGATCGCGCTCAGGTCCGTACGGTCGACCGGCAGCCGGACGAAACCGGCGTCGGCGCCGCCGCCGCGCAGCAGCTCGAACGCCTCGGCCGCGGGCACGGCGACCAGGGTCAGCGGGATGTCGGGCAGCCGCTCGTTCCAGATGCGCACCCACTTCGTCGGCGTCACGCCAGGGACGTAGGCGAGCCGGAAAGAGGGGGGAACCTGGGAGCCTGTCACTCCGCCAGGTTACCGGTCGTGGTCGGCGGCATCGCACACGCTCGCTACCCTTGACACCATGACGTCGCACAAGACCACCCAGACGATGAAGCCCGCCACCGCGGCGAAGAAGCTGGGTGTGTACCTCGAAGCCACCCCCGCGGAGTTCCAGGAGGGTGTCGTCTCGCGCAACGAGCTGAGTGCGCTCCAGGCCGACCCGCCCCAGTGGCTCCAGGAGCTGCGCCGCACCGGCCCGCACCCCCGCCCGGTGGTCGCGGAGAAGCTCGGCATCTCCATCGCGGGCCTGGCCCGGGGCGGGGTCACCGAGCCCCTCACCACCGACCAGATCGAGGCCCTCAAGCAGGAGAGCCCCGAGTGGCTCCAGAAGGAGCGCGCCACCCAGTCGGAGGTGCGCGCGGAGACGGTCCGCATCAAGAAGCGGAACGCGGAGCGCGCGGCCAAGAACGGCTGAGTAGCCTCCAGAACCCCGACACGACCCGCGCCCCTTCGGTGGCGCGGGTCGTGTCGTTAGTGGCCAAGGCCATCGCCCCGCACCCGAGCCTGTCCGCGTCCCGGCTGTGCGCCGGTCCTCGCGATGACCTTTGCATAAAACTGCATAGACCCGTATAGTCATGCCATCGACGAGGAGGCTTCGATGGCGGTACGGGCGGCAGTGGCCGGGGCTAGTGGGTATGCGGGTGGGGAGCTGTTGCGGCTGCTCGTCGGGCACCCCGACGTCGAGATCGGCGCCCTGACCGGGCACTCCAACGCCGGGCAGCGGCTCGGCGCGGTGCAGCCGCATCTGCTGCCGCTCGCCGGACGCGTCCTGGAGCCGACCGACCCCGACGTGCTCGCGCGCGGCCACGACGTCGTCTTCCTGGCCCTGCCCCACGGGCAGTCCGCCGCCGTCGCCGAGCGGCTGGGCGACGACGTGCTCGTCGTCGACATGGGCGCCGACTTCCGGCTGAAGGACGCGGGGGAGTGGGAGAAGTTCTACGGGTCCGCGCACGCGGGGACCTGGCCGTACGGGCTGCCCGAGCTGCCCGGCGGGCGGGCCGCGCTCGCCGGTGCCCGGCGTATCGCGGTGCCCGGCTGCTACCCCACCGCCGTCTCGCTCGCCCTCTTCCCCGCGTACGAGAGCGGCCTCGCCGAGCCCGAGGCGGTGATCGTCGCGGCCTCCGGCACCTCCGGCGCGGGCAAGGCGCCCAAGGCGCATCTGCTCGGCAGCGAGGTGATGGGGTCGATGTCCCCGTACGGCGTCGGCGGCGGGCACCGCCACACGCCCGAGATGATCCAGAACCTGAGCGCCGCCGCCGGGGAGCGCGTCACCGTCTCGTTCACGCCGACCCTCGCCCCCATGCCCCGCGGCATCCTCGCCACCTGCTCCGCCAAGGCGAAGCCGGGGGTCACCGGGGAGTCCGTACGGGCGGCGTACCAGAAGGCGTACGCGGACGAGCCGTTCGTCCATCTGCTCCCCGAGGGGCAGTGGCCCGCCACCGCCTCCGTATACGGCTCCAACGCCGTGCACATCCAGGTCGCGTACGACGAGAGCGCGCACCGGATCGTCGTGGTGAGCGCCATCGACAACCTCACCAAGGGCACCGCGGGCGCCGCGGTGCAGAGCATGAACATCGCCCTAGGGCTCGACGAGACCACGGGCCTGACCACGATCGGAGTTGCGCCGTGAGCGTGACGGCAGCCAAGGGGTTCACGGCGGCGGGCATCGCCGCCGGGATCAAGGAGAACGGCAACCCGGACCTGGCCCTCGTGGTCAACACCGGGCCGCGCCGCGCCGCCGCGGGCGTCTTCACCTCCAACCGCGTCAAGGCCGCCCCCGTCCTGTGGTCCGAGCAGGTCCTCAAGGGCGGCGAGGTCTCCGCCGTCGTCCTCAACTCCGGTGGCGCCAACGCCTGTACGGGCCCCAAGGGCTTCCAGGACACCCACGCCACCGCCGAGAAGGCCGCCGAGGTGCTGGAGGGGCACAGTGCCGGGGAGGTCGCGGTCGCCTCGACCGGACTCATCGGCGTACTGCTGCCGATGGACAGGCTCCTGCCCGGCATCGAGAAGGCCGCGGCCGAACTCTCCCCCCACGGCGGCGAGAAGGCCGCCATCGCCATCAAGACCACCGACACCGTGCACAAGACGTCCGTCGTCGCCCACGAAGACGGCTGGACCGTCGGCGGCATGGCCAAGGGTGCCGGAATGCTCGCTCCCGGTCTCGCCACCATGCTCGTCGTCGTCACCACCGACGCCGACCTGGACGCGCCGGTCCTGGACCGCGCCCTGCGCGACGCCACCCGGACCACCTTCGACCGGGTCGACTCCGACGGCTGCATGTCCACCAACGACACGGTGCTGCTGCTCGCCTCGGGAGCCTCCGAAGTCGCCCCGGAATACGGGGAGTTCGCCGAGGCCGTACGCACGGTCTGCGACGACCTCGCCCGGCAGCTCATCGGCGACGCCGAGGGCGCCAGCAAGGACATCCGGATCGAGGTCGTCAACGCGGCCAGCGAGGAGGACGCCGTCGAGGTCGGCCGTTCCATCGCCCGGAACAACCTCCTCAAGTGCGCCCTGCACGGTGAGGACCCCAACTGGGGCCGGGTCCTGTCCGCCATCGGCACCACGAAGGCCGCCTTCGCCCCGGACAAGCTGAACGTCGCCATCAACGGCGTCTGGGTCTGCAGGAACGGCTCGGTCGGCGACGACCGCGACCTCGTCGACATGCGCTACCGGGAGATCAAGATCACCGCCGACCTCGCCGCCGGATCCGCCGGGCCCGTCGTCATCTGGTCCAACGACCTGACCGCCGACTACGTCCACGAGAACAGCGCGTACAGCTCATGAGCACTCGTAAGCACACCGCGCTCCCGAAGGCGCAGATCCTCATCGAGGCGCTGCCCTGGCTGACCCGGCACCACGGCAAGACCGTCGTCATCAAGTTCGGCGGCAACGCCATGGTCGACGAGGAGCTGAAGGCAGCCTTCGCCCAGGACGTCGTCTTCCTGCGGCACGCCGGCCTCAAGCCCGTAGTGGTGCACGGCGGCGGCCCCCAGATCAGCGCCCAGCTCGACAAGCACGGCCTGGTCAGCGAGTTCAAGGCCGGGCTGCGGGTCACGACCCCCGAGGCGATGGACGTCGTACGGATGGTGCTCGCCGGGCAGGTCCAGCGCGAGCTCGTCGGACTGCTCAACCAGCACGGCCCGCTCGCCGTCGGTATGACCGGCGAGGACGCGCACACGATAACCGCCACCCAGCACCGGCCCGAGATCGACGGCGAGCTCGTCGACATCGGCCGGGTCGGGCAGATCACCGCGATCGACACCGGCGCCATCGAGGCGCTGCTCGCGGACGGCCGGATCCCGGTCATCTCCTCGATCGCCCGCTCCCAGGACGACGGACATGTCTACAACGTCAATGCTGATACGGCGGCTGCGGCACTTGCGGCTGCGCTGGGCGCCGAGACCCTGATGGTCCTGACCGACGTCGAGGGGCTGTACGAGGACTGGCCGCACAGCGACGAGGTCATCAGCAGGCTCACCGCCAGCCAGCTGGAACGGCTGCTGCCCGACCTCTCCAGCGGGATGGTGCCGAAGATGGAGGGCTGTCTGTTCGCGGTGCGCAACGGCGTCACCACCGCGCGCGTGATCGACGGCCGGGTCCAGCACTCCATCCTTCTGGAGATCTTCACCAACG
This sequence comes from Streptomyces sp. BR1, assembly GCF_052373795.1. Lineage (NCBI taxonomy): Bacteria > Bacillati > Actinomycetota > Actinomycetes > Kitasatosporales > Streptomycetaceae > Streptomyces > Streptomyces sp. BR1. Next base: position 5,963,607 of record NZ_CM126252.1, read on the forward strand.
ACGGCATCGGCACGATGGTCGTGCCGGACGGACAGGGGGAATCATGAGCGGCCTCGCACAGCGCTGGCAGCAGGTGATGGCGGACAACTACGGCACGCCGAAGCTCGCGCTCGTACGCGGCGAGGGCGCCACCGTCTGGGACGCGGACGGCACCGCGTACACCGACTTCGTCGGCGGCATCGCGGTGAACGCGCTCGGCCACGCCCACCCGGCCGTCGTCGAGGCCGTGTCGCGGCAGATCGCCTCGCTCGGCCATGTCTCCAACCTGTTCATCTCGGAGCCGCCGGTGGCGCTCGCCGAGCGGCTGATCGAGCTCTTCGGGCGGCCGGGCCGGGTCTACTTCTGCAACTCGGGCGCCGAGGCCAACGAGGGCGCGTTCAAGATCGGGCGGCTGACCGGGCGTACCCACATGGTCGCCACCCACGGCGGCTTCCACGGCCGGACCATGGGCGCGCTCGCGCTGACCGGCCAGCCGAAGAAGCAGGAACCGTTCAAGCCACTGCCCGGCGATGTCACGCATGTGCCGTACGGGGACGCCGAGGCGCTGCGGGCCGCGGTGACCGAGGAGACCGCGCTGGTGATCATCGAGCCCATCCAGGGCGAGAACGGCGTCGTGGTGCCCCCCGAGGGCTATCTGCGGGCCGCCAGGGAGATCACCGCGGCGACCGGCACGCTGCTCGTCCTCGACGAGGTGCAGACCGGCATCGGGCGGACCGGCGCGTGGTTCGAGTACCAGCGCCACGAGGGCGTCGAGCCCGATCTCGTCACCCTGGCCAAGGGCCTGGGCGGCGGGCTGCCCATCGGCGCGACCGTCGCCTTCGGCCGGGCCGCCGAGCTGCTCAAGCCCGGCCAGCACGGCACGACGTTCGGCGGGAACCCGGTGGCGTGCGCGGCCGGACTCGCCGTCCTGGACACGCTGGCGGCCGACGGATTCCTCGCCGGAGTGCGCCGCGGCGGCGAGCGGCTGAGCGGCGGAATCGAGGCGCTGGCGCACCCGTTGGTCTCCCATGTCCGTGGTGCGGGCCTGCTGCTGGGTATCGTGCTCACCGAGCCCGTGGCTGCCCAGGTGCAGCAGGCGGCTCAGGATGCAGGCTTCCTGGTCAACGCGCCCGCCCCCGATGTCGTACGGCTCATGCCGCCGCTGATCATCGGTGACGCGGAGGTGGACGCGTTCCTCCGGGCGCTGCCCGGCATCCTCGACGCGGTGACCAACGGGGACGAACGATCCGGAGAATGAGACGACGATGACCGACGAGGCGCAGGACTTCGAGCCGGGCGGCCCCGCCGTACCGCAGACCCGCACCGCCCGCCACCGCCGGATCGTGGACATCCTCAACCGGCAGCCGGTGCGGTCCCAGAGCCAGCTGGCCAAGCTGCTCGCGGACGACGGGCTGAGCGTCACCCAGGCGACGCTCTCCCGCGACCTCGACGAGCTGGGCGCGGTGAAGATCCGCAACACCGGCGGCGAGCTGATCTACGCGGTGCCCAGCGAGGGCGGCTTCCGCACTCCCAAGGCGCCGCTCGGCGAGTCGGCCAAGGAGGAGCGGATGCGCCGGCTCTCCGCGGAGCTCCTGATCTCCGCGGAGGCCTCGGCCAACCTGGTGGTCCTGCGTACGCCCCCGGGCGCGGCCCAGTTCCTCGCCTCGGCCATCGACCAGGCAGAACTCCACGACATCCTGGGCACGATCGCGGGTGACGACACCCTGATGCTGATCAGCCGCGACCCGAGCGGCGGCCAGGCCCTGGCGGACCATCTGCTGCGGCTGGCACAGAACGACAGGTAGGTCGACGGGGAAGGGGCGGGCGCACGGAAATCCGGCGCTCGCCCCTTCCCTGTTTTTAGGGGCGCGGGGAACTGCGCGACCAGCCACGCACGGTCCGCAGCCGAAATTCCCCGCTTCCAGCGGAGCGTCTAGTACCGCGTGATCGCCGTCGGTCCCGACGCCGTGCCGATCGCGATGTGGGGGTGCTTGGCCGGGTCCGCCCAGGCGAGGATGCGTTCCATCGCGTACGGCGGGACCGATACGCAACCGGCCGTCGAACCGCGGCCGTTGACGTGCAGGAAGATCCCCGCGCCACGGCCCCGCACCGGCTGGTCGTAGTTGAAGCCGATCACCAGGGCGTGCGAGTACTGCTGAGCGAACGCCGTGATCCGCTCCGACTCGCTCGCGCGGCAGTCGCCCGGCAGGCCCTCCACCCAGCGGTTGTACGCCTTGGAGGCGTTGTCCTCGCACCACCAGGACTTGTCCGTGGCGTGGCGGTAGCTGTAGCGGGTCCCGTAGGGCGCGGACTCGGTGCCGAACGCGTACGGCAGGTCGTACAGACCGGTCGGCGTCGTGCTGGTGCCCTGCTTACGGGAACCGCCCTCGACCAGCCCGTTCGCGCCGAACCGCGCCTCGGTCCAGCCCGACAGCACCCACAGCGGGCCGCGCTTGGTCCACCAGGTCACCCGGCCCGTGGTGGAGCCCGGGGACGCGGCCTCGGCGGTGATCAGCTGGGTGCCGCCGCCGGTGTCCGCCATGCGGTGGGGCAGGTGAGTGGAGGGGAACGGGTGGGCGGAGTCGGCCGTGGCGGCCGGGGTCGCGAGCGCGAGCAGGGCAGCGCTCAGCGCGAGAGCGGTACGCATCATGGCGGAGACCGTACGCGGCCCGCCCGCTGACGTCCTCTCAGGGGGCCGAAGCGTTACCCCGGCCGCGTGGCCCGGTGGTCCGTCCGACCGGCATTTCCGCTGCCCCGGATCCCTTCCGGAACCACTCCCTCCTCCCACATTGACAAAACATACGGTCGACTGCATAGTTATACCCATCACCGAATGCACCGTAAGGAGAAACCCGTGACCGAGCGCGTCGTACTCGCCTACTCGGGCGGTCTGGACACCTCCGTCGCCATCGGCTGGATCGCCGAGGAGACGGGCGCCGAGGTCATCGCCGTTGCCGTGGACGTCGGCCAGGGCGGCGAGGACCTGGACGTCATCCGCAAGCGCGCGCTCGCCTGCGGTGCCGTCGAGGCCGAGGTCGCGGACGCGAAGGACGAGTTCGCCGACGAGTACTGCCTCCCGGCGATCAAGGCCAACGCCCTCTACATGGACCGCTACCCGCTGGTCTCGGCCCTGTCGCGGCCGACCATCGTCAAGCACCTGGTGGCCGCCGCCAAGAAGCACAACGCCGGCATCGTGGCCCACGGCTGCACCGGCAAGGGCAACGACCAGGTGCGTTTCGAGGCCGGTATCGCGGCGCTAGGGCCGGACCTGAAGTGCATCGCCCCGGTCCGTGACTACGCGATGACCCGGGACAAGGCGATCGCCTTCTGCGAGGCGAAGAACCTCCCCATCGCCACCACCAAGAAGTCGCCGTACTCGATCGACCAGAACGTCTTCGGGCGGGCCGTCGAGACCGGCTTCCTGGAGGACATCTGGAACGCGCCGATCGAGGACATCTACGAGTACACCTCGAACCCGGCCGAGCCGCGCGAGGCCGACGAGGTCGTCATCTCCTTCAAGGAGGGCGTCCCGGTCGCCATCGACGGCAAGCCCGTCACGGTGCTCCAGGCGATCCAGCAGCTGAACCTGCGGGCGGGTGCCCAGGGCATCGGCCGGATCGACATGGTCGAGGACCGGCTCGTCGGCATCAAGTCCCGTGAGGTGTACGAGGCGCCGGGCGCGATCGCGCTGATCACCGCCCACCAGGAGCTGGAGAACGTCACCGTCGAGCGCGAACTGGCCCGCTACAAGCGGCAGGTCGAGCAGCGCTGGGGCGAGATGGTCTACGACGGCCTGTGGTTCTCCCCGCTCAAGCGCGCCCTGGACGGCTTCATCAACGAGGCCAACCAGCACGTCACCGGTGACATCCGGATGACCCTGCACGGCGGCCGCGCCGTGGTCACCGGCCGGAAGTCCGAGGAGTCGCTGTACGACTTCAACCTCGCCACCTACGACTCGGGCGACACCTTCGACCAGTCCAAGGCGCAGGGCTTCATCGAGATCTTCGGCCTCTCGTCGAAGATCGCCGCCAGGCGCGACCTCGCGTAACGACGACTCGTTGTACGTGCCGCCTCCCCGTTCCTCCGCGGCGGGGAGGCGGTGGCATATCCACCCTCCGATACATCCAGCCTTGTGAGGAGCAGCAGCTGTGAGCAGCAACAACGGTGACGTCCGGCTCTGGGGCGGCCGGTTCGCCGACGGACCCGCCGAGGCGCTGGCGAAGCTGTCCGCGTCGGTCCACTTCGACTGGCGGCTCGCGCCGTACGACATCGCCGGATCGCGTGCCCACGCGCGCGTGCTCCACAAGGCGGGCCTGCTCACGGCCGACGAGCTCCAGCGGATGATCGCGGGCCTGGACCTGCTCGAAGCCGATGTCGCCGACGGCTCCTTCGTCGGCACCATCGCCGACGAGGACGTGCACACCGCCCTGGAGCGCGGCCTTCTTGAGCGCCTAGGCCCCGACCTCGGCGGCAAGCTGCGGGCCGGCCGGTCCCGCAACGACCAGGTGGCCACGCTCTTCCGGATGTATCTGCGCGACCACGCCCGGATCATCGGCGGCCTGATTGCCGAGCTCCAGGACGCGCTCGTCGGCCTCGCCAAGGCGCACGCGGACGTCGCCATGCCCGGCCGCACCCACCTCCAGCACGCCCAGCCGGTCCTCTTCGCCCACCACGTTCTCGCCCATGTGCAGTCCCTGTCCCGGGACGCCGAGCGGCTGCGGCAGTGGGACGAGCGCACGGCGGTCTCCCCGTACGGCTCGGGCGCCCTTGCGGGCTCCTCCCTCGGCCTGGACCCGGAGGCGGTGGCGAAGGACCTCGGCTTCGAGCACGGCAGCGCGGCCAACTCCATCGACGGCACGGCCTCGCGCGACTTCGTCGCCGAGTTCGCCTTCATCACCGCGATGATCGGCGTCAACCTCTCGCGGATCGCGGAGGAGATCATCATCTGGAACACGAAGGAGTTCTCCTTCGTGACCCTGCACGACGCCTTCTCCACCGGCTCCTCGATCATGCCGCAGAAGAAGAACCCGGACATCGCGGAGCTGGCGCGCGGCAAGTCGGGCCGCCTGATCGGCAATCTGACGGGCCTGATGGCGACCCTGAAGGCGCTGCCGCTCGCGTACAACCGCGACCTCCAGGAGGACAAGGAGCCGGTCTTCGACTCCTGCGACCAGCTGGAGGTGCTGCTGCCCGCCTTCACCGGCATGATGGCGACGCTCACGGTCAACCGCGAGCGTATGGAGGAGCTGGCCCCGGCGGGCTTCTCGCTCGCCACCGACATCGCGGAGTGGCTGGTCAAGCAGGGTGTGCCGTTCCGGGTCGCGCACGAGGTCGCGGGGGAGTGCGTCAAGGTCTGCGAGGCCCAGGGCATCGAGCTGGACGAGCTGACGGACGAGCAGTTCGCCGGGATCTCCGAGCATCTGACGCCGGACGTCCGGAGTGTCCTGAACGTCCCCGGCGCGCTGGCGTCCCGCAACGGGCGCGGCGGCACGGCCCCCTCGGCCGTCGTCGCGCAACTCATCGAGGTCGAGGCCGACTTGGCCGTCCAGCACGCCTGGGCCACGGCCAAGCGCTGATTCCGCCCGTACGGGGTGTACGCGCCGCGTGTGCCCCGTACGGATGGTGTGCGCCGCCATGTCGATCAGCGGCGCCCGTTTCGTGCGACCATGGTCCCTTCGGCGGTGAGGGAGTGGACGTGGGGGACGTGGCGGTCGGCGCGCAAGAAGGACACGGCGAGGCCGAGCGGCCTCACCAGGGACCCGAAGGGCTCGGCCGGCCCCAGGGTTTCGAGGGGCCCGAGGGCCTTCAGGAACCCAAGGAGCCCATGGGGTCCGAGGGATCCCCGGCACCCGACGAGGCCAAGGACAAGAAGCAGCGTTCCTTCTGGAAGGAACTGCCGCTGCTCATCGGTATCGCACTCGTCCTCGCGCTGCTGATCAAGACGTTCCTGGTGCAGGCGTTCTCGATCCCGTCCGACTCGATGCAGAACACCTTGCAGCGCGGTGACCGGGTCCTGGTGGACAAGCTGACGCCGTGGTTCGGCTCCGAGCCCGAGCGCGGCGAGGTCGTCGTCTTCCACGACCCGAACAACTGGCTCCAGGGCGAGCCGACCCCGCAGCCCAACGCGGTGCAGAAGGCGCTCAGCTTCGTCGGGCTGATGCCGTCCGCCGAGGAGAAGGACCTGATCAAGCGGGTCGTGGCGGTCGGCGGCGACACGGTCGAGTGCAAGGGCGCGGGCCCCCTGAAGGTCAACGGCAAGGCGCTCGACGAGCCGTACGTCTTCGCCGGGAACACCGCGTGCAGCACGGACCAGGACGGCCAGTTCAAGATCACCGTGCCCAAGGGCCGCATCTGGGTCATGGGCGACCACCGGCAGAACTCGGCGGACTCCCGCTACCACCAGGACCAGCCCGGCGGCGGTTCCGTCCCGGTCGACAAGGTGGTCGGACGCGCGCTGGTGATCGCCTGGCCGCTCGACCGGCTGAACACCCTGAGCGTGCCGGGCACCTTCGGCCAGTCGGGCATCGGCCACGCCGCGGCCGCGGCGCCCGCCGCGCTCGGCCTGCTGGGCGCGCTGCCGATCGTGCTGGTGCGCAGGCGCCGCCGACTCGCGCGCTGATCCGGCGAGTTCCATACGGTAAGGGGCCCCTCGGGGCCCCTTTTCGCTATGCCCCGACCACCCCGTCGATCCCCTCCCGCAGGAAGTCGGCGTGGCCGTTGTGCCGTGCGTACTCAAGGGTTACGTGCATCATGACGAGGCGCAGTGACACATCGGCGCCCCAGCGGGCCGCGTGGACGACCGTGTCCATCGATTCGGCCTCGCGCTCGATCCGGCGCGACTCCTCGACCTCGGCCTGCCACTTCGCGAAGGCGTCCTCCCGAGTGGCCTTGCTCGCGTCGTACGCCACCTGGTAGTCGTTCACGTCCGAGTAGACCAGCGGGATGTCCTCGCCGGCCACGACCTTGCGGAACCAGGTGCGCTCCACTTCCGCCATGTGCCGCACCAGACCGAGCAGCGAGAGCGTCGACGGCGGCATCGACCTGCTGCGCAGCTCGTCGTCGGTCAGGCCCTCGCACTTCATGGCGAGCGTGGCGCGGTGGAAGTCGAGGAACCCCCGCAGCGTCTCGCGCTCGTTGCCGGTCAGGGGCCCTGCGACGCGTTCGACGGCCATTGCTGTTTCCTCTCGTGGATGGGACGGGTCGACGCCAGGCTAGTGAGCAACAGCTGATGAGTCGACAGTAATTCGAATGAGACATCGACGTCTCATTCGGTCTATGGTTGTCTCATGACCGTGGATCGCGAGCAGGTGCTGCGTACCGCAGCCGCCCTGCTCTCCCGTAAATCGACCGCCACGATGGACGAGGTGGCCCGGGCCGCCGGCATCGGGCGGGCCACCCTGCACCGCCACTTCGCCGGGCGCGACGCGCTGGTCAGGGCGCTGGAGAACCGTGGCATCGAGCAGTTCGAGGCCGCCCTCGACGCCGCCCGGCTCGACGAGGGCCTCGCCGCCGACGGGCTGCGGCGCCTGATCGCCGAGGTGGAGCCCGGCGCCGGGCTGCTCGCCTTCCTGGTCACCGAGAACCAGCTCTTCGAGGGCGACGCGATGAACGAGGGCTGGGCCCGCCTGGACGCGCGCGTCTCCGCGCTCTTCAGGCGCGGCCAGGAGCAGGGCGAGTTCCGCATCGACCTCACCCCGGCCTGGCTCACCGAGGCCCTGTACGGGCTGATCGGCACCGGCGCCTGGGCCGTGCAGGACGGCCGGGTCGCCGCCAAGGACTTCCAGTACATGATCGTCGAGTTGCTGCTCGGCGGAGCGCGACGGAGCGTGGAGAAATGACCAGCACCGACCGACGGGCCGAGACCGCCCACGACACCCGACATCCCGGCCGCTGGCTCGCGCTCGCCGTGCTCGTGCTGGCGGTCCTCCTGGTCGCGGTGGATGCGACCGTCCTCGGCCTGGCCACCCCGTTCCTCAGCGAGGACCTGAAGCCGTCCGGCCCGCAGCTGCTGTGGATCGGCGACGTCTACTCGTTCGTCATCGCCGGTCTGCTCGTCTCCATGGGCAGCCTGGGCGACCGCATCGGCCGCAAGCGGCTGCTGCTCTGCGGCGCCGTGGCGTTCGGCGCGGTCTCGGTGCTCAACGCGTACGCCTCCAGCCCGGAGATGATGATCGCGGCGCGGGCGCTCCTCGGCGTCGCGGGCGCGACCCTCATGCCGTCCACCCTCGCGCTGATCCGCAACATCTTCCACGACCCCAAGGAGCGCAGCCTCGCCGTCGGCATCTGGGGCGCTGCGGCTTCGGCGGGCGCCGCTGTCGGACCGGTCGTCGGCGGCTTCCTCCTTGAGAACTTCTGGTGGGGCTCGGTCTTCCTGATCAACCTGCCGGTGATGGCGGTGCTCGTCCTCGTCGGCATCAAGCTCCTCCCCGAGTCGCGCGACCCCAACCCGGGCCCGTGGGACCTGGTCAGCGTCCTGCTCTCGCTCGTCGGCATGGTCTCGATCGTGTACGCGGTGAAGGAGGCGGCGGTCAACGGCTTCCGCTGGGACATCCTCGGGGTGGCGGTCGTCGGCGTGCTGGCGCTCGCCTGGTTCGTACGCCGCCAGCTCACCCTGGAATCGCCGCTGCTCGACATGCGGCTCTTCCACCACCGGGGCTTCTCCGGCGCGGTCCTGGCCGATCTGCTGACCATCCTCGGCCTGTCCGGCCTGGTCTTCTTCCTCTCCCAGTTCCTCCAACTGGTCCAGGTGCGCTCGCCGTTGGAGGCCGGACTCATCGAACTGCCCGCCGCGGTGGGCGCGGTGGGCGCGGGGCTCGCGGCGGGTTACGTGGCACGCCGGGCCTCCGTGCGCAGCGCGGTGGCGGTCGGCCTGGCGGCGGTCGGCGCGGCGCTGGCGGCCTGTATGGCGATATCGGCCGACACCGGCGTCGTGGCGCTCGGGCTCGCGCTGTTCGTCGGCGGCCTGGGCGCGGGGCTCGCCTTCACCGTCACCGCCGACGTCATCCTGTCGAGCGTGCCGAAGGAGCAGGCAGGTGCGGCGTCGGCGGTCTCCGAGACGGCGTACGAGCTCGGCGCGGCCCTTGGCATCGCGCTCCTGGGCTCGGTGGTCACCGGCATCTACCGGGGCTTCACGGTCCCGGAGGCGCTTCCGGCAGGTGTCTCGGAGGCGTCCCACGACTCGCTGGGCGGCGCGGTGGAGGCGGCGGCGAAGATCCCGCCGGAGCAGGCAACCCCGCTGCTGTCCGCAGCCCGGGATGCGTTCACTGACGGCTTCCAGACGGCGGCGGCCGTGGGCAGCGCGGTGCTGTTCGCGACGGCGGTGGCTGCGTGGTTCCTGCTGCGGGGCCAGAAGCTGGAGGAGGGCCTGGAGCACCCGTAACCCCTAAAGGGCGATGGCCCGCAGTCGAAGGACTCTTCTGAGCCTTCGGCTGCGGGCCGTGCTGGGTTGCTCGCGCAGTTCCCCGCGCCCCTAAGTGGCCGCTTACGCGGCCTCCTTGGCCTTGGTCGCGTACATGTCCACGTACTCCTGCCCGGACAGCCGCATGACCTCCGCCATCACCGAGTCGGTGACCGCCCGCAGCACATACCGGTCGCGGTCCATCCCCTCGTACCGCGAGAACTCCATCGGCTCGCCGAAGCGGACCGTCACCTTGCCGGGCCGCGGCAACCCCGCGCCGCTCGGCTGGATCTTGTCCGTGCCGATCATCGCGAACGGCACCACCGGCGCGCCGGTCATCAGGGTCAGCCGGGCGATGCCGGTACGGCCCCGGTAGAGGCGGCCGTCGGGGGAGCGGGTGCCCTCGGGGTAGATGCTGAAGACCTTGCCGTCCTCCAGGACCTGACGGCCCGTCATGAGGGCTGCGACACCGCCGTGGCCGCCGTCGCGGTTCACCGGGATCATGCCGACGCCGGTGAAGAACCACGCCATCAGGCGGCCCTTGAAGCCCTTGCCCGTGACGTACTCGTCCTTGCCGATGAAGTACACCGGACGGTCCAGGCACACCGGCATGATCATCGAGTCGATGAAGGTCAGGTGGTTGCCCGCGAGGATGACCGGACCCGTCCCGGGGATGTTCTCGACGCCTTCCACCTTCGGGCGGAACATCAGGCGCATGATCGGTCCGAGCACTGCCTTGATGAGCGCGAGTCGGGACAACGCTTCCTCCGGGGTCGTGGGCTGACGGGTCCGAGCGGAATGAGGTCCGCCGCAGGTGAGGACGATACTCGCGGGTCAGCGCTGATCGCACATCGGGTTCATGGAGTGGATACGCGATGTTGACGTGTGTTTCCGTCACGTTCCGCCCCGCTTGGCTCCCGGGGCTCCCCTCCTTAAGGCGCGGCCGCCTAGGCTCCAACGAACTCGTGATCAAGTGGACACGTATGCGAAGGAGCGTTCATGACACAGGGTGAGCGGATGAGCCCCGGGCGGCGCACCGTGCTCGGCGCGGCGGTTCTGGGCACGGCTGCCGCCGGTCTTCCGGCCGGGGCCGCGAGCGCGCAGCCCCGGGAGAGCGAGGGCGCGGCGGGCCGCCACGGCTCGTACAAGGACCTGCCGGTCCCGTACGTCATCGGGCACCGGGGCACCGCCGGTTACCGCCCCGAGCACACGCTCGGCTCGTACCAGCACGCCCTCGACCTCGGCGCGCACGTCATCGAGCAGGACCTCGTGCCCACCAAGGACGGGCATCTGGTGTGCCGTCATGAGAACGACATCTCGGGCACCACCGATGTCGCCGCCCGCCCCGAGTTCGCGTCCCGCAAGGCCACCAAGACGATCGACGGCACGGCCGTCACCGGCTGGTTCACCGAGGACTTCACGCTCGCCGAGCTCAAGACCCTGCGGGCCAAGGAGCGGCTGCCCGCCAACCGCCAGCGCAACACGATGTACGACGGCCGCTGGGACGTGCCCACCTTCGAGGAGGTGCTGCGCTGGGCCGAGCGCGAGGGGCGGCGCCTGGGCCGCCGGATCTGGCTGCACTCCGAGACCAAGCACCCCACCTACTTCCGCTCCATCGGCCTGCCCCTGGAGGACCGGGTCGCCAGGCTGCTGCGCCGCTACGGGCGCCACCGCGCCGACTCCCCGCAGTTCCTGGAGTCGTTCGAGCCCAGCAGCATCCAGCGGCTGGCGAAGCTGGTCGACACGCCGTCGGTGGTGCTGCTCTCCGGCACCGGCACCCGCCCCTGGGACTTCGTGACCAGCGGCGACCCCCGTACGGTCGACGACCTGGTCAAGCCCGAGGGCCTGAAGTGGATCGCCTCCTACGCCCAGGGCATCGGCCCCACGCTCGACCTGATCATCCCCAAGGACGCGAAGGGGAGGCTGACCAAGCCGACCACGCTGGTCGAGGACGCCCATGCGCACGGGCTGGTCCTGCACCCGTACACCATGCGCAACGAGAACACCTTCCTGCCCGCCGACTTCCAGCGCGGCACGGACCCCAACGCGTACGGCGACGCCTTCGGGGCGTTCAAGACGTACTACGCGACCGGTATCGACGCGGTCTTCTCCGACAACGCGGACACCGCGCTGCTCGCCGCCGCCGACTTCCGCGCCGGCCGGTAGTCCCGGGCACCGCCCGTATTCACCAGCCCCGCCCGTATACGGAACTTCACGTACGGGTGAGATGCGGCCGTCGTCGAAACCGTCCCGGACGGCGGCCGCGTCCCGCCCGGCATGGACCTCGTCAAAGTGCTGAGCCCGCTGCTGGCCGCCGAGGCCGCCGCGGAGGCTCCGGGCGCCGGTGTCGATCCGGCCGACCTCGAACAGGACGTCTGGGTGCGCCTGCTGGAGCGCCATCCGGCTGATCCCGTCCCCTATGTCCGTTGGGCCGTCCGGGCGGAAGTGCGCCGGGCCCGGCGCCGCGCCCGGCACGAACAGCCGTTCGTCGCCGAGCCCGCCGCCGACCCCGAAACCGGCCCGGAACGCCGGGTTCTCAGCGAGGAGCTGAGCCGTGTGCTGCGAACGGCCGTGGCCAGAACGCCGGGAAACTGCCCGCGTCTGCTGACCGCACTTCTTTCGCCCAGCGACCTCACTTACCGGGAAATCGCAGGGGAGTTGGATATCTCACAGGGGAGTCTAGGGCCGATGCGTTCCCGTTGCCTGGGATGCCTGCGCAGAATGCTGGCGGCGGAGGTTGCGGCTCCTGAACTGCGGGGAAAGGAGCGTTAGACAACCGGCGGACAGGTAGCGGAAGGCATGCACACATGGGCATGAGCGTGACCATCTCTGCGGCGCGTGACGGCGACTGCGAGCAGATCCTCAAGCTTCAGTACCTCTGCTACCAGAGCGAGGCGGAGCTGTACGGCGACTACTCGATCGAGCCGCTCACCCAGACCCTCGACGGTCTGCGGGCCGAGCTCGGCAGAGGCTACGCGCTGGTGGCGCGGCTCGGCGACGAGGTGGTCGCCTCGGTGCGCGGCAGCGTGGACGCGGCGGGCACCGGCCGGATCGACAAGCTGATGGTGCACCCCCGGATGCAGGGCCACGGTCTGGGCAGCCGGCTGCTCGCCGCCATAGAGGGGCACTTCGCGGGCGAGCTGTCCGCCAAGCGCTTCCAGCTCCTGACCGGCCACCGCAGCGAGTCGAACCTGCGGCTCTACCGCAGGCACGGTTACGCGCCCGTCTCCACCGAGGCGCTGACCGCGAAGCTGTCGATGGTCACCCTGGAGAAGGAGGCGGCGGCCACGGAGTTCATGGCCAGCGCGTAACCGGTCCTCAGACGTTCGCGTCCCGGTTCCGGCGCAGCCACATCATGCCGAGGACCGGCAGGATCACCGGGATGAAGAGATAGCCCACGCCGTAGTCCGACCAGACCGTGGCATCCGGGAAGGCGGACTTGTCCGCCAGCGTCCAGGTGCCCACGGTCAGCACGAACACCAGCTCGGCGGCGCAGCACACCAGCGCCGCCCGCCGGAACCCCTCGCCGCCGCGCACCAGCGAGTACGTGATGAACGCGTAGACCACGGCGGCGACGGCCGAGAGCACATAGGCCAGCGGCGCCTTGCCGAAGTCCTGGATCATCTGGACGATCGAGCGGGAGGCGGCGGCGACGGTGAACACCCCGTAGAACCAGACCAGTACGCGGCCGGGGCCGCTGCCCAGCTTCTTCGGCGCGGATTCGTCGCGCCCGGTGGACTCGGTGGTGGACTCGGCCACGGTCACCCTCCCCAGATGTCGTAGAGACGCACTTCGAGAACCGCGAGCACCACCGCGCCGGCCGAGACCGTCACGGAGCCCCACTTGGTCCGCTCGCTCAGCGAGAGCAGACCGGCCGCCGGGACCGCCGCGAACGAGCCGACCAGATAGGCGATGAAGATCGCCATGCCCTGGTCGGGCCGCTCGCCGCGGCCGAGCTGCACCAGGCCGATCACCAGCTGGGCCAGGGCCAGCACGGAGACGACGGCCATGCCGATGAAGTGCCAGTCCTTGGTGGGCTGGTCCCGGTAGGCGGCGAAGCCGCACCAGGCGGCGAGGGCGAGCGCGGCGGCGGCGACCGCGACCGTCAGGGCGTCAAGCATGAGAACGAGCGTATTACGGGCCGAAGCGCCCGCTGCGCGCGGCCCGGGCAGACCGGGGAACGCGATCCGGCCGGACCGACAGGCGGGATCCGGCCACCGTGGTCTTGACCACAGGGCGCCGCCGCCCGGTAGTACGCGGTGGCCATCGCCGGGAAGCCGCTGCCGCTCACATCACCCCAGGCCAGGCGGGGGAGAGGGGGGGTGTCCGGGGTGTTTCCGCCGTCCGTCGGGCGCCCGTGAAACGTCCGTATGACGGGCGAATGCTGTCCGCTATCCGGACAGCCTTGATCCGTCGTTCGCTCCTTCTGCTTTACTTCATGCATGACCACGACGAGCAGCCGCACCCTTGCGACCGAGGCGATGAACACGCCCGGTGCTCGTTGTATGTGTCGAATGTGCGCCTTCTGAGGGCCCCCGCCTGAGCCTCGCGCCCCGAAGCGAGACCCATGAGCCATGCCCGCGCACGCCATGCCTCCCGGTTACCACCGATGTGGCTGTGACGCGTCCCGAACACGAATGCACCGTGCCCGGCGGACACCGCGCCGCGCACTCGACAGTGACGGAAATCCTGTGATCACCACTACGGGCCTCACCAAGGTCTACCAGTCGCGCGGCCGTGAGGTCACCGCCCTGGACGGCGTCGATCTCCACGTCCGCGAGGGCGAGGTCTTCGGCGTCATCGGCCAGAGCGGCGCCGGAAAATCCTCCCTCATCCGCTGCGTCAACCTCCTGGAGCGGCCGACGAGCGGCACCGTGACCGTCGACGGCGTCGACCTCACCGCGCTCGCCGGACGCAGCCGCCGCGCCGGCAAGGAGCTGCGCCAGGCCCGCAGCCGTATCGGCATGGTCTTCCAGCACTTCAACCTGCTCTCCGCGCGCACCGTCCAGGACAACATCGAGCTGCCGCTCGAAATCCTCGGCGTCTCCGGCAAGGAGCGCTCGCGCAAGGCGCTGGAACTGCTCGACCTGGTGGGCCTCGCCGACAAGGCGAAGGCGTACCCCTCCCAGCTCTCCGGCGGCCAGAAGCAGCGCGTCGGCATCGCCCGGGCGCTCGCCGGCGACCCCAAGGTGCTGCTCTCCGACGAGGCGACCAGCGCGCTCGACCCGGAGACCACCCGCTCGATCCTCCAGCTGCTGCGCGACCTCAACCAGCAGCTCGGCCTGACCGTGCTGCTCATCACGCACGAGATGGACGTCGTCAAGACCGTCTGCGACTCGGCCGCGCTGATGAAGCGCGGGCGGATCGTCGAGTCCGGCACCGTCGGCGAACTGCTCGCCACCCCCGGCTCCGAGCTCGCCGCCGAACTGTTCCCGGTCACCGGAGCCGCCACCGGCCCCGAGCGGACCGTCGTCGACGTCACCTTCCACGGCGAGACGGCCACCCAGCCGGTCATCTCCCAGCTGTCCCGTACGTACAACATCGACATCTCGATCCTCGGTGCCGCCATGGACACCGTCGGCGGACGCCAGATCGGCCGGATGCGCATCGAGCTGCCCGGACGGTACGAGGAGAACGTCGTCCCGGTCGGATTCCTGCGCGAGCAGGGGCTCCAGGTGGACGTGGTCGAGGGTGAAGACACAGCAGACATCCCGGCGCAGGCGCAGGCCGCCGCCGCGGTCAAGGAAGGTGCCAAGTGAGCTGGTCCGAGATGCAGCCGCTGCTGTCCCAGGGAACCGTCGACACCCTGTACATGGTGCTGTGGTCCACCCTCGTCACCGTCGCGGGCGGCCTGCCGCTCGGGGTGCTGCTCGTCCTCACCGACAAGGGCGGGCTGCTGCAGAACCGGCCGGTGAACAAGGTCATCGGCGTGATCGTGAACATCGGCCGCTCGCTGCCGTTCATCATCCTGCTGATCGCGCTCATCCCCTTCACCACCTGGGTGGTCGGCACCTTCATCGGCCCGACCGCGATGATCGTGCCGCTCGCCGTCGGCGCCATCCCGTTCTTCGCGCGGCTCGTCGAGACCGCGATCCGCGAGGTCGACCACGGGCTCGTCGAGGCCGTCCAGTCGATGGGCGGCGGTGTGCCGACCATCGTCGGCAAGGTGCTGCTCCCGCAGGCGCTGCCCTCGCTGATCGCCGGGCTCACCACCACCGTGATCACGCTGGTCAGCTACTCGGCGATGGCCGGCGCGGTCGGCGGCGAAGGCCTCGGCTCCAAGGCCATCACCTACGGCTTCCAGCGCTTCGAGACCCAGTTCATGCTCATCACCGTCGTCCTGCTGATCGCCATCGTCACGGTGATCCAGCTGATCGGCGACGGTGCCGTACGCCTCCTCGCCCGTCGGGGCCGTACCTCCTGAACTTTCCCCCCAAAGCGGCCCGAACTCCTTGTCCGGGCGACACCCGCACCACCAGAAAGAGGCACTTTTCGTGCGTAAGAACATCAAGCTCGCCGCGGCCGCTGCCGCCACCGCCGCGCTCGCTCTCGGCCTCACCGCCTGCGGCACGTCCTCCGACCCCAAGTCGTCGTCCGCCAAGGGTGCTTCGGCCGACCCCTCGGCGACGCTGGTCGTCGCCGCGTCCCCGACGCCGCACGCCGACATCCTCAACTTCGTGAAGAAGAACCTCGCGGAGAAGGCCGGACTGAAGCTGGAGGTGAAGGAGTTCACGGACTACGTCCTGCCGAACACCGCCACCCAGCAGGGCCAGGTCGACGCCAACTTCTTCCAGCACAAGCCGTACCTCGACGACTTCAACAAGAAGAACGGCACCACCATCGTGCCCGTCGTCAACGTCGAGCTGGAGCCGCTGGGCCTCTACTCCCACAAGGTGAAGTCCGCCAAGGACCTCACCTCCGGCAAGACCGTCGCGGTCCCGAACGACACCACCAACGAGGGCCGCGCGCTCCAGCTGCTCGCCTCCCAGGGCCTGATCACGCTGAAGGACGGCGTCACCTCCTCCGCCAAGCTCTCCGACATCAAGGACGCCAAGGGCCTGAAGTTCAAGGAGATCGAGGCCGCCACGCTGCCCCGCGCCCTGAACGACGTCGACGCCGCGGTCATCAACGGCAACTACGCCATCGAGGCGAAGCTCAACCCGTCCCAGGACGCCCTCGTCCTGGAGAAGGCGGACGGCAACCCGTACGCCAACTTCCTCGCCGTCAAGAAGGGCAACGAGGCCGACCCGCGGATCCAGAAGCTCGCGAAGCTCCTGAACTCCGACGAGGTCAAGAAGTTCATCCAGGACAAGTACCACGGCTCGGTCATCCCGGCCTTCGGTGCCGTCAAGTCCTGACGCCCGCCCGGCACTTGCCGCGTTGACGCCGGGGCCCCGCACACCACCAGGTGCGCGGGGCCCCGGCGTTCACGGCACAGCCGTCCCCCGGCCATGCACGTCCTCGGCCCGATGCTGCATGCTGTGCCTTTACGGCCTGACGACCGTCCCCCCCGGCATGGAGCGGAACATGACTAGCCCGACCCCGGTCTTCCCGGACATCTCCATCAGCACCGACCGGCTCGTGCTGCGCCCAATGGACGAGGACGACATCCCCGACCTTGCCGCGATGATGAACGACGAACTCGTCGCCACCTGGACCACGGTGCCCCAGCCCTACACGGAGGCGGCCGCCCGCACCTGGGTCACCGAGTACGCCCCGGCCCAGCTTCGCGCCGGACGCGGCATCGACTTCGCCGTCACCGAGTTCCTCACCCAGCGCCTGGTCGGCATCGTCCAGCTCGACGAGACCGACTGGCGGGTGCGCTCCGCCCAGATCTCGTACGTCATCGCCCCCTGGGCCCGCGGCGAGGGCTACGCCTGCGAGGCGGCGCTCGCCACCGCCCAATGGCTCTTCCGCGACCAGAAGTTCGAGCGCATGGAGCTGCGCACCGCCGCCGACAACACCGCCTCCCAGCAGGTCGCGCAGAAGATCGGCTGCATCAGCGAGGGCGTGCTGCGCAACGCCTGCATAGCGCGGACCCAGACGGCGGACGGCGGCTGGGCCGACATCCGCACCGACATGATCGTGTGGAGCCTGCTCCCCGAGGACCTGGAAGGCGTCGCCGACCAGCTCGCGGACGCCGGATACGCCTCGTTCGCCGACTGGAACTGACCCGGCCGCCGGGGCGCCCGGCCCCGCCACAGCAGGTACTCTCACCGTGGTCCGGCCCATCGAGGCCGCCCCGACCTGCGACGACTCCTGGAGACTGACGACGATGGCCGACCGCGTCACGGTGATCGGCTGGGACGGCTCGCCGCTCACCGCAGCGGCCGGGGCCGCGCTGTCCGCCGCCACCCTGGTGGCCGGCGCCGCCCACCACCTGGCGCTGCCCGAAGTGCCGCCGCGCGCCGAACGGATCCGCCTCGGCAGCGTCGACCTCGCCGCCCGCCGGATCGCCGGACACCGCGGCAGCGCCGTCGTCCTGGCCGACGGTGACCCCGGGTTCTTCGGCGTCGTGCGCACCCTGCGCGCCCCCGAGCACGGCCTGGAGGTCGAGGTGGTGCCCGCGGTCTCGGCCGTCGCCGCCGCCTTCGCCCGGGCCGGGATGCCGTGGGACGACGCCCAGGTCGTGGTCGCCCACCGCCGCACGCTGCGCCGCGCCGTCAACGTGTGCCGGGCGCACCCCAAGGTCGCCGTCCTCACCTCGCCGGGCGCCGGACCCGCCGAGCTCGCGCTGCTCCTCGACGGCGTCCACCGCACCTTCGTCATCTGCGAGGAGCTGGGCAGCGAGCGCGAACAGGTCACCGTCCTCACCTCCGACAAGGTCGCCGACCACACCTGGCGCGACCCCAATCTGGTCATCGTCATCGGCGGCAGCGGCCACCCTGTGGCCGGCCCCGGCTGGATCGCCGGGCGCGACCCGGCCCACCCGCAGTCCGTCCGGGGCTGGGCGCTGCCCGCGCACGAGTACGGCGAGCTCGGCGCGGGCGAGTCGGCCGATCTGCGCGCCGCCCAGCTGGCCCGGCTCGGCCCGCGCACCGGCGACCTCGTCTGGGACATCGGCTGCGGCAGCGGCGCGCTCGCCGCCGAGGCCGCCCGGTTCGGCGCCGCCGTCATCGCCGTCGACGCCGACACGGCCGCCTGCGCCCGCACCGAGGCCCTGGCGCGGCGCTTCGGCGTGCAGCTCCATGTGGTCGCGGGCCGCGCCCCGCACGTACTGGAGTCGCTGCCCGAGCCCGATGTCGTACGGATCGGCGGCGGGGGAGCGGCGGTCGTCTCCGCCTGCGCCGACCGGCGGCCCGGGCGGATCGTGGCGCACGCCGCCACCCGCGACGAGGCCGAGGCGATCGGAGCGGCCCTCGCGGAGGGCGGTTACGAGGTGGAGTGCGCGCTCCTGCAGTCCGTGGAACTGGACACGAGCGTCTGGTCGGAGCGCGAACGCTCGGTCGCTTTCCTGCTCTCCGGGCGGCGTGGAGAAAGGTCCCCGTGATCTCTTCGGCGTGTCGTCCGGGGTAGGCTGGCCGACTGTTGTACCGCACCGGGCCGTTAGGCGCTACGTTCGTCAATGTCCGGAATGGGGAACCCGTTTGGGGCTCTGTCGCGGTACGTCGGATCCCGGGGAAGCGCAACGTGGCGCACCCCACACGTTCCGTGGCCGAGACAGGGCGCCAGCTCGGCGATCTCCCGCGAGAATGCTGTGTGTTCGCGTGCCGTTCGCACCGCGTGGCGTGCCCACTCGTTCTTGTCGACGGGTGCGGGACGCGCCGTGCGCGGGCGGTTCCCGGGCGCAGGCCGAGGAAGCACTTACAGATGGGCGAGGGGTACGCATGACTGACACCGGCCAGGTCCCGGGCGAGGGACTGCCTCACAGGGACGCGGGCATGGTGGAGCAGCCGGGCGTCCCCGCACCCGGCGCGTACACCTTCCTCGACCCCACCGACGGTTCGGCGATCGGCGCGGACGACGACGACCTGCTCCTGATGCCGGGCGCCCAGGGCGCCTGGATCGACCCGCAGGCCGCCCCGGCCCCGCTCGCCGCCGCCGTACCGGCGCCGTCGACGACCGCGGCCCCCGTGCCGCCGCAGCCCGCCGAGCCGGGCGCCCACGAGGCCGGTGGCCGTGACTCGGGCTCGGTGGACCTGAGCGGCGTGCGCATGCCGCCCGCCGCCGCGCCCCCGCGCCGCCCGCTGCACATGGGCCCGCCGGTCCCGGACGCCACCGGCGGTGTCGTACGGTCGCTGGCCGACCGGGGTCCCGCCGCGGGCGCCCCGGTGAACCCGGCGCCGGTCCGCACGCCTGGCCCTGCGACCACCGGTCCCGAATACCTGGACGTGCCGCAGGAGGCGGGCGCGGCCGTGCCGCCGCTGGGCGAGCTCGGTCCGCAGGGCGCGACGCCGTGGGAGTCCCTGCCGCCGCAGGAGCCGGTGCAGGAGCAGGTGGCGGCCCAGCCGCTCCCGCCGCAGCACGAGGCGCAGCAGGCGGAGGTCCAGCCCGAGCCCCAGCCGCTTGAGGTGCAGCAGCCGCTTGAGGTGCAGCAGGTGGAGGCGCAGTCACAGGTGCCCCAGCCGCAGCCCGTGCCCCAGCAGGCTCCGAACGCCCCGGTCACCCCTGCAGAAACGGTCGTCCCGGAAGAACTCGCGGCGGTCGGAGTGCCCGCGCACGCCGTCCCCGCCTCCGCTTCCGTGGAGCAGCCGTCGCCCGTCGCGCCCGTGCAGCCGGTCGCCCCGGTCGCGCCCGTGCCGCCCGTACCGGCGCCCGCCATCGGTCAGTTCGTGCCGGTCGAGGGTTCGGTCCCGACCGGGCCGCACCTCGCGCCGTCGCCGGTGGAGCCGGTCGCCGTGCCGGTGGCCGCCGAGCCCGCGCCGGTGTCCGTACCCGCTTCCGTGCCCGTGGCCGAGCCTGTTGTGGCCGAGCCCGTCGTGGTCGCCGCGTCGGCGGAGCCGCCTGCCGAGGCCGCGCCCGAGCCCGTGGCTCCGGTCGTCGAGGCCCCGGTTGCCGTGGAAGCGGCGGCAGTTGAGCCCGTACGTGTCGAGGCCGAGCCCGTCGAGCCTGCCGCCCCCATCGCCGTCGAGCCGGTGGCCGAGCCCGTCGTCGCCCCGGCCGTCGTGCCCGAGGCCGCTCCGGAGCCGGTCGCCGAGGCCGTTCCCGCGCAGCCGATCGTGGTGGAGCCCGTGGCTGCCGAGCCGGCCGAGGTGGCCGAGGCCGTTGTGGCCGAGCCGGTCGTCGAGGCTCAGGAACAGGCCGAGCCCGTCGCCGCGACCCCCGTCGTCCCCGTACCCCGGTCCGAGTCCGTACCGGAGCAGCAGCCCGAGGCGGCCCCGGCCGTTCCGGAGGCCGTGCCCGCTCCCGTACTCGTGACGGACGAGCCCGAGCCGCTGGTGGCCGAGGTTCCGGAGCAGGTCACCCCCGCCCCCGTGTTCATCGACGACGACGAGGACGACGACGTGGCCGAGGAGATCGCCCCGGCCGCCGTCGCGTCCGAGCAGGCCGAGCCCCTTGAGGTCGTGGCGGACCCGCAGGCCGACGGTGACGCGGGCGCTCCCGCCCCCGGTTACGCCGACGCCGAGCGCGAGGCCGTGCTGCGCGTGATGCGCGAGCGGCGCGACATCCGCAACGGCTTCCGCAGCGACCCCATCCCGCACGAGGTGCTGCTGCGCGTCCTGGAGGCGGCCCACACCGCGCCCAGCGTCGGCCACTCGCAGCCCTGGGACTTCGTGGTCATCCGCTCGGCGGAGACCCGTCGCACCATGCACGAGCTCGCCCAGCGCCAGCGCGACGCGTACGCGAAGTCGCTGCCCAAGGGCCGGGCCAAGCAGTTCAAGGAACTGAAGATCGAGGCCATCCTCGACACCCCGGTGAACATCGTGGTCACCGCCGACCCGACGCGCGGCGGCCGCCACACCCTCGGCCGTTACACCCAGCCGCAGATGGCCCCGTACTCCTCGGCGCTCGCCGTCGAGAACCTCTGGCTCGCCGCCCGCGCCGAGGGTCTGGGCGTCGGCTGGGTCTCGTTCTTCGACGAGCGCGAGATGGTCCGCGCGCTCGGCCTGCCCGAGCACCTGGAGGTCGTCGCCTACCTCTGCGTGGGGTACGTGGACGAGTTCCCGGAGGAGCCCGAGCTGATGCAGGCGGGCTGGTCCAAGCGCCGTCCGCTGTCGTGGGTGGTCCACGAGGAGACGTACGGCCGTCGTGCGCTGCCCGGCGAGGACCCGCACGACCTGCTCCAGGAGACCGTCGCCAACATCCGCCCGCTGGACGCCAAGGCGCTCGGCGAGGCGTGGGAGCGGCAGAAGCGGATGACCAAGCCGGCCGGCGCGCTCGGCATGCTGGAGATCATCTCCGCGCAGCTCAGCGGCCTGTCCCGCAAGTGCCCGCCGCCGATCCCGGAGCCCGCGGCCGTCGCGATCTTCGCGGGCGACCACGGTGTGCACGCCCAGGGCGTCACCCCCTGGCCGCAGGAGGTCACCGGCCAGATGGTCGCCAACTTCCTGGGCGGCGGCGCGGTCTGCAACGCGTTCGCCAACCAGGTCGGCGCCGAGGTCTGCGTCATCGACGTGGGCGTGGCCAGCGAACTCCCGGCCACCCCGGGCCTGCTGCCCCGCAAGGTGCGCCCCGGCACCGGCGACATGACGACCGGTCCCGCCATGACCCGCGAGGAGGTCGTCGCGGCCGTCGAGGTCGGCATCGAGACCGCCCGCGACCTGGTGGCGGCGGGCAACAAGGCGCTCCTCACGGGCGAGATGGGCATCGCCAACACCACCGTGTCGGCCGCCCTGATCTCCCTGTACACGGGCGTCGACCCGGCCGAGGTCACCGGCCGCGGCACCGGCATCAACGACGAGACGCACGCCCGCAAGGTCGACGTGGTCCGCCGCGCCCTGGAGCTGCACAGCCCCGACCCGGCCGACCCGATCGGCGTCCTCGCCGGGATCGGCGGCCTGGAGCACGCGGCCATGGTCGGCTTCATCCTCGGCGGCGCGTCGCTGCGTACGCCGGTGATCCTGGACGGCGTCTCGGCCGGGGCCGCGGCCCTGGTCGCCCGGGCCATCGCGCCCGAGGCCCTGGCGGCGTGCATCGCGGGCCACCGCAGCGCCGAGCCCGGCCACGTGGCGGCCCTCAACAAGCTCGGCCTGCGCCCGCTGGTCGACCTGGACCTGCGCCTCGGCGAGGGCACGGGCGCCCTGCTCGCCCTCCCCCTGGTCCAGAGCGCGGCCCGCGCGATGCACGAGGTCGCGACCTTCGACTCGGCCGGAGTTACCGAGAAGTAGCCACTGTCGTACCCGGTGTGCCCGCTTGTTCCGCAGTACGGAACGGGGGGCGCACCGGACGACGGTCCGCAGACAATGGGGTCCGGGGCGACGCCCCGGCCTTCGACGCCGCCGCACCAGGAGCCACCCGCCATGGCCGAACACCCTGCCTACCCCGTAGGACTCCGCCTCACCGGCCGCCGCGTAGTAGTCGTCGGCGGCGGCCAGGTGGCGCAGCGCCGCCTCCCCGCGCTGATCGCGGCCGGTGCCGACATCGTCCTGGTCTCCCCGGACGCCACCCCCTCCGTGGAGGCGATGGCGGACACCGGCGAGATCACCTGGCACCGCCGTGCGTACGAGGACGGCGACCTCGCCGACGCCTGGTACGCCCTGATCGCCAGCAGCGACACGGCCGCCAACGAGCGGGCGTCCGCCGAGGCCGAGCGCCACCGCGTCTGGTGCGTACGCTCCGACGACGCGAGCCGGGCCACCGCCTGGACCCCGGCCACCGGCCGCAGCGAGGGCGTCACCGTCGCCGTGCTCACCGGCGGCGCCCCCGACCCCCGCCGCACCGCCGCCGTCCGCGACGCGGTGGTCGAGGGGCTGCGCGACGGCACCCTGGTCGCCCCGCACCACCGCACCCGTACCCCCGGCGTCGCCCTCGTAGGCGGCGGCCCCGGCGACCCCGACCTGATCACGGTGCGCGGGCGCCGCCTGCTCGCCGAGGCCGACGTCGTCATCGCGGACCGGCTCGGCCCCCGCGACCTGCTCGACGAACTCCCGCCGCACGTCGAGGTGATCGACGCCGCGAAGATCCCGTACGGCCGTTTCATGGCCCAGGAGGCCATCAACAACGCGCTGATCGAGCACGCCAAGGCGGGCAAGGCGGTCGTCCGGCTCAAGGGCGGCGACCCGTACGTCTTCGGACGCGGCATGGAGGAGCTGAACGCGCTCGCCGAGGCGGGCATCCCCTGCACGGTCGTGCCCGGCATCTCCAGTTCCATCTCGGTGCCGGGCGCGGCCGGGATCCCGGTCACGCACCGGGGTGTGGCCCATGAGTTCACCGTGGTCAGCGGCCATGTGGCGCCCGACGACGAGCGGTCCCTGGTGGACTGGCCGGCGCTGGCGAAGCTGCGCGGCACGCTGGTGATCCTGATGGGCGTCGACAAGATCGGCGCGATCGCGCGGACCCTGATCGCGCACGGCAAGAACCCCGAGACCCCCGTGGCCCTGGTCCAGGAGGGCACCACGGCCGCCCAGCGCCGGGTGGACGCGACGCTCGCGACGGTGGGGGAGACTGTGGTGACCGAGGACGTGCGTCCGCCGGCCGTCATCGTCATCGGCGAGGTCGTGACCGTCGGCGCCGCCAGCTAGGCTCGGTCGCCCCGAACCATGTAACCGGCGGTAACGGATCTCGGTCCCAGCCGTTGGCACCACACCCAGGACAAGGCAGTATCACCCTGTGGCTGATCTCATCACCATCGACGACCCCGACGACCCGCGCCTGCGCGACTACACGGGCCTGACCGACGTCGAGCTGCGGCGCAGGCGCGAGCCCGCCGAGGGCCTGTTCATCGCCGAGGGCGAGAAGGTCATCCGACGGGCCAAGGACGCCGGTTACGAGATGCGGTCCATGCTGCTCTCCGCCAAGTGGGTCGACGTCATGCGCGACGTCATCGACGAACTCCCGGCGCCCGTCTACGCGGTGAGCCCCGACCTCGCCGAGCGCGTCACCGGCTACCACGTGCACCGCGGCGCCCTCGCCTCGATGCAGCGCAAGCCGCTGCCGACGGCCGAGGAGATCCTGGCGACGAGCCGCCGGGTCGCGGTGATGGAAGCCGTGAACGACCACACCAACATCGGCGCGATCTTCCGCAGCGCCGCCGCCCTCGGCATGGACGCCGTGCTGCTCTCGCCCGACTGCGCCGACCCGCTCTACCGCCGCTCGGTGAAGGTCTCCATGGGCGCGGTCTTCTCCGTCCCGTACGCGCGTCTTGAGTCCTGGCCCAAGAGCCTGGCGACGGTACGCGAGGCGGGCTTCCGGCTGCTCGCCCTCACCCCGGACGAGAAGGCCTCGGCCATCAACGAGGTCGCGCCGCACAAGCTCGACAAGGTGGCCCTGATGCTCGGCGCCGAGGGCGACGGGCTCTCCCGGCAGGCGCTGGTCGCCGCCGACGAATGGGTCCGCATCCCGATGGCCCACGGCGTCGACTCGCTCAATGTGGGCGCGGCCGCCGCCGTGGCCTTCTACGCCGTGGCGACGGGCCGCCCCGCGTAAAGCCCCTCGCGTAACGCCGCTACAGCTGCTGGGCCGCCGCGATGCCCAGCGCCACGATCAGCGTGACCACGAAGAACACGATGAGGCGCTGGCGCAGCAGCCGGGGGTTGGCGGGCCGCAGTCTGCCCGTGCCCGTGCGGGCGCCCGGACGGGTGCCGGGGCGGCCGTTGGTCCCGTTGGTGCGGCTGCCCGAGGAGCGGTTGGCGCCGCGCGGCGCGGGCGGGCGGGAGCCGCCGGTGCGGGGCGCCGACGCGCGCGGTGCCTGCGCCCGCTGCCCGGCGCCGGTGGAGCGGCCGGTCTCGGTGTAGCGCTGGGTGCGCTCGTCGTGCTCGTACCGCTCGCCGAGCCGCCCGGTCGGACGGTCCGCCTCGGAGCGGTCGCGCTGGGCCGGCGGGCGCGCGTCCAGGCCGCCCTGCGCCTCCCGGGCCGCGATCTCCTTGAGCCGCATGGACAGTTGGAGGGTGCTGGGGCGCTCCTCCGGGTCCTTCGCGAGGCAGGCCCGCACCAGCGGCGCCAGCGCGTCCGGCACCCCGTGCAGCTGCGGCTCCTCGTGGACCACGCGGTAGAGCATGACCTCCGAACTGCCGTGCCCGAAGGGCGAGTCGCCCATCGCCGCGTACGCCAGCGTCGCGCCCAGCGAGAAGACGTCGGTGGCGGGCGTGACCATGGCCCCGCGCACCTGCTCGGGCGCCAGGAACCCCGGCGAGCCCACCGCCGTGCCGACATGGGTCAGCGTGGAGGCGCCGGTCGCCCAGGCGATACCGAAGTCGATGATCCGCGGGCCCTTGGGGGAGAGCAGGATGTTGGACGGCTTGAGGTCGCGGTGCACCACACCGGCCTCGTGCACCGCCACCAGGCCCTCGGAGAGCGCGGCGCCGATCGCGGCCGTCTCGGCCGCCGCCAGCGGGCCCTCCTCGGCGACCTTGTCGTGCAGCGAGGGCCCCGGCACGTACTGGGTCGCGAACCAGGGGCGGTCCGCCTCCAGATCGGCCGCGACGAGCCGGGCCGTGCAGCCGCCGCGGATGCGCCGGGCCGCCGACACCTCGCGGGCGAAGCGCGAGCGGAACTCCTGGTCCTCGGCGAGGTCCGGGCGGATCACCTTCAGCGCGACGCGCTGGCCGCGCCGGTCGGAGCCGAGGTAGACGACACCCATGCCACCCGCGCCGAGGCGCCGGTGGAGCCGGAACGAGCCGACGACACGCGGATCCTCGCGCCGGAGCCGCATCATCGCCATGTTCATCCCCGCTGCCCGGTCCTGTTGACGTGGCACAGCTTACGTACCCCCGGGCCGGTGTGCTCATAGGCCGCGCCCTCGTGGACCGATCGATTGTCAGTGCCCGGTGGGAAACTTGAAGAGTGGTCAGAGAGCCCCGGCGCGGCGCTCGCTGACCCTGGCGAGATCTCAACGGTCTGTCGCAGAAGGGGGATTGATTCGGTGAAGGGTGACCGAGTGGAGATAGTCGTGGACGCGGGTGACACGACTCGTACGTACGAAGTGGTGGCAAGCCGGGCGGGCCGCAGGGTGGAAACAGCGGTCCGCAGAGGGGTGGTGGAAGTGAGCGAAGTCACCCGCAGCGGCACGGTCGTGCGCACCGCGCGCTTCATGGCGACCCGGGTCCTGGCCCTGGTCGAACAGCCCGTCCCGAGGCAGGACGCGTCGGAGGCGGAGCCCCGCTCACCTCGCGAGGAGCCCAAGTCCTAGTCCCGGCCCTAAGGACGGTCCTAGGGCTGTCTCCACCCAGGGGAGTACGCGACAAGGGGCCCACTCATCCCCTGGGAGGCCCGGCAATCGGTACGAGGGCATGACGCCCGGTGCCCGCCGCTTCCCTAATGTTGAAGTCAAGCGGCGGGCGCAGCACTCGTCCCCCGAGGTCAGACGCCCGCCGCTGTCGATACGACAGGAGAGGGACCATGGCGGACACGGCAACGCGGACGGTTCTCCGCACGCAGGGACGCAAGGCGTATGCCGCAGCGTTCGGCGCCAGCCGGTCCGGTCCGCGCCACCCGTTGGTGGCGACGGCCATGGCCCTTCCCCTGGCGGCCCTGCTCACAGTCGTCTTCGGCGGCTGGGACGCGGTGGTCGCACAGGCGTCGTCCGTGGGCGTGATGCTGGGGCGCTGAGCGGCGCCCCGGACCCGGTAGAGCGGACCGGGTCGGGGACATCCGGCCATTTCAGCCCCGTGGGGACGGGGGTGCGGCGGACGGCAGAAAGGCGTTGCCCGGTCGGCTGGGGAGCCGACCGGGCAACGCCTTTTGTACGCGCGGACGATGGGCCGAAGCGTCATGAGCAGAGGTGGCGACGACGGAGCCCCCGGCCTTCGAGAAGGCCGGGGGCTCCGGGCGGTGCGCGATACTGGGATTGAACCAGTGACCTCTTCCGTGTCAGGGAAGCGCTCTCCCGCTGAGCTAATCGCGCGGGATGTCCTGAACCATACAGGACCGGTGTTACTCGTTGTTACTGCGTGCGCGATACTGGGATTGAACCAGTGACCTCTTCCGTGTCAGGGAAGCGCTCTCCCGCTGAGCTAATCGCGCGGGATGTCCTGAACCATACAGGACCGGTGTTACTCGTTGTTACTGCGTGCGCGATACTGGGATTGAACCAGTGACCTCTTCCGTGTCAGGGAAGCGCTCTCCCGCTGAGCTAATCGCGCTTGGAGGTGGAGACGGGATTTGAACCCGTGTAGACGGCTTTGCAGGCCGTTGCCTCGCCTCTCGGCCACTCCACCAGGAGTGAAGATGGGGGTTCGGGAAGATCCCCCACATCGAGCGGACGACGAGATTCGAACTCGCGACCCTCACCTTGGCAAGGTGATGCTCTACCAACTGAGCCACGTCCGCTTGTCGTTTCCGTTTCGCTTGCGCGTCCCGGCGACGTGTTGAACTCTAGCGGATTCCCGGGCCAGTACAAAAACGCGTTTGTGCAGCGTGCTGCGGTGTGCCCGGTCCGCCACCCTCGTCGTGGCCGGTCCGGCGCCGACGTCGTCCCTGGTCCGCGCCCGGTACGACCCGCTCCACGGCGGCGCCACCGCGGCGCCCCTAGACTCACAACCGTGCACGACCTCGCTCCTCTGGCCCGTTTCGGCGGGCTTCTCGCCACCGATCTCCGCGATGTGACCAGCGACCCGGAGGCCCTGGACTCCGCGGGCTTCTGGGCCGTCGCCGCCGACTTCGAGGGCGGCCTCGTCTGCGCCCGCTTCGGGGACGTACGGCCCGATCCCGTGCCGGCCCCCGTCCCGGGCGCCTGGCGCGGGCCCGCCCCCGACGACTGGACGTCATCGCTCGACCGCGCCGCGTACATCGCGGGCGTCCACCGCATCCGCGAGCACATCGCGGCCGGCGAGGTCTACCAGGCGAACCTCTGCCGCGTCCTGACCGCCGCGCTGCCCGATCCGGCCGCCGCCGACGTCGACGCCCTCACCGCACTGCTCGCCCGGGGCAACCCCGCCCCCTATGCCGGAACGATCCGGCTGCCCGCGCACGGCGTCGAGATCGCCACCGCCTCGCCCGAGCTCTTCCTGCGGCGTACGGGACGGACCGTGGAGTCCGGACCCATCAAGGGGACCGGCCGCACCGAGGCCGACCTCCTGGCGAAGGACTACGCCGAGAACGTGATGATCGTGGACCTGGTCCGCAACGACCTCGGCCAGGTCTGCGCCTCCGGCTCGGTCACCGTCCCCGCGCTCTGCGCCGTGGAGCCCCACCCGGGCCTGGTCCACCTCGTCTCGACCGTACGGGGAGAGCTGCGCGAGGACGCGGGCTGGCGCGAGCTCCTGGCGGCGGCCTTCCCGCCCGGCTCGGTCACCGGCGCGCCCAAGTCCAGCGCGCTGCGGATCATCGAGGCCCTGGAGACGGCCCCGCGCGGCCCCTACTGCGGCGGCATCGGCTGGGTGGACGCCGACCGGCGCACCGGCGAGCTCGCCGTCGGTATACGCACGTTCTGGATCGACCGCGCCGAAGGCGTGCTGCGGTTCGGTACGGGAGCGGGCATCACCTGGGGCTCCGACCCCGAGGGGGAGTGGGCCGAGACCGAGCTGAAGGCGGCCCGGCTGCTCGCGGTAGCGTCGGGCTCGTATGCGTCCGGCGCGTACACGCAGAGTGGGAGGACCGCGTAAATGCAGATCTGGGTGAACGGCGGGCTGCGGGACGCCGACGCCGCACAGGTGTCCGTGCTCGACCACGGGATGACCGTGGGCGACGGCATCTTCGAGACGGTGAAGGCGGAGCAGGGGCGCACGTTCGCGCTCACCCGCCACCTCGCCCGGATGACCCGCTCGGCCCGCGGCCTCGGGCTGCCCGACCCCGACCTCGACGAGGTCCGCCGCGCGTGCGCCGCCGTCGTCGACGCCAACCCGGTCGCGCTCGGCCGGCTGCGGATCACCTACACCGGCGGCCTCTCCCCGCTCGGCTCCGACCGGGGAGACTCGGGCCCCACGCTGGTCGTCGCCCTCGGCGAGAGCAAGCGGCGCCCCGACACCACCGCCGTCATCACCGTCCCCTGGACGCGCAACGAGCGCAGCGCCGTCGCCGGGCTCAAGACCACCTCGTACGCCGAGAACGTCGTCGCACTGGCCAGGGCCCATGAGCGCGGCGCGACCGAGGCGCTCTTCGGCAACACCGTCGGCGCGCTCTGCGAGGGCACCGGCTCCAATGTCTTCGTCGTGCTCGACGGCGAACTGCACACCCCGCCGCTCGCCTCCGGCTGCCTCGCCGGGATCACCCGCGAGCTGGTCGTGGAGTGGACCGGCGCCCAGGAGAGCGAGCTGCCCCTGGACGTCCTGGAGCGCGCCGACGAGGTCTTCCTGACCTCCACGCTCCGCGACATCCAGGCCGTGCACCGCGTCGACGGCCGCGAGCTGACCGGCACGCCGGGACCGGTCACCGCCAAGGCGATGCGGGTCTTCGACGAGCGGGCGGCGTCCGACCTGGACCCGTAGACCCGGCGAGTACCGGTCAAACCCGGTGACGTGCGGCGGCCCGGCAGGTACAACGGCCTTGATGACCACGACCATTCGGCCGACCGGGCCGCTCCAGCAGGGCGCCGACGGCGCCACTTCCCGTACGTACGACGTCTGCGTCAACAGCCGCCGCGTCGGCACCATCACGGTCGCCACCCACGCCGGGTTCGGCTCCGCCGTGGGAGTGATCAGCGGGCTGTCGATCGACGAAAGAGACCGGGGCCGCGGCCGGGGGACCGTCGCCGCGCTCGCCGCCGAGGAGGTGCTGCGGGGCTGGGGCTGCGCCCAGGTGTACGCGTCGGTGCCCGCGGGCGCCACGGCGGCCCTGCGCCTGTCCACGGCCCTCGGCTACACCGACCGCAGCCGCAACATGGCCAAGCGCCTCCCGGCCGAGCCACCCGCGCTGCCCGCCGGGGTGAGCGCGCGCCCGATGACCGAGGCCGAGTACACGGTCTGGCACCACGCCGAGCAGCAGAACTACGCCGGCGGTTGGATCGCCCGGGGCATGGCGCCCGACCAGGCCCGGGCCAAGGCCGAGGCCGACCACCGCAAGAACCTCCCCACCGGCCTCGCGACCCCCGGCACGCACCTCCAGGTGCTGCTCAGCGAAGAGGCCGTGGTGGGCCACCTCTGGCTCGCCCGCAAGGAGCTGGACACCGGCCCCGGCGCGTACATCTACGACGTGGCGGTGGCGGAGGAGCACCGAGGCCGGGGCCACGGCCGCGCCCTGATGCTCCTCGCCGAACGCCTCACGGTGACCGACGGCCTACCGGTCCTGGCCCTCCACGTCTTCGCCGACAACACCAAGGCGCTGAGGCTGTACGAGTCCCTGGGGTACGAGCCGACGGAGTACAACAGGGGGAAGCAGCTGCTCTGAGTGGGGTGCCCCATGGTTTTCAGGGGCGCGGGGAACTGCGCGACCAGCCCAAGACGGCCCGCAGACGAAAACGCGCCCCGCTCGCGGAGCGCTACGAGCCGAGGACTCGGTCCGCGATCTCGGTAATACGGGTCCGAAGGCCCGCTTGGCTCTTCCCGCCATCGAGCCGCTCACCATCGATGACGTACGTGGGCGTCCCGGTGACGCCGATCGCCTTGCCCTCGGCGACGTCGGCGTCAACGATCAACAGATGCCGCCCGTCGATCAGCGCGGTGTCGAACTCCTCGACATCAAGCCCGAGTTCACCCGCGACATCGAGCAGCACGCGCTCTCCCCCCGCGCCCAGCGCTTCCGTGCGGGCGAGCACGGCCTCGACGTACGGCCACCCCTGCCCCTGCTCGAACGCCTCCTCCGCGGCCTGCGCGGCGGCGTACGCGTGCTTGTGCTTCTCCAGCGGGAAGTGCCGCAGCCGGATGTCGAGCCGGTCGCCGTACTGCTCGCGCAGCGCGCGGACGTCGTCCAGGGCGGTGTGGCAGTCGGGGCACTGGAGCTCGCACCAGACGTCGAGGACGACGGGCGCGGCGGGGGAGCCGGGCGTGGACGCGGGGCTGGACTCGGGGGTGGTCTCGCTCATGGGGCCAGTCTCCCAGTCCGCTCCCGTACGCCCCAACCGGGACCTGGGGAGGATGCGTCCCGGAGATCTCCCTGATGTCCCGAAAGGATCGTGGCCGCAACGGCCGGGTCCGGTGCAGGATGGAAGGGCCACAACCCCCATGTCTGGAGGAACCGGATGCTTGCCGAGACCGTCTGCTCCGCCGCGTCCGCGGCCGGACTGGGCATCGCCGCCGTCACGGCGTACCGCAAGCGCTTCCTGTCGGCCACGCGGATCGCCGCCTACTCGCTGGTCCCCGTGGCCCTGGTCATGACCGGGATCGTGGGATGGGTGTCCGGCATCGTCTTCAAGCCGACCGTCTGGGCGGGCTTCGCCCTGCTCGGCATCGCCTGGGGGCTCTTCTCGATCACGCGGTTCGTGGAGCGCCGCAGGGTCGGAGGAGAGGAGAAGGGGCGCGAGGTGACCGGGGCGCGCGGCGCCGACGCCATCGCCCCCGCGGCCTCCGCGCCCTCCCTCGGCGCCGGCCGCCGTGCCGCCGCACAGCCCCAGCCGAAGGCGAAGGGCAAGGCGGGCGGCGGGGAGGACTTCAGCGACATCGAGGCCATCTTGAAGAAGCACGGCATCTGACGCCATACGGAACCCCATGTGGAGCGGCGTACGGAATCTGAAAGAGCGTCGGAATCTGACACTCCGTAACTTGCCGTAACCGGCTCCGGACCCCGTCGCCACGGGAAATTCCGGCGGCTGTGAATTCCCCTATGCGGAATTCGAGTTGGAGCGAATTCCGGACACCGGTGGGAGCGCTCTCAAGTCCGATTCCGGGTCCGTTCCCGGAACCCGTTTTCCTTTTCGTTCCGCGTCGTGAGCGGCCGGGCGCACGAGGCGCGCGCCGGGGCGCGGGACCGGCGCGTCCGGGCGGGCAAGATCGAAGTAACTCCCGTCCGATGTGGGCGTGTTGGCCCCCGGGCGTGCTCCGGCTGGTCCATCATCACCCCGAGATGCTGGACACTTCCCCGGGGCAGGTCCCCGCCCCGCCCGACGAGCCGCATGCCGAGCTCCCCGCCGACGAGTCGCGCGGCTGCCTCTTCGCCCTCTCCCAGCCACCCCTGATGATCTTCCTCGGGGTGATCGGCTGCCTGCTGCTGATGGCGGCGCTGCACGACCTGTATCTGCTGTGACCGGCCGTACGCGATGGCTCGAACCGGATCAGCCCGCGGCTTCCTTGCGCCGGGCCCGGTACGCGGCCACATGCAGCCGGTTGCCGCAGGTGCGGCTGTCGCAGTAGCGGCGCGAGCGGTTGCGGGACAGGTCCACGAAGGCCCGGCCGCAGTCCGGCGCCTCGCAGCGGCGCAGCCGCTCCTGCTCGCCCGCCACCACGATGAACGCCAGCGCCATCCCGCCGTCCGCGGCCAGATGGTCCCCGATCGAGGCGCCGGGCGCGAAGTAGTGCACATGCCAGTCGTAGCCGTCGTGGTCGGTGAGCTGCGGCGTGGTGCCCGCCTCCGCCACGATCTCGTTGACCAGCATGGCCGCCGTGTGGGCGTCGGGTGCCTCGAAAACCCCCGCGAAACGGCTGCGTACGGTCTGTACGCCCGCGAGATCGCGCGCGGTGAGCGTCCCCACCCCGCTGACGTCGTGGTCCCGTACGAAGCCGTACAGCGCCTCCACGTCGGCGAGGCGGTCGAGCTCCTCGCTCTCCGGTGCGGTGTTCACCAGATCGACCACCATGTCGAGGGCGATCCGGGTGTCGTGAGGGATCAGCACGATTCGCTCCCTGGCCTGCTGCGGGGGGCCGGTGCCCGCCGATGCTGGCCGACTCTAGCGGCTCGCGCGCGCGGCGCACCGGCGCCCGTCCCGCGCGGGTGTGCGCGGGACGGGCGCCGGTGGGGTGCCCATGAGGTGGGCGTGCCTATGCGGTTGTCCGCGCGGTGCCGTCTCCCCGAGTCGGACGGCGCCGTACGGCTCTCGGTCTGGCTCAGTTCTCCGCCAGGATGTGCGAGAGCTCCGTGTCGAGATCGAAGTGACGGTGCTCGGTGCCCGGTGGCACCGCGGCGTCGGTCCGCTTGAGGAACGACTCCAGAGCCCGCGCCGGGGCTTCGAGCAGGGCCTCTCCTTCCGGGGAGCTGAGGGCGATGCAGACGACGCCCTGGCCGTGACTGCGCGACGGCCAGACTCTGACGTCTCCGGTGCCGGTGGGCCGGTGCAGGCCCTCGGCGAGAAGGTCGCGGGCGAACACCCACTCGACGGTCTCCTCGGCTCCGGTGTGGAAGGTGGCGTGCACGGCGTAGGGATCGGCCGTGTCATACCGCAGGCCCGCGGGTACAGGCAGTGAGGACTCGCTCGACACAACGAGGCGCAGGTGCAGCTCGCAGCTGACCGTGGTGTTCATAAGCGCCAGGGCCTTTCGCTCAGTGTGCGCTCGGGGATTCGCACGTCGGCGAAATCGACATGCCACCTACGATGCCGTTGTAAACCCCTCTGGCCGTTTTGCGGCGCTTCAGGTAGCTCGTACGGCCGAGTATTACTTTCGGTTATGCGGCCATTCTGGTGAGCTCACGCGGTGGGCAGGTCGGAGCGCGTGAATACGGGGAGTGACGAACGGGTCGTGCCGGCCGAGAAGGCGCTCGCCGCGGTCTGCCTTCGTACGTTCGAGCCCGTCGGGCCGTGGAGGATCGACGAGTGGCCCGGCAGGGCGCCGAGCGTGGTCAAACGCCCCGCTGACATGCGGTAATGTTTGCGGTGCGCCCGGGCGATTAGCTCAGTGGGAGAGCGCTTCGTTCACACCGAAGAGGTCACTGGTTCGAACCCAGTATCGCCCACCCCGGACCGAAGGCCCGGAGATCGAAACCGATCTCCGGGCCTTCGGCGTTCCCCGGTCCGGATCACGCCACGACCCCTGCTCGTCTCCCGTTCCCCGGCGCAGACTTGAGCCATGGACTGGAGCCACTACCGCTTCCGCAACGTCTGGCAGCTGCCCGCCGCGCCCGCCGCCGTGTTCGCCGTCCTGGAGCGCGCCGAGGAGTACCCGCGCTGGTGGCCTCAGGTCCGCGAGGTCACCGCCGTCGACGAGCGCACCGGCACCGCCCGCTTCCGTTCCTTCCTGCCGTACGAACTCGTCGTCACCGCCAGCGAGCGGCGCCGCGACCCGATGGCCGGGGTCCTGGAGGTGGCGATGAGCGGCGACCTCGACGGCTGGGCCCGCTGGACGCTCAGCCCGTACGGCGGCGGCACCCGCGCGCTCTACGAGCAGGAGGTCGAGGTGCGCAAGCAGCTGATGCGGTGCCTCGCGGTCCCCGGGCGGCCGGTCTTCCGCGCCAACCACGCGGCGATGATGCGGTCCGGGCGGCGCGGGCTCACGGCCGTCCTGAACGGAGTTTGAACCCAGGGCGCCCGGGCCTGTATGGTTCAACCCGTTCCCGGGCGATTAGCTCAGTGGGAGAGCGCTTCGTTCACACCGAAGAGGTCACTGGTTCGAACCCAGTATCGCCCACCGGGAAGAGGCCGGTCCGTCGTCGACGGACCGGCCTTTCCGCTGTGTTGACGGTGTTTCCCCGCCCCTGCGACCTCAGGCCGCCGCAGGCAGCTCCGGCCGCAGCGGCCACGCCGGGTCGACCGGCTCCGGAGTGCCGTTGCGCGTGAACCACGCCTGCAACCCCCGCGCCTGGGCCGCGTGCCAGCCCGTCTGCAGTGTGTGGATCTCCGCCGGCGTCAGCCGCTCCAGGCGGGCCGCGAACCGGCGCCCCACCGCCCGTACGACCTCAAGCGCCGCCAGCGCGTCCGCCGCCGCGTCGTGCGCGCCCTCCAGGACCACCTCGTAGTGCGCGCACAGATCGGTGAGCGTGCGACGGCCCTTGCGGTAGCGGTCCAGATGCTTGTCCAGGACGCGCGGATCCAGCACGCACAGCGGCGCCCCGTCCAGATAGCGCGCCAGCGACGACGCGCGGTGGCGGCGCAACTCCCGGTCCAGGAGCGTCAGATCGAACGGCGCGTTCATCACCACCAGCGGCCGCCCCGCCGCGCACTGCTCGGCCAGCGCCCTCGCCACCTCCTCCATCACCGGCGCGGGCCACCGCCCGTTCAGCCGCAGATGCTCATCGGTCAGCCCGTGCACGGCGGTCGCTCCCTCCGGCACGGGTATGCCCGGATTCACCAGCCAGCGGCTCACCCGGGGCCGTGCGGCGGGCCCGTCCTGGACCACAAGGGCGGCCGACACCATGCGGTCCCGCTCCACATCCACGCCGGTCGTCTCGGTGTCGAAAGCGGCCAAGGGGCCTTCGTACCAGCACGTCATGGTGCAACTCCTTTTGTGCCCTTGGCAGATGGCGTGCGTCCCCTGCCCGATTCCGTGATACCCGGGCTGTTTGCGACGTACGCCCCCCGGCAACAACACAGGTGACGGGCCCGCGAGTTGACGGACCGTCGCGGGGGACCCGATCGGCAAGGACGGGCAAGGATCGGCAAAGTCCGGCACGTTCGGCACAGTCCGGAAAGCGTCGGCACAAGTCCGGAAGGCGTACGACGGCCATGGCGCTCGCGCAGCCCGATCCGGCCCTGCCGGAGAGCACTCTGCTGCCCGAGCGGATCGCGCCGCCGCGCGGCTCACTCGCCACCACGGCCTGCATGGAGACCCTCCAGGTCGGCTATCTCCACGCGGTGGCGGCCGCCGCGGGCTGCTCGCTCTCGCAGCCCTTTCCGGACAACGGAATCGACTGGCACGTGAGCCACAGCGCTCCCGGCCACACGGTCGACGACGAAGTCACGATCAAGGTGCAGCTCAAGTGCACGTACCAGATACCGCCGCACCCCCCGGGCGGGGCCTTCTCCTTCACCCTCGACAACGACCACCTGGTGAAGCTGGCCCGCACACCCGTCTCGGTGCACAAGATCCTGGTCGTGATGCTCGTGCCCAGAAGCCGGGACGAGTGGCTGCGCGCGGGCCACGACCGGCTCGCGCTGCGGCACTGCTGCTACTGGACCAATCTGGCCGGCCACCCGGTGACCGGCCGGCGCAGGACCAACGTGCGGATACCGACCTCGCGGATCTTCGACGATCACGCGCTCTGCGAGATCATGACCCGGGTCGGGGTGGGAGGGAGGCCCTGATGCGTCTGTCCAGCGGGGAGCTCGGCGGACCCGACGCCGTCGAACCGGTGCCGGCCCAGGTGGACCCGGCCGTGCTCGGCGTGCTGCTCCACCGCCACGGCTGGCAGCGGCGCGGCGGCGCCGCCGGACGGTACGCGCGCTGGACACCGCCCGGCGGCGGATCCGGCACCAGCCTCCTGGTGCCCGAGAGCCGCGACTTCCCCGACAGCGAGGACCTGCTCGGCGAAGCGCTCACTGCCCTCGCCCGCTCCGGCGCGCCCTCCGCCCGCGAAGTACTCGTCTCGCTCGCCGTCCCCAGCGACGAGGTCCGCTGGTGGCGCGACACCCCGCTCGGCCCCTCCGGCGCCACGGCCTGGACCGAACAGGAACAGCTGCGCGGCGCCGCCCACCGCATGCTCCTCGCGGGCGCCCTCGCCGCACGCGGCCGCGCCGGGTACTACGGCGCCCGCCACCGCAGCCAGGCCCTCGCCACCCTCACCGGCGTCCTCGTCGACCCCGCACCCGGCGGACGGCTCACCGCGTTCGTCCCCGTGGAGACCGGCCGCGCGGCCGTCGTCCGGCTCTACGAGGCACTGCACGCGGTCCGCGAAGCCGTCGACTACCTGCGCACCACCGGCGGCATGGAAGCGTTCGACACCGCTGTCGGCGCCGGAGCCAGCCGCGAACTCACCGAAGCCGTGATCTCCCTGGTCCAGGGCTCGGAAGGAGTCCGCGTCGCCCTGGAATGGGCACCGGCGGCAGGCGTCCCGGCAGGCTGCGCCCCGCGTCCCGAACCCGTGGAGTTCTCCCCCGGCGACCTGCCCGCCCTGCGCGAGGCCGGAGCCCGCTACCTCAGCGACGAGCCCGCCGTACCGGTCCGCGTCACCGGCGCGGTGGTCCGACTGCGCCGCTCCGGCCCCCGGGGACCCGGCACGGTCCGGCTGCGGGTGCTCGCGGGCGCCGAGATCCCGTACGTACGCGTCGAGCTCGACGAGGAGGCCTACCGCATCGCGGGCCACGCCCATCTCGTCGGCCTGCCGGTGCGGGTGGTGGGGCGCCTGGAGAGCCGGGGCGGCTTTAGGCGCCTGGCCGGGGCGACGGGTGTGGTCCCGGTCCAGGTGGACGACGCGGAACGGGACCGCCTGATGAAGTCGCTCCAGGAGAACCTGGACTTCTTCGAGGAGGCGTGCGCGGGGGAGGACTGAAGGGGGACGCCATCGGGCCCCGGCCCGGTAAACCGTTTCGCGGGCGACCCCGGCGGCTCGGTAGGATTCGTACCGCGTCCGCAGTACGAGCGTGCGTACCCCTTCAGGCAGGAGAGACCGGTGTCAGACGTCCGTGTGATCATCCAACGCGATTCCGAGCGGGAAGAGCGCGTGGTGACGACGGGCACTACGGCCGCCGAGCTCTTCGCCGGTGAGCGCACCATCGTCGCGGCCCGCGTGGCCGGCGAGCTGAAGGACCTCGCGTACGAGGTGAAGGACGGCGAGGAGGTCGAGCCCGTCGAGATCTCCTCCGAGGACGGCCTCAACATCCTGCGCCACTCCACCGCGCACGTCATGGCCCAGGCCGTCCAGGAGCTCTTCCCGGAGGCCAAGCTGGGCATCGGCCCGCCGGTGCGGGACGGCTTCTACTACGACTTCGACGTGGCCCGGCCCTTCACCCCGGAGGACCTGAAGGCCATCGAGAAGAAGATGCAGGAGATCCAGAAGCGGGGGCAGAAGTTCTCCCGCCGAGTGGTCACCGACGAGGCCGCGCGCGTGGAGCTCGCGGACGAGCCGTACAAGCTGGAGCTCATCGGCCTCAAGGGCTCGGCTTCGAGCGAGGACGGCGCGGACGTCGAGGTGGGCGGCGGCGAGCTGACCATCTACGACAACCTGGACGCCAAGACCGGTGACCTGTGCTGGAAGGACCTCTGCCGCGGTCCCCAC
Organism: Streptomyces sp. BR1; assembly: GCF_052373795.1. Classification (NCBI taxonomy): domain Bacteria; kingdom Bacillati; phylum Actinomycetota; class Actinomycetes; order Kitasatosporales; family Streptomycetaceae; genus Streptomyces; species Streptomyces sp. BR1. Next base: position 6,001,969 of record NZ_CM126252.1, read on the forward strand.
CTGCCCACCACTCGCAACATCCCGGCGTTCAAGCTGATGCGCAACGCGGCCGCGTACTGGCGGGGCAGCGAGAAGAACCCCATGCTCCAGCGCATCTACGGCACCGCGTGGCCGTCCAAGGACGAGCTCAAGGCGCACCTTGACTTCCTCGCGGAGGCGGAGAAGCGCGACCACCGCAAGCTGGGCAACGAGCTGGACCTGTTCTCCATCCCGGAGCAGATCGGTTCGGGCCTCGCGGTCTTCCACCCCAAGGGCGGCATCATCCGCCGGGTCATGGAGGACTACTCGCGCCGCCGCCACGAGGAGGAGGGCTACGAGTTCGTCTACACCCCGCACGCGACCAAGGGGAAGCTTTTCGAGCAGTCGGGCCACCTGGACTGGTACGCCGACGGCATGTACCCGCCCATGCAGCTCGACGAGGGCGTGGACTACTACCTGAAGCCCATGAACTGCCCGATGCACAACCTGATCTTCGACGCGCGCGGGCGTTCGTACCGCGAGCTGCCGCTGAGGTTGTTCGAGTTCGGCACCGTCTACCGGTACGAGAAGTCCGGCGTCGTGCACGGCCTGACCCGTGCCCGTGGCTTCACCCAGGACGACGCGCACATCTACTGCACCAAGGAGCAGATGGCGGAGGAGCTCGACAAGACGCTCACCTTCGTCCTGAACCTGCTGCGCGACTACGGTCTGAACGATTTCTACCTGGAGCTCTCCACCAAGGACCCGGAGAAGTTCGTCGGCTCGGACGAGATCTGGGAGGAGGCCACCGAGACGCTGCGCGAGGTGGCCGAGAAGCAGGGGCTCGAATTGGTCGCGGACCCGGGTGGCGCGGCCTTCTACGGCCCGAAGATCTCCGTCCAGGCGCGCGACGCCATCGGCCGTACCTGGCAGATGTCGACCGTGCAGCTCGACTTCAACCTGCCGGAGCGCTTCGACCTGGAGTACACCGGCCCCGACGGCACCAAGCAGCGGCCGGTCATGATCCACCGCGCGCTGTTCGGCTCCATCGAGCGCTTCTTCGCGGTGCTTCTTGAGCACTACGCGGGTGCGTTCCCGGCGTGGCTGGCCCCGGTCCAGGCGGTCGGCATCCCGATCGGCGACGCCCACATCGAGTACCTCCAGGAGTTCGCCGCCGAGGCGAAGAAGAAGGGCCTGCGGGTCGAGGTGGACGCGTCCTCGGACCGGATGCAGAAGAAGATCCGCAACCACCAGAAGCTCAAGGTGCCGTTCATGATCATCGTCGGCGACGAGGACATGGCGGCGGGCACGGTCTCCTTCCGTTACCGCGACGGTTCGCAGGAGAACGGCATCGCGCGCGACGAGGCGATCGCCAAGCTCGTCGACGTGGTGGAGCGCCGCGTACAGGTGTGAGGTGTTCCCCGCGCGAGCGGGGCGTCAGGGCCCCCGGGTTTCCCGGGGGCCTTTGTCGTCCCTCCAGCGTGAAGTCATATGCTGCACAACATGACGAGTGAGCCGGAACAGCAGATCGGGGTCGGTGTCCAGGACGCGTTCCAGCGCCTGTGGACGCCCCACCGGATGGCGTACATCCAGGGTGAGAACAAGCCGACCGGCCCGGACGCCGGCGACGGCTGTCCCTTCTGCTCGATCCCGGCCAAGTCCGACGAGGACGGGCTCATCGTCGCCCGAGGTCAGTACGTGTACGCCGTGCTGAATCTGTACCCCTACAACGGCGGGCACATGATGGTCGTGCCCTACCGGCACGTCGCCGACTACACAGATCTGGACGCCGCCGAGACCATCGAGCTGGCGGAGCTCACCAAGCACGCCATGAAGGCGCTGCGGACGGCTTCCGGGGCGCACGGTTTCAACATCGGCATGAACCAGGGAACGGTCGCAGGCGCGGGCATCGCCGCCCACCTCCACCAGCACATCGTGCCCCGCTGGGGCGGCGACACCAATTTCATGCCGGTGGTCGGGCACACCAAGATCCTGCCCCAACTCCTGGGCGACACCCGCAAGATGCTGGCCGACGCCTGGCCGCAGACGGGCCAGGCGTCGGACCAGGCATAGCCGTTACGCGTCGTACGAGTCGGCCTTGCGCGGTGCCGGGTCCTGTACCGCGCCGCTCAGCATCACCGCGCGGCTGGTGAAGCGCGCGGTGTCCACGCCGTTCTCGTCCAGGACCTTCATCGCGGCCGCGTGCACCACCCGCAGTACGGGTGTGGCCGCGCGCATCGCGTCGTCGGCCATGAAGCGGTGGCGCCAGGGCCTGTCGGCCCAGGCGTGCCGCAGGCCGAAGGGCTCGGGCAGCACCAGTTTGCCGCCGAGGTAGTCCAGGAGCGGCGGGTACCAGGTGAGCGGGGCGCGGGCGGCGAGGCGGACGACTTCGCGCGGCTCGACCAGCGGGAGCTGGACGGTCCGCTTCTCCCAGAACTTGAAGGTCTTGTCGACCTCCTTGGTCTTGGGGGAGGGCTTGGTGGTGAAGAGGGAGTGGACCGGGCCGAGGGCGTGTCCGGTGACCTCGATGCGCAGGGTCTCGTGGAGCACGGTCACGGTGATCATCATGGTGATGACCAGCTGGCCGTCCCAGAGGGTGAACTGGACGCCGAGGTAGTGGCGGTTGCCGCTGCCGAACTGCTGCTCGTTGCAGATCCGCTGGACTTCGTGCTGGCGGACCTGGAAGTTGTCGACGTCCTGACCGGTGGGCCGGGAAACGTCCTTGGCGTTCTCGCCGACGGGGGAGACGACCCAGTTGTTGACGGAGGGTTTGGGGAAGCCGCCGGTGTGCAGGGGGCCGCGCTCAAGCAGGCGCAGCCGGTCCTGGATGGACCGTATGACGTCCCAGCTGCGGAAGCCGTGGATCTCCTTGCCGGGGTCCTTGGGGACGAGTTCCTCGGCGAGCTGCCAGCTGCCCCAGCGGGTGCCCATGCCGAGTATGCCCTTGGGGCCGGCGTAGAAGACGGCGTTGCTCTGCTGTTCGGCGGTGAGTTTGGCGAGGTTCTGGCGGAGCTGTTCGGCGGCGGTCTCGTGCGGGTTCTTGGGTACGGCTTCGGGGATCTTGGCGCCGACGCCGCCGCCGGAGAGCAGGCCGCTCCAGCGGTCGCGCAGGTCCTTGGCGGTGGATTCGCAGATCCACTTGGCCCAGAACCAGCCGAGGACGGGCATGACCATCATCGCGCGCAGATAGATCGCGAGGATCCCGCCGAAGGGCAGTTTGACCAGGAAGACCACGGCGAGCACGGCGAACGCGATGAGCAGCAGGTTGCCGAGCGCGCCGACGCGGCGGTCCTTGGCGCCGGCGAGGGTGCGGCGCAGCTGGAACACGCCGAGCCAGAGGAGCAGTCCGGGCAGGAAGAGCACGCCGAAGACGCCGGTGATGAGGGTGAGTTTGGTGTCGCGTTCCTTGCGGATGCGGATGGCGGCGAGGCAGTGCTCGACGACGGTCTGGGGTTCGGTGCCGAACGACTGGATGAGCGCTTTGCGGGTGGCGCCGAGCATGCGGGACTGTACGGCCCGGGAGAAGGCCTCGCCGAGGTTGGGTTCGAAGAGCGAGAGTCGGGGTTTGGTGACGGCCGACTCGTGCCATTCGTTGTTGGCCTTGAGTATGTCGGCGACGGGGCTGTCCCGGTACGCCGCCGAGGCCAGGGCCTGGGTCGCGGCCGTCTGGCCCGCCGAGCCCTGCAGCGGGACCTGGGCCCCGGGTGAGAAATCGAATGGTTCGTCCGCCACTGCCGCCCCCATCGCCGCACTCTGTTGCTCTGCGGCCTCTTCCCGACTGCCGTTCCCCGCACACCTGCTGAGCTGGGACCTCAGCGTATCGGGGTCGGTCCCCGCGCGTCAGGGGACGTCGGAATGCCGCCCGCCGTAAGGAAGTTGGGCGGTGCGGCAGTTCCGACGGTCCGTCAATTGCCTTCCCTATGCTGTCTTTTCGGGTGTTTCGCGGATTTTGTCGGCCAGCTGTGGCGGCATGGGTTCGTGCCGGGCGTACGCGCGGTCGAAGCGTCCGGTGCCGTGCGAGACGGAGCGCAGGTCGACCGCGTACCGCCCGATCTCGATCTCGGGCACCTCGGCCCGCACCAGGGTGCGTCCGGGCCCGGCCTGTTCGGTGCCGACGACGCGGCCCCGGCGGCCGGACAGATCGCTCATGACCGGCCCGACGTAGTCGTCGGGGACCAGCACCTGGAGCTCGGCGACCGGTTCCAGGAGGTGGATGCGTACGTCCGCGGCGGCTTCCCGCAGTGCCAGTGCCCCGGCCGTCTGGAAGGCGGCGTCGGAGGAGTCCACGGAGTGGGCCTTGCCGTCGAGCAGGGTGATCCGTACGTCGACGAGCGGGTAGCCGGCGGCGACGCCCTTGGCCGCCTGGGCGCGTACGCCCTTCTCGACGGAGGGGATGAACTGGCGGGGGACCGAGCCGCCGACGACCTTGTCCACGAACTCGATGCCGGAGCCGGGCGGCAGCGGCTGCACCTCGATCTCGCAGATCGCGTACTGGCCGTGACCGCCGGACTGCTTGACGTGGCGCCCGCGCCCGGTGGCGGTGTCGCCGAACGTCTCGCGCAGCGAGACCTTGTGCGCGACGACGTCGACCTGGACGCCGTAGCGGCTGCGCAGCCGTTCCAGGGCGACGTCCTTGTGGGCCTCGCCCAGGCACCACAGAACGAGCTGGTGGGTGTGCGGGTTCTGTTCCAGGCGCATCGTCGGGTCCTCGGCGACCAGCCGGGAGAGCCCTTGGGAGAGCTTGTCCTCGTCGGCCTTGCTGTGGGCCTCGATGGCGAGCGGCAGCAGCGGGTCGGGCATGTCCCAGGGCGCCATGAGCAGCGGGTCGTCCTTGCCGGAGAGGGTGTCCCCGGTCTCGGCGCGGACCAGTTTGGCCACGCACGCGATGTCGCCCGCGACGCAGTGCGTGAGGGTGCGCTGCTGTTTGCCGAAGGGGGAGGAGAGCGCGCCGACGCGTTCGTCGACATCGTGGTCCTCGTGGCCCCGGTCGGTCATCCCGTGCCCGGAGACATGGACGGTCTCGTCGGGGCGCAGGGTGCCGGAGAAGACGCGTACCAGGCTCACGCGGCCCACGTACGGGTCGGAGGAGGTCTTGATGACCTCGGCGACCAGCGGGCCCTCGGGCGCGCAGACGGGCGCGGGGCGCGCGCCGCCCTGCGGGGTGGTGACGTCGGGTGCAGCGCGCTCCAGCGGGGTCGGGAAGCCGCCGATGATCAGTTCCAGGAGTTCGACGGTGCCGATGCCCTGGCGGGCGCCCTCGGCGGCCGGTGCGGCGGCGAGGACCGGGTGGAAGGTGCCGCGGGCGACCGCTCGTTCCAGGTCGTCGATCAGCGTTTTCAGGTCGATCTCGGCGCCGCCGAGGTAGCGGTCCATGAGGGTCTCGTCCTCGGACTCGGCGATGATGCCCTCGATCAGCCGGTTGCGGGCCTCCTCGACGAGCGGGAGCTGCTCGGGGCCGGGCTCGGCCTCCTTGCGCTCACCGGAGGCGTAGTCGAACACGCGCTGTGTGAGGAGCCCGATGAGGCCGGTGACCGGTGCGTGCCCGTCGGGTCCGGCCGGTCCGTGCAGCGGCAGGTAGAGCGGGAGTACGGCGTCGGGGTCGTCGCCGCCGAACGCCTCGGCGCACACCCGGGTCATCTCGGAGAAGTCCGCGCGGGCCGCCTCCAGATGGGTGATCACGATGGCCCGCGGCATGCCGACCGCGGCGCACTCCTCCCACACCATTCTGGTCGCGCCGTCCACGCCGTCGGAGGCGGAGACGACGAAAAGGGCCGCGTCCGCTGCCCGCAGACCGGCCCTGAGTTCCCCCACGAAGTCGGCGTATCCGGGGGTGTCCAGAATATTGATCTTGCATCCGGCCCATTCGACCGGGACCAACGAGAGCTGGACCGACCGCTGCTGGCGGTGCTCGATCTCGTCGTAGTCGGAGACGGTCCCGCCGTCCTCGACCCGGCCCGCGCGGTTGACGGCCCCCGCCGTCAGCGCGAGCGCTTCCACCAATGTCGTCTTCCCGGATCCGCTGTGGCCGACCAGCACCACATTCCGTACGGATGAGGGGTGGTCGGCCGTAGCTGCCCTGCCGGCGGCTCCGGGATGTGCACTCGCCTTGTCGCCCATGCCGTTCCTCCCGTATGGCTTCCGTTTCTTGCACGGTGAGGTGGTGAAAGGGCGCGGCCGCGCGGATCCTCCCCCGGTCCCCGGCCGTGAACGTCCCCGGCCGGGGCGGCTTCGCGTCGCCCGCGGTCTTTCCAGCGTTCCACTCCGGTCACTGTGCGTCCATACGTCGTACGGGAACGCGGGCCGGTCGAGGGTGCGCGGCGGTGGAGCCGTCCGGGCCTGGCTACGATGGGCCAGCCGGTGGCCAGCAGGGCCGCGCGGCCACACCGACCGTCGGGAAGGCCATGCTGAACAAGTACGCGCGTGCATTCTTCACGCGTGTCCTCACGCCGTTCGCCGCGTTTCTGCTCCGCCGGGGGGTGAGCCCGGATGCCGTGACCCTGCTCGGCACGGCCGGAGTGATGGCGGGTGCGCTGGTCTTCTTCCCCCGTGGAGAGTTCTTCTGGGGCACGATCGTCATCACCCTGTTCGTCTTCTCCGACCTGGTCGACGGCAACATGGCCCGCCAGGCGGGGATCTCCAGCCGCTGGGGCGCGTTCCTCGACTCGACGCTTGACCGTGTCGCGGACGGCGCGATCTTCGGCGGCTTCGCGCTCTGGTACGCGGGCAGCGGCGACAACAACGCCCTGTGCGCGGTCGCGATCTTCTGTCTCGCCAGCGGCCAGGTCGTCTCGTACACCAAGGCGCGCGGTGAGTCGATCGGGCTGCCGGTCGCCGTCAACGGACTGATCGAGCGGGCCGAACGCCTGGTGATCTCGCTGGTCGCGGCCGGTCTCGCCGGGCTGCACAAGTTCGGTGTCCCGGGCATCCAGATCCTGCTGCCGATCGCGCTGTGGATCGTGGCGGTGGGCAGTCTGATCACGCTGATCCAGCGGGTGGTGACGGTGCGCCGCGAGTCCGCGGAGGCCGACGCCGAGGCGGCCCGTACCGGCGGGGCCGCTTCATGAGGGAGCGGCTGACGGACTCGCTCTACGGGCTCGCCTGGGCCTCCGTCAAGAAGCTCCCCGAACCCATGGCCACGGGCCTGGGCCGGCGGATCGCGGACACGGTGTGGAAGCGGCGCGGCAAGAGCGTGCTGCGGCTCGAATCCAACCTCGCGCGCGTGGTGCCCGACGCCACCCCCGAGCGGCTCGCCGAGCTGTCGCAGGCCGGGATGCGCTCCTACATGCGGTACTGGATGGAGTCGTTCCGGCTGCCGGCCTGGAGCAAGGACCGGATGAGGACCGGTTTCGAGCCGCAGGGCCTGCACCACCTCACCGACGCCCTGGCCTCCGGCAAGGGCGTGGTCCTGGCGCTGCCCCACATGGGCAACTACGACCTGGCGGGCGCCTGGGTCACCACCAAGCTGGAGACGCCGTTCACCACGGTCGCCGAGCGGCTCAAGCCCGAGACGCTGTACGACCGGTTCGTCGCCTACCGCGAGAGCCTGGGCATGGAGGTCCTGCCTCACACCGGCGGCCAGGCCTTCGGCACGCTCGCGAGGCGGCTGCGCGACGGCGGTCTGGTCTGCCTGGTCGCCGACCGCGACCTGTCGGCGTCCGGCGTCGAGGTGAAGTTCTTCGGGGACACCGCGCGGATGCCCGCCGGTCCCGCCCTGCTGGCCCAGCAGACCGGCGCGCTGCTGCTGCCGGTGACCCTCTGGTACGACGAGTCGCCCGTCATGCAGGGCCGGGTGCACCCGCCGATCGACGTGCCCGAGACGGGCACGCGCGCGGAGAAGACGTCCGTGATGACCCAGGCGCTGGCCGACGCCTTCGCCACCGGTATCGCCGAACACCCGGAGGACTGGCACATGCTCCAGCGCCTGTGGCTCGCCGACCTCGAGGAGCGCCGGTCGTGAGGATCGGCATCGTCTGCCCGTACTCCTGGGACGTGCCGGGCGGCGTCCAGTTCCACATCAGGGACCTGGCCGAGCATCTGATCCGGCGCGGCCACGAGGTCTCCGTGCTCGCCCCCGCCGACGACGAGACGCCGCTGCCCCCGTACGTGGTCTCGGCGGGCCGGGCCGTGCCGGTGCCCTACAACGGCTCGGTGGCGCGGCTGAACTTCGGCTTCCTGTCGGCCGCGCGGGTGCGGCGGTGGCTGCACGAGGGCACGTTCGACGTCATCCACATCCATGAGCCCGCCTCGCCCTCGCTGGGCCTGCTGAGCTGCTGGGCGGCGCAGGGCCCGATCGTGGCCACGTTCCACACCTCCAACCCGCGCTCGCGGGCGATGATCGCGGCCTACCCGATCCTCCAGCCCGCCCTGGAGAAGATCAGCGCGCGGATCGCGGTGAGCGAGTACGCGCGGCGCACGCTCGTGGAGCACCTGGGCGGCGACGCGGTGGTGATCCCCAACGGCGTCGACGTCGACTTCTTCGCCAAGGCCGAGCCCCGCCCCGAGTGGCAGGGCGACACGCTCGGCTTCATCGGCCGCATCGACGAGCCGAGGAAGGGCCTGCCGGTCCTGATGAAGGCGCTGCCGAAGATCCTTTCGGAGCGCCCTGAGACCCGCCTCCTGGTCGCGGGCCGGGGCGACGAGCAGGAGGCGGTGGCCTCCCTGCCCGCCGAGCTGCGCTCCCGGGTGGAATTCCTCGGCATGGTGAGCGACGAGGACAAGGCGCGCTTCCTGAGCAGCGTCGATGTGTACGTGGCGCCCAACACCGGCGGCGAGAGCTTCGGCATCATCCTGGTCGAGGCGCTGTCGGCGGGCGCGGCGGTCCTGGCGAGCGACCTGGACGCGTTCGCGCAGGTCCTGGACCAGGGCAACGCGGGCGAACTCTTCGCCAACGAGGACGCGGACGCGCTGGCCGCGTCGGCCCTGCGCCTGCTGGCCGACCCGGCCCGCCGGGCCGAACTCGGCGCGCGCGGCTCCGCCCACGTCCGCCGCTTCGACTGGTCGACGGTCGGCGCGGACATCCTGGCGGTGTACGAGACGGTGACGGACGGCGCGGCATCGGTGGCCACGGACGAGCGCCCGGGCCTGCGGGCGCGGTTCGGGTTGGCGCGGGACTGAGGACGCGGCTGGGCTAGCCTTGCGGCCCGTGACCGTAACCCTCATCTGGACCGTCGTCGCCCTCATCGCGATCGGCCTCTACCTCAGCTGGACCGCCGGGCGTCTGGACCGTCTGCACACCCGTATCGACGCCGCCCGCGCCGCCCTGGACGCGCAGCTTCTGCGCCGCGCCTCGGTCACCCAGGAGCTGGCCACCTCCGGCGTACTGGACCCCGCCGCGTCGATCGTCCTGTACGAGGCGGCGCACGCGGCCCGCCAGGCCGAGGAGGAGCAGCGCGAGGTCGCCGAGAGCGAGCTGAGCCAGGCGCTGCGGGCCGTGTTCGGCGAGCAGGCCCAGGTCGAGGCGGTCCGCGAGGCCCCCGGCGGCGTGGACGCGGCGGAGGAGCTGGCCCAGGCGGTACGCCGCGTCCCGATGGCCCGCCGCTTCCACAACGACGCCGTACGCGCCGCACGGGCCCTGCGCAGGCACCGCAAGGTCCGCTGGTTCCGCCTGGCCGGGCACGCGCCGTTCCCGCTGGCCTTCGAGATGGACGACGAGCCCCCGACGGCCCTGGCCGACCGCCCGGGCTCGTAACCGTAAAACAGGACAGGCCTCAAAACGATCCACCGCCTCCACATTGGCCCTTGCTGTGGACTGGTCCGCGAAGACACCCTCTGGGCAGTAGAGAACCCCCTTCTTCACTCCAGCGAGGTCCCGTGTCCAGCACCCTCTCCAGCAGCGCCCAGACCCCCGAGACCGGCACCGCGCGCGTGAAGCGCGGCATGGCCGAGCAGCTCAAGGGCGGTGTGATCATGGACGTGGTCAACGCCGAGCAGGCGAAGATCGCCGAGGACGCGGGCGCCGTGGCGGTCATGGCCCTGGAGCGGGTCCCGGCCGACATCCGCAAGGACGGCGGCGTGGCCCGGATGTCCGACCCGAACATGATCGAAGAGATCATCGAGGCCGTCTCCATCCCCGTCATGGCCAAGTCCCGTATCGGCCACTTCGTCGAGGCCCAGGTCCTGCAGTCGCTCGGTGTCGACTACATCGACGAGTCCGAGGTCCTGACCCCGGCCGACGAGGTCAACCACTCCGACAAGTGGGCGTTCACCACCCCCTTCGTCTGCGGCGCCACCAACCTGGGCGAGGCCCTGCGCCGTATCGCCGAGGGCGCGGCCATGATCCGTTCCAAGGGCGAGGCCGGCACCGGCAACGTCGTCGAGGCCGTCCGCCACCTGCGCCAGATCAAGAACGAGATCGCCAAGCTGCGCGGCTTCGACAACAACGAGCTGTTCGCCGCCGCCAAGGACCTGCGCGCCCCGTACGAGCTGGTCAAGGAGGTCGCCGAGCTCGGCAAGCTCCCGGTGGTGCTGTTCTCCGCCGGTGGCGTGGCCACCCCGGCCGACGCCGCGCTGATGCGCCAGCTCGGCGCCGAGGGCGTCTTCGTCGGCTCCGGCATCTTCAAGTCGGGCGACCCGGCCAAGCGCGCCGCCGCCATCGTGAAGGCCACCACCTTCTACGACGACCCGAAGATCATCGCGGACGCGTCCCGCAACCTGGGCGAGGCCATGGTCGGCATCAACTGCGACACCCTCCCCGAGGCCGAGCGCTACGCCAACCGCGGCTGGTAAGGCACAGGTACCGAAGGACATGAGCAACACACCCGTCATAGGCGTCCTGGCCCTCCAGGGCGACGTACGGGAGCACCTGATCGCCCTGGCCGCGGCGGACGCCGTGGCCAGGCCGGTGAGGCGCCCCGAGGAGCTCGCCGAGGTGGACGGCCTGGTCATCCCCGGCGGCGAGTCCACCACCATCTCCAAGCTCGCGGTCCTGTTCGGCCTGATGGAGCCGCTTCGCGCGCGCGTGGCGGACGGCATGCCCGTCTACGGCACCTGCGCCGGACTGATCATGCTCGCCGACAAGATCCTCGACCCGCGTTCGGGCCAGGAGACGATCGGCGGCATCGACATGATCGTGCGCCGCAACGCCTTCGGGCGCCAGAACGAGTCCTTCGAGGCGACCGTCGAGGTCTCCGGGGTCGGCCCCGTCGACGGTGTCTTCATCCGGGCGCCCTGGGTCGAGTCGGTGGGCGCGCAGACCGAGGTCCTCGCCGAGCACGGCGGTCACATCGTCGCGGTGCGCCAGGGCAACGCCCTCGCGACCTCGTTCCACCCCGAGCTGACCGGCGACCACCGCATGCACGGGCTGTTCGTGGACATGGTGCGCGACGCCCACTGAGCCGATCCCGGTAGGATCTCTGCCGAACGACGCAGAATTGGTTACGCGAAGGAGACAGGCAGATGTCCGGCCACTCTAAATGGGCTACGACGAAGCACAAGAAGGCCGTGATCGACGCCAAGCGCGGCAAACTCTTCGCGAAGCTGATCAAGAACATCGAGGTCGCGGCCCGCACCGGCGGCGCCGACATCGACGGCAACCCGACCCTCTTCGACGCCGTGCAGAAGGCGAAGAAGCAGTCGGTGCCCAACAAGAACATCGACTCCGCGCTCAAGCGCGGTGCCGGTCTTGAGGCGGGCGGCGCCGACTACGAGACGATCATGTACGAGGGTTACGGCCCGAACGGTGTCGCGGTGCTCATCGAGTGCCTCACCGACAACCGCAACCGTGCCGCCTCGGACGTACGTGTCGCGATGACCCGCAACGGCGGCAACATGGCCGACCCGGGTTCGGTCTCGTACCTCTTCAACCGCAAGGGCGTCATCGTCCTGCCCAAGGGCGAGCTCTCCGAGGACGACGTCCTGGACGCCGTCCTGGAAGCGGGCGCGGAGGAGGTCAACGACCTCGGCGAGTCCTTCGAGATCATCTCCGAGGCCACCGACCTGGTCGCGGTCCGCACCGCGCTCCAGGACGCCGGCATCGACTACGACTCGGCCGACTCGAACTTCGTCCCGACCATGCAGGTCGAGCTGGACGAAGAGGGCGCGCGCAAGATCTTCAAGCTGATCGACGCCCTGGAGGACAGCGACGACGTGCAGAACGTCTTCGCCAACTTCGACGTCTCGGACGAGGTCATGGAGAAGGTCGACGCCTGACGCACAGTCAGACAGCAGTACGCGACGGGCCGACGGGACACCTCCCGTCGGCCCGTCGCGCTGTCGGTGGCTCCCGTTGTCAGTGGCACCCGATAGCCTGCACGAGCAAGCGATTGAACGATCGAAGGGGGGGCGGGGTGCGGGTACTGGGCGTGGACCCGGGGCTGACCCGGTGCGGTGTCGGCGTCGTCGAGGGCGTGGCGGGCCGCCCGCTGACGATGCTCGGCGTCGGCGTCGTGCGCACCCCGGCGGACGCCGAGTTGGGCCACCGCCTGGTCGCCATCGAGCAGGGCATGGAGCGGTGGCTGGATGAGCACCGCCCCGAGTTCGTCGCCGTGGAGCGGGTGTTCAGCCAGCACAACGTGCGTACGGTGATGGGCACCGCGCAGGCGAGCGCCGTCGCCATGCTCTGCGCCTCCCGCCGCGGCATCCCCGTCGCGCTGCACACCCCCAGCGAGGTCAAGGCCGCCGTCACCGGCAGCGGCCGCGCCGACAAGGCGCAGGTCGGCGCGATGGTGACCCGGCTGCTGCGGCTCGACGCCCCGCCGAAGCCGGCCGACGCGGCCGACGCGCTCGCCCTCGCCATCTGCCACATCTGGCGCGCCCCCGCCGTCAACCGCCTGCAACAGGCGCACGAGCAGGCCCGCCGTGCCCAACTCTCCGTAAGGAAGGTCACCCGATGATCGCCTTCGTCAGCGGCCCGGTCGCCGCCCTCGCCCCCGACGCCGCGGTGGTCGAGGTCGGCGGCGTCGGCATGGCCCTGCAGTGCACGCCCAACACCCTGGCCACCCTGCGCCTCGGCCAGCACGCCAAGCTCGCCACCTCCCTGGTCGTACGGGAGGACTCGCTGACCCTGTACGGCTTCGCGGACGACGACGAGAAGCAGGTCTTCGAGCTGCTGCAGACCGCCAATGGTGTGGGCCCCCGGCTCGCCCAGGCCGTCCTTTCGGTGCACACGCCGGACGCGCTGCGCCGGGCGTTCGCCTCCGGTGACGAGAAGGCGCTGACCGCCGTGCCCGGCATCGGCAAGAAGGGCGCCCAGAAGCTCCTCATCGAACTGAAGGACCGGCTCGGCGCGCCCGTCGGCAGCGCCCCGTCCGTCGGCGCCCCGGTCACCCAGGGCTGGCGCGACCAGCTGCACGCGGCCCTGATCGGCCTCGGCTACGCGACCCGCGAGGCCGACGAGGCGGTCGCCGCCGTCGCCCCGCAGGCCGAGGCGGAGGCGAGCCCCAACGTCGGAGCGCTCCTGAAGGCCGCGCTGCAGACCCTCAACCGGGCCCGCTGACCGCGCCGACGCCGACCGACCCGACGAGAACCTACGAGAGACCGGCACTGATGAACTGGGACGAGACCGCAGCCGAGACCGCCGACCCGAGGCTGGTCGGGCCGGTGGCCGACGGCGAGGACCAGGCCGTCGAGGCCGCCCTGCGCCCCAAGGACCTCGACGAGTTCGTCGGCCAGGAGAAGGTCCGCGAACAGCTCGACCTGGTGCTGCGGGCCGCCCGCGCGCGCGGCGCCACCGCCGACCACGTCCTGCTCTCCGGTGCTCCCGGCCTCGGCAAGACCACGCTCTCGATGATCATCGCGGCCGAGATGGGCGCCCCGATCCGGATCACCAGCGGCCCGGCCATCCAGCACGCGGGCGACCTCGCCGCGATCCTCTCCTCCCTCCAGGAGGGTGAAGTCCTCTTCCTCGACGAGATCCACCGGATGTCGCGCCCGGCCGAGGAAATGCTGTACATGGCGATGGAGGACTTCCGGGTCGACGTGATCGTCGGCAAGGGCCCCGGCGCCACCGCCATTCCGCTGGAGCTGCCCCCCTTCACCCTGGTCGGCGCCACCACGCGCGCGGGGCTGCTGCCGCCCCCGCTGCGCGACCGCTTCGGCTTCACCGCGCACATGGAGTTCTACGACGCCGCCGAGCTGGAGCGCGTGGTGCACCGCTCGGCCCGCCTGCTCGACGTCGAGATCGACCCGGCGGGCGCGGGCGAGATCGCCGGCCGCTCGCGCGGCACGCCCCGTATCGCCAACCGGCTGCTGCGCCGGGTGCGCGACTACGCCCAGGTCAAGGCCGACGGCGTCATCACCCAGGAGATCGCGGCGGCAGCCCTTCGGGTGTACGAGGTGGACAGCCGGGGCCTGGACCGGCTCGACCGGGCGGTGCTCCAGGCCCTGCTCAAGCTGTTCGGCGGCGGCCCGGTGGGCCTGTCGACCCTGGCGGTCGCGGTGGGGGAGGAGCGCGAGACCGTCGAGGAGGTGGCCGAGCCCTTCCTCGTACGGGAGGGGCTGCTCGCCCGGACCCCGCGCGGGCGCGTGGCGACGCCCGCCGCATGGGAGCACCTGGGCCTCGTACCGCCGCAGCAGGGCGGTGCCGCGGGAAGCGGACAACAGGGGCTCTTCCGGCCGTGACGGCGCGGGTGGGTGCGCCGGGAGGAACCCGGGTGGGATGCTGGGCGTTGTTCCAGCTGTGCGGACTCGCTTAGACTCCGCCGATGCCGCCCTTACATTTACCGGGCGGCATACCCACCCCCAGATCAGGCCGCACTCCTTGCGCGGTCGTGCGAAGGAAGTTCGTCCCGTGAGTCTCGTGACCCTTCTCCCCTTCATCGTCCTCATCGGGGCCATGTTCCTCATGACCCGCTCGGCGAAGAAGAAGCAGCAGCAGGCAGCCTCCATGCGCAGTGAGATGCAGCCCGGCACCGGTGTCCGCACGATCGGCGGCATGTACGCCACGGTGAAGGAGCTCGGCGACGACACGGTGCTTCTGGAGGTGGCGCCCGGCGTCCACGCCGTCTACGCGAAGAACGCGATCGGCGCGGTGCTCTCCGACGAGGAGTACAACCGCATCGTGCACGGCGACACGGACGAGGCGTCCGATCTCCCCGTCGTGCCGGACGACGCCTCGTCGCTGACGGAGGGCGCGGACGACGCGGCCGACGCCGCGCAGGACGCCAAGATCGACCTGGGCAAGAAGGACGAGGCGGACGACGCCGCCGAGCCCAAGAACGGCAAGGCGGACGGCGAGTCGGGCGCGAAGTAGTCACTCGCGGTGACCGCTCGGTGCGTACCCGCGCCGGGCGGCTCTGGCGGAGCTGACGACTTCTACGGGGGACGTCCCCACAACACTTCGTGGCCGCCCAGGCGCACACCCGAGCGCGGGGCGGTTGGACAGGGAGAAACGACAAGGTGGCAGCACCGAAGAAGGGCCGAAGGCCGGCGGGGGCCCAGGGCAGGCCGGGGCGCACCCTGGTCCTGTTCCTGATCGCCATGGTGGCCCTCGCGGGCGGCATGTTCGCCTCCGGCCACAACACGCCGCGCCTCGGCATCGACCTCGCCGGCGGCACGAGCATCACCCTCAAGGCCAAGGCGGAGCCGGGCCAGGAGAAGGCCATCAACAAGGCCAACATGGACACCGCGGTCTCGATCATGAACCGCCGTGTCAATGGACTCGGCGTCTCCGAGGCCGAGGTCCAGACCCAGGGCTCCAGCAACATCATCGTCAACATCCCCAAGGGGACGAACTCGGAGCAGGCCCGCCAGCAGGTCGGCACCACCGCCAAGCTCTACTTCCGGCCCGTCCTGACGGAGGCCGCCGGCACCGCGCAGAAGCAGCCCGCGCCCAGCACCTCGCCGAGCCCGTCGGGGAGCAAGAGCCCGGACAAGAACGGCGACAAGAAGCCGTCCTCGACGCCGAAGGCCACCCCGGACGCGAAGCCGACGCCCCAGGGCCGCGCGGTCACCGACGCGCTGAAGGCGGACGCCAAGCCCAGCCCGAAGGCCACGCCGACGACGCCGGCGACCCCGCCCGGCTCCGCGACGCCGCCCCCGTCGGCGAGCGACCAGGCCGCCGCTGCCAAGATCCAGAAGCAGTTCGAGGCCCTGGACTGCTCCACCAAGGAGTCCCGCAGCAAGGCCGCGTTCGGCACCAAGGCCACCGACATGGTCGTGGCCTGCAGCCAGACCGGTGACGCCAAGTACATCCTCGGCCCGGCCGAGGTCGACGGTACGGACGTCAAGAAGGCCAAGGCGGTCATCGACCAGCAGCGCGGCATGTGGATCGTCCAGATGGACTTCACGGGCAAGGGCTCGAAGAAGTTCCAGACGATCACCGGCAAGCTCTCCAAGCAGCAGTCGCCGCAGAACCAGTTCGCGATCGCGCTCGACGGCCAGGTCGTCTCGGCCCCGTCCGTCAGCACCACGCTGAGCGGCAGCGCCGAGATCTCCGGCAGCTTCACCCAGCGCTCGGCCACCGACCTGGCCAACGTGCTGTCGTACGGCGCGCTCCCGCTCTCCTTCGTGGAGCAGAGCGTCACCACCGTGACCGCCGCGCTCGGCGCCGACCAGCTGCACGCCGGTCTGATCGCCGGTGCCATCGGCCTGGCGCTGGTCATCATCTACCTGGTGATCTACTACCGCGGCCTCGCGCTCGTCGCGATCATGAGCCTCGCGGTCTCCGCGATCCTCACGTACGTACTGATGTCGCTGCTCGGCCCGGCCATCGGCTTCGCGCTGAACCTGCCGGCGGTCTGTGGTGCCATCGTCGCCATCGGTATCACCGCCGACTCGTTCATCGTCTACTTCGAACGCATAAGGGACGAGATCCGCGAGGGCCGCACGCTGCGTCCGGCCGTCGAGCGGGCCTGGCCGCGCGCCCGGCGCACGATCATGGTCTCCGACTTCGTGTCGTTCCTCGCGGCCGCGGTGCTGTTCATCGTGACCGTCGGCAAGGTCCAGGGCTTCGCGTTCACGCTGGGTCTGACGACCCTGCTCGACATCGTCGTGGTGTTCCTGTTCACCAAGCCGGTGATGACGCTCCTCGCGCGCAAGAAGTTCTTCGCGAGCGGCCACCCGTGGTCCGGTCTGGACCCCAAGCGGCTCGGCGCCAAGCCGCCGCTGCGCCGCGCGCGCCGCACCTCCTCCGCCCCCACCGACCCGAAGGAGGCGTGAGATGTCGCGACTCGGTCATCTCGGCGCCCGGCTCTACCGCGGTGAGGTCGGCTACGACTTCGTCGGCAAGCGGAAGATCTGGTACGGAATCTCGATCCTGATCACCATCACGGCCATCCTGGGCCTGGCGGTGCGGGGTCTGGTGATGGGCATCGAGTTCAAGGGCGGTGCCGTCTTCACCACCCCGAAGACCAGCGTCTCGGTCAGCCAGGCGGAGAGCTACGCGAAGTCGGCCTCCGGCCACGACGCGATCGTCCAGAAGCTCGGCAACAAGGGTCTGCGCATCCAGATCACCGACATCGACACCGCGAAGTCGGACCAGATCAAGACCGCGCTCGCCAAGGACCTCAAGGTCCCGGCCGAGGACATCAACGCGGACCTGGTCGGCCCCAGCTGGGGCGACGAGATCGCCAACAAGGCGTGGACCGGCCTGATCGTGTTCATGATCCTCGTGGTGATCTACCTGGCGATCGCCTTCGAGTGGCGCATGGCGCTCGCGGCCCTGATCGCGCTGATCCACGACCTCACGATCACCGTCGGTGTGTACGCACTGGTCGGCTTCGAGGTCACCCCGGGCACCGTGATCGGTCTGCTGACGATCCTCGGCTACTCCCTCTACGACACCGTCGTCGTCTTCGACGGTCTCAAGGAGGGCGGCAAGGGCATCACCAAGCAGACCCGCATCACCTACAGCGAGATGGCGAACAAGAGCCTCAACGGCACCCTGGTGCGTTCCATCAACACCACGGTCGTCGCGCTGCTGCCGGTGGCGGGCCTGCTGTTCATCGGTGGCGGCGTCCTGGGCGCCGGCATGCTGAACGACATCTCGCTGTCGCTGTTCGTCGGCCTCGCGGCCGGTGCGTACTCGTCGATCTTCATCGCCACGCCGCTCGTCGCCGACTTCAAGGAGCGCGAGCCGCAGATGCAGGCCCTCAAGAAGCGGGTGCTCGCCAAGCGGGCGGCGGCCGCCGCCAAGGGCGAGAGCGACGACGAGCCGCAGGACGCGGTGGAGCAGGCGGGCGAGGACGCCGAGGACGCGGCCGAGACCGCGGGCGCCGTCGTCGGCCAGCGCCGCCAGCCCTCCCGCAACAACCGGGGGAAGCGGCGATGACGGTCTCCACCCAGGAACTGCTGCTCAGCCGCATCCGTGACGTACCGGACTACCCCAAGCCCGGTGTGCTGTTCAAGGACATCACGCCGCTGCTCGCGGACCCGGCGGCGTTCACGGCCCTGACCGACGCGCTCGCCGAGCTGTGCGTACGGCACGGCGCGACGAAGATCGTCGGCCTGGAGGCGCGCGGCTTCATCCTGGCGGCCCCGGTCGCCGTCCGCGCCGGTATCGGCTTCATCCCCGTGCGCAAGGCGGGCAAGCTCCCCGGAGCGACGCTCTCGCAGGCGTACGAGCTGGAGTACGGCACCGCCGAGATCGAGGTGCACGCCGAGGACCTGGCCGCGGGCGACCGCGTCATGGTCATCGACGACGTCCTCGCCACCGGCGGCACCGCCGAGGCCTCGCTTGAGCTGATCCGGCGGGCCGGAGCCGAGGTGGCCGGCGTCGCGGTGCTCATGGAGCTGGGCTTCCTGGCCGGGCGGAACCGGCTGGAACCCGCCTTGCGCGGGGCCCCGCTGGAGGCTCTCATCACGCTCTGACCAGGGCAGCGAACACCAAGAGGCGGGTGCCGGAGGAATCCGGCACCCGCCTCTCGTGTTTCCCGGATACGGGCAGTCACAGCCGCCCGACACGAACCGGCCGCCCAGGATCGATACCATGGCCTTTCCGGGCCTGACCGGGGGACCCGGATCCTCCCCCAGACCGCGTCCGGGGGGACCCCAGAGGAGCGCTCTTGCCAGACGAGGCCCAGCCACTCTCCGCCGAGCGGCCCGACCAGCAGGCCGAGCAGGCCACGGCGGCCCCCGCCGCGCCCCAGCAGCCCGCGGTGGAGCCCAAGCCCGCGCCCCAGCGGCCCCTCGCCGCGGCCCCGGCCCCCAAGCCCACGCCGCCCGCGGGCCCCGTCTCGCGCTCGGGCGGCTCCTCGAACCGGGTCCGCGCCCGCCTCGCCCGGCTCGGTGTGCAGCGCTCCTCCGCGTACAACCCGGTCCTGGAGCCGCTGCTGCGGATAGTGCGCAGCAACGACCCGAAGATCGAGACCGCGACGCTGCGCCAGGTCGAGAAGGCCTACCAGGTCGCCGAGCGCTGGCACCGCGGCCAGAAGCGCAAGAGCGGCGACCCGTACATCACGCACCCGCTCGCCGTCACCACGATCCTCGCCGAGCTGGGCATGGACCCGGCGACGCTGATGGCGGGGCTGCTGCACGACACCGTCGAGGACACCGAGTACGGCCTGGACACCCTGCGCCGCGACTTCGGCGACCAGGTCGCCCTGCTCGTCGACGGCGTCACCAAGCTGGACCGCGTGCAGTTCGGCGACGCGGCCCAGGCCGAGACCGTGCGCAAGATGGTCGTCGCCATGGCCAAGGACCCGCGCGTCCTGGTCATCAAGCTCGCCGACCGCCTGCACAACATGCGCACCATGCGTTACCTCAAGCGGGAGAAGCAGGAGAAGAAGGCCCGCGAGACGCTGGAGATCTACGCCCCGCTGGCGCACCGGCTTGGCATGAACACCATCAAGTGGGAGCTGGAGGACCTCGCCTTCGCGATCCTCTACCCCAAGATGTACGACGAGATCGTACGGCTGGTGGCCGAGCGGGCACCGAAGCGTGACGAGTACCTGGCCATAGTGACCGACGAGGTCCAGTCCGACCTGCGCGCCGCCCGCATCAAGGCGACCGTCACCGGCCGGCCCAAGCACTACTACAGCGTCTACCAGAAGATGATCGTCCGCGGCCGTGACTTCGCGGAGATCTACGACCTGGTGGGCATCCGTGTCCTGGTCGACACCGTCCGCGACTGCTACGCGGCGCTCGGCACGGTGCACGCGCGATGGAACCCGGTCCCCGGCCGGTTCAAGGACTACATCGCGATGCCGAAGTTCAACATGTACCAGTCGCTGCACACGACGGTCATCGGCCCCAACGGCAAGCCCGTCGAGCTCCAGATCCGTACGTTCGACATGCACCGCCGCGCCGAGTACGGCATCGCCGCGCACTGGAAGTACAAGCAGGAGGCCGTCGCCGGTGCCTCCAAGGTGCGTACCGACGTACCGAAGAAGGCCGGCAAGGACGACCACATCAACGACATGGCGTGGCTGCGCCAGTTGCTCGACTGGCAGAAGGAGACCGAGGACCCCAGCGAGTTCCTGGAGTCCCTGCGCTTCGACCTCTCGCGCAACGAGGTCTTCGTCTTCACCCCCAAGGGCGACGTCATAGCGCTCCCGGCGGGTGCCACGCCCGTCGACTTCGCGTACGCGGTGCACACCGAGGTCGGCCACCGCACGATAGGCGCACGGGTCAACGGACGGCTCGTGCCGCTCGAATCGACCCTGGACAACGGTGACTTGGTGGAGGTCTTCACCTCCAAGGCGGCCGGCGCCGGACCCTCGCGCGACTGGCTGGGCTTCGTCAAGTCGCCGCGCGCCCGCAACAAGATCCGCGGCTGGTTCTCCAAGGAGCGCCGCGACGAGGCGATCGAGCAGGGCAAGGACGCCATCGCGCGCGCCATGCGCAAGCAGAACCTGCCGATCCAGCGGATCCTCACCGGCGACTCCCTGGTCACCCTCGCCCACGAGATGCGCTACCCCGACATCTCGTCGCTGTACGCGGCGATCGGCGAGGGCCATGTCGCCGCTCAAGGCGTCGTGCAGAAGCTGGTGCAGGCGCTCGGCGGCGAGGAGGCCGCCAACGAGGACATCGCCGAGTCGGCGCCGCCCTCGCGCGGCCGCAGCAAGCGCCGCGCCAACGCCGACCCGGGCGTGGTGGTCAAGGGCGTCGAGGACGTGTGGGTCAAGCTGGCCCGCTGCTGTACGCCTGTCCCCGGCGACCCGATCATCGGCTTCGTGACCCGCGGCAGCGGCGTCTCGGTGCACCGCGCGGACTGCGTCAACGTGGACTCGCTCTCGCAGCAGCCGGAGCGGATCCTGGAGGTCGAGTGGGCGCCCACCCAGTCCTCGGTCTTCCTGGTCGCCATCCAGGTCGAGGCGCTCGACCGCTCCCGGCTCCTGTCGGACGTCACCCGGGTCCTCTCGGACCAGCACGTCAACATCCTGTCGGCGGCCGTGCAGACGTCCCGCGACCGGGTGGCCACCTCGCGCTTCACCTTCGAGATGGGCGACCCCAAGCACCTCGGACACGTCCTGAAGGCCGTGCGCGGAGTGGAGGGTGTGTACGACGTGTACCGGGTGACCTCGGCGCGCAGGCCGTAACGCCCTTCCGGATCCCCCGACTTGCCCGATTCCCTTGCTCGACAGGGGAGTTGAGAGCGATGATCGGGGGATTCGGGCACAGGGGGTGACATGGCCGGGCCGACCGTGATCGACCGGCGGTACGAGCTGCGCACGCGGCTCGGCTCCGGCGGCATGGGCGAGGTGTACGAGGCCCTGGACACCGCGCTCGGGCGGCGCGTGGCCCTGAAGATGATCCGCTCCGACCTCGCCGGTCCCGAGATGCGCGACCGCTTCGACCGCGAGGCGCGCGCCCTGGCCCGGATCACCCACCCCAACACGGTCATCGTCCATGACGTGGGCCTCCATGGCGACGCGCCCTTCCTCGTCATGGAGCTCCTGGAGGGCGTGGACCTGCGCACCCTCATCGCGGAGTCCCGGCTGCCGCACGCCCTCGTACGGGCCATCGCCAGCGGTGTGTGCGCGGGGCTCAACGCCGTGCACGAGGCGGGCATCCTGCACCGGGACGTCAAGCCCGGCAATGTGCATCTGACCCGACAAGGCCGGGTCGTCCTCCAGGACTTCGGCATCGCCCACCTGCTCGACACCTCCCGGCAGACCATGACGGGGATGGTGGTGGGCACGCCGTCGTACATGGCGCCGGAAGCAGTGGTCGGAGACACCCCCGCGACTCACACGGATCTGTACGCCCTCGGTGTCTGCGTGTACGAGATGCTCTCCGGGATCCAGCCCTACGGCGGTGAGACGATGGTGGCGGTCATTTACAAGATCCTCCATGAGTCCCCGCTTCCCCTGAAGGGCATGCCGGGCATACCGGACGACCTCGCCGACCTGGTCGCCGACCTGATGGCCAAGGACCCGGCCGCCCGCCCCACCGCGGCGCAGACGCTGGAGCGGCTGCGCTGCCCGCCCAACGCCGGCGAGCTGATCGAGGACGCGGTCACCGGACACCTGCGCAGACGGGCCGTACGGGACTTCGGGCCGCCCGCCGCCGCCCAGGCCCCGACCGTCGGACCGCCCGTGCTGTGGGGCGTCCCTGTCCAGCCGCCTCAGCCCCAGGCCGGGCCGCCCGCGCCTCAGAGCACCGGGACCGGCGCCATCCAGCAGCCTGGTTCCCACGCGTCCCCGCAGCCCTCGGCCGTCCCCGAGCGGCACGACGCCACCTACACGGGGCTGGCCCTCAGCGGTGCCACCAGGAACCAGATCCTGCGCGCGATGACCCCGTCCGTCGCCGAGGCCCGTCAGCGCGAGGCCGTCAACCTGGTGCTGCGCGGCTCGCTGGAGGAGGCCATCGGGCTGCTGAGCACGGTCGCCGAGGTCAGCCGCGCCTCCTTCGGACCCGACCACCCCACCACGCTGGCCTGCGTGTACTGGCAGGGCGTGTGCCTGGCCCGGCTCGGCGCGGGCCCCGAGGCAGTGGCCAAGTTCGCGGAGGTGTCCGCGGTGGTGACCCCCGTGCTCGCCGCACGCGAAGCACGCGAGCTCGAATGACGCGGCCCGCACCAGGGCTGCGCACGAGCGCGCACCCGTACGACCGATGGCTGAAGGGAACCGAGGAACCGGTGTCGAAGATCGAGATCCGGGTGCGCGGCACCGCCGACCCCGAGGCGGAACTGCGTTCCCTGCTGAAGTGGCTCCACGCGGACGACGAGGTGCGCCGCGCCGCGCACGGCACGCTCGCCAGCTCGGCGCCCGCCGACCCCGAGCACATGGGCGCCGTGCTCGACGTCATCTCGCTGGTGGTCAGCGGCGGCCTCTCGGCGGGCCAACTGGCGCTCGCCGTCGACCAGTGGCGCACCGCCCGCCGCGCCTCCCCGCGCGTCGTCGTACGCAGGGACGGGGTGGAGATCGAGATCGACGGGGCCGACCCGGCCACCATCGCGCAGATCACCGCACTGCTGGCCGGTGAGGAGCGGTCCGGTGACGGCGGATCTGCCTGACCCCTCGGCGTCGGCCGCCGTACTGATCGGCACCGCCGGCTATGTGCATCTGCCCCAACTGCCCGCCGTGGAAGCCAACCTCACGGAACTGGCGACGGTCCTGCGGGACTCCACGATCTGGGGGCTGCCGGAGGCGCACACCCTGACGGTGGCCGAGCCGGAGACCCCGGCCGCCCTCCTCGACCCGGTGTACGCGGCCGGCGAGCGGGCGCGGGACACGCTGCTGGTCTACTACTGCGGTCACGGGCTGCGGGACTCCGAGTCGGCGGACCTGTACGTGGCTCTGACCGGCTCGCGCGAAGGCGCCGGGTACACGGCGGTCGAGTACCGGCATCTGCGGGCCGCGATCCTCGCCTCCCCGGCCCGGCGCAAGATCGTCGTGCTCGACTGCTGCTTCAGCGGCCGCGCGGCCCGCACCCTCACCAGCCCCAACGCCCTTGCCGCACAGGCCGGAATAGAGGGCGCGTACGTCCTCACCGCCTCCCCGAAGGACCATGTGGCGCTCGCCCCCGACGGGGAGCGGCACACCGCCTTCACCGGCGAGCTGCTGCACGTCCTGAGCCAGGGGCTGCCGGACGCGCCGGAGACCCTGGACCTGGAGACCGTCTACCGGGCCGTGGACGCCCGGCTCGGCGCCCGGAACCGGCCGCGCCCGCAGCGCAGCCAGGAGAACGACGTGGGGCGCCTCCCGCTGGTGCGCAACCGCGCCAAGGCCGAGCCGGGCGCCCCGGCCGGGCCCGTGATGGACGCCGAGGTCGAGGCCGCGATGATCTCCTCGGGGCTCCAGCTGGCCCGGCTGCTCAGATCGGTGGGGCGCGGCAGGGACGCGCTGCCGGTGCTGCGGATGATCCGGCAGGACCGGGTGCCCGACGCGGAGGGCGACGGCGTCATCGTCCATCTCGAACTTGCCGAACTGCTCACCGAGTCGGGCCTGGACGACCAGGCGATCGAGGTCCTGGAAAGCGCGTTCCACCTCACCCACAAGAGGTTCGGCCCCGAAGCCCTGACGGTCTGCCGCCGCCTCGCCGAGCTGTTGCAGTCGGCCGGAAACCACAGCCAGGCCTGCGATGTGCTGCGGCACGCGCTCGACACCCTGGAGCGGGGGAGCAGAGGGCCGGGCCCGGCCGCGTAAGCGAGTCACGGCAGGCGCAGCGAGGTCACGGACGCCGAGGGCCCGGCCGTGATGTCACGGCCGGGCCCTCATACGTACACCCTCGTCGCAGTCGACGGCGTCAGCCGCCGAACTCCTCCAGACCCTTCAACGCCTGGTCGAGCAGCGCCTGGCGGCCTTCGAGCTCCTTGGCGAGCTTGTCGGCCTTGGCGTTGTTGCCGGCCGCGCGGGCCGCGTCGATCTGGCCGCGCAGCTTGTCGACCGCCGACTGGAGCTGGCCCGTCAGACCCGCGGCACGCGCGCGTGCCTCCGGGTTGGTGCGGCGCCACTCCGACTCCTCGGCCTCCTGCAGCGCCCGCTCCACGGCGTGCATGCGGCCCTCGACCTTGGGACGCGCGTCACGCGGTACGTGGCCGATCGCCTCCCAGCGCTCGTTGATGCCCCGGAAGGTGGCGCGGGCCGCCTTCAGGTCGGACACCGGGACGAGCTTCTCGGCCTCGACGGCCAGCTCCTCCTTGAGCTTCAGGTTCTCGGTCTGCTCGGCGTCACGCTCCGCGAAGACCTCGCCGCGCGCGGCGAAGAAGACGTCCTGGGCGCCGCGGAAGCGGTTCCACAGCTCGTCCTCGGCCTCGCGCTGGGCGCGGCCCGCCGCCTTCCAGTCCGCCATCAGCTCGCGGTAGCGGGCGGCCGTGGTGCCCCAGTCCGTCGACGACGACAGCGCCTCGGCCTCGACGACCAGCTTCTCCTTGACCTTGCGGGCGTCCTCGCGCTGCGCGTCCAGCGACGCGAAGTGCGCCTTGCGGCGCTTGGAGAACGCCGAGCGGGCGTGCGAGAAGCGGTGCCACAGCTCGTCGTCGGACTTCCGGTCGAGCCGGGGCAGGCCCTTCCAGGTGTCCACGAGCGCCCGCAGCCGCTCGCCCGCCGAGCGCCACTGCTCGCTCTGCGCCAGCTCCTCGGCCTCGGCGACCAGCGCCTCCTTGGCGTGCTTGGCCTCGTCGGTCTGCTTGGCCTTCTGGACCTTGCGCTCCTCGCGGCGCGACTCCACGGTCTCGACGAGCTTGTCGAGCCGCTTGCCGAGTGCCGCCAGGTCGCCGACCGCGTGATGCTCGTCCACCTGCGTGCGCAGATGGTCGATCGCGGTCTGCGCGTCCTTCGCCGACAGGTCGGTGGTCTTCACCCGTCGTTCGAGGAGGCCGATCTCGACAACCAGGCCCTCGTATTTGCGCTCGAAGTAGGCCAGGGCCTCCTCGGGAGTCCCCGCCTGCCACGATCCGACGACGACTTCGCCCTCGGCTGTACGCACATACACGGTGCCCGTCTCATCGACGCGGCCCCACGGGTCGCTGCTCACAGCGCCTCCTCCACATGATGCCGACGCGAGGGGTTCGGCCCTCGTGGCATCGTCCACAGTTTCCGGGACGGGCCTCGCCCGCCCTCCACAACGCGTTTGTCACCGCGCTGCACAACGCCAATCTAGGCGACTCGCCGCCCGGCTGTCCGCACTCAGCGCGGCCGAATTCCGCGGGTCAGTCCTTGTTGACGGTGGCCTTGGCGATGGTGACGGGCGTCTTGGGAGCGCCGTCCGCGCCGCCGCCGGTGACCCCGGCCTTCGCCACGTCCTCGACGGCCTTCAGGCCCGCCGCGTCCATCGTGCCGAACGGCGTGTAGGTGGGCGGGAGTTTGCTGTCCTTGTAGACGAGGAAGAACTGGCTGCCGCCGGTGTGCGGCTGGCCGGTGTTGGCCATGGCGACCGTGCCCGCCGGGTAGGTGACCGTGCCGTCCGCGCCCGCCTTGCCGAGGCCCGTCAGGTTCTCGTCCGGGATCGTGTAGCCGGGGCCGCCGGTGCCGTCGCCCTTGGGGTCGCCGCACTGGAGCACGTAGATGCCCTGCGTGGTGAGGCGGTGACACTTCGTGTTGGTGAAGTAGCCCTTGTCGGCGAGGGACTTGAACGAGTTGACGGTGTGCGGCGTCTTCGCCGCGTCCATCGTGATGGCGATGTCACCGGCGCTGGACTTCAGCGACATGGTGTACGCGGCCTTCTGGTCGATCGCCATCTTCGGCTCGGGCGCGGACTCCTTGCTCGCCGAGGGCGTCGGGGCGTCGGAGGGCGCGGCGGCGTCCGACTTCTTGTCGTCACTGGAGAAGGCGCCCGTGGCGAAGGCCGCCCCGCCCGCCGCGACGACCACCGCGAGGGCGGCCGCGATGACGGTGTTGCGGCGCTTGGCCTTGCGGCGGGCCGTCTCGCGGCGCTGCTGCTGACGCTCGAACTTCTCCCGGGCGAGCTGGCGCCGGCGCTGTTCGCTGCTGACCACCGGTGGTCTCCTTGTGCGGTGTAGGGGGTACGGACGCGTGTACGCGCGGACTGTGCCCGTACCGTATATGGGTTCGCTGTGACGGGAGCAGCGCCGGTAGGCTCTGAACAGCCGCAATCACCCGTCGTACGAGAAACTGAGGACGATCGTGCTCATTGCCGGGTTCCCCGCCGGGGCCTGGGGGACCAACTGCTACCTGGTCGCCCCCGCCGCCGGCGAGGAGTGCGTGATCATCGACCCGGGCCACCAGGCGGCCCAGGGAGTCGAGGACGCGCTCCGGAAGCATCGGCTCAAGCCCGTCGCCGTCGTCCTCACCCATGGCCACATCGACCACTGCGCCTCGGTCGTCCCGGTGTGCGGGGCGCACGACGTGCCCGCGTGGATCCACCCCTCGGACCGGTACATGATGAGCGACCCGGAGAAGGCGCTGGGCCGCTCCTTCGGCGCCCAGATCATGGGCGAGCTGACCATCGGCGAACCGGACGACGTCAAGGAGCTGTCCGACGGCGCGACGCTGCAGCTCGCCGGTATGGAGCTCACCGTGTCGCACGCGCCCGGCCATACCAAGGGGTCGGTGACGTTCGGGCTGCCCGAGGCGGAGGACATTCCTCCGATCCTGTTCTCGGGCGACCTGCTCTTCGCCGGCTCCGTCGGACGCACCGACCTGCCCGGCGGCAGC
Source organism: Streptomyces sp. BR1 (assembly GCF_052373795.1). Classification (NCBI taxonomy): domain Bacteria; kingdom Bacillati; phylum Actinomycetota; class Actinomycetes; order Kitasatosporales; family Streptomycetaceae; genus Streptomyces; species Streptomyces sp. BR1. The sequence goes on from NZ_CM126252.1 coordinate 6,029,361, forward strand.
CACGCCGAGTTGCTCGAATCGCTGGGCCGTGTGTGCCTGCCGCTCGACGACTCGACCGTGGTGCTGTCCGGCCACGGCTCCCAGACCACCATCGGCCAGGAGCGCGCCACCAACCCGTATCTGCGGCAGGTGGCCGCCGGCCTCGGAGAGGGCATCGCCTCTCCCCGACGAGGAATGTGACGAGAAGCTTCCCCATGAGTACCTTCCAGGCCCCCAAGGGCACGTACGACCTGCTGCCGCCCAACAGCGCGACCTACCTGGCGGTCCGCGAGGCGATCGCGGCGCCGCTGCGCAACTCCGGCTATGGCTATGTCGAGACCCCGGGCTTCGAGAACGTGGAGCTCTTCGCGCGCGGTGTCGGCGAGTCCACCGACATCGTGAGCAAGGAGATGTACGCCTTCGAGACCAAGGGCGGCGACAGGCTCGCCCTGCGCCCCGAGGGCACCGCCTCCGTGCTGCGTGCGGCCCTTGAGGCCAATCTGCACAAGGCGGGCAACCTGCCGGTCAAGCTCTGGTACTCGGGCTCGTACTACCGCTACGAGCGCCCGCAGAAGGGCCGCTACCGGCACTTCTCGCAGGTCGGCGCCGAGGCGATCGGCGCCGAGGACCCGGCGCTCGACGCCGAGCTGATCATCCTGGCCAACGACGCGTACCGCTCGCTCGGCCTGCGCAACTTCCGCATCCTGCTGAACTCGCTGGGCGACCAGGAGTGCCGTCCGGTCTACCGGGCCGCCCTCCAGGACTTCCTGCGCGGCCTCGACCTCGACGAGGACACCCTGCGCCGCGCCGAGATCAACCCGCTGCGCGTCCTCGACGACAAGCGGGACGCGGTGCAGCAGCAGCTGGTGGGCGCGCCGCTCCTTCGCGACTACCTGTGCGACGGCTGCAAGGCGTACCACGAGGAGGTCCGCGAGCTGCTGAACGCCCAGGGCGTGGTGTACGAGGACGACCCGAAGCTGGTGCGCGGCCTCGACTACTACACCCGGACGACCTTCGAGTTCGTCCACGACGGTCTGGGCTCGCAGTCCGCGGTGGGCGGCGGCGGCCGCTACGACGGCCTCTCCGAGATGATCGGCGGCCCCGCGCTGCCGTCGGTGGGCTGGGCGCTCGGCGTCGACCGCACGGTCCTGGCGCTGGAGGCCGAGGGCGTCACGCTCGACATCCCGTCCGCCACCAGCGTCTTCGCGGTGCCGCTCGGCGAGGAGGCCCGGCGGGTCCTCTTCGGTGTGGTGGTCGAGCTGCGCAAGGCGGGCATCGCCACCGACTTCGCGTTCGGCGGCAAGGGCGTCAAGTCGGCCATGAAGTCGGCCAATCGCAGCGGTGCGCAGTACGCGATCGTCGCGGGCGAGCGCGACCTCGCCGAAGGTGTCGTGCAGCTCAAGGACATGGAGTCCGGCGACCAGACGGCGGTGCCGCTGGCGAGCGTCGTGGAGACGATGCGCGAACGACTCGCGTAACCACCCGTGCGATGGACGGGCCGGACAGCCAGGGCTGTCCGGCCCGTCTCCCGTTTCCCGAACCGTCAACTCCGGTCCTGCGCGTACGCCCTTATGTCGAACGAACGGTGGGCACGTGCGTGTGTACGGCACAATGAGCCCCACCCCCAGGCCCCTTCAGGCCCATGACTCGACTGACGGATCGGCGTGATGAGCAAGACGACGACAGCCAAGGACAGTGTCTCCTCCGGCCCCGACGGGGCGGACGGCCCGCGCGGCGTCGGCGGGAGCCGCTCGTTCGCCTGGCTCCTGGTGATCACGGGGGCCGCCGGACTGCTCGCGGCCTGGGTCATCACGATCGACAAGTTCAAGCTGCTTGAGAACCCGAACTTCACGCCGGGGTGCAGCCTCAACCCGGTCGTGTCCTGCGGCAACATCATGAAGAGCGCCCAGGCGTCGGCCTTCGGGTTCCCCAACCCGATGCTGGGTCTGGTGGCGTACGGGATCGTCATCTGCGTCGGCGTGAGCCTGCTCACCCGGGCCCGCTTCCCGCGCTGGTACTGGCTGACCTTCAACGCGGGCACGCTCTTCGGCGTCGGGTTCTGCTCCTGGCTGCAGTTCGAGTCGCTGTACCGGATCAACGCGCTGTGCCTGTGGTGCTGCCTGGCGTGGGTCGCGACGATCTTCATGTTCTGGTACGTCACGTCGTTCAACGTCCGCCACGGCTTCCTGCCCGCGCCGAACTGGCTGAAGGGCTTCTTCGGCGAGTTCACCTGGGTGCTGCCGGTGCTGCACGTCGGGATCATCGGGATGCTGATCCTGACCCGCTGGTGGGACTTCTGGACGAGCTGACCGTCTGCGTACGACCCTGCTGACCAGGTGTTCTGCCTGCGCTGACCGCGTTGTCAGTGCCGTGGCTTAGGGTTCTCGACGTGGAGCCCGACCTGTTCACCGCAGCCGCAGAGGACCGCCAGGAGAAAGACCCGGCGGGCAGCCCTCTGGCCGTCCGGATGCGCCCGCGCACCCTCGACGAGGTGGTCGGGCAGCAGCATCTGCTCAAGCCCGGCTCGCCGCTGCGGCGCCTGGTGGGGGAGGGCAGCGGCGGTCCCGCCGGCCCCTCGTCCGTGATCCTGTGGGGCCCGCCCGGCATCGGCAAGACGACCCTCGCGTACGTGGTGTCCAAGGCGACCAACAAGCGCTTCGTCGAGCTCTCCGCGATCACCGCGGGCGTGAAGGAAGTACGGGCCGTCATCGACGGGGCCCGCCGGGCGATCGGCGGATTCGGCAAGGAGACCGTCCTCTTCCTCGACGAGATCCACCGCTTCTCCAAGGCCCAGCAGGACTCGCTGCTCCCGGCGGTGGAGAACCGCTGGGTGACCTTGATCGCGGCGACGACCGAGAACCCGTACTTCTCGGTGATCTCCCCCCTGCTCTCGCGCTCCCTGCTGCTCACCCTCGAACCGCTCACCGACGACGACCTGCGCGATCTTCTGCGCCGGGCGGTCACCGAGGAGCGCGGGCTCGGCGGCGCGGTGACGCTCCCCGAGGACGCCGAGGCGCATCTGCTGCGCATCGCGGGCGGCGACGCCCGCCGCGCGCTCACCGCCCTGGAGGCGGCGGCCGGTTCGGCGCTCGCGAAGGGCGAGAAGGAGGTCACGCTCCAGACCGTCGAGGAGACGGTCGACCGGGCGGCGGTGAAGTACGACAAGGACGGCGACCAGCACTACGACGTGGCGAGCGCCCTGATCAAGTCCATCCGGGGCTCCGATGTGGACGCGGCGCTGCACTATCTGGCGCGGATGATCGAGGCGGGCGAGGACCCCCGGTTCATCGCGCGCCGCCTGATGATCTCGGCGAGCGAGGACATCGGCCTCGCGGATCCGACGGCGCTGCCCACCGCCGTCGCCGCCGCCCAGGCGGTCGCGCTGATCGGCTTCCCGGAGGCGGCCCTCACCCTCAGCCACGCCACCATCGCCCTGGCTCTCGCGCCGAAGTCCAACGCGGCGACGAACGCGATCTTCGCGGCGATGGCGGACGTCCGGGCGGGCCTGGCCGGCCCCGTTCCGCCGCATCTGCGCGACGGCCACTACAAGGGCGCGGCCAAGCTCGGCCACGCCCAGGGGTATGTGTACCCGCACGACGTGCCGGGCGCGATCGCGGCCCAGCAGTACGCCCCGGACGCGGTGGCCGGAAAGCGCTACTACGAGCCGACGCGGTACGGGGCGGAGGCGCGGTACGCGGACGTGGTGGAGAAGGTCAGGGAGCGGCTGGGGCGGGCGGAGTAGCCGTCCGGGAGCAGCGGCACGGGCACCCCGCCCGGCCGACGGCGACCCGCGCCCGCCCTGCCGTCCTCAGCCCTCCGCCGCCTCGAACAGCCGCCGCATCGCGCGCCGCAGTCCCGTGAGGTCCGTCACTGGCTCCGGGAACTCGAAGCGCGCGTCGAAGCAGTGCCCGGCGTGGTCCTGGAAGCGCACGCGCAGCCCGAACCGGTCGAGCGCCAGCGGCGTGACCGACTTCATCCCGCCCGGCCCCTTTTCCACCAGGCCGCACAACGAGCGCACCTGTTCCCCGTGGGACGCGTGCAGATGCTGCAGGAGCTCCGTCTCGTGGGAGGCCAGCGGATCCGGTTCGGCGGCCGCGAAGTCCTCGGGCGCGACCGAGGTCGCGCCCCACAGGTCGTCCACGTACGCCTCGTTGACCTCCAGGCGGAGCGTCATGCTGCCGGGCGGGGCCAGGCCCGGGACGCGGGTCAGCCAGCCGGTGATCCAGGCGCGGCCCCGGATACGGTGGGGGACCGATACCGGTGCCACATCGGTGAGCTCCAGGACGGCCGAGAGCTCGTCGTCGTGGGCGTGGGTGGCGGCCCGTACGGCCGGGGAGTCGGCGGGGAAGAGCAGGAACAGATCACCGTCCGGACCCACGTTGCACAGCCTGGGCGTCAGCTGCTCCGGACGGGCGCCGTCGAGACCGGTGATGAGCAGCACTGACGAGCAGGTACTATGTACGAGAGTTCGTGTGCGCTCGGCTGCTGACGGCATCCGCGCGATTTCAAGTCCGCTGGGACGCGGCTGACCACGATCTGATCGGACCTCCGTCACGTGACCGGTGGCATGCTGCGCACCGGTACCGGCCCCCTTGTGCGGGCCGGTGGAGCCGACCCCTTCTGCGGGTTCGGCCTTCTTCGTGCTGTCCGTGATGTGACTGGTGTTCCCCGGACGAGACATACGATCTCCTTGAGTAAGGTGAGCCTAACCTAACCCAACCATGGAGGTTTGGAGAACGTGCCTAACCAGTCGCGTCCCAAGGTCAAGAAGTCTCGTGCGCTCGGCATCGCGCTGACGCCGAAGGCCGTCAAGTACTTCGAGGCCCGTCCGTACCCGCCGGGCGAGCACGGCCGTGGCCGCAAGCAGAACTCGGACTACAAGGTCCGTCTGCTGGAGAAGCAGCGTCTGCGCGCCCAGTACGACATCTCTGAGCGTCAGATGGCGCGTGCCTACGACCGCGCCAAGAAGGCCGAGGGCAAGACGGGCGAGGCGCTGGTCGTCGAGCTTGAGCGTCGCCTCGACGCCCTGGTCCTGCGTTCGGGCATCGCCCGCACCATCTACCAGGCCCGCCAGATGGTCGTCCACGGCCACATCGAGGTCAACGGTGGCAAGGTCGACAAGCCGTCGTTCCGTGTCCGTCCGGACGACGTCGTCACCGTCCGCGAGCGCAGCCGTGCGAAGCACCCCTTCCAGGTTGCCCGCGAGGGTGGCTACGCCGGCGAGGGCGAGACCCCGCGCTACCTCCAGGTGAACCTGAAGGCCCTGGCCTTCCGCCTGGACCGTGACCCGAACCGCAAGGAAATCCCGGTCATCTGCGACGAGCAGCTCGTCGTCGAGTACTACGCCCGCTGAGTCAGGCGCAGTATTCAGCGCTCCGCGCTTCGGCCCGCCGTCCCCTCGCTCCGCACGGAGCGGGAGGCGGCGGGCTTCCGCGTTTGTAGCGCCTGTCCGGGTGGCGCCGGCGTCTCCGGTACGGGGTCCTCGCCGCCCGAGCCGGTCAGCGCCCGCGCCACCGCCTCGTCCAGGTCGAGCCCCCTGCCCCGCTGCCGGAACGTCTCGTACGCACCGTCCCCCAGCCGCTCGCGCGCCCGCTGCTCGCAGAGCACATGCGCGGCGTTGAAGGACGCGGAGCCGAACAGCGGCAGCCCCACCGACGGCCAGATCCCCTCGGCCGCCCCCTGGAGCACCGCCGCCTGCGCCGGATCGCCGCCGTCCACCGCTACCAACGCGAGCAGTTCAAGGGCCAGGACCGTGCCCAGCAGGTCGTGGAAGGCGTGGTCGATCTCCAGGCACTCGGTCAGCAGCCGCCGGGCCCCGCCGAGGTCCTTGGCGTGCCAGGCCGCATACCCGAGGACGTACAGCGCGTACGCGAGGGCCCAGCGCTCGCCGTGCTCCGCGCAGATCTCGACCACGTGCTCGCACATCACGACGGCCTCGTCGAGATGGCCCCGGAAGGCCACCGCCATCGCGAGCTCCACCCGCGCCATCAGCACATTGCTGTTGAGCTCGCCGATCTCCTCGTACTGCGCGAGCGCCGCGCGCAGCAGTTCCTCGGCGCGCGGCATGTCGTCGCAGACCAGGGCCAGACAGCCGGTCCGGTGCACCGCGTATGCCCGGGCCACCGCGTCGCCGGTGCGCTCGGCGTCCTCACGGCACTCGTGCAGCGCCGCGATCGCCGCCACCGAGTCGCCGCGCAGCACCGAGACATAGCCGAGCACCCACAGCGCCTTGAGCCGGGCGCCGTCGTGGTCGCCGCCCCCGGCCTCCAGGACCAGGCCCAGCCAGTGCCGTCCCTCGGCCAGCCGCCCGCAGCCGACCCAGCAGAACCAGAGCGTCCCGGCCAGGTACTGGGCCAGATGCGTGTCCCGCTCCGAGTCGAGCGAGTAGTCCAACGCGGCCCGCAGATTGGGCAGTTCGGCCTCCACCCGCACCGCGACCTCGGCCTGGCGCGGGCTGAACCAGTCCAGCTCGCACCAGGTGGCGAGCCCGAGATACCAGTCGCGGTGGCGCCGGCGCAGCCGGTCGGCGTCGCCGGTCGCCGTCAGCCACTCGGCGCCGTACTCCCGTACGGTGTCGAGCATCCGGTAGCGCACGCCCGCCGGGCCGTCCTCGCGCACCACCAGCGAGTGGTCGAGGAGCTGCTGGAGTACGTCGAGCACGTCCTCGGGCGGCAGGTCCGGGCCGACGCAGATGTACTCGACGGCCTCCAGGTCGAACTGCCCGGCGAACACCGAGAGCCGGGCCCACAGCAGCCGCTGGGGCCCGGTGCACAGCTCATGGCTCCAGCCGATGGTGGTGCGCAGCGTCTGATGGCGGGCCACCGTTCCGCGTCCGCCGCAGGTCAGCAGGCGGAAGCGGTCGTCCAGGCGGTGCAGCACCTGCCCGATGGAGAGCGCGCCCAGACGTCCGGCCGCCAGTTCCAGGGCGAGCGGGATCCCGTCGAGGCGCCGGCACACCTCCCGTACGGCGGCCGTCCGCTCGTCGGTGAGCGCCGAGCCGTGGGCGCGGTCGGTGAAGAGCGCCACCGCGTCCTCGTCGTCCATCGGGGCCAGCGCGAGCAGCCGCTCGCCGTCCACACGTAACGGCAGCCGTCCGGCGGCGAGCACACGAAGGCCGGGGGAGCGGCGCAGCAGCTCGCACACCAGCTCCGCGCAGGCGTCCACCAGCTGCTCGAAGCCGTCCAGGACGAGCAGCGGGGCGCGCTCGGCGAGGTGGTCCAGGAGGGTGCGGCGCGGCGGGCGGGTGGTGTGGTCGGTGAGTCCCAGGGCCTCGACGACCGCGTGGTCGAGCAGGTCCGGGTCGGTCACCGTGGACAGGTCCGCCAGCCACACCCCGTCGCAGTAGCGTTCCTGCGCGGCCGCGGCGGCAGCCGCGCGCAGCGCCAGGCGGGTCTTCCCGACGCCGCCGACCCCGACCACGGTGGTCAGCCGCGCCTCGGCCAGCAGCCCGTGCAGGGCGGCCAGTTCACGTTCTCGCCCGACGAAGCCGTTCAGCTCCGATGGCAGATTGGAGCGCATGGGACACGCAGAGTACTCAAGGGTATGCACTGCGTACAATCGGCCTGCTCGACTCCGCTTCCGTAAGGCCCTAATGCGGTAGGGGGCAAGACCCTCGGCGCGATAGGGTCGGGGGACAACTTTTCTTGTCCGACGGTCGATGCGCAGGGAGCGGTGCGAAGTGTCCGGTGGAGAGGTGGCCGGGATCCTGGTGGCCGTCTTCTGGGCGATCCTGGTGTCCTTCCTCGCCGTAGTCCTCGTGAGGCTGGCCCAGACGCTGAAGGCGACCACCAAGCTGGTGGCGGACGTGACCGAACAGGCCGTCCCGCTGCTCGCGGACGCCTCCTCGGCGGTGCGCTCGGCGCAGACCCAGCTGGACCGGGTCGACGCCATCGCCTCGGACGTCCAGGAGGTCACCTCCAACGCGTCGGCGCTCTCCACCACGGTCGCCTCGACCTTCGGCGGCCCGCTGGTGAAGGTCGCGGCCTTCGGGTACGGGGTGCGCCGGGCCATCGGACGGAAAACCGGGCCCGCCGAGCCGCCTCGCACGGTGATCGTCGGGCGGACTCTGCCGTCCGCGCGGCGGAGCAAGCGAAAGGGCTGACGCTGCGATGTTCCGCCGTACGTTCTGGTTCACCGCGGGCGCCGCAGCCGGTGTGTGGGCCACCACCAAGGTCAACCGGAAGCTGAAGCAGCTCACCCCGGAGTCCCTGGCCGCGCGCACCGCCGACAAGGCGATCGAGGCGGGCCACAAGCTGAAGGACTTCGCGCTCGACGTGAAGGCCGGCATGGTCCAGCGCGAGTCGGAACTCAACGACGCGCTGGGGCTCAACGCGTCCAACGTGCATGAACTCCCGGCGCAGCGCCGCCTCGCGGCACTCGACCACCCCAAGCAGCAGTACAAGACGATCTCGTACAACCGGAATGAGGACCACTGATGGAGTCGGCTGAAATCCGCCGCCGCTGGCTGAGCTTCTTCGAGGAGCGCGGGCACACCGTCGTCCCTTCGGCGTCGCTCATCGCGGACGACCCGACTCTGCTCCTGGTCCCCGCGGGCATGGTGCCGTTCAAGCCCTACTTCCTGGGTGAGGTCAAGCCCCCGGCGGCCACGCTGACCAGCGTGCAGAAGTGCGTCCGTACCCCGGACATCGAAGAGGTCGGCAAGACCACCCGCCACGGCACGTTCTTCCAGATGTGCGGCAACTTCTCCTTCGGCGACTACTTCAAGGAAGGTGCCATCCGGTACGCCTGGGAGCTGCTCACCTCGCCGCAGGACAAGGGCGGTTACGGCCTGGAGCCGGAGAAGCTCTGGATCACGGTCTACCTCGACGACGACGAGGCCGAGGCCATCTGGCGCGACAAGATCGGCGTCCCCGCCGAGCGCATCCAGCGCCTGGGCAAGAAGGACAACTTCTGGTCCATGGGCGTCCCGGGCCCGTGCGGCCCCTGCTCCGAGATCAACTACGACCGCGGCCCCGAGTTCGGCGTCGAGGGCGGCCCGGCCGTCAACGACGAGCGGTACGTGGAGATCTGGAACCTGGTCTTCATGCAGTACGAGCGCGGTGCGGGCGACGGCAAGGAGGACTTCCCGATCCTCGGCGACCTGCCGTCGAAGAACATCGACACCGGTCTGGGTCTCGAACGCCTCGCCATGATCCTTCAGGGCGTACAGAACATGTACGAGACCGACACCCTGCGCGTGGTCATGGACAAGGCCACCGAGCTGACGGGTGTCCGCTACGGCGCCGCGCACCACACGGACGTCTCGCTGCGTGTGGTCGCCGACCACATCCGTACGTCCACGATGCTCATCGGCGACGGCGTCACCCCCGGCAACGAGGGCCGCGGCTACGTCCTGCGCCGCATCATGCGCCGCGCCATCCGCAACATGCGCCTCATGGGCGCCACCGGCCCGGTCGTCCAGGACCTGATCGACGTCGTGATCACCACGATGGGCCAGCAGTACCCGGAGCTCATCACCGACCGCAAGCGCATCGAGACGGTCGCGCTCGCCGAAGAGGCCGCCTTCCTCAAGGCCCTCAAGGGCGGCACCAACATCCTGGACACCGCCGTCACCGAGACCAAGGCCGCCGGCGGCACGGTCCTGGCCGGCGAGAAGGCCTTCCTGCTCCACGACACCTGGGGCTTCCCGATCGACCTCACCCTGGAGATGGCCGCCGAGCAGGGCCTCTCCGTGGACGAGGACGGCTTCCGCCGCCTGATGAAGGAGCAGCGGGAGCGGGCCAAGGCCGACGCCAAGGCCAAGAAGACCGGCCACGCCGACCTGTCCGCCTACCGCGAGGTGGCCGACAACTCGGGCGAGACCGACTTCACCGGCTACACGCTCACCGAGAACGAGTCGACGGTCGTCGGCCTGCTCGTCGACGGCGTGCCCTCGCCCGCCGCCTCCGAGGGCGACGAGGTCGAGGTCGTCCTGGACCGCACCCCGTTCTACGCCGAGGGCGGCGGCCAGCTCGCCGACCAGGGCCGCATCAAGCTCGACACGGGCGCGGTCATCGAGATCCGCGATGTGCAGGAGCCGGTCCCGGGCGTCCACGTGCACAAGGGCGTCGTCCAGGTCGGCGAGGTCACGCTCGGTGCCTCGGCCTACGCCACCATCGACATCAAGCGCCGCCGCGCCATCGCCCGCGCCCACTCCGCCACGCACCTGACCCACCAGGCCCTGCGCGACGCGCTCGGCCCGACGGCCGCCCAGGCCGGTTCGGAGAACTCGCCGGGCCGCTTCCGCTTCGACTTCGGCTCGCCCGCCGCCGTTCCCGGCACGGTCCTCACCGACGTCGAGCAGAAGATCAACGAGGTCCTCTCGCGCGAACTGGACGTCCAGGCCGAGGTCATGTCGATCGACGAGGCCAAGAAGCAGGGCGCCATCGCCGAGTTCGGCGAGAAGTACGGCGAGCGCGTGCGCGTGGTCACCATCGGCGACTTCTCCAAGGAGCTCTGCGGCGGTACGCACGTCGGCAACACCGCCCAGCTGGGCCTGGTGAAGCTGCTCGGCGAGTCCTCGATCGGCTCCGGTGTGCGCCGCATCGAGGCCCTGGTCGGCGTGGACGCGTACAACTTCCTCGCCCGTGAGCACACGGTCGTCGCCCAGCTCCAGGAGCTGGTCAAGGGCCGCCCCGAGGAGCTGCCGGAGAAGATCTCCACCATGCTCGGCAAGCTGAAGGACGCCGAGAAGGAGATCGAGAAGTTCCGCGCCGAGAAGGTCCTGGCCGCCGCCGGCGGGCTCGCCGAGGGCGCCAAGGACGTCCGGGGCGTGGCCCTGGCCATCGGGCAGGTGCCGGACGGCACCTCCGCCGACGACCTGCGCAAGCTCGTCCTCGACGTGCGCGGCCGCATTCCGGGCGACCGCCCGGTGGTTGTGGCGCTTTTCACCACCGCCAACGGCCGCCCGCTGACCGTCATCGCCACCAACGAGGCCGCCCGCGAGCGCGGTCTCAAGGCCGGTGACCTGGTCCGTACCGCTGCCAAGACCCTCGGCGGCGGTGGCGGCGGCAAGCCGGACGTCGCCCAGGGCGGCGGTCAGAACCCGGACGCGGTCGGCGACGCCATGGCCGCCGTCGAGCGCCTCGTCGCCGAGACGGCCTGATGCGACGGGGACGCCGCCTCGCGATCGACGTCGGGGACGCCCGGATCGGGGTCGCCTCGTGCGACCCCGACGGGGTGCTCGCCACGCCGGTGGAGACCGTGCCGGGACGTGATGTCCCGGCCGCCCACCGGCGGTTGCGCCGGCTCGTCGAGGAGTACGAGCCGATCGAGGTGGTCGTGGGGCTGCCTCGCTCCCTCAGCGGGGGCGAGGGCCCGGCGGCCGTCAAGGTCCGCAAATTCGCCCACGAACTCGCGAAGGGCATCGCGCCGATTCCGGTCCGGCTCGTCGACGAGCGGATGACGACGGTGACGGCCACTCAGGGACTGCGCGCCTCCGGCGTGAAGTCGAAAAAGGGCCGGTCGGTCATCGATCAGGCGGCCGCAGTGATCATTCTTCAGACCGCGCTTGAGGCCGAACGGGTGTCAGGCAGACCGCCTGGCGAGGGCGTCGAAGTGGTTATCTGATCGCGATACGGTAACGTTCCGCGCGATGCGGCGACATTCGAACAGCTGCCGCACAGCGGAAGAGGCGGACCGTCCGGATGCCTCGCGGCTCTAGGGGACCGATGACTGAGTATGGCCGGGGCGCAGGCTCCGAACCGTGGCATCCCGAGGATCCTCTGTACGGGGACCAGGGATGGGGAGCGCAGCAGGCTGCCTCCGGTCAGGCTCCGTACGGCGACCAGCAGGCGCATCAGCAGTACGCGCAGCAGCAGCCGCAGCATCCGCAGTACCAGCAGCACCCGCAGCAGGCCCAGCACCCGCAGGACCCGTACGCGCAGCAGCAGCACCAGCAGCAGGTGCACCAGCAGAACCAGCACCCGCAGCAGTCGCAGCAGCAGTACGGCGGGCAGCCCCAGCAGGGTTACCCGCAGGAGCAGTACGTACAGCAGGCTCAGTACAACGCGGGATGGGACACCGGCCAGCAGGCGGCCATGCCCTACGCCGGGCAGCAGCCGGACGGCTACACCGGTTACGGCGCCGAGACGCAGGACTACTACGGCACGCCCGAGGCGTATCCGCCGCCGCAGCCGCCGAACCAGCGTCAGACGGTGCCGGAGCAGGCGCCCGAGTGGACGCCGGAGGAGCCGGAGGCCGAACCGGAGCCGGAGAAGGAGACGCATCCTTTCTTCACCGACGGCGCCGACAGCGACGCCGACGAGGACGAGCCGCGCTCCCGGCGGGGCAAGGGCGGCAAGGGCAAGGGGAAGAAGAAGGGCAAGAGCGGGCGCGCCTGTCTGGTGCTCGTCGTCGTCTTCTCCCTCGGCGTCGGCGGCGCCGGGTATTTCGGCTACCAGTTCTGGCAGAAGAAATTCGGCACGGCTCCCGACTATGTCGGGACCGGCTCCACCCCGATTCAGGTGGAAATCCCCCAGGGGGCCGGCGGATATGAAATCGGCAGCATTCTGACGAAGGCCGGAGTGGTCAAGAGCCAGGGCGCGTTCGTCTCCGCGCAGAACGACAACCCCAAGGGCAAGACCATTCAGGCGGGCGTCTACACGCTCAACAAGGGAATGTCGGCGGCGAACGCGGTCGCGGCCATGCTGAACCCGGCCAGCCGCAGCAACTTCATCATTCCCGAAGGCAAGCGGAACGCCTGGGTCTACGAGCAGATCGACAAGCGCCTCGAACTCAAGCCGGGCACGACCAAGGACGTCGCGAAGGCGCAGGCGAAGAATCTCGGGCTGCCCGACTGGGCGAACGACAACAAGGAGATCCAGGATCCGCTGGAAGGGTTCCTCTACCCGGCCAGCTACCCGGTCGCCAAGGGTGCCAAGCCCGAGGACATCCTGCGCAAGATGGTCTCGCGTGCCAACAGCGAGTACGCCAAGGTCGACCTGAAGGGCATGTCCGTCAAGCTCGGCCTGAAGTCGCCGCTCCAGGTGATCACGGTCGCGAGCCTCGTCCAGGCGGAAGGCAAGTACAAGCACGACTTCGACAAGGTCGCGCGGGTCGTCTACAACCGTCTGAAGCCCGGCAACACCGAGACCTACGGCCTGCTCGACTTCGACTCCACGGTCAACTACGCCAAGAGCGAATCGACCCTGGACACAGGTGCGGTCAAGAACCTGCGGGACTTCCACCACCCGTACAACACGTACTACATCCACGGTCTGCCGCCCGGTCCGATCGGCAACCCCGGTGATTCCGCGCTGCATTCGGCGCTCAACCCGACGCCGGGCCCGTGGTACTACTTCGTCTCGGTCACCGAGAACGAGACGCTGTTCGCGGTCACCAACGAAGAGCAGAACCAGAACCGCAAGAAGTACGAACAGGGGAAATCCGGCCAGTGAGTTCCGTGAGCCAGGAGAGCGGTGCGCGACGGGCGGCCGTACTGGGGTCGCCCATCGCCCACTCGCTCTCCCCGGTACTGCACCGCGCCGCCTATCGGGAACTCGGCCTCACCCACTGGTCGTACGACCGTTTCGAGGTGGACGAGGCCGCTCTTCCCGGATTCATCGACGGGCTCGACAGTTCCTGGGCCGGGCTCTCGCTCACGATGCCGCTGAAGCGGGCGATCATCCCGCTGCTCGACGGCATCAGCGACACCGCCTCCTCGGTGGAGGCGGTGAACACCGTCGTCCTCACCCGCGACGGGCGCCGCTACGGCGACAACACCGACATCCCCGGCATGCTGGCCGCGCTGCGCGAGCGCGGCGTCGAGCGGGTCACCTCGGCCGCCGTCCTCGGCGCGGGCGCCACCGCGTCCTCGGCGCTGGCCGCCCTCGCCCGTATCTGTACGGGTGAGGTCACCGCGTACGTCCGCAGCGCGGCCCGCGCGGACGAGATGCGCGGCTGGGGCGAGCGCCTCGGCGTCGCCGTCCGGACCGCGGACTGGGCGGACGCGGCCGGGGCCTTCGAGGCGCCGCTCGTGATCGCCACCACCCCGGCGGGCACCACCGACGCGCTCGCGGCGGCCGTCCCCGAGCGCCCGGGAACGCTCTTCGACGTCCTGTACGACCCGTGGCCGACCGCGCTCGCGGCCGCCTGGGCCGAGCGCGGCGCTCCGGTCGTCGGCGGCCTCGACCTCCTGGTCCACCAGGCGGTCCTCCAGATCGAGCAGATGACGGGCGTGGCGAAGGCGCCGCTGGACGTCATGCGCGCGGCGGGCGAGGCGGCGCTCACCGCCCGCTGAGCGTCCGGCCAACGGATTCTGCGTCCGCTTCCTGGACCGGGTCCCGGCTCACCATCGCGGACGTGGGAGGATCAGTGGTGGCGGGCCAGGGCCGCGCACCCGGCCGCGCCGTAGTACCGAACGCGCGAGCATGAGGAGCACCGTTGAGCAGGTTGCGCTGGCTGACCGCCGGGGAGTCCCACGGTCCCGCACTTGTCGCGACGCTGGAGGGCCTTCCCGCCGGCGTGCCGATCACCACGGAGATGGTGGCCGACCACCTGGCCCGGCGGCGCCTGGGCTATGGGCGCGGCGCGCGGATGAAGTTCGAGCGTGACGAGGTCACGTTCCTGGGCGGTGTCCGCCACGGCCTCTCCATGGGCTCGCCGATCGCGATCATGGTGGGCAACACCGAGTGGCCCAAGTGGGAGCAGGTCATGTCGGCCGACCCCGTGGACCCCGAGATCCTCGCCGACCTCGCCCGCAACGCCCCGCTGACGCGTCCCCGCCCGGGACACGCGGATCTGGCGGGTATGCAGAAGTACGGCTTCGACGAGGCGCGTCCGATCCTGGAGCGCGCCAGCGCCCGCGAGACCGCCGCGCGTGTGGCGCTCGGCGCGGTCGCCCGCTCCTACCTGAAGGAGACGGCCGGGATCGAGATCGTCTCGCACGTGGTCGAGCTGGCCGCCGCGAAGGCGCCGTACGGCGTCTACCCGACCCTCGCCGACGTCGAGAAGCTGGACGCCGACCCGGTGCGCTGCCTGGACGCGGACGCGTCGAAGGCGATGGTCGCCGAGATCGACCAGGCCCACAAGGACGGCGACACCCTCGGCGGTGTGGTCGAGGTCCTGGCGTACGGCGTGCCCGTCGGCCTCGGCTCGCACGTCCACTGGGACCGCAGGCTGGACGCCCGTCTCGCCGCCGCCCTCATGGGCATCCAGGCGATCAAGGGCGTCGAGGTCGGCGACGGCTTCGACCTCGCGCGCGTGCCGGGCTCCAAGGCCCACGACGAGATCGTGCGGACGGCCGAGGGCGTCAAGCGCACCTCGGGCCGCGCGGGTGGCACCGAGGGTGGTCTGACCACCGGTGAGCTGCTGCGCGTACGGGCCGCGATGAAGCCGATCGCGACCGTGCCGCGCGCGCTCGCGACCATCGACGTCGCCACCGGCGAGGCCGCCAAGGCCCACCACCAGCGCTCCGACGTGTGTGCCGTCCCCGCCGCGGGCATCGTGGCCGAGGCCATGGTCGCGCTCGTCCTCGCGGACGCGGTCGCCGAGAAGTTCGGCGGCGACAGCGTCCCCGAGACCCGTCGTAACGTCCGGTCCTACCTCGACAACCTGCAGATCCGGTGAGCACCGGTCCGCTGGTCGTCCTGATCGGCCCGATGGGCTCCGGGAAGTCCACCGTGGGCGCGCTGCTCGCCGAGCGGCTCGGCGCGCCCTACCGGGACACCGACGCCGACATCGTGGCCGCCGAGGGCCGCCAGATCGCCGACATCTTCGTCGACGAGGGCGAGGCGCACTTCCGTGAGCTGGAGCGGGAGGCGGTCCGTGCCGCCGTCGCCGAGCACACGGGCGTACTCGCCCTCGGCGGCGGCGCGATCCTGGACGCCTCCACGCGCGCGCTGCTCGCCGGCCGGCCGGTCGTCTATCTGTCGATGGACGTCGAGGAGGCGGTGAAGCGGGTCGGCCTCAACACCGCCCGCCCGCTCCTCGCGGTCAACCCGCGCCGCCAGTGGCGCGAGCTGATGGACGCCCGGCGCCATCTGTACACCGAAGTCGCCCGGGTCGTCGTCGCGACCGACGACCGCACCCCCGAAGAGGTCGCCCAGGCGGTCCTCGACGCACTGGAGCTGAAAACCGCATGAGCGAGCAGGCACCCACCCGGATCCACGTCGGCGGCAGCGCCGGGGCGGACCCGTACGACGTGCTGGTCGGCCGCAACCTCCTCGCCGAACTCCCCGGCCTGATCGGCACCAAGTCCCGCCCGTCGCCCACCACCACCCTCAACGGAGGCGCTGCGCGCCGCAGTGACAACCTCAAGGTCGCCGTCATCCACCCGGAGGCGCTGGCCGGCACCGGCGACGCCATCCGCGAGGACCTGGCCGCCCAGGGCTACGAGGCCATCGCCATCCAGGTGCCCAACGCCGAGGAGGCCAAGACCTACGAGGTCGCCGCCTACTGCTGGAAGGCGCTCGGCCAGTCCGGGTTCACCCGCACCGACGCCGTCGTCGGCGTCGGCGGCGGCGCCACCACCGACCTCGCGGGCTTCGTCGCCGCGACCTGGCTGCGCGGGGTGCGCTGGGTCTCGGTCCCGACCACCGTGCTCGGCATGGTCGACGCGGCCGTCGGCGGCAAGACCGGCATCAACACGGCCGAGGGCAAGAACCTGGTGGGCGCCTTCCACCCGCCCGTCGGCGTGCTGTGCGACCTCGCCGCGCTCGACTCGCTGCCGGTCCACGACTACGTGTCCGGCATGGCCGAGGTCATCAAGGCGGGCTTCATCGCCGACCCGGTCATCCTCGACCTGGTCGAGGCCGACCCGGCGGGCGCCCGCACCCCCGAGGGCCCGCACACGGCCGAGCTCATCGAGCGCGCGATCCAGGTGAAGGCCGACGTCGTCTCCAGCGACCTCAAGGAGTCGGGGCTGCGCGAGATCCTGAACTACGGGCACACCCTCGCGCATGCCATCGAGAAGAACGAGCGCTACAAGTGGCGCCACGGCGCGGCCGTCTCGGTCGGCATGGTCTTCGCGGCCGAACTCGGCCGCCTGGCCGGGCGCCTGGACGACGCCACGGCCGACCGGCACCGTTCGATCCTGGAGTCGGTGGGCCTGCCGCTCACCTACCGCGGCGACCAGTGGCCCAAGCTGGTCGAGAACATGAAGCTGGACAAGAAGTCGCGGGGCAACCTGCTGCGCTTCATCGTCCTCGACGGCCTCGCCAAGCCGACGGTCCTGGAAGGCCCGGACCCGGCGGTGCTGCTCGCCGCGTACGGGGAGGTGTCGGCGTGAGCCGCCGGGTGTTCGTGCTGAACGGCCCCAACCT
This sequence comes from Streptomyces sp. BR1, assembly GCF_052373795.1. Classification (NCBI taxonomy): domain Bacteria; kingdom Bacillati; phylum Actinomycetota; class Actinomycetes; order Kitasatosporales; family Streptomycetaceae; genus Streptomyces; species Streptomyces sp. BR1. Next base: position 6,046,601 of record NZ_CM126252.1, read on the forward strand.
GGGCCGCCTGGGCTCGCGCGAGCCGGACGTCTACGGGGCGACGACGTACGCGGGTCTCGTGGAGGTCTGCGAGTCGCTGGGCAAGGAGCTCGGCTTCGACGTCGAGGTCCGCGAGACCAACGAAGAGGGCGACATGATCCGCTGGCTGCACGAAGCGGCCGACGGAAAGATTCCGGTCGTTCTCAACCCGGGCGCGTTCACCCACTATTCGTACGGAATGCGGGACGCGGCCGCCCAGCGCACCGCCCCGCTCATCGAGGTGCACATCTCGAACCCGTACACGCGTGAGGAGTTCCGTCACACTTCCGTGGTGGCGGCCGTCGCCAGCGGCACCGTCGCGGGCTTCGGCATCGGCTCGTACCGCCTGGCACTGCGCGCGCTCGCCGACGAACTCGGCGGCTGAGCGGGCACCTTCGCCGCGCCCCGGCCGTTCACACTGCGACGGCCGGGGAAGGTACGGTTCTGGACCGGGACGCCATGGGGGTCCCTCGGGCCGCGGGGGAGCGCCCGGACCAGCACCAGTTGCCTGTACGAGACGGAGTGGCACCGGATGCAGCACGAAGCGGGGGCTCCGCTTCCGCCGCCTCACGCCCCGGGGCACGGACCGGGCGCCGACTGGGCCCTCGGCGCCCACCAGCCGACGGTCCACGACGCCCCGCCGTCCCCGGTCCAGGGTGCCCAGCCGCCCCCGCCGCCCCCGTTCCCCGGCCCACCGCAGCCCGCACCACAGGCACCACCGCCCCCGCCCGCACCGGGCTGGCACGCCCCGGCGCCCCACCACGCGCCCGCGCCGCCCTCCCGGGAAACCACCGGGCACGTCACGCTGCCGCCGGGCGGGCCCGTCCCGCTGCCGCAGGCACCGGGCGGCACCGGGGTCACCACGCTCGCCGTACTGCTCATAGGCCCGGCGGGCGCGGGCAAGACCACGGTCGCCCGCTACTGGGCCCAGCACCGCCGCGTCCCCACCGCGCACATAAGCCTCGACGACGTACGCGAATGGGTCTGCGCGGGTTTCGCGGATCCACAGGCGGGGTGGAACGACCACTCCGAGGCGCAGTACCGCCTGGCCCGCCGCACCTGCGGTTTTGCCGCGCGCAACTTCCTGGCCAACGGCATCTCCTGCATCCTCGACGACGCGGTCTTCCCGGACCGCCCGGTCGTCGGCCTCGGCGGTTGGAAGCGCCACGTCGGCCCCGGCCTGCTCCCGGTCGTCCTCCTGCCGGGCCTGGACATCGTCCTGGAACGCAACGCGGAGCGCTCCGGCAACCGCCGCCTCTGCGACGAGGAGGTCGCCGGAATCCACGGCCGCATGGCGGGCTGGTACGGCTCGGGCCTCCCCATCATCGACAATTCCCAATACGACGTCCCGACAACGGCCCGCCTCCTGGACGACGTATTGGCGAGGGCGATCGCGAGCCCGCCGAGCTGGTAGGGGCATAAAAAGCCCGTCCGGCGTTTGAGGACGAGGCCCGGAGGGCCGTTTAGGGGCGCGGGGCTGTGACATTTCGCGGCTCCGCCGCGCGGGCGCGACCAGCCCAAGACGGCCCGCAGTCAAAGCCCGGCCCCCGGTCGGACGAGCAGAAGCGGCCAACCCCCCCGCCCCCCAAATACGCTCGACGCATGTCAGAGGTGTACGCGGCCCGCCGCGCATGGCTACGCGACCGCTGCGCGGCCGCGGGGAGCGCCGCCGCGCTGGTCTCCCGCTCGGCGAACGTCCGCTATCTCGCGGGCGGCGCCCCGCCCCGAGCCGTACTACTGCTCGGCCCCGCCGAGGACGTACTGCTGTGCCCCCGCACGCCCACCGGCGACCTCGTGGAGGGCCGGCTCGACGAGCATCTACGGGTCACCGTGCTGCCCACCCCCTCGGGCGACCCGGCGGTGGCCGCAGCCGACCTCGCCCAGACGTCCGGCGCCGACTCGCTGAGCGTCGAGGAGCACGACCTGACCGTGGTCCGCCACCGCGCGCTCGGCTCGGTCGCGCCCCGGCTGCTCCTGGGCGACCTCGGGGGAGCGGTGGAGCAGCGGCGGCTCGTCAAGGACGAGGAGGAGATCGCCTGTCTGCGGATCGCCGCCGAGATCACCGACCAGGCGCTCGGCGAGCTCCTGGAGTCGATCCTGGTGGGCCGCACCGAACGCCATCTCGCCCTGGAGCTGGAGCGCCGCCTCGTCGACCACGGCGCCGACGGCCCGGCCTTCACCACCTCCGTCGGCACCGGCCCCAACTCCGGCCGGGGCGGCCACCGCCCCTCGGACCGCCGCGTCGAGGAGGGTGACTTCCTCTCCGTGTGCCTGGGCGCCACGTATCGCGGCTACCGCTGCGAGATCGGCCGTACGTTCGTCATCGGGACGACCCCGGCCGACTGGCAGATCGAGCTCTACGAGGTCGTCTTCGCCGCTCAGCGGGCCGGCCGGGAGGCGCTGGCGCCGGGCGCGGAGTACCGGGCGGTGGACCGCGCGGCACGTCAGGTGCTGGACGCGGCGGGGCACGCGGAGGGCCTGGGAGCGTGCACCGGACACGGCGTGGGCCTCGAAATCGACGAGGACCCGCAGCTCGCACCTGGAGCCATGGGTAAACTGGACGCTTGCGTGCCGGTCACCGTCGAACCGGGGGTCCACCTCCCGGGCCGGGGTGGTGTCCGAATCGATGACACGCTCGTCGTCCGTCCCGAGGCGGACGGCGGGCCAGAGCTACTCACCATTACGACCAAGGAACTGCTCGCGCTCTAGCACCGCTGTGAACGCGCACCCTCGGTCCCACCAGCTTCAGTCCAGGAGATTCCGCAACCGTGGCTTCCACGAACGACCTCAAGAACGGCATGGTGCTCAAGCTCGACGGGGGCCAGCTCTGGTCCGTCGTCGAGTTCCAGCACGTCAAGCCCGGCAAGGGCCCGGCCTTCGTGCGCACCAAGCTCAAGCACGTGCTCTCCGGCAAGGTCGTCGACAAGACCTTCAACGCCGGTACGAAGGTCGAGACGGCCACCATCGACCGCCGCGACATGCAGTTCTCCTACATGGACGGCGAGTACTTCGTCTTCATGGACATGGAGACGTACGACCAGCTGCACATCGACCGCAAGAACGTCGGTGACGCCGCCAACTTCCTGATCGAGGGCTTCACCGCCTCCGTGGCGCAGCACGAGGGCGAGGTGCTCTACGTCGAGCTCCCGGCCGCCGTCGAGCTCGTCATCCAGGAGACCGAGCCGGGTGTCCAGGGCGACCGCTCCACCGGTGGCACCAAGCCCGCCACCCTGGAGACCGGCTACCAGATCCAGGTCCCGCTCTTCATCACCACCGGTGAGAAGGTCAAGGTCGACACCCGCAGCAGCGACTACCTCGGCCGGGTGAACAGCTAACCGTGGCTGCCCGGAACAAGGCGCGCAAGCGCGCCTTCCAGATCCTCTTCGAGGCCGACCAGCGCGGTGAGTCCGTGCAGACGGTCCTCGCGGACTGGGTGCGCCACTCTCGGTCCGACGACCGTCAGCCGCCGGTCAACGAGTACACGATGGAGCTCGTCGAGGGGTACGCGCAGCATGTCGCGCGGATCGACGACCTGATCTCCACGTACGCCGTCGACTGGACGCTCGACCGCATGCCGGTCGTCGACCGGAACATCCTGCGGCTCGGCACGTACGAGCTGGTGTGGATGGACGAGACGCCGGACGCCGTCGTGATCGACGAGGCGGTGCAGCTGGCGAAGGAGTTCTCCACGGACGACTCCCCGGCCTTCGTGAACGGGCTGCTGGCCCGCTTCAAGGAGCTCAAGCCGAGTCTTCGCCGGGACGCCTGAGCCTCGGCTCACCCGGCACCCGAAGGGCCCGCCGTACGCACGTACGGCGGGCCCTTCGCCGTACCCGGAGACGAGCGCGGGCATGATCCATGAGGTCGCATGAAAACGCCGCCGGGCCGGCCCGCTCCCTGGGGGATCGGGCCGGCCCGGCGGCACGTTTCTGCTGAGGCGTCAGCGTGTCAGTTGTCCTCGTGGGCGACCGCGCGGCGCGCGTCCGCGTCGAGGACGCCCCAGCTGATCAGCTGCTCGGTGAGAACCGAGGGCGACTGGTCGTAGATGACCGCCAGGGTGCGCAGGTCGTCCTGACGGATCGACAGCACCTTGCCGTTGTAGTCACCCCGCTGGGACTGGATCGTCGCCGCGTACCTCTGCAGCGGGCCCGCCTTCTCCGGCGGGACGTGGGCAAGACGCTCAAGGTCGAGGACGAGCTTCGGCGGCGGCTCGGCCGCGCCGCCGGGCGTGGTGCCCGGAAGCAGCTCCTGGACCGGGACCCCGTAGAAGTCCGCCAGCTCGGCGAGGCGCTGGACGGTCACGGCACGGTCGCCGCGCTCGTACGACCCGACCACGACGGCCTTCCAGCGGCCCTGGGACTTCTCCTCCACGCCGTGGAGGGAGAGGCCCTGCTGGGTGCGGATGGCGCGGAGCTTGGCCCCGAGCTGTTTTGCGTATTCGCTGGACATATAGCTCCCCGGACGCTGGAACACTTTTCGGCTCCGCCGCGTGGCGGTAACTCACTGTGAGGTTACGCAGCGTTACTTGGCTGCGTCAAGCCGAATGGTCCATACCCCCACCCCAGACGGGTGACGACCCCGTGTGAGGACCGGGGAATGCCCTGGTACCGTGGACGGAGTAATTCCGACGTCCTTTAAGGTCCGTCCCGTGAGGCGGAGAAGGAGGTCCGTTTCCTATGGACACGCACCAGACCGATGCGGCGCGCCCCGTGCTCGAGGGCCCCGACATCGCGCGGGTACTGACCCGCATCGCCCACGAGATCGTCGAACGCGCCAAGGGCGCCGACGATGTGGTGCTCCTCGGCATTCCCACCCGGGGCGTCTTCCTGGCCCGCAGGCTGGCCGACAAGCTCGAAGAGATCACCGAAGGCAAGATCCCGGTGGGCTCCCTCGACATCACCATGTACCGGGACGACCTGCGCATGCACCCGCCGCGCGCGCTGGCCCGCACCGAGATCCCCGGTGACGGTGTCGACGGCCGCCTGGTCGTCCTCGTCGACGACGTGCTCTTCTCCGGCCGCACCATCCGCGCGGCCCTCGACGCGCTGAACGACATCGGCCGTCCGCGCGCCGTGCAGCTCGCGGTCCTCGTCGACCGCGGCCACCGCGAACTTCCGATCCGCGCCGACTACGTCGGCAAGAACCTCCCGACGTCGCTGCGGGAGACGGTCAAGGTCCTGCTCGCCGAGGAGGACGGCCGCGACGCCGTGCTGCTCGGTGCCAAGCAGGCCGCTCCGGCCGGCGAGCAGTAAAGCCACCTTCCGTACGGAGTACGGGTCGCACCGTCCCGTACGGCACTTCTGCGCGCCCGCATGCCCAGACCTCCACGATCCTGGAGAAGAACCCAGATGAAGCGTCACCTCATCTCGGCCGCCGACCTCACCCGCGACGACGCCGTGCTCATCCTCGACACCGCCGAAGAGATGGCCCGGGTCGCCGACCGGCCGATAAAGAAGCTCCCCACCCTGCGCGGCCGTACCGTCGTCAACCTCTTCTTCGAGGACTCCACCCGCACCCGGATCTCGTTCGAGGCCGCCGAGAAGCGGCTGTCCGCGGACGTCATCAACTTCACCGCCAAGGGCTCCTCGGTCTCCAAGGGCGAGTCCCTGAAGGACACCGCGCAGACGCTGGAGGCGATGGGCGTGGACGCCGTCGTCATCCGCCACGGCGCCTCCGGCGCGCCCTACCGGCTCGCCACCTCCGACTGGATCGACGCGGCCGTCATCAACGCGGGCGACGGCACCCACCAGCACCCCACCCAGGCCCTGCTCGACGCCTTCACCATGCGCCGCCGCCTGGTCGGCCGGGACGCCGGGCTCGGCCAGGACCTGGCCGGCAAGCGCATCACGATCGTCGGCGACGTGCTGCACAGCCGGGTGGCCCGCTCCAACGTCGACCTGCTGCACACGCTGGGCGCCGAGGTCACCCTGGTGGCCCCGCCCACCCTGCTGCCCGTCGGCGTCGACCACTGGACCTGCGACGTCAGCTACGACCTCGACAGCGTGCTGCCGAAGTCCGACGCGGTGATGATGCTTCGTGTGCAGCGCGAGCGCATGAACGCCGCCTTCTTCCCGACCGAGCGCGAGTACTCGCGGCGGTACGGGCTCGACGGCGAGCGCATGGCCAAGATGCCCGAGCACGGCATCGTGATGCACCCCGGCCCGATGGTCCGCGGCATGGAGATCACCGCCGAGGTCGCCGACTCCGACCGCTGCACCGTCGTCGAGCAGGTCGCCAACGGTGTGCACACCCGGATGGCCGTCCTGTACCTGCTTCTGGGCGGCAACGAGTCCGCCGTCAGTCACGCCCGTACCGAGGAGACGAAGTAATCATGAGCAAGATCCTTATCCGTGGCGCGAAGGTACTCGGCGGCGAAGTCCAGGACGTCCTGATCGACGGCGAGACGATCGCCCAGGTCGGCACCGGCATCGACGCTCAGGACGCGACGGTCATCGAGGCCGACGGCCAGATCCTGCTCCCCGGTCTCGTCGACCTGCACACCCATCTGCGCGAGCCGGGCCGTGAGGACTCCGAGACGGTCCTGACCGGCACCCAGGCCGCCGCGCGCGGCGGGTTCACCTCCGTCTTCGCCATGGCCAACACCTTCCCGGTCGCCGACACCGCGGGCGTCGTCGAGCAGGTCTGGCGCCTCGGCCGCGAGCACGGCTACTGCGATGTTCAGCCCATCGGCGCCGTCACCGTCGGCCTGGAGGGCAAGCAGCTCGCCGAGCTCGGCGCCATGCACGACTCGGCCGCCGGGGTCACCGTCTTCTCCGACGACGGCAAGTGCGTCGACGACGCCGTGATCATGCGCCGCGCCCTGGAGTACGTGAAGGCGTTCGGCGGCGTCGTCGCCCAGCACGCCCAGGAGCCCCGGCTGACCGAGGGCGCCCAGATGAACGAGGGCGTCGTCTCGGCCGAGCTCGGGCTCGGCGGCTGGCCCGCCGTCGCCGAGGAGTCGATCATCGCGCGCGATGTGCTGCTCGCCGAGCACGTCGGCTCCCGCGTCCACATCTGCCACCTCTCCACCGCCGGTTCGGTCGAGATCGTGCGCTGGGCCAAGTCGCGCGGCATCGACGTCACCGCCGAGGTCACCCCGCACCACCTGCTCCTCACCGACGAGCTGGTCCGCTCGTACAACCCGGTCTACAAGGTGAACCCGCCGCTGCGCACCGAGGCCGACGTGATGGCGCTGCGCGAGGCGCTGGCCGACGGCACGATCGACATCGTCGCCACCGACCACGCCCCGCACCCGCACGAGGACAAGGACTGCGAGTGGGCCGCGGCCGCCATGGGCATGGTCGGCCTGGAGACCGCGCTCTCGGTCGTGCAGCACACCATGGTCGACTCGGGCCTGCTCGACTGGGCGGGCGTCGCCGAGCGCATGTCGGTCAAGCCCGCGCGGATCGGCGGCGCCGAGGACCACGGCCGCCCCGTCTCGGCAGGCGAGCCCGCCAACCTCACGCTGGTCGATCCGGCATACCGTGGTCCCGTGAACCCCGCGGGCTTCGCCTCCCGCAGCCGCAACACCCCGTACGAGGGCCGTGAGCTGCCGGGGCGCGTCACCCACACCTTCCTGCGGGGCAGGGCGACGGTCGTGGACGGGAAGCTGGCATGACACCTGCACTCTTCAATCTCGGGGTATCGACGCTGGCCGCCGAGCAGAAGTCGGCCGAAGTGACGCACTGGGGGGCCCGGATCGCCTGGGTCGTCGGCGTGCTGATCTTCGTGGGCTTCGTGTACTGGCTGATGCGCCAGGGCTGGAAGTGGCGCGGCACCCTCCAGTCGGACCTGCCGGAGCTGCCCGCCGTGCCCAAGGCGACCGGCCCGGCGACACTGAGCATGAGCGGCCGCTACCACGGCTCCACCACGGCCGGGCAGTGGCTCGACCGGATCGTCGCGCACGGTCTGGGCGTCCGCAGCAAGGCCGAGCTCACCCTGTCGGCCGAGGGCGTACACGTCGTACGGCCCGGAGCGAACGACTTCTTCATCCCGGCCGAGGCACTGCGCGAGGCCAGGTCCGAGAAGGCGATCGCCGGAAAGGTGCTCCCGGAGGGCGGCCTGCTGGTCGTCACCTGGGCCCACGGCGACAAGCTGATCGACTCGGGCTTCCGGTCCGACCAGGCGTCCGAGCACGCCGCCTGGATCGAGGCCATCAACTCCATGAACCACCCCACCACCACGACGGAAGGCGCCGCACGATGACGACCTCCACCCGGGGAGCCACAAAGGTTCCCGCAGTACTCGTCCTGGAGGACGGCCGCACGTTCCGCGGCCGCGCCTACGGGGCCACGGGGGTGACGTTCGGCGAGGCCGTGTTCTCCACCGGTATGACCGGCTACCAGGAGACGCTGACCGACCCGTCGTACCACCGCCAGGTCGTCGTGATGACCGCGCCGCACGTCGGCAACACCGGCGTCAACGACGAGGACCCCGAGTCGCAGCGGATCTGGGTCGCCGGTTACGTCGTCCGCGACCCCGCCCGCATCCCGTCCAACTGGCGCGCCCAGCGCTCGCTGGACGAGGAGCTGCGTCACCAGGGCGTCGTCGGGATCTCCGGCATCGACACCCGCGCGCTCACCCGCCATCTGCGCGAGCGCGGCGCGATGCGCGTCGGCATCTTCTCCGGCAACGCGCTGCCCGACGAGGGCACGATGCTCGCCGAGGTGCGCCAGGCGCCCGAGATGCAGGGCGCGGACCTCTCCGCCGAGGTCGCCACCAAGGAGACGTACGTCGTCCCCGCGATCGGCGAGAAGAAGTTCACCGTCGCCGCCGTCGACCTCGGCATCAAGGGCATGACCCCGCACCGGATGGCCGAGCGCGGCATCGAGGTGCACGTGCTGCCCGCGACCGCCACCGTCGAGGACGTGTACGCGGTCGACCCGGACGGCGTGTTCTTCTCCAACGGCCCCGGCGACCCGTCCACCGCCGACGGCCCGGTGGCCGTCATGAAGGCGGTCCTGGAGCGCAAGACCCCGCTCTTCGGCATCTGCTTCGGCAACCAGATCCTGGGCCGCGCGCTCGGCTTCGGCACGTACAAGCTGAAGTACGGCCACCGCGGCATCAACCAGCCGGTGCAGGACCGTACGACCGGCAAGGTCGAGGTCACCGCGCACAACCACGGCTTCGCCGTCGACGCCCCGCTCGACAAGGTCTCCGACACGCCGTACGGGCGTGCCGAGGTCTCCCACGTCTGTCTGAACGACCAGGTCGTCGAAGGCCTCCAGCTGCTCGACCAGCCGGCCTTCAGCGTCCAGTACCACCCCGAGGCGGCCGCCGGCCCGCACGATGCCGCGTACCTGTTCGACCGCTTCGTTTCCCTGATGGAGGGCCAGCGTGCCTAAGCGCTCCGATATCCAGTCCGTCCTGGTCATCGGCTCCGGCCCGATCGTCATCGGTCAGGCCGCCGAGTTCGACTACTCCGGCACCCAGGCCTGCCGCATCCTCAAGGCCGAGGGCCTGCGCGTCATCCTGGTGAACTCGAATCCGGCGACGATCATGACCGACCCGGAGATCGCCGACGCCACGTACGTGGAGCCGATCACGCCGGAGTTCGTGGAGAAGATCATCGCGAAGGAGCGCCCGGACGCGCTGCTGCCGACGCTGGGTGGTCAGACGGCGTTGAACACGGCGATCTCCATGCATGAGAACGGTGTGCTGGAGAAGTACGGCGTGGAGTTGATCGGCGCGAACGTCGAGGCGATCAACAAGGGTGAGGACCGGGACCTGTTCAAGGGTGTGGTCGAGGCCGTCAAGGCGAAGATCGGTTACGGCGAGTCCGCTCGCTCGGTGATCTGCCACACGATGGACGAGGTGATCGCCGGTGTGGACACCCTCGGCGGCTACCCCGTCGTGGTCCGCCCCTCGTTCACGATGGGCGGCGCCGGTTCCGGCTTCGCGCACGACGAGGACGAGCTGCGCCGTATCGCCGGGCAGGGTCTCACTTTGTCGCCGACCACCGAGGTGCTGCTGGAGGAGTCGATCCTGGGGTGGAAGGAGTACGAGCTGGAGCTGATGCGCGACAAGAGTGACAACGTCGTGGTCGTCTGCTCGATCGAGAACTTCGACCCGATGGGTGTGCACACCGGTGACTCGATCACGGTGGCCCCGGCGATGACGCTCACCGACCGCGAGTACCAGCGGCTGCGGGACATCGGTATTGCGATCATCCGCGAGGTCGGTGTGGATACGGGTGGCTGCAACATCCAGTTCGCGATCGACCCGGTCGACGGCCGCGTCATCGTGATCGAGATGAACCCGCGTGTGTCGCGGTCCTCCGCTTTGGCGTCGAAGGCGACGGGTTTCCCGATCGCGAAGATCGCGGCGAAGCTCGCCATCGGCTACACGCTCGATGAGGTGCCGAACGACATCACGGAGAAGACCCCGGCCTCGTTCGAGCCGACCCTCGACTATGTCGTGGTGAAGGCCCCGCGGTTCGCGTTCGAGAAGTTCCCGTCCGCTGATTCGACGCTGACGACGACGATGAAGTCGGTGGGTGAGGCGATGGCGATCGGCCGGAACTTCACCGAGGCCCTGCAGAAGGCGCTGCGGTCTTTGGAGAAGAAGGGCTCGCAGTTCGCCTTCACCGGCCCCGTCGGCGACAAGGCCGAGCTGCTGGCCGAGGCCGTCCGTCCCACCGACGGGCGGATCAACACGGTCATGCAGGCGATCCGTGCCGGTGCCACCCCCGACGAGGTCTTCGACGCGACGAAGATCGATCCGTGGTTCGTGGACCAGCTGTTCCTGATCAAGGAGATCGCGGACGAGCTGGCCGGTGCTGAGCGTCTGGACGTCGACCTGCTCGCGGAAGCGAAGCGGCACGGCTTCTCCGACGCCCAGATCGCCGAGATCCGGGGCCTGCGCGAGGACGTGGTGCGCGAGGTCCGCCACGCCCTGGGCGTGCGCCCCGTCTACAAGACCGTCGATACGTGTGCGGCGGAGTTCGCGGCGAAGACCCCGTACTTCTACTCCTCCTACGACGAGGAGTCCGAAGTCGCCCCGCGTGAGAAGCCCGCAGTGATCATTCTCGGCTCCGGGCCGAACCGGATCGGTCAGGGCATCGAGTTCGACTACTCGTGCGTCCACGCCTCCTTCGCGCTCAGCGATGCGGGTTTTGAGACGGTGATGGTCAACTGCAACCCGGAGACCGTCTCCACCGACTACGACACCTCCGACCGTCTCTACTTCGAGCCCCTCACCCTCGAAGACGTGCTGGAGATCGTCCACGCCGAGACCCTCGCGGGCCCGGTGGCGGGTGTGATCGTGCAGCTCGGCGGCCAGACCCCCCTCGGCCTGTCGCAAGCACTGAAGGACAACGGCGTCCCCGTCGTGGGCACCTCGCCGGAGGCGATCCACGCCGCCGAGGACCGCGGCGCCTTCGGCCGCGTGCTGGCGGAGGCGGGGCTGCCGGCGCCCAAGCACGGCACCGCCACCACCTTCGCGGACGCGAAGGCCATCGCCGACGAGATCGGCTACCCCGTCCTGGTCCGGCCCTCCTACGTGCTGGGTGGACGCGGTATGGAGATCGTCTACGACGAGGAGCGACTGTCCTCCTACATCGCCGAGTCGACGGAGATTTCCCCGACCCGCCCCGTGCTGGTGGACCGCTTCCTGGACGACGCGATCGAGATCGACGTGGACGCCCTCTACGACGGGACCGAGCTCTACCTCGGCGGCGTCATGGAGCACATCGAGGAGGCCGGTATCCACTCCGGTGACTCCGCCTGCGCCCTGCCCCCCATCACCCTGGGCGGGCACGACATCAAGCGCCTGCGGGCCTCAACGGAGGCCATCGCCAAGGGCGTTGGCGTCCGGGGTCTGATCAACATCCAGTTCGCGATGGCCGGGGACATCCTCTACGTCCTGGAAGCCAACCCCCGCGCCTCCCGCACGGTCCCCTTCACCTCCAAGGCCACCGCCGTCCCGCTCGCCAAGGCCGCCGCCCGCATCAGCCTCGGCGCCACCATCGCCGAGCTGCGCGAAGAGGGTCTGCTCCCGAAGAACGGTGACGGCGGGACGCTGCCGCTGGACGCGCCGATCTCCGTCAAGGAAGCCGTCATGCCCTGGAGCCGCTTCCGCGACGTCCACGGCCGCGGCGTCGACACCGTCCTCGGCCCGGAGATGCGCTCCACCGGCGAAGTCATGGGCATCGACACCGTCTTCGGCACCGCCTACGCCAAGTCCCAGGCCGGCGCCTACGGTCCGCTGCCGACCAAGGGACGCGCCTTCATCTCGGTCGCCAACCGCGACAAGCGCACCATGATCTTCCCCGCCCGCGAACTCGTCGCCCACGGCTTCGAACTCCTCGCCACCTCCGGCACCGCCGAAGTCCTCAAGCGCAACGGCATCAACGCCACCGTCGTACGCAAGCAGTCCGAAGGCGAAGGCCCGAACGGCGAGAAGACCATCGTCCAGCTCATCCACGACGGCCAGGTCGACCTCATCGTCAACACCCCCTACGGCACCGGCGGCCGCCTCGACGGCTACGAAATCCGCACCGCGGCGGTGGCCCGCTCCGTACCGTGTCTGACCACCGTCCAGGCACTCGCAGCAGCCGTCCAGGGCATCGACGCGCTCAACCACGGTGACGTGGGCGTCCGTTCGCTCCAGGAACACGCGGAACACCTGACCGCGGCCCGCGACTAGCAACCGCCCGAGGGGGACACCGGAAACGGTGTCCCCCTCCGCATGAGGACACCGACATGTACAAGCTGTTCTTCAATCTCGTCTTCAAGCGGATGGACCCGGAGCAGGCCCACCACATGGCCTTCCGCTGGATCCGTCTGGCGGCCCGCGTCCCCGTGCTGCGCACGTTCGTCGCGGCCGCGCTGGCGCCCCGCTACAAGGAGCTGCGCACCGAGGCGTTCGGGCTGCGCATGCACGGCCCGTTCGGCCTCGCCGCGGGCTTCGACAAGAACGCCGTGGCGATCGACGGCATGGCGATGCTCGGCTTCGACCACATCGAGATCGGCACCGTCACGGGGGAGGCCCAGCCGGGCAACCCCAAGAAGCGGCTGTTCCGCCTTGTGCCGGACCGCGCGCTGATCAACCGCATGGGCTTCAACAACGAGGGTTCGGCGGCCGTGGCCGAGCGCCTGGCGGCCCGCAAGGCCGTCTTCCGTACGACGGTCGGCGTCAACATCGGCAAGACCAAGGTCGTACCGGAGGCGGAGGCCGCCGCCGACTACGTGAAGTCGACCGAGCGCCTGGCCGCGTACGCCGACTACCTGGTCGTGAACGTCTCCTCGCCGAACACGCCGGGGCTGCGCAACCTCCAGGCGACCGAGTCGCTGCGGCCGCTGCTCACGGCCGTGCGCGAGGCCGCCGACCGCACGGTGACCACGCGGCGGGTGCCGCTGCTCGTCAAGATCGCCCCCGACCTCGCGGACGAGGACGTGGACGCGGTCGCGGACCTGGCGGTCGAGCTCGGTCTGGACGGCATCATCGCCACCAACACCACCATCGCGCGCGAGGGCCTCGGCCTGACCTCGGACCCGGCGCTGGTGAAGGAGACCGGCGGGCTGTCCGGCGCGCCCCTCAAGGAGCGCTCCCTGGTGGTCCTGAGCCGCCTCTACGCGCGCGTGGGCGACCGGATCACCCTGGTGGGCGTCGGCGGCGTGGAGAGCGCCGAGGACGCCTGGCAGCGGATCCTCGCCGGGGCCACCCTGGTCCAGGGGTACAGCGCGTTCATCTACGAGGGCCCCTTCTGGGGCCGGGCGGTCCACAAGGGCCTCGCGGCCCGGCTCGCCGCCTCCCCGTACGCCACCCTCGCCGAGGCCGTCGGCGCCGACACCCGAAAGGCGAACGCATGAGCACCAGCAGCACCTTGGAGCCCTTCGGCGCGCGCCTGCGCCGCGCGATGGACGAGCGCGGGCCGCTCTGCGTCGGCATCGACCCGCACGCCTCGCTGCTCGCCGACTGGGGTCTGAACGACGACGTCGCGGGCCTGGAGCGGTTCTCGCGGACGGTCGTCGAGGCGCTGGCCGACCACGTCGCCGTCTTCAAGCCACAGGCCGCCTTCTTCGAGCGGTTCGGCTCGCGGGGCATCGCGGTCCTGGAGAGGACCGTCGCGGACGCCCGCGCGGCCGGCACGCTGGTTCTGATGGACGCCAAGCGCGGCGACATCGGCTCCACGATGGCCGCGTACGCCGAGACGTTCCTGCGGCCGGGCTCGCCGCTGTTCTCGGACGCGCTCACCGTCTCGCCCTACCTCGGTTACGGCTCGCTCAAGCCCGCCGTGGAGCTGGCCCGCGAGAGCGGCGCCGGGCTCTTCGTGCTCGCCCTCACCTCCAACCCGGAGGGCGCGGAGGTCCAGCGCGCGGTGCGCGAGGACGGCCGCACGATCGGCGCGACGATGCTGGCGCACCTGGCGGACGAGAACGCGGGCGCGGTCCCGATGGGCTCGTTCGGCGCGGTGGTCGGGGCGACCCTTGGCGACTTGTCGACTTTCGACCTGGACATCAACGGCCCGCTGCTCGCTCCGGGCATCGGGGTGCAGGGCGCCAAGGCCTCCGACCTTCCGGCGGTGTTCGGCGCGGCCGTCCGCAATGTCGTCCCGAACGTGAGCCGGGGTGTTCTGCGTCACGGTCCCGACGCCGGCGCCCTGCGCGAGTCCGCGGCCCTTTTCGCGGACGAGATCCGCACCGCCGTGGCCTCGGCCTGACGGTCCTTCGGGTCCGGCATTCGGACTCGGGCGTCGAATGTTGACGCATTCCTTACCCAAAACCCGGGTGTTATGTCGCGAATGTCCTGGTCGGCAGAGGCTGACCAGGACTTTTCGCTTGTTCTCGCTGACTGGAGCGGTCTAGGCCGCTAGTCTCCGACGAGAGCAGCGACGAGCGAACGGGCGTTGTGCGTCGCTCGTTGCTCGCCTGGTGTGGGGCGACTAGGTTCCTCACCGGTCCGTATCCGACAGTTCGACATCCGAGGTGACGTAGGCGTGGCTCTTCCGCCCCTTACCCCTGAACAGCGCGCAGCCGCGCTCGAAAAGGCCGCCGCGGCTCGCCGGGAGCGGGCCGAGGTCAAGAATCGACTCAAGCACTCCGGTGCCTCCCTCCACGAGGTCATCCAGCAGGGACAGAAGAACGACGTCATCGGCAAGATGAAGGTCTCCGCGCTCCTGGAGTCCCTGCCGGGCGTGGGCAAGGTCCGCGCCAAGCAGATCATGGAGCGGCTGGGGATCTCCGAGAGCCGCCGAGTGCGGGGTCTCGGCTCCAACCAGATCGCATCCCTTGAGCGCGAGTTCGGCGGCGCCGGGGCCTGACGTTCCGGGCACCCCCGGGAAGCTGGAATAATCGCTGCATGGCAGTAGCACCCCGGGGGTCATCCCCCGTACCCCCGGACGCACGTCCGCGGCTGACCGTGCTCTCCGGCCCGTCAGGGGTCGGCAAGAGCACGGTCGTCGCTCATATGCGCAAGGTCCACCCCGAGGTCTGGCTCTCGGTGTCGGCGACGACCCGCAAGCCGCGCCCCGGCGAGCGGCACGGCGTCCACTATTTCTTCGTGGACGACGAGGAATTCGACAAGATGGTCGCCAACGGCGAACTTCTTGAGTGGGCCGAATTCGCGGGCAACCGCTACGGCACGCCGCGCCGCGCCGTTCTTGAGCGTCTGGAGGCCGGGGAGCCGGTTCTCCTGGAGATCGACCTCCAGGGCGCCCGGCTGGTGCGCGAGTCGATGCCGGAGGCGCTGCTCGTCTTCCTGGCCCCGCCGAGCTGGGACGAGCTGGTCCGCCGGCTCACCGGCCGGGGGACCGAGGCGCCCGACGTGATCGAGCGCCGGCTCGCCGCCGCGAAGGTCGAACTGGCCGCCGAGGCCGAGTTCGATACGACCCTGGTCAATACCTCCGTCGAGGATGTAGCTCGTGAGCTGCTAGCCTTGATGAAAGTTCTTTGATCTTTAATCCCCTTCGGAAGGCAGAGAGTGTCCTCTTCCATCACCACGCCCGAGGGCATCATCAACCCGCCGATTGATGAGCTGCTTGAAGCAACCGACTCGAAGTACAGCCTCGTGATCTACGCCGCCAAGCGCGCGCGCCAGATCAACGCGTACTACTCGCAGCTCGGCGAGGGCCTGCTGGAGTACGTCGGCCCGCTGGTGGACACCCACGTCCACGAGAAGCCGCTCTCGATCGCGCTTCGCGAGATCAACGCGGGTCTGCTGACCTCCGAGGCCATCGAGGGCCCGGCCCAGTAAGGCCTCCGTACGTGTGACCACAGGCCCGGCAGCGCGACTGCCGGGCCTGTGGTGTGTCATTGGGGAGTACGTATCCGAATGCGGGGAGACGCGGTGGACAAGCCGAAGGTCGTTCTGGGGGTCAGCGGCGGGATCGCCGCCTACAAGGCGTGCGAGCTGCTGCGCCGGCTGACCGAGTCCGGGCACGACACCCGGGTGGTGCCGACCGCGTCGGCGCTGCACTTCGTGGGGGCCGCCACTTGGTCGGCGCTCTCCGGGCACCCCGTGTCCACCGAGGTCTGGGACGACGTCCACCAGGTCCCGCACGTACGGATCGGCCAGGCGGCCGACCTGGTGGTGGTGGCCCCGGCCACCGCCGACATGCTGGCCAAGGCCGCCCACGGCCTCGCCGACGACCTGCTCACCAACACCCTGCTCACCGCCCGCTGTCCGGTGATCTTCGCGCCCGCGATGCACACCGAGATGTGGGAGCACCCCGCGACCCAGGAGAACGTGGCGACGCTGCGCCGCCGGGGCGCGGTCGTCATCGAGCCCGCCGTCGGCCGCCTCACCGGCGTCGACACCGGCAAGGGACGGCTCCCCGAGCCCGCCGAGATCTTCGAGGTCTGCCGCCGGGTCCTTGCCCGGGGGACCGGCGAGCGGGACCTGGAGGGCCGCCATGTGGTGGTCAGCGCGGGCGGCACGCGCGAGCCGCTGGACCCGGTCCGCTATCTGGGGAACCGTTCCTCCGGAAAGCAGGGGTACGCCCTGGCGCGCACCGCCGTCGCCCGTGGCGCCCGGGTCACGCTGATCGAGGCCAACACCGGGCTGCCCGATCCGGCGGGCGCGGACGTGGTCCATGTGGGGACCGCCGTTCAACTGCGGGAGGCGGTTCTGAAGGCCGCGTCCGACGCGGACGCGGTGGTCATGGCCGCCGCCGTGGCCGACTTCCGGCCCGAGTCGTACGCCGCCGGGAAGATCAAGAAAAAGGACGGCGAGGAGCCCGCGCCGCTCACCCTCGTGCGTAATCCCGACGTTCTCGCCGAGCTTTCCGGCGACCGGCCGCGCCCCGGGCAGGTGGTCGTCGGCTTCGCCGCCGAGACCGACGACGTGCTCGCCAACGGACGCCGGAAGTTGCAGCGAAAGGGCTGTGACCTGCTGGTTGTCAATGAGGTGGGGGAGCGCAAGACGTTCGGCTCGGAGGAGAACGAGGCGGTCGTCCTGGCCGCCGACGGCTCCGAGACCCCCGTTCCGTACGGCCCGAAGGAAATGCTGGCGGACGTGGTGTGGGATCTCGTCGTGCCGCGTTTCGCGTAAATCCACGTTCGCCCCTCCGGGCGCCCGAAACCCGCCAAAATCAGGTGCCGGAGCCTCTGGTGAGGGCAGATCTTCGTACTGCAGAATGCGGTGTCGCAGGTCACAGAGCTTTCATTGTGCGAGACAAGTGGTCCGTCGACCGGTACCGACCGATAAACTGGTGGTGGAACGACGCCGGGCGCAGCTCCCGGCCCGTCCCACCCATGATCAGCCAGCAGCCGCTGCAACCCCAGGGAGCGTTGTGTCCCGTCGTCTGTTCACCTCGGAGTCTGTGACCGAGGGTCACCCCGACAAGATCGCTGACCAGATCAGCGACACGATCCTCGACGCGCTTCTGCGCGAGGACCCGACCTCCCGGGTCGCCGTGGAGACCCTGATCACCACGGGCCTGGTCCACGTGGCGGGCGAGGTCACGACCAAGGCGTACGCGCCGATCGCCCAGCTCGTCCGCGACAAGATCCTTGAGATCGGCTACGACTCGTCGAAGAAGGGCTTCGACGGCGCGTCCTGCGGCGTCTCGGTCTCCATCGGCGCGCAGTCCCCGGACATCGCGCAGGGTGTCGACACCGCGTACGAGAAGCGGGTCGAGGGCGACGAGGACGAGCTCGACAAGCAGGGCGCGGGCGACCAGGGCCTGATGTTCGGCTACGCGTGCGACGAGACGCCCGAGCTGATGCCGCTCCCGATCCACCTGGCGCACCGCCTGTCGCGCCGCCTGTCCGAGGTCCGCAAGAACGGGACGATCCCGTACCTGCGTCCCGACGGCAAGACCCAGGTCACCATCGAGTACGACGGCGACAAGGCCGTCCGCCTCGACACGGTCGTCGTCTCCTCGCAGCACGCTTCGGACATCGACCTCGATTCGCTGCTCGCGCCCGACATCCGCGAGTTCGTCGTCGAGCACGTCCTGAAGCAGCTCGTCGAGGACGGCATCAAGCTGGACACCGACGGCTACCGCCTGCTGGTGAACCCGACCGGCCGCTTCGAGATCGGCGGCCCGATGGGCGACGCGGGGCTGACCGGCCGCAAGATCATCATCGACACGTACGGCGGCATGGCCCGCCACGGCGGCGGCGCCTTCTCGGGCAAGGACCCGTCCAAGGTCGACCGCTCGGCCGCGTACGCGATGCGCTGGGTCGCCAAGAACGTCGTCGCCGCCGGCCTCGCGGCCCGCTGCGAGGTCCAGGTCGCGTACGCGATCGGCAAGGCCGAGCCGGTCGGTCTCTTCGTCGAGACCTTCGGCACCGCCACAGTCGACACGGACAAGATCGAGACCGCCATCGCCGAGGTCTTCGACCTCCGCCCGGCCGCGATCATCCGCGACCTCGACCTGCTCCGCCCGATCTACGCCCAGACGGCCGCCTACGGCCACTTCGGCCGCGAGCTCCCCGACTTCACCTGGGAGCGCACGGACCGCGTCGACGCGCTGCGCGCGGCAGCGGGCCTGTAGGCCTGTAGGTCATCCGCCTGTACGGCAGCCCCGGACCTGGTGGTCCGGGGCT
Source organism: Streptomyces sp. BR1 (assembly GCF_052373795.1). Taxonomy (NCBI): domain Bacteria; kingdom Bacillati; phylum Actinomycetota; class Actinomycetes; order Kitasatosporales; family Streptomycetaceae; genus Streptomyces; species Streptomyces sp. BR1. The sequence continues at coordinate 6,065,611 of NZ_CM126252.1, forward strand.
GCCGTGCATTCGCCCGGCCCGCTCGGCGACCGCCGCTGTCAGTGACGTCTGGTAGGAATTTGGACGTGAGCAGCGAGAACGAGAAGCCGGGTGGGGGCGCCGTGGGGGGCGGTGGGGCGGAGCAGCTTGCGCTCATTCGGGAGACCGTGCGCAAGGCCAAGGTGCCCAAGGCCAAGCCGCGGACCTGGCGGGGGGCCGCGCTGGCCGAGGTGCTGCCTGTTGCCCGGGTCGTGGTGGACAAGGGTGGGGTGCACCTCGACAGGTTCTTCGACTACGCCGTGCCGAAGGAGCTCGACGCCGACGCGCGGCCGGGGGTGCGGGTGCGGGTGCGGTTCGGGGCCGGGTCGCGGAACGTACGGGACGGGCGTCGCGAGGGCGGTGGGCTGATCGACGGGTTCCTGGTCGAGCGGGTGGCCGAGTCCGACTACTCGGGGCCGCTCGCCGCGCTGGCCGGGGTGGTCTCGCCGGAGCCGGTGCTCAGCCCCGCGATGCTGGCGCTCGCCCGGGCCGTGGCCGACCGGTACGCGGGCAGCCTGGCCGATGTGCTGCAGCTTGCCGTGCCGCCGCGCAATGGGAGGGCGGAGAGCAAGCCGTCACCCCCGGCGCCGCAGGCGCCCCCGGTGCCGGACGCCGGGTCGTGGGGGCGGTATGGGAACGGGGCTGCGTTCTTGCGGGCGCTCGCTGCCGGAGGGGTGCCCCGGGCCGTGTGGACCGCGTTGCCCGGGCCCGCGTGGGCCGAGGAGATCGCGCGGGCCGTCGCGGCGACCCTGTCGGGTGGGCGGGGTGCGCTGGTCGTGGTGCCCGACGGGCGCAGTGCCGGGCGGGTCGACGCCGCGCTGACCGCGCTGCTCGGCGAGGGGCGGCATGCGCTGCTGACCGCCGAGTCGGGGCCCGAGAAGCGTTACCGGCAGTGGCTGGCCGTGCGCCGGGGCTCGGTGCGGGCCGTGGTGGGGACGCGGGCCGCGATGTTCGCGCCGGTCGAGAACCTCGGCCTGGTGGTCGTCTGGGAGGACGGCGACTCCAGCCACAGCGACGACCACGCGCCCTTCCCGCACGTACGAGAGGTCCTTGAGCTGCGGTCCGCCCACGACAAGTGCGCGTTCCTGCTGGGGAGTACGAGCTGTACGGTCGAGGCCGCCCAGCTCGTCGAGAGCGGCTGGGCGGCGCCGCTGGTCGCCGACCGCGCCACCATAAGGGCCGCCGCGCCTTTGGTGCGGACCGTCGGCGACGGCGAGCTGGCCCGGGACGAGGCGGCGCGCGCCGCGCGGCTGCCCAGCCTCGCCTGGCAGGCCGTTCGGGAAGGGCTCAAGCACGGGCCGGTGCTCGTACAGGTGCCCCGGCGGGGGTACGTGCCCCGGCTGGCCTGTGAGCGGTGCCGTGCGCCCGCGCGGTGCAGGCACTGTTCGGGGCCCTTGGAGGCGCCGGACGAGCGGGACTTGACGTGCGGGTGGTGCGGGCGGGGCGAGCCCGACTGGCACTGCTCGGAGTGCGGCGGCATACGGCTGCGCGCGAGCGTGGTGGGCGCCCGGCGTACGGCGGAGGAGCTGGGGCGGGCGTTCCCGGCGGTGCCGGTGCGTACGTCGGGGCGCGACCATGTGCTGGACAGCGTGCCCGGACGGCCCGCGCTTGTCGTCTCCACACCCGGCGCCGAGCCGGTCGCCGAGGGCGGTTACGCGGCGGCCCTGCTGCTCGACGGCTGGGCGATGCTCGGGCGGCCCGATCTGCGGGCCGGGGAGGAGGCGCTGCGGCGCTGGATCGGGGCGGCGTCGCTGGTGCGCGGGCAGGAGGAGGGCGGCACGGTGGTCGTCGTCGCCGAGCCGACCCTGCGGCCCGTCCAGGCCCTGGTCCGCTGGGACCCGGTCGGCCACGCGTTGCGCGAGCTCGCCGAACGGGCCGAGCTGGGCTTCCCGCCGGTCTCCCGGATGGCCGAGGTGACGGGCCGTCCGGAGGCCGTGGAGGCGTATCTGGCCAGTGCCCAACTGCCGCCCGACGCCGAGGTGTTGGGGCCGGTCCCGGTGCCCGCGACCGAGCCGGGCCGGGTGCGGCGCCCCGGCGCCCCGCCGGTCGGCGAGGTCTGGGAAAGGGCGTTGCTGCGGGTGCCCCCGGGCAGCGGCTCGGCCCTGGCCGCAGCCCTGAAGACCGCCCAGGCGGGCCGCCTCGCGCGCGGGGGCGGCGATCCGGTGCGGATCAGGGTGGATCCGCCGGACATCGGCTGAGCGGTGCCGGTTGGCGGTCGGCCCGCCCTCAGGTGCCCCGGGCCCACCTTCGCGTGCCCCGCCACGCCCCGTCCTCACCTACGTACGACCGCTACCGCACAGACGGGTGCCCCCGGCGTACGGCACGTACGACAGGGGCACGGAAAGGGGTGGGTCAACCGTTGCGCGGGCCGGGGAACGCCGTGGCGCGGGCCTCCTCGCGGAGCGACTGTGAAGTCGCCGTCGGCTGGGGCGGCATCGAGCGCGCGGCGGGCACCGCGGGGACCCCGGCAGGGACCGGCAGGGCGCGCGGCACGGTCGCCTCGGCGGGACGTTCGGCCTCGGCGGCCTGGGCCGCGGCGCGCCGTGCCCCGTAACGCCGGTGCACCGCCTGCTTGGTGACCCCGAGCGCCGAGCCCACCGCGTCCCACGAGAAGCCCAGGGAGCGGTCGAAGTCGACCGCGGCGGTCACCAGGGTCTCGACGCTGTCCCGCAGCTCCTGGGCGAGCCGGACGGTCGGGGCGGGCGCGCGCCCGTACACGACGAAGCCCGTGGAGGGGCCGGAGCGGCGCGGGCGGTAGACGTTGCCGAGCTGCGCGGTGAGGGTGCGCAGCGCGTCCACCTGCCGGCGGACCCGCTCGATGTCCCGCACCAACAGGTGCAGACTGGCCCGTGCCTGGGCGTCGTGGGTTGCGTGGTCGGCCATGAACAAGCCTCTCGAACCGGCGTTGTTGAAAAGGGATGGGCCGCAGCGCGGCCCGTTTCGGTCAATCTCTCTTGACCAACGCGCCACCTGGTGTTGTGGTCACGCTGCGGGGGCGTATGGGCATATGCAGAGGGCGCGCGACGCTTCGTACGCCCCCACCGTCCGACCCGCCACGCGACCCACCGTCAGACCCACTGCACGACCCGTCATCCGACCCGCCGTCGGACCCCTCCTCGGCTCGTCCCCGGACCCACCACCGGATCGGGCCCACGGGCCTGACACCCCATAGACTGGCGGCGCTCTCTACAAAGCGAGGTATCCCGCAGTGAAGCTCGTCTTCGCAGGCACCCCCGAGGTCGCCGTCCCCGCCCTGGACGCCCTGATCGCCTCCGGCCGGCACGAGGTCGCCGCCGTGGTGACCCGGCCCGACGCTCCCGCCGGGCGCGGCCGGCGCCTGGTGGCCAGCCCCGTCGCCCAGCGCGCGGAGGAGGCCGGCATCGAGGTGCTGAAGCCGGTGAAGCCGCGTGACGAGGAGTTCCTGGCGCGGCTGCGCGAGATCGCCCCGGACTGCTGCCCGGTCGTCGCGTACGGGGCGCTGCTCCCGAAGGTCGCGCTCGACATCCCGGCCCACGGCTGGGTCAATCTGCACTTCTCGCTGCTCCCCGCCTGGCGCGGTGCCGCCCCCGTGCAGCACTCGCTGATGGCGGGCGACGAGATCACCGGCGCCTCGACGTTCCTGATCGAGCAGGGCCTCGACTCGGGTCCGCTGTACGGGACGGTCACCGAGGTCGTACGCCCCACCGACACCAGCGGCGATCTGCTGACCCGGCTCGCCTTCGCGGGCTCCGGGCTGCTCGCCGCGACCATGGACGGCATCGAGGACGGCACGCTCAAGGCCGTTCCGCAGCCCGCCGACGGCATCACGCTCGCCCCGAAGATCACCGTCGAGGACGCGCAGATCGACTGGTCCGCGCCCGCGCTGCGGGTCGACCGGGTCGTGCGCGGCTGCACCCCGGCCCCCGGCGCCTGGACGGTGTTCCGGGGCGAGCGTCTGAAGCTGGTCCAGGCGGTGCCGGTCGCGGACCGTACGGACCTGGCGCCCGGTGAGCTGTCCGCCGGTAAGAACAATGTGTACGTCGGCACCGGCTCGCACGCCGTCGAGCTGCTCTGGGTGCAGCCGCAGGGCAAGAAGCCGATGAAGGGCGCGGACTGGGCGCGCGGCGTGCGCATCGCGCCCGGCGAGCACGTCGGCTGACCCACGCCGCATCGGGGGTGCGACCCGGGTGGGGGCGCGCGGTCAACAGTCGTACGCTGGTCGGGTTCGCACCATCTGACCAGCGGAGCACCTTTCACGTGAACGATCAGCCGCGCAGCCGTCCCCAGAACAACGGCAAGGGCGGCGGCAAGCCGTACCGCCGCCCCAAGAAGGACCCCGTCCGCATCCTCGCCTTCGAGGCGCTGCGCGCGGTGGACGAGCGGGACGCGTACGCCAACCTCGTACTGCCGCCGCTGCTGCGCAAGGCGCGCGAGGGCGGGAACTTCGACGGTCGCGACGCGGCGCTCGCGACCGAGCTCGTCTACGGCACGCTGCGCCGCCAGGGCACCTACGACGCGATCATCGCCGAGTGCATCGACCGGCCGCTGCGCGAGGTCGACCCGCCGGTGCTCGACGTGCTCGCACTCGGCGCGCACCAGTTGCTCGGCACCCGTATTCCGAGTCACGCGGCGGTCTCCGCCAGCGTCGAGCTCGCGCGCGTGGTGCTCGGCGACGGCCGGGCCCGGTTCGTCAACGCCGTACTGCGCAAGATCGCGGCGAACGATCTGGACGCCTGGCTGGAGAAGGTCGCGCCGCCCTACGACGAGGACGCCGAGGACCATCTCGCCATCGTCCATTCGCATCCGCGATGGGTCGTCTCGGCGCTGTGGGACGCCCTTGGCGGCGGTCGCGCCGGTATCGAGGACCTGCTTGAGGCGGACAACGAGCGGCCCGAGGTGACCCTGGTCGCGCGCCCCGGCCGGTCCACCACCGATGAGCTCATGGACGCGCTGGGTGAGGGCGGCGGCCTGCCCGGCCGCTGGTCCCCGTACGCGGTACGGATGGCCGAGGGCGGTGAGCCGGGCGCCCTCGACGCCGTCAAGGACGGGCGGGCCGGTGTGCAGGACGAGGGTAGCCAGCTGGTCGCCGTCGCACTCGCGAACGCTCCCATCGAGGGACGGGACGAGCGCTGGCTGGACGGGTGTGCGGGGCCCGGCGGCAAGGCCGCCCTGCTCGGCGCGCTGGCCGCCGAGCGCGGCGCCGCGCTGCTCGCCTCCGAGAAGCAGCCCCACCGCGCCCGGCTGGTGGAGCGCGCGCTGGCCGGGAACCCCGGCCCGTACCAGGTCATCGCGGCCGACGGCACCCGGCCGCCGTGGCTGCCGGGCTCGTTCGACCGCGTCCTGATGGATGTGCCGTGCTCGGGCCTCGGCGCCCTGCGCCGCCGTCCCGAGGCCCGCTGGCGCCGCCGCCCGGAGGACCTGGACGGCTTCGCGCCGCTCCAGCGCGGGCTGCTGCGGGAGGCGCTGTCGGCGGTGCGGGTGGGCGGCGTGGTCGGTTACGCGACCTGCTCGCCGCACCTCGCCGAGACGCGGATCGTGGTGGAGGACGTGCTCAAGGGGCGGGGCGGCGCGCCCGTGGAGGCCGAGTGGATCGACGTGCGGCCGCTGATGCCCGGTGTCGCGGGCCTCGGCGACGGGCCCGACGTCCAGCTGTGGCCGCACATGCACGGGACCGACGCGATGTATCTGGCGCTGCTGCGTCGTACGGCCTGACCAGCCGCACGGGCTGACAGAAGACGCGCCGCTCAGGCGGTGGTCCGGTCCGGGGCCACCGCCACCTCCTCGCGCTCGTGCGACAGCCGGTGCGGCCACCACACCTTCCGCCCCACGTCCAGGAACAGCGACGTCACCAGGATCGAGCGGACCACGAACGTGTCGAGCAGGACGCCGAGCGCCACCGCGAAGCCGATCTCCGCGAAGCCCGTCATCGGCAGCGTGCCCAGGACCGCGAAGGTGCCCGCCAGGACCAGACCGGCCGAGGTGATCACGGCGCCGGTGGCGGCCAGGCCGGTGACGACGCCCGGGCGGGTGCCCTGGCGGGCGGCTTCCTCGCGGATGCGGGTGGACAGGAAGATGTTGTAGTCGATGCCGAGGGCCACCAGGAAGACGAAGACGAACAGCGGGAAGTCGGTGGACTCGCCCGCGTAGTCGAAGACATGGCGGAAGGCGAGCGCGCTGACGCCGAGCGCCGCCGCGAACGACAGCACCACCGTCACGATGAGCAGCAGCGGCGCCACCAGCGCCCGCAGCAGGATGCCGAGGACGCACAGCACCACCACGAGGACCAGCGGGATGACCAGCTTGTTGTCGTGCGTGGTGGCTTTCTCCATGTCCAGGACGGAGGCCGTGCCGCCACCCACCTTGGCGTCGGCGCCCGGCACCGCGTGGACCGCGTCCCGTACCCGTACGACGGTCTGGTGCGCGGCCGAGCTGTCCGGGCGCGCGGTCATGGTGGCTTCGAGCAGGACCTTGCCGTCGTGTTCGGCGGCGGTGCCCGGGGGCGTACCGATCGAGGTGGGCACCACGCCCGGGGTGGCGGCGACGACGCGGCCGACGTCCGCCGCCTTGTCCGACGAGGCGACGATCACCAGCGGGTCCCCGCTGCCCGCCGGGAAGTGGGCGGCCTGCACCTCCTGGCCGACGATCGAGTCGGGCTTGCCGGTGAAGGAGTCCGCGTTGCTCAGACCGTTCGCCTTCAGCTGGAGCAGGCCGAAGGAGAGGGCCGCGAGGATCACGGCGGCGGTCACCCAGACCGTGCGCGGGCGGGCCGCGATCCGGCCGCCCACCCGGGCCCAGACGCCGTGGGCCGTCGGGTCGGGGGAGCCGTACACGGGCCGGGCCGGCCAGAAGATCCAGCGGCCGAAGATCACCAGGAGGGCCGGGAAGAGCGTGAGCATGGCGAGCAGTGCCACGCCGACGCCGATGGCGGCGACCGGTCCGAGCCCCTTGGTGGAGTTCATCTCGGCCGTCATCAGCACCAGCATGCCGAGGATCACGGTGGCGCCGCTGGCCAGGACCGCGGGCCCGGCCCGGTGCAGGGCCAGCGCCATCGCCTCATGGCGGTCCTGGTGGCGGCGCAGTTCCTCGCGGTAGCGGGAGACGAGCAGCAGCGCGTAGTCGGTGCCCGCGCCGAAGACGAGCACGGTCAGGATGCCCGCGCTCTGCCCGTTGACGGTCAGGCCCGCGTGCCGGGCCAGCAGATAGATCAGCGCCTGCGCGGCGGAGAGCGCCCAGACCACCGAGATCACCGGCACCAGGATCAGCGTCGGACTGCGGTACGTGATCAGGAGCATCACCACGACCACGGACAGGGCCGAGAAGAGCAGGGTCGAGTCGATGCCGGAGAAGGCCTTGGCGAAGTCGGCCGAGACGCCGCCCGGGCCGGTGATGTGCACCTGGAGCCCGTTCTGCGTGGTGCCCGACCGGTCACGTACTTTGTCGACGGCGTCCGCGATGTGGTTCCAGCCGTTCTTGTCCAGCTTGATCGGCACGAGGATCTGCGCGGCCGTCGCCTTGGCGTCGAACTGCGGGCCCTGGACGCGGGCGCCCTGGATCCCGTCCGCGCTCAGCGCGCGCATCGCCGTCGCGTCCGCGCCGATCTTCCGCTTGTCGGCGAAGGTGAGGCCGCCGTCGCGCGCGTACACGACGATCGCCGGGACCTCCTCGGGCCTGAACGCCTTTGCGGAGTCGAAGACTTGGGTGGACTCGGCGCTGCCCGGCAGCCATGAGGTGGCGTCGTTGTCCTGGGCGTCGCTGAGCTTCTGGGCCAGCGGGAAGGCGACCGCGACGACGATCAGCCACAGGATCAGGACGAGCCATTTGGTACGGCGTCCGCAGACCAGCCATGCCACCCCGCGCGGGCCCGGGCCCTGCCCGGTCGCTCCGGGGCGTTCCTGCTCACGGTTCTGGCGAGTGCGCGCGTCGGACATCACGTCCCCCATGGCCCCGCGTTCGGCGCGGGGTGCCGCTCCCGAGATGGCCTGAATCACCAGGATTGCACGGAGCGTCCCGGTCCGGCGAGTCGTAGGACAGGTGTACGTCGGACAGGTCGGCGGCCCCGAATCCGTACCGTGGCAGGCAAGTGGTGCGAGGCATGGCAGGCTTGGGGCATGGCTCAGATCAACCCCAGCATTCTCTCCGCCGACTTCGCGCGCCTCGCCGAGGAGGCCAAGGCCGTCGAAGGCGCCGACTGGCTGCACGTGGACGTCATGGACAACCACTTCGTGCCGAACCTCACGCTCGGCGTGCCGGTCGTGGAATCCCTCAGCCGGGCGACGGAGACCCCGCTGGACTGCCATCTGATGATCGAGGACCCGGATCGATGGGCCCCGCAGTACGTAGAGGCGGGGGCCGGATCGGTCACCTTCCACGCCGAGGCCGCCGCCGCGCCCGTACGGCTGGCGCGGGAGATCCGGGCGAAGGGGGCACGGGCGTCCATGGCGCTCAAGCCCGCCACGCCCATCGAGCCGTACGAGGACCTGCTGCCCGAGCTGGACATGCTGCTGATCATGACGGTGGAGCCCGGATTCGGCGGTCAGCCGTTCCTGGACATCATGCTGCCGAAGATCCGCCGCACCCGGGAGCTGATCTCCAAGCACGGCCTCGAACTGTGGCTCCAGGTCGACGGCGGCGTCTCGGCCACCACCATCGAGCGGTGCGCGGAGGCGGGCGCGGACGTCTTCGTCGCGGGCTCGGCCGTATACGGAGCCAAGGACCCCGCCGAGGCGGTGCGTACCCTGCGCAACATGGCGGAACAGAGCACGGCGAGCGCCCCATGGGCATGCGGCCACTGAGCCACGGCTCGGTGAACGCGGCCCTACGGGGCTGATCAAGGACCGTTGGATCTGACAGGATGAACAGCGAGTCCAGAGTGTGAACAGCAGTGAGGAGATCGCGGTGTCTGCAATGTCGGCGGGTCGGTCAGCCCTGCGGATGGGACCCGCGGAGCTGGTGCAGGCGGCGGCCATGGCCCGCCGCTTCTACCTGGAGGGCAAATCCAAGATCCAGATCGCCGAGGAGTTCGGCGTCAGCCGCTTCAAGGTGGCCCGGGTCCTGGAGACCGCCCTGGAGCGCGACCTGGTCCGGATCGAGATCCGTGTCCCGGCCGAGCTGGACGCGGAGCGCTCGGACGCGCTGCGCGCCCGGTACGGGCTGCGGCACGCGGTCGTCGTCGAGTCCCCGGAGGCCGGCGAGGACGAGTCGTCGCCGGACCCGGAGAACCTGGGCGAGGTGGCCGCCGACCTGCTCGGCGAGCTGGTCAGCGAGGGCGATGTGCTGGGCCTGGCCTGGGGCCGGTCCACCATCCACATGGCGGCGGCCCTGGACCGGCTGCCCCCGTGCACGGTCGTGCAGCTCACCGGTGTGTACGACGCGGGCACCGCCGAGCGCGGCTCGGTCGAGGCCGTACGGCGCGCCGCCCAGGTCTCCGGCGGTGACGCCCACCCGATCTACGCGCCCATGCTGCTGCCGGACGCGGCCACCGCGGCCGCGCTGCGCAACCAGACCGGGATCGCGCGGGCCTTCGAGTACTTCGACAAGGTGACGGTCGCCGCGGTCTCGATCGGGTCGTGGGAGCCGGGCATCTCGACGGTGCACGACATGCTGACCGACGAGGAGCGGGCGCACTACGCCTCGCTCGGCGTCGCGGCCGAGATGTCCGCGCACCTCTTCGACGCCGACGGCCGCCGGGTCGGCCGCGACCTCGGGGAGCGCTGCATCACCGTCGAGGCGGACCGGCTGCGCCGGATCCCCGAGGTCGTGGCGATCGCCGGGGGCCAGCGCAAGGCGTCGGCGATCGACGCGGTGCTCCGGTCCGGCCTGGTGACCAGCCTGGTCACGGACACGGCCGCGGCGGACTTCCTGCTGCACGAGACGGGGCCGCAGCCCCGCCCCGCCCTCGACCGGGCGGACCCGGACGGGGACTGAGCCCGAAGGGCGCCCGGGGCCCGTCGCCCCGGGACGCCCCGTGTACGAGACCGGTCAAATCCCGTACACCCGGCGGGAGTTGTCCGCCGCGATCAGCCGTTCCACCCGGGCCGCGTCGCCCCGCGACCACGCACCCGACGCCGTCCACGAGGCCAGCAGTTCGTCCAGGCCCTCCCGGAAGAGGCGGGCGCCGACCACGTACAGCTCGGGGAGCCCGTACGCGTCGGTGGAGAACAGGAGCTTGCCGAACGGGGTGAGCTCCAGCATCTCGGCCAGTACGGCCCCGGCCCGGGCACCCGTGTGGCTGAGGGTGAGGCCCATGTCCGCGTACACATGCGGGTAGATATGGGCGAGATAGGCTGCGTTGCGGTGGTACGGGTAGCCGTGCAGCAGGATCAGCGGGGTGCCGGACGCGCGCGAGGCGCGGATGAAGTCGGTCAGGAGCAGCGGGTCGCAGCGCTCCAGCCGTAGGTCCGGGTCGCCGAAACCGGTGTGCAGCTGGAGCGGCAGCCGGGTGTGCACCGCCGACCACAGCAGATGGCGCAGCAGCACCGGATCGGTCAGACGGCCGCCCGCCGGACGTTTTTTCAGCCATTTCGCGGCGGCGTCGCGCACATCGGCCAGCGCGGGCGGCTCGGGGGCGAGATCCAGGCCGTACCGGTAGGCCGCGATCGACTTGAAGCCGACGGCCTGCGTCGCCGCCGAGCGGATCGCCGCCGCCAGCTCCGCGAGGAAGCGGTCGGCGTCCCGGGCCGTGTTGGCCACCCGCTCGGCCAGCAGCTCAAGGCGGACGATCTCGTGCACCGGTGCGCCGCTGAGCTCGGCGAGCTCGCCCGGGGTCGTCAGGTCGCCCGGCAGTCCGGTGTCCATGAGGTAGCCGCCGATGCCGCTGCCGCCGAGCAGCAGCCGGGTCGCCTCCGGGGCGCCGAGCTCGCGCCGCCGGGCCAGATAGCGCTCCGGCGAGCTGTGCGGCTCAAGGCCCAGCAGCGGCGGGCACCAGCGGCGCACCGCGAAGCCCAGCTGGGTGTCGAAGAAGCTGGTGCCGGGCGCGGCGGGCGCGTCCGCCTCGGTCAGGAACGCCTCGAAGGCACCCAGGTCCGGGTCGGTGCGCAGTACCCCGTGGCAGTGCTGGTCCAGGAGCGTGCCCGCCACGGTCTCCCCGGGCGTCTCGTGGGCCATTCAGTACCGTCCCCGCGTCGCGTCCGCGATCTCCTGCGGGGACTTGCCCTCGAACAGGGCCGCCTCCGCGTGCCGCACGGCCGCGAACGCCTCGAAGAGTCTGCTGCCCATGGCCTCGCGCAGCAGGTCCGAGGAGGTGAAGTGGGCGAGCGCTTCCGGCAGGGAGGCGGGCAGGCGCTGCTGGCCGCTGTCGTGCGCCGGGTCGCCCGAGACCGGCTCGGGCAGCGACGCCTTGGCGTCCAGGCCCGCCAGGCCCGCCGCGATCGTCGCGCCGACCACGAGGTACGGATTGGCGGCCGGGTCGAAGCACTTGACCTCGGCGTTGGCGGCGTCCGGGTCGTCGGGGGCGCCCGCGATGAAGCGGAGGGCGGCCTCCCGGTTCTCCAGGCCCCAGCATTGGAACGCGCCGGCCCAGTGGGAGGGTTCCAGGCGCAGATAGCTGGCGGGGGAGGGGGCGCCGACGGCGAGGAGGGCGGGCAGGGCCGTCAGGATGCCCGCCAGGAACGCCTCGCTGGTGGCGGTCATGGCGAACGGGCCGTCGCCGCCCCGGCACAGGTTGCGGCCGTCCTGCCACAGGCTGAGGTGGAGGTGGCCGCCGTTGCCGACGCCGCCCGCGGTGACGATCGGGCCGAAGTACGGGGTGAGTTCATGCCGTACGGACACCGCGCGGATCGTCTCGCGCACCAGCACTGCCAGATCCGCCGCGCCCACCGGGTCGCTGGGCGCCACCGACACCTCGAACTGGCCCTCGTTGTACTCGGGATGGATCTGGAGCACATTGACACCCTGCTCCACCAGTGCGGCGACCACATCGTTCATATACGCGGACCGCTCCACGAGCCGCGCCATCCCGTACGCCGGACCTCCGAGGGTCGGCGAGACCGTCCACTCCGTCTCAAAACCCATCCGCAGCGAGATGCCCCGCTCGGCGGCCCGCTCGGCCATCCGGCGGGCGAACAGCCGCTGGCAGCCCGGGTGTTCGGCGCCCGCCTGGTCGTAGCGGTCCACCGGCGCCCACGCCCAGCCGGGCTGCGCGGCGAGCACGGTCAGCCGGTCCAGGTCCGGGAAGAGCCGCAGATCGCCGTCCGGGCCGCCGCTGTCCCGGCTCGCGGTGGCCGAGTCGTCCACCAGGAAGACGTCGAAGCACGGCGAGGCGCCGACCCCGCGCGCGACGGCGGCGGCGAGACGGGCCGTCGGCACGGCCTTCACCCGGGCGATGCCCGCGTTGTCCACGAAGGTCAGCGCGACCGCCCGGACCCCCTCGGCGCCCAGCCGTGCCGCCTCCTGCCGTGCCCGCTGCTCGTGTTCCCGTGTCTGTTGCGACCGCACCTGATTCAATCCCTCCCGGCGCGCAGCGCGACCACTGCCGCGACCGTGTCGGCGTCCGAGGCCTTCTTGTCCTCGCGATAGCGCACTACCCGCGCGAACCTCAGTGTCACCCCCTCCGGGTAGCGGGACGATCTCTGCACCCCGTCGAAGGCGATCTCGACGACGAGTTCCGGCCGAACCCGCACACCCCACGGCTCCTCGGCCACCGTCAACTCCCGCAGCCGTGTCGTCTGCCAGGCCAGCAGGGCATCGGTCAGGCCCTTGAAAGTCTTGCCCAGCATGGCGAACGAGCCGTCCGGGCGGCGCGCGCCCAGATGCAGGTTGGAGAGCGTTCCGGTGCGCCGCCCGTGCCCCCACTCGGCGGCGAGCACCACCAGGTCGAGGGTGTGCACCGGCTTCACCTTCAGCCAGGCCGCACCCCGCCGGCCCGCGCTGTACGCCGAGTCCAGCTCCTTCACGACCACGCCCTCGTGACCTCGCTCAAGGGTGAGGGCCGCGAACTCCCGTGCCGCTTCGCGCTGTTGGGGATCGTCTGGATCCTCGACCGTGACCCGGCGTACGCGCCGGGGCTCGGGCGTCACGCGGGCGAGCTCGGCGCCGCGCTCGCGTACCGACAGATCGAGCAGGTCGCGGCCGTCGACGGACAGCAGGTCGAAGAAGACCGGAAACAGCGGCAGCTGGGCCTGCGCGCCCGCCACGTCGAGCCGGGAGCCCACCCGGCCCGCGATGTCCTGGAACTGGCGCGGCCGCCCCTCGGGGTCGAGCGCGATCACCTCGCCGTCCAGGATCGCCCGCCGAGCCGTCAACTCCCGTGCGGCGGACACCACTTCGGGCAGCCGGTCGGTGATCTCGTCCAGCGTACGGGTGAAGACGTGCACCTCGTCGCCGTCGCGGTGCACCTGGACCCGGATACCGTCCAGCTTCTCCTCCACCGCGCACGGGCCGAGCCGGTCGAGCGCGTCGTCCACGTCCTTGGCGGTCTGCGCCAGCATCGGCAGCACGGGACGGCCCACATCGAGCCGGAACGCGGCAAGAGCGGAGGCGCCGCCGCCGAGCAGTGCCTCGGCGACCGTGCCCAGCGAACCGCCCAGCATCACCGCGCGCCGCACGTCCGCCGCCGGGGCGCCGGTCGCCTCGGCGAGCCCGTCGACGGCCGCCGCGTCCAGGGCGCCCTGGCGGACCTCGCCGGTGATCAGGCCGAACAGGAAGCGCTGCTCGTCCTCGGTGGCGGCGGCCATCAGCTCCCGGGCCAGCCGCCCGCGTTCGCCCTGCGCGCCCTTTCCGGCCACGGCCGAGACGCGGTCCAGGGTCGCGTCGACCTCGCGGACCGTCAGAGTGGGGGAACCGGCGGGCGGCGGGCGGTCCTTGAGCGTGCTCCAGCCGAGCCCCGTGCGGCGCTGCGGCAGCCGTCCGGCGAGATAGGTGACCACCAGCGCCGCCTCGTCGGGCGCGGTGTTCCGGAACAGCCCGGCGAGCAGGGCGGACTTCTCCGTACGGGAGGACGTCGCCGCGATCTCCCGGGAGGTTCTGGCCACGTCGGCGAGGAGCATGTCCCCATCGTCACCCGGCGCGTTCGCGTCCGCAGTCCCGCGATGGGACCATCGTGCGCATGCTCACCAGGTACGCCCGAACGACCGTCCCCGTCCTGCTTGCGTGTCTGGCGCTGCTGCTCACCGGATGCGGCGGCAAGTCCAAACACGACGTGAAACCGTCCGGAACCACCGCCTCCAGCACCGCCGCCACACCCGGCTGGGTCAAGGGCATGGCCACGGTCCGCGCCGCGCAGCTGCCGCCCGAGGCGCAGCAGACCCTGACCCTGATCGACAAGGGCGGCCCGTTCCCGTACGCCAAGGACGGCACCGTCTTCGGTAACTTCGAGAAGGCCCTGCCGCAGCAGAAGCGCGGCTACTACCACGAGTACACGGTCATCACCCCCAAGTCGCGCGACCGGGGCACCCGGCGCCTCATCAGCGGCCAGAGTGGCGAGATCTACTACACCGGCGACCACTACAAGACGTTCAAGGCGGTGCTGCGATGACGGCCGACGCGTTCGACGGCGTACGGGCCAGCGGTTGGCAGGTCGACATCCTCGACCTCGCCGGGGTCGGCGACAAGGCGGGCTTCATGGACCGCTGCGCCCGCGCGCTGCGGCTGCCGGAGTGGTTCGGCCGCAACTGGGACGCCCTCGCCGACTGCCTGGGCGACCCCGACTGGGGCCCCGCCCAGCCCGGCCGGCTGCTGGTCGTGACCGGCTGGCAGGACTACGAGAAGGCGCGGCCGGACGAGTGGCTGACCGCGCGCGAGGTGCTGGCCGAGGCGGCCGTCACGGGCGGCGACGGCACCCTCGCCGTGGTGCTCGCGCTCGGCGCCTTCGGATGATCGCACCAGGGGCCCTGCCCGAGTCCTGGACGATCGGCCCGGGCAGCGCAATCGTGTCGACATGGGACAATGAAGTACGTGCGTTTGGCCCCGGCTGAAATGCCTGGGGTAACTCCGATCGACTGGGATGTTCTGCACGTGCGTTTCCTCAACGACATCAAGCCGCCGTACGACCTGACGTACGACGATGTGTTCATGGTGCCGAGCCGCTCCGCGGTCGGTTCCCGCCAGGGCGTGGACCTCTCCTCGCCCGACGGCACGGGCACCACGATCCCGCTCGTCGTCGCCAACATGACGGCGATCGCGGGCCGCCGCATGGCCGAGACCGTGGCCCGCCGCGGCGGGCTCGTCGTCATCCCGCAGGACATTCCGATCGAGGTCGTCACCGACGTCATCACCTGGGTCAAGACGCGCCACCACGTGCTCGACACCCCGATCGTCCTCGCCCCGACGCAGACCGTCGCCGACGCGCTGGTGCTGCTGCCCAAGCGCGCCCACAACGCGGGCGTCGTCGTCGACGGCGACCACCGGCCCGTCGGCGTCGTCACCGACGAGGACCTGACCGGCGTCGACCGCTTCACGCAGCTCTCCGAGGTCATGTCCAAGGACCTGCTGCTGCTCGACGCGGACATCGACCCGCGCGAGGCGTTCAACAAGCTCGACAACGCCAACCGCCGCTACGCCCCGGCCGTGGACAAGGACGGCCGCCTGGCCGGCATCCTCACCCGCAAGGGCGCCCTGCGCGCGACCCTGTACACCCCGGCCACCGACGCCAACGGCAAGCTGCGCATCGCCGCCGCCGTCGGCATCAACGGCGACGTCGCGGGCAAGGCCAAGCAGCTCCTGGACGCCGGCGCCGACACCATCGTGGTGGACACCGCGCACGGCCACCAGGAGTCGATGATCTCCGCGATCAAGGCCGTCCGCGGCCTGGACCCCCAGGTCCCGATCGTCGCGGGCAACATCGTCGCCGCCGAGGGCGTCAAGGACCTCATCGAGGCGGGCGCCGACATCATCAAGGTCGGCGTGGGCCCCGGCGCCATGTGCACCACCCGGATGATGACGGGCGTCGGCCGCCCGCAGTTCTCCGCCGTCCTGGAGTGCGCCGCCGAGGCGAAGAAGTACGGCAAGCACGTCTGGGCCGACGGTGGTGTGCGCCACCCGCGCGACGTCGCCATGGCGCTCGCCGCCGGTGCCTCCAACGTCATGATCGGCTCCTGGTTCGCCGGTACGTACGAGTCCCCGGGCGACCTCCAGCAGTCCGCCGAGGGTCACCTGTACAAGGAGTCGTTCGGCATGGCCTCGGCCCGCGCGGTGCGCAACCGCACCAGCGACGAGTCGGCGTACGACCGCGCCCGCAAGGCGCTCTTCGAGGAGGGCATCTCCACCTCGCGGATGTTCCTCGACCCGACCCGTCCGGGCGTCGAGGACCTGATCGACTCGATCATCGCGGGCGTGCGGTCGTCTTGTACGTACGCCGGCGCAAGCTCGCTGGCCGAGTTCGAGGAGAAGGCCGTCGTCGGTATCCAGTCTGCGGCTGGTTACGCGGAGGGTAAGCCTCTGCACGCCAGCTGGAGCTAGCGCTCCGGGGGCGGTTGTTCGTCGGCTGGCCCGTTGTGGCTGGTCGCGCCCACGCGGCGGAGCCGCAAATGTCACAGCCCCGCGCCCCTGAGGAATGGCCCCCCGCGCTTTGCGCGGGGGGCCATTCCCATACGAGCCCTCAGGGCCCCTGTAACCGCTACTGACGAAGCCCCAGGGCAAAGCCCCTTGACGCATGGATCGAACGCTGATGCGCAACAAACACCCATGCGTCGCCCTTGTGCGCAATGATCATTCACCGATGCGCAAGGTTGCTGCATTACGACTGAGAAGCGGAACCTCGTATGGTTCTCGCGAGACGTGGAGTGGCGGCGACCGCCTGCTCGGCGGTACCGGCCCACGGTGTGCTTCCGTCATGCCCGATTTGCCCCTTCGTGCGCGAAGGCCGGAACGTCGCGGTCGTCGCTGTCCCCAGGCAGCGACAAGGAGCCCACTGAAGTGTTGGACCACGGCACAGCGCCCCCCACCGCAGCGGAACCGGCCACGGGGGCGCGGCGGCCCAGCAATCCGCTGTTGCGGCGCAAGCCGGTAGAACTCCTGGTCGCCGAGGGTGGCAAGGGCGAGGGCGGCACCCTGCGCCGCACCCTCGGCATGTGGCAGCTCACGATGATCAGCATCGGCGCCACGCTCGGTACCGGCATCTTCGTCGTCCTCGGCGAGGCCGTCCCCAAGGCCGGACCCGCCGTCACGATCTCCTTCGTGCTCGCCGGCCTCACGGCGCTCTTCTCCGCCCTGTCCTACGCCGAGCTCGCGGGCTCCATCCCCGTCGCGGGCTCCTCCTACTCGTACGCTTACGCAACGCTCGGCGAACTCGTCGCCTGGATCTGCGGCTGGTGTCTGATCCTGGAGTACGGCGTCTCGGTGGCGGCGGTGGCCGTCGGCTGGGGGCAGTACCTCAACGAGTTCCTGGACGGCACGATCGGCGTCACCATCCCCGACGCGCTGTCCGCGCCCCCCGGCGACGGCGGGATATTCAACCTGCCGGCCCTGCTCGTCGTCGTCCTCGCGATGGGCCTGCTGCTCGGCGGCGCCCGCGAGTCGGCACGCGCCAACACGATCATGGTCGGTGTGAAGATCGCCGCCCTGGTGCTCTTCTGCGTGATCGGCTTCATGGGCTTCAAGTCGGGCAACTACTCCGACTTCATGCCGCTCGGCCGGGCCGGCGTCAGCGGCGCCGCCTCCACGCTGTTCTTCTCCTACATCGGCTTCGACGCGGCCTCCACGGCCGGTGAAGAGGCGAAGAACCCCAAGAGGGACCTGCCGCGCGCGATCATGCTCTCGCTGGTCATCGTCACCGCGCTGTACGTCCTCGTCGCCTTCGTCGCGGTCGGCGCCCGCCCCTGGAAGCAGTTCGAGGGCTCCGAGGCGGCGCTCGCCGGAATCATGAAGGACGTCACCGGCCACTCGTTCTGGGCCACGCTGCTCGCGGCCTGCGCCGTGATCGCCATCGCCAGCGTCGTCCTGACCGTGCTGTACGGCCAGACCCGCATCCTCTTCGCGATGTCCCGCGACGGTCTGGTCCCCAAGGTGTTCGCCAAGGTCAACCCGCGCAGCGGCACGCCGGTCGCCAACACGGTCGTCGTCTCGCTGTTCTGCGGTGTGCTCGCCGCCGCCGTGCCGCTCGGCAACCTCGCGGACGCCACCAGCATCGGCACGCTCTTCGCCTTCGCGCTGGTCAACATCGCGGTCATCGTCCTGCGCTGTACGCGCCCCGACATGCCGCGCACCTTCCGGGTGCCCCTCGGCTGGGTCGTCCCCATCCTCGGCTTCGCCACCTGCGGCTACCTCATGTGGAACCTCTCCGGCATCACATGGCAGTACTTCGGATACTGGATGGCCGCCGGTCTCGTGATCTACTTCGGATACGGCATCCGCCGCTCCCGACTGGCCACGGCCTCGGACACCGTATCCGCAGAGAAGTGATCCACCCGCAGTGCGACTCAATGACCTCGACGAGCGCATCGTCCACGCGCTCGCTGAAGACGCCCGCCGCTCCTACGCCGACATCGGCTCGCTGATCGGGCTGTCCGCGCCCGCCGTGAAGCGGCGCGTGGACCGGCTGCGCGCCGAAGGGGCCATCACCGGATTCACCGTCCGGGTGGACCCGGCGGCGCTCGGCTGGGAGACCGAGGGCTTCATCGAGATCTACTGCCGTCGCAACACCTCGCCCGAGTCCATCAAGCGCGGGCTCGAGCGGTACCCCGAGGTCGCGTCCGCCTCCACCGTCACCGGTGAGGCGGACGCGATCGTCCAGGTCTTCGCCTCCGACATGCGCCACTTCGAGCGGGTGCTGGAGCGGATCGCGGGCGAGCCGTATGTGGAGCGCACCAAGTCGGTCCTGGTGCTCTCGCCCCTGCTCAGGCGCTTCTCCTCGGGCTCGCCCGCCTGATCCTGCTGATCTTGAAGGCGTAAGGGGCGTCAAGGCCGCGTCAGGGCCGCGCAACGAATCGCCGCCCTGGGCCCCGGACGCGCAACGAATCATCCTCCGGCGCGCAACAGTCGTGCCTTGTCGGGGTCGAACGGCGGAACGTACCGTCTACGTGACACCTTCAACCACTTTCGCCTCCGAGGACTGCCATGCCCCCGCTGCGCACCGCCCTGCTCCAGAGCTCCGGCCGTCCCGGTGACGTCCCCGCGAACCTGAGGGTGCTGGACGAGGCCGCGGGCAAGGCCGCGGCCGCCGGTGCGGGGCTGCTCGTCTGCGCGGAGATGTTCCTGACCGGCTACGCCATCGGGGACGACGTGCCCAAGCTGGCCGAGGCCGCCGACGGGCCCGGCGCCCAGGCCGTCGCCGAGATCGCCGTGCGCCACGGGCTCGGGGTCGTCTACGGCTACCCGGAGCGCGACGGCGAGACCGTCTACAACTCCGCGCAGCTCATCGGCCCCGACGGCACGCGCCTGGCCAACTACCGCAAGACCCATCTCTTCGGCTGCTTCGAGCAGGAGTGGTTCACGCCGGGCGAGACGCAGGTCGTCCAGGCCGAGCTCGGCGGGCTGCGGCTCGGGATGATGATCTGCTACGACGTGGAGTTCCCCGAGAACGTCCGCGCGCACGCGCTGGCCGGCACCGACCTCCTCCTGGTGCCCACCGCGCAGATGCACCCCTTCCAGTTCGTCGCCGAATCCCTGGTCCCGGTGCGCGCCTTCGAGAACCAGATGTACATCGCGTACGTCAACCGGACCGGCCCCGAGGGCGAGTTCGAGTTCGTCGGGCTGAGCTGTCTGGCCGGCCCCGACGGAACGGCCCGGGCCCGTGCGGGCCGCGAGGCCGAGCTCGTGATCGGTGAGGCCGACCCCGACTTCCTGGCCGCCTCGCGCGCGAACAACCCGTATCTGCGCGACCGCCGCCCGGGCCTCTACACCTCCCTCGTCTGACCCGGACCCCTCCGGCCGCCCCCCACCCCCCTTCGTCCTGCGCAAGGAGTCCGTACCCCATGACGTCCACGGTGCCCACTGCCGTCCCGCACACCGACGGCCAGCCGCCGATCACCATGTTCGGTCCGGACTTCCCCTACGCGTACGACGACTTCCTGGCCCACCCGGCCGGGCTCGGCCAGATACCCGCGACCGAGCACGGCACCGAGGTCGCCGTCATCGGCGGCGGGCTCTCCGGCATCATCTCGGCGTACGAGCTGATGAAGATGGGCCTCAAGCCCGTCGTGTACGAGGCCGACCAGATCGGCGGACGGCTGCGCACCGTCGGCTTCGAGGGCACCGGCACCGACGAGCTGACCGCCGAGATGGGCGCGATGCGCTTCCCGCCGTCCTCCACGGCGCTCCAGCACTACATCGACCTCGTCGGCCTGGTCACCGAGCCGTTCCCGAACCCGCTGGCCGAGGCGACCCCCTCGACCGTCGTCGACCTCAAGGGCGAGTCGCACTACGCCGAGACGATCGCCGACCTGCCGCAGGTCTACCGCGACGTCGCCGCCGCGTGGAACGCGTGCCTGGACGAGGGCGCCGACTTCTCGGACATGAACACCGCCATGCGCGAGCGCGATGTCCCGCGCATCCGCGAGATCTGGGCGAAGCTCGTCGAGAAGCTGGACAACCAGACGTTCTACGGCTTCCTCTGCGAGTCCGAGGCGTTCAAGTCCTTCCGGGCCCGCGAGATCTTCGGCCAGGTCGGCTTCGGCACCGGCGGCTGGGACACCGACTTCCCCAACTCCATCCTTGAGATCCTGCGGGTCGTCTACACCGAGGCCGACGACCACCACCGCGGCATCGTCGGCGGCTCCCAGCAGCTGCCGCTGCGGCTGTGGGAGCGCGAGCCGGAGAAGATCGTGCACTGGGCGCAGGGCACCTCGCTCTCCTCGCTGCACGAGGGCGCGCCGAAGCCCGCCGTGACCCGGCTGCACCGCACCGCGGGCAACCGGATCACCGTCACGGACGCGTCCGGCGACATCCGTACGTACCGGGCCGCGATCTTCACCGCCCAGTCCTGGATGCTGCTCTCGAAGATCGAGTGCGATGACTCGCTCTTCCCGATCGACCACTGGACGGCGATCGAGCGCACCCACTACATGGAGTCCTCGAAGCTGTTCGTCCCCGTTGACCGGCCGTTCTGGCTGGACAAGGACGAGGAGACGGGCCGTGACGTCATGTCGATGACGCTCACCGACCGGATGACCCGTGGCACGTATCTGCTCGACAACGGGCCGGACAAGCCCGCCGTCATCTGCCTGTCCTACACCTGGTGCGACGACAGCCTGAAGTGGCTGCCGCTGTCGGCGAACGAGCGCATGGAGGTCATGCTCAAGTCGCTCGGCGAGATCTACCCGAAGGTCGACATCCGGAAGCACATCATCGGCAACCCGGTGACCGTGTCGTGGGAGAACGAGCCCTACTTCATGGGCGCGTTCAAGGCGAACCTGCCGGGCCACTACCGCTACCAGCGACGCCTGTTCACGCACTTCATGCAGGACACGCTGCCCGAGGACAAGCGGGGCATCTTCCTCGCGGGCGACGACATCTCCTGGACGGCCGGCTGGGCCGAGGGCGCGGTGCAGACGGCGCTGAACGCGGTGTGGGGCGTCATGCACCACCTCGGCGGCGGCACGGACGGCACCAACCCCGGTCCGGGCGACGTGTACGACGAGATCGCGCCGGTCGAGCTGCCGGAGGACTGATTCCGGGGCGCGATACGGGACTTGAGGGCCCGGGGGCTGTTGCCCCCGGGCCCTTCGCCGTCCCGCTCGCTCCGGGCTACAGCCCCGCCGCGCGCACCTGCGCGTAGACCTCCGCCGCCACGTCCTTCAGCTCCTCCGCGTCGCGGGGCGTGGCCTGGAGGTCGATCAGGAACTCGCCTATGCCGTCGTGCGCATGGGCCACCAGGTCCTCGACTATCTGGGCCGTGCTGCCGGTGAAGGGCGGGCGGTCGGCGCCGTCGTACGGCTTCGGCATATGGCGGGCGTTGACCCGCACGCACACCTCGACCGGGCGCTCGCGGCCGCGCTCGGCGGCCAGGGCCTGGATCACGGTCCACTCCTCGGCGAGCTGCGCGGCTCCCAAGGCGCCCGGCATCCAGCCGTCCGCCCGGTCGATCAGACGGCGGGCCGCCTTCGGGCTGCCCGCCGGCAGATACACCGGGATCGGCCGGGCCGGCTTGGGGCCGACCTCGGAGGGGGCGATGGTCGTCAACTCGCCCTCGTACGAGACCGGGTCCGCGCCCCACACGGCCGCGAACACATCAAGCGTCTCGTCGAGCACCTTGCCGCGCTTCTCGAACGGCGCCACGGACGCCGCCGCGTACTCGTCGTGCGACCAGCCCGTGCCGATCCCCGCGACCACCCGGCCGCCGCTGGCCGCGTCCAGGGTGGCGAGCGAGCGGGCCAGCTGGAACGGGATGTGCAGCGGCGCCACCAGCACGCTGGTGCCGAGCCGGGCCCGCTCGGTGGCCGCGGCGGCGAGCGCGAGGCAGACCAGCGGGTCGGCCACCGAACGGTAGCCGTCCGGCCAGGCCAGGCCCGGTATCCCGTACAACCCCTGGGTCGCCGGGGTCGGGAAGATCACCCGCTCGAAGACCCACAGGCTCTCGTAGCCCGTCTCCTCGGCGGCGCGCGCCACAGCCGGGATGTCACGGCCGATGTCGTACTGCCTCATCTGCGGGATGCCGAGCCCGAGCCGGATTGCCATGGGAGAACTCCTCGTACGGAAGAAGGACCAACGTGGGGCGTCAGCAGGCACCGCCCCACCAGGCCGACACCCGCGTCCATCCTCTCCCTGAACTCCCGGGACAGGTCCGGAAGTTCCCGCAGTCTCCACAGTAACCGCGCCGACGACCAGGCCGCGTCCCGGGCCCGCTCCAGGCTCCAGGACGCCAGCAGATGGGTCAGCGGGTCCGCGACCTCCAGCAGGTCGGGCCCCGGCATCAGCTCCTCGCGCACCTGCTCCTCAAGCGCCACGAGCAGGTCGCCCACCCGGTCGAAGTCGTCCTCCAGGTCGGCCGGTTCACAGGCGAGGCGGTGGCAGCTGTCGACGACGGCGAGCGCCAGGTCGTGCCCGATGTGGGCGTTGATGCCGCAGAGCGCGAACTGGAGCGGGCGTACGCCCGGGTGGCGGCGGTACTGGAACAGCGGCCGCCAGCAGGCGGGCGGACGCAGCCCCGTCGCCACCGTGTCGACCGCCCGCAGATACCGCCCGGCGAACAGCACGTCCAGCGTCGCGGTGGCCCGGGGGTCGGCGAACGCGCCCCGGGTGACGCCCCGGCCGATCTCCTCGGTGACCGCCAGATAGACCCGGTTGAAGACGGCGAGCCCGTCCTTGGGCGGCAGGCTCGCGCGCAGCGCCCGCATCCGTGCCACCACGGTGTCCACCGAGACGTTCACCGACGGCCCGGCGAGGCCCGTGCCACCGGCCAGGAGCCCCGTCCCACCTGCCAACTGTTCGATCTGCGCCATGAGGGCAGCGTCCCAGCCCTACGCTTGGCCGGACGCCGCCGGGCCCGGGGCTTCCCCGGAACGGGTGAACGTGGGGCCATCGCACCTGCGGGGGAGGGGAGTTCACGGTGACCGGGACGCCGGACACACGCGCGCGCAGACGCCGCACCGCCCGGCGCCGGGCGGCGCGCCGCAACGCCATGGTGGGGTTCGCCTTCGCGGTCGCGGCGGTCGGCGCCGTGTCGGGCGCGGTCTCGGCGCTCGGAGACGGTGGCGGCGTATCGGCGCGGCCGCAGGTGACCAGGTCGCCCTCGCTCGCGCCGCTGCCCGCCGTGCCCACGCCGTCCCCCACGCGCGCGTCCCGTGCGCCGAGTCCCTCGCGCACCCCGGCGTCGTCCCCTTCTCCGAAGCCCTCCCCGACGCAGCCGCCGGAGGCCGTCTCGGCCGCGCTCTACCGCTCGCCCGACTCGCAGGTGCTCGACTGGATCCGGGACCATCCGGACGACCCGAGGCGGCCGTTGATCGAGCGGCGGATCGCGGACCGGCCCGCCGCGGTCTGGTTCACCGAGTACGACCCGGACCAGATCACCGGGGAGGTGCGCCAGGTGACGTCGGCGGCGGCCGGTGAGGGCCGGGTGCCGGTGCTCGTGCCGTACGCGATCCCCGGCCGGGACTGCGGCGGTGCGTCGCAGGGCGGGGCGCCGGATCTCAACGCGTACGACGGATGGATCCGGAACTTCTCGGCGGGGCTCGGTCGTTCACCGGTCATCGTCATCCTGGAACCGGACGCGATCGCCCAGTCCGACTGCCTCTCGGACGGTGACCGCACCGCCCGCTTCGCCTCGCTGGCCGGTGCGGGGCGCAGCATCCACGCGGCCGACCCCCGCGCCAGGGTGTACTTCGACGCGGGCCACTCCGGATGGCACGACGCCGAGGAGATGGCCGCCCTGCTGCGCGCGGCCGGTGCGGCCACCAGCAGCGACGGCATCTTCACCAATGTGTCCAACTTCCGCGCCACGGCCGACGAAGTGGCGTTCGCCCGGCGGGTGCTGGCCGCGCTGGGCGGTCCTTCCCGGCTGGGCGCGGTGATCGACACCAGCCGCAACGGCCGGGGCGCGCCGCCCGACGGCCAGTGGTGCGACCCGGCCGGCCGGGCGCTGGGGCGCGCCCCGACGACGGACACCGGCGAGGAGCGGATCGACGCGTATCTGTGGGTGAAGCTGCCCGGCGAGTCCGACGGCTGCCGGGGCGCGGCGGGCACCTTCAGCCCCGACTACGCCTACGACTTGGCGCGCTGAGCCGCTTCGGTCCCGGCCATGGCTTCGGAGTCTTCGTCGTACGACGACGTGCCCTCGTCGAGCAGCGGCTCCTGCTCCTTCATATGGGCCGGGGCCAGGGCGCGCAGCACGTGGTAGCCGGTGATGACCACGATGGTGCCGAGCGCGATCCCGCTGAGCTGGAAGTTGTCGGTGAACTTCAGGGTGACGCCGCCGATGCCGATGATGATGCCCGCGGCGGCCGGGACCAGGTTGAGCGGATTGCTCAGATCGACCTTGGCGTTGATCCAGATCTGGGCGCCGAGGAGGCCGATCATGCCGTACAGGATGACGGTGATGCCGCCGAGGACGCCGCCCGGGATCGCGGCGACGATCGCGCCGAACTTGGGGCAGATGCCGAAGAGCAGCGCGAAGCCGGCGGCGGCCCAGTAGGCGGCCGTCGAGTAGACGCGGGTGGCGGCCATGACGCCGATGTTCTCGGAGTACGTGGTGTTGGGCGGGCCGCCGACGGCGGTGGAGAGCATCGAGGCGGCGCCGTCGGCGGCGATCGCGGTGCCCAGCTTGTCGTCGAGGTTGTCGCCGGTCATCTCGCCGACGGCCTTGACGTGTCCGGCGTTCTCGGCGACCAGCGCGATCACCACGGGCAGCGCGACCAGGATCGCGGACCACTGGAAGCCAGGGGCGTGGAAGGACGGCAGCCCGATCCACTCGGCCTTGCCGACGCCCGAGAGGTCCAGGCGCCAGTGGTCGGTGGCCGGGCCCGCGCCCGGCACCGAGTGGATCTTGCCGAAGACCCGGTCGAAGAGCCAGGAGATGCCGTAGCCGAAGAGCAGGCCGAGGAAGATCGCGACGCGGGACCAGAAGCCGCGCAGACAGACGACGGCCAGGCCCGTGAAGAGCATCACGAGCAGCGCCGTCCACTGGTCCTGCGGCCAGTAGGTGGCCGCGGTGACCGGCGCCAGGTTGAAGCCGATCAGCATGACCACCGCGCCGGTCACGATCGGCGGCATCGCGGCGTGGATGATCCGCGCGCCGAACCGCCGTACCGCCAGGCCCGCCACGAACAGCACGGCGCCGACGACGAGGACCGCGCCGGTGACGGTGGCGCTGGTGCCGCCTGTGGCCCGGATCGCGGCCGCGACGCCGACGAAGGAGAGGGAGCAGCCGAGATAGCTGGGCACCCGGCCCTGGGTCGCGAGCAGGAAGATGACCGTGGCGACACCGGACATCATGATCGCGAGGTTGGGGTCCAGACCCATGAGGACCGGCGCCACGAACGACGCTCCGAACATGGCCACCACGTGCTGCGCGCCGAGCCCGATGGTCCGCGGCCACGAAAGCCGCTCGTCCGGGCGTACGACGGCACCCGGGGCGGGGGTCCGCCCGTCACCGTGCAGGGTCCAGCGCACGCCGAGGCCCATGAATTTGCTCCAGTTCGTTCCGTACCGAGAAGAATCAGAGCAATTTTAGTGCGACCGGAGGTCCCCTCCGTGAATCCTGGGCGGGCAAGCCGGATGGGGGAGCCCGGCGGCGGCAAGGGCCGTTTTGCGCCGCCGGGCGCTCGGGGGGCGGGGAATCAGCAGGCTCCCAGGTCCTGCCAGACGCCCCAGTCGCCGGTGGTGCCGGGCTCGTCGCCCTTTGTCCACCACTTCGACTTCCAGGTGTGGGACTTGTACGAGACGGTCGTGGCGCCACCGTACTCGGCCGTCGCCGACCAGGCAGGTGCCGTGCACGTACCGCCCGACGGAGTGGGGGTCGGAGTCGGCGTGGGGGTCGGCGTCGGCGACGGGGACGCCGTGCCCGGGTCCACCAGTGTCGCGCCCCGCGTGAAGTCACCGGCCAGCGCGTATGTCTGGCCGCCGAAGCTCACCGTCCAGTTGGAGGGCGTGGAGACCGGCAGGTAGTAGACGAAGTCCAGCGTCACCGAGGCGCCGGGCGCCAGTGTCTGCCAGGCCGGGAGCTTCAGCGAGACACGGTTGTAGTCGCCCTTCAGGCCGCCCGCGTTGCTGCCGGTGTGGTCGCTGCGCACGATCGTCGTGCCGAAGCCGGACTGGTCCTTGGCGTTCGCCGGGGCCGAGGTCCCGTAGTCGAACTGGAACTCCGTGCCGCCCGGCAGCGTCGCCGTGGTGTTGTTGGTGATCGTCACCTTGGGGCTGATCGGGTAGTTGGAGTCGCCGAGCGGGAACTGGCCGAAGTCCACACCGATGTCGAGCGCCTGGGTGGGCAGGGTGATCGTGGAGCGCTTGGCGCCGTACGGGGTCGCCGACTTGAACTTGTCGTACATCGCACTCGTCAGCGTCGAGCCCGGCTCGTACTGGCCCTTGGCCGCGTTGTACTGGTAGTCGCCCGCGAGCTCCCACACCATGGTGCCGCCGATGCCCTTGTTCACCACGTAATCGGCCTTGGCGTTCACCGACTGCTCGTCCTCGGTGGAGAGGAACACCTTCTTCTGGTCGTTCCACAGCCAGGGCGCGACCAGCGTCGAGTCGTAGTTGCGGACGTACGTGCCGGTCAGCTTGGTGTCGGCGGGCAAGCCGAACTTGGTGACGTAGTCGCCGACCACGCCCTTCTCCAGGTTCTTGGCGTGCCACATCGGGTTGGAGCCCGCCGGGGCCTCCTTGCCGTTGGCGTCGAGGTCGTGCCAGAGGTTGTCGATACCGGTTGCGCCGTCACCGCATTTGGTGAGCCCCGAGCCCGCCGGGCAGGTGGTCGTGGCCGCCTTGCCCCACAGTCCGTTGGTCCCGCCGCTCACGTTCTGGAATCCGCGGGTGTAGTACGGCAGGCCCATGTTGATACGTCCGGCGGGCATCGAGCCGCGGAAATAGTGGTACGCCCAGTCCGCGTTCAGATAGCCGGTTCCACCGTACTGGGAGGTGGAATACACACCCGCCGCCGCGAGTTCCGCGTCTTTTCCGTCGTCGAAGAGCGAGGCGTTCGGGCCCACGTATTCGTTCCAGGCGCCGTGCAGGTCGTACGACATGATGTTGACGTAGTCCAGGTACTTCTGGACCTGGAAGGTCTCCATGCCGCGCAGCAGATAGCCGGACGAGGGTGCGGCGACGGAGAGCAGATAGTGCCTGCCGTCGGCCGCTCCCGCGCGGTCCAGCTTCTCGCGCAGCGACTTCATCAGCGCCGCATAGCCCTTGACCAGGCCCGCACGGCGGGCGTTGGAGAGCGACCAGTCCAGCGGGTTGCCCGCGTCCTTCATGGTCGTCGGGTATTCGTAGTCGATGTCGACGCCGTTGAACCCGTACTTCTTGATGAACGCGACGGCCGAGTCCGCGAAGGTGTCGATGCCCGGCTGGTTCACCGAGCCGTCGGCGTTGGTGGCCATGGAATAGAAGCCGCCGGAGCCGACGCGCTTGCCGTCGTCACCGAAGTATCCGCCGGTCTCGGCCCAACCGCCCACGGAGATCAGGGTCTTCACGTTCGGGTGCTGCTTCTTGAATTTGTTCAGCAGATTGAAATGGCCCTTGTAGGGGAGCGCGGGGTCCATCTCGGCGCCCGCGACACCGGGCCAGGTCATTCCGGTCGCCGCGTTCTTCTCGCTGTCGGAGCCGACCGAGATCTTGTTGTCGGAACCGATGTGCGCGAAGGCGTAGTTGATGTGGGTGACCTTGTCCCACGGAATGTCCGAGGCGAGATAGGCGGGGGTCCCGTCCTGGCCGGTGCGCCATCCGGTGAAGTACCCGATGACCCGGCGCTGATGGTCGGCGCCCATCCTCTCGCGGCCGTCGGTGTCGTACACCGAGCAGTACGGGACGTCGACGCCGGGCGTCTTGTAGAGCCCGTCGGGGCGACAGGACTCGTTGTCGGCGGCGTGCGAGACGCCGGTGGCGAGCGAGGAGAGCAGCAGCCCGGCGACGGCGGCACCGGTCGTGAGCAGTGTGGCTCTCGCACGTGTGGGGGACGGCACGATCTGTTCCTCCTGGGGGAGGTCGGCGAAGCACAGCGAACAGAGGGCGGTCGTGCGGCGGCCCCGGTGTGCGCACACCGGCGGGCCTCACCTCGGAGGTGACGCAGAGGTTAAGAGGACTAGACCAGTGGGGTCAATAGGTACGGACCAATGGCCGGGATGCTTGGGGAGGTCTCACGGAAGGGGCCCGAGGGTGGAGGGTGACGCTCCGCTATGCGCTGTGACTCAGGCCACAGAGGTTCGCTCGTATGGCCGACGATCAGTCGTGGCACACTGACCCTGTACCAGCAGCAGCGCACTCCGGGGTCGGTGTAATTCCGAACCGGCGGTAATAGTCCGCGACCCGGCCGCATCCAGTGGCCGGTTGACCAGGTGGAATTCCTGGACCGACGGTGAAAGTCCGGATGGGAGGCAGTGCGCGGCGGGCGGACCTGTAAAGGGTCACGTCGGCCGTTGTTCCGTTTCGTCCTCCGTGGCGATCGGTGTCCTTCGGCCATGCGTGAGCTGTATTCACGGTCCATTTCCCGCTCTCTGTCGTCATCGACAGGCCCCGGAGTCCGTGCCCGAAGAGGCAGGAGGACCCGGTGGCCACCGCAGCCGACGCAGACGCCATGCGCCGAGCCATTGGGCTCGCCGCGCGCGGACTCGGCTCCACCAGCCCCAACCCGGTCGTCGGGTGCGTCATCACCGACGCCTCCGGCGCCGTCGTCGGCGAGGGATTCCACCGCAGAGCGGGCGGCCCGCACGCCGAGGTCCACGCACTCGCCGACGCGGGCGAGCGCGCCCGGGGCGGCACCGCGTACGTCACTCTCGAACCCTGCAACCACACCGGTCGCACCGGCCCCTGCGCCCAGGCGCTGATCGAGGCCGGTGTCAGCCGTGTCGTGTACGCGGTCGGCGACCCGAACCCGCAGGCCACCGGCGGTGCGGACACCCTGAGGGCGGCCGGCGTCCAGGTCGAGCAGGGTCTGCTCACCGAGGAGGCCGAGGCGGGCAACGCCGCCTGGCTCACCTCCGTACGCCTCGGCCGTCCCCATGTCCTGTGGAAGTACGCGGCCACCCTCGACGGGCGGATCGCGGCCCAGGACGGCACCAGCCGCTGGATCACCTCGGCCGAGTCCCGCGCCGACGTCCACCGGCTGCGCGCCGAGGCCGACGCGGTGATCGTCGGCTCCGGCACCGCCCGCACCGACGACCCCCACCTCGCGGTGCGCGGCGTCGAGGGCGCGGTCCAGCCGCTGCGGGTCGTCGTCGACACCGAGGCCAAGGCCGTACGGCCCGGCGCCCGGGTCCTCGACGACGCGGCACCGACCCTCATCGCGGTCGCCGAGGACGCCGACACCGGCCACCTCGCGGACGTCGATGTCGTACGGCTGCCCCGCGCCGCCACCGGACTGGACATCCCCGCACTGCTCGCCGCCCTGCACGGGCGCGGCGTGCGGTCCGTACTCCTGGAGGGCGGGCCGACCCTGGCCGGGGCCTTCGTCGCCGCGGGTGCGGTCGACAAGGTCGTCGGCTATCTCGCCCCCGTCCTGCTCGGCGCGGGCCCGGCGGCCCTGGCCGGGTCCCACATCACCACCCTCACCGACGCGCTGCGGCTCGAACTGACCGAGACCGTCCGCATCGGAGCGGATCTCCGTATCACCGCAACTCCCGTATCTGCCACTGCCGTTACGTCCACTGCCAAGGAGCGATGAGCGTGTTCACCGGAATCGTCGAAGAGCTGGGTGAGGTCACCGCCGTCGAGAAGCTCGGCGACTCCTCCCGCTTCCGTCTGCGCGGCCCCGTCGTCACCGAGGGCGCCGGGCACGGCGACTCGATCGCCGTCAACGGTGTCTGTCTGACCGTCGTGGAGTTCGGCGACGGCGAGTTCACCGCCGATGTGATGGAGGAGACGCTCAAGCGCTCCAGCCTCGGCGCGCTCGAAGTCGGCTCCCGGGTCAACCTGGAGCGGCCGATGGCCGTCGGCGGCCGCCTCGGCGGACACATCGTCCAGGGCCACGTCGACGGCACCGGCACCATTCTCTCGCGCACGCCGTCCGAGAACTGGGAGATCGTCAAGGTCTCGCTGCCGCCGGAGCTCACCCGCTATGTCGTCGAGAAGGGCTCGATCACCGTCGACGGCGTCAGCCTCACGGTCGTCGACGCGGGCCCCGACTACTTCACCATCAGCCTCATCCCGACCACCCTCGCGCTGACCACGCTCGGCCTGAAGCAGCCCGGCGACCCGGTCAACCTGGAGGTCGACGTGATCGCCAAGTACGTCGAGCGCCTGCTCGGCGCACGCGGCCAGGAGGACCCCAAGTGAACTGGCTCAACTCCGAGGCCTTCACCGCCTTCGACCAGCACATCATGTGGTCCGACATGATCGGCAACACGATCGGTCTGGCCGCCCTCGCACTCGGCTGGCGGCGCTCCATATGGACCTGGCCCGCCCAGTTCCTCTCCGGCGTCATCCTGCTGGCGGCGTTCAGCACGGCCCACCTCTCCGGCAGCGCCGGCAAGCAGCTGGTGGTCATCGTGGTCGCGCTGTGGGGCTGGTACCAGTGGAACGGCGGCAAGCGGCAGGGCCAGGACGGGTCCATCGCGGTGCGCTTCGCCACCTGGCGCGAGCGCGTACTGCTCGTCGCGGGCGCGGCGCTCGGCACCCTCACGGTCGGCTACCTGTTCACCGCGTTCCCGACGCTGTCGTGGGACCCGTGGCCCGACGCGTACATCTTCGTCGGCACGATCGTCGCCATGTACGCGCAGGCGCGCGGCATGGTCGAGTTCTGGCTCGCCTGGCTGCTGGTGGACGCGGTGGGCGTACCGCTCAACTTCGCCAACGGCTTCGCCTTCTCCGGCTTCGTCTACGTCATCTACGGCGCGATCGTCCTGTGGGGACTGCGCGACTGGTGGCTGCGCACCCGTACGAGTACGCAGCCCGTCCTGGAAGGAGCGGCGGCATGAGCGCCACGACACCCACCTGGTACTCCACCGACAACCGTGAGGACCTGTCCCTCGACCCGGTCGAGCAGGCCATCCGCGACATCGCCGCCGGGCGGCCCGTGGTGGTCGTCGACGACGAGGACCGCGAGAACGAGGGCGACCTCGTCATCGCGGCCGAGAAGGCCACCCCCGAGATCGTCGCCTTCATGATGAGCGAGTGCCGCGGTCTGATCTGCGCGCCCATGGAGGGCGAGGCGCTCGACCGGCTCCAGCTGCCCCAGATGGTCGACCACAACACCGAGTCGATGAAGACCGCGTTCACCGTCTCGGTCGACGCGTCCGCCGCGCACGGCGTCTCCACCGGCATCTCCGCCGCCGACCGCGCCACCACGCTGCGCCTGCTCGCCGACGGGCGCTCGGACGCCGGGGACTTCGTGCGCCCCGGGCACATCTTCCCGCTGCGGGCCAAGCCCGGCGGTGTGCTGGTGCGCAACGGCCACACCGAGGCCGCCGTCGACCTCGCCCGGCTCGCGGGGCTCGCCCCGGCCGGCGCGATCGTGGAGATCGCGGGCGAGGACGGCGTGATGCTGCGGCTGCCCGAGCTCATCCCGTTCGCCCGCAAGCACGGTCTGACGATCATCTCCATCGAGGACCTGATCGCCTACCGCCGCTCCGCCGAGCCGACCGTGCGCCGCGAGGCCGAGGTCCATCTGCCCACCTCCTTCGGCGAGTTCACCGCCTTCGGCTACCGCTCCACCGTCGACGGCGTCGAGCACGTGGCCCTGGTCCACGGCGAGATCGGCGACGGCGAGGACGTGCTCGTACGCGTCCACTCCGAGTGCCTGACCGGCGACATCTTCCACTCGCAGCGCTGCGACTGCGGCCCCCAGCTGCAGGCCTCCATGGAGCGCATCACCGAGACGGGCCGCGGCGTCGTCGTCTATCTGCGCGGCCACGAGGGGCGCGGCATCGGCCTGCTCTCCAAGCTCCGCGCGTACGAACTCCAGGAGCAGGGCCGCGACACGCTGGACGCCAACCTGGAGCTCGGGCTGCCCGCCGACGCCCGCGACTACGCGGCCGGCGCGCAGATCCTGCAGAACCTGGGCGTGCGCAGCCTGCGCCTGATGACCAACAACCCCGACAAGACCACCGCCCTGGTGCGGCACGGCCTCAAGGTCAGCGGCCGCGAGCCGATGCCGGTCCAGGCGGGCGAGCACAATCTGCGCTATCTGCGCACCAAGCGGGACCGGATGGGCCATGACCTGCCCTGGCTGGACGCGACCGCGTCGGCCTGCGGCAACCAGTAAGCACAGCACGCAAGACACCGACGAGAACGAGCACCGAAGCACCGAGGAGACAAGCACGTGAGTGGCAAGGGCGCACCCGAACTGTCCGTACGCAACTGCGCAGACCTCCGGGTCGCCGTGATCGCGGCGCAGTGGCACGAGAAGGTGATGGACGGACTCGTCGACGGCGCCCTGCGCGCGCTGCACGAGCTCGGCATCGACGAGCCGACGCTGCTGCGCGTCCCCGGCAGCTTCGAGCTGCCGGTCGTGGCCAAGGTGCTGGCGGGGCGCGGGTACGATGCGGTCGTCGCGCTCGGCGTCGTCATCAGGGGCGGTACCCCGCACTTCGACTACGTGTGCCAGGGTGTGACCAACGGTCTCACCCAGGTCAGCATCGACACCGGCGTACCCGTCGGGTTCGGCGTGCTGACCTGCGACACCGAGGAGCAGGCCCTGGACCGGGCCGGCCTCGAAGGGTCGAACGAGGACAAGGGGCACGAAGCGGTCACCGCCGCCGTCGCCACGGCCGCCACGCTGCGCACCGTCAGCGAACCCTGGCGCTGAGTGGCCGGGACTCACCCCTTACCCTAAGAAGCATCATGGCGAACAAACCCTCCAAGAGTTTCGAAGAGCTCTTCACCGAGCTCCAGCTCAAGGCCGCCAACGGCGACCCGTCCACCTCCCGCACCGCCGAGCTGGTGGACAAGGGTGTGCATGCCATCGGCAAGAAGGTCGTCGAGGAGGCCGCCGAGGTCTGGATGGCCGCCGAGTACGAGAGCAAGGACGCCGCCGCCGAGGAGATCTCCCAGCTGCTGTACCACGTCCAGGTGATGATGGTCGCGCGCGGGATCTCCCTCGACGACGTCTACGCCCACCTCTGAGCACACCCGAACATCCCACTCCGTTACGTAGAAGGAAGCTGACCTCATGCTGCGCATCGCCGTCCCCAACAAGGGTTCACTGTCCGGACCTGCGTCGGCGATGCTCCATGAGGCCGGCTACCAGATGCGCAAGGAGTCCAAGGAACTCGTCCTGGTCGACCCCGAGAACGAGGTCGAGTTCTTCTATCTGCGCCCCCGCGACATCGCGATCTACGTCAGCTCCGGCCGCCTGGACATCGGCATCACCGGCCGCGACCTGCTGCTCGACTCCGGCGCCGACGCGGAGGAGATCCTGCCGCTCGGCTTCGCCCGCTCGACCTTCCGCTACGCCACCAAGCCGGGCACGGCCAAGGGCGTCGGCGACTTCGACGGGATGACGATCGCCACCTCGTACGAGGGAATCGTCGCCCAGCACCTCAAGGACAGCGGCGTCGACGCCTCCGTCGTGCACCTGGACGGGGCCGTCGAGACCGCCATCGAGCTGGGCGTCGCCCACGTCATCGCGGACGTCGTCGAGACCGGCACCTCGCTGCGCAACGCGGGCCTCGAAGTGATCGGCGAGCCGATCATGAAGTCCGAGGCCGTCGTCATCCGGCGCACCGGCGCGGACATCGAAGAGCCCAAGGTGCAGCAGTTCCTGCGCCGCCTCCAGGGTGTCCTGGTGGCCCGCAGCTACGTGATGATGGACTACGACTGCCGTGCCGAGCACCTGGAGCGGGCCGTCGCCCTCACCCCGGGCCTGGAGTCGCCGACCGTCTCGCCGCTGCACAACGAGGGCTGGGTCGCGGTGCGCGCCATGGTCCCGGCCAAGGAGGCCCAGCGGATCATGGACGATCTGTACGAGCTGGGCGCCCGGGCCATCCTCACCACGGCCATCCACGCCTGCCGTCTCTGACCGACCTTTTCCACCCCCGTACGGAAGTGACGTACCCCGTGTCCGCCCCCGCGCCCCAACTCCCCGTTCTCCCGGTCACGTTCCGGCCGACCCGCACCCGGGCCGTCCTGCTGACCGTCGGCACCGTGATGTTCGCGGTGCTCACCGGAGTCGCCCTGCTCCTGGAGAACATGAGCGGGGGCGAGCGGGCCAGCTTCGTGTTCACCGCGGCGATGTTCTTCGCGGTGCTCGCGCTGCTGAGCCGGCCCAAGGTCGTCGCCGACGACACGGGCGTCACGGTCGTCAACCTCACCCGTACGCGGCGGCTCGCCTGGGCGGAGATCCTGCGCGTGAACCTGCGCCCCGGCGACCCCTGGGTCTTCCTGGACCTCAGCGACGGCACCAGCCTGCCCGCGCTCGGCATCCAGCCCGGCATCGCCAAGGAGCAGGCCATACGCGACGCCCGCGCGCTGCGCGCCCTCGCCGACTCCCACGGCACCCGCCAGGACGGCTGACCCGCCGCATTGCGCACCGGGGCAAGCATTGCGGCGACGATCTCAATGGCTACCCTGGTGACGGTGGCGCCCATCGCGCCCCGCCCCGCGCACTGGCAGCACGATCGGCCGACGGGGCACCAGCGACCCGAGGAGTGACTCCCTCCAGCAATGGACGGATCGTCCGGTAGTACCTGCGCCGCCCCCTCGTACGAGGCGGCGGCATGACCATCCCGCTTCTGCTGCTCGCCGCGGCATTCCTTCTGATCCTCGCCAACGGCTTCTTCGTGGCCGCCGAGTTCGGCCTGGTCACGGTCGAACGGCCGGACGCCGAGCAGGCCGCCGCCGACGGCGACCGCCGCGCCGGCACCGTGGTCAACGCCCTGCGCGAGCTCTCCTTCCAGCTCTCGGGCACCCAGCTCGGCATCACCATCACCTCGCTCGTCGTCGGCATGCTCGCCGAGCCCGCGCTCGCCGGACTGCTCGACGGGCCGCTCGCCGCGACCGGACTGCCGGACGGCGTGGTGCCCGGGGTGAGCGTCGTCGTCGGCATGCTGCTCGCCTCCGCCGTCCAGATGGTGATCGGCGAACTGGTGCCGAAGAACTGGGCGGTCTCGCGGCCGCTCCAGGTCGCGCGCTTCGTCGCCGGCCCGCAGAGCCGTTTCTCCCGTCTCTTCCGGCCGGTGATCTCCCTGCTCAACACCGTCGCCAACCGTCTCGTACGGGCGCTCGGCGTGGAGCCCGCCGACGAGCTGGCCTCCGCCCGCACCCCCGGCGAACTGGTCTCCCTGGCCCGCCACTCGGCGCGCGCCGGGGCGATCGAGCAGGACACGGCCGACCTGTTCGTCCGTACGCTCGCGCTCGGCCGACTGACGGCCGAGAACGTGATGACGCCGCGCGTGAAGGTCAGCGCGCTGCAGACGTCCGCGACCGCCGCCGACGTCCTCAACCTCACCCGGGCCACGGGTCTGTCCCGCTTCCCCGTCTACCGGGAGCGGATCGACGAGGTGGTCGGCATGGTCCACCTCAAGGACGCGCTCGCGGTCCCGCCGCAGGACCGGCTGCGCACCCCGGCCGCGCGGATCGCCGTGCCGCCGCTGCTGGTTCCGGAGACGCTGCCGGTGCAGCAGCTCCTTGAGCGGCTGCGCAGCGAGCAGCCGATAGCCGTCGTCGTCGACGAGTACGGCGGCACGGCCGGGGTCGTCACCCTGGAGGACATCGTCGAGGAGCTCGTCGGCGAGGTGCGCGACGAGCACGACGCCGAGGGCGAGACCCCGCCCGAACTCGCCGTGGTGGCCGGCGAGGACGGCCGCCAGGCGTGGGAGGCCGACGGCAGCTGCCGGGTGCTGACCCTGCGGCGCATAGGTCTGGACGCGCCGGACGGCCCGTACGAGACCGTGGCCGGACTCGTCGCCGATCTCCTGGGCCGCATCCCCGTCCCCGGTGACCGCGCCGAACTGCCCGGCTGGCGGATCCAGGTCCGCCAGGTCGAGCGGTACCGGGCGGAGCGGGTGCGGTTCGTGCGTACGGCCGACGTCAAGAGTGTGGCGGAGGCCGTGCGATGAGCTTGCTGCAACTCCTGTTCGCCCTGCTTCTCGTGCTGGCGAACGGCTTCTTCGTAGGGGCCGAGTTCGCCCTCGTCTCCGTGCGCCGCAGCCAGATCGAACCGCTCGCCGCGACGTCTGCGCGGGCCCGGCAGGTGCTGCACGGTCTGGAGAATCTGCCGCGCATGATGGCGGCGGCCCAATTCGGCATCACCGTCTGCTCGTTGACGCTCGGCGCGGTGGCCGAGCCCACGGTGGCCAAGCTCCTGGAGCCGGTGTTCCACGCGGCGCAGGTCCCCGACGGTCTGGTCCATCCGCTGGGTTACGCGATCGCGCTGGCGCTCGTCGTCTTCCTGCACCTCGTCATCGGCGAGATGGTCCCCAAGAACCTGGCCATGGCGGCGCCCGAGAAGACCGCGCTCTGGTTCAGCCCGGGTCTGGTCGCCTTCGCCCGGGTCTGCCGTCCGGTGACGGTGGCGCTCGGCGCGTGCGCGCGTCTGGTGCTGCGGGCGTTCCGGGTGGAGCCGAAGGACGAGGTGGAGGCCGTGTTCACCAGCGAGCAGCTGAACCGTCTGGTGGAGGACTCCGGTCAGGCGGGTCTGCTCGGCCCGCAGGAGCAGGAGCGTCTGGAGGACGCGCTGGAGCTGGGCAGCCGTCCGGTGACGGATGTGCTCCTGGACCGGGGGTCGCTGGTCACGGTCGGGTGCTCGGTCACGCCGCGGGAGGTGGAGGAGCTGACGGTCCGTACGGGGTACTCGCGCTTCCCGGTGTGTGCGGAGAGCGGTGCCTTCATGGGGTTCCTGCACGTCAAGGACGTACTGGACCTGGAGGACCGGGAGCGCGCGGTGCCGCAGCACGTGTGGCGGCCGCTGGCCACGCTGCGGGCGGAGCTGCCGTTGGATGACGCGCTCACGGTGATGCGGCGGGCTGCGGCGCACCTTGCGCAGGTGGCGGATGCGTCGGGGCGGGTCCTTGGTCTGGTGGCCCTGGAGGACGTCCTGGAGATGCTGGTCGGAGAGGTCCGCGACCCGTCCCACCGGATGTTCCCGATCCAGCCGAGGAAGGACCCGGCGGAACAGGCGCTGGCGGGCTGACCGGGGGTTTTGCCCCACCCCACCCCTTCCCTGAACCCTGCCGGGGGCGGGGAGGGGGAAGGGGGTTCTCCCGGGGGCGGGCCCCCGGACCCCTGGGCGGGGCCTGCGGCCCCTGCGGCCCCTGCACCCCGGACCCCGTTTGTCTGCGGATCGTGCTGGGTTGCTCGCGCAGTTCCCCGCGCCCCTAGGCAGTCAGGGGCGCGGGGAACTGCGCGCTCAGCCCCCACCGGCCGGCAGCCGACGAACCCGGCCGCCCGCCAAGGGCTTTCGGGGAGGGGCGGGGTGGGGCCACTACAGCGGGTCCACCGGGCCGCCGCGGCCCGACAGTACCTCCCCGTACGCCTGCATCAGGTCCGGGAGGCGGAGGGTCGACAGGTCGTCGCGGCCCGGGGTCGTCGGGTACATCGACAGGCGTAGGTCACGGTACGCGCAGCTCTTCTCGTACAGGGTGCGCAGGAAGCGGCCGTTGCCCAGCTCGTCGATCCACCCCTGGTCGACCACGTGCCCGCTGATCGAGCGCAGCTCGTCAAGGGCTTCCTCGTCCCACACATCCCCGTTCTCCGCCGCCAGCACCTCACCGATCGCGGTCAGTTCGAGCGGACGGTAGGAAGGGAAGTCCACGCGGGTGGTGAAGCGGGACGACAGGCCGGGGTTGGCGGCGAGGAGGCGGTCCATCCCCTCGGGGTAGCCCGCGAGGATCACCACCAGGTGGTCGCGGTTGTCCTCGGCCCGCTTCAGGAGCACCTGAAGCGCCTCGTCGCCGTACGCGTCGCCCTTGCTGTAGCCGGAGTTGGACAGGCTGTACGCTTCGTCCACGAAGAGCACGCCACCGAGCGCCGAGTCGATCAGGTCGTTCGCCTTGACTGCCGTCTGGCCCAGGAACTCGCCCACCAGATCGGCCCGTTGAGCCTCCACCAGATGGTCGCCGCCGAGCAGGCCGAGGGCGTAGAACACCCGGCCCAGAATGCGCGCGACCGTGGTCTTGCCGGTGCCGGAGGGGCCGGAGAAGACAAAGTGACGTTTCGGCGGCTGTACGGGCAGACCCTGCCGGACCCGTAGCCGTGCCATGTTGAGCTGCGCCGACAGCGCCTTCACCTGGCGCTTGACCGGTTCAAGGCCCACCATCCGCTCCAGCTCGGCAAGGGCCTGGGCGAGCAGTGTCGAGTCCGTCGGGCCGGTCGGGACCGGCGGCGGCCCGGCCTGTGCCGGGATGCCCGGCTTCTCCCGTACACCGTCGGGGCGGGGCGGCACCCCGGCCGGACCCCCGAGCGGCACCCGCACCTCGCGGCCCTCCGGCGGTTCGAGCCCCGGCGCCGCCTCGCTCTCGACCGGGCCGCCGTCGGCGATGCTGTCCTGGCCGAGCCCTGCCAGCGAGACGGCCGCGAGATCGGCCGGGTCGTCGGGGCCGTACGCGCCGTCGAGGCCGTCCGACTCGGTGATCGCGGCCAGCCGCGCCGACGTGTCCATGAACGCCGGGTCGACCCGGTGCACAGCCCGGTACAGCGGCAGCGCGGCGGCCGAGCGGCCGGTGCCCTCATGGGCCCGGGCCAGCCAGTACCGCAGCTCCTTGCGCTGCGGCTGTTCGCTGCGGCAGCGCATCAGGGCCGCCGAGAGCAGCGGCTCGGCCTGCCCGAACATCTCAAGCCGTACCCGCGCCATCCCGCCGAAGAGCCCGGCCTCGATCCCCAGCAGCGGATCACCGAGCAACGGCTCGGTGTGGCGCACCAGTTGGTCCCAGTCCTTGACGAGATAGGCGCGGCACGCGTGCAGGA
Source organism: Streptomyces sp. BR1 (assembly GCF_052373795.1). NCBI lineage: Bacteria > Bacillati > Actinomycetota > Actinomycetes > Kitasatosporales > Streptomycetaceae > Streptomyces > Streptomyces sp. BR1. Next base: position 6,104,962 of record NZ_CM126252.1, read on the forward strand.
AGCGGACCTGGGGGTCGGCGTCGACCGGCGGCAGACCGGCCAGTGCGCGGTCCAGTTCGGGCACATGGCGCCCGTCCAGCCAGTGCGAGGCGTGCGCGAGCAGCAGATCGCGCGGGCTCTCCAGGACCGGCTGGACCCACCAGCCCAGCCAGTACCAGGAGTTGAGGGTCCGTCGGTGCCGGGCGCGCTGTTCGCCGAAACGTTCTCGATGGCGGTACATGCGCAGCAGCGCCGTGGTGGTGTCCACCCGCAGCGCATGCAGTCCCAGCCAGCCGTCCACCATCCCCGGGTCCATCCGCACCGCGGTCCGGAACTCCTCCTCGGCCTGCGGATACGCGCCCATGGTGTACGCGTCGATGCCCCGCAGCCAGGCGAGATCGGCCGGGGCGTGCGAGCCCTGCGTGCCGAAGTCCATCACGTCCCCCACCACCGTGCCCCCGTGCTGAACCGCCAATTCACAGAAGGGAATTGACGGGAATTGACCGCACCAGGTGCATCGTACCCGCGAGGGGGCCCCGGACCGAAGGGTGCGGAGAGGGGAGCGGCAGCACGACGTGGCCGGTGACCGAGGGTGAGCGAAAAGCGTCGACGCGGTGCGATCAAGACGCTGGAATGGCAGAACGAAGCCCCCGATCACGGGGGAACAACCGGGGGCTTCGCGTCTGCGGCGGCTCCGGAAAGCCGCACATTCAGAACGTAAGACCTGTACGGCCCTTGGGTCAAGCGGAGTTGAGCCTCTGGGAGGGGCGGTTTTACGACGGTTCAGCGGGGTGGGGGGAGGTCATCACGGTCCGTGACGGAACGGTGTGCGGTGGGTGCGGAATCGCGCCTCTGGTGCCACTCATACCCCACCTGACCCTGACGTACCAGCACATCGGCATACGGACGGGATGGATCCGCGGTGAAATGGCGCATCTCCGCCGCCGTCCACTCGTCCCAGAAGCCGGAAAGAGCCGTTCCGTCCCTTCGGCGTCCGCGTTCCCAGGACGCCTCGGCGGCCATTTCCATCCACACGAGCAGCGCCAGCCACGGCCGCACCGCCCGCCGGCCCGCCCCCACGCCCTCGATGATCACCACCGGCGCGGGCTCCAGGGCGGCGGGCTCCCCGAAGCGGCGCACATTCCAGTCGTATACGGCGAGCCGCCCGGCCTCCCCTCGTGCGTAGGGGTCGAGCACCTGCTCGCGCAGCCGATGCGTCCAGGCGAAGAACTCCTCGTGCGTGGCGAGGTCGTCCAGATGCACCACCGGCGCCCCGCCGAGCGCCGCCGCGAGCCGCGCGGCGAAGGTCGACTTGCCGGAACCCGCGTGGCCGTCGACACCGATCAGCCGGACCGGCCCGCAGGAGGGAGCCGAGGCGCGCACCAGGGCCGCGATCGCGTCGAGTTCTGCCATGCCCTCCACCCTAGATCCCTGGATCCACATCGGCGCCGCAGGTCACGCCAGTGGTCCAGACCCATATTGGTGGTGCGGCGCGGTGCGCGTCACTGGCAGAAGTCGGCCGGGACCCGCGATAGTTGGCCCACTGTCGTGCGCCCACCGCCCCATCCTTCCGACTGGGGGTCCCGATCATGACCAGTTCCACCCCGCGCAGAACCGTCCTGGCCGCCGCGCTGGCGGCGGCCGCGGGCACGGCCGTCCCGGCCTCGGCGGCCGCCGCCCCGCAGGCCGCGCGGCCCGCCGCGAGCCGCCCCTCGAAAGGCATCCCCTCGCTGGTGGACAACCGCGCCTGGACCTCGTACCCCGACTGGCGCTCCGGTGAGGAGGAGGGCGCGCGGGCCGTGCCGGGCCGCCGTCCCGGCCTGGTCATCGCCCGCCCGGCGGGCCGCACCGACTACACCGACCCGCACACCAAGAAGACGGCCACCTGGGAGTACGCCACCTGGACCTCGCCGGTGCACCGCTCGGCCGTCCCGGCCACCGAGGTCATCGCGCACTGGAACGCGCACACCCCGGCCGGCACCTGGCTCCAGGTCGAGCTGCTCGGCACGTACTCCGACTCCACCGCGACCCCCGCGTACGTCATGGGCCGCTGGACGGCGGGTGACAGCGACGCCGACATCCGGCGGACCTCGGTGGACGGCCAGAGCGACGGCAAGAGCACGATCTACACGGACACGTTCTCCATCGACAACGCGGCGAGCGGGCTGCGCCTGGCCGCCTACCGGCTGCGCCTCACCCTCTACCGCACCCCCGGCACCCGCCTCACCCCGACGGTGTGGCGGCTCGGCGCGATGGCCTCGGACATCCCGGACCGCTTCACCGTGCCCGCCTCCACCCCGACGCACGCGGGCGAGCTGATCGTGCCGCGCTACTCGCAGGAGATCCACAAGGGCCAGTACCCGCAGTACGACAACGGCGGCGAGGCCTGGTGCAGCCCCACCTCCTCGCAGATGATCATCGAGTACTGGGGCCGCAAGCCCACCCCGGCCGACCTCGCCTGGGTCGACCCCTCCTTCGCCGACCCCCAGGTCTGCCAGGCGGCCCGGTTCACGTACGACTACCAGTACCAGGGCTGCGGCAACTGGCCGTTCAACGCCGCGTACGCCACGACGTACCGCGACATGAGCGCCGTCGTGACGCGGCTCGGCTCGCTGAACGACCTGGAGAGGCTGATCCGGGCGGGCGTCGCCGCCATAACGTCGCAGTCGTTCCTCAAGACCGAGCTCACCGGCGCCGGTTACGGCACCTCCGGCCATCTGATGACGGTCATCGGCTTTACGCCGGGCGGCGACGTGATCGCCAACGACCCGGCCTCGCCGAACGACCCGGCCGTGCGCCGTGTCTATCTGCGGCGCGAGTGGGAGAACATCTGGCTGCGGACCAAGCGGTACAACGCGAGCGGCAAGGTCGTCTCGGGCACCGGCGGCGTCTGTTATCTGTACTGGCCCGCGCACCCCGGCGAGCACATCCGCAGGGCGCTCGCCTCGGTGGGCGTACGGACCTGAGCTGGGAGTGCGGCCCCGGGGGCGTGACCAACGTCTCTACCGCCGGGGCCGCATCCGCTGGCACTCTGAGACGGTCACCCGGGGGGACCGTCCGCTCTCGACGACCGAGTGAGTTCCCATGACCCTGCACGCGACCACCGCCGACGACCCGCGCGCCCTGGCCGAGCTGAGGGCCCGTACCGGCGGCCCCCAGGACGACGGCCCCCGCCTCCTTGAGCACGTGCTCGGCTGGACCCTCGTCGTCGTGCTCGCGATGCTGGTCACCCAGGTCGGGCTGCTGTGACCTGGAGGCCGGCCTTCCAGTGCCGGCCCGGGACGCCCACCAGGCCGTAGAGCCGGCGCACCGGCGAGCGCCGGGTGAGCAGGGTCACACCCGCGAGCACCGCGAAGACGGGCAGGCCCACCGCCCATCCCGTCAGATGTACGAGAAGGCTCGCGCCCAGCGCGCCCGCGAACGGCAGGCCGTAGACCCCGGCGGCCGCGATGCCCACGGCCACCACCCGGGGCACCTTGCGGTCCTCGTCGGCGCCCGGCAGCTGCCAGCCCTCGATCAGCCAGCCGATCTCGGTCAGGAACAGGGTGCCGAGCACCGCCGAGCCGAGGACGAGCAGCGCGAGGAACGTCCCCGAGGTCGCGAAGCGCAGCACATTGTTGACCACGCTGTCCTGCGGCCAGTCGGCATAGGCACGCACGCTCGTGGTGAGCGTTCTGCGGTAGCCGTTGCCGTCCCAGCCGTGGATCAGCGTCCCGAACAGCAGGAAGTGCCCGCCGACGCTCTGGAGGTAGGCCCAGTAGCCCGCGCCGACCAGGACCAGGAGCTGGGCCGCGAGGAATCCGAGCAGGGTGGCGACGACGATGCCGCCCGCGTAGAAGAGCACGAACCCCGCCCATAGGTCACCGTGGTCGGCGGCCACCTGCATGGTCGCCCAGGACGGGTTGTGCCACATCATGAACAGTCCGCTCGGGACGAGCAGCACCGCCGCGTACAGCAGGGTGAGTGCGAGATACGGGTTGGCGGCGCGGCTGCGGGTGCGGACCCCTTCGCCGTACACCGAGCGCTCCCACCACTGGAGCTGGCGGCCCGCCGAGACGGCGAAGGCCGCGCCCGTTCCGTACGCCCAGAAGAGGGCCGCCTGGATCTGGATCATCGCGCCTCCTCTCCGTTTCCTATGACGCCGCCAGCTTGAGCGCGCCCGCGACGATCAAGTCCGAGGTGACCAGGGCCTGTTCGGCGCGCACGTTCGTCATGAAGACGAAGGGCGGTACGACCGGCGGCACCGGCAGCTTGTCCGGGGTGAAGGTGAGGCAGAGGACGCCTTCCAGGCAGCCGCTGAACTTGGTCAGGTAGAGCGTCACATCGCCACTGAGGTCCAACGAGTCGGCGCCCAGGGCGAGTTCGTCATGGCCGTCGTGGGTGCTCAGGCGGTAGTCGGTGAGTGAGGCCGAGTTCATCTTCAGGACCATCACCTTGACCGGGCCGCCCGCGCTCGGCACCGTGCGCACCCCGGCGAGCAGGAAGCCGTTCGGTGCGAACAGGGTCGTGGTCACCGTCGGCGTGACGCGCGGCACCTCGACCGTGCCGGGCGCGGGCGACTGGCGTGCGGTGGCCGGGGCGCCGAGGGTCATCAGCAGCGCCACCGGCAGCGCGGCCGCGAGCGTACGTGTGCCGCGCGCCTCCACCGCGTCCGGTATCTCCGGCTCGCGCACCGGCGTCCACGCGAACCCCATGGCGCTGCCGATGATGCCGAGCCCCATCCCGACCAGGAACCCGCCCAGGTTGGTCGCGACGAACGAGAGTACCGACAGGAGCAGCGCGTTGATCGACACATAGTGCCGGGTGTGCGGCAGGAACCACAGGAAGAGTCCGGCGACGATCAGCGCGAGCCCGATGCCGATGGCCGCGATCCCGCCGAGCCCCAGGCTGACCAGGATCGTCAGCGGGGACAGCGGCACAAGCAGCAGTTCCGCGCCGCCGAGGATCAGCAGCAGCCCGGCCCAGAAGGGGCGGGTGCGGCGCCAGCGTCGGGCGAGGCGGCGGGCGTCCGGCAGCGGCAGCCGCCTCTCCAGCCACCCCTCGCTCAGAAGCACTGCTTCCCGCCGATGCTCACAGCGACCCGCATGCCCTTCAGCCGGAAGTTCCCGCCGGTCGCGGACCAGGCGTGCGAGCGCACCCCGGCGACCTCGATGTCCCCGGCCTGGAGGCCGAACTTCCCCTTCTCGCCGTGGACGCCGGGCACCTGGTCGAGCGCCGAGGCGTCCCGGCCGATCTCGGCGGTGCCGAAGCGGGCGTCCCCGACCAGGTCCTCGCCGTCGATGACCAGATTGCTCGCGGTCACCTCGCCCGCGTCGCCGCCCGCCGTCAGCTTGAACACGACCGTGCCGAGCGGGGTCTTGACCTGGGCGGACTGGCAGATGTCACTGAGTTTGGCGTCACCGATGCCGAGCAGCGCCACCGGGTGGCCCTTGCCGTCGACGGATCTGTCGGTCTGTACGTACGAGGCGAGGCCCTGGCTGGTCAGCTTCCCCGACGACACCTGGAAGCTGGTGCCGGAGACCGCGAACGAGGCGGCGAGCGCGCCCTCGGCCATCACATTCGCCATGATCCCGACGGCGAGAACCGCCGGCATCGCGACGAGCGCGGTCTTCTTCCAGGCGGTTCTACCCTCGGCCAACGGCCGCCTGTCTGCCCTCACTTGATCCTCCCGTACGTCCGTCGTCCAGCGGTGCAGGGGGAGTGCGTGCGCAGGTCTGCCATACTGCGGAGATCCTGTGGCAGTTGGAGACTAGGGCCGAATTTGAATAATAGTCAACAGCGAGGCGCGACCGAGAGATCCCAGGTCCGTCGCTCCGAACTCATCGCAACGGGCCGGAAGTTGTTCGCCGACACCTCGTACGACGCCTTGTCGATGGACGACATCGCCAAGCACGCGGGGGTCGCCAAGGGCCTGATCTACTACTACTTCAAAAGTAAACGCGGCTATTACCTGGCCATCGTCGAGGACTCGGTGGCCGACCTGGTCGCCCGGGCCGCGAGCGACACCGAGCTGCCGCGCGCGGACCGCGTCCGGCGCACGATGGAGGGGTATCTGCTCTACGCCGAGCACCATCAGGCCGCGTACCGGACGATCGTCACCGGCGGCGTCGGCTTCGACGCCGAGGTGCAGGCGATACGCGACGCCGTGCGCGCGGAGCTGATCGCCACCATCGCCGAGGGCGCCTACGGCAGACGGGACATCCCCGTGGTCGCGCGGCTCGCGCTGCTCGGCTGGATGGGGTGTGTGGAGAGCGTGACCTTGGAGTGGCTGGGATCCCTTGAGCCCGCTCGCGAGACCGTGCGGGAGCTGCTGGTGCGGATGCTGCGGCAGACACTGGACACGATCGGAGAGTTCGAGCCCACCTGCCCGTCGCCCGAGCCGGGCTAGCCACGGCGGGGACGGGGCGGCCGGGCCACCCGGCCGGTCGCCCCGTGGGACTCGCCGTTCCCCCGTTCGGCCCATGCTCAACCGTGATCTTGGACCCCGTGACGGGACGCGTCCGATCGGGCATACTCACAGCGCCACGGCCACCAACCTGCGGCTTCCGTGATCCGGGAGGGTAGGTATCGGCTGATCGGCAGAGTCACCCGGCGGCGCCGCCACACCCTGCGCGCGCGACCGCCGAAGCGCCCGACAGGGAGGAGAGCGCCGCCATGCCCGACCGCGCCCCGCAGCCGGTGGACCGACAGCTGCCCACCGAGGAGGCCCGCGACCTCGTCGCGCTCGTACGCGACATAGTCCAGCGGGAGATCGCTCCGCACGCCGCCGAGCAGGAGGACGCCGGTGCCTTTCCGCGCGAGGTCTTCTCGCTGCTCTCCGAGTCCGGGCTGCTCGGTCTCCCGTACGACTCCGAGTTCGGCGGCGGGGACCAGCCGTACGAGGTGTACCTCCAGGTCCTCGAAGAGCTCGCCGCCGCGCGGCTGACCGTCGGCCTCGGCGTCAGCGTGCACTCGCTGGCCTGCCACGCGCTGGCGGGTTACGGCACCAAGCAGCAGCAGGCCGACCATCTGCCCGCCATGCTCGGCGGCGGCCTGCTCGGCGCCTACTGCCTCTCCGAGCCGTCCTCCGGCTCCGACGCGGCCTCGCTGCGCACCAAAGCCGTCAGAGACGGCGACGACTGGGTGATCACCGGCACCAAGGCCTGGATCACGCACGGCGGCATCGCCGACTTCTACACCGTGCTCGCCCGCACCGGCGCCGAGGGCTCCAAGGGCATCACGGCCTTCCTGGTCCCCGGCGACGCCGAGGGCCTGACGGCCGCCGCGCCCGAGAAGAAGATGGGCATGAAGGGCTCGCCCACCGCCCAGCTGCACTTCGACGGCGTACGGGTGCCGGACAGCCGCCGCATCGGTGAGGAGGGCCAGGGCTTCGCGATCGCGCTCTCCGCGCTCGACTCGGGCCGCCTCGGGATCGCCGCCTGCGCCGTCGGCGTCGCCCAGGCCGCCCTCGACGAGGCGCTGTCGTACGCGACCGGACGGCAGCAGTTCGGCCGGCCGATCGCCGACTTCCAGGGCCTGCGGTTCATGCTCGCGGACATGGCCACCCAGATCGAGGCGGGCCGGGCGCTGTATCTGGCGGCGGCGCGGCTGCGCGACGCCGGACGGCCGTTCTCGCGGCAGGCCGCGATGGCCAAGCTGTTCTGCACGGACGCGGCGATGAAGGTCACCACCGACGCCGTCCAGGTGCTCGGCGGCTACGGCTACACCGCCGACTTCCCGGTCGAGCGCCTGATGCGCGAGGCCAAGGTCCTCCAGATCGTCGAGGGCACCAACCAGATCCAGCGCATGGTCATCGCCCGCCACCTCGCGGGGCCCGAGACCCGCTGACGCCCCAGGGACCGGTCGGCATGGGTCGACCGGTCCAAGGGGCTGGATTTTCACGGCTTCTGACGTACCGTCACCTTCCTGTCGTCCAGGAGGTTTGCCGTGTCCCAGGACCGTCCGATCGCACTCGACGAATACCCGATCCACCAGGTCCCGCTCTCGCTGAAACACGTCGCCACCGGCGACCGCAACGCCTACGACCGCTGCATCTTCCACGTCTTCGACCACCACGGCCGCGCCCTGCTGATCGCCGGGCTCGGCGTCTACCCCAACACCGGGGTCATCGACGCCTACGCGACCTTGCGCCTGGGCGAGCGGCTGCACGCCGTACGCGCCTCGGACGCGCTCGGCGACGACCGGATGGACCTCTCGGTCGGCCCGCTGCGCATCACCGTCGACGAGCCGCTGCGCCGCCTCACCCTGCACTGCGCGGCCGATCCGGCCGACCCGGACTCGCTCTCGTACGAGATCACCTGGCAGGCCGGCTTCCCGGCCGTGTGGGAGCCGCACCACGTCCAGCGCCGGGGCGACCGGCTCACCCTGGAAGGGCGGCGGTTCGTGCAGGCGGGCCGCTGCGACGGGGTGATCCGGGTCGGGGGCGAGGAGATACCCGTCGCCTCGGGGAAGTGGACCGGCACCCGGGACCGCAGCTGGGGGGTGCGGCCGATCCCGGGCGAGGAGGCGGGGCGGGGCGAGGAGTACCGGCCCGAGGGGTTCCACTGGCTCTGGGTCCCGGTCCGCTTCGACGACCGCTTCCTGATGGTGATCACCCAGGAGGACGCCGACGGCTACCGCGCCCTCAACGAGGCCGTACTCGTCCGCGACGGCCACCCCGACGCCCAACTCGGCTGGCCCCGGGCCGACATCGCGTACCGCCCGGGCACCCGCCACCCCGAACGCGCGGCCGTCCATCTCACCGACGCCGCCGGCAAGCCCCTCGAACTCGGCGTCGAGGTCCTCACCTCGTCCCCGCTCGCGGTCGGCGCCGGATATCCGCCCGCCGACGACTGGCAGCACGGCACCTGGCAGGGCCGGGCCTGGACCGACCGGCGGGTCTACGACCTCTCCGACCCGGCCGCCCACCCCATGGCGGCCTACGGAGTCACCGACCACGCCGCCCGCTTCACGCTGGAGGGGCGGACCGGCTACGGCATCTTCGAGCACGGCAGCTTCGGCCGCCACGACCCCAGCGGCTTCACGGACTTCACGTCCGTCGCGCCCTGAGCCCGTACGGTCCCGCCCTCCCCGAGAAGGGAAACGCCATGGCCACGGCGCCACGCCCCCGCACCACCACGCGCGACCCCGACGCGCTCGGCCGCAGGCTCACCGGCTGGCTCGACGCCAAACTGCCCGGAGCCAAGGTCATCGACGTCCATGTCCCGTCCTCCAACGGCATGTCGAGCGAGACCCTGCTCTTCGGGCTCGACCACCCGCGTGCGCCGGTGCGCGGCTGCGCCCTGCGGCTGGCCGCCGACCCGGCCGCGTACACCGTCTTCCCCGTCTACGACATGGCCCGCCAGCACCGGGTGATGCGGCTGGTCGCCGAACACAGTGATGTCCCGGTGCCGAGGGTGCTGTGGCTGGAAGAGGACCCCACGGCGCTGGGTGCGCCGTTCTTCGTGATGGAGCGCGCGGAGGGGCGCGTGCCGCCCGACGTCATGCCGTACACGTACGAGGGGAACTGGCTGCACTCCGCGAGCGACGCCGAGCGGGCGCGCCTCCAGGACGCCACGGTCGATGTCCTCGCCCGGCTGCACGACCAGATCCCGGCGGAGGCGGCCGCCTTCCTGCTCCCGGAGGGCGACGGCTCACCACTGCGACGTCATGTCGCCTCTCAACGGGCGTACTACGCATGGGTAGTTGAGGGATTGTCCGGATCCCCGCTCATCGAGTCCGCCTTCTCCTGGCTCGACGCACACTGGCCCGTCGACGAGGGCCCCGCAGTGCTCTGCTGGGGCGACGCGCGGATCGGGAACATCGTCTACGACGGCTTCGAGCCCGCGGCCGTACTCGACTGGGAGATGGCGGCGTTCGGCCCGCGCGAGCTCGACCTCGGCTGGACCGTCTATCTGCACCGCTTCTTCCAGGATCTGACGGTGAGTTTCGGCCAGTCGGGGCTGCCGGACTTCCTGCGGCGCGCCGACATCGAGGCGCGCTACGCCGAGCTGACCGGGCACACCCCGCGCGCGATGGAGTTCCACACGCTCTACGCCGCGCTGCGGCACGCGATCGTGATGCTCAGGATCGCCTACCGCCAGCTGCACTTCGGCGAGGTCCGGGTCCCCGAGGACCCGGACGCACTGATCCTGCACCGGGCGAGCCTGGAGGCGATGGTGCGCGGAACGTACTGGGAGTGAGGTGTCAGGCGGCGCGCCGCATCCCCGGGACGCGCAGCGGGCGCGAGCCCGGGCCGCCGACGTGGGAGAACGGCTGGGTGCGCCAGTCCAAGCTCTGGGGGAGCGTCAGGAGCAGCGCGGTGTCCTGCTCCTGCACGTCCAGGGAGGTGTCCGCGGGCCGGCTCTGCGCGGCGGCGCGGCCGGTCCCGGCGCACACGGTGAGGACGAAGGGGTTCCACGGGCTCGGGCACAGCGCGTGCTCCGGCAGGACGGTCTCGTCCGCAAGCAGCGCGATCGGCTGCGCGCAGTCCGGGCAGATCACCCGGTACATCTCGAAGGTGTCGTAGGCGTCCGCCGTCACCTCGTCGTCGAGGTCGTCCTCGACGGTGGGATCGACGGGCTCCGGACCGGTGCGTTCATCCGACACACGTCCGCCGCGCTTCATGTTCTGCATTGGGTTCTCCCCCTCGGGTGGGCCGGCTTGGTGCCGTCGCCGCGACCACAGCAAGCAATTCCCGCCATGCCCCCGCCGTAACCGCCCGACCCCGCCGCAGCCCCTCACAGCCCTGTGGTATTCGTCACATGCCGCCCGCAGGTGCCCCTTCCGGTTGTCGCCGACTGTGCCGGAGGGGACCTGGGGGAATAGGTTGATCCGTATGGAGGAGCTGGACCGTCAGATCGTGGATCTGCTCGTCAAGGACGGGCGGATGAGCTACACCGACCTGGGCAAGGCCACGGGCCTGTCCACCTCGGCGGTGCACCAGCGGGTACGCCGCCTGGAGCAGCGCGGAGTCATCCGCGGCTACGCGGCCGTCGTCGACCCGGAGGCGGTGGGGCTGCCGCTGACCGCGTTCATCTCGGTCAAGCCGTTCGACCCGAGCGCGCCCGACGACATCGCGGACCGCCTGGCGGGCGTGCCGGAACTGGAGGCGTGCCACAGCGTCGCGGGCGACGAGAACTACATCCTCAAGGTGCGCGTCGCGACCCCCCTGGAGCTGGAGCACCTGCTCACCCGCATCCGCACCCTGGCCGGAGTCTCCACCCGGACGACCGTGGTTCTCTCGACCCCGTACGAGGCACGGCCGCCGCGTATCTAGGCTGTTCCCATGAGTTCCGAGAGCGCCGCCGCCCTGCCGGCCCGAACCGTCGCCCCGCTGCCCGACCGTGAGGGCGAACACCGCACCGTGCTGCTGCGCGGCGGGGACGTCCACAGCCCGGCCGATCCGTTCGCCACCGCCATGGTCGTCGAGCGCGGGCATGTCGCCTGGGTCGGCTCGGAGGGCGCGGCCGACGCCTTCGCGTCCGGCGTCGACGAGGTGATCGACCTCGAAGGGGCCCTGGTCACCCCGGCGTTCACCGACGCGCATGTGCACACCACGGCCACCGGCCTGGCGCTCACGGGCCTGGACCTGTCGTCGGCCCGCACCCGCACCGAGGCACTGGCGGCGGTACGGGCGTACGCCGTCTCGCGGCCCGACGACGACGTACTGCTCGGCCACGGCTGGGACTCCGCGCGCTGGCCCGAGCAGACGCCGCCCAGCCGCGCCGAGCTCGACGAGGCCACCGGCGGGCGCCCGCTGTACCTGCCGCGCATCGACGTCCACTCGGCCGTCGCCAGCACCGCGCTGCTCGACCGCGTCCCGGGCGTCACCGCCCTCGACGGCTTCCACCCGGACGCCCCGCTGACCGCCGCCGCCCACCACGCGGTACGGGCCGCGGCGCACGCCGCCGTCACCCCGCGCCAGCGCGAGGAGGCGCAGCGGGCCGCGCTGGCCCGGGCGGCCTCGCTCGGCATCGGCACCGTCCACGAGTGCGGCGGCCCCGAGATCTCCGACGAGGACGACTTCACCGCGCTCCTGAAGCTCGCCCGGGACGAGGCGGGCCCTCGCGTCTTCGGCTACTGGGCCGACCGCGTCACCGGCCCCAAGGACGCCGACCGTATCCGGGAACTCGGCGCGATCGGCGCGGCCGGCGACCTGTTCGTCGACGGCGCCCTCGGCTCGCACACCGCCTGCCTGCACACCCAGTACGCGGACGCCGCCCACACCGGCACCGCCCACCTGGACGCGGCCGACGTGGCCGCCCATGTGGCCGCCTGCACCGAGGCGGGGCTCCAGGCCGGGTTCCACGCCATCGGGGACGCGGCCGTCACCGCCGTCGTCGAGGGCGTGCGCGCGGCCGCCGCGAAGGTGGGCCTGGCGCGCGTGCGGGCCGCCCGGCACCGCGTCGAGCACGCCGAGATGCTCACCCCCGAGACGGTCGCCGCCTTCGCCGAGCTCGGCCTCACCGCCTCCGTACAGCCCGCCTTCGACGCGCTGTGGGGCGGCGAGGACGGCATGTACGCCCAGCGCCTGGGCGCCGAGCGGGCCCGCACCCTCAACCCGTACGCAGCCCTGCTGCGTGCCGGGGTGCCGCTCGCCTTCGGCTCCGACTCGCCGGTCACCCCGCTCGACCCCTGGGGCACCGTGCGCGCGGCGGCCTTCCACCGCACCCCCGAGCACCGCGTCTCGGTCCGCGCCGCTTTCACCGCCCACACCCGGGGCGGCTGGCGCGCGGTCGGCCGGGACGACGCGGGCACCCTGGTCCCGGGCGCGCCCGCCGACTACGCGGTGTGGCGCACGGACGAGCTCGTGGTGCAGGCGCCCGACGACCGGGTGGCGCGCTGGTCGACCGACCCGCGCTCGGGCACCCCGGGTCTGCCGGACCTCACGCCGGGCGCGGAGCTGCCCGTCTGTCTGCGCACGGTGGTGTTCGGACAAACGGTCTTCGTCCGGCCGAACGAGTGACGTAAGGGCGATTCGTACGGCCGACAGGCTGCCCTCCCGGCGCCGTCGCCACCTGCGGATCCTCCGTACTGACCTGGGGGTTTCCCTCGACACCGCAGGTCGCACGACTGTTGACAGGAAGCGGCCACCGGCCGGTAGGTTCGGCCGGGTCCACCACAGGACGTCCGGTCGGCAGAAGGTTTCTGCCGCTCGGGGGATCCCCCCTGCTCCCCCGGGAGCGCGGGGGAGGGTGCGACCCGGATGGGGCCCGGACGTTCAGTAGACAACGGCTCCAGTTCGACCCGCAGCCAGCGGGTCCCAGGCCGGCCCGAAGGGCGCCGGGCCCCCATTCCGACACCCCGGGACCTCGCGGTGCACCGCCACCCGGACCGCTCGCTATGGTGGTGCCCTGCGTACGGACAATAAGGGGCAGCAGTGAACGACGGCGGTCAGAGGCGATACGGCCCGCTCGGCAGAGCCTTGGTGATCATCCCGACCTACAACGAGGCGGAGAACATCAAGCCGATCGTCTCCCGCGTCAGAGAGTCGGTCCCCGAGGCCCACGTCCTGATCGCCGACGACAACAGCCCCGACGGCACCGGCAAGATCGCCGACGAGCTGGCCGGCACGGATGATCACGTCCACGTCCTCCACCGCAAGGGCAAGGAGGGCCTGGGCGCCGCCTACCTCGCGGGCTTCCGCTGGGGCCTGGACAAGGGCTACGGCGTCCTCGTGGAGATGGACGCCGACGGCTCGCACCAGCCCGAGGAGCTGCCCCGGCTGCTCACCGCGCTCAAGGGCGCCGACCTGGTCCTCGGCTCGCGCTGGGTGCCGGGCGGCCGGGTGGTGAACTGGCCCAAGTCCCGCGAGTTCCTCTCGCGCGGCGGCTCCACGTACTCCCGGCTGCTCCTGGGCGTCCCGATCCGCGACGTCACCGGCGGCTTCCGGGCCTTCCGGCGCGAGACGCTTGAGGGCCTCGGGCTCGACGAGGTCGCCTCGCAGGGCTACTGCTTCCAGGTCGACCTGGCCCGCCGGGCCGTCGCGGCCGGGTACCACGTGGTCGAGGTGCCGATCACCTTCATGGAGCGCGAGTACGGCGACTCCAAGATGAGCAACGACATCGTCGTCGAGGCGCTGTGGCGGGTCACCGCGTGGGGCGTCGGCTCCCGCGCCAACAAGCTCCTGGGCCGCAAGCCTTCCTGACCCCGGGCTGCGAGCCCACCGGGCGCCTGCGGGGGCTTTGATCCCCGGGCCCTCATCCCCCCTTTACGCCGTCCTGTCATGCTCCCAGGCACACTGGGAGCATGATGACCGGCACACCGCCCCCGACCGCGCCCAAGCGGTCCCGCGCCCGCACCCTGGTCCCGCTGGGGATCGCCGCCTGGCTCCTCGTGGAGATCTGGCTGCTGATGATGGTGGCGAGCGCCGCCGGCGGCCTGACGGTCCTCGCCCTGCTGGTCGGCGGCGCCGTGCTCGGCGGATACGTGATCAAGCGGGCCGGGCGCCGCGCCTTCAGCAGCCTCACCGAGCAGCTCCAGCAGCAGCAGTTCGGGGCGCCGGGCCCCGGGCCGCGCGGCGCGAGCGAGGGCAACGCGCTCACCATGCTGGGCGGCCTGCTCCTGATCGTGCCTGGCCTGATGTCCGATGTGCTGGGGCTGCTCTGCCTGGTCCCGCCGGTGCGCAAGGCGGTCGGCCGGTTCGCCGAGCGCTCGCTGGAGAAGCGGATGCGCATGGCCGCTCCCGGAAGCCTCGGCGACGCTTTCACGCAGGCCCGTATTCACCAGCCGGACGGCAAGGTGGTGCAGGGTGAGGTGATCCGCGAGGACGCCGGCCCCGCGTCCCCCGGCGACCGCCACGACCAGGGCTCCCGCCCGCCGCTGACACCCTGAGACACGTACGTCGGCCGACGCTCTGAAACACGTCGGCCGACGGCCCCGGGAGCACGTCGGCCGACGGGCCCGGGAGCACGTCGGCCGACGGCCTCAGAAAAACGCTGAGGGCCGACCACACCGAAACGGTGTGGCCGGCCCTCAACTCACAGGTCCGCCGGAGCGCTTGCGCGCCTACGCGGACTTACGGCTGTCGCGCGGATGCACGGCAATGTTCATCGCGCCGGAACGGAGAACCTCCAGCCTCTCGGCCAGAACCTCCTCCAGCTCCTCACGCGTGCGCCGCTCCATGAGCATGTCCCAGTGCGTACGCGCGGGCTTGCCCTTCTTCTCCTCGGGACCTTCGCCGTCCACCAGGAGTGCCATGGCGCCACACGCCTTGCACTCCCACTCCGGCGGGATGTCCGCCTCCACCGAGAACGGCATCTCGAATCGATGTCCGTTCTCGCATGCGTACTCCACCGCCTGGCGCGGGGCCAGATCGATGCCGCGGTCGGTCTCGTAGCTGGTCACCACGAGGCGCGTGCCGCGAAGAGCTCGCTCACTCATGAATCGTGCCTCCCGGGCTTGTCGCCCACAGGACAGGTGTCGCTGTCGTCGTCATCCGGTCAACGTCCGGTCGGCGTTAAAGATTCCCGTTGTGGGTCATGTGTCGCCGTCGTGCCGCCCCTTGTTGTACCCACCAGTGCCCGGTTTGTCACATCTGGCAGCAGATGTCACCCAGCGTCTTCACTACTTGAGCACGCAGTAACGGTCCGCCTGGCAGGCCAAAGGCGTACACTACCGGCCTTTCACTTCAACGTCTAAATCCGCGCCGGAACGGGGTTCCCGGCGGCCTCGATGGCGGCCCGCACCGGCACCCGGGCGAGCAGGACGAAACCGACGCCGAAGAACAGTACGAGAGAGATGATCGCATCCCGGTAGCTCCCGGTCAGCTGGTACGCGAGGCCGAACACCAGTGGCCCCAGCCAGCTCAGTCCACGGTCGCTCATCTCGTAGGCCGAGAAGTATTCGGCCTCCTTGCCGCTGGGCACCAGGTGTGAGAAAAGCGACCGCGACAGCGCCTGGCTGCCGCCGAGCACGGTCCCGATGGCTCCCGCCAGAAGGAAGAAGAGCACGGGGGAGTGCGCGGGCAGGAAGAAGCCGGTGCCCAGGATGACCGCCCACACCGCGAGCGAGCCCATGATCGTGCGCTTGGCGCCGTACGTCTGGGCGAGGCGGCCCATCCCGAGCGCCCCCGCCACCGCGAGCACCTGCACCAGCAGCACCGCGACGATCAGCGTGTTCTGGCCGAGCCCCAGCTCCTCGGAGCCGTAGAGAGAGGCCTGCGAGATCACCGTCTGCACGCCGTCGTTGTAGATCAGATACGCGAAGAGGAAGGCCAGCGTCAGCGGACGCGCGCGCATGTCGCGCAGCGTCGAGATCAGCTGCCGCCACCCGGCGCCGACCCGGCCCTCGGCAGGCGTGTGCCCGGCGGGCACGCCCCGGTCGCGCAGCGTCCGCAGCGGTACGAGCGTGAAGGCGCCCCACCACAGCCCCGCCGAGGCGAGACAGATCCGTACGGCCGCGCCCTCGGAGAGCCCGAAGCTGTCGTGACCCGAGTAGAGGATCAGGTTGAGTACCAGGACGGAGGCGCCGGCCGTGTAGCCGAAGGCCCAGCCGCGCGAGGAGACCTGGTCGCGCTCCTCGGGCCCGGCGATCTGCGGCAGATAGGCGTTGTAGAGCACCATCGAGACCGAGAGCGAGGCATTGGCGACGATCAGCAGCACCGCGCCGAGCAGATAGCGGTGGCCGTCGAGGAAGAACATGCCCGTGGTCGCGGCGGCCCCGGTGTACGCGGCCGCCGCGAGCAGCGGCTTCTTGCGGCCCGTACGGTCCGCGGCGGCGCCCACCACCGGCATCAGCACCACGGCGAGGATCACCGAGGCCGACACCGCGTACGCGAACAGCGATCCGGCGCGGACCGGGACGCCCAGCGGGTGGACGAAGCCGTCCGCGTCGGCGGCGTCCTTGGCGATCGCGGTGAGATACGGACCGAGGAACACGGTCAGTACGGTCGTGGAGTAGACCGAGCACGCGAAGTCGTAGAAGTACCAGCCGCGTTGCTCGCGGCGGCGGTCGGTGTCCGGCGCCGCCTCGGCGGCCCGGCCCATGGTCTCGGCGGTCAAGCCCGCGCCCTCTCACTTGTCCCCGTCGGGCGCGCGCGGGGTGTCAGAACCCGACTCCCCGGTCGGTCAGTACCGTGCGCAGCGTCTCCAGATGATCGGTCATGATGCCATCGACTCCGAGATCCAGGAGTTTCGTCATCCGATCGGGATCATTGATTGTCCATACGTGTACCTGCAGGCCCAGGGCGTGCGCGGTCCGTACGAAGCGCCGGTCGACCACCTTGATCCCGTTCTGGGACTCGGGCACCTGCGCGCACACCGCGCCCCGCCGCAGCGGCGCGGGCACTCCGAAGGAGCGCAGCCGCAGGGCGGTCACCCCTCGTACCCCGTACGAGGTCGCCAGGCGCGGGCCCGCCAGCTCCTGTGCACGGGCGACCCGCGCCTCCGAGAAGGAGCCCACGCACACCCGGTCCCAGGAGTCGGTCCGGCGGATCAGCTCGATCAGCGGGACGAGCGCGGACCCGGCCTTCAGGTCGACGTTCCAGCGGGCGTCCGGGAACGCGTCGAGCAGGTCCTCGAAGAGCGGCAGCGGCTCGCGGCCCGCCACCCGTGCCTGGCTCACCTCGGCCCACGGCAGATCGGCGATCCTGCCGACCGCGTCGGTCACCCGGTCCAGGGTGGCGTCGTGGAAGGCGACGAGGCGGCCGTCGACCGTGGTGTGCACATCGGTCTCGAAGTAGCGGAAACCGGCCGCCGCCGCCCGTGCGAAGGCGGCGGCGGTGTTCTCGATGCCGTCCGCCGCCCCGCCCCGGTGGGCGAAGGGGATCGGCGTCGGGTGGTCAAGGTAGGGGTGGCGTACGCGAGTCACCCGGGCAGTATCGCCCGCTCCGGTGTCGGCGCCATGACGGCGACCGGTTCCGCGGGCTGCTCGGGGACGGCGAACAGGCGCAGGGAGAACTGGGCGAGCGGGCCGATGGCCAGGGCGTAGGCGACCGTGCCGACGCCGACCGTGCCGCCGAGCAGGAAGCCGGTCGCCACGACGACGACCTCGATCGAGGTACGCACCAGACGGATGGAGCCGCCCGTCGCCCGGTGCAGCCCGGTCATCAGACCGTCGCGCGGGCCGGGTCCGAACCGGGCCGCGATGTACAGACCGGTCGCGCCGCCGTTCAGGACGATGCCCGCGACCATCATGGAGATCTCGGCGGGCAGGCCGTGCATGTCCGGTACGAGGGACAGGGTGGCGTCCATCGAGAGGCCGATGGCGAACACATTGGAGACCGTGCCGAGGCCGGGCCGCTGCCGGATCGGGATCCAGAGCAGCAGGACGAGCGCGCCGATGATGATCGAGACGGTCCCCATGCTGAGCCCGGCGCGCTCGGCGACCCCCTGGTTCAGCACGCCCCACGGTTCGAGCCCGAGTCCGCTGCGCACCAGCAGCGCGGCGCTGATGCCGTACAGCGCCAGGCCGACGTAGAGCTGAAGCAGTCTCCGGGTGAGATGCGTGGACACGTGAATGCCCCCCTGTCTGGTGGTGGTGGACCGACTCGTGACACTCTGTGGCTGGGAAACCCATCCCAACCATGGCCAATTCGGGGAAGGTGGACTGACTTCCATGGCGCAGTGGACCTCGGCGGTCGGGCCGGCACAGCTCGCCCGTCAGCTCAACGCACAGCAGCCCCGCCCGGCGGGAGCGGGCACGCGCAAGCCGCCCGCCTACCGGGCACTCGCGGACGGGATCCGGCTCCTGGTCCTGGAAGGACGGGTTCCGGTGGCCGCGAGGCTGCCCGCCGAGCGCGAACTCGCGCTCGCGCTCTCGGTGAGCCGCACCACCGTCGCCGCCGCCTATGAGGCGCTGCGCTCGGAGGGGTTCCTGGAGTCCCGCCGGGGCGCGGGCAGCTGGACCGCGGTCCCGGCGGGCAATCCGCTGCCCGCGCGCGGCCTGGAACCGCTGCCGCCGGAGTCACTGGGCTCCATGATCGACCTGGGCTGCGCGGCGCTGCCCGCGCCCGAGCCGTGGCTGACCCGCGCGGTCCAGGGCGCCCTGGAGGAGCTGCCGCCGTACGCGCACACGCACGGCGACTACCCGGCCGGGCTGCCCGCGCTGCGCCAGATGCTCGCGGACCGCTACACCGCGCGCGGCATCCCGACGATGCCCGAGCAGATCATGGTCACCACCGGTGCTATGGGCGCCATCGACGCGATCTGCCATCTCTTCGCCGGGCGCGGCGAGCGGATCGCCGTCGAGTCGCCCTCGTACGCCAACATCCTCCAGCTGATGCGCGAGGCCGGGGCCCGTCTGGTGCCGGTCGCCATGGCCGAGGGGCTGCGCGGCTGGGACCTGCCCCGCTGGCGCCAGGTGCTGCGCGACTCCGCGCCCCGGCTCGCCTACGTCGTCGCCGACTTCCACAACCCGACCGGGGCGCTCGCCGACGAGGACCAGCGCCGCGCGCTCGTCGACGCGGCCCGCTCGGCCGGCACGGTGCTCGTCGTCGACGAGACCATGTCGGAGCTGTGGCTGGACGAGGTCGACATGCCGCGCCCGGTCTGCGCGTTCGACCCGGCGGGCTCGACCGTGCTGACCGTCGGCTCGGCGAGCAAGGCGTTCTGGGCGGGGATGCGCATCGGCTGGGTGCGCGCGGCCCCCGACGTCATCCGCTCCCTGGTCGCCGCCCGCGCCTACGCCGACCTGGGCACGCCCGTCCTGGAACAGCTCGCCGTCAACTGGCTGATGGCGACGGGCGGTTGGGAGCAGGCGGTCGACCTGCGCCGCACCCAGGCCCGGGAGAACCGTGACGCGCTGGTCGCGGCGGTGCGCCGGGAGCTGCCGGAGTGGGAGTTCGACGTGCCGGTGGGCGGCCTCACGCTCTGGGTGCGTACGGGAGGCGTGTCGGGCTCGCGCCTCGCGGAGGTGGGGGAGCGGGTCGGCGTACGCGTCCCGTCCGGCCCCCGGTTCGGCGTCGACGGTGCCTTCGAGGGGTATGTACGGCTGCCGTTCACGGTGAGCGGGCCGGTCGCCGACGAAGCGGCCGCGCGGCTCGCGGCGGCGGCGCGGCTGGTGGAGAAGGGCGCGAGCAACGGGGGCGAGTCGCCCCGTACGTTCGTGGCCTAGGCCCGTGGGGCGGAGGGTGTCTCAGCCCTCCGCCGGCACCGCCTCCTGCTCGCGGGGTACCGCCTCCACCGGCACATCGCGCCCCGGCAGCAGCTCCAGGACGGCCTGGCGGTGTGCCTCGCTGGTCGCGTCGTCGTACGGGTCCGGGGTCGCCGGGACCTGGAGGCGCAGGACCGGGCCGGTGCCGAGGCGGGCGTAGCCGCGGCCGGGCGGCACGGCCGCGGTCGGTGTGGTGTGCGGAGGCGCGCCGAGCACCGACTCGGCGCGGTCCGTGGTGCACGGGCCGAGCACGACCCGCGCGCGCGTGTGCGTGCGTACCGGCTCGGACAGCGCCTCCAGGCTGTCGAACTGCTCCGCGACCACCACCGTCACACCCGCCGCGCGCCCGTGCCGCAGCGGGGTCTGGAGCAACTGCTGCGGGTCGGGGCGGCCGTCGGCGGCCGCGAGGTGGCCGAAGACGCTGGGCCGGTCGAGCAGGATCCACAGCGGCCGCTTGATGTCGTCGGGGGTCGGATGGCCCGCCTGGCGGGCGCGGTTGGCGGAGATGAGCCGGCGCTCGGTCTCGTGCGCGGCCCACTCCAGGGTGGCGAGCGCCCCCGCGAGCCCGCACTCCACGGCGAGCACTCCCGTACGCCCGGTCAGACACGCGTACTCGCCGGTGCCGCTGCCCTCCACGACGAGTACGTCACCGTGCTGGAGCGCTTGGAGGGCGATGGAGCGCAGCAACGTCGTGGTGCCGCTGCCCGGTTCGCCCACGGCGAGCAGATGCGGTTCGGTGGAGCGCGGGCCGGTGCGCCAGACGACCGGCGGCGCGTCCCGCCCGCCCTCGCCGTCGACGACCGGCACGGTCCGCTGCACCGCGTCGGCGTCGGTGAAGCCGAGGACCGTCTCGCCGGGGCCGACGACGAAGTGCTGGGCGGCGATCGAGGTGGAGAGCGCGTCCAGGACGCGCATGACCAGCTGGTTGCCCTCCTCGTCCCACTCGAAGCGGTACTCCCGGCCGCGTCCCGACTTGGCGTGCAGCAGCTGCTCGATCCGGGCGCGGCATTCGGGCTCGCCGTCCATGAAGTACGCGGGGTAGCGGATCAGGAGGCAGGTGATCCGGCCCGCGTCGTCGAACGCGTACTCACTGAAGGCCGTCGTCCACTCCCCGCCGTGGGCGAAGAGCGGACTGGGGTCCTCCGGTACCGAGAAGTAGGGCACCAGGGCCTCGTAGAGGGCCTTCAGGCGGCCCAGCTCCGCGTCGTCGGGCCCGGTCTTCACCGGGGTGCGTTCGCGGCCCTGCCAGGCGGCCGCGGCCATCACCGTGATCAGGGCGAGCAGCGGCCCGTACGGGATGAGCGCGACCACCAGGACGACGGCCGCCACCAGGAACAGCGCGGGACCACGCCGTTCCTTGGGCGTGGCGGCCCACCGGCCCCGCAGTCCCGCGGCGATCCGCCGCAGGCCGCGGCTGATCGTGATGAGCGGATGGAGGACGTCGGTGGCGCTGTCGGCGGCCGTGCGCGCGATCTCGCGGCTGCGGGCGATCGGGACGCTGGTGCTGCTCAGAATGCGGGGAAGCGGTCGCCGGGCCACGTCGGTCTCCTGTGGGGGTGATGGGGACTGCGGCAGGTCAGAACTTGATCCCGCCCAGCAGGCTCGCGAGGCTCTGGCCCCCGGCCTTGATGCTCGGGGCGATGGCCGTGCCCGCGAGGTAGAAGCCGAAGAGCGAGCAGACCAGGGCGTGCGACGGCTTCAGGCCGTCCTTCTTGAAGAAGAGGAAGGTGATGATGCCCAGCAGGACGACGCCGGAGATGGACAGGATCATGAGGAGTTCTCCTGGTAGATGGGGACAGTCACCATGAGTTCTTCCAGGATCACAGGAAGTATCTATGTGATAAAAGCTGCAATCGAGTGAAATTCTGCGATTTTCACTGGAGTGGCGGATACGGAACGGGGTCGGGAGCGGGACACTGTGCGGCCGCCGGGCGAGCGGGTGTCACTCGCGGTGAGCTCTGCCCCGGGCTGGCCGGGTCATGTGCCCCGGCGGGCAGTACCCTGTCGATTCACTCGTACGGCGTCGGTGCCGTACGGGCCAGGTCACCGGCGTCGCGAGCGGCGGCTCAGCGGTGTGAAAGGCGGTCCGTCCGATGAGCGATGCCCTCGATCCCGAGGTGGTCGAGCTGGCGACCAAGATCTTCGATCTGGCGCGCCGGGGCGACAGCGAGGCGCTCGCCGCGTACGTCGACGCCGGGGTCTCGCCCGACCTCACCAACGAGAAGGGCGACACGCTCGTCATGCTCGCCGCCTACCACGGGCGCGCGGAGGCGGTGTCCGCGCTGCTCGCGCGCGGCGCCGAGGCCGACCGCCCCAACGACCGCGGCCAGACCCCGCTCGCGGGTGCGGTCTTCAAGGGCGAACAGGCGGTGATCGAGGCCCTGCTCGCAGGCGGAGCTGATCCTTCCGCCGGGACGCCGTCCGCGCTCGACACCGCACGCATGTTCGGCAAGACGGAACTGCTCGCACTCTTCGGCGAACGCTGAGGTTTGCGCCGGGTGCCCCCTGCGTACCTGGTGAGAGGGGCTCGTAAATGTGGTCGCGGTGGCGAAATGCCTGGGTCATCATGACGACGAGCCCCTACATCCGGGGCAGGGTCCTTACATCGGGGGCCACGACGAGAGGCAGGAAGATGGTCCACAACAAGCGGAAGACGACGGACGGCCGAACATGTTGGCGCGCGGCCTACTAGGGCACGGCACGAATCCCGGTTGCGTCGACAGCTTGATGTGAGGCTATTTCCATGTTCGATCCAGTCATAGCGCCGAGCGGTACGCTGCTCGGCCTGCTGCAGAGGGGCCGCGGCGACGGCACCCTGCACGCGCTCGCCGCCCCGCGCCCAGAAGCCCTGGCGGCCCTGAACCACTGTGTACTGAGCGACCCCCGCCACGACTGGCAGGTGGAGAACCGCTCCCTGTACTACGCGCGCCTCTACCTGGATCTCGACGGCGGACTCGACGAGATCGAGGCCCATCTGTTCAGCACCGAGGACGTCCTGGACGGCGACGAGCACCGCACCGGGCTCGCCCTCGCGGTCCTCGGCCACCTCGCCTCCTACGGCAGGGACGACGCGCTGCTGCTGCTGCGCCGGTACGCCGTGCACGGCGCCAACTGGGGCTGGGCGCTCGACGAGCTCGCGCTGCGCGACGACGACGCCGGGCTGCGCGCCCTCGCCGACTCCGTGCTCGCCCGCTTCCCCGGCACCCCCGAGGGCGACGCCGAACTCGCCGCCACCGTCCGCGACGCCTTCGAGCCCCGGCCCTGGCGGCTGTGGGCCGAGGACATGCGGGACGCGGTGGGCGCGCGCGTGCGCGCCGCCCAGGAAGCCGGGTCCTTCGACCGATGGCAGCGCCAGATGCGGCCGTCCGGGCCCCGCCCCGGCTGGAGCGTCGCGGCGGTCCTGCAGTGGGCCGAGGAGGGCCGCGAGCGCGGCGCCGACCTGTCGCTGCCCGCCGCCCGCTGCCTGGGCGCGGTGGCCGGACCCGACGACCGCGAGGAGATCGTCGAAGCGGCCGGCACCGGCTCGGACGGCGCCCGCTGCGCCGCCCTGCACTATCTCGCCGAGTCGCGCGACGCCCGCGTCCTGGATCTGGTCGAGGCCGCCGTGAGCGCCGGCTCACCGACCGTCGCCGAAGCCGCTGTTCAGGCCTTCGAGCGGATGTGCGGGCCCGAGGCCGTCGACCGCGCGCGCGGCTGGGTGCACCGGCCCGACGCGCTCGGGGCCGCCGCCGCAGGCGTCCTTGCCTGCCGGGGCGAGGCCGACGACGCCCAGCTCGTGCTCGGCGCACTGCGCGAGTGCGTGCGCTCCGAAGGACCCGACGCGCCCCTGCTGCGCCCCCTCGTCGACGGCGCGGAGCGCCTCGGCATCGGCTGCGCCGCACCCGTACTGAGGCACGTCTACCGCGAGACCGCCTCCTCCCAGCTGCGCGGCCGCACCGCCCGCGCGCTCGCCGCCACCGATCCCTCCTTCGCCGCCGGCTTCGCCGTCGAGTGCCTGTGGGACTGCGAGGAGACCACCAGAGAAGTGGCCGCCCAGCACGCCGAGCTCGTCGACGCGCGCGTGGCGGAGCGGCTGCGACGGCTCGCGGACGACCCGGCCGAGGAGGCCGAGGTACAGGACGCGATCCACAACCGGATGGGTCCGGACATGCCGGCTGTCTGAAAGACACGCTGTCCGAAACGCTCATGGGACGTTCCCCGGGCGGAAAGATCGAAGACGGCGGGGCCACCCCGGCGCCGACGAAAACACGGGTATGCGTGTCGTCATCGTCACCGAATCCTTCCCGCCCGATGTCAACGGCGTCGCCCACTGCGCCCTGCAGACCGCCCGGCACCTCGCCGCCCGCGGTCATGAACCGCTCGTCATAGCCCCGGCCGTCGCGGCCGGGGACGACAGCGCCGCCCCCTGTCCCGTCATCCGCGTCCCCTCCCTGCCGCTGCCCGGATATCCGCAGGTCAGGGTGGCTCTGCCGAGCCGCCGGGTGGCGGCCGCGATCGCCGCGCACCGGGCCGAACTCGTCCATCTGGCAAGCCCGTTCGTGCTCGGGGTGCGCGGGATGGCGGCGGCGACCCGGCTCGGGGTACCCGCCGTCGCCGTCTACCAGACCGACCTGGCCGGCTACGCCCGTACGTACATGGGCACCGGCGAGAACACCGCCTGGCGGCGGCTGCGGGCCGTCCACGGCGCCGCCGACCGCACCCTCGCCCCTTCCACGGCCGCCGCCCGCGATCTGGCCGACCACGGCGTGCAGCGGGTCCGGCTGTGGCCGCGCGGCGTCGACACCGAAAGATTCCGGCCAGAGCTGCGCGACGAGGCACTGCGCCGTGAACTCGCGCCCGGCGGCGAGCTGATCGTCGGATACGTGGGCCGGCTCGCGGCCGAGAAGCACGTCGAACTGCTCGCCGGGGTCTGCCGGCTGCCCGGGGTACGCGTGATCGTCACCGGCGACGGGCCGAGCGCGGCGGCGCTGCGCGGCGCACTGCCCGGGGCGCTGTTCCTGGGCCGGCGCACCGGCGACGAACTCGCCCGCGTCTTCGCCTCGCTGGACGTCTTCGCGCACACCGGCCCGTACGAGACGTTCTGCCAGACCGTGCAGGAGGCCATGGCGAGCGGGGTCGCGGTGATCGCCCCGGCGGCCGGCGGGCCGCTCGACCTGGTGGAACACGGGCGCACCGGGCTGCTCGTCGCACCCCGCGACGCGGACGCGCTCCGCGACGCCGTGCTGCGCCTTGCCGATCCCGAGGTGCGTGGCGCGTACGGACGGGCCGGCCGTGCGGCGGTGGCGGGCCGCACCTGGGCGGCCGTCGGCGACCAACTGCTCGACCACTACGCCGATGTGCTGTGCGACCGTACGGCGGTGGCGGCATGAGCGGGCTGCGGATCGTCCGCCTGGCGAACTTCGTGACGCCCGCGTCGGGCGGGCTGCGCACGGCGCTGCACGAGCTCGGCCGGGGCTATCTCGCCGCCGGTCATGAACCCGTGCTGATCGTGCCCGGCGCCCACGCGCGCGACGAACTCACCGACCAGGGACGGGTGATCACCCTGCCGGGTGTGGTGCTGCCCGGCACCGGCGGCTACCGGGTGCTCGCCGACCGTCGCCGGGTGAGGCGCGTCCTGGAGGCGCTGGCGCCCGACCGGATCGAGGTGTCGGATCGTACGACGCTGCGCTGGACCGGCGAGTGGGCGCGGCGGGCGCGGGTGCCGTCGGTGATGGTCTCGCACGAGACGGCGGAAGGCGTGCTGCGGACCTGGGGTGTTTCGGAGGCGGTCGCGCGCGGCGCCGCCGACCGGCTCAACAGGCGCTCCGCCTGGGCCTATTCGCGGATCGTGTGCACCACCGAGTGGGCCGGTCGCGAGTTCGCGCGGATCGGCGCGGGCAATGTGGTGCGGGCGCCGCTCGGCGTCGACCTGGTGCGCTGTCGGCCCGGGCGGCGCTCGCTCGCGCTGCGCGAGCGCTACGCGCGCGGGGAGCGCGTCCTGCTGGTGCTCTGTTCGCGCCTCTCGGTCGAGAAGCGGCCCGGCACCGCTTTGGACGCCCTCGCCGAGCTGCGTCGCCGAGGTGTGCGGGCGGCCCTTGTGGTGGCCGGGGACGGGCCGCTGGCGGGCGGTCTGGAGCGGCGGGCGCGGGCCGAGGGGCTGCCGGTGGAGTTCCTGGGGCATGTACGCGACCGGGCGCGGCTCGCCGATCTGCAGTCGGCGGCCGATGTGTGTCTGGCGCCCGGCCCTGCCGAAACGTTCGGTCTGGCCGCCCTGGAGGCGCTGGCGGGCGGGACGCCGGTGGTGTGCAGCCGGTCCTCGGCGCTGCCCGAGGTGGTGGGGGCGGCGGGCGAGGCCGCGGCCGACACGGGGGCGGCGTTCGCCGAGGCCGTCCTGGAGGTGCTGGCCCGTCCGGAGGGCGCCCGCCGGGCGGCGGCACGCGCGCGTGCGGAACTCTTCGGGTGGGAGGCGTCGGTGGCGGCGTTCCTGGGGGCGCATGACGCGGTGGTGGGGGCGCGGGCGCTTGTGGCGCGGGCTTGCGTGGAGCGGGTTGTTCCGGTTCGGCCGCCGGGTGTGGCGGCGTGACAGCCGTACACGCGGCCCAGCCGTCCGTCGCCGTGCCCGCCGTACGCCCCCTGCGGTTCGCGGCGCTCGGGGACTCGCTCACCGAGGGCGTCGGCGACCCCGTCCCCGGCGGGTGGCGCGGATGGGCCGCGCTGCTCGCCGGGGACGGGTGCGAGTTCCGGAACTTCGCCGTCAGCGGGGCGCTCACCCGGGACGTGGCGGCGGAACAGGCGCCACGCGCGCGGGAGTTCGCGCCCGACCTGGCGTCCGTCATGGTCGGCGTCAACGACACCCTGCGCCGGTCCTTCGACATCCACCGCATCGCCGCCCGGCTCGACGCGGTGTACGGCGACCTCACCACGCAGGGTGCCGTGCTGCTCACGGCCTGTCTGCCCGACCCGGGCGCGATGCTCGCGCTGCCCGGGCCGCTCGCCCGCCCGCTGGCCCGCCGCCAGCGGGCCGTCAACGCCGTGGTGCACGCGCTCTCCGCGCGGTACGGGGCCGCGCATCTGCATCTGGCCGAGCACGCCTGGGTCGCCGACCGCTCGCTGTGGGGCGCGGACCGGCTGCACCCGGGCGAGCGCGGCCACCGGCTGATCGCGGTCCGCTGCCACGCCCTGCTCGCCGAGCGCGGGGTCGCACCCGGCGGGCCGCCCTCGGCCGAGCCGGACCGCCCGCCGCCCGGCACCTCCGCCTCGCTGCTGTGGCTGGCCACGGCCGGGACGGCCTGGCTGGCCCGGCGCTCCACGGATCTGCTGCCCGAACTCCTGGGCCTGGCCGGGGCCGAGCTGCGCCACGCCGCACGCGGCACCGGCGCACACCTCGACGCGCGCGCCGCCGAAGCGCTGTCCGCGGCCCTCGCCACCGTCGCGTGCGCCCGGCAGGACCGCGCGCCAGAGCCCCCGGGAGCCGTCCCCCTTGCCAGAATGGGGGGATGACAGGGCGCTGGGAGTTCTGGATCGACCGTGGCGGCACCTTCACCGACGTGGTGGGCAGACGGCCCGACGGGCGCCTGGTCAGCCGCAAGCTCCTCTCCCACGACCCGGAGCGCTACCGGGACGCGGCCGTCGCCGGGATCAGGCTGCTGCTCGGCGTGGGCCACGACGACCCGGTCCCGGCCGAGCGGATCTCCGTGGTCAAGATGGGCACCACCGTCGCCACCAACGCCCTTCTGGAGCGGCGCGGCGAGCCCACCGTCCTGGTCGTCACCGAGGGCTTCCGGGACGCGCTGCGGATCGCGTACCAGAACCGCCCGCGCCTGTTCGAGCGGCACATCGTGCTGCCGGAGGCGGTGTACGAGCGGGTCGTCGAGGTGGCCGAGCGGGTGGACGCGCAGGGGCGGACCGTGCGCCCGCTCGACCTCGCGGACGTCACCGAACGGCTGCGCGCCGCCCACGCGGAGGGCTTTCGCAGCGCCGCCGTCGTCCTGATGCACGGCTACCGCCACCCCGCCCACGAGGAGGCCGTCGCCGAGGCCGCCCGCGCGCTCGGCTTCACCCAGGTCAGCTGCTCGCACGAGGTGAGCCCGCTGATCAAACTGGTGCCGCGCGGCGACACCACCGTGGTCGACGCCTATCTCTCGCCGATCCTGCGTCGCTATGTCGACGAGGTGGCCAAGGAACTCGACGGCGTACGGCTGATGTTCATGCAGTCCAACGGAGGGCTGCGGGAGGCCGCGCACTTCCGGGGCAAGGACGCCGTGCTCTCCGGACCAGCGGGAGGCGTGGTCGGCATGGCGCGTACGTCCGGGCAGGCCGGCCACGCGCGCGTGATCGGCTTCGACATGGGCGGCACCTCCACTGATGTGTCGCACTACGCGGGCGAGTTCGAGCGCGAGTTCGGCACCCAGGTCGCCGGGGTGCGGATGCGCGCCCCGATGATGAACATCCACACTGTCGCGGCCGGCGGCGGCTCGGTGCTGCACTTCGACGGCCAGCGGCTGCGGGTCGGCCCCGACTCGGCGGGCGCGGTCCCCGGCCCCGCCTGCTACCGGCGCGGCGGCCCGCTCACCGTCACCGACGCCAATGTGATGCTCGGCCGCGTCCAACCCGCCCATTTCCCGGCGGTGTTCGGTCCCGACGGGGGCCAGCGGCTGGACGCGGAGGTGGTGCGGGAACGGTTCGGCGCGCTCGCTGAGAGGATCGGCGGCCGAACACCGGAGGAGGTCGCCGCCGGATTCCTGGAGATCGCCGTCCTGAACATGGCGAACGCGGTCAAGAAGATCTCCGTACAGCGCGGCCACGACGTCACCCGCTACGCGCTGACCAGCTTCGGCGGCGCGGGCGGCCAGCACGCGTGCGGGGTCGCCGACGCGCTGTCCATCGACACCGTCCTCGTACCGCCGCTGGCCGGTGTCCTGTCCGCGTACGGCATCGGACTGGCCGACGCCACGGCGATGCGCGAGCAGTCCGTCGAGGCGCCGCTGGACGAGGCGGCCGCCGATCGCGTCCACGAGCTCTGCGACGAACTGGCCGCGCGCACCCGGGCCGAGCTGCGCGCCGACAGCATCCCCGACGACGCGATCACCACCCACGCGCGCGTACTGCTGCGCTACGCCGGGACGGACGCGAGCCTGCCGGTCGCGCTGGACGAGGCACCCGCCATGAAGGAGGCGTTCGAGCGCGACCACCATGCGCGGTACGCCTTCACCATGGACAAACCGTTGGTCGTCGAGGCGGTGTCGGTGGAGGCCGTCGGCGTCGCCGGACCGCACGGCGCCCATGAGGCCGACGCCTACGCGCGCGAGGGCGCCGCCGGGCCGCCCGCGCACGTCGACATGTTCGTCGCGGGCGAGTGGCGCCCGACCCCGCTGCACCGGCGCGCGGACCTGCGGCCCGGCGACGCCGTGGACGGCCCCGCGATCCTCGCCGAGGCCGACGCCACCACCGTGGTCGACGACGGCTGGCGGGCCACCGTCGGCGAGCTCGGCCATCTGCTGCTCACCCGGGTGCGCCCGCGCCCGGGACGCACCGCCGTCGGCACGGACGTCGACCCGGTGATGCTGGAGGTCTTCAACAACCTCTTCATGGCGATCGCCGAGCAGATGGGCGTACGCCTGGAGAACACCGCCCACTCCGTCAACATCAAGGAACGCCTCGACTTCTCCTGCGCGCTCTTCGACGCCGAGGGCAATCTGATCGCCAACGCCCCCCACATTCCGGTCCACTTGGGGTCGATGGGCGACTCCATCAAGGAGGTGCTGCGCCGCAACGAGGGCGCCATGCGGCCGGGCGATGTGTATGCGATCAACGACCCGTACCACGGCGGCACCCATCTGCCCGATGTCACCGTGGTGACCCCGGTCTTCGAGGCCGAGGAGCTGCGGTTCCTGGTCGCCTCGCGCGGCCACCACGCCGAGATCGGCGGCATCACCCCCGGCTCCATGCCCGCCTTCAGCCGTACCGTCGACGAGGAGGGCGTGCTCTTCGACAACTGGCTGCTCGTCCGGGACGGGCGCCTGCGCGAGGCCGAGACGCGGGAGCTGCTGACCGGCGCCGCCCACCCCTCGCGCGACCCCGACACCAACCTCGCCGATCTGCGTGCCCAGATCGCCGCCAACGAGAAGGGCATCGCCGAACTGCGGCGCATGACCGAGGAGTTCGGGCTCGACGTCGTCCGCGCTTACATGGGCCATGTGCAGCGCAATGCCGAGGAGTCCGTGCGGCGGATCGTCGCCGAGCTCGAAGACGGCTCGTACGCGTACGAGACGGACAGCGGCGCGGTCATCAAGGTCGCGGTCACCGTGGACCGCGAGAGCCGCAGCGCCGTACTGGACTTCGACGGCACCTCGCCCCAGCAGCCCGGCAACTTCAACGCGCCCAAGTCGGTGGTGACGGCGGCGGTCCTGTACGTCTTCAGGACGCTGGTCGACGACGACATCCCGCTCAACAGCGGCTGTCTGAAGCCGCTGGACGTGCGGGTGCCCGAGGGCTCGATGCTGGCGCCCGTGCACCCGGCGGCGACCGTCGCCGGGAACGTGGAGACCTCGCAGGCCGTAACGGGCGCCCTGTACGCGGCGCTCGGGATCCAGGCCGAGGGCTCGGGCACGATGAACAACATCACCTTCGGCAACGACCGGGTGCAGTACTACGAGACGGTGGCCAGCGGCTCCGGCGCGGGCGACGGATTCGACGGCGCGGACGCCGTACAGACCCATATGACCAATTCGCGCCTCACCGACCCCGAGATCCTCGAATGGCGCTATCCGGTCCGCGTCGACGCGTTCCGTGTACGCGAGGGAAGCGGCGGCCGGGGCCGGTGGACGGGCGGCTGCGGCGTGGAGCGCAGGATCCGCTTCCTGGAGCCGATGACGGTCGCCCTGCTGACCGGACACCGCCGCGTCCCGCCGTACGGCATGGCGGGCGGCGGGCCGGGGGAGCGCGGCGCCAACCTGGTGGAGCGCGCGGACGGCCGCACAGAGGAGCTGGGCGGGGTGGACACGGTGGAGGTCGGCCCCGACGACGTCCTGGTCGTCCGCACTCCCGGGGGCGGCGGCTACGGCTCCTGACGGCCCCGTACCGCAGAGCGGCGCACGGGCACGAACCGCACCGGTGTGCCCGGCGCGGCCTGCGCGGCGGCGGCGAGATCCGGCCCGGCCACCACGCCCAGCACCGGATAGCCGCCGGTCGTCGGATGGTCGGCCAGGAACACCACCGGCCGCCCGTCCGGCGGCACTTGGACCGCGCCCCACACCATGCCCTCGCTGGGCAGCTCACCGTGGACCGCACGCCGCAGCGCCGGTCCCTCGGTGCGCAGGCCGATGCGGTTGCTCGCCGACGAGACGCGGTAGCGGCCGGTGGCGAGCGTGGCGAGGGCGTCCGGAGTGAACCAGTCCAGACGCGGGCCGGGCAGCGTTCGCAGCACCAGCTCGGACGGCGGCCCCGGGGCGGGCGCGGCGTCCACGCGCGCGTAGTGGCCGACAAGGCGGCCCAGCGGCAGTACCTGGCCGTACGCGAGCGGCGCCGGGCCGAGCCCCGAGAGCAGATCGGTGGAGCGGCTGCCGAGGACGGGCTCGACCTCGATCCCGCCGCAGAACGCCACATAGGAGCGCACACCGCGAACGGCCGGACCCACATCGAGCACGGCCCCCGCCGGTACGCGCACCGCCGCGCCCCACGGCACCGGCCGCCCGTCGACGGTGACCGGGCAGGGTGCCCCCGTCACCGCGACCGTGACGTCACAACGCGGGCGCACCGCACAGCCGTTGAGGGTGGTCTCCAGGACGGCGGCGTCCGGCGGGTTCCCGGCCAGACGGTTGGCGAGGCGGCTCGCGGGCAGGTCGAGCGCCCCCGAACGCGGCACCCCGAGGTGCGCGTAGCCGTACCGCCCCTCGTCCTGGACGCAGGTGAGCGCCCCGGCCCGTACGACACCCAGCGCCCGGTCCGTCACGGCCGCTCCAGCGGGACGAAGCGCACCCGGGTGCCGGGCGAGAGAAGCGCGGCGGGCTCGGCGGCCGGGTCCCAGAGCACGGCGTCCGTGCTGCCCACGAGCTGCCAGCCGCCGGGCGAGGAGCGCGGGTAGACACCCGTGTACGGGCCCGCCAGCGCCACCGAGCCCGCCGGGACGGCGGTGCGCGGGGTGGCCCGGCGCGGCACCGCGTACCGCTCCGGGAGCCCCGTCAGATAGCCGAAGCCGGGCGCGAACCCGCAGAACGCCACCCGGAACTCGGCCGCGCTGTGGATCCGTACGGCCGCCTCCGACGAGACGCCCCACAGGGCCGCTACGTCGGCCAGATCGGGGCCGTCGTAGCGGACCGGGATCTCCACGGCCGCGCCGACGTCCGTACGCGGCCGCGGGATCTCCCAGCCGGGCAGCAGGGCCGCGAGGCGCCCCGGGTCCTCCAGGCCGTCGAGCAGGACCGTGCGGGCCGCCGGGACGATCTCCCGTACGGGCGGCAGCGTTCCGGCGGCGCGGCGGCGCAGCAGCTCGGCGTGGAACGCCTCGGCCTCCTCGCCGCTGTCGAGCTCGACGAGCAGCGCGCGGTCGCCGACCGGCAGCGTCCGCAGCCGTGGTGCCGCACTCATGCGAACGCCTCCACGCGCACGCCCGCGCCCTCAAGACGTTCACGCACGCGTCGCGCGAGGCCGACCGCGCCCGGGGTGTCGCCGTGCAGACAGAGCGAACGCGCGCGTACCGCGACCGTCTCGCCGCTCCGGGCGAGGACCGTCCCGGACCGGGCCATGGCGACGGACCGCTCGACCACCGCGTCCGGGTCGCTGACGACCGCGCCGTCGCCCCCGCGCGGCACGAGCGTGCCGTGCGCGGTGTACGCCCGGTCCGCGAACGCCTCGGAGACCACCGGAAGTTGAGCCTCCGCGGCCAGCGCGAGCAGCCGGGAGCCCGGCAGCCCGAGGACGGGCAGCTTCTCGCCCGCAAGGCGCACCCCCTCGACGACGGCCGCCGCCTGCTCCTCGTCGTGGACGACACGGTTGTAGAGCGCGCCGTGCGGCTTCACATACGCCACCCGGCTCCCGGCCGCCCGCGCGAAGACCTCCAACGCGCCGATCTGGTAGGCGACTTCGGCGGCCAGTTCGTCCGGCGGCACATCCATCGCCCGCCGCCCGAACCCGGCCAGATCGCGGTACGAGACCTGTGCGCCGATCCGCACCCCGCGCTCGGCGGCGAGTGCGCAGACGCGCCGCATGGTGACCGCGTCGCCCGCGTGGAAGCCGCAGGCCACATTGGCGCTGGTGACGACGGACAGCAACTGCTCGTCATCGGTCAGCCGCCAGCGGCCGAAGCCTTCACCGAGGTCGGCGTTGAGGTCGATCGGCGCCGAGGTCATGGTCGGGGGTGTCTCCTGTTCGGCAAGTCTGCAAGGGGTTACGTGGGGTTCAGCCCGTGCGGTACCGGCTGTCCGGGACGTCGGTGAGGAACATCCGGCCCGGTGCGTGGGTGAGGGCGAAGGGCGGCCGGGAGGCCATCACGGCGGCCTGCGGGGTCACCCCGCAGGCCCAGAACACCGGCACGTCCCCGGGCTCCGCGCGTACCGGATCGCCGAAGTCCGGCCGGGACAGATCCGCGATGCCGAGCCCCGCCGGATTCCCGGCGTGCACGGGCGCGCCGTGCACCGCGGGCATCGCCCGGCTGACCCGGCGAGCCGTGTCCACAAGGCGCGCGGGAACGGGCCGCATCGAGACCACCAGGGGCCCGCTGAGCCGCCCGGCGGGTCGGCAGGGGCGGTTGGTGACGTACATCGAGACGTTGCTCCCCTGCTCGACATGGCGCAACGGCACGCCCTCGGCGGCGAGTTGGGACTCGAAGGTGAAGCTGCACCCGATCAGAAAGCTGACCAGGTCGTCCCGCCAGAACGCACGCGCGTCGGTGGGCTCCGCGACCAGTTCGCCGTCCTCCCACACGCGGTAGCGCGGCAGATCGGTACGGAGGTCGGCGCCCTCGGCGAGCGGCGTCGTCCAGCCGCCCGCCTCGACGACGTCGAGGACCGGGCAGGGCTGCGGGTTGCGTGCGCAGAACAGCCGGACGTCCTCGGCCCAGTCGGCCGGTACGGCGATCAGGTTCGCCTGGGCGTAGCCGGGCGCCCAACCGGAGGTCGGTCCGCCGAGCCCCGTACGGAAGTACGCGCGCGCGTCGCGCGGGGTGACGGTGGAGGGGTCGGGAGCGGTCTCCACGCGCGCGTGGGACGCGGGCGACTCCACGCGCGCGTGGGCGGCGGAAGGCGTCAAAGGCTCGGCGGCGGTCATGCCAGCTCCCGTCCACGGGTCTCGGGCAGTCCGAACAGGGCCACCACGGCGATCGCGTAGCCGATCGCGCCGAAGGCCAGCGCGCCGCCCACGCCCCAGCTGTCGGAGAGGTAGCCCACGAAGGTGGGCAGGAACGCGCCCACGGCCCGGCCGCTGTTGTACGTGAAGCCCTGGCCGGTGCCGCGTACCGCCGTCGGGTAGAGCTCGCTCAGGAACGAGCCGAAGCCGCTGAAGATCGCGGACATACAGAAGCCGAGCGGGAAGCCGAGCACCAGGAGGAGGGTGTTCGCGCCGGACGGGATGTGCGTGTATACCAGAATGCAGATCGCCGAGAGCACCGCGAAGAGCTGGATGTTGCGCTTGCGGCCGAGCCGGTCGGAGAGCACACCGCCGGTGAGATAGCCGAGGAAGGCGCCGGAGATCAGGAACGACAGATAGCCGCCGGTGCCGACGACCGTGAGCCCCCGGTCGCTCTTCAGATAGGTCGGCACCCAGGTGGCCAGCGTGTAGTAGCCGCCCTGGACGCCGGTCGAGAGCAGCGTCGCGAAGAGCGTGGTGCGCAGCAGGTCCTTCTTGAAGATGGCGGTGAAGGAGCCGCGTTCGGTGCTGGCGGCGCGCTTCTCGGAGGCCTCGGGGGCGTCGGTGACGCTGCGCCGGATGTAGATCACCAGAAGGGCGGGCAGCGCGCCCGTCCAGAACATCACGCGCCAGGCGATGTCCGCATCCAGGTAGTGGAAGACCAGCGTGTAGACGATGACCGCGAGCGCCCAGCCCGCCGCCCAGGCGCTCTGCACGGCGCCGAGGGTACGGCCGCGCTCCTTGGCCGAGGCGTACTCGGCGACCAGGATCGCGCCGACCGCCCACTCGCCGCCGAACCCGAAGCCCTGGAGGGCGCGGAAGACCATCAGCGTCTCGTACGAGGGCGCGAAGCCGCAGGCGACGGTGAACACGGCGTAGGTGATCACCGTGATCATCAGGGCCTTCACCCGGCCGATCCGGTCGGCGAGGATGCCCGCCAGCGCGCCGCCCACCGCCGAGACCACCAGCGTCACCGTGGTGAGCAGTCCGGTCTGGCCGTGGTCGAGGCCGAAGTACGCGCCGATCGCGACCATGCTCAGCGGCAGCGTGAAGTAGTCGTAGGAGTCGAGGGCGTAGCCGCCGAACGCGCCGCCGAAGGCGCGGCGGCCACGTGGGCCGAGCGCCCGCAGCCATCCGAACGGGCCGGTGCTGTCGGGGAGTTCACCCTGTTTCGGCTGTGCCTGGGTCGTGCTCATCTGCACCTCGCAGGAGAGGGGGGAGGGTGCGGTCGAGAGCGGGCGGGTGTGTGCGGTGACGCCCAAGTTAGAGGATCGTTGAACAATCCGACAAGACTCATGTCGAGACGTTCTGCCTTCCGTGCCCGCCTTCTACGATGGAGGCCGCGTGTCGCCGGGAGGCCGGCGAGGGAGTGAGGATGCCGTGGCAACGACGGACTCCGAGGTCGGCGGGCTGGCGGCGGACCGCCCGCTGCTCGGCCGCACCAGTACGGCCGAGCGGGTCGCGGACATCCTGCGCAGCCGTATCGCCGAGGGCTACTTCCCGCCGGGCGAACGCCTCGCGGAGGACGCCATCGGCAAGGCCCTCGGCGTCTCGCGCAACACCTTGCGCGAGGCGTTCCGGCTGCTGACCCATGAGCGGCTGCTCGTCCATGAGCTCAACCGCGGGGTGTTCGTACGGATCCTGGCCGTCGACGACGTCGAGGACATCTACCGCACCAGACGGCTGGTCGAGTGCGCGGTCGTGCAGGGCCTCGGCCGCCCCCCGTACGCGCTCGACGCGCTGGCGGCGGCGGTGGCGAGCGGGGAGCGGGCGTCCCGGGCGCACGACTGGAAGGGCGTCTCCACCGCCAACATCCACTTCCATCGCGAACTGGTCGGCCTCGCGGGCAGCGCGCGCACGGACGAGCTGATGCGCGGAGTCCTGGCCGAACTGCGGCTCGCCTTCCATGTGGTGGACGACCCGAAACGGCTCCATCAGCCCTATCTCGTACGTAATCGGGAGATTCTGGAAGCGCTGCGGGCGGGGGAGCGGACGGGGGCGGTCCGGTTGCTCGCCGACTATCTCGACGACTCCCGGCGGCAGTTGGTGGAGGCGTACGCGGGGTTGGTGACGGACGGGGATTAGGCGGCGGGCAGGTGGTGGGAGGGGCCGCCGGGCAGGTGGTCGGGGCGCCGCCGGGCGGTCGTATCTGCGCCGTTTCGACCGTTGTCAGTGCGAGGACCTAATCTGTGCAGCGTGACTTCGCCTGCCTCGACGGAACCCGTTCCGCCCCAGCTCAGCGCGGGGCCGCGCCCCGCACCGGGCCCGGCCGCCGACGAGGGGCTGGCGCGCAGGCTGCGCGCGCTCGCCTGCACCGCGCCGCTGCACGACCTGGACGTGCGCAAGGCGAACCTCGCGGGTGAGTTCTCGGTGTACGCGATGGCGGAGGTCGCGCTCGCCTCGATCGACCTCGTCACGCTGAACATGGACTTCGACACGGGCGCCGACCACGAGCAGATAGTGGCCAGGCTGATCCCGCGCGTCGCGGCCCAGGCCCCCGGCCGCCCCGCCGCCGAGCACGAGCGGGTGGCGCGCTGGGTCCTGGAGAACCTGATCAACGTCGGCAGCGTGGACCGCGGCTTCCGCGCGGTGTACGGGACGTTCGGCCAGGACGGCGCGTATGTGCGCCGGGACTACGACTTCAAGCTGATCGAGGAGGTCCCCGGCTACGGGGGCAGCGTCTACCTCCGCACGACGGACGAGGCCGTCAATGTGCTGGTGGGCGCGCTCGACACCGATGTGACCAGCGCCCAGATCGCCGCCGAGGTGAAGCTGGAGGTGCTGATCAGCCGCGGTCGCCTCGCGGACGCGCAGCTCGCCGCCGAGCAGGCGCGCTACCGGACCGTGCAGTACGCGGAGACGCTGCGCCGCACTCTGGAGGCGACCCGGCGCAACGTCCGCGCGGTCGACTGGCTGAACGCGGTCCCGGACATGATCGCCGAAGCGCTTGACCACGTCGCCGACCGCTACCGGCATGAGAACGCGATCCTCACCAACATCCGCAAGGCGCGGGACGAGGCGGAGGAGCCCGAGAACAAGCGGCGGGCCGCCGAGCTCGTCGACATCGTCAAGGACTGCATCCGGCGCCATACGCAGCTCCAGTCGCGCCTCCTTGAGGCCGGGCCGCTGTTCCGTGCCGAGCAGGACCGCCAGGCGTTCGCGCGCCCGGCCGCGCGTTCGGGCCTCGACCTGTACGGGCAGCTGGTCGCCCCGCTGCTGCCGCTGCCGGTCGAGTCCGCGACGCGGGTGACGGACGCGTTCTTCGCGTACGGGACGGGGTTGCGCACGCCGGTCTCGGTGCGGGTGGCCGACCTCGTCGACATACTCCTCACGCCGCCGATAGAGCGGGAGCACCTGGGTGCGGAGATGCCGGAGCCCGATCTGATCGCCACGCCCGACGACAGCCGCTTCAGCGAGGAGCAGCTGGCGGCGGCGATGGAGCTGCTCGACCTGGAGCACGACGCGCCGCGCCGCCTCTCGGGCCTGCTGGCCGAGGCGCGCGGTCTGGACCCCGACCTGCCCTACCTGGTCGCCCTGCTCGCGGTCCACGCGGCGAGCCCGCCGGTGGGCACGGCGTACCGCCAGGGCGAGGAGCGCCTGCTGTTCGC
Organism: Streptomyces sp. BR1; assembly: GCF_052373795.1. NCBI lineage: Bacteria > Bacillati > Actinomycetota > Actinomycetes > Kitasatosporales > Streptomycetaceae > Streptomyces > Streptomyces sp. BR1. The sequence goes on from NZ_CM126252.1 coordinate 6,142,941, forward strand.
AGTGGACGACGGCACGCAGCTGGACGACCCGGAGTTCGGCGGGGCGGACCTGATCGTGGGAATGGCCCGTCTCGACGCGGCGGGCATGGCGGCGGCGAGGGAGGCAGCGTGAGTTTTCCCCACCCCACCCCTTCCCTGAACCCTCCGGGGGTCGGTGGGGGGGAAGGGGAACGGAGGGGCGTTCCCGGGGGCTTCGCCCCCGGACCCCTTTCGCGGGGCCTGCGGCCCCTGCACCCCGCCTCGGGGCTCCGCCCCCGACCCCGGCTGGGGTGGGTGGGCAGTGGGGCTGCGCCCCGGAGCTCGTTTGTCTGCGGATCGTGCTGGGTTGCTCGTGCCCACGCGGCGGAGCCGCAAATGTCACAGCCCCGCGCCCCTCAATACCCAGGGGCGCGGGGAACTGCGCGACCAGCCCCCACCGGTCCGCAGTCGAAGAACCCGCAGCCGAAGAACCCGGCCGTTCGCCCAGAGCTTTCGGGAAGGGGCGGGGTGGGGAAAACGCCCGCCGCAGGCGCCAGCACGTCGTACCACCCGTACCAAGGAGACCCCCAGTGATCGACCAGCACGCCGAGCGTGAGCCCGAGGCGGGCGAGGGTGGCGTCGACGTGCCCGGGGACGCCGGGGAGCGGCGGATCACCCCGGCGGACGCCGCCGACGCCGCCCGGCTCGTCGCGTTCGGGCTCCAGCCCAAGCTCCTCCCCGCCCGCGACGCCGAGTACGCCGAACTGCTGCGCAGACACCGCGAGGACCCGGCGTTCGCCAGACTCGCGGACGCGGTCGCCGCCGGCCTCGGCCTCGTCGTCCTCGAAGTCTCCCCCCGCGCCGGCATGGCCGTGACCGCCGCCGAGGACTCCGTCTTCGCCGTCCGCATGGGCGACTACGCCCGCCGCGCCGCCACCGACGCCGCGGACCGCTTCCTGCACGGCCTCGCCCACCTCGCGGTCGCCGCCATGGCCTTCCCCCGCCCCGAGGACCTGGCCGACGACGGCTACATCGGGCGGATCACGGTCAACGGCGTGGACGCGTTCGTACGGCAGGCCTGCCGCCGGCTCGAAGAGCGCGCCGAGGAGCAGGGCGAGAACACCGACCCCGAGACCGACGCCCCGGGTCTTGAGGCCGCCTGGCGGATCTACGCCCGGCGCAGCTCCACCGGCGCCACCAAGGACGCCCGGCGCCTCGCAGGATCGACCACCGGCATCGTCGCCAAGGCCGTCGCGTTCCTCACCGACTCCGGCTTCCTCCAGCGGACCGGCGACGACGCGGGCGGCGCGTACCGTACGACCGCGCGCTATCAGCTCCAGGTCCGCGACATGGCGGGCAGCGCCGCGCTCACCGAGCTCCTGGAGCTCGGCGTCGTCGCGGTCAGCGACGGCAGCGCCACCCTGCTGCCGCCGCCCGACGCCGACGACCTGGAACTGGCCGCCGACGCCGGGCTCCCGTTCCACGCCTGACCGGCACCGCACCCCCACTCCACCCGCCACATCTACGAGAGTCCGCCATGTACGAGCTGTCCCGGGTCCGCCTCTACTCCATCGGTCCCGCCGGTGCGCGTTACGCCGACACCGTGCTGGACCTGCGCGGTGTGGGCGCGCCCGTGCCCCAGCCGGCGCCGACGCAGGCGGAGTTCTTCGAGGACGAGCCGGTCGGCCCGCCGCGCCGCCCCGCGCCCGCCGGCGTGCTCTTCCTGGAGAACGGCGGCGGCAAGTCCGTCCTGCTCAAGCTGATCTTCTCGGTGATGCTGCCCGGCCACCGCAACACCCTCGGCGGCGCAAGCTCCGGCGTGCTGCGCAAGTTCCTGCTCGCCGACGACTGCGGCCATGTCGCCCTGGAATGGCAGCACACGCTCACCGGTGAGCTGGTCGTGGTCGGCAAGGTGAGCGAGTGGCGCGGGCGCCAGGTCTCCAACGACCCGCGCAAGTTCGCCGAGGCCTGGTACTCGTTCCGGCCGGGACCGGGGCTCAGCCTCGACTCGCTGCCGGTCGCCGAGTCCTCCGCCGTCCGCCCGCCCGTCGAGGGCGCGTCCGGCGCCCAGGGCAGGCGCCGCACCATGAAGGGCTTCCGCGACGCGGTCACCGAGGCGGGCAAGGCGTATCCGCACCTCGACGTGGTCTGGGAGGAGATCCACGACCGCTGGAACGAGCACCTGGGCGACCTGGGCCTGGACCCCGAACTCTTCCGCTACCAGCGCGAGATGAACGCCGACGAGGGCGAGGCGGCCGGTCTCTTCGCGGTCAAGAAGGACTCCGACTTCACCGACCTGCTGCTGCGCGCCGTCACCGACACCCGCGACACGGACGGCCTCGCCGACCTGGTCAGCGGCTTCGGCAACAAGCTGGGCCGCCGCGCCGAGCTCACCGCCGAGCGCGACTTCACGGCCGGTTCCGTCGATCTGCTGACCCGGATCGTGGAGGCCGCCGAGACCCGCTCCCGTACGCGCGAGATCCACGCCGCCTCCGAACGCCGCACCCGTACGCTGGCGCGCCGCCTCTCCGCGCGCGCCGCCGAGGAGCGCGGCCGCGCCGGTGACCTCGCGAACCGGGTCACCGCCGCCGCGCACACCGTCACCGAGGCCGAGCAGGCGCGCGGCCGCAGCGCCCTGATCGCCTCCGAACTCGCCTACCGGCACGCCTCGTTGGCGCTCGCGGTGGCCGAGAAGGCCGCCACCGCGCAGCGCCGCGAGCTGGCCGACGCCCGTACGCTGCACTCGGCCTGGCAGGCCGCCGAGGCGGTGCTGCGGCACAAGGCGGCCGCCGACCGCTCCGCGCGCGTGGCCGTCGCGATCCGCGAGGCCGAGCGCGACGCCGCCCCGGCGCTCGCCGCCCGCGCCACCGCCGCCGCCGATCTCGTACGGGCGCTGCACACGGCAGCCGAGGACGGCGAGCGCGTCGCGGCCGAGGAGGAGGAGCGCTCCGCGGCCCTCCAGGAGGCGAGCGAGGCCGCCCACCGCGATGCCACGGCCGCCGCCACCGAGGCCCAGCGCGCCCGCAGCGAGGCCGGGCATCTGCGCCAGCGCCTCGCCGAGGTCGAGCAGGAGACGGCCGAGGCGGTCCGGGCGGGCTGGCTGGACGACAGCGCGCCGGACGCCGACCCGGCCAGGGCGGCCCTCGCCGCCAGCGACGCCGAGAAGACCGCGGTCGCGGCCTGGGACACGGCCCGCGAGCGCGCCCGCGCCACCGCCGACCATGCGCGCGAGGCGACCGCCACCGAGGCCCGCGCCGAACTGGCCGCCGCCCGCGCCGAGGACGCGGCCGAGGCCGCCGGGAACGCGTACGACGCCGAGCACCGCGCCGCCGAGTCGATCGCCGCCGACGAACGCCTCGCCGAGCTCCTCGGCCTGCCGTCGGCGCCGGTGGCGGGCGTTCCGCTGCCGCGCCAGGGAACGATGTACGCGGCCGACGCCGTCCGCGCGGCCGTGCAGGGCGCCGACACGGTTCCCCTGTCGGGCCCCCGCGAAACCCCGCTGAGCGCCGAAGAGTTGGACCGTCAGGCCGACGACCTGCGCCAGCTGCTCGACCAGAACATCACCTCGGCCGAGCGGCAGCTCTTCGAGCTGCGGACCGCCGCCGCCGACGATTCGCGCATCCTGGGCGCGCTCGGCGACGGCGGACTGCTGCCGCCCGGCCCCGATGTGCTCGCCACCGTCGAGTACCTGGGCGAGCACGGCATTCCGGCGCTGCCCGGCTGGCGCTATCTCGCCCAGGCCGTCGACCCCGCCGACCACGCCTCCGTGCTCGCGGCCCGGCCCGAGCTCGTCGACGGTGTGGTCATCACCGATCCCGCCTCGCACGTACGGGCCCGTGAGGTGCTGGCCGGAGCCGCGCTGCTGCCCCGCTCCGCCGTCGCCGTCGGCACCGCCGCCGCGTTGCTCGCCCCCGTACCGCGTCAGGGCGGCGAGGGCGAGGAGAGCGGCGTCTTCCTCGTACCGCCGAACCCGGCCATGCACGACGAGCACGCCGCCGACGAGGAGCGGCAGGCGCTGCGCGCCCGCGCGGGCGCGCGTGACGAGGAGATCCGTACGCTCGCCGCGCGTCTGGCGGGCGACCGGGGGCTCGCCGCGCGCATCGGGTCGTGGCGCGCCGACTGCCCGCCCGGGATGCTCGCCGAGCTGGCCACGGCCGCGCGGACGGCCCGCGAGGCCGCCACGGCAGCGGCCGCCGAGCTCGCCGAGGCCCGTACGGCACGGGCGGAGGCCGACGAGGCCGCCGCCGACGCGGCCAAGGTGCGCGACGAGCGCCAGGACGCGGCCCAGCGCGCGCGGCGCGCCGCCGACGCGCTCGCCGGGCTCGCCTTCCGGCTGCGCGAGCGCGCCGGCTGGCAGGCCAAGCTGCGCGAACTCGCCGATGAGGCGGCCGAGTCCGAGGCCCGCGCCCAGACCTCGCTCGACCGGGCCCGGGCCGCCGACGAGGACCGCCGCGCCGCCCAGCGCGCCGCCGACGACGCCCACCGCACCGCCCGCGCGCTGCGGGCCGAGCGTGCCGAGATCGCGGGCGCGCCGGAGAACCTGCCGGAGCCGGACGGCGACGCCCCCAAGGCCGCGCTGCCCGCCCTGCGCGAGGCCTACCGCGCGGCCTCTCAGCTGTACGAGAAGGTCGGCGTCGGCGCCGATCTGCGCGCCGAGCAGGCGCGCGCGGAGAGCGACGAGAGCGCGGCGCTCGCCGAGCTCGACCGGCTCACCAACAAGGTCCGCACCCGCGCCGCCCAGCTCCTGGAGGGCACGGACGGCGCCGACGGCCCGTCCCGCCAGGCGGCCGCGGCCCGCGCCGAATCCCTCGTACAGCTGCTTGAGACGCGTGCGTCCACGGCGAGCGAGCAGCTGGGGCGGCTGCGCGGCGAGGCCGAGCGGCTGGCCCCCGAGGACGGCGAGGCGCACACTGAGCTGCCCGAGGACCAGGTGCCCGGCGACGCCGAGCAGGCGCAGGCCCTGCTGCGCACCGCGACCGGTGAACTGGCCGCGCGCACCGAAGCGTTGGAGACCTCGCGCGCCGCGCACGCCGAGCTCCTGGCGTCCCACCGGGCCGCCGAGGACGCGGCGGGCGGCTTCGACGAGACGGCAGCGCTTCTGCGCGATCTGCTCCGCGACCACCAGCAGGACGAGGAGGAGCAGACGCCCGAGCTGTTCCCGGGCGACCTCGCCGAGGCCCGTCAGTCGGCGGCCGAGGCCCGCCGCTCGCTGCGCGGCTGCGCCGCCGATCTGTCGGGTGCCGAGGCCGCCGTCCGCGAAGCCTCGGACGTGCTCGTACGTCATGCCAACGCCACCCGGTACGAGCAGGTGCGCACCCCCGCCCGCCAGCAGATCCGGGAGCTGCCCGCGGCCGCGCTGCCCGAGCATGCGGCGGCGTGGGCGGCGGCCTTCGCGCCCCGACTGCGCGTCCTCACCGACGAGTTGGCGCAGCTGGAGCGCAACCGGGACTCGATCGTGGACCGCCTGCGCGGGCTCGTCGAGTCGGCGCTGACGACCCTGCGCTCGGCCCAGCGGCTCTCGCAGCTGCCGGAGGGCCTTGGCGAGTGGTCCGGCCAGGAGTTCCTGCGGATCCGCTTCGACGAGCCCGACCAGGCGACGCTCACCGAACGCCTCGGCGAGGTCATCGACGAGGCGACCCGCGCGGCCGTCAAGAAGAACTCCGACCTGCGCCGGGACGGAATGTCCCTGCTGCTGCGCGGAGTTCAGGCCGCGCTCGAACCGCGTGGCATCGCCGTGGAGATCCTCAAGCCCGACGCGGTGCTGCGGGCCGAGCGCGTCCCCGTCGGGCAGATGGGCGATGTGTTCTCCGGCGGGCAGCTGCTCACCGCCGCGATCGCGCTGTACTGCACGATGGCCGCGCTGCGCAGCAACGACCGGGGCCGCGACAAGCACCGCCACGCGGGCACGCTCTTCCTCGACAACCCGATCGGCCGCGCCAACGCCACGTATCTCCTGGAGCTCCAGCGGGCCGTGTCGGACGCGCTCGGCGTCCAGCTGCTGTACACCACGGGCCTGTTCGACACCACGGCGCTCGCGGAGTTCCCGCTGGTCATCCGGCTCCGCAATGACGCGGACCTGCGGGCCGGGCTGAAGTACATCAGCGTCGAGGAACACCTGCGGCCGGGCCTGCCGCAGCAGGACCCGGCCGGGGAGACCGTGCACGGCGAGATCACCGCGACGCGGATGTTCAAGAAGCCGGCGTAACCGGATGGGGGCGCGTCACGCGCCCCCATCCCTCTTAGCTGGCGTCCGCCTTGATCATGTCGGCGCACTTCTCGCCGATCATCATCGTCGTGATGCACGGGTTGACGGTGACCAGCTCCGGCATCACCGAACCGTCGGCGACGCGCAGTCCGCGTACACCCTTGACGCGCAGCCGGGCGTCCAGGGGCGCCATGGCGTCGTCGTCGGCGCCCATCTTCACCGTGCACGCCGGGTGGTAGACGGTGTTGTGCGTGGTGCAGATGTACTCGAAGAGCTCGTCGTCGGTGCGCACGTCCGGGCCGGGCGCCAGCTCCGCGCCCGCCCAGTCCGCGAGCGCGGGCTGCGCCGCGATCTCGCGGGCGAGCTTCAGCCCGTACGTCATCACCCGTACATCGTGCTCATGGGTGAAGTAGCGTGGGTCGACCATCGGCTTGTCGCGGTAGTCGCGGGTGCGCAGCCGGACCGTGCCGCGCGACTTGGCGCGGGTGACGTTGGGGGTGAGGCAGAACGCGTTCTCGCTGGTCGGGTAGCCGTGGCGGGCCGTGTTCATGTCGAACGGCACCGAGCCGTAGTGGAACATCAGGTCCGGCCGGTCCAGACCCGGCTCGGTGTCCGCGAAGATCCCGATCTCCCACCACTGGTTGGAGCGGGTCGGCATGGGCCGCTTCGCGTCCCACATGATCACGCCCTCGGGGTGGTCCTGAAGGTTCTCGCCGACGCCGGGGGAGTGCACCAGGGTGTGCACGCCCACTTCGCGCAGATGGTCGGCCGGGCCGATGCCGGAGAGCATCAGCAGCTTGGGGGTGTCGATCGAGCCGCAGCTGACGACGACCTCGCGCCGCGCGGAGACGGTACGGGTGTGCACCAGGTCCGGGTCCAGGTACTCGACGCCGGTGCAGCGCATGTCCTCGCCGATCACCAGCTTCTTGGCCCGGATCCCGGTGCGTACCACCAGGTTGGGGCGCTTGCCGAGGATGGGGTGGAGATAGGCGACCGAGGACGACTGGCGGATGTTGTTCTCGTCCGAGTTGATCTGGAACCAGTTGGCGCCCCGGATCACCGTACGGCCGGAGTTGAACGGCGTGGTGGGGATGCCGTTCTGCGCGCAGGCGTCGAGCAGCGCGCTGCCGCACGGGTCCTCGCCCTTGATGGTGCGCAGCTTCACCGGGCCGCTGCGGCCGTGGTGCTCGCCGGGCGCGTCGTTGTTCTCCAGGCGCTGGTAGAGCGGGAACGTCTCCTCGGCGCCCCAGCCCGTACAGCCCGCCTGCGCCCAGCCGTTCAGGTCCTCGGCGGGTGCCCAGAAGGCTATGCAGGAGTTGTGCGAGGAGCAGCCGCCGAGCACCTTGGCGCGCGCGTGGCGCATCATGCTGTTGCCGCGCTCCTGCGGCTCGACCGGGTAGTCCCAGTCGTAACCGGACTCAAGCAGTCCCATCCAGCGCTCCAGGCGCAGGACGTTGTCGTCGCCGACGTCGGAGGGACCGGCCTCCAGGACGCAGACGGTCACCGACGGGTCCTCGCTGAGCCGGGCCGCGACAACGTTTCCCGCCGTGCCGCCGCCCACGACCACATAGTCGAACTCGTCGGTGTTCTCGATGGCGTTGACCGTGTTGGCCTCGTTCATGAGTGTTCTGCTCCTTGTGACGTTCAGCCGGTGGCGGCGGCGGTGTTGCCGGTGGTGCTGGAGGGATCGGTGTTCTGCTGCTCGGCGGCGTGGTCGGCGAGGACGCCCGTACGGTGGCGCTGGACGAACCAGTAGTAGGCGAAGCCGCCCACGGTGACGGCGCTGACGAACAGCACCCCGCCCCAGCGCAGATACCAGTGGTACGGGGCCGCCGCGTTGTAGACGGCGGCGCGCGGCCACAGCAGGTTGACGGTCATGCCCAGGCCCCACAGGACCGCGAGGATGTTGACCGGGAGCCCGAAGCGGCCGAGCGAGAAGCGCCCAGGTGCGGGCTGCCAGGTACCGCGCAGCCGGCGCACCAGCATGGGCATGGTGACCAGCAGATACGCGATGTAGATCATGATGATCGCGATGCTGGTGACCACCGAGAAGATCTGCGGCTGCTTGATGTTGACCAGCAGGATCGCGATGGCGACGAGACCGCAGACCACGGCGGGCGCGATCGGGGTCTGGAAGCGCGGGCTGATCTTGGCGAGCCGGCTGCCGCCGGGCAGGTTGTTGTCGCGGGCCATCGCGAACATCAGCCGGATGCCCGCAGTGTGCACGGCGAGCTCGCAGACGACGACCGCGATCACCACGCACCACAGCAGCGCCTGGCCCATGGTGTGGCCCAGCGTGCTCAGGACCACGTACTGGAGCCCGTCGACGGACAGTTCCGGCGCGCTCAGGTCGGGGGTGGCGAGCAGTGCGCAGAGCAGGATCAGACCGCCGATGACGAACGAGGCGATCAGGGCCCGCAGGATGGCGCGCGGTGCGTTGCGGCTCGGGTCGAGCGCTTCCTCGCCGAGCGAGGAGGCGGTGTCGAAGCCGTACATGACGTACGCGGAGGCGAGCGAGGCGGTGAGGAACGCGCCGAAGTAACCCAGGTTCTGGCCGGCCCCGATGCCGTGCGTCTCCACGATGGCGCTCGGGCCCCGGGTGATGTGCGCGGCCAGCAGGATCACCAGGATCACCGCGGCGACCAGCTCGATGAAGACGCCCGCCGTGTTGATCCGGGCCATCAGCTTGACGCCGAAGGCGTTGACCAGCGTGGTGAAGAGGATCAGCACACAGGCGAGCACGACGGCGTTGGCGGCCGCGTCGTACTTGCCGCTGCCGTCGCCCACGAACTGGAACCACGACGAGATCTGAGGCAGCGTCAGCTGAAGCGCCAGGGCGACGGCCGCCAGCGAGACCATGCTCGCCAGCGTCATCATCCAGCCGGCCAGCCAGCCGACATGGGGACCGCCCAGGTTCTTGGCCCAGTTGTAGACGGAACCGGCCACCGGATAGCGGGCGGCGAGCTCGCAGAAGCAGAGCGCCACCATGAGCTGGCCGATGAACACCATCGGCCAGGACCACCAGTACGCGGGTCCGCCGAGGCTGACGCCGAAGTAGAACATCTGGAACGTGCCGGTCAGGATCGAGATGTAGCTGATCCCGGCGGCGAAGGTGTGGAAGTTGCCGAGGGTGCGCTTGAGGCCCGGCTTGTACCCGAGTTCGGCGAGCGCGGCGTCATCCGCGTCGGCGCCCGCCGGGGCTGGGGAGGGGGACGGGGGCGGGGGTGTGGTAGCGGTCACGGGGGATCACTCCTCGTACAGGGTCGCGTAGAGGGGAGGGCAGGGGAGGGTGGGGTTCCGGCGAGTGGGTCCAACGGCCGCCGGGGCGGGGGCCGTTCACTCGAACCAGCGCTGCGGGCGCGGATCGGTGTTGCGCCAGATGTGCTTGATCTCCTGGTACTCGGCGAGCCCGGCGAGTCCGAGCTCACGCCCGGTACCGGACTGCTTCATCCCGCCCCACTCGGCCTGGGGGACGTACGGGTGGAAGTCGTTGATCCACACCGTGCCCGCGCGCAGCCGGGCCGCGACGCGTCGCGCGCGTGCCTCGTCGCTCGTCCACACGGCGCCGGCCAGCCCGTAGATCGTGTCGTTGGCCAGCCGAAGGGCCTCGTCCTCGTCGCGGAACCGCTCCACGGTGAGCACCGGCCCGAACGACTCGTCGCGTACGACGGACATCGCGGCCGTGCACTCGTCCAGGACGGTCGGCAGGTAGTAATGGCCGTTGGCCAGCGCCGGGTCGTCCGGGCGCGTGCCGCCGCAGCGCAGTACCGCGCCCTCGGCGATCCCGGCCGCCACATACGCCTCGACCTTGGCCAGATGGCCTGCCGAGATCAGCGGGCCGGTCCTGGCGTGCTCGTCGAAGGGGCCGCCCAGCGGGATCTCCCGCGCCCGGCGCACCACTTCGTCGACGAAGCGGTCGTGCAGCGAGTCCTCGACCAGGAGCCGCGCGCCCGCCGAGCAGACCTGCCCGGAGTGCAGGAACACCGCGGTCAGGGCGTAGTCGACGGCCGCCTCGAAGTCGGCGTCGGCGAAGACGATGTTGGGGTTCTTGCCGCCGAGTTCGAGCGCGGTCCGCTTCACGGTGGCCGCCGCCGACGCCATCACACGGCGCCCGGTGGCGAGTCCGCCGGTGAACGACACCAGGTCCACACGCTCGTCCTCGGTGAGGGGCGCGCCGACCGCGGGGCCGGTGCCGAGGACGAGATTGCCCACGCCGTCCGGCAGTCCGGCCTCGGTGAGCAGCCGCATCAGCATGATCGCGGTGTGCGGGGTGAGCTCACTGGGCTTGAGGACGAAGGTGTTGCCCGCGCCGATGGCGGGCGCGACCTTCCACGCGGTCTGCAGCAGCGGGTAGTTCCACGGCGTGATCAGCGCACAGACCCCGACCGGCTCGACGACCGTACGGCTGTCGGTCTCCGGGTTGCCGGTGTCGACGACCCGGCCGGGGTCCTGCGAGGCGACCAGCGTGCCGAAGTGGCGGAAGCAGTTGGCGATGTCGGCCATGTCGTACTCCGACTCGACCAGCCGCTTGCCGGTGTCCAGCGACTCCGCGCGGGCCAGTGCGGCCGCGTCGCGCTCGATGAGATCGGCGACGCGCAGCAGCAGCGCGGCCCGCTCGGCGACCGCCGACCGGGGCCAGGGACCCTGGTCGAAGGCCTCGCGGGCGGCGAGCACCGCGGCCGCCGCGTCCTTGGGACCACCCTCGTCGACGACGGCGACCGGCGATCCGTCCGCAGGACAGCGGATCTCGCGGGTCTCCCCGTCGACGGCGGCACTCCACCGGCCGCCGATGAACAGTTCAGGCATGACGCTCCTTGACTTCCGATCACGGACAGTTGCGCCGCTACCCAGGGATTCACACTTCAGACATGTGACGATTCCGACAGTTCAGGAACGGTGCAGGTCAGGAAGCATGCGTTCCGCTTCAGGGCCCGTCCGCTTCGGGACCCAGGCGCCCCAGGACCCAGTCGTGGAAGGCGCGGATGTGGTGCTCGCTGGGGACCAGGACGCCGCCGTGCCGGTAGGCCCGGGAGTCCATGGCGGGCTGGGTGCGCTCGCACGCCGCGAAGTCCTGGGCGTTGACGCGGTGGAACAGCTCGACGGACCGGGAGACGTCGGCGCCGGACGCGACGACCTCCGGTGCATACAGCCAGTCACATTCGATCACTGTGTGGTCGACGGCGGCCGGGAACATCCGCAGGACGATCACATGGTCGGGCACCAGATTCACGAAGACCTGCGGTTTCACGGTGATCGCGTAGTAACGGCGGTCCTGTGCGTCCACGAGGCCGGACAGGCGACCGAAACCCGCGCTGCCGTCGACGGTGAAACCTTCGGCACCCCGCGCGAACTCGGCGCCGTGGCCCACGTAGTACTGCGCGGCGAACCCCTTCGCGAACTCCGGCAGCACATGGGTGAGTTCGGGGTGGATGGTCGCGCAGTGGTAGCACTCCATGAAGTTCTCGACGATCAGCTTCCAGTTGGCGCGTACGTCGTACGAGATCCGGCGGCCGAGCGCCAGTTCGCCGGTCCGGTAGCGCTCCACGGCCTCCGGATCGCCCAGGCGCTCGGTGGCCGCGCCGATCACCGTGTCCTCGAACGACGGCGGCTCCTCGGCCAGGCACACCCATGCGTAACCGAGCCATTCGCGCAGCGCGACCCGCAGCAGTCCGCGCTCCTCGCGGTCCACGTCCGGCATCCGCACCAGATTCGGCGCCGCGACGAGGCGGCCATCGAGGTCGTACGTCCACGCGTGATAAGGGCACTGGAAGGTGCGCCGCACCGTGCCGCTCTCCTCGACGCACACCCGGGCGCCCCGGTGGCGGCACACATTGAGGAACGCCCGCAGCGCGCCCTGCCGGGTGCGCACCACCAGGACGCTCTCGCGGCCCACCTGGACCGTGCGGAAGGCTCCCGGCCGCTCCAGCTCGGCCGCGCGCACCGCGCAGAACCACAGCGACTCGAAGACGTGCTCCTGCTCGCGGGCGAAGACGACGGGGTCGCAGTAGTAGCGGCCGGGCAGGGTCCGCAGCAGGCTGGGGCCGATCTCGGTGGCCTCGGAGGTCATCGCGCGGCTCCTCTCGACCGAGGCTGGGCCGAGCCCGCATGCGCCTGTCCTTCGCCGCCGAACCTGCGCGGGTCGAAGAGCTCGATGGGATGGGGTGTGGTGCCGTCGAGCGCCAGGTCGGCGGCGATCTCGCCGACCACGGGCACGAACTTGAAACCATGGCCGGAGAATCCGCAGGCCACCGTGACCGTCTCCGGGTGCGCGGGGTGCCGCGCGATGACGAAGTGCTCGTCCGGGGTGGTGGAGTACATGCAGGTCACGGCCCGCAGGAACGTTTCCGGCAGCGAGGGTGTCACCCGGCGCATCGCTGCGGCCATCGCCTCGACCTCGGCCGCCGAGACCGTACGGTCGATGGTCCCGGGCGTACAGGGCACGCCGCCCTTGCGGAAGAACGCGACCTTGACCCCGCCGTCCGCCCCGTCGACGGCCGGGAATCCATACACCTGGACCCCGTCCGCGTCCTCCCAGATGAAGACCGGATGCCGGTCCGGCAGGAACGGCTCGACGCCGCCCTCGGGCCCGAACCAGTACGTGACCTGCCGCTCGACCGTGATCGGCACCCCCAGATCGCTCAGCAGATCCGGTGCCCAGGCGCCCGGGCAGATGACCAACTGGCCGCCCGTGTAGGTGTTCTCGGCCGTGTGCACCCGCACGCCCCGGCCGCCCGGCAGCTCCTCCCAGCGGGTCACCGGCTCCTCGAAACGCAGCTCGGCGCCCGCCTTGGCGGCGAGTTGGAGGTGGGCGCCCACCGTGTTCTCCGGCCGCAGCAGCCCGGCCCGTGCCTCGTAGAGCGCGACCTCGTCGTCTGCCGGGTTCATCGTCGGGAAACGGCGCCGGATCTCGCGGGCGTCCAGCATCTCGTGCGGCAGGTCCCACCGGCGGGCCGAGCGCAGCGCACCCGCGACCGTACGGCACTCGGGGCGGCCCACCATCATCCCGCCGCACAGCAGCGCGATCTCGCGCCCGGTGTCCCGCTCAAGCCGCTCGTACAGCTCGTACGCCCGCAACAGCAGCGGGACATACGCCGGGTCCTCGAAGTAGGACTGCCGGGTGATCCGCGAACCGCCGTGGCTGGAGCCATGCGCATGGACCGGCCCGAACCGCTCCAGACCAAGCACGCGCACCCCGCGCGCGGCGAGTTGATGGGCGGCGGCCGAGCCCATGCCGCCGAGGCCGAGAACGATCACGTCGTACGTCGGAGCCATGTTTCCTCCCGGAGGGTCGATACCGGCCGGGCCCACCCCATGACGCCCGTCATCGCATGAGGTGGGCCATCCGCGGGTCGAACAGCGGCTCTTCGGCGACGGTCGCCGCGACCTTCTCGCCGAAGTACTCGATGTGGACCGGGGTGCCCGGCGCGAGCACGGGCAGCCAGGCGTAGGCGACGCACCGGCCGATCGTGTAGCCGTAGGCGGCGCTGGTCACATATCCGGCGGGCGCGCCGTCGACGAGCACGGGCTCGCTGCCGAGGACCACCGCCGAGCGGGAGTCGAGGGTCAGACAGGTGAGCCTGCGCCGCACCCGACCGGGCTCGCCCAGCGCGTCCCGTCCGATGAACCCGCCCTTGCCGGGCCGCACCGCGAAGCCGAGCCCCGCCTCGTACGGAGTGTGCTCGGCCGTCATGTCGCGGCCCCAGGCGCGGTAGCCCTTCTCAAGGCGCAGCGACTCGAAGGCGCTGCGGCCCGCCGCGATCACATCGAGCCGCTGCCCCGCCTCCCAGAGCGTGTCCCACAGCCGAAGCCCCAGATCGGCGCCGGTGTACAGCTCCCAGCCGAGCTCGCCGACGTAGCTCAGCCGCAGCGCGGTGACCGGGACATGCCCGATCACAGTCTCCTTCGCACGGAAGTAGCCGAAGGCGGTGTGCGAGAAGTCGTCCCTGGTCAGCGGCTGGACCAACTCCCGGGCGAGCGGGCCCCAGACGCCGATGCAGCAGGTGCCCGAGGTGATGTCCCGGACGGTGACCGAGTCGGGCGCGTGCTCGCGCAGCCAGTCGGCGTCGGCGGGGGAGTTGGCGCCGATCTGGAAGCGGTCCGGGGCCAGGCGCGCCACGGTCAGATCGGAGCGGATACCGGCCGCCTCATCGAGCAGCAGTGTGTACGTCACCGAACCCGGCTTGCGGTCCAGCTGGTTGGTGGTCATCCGCTGGAGGAAGGCGAGCGCGCCGGGACCCGTCACCTCCAGGCGCCGCAGCGGCGTCATGTCGTACAGCGCGACCCGCTCGCGCGTCGCCTTCGCCTCGGCCGCCGCGATCGGCGACCAGTACCGCGCCGACCAGGCGTCGCGCACGGGTATGTCCAACCCGTCGACCAACGGCGCGTTCGTCTCGTACCAGTGCGGCCGCTCCCAGCCGCCGCCTTCGAGGAAGTACGCCCCGAGCTCCTGCTGGCGCGGATGGAAGGGGCTGGTCCGCAGCGGGCGCGGGCGGTGGATCGGCTGGAGCGGATGGATGACGTCGTACACCTCGACGAAACTGCGGGCCGCGCGTTCCTCCACGTAGCCCGGGGTGAGCTGGACGTCCTCGAAGCGCCGGATGTCGCACGCATGCACATCGATGCCCGGCCGTCCGTGCGTCATCCACTCGGCGACGGCCCGCGCCACCCCCGCCGAGTGCGTCACCCACACCGCCTCCGCCAGCCAGAACCCGCCCAACTCCCGCGCCTCGCCGAGCAGGGGCATCCCGTCCGGCGTGAACGAGAAGACCCCGTTGAACCCGTCCGCCACCGCACCCTGGGCAAGGCCCGGCAACAGCGCCGCCGCGTCCGCCCAACTCGGCGCGAAGTCGTCCGGCGTGAACGCGAGCGACGACGGCATCACGGGCGCGTCGTCGTACGCCGGCACCGTGAACGGATCGACCGGCAGCGGCCGATGGGCATACGAGCCGATCCCCAGCCGCACGCCCTCCGCGTCCACATGCGTACGGAAGTACAGGTCCCGGTCCTGATGGCGCAGGATCGGCAGCGCGGCGGCGGACCGTGCGCCGAGGGCGGGCAGCACGGACGTGGTCGCGTACTGATGGGCGAGCGGCAGCAGCGGCACGGCCACCCCGGCGAGCCGCCCGATCACCGGCCCCCAGAACCCGGCCGCCGAGACGACGAGATCGGCCGGGAACGTGCCCCGGTCGGTGACGACGCCGGTCACCCGGCCGTCGACCCGCTCGATACCCGTGACGGTGTGCCGTTCCAGGAACCGCGCACCCCGGGCGGCCGCGCGCGCCTGCAATGCCCGGGAGGCGAGCACCGCGTCGGCGAGACCGTCGTCGGGCGTGTGGAAGCCGCCCAGCACCTTGTCCTCGGCGAGCAGCGGCCACAGCGCCGCGCACTGGCGTGTGGTGAGCAGTTCGCCCCGTACACCCCAGGAGGCGGCGAGCCCCACCTTGCGGTGCAGATCGGCCCAGCGCTCCGGTGTGGTGGCGACCTCCAGACCGCCCACCGGCCGGAAACAGGGCTCGCCCGCCACGTCGAGGTCACGGAAGGTGCGCACCGTGTACGCGGCGAACTCCGTCATCGTCTTCGACGCGTTGGTCTGGAAGACCAGACCGGGCGCGTGCGAGGTGGAGCCGCCCGGCGCGGGCAGCGGACCCTGCTCCAGTACGGTGACGTGCGACCAGCCCCGCGCGGTGAGCTCGTCGGCGAGCGCACACCCCACGATTCCGGCGCCGATGACGACCACGCGCGCACGGCCCGGGTCGGGTGCCGAGGTGGTGCGGACCTCCTGGGACACGGCCTCACCCTCCTGTTGCGCTGTACTGCCCGGTTGCGCGGTGTGAGACATCCTGGGGACGCCTCTCAGGAGCGTCAAGAGGGTCGGATCAGTCGCGCGCCAGGGCGCTTTGCGGCATGCGAACTCCTTTGGCTTGAAGGTGTGGTGATGGGGTGTCAGGCAGTGTGAGACGTGCCTATGCCCGGGACAGCCCGCCCGTCTCGCGTCGGCCTATTCGTCCGGTCCTGCCGCGCTCGGCGGCCCGGGTGGTGCGCCGCACCCGGCGGCGCTCACGGCGCAGTTGGCGCGCGGTGCTGCTCGGCACCGACACCACGCCGTTGCGCTGGTTCCACACCTGGCGGGTGACCCAGACGTCCAGGACCGCCCAGGTCGCCACCACCGTGCTCGCCACGCTGCTCAGGACCATCGGGAAGGCCAGCCAGGAGTCGGCCAGCGTGCACAGGAACGCGATCACGGCCTGGATCAGGGTGACCGCGACGATCAGTACCGCACGTACGGCGGCGGTCCTGATCGGGTCGGGCAGGCGCGGCCGGATCGCGGGCTCCTCCACCCACAGAGGCGCCGGCTCATCAACACCCGCCCACCTACCATCCGCACTCATGCCTTCAGTGCCCATGGATACTCATCTCCCCACCCCCGGCGCCTCGGATGCCTACCGATTGCGCGCGGGTCCGAACATCCCCGTAACAACCCCCGCACAGAAGGACGAACGGAACTCCCGGAAGATTCCCCGGATTTGCCTGGAACGCATAATTCCAGCCATCCGGGCAGGTGGGCGAAGTACGGGCGGGGCGGGCGTCTTCGGCCACAGCGGGTAGGTCATCTCACGGAATAGCTGGACAACCCGTGATCAACTCCTGTGAGGGCGGCCGAAAATCGTCCGGACGTGCCTTCGAGTTGTCTGTGTGGCAGTAGTAGGCTCGCGCCGTTTGTTGACGGTTGATCTGGGGGAGGCCATGCGCTTTCGCGGGAAGTCCATCCGCAGGAAGATCGTGGCGTTGCTGCTGGTGCCGCTCGTCTCCCTCACCGCCCTGTGGGGATTCACCACCTACATCACCGGCCGCGAGGCCAACGAGCTGCTGAACGTCTCGTACATCGTGGACAAGGTCGGCTCCCCGATGGAGGACACGGTCCAGGTCATCCAGCAGGAGCGCCGTCAGACGATGGTGTACCTGGCCGACCAGCGCGCCTCGGACGCGCTCGCCGCGCTGCAGAGCCGCCGCCGTGACACCGACGCCGCCGTCGAGAAGATTCGTTCCGCCGCCAACGACTCCCAGGTGCGCGGCGATCTGCGGTCCGCCGCCAAGGCGCGGCTGAAGACCGTGATCGAGGAGTTCGACGGCATCGGCGCGCTGCGCCAGTCGGTCGACCGGGGAACCGTCAACCGCGCCCAGGCGTTGGACGCCTACAGCAGCGTCATCGACCCCTGCTACACCTTCCTGACCAATCTCCACGCGCTGGAGAACGTGGACATGGACAAGCAGGGCCGCGCGGTCGTGGGCCTGGCCCGGGCGCGCGAGATGGTGGCGCGCGAGGACGCTCTGGTCGCCTCCTCGCTGGCCGGGTCGCCCCAGTTCACCTGGAACGAACTGCGCCAGGTGGTCAACCTGGTGGCCAACCGCACGCTTCTGTACGAGACCAGCCTGGAGAACCTGCCCGCGGGCGAGAACGACATCTTCGTACGGCTGTGGCACGACGCCGGAGCCGAGCAGTTGGTCGCCGCGGAGCAGAGCATCATCACCGCGGGCCCCACCAAGAACCCGCGGGTCGACCTGGGCCGCTGGCAGGCGATCGCCACCCCGATGCTCACCCGGCTCACCAAGGCCGTCTCGGACGCCGACGACCGCTACCGCGACCGCGTCCACCCGGTCGCCTTCAACGTCCTGATCAAGGCGGGCGTCGCGGGCGTCCTCGGCTTCCTCGCCCTGGTCTTCTCGCTCTTCCTCTCCGTACGCATCGGCCGCGAGCTGGTCCGCGACCTCACCCGGCTCCGCAAGGAGGCGCACGAGGTGTCCGGGGTGCGCCTGCCGAGCGTGATGCGCCGCCTCGCCGCCGGGGAACAGGTCGACGTCGAGACCGAGGCGCCGCGCCTCGACTACGAGAAGGACGAGGTCGGCCAGGTCGGCCAGGCCCTCAACACCCTTCAGCGCGCCGCCGTCGAAGCCGCCGTCAAACAGGCCGACATGCGGCGCGGGGTCGCCGAGGTCTTCGTCAACCTCGCCCGCCGCAACCAGGTCCTGCTCCACCGCCAGCTCACGCTCCTGGACACCATGGAGCGCCGCACCGAGGACACCGACGAGCTCGCCGACCTGTTCCGGCTCGACCATCTGACCACCCGTATGCGCCGCCACGCCGAGGGCCTGGTGATCCTCTCCGGCGCCGCCCCCTCCCGCCAGTGGCGCAAGCCCGTCCAGCTGATGGACGTGGTGCGGGCGGCGGTCGCCGAGGTCGAGGACTACGAGCGCATCGAGGTCCGCAGGCTGCCCCGGCTCGGGGTGGGCGGCCCGGCCGTCGCCGACCTCACCCACCTGGTGGCCGAACTCCTGGAGAACGCCACGGTGTTCTCGCCCCCGCACACCGCCGTCCAGGTGCACGGCGAGCGGGTCGCCAACGGCTTCACCCTGGAGATCCACGACCGGGGCCTCGGCATGGCCCCCGAAGCGCTCCTCGACGCCAATCTGCGGCTCGCCGAGACCCCCGAGTTCGAGCTCTCCGACACCGACCGGCTCGGCCTGTTCGTGGTCAGCCGGCTCGCCCAGCGCCAGAACGTGCGCGTATCGCTCCAGCAGTCCCCGTACGGCGGCACCACGGCGGTCGTGTTCATTCCGGCGGCCCTGCTCACCGACGCGCCCGACACCAACGGCACCGGCTTCCGCCTCGACCGCAAGGCGGCCGGTGGCAACGGCTCCGGACGCCGCGAGCGGGACGGCGGGCCGCGCGCGCTCTCCCCGCTGCCGGCGGGCGTGCCCGACCGCGCGGTGCTCGACGGGCCGGTCGAACTGGAGGCGCCGGTCGACCCGTTGGAGACCGACGCCCACGCGCACACCGGCCTCCTCGGCGCCCCGCGCCGCCTGTCGGCCGACGCTGCCCACCAGCCGTACGAGCAGCACCAGCAGCATGACCAGAGCGCCGACGAGAGCGCCGCGCCCCGTCCCGACGGCCCGGTCCCGCTGCCGCGCCGCCGTCCGCCCGCGCCGACCCTGGTCAGCGACCACGGGCGCCGGGTCGACGACCAGGACGGCCGGGCCCATCCCGCCCCGGCGGCCGAGCCCGTACGCCCGACCGGTCTGGTGCCGGGGCAGGGGCGCGCGGACGCGCTGCGGGCCAGCGGTCTGATGCCGGCGCCCGCGCCCGGGCCGCTGCGGCGCCCGGCCCCCGACCCGGCCCCGCCCGCGGGCGACGCCCTGCCCCGGCGGGTGCGGCAGGCCAGCCTGGCACCCCAGCTGAAAGAGACCTCCGCCGCTCCCGCGGCCCGGCCCGGGCGGAGCGACCCGGGTGCTCCACCGCAGCCCGAGCGCGATGCGGAACAAGTGCGCAACCGTATGGCGTCGATGCAGCGCGGCTGGCAGCGCGGGCGTCGGCAGAACGCGTTGACCGGCGCGGAGACCACAGCCGACGGGCCCGAGACGGCCCGCGGCGACTCAGTACGACGTAACACACCGGAGGGGGACGGTCGATGACCGCACCGAAGTCCGCAGCACACGACGCCATGGGGAAGGGCGCCGGGGAGCTCAACTGGCTGCTTGACGAGTTGGTCGACCGGGTCGGCTCCATCCGCAAGGCGCTCGTGCTCTCCAGCGACGGCCTGCCCACCGGCACCTCGCGGGATCTGACGCGCGAGGACGGCGAGCACATGGCGGCCGTCGCCTCCGGGTTCCACAGCCTGGCCAAGGGCGTCGGCCGCCACTTCGAGGTGGGCTCGGTCCGCCAGACCGTCGTGGAGCTCGACGAGGCGTTCCTCTTCGTCACGGCGGCGGGCGACGGCAGTTGTCTGGCCGTTCTCTCCGACGCCGACTCCGACGTCGGCCAGGTGGCGTACGAGATGACCCTGATGGTCAAGCGCGTAGGGGTCCACCTCACCACGGCACCACGGACCGGCCTGCCCACCGCCGGGTGAGCGGGACGGCATGAGCGAAGCAGACCAGCGGGGTGCGGACCCGCAGCAGCCCGACCGGCTGCCCCAGCAGTCGCCGCCCGCGCCGCACCACTGGTTCGACGACGACGCCGGACCGGTGGTGCGTCCCTACGCGATGACCCGCGGCCGGACCAGCAGCGCCGGGCAGCACCGCCTCGATCTGATCGCGGTGGTGGTGCCGGAACCGGCCGCCGACGACCCCCGGCGCGACCATTCGCTGTCGCCCGAGCACGTCGAGATCGTCGAACGCTGCGTCGGCACCCCGCAGTCCATCGCCGAGCTCGCCGCCGGACTCGACCTCCCCGTGGGGGTCGTACGCGTCCTGGTCGGCGATCTCGTCCAGGACCAGCTGGTGCACGTCTCCCGACCCGTCCCGCCGGCCGAGCTGCCGGACGAGTCCCTTCTCCGCGAGGTGATCAATGGCCTTCGGGCGCTCTAGCCGCAGAAAGCGGCCCGTCGATCCGGTGACGCTCAAGATCCTGGTGGCGGGCGGCTTCGGCGTCGGCAAGACCACTCTGGTGGGCGCGGTCAGCGAGATCCGGCCGCTGCGCACCGAGGAGCGGCTCAGCGAGGCCGGGCGGCCCGTCGACGACGTCGAGGGTGTGGAGGCCAAGAGCA
Organism: Streptomyces sp. BR1; assembly: GCF_052373795.1. Taxonomy (NCBI): domain Bacteria; kingdom Bacillati; phylum Actinomycetota; class Actinomycetes; order Kitasatosporales; family Streptomycetaceae; genus Streptomyces; species Streptomyces sp. BR1. The sequence goes on from NZ_CM126252.1 coordinate 6,163,644, forward strand.
CCACCACCGTGGCGATGGACTTCGGGCGCATCACGCTCCGCGAGGACCTGGTCCTCTATTTGTTCGGCACACCCGGCCAGGACCGCTTCTGGTTCCTGTGGGACGAGCTGGCGCAGGGCGCCCTGGGCGCCGTCGTCCTCGCGGACACCCGGCGTCTGGAGGACAGCTTCGCCGCGATCGACTACTTCGAGCGGCGTCAGCTGCCGTTCACGGTCGCCGTCAACTGCTTCGACGACGCCGCCCGTTACCCCGCCGACGCGGTCCGCTCCGCGCTCGACCTGGACCCCGACGTTCCGCTGATGATGACGGACGCGCGCGACCGCGAGGCCGTCAAGGACGTCCTGGTCGCGGTCGTCGAGCACGCGATGGTCCACTCGGAGCGGCGGCGCCGCCCGGTCCCGATCTGATGCGGTTCCTCGCGTACGCCGGGTGAGACACGGCCCGTGCCCCCACCGACTGGGGTACGGGCCGTGCGCCTTGTGGGAGGGGTTATTCCGCTGGTACGGGGCGGTTATTCGGTGTCCTCCTCGTGCCAGCCGAGGCTGCGCTCCACGGCCTTGCGCCAGTTGTCGTACTCGCGCTCGCGCAGCTCCGGATCCAGGGCGGGCACCCACTGGACGTCCTGCTGCCAGTGCGCCTTGAGCTCGTCGAGGTCGGACCAGACGCCGGTGGCGAGCCCGGCCGCGTAGGCGGCGCCGAGGCAGGTCGTCTCGGACACCTTCGGCCGGATCACCGGTACGCCGAGCACATCCGCCTGATGCTGCATCAGCAGCCGGTTGACCGTCATACCGCCGTCGACCTTGAGCGTGGTGATGCGCACCCCGGAGTCCTGGTACATCGCGTCCACCACCTCGCGCGTCTGCCAGCTGGTGGCCTCCAGGACCGCGCGGGCCAGATGCGCCTTGGTGACGTAGCGGGTCAGGCCCGTGATGACCCCGCGCGCGTCGGAGCGCCAATAGGGCGCGTACAGGCCGGAGAAGGCGGGCACGATGTACGCGCCGCCGTTGTCGTCGACGCTCGCCGCCAGGGTCTCGATCTCGGCGGCGCTGCGGATGATGCCGAGCTGGTCCCGGAACCACTGGACCAGCGCTCCGGTGATCGCGATCGAGCCTTCGAGGCAGTAGACCGGGGCCTGTTCGCCGATCTTGTAGCCGACCGTGGTGATGAGCCCGTTCTTGGAGGGCACGGGCCGGTTGCCGGTGTTGAGCAGCAGGAAACTGCCGGTCCCGTACGTGTTCTTGGCCGTGCCCGTGTCGTAGCAGGCCTGCCCGAAGACCGCTGCCTGCTGGTCGCCGAGCGCGGACGCCACCGGCACTCCGGCAAGCTGCCCGACGGCCGTTCCGTACACCTCGGCCGACGACCTGATCTGCGGAAGCATGACCTCCGGCACGTTCATCGCCGCCAGGATCGAGGCGTCCCACTGGAGCGATTCCAGGTCCATCAGCAGGGTCCGCGAGGCGTTGGTGACATCGGTGACGTGCACCCCGCCGTCCGTGCCGCCGGTCAGATTCCAGATCAGCCAGGAGTCGATGGTGCCGAACGCGATCTCGCCGCGCTCGGCGCGGGCCCGCAGACCGGGCACGTTGTCCAGCAGCCAGGCCGCCTTGGGACCGGAGAAGTAACTGGCCAGCGGCAGTCCGGTGGTGTCACGGAAACGGTCCTGGCCGTCCGTGCCGCCCAGTCGCTCGCAGAGCGCGGAGGTCCGGGTGTCCTGCCAGACGATCGCGTTGTGCACCGGCTTGCCGGTCGCCCGGTCCCACAGCACGGTCGTCTCGCGCTGGTTGGTGATGCCCAGCGCGCTGAGCTGTTCCGCCCGCATCCCGGCCTTGGCGAGCGCGCCCGCCACGACGGCCTGCACCTTGGACCAGATCTCGGTGGCGTCGTGCTCGACCCAGCCGGGCTTGGGGAAGATCTGCCGGTGCTCGCGCTGGTCGACGGCGACGATGGCGCCCGCCTGGTCGAAGATGATGCAGCGGCTCGACGTGGTGCCCTGGTCGATCGCTGCGACGAACTTGTCCGTCATGGCTACTCCTGGGTCGAAATGCCGCAACAGCAGCCGCCACCGAGAACGATGTCCGGGTCGCTCATGGCTGCTCCTATGCCCTCGCCCGGGGCAGGACCCCGGTCCGCCGTGCAGGGTGCGTGCTCTCCCATGGCCACGAAGCCGGGGGCGGGGTACGGGCCCCCGCCCGGCTTCCGTGACGAGCGTGCTCGTCCGGCGGAATCGCCCGTGGGGGAGTGGCCCGGCGACCGCGTACGACGGCGCGGCCGGGAGCCGCGGAGCGGCGATGCCGAGAGACAACGGGAAGTGTTCACCGGCCGTGATGGAGCGTCAAGGTGGCCGACAGCAACGGGTGTTGGGGTACACGGCGGACGGCGCGGGCGGTCGGGGCGCGGCCCGCTCCGGTACGGGCTGCGGGCCCGCCCGCTCAGCGCACCGCGATCACCGACGAGCCGTGCCCGAACAGGCCCTGGTTGGCGGTGATCCCGGTCCGCGCCCCCTCGATCTGCCGCTCGCCCGCCGTGCCGCGCAGCTGCCGGGTGAGCTCGCAGACCTGCGCGATGGCCTGCGCGGGCACCGCCTCGCCGAACGATGCGAGCCCCCCGCTCACATTGACCGGAACGCGACCGCCGAGCGCGGTCGCACCCTCCCGTACCAGCTTCGCGCCCTCACCGGCGCCGCACAGCCCCAGATCCTCGTACCACTCCAGCTCCAGGGCGGTGGACAGGTCGTACACCTCCGCGAGCGACAGGTCCTCGGGCCCGACGCCCGCCTCCTCGTAGGCGGCGCGCGCGATGGAGGCGCGGAAGGAGTTCGGCGAGGGGTCCACCGCGACGGCCGAGTCGGTGGCGATGTCGGGCAGGTCGAGCACGGTGTTCGGGTAGGTGGGGGTGACCGTGGAGACGGCCCGGATCCGGACCGGATCCTTGACCCCGTGCACGCGCGCGTAGGCCATGCTGCACAGCACCAGCGCGGCCGCCCCGTCGGAGGTGGCGCAGATGTCGAGCAGCCGCAGCGGATCGGCGACCACGGCCGAGGCGGCGACCTCCTCGACGGTGACGGCTTTACGGAAACGGGCGTACGGGTTGAGCGCGCCCGCCGCCGCGTTCTTCACCTTGACCTGCGCGAAGTCGTCGAGCGTGTCGCCGTGCAGGGCCATGCGTCGGCGGGCGTAGAGCCCGAAGTACGCCGGGTTGGTGGCGCCCAGGACGCGGAAGCGCTGCCAGTCCGGGTCGTCCGGCCGGTCGCCTCCGGCCGGGGCGAAGAAACCTTTGGGCGCGGCGTCCGCCCCGACGACCAGGACCACCTCGGCCATGCCCGCGAGGATCTGCGCGCGGGCCGCGTTGATCGCCTGCGCCCCGGACGCACAGGCCGCGTACACGCTCGTCACGCGCGCGCCCTGCCAGCCGAGCGCCCGCGCGAAGGTCGCGCCCGCCACATACCCGGGGTAGCCGCCGCGCACGGTGTCCGCGCCGACCACGGACTGGATGTCCGTCCAGCCGAGTCCGGCGTCCGCGAGCGCGGCCCGGGCGGCGACCGTCCCGTACTCGACGAAGGAGCGGCCCCACTTGCCCCAGGGGTGCATTCCGGCCCCGATGACCGCGATGTCCTGTGCTGCGCCGCTCATTTCGCCGCCTCCACGGGCCGCCAGTGCCAGGTGGTCCAGGTGGTGTCGGCGTCCTCATTGAGCACGCCCGGCACCACCTCGACCTCCATCCCCACCGCGAGATCGGCGGGGGTGACGCCCGGCACGGCCTGTCCGAGGACGACCATGCGCTCGGCCGCCAGCTCCACGGCGACCAGGGTGTACGGCTGCCAGGGGGCCTCGGGGTCGGACGCGTAGGGCGCGGGCGGCCGGTAGCGGCCGTCGGTGTACGACCAGACGCGTCCGCGCGGCGAGAGCGGCACCTGGGTCAGCTCGCCGCCGGAACAGGCGGGGTTGCGGCACAGGACGTCCTCGGGCGGGAAGAACACCGAGGCGCAGGCGGAGCACCGGGTGCCGAGCAACCGGAACTCCTGATCCCGCGCCTCGTCCCGCACCTCGGTGAACCAGCCCGCCACTGCGGGTGTGCGTGTGCGCGTCAAGGCCCCTCCCGATACTTGTATCTGACGGAACGTCAGAAGTGTGGCACGGGTGGCCGCACTCCGGGAGGGGCTGTCGCCGACCGGCCCCGCTCAGTGGTGGCCGGCCACCGAGCGCCACGCCACGGGGAAGTTGAAGTACGTGTCCGGGAACGGCTCCGGCTGGAAGGTGAAGTGCCACCACTCCTGGGGAATGCCCACGAACCCCTGGGCCTGGAGCACGCCCTTCAGGAACTGGCGGTTGGCGCGCTGGACGCCCTGGATGCGCGGGTCGTCGGTGTGCGAGAGGGTGTCGAAGCAGTCGAAGCCGGTGCCCATGTCGAGCGAGTTGTCGGGGAACCGCTCGCCCTTCGGCGCGAAGCACGGCACGAGCGGCTGACCGGGACGGTACGGCGGCGTCGGCCACGCGGGCAGCCTGACGACCGTGAGGTCCACCGAACTGCCCCTGCTGTGCCCGGACTTGGCCGCGATGTACCCGTCGTCGAACAGTCGCGACTTGTCGACAAGGGGATAGAACTCGGCCTTCATCTTGTGGTCGTCGAGATCCTTGGCCCAGCTGACGAACTGGTCGACGGCCCGCTGCGGCCGGTAGCAGTCGTACACCTTCAGGGAGTAGCCCTCGGTGAGCAGCTTCAGCTGCGCCCGGTGCAGCGCCCGCGCCGCCGCGCGGGTCAGGATGCACACCGGCTGGCGGTAGCCGTTGATCGGTTCGCCCACGAAGTTGTGCGGGGTGATGTACCGCAGCTCCTGGATGATCGTCGGGTCGACGGTGGCCAGTGCCACGAACTCGGCGGGCGCCTTGGGTTCGGGTGTCGCGTACGAGATCGGCGCCGGGACGGTCACGGCGAGCAGGGCGACGGCAGCGGCGACCAGGCCGCGCACGGTCGTACGAAGTGTCATGCGCACACCATTCAGCAGTCAATGGGAGGGAAGAAAGGGGGAGTTGGGGCAATGTGATCTATGGCCGAAGAGTGTCGGTCGCGGCACGCGCGCGTGGCCGTCGTCAGAGCCCGCGCATGAGGCCATCCGTCCGAGCGTGAGGTCATCGGTTACAGTCCGCGCGTGACCGGGACCTCGAAACAGCCTGTCAGGGACTCGCACTGCGCCGCGTGCGGCTCGCCGTATCCCGTACTGTCCGCCGCCTGGCCCCGCACCTGCGCGGCCTGCGGCGACACCGCGTACCGCAACCCGCTGCCGGTCGCCCTGGCCCTGCAACCCGTGACGGACGCGCGCGGTACGGGGCTTGTCGTCATCACGCGCGCGATAGCGCCCCACATCGGCGAACTCGCCCTGCCCGGTGGCTTCGTGGACGACGGCGAACTGTGGCAGGACGCGGTCGTCCGCGAGCTCCGCGAAGAGACCGGAATCGAAGCGTCCGCCGCCGATGTCCGCCTCGCCGACGCGCTCAGCTCCCCGCACCACGTCCTCCTCTTCGGCCTGCTGCCGGTACGGGACGCGGCCGGTCTCCCGCCGGACGTGCCGACCGAGGAGACCTTCGGCCGCCAGGTGCTGCACGAGCCCGCGGAGCTCGCGTTCCCGCTGCACACCCAGGCCGTACGGGCGTGGTTCGAGGGCCGCCACCCGCTCAGCGCGTACGGCCGCGCACCCGTACCGCATAGCCAAGATCCCGCGTAGCGCGCCCGTCCGCGATCCGCTCCACCACCACCCGGTCGCCCGCCGCCCGGGTGGTGAAACGCTCCACCACCGGCTGCGCCCAGCCGTCGCCCGCGTCCCGTACGACGATGCCGCCGCCGGTGCGCCCGGCCGCCGGCGCCCAGACCTCCAGCTCCACCGCACCGCCCGCGCCGCACACCGGGATCACCGAACCCGCCCGGGCGAGCACGGGGATACGGGAGAGCGGCGCGTCGAGGAGCACCTGGCAGGGGCCTTCGTAGGGCTCCTCGGTCGCCGTGTCGTACCAGCGGCCGCGCGGCAGCCGCACCGCCCGCCGGTCCATGCCCCGCTCCAACACCGGTGCCACCAGCAACGCGTCGCCCAGCAGGAAGGCGTCCTCGCAGTCCCGCAGCGCCCGGTCGCCCGGCGTGCCCCACCACACCGGCCGGGCGTAGGGAGCCCCGGTCAGCCGGGCCAGCTGCGCCAGCGTCATGAAGTACGGGCGCAGCCGCTCCCGTTCGGCGAGCGCCACGCGCGCGTGCTCCAGGACCTGCGGACCGAACTCCCACGGCTCCCGGCGTCCCGCCGAGATCGCCGAGTGCGTACGGAAGAACGGCAGCCGGGCCGCCAGCTGGAACCAGCGCAGATACAGCTCGGGCGACGGGCTCCCGGTGAACCCGCCCACGTCCGGTCCCGAGTACGGCACGCCGCACAGCCCGAGTCCGAGGACCAGCGAGAGCGAGGCCCGCAGCCCCGGCCAGCCCGTGGTCACATCGCCGGACCAGGTGCCGCCGTAGCGCTGCATCCCCGCCCAGCCGGAGCGGCTGAATAGGAAGGGCCGCTCGTCGGGGCGCAGCCCGCGCAGCCCCTCGTAGCCGGCCCGCGCCATGGTGAGGCCGTACACGTTGTGCGCCTCGCGGTGGTCGCCGCCCCCGCCCTCCAGGGCGTGCCGGGCCGAACGGGGCAGCGTCGTGTCGCCGAACGGCGCGAACGACGTCGGCTCGTTCATGTCGTGCCACACCCCGGCGAAGCCCTGGTCGAGCCGCTCCTGGTAGAGCCCGCCCCACCATTTGCGGGCGCGGGGATCCGTGAAGTCGGGAAAGGCGCACTCGCCCGGCCACACCACCCCCCGCACCTCCTGCCCGCGCGCGTCCTTCACGAAGGCCCCGGCCGCGAGACCGCTCTCGTACACCGCGTTGCCGCGCTCCGCCTTCACCGCCGGGTCCACGATCGACACCAGCCGTACGCCGTCCTCGGCGAGGTCCTTGGCCAGGCGCGGCAGTTCGGGGAAGTTCTCGCGGTCGACCGTGAACACCTGGTGCGCGTCGTAGTGGTCGATGTCGAGATGCAGCGCCGACAGGGGCAGGTCGCGCTCGCGGTACCCGGCCACGATCCGCCGGACCTCGGCCTCGCTGCCGAAGCCCCAGCGGGCGTGCTGCGGGCCGAGCGCCCAGGACGGCGGCAGCGCGGGCGCGCCCGTGAGGGCCGTCCAGCCCTGGAGCACGCGCGCGGGGGTGCCGACGACCACCCAGCAGCGCAGCGGCCCGCCCTCCATGCGCACCTCACCGGTGCCGAGCCGGTCGTGCCCGGAACCCAGCCCCTCCTCGCCCTCGCGCAACTGGACCCGGCCGTCCCAGGTGTTGTCGTAGAACGCCAGATGGGTCCCGGCGTCGGCGACCACCAGCTGCACCGGCATGGTGATGTACAGCGGGTCGTCACCGGGCGCGAAGCCGCCGCGCGGATCGGTGTTCCACAGGCGGTACGACCCGTCGCGCAGCCGGGGGCCGTCGGCGCGCCCGCCCAGCCCGAACACGCGCGCGTCCGCGGCGACTTCGTAGCGCTGCGCCCAGCGCGCCGGACCACCGCCGACCGGGTCCCACCACCGGGGCGGCAGCTCACGGCGCAGCACCACCCCGCCGGGGGTGCGGACCTCCACGGCCCCGTGCCGGGAGACCGCCACCATCACCCGCTCGGAGACCACCCGCCAGCCGCCGTCCGTGTCCGGCTCCAGGACCGCGCGGGCATCGGGCTCGGGCGGCGGCCCCACGAGCGCGTACGAGGGTTCGGGCCCGGCGCCGTCCCAGCCCCAGAACACGGCGCCGCCCGCCGCCACCCGCACCTCAAGCTCGGAGCGCGCGAACCGCACCACCCCGCCGCCCGGCCGGGGCTCCGCATCCTGCACCTGGCCCGGCACCCGGGCCCGCTCGGGACCGCGCGGCGGCAGCCCCTGGGCGTCCGCCCGGCGGCGTCGCAGCGCCGAGCGGACCGCCCGCCGCCCCTGCACCGAGCCGACCGCCTTCACCGAGCGCACCAGGTCATTGCCGTCCATGCGGCTCACCCTGCCATTCGGCCGACGACCTGTGTGCTCCGTTCAACTTCCGTTCACCCGTGGTGTCGCCACATTGTCAGCCGCCGGACTATGGGTGGCCCACCCTGGTGCGGAAGACGATCACATGGCATCGTCCCTGTGAGCCGCCGCACGCGCACACCCCTACGCGTGTGCGCGCGACGCACGCACACGACGCGTACCAGCCCGGGAGCCGACCCATGACCTCACCAGCGAACGCCGCGCCGCAGCCCGAGCCCCTGTGGCAGCCGGGCCCCGACCGCATCTCCGGCGCGCGGATCACCGCCTTCCAGACCTGGGCGGCCGAGCGCTACGGCGCACCCGCCGAGGGCGGCTACCAGGCACTGCACCGCTGGTCGGTCGCCGAACTCGACACGTTCTGGAAGGCCGTCGCCGACTGGTTCGACGTGCGCTTCTCGACGCCGTACGAGACGGTCCTCGCCGACCGCTCGATGCCCGGCGCCCAGTGGTTCCCCGGCGCGACCCTCAACTACGCCGAGCACGCCCTGCGCACCGCCGAGGACCCGGCCCGCGCCGACGACGCGGCCCTCCTGCACGTCGACGAGTCGCACGAACCGGTCGCCACCAGCTGGGCAGAGCTGCGCCGCCAGGTCGGCTCGCTCGCCGCCGAACTGCGCGCCCTGGGCGTACGGCCCGGGGACCGCGTCAGCGGCTATCTGCCGAACATCCCGCAGGCCGTCACCGCGCTGCTCGCCACCGCCGCCGTCGGCGCCGTCTGGACCTCCTGCGCCCCCGACTTCGGCGCGCGCAGCGTCCTGGACCGCTTCCAGCAGGTCGAACCCGTCGTCCTGTTCACCGTCGACGGCTATCGCTACGGCGGCAAGGAGCACGACCGCACCGACGTCGTCGCCGAACTTCGCCGCGAACTGCCCACCCTGCGCGCTGTCGTCCACATTCCCCTTCTCGGCACCGCTGCCCCCCAAGGAACTCTCGAATGGTCTTCGCTCACTGAGAGTGACAACGAGCCGGTCTTCGAGCAAGTTCCCTTCGACCACCCGCTCTGGGTTCTTTATTCCTCGGGCACCACGGGCCTGCCCAAGGCGATCGTCCAGTCCCAGGGCGGCATTCTCCTGGAGCACTTCAAGCAGCTCGGACTGCACTGCGACCTCGGCCCCGAGGACCGGTTCTTCTGGTACACCTCGACCGGCTGGATGATGTGGAACTTCCTCGTCTCCGGACTGCTCACCGGAACGACGGTCGTCCTGTACGACGGCAGCCCGGGCTACCCGGAGACCGGCGCCCAGTGGGGCATCGCCGAGCGGACCGGGGCCACGCTCTTCGGGACGTCGGCCGCGTATGTGATGGCCTGCCGCAAGGCCGGGGTGCACCCGGCCCGCGACTACGACCTCGCGCGCGTGAAGTGCGTCGCCACCACCGGCTCCCCGCTGCCGCCCGACGGCTTCCGCTGGCTCCACGACGAGGTCCGCGACGACCTGTGGATCGCCTCGGTCAGCGGCGGCACCGATGTGTGCTCCTGCTTCGCGGGAGCGGTGCCGACCCTGCCCGTGCACATCGGCGAGCTCCAGGCCGCCTGCCTGGGCACCGACCTCCAGGCCTGGGACCCCCAGGGCAAGCCGGTCGTCGGCGAGGTCGGCGAACTCGTCGTGGTGAACCCGATGCCCTCCATGCCGATCCGCTTCTGGAACGACCCGGACGGCAGCCGCTACCGCGACAGCTACTTCGAGATGTTCCCCGGCGTCTGGCGCCACGGCGACTGGATCACCATCACCGGCCACGGCTCGGTGATCATCCATGGCCGCTCCGACTCCACGCTCAACCGCCAGGGCGTGCGCATGGGTTCGGCCGACATCTACGAAGTGGTCGAACGCCTCCCCGAGATCCGCGAATCCCTGGTCATCGGCCTGGAGGAGCCGGACGGCGGCTACTGGATGCCGCTCTTCGTCCATCTCGCCGAAGGGGCCGTACTGGACGACGCCCTGCGCACCAAGATCAAGCAGGCGATCCGGGAGGAGCTCTCCCCGCGCCATGTCCCCGACGAGATCATCGAGGCCCCGGGCGTCCCGCACACCCTGACGGGCAAGCGCATCGAGGTCCCGGTCAAGCGGCTGCTCCAGGGCACGCCGCTGGAGAAGGCGGTCAACCCGGGCTCGGTCGACAACCTCGACCTCCTCCGCTTCTACGAAGCGGTGGCCCGCAAGCACGGCTGAGGCCTGTCCGGGACCTCCAGGCGGCACTCACAGGCCTGCCGGGCCCGCTCTCAGCCCCCGTACGTGGCCTCGGACTCGCCCAGCGTGTCCGCGAAGTCCGAGGCCAGGAGCGCCGCTTCCGTCGTCTTCAGCTCCGCCGCGGTGATCCGTACGCCCGGTTCCGTGGCGATCCGGAAGCGCGCCCCGGCGGCCACCCACCAGCCGCGCGAGCGCAGCCCGTTCACCACCGCGGACTCGTCCCGCACCGGCACCCACACGTTCATCCCGCTGGCCCCGTGCGCGGCGATCCCGCGCCGCCCGAGCTCGTCCACCAGAGCGCTGCGCCGCTGCGCGTAGGTCTCACGCGCGCGTGCCACCAGTTCCTGGGCCATCCGGTCGGTCAGCAGGCCGAGGACCGTGCCCTGAAGGAGATGGCTGACCCATCCCGAGGTCAGCAGCAGCCGTCCGTCGTGGCGGGCCAGCGTCGCCGGATCGCACGCCGCGGCCGCCCACCGCAGGTCCGTCCCCAGGTACTTCGTCACGGTCCGCACATGCGCCCAGCGCGCCAACCGCCCGCCGACCGTCAGCGAGTGCAACGGTGCCCCCGCGATGTCCGCGGCGTGGTCGTTCTCGATCACGAGCACATCGGGCGCCTGCGCCAGGACCTCCACCAGTTCGTCCCTGCGCCGCTCCGAGAAGCAGCCGCCGTACGGATTCTGCGCGCGCGGGCTGCACACGACGGCCCGGGCCCCCGACCGCAGCGCCTCGCGCAGAGCGGCGGGCCGCATCCCCTCGTCGTCGACGGCGACCGGCACCGTACGCAGCCCCATCACCTGCACCAGGTCCAGCAGATGGTGATATCCGGGGTCCTCCATGGCCACCGCGTCCCCGGGGCGCAGCTCGGTGGTGAGCAGCCGCGCCACACAGTCCAGCGAGCCATGGGCGAACGTCACCGACTCGGCGGGCACCCCGTCGGCGCCCAGCCACTCCTGGACGCGCTGCTCCAGCAGCGGCAGCCGTGGCGTCGACCGGTGCGAGCGCGCCCCCGCCGACATCCGTACCGGCGCGGGCAGTTCGGGCAGGAACGCCGGGTCGGGGTGGCCGCCCGCCAGATCCCGCAGCCCTTCCGGCACCTTCGGCGGGCGCCTGGAGGCCACCGAAGGCGCGGCGGCGATCACGGTCCCGCCCCGGCCGCGCGTGACGATCACCCCGCGCTGGCGCAGCTCCTTGTACGCGGTCGCGACCGTCCCCGGGCTCACCCCGAGGTCGTCGGCGAGCCGGCGAACCGGAGGGAGCGCGTCCCCCGGGCCCAACCCGCCGTCGGCGACGCCTCGTTCGACGGACGCGGCAATGCCCTTGGCTGATGTACCCGTGATCGCATATTGTTCTGCCACGTACTGAATTATGTATCAATACATAAATGACGTCAAGGGGGAGCAGTGACATTGCGCAGCCGACGTGCGGCCCTGTGGGAACGCGTACCGGGAGGCCGCGACGGCCGCCTGATGCTCTGGGTCGCGTTCGTCGACCGGACCGGCAGCGGTCTGTGGGCAGCCGTCTCGGTCCTGTACTTCACCTATGTGGCAGGGCTGTCCATCGCCCAGGTCGGCACCCTGGTCGCGGCGGCCGGTGCCGTCGGCATCGCGGGCGCCCCCATCGGAGGCCGCCTCGCCGACCGGCTGCCGCTCTCCCGCGTACTGATCGTCTTCCAGCTCCTGCGGGCCCTCGCCTCGGCCGCGCTGCTCACCACCGACAACTACGCGCTGCTGCTGGTCTACTCGGCCGTCGGCAGCTTCGGCGACCGCTCCGCCAATGTGCTCACCAAGCTGTACGCGGCCCGCGTCGCCGGTCCCGACCGCGTCCGCTACCAGGCCGTCAGCCGCACCCTCGCCAACGCCGGCTGGGCGGTCGGCGGCCTCGCCGCAGCGGCCGCACTCGCCATGGGCAGCACCGCCGTCTACCAGTGGCTCCTCACCGGAGACGCCCTCTCCTTCGTCGGCGCCGCGCTGATCACCGCGCGCTGCGCGGAACCGCCCTCGCCGTCCCGCACGGTCGCCAAGTCCGGCGACCCGGCGCCCGCGGCGCGACCGACCGGGCCGTGGCGGGACCGCACCTACCTCGCGTACGTGGCCACCGAGGCGATCCTCTTCATGGACGACGCCGTCTTCAAGGTCGGCCTGCCCCTGTGGACCGTGCACGCCACGGACGCGCCGCACGGCCTCGTACCGCTCCTGATGGTGCTCAACAACGTGATGGTGGTGGGACTCCAGGTACCCCTGGCCAAGTTCGGCGCGACCACCCGGGCGGCACACCGCCTGCTCTTCCCGCTCTCCGCCGTGTTCGCCGCGGCGGGAGTCACCATGGCGGCGTCGGCGGTCGGCGGAGCCGTGCCCGCGAGCATCTTCCTCATCGTGGCCACGGCCGCCTTCACCCTGGCCGAGATGATCCACGCCACCGTCTCCTGGGAACTCTCGATCGCCCTGGCCCCCGGCGACGCCCAGGGCACCTACCTCGGTGTGCACGGCCTGGCCCAGTCCGCGCAGCGCAGCCTGGGGCCGCTCGCCGTCACCGCCGCGATCGCCACCGGCCCGCTCGGCTGGACGGCCTTCGGCGCCGTCATCGCCGTGACCTGCGGAATTCAGCACCGACTGGTCCGCGACCGACTGCCCCGACCGGCGTTGTCAGTGCCCCCGGTTACGGTGAGTGAGCACTGATCGACAGCGCTCAGGGGGAAAAATCATGGCGCACAGGCATAACTCCAGGAATTCCGGCGGCCCGACGACCACGACCCGCTCCAGGACACCCCACGGCTCCCGCCCGCCCCACACGGCCAGAGCCATGCGGCGGACACTGTGCCGGGAGGCACCGAGCACCATCGGAGTGCTCGCCGACGCCTACGACTTCGAAGTGATGACCCGGTACCGGTCCTTCGCCTTCGACGACCACACCGTCTATCTCCACCAGGTCGAGGGCCTGCTCAGAGCCCGGGCCGCCCAGGGCCTGCACACCACGGTTGCCCTCTTCGACCCGGATGAGTTCACCGAGTTCTGCACCCTGACGGGCCTCGACCCGGACAGCGCGGACAGCCGCACCCGCTTCACCGCCGAGATCGCGACCGGCGGCGCCCGCGTCCGCTACGAAGGACAACCGATCGACAGCCTGGTCCCCGCACTCATCAACAAAGCGGTACGCCAGGCGACTTGGGACTACGCGACACTCCTGCTCACCGAACTGGGGGAGTGTGCACAGTGCGGACAGGACATCGGCCGCTCCGCCTTCGAACGGGCCTCGGCGCTCCTGACGAACCTGCTCCAGGCAGCAGGCCCCGGCCTGCACCACCTTGTCTGCAGCGTCCAGGCCGAGCAGGAACAGCTCATCGCGGTGCTCCACGCGGAGCACCGCGACGGCGGCCCGGCGCTGCTCGACGAGTCGGACGTCGCCGAGTTCGTCACCGTTCTCGCCGCGGGCATCGCCCAGCACAGCCCCGGCGGGCTCGTCCTGCGGACGACCGCACCCGAGGCCCCCGACCGCGTCCACGGGTGGCGGCTCCACGAGGGCAGCCTGCTCCCGCTGACCGCCGGGGAGGTGTTCAGCGCCTACTGCACCGATGCCGACACCGGCGACCCGGTCTCGCCCGAGCCCGGCGTGGACTACCGCCCGGGCTTCCCCTTCGACCAACCGGACACCCACCACTGACGGGCACGCCGGGACCCGGCACGCGAAAGGGGCTCCCCGCCGCATCAGCGACGGGAAGCCCCTCCCACCCGGACACCGCACTCAGGCGGCGGACCGGGTCACTCCCCGGACAGCACCGCCTGCGCCGCCACACGGGCCTCGTCGGCCGTGTCGGCTGCACGCGCGGCGGCGGCCGCACGCTCGCACTGGGCGAGCGTGTACTTCGCCAGCGTCGCGCGTACGTAAGGAATGGAGGCGGCACCCATCGACAGGCTGGTCACACCGAGACCGGTCAGCACACAGGCGAGCAGCGGATCGGAGGCGGCCTCACCACAGACACCACAGCTCTTGCCCTCGGCCTTGGCGGCCTCGGCGGACAGGGCGACCAGGTCGAGCAGCGCCGGCTGCCACGGATCCTGGAGCCGCGACACCGCACCGACCTGCCGGTCGGCCGCGAAGGTGTACTGGGCCAGGTCGTTGGTGCCCAGCGACAGGAACTCGACCTCCTGGAGGATCGAGCGCGCGCGGAGCGCGGCGGAGGGAATCTCCACCATCGCGCCGAACTTCGCCCGCAGCCCGGCCTCCCGGCACGCGTCCGCGAACGCCTTCGCGTCCGTACGGTCGGCGACCATCGGCGCCATGATCTCCAGATACACCGGAAGCCCCTCGGCGGCCTTGGCCAGCGCGGTCAGCTGGGTACGCAGCACGTCCGGGTGGTCGAGCAGCGACCGCAGGCCGCGCACTCCCAGCGCCGGGTTCGGCTCGTCGGCCGGGGTCAGGAAGTCGAGCGGCTTGTCCGCGCCCGCGTCCAGCACCCGCACGACCACACGGCCCTCGGGGAACGCCTCCAGAACCTTGCGGTACGCCTCGATCTGCTTCTCCTCCGACGGCGCCTTCGCGGAGTCGTCGAGGAAGAGGAACTCGGTACGGAAGAGACCGACGCCCTCGGCGCCCGCCTCCACCGCGGCCGGGACGTCGGCGGGACCACCGACGTTGGCGAGCAGCGGCACCTTGTGCCCGTCCGAGGTGGCACCCGGTCCGGAGGAGGCGGCCAGCGCGGCCTTGCGCTCGGCGGCGGCCCGCTCCAGCTCGGCCCGCTTCTCCTCGCTCGGGTCGACGAAGATCTCCCCGGTGCTGCCGTCGACGGCGACCAGCGTGCCCTCGGCGAGCTCACCGGCGCCCGGCAGCGCCACGATCGCGGGAACGCCGAGCGCCCGCGCCAGGATCGCGCTGTGGCTGGTCGGCCCGCCCTCCTCGGTCACGAACCCGAGCACGAGCGCGGGGTCGAGCAGCGCCGTGTCGGCGGGAGCCAGGTCGCGCGCGATCAGTACATACGGCTCGTCGCTGTCCGGAACGCCCGGCATCGGCACGCCCAGCAGGCGCGCCACGATGCGGTTCCGTACGTCGTCGAGGTCCGCCACACGCCCGGCCATGTACTCGCCGGCGCCCGCGAGGAGCTCGCGGTAGTGCGAGAACGCGTCGTAGATGCCCCGCTCGGCGGTGCTGCCGACGGCGATGCGCCGGTCGACGTCGGCGATCAGCTCGGGGTCCTGGGCGATCATCGCCTGGGCCTCAAGGACGGCCTGCGCCTCGCCGCCCGCCAGGTTCCCGCGCGCGTTCAGGTCGGCGGCCACAGCCTCGACGGCCTTGCGGGCACGCCCCTGTTCGCGCTCCGCCTCCTCCGCCGGAATCTGCTTGGCCGGCGGCTCCAGGACCGCCGTGCCCATATGCCGTACCTCGCCGATCGCCACACCGTGGCTCACGCCGACGCCTCGCAGCGTTGTCTCCATCTCACCCGTCTCCGATAGTCGCGGCGGTCAGTGCCGCCGCAGTGGTTGTCCGTCCAGCGCGCCGTCGCCGCGGCGCAGACGTCACTGCCAGCCGAACAGCGTGTCGCCGGCCTTCACGTCGCCGCTTTCGACGACACCGGAGAGGGAGTCCGCGGTGGCTTCGAGCGCCACGATGGGGCAGATGGGGGACTTTCCGGCGGCTTCGACGGCGGCGGGGTCCCACCGCACGACGGCCTGGCCGCGCGTCACGGTGTCGCCCTTGTTGACGAGCAGCTCGAAGCCCTCGCCGTTGAGCTGAACGGTGTCGATACCGAGGTGCGTCAGCACACCGTGGCCCTGGTCGTCGACGACCACGAAGGCGTGCGGGTGCAGGGAGACGATGACGCCGTCGACGGGGGAAACCGCCTCCGAGGGCTCACGCACGGGGTCGATGGCGGTACCGGGGCCCACCATTGCGCCGGAGAACACCGGATCGGGCACTGCCGCGAGTCCGATGGCACGCCCGGCGAGCGGGGACGTCACGGTGGTCATGGATGGCCTCCCAGGGGTGGGGCTTCTTCGTGTCGCGGCCACTACCTGCAGTGACCCGGCGTACTGTTCAGAAGGGTAAGTCATAGGAAGTCCGGTTTCGCCTGGTATGAACGCAGCCCGGGCTTCCCTCGGACGGAGACTACTGGACTAGACCGGTGCACTAGTGGACTAGACCATAGACCCTGCGTCGATTTGCCCGGACCACGCCGGGGCCTGTACTGTCCTAAGTCCCGCTCAGTCGCCAAACGTGAACTTCACGTGAATGCGGATCAGCGGGCAGGCTCCTCATCTTCTTGATCTTCATTGCTGAACCTGATCTTGACCTGAGCGTCGATTGCTGTGCCGGTACTGCCGTGCGTCGCAAATCGAAGTGGTCAGGGAGACGGAAAAGCACTGATAGAGTCGGAGCCGCCGGAAAGGGAAAGCGCGAAAGCGAAAACCCCGGAAAGTAAATCCCGCCGACACGGGAATCGGACGCGAAAGAGTCTGATAGAGTCGGAAACGAAGGAAGCGCCCGGAGGGCCCGGAAACGGGAACAAAGGAAGCGTCCGTACCTTGAGAACTCAACAGCGTGCCAAAAGTCAACGCCAGATTGACAACCCCGGCCTGCCAGTGATGGTGGGTTGGAGGTTCCTTTGAAAAGTCCATCCGCTTGCGGGTGGCAACAACACAGCGAGGACGCTGAGGACAACTGGTCATATTCCGACCGGGTTGTTCCGCTCTTTCGTGTGTGTGCACCGGATTACCGGTAAACATTCATGGAGAGTTTGATCCTGGCTCAGGACGAACGCTGGCGGCGTGCTTAACACATGCAAGTCGAACGATGAAGCCCTTCGGGGTGGATTAGTGGCGAACGGGTGAGTAACACGTGGGCAATCTGCCCTTCACTCTGGGACAAGCCCTGGAAACGGGGTCTAATACCGGATACGACCTGGAAGCGCATGCTTCCGGGTGGAAAGCTCCGGCGGTGAAGGATGAGCCCGCGGCCTATCAGCTTGTTGGTGGGGTAATGGCCTACCAAGGCGACGACGGGTAGCCGGCCTGAGAGGGCGACCGGCCACACTGGGACTGAGACACGGCCCAGACTCCTACGGGAGGCAGCAGTGGGGAATATTGCACAATGGGCGAAAGCCTGATGCAGCGACGCCGCGTGAGGGATGACGGCCTTCGGGTTGTAAACCTCTTTCAGCAGGGAAGAAGCGCAAGTGACGGTACCTGCAGAAGAAGCGCCGGCTAACTACGTGCCAGCAGCCGCGGTAATACGTAGGGCGCAAGCGTTGTCCGGAATTATTGGGCGTAAAGAGCTCGTAGGCGGCTTGTCACGTCGGATGTGAAAGCCCGGGGCTTAACCCCGGGTCTGCATTCGATACGGGCTAGCTAGAGTGTGGTAGGGGAGATCGGAATTCCTGGTGTAGCGGTGAAATGCGCAGATATCAGGAGGAACACCGGTGGCGAAGGCGGATCTCTGGGCCATTACTGACGCTGAGGAGCGAAAGCGTGGGGAGCGAACAGGATTAGATACCCTGGTAGTCCACGCCGTAAACGTTGGGAACTAGGTGTTGGCGACATTCCACGTCGTCGGTGCCGCAGCTAACGCATTAAGTTCCCCGCCTGGGGAGTACGGCCGCAAGGCTAAAACTCAAAGGAATTGACGGGGGCCCGCACAAGCAGCGGAGCATGTGGCTTAATTCGACGCAACGCGAAGAACCTTACCAAGGCTTGACATATACCGGAAAGCATTAGAGATAGTGCCCCCCTTGTGGTCGGTATACAGGTGGTGCATGGCTGTCGTCAGCTCGTGTCGTGAGATGTTGGGTTAAGTCCCGCAACGAGCGCAACCCTTGTTCTGTGTTGCCAGCATGCCCTTCGGGGTGATGGGGACTCACAGGAGACTGCCGGGGTCAACTCGGAGGAAGGTGGGGACGACGTCAAGTCATCATGCCCCTTATGTCTTGGGCTGCACACGTGCTACAATGGCCGGTACAATGAGCTGCGATGCCGTGAGGCGGAGCGAATCTCAAAAAGCCGGTCTCAGTTCGGATTGGGGTCTGCAACTCGACCCCATGAAGTCGGAGTTGCTAGTAATCGCAGATCAGCATTGCTGCGGTGAATACGTTCCCGGGCCTTGTACACACCGCCCGTCACGTCACGAAAGTCGGTAACACCCGAAGCCGGTGGCCCAACCCCTTGTGGGAGGGAGCTGTCGAAGGTGGGACTGGCGATTGGGACGAAGTCGTAACAAGGTAGCCGTACCGGAAGGTGCGGCTGGATCACCTCCTTTCTAAGGAGCACAGTACCGATTGCAGGCAAATGTTCTGCACGGTCAGCTCATGGGTGGAACGTTGACTATTCGGCATCATCACCTGGTTGTTCCCAGTACTGCTTCGGCGTGGAACAGAACAGACCAGGGGTTGAGGCCGGGCACGCTGTTGGGTGTCTGAAGGTGCGGCCGGTAAGGCCAAAGTCTTCAGTTGCCGGCCCCAGTGCACTCACTACTTGTTGGTGGGGTGATGGGTGGCTGGTCGTTGTTTGAGAACTGCACAGTGGACGCGAGCATCTGTGGCCAAGTTTTTAAGGGCGCACGGTGGATGCCTTGGCACCAGGAACCGATGAAGGACGTGGGAGGCCACGATAGTCCCCGGGGAGCCGTCAACCAGGCTTTGATCCGGGGGTTTCCGAATGGGGAAACCCGGCAGTCGTCATGGGCTGTCACCCATGCCTGAACACATAGGGCATGTGGAGGGAACGAGGGGAAGTGAAACATCTCAGTACCCTCAGGAAGAGAAAACAACCGTGATTCCGGGAGTAGTGGCGAGCGAAACCGGATGAGGCCAAACCTACGACGTGTGAGACCCGGCAGGGGTTGCGTCGTGGGGGTTGTGGGATCTCTCTTTCACAGTCTGCCGGCTGTGAGACGAGTCAGAAACCGTTGATGTAGGCGAAGGACATGCGAAAGGTCCGGCGTAGAGGGTAAGACCCCCGTAGCTGAAACATTGACGGCTCGTTTGAGAGACACCCAAGTAGCACGGGGCCCGAGAAATCCCGTGTGAATCTGGCGGGACCACCCGCTAAGCCTAAATATTCCCTGGTGACCGATAGCGGATAGTACCGTGAGGGAATGGTGAAAAGTACCGCGGGAGCGGAGTGAAATAGTACCTGAAACCGTGTGCCTACAAGCCGTGGGAGCGTCGCATACGTGCTTGCACGTATGTCGTGACTGCGTGCCTTTTGAAGAATGAGCCTGCGAGTTAGCGGTGTGTAGCGAGGTTAACCCGTGTGGGGAAGCCGTAGCGAAAGCGAGTCCGAACAGGGCGTTTGAGTTGCACGCTCTAGACCCGAAGCGGAGTGATCTAGCCATGGGCAGGTTGAAGCGGAGGTAAGACTTCGTGGAGGACCGAACCCACCAGGGTTGAAAACCTGGGGGATGACCTGTGGTTAGGGGTGAAAGGCCAATCAAACTCCGTGATAGCTGGTTCTCCCCGAAATGCATTTAGGTGCAGCGTCGTGTGTTTCTTGCCGGAGGTAGAGCACTGGATAGGCGATGGGCCCTACCGGGTTACTGACCTTAGCCAAACTCCGAATGCCGGTAAGTGAGAGCGCGGCAGTGAGACTGTGGGGGATAAGCTCCATGGTCGAGAGGGAAACAGCCCAGAGCATCGACTAAGGCCCCTAAGCGTACGCTAAGTGGGAAAGGATGTGGAGTCGCAGAGACAACCAGGAGGTTGGCTTAGAAGCAGCCACCCTTGAAAGAGTGCGTAATAGCTCACTGGTCAAGTGATTCCGCGCCGACAATGTAGCGGGGCTCAAGCGTACCGCCGAAGTCGTGTCATTGCAGTACATACCCCCAACGGGGACTGTGATGGGTAGGGGAGCGTCGTGTGCCGGGTGAAGCAGCAGCGGAAGCTAGTTGTGGACGGTTCACGAGTGAGAATGCAGGCATGAGTAGCGATACACACGTGAGAAACGTGTGCGCCGATTGACTAAGGGTTCCTGGGTCAAGCTGATCTGCCCAGGGTAAGTCGGGACCTAAGGCGAGGCCGACAGGCGTAGTCGATGGACAACCGGTTGATATTCCGGTACCCGCTTTGAAACGCCCAATATCGAATCAGGCGATGCTAAGTCCGTGAAGCCGTTCCGGACCCTTCGGGGAAAGGAAAGTGGTGGAGCCGACGAACCAGACTTGTAGTAGGTAAGCGATGGGGTGACGCAGGAAGGTAGTCCAGCCCGGGCGGTGGTAGTCCCGGGGTAAGGGTGTAGGGCGCTGTCTAGGCAAATCCGGACAGCATGAAGCCTGAGACCTGATGCCGAGCCGATTGTGGTGAAGTGGATGATCCTATGCTGTCGAGAAAAGCCTCTAGCGAGTTTCATGGCGGCCCGTACCCTAAACCGACTCAGGTGGTCAGGTAGAGAATACCGAGGCGTTCGGGTGAACTATGGTTAAGGAACTCGGCAAAATGCCCCCGTAACTTCGGGAGAAGGGGGGCCATCACCGGTGATGAGTCTTGCACTCTGAGCTGGGGGTGGCCGCAGAGACCAGCGAGAAGCGACTGTTTACTAAAAACACAGGTCCGTGCGAAGCCGTAAGGCGATGTATACGGACTGACGCCTGCCCGGTGCTGGAACGTTAAGGGGACCGGTTAGTCACATTTCGGTGTGGCGAAGCTGAGAACTTAAGCGCCAGTAAACGGCGGTGGTAACTATAACCATCCTAAGGTAGCGAAATTCCTTGTCGGGTAAGTTCCGACCTGCACGAATGGCGTAACGACTTCTCGACTGTCTCAACCATAGGCCCGGTGAAATTGCACTACGAGTAAAGATGCTCGTTTCGCGCAGCAGGACGGAAAGACCCCGGGACCTTTACTACAGTTTGATATTGGTGTTCGGTTCGGCTTGTGTAGGATAGGTGGGAGACTGTGAAGCAGCCACGCCAGTGGTTGTGGAGTCGTCGTTGAAATACCACTCTGGTCGTGCTGGATGTCTAACCTGGGTCCGTGATCCGGATCAGGGACAGTGTCTGATGGGTAGTTTAACTGGGGCGGTTGCCTCCTAAAGAGTAACGGAGGCGCCCAAAGGTTCCCTCAGCCTGGTTGGCAATCAGGTGTTGAGTGTAAGTGCACAAGGGAGCTTGACTGTGAGACCGACGGGTCGAGCAGGGACGAAAGTCGGGACTAGTGATCCGGCGGTGGCTTGTGGAAGCGCCGTCGCTCAACGGATAAAAGGTACCCCGGGGATAACAGGCTGATCTTCCCCAAGAGTCCATATCGACGGGATGGTTTGGCACCTCGATGTCGGCTCGTCGCATCCTGGGGCTGGAGTCGGTCCCAAGGGTTGGGCTGTTCGCCCATTAAAGCGGTACGCGAGCTGGGTTTAGAACGTCGTGAGACAGTTCGGTCCCTATCCGCTGTGCGCGTAGGAATATTGAGAAGGGCTGTCCCTAGTACGAGAGGACCGGGACGGACGAACCTCTGGTGTGCCAGTTGTCCTGCCAAGGGCATGGCTGGTTGGCTACGTTCGGGAGGGATAACCGCTGAAAGCATCTAAGCGGGAAGCCTGCTTCGAGATGAGTATTCCCACCTCCTTGAGAGGGTAAGGCTCCCAGTAGACGACTGGGTTGATAGGCCAGATGTGGAAGCCTCGTAAGGGGTGGAGCTGACTGGTACTAATAGGCCGAGGGCTTGTCCTCAGTTGCTCGCGTCCACTGTGTTAGTTCTGAAATAACGAACAGCTGTGTCAATGCCAGCTTCGTTAATTTCATAGTGTTTCGGTGGTCATAGCGTTAGGGAAACGCCCGGTTACATTCCGAACCCGGAAGCTAAGCCTTTCAGCGCCGATGGTACTGCAGGGGGGACCCTGTGGGAGAGTAGGACGCCGCCGAACAATTTTTAGCCTCAGTCCCCGACCGTTTTGGTCGGGGACTGAGGCATTTTTGCGTTCAGGACCTTATCCGACCCATACCCCTGTGCACCCACCCCTCCTCCCTGCCGGTAAGGTCATGAGGCATCGTTGGCACGTTCACAGGAGGCCCCCGGGTGGAGGTCCAGGAGACTCGCGTTCAGACGGACCGGGTGCTCACCATCCCCAACATCCTCAGCATGGCGCGTCTCGTCGGCGTACCCGTGTTCCTGTGGCTGATCCTCCGCCCCGAGTTCGGCGGGCCGAAGAGCGATGGCTGGGCATTGCTCATCCTGGCGCTCAGCGGTGTCAGCGACTACCTGGACGGGAAGCTCGCCCGGCGGTGGAACCAGATCAGCAGCCTTGGCCGGCTGCTCGATCCGGCGGCCGACCGGCTGTACATCCTTTCCACGCTCGTCGGTCTCACCTGGCGGGGGATCCTGCCGATTTGGTTGACTGCTGCCCTTTTGGCCCGGGAGCTGATGCTTCTGGTGATGGTGGGAATCCTCCGCAAGCACGGCTATCCGCCGCCGCAGGTGAACTTCCTCGGTAAGGCCGCTACGTTCAACCTCATGTACGCCTTCCCGTTGCTTCTGCTGAGCGACGGAAGTGGGTGGCTCGCCGATCTGGCGGCGATTTTCGGATGGGCGTTCGCCGGATGGGGTACAACGCTGTATTGGTGGGCAGGAATCCTCTACGTGGTTCAGGTCCGCCGGCTCGTCAAGGCGGACCCAGCGGCCGATTGAGCTCGTCGAAGCGGTTCCGTCGGAGTCGACGGAACCGCGCATGATGCCAGGGGGCCCACCCGGACGGGTGCAGTCGGCTAGACCGTCGTCTCGTCAAGGAGGACGCTTCCGACATGAAGGCCGTCGTGATGGCCGGTGGCGAAGGTACCCGCCTTCGCCCCATGACCTCTAGCATGCCCAAGCCGCTCCTGCCGGTGGCCAACCGGCCGATCATGGAGCATGTGCTGAGGCTGCTCAAGCGGCATGGGCTCAATGAGACCGTCGTAACCGTGCAGTTCCTCGCCTCGCTCGTCAAGAACTATTTCGGCGACGGTGAAGAGCTCGGGATGGAGCTCACCTATGCCAATGAGGAGAAGCCCCTCGGCACCGCCGGCAGCGTGAAGAACGCCGAGGAAGCCCTCAAGGACGATGCCTTTCTGGTGATCTCGGGCGACGCCCTCACCGACTTCGACCTGTCGGATCTCATCAGCTTCCACAAGGAGAAGGGCGCGCTGGTCACGGTGTGCCTGACCCGCGTACCCAACCCGCTGGAATTCGGCATCACCATCGTCGACGAAGAGGGAAAGGTCGAGCGGTTCCTGGAGAAGCCGACCTGGGGGCAGGTCTTCTCGGACACGGTGAACACCGGCATCTATGTGATGGAGCCGGAGGTATTCGACTACGTCGAAGCCGATGTGCCCGTCGACTGGTCCGGTGACGTCTTCCCTCAGCTGATGAAGGAGG
This sequence comes from Streptomyces sp. BR1, assembly GCF_052373795.1. Classification (NCBI taxonomy): domain Bacteria; kingdom Bacillati; phylum Actinomycetota; class Actinomycetes; order Kitasatosporales; family Streptomycetaceae; genus Streptomyces; species Streptomyces sp. BR1. The sequence continues at coordinate 6,187,214 of NZ_CM126252.1, forward strand.
GCAAGCCGATCTACGGCTATGTCGCCGAGGGCTACTGGGAGGACGTCGGCACACACGAGAGCTACGTCAAGGCGCAGGCCGACGTGCTCGAAGGCAAGGTCGACGTCGACATCGACGGATTCGAGATCTCTCCCGGCGTCTGGGTCGCCGAGGGCGCCGAGGTGCATCCCGACGCGGTCCTGCGGGGGCCGCTCTACATCGGTGACTACGCGAAGGTCGAGGCCGACGTAGAGATCCGTGAGCACACGGTCATCGGGTCGAACGTCGTCGTGAAGACCGGGGCGTTCCTGCACAAGGCCGTCGTCCACGACAACGTCTACATCGGGCAGCACAGCAATCTGCGCGGCTGTGTGATCGGCAAGAACACCGACATCATGCGGGCGGCGCGGATCGAGGACGGCGCCGTCATCGGGGACGAGTGCCTGGTCGGTGAGGAATCCATTGTCCAGGGCAACGTTCGCGTCTACCCCTTCAAGACCATCGAGGCGGGTGCCTTCGTCAACACCTCGGTGATCTGGGAGTCGCGCGGTCAGGCCCATCTCTTCGGGGCGCGCGGTGTCTCCGGCATCCTCAATGTCGAGATCACCCCGGAGGTCGCCGTGCGGCTGGCCGGTGCGTACGCCACGACCCTGAAGAAGGGGTCGACCGTCACCACCGCGCGCGACCACTCGCGTGGCGCGCGGGCGCTGAAGCGGGCGGTGATCTCGGCGCTGCAGGCCAGTGCCATCGACGTACGGGATCTGGAGAACGTACCGCTGCCGGTGGCCAGGCAGCAGACCGCGCGGGGCAGCGCCGGCGGGATCATGCTGCGGACCTCGCCCGGTGTGCCGGACTCGGTGGACATCATGTTCTTCGACGAGCGGGGCGCGGATCTCTCGCAGGCCGGTCAGCGCAAGCTGGACCGGGTGTACGCACGTCAGGAGTACCGGCGGGCGTTCCCGGGCGAGATCGGTGATCTGCAGTTCCCGTCCAGCGTCTTCGACTCGTACACCGGGTCCCTGCTGCGCAAGGTCGATACGACCGGGGTCACGGAGGCCGGGCTGAAGGTCGTCGTCGATGCCTCCAACGGGAGCGCGGGGCTTGTGCTGCCGAGTCTGCTCGGGCGGCTCCAGGTGGATTCGCTGACCATCAACCCCGGGCTCGACGAGTCGCGGCCGACCGAGACGGCCGACGGCCGGCGGGCCGGTCTGGTGCGGCTCGGTGAGATCGTGGCGTCGGCGCGAGCCGCGTTCGGGGTGCGGTTCGACCCGGTGGGGGAGAAGCTGTCGCTGGTCGACGAGCGCGGGCGGATCGTGGAGGACGACCGGGCGCTGCTTGTCATGCTGGATCTGGTCGCGGCCGAGCGGCGCAGCGGGCGGGTGGCGCTGCCGGTGACCACGACCCGTATCGCCGAGCAGGTCGCGGCGTACCACGGTACGCAGGTGGAGTGGACGACGACCTCGCCCGACGATCTGACCCGGGTCGGCCGCGAGGAGTCGACGATCTTCGGCGGGGATGGGCGCGGCGGATTCATCATTCCCGAGTTCAGCAGTGTCTTCGACGGGGCCGCCGCGTTCGTACGGCTCATCGGTCTGGTCGCGCGCACCCAGCTGACGCTCAGTCAGATCGACTCGCGGATACCCCGGGCGCATGTGCTGCGGCGCGACCTGGCGACGCCGTGGGCGGTCAAGGGCATGGTCATGCGGCGGGTCGTGGAGGCCGCCGGGGACCGGTCGGTGGACACGACCGACGGCGTACGGGTCGTGGAGGCCGACGGCCGCTGGGTGATGGTGCTGCCCGACCCGGCCGAGGCGGTCACTCATCTGTGGGCCGAGGGCCCCGACGACGCCTCCGCGCAGGCACTGCTCGACGAGTGGTCGGCGATCGTCGACAGCGCAGGTCACTGAGGTAGTAGCCGGTGCCGGGCGGGGTCGTGGGACGCCGTCCGGTGCACCGGTGGGGCCATTCGGCGGCCGGGGCGCCGACGTGCGACGATGTGCGGCATGTCGCAGCAGCCCCCCGTTCGGAGCACCCCCGCTCCACCCTCTCGCCCCGACGCGTCCATGTCGCTGCTGACCAATGTGATGGACCATGCGCTGGACGAGGGCTACGCGGAGGCGACCGCCCGGCGCAAGGCCGAGGGCGACGAGGGCATGCCCCGGCCGCTGCGCGCCAAGCTCGGGCTCGCCGCGGGTCTGGTGCTCGCGGCCGTCGTGGTCACCATCGGCGCCGCGCAGGCGCGGATAACAGCACCCGTGGTCGCCAAGGAGCGCCAGGAGCTGATCGGCCGCGTGGAGGCCGAGACCAAGGCGGCGGACGACCTGCAGAAGCAGGTGAACACGCTGCGCGACCAGGTCGGTGAGCGGCAGCGCAAGGCCCTGGAGAAGCACGGCGGTGACCAGGCCGAACTGGTCGCGCTGCTCTCGGGCGCCACCGAGGTGCACGGGCCGGGCGTGAAGCTGGTCGTCGACGACGCCAAGAACACGGAGACGGGCGGCGGTGGCGGGCCGCGCGAGAACACCACCTTCGCGGACACCGGCCGGGTGCGCGACCGGGACATGCAGCGGATCGTCAACGGCCTGTGGCAGTCCGGCGCCGAGGCCGTCGCCATCAACGGGCAGCGGCTGACCGCCCTTTCGGCGATCCGGGCCGCGGGCGACGCCATACTGGTCGACAACCGGCCGCTGGTGCCGCCGTACACGGTGCTCGCCGTGGGCGACGGGAAGAAGCTCAGCACCGCCTTCCAGGACAGTGCCGACGGTCAGTATCTCCATGTGCTCCAGGAGAACTACGGCATCCGCTCCAGCATTTCGGACCAGGGCGAGGTGCGCCTGCCGGCCGCGCCGAGCCTGATCGTACGTACCGCACAGCCGCAGACCACGGGCGCCGGCCCAGGCGCGGCCGCCACAAGGAAAGGCACATCGTGATCGCCGTACTTGGCCTCGTCGTGGGAGTCGTGGTCGGACTTTTGGTCCGGCCCGAGGTGCCCGCGGTGGTCGAGCCGTATCTGCCCATCGCCGTCGTCGCCGCGCTCGACGCGGTCTTCGGCGGTCTGCGGGCCATGCTCGACGGCATCTTCGTCGACAAGGTCTTCGTGGTGTCCTTCCTGTCGAACGTCGTGGTGGCGGCGCTGATCGTGTTCCTGGGTGACAAGTTGGGCGTGGGCGCGCAGCTGTCGACCGGCGTGGTCGTCGTGCTCGGCATCCGCATCTTCTCCAACGCCGCGGCCATCCGCCGGCATGTCTTCCGGGCGTGAGGCCGATGAGCAGCGACGACACGCCCGAGCCCGACAAGGCTCCCGAGCCGGAACCGGCCGCGCCGAAGCCCGCCCCGGCCGAGCCCGCGCCCACCGCGGCCGAGCCCGCCCCGGCCGCCGAGGGCGCGCCGCAGTTGACCGGCCGCCAGCGGCTGGCCGCCGGGCTCTGGCCGCCCCGGGTGACCCGGGCCCAACTGGTCGTCGCCCTGCTGCTGTTCGTGCTCGGTCTGGGTCTGGCCATCCAGGTCCGCTCCAACAGCGACAACAGCGCCCTGCGCGGCGCCCGCCAGGAAGACCTGGTGCGGATCCTGGACGAACTCGACTCCCGTACGAAACGCCTTGAGGACGAGAAGACTCGTCTGGAAGGCCAACGCACGGAGCTGGAGACAAGTTCCAACCAGGCGGCCGAGGCGCGCAAGCAGACCCTGGAGAAGGAGCGTCAGCTGGGCATCTTGGCCGGTACGGTCGCTGCACAGGGTCCCGGCATCACGCTGACCATCAGCGATCCGAAGAAGGCGGTCGAGGCGGACAAACTGCTCGACACGATCCAGGAACTGCGGGCCGCGGGCGCGGAGGCGATCCAGATCAACGACGTACGAGTCGTCGCCAACACGTACTTCTCGGACGCCGACGGCGGGATCGCGGTGGACGGTGTGAAGGTGAGCGCGCCGTACCGTTTCAAGGTGATCGGGAAGCCACAGGATCTCGAACCCGCGCTCAACATCCCTGGTGGTGTGGTGCAGACTCTGGAGAAGGAGCAGGCCACGGCCACTGTGGTCCGTTCGGAGAAGATCGTTGTGGATGCCTTGCGACCGGCGAAGCGGCCTGACTACGCTCGGTCGACCTCGCGGTGACGCGGGGCCGCATGCGAGCTGTCGTACAAGGGCATGAGCTTGCGGGGGGTCGGCGCACCCAACTCGTGGTGCGTGGTGGAAACTGTTTGGCGGATACGGACGTTGTGAGGATGTCCGGGTCGGCCGGTGTGTTGAATGTGGGTTCGTCCTGCCCCACGGGCGGGTCTGTTTCGGTCAAGGGGAATCGCCCGTGAAGTTGTTTGCGAAGTTGTTCGGCAAGAGCGCACGCCGGGACGGCGGCGGCGCCGCCAGGCACCGTGCTCAGGGCTCTGGAGGGCCTGATGAGCAGGGTGGCGGGCGTCCGCTGTTCCGCGACGAGGTCGGCGCGCACGGTGGTGACATTCCGGGCGGTCCGGGCGCGTCTTCTGTTGACCCTGCCGGTCCCGGCCGCATAGGTTTCGGGGAACCATCAAGTACGGGTGGAGGGTTTGTTCCTGACCCGTATGCGACCAGCTCCCACGCGGTCCAGCCGGGTCAGGAGGATCCGTCCATGCCGGTGTGTACGAGGTGCGGGCACAGCAATGCCGCGGCGAGCCGATTCTGCTCCAACTGCGGCGCTCCGCTGCGGGCGGGCGCGGTTCCGGAGCGGGCCGCGGAGACCACGTCGACCATTTCCATCTCCGGACTTGAGGCGTACGACTCCGAGGTGACGGGCCAGACGGCGCTGCCGTCGCTGTCGCCGGAGGCGCAGGCCGCGGTGGACGCGCTGCCGATGGGCTCCGCCCTGCTGGTGGTGCGGCGCGGGCCGAACTCGGGCAGCCGCTTCCTGCTGGACGGCGAGCTGACGACGGCGGGTCGGCATCCGCAGAGCGACATCTTCCTGGACGACGTGACGGTGTCGCGGCGCCATGTGGAGTTCCGCCGGGGCTCGGACGGCCGTTTCACGGTCTCGGACGTCGGCAGCCTCAACGGCACGTATGTGAACCGGGAGCGGATCGACTCGATCACCCTGTCCAACGGCGACGAGGTGCAGATCGGCAAGTACCGGCTGGTGTTCTACGCGAGCCAGCGCGCGGTCTGACCCTCTCCCGGACTCGGTCCGGGGGGACCTCAGGGGGGAAGACCCATCCAGGGAAGGCCCATGCTGCATACATCGACGGGCGGTGCCGGTCACGGCACCGCCGCCGCGGGCGACCGGCTGATGAGCATCGGCACCGTCCTGAACCAGCTGCGTGACGAATTTCCCGAAGTCACCATCTCCAAGATCCGGTTTCTGGAGTCCGAAGGCCTTGTCGAGCCGCGGCGCACGCCGTCGGGGTATCGCAAGTTCAGCCCCGAGGACGTCGAGCGGCTCGCCCAGGTCCTGCGGATGCAGCGGGACCACTATCTTCCGCTGAAGGTCATCCGGGAGCATCTGGAGGCGCTGAGCCGGGGCGAGCAGCCCGCGCTGCCCGCTCCCGCCGGCTCGCGCGAGCTCCTGGACGGTGTGGTCGATCCCGACCCGGACCGCCCCACGGCGGCCCGGTTGGGCCGTGCGGAGCTGCTGGTGGCCGCCGAGATCACCGAGGAGGAGCTGGCCGACTGGGAGTCGTACGGGCTCATCTCGGCCGGTCCCGAGGGCGGCTACGACGCGGAGTCGGTGAATGTGGCCCGGCTGGTGGCGGATCTCGGCCGATTCGGTCTTGAACCGCGTCATCTTCGCGCCATGAAGGCCGCCGCCGACCGCGAGGCCGGACTGGTCGAACAGGTGGTCGCACCCTTGCGGCGGCACCGCAACCCGCAGACCAGGGCCCATGCGGAGGCGACCGTCAAGGAGCTGGCGGCGCTGTCCGTACGGCTGCACGCGGCCCTGGTCCAGACCGCTCTCGGGGTCCGGCTGCACTGACCTCGGGGGTGCCCGACTACCCAAACCTGCCGGGCACGTCCTAGGGTTGCTGTGTGAACGAGCTCGACGTCGTGGGTGTCCGGGTGGAAATGCCCTCCAACCAACCGATCGTGCTCCTGCGTGAAGTGGGAGGCGATCGGTACCTCCCCATCTGGATCGGTCCAGGGGAGGCGACCGCGATCGCCTTCGCCCAGCAGGGGATGGCTCCGGCGCGGCCGCTGACGCACGACCTTTTCAAGGACGTGCTGGAGGCCGTGGGCCAGGAGCTGACCGAGGTCCGCATCACGGACCTGCGCGAAGGTGTCTTCTACGCGGAGCTGGTCTTCGCCAGCGGCGTCGAGGTGAGCGCGCGTCCGTCCGACGCCATAGCGCTGGCCCTGCGCACCGGAACGCCGATCTACGGCAGTGACGGGGTGCTCGACGACGCGGGGATCGCCATCCCGGACGAGCAGGAGGACGAAGTGGAGAAGTTCCGCGAGTTCCTCGACCAGATCTCGCCCGAGGACTTCGGCACCAACAGCCAGTGAGCCGTACGCGGCCGATGGGCTCCAGGAAGCCGATGAGCCGTACGCGCCAACGGCTTTACGCGCCGGGCGGCTCCGGCGCATTCGAGTAGCCTTTCCCCGAAGAGGGGTACGCGAAACCACTCTCAGGGTGATTATCACTCGGCGTGCCGAGTGTGGCGATCGTTGACGCACCCCGAGTGACTGCCTACCGTCGTGAGGGCAGTTCTAGGACGGAGGGTCGGCGTGAGAAGCAGCGGCGACAGTACGGCAGGGGAGGCTCCCGGACGCAGTCCGGGGGAGAGCGGGCCGTACCCTCCCCCGAGCTCTCGGCCGGGCCCGAGCAGCGGACACCCCATGGACGACATCGTGGCCGACACCGGCACCGAGACCGTCGGATACCGGGGGCCGACCGCGTGCGCGGCGGCGGGGATCACCTACCGGCAGCTCGACTACTGGGCCCGCACCGGCCTGGTCGAGCCCAGTGTGCGTCCGGCGTACGGATCGGGCACCCAGCGGCTCTACAGCTTCAAGGACGTCGTCGTCCTGAAGATCGTCAAGCGCTTCCTCGACACCGGTGTCGCGCTGCAGAACATCCGCACCGCCGTCCAGCACCTGCGCGAGCGCGGCTTCCGCGATCTGGAGCGGATGACGCTGATGAGCGACGGGGCCACCGTGTACGAGTGCTCCTCGCCCGACGAAGTCGTGGATCTGCTCCAGGGCGGCCAGGGCGTCTTCGGCATCGCGGTCGGTGTGGTGTGGCGGGACGTCGAGGCGGCCCTGTCGCAGTTGCACGGCGAGCGCGTCGACACCGGCGAGACCCTGGTCGGGCACAACCCCGCCGACGAGCTGGCCCGGCGCCGTAACCGGGCGGTCTGAGCAGGCACGGGACCGGGCGCGGGGCCGTCGGGGGCCGATTGTCAGTGGCGTGAGGCAGCATCGGTGATGTGAGAGCCGCGCCGACCATTCTGCATCTGGACATGGATGCCTTCTACGCCGCCGCAGAGCAGGCGTCGAAGCCCAGCCTGCGCGGAAAACCGGTGATCGTCGGCGGCCTCGGCCCGCGCGGTGTGGTGGCCACCGCGTCGTACGAGGCGCGGCGGTTCGGGGCGCGGTCGGCGATGCCGATGGCCCAGGCCCGACGGCTGTGTCCGAACGGTGCCTATCTGGTGCCGCGCTTCAACTTCTACCGCTCGATCAGCGAGCAGGTGATGGAGCTTCTGGGCCGTCTGTCGCCGTTGGTCGAGCCGCTGAGCCTGGACGAGGCCTTCGTGGACCTGGAGGCCGGGGGAGTCGCGTGGGACGCCGCATCGGCGCGGGAGGCCGGTGAGCGGCTGCGCGCGGACATCAGGGCGGTGACGGGCCTTACGGGATCGGTGGGGCTCGCCGGGTCCAAGATGCTGGCGAAGATCGCCTCGGAGGAGGCGAAGCCGGACGGCCTGGTGCTCATAGAACCGGGCACCGAGCGCGAGCTCCTGGCGCCGATGCCGGTCAGGACCCTGCCGGGCGTCGGGCCCGCCACTGGCGAGCATCTGCGGCGGGCCGGGATGACCACGGTCGCGGATCTGGCCGAGGCGGGCGAGGACGAGCTCGTACGGCTCCTGGGGAAGGCGCACGGGGCGTCGCTGCACCGCATGGCGCTGGGCCTCGACGACCGGCCGGTGGTGGCCGAGCGGGACACCAAATCGGTTTCGGTCGAGGACACCTTCGACGTGGATCTGCACGACCGGGTGCGGGTGATGAACGAAGTGGGCCGCCTCGCCGACCGGTGTGTGCAGCGCCTGCGGGCGTCCGGGCACTCGGGCCGCACGATCGTGCTCAAGGTCAGGCGGTACGACTTCTCGACCCTGACCCGCTCCGAGACGCTCAGAGGCCCCACGGACGACCCGGCGGTGGTCCGTGAGGCGGCGGGCCGCCTGCTCGATTCCGTGGACACCACGGGCGGTGTGCGGCTTCTGGGGGTGGGTGTGAGCGGCCTCGCGGACTTCACGCAGGAGGACCTGTTCGCGCAGGCCGCCGGTGAGCAGGCGGGGCAGGAGGAGCCCGCGGTGGCGGACGAGGCGGATACGGCCGTCGCCGAGCAGGCCGAGCCCGAGGACCCGGCCGAGCGCCGCTGGGTCGCCGGGCACGATGTGCGGCACGCCGAGTTCGGGCCCGGGTGGGTGCAGGGCAGCGGGGTGGGGCGGGTGACCGTCCGGTTCGAGACACCCGCCTCGACGGCGCCCGGGCGCGTACGGACGTTCATGGTGGACGACCCCGCCCTTGCGCCCTCCGAGCCGCTGCCGCTGGTGGCGGCGCCGGAGGGGCCGGAGGGGGAGGACGGGGTGGATCAGGCGTCGTCGTCGCCGGCGAGCCTCCCGAAGTCGCGGTCGGGACCCGCGGGCGGATCGGGGGCGGCGATGTCCAGACCGTAGTGGTGGTAGAGCTGCAGCTCCTGTTCGGGCGAGAGATGGCGGCCGACGCCGAAGTCGGGGGCCTCCTTGATCAGCGCGCGGTCGTAGGGGATGTGGAGGGCCTCGTCGACGAGGCTGCTGGGCTCCAGCGGGACGAACGCGTCCCGGCTGAAGAGGCCGGTGCGCACGGCTGCCCACTCGGGCACCCCGGTGGCGTCGTCGAGGTAGACCTCGTCCACGGTGCCGATCTTGGTGCCATTGCGGTCGAACGCCTTGCGGCCGATCAGGCTGCGGGGATCGATATCGGTCTGCACGGTCCCTCCAACTGGTCGCAACTGCTCGTTAACCACTACGAAAGTGCACATCGCGGGCGTCGGCCACTCGAAGGATCAGGGCCGGGACTCGCTGGTACGCTGGCGATGGCTGCTGACCCCGTGCGGGAGAGTCCTTCGGAACGATCTCCGAAGGCGCCGAAGGAGCAAATCCTCCCCGGAATCTCTCAGGCACACGTACCGCGCGGACGAGGTCACTCTGGAAAGCAGGGCGGGGGACGTACGGGCACAGGCCCGCGCGCACCTCACCCTCACCGACGGTGAAAGCCGGGTCGCCCCCACGCGCCCCGGTGAAGCTCTCAGGTTGAGATGACAGAGGGGGAGGCCGTCCGGGCACCCGCGCCGTGGTGCCCCTCGCAGGTCGTGCTGACCAGGAGGCCTCCGTAATGACCGCCAACCGCATGCCGCTCACCGAGCTCGAGCGTGGCATCCCCTTCGAGCAGCGTCACATCGGGCCCGACGCAGAGGCCCAGGCGAAGATGCTCGCGCAGGTCGGCTACGGCTCGCTCGACGAGCTGACCGCCGCCGCGGTGCCGGACGTGATCAAGAGCGCCGAGGCGCTGGGCCTGCCCGGCGCCCGCACCGAGGCCGAGGTCCTGGCCGAGCTGCGCACGCTGGCCGACCGCAACCAGGTCCTGGCCCCGATGATCGGCCTGGGCTACTACGGCACCTTCACGCCGCCGGTGATCCTCCGCAACGTCATGGAGAACCCGGCCTGGTACACCGCGTACACGCCGTACCAGCCGGAGATCTCGCAGGGCCGTCTGGAGGCGCTCCTCAACTTCCAGACCGTCGTCGCCGACCTCACCGGGCTGCCGACCTCCGGCGCCTCGCTGCTGGACGAGGGCACCGCCGCCGCCGAGGCGCTGGCGCTGTCCCGCCGGGTCGGCAAGGTCAAGGGCGGCGTCTACCTGGTCGACGCGGACACGCTGCCGCAGACCGTCGCCGTCATACAGACGCGCGCCGAGCCGACCGGTGTCGAGGTCGTCGTCGCCGACCTGAGCGACGGCATCCCGGCCGAGATCGCCGAGCGCGGTGTCTTCGGCGTGCTGCTCCAGTACCCGGGCGCCTCCGGCGAGGTCCGCGACCTCAAGCCCGTCATCGACGCGGCCCACGAGCTGGGCGCGATCGTCACCGTCGCCGCCGACCTGCTCGCCCTGACCCTGCTGACCTCGCCCGGCGAGCTCGGCGCGGACATCGCGGTGGGCACCACCCAGCGCTTCGGCGTCCCGATGGGCTTCGGCGGCCCGCACGCCGGTTACATGGCGGTCCAGGAGAAGTTCGCCCGCAGCCTGCCCGGCCGCCTGGTCGGTGTCTCCGTCGACGCGGACGGCAACAAGGCGTACCGCCTGGCCCTGCAGACCCGCGAGCAGCACATCCGCCGCGAGAAGGCCACCAGCAACATCTGCACCGCGCAGGTCCTGCTCGCCGTCATGGCCGGGATGTACGCGGTCTACCACGGCCCCGACGGCCTGCGGCAGATCGCCCGGCGCACCCACCGCTACGCGGTGATCCTCGCCGAGGGGCTGCGTGCCGCCGGTGTCGAGGTCGTGCACGGCTCGTACTTCGACACGCTGACCGTCCGCGTGCCCGGCAAGGCCGCCGAGGCCGTCGCCGCCGCCCGTGAGGGCGGGGTCAACCTGCACCTGGTCGACGCCGACACCGTCTCGATCGCCTGCGACGAGACCACCGACCGCGACCGCGTCGCCGCCGTCTGGGCCGCGTTCGGCGCCGAGGGCGACATCGAGGCGCTGGACGCCGCGGCCGCCGACACGCTGCCGGCCGCGCTGCTGCGCACCGACGAGTTCCTCACCCACCCGGTCTTCCACCAGCACCGTTCCGAGACCGCGATGCTGCGCTACCTGCGCAAGCTCGCCGACCGCGACTACGCGCTGGACCGCGGCATGATCCCGCTCGGCTCCTGCACCATGAAGCTGAACGCGACCACCGAGATGGAGCCGGTGACCTGGCCCGAGTTCGGGCAGATCCACCCCTTCGCGCCCATCGAGCAGGCCGGTGGCTACCTCACGCTCATCCACGAGCTGGAGGAGCGCCTGGCCGAGGTCACCGGGTACGACGCGGTGTCCATCCAGCCCAACGCCGGTTCGCAGGGCGAGCTCGCGGGTCTGCTCGCGGTCCGCGCCTACCACCGTGCCAACGGCGACGAGCAGCGCACGGTCTGCCTCATCCCGTCCTCCGCGCACGGCACCAACGCCGCCAGCGCCGTGATGGCCGGTATGAAGGTCGTCGTGGTGAAGACCGCCGACGACGGCGAGGTCGACATCGCCGACCTGCGCGCCAAGATCGAGCAGTACCGCGACGAGCTCTCGGTGCTGATGATCACCTACCCGTCCACGCACGGTGTGTTCGAGGAGCACGTCGCGGACATCTGCGGCGAGGTGCACGACGCGGGCGGCCAGGTCTACGTCGACGGCGCCAACCTCAACGCGCTGGTGGGCCTCGCCAAGCCGGGCAAGTTCGGCGGCGACGTCTCGCACCTCAACCTGCACAAGACGTTCTGCATCCCGCACGGCGGCGGCGGCCCGGGCGTCGGCCCGGTCGGTGTGCGCGCGCACCTCGCGCCGTATCTGCCCAACCACCCGCTCCAGCCGACCGCCGGTCCGGAGACGGGTGTCGGCCCGATCTCGGCCGCCCCGTGGGGCTCGGCCGGCATCCTGCCGATCTCCTGGGCGTACGTGCGTCTGATGGGTGGCGAGGGCCTCAAGCGCGCGACGCAGGTCGCGGTGCTCGCGGCCAACTACATCGCCAAGCGCCTGGAGCCGCACTACCCGGTGCTCTACACCGGCCCCAACGGCCTGGTGGCGCACGAGTGCATCGTGGACCTGCGGCCGCTGTCGAAGGCGACCGGTGTCAGCGTCGACGACATCGCCAAGCGTCTGATCGACTACGGCTTCCACGCGCCGACGATGTCGTTCCCGGTGGCCGGCACGCTGATGATCGAGCCGACCGAGTCCGAGGACCTGATCGAACTCGACCGGTTCTGCGAGACGATGATCGCGATCCGTGCCGAGATCGAGAAGGTCGCCTCCGGCGAGTGGCCGGCCGACGACAACCCGCTGGCCAACGCCCCGCACACGGCGGCGGCCCTCGGTGGCGAGTGGAACCACGCGTACAGCCGCGACGAGGCCGTCTTCCCGGCCGGTGTCTCGGCCGCCGACAAGTACTGGCCGCCGGTGCGCCGGATCGACGGCGCCTTCGGCGACCGCAACCTGGTCTGCTCCTGCCCGCCGCTGGACGAGTACGACAACTGACGTAGGGCCGTCCACGGCTGACATACGTCGGGGCCGGTTCGGGGGTGATTCCCCGGGCCGGCCCCTTTTTTGTCGTGCTGTGCAGGTGTTTCCCCGTGCCGTGCCGTTCGCCGGTGCGCACCACGAGCCCGCGCCCGCGCTGCCGCGCTATGCGGCCTTCGCCACCTGCCCGGCGGTCAGTGCCCGGTGCGGGGCGATGATCCGCCCGTCCGGCAGCAGCTCACCGGTGTCCTCGAAGATCAGGACGCCGTTGCACAGCAGGCTCCAGCCCTGTTCCGGGTGGTGCGCCACGAGCTGCGCGGCCTCCCGGTCGGCGGAGTCGGCTGTCGGGCAGGCTGGCTGGTGCTGGCACATGGATGGGTTCTTTCGCTGCGTCGTAGAGTTGAGTGTCCTGCGGCTCGATGCGGTGTTCATGGCCGCCCCCCGTTGGTAAGTCGGTCGGTCCGCTCCCAGTGTTGCCCCACGGGCGTCAATCCGCAGGGATTTCGCGGCACCACTTCCTACTGCATATTGACGCATCACTCGTGCGGCCGGTTCAACTCAACTGCCCTGTCCCTTCGGGTGGTTCGGCGTGGCCGGGACGGGCTAGCCCGTACGGAGGACGCGCCGGGCGCACAATACAGCGCCCCGGGCCGCGTGGCGGGATCCGGGGCGCTGCGGGTTTCGGGTGTGACGACCGAGGCAGGTCAGACCGGCTGGCTCAGCAGGGGCGCGGGTGTGAGGCGCAGGGTCATGACCGGCAGCAGCTCGGAGACCCGGCGCGGCCGGTGGGCGCAGATGCCGGGCGGCGCGGGTGCGAGCGGCACCAGCAGATCGGCCGGGTCGGGGGCGCCGTCGGCGGGGTCGGAGCCGATGTCGCGGCGCAGCCACAGGGTGAGCATGTACAGCTCCGGCACGGAGAGCAGCCGGGGCTCGAAGTCCCGTGGCAGGGCCTCGGCCTGACGCAGCGCGTGCTGGGTGGAAGCGATGTAGGGGCCTTCGAAGAAGTGCGAGAAGGCCCAGCCGTCCGGGGTGAGCATGGTGTCCGCCGCGGCGACCGCGCGGTCCGCGTCGCTGATGAGGAAGCGCCAGCCGGCCAGGCGGCTGCGCGGGGCGCGGGCGCTCGGGGTGATGCGGTCCAGGACGTGGACGGGGAGCGGGAGTTCGGGGGTGAGCGGTCCCTGCGCCGAGCGCAGGGCCGGGGTGCGGGCCGCGCGGACGGCGGTGGGGGAACCGAGTGCCGCGAGGACGCTGCGCAGGGCGGGCGCGGGAGCCGGGGGGACATGCAGCGGCATGGTGGGTCGCCTCTCACTTCGGAGACACGGTGGAGCGTGGGCAGTGCGGACGGCGCTGTCTGCGTGCGGGGTCAGAGGGGGGCCGGGGGACAGTGGCCGGGGCGCCAACTCTCTGCCTCGTTTGCGGAGTTTATACGACACGTGTTCAGGGCGTGTTTCGGCTAGCGGTCGTCAGCATTACCGGCAAGTCGGTATCCGGACCCGCTGATGCGGCTTATCTCCCGATTTCAGAACGGGATACGCCGCTGGCCTGGAAAGGTGCAACTGCGGCGGTCGGCCGAAACCCGTCGGTGTTTTTCACCATTGCCGAATCCGTGGCAATAGCACGTTGCTGTATGCCGAATGCATGTGCCCGAGGCCGGTTCGTACCAGCTTACCAACCGGCCCCCTGTCATGGGGCGTTATGGATCAGCCAGCCTGGGCATTATCGACCGTGACGCACGCGGCCGGCCGTGCCGGCTGCCCATTCGAGGAGGGACGCTTCGATGGGTGAGAAGGTCGTGGCGGGCGAGTTCGACCTGTCCGATCGGCACGCGTACCGGCAGAAGCTCCAGCAGTGCCTGGAGGGGCTGGGGCGGCTCCTGGCGGAACGGAGGTTCGACCGTCCGAGGAATCTGATGGGCCTGGAGATCGAACTGAATCTCGCGGGCCCGGACGGCATGCCCCGGATGATGAACGCCGAAGTTCTCGAACGGATAGCCAGCAAGGATTTCCAGACCGAACTCGGCATGTTCAATCTTGAAGTCAATATCGCTCCGCACCGGCTCGGCGGCCGGGTTTTCGATCAGCTCTCCGAGGAGCTGCGCACCGGCCTCGGGTACGCCGAGCGCAAAGCAGGCGAGGTCGGCGCCGGGATCGTGATGATCGGAATTCTCCCGACGATCACGCAGCGGGACCTGGTCTCCGCCAACCTTTCCAACGTGGACCGCTATGTGCTGCTCAACGATCAGATAGTGGCGGCCCGCGGCGAGGATTTCACCCTCGACATCGAGGGCGTCGAACGCCTCGTCTGCACCTCCACCTCGATCACTCCGGAGGCCGCCTGCACCTCTGTGCAACTGCACCTCCAGGTCACCCCGGCCCGGTTCGCGGCCGTGTGGAACGCGGCGCAGGCCGTCGCCGCCGTGCAGATCGCGGTGGGCGCCAACGCGCCCTTCCTGTTCGGCCGCGAGCTGTGGCGCGAGTCGCGGCCACCGCTGTTCGAGCAGGCCACCGACACCCGGCCGCCGGAACTGCGCGCCCAGGGGGTGCGTCCGAGGACCTGGTTCGGCGAGCGCTGGGTGAGCTCCGCGTACGAGCTCTTCGAGGAGAACCTGCGCTTCTTCCCGCCGCTGCTGCCCATCTGCGACGAGGAGGAGCCGCTGCGGGTGCTGGCCGGGGGCGGGGTGCCCCGGCTCCAGGAACTCGTGCTGCACAACGGGACGATCTACCGCTGGAACCGTCCGGTGTACGGGATCGCGGACGGGGTGCCGCATCTTCGGGTGGAGAACCGGGTGCTGCCCGCCGGGCCCACCGTCACCGACGTCATCGCCAACGCGGCCTTCTACTACGGGCTGGTGCGCGCCCTCGCCGAGGACAGCAGGCCCGTGTGGACCCGGCTGCCGTTCGCGGTGGCCGCCGCCAACTTCGAGACGGCCTGTCGGCTGGGCATCGACGCGGAGCTGCTGTGGCCGGTGCCGCGTCGGGCCGGCGGCGTCGCGCGCGTACCGGCCGTCAAGCTCGTACGGGACGAGCTGCTGCCCCTCGCGTACTCCGGTCTCGACGCGTGGGGAGTCGAGCCGGCCGACCGGGACCGCTACCTCGGCGTCATCGAGGAGCGCTGCCGGCGCCGGGTCAACGGGGCGTCCTGGCAGGTCGACACGTACCACCGCGCCCTAGAAGCGGGCCTCGGGCGCCAGGACGCGCTCGCCACCACCACCCGCCGCTACACCGAGCTGATGCACCAGGGCGAGCCGGTCCACACCTGGCCGGCCGGCTGCCCGGGCCCGTGCCCGCCGGGCGTCACCCCTTCGCCCCGCCCCGGCCCACCGTCATGATGGCCTTGAGGATCACGCCTTGGATCTCGGCCGGGTCGCTGACCTGGTAGCCCGCGCCGCCGGTGGCCCGGGCGATCTCCGTCACCGCGTCCTTGTCGGCGTCCGGGCCCACCGCGATGGCGATCATCGGCACCGGTCTGGCGGGGTCGGAGAGTTTCTGCAACTGCGCGACGAGTTCGCCGCGCGAGATGCCGCCCGGGTCCTCGTTGGCGCCGTCCGTGAGGATCACCAGCGCGTTGAACTTCCCGGGGCGATACGTCCTGGTCGCCTCCCGGTACGCGGCGAGCGCCGTCTCGTACAGACCGGTCGCCCCGTCCGGCACCGGCTGGAGCGCGGCGAAGGCGGCGGCCAGCCGGTCGCGCTGGGTGCCGCCGCCCTTGGCCCGCTCGCCGAGCCGGGCGGTCGGGACCAGCGTGCGGTAGGCGCGCGACCCGTCCAGTCGGGTCGCGAACTCCCACAGTCCGATCTCGTCCTCGGGCGTGAACTGCGCGAGCGCCTGGAGCAGCGACGCCTTGGTGACGTCCATCCGGGAGGTGCCACCGGTACCGGGCACCGGCGCGGCCATCGAGCCCGAGGCGTCGACGACGGTGGTGATCCGGGCGTTCTGCACGGTGATCGTCCACATGCCCAGCGCCTGCTCCAGCTCCTTGGCCGAGGGCGCGTCGGCCGTGGACGTGGCGTACGGCTGCGGTGAACTGCCGCCCGCCGTGCGCACCATGGCGTCCGCCACCTCCTCGCCCGGCGCGCGGAAGCCGCTGCGCGCCAGCGTGCGCAGCGAGCCGGGCGCGCCGAGCAGCGTCATGAACCGCATCGCGGCCCGGCTCTCGTCGGTGCTCAGCTCGCTCTCGCGGACGATGGTGTACGGGTAGTCGAGCAGCGGCGTCCCGTCCTTCGGGTAGAAGAGTGCGAGCCGTCGGCCGGATCCCGGACCGCTGTTGTACGTGAACGCCGCCTGCTCGGAGAGGACGACGGCCTGGTTGCCGCGCCCGGCGCCCGAATCGCCCTGCTCCAGCGTGGCGGCGACCTGGGAGTCGCTGTTCGAGGTGCGCCGGGAAAGAAGTCTGGCCAGCGCCGCGGTCTGCGTGCCACCGTCGGAGCCCTGCCGGGCCTCGGACCGGCCGATGCTGCTGAGGGCGAGGAGCCCGGCGGCCGAGCGGGCCGGGTCCGCGGCGCCCAGGCGCAGCTTCCGCGACTGGCTGGCGGCCGCGGCCAGTTCGGCCCAGGTGTAGGTCTTCGCGGGCCAGCCGAGCGAGTTCGCGGCGGGCTTCACCATGGCGAGCGCGACCGGCGAGGCGGCGACATGGCCCGCCGTGGCAACGGGGATGCTGTCGCCGCCGTCCTTGGCACGGTCGACCCACATCGCCGCGTCGGGTATCCACACCGCGAAGTCGGGGGCGCGCCCGGCGGCGAGCGCGTCGGACACCTGGTACGACTCGCGGGCGGTGACCCGGACGTCGATGCAGGAGCCGTCGGAGGTGACCTTGTCCTCGCGCGCGTGGTCGGCGATCGACCGGACGGCCGGGGCGATGTCGGGGGAGGCGACGAGATCGAGCCGTACGGCGGAGTCCCGGCACGAGTCGCCGAAGGAGAGCAGTCCGCTGTCGACGGCGACGGCAGCGCCGCCCGCCACGGCCAGGACCAGCAGGGTGGCGACCACCACGGTACGGCGGCGGCCGACGGCCGGACGGGCCCTGGTTCCCGCTGCGGAGTGGTCGTCGGGCAAGCTGTGACGTCCCATGGCGGTGGTGCCCTCCTTGAACCCTGAACAAGGAAAACGTGAATCCCGTAGAAGGGAAAAAGGGGGACCGCGCCACCGAAATGGTGCCCGCCCCCGGCCTGTCGCGCGCGATCTTCGTACTTTCATTCGAGACCCTAGCGGGGCAGTGGTGGGCGTGGGACGGGTTCGGTCAACTGGAGGCAGGTGTGCAGGTGGAGGCGGGGCGCGTGGCTGATTCTCTTCCCGGGGAAGGGGTGTCACCGCGGATCTTGCGGTCCGAGACGGTGCTGGTTCTGGCGCTCTCGCTCGGCGCGAGCGGTGTGTCGGCGCTGATCAGTTTTGTGGGATCGGTGACCAAACCCGGCGGTCTGAAGGAGCAGGCGGCCAAACTCAACACCTCGTACGCACCCGGGCGGCCCTGGCTCGATCTCGCCTGGCAGCTCTTCGGCATCGCGACCGCGCTGGTGCCTGTGGCGCTCGTCGCGCATCTGCTGCTGCGCGAGGGCGCGGGCGGGCTGCGGGTCCTCGGGTTCGACCGCCGGCGGCCGTGGCCGGACCTCGGCTGGGGCGCGCTCGTCGCCGCCGGGATCGGCAGTGCGGGGCTCGGCTTCTATCTGGTGGCGCGGGCGGTCGGCGGCAATCTGACGGTCGTCCCGGAGTCGCTGCCGGACGTGTGGTGGAAGTACCCGGTGCTCGTCCTGTCGGCGGTGCAGAACGCCGTCCTGGAGGAGGTGATCGTCGTCGGGTATCTGCTGCGCCGGCTCGGCCAGTTGGGGTGGAGCCCGCTCGCCGTGCTCGCCGCGAGCTCGGTCCTGCGCGGCTCGTACCACCTCTACCAGGGCATCGGCGGCTTCCTCGGCAATATGGCGATGGGTGTGGTCTTCGTACTGCTCTACCGCCGCTGGCAGCGGGTCGGGCCGCTCGTGGTGGCCCATTCGCTGCTCGATATCGGGGCGTTCGTGGGGTACGCGCTGCTCGCGGGGAAGGTGAGCTGGCTGCCGACGCTGTGAACGGCCACGCACGCGTGGAGCGTGCGTAAGGGGCGCACCGCAATGGTGAACGCCCCTTACCGGACCGCGTAGTTGAGGACGGGCTCGGAGCCCCCGCCCGTCAGGGTGCCGTCAGCAGCTCGCCGTCGATGACGGTGACCGCCGTGCCGGTCAGCAGGGTGCGCTCGCCCCGCAGGGACACGCGGACGAGCCCGGAGCGGGCGGATGCCTGGAGGCCGGTCAGTTCCGTGCGGCCCAGGCGCGGCGACCAGAAGGGCGCGAGCGCCGTGTGGGCGCTGCCGGTCACCGGGTCCTCGTCGATCCCGACACCCGGGAAGAAGCCGCGCGAGACGAAGTCGTAGCCCTGGGACGGGTCGTCGGCCGCGGCCGTGGCGATGATGCCGCGCGCGGAGTGCGCGATCAGCGCCTTGAAGTCGGGGGTGAGGCCGCGCACCGTCTGCTCGTCCGCGAGCTCGACGACCAGGTCGCCGATGTGCTCGGACGTGTCGTGCGCCGAGACCGGCTCCGCGCCCAGCGCCTCGCCGAGCCCGTCCGGGATCTTCACCGGGGTGAGCGGCGAGGTCGGGAAGTCGAGCGTGATCGACCCGTCCTCGTGGGTGGTGGCCGTGAGGATGCCGCACCGGGCCGCGAACCGTACGGTGCCGGTCGCTGCCCCCGTCGTACGCAGCACATGGGCGGTGGCCAGGGTGGCGTGCCCGCACATGCCGACCTCGGTCGCCGGGGTGAACCAGCGCAGTGCCCAGTCGGCCTCGCCGCCGGGCGGCAGGGGGTGCGCGAACGCGGTCTCGGAGAGGTTGACCTCCCGGGCGACGTCCTGGAGCCAGGCGTCGTCCGGGAAGGAGTCGAGGAGCAGCACCCCGGCCGGGTTCCCGGCGAAGGCGCGATCGGTGAAGGCGTCGACGATTCGAATCCGCATGCCCTGGACCGTACGGCTCGGACAAACCAGCAGGCCAAGGCCAATCCGGGATGTCTGGCCCGAAGAGGTTCCCGAAAGGACTTGTCGAAAGAACAGTCCCGATATATCGTTGAGGCATCGCGACAGATCAACGATGGAAGGAGCGTAGCGATGCGTTCACATGGACATGGGTGCGGACAGCACGGACCCGACCATCGCGGTCGGGGCGACTTCGAGGGGCGGCGTGCCGCGTTCGGTCCCTTCGGTCCCGGCTTCGGCGGCGGACCGTTCGGGCCCGGCCGCGGCGGTCGGGGCGGTCCGCGGGGAAGGGCCCGGCGCGGGGATGTCCGCGCGTCGATCCTGGCCCTCCTCAAGGACCGGCCGATGCACGGTTACGAGATGATCCAGGAGATCGGCGAGCGCAGCGGCGGGGCCTGGAAGCCCAGCCCCGGCTCGGTCTACCCGACCCTCCAGTTGCTGGAGGACGAGGGCCTGATCACCAGTGAGAGCGAGGGCGGCAAGAAGCTGTTCACGCTGACCGACTCCGGGCGCACCGAGGCCGAATCGGGGTCCGAGGCCCCGTGGGAAGAGGCCGGGCGCGGAGTCGACTGGGAGAGCATGAACGAGATCCGGCAGGCTGGTTTCGGTCTGATGGAGGCGTTCGGCCAGGTCTGGAAGACCGGCACCGCCGAGCAGCGCCAGAAGGCGCTCGGGGTCATCAACGACGCCCGTAAGAAGCTGTATCTGATCCTGGCCGACGAGGACTGACCCCGCCGGCCGCCGAAAGCCCCGCGACCGTGAGGTCGCGGGGCTTTTCCGTATGTGCGGGCTTTCCCGTGCGTACTGAGGGGGTCAGGTCACCAGGGCGGCGAGCTTGCGCAGCGATTCGGTCAGCGCGGCCGTCGCCGAGTCCTTGAGCTTGCCCGCCATCAGCGAGACGGCAGCGCCGGTGAACTCGCCCTCGATACGGACGACGGTCGCGTCGCCGTCGGGTGTGAGCGTGTAGCGGTTGCCGACGCTCACCCCCATCGGGCCCTTGCCCTTGATGCCGAGGAGGCGGCCCGCCTCGAACTCGTCCACGGTCCAGGTGACTTCGGCGGGGAAGCCCATGAGCTTCATGTTCTCGGTGTAGGTGGCACCGAGCTCCAGCTTCTCGGGGCCGCCCTGGGGGAAGTCGGTGTGGGTGGCGTTCCACTCGCCGTACGCGGTGAAGTCTGTCAACCGGGCCCAGACCTTCTCCGCCGGAGCCTTCAGGCGCGCCTCGGCGCCGACCTCGGCCATGCGACCACCCCTTCGAGTCGGGAACGCGAATCGTGAACACGCGTTGAGAGCGTGTCGCGGAACGTAGCCGGGGTGACGGCAATACTCAATACTGATGGACCGTCAGATCCATCTGGTGTCAGATCACCGAACCGTCGACCGCCAACGCCCATATCTGCGCCGAGTCGAAGAGGTCGCACGCGCGCGGGCGCGACGACTCGTCGTGGCAGTGGAACGCGGCCCAGAACAGATCGCCGCGCAGGGCGTCGCCCGGGGCGTACACGCGGTACACGTACTGCATCCCGTCCTCGGCGAGCAGGGCGACCATCCAGCACATCGGGCCCCCTCCCGCGCTTGCCGTGGCGGCTGTGTCGTACGGGAGGGGACGTGTGCGGCGGCGGTGTGGTTGCTCGCAGGGCGTACGCCGGGCCGTGTGCGCCCCCGAGGGGTAAAACCGCAAATCTCATCCAGAAGGAGGAGAACCCGGTCAGCCACCCCCACCCAACGTGGGATGCGGAATGCTTCTGCGCGGGGATGTTCCGGGCGTCCGTGCCTGATGGGGTAGGAGGGTGCACCTCCCCCTCCCGCGGATACCGGCCCCGGTCCCCGCCGCCCCGGATCTCGAAGCCCGCCTCACCGACGAGATGGCTTCGGTGGTCGCGGGTGCCCGCAGGCGGGCGCTGCGCGACGGCGACCGGCAGATCGACACGGCCCATCTGCTGCACTCGCTGATGGAGACCGACCCCGAGGTGCGGGCGGCCTTCGACGGTGGGCCGCAGGTCGCCCGGGTGCTCGGCTACCTCGTCCAGCGCTCGATCGGATACGGGCTGCGCTGGCAGGGCTCGGTGGAGGACTCGGGGGCGATCCCGCTGCTCACCCAGCCCGGCTGGTCGCCGTCGGCGGTCACCGCGATGGAGTGCGCCCTCGCCCGCGCGGCCGCCCGGGGGCAGTCGCGGGTGCGCGGCACCGACCTGCTCGCGGCCCTCGCGGCCGACCCCGCGTGCCGTGCCGTCGAGGTCCTGGAGCACGCCGGAGCCGACGCGGACACCCTGTGCGCGAGGCTCGACGAGGAGCCGCTGTCTCGACAGGTGTCACAGGGGTGACGGTGCTGACTTCTCCTGTCATGATGTGCCGATGCAGGCGTCTCAGGGGAGAAACGTCGGCCTGGGACTGGCCCTGGCCTCGGCGTTCTCATTCGGTGGTTCAGGTGTCGCGGCCAAGCCGCTGATCGAGGCCGGCCTCGACCCGCTGCACGTGGTGTGGCTGCGGGTGACCGGCGCGGCCCTCGTGATGCTGCCGGTCGCCTGGCGCCATCGGAGCCTGCTGCTGCGGCGTCCCGCACTGCTCGTGGGGTTCGGCCTGCTGGCCGTCGCCGGAGTGCAGGCCTGCTACTTCGCGGCCATCTCCCGCATCCCCGTCGGTGTCGCGCTCCTCGTGGAGTACCTGGCGCCCGCGCTCGTCCTCGGCTGGGTCCGGTTCGTCCAGCGCAGGCCGGTGACGCGGGCCGCGGCCGTCGGTGTGGTCCTCGCCGTCGGCGGGCTTGCCTGTGTCGTCCAGATCTGGTCCGGGCTGAGCTTCGACGTCCTCGGCCTGCTGCTCGCGCTCGGCGCCGCCTGCTGCCAGGTCGGCTACTTCGTCCTCTCCGACCAGGGCGGCGACGCGGCCGACGCACCCGACCCGCTCGGCGTCATCGCGTACGGACTGCTCATCGGATCCGTCCTGCTCACCTTGGTCGCCCGCCCCTGGAACATGGACTGGTCGGTGCTCGGCGGCAGCGCCGACATGAACGGCACCCAGGTGCCCGCGGCCCTGCTGCTCGGCTGGATCGTGCTGATCGCGACCGTGATCGCGTACGTCACCGGGGTGATCTCGGTGCGCAAGCTGTCGCCGCAGGTCGCGGGCGTGGTCGCCTGTCTTGAGGCGGTCATCGCGACCGTCCTCGCGTGGGTGCTGCTCGGCGAGCACCTTGCCGCGCCGCAGATCGCGGGCGGTGCGGTGGTCCTGGTCGGCGCGTTCATCGCGCAGTCCTCGGCGCCGAAGGAAGCGTCAGGACCGGTGGCCGGTGGGGAACCGGTGCCCGCCGAAGAAGGTCGGTTGTCGGCGGGCTCGACCGCCCCGTAAAGTGCCGATCATGCATTCGACCGTACTGCCGCCTCCCGCCGCGTAAGCGCGGGCGGCCACCTCCCCGACGAAGACCGGGCTCGGGCAGTCCCCGAGCGGCTCGTCGCTGCCCGCGTACTCCAGGCATGCGACCTTTTCCCGTCTTCCTCTTCGGAGTACGTACGTGTCGAACCCTTCCTCCGGCCTGCCCGTCGGGCGTGGCCTGCTCTATCTCGTCTTCGCCGGTGTCGCCTGGGGCACCGCGGGCGGCGCCGCCGCGCTGGTCTTCGGAGCCAGCGACATGGGCCCGCTCGCCCTTTCCTTCTGGCGCTGCGTCGGCGGCCTGGTGCTGCTGCTCGGCGCGCGTGCGCTGCGCCGCCGTAAGTCCCCGGCCGTCGTCGAACCGCGCGGCAGGCGGCTGTTGCGCATCCTCGGCAACGGCATCGGTCTGACGGTCTTCCAGAGCGCCTACTTCGCTGCCGTCGCCTCGACCGGCCTCGCGGTCGCGACGGTGGTCACCCTCGGCGCCGGTCCCGTGCTGATCGCGCTCGGCGCACGGCTCACCATGGGCGAGCGCATCGGCGGCGCCGGGCTGACCGCCGTGGCCGGGGCGCTCGCCGGGCTCGCGGTCCTCGTCCTCGGCAACGGCGGCGGCACCGTCCGCCCCGCCGGGGTGCTGCTCGCACTGCTTTCGGCGGCCGGTTACGCGGGGATCACCCTGCTCACCCGGTGGCTCGGCCGCGATGGCGCGGCGATCGACCCCTCCGCCACCACCGCCTGGGCGTTCGCCGTGGCGTCGGTGGCGCTGCTGCCGCTGGCGGGTGCGGAAGGGCTGATGCCGCACTCGGCCGACCCGGTCCGGGTGGTGTGGCTGCTGTTGTACGTGGCGGCGGTGCCCACGGCGCTGGCGTACGCGCTCTACTTCGCGGGAGCGGCCGTCGTCCGGGCCACCACCGTCTCCGTGATCATGCTGCTGGAACCGGTGAGCGCGGCGCTGCTCGCGGTGTCGGTACTGGGTGAACGGCTGAGTACGGCCACGGTCCTGGGCACCTTGTTGCTGCTGGTCGCCGTGGTCGGGCTCGCCGGGGCCGAGGCGCGGCTCGCGGCGCGGGCCCGGCGGGAGCCGGTCGCGGCCTGACCGAACGGGGGCTTCCGGAAGGTGTTCCGGAAGCCCCCGTTCGGTGTCAGAGCGCGGCGAGGTAGTCGGGCAGCGCCACGGACGGGTCGAGGTCGTCGGCCGGGACCGGGACTCCGTACGTCTGCGTCAGCGGTACGACACCGGTCCAGTGCGGCAGGCCGCCGTCCTCGGGCTCGTCGTTGGGGCCGCCGGTGCGGATCTTCGCGGACACCTCGTCCAGGTCGAGACGGATCACCGAAGTCGCCGCGAGCTCCTTGGCGTTGGCCGGGCGCGAGTCGTACGACCGGCCGGGCACCACCTGGTCGACCAGCGCGTCGAGCGCGACGCGCCGCTCCTCGGGGTCGGTGACCTGGTGCGCGATGCCGTGGACCACGACCGAGCGGTAGTTGAGGGAGTGGTGGAAGGCCGAGCGGGCAAGCACCAGGCCGTCGACGTGGGTGACGGTGAGGCAGACCGGGAGCCCGGGGTCGGCCTGGCCGGTCATGCGCAGCGGCCGCGAACCCGTCGAGCCGTGCACATACAGCCGCTCGCCGATCCTGCCGTAGAGCGTCGGCAGCACGACCGGGGCGCCGTCGCGGACGAAGCCGAGGTGGCAGACGTACCCCTCGTCGAGTATCGAGTGCACCACCTCGCGGTCGTACGAGGCCCGCTCGCGCGAGCGGGTGGGGACGGTGCGCCCGGTGGGCTCGTAGGAAGCGGTCTCCGACATTGCGCTCTCCATTGCACTAGTGCATAATATTGTTTGTGCTAGGAGAGTATCGGATTGTGGGCCGTCGCGCATCGGAGATCGCCGCCGATGTGGAGCGCGCGGTGGGCACCGGAGAGCTGGAACCGGGCCAACTGCTGCCGCCCCTGCGGGAGTTGGCGACGGATCTCGGAGTGAATCCCAATACGGTCGCGGCCGCGTACCGGCTGCTGCGCGACCGTGGAGTGATCGAGACCTCGGGCCGCCGGGGCAGCCGGGTGCGGCCGCGACCCGCCAGCACCACGCGCGATGTCCAGCGGATCGACGTGCCCGCCGGGGTGCGCGACATCGGTGACGGCAACCCGGACCCGGCGCTGCTGCCGCCGCTCGCCGACGCGCTCGCGGCCGCCGCGCGCGACCACGCCGAGCATCCCGCGCTGTACGGCGAGGACCCGGTCGACCCCGAGCTGGCCCGGCTCGCCCGCGCGGCGCTGGACGCCGACGCCGTTCCCGACGGGCCCATCGGTGTCTTCTCCGGCTCGCTCGACGCGATCGAACGCGTCCTCGCCGCGCATCTGCGGCCGGGCGACGCGGTCGCCATCGAGGACCCGGGCTGGGGTGCGCTGCTCGACCTCGTTCCGGCGCTCGGGCTGCGGCCGGTGCCGATGGCGCTGGACGACGAGGGTCCGCTGCCCGAGGCCGTCGAGAGCGCGCTGGCGGGTGGGGCGCGGGCGCTGGTCGTCACCTGTCGGGCGCAGAACCCGACCGGCGCGGCCGTCGGTCCGGCCCGTGCGCGTGCGCTGCGCGAGGTCGTGGCGCGTCACCCCGGTGTCCTGCTGATCGAGGACGACCACGGCCACGGCATGGTCGACGTGCCGCTCGCCCCGCTCTCACCGGTCGCCGAACACTGGGCGTTCGTACGGTCGGTGGCCAAGGCGTACGGGCCGGACCTGCGGCTCGCCGTGCTCACCGGGGACGCGGTGACGATGGACCGGGTGCGGGGGCGCCAGCGGCTCGGGCCCGGGTGGGTCAGCCGGCTGCTCCAGCGGACCGTCGTCCATCTGTGGACCTCGGGTGTTGTCGACTCCGCGCGGGTGGCCCGCTCCTACGGGGAGCGGCGCGACACGCTCGTACGGGCGTTGCGGCGGCGGGGTGTCGAGGCGCACGGCCGCAGTGGGTTCAGTGTGTGGGTGCCGGTGCGGGACGAGACGGCGGTGGTGGCGCGGCTGTTGCACGCGGGGTGGGCCGTGGCGCCGGGGGCGCGCTTTCGGCTTTCGGCGCCGCCGGGGATTCGGCTGACCGTTTCGTCGCTCGCCCCGGCCGACGTCGGGGCTGCGGCCGATGCTGTGGCTGCTGCCATGGGGTCTTTGCCGGGGCGGCGGTACGACTAGCTGCGCTCGCGGCGGGGTTGTTTGGCTGCGGACCGTGCTGGGCTGGTCGCGCAGTTCCCCGCGCCCCTTAAGTGCCCGGGGGCGTATCGGGCGGCCAGCCCCCGCGCTCCTTAAGTGGCCCCGGACGCACCTTTAGCGAGTGCGTGCCTTGGGAGTGCGGCTCTGTGTCAGTGCCGCTCCTGCCAGGACTATTGCCGCTCCCACCGGCGTGTTCCAGCTCAGGGATTCGCCCAGGACCAGGACGCCCGCTGCGGTGGCGATGACCGGGATGAAGTACGTGACCATCTGGGCCGTCGTCGGGCCGACCTCCTTGACCAGGCCGTACTGGATCAGCAGGGCGAGGCCCGTGCCCAAGGCGCCCAGGGCTGCGATGGCGAGTAGCGAGACCGGGTGGAACGAGGTCGGGAAACCTGCGAACAGGGGGGTGACCAGGGCCAGTTGGAGGGTCGCCACGCCCAGTTGGGAGCCGATGAGGGAGAGGTTGGAGTGGCTGCTGCCCGCCAGCGTACGGCGGACGTAGATCCAGCCGATCGGGTAGCAGAGCGAGGCGAGCAGGGCCATCGCCGTGCCGGCCGGGTCCAGGCCGTGGAAGCCCTGCCAGGCGCCCAGGACCGTGAGCACCCCGAGGAAGCCGAGGCCGAGGCCCGCGACGCGGCGTCTGCTCGGGCGGTCCTCCGAGAGCGCCACCAGTGACAGGGCCATGCCCCACAGCGGTGAGGTGGCGTTGCAGATCCCGGCCAGCGTCGACGGGATCGTCAGCTCGGAGTAGGCGAACAGCGAGAACGGCAGGGCGTTCAGGAGCAGTGCCGCGACGGTCAGGTGGAACCAGGTGCGTGCGCCGTGTGGCAGTCGTTCCCGCTTGATGATCATCGCTACGGCGAGCACCGCCGTGCCGAAGAAGAGCCGCCCGAAGGTGACTTGGAACGGCGCGTAGCCGTCGGTGCCGACCTTGATCAGGAGAAAGCTGAACCCCCAGATCAGCGAGAGCACCGCGAACCGGACGCGCCAGTCCAGCGAGGGGCGGCGCAGGGTGGGGGAGGGGGTCGACAGGGATCTGGATGATCTGGATGAGGTGACGGTGCTCATGACACCCAACCTTGAACCCTTCAACCTCGTAGCACAAGCGAGAAGATGTTGATGGGATCGGTTAGTGTTGCTTATATGTTGAACCTGGAGCGCCTGCGGACCCTCGACGCGGTGGCCCGCCATGGCTCGGTGGGTGGCGCCGCCGACAATCTGCACGTCACGACCTCGGCCGTCTCCCAGCAGCTGGCGAAGCTGGAGCGGGAGGCGGGACAGCCGCTGCTCGCCAAGAACGGCCGGGGCGTACGGCTCACCGACGCGGGGCGGCTGCTCGCCGAGCACGCGGCCCGGATCCTCTCCCAGGTCCAGGTCGCCCAGGCCGATCTGGAGGCGCAGCGCGGGCAGGTCGTCGGCGAGCTGCGCATCGCGGGGTTCGCCACCGCCGCACGCGGGCTGTTCCCGGCCGCGCTGACGTCTCTGCGCGCTGAGCATCCCCAACTTGCCGTCCGCTCCGATGAGTTGGAGGCCGAGGATTCCGTACGGGGGGTGATCCTCGGTGATCTCGATCTGGCGGTCGTCCTCGACTGGAACAACAAGCCGTTGCCGCTGCCGGATGGTCTGGCCAAGCGGTCGCTGCTGGATGACCTCGCCGATGTGGCGATGCCTGTCGGGCATCGGCTCGCGGGGAGGGAGGCGGTGGATCTGGAGGAGTTCGCCGAGGACGAGTGGATCACTTGGCCCGAGGGGGAGTTCTGTCATGAGTGGCTGGCGTTCACGTTGCGGGGGAAGGGGGTCGAGCCTCGGATCGGGCATGTTGCGCGGGAGCATGCGACGCAGCTCATGCTGGTGTCGGCGGGGCTGGGGGTGAGCGTGGCGCCTCGGCTCGGGCGGGGGCCGGTTCCTGCGGGGGTTCGGCTGGTGCCGGTGCGTGGTGCGATGCGGCGGCATGTGTACGCGGTGTGGCGTGCCGATGCCGATCGGCGGCCGTCCATTCGGGCGGCGGTGGATGCGTTGGCCCTGGCGGGGGCGGCGGTTGCTGGTTGAGGTGGGTTGCGCCTGCGGCGGGCCTTTTGCCCCTCCCCGCCCCTTCCCGGAAGCCCTGGGCGGGCGGCCTGGTGGGGGTTGATCGCCGTTGCCGGGGGCTCTGCCCCCGGGCGCCCGCTTCTCAAACGCCGGAGGGGCTGAATAGATGACCGCCGGAGGGGTTGGAAAGGCATCGCTCCTCAAGCGTCGAACGCTCCCCCCAGCTTCCTGAAGTCCCACGACACGATCGCCTCCGGGGTCAGGCGTAGCCAGGCGTGGCGGCCGTCGTGGGGCATTTCTTCCAGGCCGAAGTTCTTGCGGGCGAACTGGCGCTCGGGAGCTTCCAGTTCCGGGCATGGCTCGCCGGTGCGGGGGGATTCGCCGATTGGGACGGCCTTGCCGCGCAGTTCCACGCCGCGCAGTTCTCCGTACGACTCGCCCGCGTCCACCACCACCGCGATCCGGGGGTCCTTGCGCAGCTGGGACCAGCGCAGGCTGCGGGTGATCGAGTAGAGCCACAGCGAGGTGCCGTCCCAGGCGTACCAGAGTGCGCCCACGTGCGGGTGGCCGTCGGGGGCCACGGTGGCGACGCGGCAGGTGCGCTGTTCGGCGAGGAACGCGTCCCGTTCCCCGTCCGTCATCATGATCCGGCGGCCCCGGCGTTGGACTGCGGCCATCTGTGGCTCCCACCATGGTGTCTGATAGGTCGTCAGAAATCATGCGCGCTCTTCCCCCCTCGCGCAATGGCCGTTAGCCTCCCGCGCCATGGCGACCCACGAACATCTGGCCGAGCAGCTGGACCCCGCGTCGACGGTGTTGATGACCGTCGAGTGTCAGCGGGGAGTCGTCGGCGTCGACAGCGCGCTGCCCGAACTCGCCAAGGTGGCACGGTCGTCGGGCGCCCTCCACAACATCGCGCGGCTGGTCGCGGTCGCCCATGAGACGGGCGTACAGGTGCTGCACGCGGTGGCCGAGCGGCGGCCGGACGGGCGCGGGGCGTCCCGCAACGCCCGGCTCTTCCGAGCCGCCGAACGACTGCCCGTACAGCAGCACTCCGGCTCGACGGCGGTACGGATCGTCGAGGGCATCGAGGTGGCGGACGAGGACATCGTGGTGCGCAGGCTGCACGGGCTCTCGCCGATCGCCGGGACCGACGTCGACGCGCTGCTGCGCAACCTCGGCTGCCGCACCCTGATCGTCACCGGCGTCTCGGCCAATGTGGCGATCCCCAACGCCGTCTTCGACGCGGTCAACCTCGGCTATACGGCGGTGGTTCCGGCCGACGCGATCGCGGGGGTGCCTGCCGAGTACACCCCCGCGATGATCCGCAACACGCTGGCCCTGGTCGCTACGGTCGCCACCACGGACGACATCGTCGCCTGCTGGAAAGGGCCGCGCAGGGCCGGGCGGGCCTGAGAGCCTGCCTTTGAACCCCCGCGCCTGCGCCCCGACGCCCGGCACTGAGCGCCTGAGCTCAAGCGAGCTTGATCGCGCCCCCCTCCACCGTGATCTTCTTCGCCGGGAGCGGGCGGGGTGCCGGGCCCGCCTTCACGCTCCCGGTCGCCGGGTCG
The DNA here is from genome assembly GCF_052373795.1 of Streptomyces sp. BR1. Lineage (NCBI taxonomy): Bacteria > Bacillati > Actinomycetota > Actinomycetes > Kitasatosporales > Streptomycetaceae > Streptomyces > Streptomyces sp. BR1. Next base: position 6,216,751 of record NZ_CM126252.1, read on the forward strand.
TACTTGCTGCCGTGGCACGGGCAGTTGATGGTGCCGCCGACGACGTCCTTCACCGTGCAGCCCTGATGGGTGCAGGTGGCGGAGAACGCCTTGAAGGTGCCCGCCGTCGGCTGGGTCACCACCACGCCCTGGTCCGGGAAGACCTTGCCGCCGCCCTGCGGGATGTCGGCGGTCTTCGCCAGCACCCCGCCGCCGGCCGACCCGGTGTCGCCCCCGGCGGTGCCGCCCGTCCCTCCGGTACCCCCGTTGCCGGAGGGCGGGGCGGCATCACTGGACTTGTCCGAACTGCCGCACGCGGTCAGCGCGGCGGCCAGCCCGGCCGCGCCCACCACCGCGACGACGGTACGGCGGGCAGGGCTCGGCTCGGACACAAGCGGTTGGGTCGTCATACTGGCTTTCCCTTCACCTTGCTACACGGGGCTGCGTGAAGGGATACGGCCCTGCCCCGCCCGGTGTTCAGGCGTTCAAGGACTTCTTCAGGAATTCGACGTTCAGCCAGAGCAGTCTGTCGGCCACACCTTCCTTGGTGACCAGATGGGTCTCGCCCGGCAGCGGGAGCACACTGTGCAGCCGTCCCGCCGTGACCAGCGCCTGCGAGAACCGCAGCATGTGTGCGGGCACCACATTGTCGTCGGCCATTCCCTGGACGAGCAGCAACGGCCGGGTCAGCTTGTGGGCGTGCGCCACCAGCGAGCAGCGCTCGTAGTTCTGCGGCAGGACGTCCGGGTGGCCGAGGAACCGCTCCTTCCAGTGGGTGTCGTAGAGCGTGAGATCGGTCGGGGCCGCACCTGCGACGGCCGCGTGGAAGACGTCCGGCCGGTGCAGCACGGCGGCCGCCGCCAGATAGCCGCCGAACGACCAGCCCCGGATGCCCACCCGGTCCCCGTCGAGGTCCGGGAACCGCTCGACGGCCGCCCGCACCGCGTCGGCCTGGTCCTCCAGGACCGGCGTCAACTGGTCGCCGTGGACGGCCTTGCGCCACTCCACGCCGCGCCCGGGGGTGCCGCGCCCGTCGATGGACAGGACCGCGAACCCCTGCTCGGCGAACCACTGGTTCACCGCGTGCTGCCAGCCGTTGCCGCGCTGGACGGTCTGGGCGCCGGGACCCGCGTACGAGTGGACGACGACCGGGAGTTTCGCCGAGCCCGCCTTGTGCCACGAGGGCAGATAGAGCGAGGTGCGCAGTTCGCGCTCGCCCAGGACCAGGAATTCGGGCCGGGGCGTCACCAGCGGCTGTTCGGCGAGCACCTCGATCCGACCGGCGGGCTTGCCGTCGCGCAGCACGGTGACGGTCTGCCCGTCGAGCGTGCGGCTGTCCAGGACGACGGTGTCGCCCCCGAGGGCCGCCGTGTGCACACCGGGCTCCTCGGTGAGCCGGGCGTAGCCTGATTCCGGTGCGTAGGTCCAGACATGCGTCTCGGTGGGCTCGTCGCTCGCCGTGAAGTAGATCGTCCCGCCGACCGTGCCGAGCACCGCGCGTACGTCCAGAGCGGCGGGAAGACCGTCGCCGAGTACGAGACCGGAGCGGGCGAGCCGGGTCGCACCCGGCAGGAACTCCAGCCAGGCATCGTCGTGTTGACGGTCTGTCAGCTCCACCTCGCCGGTCTCCGCGTCGATGCCGAGCCGGTACGCCGTGCGCTGGTCCCTGGTCTGTACGGTGGCGAACGCGCCGCCCGCGTCCCAGCCGCCCTCGACGATGTATTCGAAGGCCGGGTCGGTCCAGGCGCCCGCCGGGTGCGTGTCGAGGTCCGCCGCGCGGGGCAACCGGACCGGGATCCGGGTGCCGTCGACGCGGACGAGGTGCAGCGACACCTCCGCGTTGGCCGTGCCCGCCGCCGGGTACGCCATCGTGCGCGGGGCCTTCGTCGGGTTCGCCGGGTCGCTGAGGTACCAGCGCTGCACCGGCGCGCTGTCGGCCCGTACGACCAGCAGCGCGCTGCCGTCCGGCGACCACCAGGAGCTGGCCTCGCGGTGGATCGACTCGGCCGAGGCGTGGTCGGCGAGCCCGTAGGTCACCTCCGGGCCTTCCGGCGCGGCCAGTTGGCGCTCACCCGTGCCGTCGGCGTGTACGACGTGCAGGGCGCCGCCGGTCACGTACGAGACGAGCGTGCCGTCGGGGGACAGGCGCGGGTCGACGGCCGGGCCCGCAGTGGGGAGCGGGCGCGGGGCGGAGCCGTCCGTTCCGGCGAGCCAGAGCGCGCCCGAGAGGGCGAAGACGACCGTGCGGACGGCCGCGTCGGTGGCGTACGCGACGATCCCGGCGCTCGTCTCGCGGGCCCGCTCGCGGCGGATCAGCTCCGCCTCGGGGACGTCGTCGTCGGCCCCGGCGAGCGTCAGCGGGTCGACGAGTATCCGCTCCTCGCCGCTCTCGTGGAGCCACAGCGAGCTCACCGGGGAGCGTCCGTCGGCGGTGCGGACGAACAGGACGCGCTCGCCGTCGGGGGAGGCCGTGAACTGCTTGGGCACACCGAGCGAGAAGCGTTTGGTGCGGGCGAACTGGAGCGGCAGGTCCTCGGTGGTCGTGTCCTTCTCGGTGGTGTGCGGTGCTGACATGGCTGACGTCCCCTCGTGAATAAGTGATCGAACAGTCCCATCCGCCCCAGTAGCCTGGACGGATGCTCAATGAAGTCACAGCGACCCGCTATGTCACGCCGCTGCGTGAGGGCGGCTCGCTCCCGGGCATCGTCGAAGCCGACGATCTCGGCACCTACGTCATGAAGTTCACCGGCGCGGGGCAGGGGCGCAAGACCCTCGTCGCGGAGGTGATCTGCGGTGAACTGGCCAGGCGGCTCGGGCTGCGGGTCCCCGAGCTGGTCACCATTCAGCTGGACCCGGTCATCGGGCTCTCGGAGCCGGACCAGGAGGTGCAGGAGCTGCTGAAGGCGAGCGGCGGGCTGAATCTCGGAATGGACTATCTGCCCGGATCGATCGGGTTCGACCCGCTCGCCTATGAGGTGAGTGCCGCCGAGGCGGGCCGGGTCGTCTGGTTCGACGCGTTGATCAACAACGTCGACCGGTCGTGGCGGAACCCTAACATGCTGGTCTGGCACGGCGATCTGTGGCTCATCGACCACGGCGCCACGATGATCTGGCACCACAACTGGCCGGGCGCGCAGGCCTCGGCGGCCAAGCCGTACAACGCCTCCGACCACGCGCTCGCCCCCTTCGGGCCCGATGTCGCCACCGCTGCCGCCGAGTTGGCGCCACTGGTCACCGAGGAGTTGCTGACCGAGGTCACCGCCCTGGTGCCCGACGAGTGGCTGGTGGACGAGCCGGGCTTCGAGACGACCGGCGCGCTGCGCCGCGCGTATGTTGCGCCGCTGCTCTCCCGCGCCCGTGACATCCATGAGCGGATCACGCTGGAGGCGCCCACTAAGGACCGCCCGTCGCAGGCGCCCGGCTGGCTCACCGACCACCTCACCCCCTGGCCGCACCCCACCAAGAACAGCAAGAAGGACGGCCAGTGAACGACCGCCATGTCTTCGAGTACGCGCTGCTGCGCGTGGTGCCACGCGTCGAGCGCGGGGAGTGCTTCAACGCCGGGGTGCTGGTCTACTGCCGCGCGCAGTCGTTCGTGGCGGCCCGTACGCATCTGGACGAGGCCAAGCTGAGGGCGCTCGACCCCAACGCGGACGTCGTCGGGGTACGGGCGGCGCTCAAGGCCGTGGAGGGGGTCTGCCACGGCGGCGAGGCGGCCGGGCAGGCGGCGCGCGACGACGCGGGGCGGCGCTTTCGCTGGCTGATCGCGCCGCGCTCCACCGTCGTCCAGCCCGGCCCGGTGCACACCGGCCTGACCGCCGACCCGGCGGCCGAGACCGACCGGCTGCTCGACCTGCTGGTGCGCTGACGGGTGTGACCTTGCCGTGGGGGATCCGTGGGCCGTTGACACCGAGTGCCAGGGCTTCTAGCGTCTCGACTGCTGAAGCTACTAAGCGGTTGCTCAGGGACGAGGAACCGCGGATCCCCAGGGCGAGGAGAACAGCATGTCCACCACCGAGCAGCGCGTAGCCATCGTGACCGGGGCGGCCCGGGGCATCGGCGCCGCGACCGCCGTCCGGCTCGCGGCCGAGGGCCGCGCGGTCGCCGTACTCGACCTCGACGAGGCGGCCTGCAAGGACACCGTCGAGAAGATCACCTCGGCGGGCGGCCGGGCCATCGCCGTCGGCTGCGACGTCTCCGACAGCGCCCAGGTGGAGGCCGCCGTGGCGCGCGTCGCCGCCGAGCTCGGGGCGCCCACCATCCTCGTCAACAACGCGGGCGTGCTCCGGGACAACCTGCTCTTCAAGATGAGCGAGTCCGACTGGGACATGGTCATGAACGTGCACCTCAAGGGCGCGTTCCTGATGGCGAAGGCCGTCCAGAAGCACATGGTGGACGCGGGCTGGGGCCGTATCGTCTCGCTCTCCTCGTCCTCCGCGCTCGGCAACCGCGGCCAGGCGAACTACTCCGCCGTCAAGGCCGGTCTGCAGGGCTTCACCAAGACCCTCGCCATCGAGCTCGGCAAGTTCGGCGTCACCGCCAACGCGGTCGCCCCCGGCTTCATCGTCACCGAGATGACCGCGCAGACCGCCGCCCGGGTCGGCATGGGCTTCGAGGACTTCCAGGCCGCGGCCGCCACCCAGATCCCGGTGGCGCGCGTCGGCAAGCCCGAGGACATCGCCAACGCCATCGCCTTCTTCACCGGTGACGACGCGGGCTTCGTCTCGGGCCAGGTGCTGTACGTGGCCGGCGGACCGCTCAACTAAGGCCGAGGACATACGAACATGACTGACACTCAGCTCCCCGAGCTCTCCGGCAAGGCGGCCCTGGTCACCGGCGCCAGCCGGGGCATCGGCTACGGCATCGCCGAGGCGCTGGTCGCGCGCGGCGACCGCGTCTGCATCACCGGCCGCAACGAGGACGCCCTCAAGGAGGCCGTCGACAGGCTCGGCCCGGACCGCGTCATCGGCGTCGCCGGCAAGGCCCACGACGAGGCCCACCAGGCCGCCGCCGTGGCGCGCGCGATGGAGGCGTTCGGCCGGGTCGACTTCCTCGTCAACAACGCCGGCACCAACCCGGTCTTCGGCCCGATCGCCGAGCTCGACCTCAATGTGGCCCGCAAGGTCTTCGAGACCAATGTGATCTCCGCGCTCGGCTTCGCCCAGCAGACGTGGAAGGCCTGGCAGCAGGCGAACGGCGGCGCGATCGTGAACATCGCCTCCATCGCCGGCGTCTCCGCCTCGCCCTTCATCGGCGCGTACGGCATGAGCAAGGCGGCCATGGTCAACCTGACCCTCCAGCTGGCGCACGAGTTCGCGCCCGGGGTGCGGGTCAACTCGATCGCCCCGGCGGTGATCAAGACCAAGTTCGCCCAGGCGCTCTACGAGGGCCGCGAGGAGGAGGCCGCCGCGGCCTACCCGATGGGCCGCCTCGGGGTGCCGTCCGACATCGGGGGAGCGGCCGCCTTCCTCACCTCCGACCAGTCGGAGTGGATCACCGGGCAGACCCTGTTGGTCGACGGCGGGCTGTTCCTGAACGTCGGGGTCCACTGATCGTCAACAGCGGGGTTCGTTGATCACCTGCCGGGTACGCTGATCTTGGTACCGGCGAGTAGTGAACCGGTTTGCTCCTAAATGACCCCAAGTGCCCCGTCTGGTCGCTCAGTTGACCGGGCGGGGCGCTGCGGTATGGTCTGCCGATCCATGGCTGAACGAGGAGCGTGCACGTGTTCAACCGGACCATATGCCTGCGCACCACCGCGGCCCTTGCGTCCATGTCGTCGGTGGCCCTGACGGGCGGCTGCGGACTGCTCTCGGGGGGCAGTTCGAACACCCAGCAGACGATCAAGGTCGGCACGGTCAGCGAGCCGAGCACGCTCGACCCGGCCGCCTCCTGGGACGGCTCCTGGGAGCTGTACCGCAACGTCTTCCAGACCCTGCTCTCCTTCCCCACCGGCAGCAACACACCCCAGCCGGACGCGGCCGAGGCCTGCGAGTTCAAGGACCCCGACAGCCGTACGTACCAGTGCACACTCCGCAAGGACCTGCAGTTCTCCAACGGCGACAAACTCGACGCGGCGGCCGTCAAGTACTCCATCGACCGCATTGTGAAGATCAATGTGAAGGCGGGCCCCAAGGGTCTGCTCACCAGCCTGGACAAGGTCACCGCCGAGGACGGGCGGACGGTCACCTTCCATCTGAACAAGTCGGACGCGACCTTCCCGTACGTCCTGGGCGCGCCCGCGATGTCGATCGTGGACCCCAAGGCGTACCCCGCTGACGCGGTGCGCGACGACGGCGGGCTCACCGGCTCCGGCCCGTACACCCTGGAGTCCTACCACGCGGGCGACCGGGCCGACCTCAAGAAGAACCCGCACTACCAGGGGTTCGCGCAGCTCAAGAACGACGCCGTCTCGATCCGGTACTTCAAGGACTCCTCCGCCATGGTGGAGTCCCTCAAGAAGAAGCAGATCGACGTCACCTACCGGGGTCTGACCGCCGACGAGGTCCTGGACGTCCAGAACCAGAAGGCCGCGGGCAAGCCGCTCCAACTGGTCGAGACCGTCGGCACCGAGATCCGCTTCCTGGTCTTCAATCCCAAGGACCCGGCCGCCGCCAACCCCGCCGTACGCAAGGCGATCGCCCAGCTCGTCGACCGGGACGCGCTGGTGGCCAAGGTCTACAAGGGCACCGCCGAACCGCTGTACTCGATGGTGCCCAAGGGTGTCGCCGGGCACACCGTGAGCTTCTTCGACACCTTCGGCGCCCCGAGCGCCCCCAAGGCGAAGGCGATCCTGCGCAAGGCCGGGATCACCGACCCGGTGCCGCTGACCCTCTGGTACACCACCGACCGCTACGGCTCCTCGACCGCGCTGGAGTTCGCCGAGCTCAAGCGGCAGCTGGAGGCCTCGGGGCTGTTCACGGTGACGCTGCAGAGCCGCCCCTGGAAGACGTACACGCAGGGCATGCAGGCCGGTGAGTACCCCATCTTCGGGCGTGGCTGGTTCCCGGACTTCCCGGACCCCGACAACTTCATCGCGCCCTTCGTGGGCAAGGAGAACGCCGTCGGCACACCGTACGAGCCCAAGGAGATCGTCAACCAGCTGATCCCCCAGACCCGTGAGGTGTCCGACCGGGGCGCGGTCAGCAAGAAGTTCGAGCGCGCCCAGGACATCCTGGTCGACGACGTGCGGCTGCTGCCGCTGTGGCAGGGCAAGCTCTATGTCGCGGCCAGCGACGACATCGCCGGCGGCGAGCGCGCGATCGACCCGCAGACCGTCATGTGCATGTGGGAGCTGCACCGCAAGACCAGCTGGTAGAGGCCTTGCGGAGGTGGGCGGCGGGGGCGTTGTCAGTGGGGGCCGGTAGGTTCGGGAATCCGCACCGAAGAGTGCGGGAACCGTACGTCCCACGGAGGTTGTTGACGTGACCGACATCGCCATGCTGCCCGAGTCCTGGCGCGGCGTCCTCGGCGAGGAGCTTCAGAAGCCCTACTTCAAGGAGCTCGCCGAGTTCGTCGAGGAGGAGCGGGCGAAGGGTCCCGTCTACCCGCCCCGCGAGGAGGTCTTCGCCGCTCTGGACGCGACTCCGTACGACAAGGTGAAGGTCCTGGTCCTCGGCCAGGACCCGTACCACGGCGAGGGCCAGGGGCACGGCCTGTGCTTCTCGGTGCGGCCGGGCGTGAAGACCCCGCCCTCGCTGCGCAACATCTACAAGGAGATGAAGGAGGAGCTCGGGCACCCGGTGCCGGACAACGGCTATCTGATGCCGTGGGCCGAGCAGGGCGTCCTGCTGCTCAACGCGGTGCTCACCGTCCGCGCGGGCGAGGCCAACTCCCACAAGAACAAGGGCTGGGAGAAGTTCACCGACGCGGTGATCCGCGCGGTCGCCGAGCGCCCCGACCCGGCCGTCTTCGTGCTGTGGGGGAACTACGCGCAGAAGAAGCTCCCCCTGATCGACGAGGAGCGCCACACCGTGGTGAAGGGCGCCCACCCCTCGCCGCTGTCGGCCAAGAAGTTCTTCGGCTCGAAGCCCTTCACCCAGATCGACGCGGCGGTCGCGGCCCAGGGCCACGCGGCGATCGACTGGCGCATCCCCGACCTGGGCTGACCCGGGCGGCCGCCGGAGGGCGCCTCTACGCGCCCTCCAGCTGCCGCTCCAGGCGGTCGAGCGCGGCCCGGATGCCGTTCCCGTACGCGTCGTTCGCGAGCGCGTCCAGGGCCGCGTGCGCCCGCTCCAGATGGATGCGGGCGGCGTCCGGGCGGTGCAGCTTCACATAGTCGGCCGCCAGGTTGAGGTGGAGCGAGGGGTACAGGGCCTTGACCGCCAGCGACGCGTGGTGCTCGTCGAGCCGGTCCTGGCTCAGGCCGTCGGCGGCCGCCAACGCCCGCAGATCCCAGGCGAGTTCGTCGCCCGCGTCGTCCTGCGCGTCCGCCATGTAGTGCGCCAGCGTGCAGCGGTGCAGTGGGTCGCCGTGCTCGCCGATCTCCGCCCAGATGGCGCCCAGGCGGTTGCGGGCCTCCTCGCGGTCGCCGCCGTGCAGGAGCATCAGCGCCTGCCCGATCCGGGTCATGACGACGTCCTCCGACGTCTCCTGCTGCTCCGTCACCGCGTCCTCCGCCGACCTGTTCGTACGCATCCGATCAGAGCGACGCTAACCGCACCCACTGACAATCGGGCTCATCTCACGACTTCCCGTATGTCTCGCTACTTCCCCTTGTCTCCCGTCACTTCCCGTACGCCTCGTCGCAGATACGGGACGCGGGGCTGTCCGGGGTCCAGCCGCCCAGCGACCTGCCCATGGCGCAGACGTCGTCGGTGGTGACCGGCGGTGGTGCCGGGGCGGGCGGGGGAGCGGCCCGGTGGGCCGTGGGGCGCGGGCGGGGGTGGGGCACCCGGTCGGGGCGGCGCGGGGCCGGTGCGGGAGCCGGGGTCGAGGCCCGGGGTGAGGGCATCGGCGGCAGCGCCGTGTCCAGGGCCTCGCGGGCCGGAGCCTGGACGATCTGCGGCGCCACTCTGCGGTCGGCGCGCTCGCTGGTGAGCCGGGGAGGAGGCGGCGCCGGTGGCCGTTCGCCGGGTCCGCGCTCGACGGTGACGCACCCGGATACCGTCAGGGCGGCCACGCCGACCAGGAGCCTCGCTGCGTTTCGTGTTCGGTGCACCCGCTCAACTCTGGTGGTTGCGGGGCCCGTTGGGGGAGGGTGCGGGCCCGGATTGGCCCGCACGAGTGACGGCGATCAGCTGACGGCTCCTTCGGGCGTGACGGCGGTCAGTCGCCGGTCGTGCCGTCGACGCCCTCGCGCAGCAGGTCGGCGTGGCCGTTGTGGCGCGCGTACTCCTCGATCATGTGCGTGTAGATCCAGCGCAGGTTGAAGTGCTGCCCGCGGCGGGCGGTGCCCTTGCTCAGGGTGTCGAGGGAGTGGCCGGCGGCGTGGGCGCGGGCCTTGTCGATCTCGCCCTGCCAGGTGGCCAGCGCCACCTCCATGGTGTCGGCGGGCCCGGGGTGGAAGTCGCCGTCCGGGTCCTCGTCGGTGTAGAAGTGCGCCTTGCCGTTGTCGCCGCCGAAGACATTGCTGAACCAGTGCTGCTCGACCTCGGCCATGTGCCGTACCAGGCCCATCAGGGTCAGCGTGGAGGGCGGCATCGAGGCCGTCCTGAGCTGTTCGTCGGTGAGCCCGGAACACTTCAGGGCCAGCGTCTCGCGGTGGTAGTCGAGCCACCCCACGAGCATGGGCAGTTCGGCGGCGTCGAGGGCGGGTTCATGGCGGTCGGGCGTCTGAGTCGTCGTCATGGCGGTCATCCTCACGGATGGGCGACGCGGCCGCCAGGGGTTTAGGGCCCGGGCGGATCCGGCCGTCCATCGGGCGGTATGCCCGGCACACGTATGCTGATCAGGCAAGCAAGCGTGACGTCGGACGGCGACAGGAGACTTCGTGAAGGTCGGCTGCATCGGACTCGGGGACATCGCACAGAAGGCCTATCTGCCGGTCCTGACCACACTCCCCGGCACGGAGCTGCATCTGCAGACCCGCACCCCCGCCACCCTCGCGCGCGTCGCGGACACCCACCACATTCCCGCCGAGCGGCGCCACACCGAGCTCGACGCGCTGATCGCGCAGGGCCTGGACGCGGCCTTCGTGCACGCGCCGACCGCCGTGCATCCGGCGATCGTCACCCGGCTCCTGGAGGCGGGCGTCCCGACGTACGTGGACAAGCCGATGGCGTATGAACTCGCCGACTCCGAGCGGCTGGTGGAGCTCGCCGAGGAGCGCGGGGTGAGCCTCACCGTCGGGTTCAACCGGCGCCTCGCGCCCGGCTACGCTCAGTGCGCCGAGCATCCGCGCGAGCTCATCCTGATGCAGAAGAACCGCGTCGGCCTGCCCGAGGACCCGCGCACCATGGTCCTCGACGACTTCATCCATGTCGTCGACACCCTGCGCTTCCTGGCGCCGGGTCCCGTCGAGCACACGGTGGTACGGGCCCGGGTCCGCGAGGGCCTGATGGAGCACGTCGTCCTCCAGCTCTCCGGCGACGGCTTCACCGCGATCGGCACCATGAACCGGATGAACGGCTCCACCGAGGAGATCCTGGAGGTCTCCGGGCAGGACACCAAGCGGCAGGTGCTCAACCTCGCCGAGATCGTCGACCACAAGGGCCAGCCGACCCTGCGCCGGCGCGGCGACTGGGTGCCGGTGGCCCGCCAGCGCGGCATCGAGCAGTCGGTGCACTCCTTCCTCGACGCCGTACGGGCCGGAAAGCTGCTCAGCGCACGCGACGCGCTGGCGACTCATGAGCTGTGCGAGCGAGTGGTACGGGAGGCTCTGGAGCAGGCCTCCTGAGCGAGCGCCGCCCCTCGGCGGCGCAGTAGAGGGCGAGGACGGCCAGGGCCGAGTACACCGCCCAGTCGCCGAACCGGTCGTACAGCGTGGAGCCGTGCGCCAGCGGCATGTCGTAGAGGGCCGTGGCGCTGCGGTCGGTGCCCAGCCAGTGGCCGATGCGCTCGCCGTCCGGCCCGTACGCCGCGCTGATCCCGGTCAGCGTGGCGTGCACGGCCGGGCGGCCCGTCTCGGCGGCCCGCAGGGCGGCGAGTGAGGCGTGCTGCGCGGGCGCCCAGCTGTGCTGGAAGGACGACGTCGACGACTGGGCGACGATCAACTGGGCGCCGTCGCGCACCAGATGGCGGCTCATGTCGGGGAACGCCGACTCGAAGCAGATGACCGGGCCGACCCGCAGCCCGTCCGGGAGCGTCATCACCACCGGTGTCGTGCCCCGGCGCCGGTCCTCGCCCGCCGCCTTGCCCACCGAGGTGGCCCAGCCGAGCAGGGAGCGGGCCGGGATGTACTCGCCGAACGGGACCAGGCGCATCTTGTCGTAGCGGTCACCGGTCGGCCCGTCCGGCCCGACCAGGACCGTGCTCTTGAAGATCCCGGGCCGGTCGGCGCGGCGCGCGTCCACGTTGACCAGGATGTCGGCGCCCACCGCCCGGGACAGCGTGGCGATCCGGGCCGCGAGATCGGGCCGGGCCGTCAGGTCCGTGCCGACGCTGCTCTCGCCCCACACCACGAGCCCGACGTCCTTGCCCACCAGCGACCGGGTCAGCGCCTCGCTGCGGGCGAAGCGGGCGTCGCCGTTCTCGTAGACGCCCGGCTGGACGACGGCGACCCGCACCCGGCCCGCCCGTTCGGTGTGCGGCGCCCACAGCCACACCGCCCCGGTGGCCACCGCCCCGGCCAGCACCGCGGCCGCCGCGGGCGTACGGGCCTGGGGCGCCACCACCAGGACCGTCACCGCGACATTCGCGGCCACCACGAACAGGCTCACCAGCCAGACCCCGCCGACCGAGGCGAGCCGCAGCGCGGGCACCACCTGCCACTGACTGGACCCGAGGAGCCCCCACGGGCCGCCCAACCCCTGCCAGGACCGCACCAGTTCGACCATCAGCCAGCCCGACGGCAGCACCGCGAGCGCGGCGAGCGCGCGGCCGGTGGACACCCTGCCCCGCAGCAGCGACCGCGCCATCGCACCCCAGGGCGCCCACAGCAGCCCGAGCAGCGCGGCGAGGACGACGATGAACATGTTCAGGCTCGGCATCAGCCAGTGGTGGACCGCCATCATGAACCCGGTCCCGCCCAGCCAGCCGTCCACGGCCGCCCGCCGTCCGTCGCGGGCCGAGCGGATGAGCAGCAGCCACGGCACGAGCGCGACATACGCGAACCACCACAGGCTCGGCGCGGGGAACGCGAGCGCCGGGAGCGCCCCGGCGAGCAGGGCGGCGGCGCCGCGCCACCACCGCGAGACCCTCACGCGGCGGCGCAGCCCCGCGAGCGGATGCCGCAGCCCGACCGGAATCCGCATGCCGCGCCTCCTCGACCACCCTGAGCGGTGCTTTTCGCGTGTCCGCCCCCAGTGTGCGTCTTCAGTGTGCTTTCCGGGTGTCTGCCCCGATCCGCGTTTCACATGTGCGGGTCAGGTGCCGAGCGCCCCCGACACATGCCGCCACTTCTCCTGGACGGTCACCGCGTCGATGCGCCAGCCGGGTTCCGTACGCCGCAGGGAGAAGGCGTACCGGCCGCCGGAGACGAAGTTGGGCCCGGCCGGTCCGCCGTCGCCGTTGGCGCCCGGGCCGAAGCACATCGGGTTGATGTAGTCGGCCCGCACGCGCGCCCGGTCGCCCGGGTAGCCGCCCAGGTCCTGGAGGGTCAGCAGCCGGTTCACGATCAGGTGCTGGCGGACGGGGAAGAGCCGCATGGTCTCCGCGAGCCACGCCGCCACGTCGGCGGCTGGGCCCTCGGTGCCGCCCGCCGCGCGGTAGTCGGCGCGTCCGTCGGGGGTGAACAGCGCCCCGTACGCGGCCCAGTCGGCGTCGTCGACGGCCGCCGCGTAGCCGGTGATGAGTTCGTCGATGGCGAGCCGGTCCATCACGGTCGCGAGTTCCACACGCTGGGTCATCGGGTCAGTCTCGGGCAGCGGGGGCGACAGGCCAAGAGTGCCGACGGGCCCGGCCGCGGTGGCGGGGTGGCTCTTGTGGGCGGCGGAACGTACGTGCTACCCGTGGGCGCCATGACCGTACGCAGTGAACGCAATGGCCCCGTCACGACCGTGGTGCTCTCGCGCCCCAGTGCGCGCAACGCCGTCGACGGCCCCACCGCCCGCGCGCTTGCCGACGCCTTCCGGGCCTTCGAGGCCGACGAGGAGGCGGCGGTCGCCGTGCTCTGGGGCGAGGGCGGCACGTTCTGCGCCGGCGCGGACCTCAAGGCCTTCGGCACCGGGAGCGGCAACGTGGTCACCGACGAGGGCGACGGCCCGATGGGCCCGACCCGTATGCGGCTCTCCAAGCCGGTGATCGCGGCGGTCGCGGGCCACGCGGTGGCGGGCGGTCTGGAGCTCGCGCTCTGGTGCGATCTGCGGGTGGCCGAACAGGACGCGGTGTTCGGCGTCTTCTGCCGCCGCTGGGGCGTCCCGCTGATCGACGGCGGTACGGTACGGCTGCCCCGGCTGATCGGCGCGGGGCGCGCGATGGACCTGGTCCTGACCGGCCGCCCGGTGGACGCCGCCGAGGCGCTGGCCATCGGCCTCGCCGACCGGGTGGTGGCGACCGGGACGGCCCGGGCGGCGGCCGAGGCACTGGCGGCCGAGATCGCCGCGTTCCCGCAGCTGTGCCTGCGCGAGGACCGCCTCTCGATGCTGGAACAGGAGGGCATGGGCGAGCCGGAGGCCCTGCGCAACGAACTCGCCCACGGCGTACGGTCACTGAAGGCGGCGGCCGAGGGGGTGGCGCGGTTCGCGTCGGGGGAGGGGCGGCACGGCTCCTTCGGCTGACCCCGGCTCAGCCGTCCGTCGGCTTCCCCGACAGGCGGTGGCGCTTGAACCAGGCCAGGACCGCCGCGCCCACGCCGGTCACCGCGATGAATCCCATCGCGATCAGGAACACCGGCGAACTCGGGGACGCGGCGCGGCTGCCCGCGACCACGTACGCAGCGGTGTTGGGGATCGAGCCGAGCCCCGTGGCCAGCAGGAACGGCAGCCAGCCCATCCGCGAGACGGCCGCGCAGTAGTTGGCCGCGGCGAACGGGACGCCCGGGAAGAGCCGGATCGCCAGCATCGAGCGGAAGCCGTGCCGGCTCAGCTGGCCGTCCGCCGCCGTCAGCCAGCGGCCCCGCAGCAGCGGCCGCAGCGCGTCCTGGCCGAGCGCCCGGCCGAGCCCGAACGAGATCCCGGCGCCCAGCACCGTCCCGGCGAGCGCCGAGGCGAGGCCCGCCGACGAGCCGAAGAGGGCGCCCGCCGCGAGGTTCAGCAGGGGGCGCGGCACGAACGCCGCGGTGCACAGCCCGTATGCCACACCGAAAAGCACGACCGCCGCGCCGCCGCTGAGCTGCGGCGGCCAGCCCGTGGCGAGCAGCCGCTGCGGCTGGAGCAGCAGCACGGTCGTGGCGGCCGCCGCGAGCACCAGGACCAGCAGGGCGAGCCGGGACCAGGGCGAGAGCAGGGCCCTGGTGCAGCGCACGGCGAGCCCGGCGGACGGGCGGGCGACGGGGTCGTCGAGCATCCGGGGAGACTAACCGACAGGGGTGTGTGATCGCCGTAACGGGTGTCGCACCGGGCCGGACGGCGAGGTGAACACCCGGAGCCCCCACGGCCCCACGCGGCGGGGTGCCATCCCAACTCCCCACCGGGGAAAACCATTCGACGCCGCCCCGCCCGCCGGGGCATGATCGGCCACATGTTCCGGCACGCCTTCCTCGCAGCGCCGTCCGCAGTCGCGGACGCGCCGAAGGCTGCCCTCGCGGCGGCGGCAGTCGCAGCCGCCGCAGCGTTCATCGCTGCCGCAGCGCCCCTCGACGGCGCCCGAAGCTGACCCTTCCCGGAGAGACCGGCGGACCCCGCAGGGGGAGGGTCGGTCGGACTCAGGGGTCCCGTCGCGGCTTCGAGCCATCAGCATCCCGAGGGACACAGCCATGCCCAAGACGGCATACGTACGCACCAAGCCCCATCTGAACATCGGCACCATGGGCCATGTCGACCACGGCAAGACCACGTTGACCGCCGCCATCACCAAGGTGCTCGCCGAGCGCGGCACCGGCACGTTCGTCCCCTTCGACCGGATCGACCGGGCGCCGGAGGAGGCGGCGCGGGGCATCACCATCAACATCGCGCACGTCGAGTACGAGACCGACACCCGCCACTACGCCCATGTCGACATGCCGGGTCACGCCGACTACGTAAAGAACATGGTCACCGGCGCCGCCCAGCTGGACGGGGCGATCCTCGTCGTCTCGGCGCTCGACGGGATCATGCCGCAGACCGCCGAGCACGTGCTGCTCGCCCGCCAAGTCGGCGTCGACCACATCGTGGTCGCGCTCAACAAGGCGGACGCGGGTGACGAGGAGCTGACCGACCTGGTCGAGCTGGAGGTCCGCGACCTGCTCTCGGCGCACGGGTACGGGGGCGACTCGGTGCCGGTCGTCCGCGTCTCCGGGCTGAAGGCCCTGGAGGGCGACCCGCGCTGGACGGCGGCCATCGAGGCGCTGCTCGACGCGGTCGACACCTATGTGCCGATGCCGGTCCGCTACACCGACGCGCCGTTCCTGCTGCCGGTGGAGAACGTCCTGACCATCACCGGCCGGGGCACCGTCGTCACCGGCGCGGTCGAGCGCGGCACGGTCAAGGTCGGCGACCGCGTCGAGGTCCTCGGCGCGGACGTCGAGAGCGTCGTCACGGGTCTGGAGACCTTCGGCAAGCCGATGGAGTCCGCCGAGGCCGGGGACAACGTGGCGCTGCTGCTGCGCGGGGTGCCCCGTGACGCGGTGCGGCGCGGCCATGTGGTGGCGGCGCCGGGCACCACCACGGCGAGCCGGCGGTTCACGGCGCAGGTGTACGTCCTGTCGGCGCGCGAGGGCGGGCGCACCACCCCGGTCGCCACCGGCTACCGCCCGCAGTTCTACCTCCGTACCGCGGACGTGGTCGGCGACGTCGACCTCGGCGAGACGGCTGTCGCGCGCCCCGGCGACACGGTCACCATGACCGTCGAGCTGGGCCGGGACATCCCGCTGGAGCCGGGTCTCGGCTTCGCCATCCGCGAGGGCGGCCGCACGGTCGGCGCGGGCACGGTCACCGAGGTGCTCTGAGCGAGCAACAGCGGGCCCGTCTTCTTCGGTACCCCGAAGGAGGCGGGCTCCGCGCGCTCCGTCAGACTCTGCGGTATGGGAGACACGGCACTCGTGCTCGGCGCGGGCGGAATCACCGGCGTCGGCTGGGAGATCGGCATGCTCTACGGGCTCGCCGAGGCGGGCGCCGACGTGAGCGGCGCGGAGCTCGTCGTCGGCAGTTCGGCGGGCTCGGTGGTCGCCGCGCAGATCACCTCGGGTCGCATCGGCCTGCCCGCGCTGTACGAGCGCCAGCTCGCCCGCCCCGACGGCGAGATCCCGGCCCACCTCGGCCCCGCCACGGTGTTCCGTTTCGCCCGCGCGGCGCTGACCTCCCGTACGCCCGAGGAGTACGGGCGCAAGCTCGGCCGGATGGCGCTCGCCGCCGACACACCGGGCGAGGCCGAGCGGCGCGCGGTGATCGCGGGGCGGCTCGTGTCCCACGAGTGGCCCCGGCGGCGGCTGCGGATCACGGCGGTCGCGGCGGACAGCGGTGAGCTGCGGATCTTCGACCGGGAGAGCGGGGTGGAGCTGGTCGACGCGGTCGCCGCCAGCTGCGCGGTGCCCGGAGTGTGGCCGACCGTCGGCGTGGAGGGCCGCCGGTGGATCGACGGGGGCGTGCACTCCCCGGCCAACGCCCAGCTCGCCGCCGGGTACGACCGGGTGGTGGTCCTTGCCCCGCTGGCGATGGGCGGCGGCCCGCTGGACTCGCCCCGCACCCAGGTGGCGAAGCTGATCGCGGCGGGCGCGCGCGTCCAGCTCATCACGCCCGACGCGGCCGCCCGCAGGTCGTTCGGCCGCAACTCCCTCGAACCGTCCCGCCGCGCCCCGGCCGCCCGAGCCGGTCGCGCGCAGGCCGCAGCCCACGCGGCGGCGGTGGCCGAGCTGTGGTCCTAGCGACCATCTGCTGACGCACAATGGGACGGTGAACGAGCCGATACCGGTCAGCCGGACAGTGGACTGGGGCACCGCCAAGCTGATGCCCGACGTGGACCGGGAGCGGGCCTGGCTGCTCACGGTGAACGGGGCGCCCCAGTCGTACGTCGACCTCGACGACCCGACGTACATCGAGTTCGAGTACGCCCGCAGGCTCGCCCATGTCGTCGACCGCGCGGGGGAGGAGGGCGCTCCGCTGGACGTCCTGCACCTCGGAGGCGGCGCGCTCACCCTGCCCCGCTATGTGGCGGCCACCCGGCCCGGCTCGCGCCAGGACGTGGTGGAGGCGGACCGGGGGCTGATCGGGCTCGTCGGCGAGCATCTGCCGCTGCCCGACGGCTGCGGCATCCGGGTGCACGCGGCGGACGCGCGCGGCTGGGCCGAGAAGGCGCCCGCCCACTCGGTCGATCTGCTGGTCGCCGATGTGTTCGGCGGGTCCCGGGTGCCCGCGCACCTCACCTCGGTCGAGTACGCGCGGGTCGCCGAGCGGGTGCTGAAGCCCGGCGGGCTCTATGCGGCCAACCTCGCCGACGGCGCGCCGTTCGCCTTCCTGCGCTCCCAACTCGCCAATTTCCGGGCGGTGTTCGCCGAGGTCGCGCTGATCGCGGAGCCTGCGGTGCTGCGCGGGCGGCGGTTCGGGAACGTGGTGCTGCTCGCCTCGCAGCGGCCGCTGCCGATCGCGGAGCTCGCGCGGCTGACCGCCGGGGACGCGTTCCCGGCGCGGGTCGAACACGGCGACGCGCTGCGGCGGTTCATCGGTGCCGCGGTGCCGGTACCGGACGCCGAGGCGCAGCCGTCACCCGAGCCCCCCGACGGGGCGTTCGGCATCGGCTGAGTCGGCAGCCGCGTCCGAAGGCCTCCCGGACGCCACCGGCGTGGTGCGGCGCACCAGATTGCGTACGTCCGGGACAAGCAGCACCGCGGCCGTCAGGACCACGATCACCACCGCACAGCCCCACAGCGCGGACGTCCGGCCGAACGCGCTCTCGGCCGGGCCGGCGAGAGCGGTGGCCAGCGGCACCATGGCGAGCGAGCCCAGCCAGTCGTACGCGGAGACCCGGGACAGCTTCTCCTCGGGGATCTCCTGGTGCATGGCGGTCATCCAGGAGACGCCGAACACCTCGATCGACACACCGGTCACGAACATCACCGCGACCAGCACCCCGATCGGCGCGGGCACCGCGAGCGCGGCGGACGGCAGGGCGAGCGGGAAGACGCAGAGCGTGCCGACGAACAGCAGCCGGCGCGGCTTCCAGCGCATCATCACCAGCGCCCCGCCGACCGTGCCCGCGCCGAACGCGGCGAGCGCCAGGCCCCACGGCCCCGGCCCGCCCAGATGGTCCCGGGCGACCAGCGGCCCGTACACCGCGTCGGCGGCCACCACCACGGCGTTGACGAGGGAGAACTGCGCCACGATCGCCCAGAGCCAGGGGCGGCCGATGAACTCCTGCCAACCGTCGCGCAGATCGGCGAGGATGCCGCCGCCGGGCGCGCGGGCCGGGACGTCGCTCACGTCGATGAAGGCGCGCAGCGCGCCTGCGACCGCGAACGCGGCGGCGTCGACGGCCAGGACCCAGCCGGGGCCGACCGCGGCGATGAGCGCGCCGCCGAGGGCCGCGCCGCCGATCCCGGCGCCCTGCATCGCCATCCGGTAGAGCGCGAAGGCGCGTCCGGCCTGCTCGCCCTCGACGCTGGAGAGCAGCATGCCTTCGGATGCCGGGCTGAAGAACGCCTGCCCCACTCCGCCGAGCCCGCTGAGCAGCATCATCTGCCAGAGCGCGGGGGTGCCGCCCAGAACGAGCAGCGCGAAGGCGCCCTGGGAGAGGAAGTTGAGGGTGTTGGCGGCGACCATCACCCGGTGCCGGGGTATCCGGTCCGCCAACGCGCCGCCGACGAGCAGGAAGAGGACGAGCGGCACGGTACGGGCCGCCGCCACCAGACCCACGTCGCCGCCGTCGCCGCCCGACTGCAGCACCGCGAACGCCGAGGCGATGAGCGCGCCCTGGCTGCCCAGGTTGGTCACGATCGCGGCGGCGGTGAGCAAGGAGTAGTTGCGGCCCGCCCAGGTGGGACGGCGGAAACGGGAAGCGGCGGCGGCAGATGTCACGTGTGGACTATCGCCGCCGCCGCCTCGAAGTGCCAAACCGATTGCGGTACCGGGGGTGCTACCGCGCTCGGAACCGGCCGATTCCGCGGTCGGTGCTGCGGATCAGCCGGTGGGCGCCGTGCTCGCCAGACGGACGGTGCTGAGGATCTTCTGGATCGTTTCTTCGGAGACCGCGCCGTTGACGCCGGTGGCCGCGTACAGGTTCCAGGCCACGAAGTCGCCCTTGGCGTTCTTGAAGCCGAAGACGATCGCCTGGCCGTCGGTGGAGCACTTGCCGGTCTTCTTGACCCCGGTCGCCGAGGCACGCGCGACGCTGCCGGTGATGCCCGACTTGGTGGTGTACGGGACCGCCTTGACGGTCTTGATGATCTTCTTGTCCGGCTGCGTGTACGCGCCGTACACCCACCAGGGCACCTGGTTGTCGGCGACCTCGTCGGTGTTCTTGGCGCCGTCGGCGCCCTTGGTGCCGGTGCCCGCGAGATCGGTGTACTCAAGGTTGCCGTCGTGGTTGGAGTCCTCCGAGCACCACTTGGGCTTGTAGTACGCGGGCGCCGACTGCACGATCAGCGGCTTGCCGGTCGGGTCCTTGTGGTCCTCGAAGCCACCGGTCCAGCCCGGCCCCTTGAAGTCCCAGTCCGCCGGGACGTCGAAGGACGTGCCCCACTTGGGGTTGGTGATGACCTTCCACCCCTCGATGGTCGGCTTCTCCTCCACGGTGGAGCCGCCGCGCGGGTTGTCGGTGGGGGCGCCGGGCGACGCGGACTGCTGCGGCGCGGCGCGATTGGTCGGCTTGTTGTCGGCCTTGTCGTCCTTCTTGCCGTCGTCCTTCATGACCACGACGCCGGTGACGACGGCCGCGATCACGACCGCGCTCGCGGCGACGATCGCGATGAGGGTCGTCTTCTTCTTGTTCCCGCCCCCGTCCTGGCCCGGCATCGGCGGTCCGGGCGGGGCCGCGACGGGGTACTGCGGCACCGTCGGCTGCTGGTACGGGTTGGGCTGCTGCGGGTAACCCGGCTGCTGGTAGCCGCCGGCCGGAGCCTGGTACCCCGGCTGCGTCGGCTGCTGGTACGGGTTGGGTGCTTGGTACCCCGGCTGCTGATACGGGTTCTGGTTAGGGTCCTGCGGATTCTGCTCGCCCCCGGGCGGCTGCTGTCCTTGCCACATGGCGAGTAACCATAGAGGGGCCACGTCACTCCTGCTACGTCCGCCCCTGTGGGGGGATGGCCAAGGTCTACTACTCGCGGGTAACATCGCCCTCCATGAGCGCTGATCAGATGTCCGTCGGCGAGATGCTCGCCGCCACCGTTCCCATGGCCAGGACCCTGAACCTGGAGTTCCTGGAGACCACCCCGGAGCGGGCCGTGGTCCGCCTGCCCGACCAGGCCGACTACCACAACCACGTGGGCGGACCGCACGCCGGCGCGATGTTCACGCTCGCCGAGTCCGCCAGCGGCGCGATCGTGATCGCGGCCTTCGGCGACCAGATGCACCGTGCCGTGCCGCTCGCCGTCAAGGCGGAAATCGGCTACAAGAAGCTCGCGATGGGCGTGGTCACCGCCACCGCGACGCTGGGCCGCCCGATCGCCGACGTCGTCGCGGAGCTGGACGCCGGGCAGCGCCCGGAGTTCCCCGTCGCCATCGCCATCCAGCGCGAGGACGGCGCGGTCACCGGCGAGATGACCGTGGTGTGGACCCTGCGGCCCAACGCCTGACGGACCCGCGTCCGGACCTGCCCCGGCCCCGAGTGCTGACGCGCTCGGGGCCGGGGCTGTTTCTTGTTCAACTTATTGACTCCTTCAGGGGGCGGTCCTAGCTTTCTCGGACAACACGTGACGCCTGACGGTGTGTCAACACTGTTGTGCCGCATGGTGGGTTCACAAGTCGAAGCACGTCCGCTCGTTCGCACGTGTCATCTCGTCGTGCCCGCATGTAGAGGAGTGACGGTCATGTCCGACACCGTTTCCCGGCGGTCCGCCCTGTGGCTGCTCGGCGGCGCCGTCACGGTCGCCGCGGCCGCCACCGGCTGGAGCGCCCGGCCCGCCCACGCGTCCGGCCACCGCGTCGAGGCGTTGCTGAGCCGCCTCACCCTCGACGAGAAGCTCACCCTCCTGCACGGCGCCGACGACCCGCACAGCCTCGGCCAGGCCGGCTACCTCCCGGGCGTCCCCCGCCTCGGCGTCCCGCCCCTGCGCCTCGCCGACGGCCCCGCCGGGGTCCGGGTCACCCGGCACGCCACCGCCCTGCCCGCGCCCGTGATGCTCGCCTCGGCCTTCGACCCCGCGCTCGCCCGGGAGTACGGCGAGGTCATCGGCCGCGAGGGCCGCGCGCTCGGCCAGGACGTGCTGCTCTCGCCGATGGTCAACCTGATCCGCACCCCGTACGCGGGCCGCAACTTCGAGACCTTCTCCGAGGACCCGCTGCTCGCGGCCGACCTGGTCGCCGAAGAAGTGTGCGGCATCCAGGGGCAGGGACTGATCGCCACGGTCAAGCACTTCGCCCTCAACAACCAGGAGAAGGACCGCATGTCGATCGATGTGCGGGCCGGTGAGCAGACCTTGCACGAGACGGAGCTGCGCGGCTTCGAGGCCGCGATCGCCGCCCGTACCGGCGCGGTGATGGGCTCGTACAACAAGGTCAACGGCACGTTCGCCTGCGAGAACGCGAGTCTGCTCACCGGGGTGCTGCGGGATGCCTGGGGCTTCGAGGGCTGGGTGATGACGGACTGGTTCGCCGCGCACTCCACGGCCGCCGCGATCGGTGCCGGGCTCGACATGGAGATGCCGAACGACGCCTACTTCGGCGCGGCGCTGAAGCGGGCCGTCCGGGACGGCAGCGTTCCCGAGGCGCTGGTCGACCGCTCGGTGCGCCGCGTCCTGTCCGTCATGGACCGCTTCGGGCTGCTCGACGGCAGCGCCCCGCCCCGGCCAGCGCGCGATGCGGCGGCCGGGGCCCGTACCGCCCTGAAGGTCGCCGAGGCGGGCGCGACCCTGCTGCGCAACGAGGACCGCGCCCTGCCACTGACCGGTGCGGCCGCCCGCTCGCTCGCCGTCATCGGCCCGACCGGCGCGCTCCCGTTCGTCAGCGGCGGGGGCAGCGCCCATGTGGTGCCGGACCGGGCGCAGAGCCCGCTGGACGCGATCACCGCACGGGCGGGCGAGGGTGCGCGCGTGCGGTACGCGCTCGGCGAGGACCTGTTCGGCCGCGCCCTGCCCGCCACCGCCGTCTCGCCCGGCGCCGACTTCGAGGGCCAGCACGTGGCGGCCGGGACGACCTGGACGTACGACGGAACGCTCACCGTCGCCGAGGCCGACGAGTGGACGCTGGTCATCCACTACTCCGGTCGCGAACGCCCCGTCGTCCTGCTCGACGGCACCGACCTCTTCCCGCTCGCCCCGGGCTACGGCGAGTACTTCGCGGGTGGCCTGGTCAGCGCGGCCCCCGACGGGCTTGCCGTGCGGCGGGCCACCCTGCGGCTGGCGGCCGGGCCGCACACCCTGAAGATCACCGCGAAGGGCGGCGCCGACGGGCAGCTCTTCCGGCTGCGCCGGATCACCGGGGCGACCCGCGCCGCCGATGTCGCCGAGGCGGTACGCGTGGCGCGCGCGGCCGCGAGCGTCGTGCTCTTCGCGTACGAGGACGCGACCGAGGGCGCCGACCGCACCACCCTGGCCCTGCCCGGCCACCAGAACGCGCTCATCGACGCGGTGGCCGCCGTCAACTCCCGTACCACCGTGGTCCTCAACACCTCCTCCAGCACCACGATGCCGTGGCTGGAGCGGACGGCCGCCGTGCTCCAGATGTACTACCCGGGCCAGGAGGGCGCGGCCGCCACCGCCGCCGTGCTCTTCGGCGACTGCGACCCGGGCGGCCGCCTCACCCAGTCGTTCCCGGTCTCCGACGAGCGCCACCCGGTGGCGGGGGACCCGCGCCGCTACCCGGGCGTCGACGGTGTCGAGGAGTACTCGGAGGGCATCCACCTCGGCTACCGCTGGTACGACGCGGAAGGTGTGGAGCCGCTGTTCCCCTTCGGCCACGGGCTTTCGTACACGACGTTCGCGTACGACGATCTGGAGGTGCGGGCCGAGCACGGGGGACTGGTGGTGGGCTT
Source organism: Streptomyces sp. BR1 (assembly GCF_052373795.1). Classification (NCBI taxonomy): domain Bacteria; kingdom Bacillati; phylum Actinomycetota; class Actinomycetes; order Kitasatosporales; family Streptomycetaceae; genus Streptomyces; species Streptomyces sp. BR1. The sequence goes on from NZ_CM126252.1 coordinate 6,240,025, forward strand.
CACCGTCCGCAACACCGGGCGGCGCACCGGCATCGAGGTCGCCCAGGTCTACGTCGGGCCCTCGCCGGAGCTGCGGCTCGACCAGGTGGAGCGCGCGCTCGCGGGCTACCGGCGTCTGGAGTTGGACCCGGGCGACTCGCGCCGGATCACGGTCCGCATCGCGCCCCGCTCGCTCTCGTCCTGGGACCCGGCGCGGCACGGCTGGGTGCTCGGAACCGGGCGCCGCCGTATCGAGGTGGGCGCCTCGGCGCGCGACCTCAAGCTCACGGGGTACGGGGAGGTGCGCGTCGCGGGCCGTCGGTGAGCGGACCCGAGCGGGTAGGCTTCCCGACGTGCGCCAAGGGGGGCGCACGCCGGGCGTCAGCCCGTCGCTATCGGGAGGAAACGGGCGTTGCACATCCAGGAGTGGCTGGAGAACATCCCCGCCGTCAGTGTCTATCTCCTGGTGGGGCTGGTCATCGGCTTGGAGAGCCTCGGCATTCCGCTGCCGGGCGAGATCGTCCTCGTCAGCTCGGCGCTGCTGGCCTCCCAGCAGGGACACATCAACCCGGTGATCCTCGGCGCCGCCGCCGTCATCGGCGCGGTCGTCGGCGACTCGATCGGCTACGCGATCGGCCGCAAGGGCGGCAGACCGCTGCTCGCCTGGCTCGCCGCCAAGTTCCCCAAGCACTTCAGCGAAGGCCATGTCGCCATGGCGGAGAAGTCCTTCCAGAAGTGGGGCATGTGGGCGGTGTTCGTGGGCCGCTTCATCGCGCTGCTGCGGATCTTCGCGGGGCCGCTGGCGGGCGTGCTGCACATGCCGTACTGGAAGTTCTTCATCGCCAACCTGCTCGGCGGCATCTGCTGGGCGGGCGGCACCACGGCCGCCATCTACTACATCGGCACGGTCGCCGAGTCGTATCTGAAGAACTTCTCGTACGTCGGCCTCGGGCTCGCGGCGGTCTTCGGCGTGGTCTCGATGCTGGTCGTCAAGAACCGTGCCAAGAAGGCGTCGGCCGAGGTCGAGTCGGCCCCTGCCGAGAACGTGCCGGCCGCCGACTGACCGTCAGTTCTTCAGGATCACGGTCAGCGCCCGCCCGAAGACGAGCCGCCCCGCCGGGGCGATCAGCGCGTGGAGCGCGCGCGGCAGTCCGCGCACCCGTAGATCCTCGCGCCAGACGAGCCGCGCCCCGGTCCCCGACGGACCGGGGCGCACCTCGATCTCGGCCCAGCCGATGACGACACGCCCGCGCTTCTCCAACCGGCAGCGCCCCGGCCGCTGCGCCTGCGGCGGCTCCCACACCACGACCTCCATGGGGTCCTCGAACGCCAGGCGTCCAATGCCGGTCCGCGCCACGAAGACCGTGCCGACGCCGGTCGGCGGCGGGGTGGCGACGCTGATCCGGGTCAGCGGCACGCTCCCCGAGTGGCGGGGCCAGTCGGTAAGCCGCCGCCAGGCCTCGCCGCAGCTCAGCTCTGTACGCCTCTCGATCCGGAAGAGTGCCATTCGACGATCGTACGGACCACCCGCGCGCACGCCCCGCAGCGCCGTCGCCTACCGTGCCCCCTGGGTGCGATGAGATCCGTACGAAGGAGTGGCGCATGGCAGAGCGGGCGTTGGTCGTGGGCGTGGGCGGCAAGAAGCCGCAGATCGATCCGGCGGCGTTCACCGCACCCACCGCCGTGGTGCTGGGCGAGGTGACCCTGGCCGCCGGGGCGAGCGTCTGGTACCACACGGTGCTGCGGGCCGACTGCGGCCCGATCGTGCTCGGCGCCGACAGCAACATTCAGGACAACTGCACGGTCCACGTCGACCCCGGCTTCCCGGTCACCGTCGGCGAGCGCGTCTCGGTGGGGCACAACGCCGTGCTGCACGGCTGCACCGTCGAGGACGACGTGCTGGTCGGCATGGGCGCCACCGTGCTCAACGGGGCCGTGATCGGCGCGGGTTCGCTGGTCGCCGCGCAGGCACTGGTGCCGCAGAACATGGTCGTCCCGCCCGGCTCGCTGGTCGCGGGCGTCCCGGCCAAGGTCCGCCGGGAGCTGACCGAGGAGGAGCGCGAGGGCATCAAGGTCAACGCGGCGATGTACCTCGGGTTGGCACGGGATCACCGGGAAGCGCACGGGAGCTGAGGCCAGGAGGACGGGCGTGGCTGAGCGGAAGATCACAGGTCCGGCCGCTGATCAGCGCAGTCGCCGGTGAGTACCGTGTGCGGGTGCCCAAGAACAGAAACACGTTCTCATCCCTGAGCGCCTGGCGGCGCCGCACCGTCGCGGGCGCGGTCCAGCGCGGCTGGCAGTGGGTCCAGAACGCGGGCGCGGTCACCGCCGAACACCCCGGGCGGCTGCGTTTCGGCCGCATCGGCCACGGCACCCGGCTCGCGTTCCCCCAGGGCACGGTGTTCGGCGAGCCCTGGATCGAGCTCGGCGACCACTGCATCATCGGCGAACAGGTCACGCTCACGGCCGGGATGATGCCGGGCCTCGACCTCGGCGCCGAGCCGATACTGCGGCTCGGCGACGGCGTGGTGCTCGGCCGGGGCAGCCATGTCATCGCGGACACCACGGTGACCATCGGCTCCAACACGTACTGCGGCCCGTACGTCTACATCACCTCGACCAACCACAGCTACGACGACCCGCACCAGCCCGTCGGCAAGCAGTGGCCGCGCATGGAGCCGGTGGAGATCGGCCCGGGCTGCTGGCTCGGCACGGGCGCCGTGGTGCTGCCGGGCGCCCGGCTCGGCCGCAACGTGGTCGTGGCGGCGGGCGCGGTCGTCCGGGGCGAGGTCCCGGACCACGCGGTGGTGGCGGGCGCCCCCGCCAGGGTCGTACGCACCTGGGACGACCAGAACGGCTGGCAGCCCCCACTGCGCACCCCGACCCCGATCCCGATCCCGGAGGGCGTGACGCCCGAACAGCTCCTGGCGGTCGCGGAGTTGACACCGGACGAGGTGTAGGGGGTGTGGGGGTCCGACACGGTCCCGGGTCACTTAACGTTCCCGGGTCACCTAAGGGGCGCGGGGGTGATGCGGTCCCGGGTCACTTAAAGGGCGCGGGGAACTGCGCGACCAGCCACGCACGGTCCGCAGCCGAACGACGACACCGCACCCGGAAACGCACTCCGCACCCCACCACGTGGCCGTCACCCCGCCGCCAACAACAACGTCCCCACCAACGCAATGCCCGCCCCCGCGGCCTGCACCCCGCGCAGCCGCTCCTTGAGAACTCCCCGCGCGGCCAGCGCAGTGACCACCGGATACAGCGAGGCGAGGACGGCCGCGACGGTGACCGGCCCCATCCGCGCGGCCATCGCGTACGTACCGTTCGCGGCCACATCGGCGAGCCCCACGAACGCGAGCGCGGGCAGCGCCGCCCGCACGACGCCAATCCCGCCCGAGGGCAGCGCCTCCCCGCCGCGCTTCAAGGACACGTACAACGCCGCACCGCCGACGGCGACATTCGTGACGCGCTGCACGAACAGCGCGAGGAACAGCCCGGTGACGGTGGTCGACGCCTCGGCGATCAGCGCCATCACCGCCCCGAACCCGAACGCGGCGAGCAGCGTGAGCACGATCGCCTGCCGCTGCACCGGCGCGCCCCGGAACTGCGGGCCGCCCGCCATCACGACACCCGCCACGGCGACCGCGATCCCGGCGAACTGGAGGACGCCGGGGCGCTCGCCGAGCACCAGGCCGACGCCGACCGGCACGGCCACGCCGAGCGAGCCGAGCGGGGAGACCACGCCCATCGGGCCGAGCGCCAGCGCCTTGTAGAAACTGAGCATCGCGACCGGGCCGACCACGCCCGCCGCCACCGCGAACCAGAGCCGGTGGTCCGCCTGGTGCCAGCCGCCGGTCGCCACCACGATCGCGCCGAGCACCGCGACGGCGATGCACTGCGAGACGACGACCACGGTCAGCGCGGGGATGCGTCGGGTGAGCAGCCCGCCGCCGAAGTCGGCCAGCCCCCACAGGAGGCTGGTGGCCAGGGCGAACAGTGCTGTCATGGGGGGCCTCGCAGTACAGTGCGGTGAACGGTGGGGTGCACCGCACCGTAGTGCAATATATTAGACCTGTCATCCAGAATATTGGATGGCGGGATTGATCGGCCGCCACCGCGGCCCACACGATGGACGGAATGTGTCGGACCTCGACCTGCTGACCCAGTCCCTGGCCCGCAACGTCAAGCACTGGCGCAGCGAGCGCGGCTTCACCCTGGAAGCGCTCGCGACCCGCGCCGGGGTGAGCCGCGGCATGCTCATCCAGATCGAGCAGGCGCGCACCAACCCCAGCGTCGGCACCGTGGTGAAGATCGCCGACGCGCTCGGCGTGAGCATCACGACGCTGCTCGACTACGAGAGCGGTCCCAGCGTGCGGATCGTTCCGCCGGACCAGGCCGTCCGGCTCTGGTCCACCGAGCGGGGCAGCTACTCCACGCTCCTCGCGGGCACGGAGGCGCCCGGTCCGCTGGAGATGTGGAAGTGGCATCTGATGCCGGGTGACGGCAGCGCCTCCGACCCGCACCCGGCGGGCACGATCGAGCTGATCCATGTCACCGAGGGCACCCTGACCCTGGTCGTGGACGGCACCGACCACCCCGTCCCGTCGGGCCACTCGGCGTCCTTCGAGGCCAACGCGCCCCACACGTACCGTAACGACGGCACGGAACCGGTCGAGATGACCATGGCGATCTCGGTCCCGTTCGAGCGTTGAGACGTGGGTCGTGGTGTTGGTGTGGCCGGGGGGTCGACCACGGACACCTCGTGCGGTGGCTCGAACAAGCCGTCCCCGTAAAGGGGTTGTACTGCTGCACGGACTGCTGTGCGATTCTTCGCACTGAGCGGGGAAAAGTATGTGCGGAGAGGGCATCCGCCCTCGATCCTCCGCACACCTGACTGAGGGGGCTCCCCTGGAACACCTCGTCACGGCCGCCGAAAGGCCCTGTCCCAGGATCGACCGGCAGGGACGCGAGCGGTCGCAGCTGCAAGTGCAGGCGGTCAAGGCACGCGCCGGCGAACTGCCGGTCGGCGTACGGAGACTGATGGCGGCCGACGACGGCTCGACGGTACGGGTCGCCGCCTTCCAGTCGTCGCTCTAGCGCCGGGCATCCGCCGTGGACCGGCCTTTGCCGGCGTTGTCGCAGGTTGTGCTGAAAACGCACAGCCGCTGCGACCTCGCCTGTGACCACTGCTATGTCTACGAGCACGCCGACACCAGCTGGCGCGGCCGGCCCAGAGCGGTGTCGCAGGCGATCCTGGCCGCCGCGGCGGCCAGGATCGCCGAACACGCCCTCCTCCACCGGCTGCCCACCGTCCATGTCGTCCTGCACGGCGGCGAACCGCTGCTCGCCGGACCGGTCCTGCTGCGCCGCGCCGCCGAGGAACTGGGCCGCGCCCTGGACGGGATCAGCGCCCTGGATCTGCGTATCCACACCAACGGGGTCCTGCTCGACGAGGAGTTCTGCGAGCTCTTCCGCGAACTCGGCGTCCGCGTCGGCATCTCCCTGGACGGCGACCGCGAGTCCAACGACCGCCACCGCCGCTACGCCGACGGCCGCAGCAGCTACACCAAGGTCCTCGACGCGGTCGCCCTGCTGAGCCGACCCCGCTACCGAGAGCTGTTCGCCGGGCTGCTCTGCACCATCGACATCGAGAACGACCCCGTCGCCGTCTACGACGCGCTTCTCGCCCTCGATCCGCCGCACATCGACTTCCTGCTGCCGCACGCCACGTGGGACACCCCGCCGCCGCGCCCCGCCGGACGCCCCACCCCGTACGCCGACTGGCTCGACACCGTGTACCGGCGCTGGGACGCGGCGGGCCGACCGGTCCCGGTGCGGACCTTCGCGTCCGTGCACCGCACCCTGCGCGGCGGAAGCAGCCTCACCGAATCGCTCGGCCTCGCCCCCGCAGACCTCGTCGTGATCGAGACCGACGGCACCTACGAGCAGGCGGACAGCCTCAAGACGTCGTACGACGGCGCCCCGGCCACCGGACTGAACGTCTTCGAGCACTCGCTGGACGACGTCCTGCGCCATCCCGGAATGCTGGCCCGGCAGAAGGGCATCGAGTCGCTGTGCGCCCAGTGCACCGCGTGTCCGGTGGCCGAGTCCTGCGGCGGCGGCCTCTACGCCCACCGCTACCGCACCGCGAACGGCTTCGACAACCCGTCCGTGTTCTGCCCGGACCTGCTGGCCCTGATCACCCGCATCCGTACGTACGAGCAGATACCTGAGGACGCACACACCCGTCCGCACGAGGCGACCGCTCACGCGGCGGTCGGGGAAGCCGTCGAGATGGCCGAACACCCTCTGGAACCGGGCGACTTCGACGAGCTGGCGGCCGGGTTCGGCGGCGCCGCGACCGTCCGGCGCCTGGCCCTCGCACAGCTCGACCTCAACCGGGACCTGCTCGCCGCCGTCGGCGGCCGCGTCCGGGACTCGGACCGACGGGCGATGGCCGCCTGGGAGCTCCTCGTCGACCTGGACGCGGACGCGCCGCAGGCCCTTGAGGCAGCGCTCGCGCACCCCTACTTCCGGTCATGGGCGCTGCGTGTTCTCGGCGACGACGCCCGGGGCACGCCCGCCACCGGACTCGCCGAGCTCGCGGCGGCGGCCGCGCTGCGCGCCCGCCGCGCCGACGCCGTCACCGTCCCGCTGCGAGCCGGCACCCTGCGGCTGCCCGGCATCGGCCGCGCCCTGCTGCCGGGCGGCGCCGAGGAGGCCGAAGTGACCGCCGAGTCCTATGGGTTCACGGTACGGTCCGGCGGTCAGCGGCTGCGGATGGGCTGGGGCGAGGGGCTCGACGGACGCACCCCGTACTGGCAGCCCGTCAGGCTCTTCGAGGCGGACGGCTGGACGGTCGCCCTGGAGGACACCGACCCGCTGCGCGACCGCTACGAGTGGCCCGTGGCGGACCGGCTCCCGGCGCCGGGGGCGCGCGCCTGGGCCCAGGGGCTCGCCGCCGCCTGGTCCCTGATACAGCTTCAACTCACCGCGTACGCACCCGGAGTCGCCGCCGGACTGCGGGTCATCACCCCGCTCACCCCCCGGCTCGGCTGCGACACCAGTGCCACCTGCCGGGACGCCTTCGGGGCGGTCGCGGCGGCCCGCCCGTCCGACCCGGGCCTGCTCGCCCTGCTGATCGTCCATGAGTTCCAGCACGTCAAGCTGAGCGCGGTGCTCGACGTCTGCGACCTGTACGACCCCGAGGACCACAGCCGCTACTACGCCCCCTGGCGCGATGACCCGAGGCCCCTGGGCGGGCTGCTGCAAGGCGCCTACGCGCACCTCGCCGTCACCGACTTCTGGCGGGTGCGCCGCTCCACCGCCGAGGGGCCGGCGGCGCGCGACCGGGCGCAGACGGAGTTCGCGCGCTGGCGCCGGCAGACCACCGACGCCATCGACACGCTCGCCCGCAGCGGCTCGCTCACCGCGCCCGGCAAGCGTTTCGTCGCCGCGATGGGCGAGACGGCGGCCGCCTGGCGGGCCGAACAGGTGCCGCCCCGGGCGCTGACCGGCGCGACGGACGCCGCCCGGCGCCACCGCGACGCCTGGCGCGCCCGCAACGCGCCGCGCGCTTGACCGGGAGCCGTCGATTCGGCGCGTACAGGCGGTTCCGCCGTGGATCGTCGGCTTTCTACACTGAGAGCCCACCCACTCGGACCGGGAGGGAGCGGTGCCGCACGAAGCCGCTGGGGGCAGGGGGTGCGAGCCGAGGCCGTACTTCTTCCTGAGCTATGCGCACACCCCCAAGAACGACCCCCGGGACAGGGACCCCGACTTGTGGGTGCAGCGTTTCTTCCGTGACCTGTCCGCGCATGTGATGCAGCTGACCGCGCTCCCGGCCGGGGTGCCCGCGGGCTTCATGGACCAGCACGTACGCCCCGGCGAGGACTGGCAGGGGCAGATCACCGAGGCCCTGGCGCTCTGCCGGGTCTTCGTGCCGCTCTACTCGCCGCGCTACTTCCTGAGCGAGCAGTGCGGCCGGGAGTGGTTCGCGTTCGCGGGCCGCGACACCCTGCACCAGTCGCGCAGCGAGCGCCGCACACCCCCGGCGATCATCCCCGCGCTGTGGACCCCCGTACTGCCGCACCAACTGCCTGAGCCCGCCCGCAGGTTGAGGTTCGACCACGCCGACTTCGGCGACGAGTACGCGGACGAGGGCTTCTACGGGATGATCAAGCTCAACTATCTGCGCGACCACTATGAACACGCCGTCTACCGGCTGGCCAAGCGCGTCGTCAGCGTCGCCGAGCAGACCCGGATCGCGGACGGGGACCCCTACCAGGACTACGCCACGCTGACCTCCGCGTTCGGCTCCGCCCCCGGGCCCGGGCGACAGCTTGAGGTCACGGTCCTCGCGTGCTCGCGCGACGGTCTGCCGCCCGGGCGCGGCCCCGACTGCTACGGCTCCCGGCCGCAGGACTGGAACCCGTACCACCCGATGTCCGCCAGACCCCTGGCCAGCCACACCGCCGACCTCGTCAGCAACCTCAACTACTCGGTCGTGCTGGGGGAGTTCGACGAGAACGCCGAGCGGATACTGAGCCCGGGGCCGCCCGAAGCCCCCGGGCTGCTGCTGCTCGACCGCTGGGCGCTCGGCTCGGCCCGCCACCGGGACCTGGTACGGCGGTTTTCGGCCGAACCTCGGCCCTGGATCAGCGTGATGATCCCCTGGAACCGGGTGGACCCCGAATCGCGGCTGCACGAAGGCGAGTTGCGCGACACCGCCGACGACGTGCTGGCCGCGCGCGCCTGGGACAGCGAAGGACACCTGACGCGCGGCGGCGGGCTGCCTACTCTGGAAGCCTTCAGCCAGGAGCTGCCCCGGGCGGTACGGTCGGCTGTCAGGCACTACGAGAGCGCCGGCCGCACGGACGCGACGCCCGGGCCGGGCACACCGCTTCCCCGGGTCCTGCCGCGCGGAGTCGGATACGGGCGGTCCCAGGAGGCCGAGGAGCGGCGCGAGCGGCGAGCCGCCGACCAGAGCAAGGCCGACCGGGTGGAGGGCCCCTCAGATGGCCGAGAACCGTGACGGGACCGTCATCACGTTCTACTCGTACAAGGGCGGCACCGGGCGGACCATGGCGCTCGCCAACTGCGCCTGGATCCTGGCGGCCAACGGTCATCGCGTGCTCGCCGTCGACTGGGACCTCGAAGCGCCCGGACTGCACCGCTTCTTCCACCCCTTCCTCGATCTGCGCGCCCTGGAGGCGACGCCGGGGCTCATCAACCTGATCACCGAGTACCAGGAGGAGGTGCGCCGCCCCGCCGCCGACCGGGACCCCGACTGGTACCGCGGCTACGCGCGCGTGCGCCCGCACGCCGTCTCCCTCGACTGGTCCTTCCCCGGCGGCGGCAGCCTGGACTTCCTCTCCGCGGGCCGCCGCAACCGCGACTACGCCTCGGTGGTCGGCCGGATGGACTGGGACCACTTCTACGAGCACTCCGGCGGCGGCCAGTTCTTCGACGCCATGCGCGCCGACATGCGCGCCCGCTACGACTACACCCTCATCGACAGCAGGACGGGCCTCAGCGACATCGCCGACATCTGTACGGTCCAGATGCCCCAGGTCCTCGTCGTCTGCTTCACCCTGAGCGACCAGAGCATCGAGGGCGCCTCCGCCGTCGCCCGCGACATCGAGGAGCGCTACGGCGAGCGGAACATCCGCATCCTGCCGGTGCCGACCCGCATCGACGACGGCGAGAAGGAGAAGGCGGACGCCGGGCGGGCGCTGGCCAGAGAGGCGTTCGCGGGCTTCCCCACCGGCCTCGGCATCGAGGGCGCGGGCGCCTACTGGGGCACCGTCGAGATCCCGTACCGGCCGTTCTACGCGTACGAGGAGGTCCTGGCCACCTTCGGCGACCCGCCGGGCGTCGCCAGCTCCGTGCTCGCCGCCTGCGAGCGGCTGACCTCGGTGCTCACCCACGGCCAGGTCAACGGGCTGCCGCCGATCGACGAGTCGCTGCGGACCGCGCATGTCGGCGCCTTCACCCGGCGCCGCCCCAAGTCGCCGGTGAACATCGTGCTGAGCCATGTCTCCGAGGACCGGATGTGGGTGGACTGGATCGCCTCCGTACTCGAAGCGGCCGGGTTCCACCCGGTGGCCGCCGACGCCCGCACCCCTCAACCGGCCCGGATCGAGGAGGAGTTCGCCAAGGAGGGCGCCTACCGCGTCCTGCACATCGCGTCCGCCGCCTACCTCAAGTCCCGCGAGGGGCGCGGCCTGTGGGACGGCGGCTCAGCCCAGGACCGCTCGGGCGGGCGCCGCAGGATGCTCCCGGTGCGCGTCGGCGACGTCCGCCTGACCCCGCCGCCGGGCAGCCGGGGCCCGGTCGACCTGGTGCGCGTCGACGAGACCCGGGCGGCGGCCGCGCTGCTCGGCGCCCTGGAGCGGACCGAGGCGATACCCGCTCTGCCGACCGGCCCCGACCGGCCGCGCTTTCCCGGCACCGCGCCCCGGATCTCCAACATACGGCCGCGCAACAGCTGGTTCACCGGCCGCACCGCCCTGCTCGACCGGATGCGCGACCAGCTGCGCGGCGACAGCCGCTCCACCCAGCGCCGCGTCCAGGTCCTGCACGGCCTCGGCGGCGTCGGCAAGACCCAGGTGGCCCTGGAGTACGCGCACCGGTTCCGGGCCGACTACGACCTGGTGTGGTGGGTCGAGGCCGAGCGGCCCGACCGCGTGGTGGCCTCGCTCGCCCAACTCGCCGTGGAGATGGACCTCAAGGCCGGCGACGTGGTCGGCGTGGCGGCCCTCGCGGCGCTCCAGGAGCTGTGGAGCGGCGAGCGCTATCCGCGCTGGCTGCTGATCTTCGACAATGTGGAGGACCCCGACTCGGCGCTGCGCCGGCTGCCGCCGAGCGTCGCCCCGCTGCCGGGCCGGGTGTACGGGCACGTCATCGCCACCTGCCGCAGCAAACCCGCGTCCGCCCGGGCCGAGAACATCGAGGTCGAGGTCTTCACCCGGGCCGAGAGCGTCGAGCATCTGACCTGGCGGGTCGCGGGGCTGCCCCGCGCGGACGGGGACCAGGTCGCCGCCGCCGTCGGCGATCTGCCGCTGGCGGTGGAGGTGGCGGCGGCCTGGCTGGCCGAGACCGCGACACCCGTCGACGCGTACCTGGAACAGCTCAGGGAGCAGAGCACGCAAGTCCTCTCGCTCGGCACACCCGAGGACTACGGCCATCGCATCAGCGCGACCTGGGCCATCTCCATCAGCAGGCTGCGCGAGGAATCCCGGTCCGCCGTAAGGCTGTTGGAGCTGCTGTCGTTCTTCTCGGCCGACTCGGTCTCGATGCGGCTCATCGGTAGCGACGTGATGGTCGACGCGCTCCTTCCGTACGACCCGGACCTGCGCGAGCGGTACATGCTGGGCCGCGTCATCCAGACGCTGAACCGGTTCGCCCTCGCCAAGGTGGACCCCGCCGACAGCAGCATCCAGGTGCACCGCCTGGTCCAGGCCGCCGTACGGGCCGGACTCAACCCCCAGCAGCAGACGGATGCCAAACACGTGGTGCACCGCGTGCTCGCCCAGGCGCGGCCCACCGAGGGCGTCGGCCGCGACGACCCGGTCAGCGACCCCAGGAGCTGGCCCGAGTTCGAGCTGATCTGGCCGCATCTGAGCGCGTCGGGCGTCGCCGACTGCGACGAGGAGGGCGTGCGCCAGCTGATGGTCGACCGGATCCGCTACCTGCTCAAGCGCGGCGAACTGGAGAGCGCCCGCACCCTCGGCGTCCAGCTCGACGACCTCTGGACCCGGCGGCTCGGCGACAACGACCTCCAGACCCTCAGCATCCGTTTCGAGCTCGCCAACGCGCTGCGGGCGCAGGGGATGTACCAGGAGGCCCTTGAGCTGGACGAGGACACCCTGGAGCGCCAGCGGCAGCACTTCCACGCGGACCATCCGGCCGACGACCACCCCAGCGTCCTGATCGTCACCGGCAGCCTCGCCGCCGACCTGCGCGCCGTCGGCCGCTTCGCCGAGGCGCTCGACCGCGATCTATGGATCTACCAGGGGATGCGCCGGCTCTTCGGCGAGGACCACCGGCGCACCCTGATGGCGGCGAACAACCTCGCCATCGACTACCGGCTCACCGGCAACAGCGAGGCCGCGCGGCGGCTCGACGAGCGGACCGTCGAGGGCCTCGCCCTGCTGCTCGGCGACGACCACCCCTTCACCCTCGCCACCACCGGCCACCTCGCGACGGACCTGCGGGAGAACGGCGAGTACGCGGCGTCCGTGCAGGTACTGCGCGAAGTCCTCGACGGGCTGCGCCGCGTCCTCGACCCGCGCGCGCCCGAGGTGCTGCGCACCGCGAAGAGCCTCGCGGTCTCCCTGCGCCGCGCCGGCCACCCGCACGAGGCGATCCGTATCACGACGAAGTCGTACGAGCGCCTCTACGAGCGGTACGGGCCCACCGCGCCCGACACCCTGGCCTGCGGCCTCAACCTCGCCGCCGACCACGCGGCCGTCGGCGATCCGGGCCGGGCCCTGGACCTCGCCTGCCGGATGCTGGACGGCTACCGCCAGAAGCTGGGCGAGCACCACCCCCACACGCTGGCCTGCCGGGACAACGTGGTCGTCTACCAGCGGGCGACCGAGGGCGCGCAGGCGGCGGCCGACGCCGCCGAGAAGGTCCGCGCGGCACTGGAGGGCGCACTCGGCCCGGAGCACCCCTTCGTGTACGCGGCGGGCGTCAACCTGGCCAATGTGTACGGCGATCTGAGCTGCCCCGACCTCGCCGAACGCTGGGAGCGAGCCGTACTGGACCGTTTGCTGGACACCCACGGCCCCCGCCACCCCGACGTCCTGATCTGCCGCTCCAACCTGGCGGTCACCCTACGAGCGGCAGGCCGGGGCGAGGAGGCCGCCCGCCTGCGCGCCACGGTCCTGGAACCGGCCGCGGAGCAACTGGGCGTGGACCACCCGATAGCGGAGGCGGCGAGGGCGTGGCGACGGCTGGACCGGGACATCGAGATCCAGCCGGTCTAGCCGGGTCACCACCGCGCCCACCGAAGGGCCCGGGTGAACACCTCCAGTGCACCGAAGTGGGCGGCGTCCGGAGGCACTTCGAACCGCGCCCCAGGGATCCGCTCGGCCAGCCAATGCGTGTGCAACGCGGGCGCGAAAACATCCTGCGCCCCGTGCCACAGCAGTACCGGCACCCGGATGTCCTCGGGCCGAAAGCGCCACGGCGAGCTGAGCGCCAGCACATCGTCGACCCATCCATCGGTCGAAGTGCGCAGCCCCTCCGCGAAGTTGCGCACCAGCAGCGCTCTGATCGCAGCGTCGGTCAGCACCCCGCGATCCGGCTCCGGCACCATGCCGTGCATCGCGGCAACGGTGGCCCGAGGGTCGGCCCGTATCGCCTCGGCCCGCACCTCCAGCGCGGCGGTCACGGCCTCGGGCCCGCCCGCCGCGATCGTATACGCGCGCACGTTGTCCTCGGTCATGCCCTCGAACCAGTCGAGCCCGTCCGCATCGCGCGGCGCGAGCGGAACGAGCGCCACCGCCCTGGCCGCACGGTCCGGCAGCCGCGCGGCGCACCCCAGCGCATGCGGCGCCCCGCCCGAGCGGCCCACCACGGCGAACTGGTCGATGCCCAGCGCGTCGGCGATCGCCGCCACGTCGTCGGCCGCGTCCACCACCCGACGTCCGGGCCGACGGTCTGAGTCCCCGTATCCCGGCCGGTCAAAGGTGATCAGCCGGACACCCATCCGGTACAGGACGGTGCTGCGCGGGGCCGGGCCGTGTCGGCTTCCGGGTGTGCCGTGCAGCAGGAAGACCGCCCTGCCCAGAGGGTGCCCACGGGTCTCGACGGCCAGCTTGCGGCCGTCCGGGGTGCGTATCACCTTGTGCAAGGAGCGCCTCCCGTGCGTCCGTTCGCAGGCTGCGGCTGGCGCCAGTATGCGCGTACGGAACGCGGCCGGTACAGCGGCTACCGGTTCCGGGTGTTCCGTATCGCGGGAGTTCTGCGTCTGGGAGGCGACCGACGCGCGGCCGGGGCCGAGGCGTGGCGGCGGTGGATGTGTGGCAGTGACGGAGGTGTGGCGCGGCCGAGGGCTCAGCCGAGCCGGGGTATCTCGATCGCGGGGCACCGGTCCATGACCACGTCGAGCCCGGCCGCCCGCGTCCGCTCGTACGCCGCGTCGTCGATGACCCCGAGCTGGAACCAGACGGCCTTGGCGCCGACCGCGACGGCCTGGTCCGCTATGTCCCCGGCCAGCTCGCTGTTCACGAAGACGTCCACGACGTCGACCTTGAACGGAATCGCGTCCAGCGACGGATAGCCCTGCTCCCCGTGCACCGTCTCGGCCTTGGGATGTACGGGCACGATCCGCTTCCCGTACCGCTGGAGCACGTCCGCGACCCCGTGCGCGGCCCGCCGCTCGTTCGAGGACAGCCCCACGATCGCCCAGGTGTCCCCGCTCTGGGTGAGGACCCGGTGGATCGTCTCCTGCTCGCTGTTCACGCCGTGCCTCCTGCGGACTTCGGGTCCATCAGCTGGTCTGGTGGTCTGGATGTTCTTGCGTCTGGATGCTCTCCTCTCCCTGGGAACGAACAGGATGGTCTTGGAATTCCCCGACACCGGGCACATTTCCTGCCACCGGGAACGGTCCTTCAGCGGGGGGCGGTCCCGTCACCCGGCACGGTCCCGTCGCCCGGAACCGTCCCGACCGCCAGCACATTGCCCTCGCTGATGTACCCGTCGGGCGAGTCGAGCGGATGGTCCGCCGCGTCCGGGTCCACGAAGCGCCGCCACTGTTCGCTCAGGCCCAGCTCCAGGGCCTGCCCGGCGAGCTGCGCGCAGGTGGGCGCGTAGAACGCCCGGGCCTGCGGGGTGAGCGGGGCGAAGTGCTCGATGAGGACGGTCTGTTGCCGCACCCCCGTCAGCCCCGCTGCCTTGAGATGGCGGTAGAGGTCCCGGGTGCGCAGCAGCTGGGCCGCGTAGCCCGGGGTCCGTCCGGCCGCGCGGAAGAAGTCCGCGAAGAGGTACGGATCGATGGGCCGGGCGGTGATCAGATGCGCGTCCAGGTCCTTCACCGCCACCGTCCCGCCCGGCCGGACCACCCGCCGCATCTCCCGCAGGGCGAGGGCCAGTTCGGCGTCGCCCAGATACTGGACGGTGTTCGCGCACCACACGGCGTCGAACGAGTCGTCCGGGTAGGGGAGTTCGAGGAGATCGGCGCGGCGCACCTCCACCGGACATGCCGGGGACCACCGCGTCAGGCGTTCGGTGGCCAGGGCGGCGTTCTCCTCGGCCAGGTCGACGGCCGAGACTCGGCCCTCGGGCCCGACGAGATCGGCCAGCCACGGCAGGAAGTCCCCGCCGCCACAGCCCGCGTCCAGGACGTGCGCGCCCGGCTGGATCCCCGCCTGTCCGAGTAGCCCCAGATACGCGTCCCGGCAGGCGTCGAAGTGGGCGTCGACGATGGTGTGGTGGGTGAAGCCGAGCCCGGTGGAGGAGGTGAACCCCCAGGCCCGGTGGTCGTCCGTCAGCATCAGCGTGCCTCCTCCCGTTCGGCGACCACTTCGCTTATGAGGGTGTCCAGCTCGGCCAGGGTCGCCGCCGGGACCTCCAGTGGCGGCAGATGGCCTGAGCCCGGGATGACCGAGTGGCGTCCCCGGGGCAGGGCCTCGACCATCGCGCGCGCGTCCGCCGACGAGACCAGCTGGTCCTCCGCGCCGGTGATCACCACGGCCGGTATGTCGGCGGCCCGCAGTACGTCCGTGGCGTCGACGCGCGCCGCGATCGCCTGCTGGGCCCAGGCCAGCGAGACGGGGGAGACCCCGGCCAGTACGGCACGCAACCGGGCCACCACCTGCGGCCGTTCGGCGTGCGTGGTGGCGCCCACCAGCCGGGGCGCCGTCGACTCGATGAACGCCCGGGCCTTCGCCGGATCCGCCATCAGCGCGGCGAAGCCCTCCCGCCCCGCCCGCGCCGCCTCGTCGTCCGCCTCCGCGCGCGTGGACATCAGCGCGAGACCGAGAGCCCGCCCGGGGTGTCGGCGCAGGAACTCCATCGCGACATAGCCACCCATGGACACCCCGACCAGCACGGCGCGGTCGACGCCCCGCCGGTCCAGCTCCCGGGCCAGGTCGTCGGCGACCGTGTCGAGCGACGGCGGCCCGTCGCCGAGCGGGGATGTGCCGAAGCCGCGTTGGTCGGGGGCGATCACGGGATGCCCGCGCCGCTCCAGTGCGTACCGCTGCGCGTCCCACATCGTGGAGTCGAGGGAGAGCGCGTGCAGCAGCACCACGGGGACGCCGCCCGCTGTCGCTTGTGTCATCGCCTGCGTCGTCATCGCGCCGTGCTCCCGTTCTCCGCGTCCGTGATGAACTGCCTTACATGTCCCGATGGTTCGGGCTCCCGAAGCCACGCCAGCGCCACCGGCGCGGGCGGCAGATCCGCGATCGGGACCACCTTGATGTGCGGCGGCGTGATGGTGTCGAGCGACTGGAACGAAATGTGTACGGCGTCGGTCCCGGCCAGCAGCTCCATCAGGCCCTGCACCGTGCCCATGTCGTACCGCCGCCGTATGGCGCGGCCTCCCGGGGTCCGAGGCGGGACCACCTCGTCCCACACATAGGCGGGGAAGGCGCCGGGGCAGCGGAACGCGTCGTAGTCGGCCAGCTCCTCCACCGACACCGACGCGCGCGTGGCGAGCGGGTGGTGGGCGCCGACGATCGCGGCACGCGGGTCGTACGCCACCGGACGGCTCACCGCCAGATCCGGCTCGCGCAGCCCGTACTTGACGATCATGACGTCGAGCTCCTTGGCCCGCAGCCCCCGGAACGGGTCCTCGACGTCGTATCCGACCATCTGTACGTCGCTCCCGTCGCGGCCCGCCGCGCGCACCACGGTGGAGGCGAGGTGGGGCGAGCCGTGGATGCCGAAGCGAACGGGCGGTGCGCCGGGGGCGCTGCGGGTGGACGGGTCAGACATCGGGAGTCTCCTCGGTCAGCGCGGCGAACGCGCGGAGCTGGTGCGGATGGGCGCGGTCGACGTCGACACGGAGCGCGGCGAACGGTGTGACCGCCCCGGTCAGGCTCGGGACGGACCGCAGGGTCAGCCGGTCGCCCGGCCCGATCAGCCCGTCCAGGGCCGCCTCGACCACCAGGTGGTTGAGGTGGACCAGCGCCTCGGGCACGGGCACGCCGGACGCCGCGACGTACAGATCGCGGTGCACGGCGGCCCTCGGCGCGGGGCCGTGTGACGCAGGACCGTGAGGCGCCGGTCCGTGTGCCGCGGACCCGCGTGACGCGGGGCCTCGTGCCGCGGCCCCGTGTGGCGGCGGCACGGTGATCGTGGTCGGGGGGCCGACCGGGAACGGGGCCGTGGACAGGAACAGCTTGAGCAGGCGGCGCAGCCCCGCGCTGTTCGCGGCCGGTGCCGGTCCGCACCAGCCGACCGACCCGTCCTCGGCCAGGTGGTCGAAGGAGTAACGGCCCAGCAGGTTCTCCGGGTTCCCGGCCAGGTACACCGTTCGGGTGAATGAGCGCCGCCAGGCTGCCGCGGTGTCCGGCGCGAGCCCGAGCGCGAACGCGGTCGCGTCCCGGACCCAGGCCGCGGGGTCGAAGCCGCGCAGGACCGCCACCGCCTGGACGGCGTCCGCCCCCGGCCGCTCGACCGCCTCGGCCCGCGCCCGCAACAGGGCGGCGAGGTCCGACTCGCCCGCCGGAGTGGCGAGTTCGGGCCGGACGTCCCGCAGTCGCCGGTACGCCTCGTCGTGCAGTCGTCGCTGGGTCAGGGGCACAGGAACACCGCCGAGAGGAGATCGCGGGCGGGCGCGGCGCGGTGCCGGGCCAGCAGACTGGTCGTGAGCCGGTACGGGTCCACGTACACGTGGTCGCGGCGGTGGACACCCAGCCGCTCGGGCAGGCCGTCCTCTGCGGTCGGCGGGGCGCCGGCCAGCAGACGTTCGGCGCGCTTGAGGCACTGGCCCAGCAGGTCCGGCCGATGGGACTGGCCCTGGCCCGGGCCCAGCGTGGCGATGAAGTAGAGCCGCATGCCGAGTCGGGTCGCCGCCTCGTCGTGCCCGGCGGTCGCGTCCAGGAGCGCGGCCGCGTCCTGCCCCCGCCAGCCGCCCTTGCGCGCCGAACGGATCTCGCCGTCGACCGGCACCCGGCCGACCGGAACCCGGTGCACGGTCGGCCCCAGGGGTGCGAGCACGCGGGCGAGCAACTGGTAGTCGGGGTCGAGGTCGGGGTCGTACAGGAACACCACCTCGTCGTACTCGGGCGCGAGCGGCAGGAGTTCGCGCAGTGCGCAGGCGAGGTAGTTGGGGCGGCCGTCGGCGGTGACGATCCGGCGCAGCGGGAGCCCGTGGCGGGTCAGATCGAGGTAGACCGGGCCGCCCAGGTCGCGGTGGTCCAGACACAGGCCACGCGCGCGCAGGTGGTCCAGCATCTCCTCCAGGCCGAGGCCCGGCGGCTGGTGCGCGAGGAGCCCGGGGTCGTGCAGACCGAGACGGGCGTACTGCGCCCGCCACAGCTCAAGCACCCGGGTGGCGGCCGGGTGCACCCAGCCGTGGTGCTCGACGGCGTCGGCGTACGGGCGCAGCGCGGCGGCCGGAGCCTGTTCCCGGGCCGCGCGGTGACGGACGTAGAGCATGCCGATGTCGTCCTCGGACAGCCCCGAGTAGTCCGTGTCGCCCTGGGTGCGGTCCAGGAACTCCCAGAAGGCCAGGGTCTGTTCGGTGAGGTGGTACGTGGTGTGGCTGAAGCGGTAGTCGACCTCGGCGAGTGCGCCGGTCGCCCGGTACATCACGTCCGTCCAGAACAGCCCCTTGAGGTGGGACGGGCCGAGCGGCTTGGACGGAGTGATCGTGACCGGGGCGAGCAGGACCCGGCGGCATGTGCTGGCGGCCTGCCGGGGGCGCGGGGAGGGGGCGAGGGCGGGTGTGGTCACGGCTGGACCTCCTCGGCCGCGTCGAGGGCCCTCAGGAGCTCCTGGCGGGGCAGCGGCGCGGTGCCCGAGGGTGTGGTGCCGCGCGGTGCGTGGGCGACCCGGTGGTGGAACTTCTCGTCCCCGAACACCTCGTCCGGAGTCCTCAGCCCCATCAGGACCCGCATCAACCCCCGCCACACCATGCCGTCGTGCGCGGCGGCCGCGCGGATCTGGCCGCTCGGGCAGCCGGGGTCGGCGGGCGGCTGGGGGCGCCCGTGCACGGCGGCGCTCCACTGGCCGATCCGCTCGCGGTCGCTTCCGGCGGCGTGCTCGTACCACGGGCGCAGCAGGGTGTCCGCGAACCGGGCCGCCGCCTCCGGCCGCTCCGTCGCCGGGTGTGCCGCGAGCGCGTCGGCGAGGCCGAAGGCCTGGGCGAGCGCCAGCGACATACCGCGTCCGAAGAGCGGGTTGGTGACACAGGCCGCGTCGCCGACCGGGAACAGACCCGCCACGGAGGGCCGTACGGCGGCGGCGCGCAGGGCGTTGGCCGGGCCGGTGATCACATGGACGCCGGAGAGCGGTTCACTGACGCTGTCGTCGAGCCACGCCGACAGACCCGGTGTCGCGCGGGCGAGGGCGGTGAAGACGGCCGGGTGCCGCAGCCGGTCCAGTTCGAGGTCGCCGGGCAGGGTGCCCAGGGCGATCGCGAAGGTGCCCGCGTCGCCGGGGTGGAGCACGCCCGCGTAGTGGTCCCAGATGTCCCCGGCGGCGTGGCCCCGGGTGAGCGGTCCGGGCAGCGAGCTGCCTCTGAGCCGGTAGAACCGGGTGAAGCCGCGCAGGCCGGACGGCGTGGTCAGATCGTTGCCCAGGCCCACCCCGGCGTCGGCGAGCCAGGTGCGGGAGGCCGCGCGCCGGCCGGTGGCGTCCACGACCACGTCGGCCGACAGATGCGCGCCGTTGGCGGTCACCACACCGCGTACGGAACGCTTTTCGGGGTCGAGCCGCAGTCCGCGCACGGTCGTGCCGTGCCGGATCTCGACCTGCGGCAGCGCCTCGACCGTCCGGTACAGGACGAGTTCGAGGGTGGTGCGGCGGCAGCCGACCGCGACCAGGTCGTCGTCGCCGACCTCGCGGCCCCGGTCGGTGGCTCCCGGCGGCAACGCGCGCGTGAGGTCGAACAGCGGGGCACCGGACGCCAGCAGCCGCTCCAGGACCTCGGGCGCGCGCGTGCGCAGCGTCTGCACCCCGAGCGAGGTCAGCGTGTGCGACTGCTGGGCCTGCGGCACGGTCGGGCGCTGCCAGCGGTTGTGCAGATCGGCCATCGCGCCCCGGGGCGGCGGGGCCGAGCGCTCCAGGACGACGACCTTGCGGCCGGACCCGGCGAGGGCGAGCGCGGCCGCCAGGCCCGCGACGCTGCCTCCCACGACCAACGCGTTGGCCATGTCAGCGCCGCCGACCGTGGAGGAAGAACACCCGGCGCACGTTCTCGACGTCCCGGGGCGGTACGGGGTCCGGCCAGCGGCCGAAGTCGGCCCTGGGTTCGCCGGGTTGGAGCGCCTCGACGGAGAAGCCGTGGCCGTCGAAGAGCGCTTCGGGCTCGTCCGTCCCGAACAGCCAGGGGCAGCCCCAGCCCGCGAAGATGTCCAGCAGACCGCGCATATGAGGCAGCGTCAGAGCGGCGGCGTTGACCAGATCGGCGGCGATCCGGCTGCCCGGCGCCGAGAGGGCGGCGACCCGGCTCAGGATGCGGTGGGTGTCCGGTTCGGGGATGTAGTACAGCAGCCCTTCGAGCAGCCAGGTGGAGGGCAGCGACGGGTCGTATCCGGCCGCCTTGAGGTCGTCTTCCCAGTCGGGCGAGGTCAGGTCGACGGCCACCGTGCGGTGGTCGGGCAGCGGCGTGATCCCCTCAAGGCGGCTTTCCTTGTACGCGAGGACGGCGGGCCGGTCGATCTCGAAGTAGCGCAGCCCCTCGGGCCAGTCGAGGCGGTACGCGCGCGAGTCCATGCCGGCCGGGGCCAGCACGATCTGCCGCATCCCGGGCTCACGTGCTGCCTCCTGGAGGTAGTCGTCGAAGAACCGGGTGCGGATCGCGTTGTAGTCGGGGGTGCTGGGGAGCGTACGGGTGGAGTCCGCGGGGAACGTCGCCGCCCGGATCTGGCAGAGCAGTTCGGGCCCGATGTCGCCGCACAGGGCGTCCGCGTACGGATCCTGGTAGATGCGGTCGGGCCGGCGTGTCTCCGCGGCGCGCAGGGCGGCGGTGAGCAGGGCGGTGCGTTCGACGGCGTCGAGCAGTTCGGTCACGCGGGCTCGTCTCCTTCGGTCGGTCGGATGGCGATCGGACGGTGGGGGCGGGAGTGCGGCGGAGTCGGGTACGGCGTTCGGGGAGTGCGACGGCCGCGCGCGTGGAGGACGTTCGTAGCCCACGCGCGCGTGCCGTTGGAAGGGACCGGCGGGCCCAGGACCGCCGGTCGGGGGACGGCCGGTCGGGTAATCCGGCCGTGCACCCGAGTGGCGTCGGTCAGGCACCGGCCCCGTCGGTGAGGCGGTGCCATTGGGTCGGGTCCTGGCGGAGCAGCCGGTCCTTGACCTGGGTGGGGCGGATGCCGGTGGCGACGGCCGCCTGCCAGTCGCGCAGGAACGCGTCCGGCCGCAGCCGTACCAGGGTGGGCGCGCCGAGCCGGTGCTCGGCACGGGCCCGGCGGTACCCGGCCGACTCCCGGCCGAGCGCGTCGTCCAGGCGCGGCAGGAACCGCCGGGACTCGTCGTCGCTCCACGGGGTCTGCGGGGCCACGGCGAATTCGTAGGCGGGGGCGCCCTGTTCGGCGTCCCGCACCCGGCACGCCGCGTTGCGCAGTTCCAGCCCGCCGGCCGCCAGAGCCTCGCCGAGCGCCCGGATCACCTGGGCGTCCCGCAGCCGCTCCCCGGCCGCGTCGGAGAGCGTGCTGCGGCCGGTGTATTCGACGCGCGGCACGCCGTCCTCACGGTCCACCACGCGCACCACATCGCCCACGCTGTAGCGGTAGAGCCCGCCCACATGGCTGAAGATCACGTGGTAGTCGCGGCCCGGTTCGAGCTCGTCGGGCCCGAGCGTCGCGGTGTCCGGCGCGAGGTCGGCGTCGGCGTCGGCGAACTCGTACACCGACGCGGTCACCACCAGGCTGCCGGCCGACGGATGGCGGTCGAGAGCCACCCCCACCGGCCCCTCGGACGCGGCGACCGGCGCGGGCAGCGCGGTCACCCCGGCCCCGAACTCCTCGCGCAGCCTGGGCAGATACAGCGAGGCGAGCCCGGTGGTCCAGCAGAACAAGGCGCGCATGTTCGGCCAGATATGGGCTGGGCGTACTCTTCCGAAACGATCGGCCAGCCGCTGGAGTTCCGCGGCGCGCGCCGGGTTGGGGGCGCCGTGCGGCAGCCCGCCCACCGTGCCGTCGTGGACCTCCTTGACGATCCGGGGCCACCACAGGTCCAGCTGGTAGGGAAGGGCCGCGACCATCGCCGGGTTGATCCCGATGACGCAGCGCACATCGCTCTCCACGGCCATGCGCAGCCGCAGATACATCTTCTCCAGGTGCTCGCCCGCCGCCACGGGCACGGGCAGGGTCGCCCAGGGCGCGCCGGTGCCGGGCTCGGCGGACAGCGGCTCGCCGAACCGCGTGCCGAAGTCGACCTGGCTGGCGCCCACATGGGGGCTGCCGGAGGCGGTCGTGGGGGGCGCGGCCAGCGGGTCGTGCTTCAGGTTGAGCACCGCGTCCGGGCGCGCGAGGACATCGGGGAAGTGCTCGATCAGGGGCGCCCACGCCGCGTAGTAGAACGGGAAGAACGTCGTCCGCATGAAGCGCGGGGTGACCGGGATCTTCTTGTGCGCGCCGGTGCTGCCGCTGCTGGTGAAGAACACGGCGGGCCGGTCCGCGGTGAGGACGTTCTCCTCGCCCGCCGCGGCCCGCTCGATCCAGGGCGCGAGGGCGGAGTAGTCCTGTACGGGGACGGCCTTGCGGAAGTCGTCGAGGGTGCGGATTTGGCCGAAGCCGTGGGCGCGGCCGTACTCGGTGTCCGCGTTGAAGGCCAGCAGGTCGGTGAGCGTGCGCTGCTGGTGGCCGGCCGCGTCCGCGAACGCGGCGCGCAGCCGGGCCCGCTCGCCGAGCACGCGCGCGTGGTAGCGGCGTACGCGCTCCGGGTTCGCCCACGAGGTGTCGTCCCGGCGCGGGTCAGGTGTGGTCATGACGGACCGCCTCCCGTACGACTTCGGCGGTGCGCTCGGCCGA
Organism: Streptomyces sp. BR1; assembly: GCF_052373795.1. Taxonomy (NCBI): domain Bacteria; kingdom Bacillati; phylum Actinomycetota; class Actinomycetes; order Kitasatosporales; family Streptomycetaceae; genus Streptomyces; species Streptomyces sp. BR1. Next base: position 6,263,163 of record NZ_CM126252.1, read on the forward strand.
GTGGTGCTGCTCGATCACCGTGACGGGAAGGTGGCTGATCTCGTCCCAGAGCAGTTTGTCCAGGTCGCTCTGGTAGCGCTCGAAGGAGGCCCGGTCCGGCCGGTCGCCGTAGTACTCAAGCGAGTTGAGCCGCGTCCCCCGGCGGCTGCGCAGCCAGGCCTCGCGCGGCGAGACCTTCAGGTAGACGACACGGGAGGGCTGCGGGAAGGAGCGCCACCAGTCGTACATGGGGTTCTCGCGCACCCCCGCGAGACGGCACTTCGCAAGGATCTTGTAGTAGTACGAGTCCACGACGAGCGGCCGTCCGTCGGCGCTCTCCGCCGCGGTCAGGAGCTGGTCGCGCAGATGTACCACCGCCGTCTGGAGCATGCTGGCCATGAAGTCCGGTGAGTAGGCGCCGTCGGGCGCGGCGACGGTCTTGACCACATCGCGCCGCAGCCGTCCGATCAGCGTGTGCCGGGCCTCCAGGAACCGGTCGTCGACCGAGACGACCCGCACCGGCTCCGGGTCGGCCGCGAGCCGGGACATCGCCGATGACTTGCCCGCGTAATCGCCTCCCAGGAGGACGGTGAATAACGGCAGATGTGGTGACATATAGGGCTGCTCCTTGTGAACCGGCGCACTCTCTGCTGTGACACGACTCCTCCCCGCAGCCTGTCGCCTCTTGCTATAGCGAGAGTTGAGGATCAAGGGGGAGCCGCAGGTGGGGGTTCATGTGACAGCCGTCCGACGGTCATCCCGGCGAGGCGATCCAGAAGCTTTCGTCCTGAAGTGCGTGATACGCATCACCTTGCGACTCCCGGTGGACCGCCGATCCCGCACCCTTACGGCCGCTACGCGCGCGTGGCCCGTGAGCCGGGCGGGCGGGTGCGCGGCACCGCATAGGGTGGCCGTATGCAGGAGCAGTACCGGACGATCGCCCGCGAGGGCGTGCACGAGACCGAGATCAACCGATCGCGGTTCATCTGCGCGCTCGCGCCCGCCGCCACCGAACAGGAGGCGCAGGAGTTCATCGCGCGCGTGCGCAAGGAGCACCCGACGGCGACCCACAACTGCTTCGCCTATGTCATCGGCGCCGACGCCTCCGTGCAGAAGGCCAGCGACGACGGCGAACCCGGCGGCACCGCCGGAGTCCCCATGCTCCAGATGCTCACCCGCCGCGAGGTGCGCTACGCCGTCGCCGTCGTCACCCGCTACTACGGCGGTGTGAAGCTCGGCGCGGGCGGCCTCATCCGCGCCTACGGGGGCGTGGTCGGCGAGGCCCTGGACGCGCTCGGCACCGTGGTGCGCCAACGCTTCCGCCTGGCCACCGTCACGGTCGACCACCAGCGCGCGGGCAAGCTGGAGAACGATCTGAGGGCCACCGGCCGCGCCGTGCGCGAGGTGCGCTACGCGGAGGCCGTGACGATCGAGATCGGCATCCCCGAGGCGGACGTGGACGCCCTGCGCGCCTGGCTCGCCGACACCACCGCGGGCACCGCGACGCTGGAGCTCGGCGGAGAGGCGTACGGGGACGCGTGACAGCTCTGCGCCGTACCGGTAAGGCAGTTGCCGCCCGGGATGTCCGACCCCACCGTTACCCTCGGGGATCATGAGATTCCTGCATACGTCGGACTGGCACCTGGGACGGTCGTTCCACCGGGTGAGCCTGCTCGACGCCCAGGCCGCGTTCCTCGACCACCTGGTGGCGACGGCGCGCGAGTTCGCCGTGGACGCGGTGCTGGTGGCGGGCGATGTCTACGACCGGGCCGTGCCGCCGCTCGCGGCCGTGGAGCTCTTCGACCGGGCCATCCACCGCCTCGCCGACGCGGGCGTGCCCACGGTGATGATCTCCGGGAACCATGACTCGGCCCGGCGCCTCGGCGTCGGCGCGGGTCTCATCGAGCGCGCCGGTATCCATCTGCGCACCGACCCGGCGGGGTGCGCCACCCCGGTGCTGCTGGCCGACGCGGACGGGGACGTGGCGTTCTACGGGCTGCCGTACCTCGAACCGGCCCTGGTCCGGGACGAGTTCAAGACCGCGAAGGCCGGGCACGAGCAGGTGCTGAGCGCCGCCATGGAGCGCGTCCGGGCCGACCTCGCCGCCCGCGCGCCGGGCACCCGTTCCGTCGTCCTCGCGCACGCCTTCGTGGCGGGCGGGGAGCCGAGCGACAGCGAGCGGGACATCACGGTCGGCGGGGTCGCCGCCGTCCCGGCCGGAGTCTTCGCCGGCGTCGACTATGTGGCGCTCGGGCATCTGCACGGCAGCCAGAGCATCACCGAGCGCGTGCGCTACTCGGGCTCCCCGCTCGCGTACTCGTTCTCCGAGACCACCCACCGCAAGTCGATGTGGCTCGTCGACCTCGCCGCCGACGGCGCCGTCACCGCCGAGCGGATCGACTGCCCCGTACCGCGCGCGCTGGCCCGCATTCGGGGGCGGCTGGACGACCTGCTGGAGGACCCGGCGCTTGAGCGCCATGAGGAGGCGTGGGTCGAGGCGACGCTGACCGACCCGGTGCGCCCCGACGACGCGATGGCCCGCCTCGCCGCCCGCTTCCCGCACACCCTCAGCCTCGTCTTCGAGCCGGACCGCGCCCCCGAGGACCCGCTCGCCTCGTACGCGCGACGCCTCCAGGGCCGCACCGACCAGGAGATCGCGGAGGACTTCGTCGCCCATGTGCGCGGCGGCAGCGGCCCCGACGAGCACGAGCGGACGGTGCTGCGCGGCGCCTTCGACGACGTACGGGTCGAGGAGGCGCTGACGCTGGACCACGCGCGCGTACGCACGGGTGTGGCCGACGCCGGACAGGAGGCCGGACGATGAGGCTCCACCGGCTGCGCGTCACCGCGTTCGGCCCCTTCGGCGCCACCCAGGAAGTCGACTTCGACGCGCTCTCCGACGCCGGACTCTTCCTGCTCCACGGCGCCACCGGCGCGGGCAAGACCTCCGTGCTCGACGCCGTCTGCTACGCCCTGTACGGAGCCGTGCCCGGGGCGCGCCAGAGCCCTAGCGCGACGCTGCGCAGCGACCACGCGGCGCCGGACAGCGTCACCGAGGTGCTGCTCGAACTCACCGTCGGCGGACGGCGGTTGGAGATCACCCGGCGGCCGCAGCAGAACCGCCCCAAGAAGCGCGGCACCGGCTTCACCGTCGAGAAAGCGCAGACCTGGCTGCGCGAGTACGACGGCCAGGACGGCTGGCAGGCGCTGAGCCGCTCCCACCAGGAGGTGGGGGAGGAGATCGGGCAGCTCATCGGGATGAGCCGAGAGCAGTTCTGCCAGGTGGTGCTCTTGCCGCAGGGGGACTTCGCCAAGTTCCTGCGCTCGGACGCCGAGGCGCGCGGCAAGCTCCTGGGGCGCCTCTTCGACACCGGCAGGTTCGCGGCCGTCGAGGAGCGCCTGGCCGAGCTGCGCCGGGCCGCGGAACAGCAGGTGCGGGGCGGTGACGAGCGGCTGCTCGCCCTCGCCCAGCGCATGGCGCAGGCCGCCGGGGACAGCGCCGACGCGCGCGAGTGGCCGCTGCCCGACAGCCGCCCGGGCGAGCCGGGGCTCGCCGAGGATGTCCTCGCCTGGGCCGCCGTCGCGCGCGTAGGGGCCCGTGAACGGCTCGCCGTCGCCGACTCGGCGCTGGCCGCGGCCGAGAGCCGTGAGGCGGCCGCGCGCACCGCCCTGGACGACGAGCGCCGCCTCGCCGAACTCCAGCGCGGCTACGCCGACGCCCGCCGCCGCGCCGACGAGCTGGCCGCCGCCGCGCCCCGGCGCGATGCCGTACGCGACCGCCTGGAGCAGGCCCGTAAGGCCGACCTCGTGGCGCCCGCCCTCGCGCTGCGGGAGCAGGCCGAGCGCGAGCACCACGCGGCGAGCGGTGCACGCGAGCGCTCCCGGGCCCAGCTGCCCCCCGACCTCGCCGAGGCCGGAGCCGAGCAACTGGCCGCGCTCGAACGGAAGATGCGCGAAGATCTCGGCGCGCTCGACTCCGCCCGCCGGGCCGAGCGCCGAAGTGCCGAGATCACCGCCGAACGCGCCGACCTCGACCGCCAGGCCAGGGCCGACGACGAACTGCTCCTGGAGGCGGGCGCCTGGCTCGCCTCCTGGGACGCCAAGCGCCTGCGCCACCAGGAGTGCGTGGAGGCGGCCCACCTGGCCGCCACGCGCGCGGAACAGCTCGCCGGACAGCTCGACCCGGCCCGGCGCCGACTGGCCGCAGCCCGCGACCGGGACACGCTCGAAGGCCGTCTGAACGCCGCCGAGGCGCAGCAGAGCGCTGCCCGCGAACGGGCCAACGCGGCCCATGAGCACTGGCTCGAACTGCGCGAGGAGCGGCTGCGCGGCATCGCGGCCGAGCTCGCCGCCGGGCTGCGCGACGGAGAGGCGTGCGCCGTCTGCGGCTCGCCCGAACACCCCGCCCCCGCGCGCGTGGGCGCCGGTCAAGTGGACCGTACGACGGAGGAGGCCGCGCAGCAGGCGTACCGGGGCGCCGACGCGGCCCGCGCCGACGCCGAGCGCGCGCTCGCCTCGGTCCGCGAGCATTACGCGGCGAAGCGCGCGGAGGCGGGCGTGGCGGCGCTTGCGGAGCTCGCCGACGAGGTGCGGCAGTTGGACGCCGAGTACGGCGAGGTCCGCTCGCTCGCCGCCGGGCTGCACGCCGCCCGCGAGGCGTTCGAGAGCGCGGAGCGCGAGCACGGCCGGCGGCGCACCGAACAGCAGCAGGCCACCAACCGCGCATCGGCCCTCATGGCCCAGCGCGAACTCCTCGACCGGGAACAGGGCGCCCTGGAAAAGGAGTTGGCGCAGGCCAGGGGCGAGGCGGGCAGCGTCGCCGAGCAGGCGGCGCTCCTGGAGCACCGCGCCGGACTCCTCGCAGCGGCCGCGACCGACGTACGCGAGGTCGAGGCGAGCGCGCAGCGCCTCAAGGACGCGGACGGACGGCTGTCGGAAGCGGCCTTCCGGGCGGGGTTCGACACCCCCCGGGCCGCGGCCGCCGCCTTCCTGGACGAGCGGCAGCAGAGCGAGCTCCAGCACCGGCTCGACGACTGGCAGCGCGAGGAGGCCGCCGTCGCCGACCGGCTCGCCGAGCCCGCCACCGTCGCGGCGGCGGCCCGCCCGCCCGCGCGGACCGAACAGGCCGAGGCCGCCCACGCGCGCGTGGCCCGCGCCCTGCGCGAGGCCGCCTCGGCGCTCGCCGCCGCGCGCGCCCGCTGCGACGAGCTCGCCACCCTCGGCCGCCGGGCCGCCGAGGAGACGCGCCGGATGGGACCGCTGCGTATCGAGTACGACCGGGTGGCGCGGCTCGCCGGGCTCGCGGCGGGCACCTCCGCCGACAACGAACGCAAGATGCGCCTTGAGTCGTACGTACTGGCCGCGCGGCTTGAGCAGGTGGCCGCCGCCGCGACGGCCCGGCTCGGCCGGATGTCGGGCGGGCGCTACACGCTGGTGCACTCCGACGCCAAGGGCGGACGCGGCCGCTCCGGGCTCGGGCTGCATGTCGTCGACGCCTGGACCGGCCGCGAGCGGGACACCGCCACGCTCTCCGGCGGCGAGACGTTCTTCGCCTCTCTGGCGCTCGCCCTCGGCCTCGCCGATGTGGTCACCGACGAGGCCGGTGGCGTACGCCTGGACACGCTCTTCATCGACGAGGGCTTCGGCAGCCTGGACGACCAGGCCCTCGACGAGGTCCTGGACGTACTGGACTCGCTGCGCGAGCGGGAACGCAGCGTCGGCATCGTCAGCCACGTGGGCGACCTGCGCCGCCGCATCCCCACCCAACTGGAGATCGTCAAGGGGCGCGACGGCTCACAGGTGCGCCACCGCTCGGCCGGGATACCGGGCTGAGTGGCCCGCCGGTCCCGCGTGCAGGTCAGCCCGTCGACGGGATGCTGATCGCGCGCCGGGGGAGTGGCGACGAGTAGACCACGCTCGTCGTCACCGAGCCCAGCGTGCCGATCTTCCCGGAGATCTCCTCCAGATGGTTCATCGACCGCGCCGCGACCTTGATCACGAAGCAGTCGTCGCCCGTGACATGGTGCGCTTCCATGATCTCGGTGGTCGTCTCCAGAAGATCGTGGAACGGCTTGTAGTTGCCGTTGGGATACCGCAGCCGTACGAAGGCGAGGATCGAGCGGCCGAGCCGCTCCTGGTCGACGACCGCCGTGTAGCCCGAGATCACCCCCGCCTCTTCGAGGCGGCGCACCCGTTCCGTGACGGCGCTCGGGGACATGGCGACGGTGCGGGCCAGCTCGGCGAAGCTGGCGCGGCCGTCCTGCTGGAGGGCGTCCAGGATGCGCCAGTCCGTGGCGTCAGGGGAATACTCGGTCATGGTTGCCAGACAACCGTGAAATCACCGGCGAATCAAGAGATGTTCCGGGGATCGCACCTTCTCGCGGCGGAGCGATGGCCGTAGATTTCTGGCCATGACAACAACGCAGCTCGCCGCCACCAACTCCGTTCTCCGCGTCGCCCCGGCCGCTCCCGCCGATGCCGCCGCGTACTTCCGCGCCAGCCTGGTCTTCCACGCCGATGTCTCCGACGTGGCGTCCGCCCTGGCCGCGGGCGGTGACCCGGGCTTCGTCGTGCTCGACTCGCGCTCCACCGAGTCCTGGGACCAGGGCCATGTCCCCGGCGCCGTCCACCTGCCGACCGCGCTGATCGCCGAGCAGGCCGAGCAGATTCTGGACAAGTCGGTGCCCGTGGTCACCTACTGCTGGGGCCCCGGCTGCAACGGCGCCACCCGCGCCGCACTGGCGCTCGCCGAACTCGGCTTCCAGGTCAAGGAGATGCTCGGCGGCTTCGAGTACTGGGTGCGTGAGGGCTTCGAGTTCGAGACCTGGGAGGGCCGCGAGAAGCGCGACGCCGACCCGCTGACCGCGCCCGTCGACTCGGAGAACTGCGGCTGCTGACCGGCGGGCGCGGGCGGACACGGTGGTGGGCCGGGAGCGGCCCACCACCGCATCGGCGTCAGAGCTTGGACAGCTCGTCCACCAGGTCGTCCAGGCCCAGCGGCCCCTGGGAGAGCGCCGCCATGTGCCAGGCACGGGCGTCGAAGGCGTCCCCGTGGTGCTTCTTGGCGTTCTCACGGCCCAACAGCCAGGCCCGCTCGCCCAGTTTGTAGCCGATCGCCTGCGCGGGCATGGACAGGTAGCGGGTCAGCTCGCTCTCCACGAAGTCGGCCGGACGCCCGCTGTGGCTGCCGAAGAACTCCTGTGCCAGCTCCGGCGTCCACCGCTCGCCGGGATGGAACGGCGAGTGGTCCGGAATCTCCAGCTCCAGGTGCATGCCGATGTCGACGATGACCCGGCACGCCCGCATCATCTGCGCGTCCAGATACCCGATCCGCCGCTCCGGGTCGGGCAGGAAGCCGAGCTCGTCCATCAGCCGCTCCGCGTACAGGGCCCAGCCCTCGGCGTTGGCGCTGACCGTGCCGATGGTCGCCTGGTAGCGGGAGAGCCGGTCGGCGACGTGCCGCCACTGCGCGATCTGCAGATGGTGGCCCGGGACGCCCTCGTGGTACCAGGTGGAGACCAGGTCGTACACCGGGAAGCGGGTCTCGCCCATGGTGGGCAGCCAGGTGCGGCCCGGGCGCGAGAAGTCCTCGGACGGGCCGGTGTAGTAGGGCGCGGCCGCGCTGCCGGGCGGCGCGATGTGCGACTCCACCTTCCGTACCCGCTCGGCGAGTTCGAAGTGCGTGCCGTCAAGGGCCTCGATCGCCTCGTCCATCAAAGCCTGGAGCCAGTCGCGGACCTCGTCGACGCCCTCGATGTGGACGCCGTGCACGTCGAGGTGGGCCAGCGCCTCCCAAGGGCCCGCGCCCGGCAGGATCTTCTCCGCCTCGGTCTTCATCTCGCCGAGGATGCGGTGGTATTCGGACCAGCCGTACGCGTACGCCTCGTCCAGGTCCAGGGTCGTGCCGTTGAAGTACCGCACCCAGCGCGCGTACCGCTCGCGGCCCACGGTGTCCGGCGCCCCCGCGATCGCGGGCGCGTACACCTCGCTCAGCCAGGTGCGCAGCGCGACCAGCGCCTCGCCCGCCACGCGCGCGGCGGCGTCGAGCTCGTCGCGCAGGCCCTGAGGGCCGGGCGCGACGAAGTCCTCGAACCAGTTGTGGTCCGTGCCGATCCACTCGGTGAGCTGCCCGATGAACGTCTCGGTGGCGCGCGGGCCCGCGTACAGCTTGCGGTCCAGGCCCGTCTCCAGCGAGACGCGGTAGCCCTCCAGCGCGGCCGGGACGGCCCTCAGCCGGGCCGCGACCGCCGCCCAGTCCTCGTCGTCGGCGACCGGCATCATGGTGAACACCTGGCGGACCGCGTGGGCCGGCGAGCGCAGATTGCTGACCAGGCGCAGGCCCTCCTGCGCCTCGTGGACGCCGAGTTCGGACGACAGGCGCTCCCGCAGCAGTCTGGCGCAGCGCCGCTCGGAGTCGGAGTCCGCGCCCGGCAGCAGCTCGGCCGCGTCGAGCCGCGCGAGCGTGGCGCGGGCGAGCGCGGCCTGCGCCTCCTGCCCGGTGGGGGTGAAGTCCGGAAGCAGACGGGAACTCTTGCTTACGCCCAGATACGTACCGGTGATGGGGTCGAGTTCGATGAGTGCGTCGACGTACGCGTCGGCGACCTGGCGGGGCAGCACGCTGCTGGAAGTGTCTGGCATGGACCACATCCTGGTACGCCCACGGGCTCCGCGTCACCCACTGTCGACCTTCAGCCACCGGGGGCGGAAGAGGAGAGAGGGGACGAAGCGGAAGTTGACGGAGATGTCGACGAGGGAGGCAGCAGAGGGCCGCACTCCCAGTGCTGGAAGACCAGCCGGGTCTCCACCCGGGCGACTTCGCGCCGCGAGGTGAACTCGTCGAGCACCAGCCGCTGGAGATCGGCCGTGTCCGCCACGGCCACGTGGACCAGGTAGTCGTCCGGGCCGGTGAGATGGAACAGGGCGCGGGACTCCGGCAGCGCCCGGATCCGCTCCACGAACGGGCCGATCAGTTCACGCCGATGTGGTCGTACCTGTACGGAGAGGAGTGCTTCCAGGCCACGGCCCATTTTGGCCGGGTCGAGCCGGAGCTGATGGCCCAGGATGACGCCGGAGCGGCGCAGCCGGGCGACCCGGTCGAGGCAGGTGGAGGGCGCCACACCCACCTGCGCCGCCAGATCTCGGTACGTGGTCCGGGCGTCGTTCTGCAACAGGCGCAGAATGTCCAGATCCACCGGGTCCAGTGCGACAGAATCCGCCATTGGCCGAACGTAGCACGGAGTCCACCGATCAATTCCGGTCATGAGGTCACAGTGCCGCCATGGACACCGACACGCAGGACCGTGGCCCGGCCGCACCCCGCGCCCTCGCCACCGAAGCCGTGCACGCCGGCCGCGACGACCTCGCCGGACTCGGACTGCACGCCCCGCCGATCGACCTCTCCACGACCTACCCCTCGTACGACAGTGCGGGCGAGGCGGCCCGTATCGACGCCTTCGCGGCCACCGGCGTCCTGCCCGACGGGCCGCCGGTATACGCCCGGCTCGACAACCCGACCGTAGGCCGTTTCGAGACAGCGCTCGCACGGCTGGAAGACGCCGAGAGCGCCGTCGCCTTCGCCAGCGGCATGGCCGCGCTCACCGCGGTCCTGCTCGCCCGGGCCGCCGAGGGCCTGCGGCACGTGATCGCGGTCCGGCCGCTGTACGGATGCAGTGACCACCTTCTCGACGCCGGGCTCCTCGGTACGGAGGTGACCTGGGTCGACCCGGCCGGCGTCGCCGACGCGATCCGGCCCGGCACCGGCCTGGTGATCGTCGAGACCCCGGCCAATCCCACGCTCGCCGAGGTCGACATCCGGGCCCTCGCACACGCCTGCGGCACGGTCCCGCTGCTCGTCGACAACACCTTCGCCACCCCGGTGCTCCAGCGGCCGCTGACCCAGGGCGCACGGATCGTGCTGCACAGCGCGACCAAGTACCTGGGCGGACACGGAGACGTGATGGGCGGCGTCGTCGCCTGCGACGAGGAGTTCGCCCGGCGGCTGCGCCAGGTGCGGTTCGCCACCGGCGCCGTACTGCATCCGCTCGCGGGATATCTGCTGCTCAGAGGGCTGGCGACGCTTCCCGTACGGATCCGCGCGGCGTCGGCGAGCGCCGCGGAACTGGTCCGCAGGCTGACCGCCGACCCGCGCGTCGCCCGGGTCCATCATCCGTCGGTGGGCGGCGCGATGATCTCCTTCGAGGTGTACGGCGACCCGCACCGCGTCATCGCGGGCGTCCGCCTGATCACCCCCGCCGTCAGCCTCGGCAGCGTCGACACCCTCATCCAGCACCCCGCCTCCATCAGCCACCGCATCGTGGCCGAGACGGACCGGCGCTCCGCCGGTGTCAGCGACCGGCTGCTGCGCATGTCGGTCGGCCTGGAGGACGTCGAGGACCTGTGGCGCGACCTGGACCGGGCGCTCAGCGCTCCGCCTGCTCCAGGGAGCCGAGCGACGGTCGTGCCGGCATGGGAGTCCTCGGCAGCCGGGCGGTGACCACCAGCGTGCCCTCCTCGATCTGGTAGTCGAGGGGCAGTCCGAGACCGCGCATGGCCGCCACCATCGCGGTGTTGGACGACTGGGTCACGGCGTACACGCTCTCGCAGCCCGCCTCCGTGGCCAGCGCGACCAGTCGGCCCAGGAGCTCGGAGCCGATGCCCCGGCGCTGCCAGGAGTCCTCGACGAGCAGCGCCACCTCGGTCTCGTCGCCGTCCCACAGCAGATGGCCGAGGGCGACGAGCCGCCCCGAGGCGGTCTGCACGGCCAGCGTACGGCCGTAGCGCGGGCTCAGCAGATGGTTGATGTAGCGGTCGGCGTCGCCCACCGGGCCGTGGTAGCGCATGCTCAGCGTGCGGTCCGAGCAGCGCTCGTGCATCGCCTTCGCGGCCTCGACATCGTCCTGACCGGCGCGGCGGACGGTGATCTCGTTGCCCTCGGGCAGGGTGAGCACGTCCTGGCTGCGCGGGATGCGGGGACCGAGGCGCGCGTCCAGCTCGACGAGGGCGCGCGCCCGCGCGAACTCGGTCGGGGTGAACGGGAGATGGGGCCGCTCGATGGTGATGACCCCGCCGCGGGGATCGCGCAGCCGCATGGTGGTCGCTTCGAGTACGCCCTCCACCGGCGCGCTCTCACCGGTCGGGCGGCCCGTCACGGACACGGCGGGCAGCGAGTGGATGCTGCACCGGCCCAGCAACTGGCGCAGTGCGAGCGGCAGTTCCGCCGCGTCGAGGGCGGTGCGGGTGGCGAGCGAGAGCACCCGGGTCGGCGTGTCCACCAGGTCGTGCGCGTCGGCGCGCTCCAGCCAGGTGTCGTGTCCGCCCGCCGCCGCGATCTCGCGGGTGAGCTGGGCGGCGGGCAGGTCGGCGGGCGCCCGCAGCAGGAACTCGTCCACGGTGCCGTCGGCCAGCGGATGCGTCTGGAGGGTCAGGATGTCCACCCGGTTGTGGGCGAGCGCGATGCACAGCGAAGCCAGGCTGCCCGGCTCGTCCCGCACGGTGGTGCGCATCCGCCACAGCTGGCTCTCGCGCGCCGGCGCGTCCGCCCCGGCGTGGACGGTGGGCGCGGCGCCGGTGGTGGCGGGCGCCGCGCCCGTATCGATGGCGGCCTCGCCCGGGGGCGCGTGGCTGTGGCGCCGGGCCCACCAGGTGTGGAACGCCGCCGAGGCCACCAGCGCGACGGCGGAGGCGACCAGCAGGAAGGGGCCGTCCGGCCCGTGCGCGACCAGATTCGCGAGTCCGTCGGCCACGGCCACGGCCGTGAACAGCGCGGCCAGCTCGGTCATGTCCCGTCGCCAGTGGTGGCGGTGGGTGCTGTTGGGGTCAGTGGGGACATTGCGCTCAGGCATATCGGTCATGCCCTCACTGTGACCGAGCGGTGTTGCGTGATCACGAACGCTTTGTGACTGATGGGTTAAGCGTGGTTCTGGTGATTTTGGGACTATTTCTTACGGGATGAGACGCCGTGAAGGCCGGGCGCCGGCTGCGTAACCACCGTACGAGGTAACGGCCCCATGTCAGATCACTGCCCCACCAGCCCGGGCTTCAGGACCTTGGTGAACAGCACCGACCCGCCCTCGGCGCGCAGCCGTACCGTCAGCTCGCCGCTGCCGCCGTCGATCTCGATCTCGCCGAAGTTCGGCGGGGCCTCGATCGGCGAGGCGTTGGCCCGGGCCGGCGCGTGCACGAACACCTGGTCGGGGCCGAACGTGCCGTCCAGCTGGTTCGCCGGGAAGCCGCCCGCGGCGAGCGGCCCGGACACGAACTCCCAGAATGGCGCGAAGTCCTTGAACGCGGCCCGCTCCGGCGCGTAGTGCTGGGCCGCCGTGTAGTGCACATCGGCGGTCAGCCACAGGGTGCCGGTGATCCTGCGGTGCTTGATGAACCGCAGCAGCTCGGCGATCTGGAGCTCGCGGCCGAGCGGTGCGCCCGGGTCGCCCTGCGCCACGGCCTCGAAGTCCGTGGGACCGTCGGTGACCACCAGACCGAGCGGCATATCGGCGGCGATCACCTTCCACACCGCGCGCGAGCGCCCCAGTTCCCGCTTCAGCCACTCCAGTTGCTCGGCGCCGAGGATGCCGACCGTGTCGTCCGCCTGCCGGCCGGGCGAGTTGGCGTTCCGGTACGTCCGCATGTCGAGCACGAACACATCGAGCAGCGGACCGTGCCGCACCACCCGCTGCACCCGGCCCTCACGGCTGCCGGGCCGCAGCGTGGAGACCGGGAAGTACTCACTGAAGGCGCGCAGCGAACGCGCCGCCAGGACGTCGATGTTCTTCTCGGTGTAGCGGGCGTCGTCCAGGATCTGCCCGGGGTACCAGTTGTTGCGCACTTCATGGTCGTCCCACTGCACGATCGAGGGGACCTGCGCGTTGAACCGCCGTACGTTGTCGTCGAGCAGGTTGTAGCGGAAGTTGCCCCGGTACTCGGCCAGGGTCTCGGCGACCTTGGACTTCTCCTCGGTGGTGACGTTCCGCCAGACCCGCCCGTCCGGGAGCGTCACGCTGGGCAGGATCACCCCGTCCGCGTAGATGTTGTCTCCGCTGGAGAGAAAGAAGTCCGGGTTCAGCAGGCGCATCTCGTCGTAGACACGAAAGCCGCCGAGGTCGGGGTTGATGCCCCAGCCCTGCCCGGCGATGTCGCCCGACCACAGGAACCGTACGTCGCGGTGGCGCGAGGCGGGCGCGGTGCGGAACGTGCCGGACACGGGCTTGCCCGTACGGCGCGGGTCGTCCGGGTCGGCGAGCGTGACCCGGTAGTGGATCTGCTCGCCGGGCGGCAGGCCCCGCAGCTGCGTCGTCCCGGTGAAGTCGGTGCCGGGACCGACCACCGGCCCCACCCAACTGCGCGCCCGCCGGAACGATTCGGTGGCGGACGTCTCCACCAGCATCCGGGCGGGCCGGTCGGAGCGGACCCAGATGAGCCCGGACGACGCCGTGATGTCGCCCGCCTGCACGCCCCACCCGGCGCTCGGCCGCCCGGACAGCGCCAGCGCGGGCGCCGCCGGGAGCCCGGCGAATCCCGCCGACGCGGCGAGCGAACCCTTCAGTACGGTACGGCGGTTGGGCGAGGAGATCCGCGGACGGTACGGCATCGGGGCGCCTCCAGGGGCGGTCGGGTACGGCAGGGACGGGTGATCCCGGTGTGTCGGTCCCCGCCATGCCTACTGCCCGGCTGCGGCGCGGGCGCGAACCACAGGTGAACAGCGGGAGCGACGGGGCGGGGGCGCAGGGGCGGGCGTGGGGGCGCAGAACCGGACGGCGTAGGACCAGCGGCCTGCGACGAAGGAACCATCGACCCGGTGATCTTCGTTGAGTACGTTGCCGTACGGGCCGCCGAACGGCGGCCCCGCCGCGCGAACCGGCGCGGCGGCGCCAACAGAGAAAGCACAGGGGCCCGTCATGCCTGTCGGAGGCCGTTCCCACATCCGCATCGCCCGCCCGTCCCGCGACCTGACCGCGGCGGAACGTTTCTGGGTCGAGGGCCTGGGCCTGAACGTCGTATGGCGGCACGACGCCGAGAGCACGGCGCCCGGCGAGCACGCCCTGCTGATGGTCGGCTGGCCGGACGCCGACTGGCACCTGGAGCTGGTCCACGAGCCCGCCGCCCCCGTCGAGCCCCGGCCGACGGAAGAAGACCTCCTCGTCGTTTACGTGGACGAGGAGGTTCCGGAGGAGCTGGTGGCGCGTCTTGTGGCACACGGGGGCAGGCGGGTGCAGTCGCCGAACCCGTACTGGAACGAGTGGGGCGTCACCGTCGAGGACCCGGATGGGTACCGGTTGGTGCTGTGTATGCGGGGTTGGAGCAACTCCTGAGCTTCCGGGCCCCATAGGGGTGCGGGCTGTGACAGTTGCGGCTCCGACGCGTGGACGCGACCAGACGCGACGCCCCTGCGGCCCCCGGGCCACCATCCCCTAAAAGGGCGCGGGGAACTGCGCGACCAGCCCACGACGGTCCGCAGCCGAACAACCGCCCCTTCAGGCCGCACCAACGCGACTCGTGTCAAGGATCACGCGCGCGACCCGAGCAGGATCGTCGTTCATAGGCACATGACCGCACCCCGGCAGCCGCACCAGCCGCGCCCCCGGAATGGTCTGCTTCGCCCGCACCCCCTGGCGCCGCAGCAGCAGCCGGTCCTTGCTGCCCCAGGCCACGGTCACCGGGATACCGGGCACATCGTCGGTGAACCGGACCGCGACCCCGGCGGCCAGGGTGTCGGCGAACCCGGTCGCCTCCCGCAGCGCCAGCGTCTCGGCGACGACGGCCTCCGGCGAACGGCGCCCGGGGCGCGCGTAGATGGTGCTGGTCAGCGCCGTACGCCCGGCGGCGGTACGGGACATGCGCTCGATTACCGGCAGCGGCAGCAGCTTGGCCGTGCGCCGCATCGTGGTGAGCGTCGCGAAGGCGTACCGGCGCTCGCCCTGCGTCCAGAAACCGGCGGGGGACAGGGCCGTCACCGAACGCACCAGCTTCTCGCGCCCCAACTCCAGTGCCAGCAGCCCGCCGAGCGAGTTGCCCGCGACATGCGGCCGGTCGACGCCGAGTTCCGTGCAGAGCGCGCCCA
The DNA here is from genome assembly GCF_052373795.1 of Streptomyces sp. BR1. Taxonomy (NCBI): domain Bacteria; kingdom Bacillati; phylum Actinomycetota; class Actinomycetes; order Kitasatosporales; family Streptomycetaceae; genus Streptomyces; species Streptomyces sp. BR1. The sequence continues at coordinate 6,278,197 of NZ_CM126252.1, forward strand.
GCGTCGGGACGACCGTCGCCAGGTCGTACGCGACGCCGTCCGGCAGCGCGGGGGACTCGCCGAACCCCGGCAGATCGACGGCTATGACGTCCCGTTCGGCGGCCAGCACGTCGAACACCGGGTCCCAGGCCTGGCGGTGGTGGCCGATACCGTGCAGCAGGAGCAGCGGTTCACCGGCACCGGCCCGCCGATAGGCGATGGTGACGGTGCGGCTGCCCCTGGGGGAGTCGATCGTGAAGGAGACCTCTTCGGCCATGCTGCTGCTCCCGGTCGTGGACGTGGCGCCCCGAGGTCGACGGTGGACCCGGGGCGACGGTAGACACCCTGTCAACAACAATTACCCTTCGGTAGCTTGGAGTTCAAGGGGGCGACGCCCGGCGTCGTAAGGGTCACCGGGAATCGAACAGTTCAGCGTTTTTGCCTGGACAGCCGTTGGCCGGTCGGCTGGGATGGGGCGGTGACTGCCTCCTCTGACGCCGACATCTTCGAAGGCCACCGGTCCGTCCTGACGGGCGTGGCCTACCGCATGCTCGGCCGCGTGAGCGATGCCGAGGACGTGGTGCAGGAGGCATGGCTGCGCTGGTCGGCGCAGGACCGCGACGACGTGCGCGACCCGCGCGCCTTTCTCGTACGGATCACCGCCCGGCTCGCCCTGGACCGGCTGCGCCGGATCCAGTCACGCCGCGAGGCGTATGTCGGCCCCTGGCTGCCCGAGCTGATCGCCACCGACTTCGGGCCTGTCGTACCCGACACTCTCGAACAGGCCATGCTGGCCGACTCGGTCTCGCTCGCCGTTCTGGTCGTCCTCGAATCGCTGTCGCCCCTGGAACGGGCCGTGTTCGTGCTGCGCGAGGCGTTCGGCTTCCCGTTCGCGGAGATCGCCGCCGTACTCGACCGCACCGAGCCCGCCGTGCGCCAACTCGCGGGGCGCGCCCGCCGCCGCGTCGACGAGCGCAAGCCCCGCTACGACGTCGACCCCGTCCAGCGCCGCCATCTCACGGATCGGTTCCTGGCCGCGGCCGGCGGCGGCGACCTGGATTCGATGATCTCCCTTCTCGCCCCGGACGTACGGTTCATCGGCGACAGCGGCGGCAAGGCCCAGGCCCCCATGCGCATCATCGAGACCGCCGACAAGGTCGGACGCTTCCTGTACGCGGTGTCGCAGGACGGGGCGCCCGAGGGTGGCTTCCGCATCACCGAGATCAACGGCGGCCCGGCGGTGCTCGGTCTGTCCGGCGGCAAACCGGACAGCGTGCTGCAACTGGATGTCGCGGACGGGCTGATCCAGTGCGTCTATGTCGTGCTCAACCCGGACAAAATGGCCGCGCTCATTCCCGAAGGTGCCGCTGAATAGCCTCCTTGGCCCCCCCTGACCCCATGGGTCTCGGCGAGCCCCGGCCCCGCGTCCGCACGGGTGCGGGGCCGTTTGCTGCGCACTGCTCACGGGACCGCGAACGTCGTGTGAACGCTCTGCGCCAGAGGTCGGATTCGTTCCGTAACGGAACGAGGATTGGTCTTGACCAAGGGGGTGGGTCGCCCTATGGTCGCAGAGTTAGTGCAGGAACCTTTAATAAACAAGGGCGCAGAAAAGCCGCCGGGGCACGGCGATTGCGGAGGACAGGGTGGGGACCACGCAGTTGGAAACGGTGCCGGAGCCGAAGTACTGGCACCTCAAGACCGTGCTGAGCGAGGCGCTCGACTCGGACTTCGCGGTGGGCGAGATCCTGCCCAACGAGCGTGAACTGGCCGCTCGTTTCGGCGTCGCGCGCGCCACGCTCCGCCAGGCTCTGGAGCAGCTGGAACTCGAAGGCCGCCTCCAGCGCCGCCGTGGCGTCGGCACGACCGTCGCCCCGCCGCGCATGGGCGTCTCGGTTTCCACCGCGCGCCACGACTGGCCGGGCTCGGCTGGCGATGCCTGGCAGGCCGTCGACTGCACTGTCACCGCTCCGCCGCTCGCGGCGGCCCGGCTCTTCGACGCCGAGTCCGCCGAGGAGATGCACACGGTCCGCCGGATCCGTACGACCCACGGCCAGCCCGTCGCCGCCGAGCTGCTGTACGTACCCGCGTCGTCCGTGCCTGACCTCAGCGCGATCGACGCGCCCTCCGGACCGGCCCGCGCGCGCGGCGTCCTGCGCGAACTGCAGCGTCTCGACCTGGAGGGTCAGGACCGCGCCGTCGAGCTCGGCTCGGCCCGCGCCGACGACGCCAAGGAGCTCGACCGGCTGCCCGGCGCGCCCGTCCTCGTCGTGACCACGCGCTACTTCGCCCTCGGCCGGACCGCCGCCGTCTCGGTGGCCACCTACCGCGCCGACACCTGCCGCCTCACCTTCGGCGACTCGGGCGACCTGCACATCAGCCATGAGGGCCAACGCCAGGCCTCCTGAGCCCCGCTCCCGCTTGCCGTACGGCCCGCCGCCCACATAGCGGCGGGCCTGCGTGCTACCGGGGGCATCACCGCTCGGGTTTCGGAAGCCCAGCCGTCCAGCACCGCTCGGCTTCCGAGGATCCAGCCGCTCAGCGCTCGGGCCCCGCCGGTCCCACTCACTCAGTGATGAGCCGATGTGCTTCGCGACGGGCCCGCGTGTCTCCCGGGCTCCACTGCTCGGTTTTCCACGGGATCCTCCCGCCTCCCGCTCAGCGGCGGGCCGTCACCGTGCCCTCGACCGCGAACAACTGCTCCTCGACATGGTCGAGCGCCAGCCGCAACGCACCCGTCGCCACCGCCGCCTCGCCGAGCATCGACAGGGCCACGCGCGGCGGCCGCAGGCAGTACCGGGCCAGCTCCTGGCGCAGCGGGTCGAGCACGCCGTCGATCCCGGCAGCCCAGCCACCCACGACGACCAGCTCCGGATCCAGCGCCAGCACCAGCGCCGCCACATCGTGGACCAGCCGCTGGATGAACCGCTCCACTGCCTCCTGGGCACCGATGTCGCCGCGCTTGGCCAGCGCGAACACATCGGCGACCGCCTGCTCGTCCAGCGGGTGCAGCGGCTCCTCGGTCGTCGAGAGCAGCTTCTCCGGTGTCACATCACGGCCGAGCAGATGCAGCGCGCCGATCTCGCCCGCCGCGCCACCGAACCCCCGGTGCAGCCGACCGCCTATCAGCGACCCGGCCCCCGGACTCAGCCCGGCCAGCACGAACACGATGTCGTCCGAGTCGGTCGCCGCGCCCTTCCAGTGCTCGGCCACGGCCGCCGCGTTGGCGTCGTTCTCGACCAGCACCGGACAGCGGAACGAGCGCCGCAGCCGCTCACCGAGCGGCAGACCGGTCCAGTCGGGCAGCGCCGTCCCGAGCCGCACGGTGCCGTCCGCCTCGACGATGCCCGGGCTGCCGACCCCGACCGCCCGCAGCGAACTGCGCGCCACCCCGGCCCGCCGCAGCAGATCCGCGACCGTCGTACGCACCCGCTCCAGCCGCTCGTCGGCCGACGCCGTCTCCGACACCTCACGCGTCCCGGCGCCGACGATCCGCCCGTCGAGCCCCGACAGCAGCGCGGCCACCCGGTGCGGGCCGATCTCGATACCCAGCAGATGCCCCGCCTCGGCCCGGAACCGGAACCGGCGCGCGGGCCGTCCCTGACGGCGAGCCTCGCCCTCCTCCGGAGCCGACTCGACGACGAGCCCGCCCTCCATGAGTCCCTCGACCACACCCTCGACCGTCGGCCGCGACAGGCCGGTGATCCGGGTCAGGTCGGTCAAAGTGGGGGATTCCGCCCCACGCAGCGCATGGAGCACCACCGCGGAATTGATCCGCCGCAGCAGAGAGGGATCCCCGCCGGTCAGCCGCCCCAACGTGTGTCCTCCCAGCTCGTACGCGTGTCTGCCGGATCGTACTCGCTGGTCAGGTATACGGCGAGTGGCGGGTGGTCACGGAGACGCATCAGCTCGGAGCCACGAATCCCGACTCATACGCCGCGATCACCGCCTGGGTCCGGTCCCGCGCTCCCAACTTGGCCAGCACGGCGCTCACATGCGTCTTCACCGTCTCTGTCCCGACGATGAGCCGGGCGGCGATCCCCGCGTTGGACAGCCCTCGCGCCATCAGTTTCAGCACCGCCGCCTCACGCTCGGTGAGGGCGGCCCGGTCCAGCGCCGCCCGCGCGTCACGGTTGCCGTACTCGGCGGCGAGCGAGCGCACCGCCGCCGGGAACAACAGCGACTCGCCCTCCGCCACCAGCGGCACCGCGTGCACGATCTCCGAGGGCCGGGCCCGCTTCAGCAGAAACCCGTCGGCACCGGCCCGCAGCGCCTCGTAGACGTACTCGTCGTTCTCGAACGTGGTGTCGGTTGCTCCCTCGACCTCGTGTTGACCAGCCTCCTGGCGGCCGGACTCGCGGCCCTGCTGCGCCGTCGACTTCCTGCCGGACCGGGCGGGGCAGCAGGTCCTGCTCCTCAACTCGGAGGGGCCGCTTGGGGCATGGAGCGGAATGGCGGTGCTCGCGGGGTGGGTGGCGCTGGCCGTCGGGGCGGGCTGGTCGGCGTTGCGGCGGCGGGATGCCTGACAGGGCACCAGCAGGACAGCCGGCAGCACGCCTGACTGGAGGCCAATTGTCAGTGGCAACGGGTTTACTGACCGCATGACCACCGCACGGCATCTCGAAGTCATCGACCTGCTGCGCGCCCGCGACTTTCCGGCGGAGCGCGGCAGGGCGGGGACCATCACCAGCGGACCCGGCTACCACGTGGCGGAGCTCAGCACCAGCGAGGAGCTCTGGGACGACGACGGCAGCAGGCGCCTTGAAGCGGAGGAGCAGTACGAGGCGGAGTGCGAGGCGCTCGCGGAGCGGCTCAGCGATCGCTGGGGTGCGGCGCGGATGTTCAGTCTCTGGAGCGTGCTGACCCGGAGCATGGAGGGAGAGGAGATAGCGGAGCCATGGGACGGGCTGAGCAACAGCGTCTCGTATCTCCACCTGTGGCGGGTGGACGGCCGTTGGGTCGCCGTCGGGGTCTCGCAGTGGGACACCGAGCTGGAGTTCCAGCTGATGGCCGTGGTTACCGAGATCGATCCGCCGTAGTCGGGGGGCGCTGCGGACCCAGCCGGTCAGGCGGGCCGACTGCGCGGGCTGGCGGGGCCGGACTGGCGGGCGGGCCGAGGATGGCCCGTAGCGGCTGACCGGCGAGGGGTCCGGCGAGTCGTTCGCCGGGCGGCGGATGGGCGAGCGGGGTGGGTGGCCACCGTGGCGTAACGTCCTGGTTCGTCGCCGTCGCTCGTCGGCGGGTGAGGAGATGGTGATGGCGTACGCGGTGGCGGAGCAGGGCGGCGGTACGACGGAGGTGTCCGTCGTGGCGGATGGCGTGGTTCGGGTGAGCCGGATCGCGGGCGGTCAGTTGGCCGCCGACTTCAGTCCCGCACAGGCTCGGGAGTTCGCGGCCGTGCTCGTGCGGGCGGCGGGTGAGGCGGAGAGTGTGGTGGCGACGGAGCCGGTGTCGGTCAAGGCTCAGGATCTGAGGCGGGGCGATGTACGGGACGGCGAGCGGTCGATGGCCGTGGACCGGGTGAAGGTGGATGAAGCGATCTCGACGGCCCATGTCACCTGGAAGTCGGACGTGGGGCGCACCTGGACGCAGAGCTATGCGATGGACACCGACATCCTGCTGAAGCGGCGGGGGCCGCAGAGCGCAAGGTAGCAGCCGCATGCGTCGTCCCCCTCTCGCGGCAGCACCCTTCCAGGCTCGACTAGCCCTGAGACTCCGACTCTGCCGCCAGCCGTAGCTTCGCGTACTCGTCGGCCATGGTGCGGGCCGTCCAGTGGGCGTTGAGGCCGCTGGGGTTGGGGAGGGCCCAGATGCGGGTCTCGCCGATGGTGCGGTCCTGGGGGCCGATCACGGCCTTGCGGTCGAAGGCGGTGCGGTAGGCGGTGATGCCGACGACGGCGAGGAAGCGGGGGCGGAGGTGTTCGACCTTCGCTGTGAGGACGCGGCCGCCTTCGTGGAACTCGTCGGGGGTGAGCTCGTCGGCGCGGGCGGTGGCGCGGGCGACGACGTTGGTGATGCCGAGGCCGTAGGTCAGCAACTCGCCCTGTTCCCAGGGTTTCAGCTGGCGCGGGGTGAAGCCCGAGAGATGCAGGACGGGCCAGAAGCGGTTGCCGGGGCGGGCGAAGTGGTGGCCGGTTGCGCCGGACATCAGGCTCGGGTTGATGCCGCAGAAGAGTACGGATAGGCCGCCGGCGACCACGTCGGGGATGACGTGGTCGCGGGCGGCCTGGAGTTCCTCGGGAGTCATCGGGGCGTCCCGTCGGTCCCGTCGGCTCGGTCCGTGGTCCGGGTCAGAGGATCGAGCCGGGGGTGTATCCGGCGGCGGCCGGGTGCTGCTTGACGATCTCCTCGATACGGGAGACGACGGCCGCCACCTGGTCGCCGGCGGCGCCGGTGAAGGACAGCTTGTCGGCCATGAGCGCGTCGAGCTGGGCGCGGTCGAGCGGCATGCGGTCGTCGGCGGCCAGCTTGTCGAGCAGTTCGTTGCGCTCGGCGCCCTGCTCGCGCATGGCCAGTGCCGAGGCGACGGCGTGCTCCTTGATGACCTCGTGCGCGGCTTCCCGGCCGACCCCGGCGCGTACCGCGGCCATGAGGACCTTGGTGGTGGCGAGGAAGGGGAGGTAGCGGTCGAGTTCACGGGCGACGACGGCGGGGAAGGCGCCGAACTCGTCGAGCACGGTGAGGAAGGTCTCCAGGAGGCCGTCGAAGGCGAAGAAGGCGTCGGGCAGGGCCACCCGGCGTACGACGGAGCAGGAGACGTCGCCCTCGTTCCACTGGTCGCCGGCCAGCTCGGCGGTCATCGAGGCGTATCCGCGCAGGATGACCATCAGGCCGTTGACGCGCTCGCAGGAGCGGGTGTTCATCTTGTGCGGCATCGCGGACGAGCCGACCTGGCCGGGCTTGAAGCCTTCGGTGACCAGTTCATGGCCGGCCATCAGGCGGATCGTCTTGGCGACCGAGGAAGGAGCGGCGGCGAGCTGGACCAGCGAGGTGACGACCTCGTAGTCGAGGGAGCGCGGGTAGACCTGGCCGACGGAGGTGAAGGCGTGCGCGAAGCCGAGGTGACCGGCGATGCGCTGTTCGAGGTCGGCGAGCTTGGCGGCGTCGCCGCCGAGCAGGTCGAGCATGTCCTGGGCGGTGCCGACCGGGCCCTTGATGCCGCGCAGCGGGTAGCGGCCGAGCAGCTCCTCCAGGCGGCCGTAGGCGACCAGGAGCTCGTCGGCGGCGGTGGCGAAGCGCTTGCCCAGGGTGGTGGCCTGCGCGGCCACGTTGTGGGAGCGGCCTGCCATGACCAGCTCGGCGTACTCGCCGGAGAGCTTGCCGAGGCGGGCGAGGACGGCCACCGTGCGGTCGCGCATCAGCTCAAGGGAGAGGCGGATCTGCAGCTGCTCGACGTTCTCGGTCAGGTCGCGGGAGGTCATTCCCTTGTGGACCTGCTCGTGGCCGGCGAGGGCGTTGAACTCCTCGATCCGCGCCTTCACGTCGTGCCGGGTGACCTTCTCGCGCTCGGCGATCGAGGCGAGGTCGACCTGGTCGAGTACGCGCTCGTAGTCGGCGAGAGCGGCGTCCGGCACCTCGATCCCGAGGTCCTTCTGCGCGCGCAGCACGGCGAGCCAGAGCTGACGCTCCAGCTTCACCTTCTGCTCGGGGGACCAGAGGACGGCCAGCTCCGTGGAGGCGTAGCGGCCGGCCAGGACATTGGGGATGCGAGGCTTCGCAGACACAGCAGTCACGTGTCCGGATTCTACTGGTGATTTCTGCAGGCCAGTGCCCCGGTCCGGTTTGTGGATTGCTACGAGAGCGTCCGGCGCCGGTCGCACCTCTATGGCTGCGGGGCCGGATCGGCCGGCGGGGTCGTCTCGTACGGCAGGAGCTCGGGGCGTTTGGCGGGGCGGCCGTCGCCCGAGGAGCGGCCGGTGAGGCGGCGGCCGATCCAGGGCACCAGATGCTGCCGGGCGAAGCGTGCGTCGGCCACGCGGCGGGTCGCCCAGCGCGGCTGCGGGGCGGGCGGGAGCGGGGCGAGCCAGTCGGTTTCGGCCGGGAGTCCCAGTGTCTGCCAGACCGCCTCGCAGACCCGGCGGTGGCCCTCGGCGGTCAGATGGAGTCGGTCGACGTCCCACATGCGGGGGTCGCCGAGCACCGGGGCGCCGTACAGGTCGACGACCAACGCGCCGTGTTCGGCGGCGAGTTGGTCGATGTGCGCGAAGAGCTCTTCCATACGCGGCCGGAAGCGTTCCATCACGGGGCCGTTGCGGCCGGGGCTGCGCATGAGGACGAGTTGGCCGCACGACGGCGTCAGCTTCTCGACGGCCTCGGTGAGCAGTCCGCGCACCCGGCCCATGTCGACCTTGGGGCGCAGGGCGTCGTTGAGGCCGCCGACCAGGGTCACCACGTCGGCCCGCATCGCGGCCGCGGGGGCGACCTGCTCGTCGACGATCTGGCCGATGAGCTTTCCGCGCACCGCGAGGTTGGCGTACCGGAAGTCGGGCGTCCGGGCGGCGAGACGGGCGGCGAGCAGATCCGCCCAGCCGCGGTACGAGCCGTCGGGCATCAGGTCGGACATGCCCTCGGTAAAGGAATCGCCGACCGCGACAAAGCTTGTGTAGCTGGCATGCATCTCCATGGCGGAGCGATCGTACCGCGCGGTAGTGTCGCGCGGTCCGGGTGGAGACAGTGAAGGGAAGCCGATGAGCGAGGCACTCGAGCAGGCGCTGGCGGAGGCGCTCGCGGGCCTGGTGACCGCGGTGGACACCTGCGACGACGACGTACTCGACCCCGACACCGCCGTGAAGTGGCTGGAAGGCAGCGCGTACATCCTGGACCGGCTCGCTCCGGCGGACCGGCGGCGGCTTTCCGCGCTGTTCCGGGCGGCCGCGCTGCGCGAGCCCGAGGGGCCCTGGCGCGACGACCTCCTCAAGGTCGGCGACGGCTTCGGGCTCGACGAGGACCAGCACGAGCTGTACTGCGACGCGCTCCGGGTGAACGTGCGGCGGTTCGTCGAGACCGTGCGCGCGGTCGATCCGGCGACGCCGGTGCCGACCTGTCCGGGCTGGACCATCGCCGACCTCACCCGTCACCACGCCGTCGCGCACCGCTGGGCGGCCCATCTCGTACGCCACCGGGTCACCGAGAGCGTCTGGGTGCGGGACGTGCCGATGGAGGTGCCGGACGAGGCGGAGGAGTACCCCGAGTGGCTGGCGGCGGGGGTCGAGGAGTCGCTGCGGGTGCTGCGCGCGGCCGATCCCGAGACGCCGATGTGGTCGTACGGCGCCGACCAGCATGTGCGCTTCTACGCCCGGCGGCTGCTCTTCGAGGCCGTGGTGCATCTCGCGGACGCGGAGCTCGCGTTGGGACGGGTGCCGCGCATCGAGGCGTGTACGGCGGGCGACGGCATCGAGGAGTTCCTGGAGAACCTGCCGTGCCTCGACTGGATCGCCGAACGCGTCGCCGCGCTCGGCCGCGACGGCGCCTCGCTGCGACTGCGGGCCACCGACACCGGCGCCGCCTGGACGGTCGTCCTCGGCGGTGAAGGCGGCTTCTGCTGGGAGAACACCGCGCGCGGCGAGGCCACGGTGAGCGTCGAGGGCGCCTCGGGTGACCTGCTGCTCCTGGTGTACGGCCGACGGGCGCCCGGCGACGCGGAGTTCACGGTCGCGGGCGACCGTGAACTGCTCGACGCGTGGCTGGCGGCGATGGCGTTCTGACGTCCGGTGGGCCTCGGGCGGCCTCTGCCGACCTGCCATGTCCTGTGGCGCGACGGCGAATTCAGGCCATCCTCGCGGACGGTGGATCCCGGGTGTCGTATCGATGCGGCCCGGCTGCCGCAGGGCCCCTGTCCGCGTGGCGCGTTCCGCGGTATGCCAGGAGCACCTCAACTCACGGTTTCGCTGCCCCACTTGGTTGACTGATCACCGCACCACCTGCCGACGCGACGAGAGAGCGAGCGATCGATGTTCACCAAAGCCTTCTGGAAGGCCACCGCCGAGCGGGCCATCCGCACCTTCGCCCAGTCGCTCGCCGCGGTGCTGACGGCGGGGGCGACCAATCTGCTCGACGTCGACTGGAAGGCGGCGCTCGCGACCGCGGGCATGGCGACGCTGCTCTCCATACTGATGGCGGTCGGCTCGGCGGGGGTGGGGCGGCCGGGCCCGGGCCTCACCGAGACCACGGGAACCGACGCGCCTGCCAAGAACGTTGCCTAAGCGGCGTCCCGCCGCCGGGGCGCCTCACATGGCGCCCCGGCTTCACGCGCAACAGCAGTCCCACACCCCGTAGACCTACGCCCCTTCCGGACGACCCACCAGCTCGCGCAGGACGTCCTCCATCGTGACCAGGCCGGCCAGGCGGCCGTCGTCGTCGAGTACCGCCGCGAGGTGCGTACGGCTGCGGCGCATCGCGGTCAGGACGTCGTCCAGCGGGGTCGAGGCCTTGACCCGGGCGATCGGCCGCTGCGCCGTCGCCGGGAACGCCACATCGCGCGGTGCCGCGTCCAGCGCGTCCTTGACGTGCAGATAGCCGAGGATGCGGTTGCCGGGGTCGACGACCGGGAAGCGGGAGAAACCCGAGAGCGCGGCCAGCCGCTCCAGCTCCTCCGGGGTCGTGCCCGCCGGGGTGTGGACGACCTGCTCCAGCGGGACCACCACGTCCCGTACCGGCCGTCGCCCCAGTTCAAGGGCGTCGTGCAGCCGCTCGGCGGCGCGGTCGTCGAGCAGACCGGCGTCGCCCGCGTCCGTGACCATCCGGGCCAGCTCGTCGTCCGAGAAGGTCGCGGCGACCTCGCCCTTGGTCTCGACGCGCAGCAGCTTCAGCAGGGTGTTGGCGAAGGCGTTGATCGCGAAGATCACCGGGCGCAGCGCCCGCGCCAGCGTCACCAGCGGCGGCCCGAGGAGCAGCGCGGTCCTGGCCGGTTCGGCGAGCGCGATGTTCTTCGGCACCATCTCGCCGAGCAGCATGTGGAGATAGGTGGCCACCGCGAGCGCGATGAAGAACGAGACCGGCCGCACCGCGCCCTCGGGCATCCCGACCAGGTGGAACACCGGCTCAAGCAGATGCTCGATGGCGGGCTCGGCGACCACACCGAGCACCAGGGTGCACAGCGTGATGCCCAGCTGGGCCGCGGCCATCAGCGCCGACACATGTTCCAGACCCCAGATCACGCTGCGCGCACGGCGGTTGCCCTGCTCGGCGAGCGGTTCGATCTGGCTGCGGCGCACGGAGATCAGCGCGAACTCGGCGCCGACGAAGAAGGCGTTGACGACCAGGGTCGCCAGACCGATGATCAACTGGATGACGGTCATCGGCCGGCCCCCTTGTCACGGCGCCCGCTGCCCTTGCCGTCGCGGGCGCTGCCCTTGCCATGGCGTCCGGCTCCCTTGCCGTGGTGCCCGGCGCCCCGGCCACGACGTCCGGTGCCCTCGTCGCCGTCTTCGTCTTCCTCCGCGTGCAGCGGTGCGTGCAGGTGTACGCGCGCGGCGCGGCGGCCCGACGCGTCGAGCACGTCGAGGCGCCAGCCGGCCAGCTCCACGCTGTCGCCTGCCGTCGGGATCCGCCCGAGCACGGTCGCGATCAGGCCCGCGAGCGTCTCGTACGGGCCCTCGGGGACGCGCAGTCCGATGGTCTCCAGCTGGTCGGTGCGGGCGGCGCCGTCGGCCGAGTAGAGCGGGCGGCCGTCGGCGTCCTCGCCGGTGCGGGCCAGGTCGGACGTCTCGTGCGGGTCGTGTTCGTCGCGTACCTCGCCGACGACTTCCTCGACGATGTCCTCCAGGGTCACGACGCCCGCGGTGCCGCCGTACTCGTCGATGACGACGGCCATGGTCCGCCGCCCGTACAGCTGGTCGAGGAGCCGGTCCACGGTCAGCGTCTCCGGTACGAGCAGGGGCTCGCGCAGCAGCTCGGTCACCGGGTGGCGGGGCCGCTGCTCGGCGGGTATGGCGAGGACGTCCTTGATGTGGGCGATGCCGACGACCGTGTCGAGGCTGCCCCGGTAGACCGGGAAGCGGGACAGGCCCGTCGCGCGCGTGGCGTTGGCGACGTCCTCGGCGGTGGCGTGCACCTCAAGCGCGGTGACCTGTACGCGCGGGGTCATCACGTTCTCGGCGTCGAGCTCCGCCAGGTTGAGCGTACGCACGAAGAGCTCGGCGGTGTCCGCCTCAAGCGCGCCCGCCTTGGCGGAGTGGCGGGCCAGCGCGACCAGCTCCTGCGGGGTGCGGGCGGAGGCCAGCTCCTCGGCGGGCTCCAGGCCCAGACGGCGCACCATGTGGTTGGCGGTGTTGTTGAGGTGGCTGATGAACGGGCGGAAGGCCGCGCTGAAGACGCGCTGCGGCGTCGCGACGACCTTCGCCACGGTCAGCGGCGCGGAGATGGCCCAGTTCTTGGGGACGAGCTCGCCGACGACCATCAGGAAGACGGTCGACAGGGCGGTGCCGAGGACCAGCGCGACCGAGTGGGCGGTGGCGCCGGACAGGCCGAGGGAGCCGAGGGGGCCGCTGATCAGCTTGGCGATCGAGGGCTCGGCGAGCATGCCGATGACCAGATTGGTGACGGTGATGCCGAGCTGTGCGCCGGAGAGCTGGAAGGTGAGGCTGCGCACGGCCTTGAGGGCGCTGCCCGCACCCCGCTCGCCGCGCTCGACGGCCCGCTCCAGCTCGCTGCGCTCGACGGTGGTGAGCGAGAACTCGGCCGCCACGAAGGCCCCGCAGGCCAGCGAAAGGAGGACGGCCACCAGGAGCAGAAGCACTTCGGTCATCGGTTCACCTCCGTCCCATGATCGGACAGGGCCAGGAGGATCGCGCGATGTCGTGTACCGGTACGGGGACGGGTACTGGGAGGCTCGCCCATGGGCGGACGCTCACACCTTTCAGTCGTGGGATGGTCCACCCATGGTAAAGCACTGGCAAAGTGGGGTGCCCGGTGCAGGCCGGTTCAGTCACCCAGTGGCCTGACCCAGCGGGACCACTGCGGCTCCGGCGCGTACCCGGCCGCGCGCCAGGCGTGATGCGCCTGCTCGTTGCGGTCCAGGACCATGGCGTCTCCGCGCCGCCCTCCCAGGCGTACGAAACGCTCGTGGGCCGCGTCCAGGAGCGCGCCGCCGATGCCGCGCCGGCGGTGGTCCGGGTGGACCGCGAGCCGGTACAGATGGCAGCGCCAGCCGTCGAAGCCCGCGATCACCGTGCCGACCAGCTCACCGTCGCGCTCGGCCAGGATCAGGGCCTGCGGGTCGCGGGTGACCAGGCGCTCGACGCCGTCGCGGTCGTCGCTGATGCTGGTGCCCTCGGCGGCCGTCTTCCAGAACGCGAGGACCGCGTCGAGGTCGTCGGGGCCCGCCGTACGTATCCGAAGATCGTCCATGCCGGCATCCCATCACCGCCGCCGCGCCCCGGGCGACCCGATTTCAGGATGTGGGAAGCGCGCGCCTGCCACGAAGCGCGCCCCGGGAAAGCGCACGCCTCCCACAGCGCGCGCCTCACGGAAAGGCGCGCCGCCCCCTACTCGTGCGCGATCGCCGCCAGCACATTCATCCGCGACGCCCGCAGCGCCGGAAGCAGGGCCGCCAGCAGGCCCACGGCCGCAGCGCCCACCGCCACCGCGATCACCGTCGTCCACGGCACGGCGAACGCCTTCAGGCCCTGCAGTGCGAGCACCTGCTGGATGCCCACGCCCCACACCAGGCCCAGAACGAGCCCGAGCAGCGCCCCGAACACCGCGATCACCACGGATTCCAGCCGGATCATGCGGCGCAGCTGGACCCGCGAGAGCCCGATGGCGCGCAGCAGTCCGATCTCCCGGGTCCGCTCGACCACCGACAGGGCGAGCGTGTTGACCACGCCGAGGACCGCGATGACGATCGCGAGGCCGAGCAGCGCGTACACGAGGTAGAGCATCACGGCGATCTGATCGCGGATCAGTTTCTTGTAGTCCGCCTGGTTGCGCACCTGCACCTGCGGATACGGGTCGAGGGCCTTCTCCAGGGAGGCCCGCAGCTGCTCGGGGTTGGTGCCGCTCGCGGCGTTGACGAACACCGCCGCGTCCTGACCGCCCGGAAGATAGCGCTCCACGGTGGCGAGCCCCATGAACACCCCGCCCTCCACGCCGAATCCGCCCGACGTGTCCATGTTGGTCAGCGCCGCCACCTTCAGCTTCGCCCGGCTGCCGGTCGAGAACGTGACGGGCAGCGAGTCGCCGAGGCGGATGTGATGGTCGCGCGCGTAGCCGCGGTCCATCGCCAGATTGCCCGGGGCCAGTGCCTCGGCCGAGCCGCCCGACGCATAGGTGAGATGGGCGACGTCGTCGAGTTGCGGGTCGTAGCCGGACGCCGTCGTACGGGGGGTTTTGCCGTCGGGCAGGGTGAGGCGCACGGGTGCGTACCGCTGGCGTACGACCGTGTCCACACCCTTCACGGCCCGCACCTTGGCGGTGATCTCCTGCGGGAACGGCTGGAAGCTGCGGTTCTGTACGACGAAGTCGGCGCCCAGCGTCCGGTCGATCTCCTGGTCGAACGACTTGGTCATCGACGCGCTGGCCACCGAGAGTCCGGCGACCAGGGCGATCCCCACCATCAGCGCGGACGCGGTGGCGCCCGTGCGGCGCGGGTTGCGCAGGGCGTTGCGCTGGCTCATCCGGCCCACCGGGCCGTACAGACGCGGGAAGGCGGCACCGAGGACCCGGATCACCGGCCGTACCAGCAGCGGACCCGCCACCACGGCCGCGATCAGGGTGAGCAGGACGCCGAGTCCGAGCAGCGAGGAGGCGGTCGCGGTCTTCTTGGCCGCGGCGCACCCGGCGATCGCCGCCGCACCGGCCGCCGCGAGCAGCGTGCCGACCACGGCCCGTACCCGCAACGGCCGCCCGATACCGGACACTTCGGCGTCCACGAGGGCCGCCATCGGCGAGACCCGGGCGGCCCGGCGGGCGGGCAGATACGCGGCGACGAATGTCACGCCGACGCCGACCGCGTACGCCGCCACCGGGGTGCCCCAGCCGATCACCATCTCGGTGGCCCTGAGCTTCATCCCGAGCAGGCCCATCAGGGCCATGAGCCCGGTGGCGAGACCGATCCCGGCCGCGAGTCCCAGCGTGGAGCCGACGAGGCCGAGCAGCAGCGCTTCGAGCAGCACCGACCGCCGCACCTGGCGCCGGTCCGCGCCCAGCGCCCGCAACAGGCCCAGTTCCCGGGTGCGTTGGGCGATCAGCATGGAGAAGGTGTTGACGATGAGGAAGATGCCGACGAGCGTCGCGACCCCGGCGAAGCCCAGCATCACGTACTTGATGACGTCGAGGAATCCGCCGAGCTGGTCGGTGGCCGACTTCGCCTGCTGCGCCGCGGTCTTGAGGTCGTACGAGGGGCCGACGGCGGCGGCGACGCGCTGTTTCAGGACCTCGTCGGAGACGCCCCGGGCCGCGTCGACCGAGATGGCGCTGGCGGCGTCCGCCTTGCCGAGCAGCCTGGTCTGCGCGGTCGGGGTGTCCACGAAGACCAGCGCCGCGCCGGGGTTGGTGGTGGTGAAGGTGGCGATGCCGACGACCTGGACCTTGAAGGAGCCGGGCTGGGCCAGCACGGTCAGTGAGTCGCCGATGTGCACGTGCTTCTTGTCGGCGGTGTCCTTGTCGAGCAGCGCCTCGCCCGGGCCGTGCGGTTCATGACCACTCGTCAGCTTCACCGGACTGCGCTTGGTGACGTACCAGTTGGTGGCGATGGTGGGGGCGCCGCTGGTCGGGCCGACCGACTTGTTCGCGGAGTCCACGACGGTGATGTTCTGGACCTCGGCGTCGATGTGGGTACCGGCCACTCCGTCGACGGACGCGATCCGGTCCGCGAGCGACGCCGGGACCGTACGGGTCACACCGGACGAGACCTGTTCGTCGAACTCCTTGGCCGGAGCCAGCGTCACATCGGCGGACGTCGAGGCGAAGAGCCGGTCGAAGGTACGGGCCACGGTGTCCGAGAAGATCAGCGAACCGGCGACGAACGCCACCGAGAGGATCACCGCGAGCGCGGACAGCAGCAGCCGTCCCTTGTGGGCGAGGAAGCTGCGCAGGGTCGCCTTCAGCACGGCCGCTCAGCCCTTGCGCAACGAGTCGAAGCCGGGGCGGGTGTCGGGATCGCCGGCGTCGGCCGCTCCCGTCGATCCGGGTCCGCCGGAAGTGGTTCCGGATTCGCCGGAGGTGGTTCCGGGCCCGCCCGAGAACATCCGTAGCCGGTCCAGGACCGCCTCCGCCGTCGGCCGGGGCATCTCGTCGACGATCCGCCCGTCCGCCAGGAACAGCACCAGATCGGCCCCGCCCGCCGCGACCGGGTCATGCGTGACCATCACGACCGTCTGCGAAAGCCGGTCCACGGCCTCCCGCAGAAACGTCAGGACCTCGGCGCCCGCCCGCGAGTCCAAGTTGCCGGTCGGCTCGTCCGCGAAGATCAGCTCCGGTCGGGAGGCCAGTGCCCGGGCGCACGCCACCCGCTGCTGCTGGCCGCCGGAGAGCTGCGCGGGCCGGTGCTTGAGCCGGTCGCGCAGCCCGAGCGTGTCGATGACCTGCTCCAGCCACTCCCGGTCGGGTTTGCGCCCGGCGATGTCCATCGGCAGCGTGATGTTCTCGGCGGCCGTGAGCGTCGGCAGCAGGTTGAACGCCTGGAACATAAAGCCGATCCGGTCGCGCCGCAGCCGGGTCAGCTCGCGGTCCTTCAGCCCGGTGATCTCGGTGTCGCCGAGCCACACCTGGCCCGCCGAGACCGAGTCGAGCCCGGCCAGACAGTGCATCAGCGTGGACTTGCCCGAGCCGGAGGGGCCCATGACCGCGGTGAACCGGCCGCGCGCGATGTCCACGTCGACCGAGTCGAGCGCCAGGACCGTCGTCTCGCCCGTGCCGTACGCCTTGGTCAGCGCCCGCGCCCGGGCGGCGACCCCTTCACTCGCAGCTGTCGACAAGGCCGCCTCCCGGGTCGTGGCACTGCTGGGCCGGACTCCCGTACGGCATACGAGCGTAGAGCCGCGCAGACAGCGGGGCCATCCGGCGGAAGGGGGAGATCAGTCCGGATCCGGGCGCCGGGCCGTGCCCAGCACACAGGGCGAGGCGGGGTGCCACGGCCCTCTCGCGGGCAGGCGCAGCCGTTGGAACTCGACCAGCGCGAAGCCCGCGGCCTCGATCGCCACCAGGGGATCGCGTGCGGTGTGGCAGCCGCCGAAGAGGAGCGGCCACAGCGTCCGGTCCGCCGCGCGCTGGACCGCCGAGGCCACGCGCCCCTCGGCCAGCCCGTGTTCGAAGAAGCGCAGCTCGCCACCGGGGCGCAGCACGCGGCGGATCTCGGCGAGCGAACGCGGCACATCGCGTACGGAACACAGCACCAGCGACACCACGGCCGCGTCGAACGCCTCGCTCTTCACGGGCAGCGCCTCGGCGGCCCCGGGCACCACGTCCACCGGCACGTCGGCGCGCAGCGCCGCCCGGACCGCGTGCATGCGCAGCGCGCGTTCGGGTTCGATGGCGACCACCTCGGCCACGGCGGCCGGATAGTGCGGGAAGTTGAGGCCGGTGCCCGCGCCGATCTCGATGACGCGGCCGCTGAGCCCGGCGAGCAGGTCGCGGCGGTATGCGGCGACGTCGCCACGCCGGTCGGCCAGCTCGCTGAACCGGGCGTAGAACCGGGCGAACAGCGGGTGGTGCACGGCGTCCGGGGCGATCTTGGCACGCTGCTCCATGGGGGGACCCTCCCAGCGGACGGGTGGCGGACGGGCGGAGGCGGTCACCGGGATTGTCCCCGCCCCGCCCGGCCGTCACCCGCTCACGAAGCCGTCACCCGCCCACGAAGCAGAACTCGTTCCCCTCCGGGTCGCGCATGATCTGGAAGGAGCCCTGGGCATCGGTCACCGTCGTCCCCACCGCCGTGGCGCCCAGGCGCACTGCGGCGGCCCGGGCGCGGGCGACGTCCTGCACCGTGAGGTCGAGATGGAGCCGGTTCTTGCCCGCCTTGGGCTGCGGCACCCGCTGGAAGGCGAGCCGCGGAGTGCCGGGCGCGTCGAGATACGTCCAGCCCGCGTCCCGTACCACCGGTGTGCCGCCGAGCAGCGCCGCCCAGAACCGCGCGAGGCGGTCCGGGGCGGCGCAGTCGACGACGATCTGGCGCAGCCGTGCCCGTAAACCGCCATCACAGACTCCAGTCGCCGCCGAGCTCCGGGCCGAGCCAACTCGGCGCCGCCGCACGGAAGTCGGGGCCGGACAGCCGCCCGGCCCCCTCCGGCACCAGGCCGACCAGGGGCGAGCCCGCCGCCTTGGGCAGGTCCGCCAGGTTGCAGCGCGATGCCAGGTCCGGCTCGGCGGGCCAGCTGCCGACGACCACGCCCGCGCACGCCAGGCCCCGGGCCTCAAGTGCCTCGGCGGTGAGCGCCGTCATGTTGAGGGTGCCGAGTCCGGCCGGGGCGACGACCAGGACGGGTGCGCCGAGCAGACGCGCCGCGTCCGCGAGCGTGCCGCCCTCGTCGTCGTAGCGGACGAGCAGCCCGCCCGCGCCCTCCACCAGGACCAGATCGTGCTCGGCTGCCAGCTTCTCGGCCGCCTCGGCGACGTCGACCGGGCGCACCTGGGTGAGCCCGGCCCGGCGTGCGGCGGTATCGGGGGCCAACGGCTCGGGGAACCGGGCGAGTTCCGTCCCGGTGATGTCGTCGCCCGCGAGGCGCCGCACCTCCGCCACATCGCCGTCCTCGCCGGGGGCGACCCCGGTCTGGGCCGGCTTGAGGACGGCGACGCTGCGCCCTGCGGCGCGCGCGAGGGCGGCGACGGCCGCCGTGACGACCGTCTTGCCGATCTCCGTGCCCGTACCGCTCACGACCAGTACCGTCATCTCAGCCCTCCCGAGCCGCCGCGCCCACCGCTCGGCAGATGCGCGCCAGATCCGCGTCGTCGGTCACATAGGGCGGCATCGTGTAGACGAGGTCGCGGAACGGGCGCAGCCAGACGCCCTCCCGCACCGCCGCCCGCGTCGCCGCCGCCACGTCCACCTCGTGGTCGAGCTGGACCACACCGATGCCGCCGAGGACGCGTACGTCCTTCACGCCGGGCAGCCCGGCGTGCTCGCCCAGACCCTCGCGCAGCCCGTTCTCCAGCCGCTTCAGCTCGCCCTGCCAGTCCTGCGAGAGCAGCAGGTCGATGGAGGCGCAGGCGACGGACGCGGCGAGCGGGTTGCCCATGTAGGTCGGGCCGTGCGCCAGGACCGGGACCTCGCCCGAGGAGATGCCCTGGGCGACCTCGGTGGTGCACAGCGTGGCGGCCATCGTCATATAGCCGCCGGTCATCGCCTTGCCGACGCACAGCACATCGGGGGAGACGCCCGCGTGCTCGGAGGCGAAGAGCGTTCCGGTGCGGCCGAAGCCGGTGGCGATCTCGTCGAACACCAGCAGCACGCCGTGCTCGTCGCACGCCTCGCGCAGCACCCGCAGATACGCGGGGGTGTGGAACCGCATCCCGCCCGCGTTCTGCACCACCGGCTCGACGATCACCGCCGCCACTTCATCGGCGTGCTCGGCGATCAGGTCCCGCACATGGCGTACGTACGCCTCGTCGGGCCCCGCGTCGTAGCCGGTCGGCGGCGCGTCCGCGAAGACCTGTTCCGGCAGCCGGCCCGACCACAGCGAGTGCATGCCGCCGTCGGGGTCGCACACCGACATCGGCTGCCAGGTGTCGCCGTGGTAGCCGCCGCGCCAGGTCAGCAGCCGCTGCTTGGCGGGCTTGCCGACCGACTTCCAGTACTGCAGGCACATCTTGATGGCGACCTCGACCGAGATCGAGCCCGAGTCGCTCAGGAAGACGTGCCGAAGCGGCTCGGGGGTGATCTCGACGAGCTTCACGGCGAGCCGGACGGCGGGCTCGTGGGTGAGCCCGCCGAACATCACATGGCTCATCCGGTCCAGCTGGCTGTGCGCGGCCGCGTTGAGGACCGGGTGGTTGTAGCCGTGCAGTGCCGACCACCAGGAGGCCATGCCGTCGACGAGCTCGCGCTGTCCGTGGGTTTCCTCGGCCAGCCGCAGCCGGACCCCGGACGCGGACTCCACGACCAGCGGCTCCTGACGGCCCGGCATCGGGCCGTAGGGGTGCCAGACGTGTGCGCGGTCCAGCGCCCGCAGCTCGGCGACGTCGTACGAAGGCGTCCGATCAGGCATTGGGGGCCAGATCCGTGCCCGCGCCGCGGCGGCGCACCGCGACCAGGTCCGTACGCGCCTCGGGGACCTCGGCGGCAGCGGCCACCGGCGCGCTCTCGCCGCACGGGCCGCAGCCGCCGCCCTCGTGCGAGCCGCACGCACCGGCCTCGTGCGAACCGCAGCCGCTCTGGGCGTGCGAGCCGCAGCCGGCGTCGGCGAGCGCGTCGGCGCGGTGCTCGGGCAGCGTCGTGGTGCCCGCGCCCTCCACCTCGAAACCGGCGTCCGCGATCATCTCCAGGTCGGCCTTGCCCTCCTGGCCCTCGCTGGTGAGGTAGTCGCCGAGGAAGATCGAGTTGACCAGGTTCAGGGCCAGCGGCTGCATCGAGCGCAGATGCACCTCGCGCCCGCCCGCCAGACGCACCTCGACGTCCGGGCAGACGAACCGCACCATGGCGAGGATGCGCAGGCAGCGCTGCGGGGTGAGGTTCCACTCCTTGGCCAGCGGCGTGCCCTCGAACGGGATGAGGAAGTTGACCGGCACCGAGTCCGGGTCGAGCTCGCGCAGCGCGAAGACCACGTCGACGAGGTCCTCGTCGCTCTCGCCCATGCCCGCGATCAGACCCGAGCAGGCGGAGAGCCCGGCCCCGTGCGCCTTCTGCACGGTGTCCACACGGTCGGCGTAGGTGTGCGTGGTCGTGATGTCCCCGTACGTCCCCTCGGACGTGTTGAGGTTGTGGTTGTACGCGTCGGCGCCCGCCGCGCGCAGCCGCTCGGCCTGGCCGTCGGAGAGCAGACCGAGGCAGGCGCACACCTCGACGCCCTCGTTCTGCTCCTTGATCGCCTCGATGGTCTGCGAGACGCGGTCCACGTCACGGTCGGTCGGGCCGCGGCCGCTGGCCACCAGGCAGACCCGCTTCGCGCCGCCCGCGACACCCGCGGCGGCGGCCTTGGACGCCTCGTCGGGCTTGAGCCAGGTGTACTTCAGGATCTCGGCCTTGGAGCCGAGCCGCTGCGAGCAGTACGAACAGTCCTCGGGGCACAGCCCGGACTTCAGGTTCACCAGGTAGTTCAGCTTCACCCGGCGCCCGAACCACTGGCGGCGCACCTTGCCGGCCGCGGCCACCACATCGAGCAGTTCCTCGTCGGAGGTCGCCAGTACGGCGAGCGCCTCTTCGCGGCTGGGCAGCTCGCGCCGCAGCCCCTTGTCCACCAGCGTGTTCAGCAGATCCATGGGACCAGATCCTTGCCCAAGACACCGCTTCCAGCCAAGGAGGGATCGTACAACTGCGCCCTTGGAAGGTGTGTGTATTGCCACACCCTGACCTCGGTTGCGGCGGAATAGGGTCTGTGCGCTGCCTACAAAAGGGATCTTCACCATGCCCCGAGTGCCATTCGACTGGATCGACGGAGCGACCGAGCGGCGCGAGCGCGCCGGTCTGGTCCGGGTGCTCCGGCCGCGTACCGCCGACCAGGATCTGCTGGACCTGGCGAGCAACGACTACCTGGGGCTGACCCGGCACCCGGCGGTGACCGAGGGTGCGGCGGCCGCCGCGCGCCGCTGGGGCGCCGGGGCCACCGGCTCCCGCCTGGTCACCGGCACCACCGCGCTGCACGCGGAGTTCGAAGCGGAGCTCGCCGAGTTCTGCGGCTTCGAGGCGGCGCTGGTCTTCTCCTCCGGTTACGCGGCCAACCTCGCGGCGCTGACCGCGCTGGGCGAGCGCGACGCGCTGATCGTGTCCGACGCGGCCAACCACGCCTCGATCGTCGACGGCTGCCGCCTCGCGCGCGCGGAGACCGCCGTGGTCCCGCACGCCGACCCGGAGGCCGTGCGCAAGACGCTGGAGGCGCACGGCGGGCGCGCGCTCGTCGTCAGCGACTCGGTCTTCTCGGTGGACGGCGACGCCGCCCCGCTGCACCAACTCATCGGCGCCTGCCGAGAGTTCGGCGCCGCCCTGATGGTGGACGACGCCCATGGCCTCGGCGTCCTGGGTGAGGGCGGACGCGGCGCGCTGCACGGGGCGTCTCTCGCGGGCGCGGACGACGTGGTCGCCACCCTCACCCTGTCCAAGTCGCTCGGCAGCCAGGGCGGCGCCGTCCTCGGCCCGGCCAAGGTCATCCAGCACCTGGTCAACGCGGCCCGTACGTTCATCTTCGACACCGGCCTCGCGCCCGCCGCCGTCGGCGGCGCCCTGGCGGCGCTGCGGCTGCTGCGCGGCGAGCCCGAACGGGCGGGCCGGGCCCGCGAAGTGGCGGCCGAGCTGCACGGACGGCTGACGGCCGCGGGTCTGACGGCGGTACGTCCGGACGCGGCCGTGGTGTCGGTGCGGGCACCCTCGCCGGAGGCGGCGGTGGGCTGGGCGGCCGACTGCCGGGCCGCCGGGCTCGTGGTCGGGTGCTTCCGCCCGCCGTCGGTGCCGGACGGCATCTCCCGGCTGCGGCTGACCGCCCGAGCCGATCTGACGCAGAGTCAGATCGAGTGGGCGGTGGACACGATCCTGCGGACCGCGCCCACCGCCTAGGGTCTGTCCGGTGGATCTGGCCGCCTTCGGTGCGTGCCACACCCTCGCGTCCCAGGCCAGATCCACCGGACAGGCCCTAGTCCCCCGTTCCCCCGTTCACGTACTCAACTCCTGCTGTCGGGCGCCTCGTCGAGCCCGGTGGACAGACCCGCAAGAAAACCGTGCCAGGCCCGCGTTCCGAAGAGCAGCGCGGGTCCGGTGGTCCGCTTGGAGTCACGGACGGCCAGCGTCGCGGCGTCGATTGGTGCTGTCTCGACGCAATTGTTCATTCCTACACTGCGGCTGCTGCGCCGCCACTGCGCGCCGTTCAGAGAAGTGCTGGAAGGTACATGCGCGGGGGGTTCGGGCATCACATGCCTCCCTTACGCGCCGTCAGCGAGCCCGGCGATGAGATTCAACGATTCCTTGTACGAAAGGGCCTGCGCCTCGACCGTGTGGAACGCGGCGCCGTACGCCTCAAGGTCTTCTTTCCGTTCGAGATAGAGGCTACTCGTCAAGTGGTCGATAACAACCACGTCCAGATCAGAAATGTGCGGAAAGGAGAAGATAACGAAAGGCCCGGTGAGGCAGATATGGCCACCGCTGCTGAAAGGCAGCACCCGGAGCCGCACTTGCGGCAGTTGCGCCATGTCCACGAGATACCGCAACTGCCGTCGCATCGCGGCCGCCCCGCCCACCTCGCGTCGCAGCGCCGCCTCGTCGACCACCGCGCTCAGCCGCAGCGGCGGATCCGCCCGCAGCACCTCCTGACGCGCGAGGCGCACCTGGACCAGTGAGTCCACCCGTGCCGCGTCGAGCCCGTGGAGCGCGGCCCGGGTCACCGCGCGGGCGTACTCGGGCGTCTGGAGCAGCCCCGGCACCACCGACGTCTCCAGGGTGCGTGCGGCCGACGCCTGCGACTCCAGGCTGATGAAGTCCCGGTACTGCGGCGGCAACAGCCCACGATAGGCCTGCCACCACTGGTCCGCGCGCCCGTCGGCCGAGCCCGCGAGCGCTGCGAGCAGGGCGCGCAGGCGGGGGTCGTCGACGCCGTACAGTTCGAGCAGCCGGGCCACGTCGGCCGGCTTCACACCGCTGCGGCCGGTCTCGATCCGGCTCACCTTGGACTGGTGCCAGCCGAGTTGCCGGGCCACCTCGGCGCTGGTGAGGGCGGCCGCGACGCGCAGCCGCCGCAGCTCCTCACCGAGCTTGCGGCGGCGTACCGCGGGACCGTGCCACATCTTGGGTCTCCTCCCACCCGGCGGCGATTCGGGCGATGGGCAAGTGTGGCGCCCAAATACGGTCCTTCGTCGCAGAGTTCACCGCTTTGAGCGACAGATATATGCATATCTTGGTGGATCGGCGCATCCAACGGCACGATGAGTGGCACTCTGGCGCGAAGCACATGTCCGGGCCGTCCTCGCGTTTGTCCGCTCGCCGCGAGTCAAGCAGGCCGGCCCGGGTGGGAAAGGGACAGCGTCGCCATGGCAGACCACCAGGAATCAACCGTCACTCTGCCGAGCGATCCCGCCTCGGTCTCCGCCGCCCGTAAATATGTCGCCGGCGTACTCGCCGAGTGGGGGCTCGCGTCGGACGGCGAAACCGCCGATACGATCCGCCTGATCGTCTCCGAACTCGCGACCAATGCCGTACAGCACACTTTCGGCCAGTCGCCCACATTCACCGTGGACATGCGTCTTGAGTGCGACGAGCAGTTGCACATCGGCGTGACCGACAGCCATCCACGCTGGCCGAAACGTCTTCCCGCCGCCGTCCAGCAGGACAACGGGCGGGGCATGGTGATCATTCGCTGGCTGGCCGCCGAGTGCGGGGGGCGTCTGTCGGTGACGCCGACGCCCGAGGGCGGCAAGACCGTCTGGATCGCTCTGCCGTGGACGGCCCCCGTCCAGAGCTGAGCGGTCCGGAACCGAACGCCCGGAGCCGGGGCCGGCCGCCGGGCGAAGGCGGTGAGCGCGGGCGCCCGCGCTCACCGCCCCGTACGGGCCACTGTCAGCGCACGCGGCCATACCAGACGCTGCTGGACCAGATCTTCTCCAGCCGGACCACGGACCCGGTCTTGGGGGAGTGCCAGATCTTCCCCTCGCCGGCGTAGATCCCCACGTGGTAGACGTTCGAGCCGGAGTGGAAGAACACCAGGTCACCGCGCTGACGCGAGGACGACGAGATGTGGCGTGTGCTGTTGTACTGCTGCTGCGTGGTGCGCGGCAGCTTCTTGCCCGCCTGCTTGTACGAGTAGACGGTGAGCCCCGAGCAGTCGAACCGGTACGGGCCGCTGGCTCCGTACTGGTAGGGCGATCCCTTCTTCGACGCGGCGACATTGAGCGCCTTCGTCGCGAGTGTCGCGGCGCTGGCCTCACTCGTGGCGCCCGGCGCCAGCAAGGTGCCGCCCACGGCGGCCAGAGTGAGCGCGGAGACCGCGCCGACACGAGTCAGCAGGGACGGGACGTGATTCTGCGCAGACATGCGCGACCCTTCGTCAAACCGCCTGCGAAGGATGACCTGTCGGGTTCGGACTGGCGAAGATGCCCGGCCGCTCGCGCGGCTTCACCCCAAGGGCCTTCCGGTTGCCCGGTCGGCCCGCACTGCTCGGGTCCTCCACTCCTGCCGATCCATCAGTCGACCAGTCATCCGGGTACGGCGGCAGGACTCGGCGTCCGCCCGGACCGCCCCGCCTCGGTGGCGGGGGCTTGTCGTCGGAAGGGATCTTGACCCACGAAGTGTCGGATTTCCGAGCCGAAACGGCGTTTTGTGAGGCTCCTCACGACTGACCCGTTCGGGTGGACGCGGATGTTTTGAAGCTTTCCGCAGGGGGTCCGACCAGCCCCGTACCAGCGTCGGAATGACAGGTTCCGCCAAGTGTCTGCCCATATGGCGCAAGGGAACTGATACGTCGTTCGGACCATCCGATGGTCCGAACGTGGGACACCGACTCGTACCAACGAAGGTGCCGTCCGGGCGCTGCTCCGACGTCAACTCGTCGGGGGCGGCGGCACCGTGACACGACCCGCCCGGCGCTCCCCGTCGAGCACCCGCAGGGCCCGCGCCAGCGTCTCGGAGTGCAACTGGCTCTCGCCGCGCAGATGCATCGTCGTCAACGCGTCCCTCAGTGCCACCGCCCGCCCCACGAGCGCCTGCGCGGCCCGCAGCGCACCGTAGGTGTCCGAGTGCCGGGCGGGGTTGATCCGGCCCAACTGGTCCAGGGCGTCGAGATATGTGTCGATGAACTCGCCCTCCGCGCGCGTGAGCGCGGGCAGCGGCGGCAGTTCGGGCACCACGAGCTCTACCTCCCCGAGTCCGTACGGGAGTTCTTGCGGCTGGAGACGACATGGTCGACCAGGCCGTACGCGGCGGCGCCCCTGGCGTCCAGGATGGTGTCCCGCTCGATGTCGGCGCTCACCTGCTCGAAGGTCCGGCCGGTGTGCTTGGCGAGCAGCTCGGTCAACATCGCGCGCCCGCGCTGGAGTTCGGCCGCGTAGATCTCCAGGTCGGACGGTTGACCCCGCAACGGCTCCTCGACGGACGGCTGATGGATGAGCACCCGCGCACCCGGCAGCGCCAGCCGCTTGCCCGGCGTGCCCGCGGCGAGCAGCACCGCGGCGGCGGAGGCGGCCTGGCCCATGCAGACCGTCTCCACGTCGCAGGTGACGAACTGGAGCGTGTCGTAGATCGCCGACATCGCGCTGAGCGAGCCGCCGGGGGAGTTGATGTAGAGCGAGATGTCGCGGTCGGGGTCCGCGTGCTCCAGATGCATGAACTGGGCCATCACATCGTTGGCGGTGGTGTCGTCGACGGGGGTGCCGAGGAAGACGATGCGCTCTTCGAGCAGCTTGGAGTAGGGGTCGAGGGTGCGTACCCCGTTCGAGCTGCGCTCGGTGAACTCGGGCAGGACATAGCGGGCGACTGGGCCGTGCATGACGTACCTCATCTCGTACCGGACTCATGACCCGGTGTCTCTGTAAAAAATGTACAGGACGTACAGGCCGTTATGATGGGGAGCATGGCCTATGAGATTCCGGTGACGCAAGCCCGAGCTGAGCTCGCCGAGCTGATCAACCGCGTGGTGTACGGCGGGGAGCGCGTCGTCGTGACCCGGCACGGCAAGCCGCTTGTCGCCCTGGTGTCCGCCGCTGACCTGGAACGACTCGAAGGTGCGACGGAGCCGGACGAGGAGCGGGTGATCAGCTCGGTGTCGTCGGTGCGCCAGGTCGCGTCCGCTCCCGGCGAACGGCGCCGGTTCGGCATCGCCGCCGAGCACCGGCGGCCGCCGGCGGGTGACTGAAGGCTTCCGGATCGCCGGAGCCGACGATGGATGCATTGGCCATGAATATGCAAAGCGTCAGTTAACGAGCCGGAAAAACTTCCGCCGTAACGTGCAATGCCTCGCTGCGGAGCAGGGAACCCCAGGTCAACAGAGTGTTGAACTCGGATAGGGTCCCGCAGCGTCGAGGCGGGAGTCACCCGCTCGGGGCACGACAGTGAGGTGGAAAGCGTGCAACTGACGCCGCACGAGCAGGAACGACTGCTCATCCATGTCGCCGCGGACGTCGCGGAGAAGCGCCGGGCGCGCGGGGTGAAGCTCAATCACCCCGAGTCCGTCGCGCTGATCACCTCGCACATCCTCGAAGGCGCCCGCGACGGCCGTACGGTCGCCGAACTCATGGCGTCCGGACGCAAGGTGCTCACCCGCGAGGAGGTCATGCCCGGCATCCCGGAGATGATCCACGACGTCCAGGTCGAGGCGACCTTCCCGGACGGCACCAAGCTCGTCACCGTGCACGAGCCGATCGTCTGACGGGGGAGCGGAGCCGATGATCCCAGGAGAGATCCTCTTCGCGGACGAGCCCGTCGCCCTCAACGAGGGCCGCGAGGTCACCCGGATGACCGTCCTCAACGCCGCCGACCGGCCCGTACAGGTCGGCTCGCACTACCACTTCGCCGAGGCCAACCCCGGCCTGGACTTCGACCGCGCCGCCGCCCGCGGGCTGCGGCTGAACATCGCCGCGGGCACCGCCGTGCGCTTCGAACCCGGTATCCCCGTGGACGTCGAACTCGTCCCCTTCACGGGACGCCGGGTCGTGCCCGGGCTGCGCGGCGAGATCGGAGGTCCTCTCGATGGCTGAGCTCAACCGTGCCGTGTACGCCGACCTGTTCGGCCCCACCACCGGCGACCGCATCCGGCTCGCCGACACCGATCTGCTGGTGGAGATCGAGGAGGACCGCTGCGGCGGGCCCGGACGCTCCGGCGACGAGGCGGTGTTCGGCGGCGGCAAGGTGATCCGCGAGTCGATGGGCCAGGCCCGCACCACCCGCGCCGAAGGCGCACCCGACACCGTTGTCACCGGCGCCGTCGTCCTCGACCACTGGGGGATCGTCAAGGCCGACATCGGCATCCGGGACGGCCGCATCACCGCGATCGGCAAGGCCGGCAACCCCGACACCATGGACGGGGTCCACCCCGACCTGGTCATCGGCCCCGAGACCGAGATCATCGCCGGGAACGGGAAGATCCTCACGGCCGGCGCGGTGGACACCCATGTCCACTTCATCTCGCCGACCCTGATCGACCAGGCGCTCTCCTCGGGCATCACCACCCTCGTCGGCGGCGGCACCGGCCCCGCCGAGGGCACCAAGGCGACCACCATCACGCCCGGCCCCTGGCACCTCGCCCGGATGTTCGCGGCGCTGGAGAACGCGCCCGTCAACATCGGTCTGCTCGGCAAGGGCAACACCATGTCGCGCGAGGCGATGCACTCCCAACTGCGCGGCGGCGCCCTCGGGTTCAAGATCCATGAGGACTGGGGTGCGACCCCGGCCGTCATCGACGCCTGTCTGAGCGTCTGCGACGAGACCGGCGCCCAACTCGCCATCCACACCGACACGTTGAACGAAGCGGGCTTCGTCGGCGACACCCTCGCCGCCATCGCGGGCCGCTCCATCCACGCGTACCACACCGAGGGCGCGGGCGGCGGGCACGCGCCCGACATCATCACCGTGGTGTCCGAGCCGTACGTCCTGCCCAGCTCGACCAACCCGACCCGGCCGCACACCGTCAACACCATCGAGGAACACCTCGACATGCTGATGGTCTGTCACCACCTCAACCCGGCCGTGCCGGAGGACCTGTCGTTCGCCGAGTCCCGCATCCGGCCGTCGACCATAGCGGCCGAGGACATCCTGCACGACCTGGGCGCCATCTCGATCCTGTCCTCCGACTCCCAGGCGATGGGGCGGATCGGCGAGGTCATCATGCGTACGTGGCAGACCGCGCACGTCATGAAGGTGCGCCGGGGCGCGCTCGCCGGTGACGGACGGGCCGACAACCACCGGGCGCGTCGCTATGTCGCCAAGTACACGATCAACCCGGCGGTCGCGCAGGGCCTCGACGGCGAGATCGGCTCGGTCGAGCCGGGCAAGCTGGCCGACCTGGTGCTGTGGGAGCCCGCGTTCTTCGGCGTCAAGCCGCAGCTCGTCATCAAGGGCGGCCAGATCGCGTACGCGCAGATGGGCGACGCCAACGCGTCCATCCCCACTCCGCAGCCGATCCTGCCGCGCCCGATGTTCGGCGCGTACGGCAAGGCGCCCGCGGCCAACTCGCTCAACTTCGTGTCCCAGGCGGCCCTCGACGACGGACTGCCCGAACGGCTCGGCCTGGACAAGGAGTTCGTCGCCATCAAGAACACCCGGCGGGTGGGCAAGGCCGACATGCGCGAGAACGACGCACTGCCGGACGTCAGGGTCGACCCGGACACCTTCACGGTGACCATCGACGGCAACGTGGTCGAACCCGCACCCGCCGCCGAACTGCCCATGGCCCAGCGGTACTTCCTCTTCTGAGAGCAGCTGTCTATGTCTCGCGCAGCTCTGCTCGTCCTGGCCGACGGCCGCTTCCCGGCGGGCGGCCACGCCCACTCGGGCGGGGCCGAACCCGCCGTGAAGGCGGGGCGCGTCCGGGACGCGGCCTCTCTGGCGGAGTTCTGCCGGGGGCGGCTGCACACGGCGGGTCTGGTGTCCGCCTCGCTCGCCGCGGCGGCGGCTCTCGGTCTCGATCCGCTCGCCCTCGACGACGCCGCCGACGCGCGTACGCCGTCTCCCGCGCTGCGGGCGACCGCGCGTCGGCTCGGGCGGCAGATGATGCGGGCGGCCCGGGCCACCTGGCCGAGCGAGGAGTTGGCCGCGCTCGCTTCGGCCCGGCCGCGTGGGGCGCATCAGCCGATCGTGCTCGGGCTTGCCGCTCGGGCGGCGGGGCTGGGGGCGGAGGATGCGGCGCACTGTGTGGCGTACGAGTGTGTGAGTGGGCCCGCGACCGCGGTGGTGCGGTTGTTGAGTCTTGATCCGTTCGATGCGACTCGTGTGCTCGCGGGGCTGGCGCCCGAGCTGGATGTCGTGGCCTCGCAGGCCGCGAAGTCGGCGGCCCTGGCCGCTGTGGAGGGGGTGGGGGTGTTGCCTGCCGCCTCTGCGCCGCTGCTCGATGTCATGGCTGAGGCGCATGCGGCTTGGGCGGTGCGGCTGTTCGCGTCCTAGCTTTCCTCCACCCCGCCCCTTCCCGAAACCCTGCCGGGGGCTGGTGGGGGTGGGGCGCCGTTGCCGGGGGCTTTGCCCCCGGACCCCCCTTTGTCGCCCTTGACGGGCTCGTCCTCAAACTCCCCCAAGGACTTCGTCCAGGGGGGACCCCCACGGGCTGAAGTGCCCCGGGCGGGCTGAAATGACCGAAGTCGCCCGGCGAACCGAAAGTGGAGCCGCCTTATGCATCTCGATCACTCCCCATCCGGCCCCGCCGCCATCAGCGCCGATGCCCATCGGCCCGACGGGACGCGGCGTGCGTTGCGCGTCGGGCTCGGTGGGCCCGTCGGGTCCGGGAAGACCGCCACCGTCGCCGCGCTCTGCCGCGCCCTGCGCGAGCAGTTCTCGCTCGCCGTCGTCACCAATGACATCTACACCCGCGAGGACGCCGAGTTCCTGTTGCGCAACGCGGTGCTGCCGCCCGAGCGGATCCAGGCCGTGGAGACCGGGGCCTGCCCGCACACCGCGATCCGGGACGACATCTCCGCCAACCTCGAAGCCGTCGAGGATCTGGAGGACGCGGTCGGGCCGCTCGATCTGATCCTGGTCGAGTCCGGCGGCGACAACCTCACCGCCACCTTCTCCAAGGGCCTCGTCGACGCGCAGATCTTCGTCATCGACGTGGCGGGCGGCGACGACATCCCGCGCAAGGGCGGGCCCGGTGTCACCACCGCCGACCTGCTCGTCGTCAACAAGACCGACCTCGCCCCGTACGTCGGCTCCGACCTGGAGCGGATGGCCCGGGACGCCAAGGAGCAGCGGGCCGAACTGCCCGTCGTCTTCCAGTCGTTGAGGTCCGACGACGGTGTGGACGCGGTCGCCGAGTGGGTACGGGAGCGGCTCGCCGCATGGCAGGGCTGACCACCGGCGCGGGGGTGCGCGCCACCGCCCGGATCGTCGCCACCCCCGAGGGTCTGCCGGTCCTGACGGGGGAGGGGCCGCTCGCGCTGCGCCGCACCCGGGGGACCCCGGACCGCCATCGCGTCACCGTCGTCGGCGCGATGAGCGCCCCGCTCGGCGGCGACCACATCGCCGTCGAGGCCGAGGTGATGGACGGCGCGCGGCTCACCGTGGACTCGGCCGCCGCCACCATCGCCCTGCCCGGGAGGGGTGAGGAGCGGGCTCATTACGACGTACGTCTGACGGTTCGTCAGGATGCCGAGTTGCACTGGCTGCCCGAGCAGCTCATCTCCGCCCGGGGTAGCGATCTGCGGATGCGCACCCGTGTCGAGCTCGCGCCGGGCGCGCGCCTCGTGCTGCGCGAGGAGCAGATCCTCGGACGCCACGGCGAGGACCCCGGTACGCTCGCCACCCGCCTCACCGTCCACCTGGCGGGCCGCCCGCTGCTCGACCAGGAACTCGCGTACGGGCCCGGCGCGCCCGGAGGATGGGACGGCGGGGCGGTGCTCGGCGGCCATCGCGCGGCCGGGCAACTGCTCGTCGTGGACCCGGAGTTGGCGGACAAGCCCGCCGAGGCCCGGGTGCTCGGCGAGAACGCCGTGCTCACGCCGCTGGTCGGTCCCGCCTTCCTGGTGACCGCCCTCGCGCCGGACGCCCGGCTGCTCCGGCGCGTACTCGATCGCGTGCTGAATGAGGTCCTGACCGCTCAGCGGGACCCGGCGTCCCGTCTATCGGTTCGGTAAAGAAACGCCAGTACGACCTGTTCCGGACAAGGTCACAGGCGCGAGGATCCCCCGAGACCACAAAAAGCGCTGCCACAGGTGGCGCACAGCAGCAGGGGGAGGAACCACTTGAGACGCACCGCAGTGCTCGGTTCGGCCGGCACTCTGATCGCGGGCACGCTCATAGCCGGCGCGATCGCGGCACCGGCGGCCACCGCCGAGAGCCGTCACCACGGCACGTCCGAGGCGCGCGGCGTGCAGCTCGCCGCCGAGCGGGCCGCCAAGAAGGGCATCGACTGGACCGACTGCCCGGCCGACTGGGGCTTCGCCAAGCCGATCCAGTGCGGCTACGTCAGCGTCCCGCTCGACTACGCCCACCCGTACGGCCAGCAGATCAAGCTCGCCGTGGACCGGATCGCCTCGACCGGCACCCCGGCCGAGCGCCAGGGCGCCCTGGTCTACAACCCCGGTGGCCCCGGTGCCTCCGGAATGCGGTTCCCGACCCGGGTGACCGGCAAGAACCCGCTGTGGGCCAACACCGCGAAGGCGTACGACTTCGTGGGCTTCGACCCGCGCGGTGTGGGCCACTCGACGCCGATCTCCTGCATGGATCCGCAGGAGTTCGTCAAGACGCCGAAGGCCGACCCGGTGCCCGGCAGCGAGGCCGACAAGCGTGCCCAGCGCAAGCTCGCCGCCGAGTACGCGGACGGGTGCGCCGAGCGCAGCGGCTGGATGCTGCCGTTCATGACCACCCCGAACACCGCCCGCGACCTGGATGTCATCCGTGCCGCGCTCGGTGAGAAGAAGCTCAACTACCTGGGCGTCTCCTACGGCACCTACCTGGGCGCGGTCTACGGCACGCTCTTCCCGTCGCATGTGCGCCGCATGCTGGTGGACAGCGTCGTCGACCCGTCGCGCGACAACATCTGGTACCAGGCCAACCTGAACCAGGACATCGCCTTCCAGGGCCGCTGGAACGACTGGGAGAACTGGGTCGCCAAGAACGACGCCACGTACCACCTGGGCGACACGGCGGCCAAGGTCGAGCAGCAGTGGGTCAAGCTGCGCGCCGCGGCCAAGAAGAGCCCCATCGGTGGTGTGGTCGGCCCGGCCGAGCTCATCGGGTACTTCCAGAAGGCCCCGTACTACGACTCGTCGTGGGCGCCCGTCGCCAAGGCGTGGAGCCAGCACGTCGCGGGTGACAGCAAGGCGCTGATCGCGGCCGCCGGTGCCGATATGTCGGACATCGCGGGCAACATCAGCTCCGAGAACGGCAACGCGGTCTACACGGCCGTGGAGTGCGCCGACGCCAAGTGGCCCACCAGCTGGAAGAAGTGGGACCGGGACAACACCCGGCTCAACAAGACCAACCCGTTCATGACCTGGGCGAACGCCTGGATGAACCTGCCGTGCGCCACCTGGCAGGCTCCGCAGCAGACGCCGGTCGAGGTCAAGACCGGCAAGGGCCTGCCGCCGGTCATGATCGTCCAGAGCACCCGGGACGCGGCCACGCCGTACCAGGGCGCCGTCTCGCTGCACCAGCGCTTCAAGGGATCGCGTCTGATCACCGAGAAGGACGCCGGTTCGCACGGTGTGACCGGTCTGGTCAACCCCTGCATCAACTCGCGGGTGGACGCCTACTTCCTCACCGGCAAGGTCGACGCCGCCGATGTGACGTGCACCCCGCACGCCACGCCGAAGCCGTAACGGCGAATCAGCGGTAAGAAGCAGTGAGAAGGGGCGGCCGGAACTCCGGCCGCCCCTTTCGCTACCCGCGTCCCGCCAGCCACGCGTCCTCGGCCGCGTAGTCGAACGGGTCCACCGCGCCGTACAGCTCCACCATCCTGGGGAACGCGCTGCGCCAGTCGCGCTCGCGCACCTGGTCCACCAGCCACGCGACCGTCCCCGGCAGCGACTGCTCGTACCCGGTCACCGCCCGGTAGCCCAACTCCCGCTCGGCGGCGGACATGTCGTACACCATCGGATGTTCCAGGCTCCACGGTGTGAGCCCGACCGTGCCCACCGGCGCCGGTCCCTCCACCGTCACCAGCTCGCTGCGTACGCCCGTCACCTCGTCGATCGCTGCGCTGATCCCGGCGACCGTCGGCACCTCGGGATCCCCGGCGTTGAGCACCCGCGCGCCGGGCCGGAGCGCCGCCAGGCGGATCATCTCGGCCAGGTTGGAGACATGCACCGGATGGAACCGGTTGCGTCCGCCGTACGCCAGGATCCGCACGGGCCGACGGTCCAGCGCCCGCTGCACGAAGTAGAACTCGCGGGGAAAGCGCGAGTGCGGCCCGTGGATCGCACCGGCCCGCAGCAGCGTCGTCGGCAGCCCGGAAGCCAGCAACTCCCGCTCCAGGAGCACCTTCCGGGTCGCGTACGTGGCGTCGCCGGGCGCGACCGTACGGTGGGTCTCCGGCAACGGGACCGGATAGTGCAGCTGTTTGCCCGGTTCGTCCTGGGTGTCGAAGCTGTGGCCCTGGTCGTCCTCGTAGAGCGCGCCGGTGGAGATGACCACCGCGGAGCCGATCCGGTCCTTGAGTCCGGTCAGCTGGCGGGCGTGGTCGCGGCCGTACGCGACCATGTCGACCAGGACGTCGACGCCGTCGCCCAGCGCGGTGGCCAGCGCCCCGTCCGCGTCGCGGTCGAGCGTGACCGCCTCCACCCCGTCCGGCCAGCCGGCATCACTCCCGCCGCCGCGCGAGGCGGCCCGCACCTGCCAGCCGTCCTCGGCGAGCGCGCGCACGGCGGCCCGCCCGATCTGTCCCGTGGCCCCTACGACGAACGCCGTTCCCTTGTCTCCCGTGTCCATGGACGGGACGCTACGACCGCACGATCTCGGCGACCAGCCGTTTGCGCCGTGGGCGGATCCGCTGTCAGCCGAGGATCCTGGGGAACTTTCCGGCCTCCTCGGCCTTCACGTCGGCCGCGTACCGGTCCACGTACTCCTGCCCGGAGAGGTCCAGGATCTTGTACATCAGCTCGTCGGTGACGGCCCGCAGCACCGCCTTCTCGTTCTCCATCCCGAGGTAGCGGGAGAAGTCCAGCGGCTCGCCGAAGCGGATGGTGACCCGGCGGATCTTCGGCATCACCTGGCCGGGCGGCTGGATCTCGAACGTGCCGACCATCGCGCACGGGATCACCGGGACCTGCGCCCTGAGCGCCATCACGGCGACCCCGACCTTGCCCTTGTAGAGGCGTCCGTCGTGCGAGCGGGTGCCCTCCGGGTAGATGCCCAGGAGCTCGTCCTTCGCCAGCACGCCCAGACCTTCGCGGATCGCGGCCTGCCCGGCCTCCTTGCCGGAGCGGTCGACCGGGATCTGACCGATCGCGCGGAAGAACGCGGCGGTGAGGCGGCCCTTGATGCCGGGGCCCGTGAAGTACTCCTGCTTGGCGAGGAAGGTGATGCGGCGCTTCAGCATCACCGGCATCAGGAAGTGGTCCGAGAACGACAGATGGTTGCCCGCCACGATCGCGGGGCCGTCCGGCGGAATGTGCTCCAGGCCCTCGATCCTCGGCCGGAACAGCAGCCTCAGCAGCGGCCCGAGCAGGACGTACTTGAGCACGTAGTACAGCAACGCACCGGCTCCTCACTCGGCCCGCCCGCCGGGCCGCCGTTCAGGCGCTGCGCGAAGCCGCCATGCCGACCGTGGACAGGCCGAGGACCACCCAGCCGAACCAGAGCCAGCCGCTGCTGCCGAGCGCCACCGTGTAGGCAGTGATCACCACCAGCGCCACGACGGTGAGCACCACCATCGCCTTCGTCGTGCCGGGCATGGGCGTCCCCTTCCGACCGGCCGCTGCCGTGGAAGTCCATGGTCGCCCCGGGAACGCCCTGGGCGCCAGACGCGCGCACGGGCGGCGTACGAGCGGTTACTGCCCGCGTGCGTTGAGCGAGGCGAGATAGGCGTTGTACGCCGCCAGCTCCTTGTCGCCGTTGCGGTCGGCGGCCCGGTCCTGGCGCTTGGCCTCGCGCTTCTCGGTCGCGTACCACTGGAAGACCAGCGCGATCAGGACGACCACGGACGGGATCTCGCTGAAGGCCCAGGCGATGCCGCCGGCCGCCTCCTGGTCGGAGAGTGCGTCGATGTTGAGCGAGGCGGGCGGGTTCTTGTACGTGCCGATCATCGGCTGGGTCGCCATCATCAGCGCGATGCCGAAGAAGGCGTGGAACGGCATGCCCGCGAAGAGCTCCAGCATCCGCATGATGTAGCCGGGGCGGTGCGGGCCCGGGTCGACGCCCATGATCGGCCAGAAGAAGACCAGACCGACGGCGAGGAAGTGCACCATCATCGCGATGTGGCCGGTCTTCGACTCCATCAGGAAGTCGAACAGCGGCGAGAAGTAGAGCGCGTACAGGCTCGCGATGAACAGCGGGATCGTGAACGCGGGGTGCGTGATGACCTTCATGTACCGGCTGTGCAGCAGCGCGAGCAGCAGCTCGCGCGGGCCCTTGCGGCCCCGGCCCGCGACCGGCAGCGCCCGCAGCGTCAGCGTGATCGGCGCGCCCAGGAGCAGCAGGATCGGCGAGAGCATGCTGATGACCATGTGCTGGACCATATGGACGCTGAACATGACCATGCCGTAGTCGTTCAGCTTGGTGCACATCACCAGGGCGATGCTCAGGACACCGAGCGTCCAGAAGATCATCCGGCTGACCGGCCAGCTGTCGCCGCGCCTGCGCAACCGCACGACCGCGTAGCCGTACAGACCGAGCCCGAGCACGCAGCCGATCAGGAAGAACGGGTCCGCGGACCACTCCATACCCCGCGCCAGCGTGAACGGCGGCAGATCCATGGTCATGCCGTGCCCGCTGTGATCCATCCGCTGACTCCTGATTTCGTACCGGTTGTCCGGACCCAGAGTAGAACCGCCCCCGGTCGCTGGTGCGACCGGGGGCGGCTCGTTGCGTGTGAAACTACCCGTACGTCAGAGCACGCACTCCGCCTCGGCGTAGCGCTCGGCCGGGACCGTCTTGAGCGTCGCCGTCGCCTCGCCCAGCGGCACCATGGTGATGTCGGTGCCGCGCAGCGCGGTCAGCATGCCGAACTCGCGGCGGTGCACGGCCTCGACGGCGTGCCAGCCGAACCGGGTGGCCAGGACGCGGTCGTACGCGGTCGGGGTGCCGCCGCGCTGGACGTGGCCGAGGATGACCGCGCGGGCCTCCTTGTTGAGACGCCGCTCCAGCTCGACGGAGAGCTGGCTGGCGACGCCCGCGAACCGCTCGTGGCCGTAGATGTCGGTGCCGCCCACGTCGAAGCTCATCGAGCCCTCGCGCGGCTTGGCGCCCTCGGCGACCACCACGATCGCGAACTTCTTGCCCGCCGAGAAGCGGCGGCCGACCAGCTCGGTCAGCTCGTCGATGTCGAAGGGGCGCTCCGGCACGACGATCGCGTGGGCGCCGGCGGCCATGCCGGAGTGCAGCGCGATCCAGCCGGTGTGACGGCCCATGACCTCGACGATCAGGACGCGCTGGTGGGACTCGGCGGTCGTCTTGAGTCGGTCGAGCGCGTCGGTGGCGACCCCGACGGCCGTGTCGAAGCCGAAGGTGACATCGGTCGAGGCGATGTCGTTGTCGATGGTCTTCGGCACGCCGACGATCGGCAGGCCCGCCTCGGAGAGCAGATGGGCGGCCTTGAGCGTGCCCTCGCCGCCGATCGGGATGATCGCGTCGAGGCCGAGCTCGGCGACATGGCCCTTGGCGCGCTCGACTCCGTCGCGCAGATGCGCGGGCTGGACCCGGGACGAGCCGAGGATCGTGCCGCCGAGCGCGAGGATGCCGCCGACCGCGTCGAGGTCGAGCTTGCGGTAGTCGGCCTCCAGAAGACCCTTCCAGCCGTCGTGGAAGCCGATGACCTCGTCGCCGTGGTCGACCACCGCGCGGTGCACGACGGAACGGATGACGGCGTTCAGGCCGGGGCAGTCGCCGCCGGAGGTGAGCACACCAATTCGCATTGCCCGGAAAACCTTTGCAACGTGGGCCGACGACCGGACCACGTCGTCCGGTTGGATCCCCGCCACCCTACCGGCGCAGGGTGACGGGGCCGAATCAGACGTCCGACTGATGGACGTCGTGGAAACGTCCGACGCCGCTCCGG
Organism: Streptomyces sp. BR1; assembly: GCF_052373795.1. Taxonomy (NCBI): domain Bacteria; kingdom Bacillati; phylum Actinomycetota; class Actinomycetes; order Kitasatosporales; family Streptomycetaceae; genus Streptomyces; species Streptomyces sp. BR1. The sequence goes on from NZ_CM126252.1 coordinate 6,316,095, forward strand.
GGAGCGGCGTCGGGTCAGGCGGGCTGGGTCGCCGAGGCGATGCGCTCGGCGCGCAGCGCCTCGTACCAGCGGTCGTCGGTCGGCGGCAGCGCGTTCACATCGAGGGCCAGCTTCAGCAGCAGGTCCGCGATCTGAGGGTTGCGCGCAAGCACGGGACCGTGCATGTACGTGCCGAAGACCGTCTCGTTGTACGCGCCCTCGGTGCCGTCACCGGTGCCGTTGCCCCGGCCCAGGCGCACCCGCGCGAACGGGCGGGCGGTGGGGCCGAGATGGGTGACGCCCTGGTGGTTCTCGAACCCGGTGAGCTGGGGCAGGCCGAGGCGCTCGTCGATGTCGCCGAGGACGTCGCCGACGCAGCGCTCGCCCTCGCCCCGGGTGGAGACCACATCGAGCAGGCCGAGGCCGGGCTCGCGCTCACCGAGGTCGTTGATGAACTCGTGGCCGAGGATCTGGTACCCGGCGCAGACCGAGAAGATGATCGCGCCGTTGGCGGCGGCGCGCTGGAGCCCGCCGTCGCGGCGCAGCCGCTCGGCCGCCAGCCGCTGCGGCCGGTCCTCGCCGCCGCCGATCAGGTAGATGTCGCCGGACGACGGCACCGGCTGGTCGCTGCGGACGTCGACGCGCGCCACATCGAGGCCGCGCTGACGGGCCCGGCGCTCCACGACCAGCGCGTTGCCCTGGTCGCCGTAGGTGCTCAGCAGGTCGGGGTAGACCCACACGAGGCGCAGGCTGTTGTCGCTCATGCTCGCTTCTCCTTCGGGGGTCTCAGTTGCCGACCGTGCGGCGCACGTCCTGGAAGGCGGTGTAGTTGGCGATCAGCTCGATCTGCCCGGGCGGCGCCAGCTGTACGCACTCCGCCAGGCTCTCGCAGACCCGGAAGTCCAGGTTCGCGACCTCCAGGCGGACCGCCAGGTCCAGCTTGCGGTCGCCGATCACGAAGATCGGGTGACCGGCGAGCCGGGTGTAGTCGACGTCCCACAGCCACGAGGTGTCCGTGCCGTCCGCGCCCCGGGCGTTGACCGAGAGGATCACCGGCGTCGGCGGCGGGTCGATCAGGGAAAACGTTTCGAGCCAGCCCGCCGGGTTCTTCGCGAGCAGCAGCCGCAGCTCACGGCCCTGGAAGGAGACGACGTCATAGCGTCCCGCGACCGCCTGCACCTGGTACATCCGCTCCAGGGCGACCTGCGGCGGCACCCCGAACACCGCGGCGACCGCGGCGGAGGTGGCGGCGTTGGCCTTGTTGGCGCGGCCGGGCAGCTGGAGGTGGATCGGCCAGGCCGAACCGTGCGGGTCCAGGACGTAGTCGCCGCTGAGCACCCAGCTCGGGGCGGGGCGGCGGAAGCCGCACTCACCGCAGAACCAGTCGTCGCCGGGGCGCTGCATCACACCGCCGCAGGCGGGGCACGACCAGGCGTCGTCCTTCCACTCCTGGCCGGCCGCCACCCACACCACATTGGGGGAGGAGGACGCCGCCCAGACGACCAGCGGGTCGTCGGCGTTGGCGATCACCACGGCCTTGGTGCCCTGGAGTCCCTCGCGCCACTTCTCGGCGAGCATCCGGGTCTCGGCGGCCCGGTCGAGCTGGTCGCGGCTCAGGTTGAGCAGCGCGATCGCCTTGGGCGTCACATCCCGCGCCACCCCCGAGAGGTACTTCTCGTCCACCTCGATCACGCCGAAGCGGGCGTCCGAGCCGCCCGCCAGCGCCGAGGTGATGCCCGCGGGCATATTGGCGCCCAGCGCGTTCGACACCACCGGGCCGCTGGCCCGCAGTGCCTCGGCGATGAGCCGGGTCGTCGTCGTCTTGCCGTTCGTCGCCGAGACCAGGACCACGTCCAGGTGGTTCGCCAGCCGCCCCAGCAGATCGGGGTCCAGCTTGAGCGCCACCCGGCCGCCGATCACCGATCCACTGCCCCGCCCCGCCGCGCGCGACACCGCCGCAGCGGCCTTGCCCGCCGTCACGGCGAGCTTGGCCCGCGGTGACAGCGGCTCCGCGTTGCCTGCCATCGTCCTTGATCCTCCTTGCGCCTGGGTCGGACCTCAGCCTATCGAGATCCGGACAGCGGCCCGAACCGCGCCACCACGCGGACGGCTCGGGGTGGCCCGGAACGTACGCTTGCGGCCATGCGCCACCGTCCGATTCCCGGCAGTTCCGGCACCGTACGAGAGATGTCTCTCCTCGGCGACCCGGTCCTGCACGCCCCGTGCGAGCCCGTCACCGACTTCGGTCCGTCCCTCGGCCGGCTGGTCGAGGACATGTTCGCGACGATGTACGCGGCGCAGGGGGTGGGGCTCGCGGCGAATCAGATCGGGGTGGGGCTGCGGGTGTTCGTCTACGACTGCCCCGACGACGAGGACGTCCGGCATCTCGGACACATCGTCAACCCGCGTCTGGTGTCGACGGACGGGGTCGTGGTGCGGGGCTCCGAGGGCTGCCTGTCCCTGCCGGGTCTTGAGGCCGGTACGGAGCGGTACGACGAGGCGGTGGTGGAGGGGGTGTCGGTGTCCGGCGAGCCGCTGCGTGTGCTCGGCACCGGCTTCTTCGCCCGCTGCCTCCAGCACGAGGTGGACCACCTGGAGGGGTTGATGTACGCGGACCGCTTGACGGGTTGGCGCCACCGCCGGCTGCTCCGCGCGGCCGCCAAGGCGGGTTTGTCCCCCACCCCACCCGTCACCTGAAGCCCTGGGCGGGCGGCCGGGGTTGTGGGCTGACCGCCGGTGGGCCCCTAGGAGGGCCCGAAGGGCCCAATAAGGGGCGCGGGGAACTGCGCGAGCAACCCAGCACGATCCGCAGCCTTCTAGAACCCCGGGCCGCCCGCGCGGTCGCCCGCCGCTGCCAGCCGCCCCCACAGCAGGTCCGCCAGGCCGCGGACCAACTCCGCGCGCGAGCAGGGGCGTTCGCCCAGCCACCAGTCGCCCGCCGCGTGCATCATGCCGACGATCCCGTGCCCCCACACCCGCGCGAGCGCCTCGCTCCCGGGCCCGAGGTCGATCCGCTCGGCGATCACGACGCCCAGTTCCTCGCCCATCCGCCGCAGCAGCGGCGCCGAGTGCCGCCCCACGTCGAACCCGGGCTGCTCGCCCGAACCGGACTCCTCCGCCGGGTGCATCAGGAACCGGTACACCTGCGGCCGCGCCTCGATCGCCACGAGGTAGGTGTCGAGCGTCGCCTCCACCCGCTCCCGGCGCTCGGCCGGCGCGTCCAGGGCCGCCCGCAGCGCGGAGAGCAGCGCGTCGGTGTGGCGCTGGGCGAGCGCCCGGTACAGCCCGCCCTTGTCGCCGAAGTGGCGGTACAGGATCGGCTTGGTGATCCCCGCCTCCGCCGCGATCGCGTTCATCGACGCCTTGGGCCCGTCCCGGAGTACCACCCGGTCCGCCGCCTCCAGCAGTTCGCGCCGGCGGGTTTCGGCCGACGTCCGCTGCTGCTCGGCCTGGTTGGTGGTGTCCATGGCTGTCTCCCCGCCCGTACTGCGTTGTGCGTTTTCGGTCTTGCGCGATGCCTGCGCAACGTAACACCCCGACCAGGTCGTCCGCTGAGTGGTGAACGGCTGGTTGACATGTTCTACCGACCGGTAACATACTGCTGTTACCGCAAGTAACGCTTGCTCGTGGCACAGGGAGTGGTGGAGACGACATGGCCGAGTTCACGATGGAACTCAACGACGACCAGAGGCAGGTCCAGGACTGGCTGCACGGATTCGCCAAGGACGTCATCCGGCCCGCCGCCGCCGAGTGGGACGAGCGCGAGGAGACGCCCTGGCCGGTGATCCAGGAGGCCGCCAAGGTCGGAATCTACTCCCTGGACTTCTACGCCCAGCAGTTCTTCGACCCGACCGGCCTCGGTATCCCGGTCGCGATGGAGGAGCTGTTCTGGGGCGACGCGGGCATCGCCCTGTCGATCGTCGGGACGGGCCTGGCCGCCGTCGGCGTGCTCGCCAACGGCACCGAGGAGCAGATCGGCACCTGGATCCCGCAGATGTACGGCGACGTCGACGACGTGAAGGTGGCCGCCTTCTGCTCGTCCGAGCCGGACGCGGGCTCCGACGTCGCCTCGATGCGTACGAAGGCCGTCTACGACGAGGCCAAGGACGAGTGGGTCCTCAACGGCACCAAGACCTGGGCCACCAACGGCGGCATAGCCAACGTCCACGTCGTCGTCGCGGTCGTCGACCCCGAGCTCGGCTCCAAGGGGCACGCCTCGTTCATCGTCCCGCCGAACACCCGGGGTCTGTCCCAGGGGCAGAAGTTCAAGAAGCACGGCATCCGCGCCTCGCACACCGCCGAGGTGGTCCTGAAGGACGTGCGCGTCCCCGGCCACTGTCTGCTCGGCGGCAAGCAGAAGCTCGACGAGCGCCTGGCGCGGGCCCACGAGAAGGCCAGGGCGGGCGGCGGCGAGCGCGTCAAGAACGCGGCGATGGCCACCTTCGAGGCCTCCCGCCCGGCCGTCGGCGCGATGGCGGTCGGCACCGCCCGGGCCGCGTACGACTACGCGCTCGAATACGCCAAGGGCCGCGAGCAGTTCGGCCGCCCGATCATCGACAACCAGGGCGTCGCCTTCCAGCTCGCCGACATGCGCACCCAGATCGACGCGGCCCGCCTCCTGGTGTGGCGCGCCTCCTGGATGGCCACCGCGGGCAAGCCGTTCACCTCGGCCGAGGGCTCGATGTCCAAGCTGTACGCGAGCGAGACCGCCAAGAAGGTCACCGCCCAGGCGATCCAGATCCTCGGCGGCAACGGCTACACCCGCGAGTACCCGGTCGAGCGCATGCACCGGGATGCGGCGATTTATACAATCTTTGAGGGCACCAGCGAGATCCAGCGCCTGGTGATCGCCCGCACGTTGTCGGGCATGCCGATCCGCTGAGTCCGAGCCCCGAAAGGGGCGCGGGGAACTGCGCGACCAGCCCCCACCGGCCCGCAGACGATCCCCCATGCGGAGCGCTCAGCGCGCCACCGTGAAGATCCGGTCGAGGTGGTACTCCAGCGTGGCCACCACCTCGGCCGTATCGCGCCGTTCGTGGAGCATGTCCGCGCCCAGTCCCACCGCCCCCGACACCAGCAGATCCGCCTCGTGGCGGGCGTCGAGGGCGGGCGGGCAGGCGCCGTCGGACTGGGCCTGGGCGATGATCCCGGCCACCAGGTCCTCCAGCGGGTGCTCGGCGCTCAGGAACACCGCGGCCAGGGCCGGATCGGTGAGGCTGCGCGCGTAGTACGCCGCGAAGCACCGCAGCGCCAGGCGCCGTTCGTCGTCGAGCGGCAGGAACTCCTCCAGGACCGCCCTGAGCAGCGCCCGCTGGTCGGAGGGGTCGTACATGATACGGCCCCGGGCCCGCAGCTCGTTCTCGCGGTGCAGCAACTGCAGTGCGCCGACCAGGAGTTGGTGCTTGCCGCCGAAGTGGTACTGCACCGACCGCAGGGACACCCCCGCCTCCGCCGCGACCTCCCGCATGCTCGCCTCGTGCAGCCCCCGCCCCGCCGCGATGCGCCACACCGCCGCCGCGATCTGCCGTCGCCGCCCGGCCTGTTCCCCGGGCGCCCGCGGCTCGGGCTCCGGCAAAGGCGGCCGCTTGCGGGCGCGGTACGCCCGTGCCTGGCAGCTCCGCGAGCAGTAGACGGGCGGCCGCCCCCGCCCGGCCGGGGCGATCGCGGCCCCGCACACCTGGCAGCGGCCTTCCTTTTCGTCACGCATGCAACTGACCGTACGCCGGAAAATTGTGTGACGTAAGCCGTCTCTGGCCAGGAAATCCTCACATCCGCGCTGATACGTTCGTATCAATGGCCAGGTGAGTGGAGCGGGAGGATTCGCATGAAGTACGACGCGTTGCAGATCGTGGGGGCGGTGCTGATGGTCGTCTTCGCGCAGGGCGCCTTTCGCATCCTGGTGAACCACGACAACACCGGTCTGCTCGGCTGGGTCCCGGGCGGCTTCCCGGGCCGGTTGCTCGCCCACCTGGCGCTGGTCGCGGTCGGCGTCCTGATCGGCGGCTACGCCCACAGCCGCGCGAAAGCGCTGGGCCGGCGGGGCTGACGCCCACGCCGACCCGGTACGTACGCGCCTCAGACCGCGAGCAGCGCCTCGATCGCCGCGACGAGCTCCGGGGCCTCCGGCTCGGTGGCCGGACGGATCCGGGAGACGACCTCGCCGGACGGCGAGATCAGGAACTTCTCGAAGTTCCACTGGATGTCCCCGGCCGCGCCCTCCGCGTCCGCGACCTCGGTCAGCCGGGCGTACAGCGGGTGGCGGTCGTCGCCGTTGACGTCCGTCTTCTCCAGGAGCGGGAACGTCACTCCGTACGTCGTCGAGCAGAAGGTCTGGATCTCTTCGGCGGTGCCCGGCTCCTGGCCGAGGAACTGGTTGCAGGGCACGCCGAGCACGGTGAAGCCGCGCTCGCCGTACTGCTTCTGCAGGCGCTCCAGACCGGCGTACTGCGGGGTCAGACCGCACTTGGACGCCACGTTCACGACCAGCACCGCCTTGCCCTTGTAGTCGGCGAGCGAGGTGGGCTCGCCGGTCAGGGTGCGCAGCGGGATGTCGTACAGGGACATGCGTAACTCCTCATGGCAGTAAGCGAGTTGATCAAACTTGGATGGACAGCGGGCGGAACAGGCCCTCCTGGACCACCGACACCAGGAGGCGGCCCTCGCGGTCGTAGATGCGGCCGCGGGCCAGGCCCCGGCCGCCGGTCGCGATGGGGGACTCCTGGTCGTACAGGAACCATTCGTCGGCCCGGAACGGGCGGTGGAACCACATCGCGTGGTCGAGCGAGGCCAGGTCGAAGCCGCGCGGCCCCCACAGCGGCTCCACCGGGATGCGCACGGCGTCCAGGAGCGTCATGTCAGACGCGTACGTCAGCGCGCAGGTGTGCACCAGCGGGTCGTCGCCCAGTGGGCCGACCGCGCGCATCCAGACCGCGCTGCGCGGATCCGCGTCCTTGATCTCGTCCGGGGTCCAGCGCAGCCGGTCCACGTACCGGATGTCGAAGGGCTGGCGGCGCGCCATCCGCTCCAGGGCCTCGGGCAGCGCCCCCAGGTGCTCGCGGATCTCGTCGGAAACCGTCGGCAGCGACTCCGGCTCCGGGAAGTCCAGGCGCGGCGGCAGCTGGTGCTCGATGCTGCCGGGCTCCGGCTGGTGGAAGGAGGCCGTCAGATTGAAGATCGTGCGGCCCTCCTGGACCGCCGTGACCCGGCGGGTGGTGAACGACCGGCCGTCCCGCACCCGTTCGACCTGGTAGACGATGGGGACGCCGGGGTGGCCGGGGCGCAGGAAGTAGGCGTGCAGCGAGTGCACCGGGCGCTCGCCGTCCGTCGTGCGCCCGGCCGCGACCAGCGCCTGGCCGGCCACCTGGCCGCCGAAGACGCGCTGCAGGGACTCCTGCGGGCTGCGGCCGCGGAAGATGTTGACCTCGATCTGCTCCAGGTCGAGCAGATCGACGAGTCTCTCGGCGGGGTTGGTCATGGCGTCGCGGTCCTCTCGAAGCGGACGGTCAGAGCTGGCCTACATCGGTGACGCGGACCACCGCGCGGCCTTCCTCGTCGGAGGCCGCGAGGTCGATCTCCGCGCTGATTCCCCAGTCATGGTCGCCGTTCGGGTCGGCGAAGGTCTGCCGGACGCGCCACAGGCCGTGCGCCGCGTCCTCCTCGATCGCGAGCAGCTTGGGGCCGCGCGCGTCGGGGCCGGTGCCCAGGTCCTCGTACTCGTCCCAGTACTTGTCCATCGCCTCGCCCCAGGCGTCCGCGTCCCAGCCGGACTCGGCGTCCATCTCACCGAGTGCGTCCACGTTGTCGAGCGCGGCCAGCTCCACGCGGCGGAACATCGCGTTGCGGACCAGGACGCGGAAGGCGCGGGCGTTCGCGGTGACCGGCTTGACCTCGTCGGCCTTCTCCTGGGCCTGCTCGGCGGTCTCGATCTCCGGGTTGGCCAGCTGCTCCCACTCGTCGAGGAGGCTGGAGTCGACCTGGCGGACCATCTCGCCGAGCCAGGCGATGAGGTCTTCCAGGTCCTCGGTCTTCAGGTCGTCCGGGATGGTGTGGTCGAGCGCCTTGTACGCGCTCGCCAGATAGCGCAGGACGATGCCCTCGGTGCGCGCCAGCTCGTACCAGGAGGTGAACTCCGTGAAGGTGAGCGCCCGTTCGTACATGTCACGGATGACGGACTTCGGCGAGACCGGGTGGTCGCCGACCCACGGGTGCGACTTCTTGTAGACGTTGTACGCGTGCCACAGCAGCTCTTCCAGCGGCTTCGGGTACGAGATGTCCTGGAGCCGCTCCATGCGCTCCTCGTACTCGACGCCGTCCGCCTTCATCTGCCCGACGGCCTCGCCGCGCGCCTTGTTCTGCATGGCGGCGAGGATCTGGCGCGGGTCGTCAAGGGTCGACTCGACGACCGAGACCATGTCGAGCGCGTACGAGGGCGACTCGGGGTCGAGCAGGTCGAAGGCAGCGAGCGCGAACGTGGAGAGCGGCTGGTTGAGCGCGAAGTCCTGCTGGAGGTCGACGGTGAGGCGGATGGTGCGGCCCTCGGCGTCCGGGGTGTCCAGCTGCTCCACCACACCGCCGTCGAGCAGCGAGCGGTAGATGGCGATGGCGCGGCGGATGTGGCGCAGCTGCGCCTTGCGCGGCTCGTGGTTGTCCTCCAGGAGGCGGCGCATGGCCTCGAAGGCGTTGCCAGGCCGGGCGATCACCGAGAGCAGCATGATGTTGGTGACCCGGAAACGCGAGGTCAGCGGCTCGGGCTCGGCGCCGATCAGCTTCTCGAAGGTGGTGTCCGACCAGGCGACGAAGCCCTCGGGAGCCTTCTTGCGGACCACCTTGCGGCGCTTCTTCGGGTCGTCGCCCGCCTTGGCGAGCGCCTTCTCGTTCTCGATGACGTGCTCGGGCGCCTGGGCGACCACGAACCCGGCGGTGTCGAACCCGGCCCGCCCGGCCCGGCCCGCGATCTGGTGGAACTCACGGGCGCGCAGGGTGCGCACGCGGTTGCCGTCGTACTTGGTCAGCGCGGTGAACAGCACCGTACGGATGGGCACGTTGACGCCGACGCCGAGGGTGTCCGTACCGCAGATCACCTTCAACAGGCCCGCCTGCGCCAGCTTCTCGACGAGGCGGCGGTACTTGGGCAGCATGCCCGCGTGGTGCACACCGATGCCGTGGCGTACGTAACGGGAGAGGTTCTGGCCGAACTTGGTGGTGAAGCGGAAGTTGCCGATCAGGTCGGCGATCGCGTCCTTCTCCTCGCGCGTGCACATGTTGATCGACATCAGCGACTGCGCCCGCTCGACCGCCTGGGCCTGGGTGAAGTGCACGATGTAGACCGGCGACTGCCGGGTCTCCAGGAGCTCGGTCAGGGTCTCGGTGATCGGCGTCGTCACGTACTCGTACGAGAGCGGGACCGGGCGGGTCGCCGAGCGGACCACCGCGGTCTCGCGGCCGGTGCGGCGCGTCAGGTCCTTCTCGAACATCGAGACGTCGCCGAGGGTGGCCGACATCAGGACGAACTGCGCCTGGGGGAGCTCCAGGATCGGGATCTGCCAGGCCCAGCCGCGGTCCGCCTCGGCGTAGAAGTGGAACTCGTCCATCACGACCTGGCCGATGTCGGCGTGCTTGCCGTCGCGCAGCGCGATGGAGGCGAGGACCTCGGCGGTGCAGCAGATGACGGGCGCGTCCGCGTTCACGGAGGCGTCGCCGGTCAGCATGCCGACGTTCTCGGTGCCGAAGAGCTTGCAGAGGTCGAAGAACTTCTCCGAGACCAGCGCCTTGATCGGCGCGGTGTAGAACGTGACCTCGTCCCGGGCCAGCGCCGCGAAGTGCGCACCCGCCGCCACCAGGCTCTTTCCCGATCCGGTGGGCGTCGACAGGATCACGTTCGCGCCCGAGACCACCTCGATCAGCGCCTCCTCCTGGGCCGGGTACAGGGAGATACCCCGCTCCTCGGCCCAGGTGGAGAAGGCCTCGAAAAGGGCATCGGGGTCGGCACTCGGCGGCAGCTGATCGATAAGGGTCACGCCCCCATCTTGCCTGGCTTCACCGCGTAAGAGGGAACCGGAGGAGGGGCAAGAAGATCATGAACGATAGGCTGCCCTCTCAACTCGGCCATGGGACAACAGGAAATGGGGCGGGGCACGGTCATGATGGGACCTGCGCACTCACTGTCAGGAGCGGCAGCCTGGCTGGGGGTGGGGGCCGCCACCGCGGCCGCGGGGCACGCCATGCCCTGGCCGGTGCTCGTCGTCGGCGCGCTGATCAGCGCCGGGGCGGCGCTCGCGCCCGACCTCGACCACAAGTCCGCGACCATATCGCGCGCCTTCGGCCCGGTCTCCCGGGCGCTGTGCGGCATCGTCGACGACCTCTCGCACGCCGTCTACAAGGCGACCCGGGGCCCCGGCGACCCGCGTCGCAACGGCGGCCACCGCACGCTCACCCACACCTGGCTGTGGGCGGTCCTGATCGGGGCGGGCGCCTCGGCGGCGGCGATGTTCGGCGGCCGCTGGGCGGTGCTCGGCATCCTCTTCGTCCATGTGGTGCTGGCGGTGGAGGGCCTGCTGTGGCGGGCCGCCCGGATGTCCAGCGACGTCCTGGTGTGGCTGCTCGGCGCGGCCGGTGCCTGGATCATGGCCGGGGTCCTCGACAAGCCGGGCAACGGCTCGGACTGGCTCTTCAGCGGCTCCGGCCAGGAGTATCTGTGGCTCGGTCTGCCGATCGTGCTCGGCGCGCTCGTCCACGACATCGGCGACGCCCTGACCGTCTCGGGCTGCCCGATCCTGTGGCCGATCCCGCTCGGCCGCAAGCGCTGGTACCCGCTGGGCCCGCCGAAGGCGATGCGGTTCCGGGCCGGGAGCTGGGTGGAGCTGAAGGTGCTGATGCCGGCGTTCATGGTGCTCGGCGGCATCGGCGCGGCCGGAGCCCTGGACTTCATCTAGTCCCAGGGTTCCGCTCACGACCCCCAGCCGTCGTCCGGGGTGCCCGGCGGGATCGGCGGGCACTCGTGCGGCGCGGCGGCGGCCACGATCTTGTTGAGCACCGGGGTGCGCAGCGGGATGTCCTGTCGGGCCTCGTGGCAGTACTTCTCGGTGGCGAAGACGAACTCGATCCGGCCGCCGTCCGGCTCGGTGACCACCGTGCGCTGCGGCAGGCCCGGGTACTCGTCCAAGCGCCACTCGACACCCGCCGCATCCAGCGCGGGCACGATCATCCCGTACGTGAGCGGCGGCACCCGGCGCAGCCGGTCCGGCCGGTCCCCGGGGACCAGGCACTTGCGGTGCCAGGTCGGCACAATGATCATCTCGATCCGGCGGCAGCCGCACACGCACAGCGACACGTCCCCGTAGCCGAACCAGTGCGGCCACCGCCGCTTGTCGTACACCCGACCGCCGGTCCACGGCGTGCCGTGCACGGCGGCGACCTCCGTCAGGGAGGCCCCGCCGTGCAGCGCGCCGAGGCGGCCGGTGCGGCCGAACTCGACGAAGGCGTCGACGTACGGACGCCGCTTGCTTCTGCGTGCCATGCCCTCACCCGTGCCAGGAGCGCCACAGCGCCGCGTACGCGCCGTCCGCCGCGACCAGGGCGTCATGGCTGCCGAGCTCGCTGATGCGGCCGTTCTCGACCACCGCGATGACGTCCGCGTCGTGCGCGGTGTGCAGCCGGTGCGCGATCGCGACGACCGTGCGGCCGTCGAGCACCCGGGCCAGTGAGCGCTCCAGGTGGCGGGCGGCACGCGGGTCGAGCAGCGAGGTCGCCTCGTCCAGGACCAGCGTGTGCGGGTCCGCGAGCACCAGCCGGGCCAGCGCTATCTGCTGGGCCTGGGCCGGGGTGAGCGCGAGCCCGCCCGAGCCGACCTCGGTGGCGAGGCCGTCGTCAAGCGCCCGCGCCCAGTCGTCGGCGTCGACCGCGCCGAGCGCCGCCCACAGCTCGGCGTCCTGGGCGCCGGTCCTCGCAAGCAGCAGGTTGTCCCGCAGCGAGCCCACGAACACATGGTGTTCCTGGTTGACCAGGGCCACATGCTCGCGCACCCGTTCCGCCGGCATCCGGGACAGCTCGGCCGCGCCGAGCGTGACCCGGCCCTCGCGCGGGGCGTAGATCCCCGCGAGCAGTCGGCCGAGCGTGGACTTGCCGGCTCCGGACGGCCCGACCAGGGCGAGCCGGGTGCCCGGTGCCACGGAGAGCGACACCTCGTGCAGCACGTCGACGCCCTCGCGGTAGCCGAACCGTACGTCGTCGGCCTCGACGTCGCGGCCGTCCGGCCGCACCCCGGCGTCGCCCGCGTCCGGCTCGATGTCGCGGACGCCGACGAGCCGGGCCAGCGAGACCTGGGCCACCTGCAACTCGTCGTACCAGCGCAGGATGAGGCCGACCGGCTCGACCATCATTAGGGCGAGCAGCGAGCCCGTGGTCAACTGCCCTGCCGTCATCCAGTCGTTGAGGACGAACGTGCCGCCGATCATCAGGACCGCCAGCAGGATCGTGGTGTGCGTGAGGTTGATGACCGGGAAGAAGACCGACCGCAGCCACAGCGTGTACCGCTCCCAGGCGGTCCACTCCTTGACCCGCTGATTGGACAGCTCGACGCGGCGGGCGCCGAGGCGGTGCGCCTCGATGGTGCGGCCCGCGTCGACGGTCTCGGCGAGCACGGCCGCGACCGCCGCGTAACCGGCCGCCTCCGAGCGGTACGCCGAGGGCGCCCGCTTGAAGTACCAGCGGCAGCCCACCACAAGGAGCGGAGCCGCGACCAGCACCGCGAGCGCCAGCGGCGGCGCGGTGACCCCGAGCGCGCCGATCAGCAGCAGCGTCCACACCACACCGATGGCCAGCTGCGGCACGGCCTCCCGCATCGCCTCCGCCAGCCGGTCGATGTCCGTGGTGATCCGCGACAGCAGGTCGCCGGTGCCCGCGCGCTCCAGGACGCCCGGCGGCAGCGCGACCGACCGCACCAGGAAGTCCTCGCGCAGATCGGCCAGCATCTCCTCGCCGAGCATGCTCCCGCGCAGCCGCACCATCCGGGTGAACACGGTCTGCACGAGCAGCGCGCCCGCGAACAGGGCGGCGGTGCGCTCCAGATGGAGCTCCCGCACGTCGTGCGAGAGGTCCTCGACGATCGAGCCGAGCAGATACGGGCCGACCATCGAGGCGATCACGGCGACCGCGTTGACCCCGACGAGCAGCGCGAACGCCTTGCGGTGACGCCGCATCAGCTCACGTACGTAAGCGCGCACCGTCGCCGGGGTGCCGACGGGCAGGGTCGTTGCCGACTCCGGGGCCGCCGGGTCGTATACGGGTGCCGCCACGCCGATCATGCCGTCTCCTCCCACTTCTCCAGTGTCTTCTCGGCCTGCGCCGACTCGTCCGTCTCTCGGGTCACGACCGCCCGGTAGCGGTCGTCGGTGTGCAGCAGTTCGCGGTGCACGCCCACCGACGCCACCTCGCCGTCGTGCACGAACACCACGCGCTCGGCCAGGTCCAGCAGGAGCGGCGACGACGAGAACACGACCGTCGTACGGCCGGTCCGCAGTCGCTTGACGCCCGCCGAGACCCGCGCCTCGGTGTGCGAGTCGACCGCCGAGGTCGGCTCGTCCAGGACCAGCACCTCCGGGTCGGTCACCAACGACCGTGCCAGGGCCAGGCGTTGGCGCTGTCCGCCGGAGAGCGACCGGCCGCGCTCGGTGATCCGGGTCCGCATCGGGTCGCCGCCGGTGTCCACCGACGCCTGCGCCAGCGCGTCCAGGACGTCGGCGCACTGCGCCGCCGTCAGCGCCTCGTCGGCCGTTACCTGCCCGGACGACGGCACGTCGAGCAGCTCGCGGAGCGTGCCCGAGAGCAGCACCGGGTCCTTGTCCTGGACCAGGACCGCGGTACGCGCCCCGTCGAGCGGCAGCTCGTCGAGCGCGACCCCGCCGAGCAGCACGGACGGCTTCCCGCCCGCCTCGGCGGCATGACCGCCCAGACGGTCGGCGAGCCGTCCCGCCGCGTCCGGGTCGCCGCACACGACGGCCGTGAACCGGCCCTTCGGCGCGAGCAGCCCGGTCGCCGGGTCGTACAGATCCCCGGAGGGGATCGCGGTCGTCCGGGACGACACCCCCGTAGCCGTCCCGGACGGCTCCTCCACCGCTTGCGCCACCGCCCCGGACGACACCCCCGTGTCCGTCCCGGACGGCCGCGCGACCCGCTGGAGCGCCAGCACGCGCGCGGCGCGCTTGGCGGAGGGCCGCGAGAAGGAGTACGCCATGGCGATCTCCTCGAAGTGGCTCAGCGGGAAGAGCATCAGCGTCACCGCGCTGTAGACGGTGACCAGTTCGCCGACCGCGATCCGGCCGTCGCGGGCCAGCACCGCCCCGTAGCAGACCACCGTGATCAGCAGGATCCCCGGGAGCAGCACCTGCAGCGCGGAGATCAGCGACCACATGCGGGCGCTGCGCACGGCGGCCTTGCGGACCTCCTGGGAGGCCTCGCGGTAGCGGCCGAGGAACAGCTCCTCGCCGCCGATGCCGCGCAGCACGCGCAGCCCGGCCACGGTGTCCGAGGCCAACTCGGTGGCCCGGCCCGCCTTTTCGCGCTGGATGTCCGCCCGCTGGGTGGCGCGCGGCAGCAGCGGCAGTACGGCCAGGGCCAGTACCGGCACGCCGATCGCCACCACGACGCCGAGCGCGGGCTGGTAGAAGACGAGCGCGACGCAGACGATCACCAGCGTGGTGGCGGCTGCCGCGAACCGCGACAGGGCCTCCACGAACCAGCCGATCTTCTCCACGTCACCCGTGGAGACCGCGACGACCTCGCCCGCGGCGACCCGGTGCGTGAGCACCGAACCGAGCTCGGCGGTCTTGCGGGCGAGCAGCTGCTGGACGCGGGCGGCGGCCGTGATCCAGTTGGTGACGGCCGTGCGGTGCAGCATGGTGTCGCCGATGGCGATGGCCGCGGCGAGCAGCGCGATCAGGCCGCCCGCGAGCGCCAGACGCGTCCCGGAGCGGTCGACGACGGCCTGTACGGCCACGCCCACGCCGAGCGGCAGCCCGGCGATGCCGCACTGGTGCAGCAGCCCCCAGGCCATGGATTTGAGCTGCCCCGCGAGCTGATTGCGGCCCAGCCAGAGCAGGAACCGGGGACCCGAGCGGACGTCCGGTTCGCCTGGATCCGTATAAGGAAGATCGCGAATCTGCATGACGTCCCAAGGATCGTAAAGAGCGGCCTCATGAGCCGCGGAATGAGTTCGGTGAGGGTGGCCGGATGAGCGGCTGATTCCGATCAAGGTTCGCCTTTTCGGGCACCCGGAAGCAATCGATTTTCCGGTCCGCGGGACCGGAACGCGCCAAGGTCCGCAGTTCACCTCTGGCGCCGAGGGCCCCTCTCACGCTTCACTCCTGACGCATGAGACGACTGAGGATCATGTCCATGATCGGCGGTGCGGTGCTCGCGGCGGGGACGCTGCTGGGCGCCGGACCGGCGACGGCGGCCGTACAGCCGCCCGTGCCGCCCGCCGAGTTCGGAACCGGCTGGCACGACCCGGTCACCGCCGCGCCGCCGGTCACGACCCCGCACACCACGTCCTGCCAAGTCACCCTCGCCGAGGCGCAGTTCCGCGACTTCACGCCCTACAAGGGCTCCTACGCGCCCCCCAAGGGGTGCGGCGACCGGTGGAGCAAGGTGGTGCTGCGGCTCGACGGCAAGGTCAAGGGCCGTCAGTACGACCGCCTCGGCTACCTCCACGTCGGCGGGGTCGAGGTGCTGCGCACCTCCACGCCGGAGCCGTCGCCGGACGGCATCGCCTGGAACGTGGAGAAGGACGTCACCCGCTACAGCGACACGTTCCGCTCCGCGCAGCCCGTCGAGATGCTGATCGGCAACGTCGTCGACAGCACGTACACGGGTGTCATCGACGTCAAGGTCACGCTGACGTTCTATGCCGCCGAGGGCCGCGCCAAGCCCGCCCCGGCCCCCGACAAGGTGCTCCCGCTCGACGGCACCCAGCTCACCACCCCGCGCAACTCCGAGCGGATCGTCGCCGAGGTGTACGCGACCGGGTCGGGCGGCGGCTGCGAGGAGTTCTGGTACCTCGCCGTGCCGGAGCCCGCGCCGTACTCCTGCAAGGCGCCCGCGGGCCCCAACCGCGAGGTGCAGATCAAGGTCGACGGCCAACTCGCCGGAATAGCCGCCCCGTTCCCGAACGTATGGACCGGCGGCTGGTCCAACCCCTTCCTCTGGTACGTCGTCCCGGCGCCCCACGCCTTCGACGTACGGCCGATCGAGTACGACCTGACGCCGTACGCGGCGCTCCTGAACGACGGCCGTGCGCACCGCGTCGAGGTGTCCGTCGCGGGCGTGCCCGAGGGGCAGTCGGGCTGGTCGACGCCGACGAACGTCCTTGTGTGGCAGGACAAGGGCAGCGAGGTCGTCACCGGCGCGCTCACCCGCCACGACGAGGGCGCCCCGGCCGCGTCCACCACGTACACACCGGGCACGGAACTCCGCCTCGACGCCACGGCGGGCCACCGGCTGACGACCGCCGGGTATCTGAACACCTCGCACGGCCGCGTCACGACCACGGTCGCCCGGAGCGTCGCCGCCGAATCGGTTCACCGGTGGATCGAGGGGGAGAACACCGATGGCCTGAAGGGGAGTTGGACCGACGACAGCGCGGTCACCACGCACGGGCGCGGCCCGGCGGTGACGGCCCGCGTCGACCGGACGTACACGATGGACGGCACCACGACCATCGGCACGGACAACCGGCTGCGCACGGTGATCACCCTCGGGGACCGGGCGGAGACGGCCACCGCGCGCGGTGGGCACGTCACCGCCTGGTCGCACCTCGACGACACCTACCGGGGCGACGCCTCCTGGACGATGAACGTGCCGCGCGACCAGCGGCACGCCACCGGCACCTCCGCCGAGCGCTACCGCCTCTACGGCTCGGACGGCTGCTACGACCGGAGCCTGAAGACCGCCCAGGGCACGCTCATCGAGGACCTGCGGCGCTGCTGAGCGGATTGCTGTGCGGGGCCCGTTCCGTATGAGGGCGGGCCCCGTCTCTCAGGCTTCCTCGGGCTTCTCGGAGTCCATCCCGGGGCGGGACTTGTGCCACTCGCCCCGGGTGAAGTCGGGGATCTGCTGGGGCATGCCCTTCGCCTTGAGCGACTGGTTGCTGAGCGGCACGGGCGCCGACCAGGTGGCGGCGTCGTACACGTCGAAGTCCGGGACCAGGCCGAGCCGGATGCACTGCATCAGCCGGAACACCAGCATGTAGTCCATGCCGCCGTGGCCGCCGGGCGGGTTGGCGTGCTCCTTCCAGAGCCAGTGGTCCCACTCCGTGTACTTCGAGAAGTCGCCCCAGTTGTCGTCGTGCTGGTCCGGCTCGATATAGATCCGCTCCGGATAGTCCTCGAAGAGGCCCTTGGTGCCGCCGAGGCTGTTGATCCGGCTGTACGGGTGGGGCGTCGACACATCGTGTTCGAGCCGGATGACGCGGCCCTTCGCCGTCTGGACCAGGCTGATCGTGCGGTCGCTCTCGATGTACGACTCCTTGTAGCTCGGGTCGCCCGCCGGCATATGGGCGGCGCGGTACTCGGCGAGTCCGAGCGTGGGCGAGCCGACGCTGACGATGGACACCACGCGGTCGCCGCGGTTGACGTCCATGTAGTTGGCGACCGGGCCGAAGCCATGGGTCGGGTAGAGGTCGCCGCGCATCCGCGTGTGCCACAGCCGCCGCCAGGGGCCCTCGTAGTACTTCGGGTCGAACATCAGGCCGCGCAGATCGTGGATGTACGCGCCCGCGCCGTGCAGCAGTTGGCCGAACTTGCCTGCGTGCGCCATCCGCAGCACACGCATCTCGTTTCTGCCGTAACAGCAGTTCTCCAACTGCATGCAGTGGCGTCTGGTGCGCTCGGAGAGGTCGACGAGCTCCCACAGCTGATCGAGGTGCATCGAGGCGGGACACTCCACGCCCGCGTGGACGCCCGCGAGGAGCGCGGCCTTGGTGATCTCGAAGTGCGAGTCCCAGGGCGTGGCGATGTGCACGAAGTCGATGTCGCCGCGTCTGAGCAGGTGTTCGTAGTCGTGCTCGCCGTTCATGTAGAGCGCGGGCGCGGGCTGTCCGGCGGCGGTCACCTTCGCGGCGGCGCTCTGGGTCTTGGCCTTCACCGGGTCGCAGAGCGCCACGACCCGTACGCCGGGCACGTCGAGATACAGGTCGATCATGCTGCCGCCGCGGTTGCCGAGCCCGATGAGGCCGACCCGAACCGTGGAGCGCCGCTGGAACGGGACGCCGATCATGGACCGGCCCTGGCGCTTCGGCGCGGGCGCCTCGTGGGCCTGAGCCGGGACGCCCGTGTGCTCCGAGGCGGCGGCGCTGCCCGCGCCCAGGCCGCCGATCCCGAGCCCTGCGCCCGCGGCCCCCGCGGCGCCCAGGACGGTGCGCCGGCTGATGTCGTGGTTGTGCGGTGCTGCGTCGTTCATCGAGTCTCCTGGGAAGAGAGCGAGTCTCCTGAATGAGGGAGCTGATTTCTGCGCGGCGTTACACGAACCTCGGTAAGGACCATGGTTGTTGGGGCTGCTGCCGCGCAAGGGGGCCTGTCGACGCCAGGGGCAGCCCTGGGGAGATACACCGCTGCACGACGTCACGGTACGTCCGGATCCGTCCGGGGCGTGGGAGGCGTGAGGGAACGGCGCGGCCGGGTCACTGACGATACGTCAGAAGTGCGTCGGCTCAGGTGCGGCGCAGGTACTCCGGCCCCGGCCTGGTGGCCCGTTCGAGCTCCAGGAGTACGGAGACATAGCCGTGGCCGGTCGCCCGCTCCATGCCGAGCTCGCACATGCGATTGGCCGAGAGATACGCCTCGAAGTGACGGCCACTCAGCTCCCCGGCCTCGCGCGCGGTGGCCGACGCAGTGAGCTCCTGGTGGAGCATCCCCCGGTCGCCCGCGAAGGCGCAGCACCCGGCGTCGTGCGGCACCACGACCTCGTCGGCGCACGCCTCGGCGACGGCCCGCAGCTGCGGCTCGTCGCCCAAATGCCGCATGGAACAGGTCGGATGGAGCACCGCCGAGCGGGCCCTGCGCAGCACGGTGAGCCGGGGCAGCAGCTCCTCGGCGGCCCACACCACCGAGTCGACGACCTTCATTGCCGCATGCAACTCCCGGTTGTCGTCGGTGAGATACGGCACCACCTCGCGCGCGATGCCGAGGGTGCAGGACGAGGCGTCGACGACCAGCGGAAGCGTGCCGCCCGCGGTCCAGCCCCAGGCGGCCTCGACGATCCGGTTGGCCATCACCGCGTTGCCCTCGGCGTAGCCCTTCGAGTGCCAGATGGTGGCGCAGCAGGTGCCCGGCACATCGTCGGGGATCCATACGGGCCGCTCCGCGCGCGTGGCGAGCGCCACCAGGGCCTGCGGCAGCGACGGGCCCCGGTGGCCTTCGGGTTCGCCGAAGATCCGGTTGACGCACGCGGGGTAGTAGACGGCCACCGCGCCCACCCGTCGCGTACGCGGCAGGGCGCGGGCGGCCGCGCCCGGGATCTCCGGCAGCCACTCGGGGACGAGATCGGGGCGGACGGCCTTGCGGGCGAGGCCCGTCGCGCGCGCGAGGGCGCGGTCGCCGAGCCGGTCGCCGATCGTACGCGCCGCCGCGACCGCGAGGCGCGCCGAGGCCTCGACGGCCTTGAAGTGACGGGCGGCCAGGGCCGCGGCGCGCTCCTCGCGCGCGCTGTGCCGCCGATGGCGCAACTCCCGCATCAGGGCGCCGGTGTCGATGCCCACCGGGCAGTCGAGCGCACAGGTCGAGTCGCCCGCGCAGGTGTCCACGGCGTCATAGCCGTACGCGCCGAGCAGCGCCTCCTCGACGGGCGAGCCGGCGCTCTGCCGGGTCATCTCCCGCCGCAGCACGATGCGTTGGCGGGGCGTGGTGGTCAGATCGCGGCTGGGGCAGGTCGGCTCGCAGAACCCGCACTCGATGCAGGGGTCGCCGATCGCCTCGATCCTCGGGATGGTCTTGAGGCCGCGCAGATGGGCCTGCGGGTCGCGGTCGAGGACGATCCGGGGCGCGAGCACCCCGTCCGGGTCGATGACCTGCTTGGTCCGCCACATCAGCTCGGTGGCCTGCGGGCCCCACTCCAGCTCCAGGAACGGCGCGATGTTGCGGCCGGTGGCGTGTTCGGCTTTGAGCGAGCCGTCGAAGCGCTCCACCGTCAGCCGGCAGAAGGCGTCCATGAACGCGGCGTAGCGGGCCACGTCGTCTTCTCTGGAGGCGTCGAAGGCGAGCAGGAAGTGCAGGTTGCCGTGGGCCGCGTGCCCGGCGACGGCGGCGTCGAAGCCGTGCTCCTCCTGGAGTGCGAGCAGTGCCTCGCAGGCCTCGGCGAGCCGGGCCGGGGGCACCGCGAAGTCCTCGGTGATCAGCGTCGTCCCGGCCGGGCGGGCGCCGCCCACCGCCGCCACGAACGCCTTGCGGGCCTTCCAGTACCCGGCGATCGTCCGCGCGTCACGGGTGAACTCATTGGTCACCGAGGCGACGGGCGCGACCAGTTCGAGCCCGGCGAGCACCTCGGCCGCCGCCCGCTCGTACGCCGCACGGCCTTCTTCGTCGGCGGCACGGAACTCCACGAGCAGCGCGGCCGTTTCCCCGGGGAGGGCTGCCCAGTCCGCCGGCACGCCCTCGACACTGACCGAGGCGCGCAGGGTGTTGCCGTCGATCAGCTCGACGGCGAGCGCGCCCGCCCGGTTGAAGAGCGGCACGGCGGCCGCCGCGGCCGGGAGCGTGGGGAAGAAGAGCAGCGCCGTACAGAGCTCGCGCTCAAGCGGCACGGTGTCGAAGACGGTCTCGGAGATGAAGCCGAACGTGCCCTCGGAGCCGACCATCAGGCCGCGCAGGATCTCCACCGGCGTCGAGCCGTCCAGGAAGGCGTCGAGCCGGTAGCCGTTGGTGTTCTTGATCTCGTACTTGGCCCGGATGCGGGCGGTGAGTTCCGGGTCCGCCTCGATCTCCGCCTTGAGCGCCAACAGGCCCGCGCAGAGCCGGGGTTCGGCGTGCTCCAGATCCTCGTCGGCGCGGGGGTCGGCGGTGTCGACGACCGTGCCGCTCGGCAGGACGAAAGTGAGCGAGGCGAGTGTCCGGTACGAGTTGCGGGTGGTGCCCGCTGTCATGCCGGAGGCGTTGTTGGCGACGACCCCGCCGATGGTGCAGGCCAGCGCGCTCGCCGGATCGGGGCCGAGGACGCGCCCGTGCCGGGCGAGCGCCGCGTTGGCCCGGGCGACCGTGGTGCCGGGCCGGATCCGGGCGCGGGCGCCGCCGTCCAGGACCTGGATGCCGGCCCAGTGGCGGCGCACGTCGACCAGGATGTCCTCGCCCTGCGCCTGCCCGTTCAGGCTGGTCCCGGCCGCGCGGAAGACCACTTCACGGCCCTTGCCGTGCGCGTACGAGAGCACCGCCGAGACGTCGTCGATGTCCTCGGCGACGACCACGACCTGGGGGACGAAGCGGTACGGGCTGGCGTCCGACGCGTAGCGCACCAGATCGGAGATCTTCCACAGCACCTTGTCGGCGCCGAGCAGCGCGGTCAGCTCGCCGCGCAGCGGCTCCGGTGTGCCGCCCGCCAGCCGGTCCGGGACCCGGTCGGGGGAGGGGGCGCGCAGCCCCGGGGGTCGCAGTGCTTGCGGCGTCGGCTCCAGGAGCGGCATGCGGCGAATCCATTCAGCAGCGGCGCTCCGGCACTCCGTCGACCAGAGCGGACAGCAGACCGCCGAGCACCTCGCGCTCGTCGGCGGTCAGGGGCGCCAGGATCTCCTCGGCCGCGCCCCGGCGTGCGCCGCGCAGCGCACGCAGCGTCTGCCGGCCGGTGTCGGTGAGCTCGATCCGCACCACCCGGCGGTTGCTCGGGTCGGGGACCCGGCGCACGTTCCCACTCTCCTCCAGCCCGTCGACCAGGCTGGTCACGGCGCGCGGGACCACCTCCAGACGGGCGGCGAGATCGGCCATGCGGGGCGGCTGCTCGTGGTGCGCCACCATGCGCAGGAGCCGGGACTGGGCGGGGGTGATGCCGACCGGCTCCAAGTGCTGTTTCTGGATGCGGTGCAGTCTGCGCGTGAGCCGGAGCAGCTGTTCGGCCAGCATGCCGTCGGCGTCGGTAGTGCTCATGCGGGAACAATATCAGGACCTTGTGCATTGTGAGTATAGGTAACAATGAGCTATGCTCTGCAAAGTCTTGTCAGTGGCGTCGTCGCGGTGGCCGGAACGACCTCGCGATCGGCGCCGTCCTGTCGCCTCACCCCTTGTCGAAGGAGCTCATGCACCCCGAAGAATCCTCTTGGACACCCCCGTCCCGTGACCGCGTCCGCGAGCAGCCGCCCGGGCAGACGCGGCGCATCCTCGGGCTTTTCCGCCCCTACCGTGGCCGGCTCGCCATCGTGGGCCTGCTGGTCGGCGCGTCCTCGCTCGTCTCGGTCGCCTCGCCGTTCCTGCTGCGCGAGATCCTGGACGTCGCCATTCCGCAGAACCGCACCGGGCTGCTGAGCCTGCTCGCCCTGGGCATGATTCTCACCGCCGTCGTCAACAGCGTCTTCGGCGTCCTACAGACGCTGATCTCGACGACCGTCGGCCAGCGCGTCATGCACGATCTGCGCACCGGGGTCTACGCGCAGCTCCAGCGGATGCCGCTCGCCTTCTTCACCAGGACGCGGACCGGCGAGGTCCAGTCGCGCATCGCCAACGACATCGGCGGCATGCAGGCGACCGTGACCTCCACCGCGACCTCGCTCGTCTCCAACCTCACCGCCGTCATAGCCACCGTCGTCGCCATGCTGGCCCTCGACTGGCGCCTCACGGCCGTCTCACTCTTGCTGCTCCCGGTCTTCGTCTGGATCAGCCGCAAGGTCGGGCGCGAGCGCAAGAAGATCACGACCCAGCGGCAGAAGCAGATGGCCGCGATGGCCGCCGAGGTCACCGAGTCGCTTTCGGTCAGCGGCATCCTGCTCGGCCGTACCATGGGCCGCTCGGACTCGCTCACGAAGTCCTTCGCGGCCGAGTCCGAGCGACTCGTCGACCTCGAAGTGCGCTCCAGCATGGCCGGGCGGTGGCGGATGTCGACCATCGGCATCGTCATGGCCGCCATGCCCGCCTTCATCTACTGGGCCGCGGGCCTCACCCTCCAGCAGGGCGGGCCCTCGATCTCCATCGGCACGCTGGTCGCCTTCGTCTCGCTCCAGCAGGGCCTGTTCCGGCCCGCCGTGAGCCTGCTGAGCACCGGCGTCCAGATGCAGACCTCGCTCGCGCTCTTCCAGCGCATCTTCGAATACCTCGACCTGCCGGTCGACATCACCGAGCCCGAGCACCCGGTCCGGCTGGAGAAGATCCGCGGCGAAGTCCGCTTCGAATCGGTCGACTTCGCATACGACGAGAAGAGCGGCCCGACCCTGAGCGCGGTCGACGTGACCGTGCCCGCCGGCGCCAGCCTCGCCGTCGTCGGCCCGACCGGCTCCGGCAAGTCCACGCTCAGCTATCTGGTGCCGCGCCTGTACGACGTGACGGGCGGCCGGGTCACCCTGGACGGGGTCGATGTGCGCGACCTCGACTTCGACACCCTCGCGCGCGCGGTCGGCGTCGTCTCGCAGGAGACCTACCTCTTCCACGCCTCCGTCGCCGACAACCTGCGCTTCGCCAAGCCGGACGCCACCGACGAGGAGCTGGAGGCGGCCGCGCGTGCGGCCCAGATCCACGACCACATCGCGTCCCTGCCCGACGGCTACGACACCCTGGTCGGCGAGCGCGGCTACCGGTTCTCCGGCGGCGAGAAGCAACGGCTCGCCATCGCCCGGACGATTCTGCGCGACCCGCCCGTGCTCATCCTCGACGAGGCGACCAGCGCGCTGGACACCCGTACCGAGCACGCGGTGCAGCAGGCCATAGACGCGCTCTCGGTGGGTCGCACCACGCTCACCATCGCGCACCGGCTCTCCACCGTCCGCGACGCCGACCAGATCGTGGTCCTCGACAGTGGCCGCATAGCCGAGCGCGGGACCCACGAGCAACTGCTCGAACAGGACGGCCGGTACGCGGCCCTGGTCCGCCGCGACGCCCGTCTGGCACCGGTCGCCTCATGACGGTGGGCCGGGCGGGCGACGGTCCCGCCCGGGCCGGGGGGACCGGGATACCGTGCCTGTATGACGGAGTCCACGCGTAGTGCCGGGACCCGGACCCGGCTGACCCGCCGAGGTCGACTGCTGCTGGCCGCACTCGCCCTGACGCTCGTGGCGGGCGCCGTGGTGCTCGTCCTGGTGCTGCGGGAGACCGGCGGCAAGGTGAAGTCCCTGGTCATCCCGGAGGGCTGGCGGGCCGGACAGGTGTACGCGGCGGTCGACAAGCGCCTCGGAGTGGCCCCGGGCACCACCCGCCAGGCGGCGTCGTCGGCCGGCCTTGAACTCCCGTCCGACGCCAACGGCAACCCCGAGGGCTATCTCTTCCCGGCCACCTACCCGGTGACCAAGAAGACGACCCCGACCGGACTGCTCGCCTACATGGTGAGCACCGCCAACAAACGCTTCGGCAAGGACCACATCGCGGCCGGTGCCGGGCGCAACAAGATGACGGTCTATCAGACTGTGGTCGTCGCCAGCATCGTGCAGGCCGAGGCCGACACCACGGCCGACATGGGCAAGGTCTCCCGGGTCATCTACAACCGGCTGGCCAAGGGCATGCCGCTGCAGATGGACTCGACGCTCAACTACGCCCTGAACCGCTCCACCCTGTCCACCACCCGCGCCGACACCAGGACCGACAGCCCGTACAACACGTACGCGCGCGACGGCCTGCCCCCGACCCCGATCGACAACCCGGGCCAACAGGCCCTGAACGCGGCGATCGCACCGCCACCGGGGGACTGGCTCTATTTCGTCACGGTGGCCCCGGGCGACACGCGCTTCACAAGCAACTACGCGGAACAGCAGCGGAACGTAAGGGAGTTCAACAAGGCCCGGAGCAAGCCCACGGGTTAGCTCCACCCCGTCCCCGCCGTTTTTCAGGGGCGCGGGGAACTGCGCGACAAGCCCAGGACGGCCCGCAGACTGCACTAAACGCCATGCGCGGAGCACAACGCAGGGGTCACCCCGCATCCGCCGCCGCTGGCGTCCGCCCGAGCAACATCCGGATCTCCCGAACAGCCGCGCGCCCAGCGCGGTTCGCTCCGATCGTAGAAGCCGAGGGTCCATACCCCACCAGATGGACCCGAGCATCCCGCACCGCACGAGTGCCGTCGATCTGAATACCCCCACCCGCCGTACGCAACTTCAACGGCGCCAGATGGTCGATCACGGGCCGAAACCCAGTGGCCCAAAGGATGACGTCCGCGTCCACCGACCGCCCGTCGTCCCAGACCACCCCACCCGGGGTGATCCGGTCGAACATGGGCAACCGATCGAGCACGCCCTTCGCCCGCGCCGCGACAATCGCGTCGTTCAGCGGCAGCCCCGTCACCGACACGACACTCCTCGGTGGCAACCCGAGCCGTACGCGCTCCTCGACCATGGCGACCGCCGCCCGCCCCAGCTCCTCGGTGAAGGGGCCTTCGCGATACACAGGGGGCCGCCGTGTCACCCAGGTCGTCGAGGCCGCGTACTCCGCGATCTCCATCAGATGCTGGGTGCCCGAGGCCCCGCCACCCACCACCACAACACGCTGACCTGCGAACTCTTCCGGTCCCGGATAATTCGCGGTATGCAGCTGGCGCCCCCGGAACGTCTCCTGGCCGGGGTAGCGGGGCCAGAACGGCCGGTCCCAGGTGCCGGTCGCGTTCAGCAGCGCGCGCGTGGCGTACGTCCCCTCGGAGGTCTCGACGAGCAGCCGCCCCCGCTCGCCCTCCCGTACCGCGTTCACGTCCACAGGCCGGTGGACCCGGAGCCCAAAGGTGTCCTCGTAGCGCGCGAAGTACTCCGAGATCACCGCCGAGGAGGGCCGCGCCGGATCCGCGCCGGTCAGCTCCATGCCGGGCAGCGCGTGCATTCCGTGCACCTTGCCGTACGTGAGGGACGGCCAGCGGAACTGCCAGGCGCCGCCGGGCCGGGGCGCGTGGTCGAGGACCACGAAGTCGCGGTCCGGCTCAAGGCCCGCCCGGCGCAGGTGGTAGGCCCCGGACAGGCCCGCCTGTCCGGCACCGATGACCACCACGTCCACGTCCCGCGCTTCCTGCGCCACGAAGTCGTTCACGGTTCCACTAACCAAGGGGCGGGCGCAGATCTTCCCCGGGCGCTACCCGGGTCGTACGTGCGCCGTACCCGTAGCGCGCCACCCGGGACCGGGCGGCAGGATGGAGGCATGCCCGACGCCTTCACCACCCAAGTACTCCGTGTCACCACCGGAAGCTCTGAGACCGTCATCGATCTGACCCGCGACTGCGAGCGGTTCCTCCAGGAGGCGGCTCGTGGCCGGGACGGGCTCCTGAATGTGTTCGTCCCGCACGCAACGGCCGGCATCGCCGTTCTGGAGACGGGTGCGGGCAGTGACGACGACCTGCTGGCGGCGCTGCACACGCTCCTTCCGGCCGACGACCGCTGGCAGCACCGGCACGGCAGCCCCGGCCACGGCCGCGACCATGTGCTGCCGGCCCTCGTCCCGCCGCACGCCACGCTTCCGGTCGTGGCCGGGCGGCTGGAGCTGGGGACGTGGCAGTCGGTGTGTCTGGTCGACACGAACAAGGACAACCCGCAGCGGCAGGTAAGGCTGAGCTTTCTGGGCTGATATGCGAGGGGCGAATTCTCGCCAACGCGTACACCGGGCGAACTCGCGCCAATCGTCTGCCAGTTGACCGTGTGGCATCATGGCCGCGTTGTCTGCTCGGGGTTCGGGACCCCTGAATCGTGGGCGTGTTGAATCAGCGAGGTCAGGGCCGGGGATGAAGGTGTCCGATTCCGCGTTGCCGTCGCCGGAGGACCGTCGGCGCAGGCGTCGCCTGAAAAAGGTTCGCCAGACGTGTGAGGCTCTGCTCGCCCAGTGGGGTATGGAGCACGGCTGCGGCATCGATGAACTCCACCGCTATCTGAGTGCGCAGAACGAGCGCCCCATCCATCTGATTCCGATGCCGTTCCCGGAACGTCATCTCTTCGGCCTCTGGCTGAAAATGGACGACTTCGACATCATCGCGTACGAGAAGGCGGCCTCGGCGTCGCACAAGGAACACATCATCGCGCATGAACTGGCCCATATCGCCTTTCAGCACCGCGGCTCGGTGAAATTCGAGGAGAGCGGAACCGGTCCGCTGTTCTCGGACGTCGACCCGGGCGTCGTCCAGAGCATGCTGATGCGCTCCCGCTACAGCGACGACGAGGAGCAGGAGGCCGAGATGATGGCCTCGTTGATCCTGGCCAGGGCCACGAAGCGATGGCTCGAACCCGCCTGGGGCGTCCCGGCGGAGGCCGCGGAGGTCGTCGCGCGTATCGAGAACGGCGTCGGCAAACCGGATCACGGATGAACGACTTCTATGGATTCCTGTCGTGGACCTGTGCCATCGGCGGGCTCGCGGCTTTCGCCTATCGCCTTCCGGATCTCCTGCGCAGAAGGAACGACCCGGCGCTGTGGGCGCTGTGCACGTATTTCCTCTGCTCCGGGATCAGTTTCCTGGTCGACCTCGACGTTCTGCGGTTGCACATCTCCGCGCTTTTCGGCCGCCCCAACATCACGTCGCTGATCGTGCAGGTGGCGGTGGTCGTCCTGACCGCCGCCCAGCAAGTGGTTCTCGTCTACTGGTCCTCGCCCCCCGAAGAGGCCCCGCTCAGGGCCCGGCGGCGGATGCTGTTCTTCGGCGTCGCGCTGGCCGTGCTCTTCGTGGCGTCGTTCGTGGCGACCCCGTTCGCCAAGTCGAAATCGGCCACATCGACGATCCTGCTCAGCATTCAGGACGGCCACTACGCCCTGTACATGTCCTTCTATCTCCTGATCTGCGGCATCGGTCAATTCGAGACCGTACGGCTGTCGTTGCGCTTCACCAAGATGGCCAACCGGCAATGGCTGCGGTTCGGTATGCGTACGGTGACCGTCGGCGCGAGCCTGATCATGGTCTACTGCGTCACGCGCAGCATCCAGATCGCCGGCACCCGGCTGCACTTCGACGCCTCCGCGCTCGACCCCATCCAGTGGACCTGCGGCAGCGTCGGCGCCCTGCTCCAGATCCTGGGGTGGACGATTCCGTCCTGGGGCATCCACCTCACCCGCGCGCTGGGCTGGCTACGCAGCTACCGCTCGTATCTGCGGCTGCGTCCCCTGTGGTGGGCGCTGTACCAGGCCTCGCCCGACATCGCCCTCGATCCGCCCCGGTGCTGGCCGCGCGACCTCATCCCGCCCCGCGATCCGCACTACAGCCTCTACCGCCGCGTCATCGAGATCCGCGACGGCCAGCTGATGCTGCGCACCACGCTGTCCCTGGCAGACTTCTCCCGTGAGGCCCGCTCCCTGGACCTGCCCGACGACCCCACCTCGCCGCTCGGCGAGGCGTTGCAGGTGCGTGCCGTGCTGAGCATTCCGGCCGAGGAACGGGCCGAGCGGGCCGACGCGTCCGACATCCCCGCACGGCCGCCGTACGACGACTTCCGCGACGAGGTCGAGTGGCTGACCGAGGTGGCGTCGTCGTTCACCGCCCTCGCACAGGCCCGGCCCCGGCGCACCAACGCGCAGCTCAGCTCATGACCGTACGGTCCGCCAGGGCTTCGAAGACTCGGCCGCGCCCGGCCACGGCGTCGACGGCTCGACCGCGTCCCGCAACGGCTCCCGACGCCGACCCGGGCGCGCTGATCCCGCTGGCCCTGGGCACCGTCCAGCGGCTCGTGTCGATCGACGCCGAGTACGGGGCGACGGCCGCCGTACCGGCCGTACGCGAGGCGCTGCGGAACATTCCACAACTGACCGCCGACCCCGCCCGGCTGCGCGACTGCAAGAGCGACCTCCTGGCCGCCCTCGCCGAACTGTGCGAGGTCATCGGCTGGGTCCTCTTCGACGCGGGCTTCTACGGCCGCGCCCACCACATGAACGCCCGAGCGCTGGCGCTCGCCGAACTCTGCGGCGACCGCGGCATGGCCCGTCTCGTGCTCCTGAACGACAGCATGCTGGACGCCCACACCGGCCGCCCGAGGCGCGCACTGGAGACCGCCTCCCGCGTCGCCGGTCCGAGGCCGCTCCCCGCCAGAGTCAGCAGCCTCGTCCTGGTGAGGCAGGCGCACGCGAGCGCGCTGCTGGGCGGCCGCCGCGAGGCCGTGGACCTCATCTCCCGCGCCCGGAGCCGCTTCCTGGACGGCGTCTCGGCCGACGACCCGCACTGGGCCTGGTGGATCGACGAGATCGAACTGCTCGGCCACCGTGGCTGGGTGTACGCCCGCTTGCGCGAATGGGACACGGCCGTCCCCCTCCTCCACGAGGCGGCCACGGCCCCCGGCCCGTCCTACCGGCACCTGTTCACCGCCGAACTGCTCGCCGCGCTGGTCGGATCCGGGGCATGGTCCGAGGCGGAGGACCTGATCGCGGACATCGCGCCGCGCGCGGGCGCGATCGGTTCGGTACGCACGACGCAGACGCTGGGCAGGACGGCCGCTCAGCTGTTGGAACGCACCACCGCCCCCGCGAACCTGCGGGACGCGGCAGCGTACTTGCTGAAGTGCGTGCCGGGCTCCCCGTAACGCGTACGAGGTCGGCGTCAGGCCGCTGACAGCCACAGCCACAGCCAGGTCGGCGTCACGCCACTGAGCAACACCCCCACCAGGACCACACCAACAGACAGGGACACCATGCTGCACATACGGTTGTCGACGCCCGCGGCCGCCGCCCTCGTGGCGGTCGCGCTCCTCTTCGTCACCCAGGGCCCCACGTCGGACGTCGCCTACGGGACAGCCGCCCCCTCGGCCTCGCGGCCCGTCGGTGGCCACGGCAGCCCGTACATCGCCACCCACCTCTACTTCGGCTCCGGCCGCCACGGCGGCCAACCCCCCATCCCCGACGACGAGTTCATGAAGTTCGTAGCCGACGTGATCACCCCCCGCTTCCCCTCCGGCCTGACCATCCAGGAGGGCCGCGGCCAGTGGCGCGACAAGAACGGCAGCATCAACCACGAGCGCTCGTACGAGCTGACGGTGCTGTATCCGGTGGGGGAGTTCCGTGTTCACGACCCGGCGATCGAGTACATCCGGCATCTGTACTGCACGAAGTATGCCTTGGAGTCGGTCGGTCGGGCGGATGTTTGGGCTCAGGCGGATTTCTGACAGACGGTCACCGCAACTGCCGCCGCACCAGCTCATGCAGCGCCCCACCCGTATCCGCCAATAGTTCCCCAGGCGGCCCCTCCTGGATCACTCGGCCCTCTGACATCACCAGTACGCGGTCCGCGTCCAGGACCGTGGAGAGGCGGTGGGCGATTATCACGCGGGTGGCGGCCAGCGCGCGGGTGCTTTCGATGACCACGCGCTGGGTCTCGTTGTCGAGCGCGCTCGTCGCCTCGTCGAAGAAGAGGACGCGGGGGCGGCGGACGAGGGCCTGGGCGATCATCAGGCGCTGGCGCTGGCCGCCGGAGACCGCGCCGCCGCCGGCGATCATGGTGTGCAGGCCCATCGGCATCCGCTGGACGTCCTCGGCCAGGCCCGCCATCGCGATGGCCTGCCACACCTCCTCCTGGCTGAACACCTCCGCGCCGCAGACGCAGTCGAGGATCGAGCCGGTCAGCGGCTGGGCGTTCTGCAGGACGACTCCGCACTGGCGGCGCACGGCCGCCGGGTCCAGTGCCGACAGGTCCTGGCCGTCGTACAGGACGCTGCCCGAGACCGGTTTGTCGAAGCCGATCAGCAGGCGCAGCAGTGTCGACTTGCCGCAGCCGCTGGGGCCTACTATCGCCACGAACTCACCCGGCCGGACCTTCAGAGAAACTTCGTCGAGCACCAGCGGGCCGTCTTCGCCGTAGCGGAAGGACAGGCCGCGCGCCTCGATCTCGCCCGTCAGGGCGCCTGGTTGCGTGCTGGTGCCGTGGGTCTCGGGGGCCTCGTCGAGTACCGGCTTGATCTGCTCGTACATCGGCAGCGCCGCGGCGGCCGACAGGAACGCGCCGGTCAGCTGGGTGACCGCCGTCAGCAGCATCGTCACCGAGGTGTTGAAGGTCAGGAAGGCGCCCGCCGAGAGGGAACCTCGCGCCGGGCCTGCCAACAGGACGAACACGATCAGCGAACACAGCGGCAGATACACCGCGTTGAGCACCGTCGTCACGTTCTTGATGCGGTCCGCGCGCTGCTGGAGCTCGCGGCTGCGGGCGAACTCCCGCGCCCACGCCGCGTACGCGAAGCTCTCCGCGGCGGCGACCCGCAGCTTCGGCAACCCGCGCAGGGTTTGGAACGCCTGGTTGTTGAGCTTGTTGCCGAGCGCGACCAGTCGGCGCTGCCAGCGCAGCTCCCACATCCCCAGCGCCAGGAACACGCCTGCGATGACGAGCAGCATCGCCATCGCCGTCAGCGCCAGCGGGACGCTGAAGCAGAGCAGCAGCACGAGGTTGACCACGCCGATCGTGACCGACTGGACGACGACCGGGGTGATGCCCGAGAGCACCCGGCGGATCGCGCTGACCCCCATCGCCGCGCTCGCCAGCTCACCGGTGGAGCGTTCGGCGAAGAATTTTGTTGGGAGGCGTAGCAGTCGGTCCCACACCGCCGGTTGGAGTGTGCTCTCTATGCGTCCTTCCATTCGCAGGATGGTGAGGTTCTGGAGCAGGGTGAAGGCCGCCGCCACGATCCCCGCGACCATGACCGCCAGCGAGACCTGCACGATCAGGCCGCTCTCGGCCCGGGGTACGAGGACGCCGAGCACCTGCCCCGTCGCCAGCGGCACCAGCGCGCCGAGCCCGACCGTCACCAGCCCGGCGAGGATCAGATTGCGCAGGTCGGCGCGGGTGCCGCGCAGGCTGAATCGGAGCAGTCGCCAGGTGCTCAACGGCTTCTCGGGAAGCGGACGGTAGAACATGACCGCCCGCGGCTCGAACTCGTCGGCGTTGGTGTCGTCGACCCGGGTGCGTCGGCCGGTCACCGCGTTGACCGCCTCGTATCCGCCCCGGCGCCAGAGCAGCGCGACCGGGGCTCCGCTCGCGGCGCGGTGTCCCACCAGGGGTCCGGCGTTCTCGCGCCACCAGCGCCCGTCGAGGCGGACCGGACGGGTGCGGACGCGCGAGCCGACCGCGACCTGCTCGACCGGGTCGATCCGCTCGCTCACCGCGCCGCCGCGCGACGGCTCGGTGAGGGTGATCCCGGAAGCCTCGGCCACCAGTCGACATGCTGCGTATGTGGCGTCGTCCCCGGCCGCCGTCTTGGCCGAACTCGCTTTACCGGGGCGGCCGATGGAGGTGACCAGAGCCCGGTCGGCCTCGTCGCGGACGGCCTCGCCCGCCTTGATCCCGGCCGCCGCCCGGTCCTCGTGGGCGCGCTCAAGGCGCTCGATCCAGCGGTCGAGGGCGGACAGCAGACGGTACTGCCGGTTGACCATGCCCTGCCACAGCGCGCCGTCGACGAGCAGGTCACCGGCCGCCTCCGCGCTGAACGCGGCGCCGTACTGGACGCTGCCCGGGGACATCGGCAGCCACAGCACGTCGTCGTCGGCCACCGTCTCGTCGACCGTCGTACGCCCGTCGAGCGGGGCCTCGAACAACACGCGCTGGCCGCGCCCGACGCCGAGCGAGAAGGCGTGCTCAAGGAGGCTGAGGGCGGCGTCGCCGGTGTCGTACTGACTGGGGTACTGGCCCTCGTACGCGCCGTACTCCGTGTCGTACGGGCGATAGAGCTCGCGCAGCGGGATCCGGCGCAGGACGCATTCGCGCAGCGGGCGGCCGATGAGTGTGTGGCGCGGGCCCTCGACGGGGCCCAGGAGCAGCGTGCCCGGTTCGAGGCGGCCCAGGAAGTGCCAGTGGCCCTGCTCCACCGCGTCGACCGCGAACAGGTCCAGGGCGCCGTCCATGACGAGCCACAGCACCTGCGGGCCTTCGAGGGCGAGGCCGCGCAGTCCGGTGCAGTCGATGTGCCGGCCGAGGCCGCCGAGAGCGCCGATGACCGCGTCGGGCCCGGCCGCGCCGGCGTTCGGGAGGTGGTGGACGGATGTCACCTCAATGCTCCTTGACCAGCTCGGCGTACGGGCCCCCGGCGGCCACCAGGTCCTCGTGGCGGCCGCGTTCCACGACGGTTCCGTGGTCGAGGACGACGATCTCGTCGCTGTCGCGGACCGTGCTCAGCCGGTGGGCGATCACCACGCAGGCGCAGCCACGGCGGCGCAGATTGTCGATGATGACCTGCTCGGTCTGCGCGTCCAGGGCGCTGGTGACCTCGTCGAGCACCAGGATGCTGGGGCGGCGCACCAGCGCACGGGCGATCTCCAGGCGCTGGCGCTGCCCGCCGGAGAAGTTGCGGCCGTCCTGCTCGACCCGGCTGTGGATGCCGCCGGGGCGCCGGGCGACCACCTCGTACAGCGCCGCGTCCTGGAGCGCGGCCACCACGGCGTCGTCGGGGACCGACGGGTCCCACAGCGCCACGTTGTCCCGGACCGTCCCCTCGAAGAGGAAGACGTCCTGGTCGACGAAGGAGACCGACGCGGCGAGCGCGCCGCGCGCGATGTCCTCCAGGCGCTGCCCGTCTATACGGATCGTGCCCTCCCAGGGCGCGTAGAGCCCCGAAATCAGCCTGGACACCGTCGACTTGCCGCTGCCCGAGCCGCCGACCAGCGCCACCTGCTGCCCCGGTCCCACGGAGAGCGAGAATCCGGTGAGCAGGGGGGCGTCCAGCGGGCTGTAGCCGAAGGTGACGTCCTCAAGCGTCACATGGCCCTTGAGCCTGCGGGTGCTCTCGGCCACCTCGCCGCGCGAGTACAGCGCGTCCACCGGGAAGTTCTCGACGTCTTTCAGCCGGGCGACGTCGGCCGCGAAGTCCTGGACCCGCCCGGCCACCGAGTTGAGCCGGGTGACCGGCGCGGTGAAGCGGGTCACCAGCGCCTGGAAGGCGACCAGCAGACCGATCGAGAGATGCCCCTCGACCGCCCGCAGCCCGCCGATCCACAGGATCAGCGCACTGTTGAGCGTGGCGAGCAGCGGTGCGACGACCCCCAGCCACGCGCTCGGCACCCCGAGCCGCTGCTGCTCCTCCAGCGTGGTCGCGTGCTGCCCCGCCCAGCGCCGGAAGTACCCGTCCTCGCCGCCGGTCGCCTTCATCGTCTCGATCAACTGCAGGCCGGTGTACGAGGTGTTGGTCAGCCGCGCGCTGTCGGCCCGCAGCTTCTGCGTACGGGTGGCCCGCAGCCGTACGACGATGCGCATCGCGACCACGTTGAGCAGGGCGATGCCTATGCCGATGACGGTGAGCTGGGGATCGTAGCTCCACAGCACGAACGCGTAGAGCAGCACCACGACCCCGTCCACGGCGGCGGCGGTGAGATCGCGGGCCAGGGTCTCGGCCACCGCGTCGTTGGACTGGAGCCGCTGGACGAGATCGGCCGGGCTGCGCTGCGCGAAGAAGGTGACCGGCAGTCTGAGCAGATGCCGGAAGAAGCGGGCGCCGCCCAGCGTGGACGAGATGACGCGTCCCCGTAGCAGGTTCGCCTGTTGGAGCCAGGTCAGCACGGCGGTGAGCGCCACCATGGTCCCCATCGCCGCGAACAGCACACCGAGCAGCGACGTTTGGTCGCCGATCAGGAACATGTCGATATACGTACGGCTCAGCGCGGGCAGCGTCGCGCCGACGGCCACCAGGAGCAGGCTGGCGAGGAGCGCGGCGAGCATCGTGCCGGTGGTGCCGCGCAGCCGGGCGGGCAGCGCGGCCAGCACGCCGGGCCGTTTCCCACCGCGCCGGAACGATTCGCCCGGTTCGAGGACCAGGACGACACCGGTGAAGCTGGTGTCGAAGTCCTCGGCGGGCACGAAACGGCGGCCCTTGTCGGGGTCGTTGATGTACACGCCACGCCGTCCGAGCCGACGGCCCGGGCCGTCGTACACGACGTAGTGGTTGAACTCCCAGAAGAGGATGGCGGGGCCCTGGACCTCGGCCAGCGCGGCCGTCTCCATCTGCATGCCCTTGGCCGTGAGGCCGTAACTACGGGCCGCCTTGAGGACGTTGCTGGCCCGGGAGCCGTCGCGTGAGACGCCGCAGGCGATGCGCAGCTCCTCCAGCGGCACATGCCTGCCGTGGTGGCCGAGCACCATGGCGAGCGAGGCCGCGCCGCACTCCAGCGCCTCCATCTGCAGGATGGTGGGGGTGCGTACCGTCTTGGTCTTCTTCGCCTTGGGCGCCGACCGCGAACGGCGCCTGTCCGGTGGCGGGTTGTCGCGGCGGCGCCGCCCGGGCGGCGGCAGTTGTGGAGGTGCGGTGTGCGGGGCGGTCACGGGAGCAGCCAATCGATCGGGCGCTGGTCGGCCAGATGGACGGTGCCGTCGGCCGGGGTCATGGAGTCGATCGCGTACGGCGGGCCCTGCGCCGACGACCACGCGTAGCCGGACCTGGTGGCGGCCGAGCGATCGAGGCGCACCAGGACCGCGACCGGCCTGCCGTGCTGCGAGAACTGCTCGCCGAGCTGGGCGTCGCCGAGGAAGGCGGCGATCTGCTCACGGGTCTGGGACGTTCTGCCGACGGCGGCCACGTGTCCGCGCACCACGCCGAACTGCCCGGACGGTACGGACTGGACGCTGAGGTCCACCTTGGCGCCCACCGGGACGGAGGCGCCCGCGTCGCCCGATACGTACAGCATCGCCATCAGGGGGTCGTCGCTGGAGCCGATCCGTTCCACGCTCGCCACGTCCGCGCCGGTGGCGACCACCGCGCCGATGGTGGCCTTCAGCGCCGTGAGACGGCCCGAGGCGATGGCGCGCACGATCCGGTCGCCGCGTTCCGTACGGACGGTGAGCAGCGGGGCTCCGGCGGAAAGGCTCTGGCCCTCCTTGGCGAGCACCCCGGTGACCTGGCCCGCGTACGGGCTCTGCAGGACGTAACTGCCCTGCGCGTGCGTGAGGATGCCGGGTGCGCTCACGGTGGCGGAGACCGAGCCGGTCAGCGCCCAGAAGCAGGCGGCGGCCATCACGGCCACGGTGACGAGGAGGACGAGACGGCCCTGCGGGCGCGCGAAACGCACCGGCAGGTCGAGATCCTCCGGTGACTGCAGCTTGGACAGGGCCTGTTGACGAAATTGCACGGGACGCTGCCCTTACCTGCGTAACGATGCGGGGAGCCCCGGAACCGAGCGGGTTCCGGGGCTCACACGGCGTCTCAGAGACCGGCGGTGAGGCCGGAGGCGATGCCGGTGACCGCGCCGACGTTCACACCGGTCGTCGACTGCACGAGACCCGTGACCGAGCCCACGATGCCCGAGACCGGGAGGAGCGAGTCGGCGGTGCCGGTCACGTTGCCGAGCGCGGTGCCGACGAGGCCGCCGGACACGTTGTCGAGGTCGGCGTCGGAGATCTCGCGGGTCTCGACCTGCGGGGTGATGTTCATGGGGAAACTGCCCTTCATTCGGGGGGAATTCACTACGGAGAGCCCGTTGGCGGGGCCTCCGTATGGGGCAGGATCAAAGCATGCCGACGGCGTACACAGCCAATCCCCACCGGCCCTGATCAGGGGTTATCCGCCGTGCTTATTACCGCCGCGTGCAGAGGTGTTCATCACTTGGGGGCAGCTTCTTCACGAGCTTCACTTCATGAATTCCTCGTCCCCGGATATCCAATTGCTCAACTGGGACACTCCGGCTGTTAAGGCCCTCACCGACTGGTACGGACCAGGGTGAGAACAGGAGTGCGGTGACCGGTCTGCGCACGCGGTGTGCAGGTTTTCGGAAGGTGGGATTCCGGAGTGCGTGCCGGGCTGTCAACGCCCTTGCAGCGCCTTCACGTTGTCGCCGAAGGTCCAGCCCTTCGACCCGTCCCAGTTGATCGACCAGGTCATCAGGCCCTTCAGGCCGCCGCCGTAGTACTGCCACGCCTGCGAGACCAGGTCCGGCGGCATATAGCCACCCCCGGCGCCCGGCTGGGCGGGCAGGCCCGGGACCTGCTGGTCGTAGGGGACCCGGATCGTGGTGCCCTGGACGACGAGCCCCCTGTCGAGGCAGTCCGTCTGTGCGGTGAAGCCCTCGACGGTGCCGGCGGAGTAGGAGTCGCCGGAGCAGCCGTACATGTTGCCGTTGTAGTACTGCATGTTCAGCCACCACAGCCGGCCGTTGTCCGCGTACTTCTTCACGATCGGCAGATACGCGCCCCAGATCGAGCCGTACGCCACACTGCCGCCGGTCACGTACGCCGTCTCCGGGGCCATGGTCAGGCCGAAGTCCGACGGCATCTGGGCGAGCACGCCGTCGATGATGCGGACGAGGTTGGTCTGCGAGGCCGACAGCTCGGTGATCGAGCCGCTGCCGACGAGGCCGGTCTCGATGTCGATGTCGATGCCGTCGAAGTTGTACGCCTTGAGGATCGGCACCACGGTCGCCACGAACCGGTCGGCCACCGCGCTGGAGCTGAGGTCGATCCCGGCAGCGGCGCCGCCGATGGAGAGCAGGATCGTCTGCCCGGCGGCCTTGGCCTGGCACATCTCGGCCGGTGTGGGGACTTTCACGGTGGAGTCCATCCCGTCCTCCCAGAGGACGGTGCCGTCCGAAAGGATCACCGGGAAGGCCGTGTTGATGACGTTGTAGCCGTGGCCGGGGATCCGGGAGTCGGTGATCGGGGTCCAGCCGAACGGCGGGTGGACGCCGTTGGACGAGCCGTCCCAGTTCTCCCAGTAGCCCTGGAGCACCTTGCCCGCGGGCTTCGATTTCACCGCGCAGGTGTCGGCCGAGGGTGCGGCGTCGGCCGCAACGGCGGGCAACTGCGCGGCGCAGGCCAGCGCGAGGCCGGCCCCCAGCAGACGTAATGTCCGACCGAGCATGGCGGTACCTCCTGGGTCGTGGGGAACCTGGAGACGTACGGGGTCCGGTTGCGCCACACCGTAAGGAGGTCCAGACCTTTCGTCAATAGGTCTGGACCAAGCGGGAGTCGGGGTGTCCGGCCGAGGGTGCGGGGTGCCCGGAATGCCCCCATTGGCGCACCCGGGTGGCGGCCCCGGCGGTCGCCGCGTACCGATGACACGGTGAACCGTCCTTCCGGCCACTGGTGGGCCGACCTCCCCGCAGCGGCGGGCGCCGCCGTGATGGCGACCGGCATCGTCTCGGTCGGCCTGCACCTCATCGGCCACGAGACCCTCTCCAGGATCGCGCTGGCGCTGGCCTCGGCGGTGTGGCTGCTGCTCGCCGTCCGGTTCACCGTACGGTTCCTGCGCGACCGCCCCCGCTGGGAGGCGGAGGCCGACACTCCGCCCGCGCTCACCGCCGTCGCGGCGACCGCCGTGCTCGGCGCCCGCCTCTCGCTGCTCGGCTGGCAGCCCGCCGCCGCCGTCCTCCTCGCCCTGGCCGCCGCGTTGTGGCCCGTTCTGCTCTACGGAGTCGTACGGCACTGGCGGCGCCGGATGCCCGGCGGGGTCTTCCTGGTGTGCGTCGCCACCCAGGCGCTCGCGGTCCTCGCGGCGAACCTCGCGGCGGCGGGGCGCGGCGACTGGCTCGGGTGGGCGGCGCTCGTCCTCTTCTGCCTCGGGGTGCTGCTCTATCTGGAGGCGCTGGTCCGGTTCGACGTACGGCAGGTGTGGACGGGGGCGGGCGACCAGTGGATCGCGGGGGGCGCGTTGGCGATCTCGGCGCTGGCCGGATCGAAGCTCACCGCGTCCCCGCTGTGGACCGGCACCGCGCACCACGTGCTGCGTACGGCCACCCTTGTCCTGCTCGGGCTAGCTTTCGCCGCGTACGCCATCCTGCTGACGGCCGAGGTGGTCCGGCCACGGCCGCACTACGACGTACGGCGCTGGGCGACCGTGTTCCCCCTCGGGATGACCGCCGTGGCGGCGCTCTCCACGGGCGTGGCGGCGCGCATCGGGGCGCTGCGCACACCGGGGGAGGTGCTGCTGTGGGTCGCGGTGGCGGCGTGGGCGGTGACGGTGGCGGTGTTCGTCGCGGTACGGGGGGTGGGGGTCGGGGCGGCTCGGTGACGGCTTCGGTGCCCGGGTGAGGTGGCGTCGGCCGCAGCCGTCTCCGTACGCCTACATCACGGCCGTGACCGCCGTCAGCAGTACCGCCGAGTCCTCCAGAGCGAGCAGCCCGTGCCGTTCCTTGGGGATCTCGCAGAGCTGCCCGGCCTTCAGCTCCTTGTTGCCGCTGTTCGACGTCAGCCGCACATGGCCGCTCAGCACCTGGAGGCTGGACGCCAGTGGGGCGCTGTGCTCGTCGAGCGCCGAGCCCGAGGTCAGGGCGATCACGCTCTGCCGCAGCGCGCCGTCGTGGACGATCAGATGGGCGCTGCGGCCGTGCGAGGCGAGGCGTGCCTTGGTCAGATGCTCCCCGGCGAGCGCCGCGAGGTCCTGCATGGGTGTGTCCCCTCGCTGAGTCGGACGGCCGGGTCCGCGTCCGTACGTACGGACGTTTCCCGGCCTTCGAACGCTCTCCAGCCTTCCGGCTCCTGCGCGGTACGCAACTCGGCCGGGTCAGGAACCCGGCATCTTGAGCATCTCGGCGGCGAGCGGCGCGGCCGAGCCCGGGTTCTGGCCGGTGACCAGGTTGCGGTCGACGACCACGTGCGGGGTCCACGGCTCGCGCTCGCGGAAGTCGGTGCCCGCCGCCTCCAGACGGTCCTGGAGCAGCCACTTCGCCTTGTCCGCGAGGCCCGCCTGCGTCTCCTCGGCGTTGGTGAAGCCCGTGAGGCGGTAGCCCGCGAACGCGTTGGAGCCGTCCGCACGGGTGGCGGCGAGGAGCGCGGCCGGGGCGTGGCAGACCACACCGAGCGGCTTGCCGGAGCCGAGCGCGTCGATGAGCAGCTTGCCGGAGTCGGGGTCGACCGCCAGGTCCTCCATCGGGCCGTGGCCGCCGGGGTAGAACACCGCGTCGTACGCGTCGAGTTCGACCTCGGCCAGCTTGACCGGGTGCCGGAGCTCGTCCATCGAGGCGAGGACCTTCGCGACCCGGTCGGCGTTCTCCTGGCCGCCGTTGACCTCGGGCGCGAGGCTGCCCTTGTCGACGGGCGGCACGACCCCGCCGGGCGTGGCGACCGTGATCTCGTGGCCCGCTCCGGTGAACGCCTCGTACGGGGCGACGGCCTCCTCGGCCCAGAAGCCGGTCGGATGCTTGGTGCCGTCGGCGAGCGTCCACTGGTCGGCGCCGGTCATCACGAAAAGGATCTTTGCCATGGCAGATGTTCTCCGGGGTGGTCGCAGTCGTGCCGATGCCCTCGAACGTAGCCCCGTGGCCGGACGGCGGCCATTCAGGACGCCGCGCTATGCCGTGCCCGCGTCCCGCCCCACCGCCTCCACCAGCGGCAGCAGCCGGTGCGGGACCCGTTCGCGCAGGGCCACCTCGGTGCGGGTGCGCACCACGCCCGGCAGTTGGATCAGACGCTGGATCACGTCCTCCAGGTGACCGGCGTCGCGGGCCACGACCCGGGTCAGCAGGTCACCGCCACCGGTGATCGAGAACGCCTCGACGATCTCCGGCACGGCCGCCAGCGCGTCGCCGACCTCGTCCAGATGTCCCTGGGTGACCTCGACGTGGACGAAGGCGAGGACCGGGTGGCCGAGGGCCGCGGGGGAGAGAAACGGCCCGGTTCCGGTGATCACGCCGTCCCGTTCAAGGCGGTCGAGCCGCGCCTGGAGGGTGCCCCGCGCGATGCCGAGCTGACGCGCGTACTCCCGCACGCTCGTGCGCGGCTGCTCGATGAGGAGCCGCAGGATGCGGGTGTCGAGCGCGTCCACCGCCATGGTCCGTTGGCCCCTTCGTGGTCCTGTTATACGCGATTCAACTGTACCAATGGCTCAGTCGAAAGGAGAGCAGTTGAGCCAGTGTCACTGCGGATGCTTTCCTCTTGTGCGTAGCAAGTTGTACGTAGCAAATAGACGGCGCCGCACAGCGCCGGGCGGCGACGACGCCGGTCCCGGACGCGGCGCCTTTGCCATGTCCGTCGACGCGCGCCCCTGCGGGCGCGGCCCGAGCGGACGGCTTTCTCAGCGAAGGGGGGCGCGGCGACCGCCGTGAAGAGGATGTTTGTGGCTCCGGATCCGGGGCTTGTGCGACTGAGGGTCTCCGCGCGTGCCGTACTCGGCATCACTCTGGCGGTCACCGCCGCCGAGCTGTGCGGCATGTCCCTGCCCGCCTCCATCACCGGTGGCCTGGCGGCGCTGCTCGCCCTCTTCACCGTCGCCGACCCCACCGTCCGAGGTCAGGCGGTCAGCACCGCGCTGCTCCCGGCCGTCGGATTCCCGGTCCTCGCCCTGGCCACCGCGCTGCACGGCGTGCCGCTGCTGCGCGACGCGGCCTGGCTGGCCGTGGTCTTCGCGGGCGTCTACGCCAGGCGCTGGGGCCCGCGCGGCCACGCGCTGGGCGTGTTCGGCTTCATGATGTTCTTCACGACGCAGTTCCTGCACGCCGTCCCGGCACAGCTGCCCGAGCTGTACGGGGCCATCGCGCTGGCGATCGC
The DNA here is from genome assembly GCF_052373795.1 of Streptomyces sp. BR1. NCBI lineage: Bacteria > Bacillati > Actinomycetota > Actinomycetes > Kitasatosporales > Streptomycetaceae > Streptomyces > Streptomyces sp. BR1. The sequence continues at coordinate 6,357,564 of NZ_CM126252.1, forward strand.
GGCCTCGGCCCTGGTCCGCTTCGGACTCTGGTGCTTCGAGCGGCACATGCCGCCGCCCGCCGCCCCGGCCCCGCTCACCGGCCGGGGACTCGCCCGCCCCACCACCCGCCAGGCCTTCCAGGCGACGGTGGCCTGCGCCATCGCGCTGGGCGTGGGCCAGATGCTCTCCGAGCAGCGCTGGTACTGGGCCGTCGGCACCGCCTGGTGGATCTTCGTGAACACCGCGTCGCGCGGCGAGACCCTGGTCCGGGGCTTCCGGCGGGTGCTCGGCACGGTCGTGGGCATCGCCGCGGGCCTGGTCGTCGCGCTGCCCCTGCACGGCGCGCCCGCGCCCACCGCGCTCGGCGTCGCCGTCTGCGTCTTCGGGATCTTCTACACGGCTCCGGTGTCGTACTCCTGGATGATGTTCTTCGTCACCGTCATGGCCGGACTGCTCTACGGGCTGCTCGGCGTGCTGCACCCCGGGCTGCTCGTGCTGCGCTTCGAGGAGACCGCGGTGGGTGCGCTCGGTGCCGCCGCGGCCGTCGGGCTCGTCCTGCCGGTCACCACGCACGCGGCGACGGACGCCTGGATCGAGCGCGCCCTGCACTGCGTACGCGGCTGCACCAGCGCCGCGACCCGCCGGCTCGCCGGGGACGACAGCGCCGACCCGACGCCGCACGCGGCCGAGCTGGAGCTGCTGCTCGGGCGGGTCCGCCTCTCGCTGGCCCCGCTGGTCCACCCGCTCAGCCCGTTCAAGGGCCGCAAGTCGCGTGCCCGCCAGATCATCGCGCTGCTCGACGACTGCGCCCGCCAGGTGCGCGGCCTGACCGCCGTCGCCGCCGACCCGGCCGCCTCCCACGACGCCCGCCTGACGGCGGCCTGCCGCCGCGTCGAGGCGGCGGTGGAGGCGCTGGTCACCCCGGCGGCGGTCACGGGCGAGGTGCCGGTGGCTGCCACTCAGGCCGACCCCGCACCCGCCAAGCACCACCACGCCGCCGAGGCCGCCCTCGCGCATCTGCACGACCTGGAGCGGGCGCTCGCCGACCTCGCCACGCCCCTGCGCACCCCGACGCGCGCCCCGGCCCTCACGGGCTGACCCGCACCGACCGGCCGCCCGCCTCGCGGAGTTGGTCTAGACCGCCTGCTACCGTCGCGGCCATCAGCGCCGGGCGCGGCCCCGGTGCGCACAGTCGCGCGAGAGGGGAAGCAGGGTGGCCGAGAGCAGCGCCGGGCGGGCATTCATCGGGTCGTTCACCACGGCGGGCGGACGGGGGATCACCGTCGCCGCCGTGGACGCGGGGACGGGCGCGCTCACCCCGCTCGGCGCCACCGACGCCCTGGCCGACCCGTCGTTCCTGGCCCTGTCGGCCGACGCCACCGTGCTGTACGCGGTCGGCGAGAGCGAGCACGGCACGGCCGCCGCGTTCGACGTCACCGGCGGCACCCCGGTCCCGCTCGGCGATCCGGTGCCGGTGGACGGCGCCGCCCCGACCCACCTCGCCCTGTTCGCGAGCCACCTCGCGACCGCCAACTACACGTCGGGGAGCGTCACCACGCTCCCGGTGCGCCCGGACGGCCGCCTGGGCCCCGCCGCGTACGTACTGAAGCACCAGGGTTCCGGGCCGGACCCCGAGCGCCAGAAGGGCCCGCACGCGCATCAGGTGCTGCCCGATCCGAGCGGGCGCTGGCTGGTGAGCGTGGACCTCGGGACCGATTCCGTGCGCGTCTGCGCGCTCGACCCGGTGACGGGCGTCCTGCGGCCGCACGGCGAGTGCGCGCTGCGCCCCGGCTCCGGCCCCCGCCACCTGGCGTTCCATCCCGACGGCCGCCACGCGTACGTACTGAACGAGCTGGCGCCCACCGTTGTCGTCTGCCGCTGGGACGCCGTCCGAGGGGTCCTGGAGCCGCTGGGGGAGACCCGGGTGGTCCAGGAGGGGGTGGCGGACCGGACGTACCCGTCCGAGGTCGTCGTGGCGCCCGACGGGCGCTTCCTGTGGGTCGCGAACCGGGGCTACGACTCGATCGCCACGCTCGCCCTGGACCCGGACGGCGAGCGCGCCGCGCTGGTGGCCACGGTGGACTGCGGCGGCCACTGGCCGCGCGACCTCGCCCTCGACCCTTCGGGCCGCCGCCTCTACGCCGCCAACGAGCGTTCCGGCGACGTCACCTGGTTCGACCTCTACGAGGAGAGCGGCATCCCGCGCCGGGCCGGTTCGGTCGCGGCGCCCGCGGCCTCGTGCGTGATTTTCGGCTGAGGCGAATGCATGAGGGCCCGCACCGTTCGTCCGGTGCGGGCCCTTCATGTGGTGCGTGCGTCAGTGCACCGGGGAGCCCTGCGGCTGCGGCGTGATGCCGAGCGCCGCCGCGTACTGCGAGAGCACCAGCTTGCCGATGGCCGGGTAGGCGCCCAGCGGGTCGGCGGCCTGGCAGTCGGCCTCCTTGGCGGCCGCGTCGAGCAGACCGTCGGCGACCTCGGGACCGATCAGGTACGGGGCGACCGCGAGCTGCATCGAGCCGGAGCCGCGCAGCTGGTCGGCCATGGCGGCGATGGAGCCCTCCTGGTCGAGCGCGGCGGCCATCACGGGCACGGCCAGGCGGGCGGCCAGCAGCATGCCGGTGATCCCGGCGGCCTGCACGGCCTCGTCGCCACCGACCGTCGCCAGGATGATGCCGTCGGCGGCGGTCGCGACCGTGAACAGCCGGGCGCGGTCGGCGCGGGCCAGACCGGCCTCGGAGAGGCGTACGTGCAGCGCCTCGGCGAGCAGCGGGTGCGGGCCGAGGACGTCGGTCAGCTCGGCGGCGGCGCGGCTGTCCATGACGGCCTGGCGCACGCGGCGGATCAGCGCGCTGTCGGGGCCCGCGAGCAGCGGCACGACGACGGCGACGGGGCCGTCGGGCGCGGTGACGTCCTGACCGGCGGCACGGGCCTGCTCGAAGCGGGCGGTGCGCTCGGCGGCGGTGTGCGCGAGCACGGCGTCGAGCGTGGGGTACTCGTGGTCGGCGCTGTCCAGGTAGCCGATCCGGGCGTCGAGGCCGGGCAGCTCGGAGCGCGCGATGCTGATGACTTCCTCGGCCAGCGAGCGCACGGCCGGGGAAGGAGTACCGGGAACGGCGAGAACGAGGGCGGGCGCGCCCTCGGGAGCGACCACCGGTTCCGGGCGGCGGTGCCGCCCTGGCTGGCGGGGTCGCGGCATTCGTACAGGCAGGCCGGATGCGGGCCCAGTGGGGGAGCTCATGGCGCCGCATGCTACTGGCTTTGCGGGCGCGGCTGTTCGGGTAGGGGGCAGGTGAGCGGTATCTGTCCGCATTTATCCGGTCAGTGATATTGCCCTCAAGTGTCCTGCTCTGTCGTGACGCACAACATGCGGGGGTCGTGCGGCAGTCGCAGCTCGCCACGGGCCAGCGCGGCGGCGATCAGCACCGCTCCGGCGAGCGGATCCCCCGCCGCGTCGACTTGCCGCGCGCGCGGCAACAGCGCGGCGAGCTCTTCTCGTACGGGGACGAGCAGCGGATCACCGATCTTGAACAGCCCACCGGTGAGCGCGACTTCGCATTCGCTCACGGTCTCGCCCGGGCTCGCGTGGCTGGAAGGGAGGCTGCCGGAAACGTGCGAACCGGCATCGCCCGCGCCGCTGGTGACGCCGCCGGTGGACGAGTCGGCGCTCGGCTCCCCGCCCCCGCGCACCCCGTCCGGGCACACTGCGGCCGCCGCCTCGGCGATGTGGCGGGCCGCCTGGCGCAGGATCGCGGCCGCGACCGGGTCGGACGGTGCGCAGCGGGCCACTTCGGGGGCGAAGGACGCGAGCACCGCCGGCCGGTCGGTGCGCGGGTACAGCAGCCCCGGCAGCTCCGGGGCCGGGCCGAACAGTGCCTCCACGCGCTCGCGCAGCGCCGCCGACCCGCCGGGCCTGCCGTCATGGCTGCGCAGGGCCGCTTCCAGGCCCGCGCGGCCGATCCACGCGCCGCCGCCGCAGTCGCCGAGCAGATGCCCCCAGCCGTCGGCCCGCCGCCACCCCGTCAGATCCGTGCCCAGCGCGATCATCCCGGTGCCCGCCGCGACCACCGCGCCGGGCCGCTGCCCGAGCGCCCCCGCGTACGCCGTCACGGCGTCGGCGGCCAGCGCGAGGCGCGTCACGCCGAGGGATTCGGCGAGGGCCGAGGGCAGCCGGGCCCGCAGGTCGTCGCCGAGCGAGGCCATCCCGGCGGCGCCCACGGCCACCGCCGCCACCCGCTCGGCCCTGGTCCGCGCCAGCAACTCCCGGGCTGCGGGCAGCAGTTGGGCAAGGAGCCGCCCGGCGTCGATCCCGGCGGGGCCGGTCCGTACCGGCTCCGCCGATGCCAACACCTCGGTCGGGGAGCCCGGTTCGGACCGGCCGAGGGCGAAGCGCACCCCGGACCCGCCCGAGTCGACCCCGAGCACCCAGGCGCCGGCGCCGGAGGTCACGGCAGACGCCAGTCGACCGGCTGCGCGCCCTGGCGGGCCAGGAGGTCGTTGGCGCGGCTGAACGGCCGCGACCCGAAGAAGCCCCGGTCCGCTGACATGGGCGATGGATGCGCGGACTCGATCGCCGGCAGCTCACCGAGCAGCGGCCGCAGATTGCGGGCGTCCCGGCCCCACAGCACCGAGACCAGCGGTGTCCCGCGCGCGACCAGCGCGCGGATGGCCTGCTCGGTCACCTCCTCCCAGCCCTTGCCCCGGTGTGCGGCGGGCTTGCGCGGCGCCGTGGTCAGCGCCCTGTTGAGCAGCAGGACGCCCTGCTGGGTCCAGGGCGTCAGGTCCCCGTTGGAGGGCCTGGGCAGGCCCAGGTCGGTGTGCATCTCGCGGAAGATGTTCTCCAGGCTGCCGGGCAGCGGCCGCACCTCGGGGGCCACCGAGAACGAGAGCCCCACGGCGTGGCCGGGCGTCGGATACGGGTCCTGCCCCACGATCAGGACCCGTACCTCGTGGAACGGCTGCTGGAACGCCCGCAGCACATGCTGTCCGGCGGGAAGATAGGTGTTCCCCTGGGCGATCTCCTGACGGAGGAAGTCGCCCATCGAGGCGATCCGTCCGGCTACGGGCTCCAGAGCGTCCGCCCAGCCGGGCTCGACGATCTCTTTCAACGGTCGTGCTGCCACGGCCGTCACTCTACTGGCGGATCACCGCCGCCCGTACGCAGAGCACGTCCGGCAGATGCGAGGCGAGCAGGTGCCAGCTGTCCCCGTCGTCGGCGCTCGCGTACAGCTCGCCGTTGCGGTTGCCGAAGTACACCCCGGCCGGGTCGGCGTCATCCGTGCACAGCGCGTCGCGCAGCACCGTCCCGTAGTGCGCCTCGGGAGGCAGCCCCGCCGTCAGGGGATCCCAGCTGCGACCCGCGTCCTCGGTCCGGTAGACCCGGCACTTGTTCCCGGCCGGGACCCGGTCGGAGTCGGCCGTGATGGGGAAGAGATACGCCGTGTCCGGGCGGCGCGGATGCGTCGCGGCCGCGAACCCGAAGGTGGAGGGCAGTCCGTCGCCGATGTCCTGCCACTCGCCCCCGCCGTCGTCGCTGCGGTAGACCCCCCAGTGGTTCTGCAGATACAGCCGGTCCGGGTCGGCCGGGTCCTGGGCGATCTTGTGCACGCACTGGCCGAACTCGGGGTGCTGGTCCGGCAGGAACACCGCGGAGACGCCCTTGTTGGCGGGCGCCCAGCTCTCGCCGCCGTCCCGGGTGCGGAACACCCCGGCCGTGGAGACCGCGACCGTCACCGCCCGCGCGTCCCGGGGGTCCGTGACGATGGTGTGCAGCCCCTCACCGCCGCCGCCCGGCACCCACTGCGAGCGCGTCGGGTGCTCCCACAGCGGCCGCACCAGCTCGAAGCTCACGCCGCCGTCCTCGGAGCGGAACAGCGCGGCCGGTTCCGTCCCCGCGTACACCACGTCGGGCGCCTCCGGGCCCGCCGGGTGCAGCTGCCATACCCGCTCCAGGGAGCGCCCTGTGAACTCGGGGAATTTCACGGCCGGTTCAGGTGGCTCGACCCAGGTCTTGCCCAGGTCGTCCGAGTGGAACACGGAAGGTCCCCAGTGCGCGCTGTCCCCGCCGACGAGCAGCCGGGGGACCGCTCGCCGGGTGTCGATGGCGATCGAGTAGACCGCCTGGGCATTGAAGTGCGGACCGTCGAACTCCCAGCTGCCGCCGCCGTGCCTGCGGCCGACGAAGAGTCCCTTGCGTGTCCCTACGGTGAGCAGAACGTCGGTCATCCCGACCCCTCCAAAACGCCGTTGTTCCGGATAGTGGCCAGTCTGCACCCCACCACTGACAGCGGCCCCCGCAGACGGCATCCGCGCAGGTCGGAGGGTGTGGACCGGTCGCTTCCACGCCCCGGCGCCCTTTTCACCCGTACGAGTCACTGGTATGCGTCACCGGTACGAGTCACCCCGTACGGGCCCGACGAGAGCGGAGCGACGATGACGTACGGAACGACCGGCCCGGCCGCCCCCGCCTTCCTGGCCGGGCGCGGCATCGCCGACATCACCGGTGAGGCCGCCGAGTGCGGCATGCTCGGGTACGGCAAGGCGGCCCAGCAGAGCGCCGGGATCCACACCCGCCAGCGCGCCCGCGCCTTCGCCTTCGTGGACCGGGCAGCGGGTCACCGGGTGCTCCTTGTGGTGTGCGAGCTGCCGCTGATGGCCGACAGCGTCGTACGGGAGGTGCTGCCGCGGCTGCCCGAGGGGTACGACGCGTCCAACGTCATGCTCACCGCGACCCACACCCACTGCGGCCCCGGCGGCTACTTCCACCACGAGCTGTACAACAGCAACACCGGGGGCTTCCGGGAGCGTACGTTCGCCGCGATCACCGACGGGATCACCGAGGCGGCGCACGCGGCGATCGCGGACCTGGCGCCGACCGTGCTGCGCCTCGCGCACGGCGAGCTGACCGGCGCCAGCGTCAACCGCTCCCACCGAGCCTTCGCGCGCAACCCCGCCGCCGACCGCGCGTACTTCCCGGCGGCCGTCGACCCCCAGACCACGCTGCTCACCCTGGAACGGGACGGCCAACTCGTGGGCGCCGTCAACTGGTTCGCCACCCACAACACCAGCATGACCAACCGCAACCGCCTGATCAGCGCGGACAACAAGGGTTACGCGGCGTACCACTGGGAGCGCCTGGTGGCCGGAGCCGACTACCTCGCGGACGGCACGCCGGAGCTGGTGACCGCCTTCGCCCAGACCAACGCGGGTGACATGTCGCCCAACCTGGGCCTGTCGCCGGGCAGCGGCCCGACCGGCGACCAGTTCGAGAACACCCGGGTGATCGGCACCCGCCAGTACGAGGCCGCGGCGGCGCTGCACGGCACCGAGATGTCCGGCGGCATCGACACACGTACTACGTACGTGCACTTGTCGGCCGTCGAGGTGCGCCCCGAGTACACCGGAGACGGCCGTACGCACCGGACCTCGTCTCCCGTCGGCGGCGCGGCGGCGTTCGCGGGCGCGTGGGTCGACGGCCCCGGCTTCAAGGGATTCCGGCCAGGCGCCAACCCCCTCTGGGACGCGCTCTCACGGCGGCTCCTCTACCCGCTCGCGCCGGGGCTGCGCGACGCGCAGCACCCCAAGGCGCTGGCCCTGCCCGCCGGGCCCGTCAACCGGGTCCGGCCCATGGTTCAGGAGCGCGCGCCCGTCCAACTCCTGCGCATCGGGCCGCTGTTCCTCATCGGGATCCCCGGCGAGGTCACCATCGTCGCCGGTCTCCGACTGCGCCGTACCGCCGCCGCGATCCTCGGCGCGCCCCTGGAGAACGTCCTCGTCGCCGGATACAGCAACGGCTACATCCACTACGTGACGACGCCCGAGGAGTACGACGCCCAGGAGTACGAGGGCGGCAGCACGCTCTTCGGGCGCTGGGAGCTGCCCGCGCTCTGCCAGACCATGGCCGCGCTCGCCACCGCCCTACGTGACGGCGTACCCGTCGACCGAGGGGTTCCCGAGCCGCCCGTGCCCGTACGCAGGCGGCACCGCCACCAAACCTCGGACGCGCCGCACCCCGGCCGCGCCTTCGGCGACGTGCTCTCCTTCGCCCTGATCGGCCGCCGCGCCACGGCCTCGTTCGTGGCCGCCCACCCGGGCAACGACCTGCGCAGGAACGGAACTTACTTGTCCGTCGAGCACCGGAAGGCCGACGGCTGGAAGCGCATAGCGGATGACGGCGACTGGTCGACGACCTTCCGCTGGTCCCGCTCCGGCGGCTCGACGTCGATCGCCACCGTGACCTGGACCGCACCGCCCGCGACCCCGCCCGGCCGCTACCGGCTCGCGTATCACGGGGACACGGCGAAGGGCCCGTTCACCGGAGTGAGCGAGCCCTTCGCCATCGACTGAACGCGGCGGTCGGTGTCAGATCGCCCAGGAGTACTGGTTCGGGACGTGCACCTCGCCGCCCAGTTCGCGGGCCGCCTCGCGGGCCCAGGACGGGTTGCGCAGGAGTTCGCGGCCGAGCAGGACCGCGTCCGCCTCGCCGTTGGCGAGGATTTTCTCGGCCTGGGCGGGCTCGGTGATCAGGCCGACGGCGGCGACGGGCAGCTCGCTCTCGTTGCGCACCCGGGTCGCGAACGGGACCTGGTAGTTGGGCGCCACCGGAATGCGCACGCCCGCCACGTTGCCGCCGGTCGATACATCGAGCAGGTCCACGCCGTGCTGCTTGAGCAGCGCGGCGAGGCGGACGGTCTCGTCGGCCGTCCAGCCGCCCTCGTCCAGCCAGTCCGTGGCCGAGATCCGGAAGAACAGCGGCAGCTCCTCGGGCCACACCGCCCGTACGGCGTCGGCGACTTCGAGCGCGAACCGGACGCGGTTCTCGAACGAGCCGCCGTACGCGTCGGTACGCGTGTTGGAGTGCGGCGAGAGGAACTCGCCGATCAGATAGCCATGGGCGCCGTGGATCTCGACGACCTTGAACCCCGCGTCCAGTGCGCGCCGGGCGGCGTCGGCGAACTGGCCGACGATCTCCCGTATCTGATCGACCGTCAGCTCCGCCGGTACCGTGTGGTCCGGGCCGAAGGCGACCGGGCTCGGGCCGAGCGGCTGCCAGCCCTCCTCGCTGCCGGGGGCGAGCGGCGCGCCGCCCTGCCAGGGGCGGTCCGTCGAAGCCTTTCGCCCGGCGTGGGCGATCTGGATTCCCGGGACCGTTCCCTGGCTCTCCATGGACGCGATGATCCGGCGCAGCGCCTCGACCTGGGTGTCGTTCCAGATGCCGAGGTCTGAGGGGGAGATGCGGCCCTCGGGGCTGACGGCGGTCGCCTCCATGAGGATCAGGCCGGTGCCGCCGGCCGCGCGGGCCCCGTAGTGGGCGAGGTGCCAGTCGGTCGCCACGCCCGCGTTCGGGCCGAAGGACTCGGCGCTGTACTGGCACATCGGGGCCATCCAGACCCGGTTCGGGAAGGTCAGCGACCGCAGGGTGTAGGGCTCGAACAGGGCACTCGCAGCAGACACGGCAGACTCCATTCAGGACGGCCGCGGCGCCGGGAGGGCGGCGCCGGGTACGCCTCGTACGATACCCATCGTAGTACGAGGAATGTCAAACTACGATGACTCTCGTACAATGGGACCGTGTCCACAGCAACGAGCAAGCGTGAACTCGACCACCCGGCGCGCGAGGAGATCCGTCTGGAGGGGGTGCTGCACGCGCTCTCCGACCCGATCCGGCTGTGCGTGGTCCGCGACCTGGCGGCGGCCGGCGACGACGAGCTCTCCTGCTCGTGCTTCGAGCTGCCCGTCACGAAGTCGACGACGACGCACCACTTCCGCGTGCTGCGCGAGAACGGCGTCATCCAGCAGGTCTACCGGGGCACCGCCAAGATGAACGGCCTGCGCCGAGAGGACCTGGAAGCGCTCTTCCCGGGCCTGCTCGACAGCGTCCTGGACGCGGCGGCCCGACAGGCGGCCCGGGTGGGCGGCGACACCGCGTAGACGGCTAGCCCGGCACCTGCCCCAACCGCTCATCCACAGACGTCGCCCCCAGCCCCGCCGTCAACAGCCCGTCCCAGTCCGGGATCTTCACCGAACCCCGGCCGAGGGACCGCCCAAGCTCCGCCTCCGCGCGCTCGATGTCCAGCCAGCCGCGCCACTCCACCGGTCGCAGCCCCGACTCCCTCAGGGAGTCCAGAGGTTCGCCCTGGACCGGGCGCAGGGCGAGCGCGGGGGCGTCCTCCAGGAGCGAGGTCACTGTCTCCTTGGCGCACGGGCGGTTGGTGCCGATCACGCCGGTCGGGCCGCGCTTGATCCAGCCGGCCACGTACTCGCCGGGCGAGGGCACCCCGTCGCGCAGCACGCGGCCCGCCGCGTGCGGAACCGTTCCGCTCGACGGGTCGAACGGCAGCCCGGCGAGCGGGACCCCCAGGTAGCCGACGGCCCGCAGGACCAGCTGGGCCTCGATGTCCTCGTACGAGCCGGTGCCGCGCACGCCACCGGACCCGTCCGGCATCGTCCGCTCGAACCGGACGCCGCCCACTCGCCCGTCCCGCTCCAGGATCTCCACGGGGCGCAGGAAGAACCGCAGCCGCAGCAGACGCTCCACCTCGCGCGGCTCGCGGCCCCCGGCCCACCCGCGCAGCACCTCCACATTGCGGCGGACGGCGGCTGGCAGCGCGGACGGGTCCAAGTAGCCGGGATCCAGGGCCAGTTCGGCGCCTTCCACGCTCACCTCGGCGCCCGGCAGCGCCCCGAGTTCGCGCAGTTCCTTGGTGGTGAACTTCGCCTGCGAGGGGCCGCGCCGGGCGGTCATGTGCACCGCGCGCACCCGTCCGGCGGCCAGCGCGTCCAGGGCCGCGTGCGGTACGTCGGTGGGCCGCAGCTCGTCGGCGCCGCGCGAGAGGATCCGGGCGACGTCGACGGCCACATTGCCCGCGCCGATCACGACCGCCGCGCGCGCGTCGAGCCAGGCAGGGGAGAAGCCGTTGCCCTCGGCGTCCGGGTGGGCGCTGTACCAGGAGACGAAGTCGGTGGCCGAGCAGCTGCCCGGCAGGTCCTCGCCCGGAATCCCGAGCCGACGGTCGGCGGCCGCGCCCACGCAGTACACCACCGCGTGGTAGAGACCGAGGAGTGCTTCGGGCGCGATGCCGCCGGGCCCGATCTGGACATGGCCGAGGAACGTGATCCGCTCGTCCTCCAGGACGGCCCGCAGATTGTTCTGGAGCGACTTGATCTTCTCGTGGTCGGGCGCCACCCCGTACCGCACCAGGCCGTACGGACAGGGCAGCCGGTCCAGGACATCGACCCGCAGCCCGGGCACCGTGCTCTGGGTGAGAAGTGACTGGGCGGTGTAGACCCCGCTCGGCCCGGAACCGACGACGGCGATACGCAGCACGAAGGGAGCTCCCTTCCGCGGGTGGAACCCACCAGGGACTCCAGCATCGCACCGGTGCGCGCGCGGCGTCAGGGGACGGCGAACGGTTTCGCCGCGGGCGTCACGGCACGGGGAGCGGTTTCCCCTGCGGCGGCGGGTTCCCGAGCTCCCAGTCGAGCCCGAACCGCTGGAACAGCTCGGCGCGCAGCCGGGGCACCTCCATGGGCGCTCCGGGCAGCAGTGCCGCGAAGACCGCGCCCATCAGCAGCGCGCGGAGCATCGGATAGTCGGCCTCCACGTCCTGAGAACCGTAGCGCTCCATGGTGTCCCGCAGCAGCCAGGACAACCGTTGCTGCTCGGGGCACTGCACGAACCCCTCGGCCTGGAGGATGCCGGCCATATGGGCCCGCATCAGGACGGGGTGCACGTACGTGAGGGCCAGTATGGCGTCGATGGCCCGGGCCAGGCGCTCGCGGCCGTCGTCGGTGTGCGGTTCCTGCTCAAGCCCCGCGTTCAGGGCCAGGTGCATGACCCGGTGGACCGCCGACTGGAGCAGTTGGCGCTTGCCCGGGAAGTAGTACGAGACCAGACCGCGGGCCGACCCGGCCCGGTCGGCGATGTCGCCGAGGGTGGTCGCCTCGTAGCCGCGCTCCGCAACCAGCTCGACTGTCGCCTGGAGCAGCCGTTCACGGGAACGTCGGCGCAACTCTTCATTGACCGATGCGCTTCGCGGGGACATGCTGTAACTCCTGCGTTGACTGGCTCTGAGCCAATATACTCAGGTCACCGTATGCGGGAACCCCTCCCGGGGGTTCTGGCCTGCGGATTTGCTGCCCTTTCTGGGTGACGCGGGGGATCACCCAGAAAGGGCGGCCCGAATCTGCCCTGGTCGACGAGGTCCAGTACGGGCGTGAGCCCCGCGGGCCGTTCTCCGACCGGCAGATGGTCGACGAAGTGCACCGCACAGCCGAGAGCCGCCGCACCGCCGTCCGCCCGGCGGTCGTCGCCGACCATCAGCACCTCGCCCGGATCGCACCCGACGGCCTCGCAGGCCGCCCGGAACAGCCGCGCGTCCGGCTTCTGGACCCCGTGCTCGTACGACAGCACATAGGCGTCCACCAGGCCGTCCAGGCCGTGCGTACGGAAGACCGGCCGCAGATCCCAGCCGATGTTGCTGACCACGGCCACCTTGACGCCCCGCTCCCGCAGCCCCGTCAGGACCGCCTTCGTGTCGGGGTACGGGTGCCACGCGGCCGGTGTCATGTGCCGGTCGTAGAGCGCGGTGTACAACTGCGGATCTGACAATGTCACCTCCCGCGCCAGGCCCGTGTACGCGGCCCGGTGCAGCGCGGAGCTCTGGTCGCGGGTCGCCCACAGCTCGGTCAGATGCGGCGGTACGCGAAGGGGGTTGCTGCCGCCCGGCAGCGCGCCAACCTCCTTTAACTGCCGTGCCCAGAGCGTCACTTGTTCCTCTGGCGCCGCGATCCCGGACTCGTCAAGAGTGGCGGACAGCCACTCATGGGTCGACTCGACGCGCAGCAGTGTCCCGGAGAAGTCGAACAGCACACCCTCGATCGCCATGGTCGCGATCCTTCCCCGCGCGGCCCGGCCGGATCAAGCCCTGTCGGACTCGGGAGGTTCGCGTCGTCGACGACGTACGGACGGCTAGCCCAGCGCGCGCAGGCCCGGGACGAAGGCCACCAGGAGCGGGACGACCGGGACCAGCGCGGCCGCCGCCGTGAGGCGGAGGCGGTGGCCCGCGGGGAGCCGGGGGGCGCCGCCCAGCAGACGCTTCACGCGCTGCGGGACCTGGCCGTGCGGAGCCGGGCAGGGGCCGAACAGCCCACGGTCCTCGTTGAGTTCGACCAGCGCGAGCGCGATCGTCAGCCGCCCGTAGCGCCGCGACGCCACGTCGTCCGCGGCCAGTTCGACGAGGCGGTGCATCTCGTCCCGGAACGCGGCGAACACCGGGATCTTGGGGAAGCCGTTGGCCAGCGCGGCCGAGCAGTGCAGCAGCCAGTCGTGCCGGGCGCGCGCGTGGCCCTGCTCATGGGCGAGCACGGCATCGAGCTGACGGCCCTTCAGGCGGCGAAGTGCCGCCGTGGTGATAACCAGTTGGTGCGTCGGCCCGGGCAGCCACCAGGCGTCCGGGCGCTGCGCCTCCAGGACCACCAGCGGCGCTCCGCCGGGCTCCTCGCCGGGCAGCAGGGGCGCGCGGACGAGCAGTTCGGAGCGGCGTGCCCGGCGCCGGGCACGGGCCTCGCGGATCTCCCGGGTGAGCATCGCCGCACTCCAGGCGCCGCCGCAGAACAGCAGCACCGCGAGCGCCGCCGACCACGGGCCGTACGGGCCGAGCGCGTACGCGTCGACCACCGCGCGCGGGGCCGGGGCGAACACCTGCCCCCGTACCGTCTGCCAGGCCGCCGCCGCGCTGAAGACCATCGCGAGCGCGAAGCAGAGCAGCACCGCCGCCACCACGCACTGCCAGACCCACAGCGCCACCACCGGCTCGCGCTCGGCCCAGTGGGCGCGCGCGAACAGCCGCGGGGCCACCACGGCGGACACGACGCCGAGCGCCAGCAGCGCGAGGGAGACCATCATGGCCTCAGCCTATGAGCGGGGCCCTGCCCATAGGTATGACCTCGTGCGCCAAGTGACGCACGCCACGTTTTGATCACGATCATCGACCAAGGCGCGCGGCTGGGTTTCAGAGTGCGATGAGCATGGCGAGCATCGCGATTCCCATCGACAACCGGCAGGCCAGGGTGAGTTCGGGCCGCGCGCCCCAGGCGATCGCCGCGCCCTCACGGGCCGGTCCCGCCGCCGGCAGCAGTCGCGCTCCCGTGGTGAGCACGTATCCCACGTAGTAGACGAGCAGCGCCCCGGTGACGAGCGGAATGCCCCCGGCGGGGCCTGCGTGGTCGTGGTGCGAGGTGTGGCCGCCGGGCGCGCTCATGGCCAGCGCCATGTAGACCATGGCGAGCGAGCCGACGGCGTGGTGCAGATGATGTGTTCCGGCGGACTTCGCGGTCGTTGCGAGGATCAGCCAGCCCGCGCGCAGGGCCGCGACGCCGAAGACCGCGGCGTAGGCGGCGAACAGCCAGGACGGCGGCGTCGCGAAGGCCGCCGGGACGGCCATCGCGGCCATGCCGAAGCCCATCACGGCCTCGCCGCCGGCCGCACTGCGCGCCCGCTCGCAGTCGCTGCGCAACCGCATCAGGCAGTACGCGCCCGCCGCCGCGCACACCGCCACGAGCAGCCAGCTGGACAGCGCGGATCCGTGCATGGCCCCACCTCCCCGCTCGACGTGTGGCCCTGCCGAGGAGTCGATGCCCATGCGAGGCGCCGCGCACGCGGGCGCAAGGGCACATGGGGGGAGCGCACGTCCGCGATCCGGAGCCGTCCAAAGGGGTGCGGGGGAGAGGGATACGCTCGTGGTGCCCCCGTGACGTACGACGTATTGATGCAGTTGGGAGAAGGTTCGCCATGGACACCACCCGCGCCGGAGAGCTGAGCTACCGGGACGCCACCGAAGCCGATGTCGAGGAGCTGGTACCGCTCATCGAGTCGGCCTATCGCGGGGACTCCAGCCGGGCCGGCTGGACCACCGAGGCGGACATCCTCGAAGGGCAGCGCACCGACCCCGAGGGCGTGCGCCAGGTGATCCACAGCCCGGGCAGCCGACTGCTCACCGTGGAGCTGGACGGCCGTATCGTCGCCTGCTGCCAGCTCGAACACCGGGGCGACGCCGCCTACTTCGGCATGTTCGCGGTCCGCCCCGAGCTCCAGGGCAGCGGCCTCGGCAAGGAGATCATCGCCGAGGCGGAGCGCACCGCGCGCGAGGCGTGGGGCGTCACCGAGATGCACATGACGGTGATCTCCGTACGGGACGAGCTGATCGCCTGGTACGAGCGGCGCGGCTACCGCCGTACCGGAAGGATGACGCCCTTCCCGTACGGCGACGACCGCTTCGGCATCCCGCAGCGCGCGGACCTCGAATTCGAGCTGCTGGTCAAGGAGTTGGCCTGACCGACCGCCCGGCCCCCGGCCGGTTCAGGCGGTGAAGCGGCCGGTGCGGCGGATCTCCGGGCAGTCCGTCGTCGCGCCGTCCAGACCGAGCGCGCGCACCAGTCGCAGATGGTCCTGGGTGTTCACCACCCAGCCGATCACCTGCAAGGACTCGGCGTGTGCGCGCTCGACGGCCGCCAGCGTGAGGTGGCGGATGTCCAGTGACAGCGCGTGCGCGCCCACCGCCCTGGCCCGGTCGGTGAGGTCGTCCTCCCACCGGCTCGCGATCAGTACCGTCCGTACGCCCGGCACCAGCGACACCATCCGGGCCAGCGCCTCGTCGTGGAACGACGACACCGTGACGCGGCCGACGAGGTCGCGCGCGTGGATGACGCGCGCCAGCTCGACGGCGGCCGCCACATCCTTGATCTCGGCCTGGAGCGGTGAGCCGACCGCGTCCAGGACCTCCTCGAAGAGCGGGATGCGCTCGCCCTGACCGGCGTCCAGCTCGCGCAGCTCGGCGACCGTCTTCTCGGCGACCGGGCCCGTCCCGTCCGTGGTGCGGTCCACATCCGCGTCGTGCAGCACGACGAGGGCGCCGTCCTTGCTCAGATGCAGATCGAGTTCGATGGCGTCCATGCCCGCGCGTTCGGCGCGGACGAACGAACGCAGGGTGTTCTCCGGCTCGACACCCATGACCCCGCGATGACCGATGGTGAGGAACGTCAAGACAGGCCTCGCTTCCGTCGACGGCGGATCGCGCGCGGGCGGTCCCGTGCCCACGCGGCAGTGCCGCAGCCTAACGGCCCGCCCGCACGTTGGACCCCGGCTCGCGCGGGGCGGCGGAGTCGTTTCCCCGGGTGGCCGCGATGCCCAGGACGAGTCCGGTGATGAGGGCTGCGACAAGGACGGCGCGGGTACTCATGGGGTTACGCCTCCGCACTCGGGGGACTGGAGGGACTTTCCCGTCCTACCCGTCCGGGGTGTCCCGCAGCCAGAGGTGTCACCCGGGGGTGGGCGAGTCCCCCGGAGCTTGACGGGGTTGGCACTACGTCCGCGCCGTGATAGAAGCGTGCGCCTCGGGTGCCGATGGCAGGAAGAACAGCGGCCCACGTGAAGGTGTGCAGGATAATTTCCCGATATCCCTCTTGAGCCGGTGAACCGAACACGGATACGGTGTCTTAACGCGAGGTTCTCCCGTGGAGGAAGTGACATGACGGAAATTCTTGTGCAGGACGTGGTCGCCGGCGCCATCGCCGACCGACCGGTGGTCGAGCACCCTGCCTGGTCCGTGCTCAAGCGTTCCGTCGAGGAGATCCGGCCCTGGCAGTCCAAGGACGGATCCATCGACTTCGACGCCGAGGGCGCGCCCACCCGCGCGGCCGCCGAGGCCGTGGTCGAGCGGATCGTCGGTGCGGTCGAGGAGCTTTCGCCGCTGCTGCCGCACGACGCCGCGTATCACGGTGCGCTCGTCGCGGACCTGCGCAAGTGGGCCGACGACGCCTTCGACGTGCCGGACTTCCTGGACTCGCTGCTGGCCTTCCACCCGGCCGCGGACCGCGCCGACGGCCTGCAGCGCCTGGTCGTCTTCCCCATGTACACGCAGAACGGCAACCCGGACCGCAACCTCGAAGCGGTCCTGCTGCGCATGGTGTGGCCCGAGTGGCTGGCCGATCTTGAGGCCACGCGCTACGACAACCCGCTGTTCTGCGGCATCGCCTTCGAGGACTTCACCGCCGGGTACGACACCAACTCGGCGGTCCTCTTCCCGGAGACCATCGCCGTGCGCGAGGCGCCCGAGCGCTTCACCTGGGGCGGCATCTTCTGCGACCGCGAGGCCGCGCGCTTCCGCCGCGTGACCGAGGCCGCGGTCGACCTCCTCGGCGTCCAACTGCCCGAGGACATCGCCGAGATGGTCGGTGACCAGGAGCGCTGCGAGAAGGCGTTCGTGCTCTGGGACATGATCCACGACCGCACGCACAGCCACGGCGACCTGCCGTTCGACCCGTTCATGATCAAGCAGCGCCAGCCGTTCTGGATGTACGGCCTGGAGGAGCTGCGCTGCGACCTCACCGCCTTCAAGGAGGCCGTGAAGCTGGAGGCCGAGGGCAACCAGCACGGCCGTGATGTGCAGTACGCGGTGCTCTTCGACCGGATGTTCCGCTTCCCCGTCTCCGGCGACCGCGTGCGCAACTACGACGGCCTCGGCGGCCAGCTCCTCTTCGCGTACCTGCACAAGCACGACGTGGTGCGCTGGACCGACAACAAGCTGCACATCGACTGGGAGCAGGCCCCGGCCGTCACCAACCAGCTCTGCGCCGAGATCGAGAAGCTCTACCGGGACGGCATCGACCGCCCGAAGCTGGTGCACTGGTTCGCCGCGTACGACCTGGTCTCGACCTATCTCGCGCCGCACCCGGGATCCCGCTGGGCCAAGGGCCCGGACGCCCTGGACCTCTCGCAGCCGCCGCGCAAACTCGTCGACGACGTGCTTGCGGACGAGTTTCCCCTGAGCATGTTCTATGAGGCCCTCGCCAAGAAGCTGAAGGACGTGATTGCCTCCACCAAGGGAATCACCGCGGCGAGTGCCGAGCGAGCCGCCGCGTGAGCGCTCGTGCGGAGGAGACGATCATGAACGGCAATGGGAATGGCAACGGCCCGCTCAGCGGCGCCGTGATCGCGGTGGCCGGGGCGGCGGGTCCGGCGGGCCGCGCCGCCCTGCTCAGGCTCGCCGAGGCGGGTGCCGTCGTGGTGGCGTCCGACGCGGACGCGGCACGCCTTGCGGAGGCCGTGGACGCGGCGCGTTACGCGCACGGCGGGGCGACCGTGGTGGGCGACACCGTCGACCTGCTCGATCTGGACGCGACCCGCGAGTGGGCGGCGCGCACGGAGAAGGAGTTCGGCCGCATCGACGGCCTGGTCCACCTCGTCGGCGGCTGGCGCGGCAGCGCGTCCTTCGCCGAGACGGACCTCGCCGACTGGGAGCTCCTGGAGAAGCTGCTGATCAAGACGGTTCAGCACACCTCGCTCGCCTTCCACGAGGGACTGATGCGCAGCGACCGCGGCCGCTATGTGCTGGTGAGCCAGTCCGGCGCGCACAAGCCGACCGCCAACAACGCCGCGTACAACGCGGGCAAGGCGGCCGCCGAGGCGTGGACGCTCGCGCTCGCCGACGCCTTCCGCAAGGCGGGCGGCGAGGAAGGGCCGAGCGCCGCCGCCGTCATCCTGGTGATCAAGGCGCTGGTGCACGACGCGATGCGCGAGGAGCGCCCGAACGCGAAGTTCGCGGGCTTCACCGACGTCAAGGAACTCGCCGGGGAGATCGCCGGGGTCTGGAACAAGCCCGCCGCGGAAGTGAACGGACAGCGTCTGTGGCTGACCCCGAAGCCGTGAGGACGGACGCGCGCCGCCACCACGACCCCGAGGTGCGCGGCTTCGCCAGCGACAACTACGCCGGTGTGCACCCCGAGATCCTGGCCGCGATGGCCCTCGCCAACGGAGGTCACCAGATCTCCTACGGCGAGGACGAGTACACCGACCACCTCCAGCGGGTCATCCACAGCCACTTCGGCGCCGACGCGCAGGCGTTCCCGGTCTTCAACGGCACGGGCGCCAACGTGGTGGCCCTCCAGGCGCTGACCGACCGCTGGGGTTCGGTGGTGTGCGCCGAGACCGCGCACATCAACGTGGACGAGGGCGGCGCTCCCGAGCGCATGGCGGGCCTGAAGCTGCTCACCGTGCCCACGCCGGACGGGAAGCTCACCCCCGAGCTCATCGACCGGCAGGCCTGGGGCTGGGACGACGAGCACCGGGCGATGCCGCAGGTCGTCTCGCTCGCCCAGAACACCGAACTGGGCACGGTCTACACGCCCGACGAGATCCGCGCGATCTGCGACCACGCCCACCAACTGGGCATGAAGGTCCATCTCGACGGCGCCCGGCTGGCCAACGCCGCGGCTTCGCTCGACGTACCGATGCGGGCGTTCACCAACGCGGTGGGCGTCGATGTGCTCTCGTACGGCGGGACCAAGAACGGGATGATGTTCGGCGAGGCCGTCGTCGTGCTCAACCCGGACGCGGTGCGCCGGATGAAGCACATCCGCAAGATGTCGATGCAGCTCGCCTCCAAGATGCGTTTCGTATCGGTGCAGTTGGAGGCGCTGCTCGCCAAGGACCTGTGGCTGCGCAACGCACGCCACGCCAACGCGATGGCCCGGCGGCTCGCCGACGGCGTCAGTGCGGTCGGCGGCGTCGAGATCCTCTACCCGGTCCAGGCGAACGCGGTCTTCGCGCGCCTTCCGCACGACGTCAGTGAGCGGCTGCAGAAGCGCTACCGCTTCTACTTCTGGGACGAGGCGGCCGGCGACGTCCGCTGGATGTGCTCGTACGACACCACCGAGGACGACGTGGACGGCTTCCTGGCGGCGCTCAAGGAGGAGATGTCGCGCTAGGGGTAACTGAATATATATGCGGCCGACCGTAAAGTCATTGACTTACGGTCGGCCGCTTTCGTACGCTCCCGTGCCATGCGACTCACCCAGCAGAACCCTGAACTCGCGGCCTATCTTGTAGCGGACGAGGTCATCGACCATGACCATCCGCTCGTACGCACCCTCGCGGCGAAGCTCGCGTCCGATGTCCCTGACGTATACTCATACGCCAAGCTCGCCTATGAATTCATCCGCGACACCATCCCGCACTCCCAGGACTCGGGCGATATGCGCGTCACCTGGCGGGCCTCCGATGTCCTGGAGCAGGGCACCGGTATCTGCTACGCCAAGTCGCACGCCTATGCCGCGCTGCTGCGGGCCGAGGGGATTCCGGCCGCCCTCTGCTATCAGCGGCTCGCGGACGACGACGGCTCGAACCCCGCCATTCATGGCCTGGTCGCCGTGAAGCTGCCCGGTGAGCGGGAGTGGGCACGGCAGGACGTGCGCGGGAACAAGCCCGGAGTCGACGCCCAGTTCTCCCTGGGGGAGGAGCGGCTGGCCTGGAAGGCTCGTCCAGAGTTCAGTGAGGTGGACTACCAGGTACTCTATGATGTACCACATCCCGTGGTGCTGGCCGCCCTGAAGGCCGCGCCTGACCGTCCGTATCTCTGGCGGACGCTCCCGACCGAACTGTGAGGCACGACCGATCATGACGCTCACGCTCACCGTGTCCGACGAGGTCCGCGCGCTCGCGCCGGGCTTCACCCATGTCGCCGTCGAGGCCCGCGAACTCGTCAACGGCCCCAGTGACGCGGTGAGTTCGGCGCTGCTGGACGAGGCCGCACGGCGGCTGCGCGAGCGGCTCGGCGGCCTCGCCCCGCACGAGGACCCGCACATGGTCGCCTGGCGCGCCGCGTACACCGCGTTCGGCGCCAAGCCGTCCCGTACACGCAACTCCGCCGAGGCGCTGGCCAAGCGCGCGCTCGCCGACGGCGGGCTGCCGCGCGTCAACCGGCTCGTCGATGTCTACAACGCGATCAGCGTCGCGCATCTCATCCCGGTCGGCGGCGAGGACGCCGATCTGATCAAGGGGTCGATGCGGCTGGTGCGAGCCGTCGGCGACGAGCCGTTCCCCACGGTCGCGGGCGGCGAGACGGTGATCGAGCACCCGGACGCGGGCGAGGTGGTGTGGTGCGACGACGAGGGCGTGACCTGCCGTCGCTGGAACTGGCGCCAGGGGGTGCGCACCCGGCTGACCGAGGAGTCGACCAGTGCGCTCTTCCTGCTGGAGGGGATGGCGCCGCACTGCGATCTTCAGGCGGCGGGAGCCGAGCTCGCCGAGTTCCTGGAGAAGGCCAGTCCCGGTGCGCGCATCACCGTGCACGCCCCGGTGGGCGTCGGGGCGTGACGATTCAGCGGCTGGCCTCGCGCTCGCGGACCTCTTCGGGCGTGGGTGCGGTGCCGCCGAGGTGCGCCGGGATCCACCAGGTGTCGGCGGCGTCCTTCGGGCGTACCGGATAGGCGCGCTGGGCGGCTTCCAGGAGCTCCTGGCACCGCTCGCGCAGCCGACGGGTGATGGCGCCCGCGTACTGGTCGGCGGGGGCCTCCACCGGCTCGCCGACCCGGATGGTGACGGGGATGTGGCTGCGCTTGAAGTTGCGCGGGCGGCCCTTGGTCCACACCCGCTGGGTGCCCCACAGCGCCATCGGGATCAGCGGGACGCCCGCCTCCTGGGCGAGCCGGGCCGCACCCGACTTGAAGCTCTTGAGCGTGAACGACTGCGAGATGGTCGCCTCGGGGAAGACGCCGACGATCTCACCGGAGCGCAGCGAGGCCAGGGCGTGCGCGTACGCGGACTCGCCCTGCTTGCGGTCCACCGGGATGTGCTTCATGCCCCGCATCAGCGGGCCCGAGATCTTGTGCCGGAACACCGACTCCTTGGCCATGAAGCGCACCAGACGCTTCTGCGGCAGCGCGGCGAGACCGGTGAAGATGAAGTCCAGATAGCTGATGTGGTTGCTGACGAGCACCGCCCCGCCCGTGCGGGGGATGTTCTCCGAACCCTGCGTGTCGATCTTCAGGTCGAGCGCCTTGAACATGGTCAGGGCGGCGCCGACGACCGGCCGATACACGAGTTCTGCCATCTGGGGGAGGCCCTTCTGATCCCGGGGGAGGGTTCTCCCGGTGGAAGTTACGCAGCCGTAGGTTTTCGGCATTGGGCAGATCGTGCCCGATACGCGCCGTGCTGGCCAGTCCTGGGGCCTTGTGCGAGGGAGATTCTCATCACGTACGCCCAGGTCGGGGCCGTGAGGGAATCTTCCGGCCGGTCCCGGGCGCTGTACCGGCCGGACATCGAAGTAAGGGGAGAGGCCGTGGTGCGCGAGGACGAGCCGAGGCTCGGAGCGGGGGAGTTGGGCCGGGAGCTGGGCGAGCGGGCCACCCTGGTGCAGTTCTCCACCGCGTTCTGCCAGCCCTGCCGGGCAACTCGGCGCACTCTGGCGGAAGTTGCCGCCATGGTGGAGGGGGTCGAGCATGTGGAGATCGACGCCGAGGACCATCTCGCGCTCGTACGGGACCTCGGCATCCGGGCCACGCCCACCGTCCTGGTCCTCGACCGCGAGGGCAGGATCGTGCGCCGGGCGTCCGGGCAGCCGCGTCGCGCCGATGTGATCGCCGCGCTGGGAAAGGCGGTGTGAGCTGCGTGGAGCGTCCCGTGACGGATCTCCCACATCGTAGAACGCACTTGACTGCGCCCGTCCGCAATCGTCAGTCTGACGATGTGCCGATCCGAATCCTTCTCCACGGGCGCGTCCATGTGGACCTCGTCCGCACCGCAAGTGCGCGCTGTCCGGGCCGCTGAGCATCTTCCGGCCCCCTCGCACCGACCGCAGAAGGACAACTCCATGACGGCTTCGCCCGAGCTCGGCACCGTACGCCTCGCCTCCCCCCAGCTCTTCCGCGCTGTCTTCCGCCAGCACGCCGCGGGCGTCGCGGTGATCACCGCGCAGCGTGACGGCCGGCCCGTCGGCTTCACCGCCACCTCCCTGAACTCGGTCGCCGCCGAGCCCCCGTTGCTCTCCTTCGGCATCGGCACCGCCTCCTCCAGCTGGCCCGTGGTCGCCGAGACCGAGCACATCGGCGTCCACATACTCGGCGAGCACCAGGAAGAGCTGGCCGCGACCTTCGCGCGCAGCGGCGCCGACCGCTTCGGCGCTCCCACCCGCTGGCAACCGGGCCCCGAGGGCGTGCCCGTCCTCGACGGGGTGCTGGCGTGGCTGGTGTGCCGCGTGGTGGCCCGCATCCCGGCCGGGGACCACCGCATCGTGGTCGGCCAGGCGGTCGTCGGCGAGCCCGCGGGCGCCGGCCGCCCGCTCCTCTACCATCAGGGCCGCTTCAACGGGCTGCGGGACTGACCTCGCTCCGGGAGCGACTCAACGTCCGCGAGGGCCGAAAAGTCTCCGTACTCGCCGGTTACTCAGCGTTGTAAACGTCACAGTTCAAAGCGCTTGCTTACTGGGAACACAGTGGGTGTACTGGCGAGTAATATTTCGTTCGGAGCGTCGGTCGCCCCGACCGGAAACCGCCCCATCAGGCGCCTATGCTGCGTGCAACAAGGCAGCCCAGAAATGACGATGCAGTAGGAGAGCCGGCGTGAGCTTGAGGATCGTTGTCTGTGTGAAGTACGTGCCCGACGCCACCGGCGACCGGCACTTCGCCGATGACCTGACCGTCGACCGCGACGACGTCGACGGCCTCCTTTCGGAGCTCGACGAGTACGCGGTCGAGCAGGCACTGCAGATCGCCGACGAGGCGGACGACGCGGAGATCACCGTGCTGACCGTCGGCCCCGAGGACGCCAAGGACGCGCTGCGCAAGGCGCTTTCCATGGGCGCCGACAAGGCCGTCCACGTCGAGGACGACGACCTGCACGGCACCGACGTCATCGGCACCTCGCTGGTGCTCGCCAAGGCCATCGAGAAGACCGGTTACGACCTGGTCGTCTGCGGCATGGCGTCGACCGACGGCACCATGGGCGTGCTGCCGGCCCTGCTCGCCGAGCGTCTGAACGTTCCGCAGGTCACGCTGCTCTCCGAGGTCTCGGTCGAGGACGGCACCGTCAAGGGCCGCCGCGACGGCGACTCCGCGTCGGAGCAGCTGGAGGCGTCCCTGCCGGCCGTCATCTCCGTGACGGACCAGTCGGGCGAGGCCCGCTACCCGTCCTTCAAGGGCATCATGGCCGCCAAGAAGAAGCCGGTGGAGTCGCTGGACCTGGAAGACCTGGAGATCGAGGCCGACGAGGTCGGTCTCGAAGGCTCCTGGACCCTGGTCGACTCGGCCGCCGAGCGTCCGGCCCGCACCGCCGGCACGATCGTCAAGGACGAGGGCGAGGGCGGCAAGCAGCTGGCCGAGTTCCTCGCGAGCCAGAAGTTCATCTAAGGCTCGTCGACAGCTCGTAGAGCCCAACTGCCCCCAGATTCTTCGTACTTCGCAGGAGATTGAGTCCCATGGCTGAAGTTCTCGTCTACGTCGACCACGTGGACGGCGCCGTCCGCAAGCCCACCCTGGAGCTGCTGACGCTCGCCCGCCGCATCGGCGAGCCCGTCGCCGTCGCCGTCGGTGCCGGCGCCGAGGCCACCGCGCCCGTGCTCGCCGAGCACGGCGCCACCCGCGTCCTGACCGTCGACGCCCCCGAGTTCGCCGAGTACCTCGTCGTCCCCAAGGTCGACGCGCTGCAGGCCGCGTACGAGGCCGTGTCCCCGGCCGCCGTGCTCGTGCCGTCCTCCGCCGAGGGCAAGGAGATCGCGGCCCGCCTGGCGCTGCGCATCGGCTCCGGCATCATCACCGACGCCGTCGACCTGGAGGCCGGTGACGAGGGCCCGGTCGCGACGCAGTCCGCGTTCGCCGCCTCCTTCACCACCAAGTCCCGTGTCTCCAAGGGCACCCCGGTCATCACGGTCAAGCCGAACTCGGCCGCCGTGGAGGCCGCCCCGGCCGCGGGCGCCGTCGAGGCCCTGTCGGTCACCTTCTCCGCGCAGGCCACCGGCACCAAGGTCGTCGCCCGCACCCCGCGCGAGTCGACCGGCCGCCCCGAGCTGACCGAGGCCGCGATCGTGGTCTCCGGCGGCCGCGGCGTCAACGGCGCCGAGAACTTCGCGATCATCGAGGCGCTGGCCGACTCGCTCGGTGCCGCCGTCGGCGCCTCCCGCGCCGCCGTCGACGCCGGCTGGTACCCGCACTCCAACCAGGTCGGCCAGACCGGCAAGTCGGTCTCGCCGCAGCTGTACATCGCGTCCGGCATCTCCGGTGCGATCCAGCACCGCGCGGGCATGCAGACCTCGAAGACCATCGTGGCCATCAACAAGGACTCCGAGGCCCCGATCTTCGACCTGGTCGACTACGGCGTGGTCGGCGACCTGTTCGACGTCGTCCCGCAGCTGACCGACGAGGTCAAGGCGCGCAAGGGCTGACCTGCCCGTTCGCTCGACCGGGGGCCGCGTGGTGATCTTCACCGCGCGGCCCCCGGCCGTTTTGGGCAACCATTGACGGCAGAGGTACCCCGTTACTAAATTCTGCTATGCGGAGCATTGATTCCGCCACGTGGAAACCTGAACGCGGAGGGTGCAGGATGGGTCAGCAGGAGAAGGTGGCGACGAGCCTCGCCGGCGGCGTCAGCGAGGAGATCAGCGCCTCGCTGGTGGCCGTGGACGAGGAGCTCGCCCGCCGCTACCCGGGAGACCCCGGCACCCGCCAGCCCGTGCACACCGTCTACGTACCGGGTGACGTCTTCGACGCCGCCACCATCCGCACCTGGGGCGACCAGGCGCTGGCCGCCCTGGACGAGCACGCCCCGGCCGCCGCCTCCTTCGCCGAGGTGCTCGGCATCGCCGACGAGCTCGCCGCCCCCGTCTACGACCGGGTGCGCGCCAAGCTGGAGCGCGAGCCGATCGAAGACCTGCGCGTCGACTTCGAGGACGGCTACGGCCCGCGCCCGGACGCCGAGGAGGACGCGACCGCCGCCCGCGCGGCCCGCCTGATCCACGAGGCGTACGCGAACGGCACGGCGGCCCCGTACATGGGCATCCGTATGAAGTGCATGGAAGCGGCCGTACGCGACCGGGGCATCCGCACCACGGACGTCTTCCTCACCGGCCTCATGGAGCACGGCGGCCTGCCCGACGGGCTCGTCCTGACCCTGCCGAAGGTGACCTACCCCGAGCAGGTCAGCGCGTTCGTACGGCTCCTGGAGGCCTTCGAGAAGGCGCACGGCCTGCCCGCCGGGCGCCTCGGGTTCGAGATCCAGATCGAGACCAGCCAGTCCATCCTGGCCGCCGACGGCACCGCCGCCGTGGCCAAGATGATCGACGCCGCGCAGGGCCGCGCGACCGGCCTGCACTACGGCACCTTCGACTACAGCGCGTGCGTGGGCGTCTCCGCCGCCTACCAGGCCAGCGACCACCCGGCCGCCGACCACGCCAAGGCCGTGATGCAGGTCGCGGCGGCGGGCACCGGCGTACGGGTCTCGGACGGCTCCACCAACGTGCTGCCCATCGGCTCCACCGCGCACGTCCACGAGGCCTGGCGGCTCCACTACGGCCTCACCCGGCGCGCCCTGGCCCGCGCGTACTACCAGGGCTGGGACATGCACCCGGGCCATCTGCCGACCCGTTACGCGGCCGTCTACGCGTTCTACCGCGAGGGCCTGGAGCAGGCCGCGGCGCGGCTCGCCGCGTATGTGGCGAAGGCGGGCGGCGACGTCATGGACGAGCCCGCGACCGCCAAGGCGCTCAGCGGTTTCCTGCTGCGCGGCCTGGACTGCGGCGCCCTCGACAACGAGGAGGTCGCCCGCCTCACCGGCCTCACCCGCGCCGACCTCGACGGCTTCGCCTCCCCGCGCCGCGCGGCCCTCACCGTCACCACCCCGTAGCCCGAGCGCTGTCACCGCTGCCCCGTAGTCTGTACGCGACCACAACCGCCACACGGAACGGGGCAGCGGTGTCATCGGGGGAGAACGACCGGCTCGCGGGCCGCTACCGGCTCGTCGAACAGCTGGGCCGGGGCGGCATGGGCGTCGTCTGGCGCGCCGTCGACGAGGTGCTCGGCCGCGAGGTCGCGGTCAAGGAACTGCGGACGTACAGCGACGCCTCGGGGCCCGAACTCGGCGACCTGCGGCTGCGCATGCAGCGCGAGGCACGCGCGGCCGCGCGCGTGCGGCACCCTTCGGTCATCGCCGTCCATGACGTCACCGAACACGACGGCCGCCCGGTCATCGTGATGGAGCTCGTCGAGGGCCCCTCGCTCGACGGCGTACTGGGCGAGCGCGGCACGCTCGACGCGCGCGAGGCCGCCGTCATCGGAGCCTGCGTCCTCGAAGCGCTGGCCGCCGCCCACCGCGTCGGCGTACTGCACCGAGATGTGAAGCCCGGCAACATCCTGCTGGAGCGCGGCGGCCGGGTGGTGCTCACCGACTTCGGCATCGCCGCCATGGACGACCCCGGAGACGGCTCGGCCACGCATCTGACCCGCAGCGGTGAACTGGTCGGCTCCCTCGACTACTTGGCGCCCGAGCGGGCCAAGGGCCAGGATCCGGGCCCCGCCTCGGACGTGTGGGCGCTCGGCGCCACGCTGTACGCGGCGGTGGAGGGCTCCTCGCCGTTCCGCCGAACCTCCACCTGGTCGACGCTGAACGCCATCGTGGTGGAGCCGCTGCCCGAGCCGGTCCGGGCGGGGCCGCTCGGGACCGTACTGCGCCAACTCATGCACAAGGACCCGGCCCAGCGCCCCGACGCGGAGACTGCCGCGCGCCTGTTGTCGGCGGTGGCCGAGGGCCACGCCCCGGCCGTGACGCAGCCGCTGGGCGCGCCCGCCGCCCCGCCGCGGGAGGCGACCGTACGAGACGTACTGCCGCACCGCCCCGAGGGCTTCGGCCCGGTGGTCGCACCGTTGCCCGCACCGCCCGCCCCCAAGCGGGGACGCGCGCGGGCGATGGTGGCGGCGGGCGCGGCGGCCGTCGTGCTCGCGGGCGCCGGGGTGACGTACGCGCTGGTCGGCACGGGCGACGACAAGGGCACCCATCAGCAGGCCGTCGGCTCGGCGACCAGCCCGAGCCCGGGGTCGACCGCCGATGACGGCACGGGCCGCGCCTGGGACGGCGGCGCCCACCCGTCCACCGCGACCAGCACCCACCCTGCGGGCAAGAAAGAGCACAAGAAAAGCACCGTGGAACCGAGCAAGAAGCCATCGGGCAGCCCCGCCTCCGCGTGCGAGCCCATCGGCGGCGGCAGGTACAACTGCCAGGTGTGGCGCACCGCGAAGAGCTACCGCCACGACGGCGGCGCGGCGGGCACGCTGCGCGCGGGCACCAACTACTTCTTCTGCCAGGCCGACTTGGGCCGCCGCGAGACATACGGCAAGTGGACCAACACGTACTGGGCAAAGACGGACGACGACAACGGCAACAACAACGTCTACGTCAGCGTGGTCTACATAAAGGGCGGCACCAACAACCACCCGGTGCCGGGACTAAAGATCTGCTGACGTGGAGGTGCCGCCTTTAGAGCCTGTCTTTGAACCCCCGTCGTCCGCCCGGAAGGCGGGCGCAGCGGCGGTCGGTGCGTGCGATCGGCGTGCGGTGTGCCAGGTCATGTGGCGGAGCCACCTGTCCTGGGACACCGCACGGCGAGCGTGCGCACCGGGCGTCGGGGCGCAGGCGGGGGTTCAAAGACAGGCTCTTAGGGGCGCGGGGAACTGCGCGACAAGCCACGCACGGTCCGCAGCCGAATGCCGGGCACTCCAACGGAGCGCGGCACGGTCCGCAGCCGAAGGACCAGCACCCCGCGGAGCGCCCCGCACTCAGAGATCGCCGGGCGGCGCAATCTCCCCGGACCCCCGCGCGATCAGCGCGGTAGGCACGACCACCCGAGCGGGCGCCTCATCGACCCCGTCGAGCCGCCGAAACAACCGCTCCGCCGCAACACGCCCAAGCGCCGCCGCATCCTGCGAGATCACCGTGATCCCCAGCAGATCGGCGAGCTCGATGTCGTCGAACCCGACGAACGCGACCGGCCGCGAACGCCCGGCCAGCGTACGTACCACCGTCACCGTCACCCGGTTGTTCCCCGCGAAGATCGCGGTGACCGGCGACGGCCCGCTGAGCATCGCCTCGACGGCCGACCGCACCCGCTCGGGATCGGTCGAGCCGAGCGCGACCCACGCGTCGTCGACGACGAGCCCCGCTTCCTCCATCGCCGCCCGATACCCCCGCAGCCGCTCGGTCGCGGTGTGGATACGCGGCTGGTCACCGATGAACCCGATCCGCCGGTGCCCGTGCGCGACCAGATGCGCGACGCCCTCGCGCGCACCCCCGAAGCTGTCGGAGAGCACCGCGTCCGCCTCGATCTGCCCGGCGGGACGGTCGACGAAGACCGTCGCGACCCCGGCCTTTATCTCGGGCTCCAGATAGCGGTGGTCGCCGCCCGCCGGAATGACGATGAGCCCGTCGACGCGGCGCGCGCAGAAGGCGAGCACCAGCTCCTGCTCGCGTTCGGCGTCCTCGGCGCTGGAGCCGTTGATCAGCAGCGCCCCGTGCGCCCGCGCGACCTCCTCGATCGCGCGGCTGAGCGGCCCGTAGAACGGGTCGGCGAGGTCTTCGAGGACGAGCCCGATGGACGCGGTGCGGCCCTTGCGCAGCACGCGCGCGCTGTCGTTGCGGCGGAACCCCAGCGCCTCGATCGCCTCCTGGACGCGCCGCTCGGTGTCCGGGGTGACCCCGGCCTCGCCGTTCACGACCCGGGATACCGTTTTCAGCCCCACACCGGCGCGCGAGGCGACATCCTTCATGGTGGGCCGGATGCCGTAACGGGGCTCATGGTGGCGGGTGGTCTCGGCCACGTGCGGTGTCCTGTCGTCGTCGGGAGGATCGAGGGGTGCGAGGGATACGGGGGGTTACGGGTGGTGTGCGGAGCGGATCGCGGGGGATCGCCGTGTGGCGTCGAGCATAGGCCCTGGACAACGTTGTCAGGTGAATGGAGACTGTTGATCCGACTAGCTTCGTACCCGCGCCCACCAGGAGATCCGACACCGATGCACACCGACCTCGTCGCCGCGCTCGACATCGGCGGAACCAAGATCGCCGGAGCGCTGGTGGACGCCGGTGGCCGTCTGCTCGTACGGACGCAGCGGCCGACCCCCGCGCAGGAGGACGGCGAGACGGTGGCGCGTGCTGTCGACGAGGTGCTCGCCGAGCTGGCCGGATCCGCGCTGTGGGCGCGGGTCACCTCCGTCGGCATCGGCAGCGCGGGCCCGGTCGACGCCTCCAACGGGACCGTCAGCCCGGTCAACATCCCCGGCTGGCGTGGGTTTCCGCTGGTCGAGCGGGTACGGGCGGCGACCGGGGGGCTCCCCGTCGAGCTGGTCGGCGACGGTGTCGCGATGACCGCGGCCGAGCACTGGCTGGGCGCGGCCCGCGGCTACGACAACGCGCTGTGCATGGTCGTCTCCACGGGCGTGGGCGGCGGTCTCGTCCTCAACGGCCGACTGCACCCCGGACCCACCGGCAACGCGGGCCACATCGGTCACATCAGCGTCGACCTGGACGGGGACGCGTGTCCGTGCGGGGCGCGCGGCTGCGTGGAGCGGATCGCCAGCGGCCCGAACATCGCCCGCCGCGCCCTGGCGGGCGGCTGGACCCCGGGCCCCGACGGCGACGCCTCGGCCGCCGCCGTGGCCGAGGCCGCGCGCGCCGGGCATCCGGTCGCGCTCGCCTCGTTCGAGCGGGCCGCCCAGGCGCTGGCCGCGGGCATCGCGGCGACCGCGACCCTGACGGAGATCGAGATCGCGGTGATCGGCGGGGGAGTGGCGGGCGCGGGCGACATCCTCTTCGCCCCGCTGCGCCGGGCCCTGCACGACTACGCCACGCTGTCCTTCGTCCAGGGCCTCAAGGTCGCCCCCGCGCTGATGGGTACGGACGCGGGTCTGGTGGGCGCGGCCGCCGCGGCCGTCAGCGCTCCGACGACTGCTCGCCGGGCGGTGCGGGCGGGAAGGTGATGTCTCATCACCTTCCGCCGGATTCACGGCAGTTGAGCCGATGAGACGCACTTCGTGCTGCGCTCGCTGGCGACGCGCGTTTGCGGTAGAGCTTGTTGGAGTCTGTTGGAATAGAACTGGTAACGGTTACCCGGTGTCGCGTCAAAACCCTTGACGGCGCCCTCACTTGGGGGTGTGATCCAAGCCACGCGTTCGGTTGTGTTGGGTTGCACCCCAAGGAGGGGGACATGGCGCAGTCATCGTTCAGAGGTCCTGCTGTGCCCGGGAGCGTCGCGGGACATCGGATGTCACGGCGAAGTCTCCTGCGCGGTGCGGCGATCGGCGCCGGGGCGGTCACGCTCCCCTCGCTGCTCGCCGCCTGCTCCAGCGGACCCGGCGGTGACAGCAAGACGATCCGGATGGGCTCCAACTCCTCGGACGCGGTGCCGAAGAAGGCCTTCGCGGACGCCTTCAAGGCGTACGAGCAGCAGTCCAAGGAAGGCCGCACGGTGAAGGTCAACACCGTGGACCACAACACCTTCCAGGAGAACATCAACCGCTATCTCCAGGGCAAGCCCGACGAGGTCTTCATGTGGTTCGCCGGGAACCGTATGCAGTTCTTCGCCAAGAAGGGGCTGCTGCACGACATCAGCGACCTGTGGCAGGGCTTCCAGGGCTTCTCCCCGGCGCTGAAGGCGCAGTCGACGGGTGAGGACGGCAAGCAGTACCTCACGCCGTACTACTACTACCCATGGGCTGTGTTCC
The DNA here is from genome assembly GCF_052373795.1 of Streptomyces sp. BR1. Lineage (NCBI taxonomy): Bacteria > Bacillati > Actinomycetota > Actinomycetes > Kitasatosporales > Streptomycetaceae > Streptomyces > Streptomyces sp. BR1. Next base: position 6,389,071 of record NZ_CM126252.1, read on the forward strand.
ACCGCAAAAGCGTCTTCCAGCAACACGGTTACCAGGCGCCCAAGACGCTCGACGACTACGTCGCGCTCGCCAAGCAGATGCAGAAGGACAAGCTCGTACCGATCGCGTTCTGCGACAAGGACGGCTGGCCCGTCATGGGCACCTTCGACTACATCAACATGCGCAGCAACGGTTACGACTTCCACCGCGATCTGATGGCGGGCAAGGAGTCGTGGACGGACAAGCGGGTCAAGGACGTCTTCGACACCTGGCGCAGAATCCTTCCGTACTGCCAGAAGGGCGCCAACGGCCGCACCTGGCAGGAGGCCGCGCAGAGCCTGCAGAAGAAGGAGACGGGCATGGCGGTCTTCGGACTGCCGCACGTGGGGCAGCAGTTTCCGGTGTCCGAGCAGGACGACGTCGACTTCTTTCCGTTCCCCGTCATCAACCCGGAGCACGGCCAGGACGCGGTCGAGGCGCCCATCGACGGGTTCCTGCTCGCCAAGAACGCGAAGAGCCTGAAGAACGCCAAGAGCATGGAGAGCGCCAAGGACCTCCTGAAGTGGCTCGCCACCCCGAAGGCCGAGGACACCTACCTCGCCAGTGACCCCAACAACATCGCGGTCAACAGAGGGGCGGACACGACCAAGTACAGCGCGCTCCAGAAGAAGTCCGTCGGGCTGATCTCCGGCGCCAAGCAGATCTCGCAGTTCATGGACCGCGACACCCGGCCGGACTTCTCCTCCACCGTGATGATCCCGGCACTCCAGCGGTTCATCGGCAACCCGAACGACGTGGACGGGCTGGTCAACGACATCGAGCGGCAGCGAAAGACGATCTTCGCCGCGGACTGATACGCCGGGTGTGCGTCAACTGGCCTGTCCCTGCCCCGACTTGGAGTACTCAGCCGTGTCGCTCATCTCCGCACGGCGCGCCGGACGACGAGGGCCGCGGCGGTTCACCGCCCGTGACCTCGTCGTCCTCGGCGTGCTGCTCGGCATACCCGTCCTGCTCGACCTCGCCATCGTGTGGGGCCCGACCCTCGCGTCCGTCGTCCTCTCCTTCACCAGCTGGGACGGGATCGGCGACATCAAATGGGTCGGCACGCAGAACTACACGAACATCTTCACCAACTACCCGCCGTTCTGGCCGGCGGTCCGCCACAACCTGCTGTGGCTGGCCTTCCTCGGCCTGGTCGCCGTCCCGTTCGGGCTGCTGCTCGCCGTACTGATCGACCGGGGCGTCCGCTTCAGCCGCTTCTACCAGTCGACGCTCTACATGCCGGTCGTCCTGTCGCTCGCCGTCGTCGGCTTCATCGCGCAACTCGTCTTCTCGCGCGACCAGGGCGCGTTGAACGCGATGATCGGCGACAAGCAGAACCCGACCGACTGGCTGGGCGATCCGCACCTCAACATCTGGATGATCCTGCTGGCGGCGGCCTGGCGGCACACGGGTTACGTCATGATCCTGTACTTGGCGGGCCTGAAGGCGGTGGACCCCACGCTCAAAGAGGCAGCGGCGATCGACGGGGCGAGCGAGGCGCAGACGTTCTTCAGGGTGGTACTACCGACCCTGCGCCCGGTCAATGTGATCGTCGGCGTGATCACCGTCATCGAGTCGCTGCGCGCCTTCGACATCGTGTACGCGGTCAACCACGGCCGCAACGGCCTCGAAGTGCTGTCCGTGCTCGTGACCGACAACATCATCGGCGAGGCCAGCCGCATCGGCTTCGGCTCCGCGATCGCCGTCGTGCTGCTGACCGTCTCCCTCGGGTTCGTCGTGACGTACCTGGTCCAGGAGATCCGAGGGGAGAAGAGCAGATGACCGTGGACACCGCACCCGTGGCCCCCGCCACCGCCCCGCCGGTGCCGCCCCCGTCCCGGCGCCGCCGCGTCCGCCCCGGCCGCCTGGGCGTGCACGCGTTCCTGATGACGGTCTCGCTGGCGTTCCTGGCGCCGCTGCTGCTGGCGGTGTACGCGTCGCTGCGCCCATACGACGAAACATCGAAGGACGGCTACTTCTCCCTCCCCAAACACCTGTCGTTCACGTACTACAAACAGGCATTCACCGACTCCGGCATGACGAAGTACTTCGTCAACACACTGATCATCGCGGTGCCGGGTGTGCTGGTGACGCTGTTCCTGGCGTCGTTCGTGGCGTTCGCGGTCTCCCGCCTGAAGCTGCGCGGCGGCATCGTGCTCCTGATGCTGTTCACGGCGGGCAACCTGCTGCCCCAACAGGTCATCGTGACCCCGCTGTACGTACTGTTCAACCGCATCCCGCTGCCGTACTGGATGTCCGACTCGATGACGATGTTCGACTCGTACTGGGCCGTCATCGTCGTCCACATCGGCTTCCAGATCGGCTTCTGCGTCTTCGTCCTGGCCAATTTCATGCGGACGCTGCCGCAGGAGATCCTGGAGGCGGCGATCGTCGACGGCGCGGGCGTCTGGACCCAGTACTGGCGCATCACCCTCCCCCTGTGCCGCCCGGCCCTGGCAGCCCTGGCCACGCTCCAGTTCACCTGGATGTACAACGACTTCCTGTGGGCCCTGGTCTTCATGTCGGACGGCGACAAACTCCCCATCACCTCGGCCCTGAACAACCTGCGGGGCCAGTTCTTCACGGACTACAACTTGCTGGCGGCGGGGTCGGTGATTGTGGCGCTGCCGACGCTGGTGGTGTTCTTGCTGCTGCAGCGGCACTTCATTGCGGGGCTTACGTTGGGGTCCAGTAAGGGGTAGTGCTGGGCTGCGGGGACTTGGAGTCAGGTGGCTCGGGCGGGGCATCGAACCGCCCGGTCAGCCAGCCCAGCCGTGCACTGCGGCCACCACCGCCTCGGTGTCGCAGAGATCGGGCAGCACCAAGTCCGCCCCGGCCTCGCGCAGTTCCCGCTCACTGCTCCTGCCGGTGGCGACGGCCACGGCCCGTACGCCGTGTGCGTGAGCCCCTGCCACGTGCGCAGGTGTGTCGCCGATGAGGACCGCGTCGGCAGCCTGCACCTCGGCCCGTTCCAGGGCCAGCCGCACCAGGTCGGCGCGCTCGTCGGCCTCCTCGTATTGCGTGCCCGAACGGAGCGACGCCGCGTTGCGCCGTGCGCTGCGGTTCGGCGACGGCTGGTACGGCAGCGGTGTCGGCGCCGCGGAGGTCACCGGTGTCCGCGACCGCCTGCGTGACCTCGGCGGCACCGAAGACGCGGACCGCCTGACGCTCGCTTCGGCTGTGTTCCTCACTCCGCCCGGCGTTCCCGCTGTGGTTCCGCCACCCGGGCGGCCGCTCGGTGGAGCTGAGCCCACCGCAGCGAGCGTCGTCGACGACCTTGGTCGCCTTGCCGAGGCAGGACTCACCGACTGCACCCTGTGGCTGCCTGTCGCGGCCGAGCGTGTCGAGAAGGCCATGGAGTGGGGCGCGGCGGAGGTAACACCGCGACTCGCCTGATGCCCCTCGATGCCCTGCCGGTAGTCGGGCGCGTGGCTCAGCCCACCGCCTCCGGTACGTACTGGCGCACCACGACCAGGAACGCGTCCGACTCCAGGTCCATCACGACCTCCGCCGCGACGCCCTCGTCACGGCGGTCCCGGGCGAACTCCTCGGCGGGCCAGCTGCCGCGCGGGCCGCCGGCGGGAAAGCGTTCCAGCACTGTACGACGCATTCGTCGCACCCCCTCGATCTCTTCCGGCACTCGCACAACGATGTCCCCACCGCCTGCGTTACGGCCCCCCGTGGCCGGTGCTCCACCAAGAAGGACGCGCCGCGCGGCCGGAACGGCGCGTTCAACGTGCAACGGCATCGCCACAGTTGTGGGCAAGATCAGGGCGCCCGGTTCCCCCCGGGGGTTTCCGTGGCACTCTGTTGCGGGCAATCCACTGGGGGCTACGGAAGAGGGGGAACCGTGATCGTCTGGATCAACGGTGCGTTCGGCGCGGGCAAGACCAGCACCGCGCGCGAACTGGTCGACCTGATCCCGAACAGCACCTTGTACGACCCCGAGGTGATCGGCGGCGCGCTGCGGCATCTGCTGCCGCAGAAACGACTCGCCGAGGTCAGCGACTACCAGGACCTGCCGATCTGGCGCCGCCTCGTGGTCGACGGCGCGGCCGCGCTGCTCGCCGAGGTCGGCGGGGTCCTCGTGGTGCCCATGTCGCTGCTGCGGCAGGAGTACCGCGATGAGATCTTCGGCGGGCTCGCCTCCCGCCGTATATCCGTACGGCATGTGCTTCTTACGCTTGAGGAAACGATCCTGCGCAACCGGATCGCCGCCCGTGTCGAAGTGCCCGACGACCCTGAAGCCAGCGAGCGCTGCCGCCAGTGGGCGTACGAGCACATCGCGCCCTATCGCGCGGCCCTCGGCTGGCTCACCGAGGACGCCCACGTCGTCGACAACGGCGCCCTCACCCCGCGCCGCACCGCCGAGCTCATCGCCGAGGCCGTACGCAGCGGAGCGGCCCGCGAATGCGAGATCGTCCAGACGCCGGAACCCACGGCCGAGACCCTCGCCGCCGGGGTGCTGCTCTTCGACGAGAGCGACCGGGTGCTCCTGGTGGACCCGACGTACAAGCCGGGCTGGGAGTTCCCCGGGGGCGTCGTCGAACGCGGCGAGGCGCCCGCCCGCGCGGGCATGCGCGAGGTCGAGGAGGAGATCGGCATACGGCTCGACCGGGTGCCGCGCCTCCTCGTCGTCGACTGGGAGCCGCCGACGCCGCCCAGATACGGCGGTCTTCGGATGCTCTTCGACGGGGGACGGCTCGACCACGCCGACGCCGGGCAAGTGCAACTGCCGGGCCCGGAGCTGCGCGGCTGGCGGTTCGTCGGCGAGGAGGAGGCCGCCGATCTGCTGCCGCCCGCCCGCTACGAACGGCTCCGCTGGGCGCTGCGGGCCCGCGAGAAGTCGACGGTGTTCAACCTGGAGGCGGGGGTGCCGGTGGGGTGAGGCGGGAAGGCGTCGGGTGGGGGCGGGCCTCGGTTAGGCGGACCCGCGCGCCCCGCGTCAGGCGGTCGCCCCGGGACTCCTCCGCCGGCACCCGCGCGCCCGGTCAGGCAGACGCCTCCGTCAGTACCTTCGCCGTGTCCGTCGTCAGCGGGTCCCCGTGACCGAAGCACGCCACGGATGGGGCGAGGGCGGCGAGGCGCCGGAACGAGGTCTGGGCCTGGGCCCGGTCCACGTTGAAGACGCCCAGCATCACCTGGCCCACCCCGGCCACGCAGTCGCCCGTGAACAGCACGCCGTGGCGCGGGAGATGGATGCCGATCGAGCCGTCGGTGTGGCCGGGGGAGTGGACCACGACCGCGCCGCCGCCGAAGTCGAGCACATCCCCGTCCTCGACCTCGCGGTCGATCCTGGTCGACGGTGCCTCCGGCACCGTCAACGCGTGTTCCCACAGCGGAAGTTCCCAGTCCAGCAGAACCGGGTCCGCCCTCGGCCGCTCGCCCCGGATCACCGGCGCGTCCAGCCGATGGGCGATCACCTCGGCCCCGTACCGCTCGGCCAGCTCGCCGGCCGCCCCGTAATGGTCGTTGTGGCCGTGCGTGATCACGATCCGGCGGATCGCGGCCGGGTCGAGCCCGAGGCCGCCAATCGCCTCCTCGATGGGCGCGGCGGCATTCACGTCACCCGCGTCCACCAGCGTCAACTCGTCCCCGTCCTGCCACAGATACGCCTGGCCGGTCGGGAAGCGGAACATGTGCAGATGCGACGTCACTCGTACGAGATCCATGCGGCGAACGTACGTCGCGCCCGTCGCACCCGGCGTGGATCTACGCTCTGCGCGATTCCGCCCAGAGCGTGAGCGGGGTCGTCACGCTCCGGGCGGATTCATGACCAACCGTCAGGACTGCTTCGAGTGCGCGTAGTTGACCAGGAAGTGCGCCTCGGCGACCGAAAGGCGCTCCAGCTCCTGCGGCGACACGCTCTCGTTCACCGCGTGGATCTGCGCCTCCGGCTCGCTCAGCCCGATCAGCAGGATCTCGGCCTGCGGGTAGAGCGCGGCGAGGGTGTTGCAGAGCGGGATCGAGCCGCCCATGCCGGAGGACTGCATCTCCTCGCCCGGGTAGGCGATCCGCATGGCCTCGGCCATCGAGGTGTACGCCGGGCTGGTGATGTCCGCGCGGAACGCCTGGCCCTGGCCGACCTGCTCGAAGGAGACCCGCGCGTTCCACGGCACGTTCTTCTCGATGTGTGCGTACAGCAGCTTGGTGGCCTCGGTCGCGTCCACGCCCGGCGGCACCCGCAGGCTGATCTGCGCCCGCGCGCTCGCCGGGATGGACGGGGTCGCGCCCGCCACCGGGTGGCAGTCGATGCCGACCACCGTGACGGCCGGACGCGCCCAGATACGGTCGGCGACCGTGCCGGTGCCGGGCAGCTCCACCCCGTCGAGGACCTTGGCGTCCTTGCGGAACTCGGCCTCCGGGTACTGGAGTCCGTCCCACGCCGAGTCGGCGGCGAGGCCGTCGACGACCGTCTGCCCGTTCTCGTCCCGCAGCGAGTCCAGTACGCGGATCAGCGCGGCCAGCGCGTCGGGCGCCGCGCCGCCGAACTGGCCCGAGTGCAGGTTGCCTTCGAGCGTCTCGATGCTGACCCGGATCATCGTCATACCGCGCAGGGTCGCGGTGACCGTGGGCAGGCCGACGCGGAAGTTGCCGGTGTCGCCGATGACGATGGCGTCGGCGGTGAGCAGGTCGGGGTGCTCCTCGGCGTACCGCTCCAGACCGCCCGTGCCCTGCTCCTCCGAGCCCTCGACGATGACCTTCACCGAGACCGGGACGCCGCCGTTGGCCTTCAGCGCGCGCAGCGCCAGCAGGTGCATGATGAAGCCGCCCTTGCAGTCCGCGGCGCCGCGCCCGTACCAGCGGCCGTCGCGCTCGGTCAGCTCGAACGGCGGGCTCAGCCAGGCGGACTCGTCCAGCATCGGCTGTACGTCGTAGTGCGCGTACAGCAGAACGGTCGGCGCGTCGGCCGGGCCGGGCAGGAAGCCGTACACCGACTGGGACCCGTCAGGGGTGTCGAGCAGGGCCACGTCCTGGAAGCCCTCTGCGCGCAGCGCCCCGGCGACCCAGGCGGCGGCCGCCTCGCACTCGCTCCTGGGCGCCACTGCCTCGTCCGCCACCGAATGGAACGCCACCAGTTCCGTGAGCTCCGCCTGTGCGCGGGGCATGAGAGAGGCGACGGTCTCGGCGATCGGATTCGCGGTCATGGGCACGCTCCTCGTGGGTGCGACGTTGAGGTACGTGAACGCGTATGTACGCGCACGTGTATGTACTACGAAGGTATGGCCGATCCTCCCACACGGTCGAGCGGGACCTACCGCGCCGTAGGATGCGGTCATCAGCTTGGCCACGGGTCGGATCGGGAGCAGAAGCACATCGTGAGCAGCGAGAACGCAGATGCCGGGACGCAGCACGGCGAGCCGGGGACGGCGCCCGTATGGGATGTCGTCGTGGTCGGCGCCGGGCCCGCGGGCGCCTCGGCGGCCTACGCGGCGGCCGTCGCGGGCCGTCGGGTGCTCCTCCTGGAGAAGGCCGAGCTGCCCCGCTACAAGACCTGCGGCGGCGGCATCATCGGACCCTCGCGGGACGCGCTGCCGCCCGGGTTCGAACTGCCCCTCAAGGAGCGGGTGCACGCGGTCACGTTCTCGCTGAACGGCCGCCTCACGCGTACGCGCCGCTCCAAGCAGATGCTCTTCGGGCTCATCAACCGGCCGGAGTTCGACGCCGGACTGGTCGAGGCGGCCCAGAAGGCGGGTGCCGAGCTGCGCACCCAGGTCACCGTCCAGCGGGTCGAGCAGCACGGCTCGGCCGTCCCCGACCGGCGCACGGTCGCGGTGGTGCTGGCCGGCGGCGAGACCGTCCTCGCGCGCGCGGTCGTCGGCGCGGACGGCAGCGCCAGCCGGATAGGGGCCCATGTCGGCGTCAAGCTCGACCAGGTCGACCTGGGCCTGGAGGCCGAGATCCCGGTGCCCGCGACGGTCGCCGAGGACTGGGCGGGCCGGGTGCTCATCGACTGGGGCCCGATTCCCGGGAGTTACGGCTGGGTCTTCCCCAAGGGCGACACGCTCACGGTCGGCGTGATCTCCGCGCGCGGCGAGGGCGCCGGGACCAAGCGGTATCTGGAGGACTTCATCGCCCGGCTCGGCCTGGCCGGATTCGAGCCCGCCGTCTCGTCCGGGCATCTGACCCGGTGCCGCAGCGACGACTCGCCGCTCTCGCGCGGCCGGGTGCTGGTGTGCGGGGACGCGGCGGGGCTGCTGGAGCCGTGGACCCGCGAGGGCATCTCGTTCGCGCTGCGCTCGGGGCGGCTCGCGGGCGAGTGGGCGGTGCGCATCGCGGAGTCGCAGGACGCGGTGGACGCCCGGCGCCAGGCGCTGAACTACGCCTTCGCCATCAAGGCGGGCCTCGGCGTGGAGATGGGCGTGGGCCGCCGGATGCTGACGCTCTTCGAGAAGCGCCCGGCGATGATGCACGCCGCGATCACCGGCTTCCGCCCGGCGTGGAAGGCCTTCGCCGACATCACCCGGGGATCGACGACGCTGGCAGGTCTGGTGCGTACGCATCCGATGGCGCGGCGTGTGCTGGACGCGGTGGACCGCCGCAGCTCGTAGCGGGCCTCGTAGGAAGGCCGGACGCGGGCCCGGGCCCGGGAGGCCGGGCCCCGTTCAGGCGTCGACGGTGATGCGGAAGACCGGGTGGTCGGGCGCGGCGGCGAGCAGTTCGTCGTCGCTCGACTTCGCGGTGACGCCCTGGAAGTACTGGTTCACCTCCCACCCCCAGCGCTCCAGGTAGGTGCGCAGGACGGCGGTCTTCTCGCTGTCCGACATCTCCACGGCCGTGAAGGCGCGGACCTTGCGGCCCACCCGCAGCTCGCCGCCGCCCGCCGCCCGCATGTTGCGCACCCACTGCGAGTGCCCGCGCGCCGAGATGAGGTACTGCGCGCCCTCGTACGTGTGCGGGTTGACCGGCACGCGCTGCATCTTGCCGCTCTTGCGGCCGCGTACGGAGAGCTCGGCGGTGCCGGCCAGGCTGAGGCCGTGGCGGGCGAGCCAGCCGATGGCGCTGTTCATCCGGACGGTGAAGCTGCTGCCCTTGAGGTAGTACGGCTGCGACGGCATCGGCTGCGACGACATGGGGAACCCCTGAGGTTTGGAGAGCGGTGCTCTCTCGGCATTTCGAGAGCGGTGCTCTCGCTTGAGAGCAGTGTGCACGGGATCGGTGATCCAAAGCAAGAGCAGTGCTCTCGAATTTGTGCGGGAGTCTCTGGCCGGATCAATGCTCTCGTTCTTGGGCACCGCTCTCGCCGATGGCAGAATGCCCCCATGAGCACCGTCAAGGGCGCCCGAGCCCGCGCACGTACCGAGATCACCGCCGCGATCAAGGACGAGGCGAGAAAACAGCTCGCCGCCGAGGGCGCGGCGAAGCTCTCGCTGCGCGCCGTCGCCCGCGAGCTCGGCATGGTGTCCTCCGCCCTCTACCGCTACTTCCCCAGCCGCGACGACCTGCTGACCGCGCTCATCGTCGACGCCTACGACGCGGTGGGTGAAGCAGCCGAGCGCGCCCTCGCCAAAGCGGATCCCGAGGAGTCGCCCGCTCAGCGCTGGGTCGCCGTCTGCCGGGCCGTGCGTGGCTGGGCGCTCGCCCACCCCTATGAGTACGCGCTGATCTACGGCTCGCCCGTCCCCGGCTACACCGCCCCCCAGACCACGATCGCCCCCGCCGGCCGGGTCGGGTTCGTGCTGATCTCGATCGTGAGCGACGCCCACCGGGGCCGGGGCGTCGCCGTGCCCCGGCTCGCGCCCGAGCTGCGGGCGGAGGCGGAGCGGATGGCCGAGGAGTTCGCCCCCGAGCTGCCCCCGGCCATCGCCGTCGCGCTGGTGGCGGCCTGGTCGCAGCTGTTCGGGCTGATCTCGTTCGAGCTGTTCGGCCAGTTCCACCGGATCGTCGAGGAGCGGGACGCGTTCTTCGCGCACGCGGCCGCCGGGCTCGCGGCCACGGTCGGCTTGGTACTCCCCGGGGAGTAGCCGTGATCACCACGCCGGGCTGACGCCCGCGCCCGCCGCCCGGGGCTAGCGTGGCCGGTATGGAACAGCAGCAGCCACCGCGCCCCGCCCGCTGCGGTGCCCCGGCCCGGCCCCGGGAGGCGGTGCCGCCCTGGGCGCGGTTCGGGGGCGCGCGGGCCTGGGGCCCGGGTGGTGGAGTGGGGGCCGATGGGCGCTCCCGGCTGCCGTGGGTGTCGACCGTCCTGCTGACCTTGTTCGTCCTGGGAGGCTCCGGCTTCGCCGCGCACGACCAGCCCGACCGCGCCGCGCTCGACCTCTTCGCGCGGCTGCTCATCGTCGCGGCCTGCGCGGTGCTCCTGCTGCGCCGCCGCCACCCCGTGCTCGCCGTCTTCGGCACGGCGGGCGCCACCATGCTCTATCTGGGCGCCGGTTACCCGTACGGGCCGATCCTGATCGCGGTGGCCGTCGGCTGCTTCGCGGCGATCGTCGCCGGGCAGCGCCGGGCCGCCTGGGCGGCGGTCGGGATGCTCTGGCTCGGCCATCTCCTCGTCGCCCACTGGCTCTACCGCTGGCTGCCCCCGCAGGGCGACCGGGCCGCGCCCTGGGGGCAGGAACTCGTCGTCACCGCCTGGGTGTTGGCGGTCCTGGCGGTCGCCGAGCTCATGCGCGTACGACGTGAGCAGTGGGCCAGGGCGGGGGCCGAGCGGGCGGCCGCGAACCGGCGGCGCGCCGACGAGGAGCGGCTGCGGATCGCCCAGGAGCTGCACGATGTGCTCGCGCACAGCATCTCGGTCATCAACGTCCAGGCGGGCGTGGGCCTCGCGCTGCTCGACTCCGACCCGGAGCAGGCGCGCACCGCGCTGACCACCATCAAGTCGGCCAGCAAGGAGGCGCTCGGCGAGGTCCGCCAGGTCCTGGATACCCTGCGCACCCCGGGCGACGCCCCCCGCTCGCCCGCGCCCGGCCTGGACCGCTTGCCCGAACTCGTCGAACAGGCCGCGGCCGCCGGGCTCACCGTCGAGACCGAGACCACCGGCGTACGCAAGAACCTGCCGCCGGGCGCCGATCTGGCCGCGTTCCGTATCGTCCAGGAGGCGCTGACCAATGTGGTGCGCCACTCCGGCTCCCGTACCGCCCGGGTCCTGGTCGGATACACGCCGGGCGCGCTCGAACTGCGCGTCGACGACGACGGACCCGCAACGCCGGGCGACGCGGGCGGCAGCGGGAACGGGCTGATCGGCATGCGCGAGCGGGCCGCCGCGCTCGGGGGCACCATCGAGGCGGGCCCGCGCCCGGACGGCGGCTTCCGGGTGGTCGCCCGGCTCCCGCTCACCCGCACCGCACCCAGGGAGACACCGTGATCCGCGTACTGCTCGCCGACGACCAGTCGCTGGTCCGGGCCGGGTTCCGGGCGCTGCTGGATGCCCAGCCGGACATCGAGGTGGCGGGCGAGGCCGCCGACGGCGAGGAGGCGGTGGGCCGGGTGCGCGAACTGCGGCCCGACGTCGTGCTGATGGACATCCGGATGCCCCGGCTCGACGGGCTCGCCGCCACCCGCCTCATCACCGGCGACGAGGAGCTCGCGGCGGTGAAGGTGGTCATGCTCACCACGTTCGAGCTCGACGAGTACGTCTTCGAGGCGATCCGGGCCGGTGCCTCCGGGTTCCTGGTCAAGGACACCGAGCCGGAGGAACTGCTGCGTGCGGTACGGGCGGTGGTGGGCGGGGACGCGCTGCTCTCGCCGGGGGTGACCCGGCGGCTGATCGCCGAGTTCGCGGCCCGCTCCAAGGAGCCGGCCACGGCCGAAAGTCTGAGCCATCTGACCGAGCGGGAGCGCGAGGTGATGGCGCTGGTCGGAATGGGGCTGTCCAACGACGAGATCGCGCGCCGCCTGGTCGTCAGCCCGCTCACCGCCAAGACCCATGTGAGCCGCACCATGGTCAAGCTCGGCGCCCGCGACCGGGCCCAACTGGTCGTGCTCGCCTATGAGTCGGGCCTGGTCCGGCCGGGCTGGCTCGGCTGATTCGGGCGGCTCTCTCCCCGGCGGTTCTCACCCGCGTACGAGAAGCGCCACAGCACGTGTACGGTCCGGCTGACGAAGACGAGGACGGCGGCGGCCGTGCCCGCGAGGAGCAGTAACCCCCGGGCGGGATGGCGCAGTTCGAAGGTGAAGACGGGTCCGGCGACGGCGCCGAACGCGAGGAACGCCCCCAACAGGGCGGTCACCACGGCGTAGCCGATCTCGACGGTGACGGCATCGCGGTCGGCCCGGCTCCGATTCCCCATGGGAGAAGTGTCCGCACAGATGCGGCCGACGGGCAAGAAGCACCCGTCGGCCGCATCTCCCCCCGTGGGCGCGTCAGTCGCGGACGGCGACCTTCGCGGGCTCCTGGGCCGCGACCGCGTCCGAGGCCGCGACGACCAGCGTCGGGCGGTCGGGCCGGGTGCGCAGACCGGTCAGGGTGATGAGGAGTCCGGCGAACGCGATGCCGGTGACGACCCACAGACCCGGCCGGAAACTGTCCAGCATGGCCTGCGGCGAGTCGCCCTTGTGGCCCGCGGTGATCACGGCGGTCACCACGGCCAGGAAGATCGCGCCGCCCACCTGGATCGAGGTGTTGAGCAGCCCCGAGACCATGCCCTGCTCGCTGTCGTCCACGCCGGTGGTGGCCTGGATGTTGAGCGAGGGGAAGACGAGCGCGCAGGCCGCGCCGAGCAGCAGCATCGACGGCAGGATGACGGCCGCGTACTGCGGAGTCAGGCTGATGCGCAGGAACAGCGCGTACGCCACGACCAGCGACGCGAAGCCGACGGCGAGGATCCTCGGCGTACCGAAGCGGTCCACGATCGAGCCGATCCCCACCGAGGAGAGCGCGACGAGCACACCGGCGGGCAGGAAGGCGAGCGCGGTCTGCAGCGCGGTCCACTCAAGGACCGACTGCATGTACTGGGTGACCATGAACTGGAATCCGACGTACGAGCCGAAGAACGCGGCCGCGCCCAGCTGGGTGCGCACCTGGGCGCCGGAGCGGAGCACGCCGAGCCGGATGAGCGGGCTCGCGGTGCGCTGCTCGATGCGGACGAACACGGTCAGCAGTACGGCGACGGCGAGGAACGACAGGAGCGTACGGGCGGAGGCCCAGCCGACCTCGGGTGCCTGGACGACGGTGTAGACGAGGAGCAGCATCGAGCCGGTGCCGGTGACGGCGCCCGGTACGTCGTAGTGGCGCTTGCCCTCGGGGCGGCCGCTGCGCGGGATGAGCTTGAGGCCCGCGAACAGGGCGATCAGCGCGACCGGGGCGGGGAGCAGCATGGTCCAGCGCCAGCTCAGCTCGGTGAGCAGACCGGACAGGACCAGACCCATGGAGAAGCCGGTGGCGGCGCAGGTGGTGTAGATGGAGAGCGCGCGGTTGCGCTGCGGGCCCTCCTTGAACGTGGTGGTGATGATCGAGAGTCCGGCGGGCGCGGTGAACGCCGCGCTGAGGCCCTTGATGAAACGGCTGGCGATAAGCAGCGGCCCGGAGTCGACGAGTCCGCCGAGTAGGGAGGCGAGTGCGAAGACGCCGAGCGCGATGAGGAAGACCTGGCGGCGGCCCATCAGATCGGCGGCGCGTCCGCCGAGCAGCAGCAGGCCGCCGTAACCCAGGATGTAGCCGCTGACGATCCACTGGAGCGTCGAGGTGGTGAGGTGCAGATCGGTGGCGATCGAGGGCAGTGCGACGCCGACCATGGAGACGTCGAGGGCGTCCAGGAACATCGCGGCGCAGAGCACCAGGAGGGTTCCCCACAGTCGGGGACTCCAACGCTCTTGGGTGGACGGGGCGTTGAGCGGAGTGGTCATGCGGAGGACAGTACATGCATATGCATGAGATGCAAATGCATTTAATTCCGATGCAACAAAGGCCGTCTTCTCTGCTAACGTGCGGACATGGCGGCCAAGAAGTCCGAGCGCATGCTCGTGGACGAGTGGCGCGGCATCCTCGCGGTGCACGCGCGCACGACGTGCGAGCTCGATCGCGAGCTGCATCAGTACGGGATCGGCGCGAGCGACTTCGAGGTGCTCGACGTCCTCGTGGAAGGGTGCGCGGAGGACGGCTGCGAGGCCTACCGCGTGCAGGAGCTCTCCGCGCGCGTCCATCTCAGCCAGAGCGCGCTCTCCCGCCTGATCGGCAGGCTGGAGAAGGTGGGCCTGGTGACGCGCGGGATGTGCAGCGAGGACCGGCGGGGCGTCCGGGTCGCGATCACGGACGCGGGCCGGGCGCGGCATGCCGAGGTGCGGCCGTTGCAGCGGGCGGTACTGGCCCGGATGTTGGCGGAGCGGGCCGCGTAAGTCGTTCGTGGACCGGTCCATGCGCTGGGTGCCGATGGACCGGCCCTCCTGACAGCTGCTGGTGGACCGGCCCTTTTGGTGGTCGTACGACCACTCGCGGCTGCTACCGCATGACGATGGCCGAGCTGTCGCGCCACAGTTCGGCGAGCGACGCGTCGCCCGCAAGGGCAACGGATGAGAGCGGCCTACGGTTCCACAGGGTCAGATACAGCTCGTACGCCGTGCCGCTCAGCTCGCAGTCGGCGGCGCCGTCGTCGTCCCGGACGGTGCGCGGCACCCCGTCCGACAGATGCACGGTCCACACCGCGTCCGTGTCCGTCGGCTGTACGCGCAGCACCTGCGGGGTGCGCGTGCGCACCTGGCTCTTCTCCCTGGCATGGAACTGGCACAGCAGCTCATCGATGCCGTCGGCGGCGAACTCCGGGGTCGGAAGGGTGAGTTCACCGCCCCGCGCGGACTCGGCGTCCACCCGGTGGATCGTCGTCTCGTGCGCCTGGCGACGGGCCCAGAACGCCAGCGGCGACGGCGCGGGCATGAAGTGCCAGCACTCAAGATCCTCGGGAGCCTTGGCAAGCGCGTCGACGAGTGCGCCGTGGCCCTCGCGGAACCAGTCGAAGAGTTCGGCGCCGTCGAGGTCCGGCTCCTCGGGGGCGGGGTGGAACTCGGTACGGCCCTCGGCGACGAAGGTCGTGGCCCAGCGATGCACTGTTCCCGTGTGCCGCACCAGGTCCCGTACCTGCCAGTCGGGGCAGGTGGGGACGGCGGCGTCCGGGCCGGCCGAGGCGGCGGCATCGGCCAGCAACCGGCCCTCGCGGCCGAGGATGTCGATGAGTTCTGCGGTGTTCATGTCGGAATTCTGCCAGCGGGGCGGGTGCGGCGGCCTGCTTGGCGGAGTGCTCCCCGTCACGTGGCGTACATAGTGTGATGCTCCGTCAAGTAGCCCCTGAGTACGGCTTGCTCGTCACACCCCGGCCGTCGCGTGCCGCGAGCCGTATCCGATGAGCGCGGCCGTCGCCGACAGCATGGCGACCGTCGTCAGCGCGATCGGCAGCGACGACCACTGGGTCAGGAAGCCGATGGCGGGCGGGCCGATGAGCATGCCGCCGTAGCCGAGTGTCGACGCGGCGGCGACCCCGCCGGGTCCGGCCAGCGCGCCCGCGCGGGCCACCGCGACCGGGAAGATGTTGGCGAGGCCGAGGCCCATCACCGCGAAACCGGCGAGCGCGAGCCAGAGGGTCGGGGCGAGGGCGCCGAGCAGCATTCCGGCCGCGGCCGTCGTGCCGCCCGCGACCAAGGTGCGGGTCTGGCCGAGCCGTTCGAGCAGGGTGGTGCCGCTGAGCCGGCCCGCCGTCATGGCCAGGGCGAAGAGGGAGTAGCCGATGGCGGCGATCCCGGGTGCGGCGTCGAGGTCCTGCTCCAGATGGAGCGCGCCCCAGTCGGCCATGGCCCCTTCCCCGTACGCCGTGCACAGCGCGATCACGCCGAACAGCAGCACCAGGCGCCGGGCGCGGCCGTCCGGGCGGCGCCCCTGGGCGTGCGGGGTGGCGGCGTGCGCCGGTGCCGGGTGGCGCAGCAGTACCGGCCCCGCGACGGCGGTCACCAGCAGGCCGAACCCGGTGAGCGCGAACAGGTGCGCGGCGGGGGAGAGGCTGCCCGCGACCAGCGCGCCGACGCCCGCGCCGAACATGCCGCCGAGGCTGTACGCGGCGTGGAAGCCCGGCATCACCGGGCGCCGCAGCGCGGCGACCAGGTCGACGGCCGCGCTGTTCATGGCCACGTTGATACCGCCGTACGCGGCGCCGAAGAGCAGCAGCACCGAGCCGAGCGCGAGCGCGGAGTGGGTCTGCGCCGGCAGCGCGATGGCCAGCGCCATCAGCGCGGCGCACGCGACGGTGACCGGGTGGCTGCCGAAGCGGCGGCAGAGCCGTCCGGTGAGAACCATCGTCACCACGGCTCCCGCCGAGACGCCGAGCAGGGCGAGGCCGAGGTCACCGGTCGAGGCGCCGGTCTGCTGCTTGATGGCCGGAATCCGGACCACCCAGCCGGCGAAGAGGAATCCGTCGAGGGCGAAGAACACGGTCACGGCGGTGCGGAGGCGGGTCAGGGAGGGTGTGGCGGTCTCCGCGCCAGGTCCCCCCGAGGCGGCCGTCCGGACTTTGTTTAGTAGCGGCACAAACTCAGGATAGGGGGCGGCGGGGTCCGGGGACAACCCGGATGACGCGCGCCGGGATCCGGCCACCGGGCCGCATGCTCGGCTTTGCGTGTCGGCCGATGTGTGACCGGGGCAACGGCCGGAAGGGCGGCCTCCGTCCTGGATCATGGGAGACTCGCCCCCATGAACGGCAAGGCGACGCACACCAAGACGAGGCTGGACAGGGGCCGTGGGGCACTCGGCCCCGCGCTCGAACTGGTCCACACCGGCCGCGCGCCCACCCGCGCCGTCCTCACCGCCGAGTTGGGTGTCACCCGCGCCACGGCCGGAGCGGTCGCCGCCGAACTCGAAGCGCTCGGACTCATCCAGGTCGACTCACGTCCCGCCGCGGCCGCCGGATCCCAGGGCCGCCCCTCGCACCGCCTCGCGGTCAACGACTCCGGCCCCGTCGCCCTCGCCGCACAGGTGCACGCCGACGGATTCCGCGCCGCGCTCGTGGGCCTGGGCGGCCGTACGGTCGCCACCGCGCCCGGCTGCGTCACCGTCTCCGCCGACCCGGCCCAGGTGCTCGGCGAAGTCGTGGCGGCGGGCGCCGAACTGCTGCGCGGCAGCGGGCTGCGCTGTGTCGGCGCCGGACTCGCGGTGCCGTCGGCGGTCGCCGAGCCCGACGGCACCGCGCTCAACCCGCTGCACCTGGCCTGGCCGGCCGGGGCCCCGGTCCGCGAGATCTTCGCCGAGCAGGTACGGGCGGCGGGCATCGAGGGCCCCGCCTTCACCGGCAACGACGTCAACCTCGCGGCCCTCGCCGAACACCGCCACGGCGCCGGGCGGGGCGCCGCGCATCTGCTCTGCGTCGCCACCGGACACCGGGGCGTCGGCGGCGCGCTCGTCCTCGACGGCCGTCTGCACACCGGGAGTTCGGGCCTCGCCCTGGAGGTCGGCCACCTCACGGTCAACCCCGAGGGCCGCCCCTGCTACTGCGGCGGCCGAGGCTGCCTGGACGTCGAGACCGACCCGCTCGCCTTCCTCTCGACGGCGGGCCGCGACCCCGGCCCCGAGGTCTCCCTCCTCGAACAGTCCCGTGAACTCCTGCGCACGGAGTACGACGACGTGTCCGTCCGCCGCGCCGCCGAGGAGTTGATCGACCGCCTGGGCCTCGGCCTCGCGGGCCTCGTCAACATCCTCAACCCCGACCGCATCATCCTCGGCGGCCTCCACAAGGCCCTCCTGGAAGCCGACCCGGACCGCCTCCGCGCGGTAGTGGCCGACCGCAGCCTCTGGGGCCGCAGCGGCGGCGTCCCGATCCTGGCCTGCTCCCTCGACCACAACAGCCTGGTCGGCGCGGCGGAGCTGGCCTGGCAGCCGGTCCTTGACGACCCGCTGGCGGCGTTGGGCTGAGGGCGCCCGCCCCCCCTACCGCCGCAACCTGAACGCCCCCGGTGGGTTCCCGATCAGGATCTGGTCCACCAGCTCCTTGCCCAGGGTGAGTTCGAGTCTCGGGCGGACCCTGCGCAGCAGGTGCGGCATGCCCGGGGTGTCGGGAGTGACCGTGTCGCCGCCCAGTAGCAGGCGGTCCGCGTAGCCCGCGTCCGCCAAGGCCTTGAGTGCGTCCGGCATGCGCCAGTCCGTGGCGTGGTTGGTGCGGGAGGGGCCGTCGAGGGCGAGGTACGCGCCTGCTTCGGCGGCCTGGCGGTGGGCCGTGAAGTCGGGGGAGCGGTTGAGGTGGCCGAGGATCACCCGGTCGGGGGCGACCTCCAACTCGCCGCAGAGCAGGTCGAGTACATCGAGTGCGCCGGTCCCGAGCTCCAGGTGTACGGCGATGGCCGCGCCCGTGCGCCGATGGGCCTTGGCGGCCGCGCGCATCGTGAGCCGGGCGTGCTCGTCCAGACCGTGGAACCCACCCGCGACCTTGATCAGGCCCGCCCGGACGCCCGTACCGTGGATGCCCTCGGTGATCTCCCGTACGAACAGTCCGGCCAGCGAGCCGCGCAGCGCCGCGAGTGACTCGGGGGAGTAGTGGGCCGCCTGGTGCAGGCCCGTGGCGGCGACGATATGGACGCCCAACCGGGATGACAGCGCCGGGAGTTGGTCCGCCTTGCGGCCCATTCCGTGCGGCGTCCATTGGATCACCGTGCCGCCGCCGAGATCACGGAACGCGGCCAGCCTCGTGCCCGCGTCCCGGACGTCGTCCAGCTCCTTGCCCGGCAACAGCGGGCTGCGGATGAAGAGATGGTCGTGGGAGTCCACGACACCGAGGTCCGTCGCGGGCACATCGCCCCGCACCGTACGGATCATCGCCTCGCTCACCACTGCCTCCCCGCCGCCATCTTGGCGCGCTCCGGTGCCGACAGGTGCAGCACCTCGAACCGGTCGCCCGGACCTCGCGGCGCCTCCCCCTCCCAGAGCGTGAGGTGCACCAGCTCCCAGCGGCTGGGGTCGATCACGACGGCGCTCGCCACCGCGCCCGGGGCGGGCGTCCGGTCCAGCGATTCGGCCACGAAGTCCGCCGGAGGTATGCCGTCCGGCACCGGAACGCGCAGGCGTGTCGCGGACGCCGGGAGCGTGCCGGGCGCGTTCTCCTCGTACGACAGGACCGTCCAGTGCCGGACCTCGGGCCGTCCGAAGCTGTCCACGACACCCTGGAAGGGCGGGCTCCAGAGGAAGGAGTTCATGCCCTCGGGGGTGTTCCAGAGGTAGAAGGGCGCGTACGAGTTCACGGGGGAGTCCGCGCCGCGTTCGCGCATCAGATACGCCTTGAGGCCGAGCCCGGGGAAGTCGTCGAGCAGATGGCCCCGGGCGGCGACCCGGGTGCGGATGGTGTCCATGTCGTAGTCGGCGGGCAGGACGATCTCGTACTGCATGGCGTGCATGACGTACTCCTGGAGTCGTACGAAACGGTCAGGCGGTGTGGGGCGCGAGCAGGGCGAGCAGGCCCCGGACGCCCGCGTCGAACGCGGCGGGCGAGCCGGACGCGCGGGCCAGGACATAGCCGCCCTGGAGCGTCGCCACCACGGTCGCCGCGATCTCGTCCGGGACGAGTGAATTCCTGAACTCACCCGCGTCCACGCCCTCTTGGACGATCTGCGCGAGCCGCCCGCGCAGCCAGTCGATCGTCTCCGTTACGGGCGCGCGCAGTTCGTCGCTGGCGATGATGTCCGGGTCCATCGTGAGGCGGCCCACCGGGCAGCCGCGCAGGACGTCGCGCTCGCGCAGCAGATAGCCGCGGATGCGCTCGTACGCCGTGCCCTCGGCCCCCAACTGGGCCTCGGCGGCGGCCCGCAGCTCCTCGGCGGTGCGCCGGATCGCGGCGAGCGCCAGATCGGGCTTGCCCGTGAAGTGGTGGTACATGCTGCCCTGGCCCGCGCCCGCCTGCTGCTGGATGGCCTTGGGGCTGGTGCCGACGTAGCCCCGCTCCCACAGCAGCTCCCGGGTGGCCTCGATCAGACGCTCGGGTGTGCTCATGCCCGTACTGTACATACTAGTAGGTACAGAATCCAGAGCAGTTCTTATGTGCCGGTCTACTCCCGGGGAGGTACGTCAAGAGCCGCTGGCTGTACGACGACCCGGACCACCCCTCGGCGGGACTCTCGAAGCAGCACGAGAACGAGAGCGTGCGAGACCAGTCGCTACCGAGGAGTTGAACGGCGATGAACACGCTGGCATACGACGGGCCCGGACCCTGGATCCTGTTCTTCCCGCTCGTGTGGGCGGCCGTGATCTTCACGGTCGTGACGGTGCTGCGCCGCACGGCGTGGCGCGGGCGGCGCGGCCCGTGGCGGCCGCCCTTCGAGGACCGTCGGCCCTACGGCGACCGCCCGCGCGTCGACGAGCACTCGCCGCTCGCCGTGCTCGGCCGGCGGTTCGCCGCCGGTGAGATCGACGAGGACGAGTACTGGCGCCGGCTCTCCGTCCTGGACGCGGAGTTCGGCAGTCGGGACAAGAGCGGGGCGGAGTGACCGCCGCCCCAGGTCGAGGGAGGTGTCCCCGCCCGGTCAGCCCGCCACGGGCGACCGGGCGGGGGTGCGTGGATGGCCGGATCGGCCGTCGGCGCGCGCGGCGGCGGGCCGTTTGTGCAGACAGGGCCCGCCCGCCTTGGCGGCGGCGGTCTTCGCCTTGTACGCCGGCAGGGGAGGCAGCGCCGCCACCGTGGGCGACGCGGGGAGCGTGAACCACACGGTCTTGCCCGAATCGCCGTGCGGGCGCACCCCCCAGCTCTCGCTGACCGCCGCGATCAGAGCAAGGCCGCGGCCGTTGGTGGCGAGGGGGTCGGCGTCCCGTACGGCGGGCAGCCGCGGGTCGTGGTCGTGGACCGACACCGTGAGCCGGTCGAGCAGCAGCTCGATCTCGACGGTGCAGATCTTGTCCGGCTGGGCGTGCCGGTGGACATTGGTCAGCAGCTCGGTGACACCGAGCGCCGCCTGGTCTATCAATGGATCGAGATGCCAGTAACGCAACTGCGCAGAAACGATTCTGCGAACTTGCCCGATCCGCGACGGCAGGGCTTGGAGCTCCACCGTGCAATGCCTGCTTGGCTGGCTGATCACGGCTGCGACTCCCCGATTGAGGTCCGGAAGAAGCCTGTCTGGTCCGGCGGGCTGGATCGCAGCGTGACCGCCGGTGAACCCTGAGTGATGTGAGACCAGGGTGGCGCAGGGGGTGGCACTCCGCAACTCGCGTCCCAGTGGTTCTGTTCAGTCGCGACGCACCTCGCGTCCCGGCAGTCCCTTCAGCCGCGCGGCCCGCCCGCCGGGCGCACCGCCTGGAGGAACCGCTGGGCGAGTTCCGCACCGCGCGGCCTGCCGCTCTGCTGCCCCATGGTCAGCCGGTAGCGGTGGCCGTTGAGCTTCGCCACCGTCCGGTCAGCCTTGGCGCCCCACGGCAGCCGGGGCTTGCCCGCGGTCACCGCGCGCAGCGGCGCGCTGTCGATCTCCCGGCCGTTGCTGGTGAGCAGCGCGAGTCGGCCGTCCTTGATCAGGACCTGGCCCGCTCGCGTCAGCGAACGCGTCCACCGCTCGATCCGCACACCCCTGGCGCTGAACTCCGGCTCGGTCATGGCCGCTGTGCCCCCTTCGTACCTGATCCTGCTGGGCAGTCTGCACAACGTCGGCCGTACGCACCAGGGCGCGCGGAGGATCGGCCGTCACCCGCCGCCGTGCGCCGCTTCACCGGCGTCCCACAAGCCACCCCTATGGATCCTCAAAGGGAATGTTTGTGCAGGTGGGGGCGGTATTGTCAAGTGACGGAGCCGTGCATTTCCAGCCGACTTCGGTGAGCCGCCCACCGGGCTCGCTCACGGTATTTCCCCTCGGGTCATTCCCGTTCCCGGGGCCCGCGAGACATGGAGGAACGGCATGGAGACCATCGACGTGGACCGCAGCGACGCGGCCTATCGGGCGTGGCTCAAGGAGGCCGTGCGCAAGGTGCAGGCCGACGCCAACCGCTCCGCCGACACGCATCTGCTCCGCTTCCCGCTGCCCGAGCGGTGGGGGATCGACCTGTACCTCAAGGACGAGTCCACCCACCCCACCGGCAGCCTCAAGCACCGCCTGGCCCGCTCGCTCTTCCTGTACGGGCTGTGCAACGGCTGGATCCGCCCCGGCAAGCCGGTCATCGAGGCGTCCAGCGGCTCGACCGCCGTGTCCGAGGCGTACTTCGCGGGGCTCATCGGTGTGCCGTTCATCGCCGTCATGCCGCGCACCACCAGCGCCGAGAAGTGCCGCCTGATCGAATTCCACGGCGGCCAGTGCCACTTCGTGGACGACTCGCGCAAGATGTACGAGGAGGCCGCGGCCCTCGCCCTGGAGACCGGCGGCCACTACATGGACCAGTTCACGTACGCCGAGCGTGCCACCGACTGGCGCGGCAACAACAACATCGCAGAATCGATCTACCAGCAGCTCAAGCTGGAGCGCTACCCCGAGCCCGCCTGGATCGTCGCCACCGCGGGCACCGGCGGCACCTCGGCGACCATCGCCCGCTATGTGCACTACATGCAGTACGACACGCGCATCTGCGTGCCGGACCCGGAGAACTCCTGTTTCTTCGACGGCTGGACGCGCGGCGACGCGCTCGCCTCCAGCGACTGCGGCTCGCGCATCGAGGGCATCGGCCGGCCCCGGATGGAGCCGAGCTTCCTGCCCGGCGCCATCGACCGGATGATGAAGGTCCCGGACGCGGCGAGCGTCGCGGCCGTGCGCGCCCTTGAGCTGGCGATCGGCCGCAAGGCGGGCGGCTCCACCGGTACCGGCCTGTGGTCCGCGCTGAAGATCGTCTCCGAGATGGTGGCCGCCGGGCGCACCGGCAGCGTCGTCACCCTGCTCTGCGACCCGGGCGACCGCTATCTCGACAAGTACTACTCGGACGCCTGGCTGGCCGAACAGGGCCTGGACATCGCGCCGTACACCGCCACGATCGAGGCGTTCCTGGCCAATGGAGTGTGGCCGGACTAGGACGGTTCGGCGCCGGGCCTGGGGTTGGATGCGGCCAGCCGTCGGTCGAGGGTGGTCACCGCGTCGCGGAACGCGCGGCCCAGGCCCGCCCTTCCGATGCGCAGGACGAACCGGAACGGCGCGCCCCCGGCCGCCGCGAACGTCCACTGCACCCGGGTGCCGGCGGCGGTCGGGGTGAGCCGCCACTCCTCCAACAGGGCATGCGGGCCGGGGGCGTTGGTGACGTCGACCCGGTAGGCGTAGCGCGTGGCGGGCTCGGCGGCCATCACCGTCTCCTCGAACCGGGTGCCGCCGCGCAGCCGGATCTGGCGGCCGCCGTCGGTGGGCCGGGAGTGCGTGACGGCCGCGAACCACTCGGGCCAGGTCTCGGTCTCGACGGCAAGGGCCCGGTAGACGGCGTCCGCCGGGGCGGACACTTCGGCGGCGAAGACCAGGCGCAACGGGGCGGACTCGACGAAGTCGAGCTCCACGGGGCGGAGTCGGCGAGCCATTGGGCCGCACCTCCAGCGGGTCGGTGTCGACAGGCACGAGCGAGCAACAACGAGCGCTCACACCATAGCTGGCGGTCCGTCAGATGCCGTCGGCGGGGGTCCGGAGCGGTCTGCCAGACGCCTTTCGCCGGACTCCGCCGACGGCCCGTCACATGTCTTCGGCGGGGCGCTGCTCCTCGATCTCCGCGTCCGCGTCGTTCTCGCCCGCCACCACCAGGCCCGGCAGATGCTCGGCCATCTCCTCGCGCGCGGCGTCCGAGAGGCCCGCGTCCGTGACGAGCGTGTGCACCTCGTCGAGCGAGGCGAACGAACTCAGCCCCACCGTCCCCCACTTGGTGTGGTCCGCCACCACCACGACCCGCCGCGCGGACCGTACGAACCGGCGGTTGGTTTCCGCCTCCGCGAGGTTGGGCGTGGAGAGCCCGGCCTCCACCGAGATGCCGTGCACCCCGAGGAAGAGCACGTCGAAGTGGAGCGAGCGGATCGCCTGGTCGGCGACCGGTCCCACCAGCGAGTCGGACGGGGTGCGTACGCCGCCGGTCAGCACCACGGTCGCCGCCCCCGGCCGGACCCCGACGCCACCCGCCGCGCGCTGCGCCGAGTGGAAGACGTCGGCGACCCGTACCGAGTTGGTCACCACCGTCAGATCCGGAACGTCGAGCAGCCGGTGGGCCAGCGCGTACGTCGTCGTACCGCCGGAGAGCGCGATGGCGCTGCCCGGCACGGCCATCGCCGCCGCCGCGCGCGCGATGTCCTCCTTGGCGTTGAGCTCAAGGCCCGACTTGGCTTCGAACCCGGGCTCGTGCGTGGAGGCCTCCACCACCGGCACGGCGCCGCCGTGCACCTTCTCGATGACGCCCTGGCGGGCCAGCGCGTCGAGGTCGCGGCGCACCGTCATGTCGGAGACGTTGAGCTTCCGGGTGAGTTCGTTGACCCGGACACCGCCACGCCGTCTGACCTCGTCGAGGATCAGGGCGCGACGCTGCTCCGCGAGCAGATTCTGATTGTCGCTCACTGCCGGGTCGGTCCTTCCACGTCGCCGTACACATCCGCCGTGCACACGTCTGCCGGTGCGCATCCGCTGTACCTGTCGTCGTACAGCACCCGAATCCTGTCACGGGGAGATTCCGTGAGGACACCGCACTCCCGCCCCGGATCCGAGATCCTGAAGCCCGCACGACCGCACGACCCGCATGATCCGTGATCCGCGCACCGCCGACGCCGTGTCCCGCCGCAGATCCTCCCATCATGAGAGCGAGTCACAGAAGTGTCCCGTGCCACACCGGCCGCCGGCGACGGCGGACCCGCGCTCGAACTGCTGGTGCACGGCGTCGGCGGCGCCACCCCGCAGTCCATGCTCGACGACCCGCGTACGGTCCGGGTCACCGGTGACGAGACCGCCGCCATATACCGCCGCGCCGAGGACGTCGACGCCGACGAGCACCCTGTCGGCCGGCCCGTCCGCGAGGCGTACTGCTGGTCCAATCTGACCTCCGGCAACGGCGCCCGCGCGCTGTGGCTGCTGCTCCTGCCGTTCATGGTGGTCAACCTCGCCCACTGGATGCGCCCACCGGCCCGGGGCGACGAGCGCACGGTCCGGCTGTACGGGGTGCTCGCGCGGCTCGTCGCGCTCAGCCTGACCGTGCTGCTCACCGCGGCCGCCTGCGAAGTCGCGCTGGATCTGGCGGCCTGGCAGTGCGCGGGCGTGGCGCGCTGCGCCGACGGGAAGTCCTGGCTCGGCTTCCTCTCCGCCGCGCGGCACGGCTGGTGGAGCCAGCCCGGCCGCCGCCTGGCGCTCGCCTCACTGGTGCCCGCCGCGCTCACCGGTCTGCTCTGGTATCTGTCCAACCGCACCTGGAGCGCGTACGAGTCACAGCAGCCGCTCACGGCCGCCGGGGACAGGGGCGAACCTCGGCTCCGGCCCGCCCTGAGCCGCCCCGGCTTCTGGTACGGGCGGCGTCTTGTGGCCCGCCTGCGCGCCGCGCACACCGCCGCCGGGTTCCTCACGGTCGCCGCCGCTGTCACCGGCGCCGCTGTTCGCCATGACCGCGCGGGCGGCAGCGCCCCGCTCGCGGCCGTCGGCTGGTTTCTCGCCGCAACTGTCGTTGCAGCGGGGGTAGTTGTGCTCTGGGTCGTGTGTGGCCGGGGCCGCAGCGAGTCCGTGCTCGACGAGAAACTGGACCGTGCCGTCATCACCGGCCTGCCCGCCGCCGCCCTCGCACTGCTCGCCCTGTCCCTGGGATACGCGTCCTGGAGCCGGCCCGGCTGGGTCTCGCACTCCACGCTGCCCGGCGACCGCATCTTCGGCATCATCGCCCTCGCCCAGGGCGTGCTCGTCCTCGCCCTGGTGGCGGCCGCGCTCGTCCTGCGGCGCCGCACGCACGACGCCCGTACCGCCCTCCTCGGACTCGGCGGGCCCGCTGTCGCCCTCCTCGCGTGCGCGCTCGGCGGGGTGATGACCGGCGGTGTCGCCCAGCGCGTCGCCGACTGGCTTGACCGCTCCGGCACCCCCGGCGCCGCCCGGGACGTCTTCGCGGGCCCACCACCCCTGCTCACCTGGCAGGCCTCGGCGATCCCCGCCCTGCTCGCCCTCCTGCTGCCCGCCGTGGCGTACTTCGCCGTTCGCACGTGGTGCACCGCGCGCGCCGAGGAACGAACCCTGCCGGGTGGCGACTACCCGGGCGAACCCCCCGACACCGCCCGCTCCCGGCAGATCGCCACCGCCCGCGCGATGGCCCGGCTCACCGACCGCGCACCCGCCTTCCTCGGCATTGTGGCCACCGCCACCCTGCTGCTCGGCGCGGGCGCGCTGACCGGCTCCTGGACCACCGGCGAGGTCCCCGGCCGGGCCGCGTCGGGTTTGCCCGCGGTGATCGCCTCGGCCGCCGACGCGGTCCAGGCGCTCGGCTCCTGGTTCACCGGCCTCGGGTTCCTGCTCTTCGTCACCTGGGGGCGCCGCGCCTACAAGGACGCCTCGGCCCGGCGCACCATCGGCATCCTCTGGGACGTCGGTACGTTCTGGCCGCGCGCGGCCCACCCGTTCGCCCCGCCCTGCTACGCCGAGCGGGCCGTGCCGGACCTCGCGTGGCGGATGAACACCTGGACCGAGCGGACCGGCGGGCGCCTGGTCATCTCCGGGCACTCCCAGGGCAGCGTCCTGTCGGCGGCCGCCGTGTGGCAGTTGCCCGCCCACACCCGGCAGCGGGTCGCGCTGCTCACCTACGGCTCACCTCTTGAGCGGCTGTACGGGCGCTGGTTCCCGGCGTACTTCGGACCCTCGGAGCTGACCGCCCTCCACCGTGAACTGCACTGCTGGCGCAATCTGTGGCGGGCCACCGACCCGATCGGCGGCCCGGTGCTGCCCGGCACGGACGTGGACCGGGGCCCGCTGCTCGACCCGGTCGCCTTCGGCCGCACGCAGGGCCAGCCACTGCCCGCGCCGATCCTGGCGCACTCCGACTACCAGGCCGACCCGGCCTTCGCCGAGGAACGCACGGCACTGCTGGACGAACTGGCTCCGGCGCTGCCACGTCAACGCTGACGAACTGTCATAGAGCTTGTTTCTTAAGGGAGTTCGGGCAGATCGTCCGGATAGAGAAGGGTGAGGTCGTCGGTGTTCGCCTCCGCGAGCTGGGCGACCCGTCCGGCGTGCCGCTCCACCATCGACTCGAAGGTCTGGCGCGCGGTGCGTCCGTTGCCGAACGCCGGGCCCTTGGGCAGCGCCGTGAAGTACTTCAGCAGCGCCTCCGAAGACCCGTCTCCCAGGCGGTACTCGTGCTCCTCGGCCTGCTGCTCCACGATCCGCAGCAGCTCCTCCGGAACGTAGTCGCTGAAGGTGATGGTCCGTGAGAAACGGGACGCCACCCCGGGGTTGACCCGCAGGAACCGCTCCATCTCCGCCGTGTACCCGGCGACGATCACCACCACCGCTTCGCGGTGGTCCTCCATCAGCTTCACCAGGGTGTCGATCGCCTCCCGCCCGAAGTCCCGCCCCGAGTCCTCGGGGGACAGGGCGTACGCCTCGTCGATGAAGAGCACCCCGCCGCGCGCCCGGTCGAACGCCTCCTGGGTGCGGATCGCCGTCGACCCGATGTGCTCGCCCACGAGGTCGACCCGGGACACCTCGACCAGATGCCCGCGCTCCAGCACCCCGAGCGAGGCCAGGATCTCGCCGTAGAGCCGGGCCACCGTGGTCTTGCCGGTGCCGGGGGAGCCGGTGAAGACGAGGTGGCGGCGGACCGAGGCCGCCTTGAGCCCCGCCTGCTGCCGCTTGCGGCCCACCTCGATCATGTCGGTGAGCGCCCGCACCTCGCGCTTGACGCTCTCCAGGCCCACCAGCGCGTCGAGTTCACCGAGGACCGCCTGCGAGGTACGGGCTGGGTCGGCGCCGCTCACCTCGACGGGCGCGGTCCCGGTCGGGCGCGGGCCGGGGACGGTGGAGAGCAGCCCCATCGTCTGGGTGGCGGTCTGCGGGGCGGGTGGCTCGTGCGCGGCCGAGCGCACACCGCTCTCGTCGCTGGTGCAGTCCTCGACGACCGGCCCGTCCTCGCCGAACTCGTAGCCACCGCGCGCGCAGCGCTCGGTACGGCAGCGCGTCAGCGTCGTACGGCAGCCGTCGACGACATGGAAGCCGTAGCCGCCGCTGCCGGTCACCCGGCAGCCGTGGAAGGTGCCCCGGCCCTCGGCGGAGACATAGAAACCGGCCTCGGCGGGGGTGGTGACCGTGCAGCGCTCGATCCTCGGGTCGGCGCCCTTGGTGACGATCACGCCGGTCTGCGCCGCGTCGATGGTGCAGTTGGCGAGGGTGCCGCCGCTGCCGTGGTCGCGGAACCAGGCACCCGTGGAAGCCTCGCGGATACGGCAGTCGTCGAGCTGGGCGGTCGCGCCGTCGCTCACCGAGACCGCGGTGTTGCGCACCTGCGAGATGTCGCTGTCGACGACATCGGCCCGCGAGCCCCGGTCCAGGACGAACAGCGCGTCCGGCACGTCGTGCACCCGGCACGCCTCCAGGACCACGGTCGCGCCGTCGCTCACCCAGACCGCCGGGTAGTCGCCCGTACTGTCGTGGATCTCGCACTGGTTGGCGTCCACCCGGGTCCCCGGGTCCCATACCGACAGTCCGTTGCGGCCGAAGTTGCGCACCGCCGAGCGGGTCAGCGTCAGCACTGAACGGGACCGCAGATCCACCCCGTTCTCGGGGATGTCGTGGATGGCGCAGTCGGCCAGGGTCAGCACGGCGTCGGTGTCCAGCGTGACGCCGTCCGCCGAGGTGCGGTGGACCGTGCAGTCGGTGAGGTGGGCGGTGGCGCGCGCGGCGATCTGCACCCCGGCGCCCTTGATCTCGTACACCTCGCAGCCCAGCGCCTCCAGACCGCTGCCCTCACCGGTCACCGACAGGCCCGCGCCGCAGGCGTGGTGGATCCGGCAGCGCTCCAGACGCGGGTGGGCCCCGGCGCGCACCGAGACACCCGACTGGCCGGCCGCGACCACCTCGCACTCCTCGAACAGCCCGCCCGCGCCGTCCAGTACGCCGATGCCGACGCCGCCCGGGTTGTCCACGACACAGCGGCGCACCGTGGGGCGGGCCGCGCCGCGCACCTCGATGCCGACCGCCGAGCGCGTGACCACCCGAAGGTCGCACAGCTCGGGCGCGCCGTCCTCGATCAACAGCGCGGGCGCCGCCGCGTCCTGGCCCTCCAACTGCAGGTCCTGGACGGTGGCGGAGGCGCGCACGGTGAGCGGCACGCCGTCGACAGGGGCGATCCGGACCGACCCGGCGGACCCCTCGGGGCCGCGCAACGTTATGGCCCGTCGCAGCACCAGGTTCTCCCGGTACGTGCCGGGCGCGACCGTGAGGACGTCGCCGTCCGCGGCGGCCTCCAGGGCAGCGGCGAGCGAGGCGTACTCGCCGGTGCGGCGCCGCCACCTCGACGTGCCGGTGTGGGTTACCTGGACCGTGCCCTGAGCCATGGCGCTGCTGTGCCCCCACCTCGTGCGTGCGAACGCTGTACGTGCGACTGATGGTCCACCGTAGCGCGCGCGGGGCCGGTGAGTTGACCGGTCAGCTGCCTGCTCCCGTGCGGCCCCAGTCCGGACCGCATCGGGCCCAGGCGCGGTCGAGACGGGCGTACCGCCGTCGCACCAGGCGCCATACGACCAGCCTTCGTATGCCCTCGACGAGACCGGCCGCCGCCAGGGCCGCGCCCAGCCCGGCGAAGACCGCGTGAGCGTGCGCCGTTGCGGCGTCCAGCGGGCGGCTGGTGCGCATGCCCTTGTCGTCGGTCCATATACGGAAGGTGGTGCCCGGCGGCACCGAGCGCCGGGGCGCCGAGACCGTGCCGGTGTGCGCACTTCCGTCGTACGCCGTCCAGTTGGCCACCACCCGTACCCGGCCCTCGCGGCCGCCGCCCAGGCCGTCGAAGTCGGACGCCGTGCTGTGGTCGTGCGTCTCGCGGACCACCACGGCCGTCGTCGCGTGGCGCGTGCGCTGCTCCCTGACGACCGTGCGGTGCAGCGCACGGTCGCTCATCACCCCGCACACACTGCCGAGCACCGGCATGGCCAGCACCGCCAACACCAGGGCGGTCAGCGCCACCCACGCCTCCACGAGATCCGTACGGCGGCGTAAGGGGTTCTTCCGCCAACGCCACACCCCCACTGCGGATCGCACTGAATCACACCCCCTTCCGCTTCCGTCCTGGCCCCGAACGGCACTGCGTACGCACGGGCGGGACCAAGAGAGAGCAACGTCACCCGCGCCCCCTCCCACACAACGCGTCCACTGCCCCCACGAGTTCCCGCAGCCGCGCCCGCTATGCGAGAACGCGCACGGGATCACCGGTGCGAATGACGCCGGGCCGCTCGGGGACGATGTTCTGCCCGAAGACCAGCTTCGTGCCGAAGCGGCGGTGGCGGCCCAGCGTGCGCAGCGGCTCGCGGCCGCGCTCGGCGGACGACTGGTCGGTCGTGGTGATGACACAGCGGCCGCAGGGCTTGGCGACCCGGAAGGCGAGCTCGCCGATCGCGATCCGCGACCAGTCGTCCTCGGCCCAGGCGTCGGTGCCGTCCACGACGACGTTGGGGCGGAACCGGTTCATCGGAAGCGGGCCCTCCTGCGGCCGGTCGCCCTGCGCGATCAGCGAGTTGAGCGCGTCCAGCGAGGCGAGCGTCGTCACCAGCAGCGGAAAGCCGTCGGCGAAGCTCACCGTCTCGCCCGGGAGCGCGAAGTCCGGGTCGATCGGCCGCCGCGTCGCGGGATCGTCGAGGTGGACCAGCCGCACCTGTGCCCCGAGGTAGTCGCTGAACCACTCGTGTGCGGCGTCGGCCGCCGGTATCGCCTTGACCTTCTTGCCGAAGAGGCTGACCCCGCTCGCGCCGATCGGCTCGGGCACGGAGACCGTCAGGTCCTCCTGGCCGGGCGCGGACAGCCGGATGCCGCCGTCCGGCAGTGTGCCGGCGGCGGCCAATGCGAGCCGCGCCTGCTCGCGTTGGGTGACGGCCTTCCCGTCCGCGTCGACGACCATCCAGCGACGGTCACCGGCCGGACCCCACGGCTCGACCTCCACCTCGTCCAGCCGGAACCCCCCGACCGACTTGACTGGGTAGATGTGGATATCGCGGACGACTGGCTGAACTCGGCTCTCCATGAACCAATCTTGCCAGCCGCCTCGGACATCCGGTCGAACGGCGGAAGGGGCGGCTCAGTACCCCGTGTTCTGGTACGGCTGGTTGTAGCCGTCGTACGGCGAGGGCGCGGGCGCCGGGCGGGGAGCCGCCGGACGCATCGCCTCGTAGCCGGTGGGCGCCATCGGGCGCTGCTGCTGGGCCTGCGGGGCCGGGTAGCCGCGCGGGACGCCGACCTGCTGCGGGATGTACGGCGCGGGCGCCTGCTGCAGCGGCATCGGCTGCGGCGCCTGCTGGTAGCCGTACGAGGAGGCGTACGCGGGCTGCTGCGAGGGACCGGCGGGCAGGGCGGGAAGCGCGGCCGGAAGCGCCGGCAGATAGTTGCTGCTGCCGGTGTCGTACATGGAAGGCACTCGGATCGGGGCGATCTGAGGCGTACCCCGTTCTGCGACGAGGGAGTCGTAGATGGGGGTGTCCGGGAAGGACGGCGCGGAGTAGTAACCGCCGCCATAGGTGGAGCGGGGGGAGGTCATGGCACATAAGTTAAGCCCACGATGTGGTCGTTGGGGAGCCCGATAAGAGGGTTGTTTCACGGGTTCGGAGTGACCGCCCATCCCCAATGCGAGCGAATCTGGGAAAATCGGTCGCCCAGGAGCGTACGAATCGTGTAAAGGCCGAGCTCGGGAGGGGTTACCGCCGGGTGCCGGAACGTCCGCCGGGGGTTAGGTTGGCGGTGCGGAAAGTCCTTTTCGGCACCCGGAGTCGCGATGGGGGCGAGCATGTCCATGCTTAAGGGGTCCAATGTTCCTGTGCCGGCGCGGAGCGTACGCGTCGAATTGGCCTGGCGTTCGGGTCCAGGGGTGCCGGACGCGGACGCCTCGGCGCTGCTGATCGCGGCGGCCACCGGAAAGGTCCGCTCGGACGCGGACTTCGTCTTCTACAACCAGCCCGCGCACGCCTCCGGCGCCGTACGCCACGAGGGCAAGCGGACCTCCCCCGAGGGTGTGACGGACACGCTGTACGTCGACCTCGCGCGCGTGGAGCCCGACGTGGAGCGGGTGGTGCTCGCGGCCTCCGCCGACGGAGGAACGTTTGGCCGCGTCCCCGGACTGTGCGTCCGGGTGCTCGACGCGGAGGGCGGCGCGGAACTGGCCCGCTTCGACAGCACGGACGCGACCGTCGAGACGGCGTTCATCCTCGGGGAGCTGTACCGGCGCCAGGGCGCCTGGAAGTTCCGGGCGGTGGGGCAGGGGTACGGCTCCGGACTCGAAGGGCTGGCAACGGACTTCGGGATCACGGTCGACAAGCCGGCCGCGGCGCCAGCCATGCCGTCTCCGCCTTCGCCGCCCGTCCCGGCCGTGGCGCCGGTGGTGACCACGCCGCCTGTTTATGCGCCGCCCGTACAGCCCGCGCCCGCGCCGACCGTCCCCGCCTTCACGGCGGCCGCCCCGCCGCCCCCGGCCGCGCCGCCCGCCCCTGTACGCCTGAGCAAAGTGACGCTGACCAAGGCTGCGCCCACGGTCTCACTCGCCAAGCAGGGCGGCGGGTCCGGGGCCCTGCGGGTCAACCTCAACTGGCAGGTGCGCAAGCAGTTCAGCGGCTGGGGCGCCAAGCTGGGCCGGGCCGTCGCCAACCACACCGACCTCGATCTCGACCTTTGCGCCCTCTATGAGCTCGCCGACGGCCGCAAGGGAGTCGTCCAGGCCCTGGGCAACGCCTTCGGCTCGCTCAACCGGCCCCCGTACATCCACCTCGACGGCGACGACCGCACCGGAGCCGTTTCATCCGGTGAGAACCTGACGGTCAACCTCGACCACAAGGACCAGTTCCGCCGCCTGCTCATCTTCGTCACCATCTACGAAGGCGCGCGCAGCTTCGCCGATCTGCACGCCACGGTCACCCTCCAGCCCCAGCACGGCGCGGCGATCGACTTCTCCCTCGACGAGTGCACCGTGCCGTCCACGGTCTGCGCGCTCGCGCTGATCACCAACACCGGGGGAGACCTCGTCGTCCAGCGCGAGGCCCGCTATCTGGTGCCCGCGCGCGGGGTCAGCCCGCAGCGGACCATAGACCAGGCGTACGGCTGGGGCATGAACTGGACACCTGGTCGCAAATGACGCGCGCGTGGGCGTGGTTCGGGCGACTCAGGTCGGTTGCTCGGCGCACTGGCCCGGCTCACTGATCCGGCGACGCCTCCGGCCGCGCATAAGTGCGCCCCTTCCACGCCGCCCCGCGCCCCCGGTAGTGCTGCACCGCCGAGTCCACCGTCATCAGCAGATACAGCAGCGCGGTGAACGGCAGCAGCGGGGCGAGCAGCAGCGACTGGCGGTAGTAGCGCAGCATCGGTACGTACGTCCCGGCCATCACCAGCCACGCGAGCGCGCCCGCCCAGCCCGCCACCGCGTCGTCCCGCAGCAGCCCGGCGAAGAGCGTGACCGGGGGCACGAGATAGATCAGCGCGAGCCCCGCGACCGTACCGAGCAGCAGCAAGGGGTTGTGCCGCAGCTGGGCGTACGCGCTGCGCGAGACCATCCGCCACAGGTCCGCGAGGCGCGGATACGGGCGCACACTGTCGACGCGCTCGGCGAGCCCCAGCCAGATCCGGCCGCCCGAGCGCCGCACCGCGCGCGCCACCGACACATCGTCGATGACCGCCTGGCGCACCGACTCCGGAATGCGCGCCCGCTCGGCCGCCTCGGTGCGCAGCAGGACGCAGCCGCCCGCCGCGGCCGCCGTACGCGCCCCCGGGGTGTTGATCCAGCGGAACGGATAGAGCTGCGCGAAGAAGTACACGAAGGCGGGCACCACCAGCCGCTCCCAGCCGCTCGCGACCCGCAGCCGCGCCATCTGCGACACCAGGTCGAGCCGCTGGGAGCGGGCCGCGGCCACCAACTCCCGCAGACTGTCCGGCTCATGGGCGATGTCGGCGTCCGTGAGCAGCAGATACTCCGGATCCCGGGTGCGGGCCACCGCGATCCCCTCGCGCAGCGCCCACAGCTTCCCGGTCCAGCCGGGCCCCGGCTCACCGGGCGCGATCACGGTCAGCGGCAGCGCGCAGTCCTCGCGTGCGGCCAGCGCCCGGGCCAGCTCGCCGGTGCCGTCCGAACTGCCGTCGTCCACCAGGAAGATCTCGGCCCGGCCCGGATAGTCCTGGGCGAGCAGTGTGGGCAGGCTGCGCGGCAGCACCTCGGCCTCGTCCCTGGCCGGGACGACGATGGCGACATCCGGCCAGTCGGGCGGGGCGGAACGGGCTGGCAGACGCTGGTCGGTGCGCCAGAAGAACCCCTGCCCGAGCAGCAGCCAGAGCCAGCAGGCCAGTGACACCGAGGCGATCCATGCGAGGGCGCTCATCCGCCGCAGTCTGCACCACCTGAGCCGGTGCGCAAGGGCGGTCGACTATGGTGACCGGGTGAAGATCGCGCTCATGGACTCGGGAATCGGCCTGCTGGCGGCGGCCGCCGCGGTACGCCGGATGCGGCCCGACGCCGACCTGGTTCTCTCCTCGGCCCCGGACACCATGCCGTGGGGCCCGCACACCCCCGAGGAGATCACCGCGCGCGCTCTCGCCGTGGCGCGCGCCGCCGCCGAGCACCGGCCGGACGCGCTGATCGTCGCCTGCAACACCGCCTCCGTGCACGCCCTGGTGGCTCTGCGCGCCGAACTGGAGCCCCGGATCCCGGTGATCGGGACCGTACCGGCGATCAAGCCGGCCGCCTCGGGCGGCGGCCCCGTCGCCATCTGGGCGACGCCCGCCACCACCGGCAGTCCGTACCAGCGTGGGCTGATCGGTGACTTCGCCGACGGCGTCGAGGTGACCGAGGTCCCCTGTCCCGGACTCGCCGACGCACTGGAGCACGGCGACGAGGCCGCGATCGAGCTGGCCATCGCGGCCGCCGCCGAGCGCACCCCCTCGGATGTAAGGGCCGTCGTCCTGGGCTGTACCCATTACGAACTGGTCGCCGAACGGATCCGTACGGCGGTCACCCGGCCCGGCTCGCCCGCGCCCGAGCTCTACGGCAGCGCGTCCGCGGTCGCTGCCCAGGCACTGCGCCGCGCCGGCATCGAGCCGGCCCCCGACGCCGCGCCGACGGGCAGCGTGACCGTGCTGCTCAGCGGCCGTGTCGCCGCGCTGCCCGAGCCCGCGCTCGGCTACGAGGAAGGCCTTCTGCTGCAGGCGGTCAGCACCGCTCACTGAGCGTGGGGTGGCTGCCGGTCCAGTGGATTCTGAGTAGTCTGCTAAGCATGAGGGATCTGCCCCCCGAGCCCCCGGCGCAGGAAAGCGGTGCCGAGGCGGCCACTCCGCCGGCGATCTGGACCGGTCGCGCGACCAACCGTGTCCAGTGGCTGCTCGCGGCGGGCGGCGCTGCCTGTATCGCCCTCGGTATCGAGCTGGCGGTCGACTCCACGTGGACGTCCGGCATCGCTCCCCTGCTCATGTCGGTGATCGGCTGTGTCGCCGCCGGTCTCCTGGTGATCTACGGGACCCTCGCCTTCGTCCATGTGGCCGTCAAGGTCGACGACGACTCCCTCGAAGTGCGCTGCGGCCACATCGGCCTGCCGCGCCGCCGTATCCCCCTCGGCGATGTGGTCGGCGCGGACTTCGCGCCGCGCGTCACCCCGCGCCAGTGGGGCGGATGGGGCTATCGCTGGCGCCCCGAGAAGGGCACCGCCGTCGTGGTGCGCCGGGGCGAGGGCGTCGTCCTCCGTCTCGGCGACGGCCGCGTCTTCACCGTCACGGTGGACGACGCCGAGGCGGCGGTCCGCGTGATCCGTGCCCGCCTGCGCCTCCTGAGCACGTCCAAGCCGGCCGAGGCCTGATACGGGGCTCGCGGCCCCCTCGTTGTGGTTCCGCCGACTCCTACGCGCGCGTGGAGTGTGCCGGACGAGGGGTGGGCGAAGCAGCGAACTTCCCCGAAGCCTACGCGCGCGTGGGGTGCGCTTCGGCCTCCCGTTCCACCTCCGGCTGTCCGTCCCCTGCTGGCCGGGCGGTGGCCAGTCCGGCCAGCAGACCCGCGCCCATCGTCACCGGAGTGAAGCTCAGCGCGTTGCCCACACAGGCGAACGCCGCCAGCGCGGTCAGCGCCGCGCCAGCCGTGAGGACCACCGTGGTGCTGCGGGGTGAGCGCCACAGCCCGTAGAGCATCCAGCCGTACGCGGCGCCCAGCAGTCCCGCGCCGACCACGCCCTGCTCCGATGCCTGCTGCAACAGCGCGGAGTGCGGCTTCCCCGCGGTCAGCGCCGATCGCTGGGCGACGGGGCTGAGGCCGCCGAACCGGTCCGGCCCGGTGCCCCGCACGGGATGCTCCTCGGCGAGTTCCACCGCGTCCCGCCACAGCAGTACGCGCTCCGGCGTCAGCTGGCCCTGCAGCGAGACGGTGAGCCCGCTGGGCAGCGCGTCCTCGGCCACCGCCACCGACCCCACCGCCACCAGCGCGGTGACCGCCGCGAGCCCCGCGAGACCGACCGCCCGGCGGCGCATCCGGGCCGCCGCCAGCGAGCAGAGCAGCACGCCGAGCGCCGCCGCGCACCCCGCCACCGAGCCGAGAGCGAGCGCCACGCCCGCGCATCCGACCGCCAGCAGCCGCAGGGCGAGCCGGACCGCCGCCGTACGGGCCGCCCAGGCAGCGCAGCAGGCCCCACCGGCGGCGAGCACCGGGAGCGCCGCCGAGACGCCTATGTGGCCCGGCAAGGGGTCGACGGTGGCGCCCGGGACCCCGTCCCGCGACGCGAGTGCCAGGACAAGCCCTACGAGCGCGGCGGCCGTCGCGGCCGCGACCGGCACCAGGCTGCCGCTGATACGGCCCAGCGCGTACCCGGCGGCGACCGCGAGCACCGCGAGCAGTACTCCCTCGGGCCGGGCCTCGCGCCCCGCCGCCGACACCAGCGACCAGCCCGCGCAGGCGCCGAGCACCAGGACGCCGACGAGATCGACCCCGCCCGCGCGTTCGGGTGCGGCGGACCGG
Source organism: Streptomyces sp. BR1 (assembly GCF_052373795.1). Taxonomy (NCBI): domain Bacteria; kingdom Bacillati; phylum Actinomycetota; class Actinomycetes; order Kitasatosporales; family Streptomycetaceae; genus Streptomyces; species Streptomyces sp. BR1. The sequence goes on from NZ_CM126252.1 coordinate 6,426,044, forward strand.
CCTTCCCGTGCGCTCATCCCCGCCCCCCGACGCTCCAACCACTGGCGCACACCGTAACGGCGCGGAGCGTGGTGTGGGTACAGATGTGCAGAAACGTTCCAGCGCCGCCGTTTCGCCGAGTGAGCACCGGCGATCGCAGGACCCCGAAAGCGGTGATCGTACGAATAAGGACGGTTACTGTACGAATCGGGCTGCCGCACCCACAGCCCGCGGCCGTAGACTCCGCCGGGTGAGCACGACCACCACCCCCACAGCCGAGCCAGAGCAGCTCGAACCGCAGCCCGCCGCCGCCTCGCGCGGCCGTCGGCTGCTGCACCGGCTCGTACGGCCCGCGACGGCCGCGCTGTCCGGTGTGCTCCTGTATCTGAGCTTCCCGCCCCGGCCCCTGTGGTGGCTGGCGGTACCCGCGTTCGCGCTGCTCGGCTGGTGTCTGCGCGGCCGTACCTGGAAGGCCGGATTCGGCCTCGGCTACCTCTTCGGCCTCGGCTTCCTGCTGCCGCTGCTGGTGTGGACGGGCGTGGAGGTCGGGCCCGGCCCGTGGCTGGCCCTCGCGGCCATCGAGGCCATCGGGGTCGCCGCCGCAGGCGCCGGGATCGCGGTGGTCTCCCGGCTGCCCGGGTGGCCGCTGTGGGGCGCGGCGATGTGGATCGCCTCCGAGGCGGCACGCGCGCGTATGCCGTTCGGCGGCTTCCCCTGGGGCAAGCTGGCCTTCGGCCAGGCGGACGGCGCGTTCCTGCCGCTGGCCGCCCTCGGCGGTACGCCGGTGCTCGGCTTCGCCGTGGTGCTCTGCGGCTTCGGCCTGTACGAGACCGTCCGCCACGCCCTGCGCCTGCGCGCCACCGGCGTCCTGCGCACGGGGGCCGCAGCCGGCGCGCTGCTCGCCCTGGTCGCGCCTGTCGGCGCCGCCTTCGCCGCGACCCCGCTGGTCAGCGACGCGGCCGAGAACGGCACGGCCACCGTCGCGGTGATCCAGGGCAATGTGCCCCGCCTGGGCCTCGGCTTCAACGAGCAGCGCCGCGCCGTGCTCGAATACCACGTACGCGAGACCCTGCGCCTGGCCGAGAAGGTCAAGCAGGGCAAGGCCGCCAAGCCCGACTTCGTCCTGTGGCCGGAGAACTCCTCGGACGTCGACCCGTACACCGACGCACAGGCCTACAACGACATCGACCACGCCGCCAAGATGATCGGCGCGCCCATCTCGGTGGGCGCGGTCGTCCAGCGCAGCGACGGCAGCCTCTTCAACGAGCAGGTCCTGTGGGACCCGAAGACGGGACCCGGCGCCACCTACGACAAGCGGCAGATCCAGCCCTTCGGCGAGTACATCCCGCTGCGCGGCTTCATCAAGATGTTCAGCCCCGGCTATGTCTCCATGGTCCGCCAGGACTTCAGCAGGGGCATCGAACCGGGCGTCTTCGACATGGCGGGCACCAAGGTGGGCATCGCCACCTGCTACGAGGCCGCGTTCGACTGGGCCGTGCGCGACACCGTCACCCACGGCGCCCAGATGATCTCGGTACCGAGCAACAACGCGACCTTCGACCGCAGCGAGATGACCTACCAGCAGCTCGCCATGTCGCGCGTGCGGGCCGTCGAGCACAGCCGGGCCGTCACGGTGCCCGTCACCAGCGGTGTCAGCGCCGTGATCATGCCCGACGGCAAGGTGGTCCAGAAGACGGCGATGTTCACGCCCGCGTCGCTCGTCGCCAAGGTGCCGCTGCGCTCCTCCGAGACCCCGGCGACGAGGCTCGGCACCGCGCCCGAGTGGGCGCTGGTGGCGCTGGCAGCGGCGGGCCTCGGCTGGGCGGTGAACCGCACGGTACGCGCGCGTCGTGACGCACAGGACGTCGCGGCGGAGTCTCGTTAGGGTCGGGGCCATGGCGACACCTGAGTTCATCCGCGCGATCCGGGCCACGGCCGGACACCAACTCCTGTTCCTGCCCGGCGTCAGCGCCGTCGTCTTCGACGACGAGGGCCGCGTACTGCTCGGCCGACGCGTCGACTCCGGCGAGTGGTCGATCATCGGCGGGATCCCGGAGCCCGGCGAACAGCCCGCCGAGACCGCCGTGCGCGAGGTGTACGAGGAGACCGCCGTGCGGTGCGTGGTCGAGAAGGTGATCCTGGTCGATGCGCTGCCGCCGGTCACCTATCCCAACGGCGACAACTGTCAGTTCATGGACATCTGTCTACGCTGCCGGGCCGTCGGCGGCGAGGCACGCGTCAACGACGAGGAGTCCCTGGAGGTCGGCTGGTTCCCGGTCGACGCGCTGCCGGAGCTCCAGGAGTTCGCCCTCTTCCGCATCAAACAGGCGCTGGCCGATGGACCGACATGGTTCGCGCCTATGACCGAGCACTGAAGTGTGGGTGCGGACCACATGGGTGGTGGGCGGGCGCACTGCCTAGGGTCGGAAACATGACCACGCCCACCACACCTGGTCCCGTCCCCGCACCCGTCGCCCTCGACCTGGGCGGCCGCACCGCGCTCGTCACCGGAGCCGCCGGCGGCATCGGCCGGGCCTGCGCCCTGCGCCTGGCCGTCGCCGGCGCCAAGGTGCGGGCCGTCGACCGGGACGCCGCGGGCCTCGACGCCCTGGCCGCGGCGGACACCGGCCTCGCCGGATCCATCGAGCCGCTGGTCCTGGACCTGACCGACCTGGAGGCGGCCGAACAGGCCGCCACCGGCACGGACATCCTGGTGAACAACGCCGGGCTGCAACTGGTGCGCCCCATCGAGGAGTTCCCGCCCGAGATGTTCCACACCGTGCTCACGGTGATGCTGGAGGCGCCGTTCCGGCTGATCAGAGGGGCGCTGCCGCACATGTACGGGCAGAGCTGGGGGCGCATCGTCAACATCTCCTCGGTGCACGGACTGCGGGCCTCCGCGTACAAGTCGGCCTACGTATCGGCCAAGCACGGCCTCGAAGGGCTCTCCAAGACCGCCGCTCTGGAAGGCGCCGCGCACAGGGTGACCTCGAACTGCGTCAGCCCCGGCTATGTCCGCACCGCTCTCGTCGAGCAGCAGATCGCCGACCAGGCGGCCGCCCACGGCATCCCCGAGGAACGCGTCCTGGCCGAGGTGCTACTGAAGGACTCCGCGCTAAAACGTCTCGTGGAGCCGTCCGAGGTCGCCGAGGCGGTCGCCTATCTCTGCACCCCGCAGGCGTCGTTCATCACCGGGACCTCGCTCGCCCTCGACGGCGGCTGGACCGCCCACTGACGCACATCCGCGACGTGACCGGCCCCTGCCAACACTTTTCCACAGGCCTGGCGCGGTGGCCCGTACGGCAGGTATCCCTGTGAACATGTCCCACGATCACCCGCAGTTCACCGAGTACGCCGAAGTCCCCTACCTGGAGCTTCTGGCGCGCGGCGCGGCGGCCGAGGCGTACGACCGGCCGGCGCTCCTGGCGCGCGCCGACGGCGCCGGACCCGAGGCGCTGGCCGCCCTGGAGTCCGCCAGGCAGCTCGCCCTGCGGGTCCGCGCCGACCTGGAGGGCAGACGGCGCAGGGAGGCCGAGCTCTCCGCACTGTTCGAGACCGCCCACGACCTCGCGGGGCTGCGCGATCTGGACGCGGTGCTGCGGGCGATCGTGCAGCGCGCACGGTCCCTGCTGGGTACGGAGGTCGCGTATCTGAGCCTCAACGACCCGGTGGCGGGCGACACTTATATGCGGGTCACCGAAGGCTCGGTGGCCGCCCGCTTCCAGCAGCTGCGGCTCGGCATGGGCGAGGGCCTGGGCGGGCTCGTCGCCCAGACCGCCCGCCCGTACGTCACATCGAGCTACTTCGACGACGAGCGCTTCCGGCACACCCGGGCCATCGACACGGGCGTACGGGACGAGGGGCTGGTCGCGATCCTCGGCGTACCGCTGATGCTGGGGAGCAGTGTGATCGGCGTGCTCTTCGCCGCCGACCGGCACAGCCGGGTCTTCGCCCGCGAGGAGATCGCCCTCCTCGGCTCGTTCGCCGCCCACGCCGCCGTCGCCATCGACACCGCCAACCTCCTCGCCGAGACCCGATCGGCCCTGGCCGAGCTGGAGCGGGCCAACGAGATCATCCGGGACCACAGCGCGGTCCTGGAGCGCGCCTCCGAGGTCCACGACCGGCTCACCGAACTCGTACTGCGCGGCGGGGGCGTCCACGATGTGGCGAGGGCGGTCTCCGAAGTCCTCGACGGCGCAGTCGAGTTCGCTGACGCCGACTCACCGGCCTTCACCGCGCTCGACCTGACGGGCACGGACGGCCATGCGATACGGAACGGCCGGGACTGGGTGGCCACGGTCTCGGCCGGCGGCGAACTGCTGGGCGCGCTCGTGCTGCGCGGCCACCCCGGGCTCGACCCGGTCGACCGCCGCACCCTGGAGCGGGCCGCGATGGTCACCTCGCTGCTGCTGCTCGCCCGGCGCTCGGCGGGCGAGGCCGAACAGCGCGTGCGCGGTGAGCTCCTGGACGACCTGCTGGACACACCGGGCCGCGACCCCCGACTGCTGCGGGACCGCGCGGCGCGGCTGCGGGCCGACTTGGACGCCCCGCACGTCGTCCTCGCCGCCCGCATGGAAGGGCCCGAGGACGGTACGGCGGAGCGGCAGACCGCCGACCGGCAGCGCATGGGCTCGGCCGCCGCGCATCTGGCGGCGACCCGGCACGGCCTGGCCGCCGCCCGCGACGGCGGCACGGTCCTGCTGCTGCCGCTCGGCCCGGCCGACACCCCGGCCGACGTCGCCCGTCAGCTGGCGAAGCAACTCGGCGCGGCCCTGCGCGAACCCGTCACCGTCGGCGCGTCGGCCCCGGTCGAGGCGCCCGCCGCGCGCCCCGGCTCGGTCTCCGAGGCGTACGGGGAAGCGCGCCGGTGCCTGGAGGCGCTGCGGCTGCTGGGGCGGTCCGGCGAGGGCGCGGCCGCCCCGGACCTGGGCTTCCTCGGCCTGCTCCTCGCGGACACCCGCGACATCGACAGCTTCGTCGACCGCACCATCGGCGAGGTCGTGACGTACGACGAAAGGCGCGGCACCGACCTGGTGCGCACCCTCGACGCGTACTTCGCGAGCGGGATGAGCCCGGCGCGCACCAAGGACGACCTGCACGTCCATGTGAACACGGTGGCCCAACGCCTGGAGCGAATAGGCCGGTTGCTCGGGCCGGACTGGCAGTGTCCGGCCCGAGCACTGGAGATCCAGCTGGCGTTGCGGCTGCACGCGATGTCGACGGCGGTCAGACGCTGACCGAGTCCTGGGCGCGGTCCGCGCGTTCGATGTCGTCGAGGTCGCGGTGGCGGGTCTCGTGGGCGAAGGCGATGGCGATCACTGTGAGGACGGCGGCCGCGATCACATAGAGCGCGATGGGGGTCGAGCTGTCGTAGTCGGAGAGGAGGGCGGTGGCGATGAGCGGCGCGGGCGCGCCGGCGGCGACCGAGGCGAACTGGGCGCCGATGGACGCCCCCGAGTACCGCATCCGGGTCGCGAACATCTCGGTGAAGAAGGCCGCTTGGGGCGCGTACATGGCGCCGTGGAAGACCAGTCCGACGGTGACGGCGAGGACCAGGTTCCCGAAGTCCGCCGTGTCGATCAACGAGAAGAAGGGGAACATCCAGGCACCGACACCGACCGCGCCGATCAGATAGACGGGCCGCCGCCCGATCCGGTCGGAGAGCGCGCCCCACGCGGGAATCACGGCGAAGTGCACGGCGGAGGCGATCAATACGGCGTTGAGCGCGGTCTGCTTGGCCATCCCGGCCGACGTCGTCGCGTACACCAGGATGAAGGCGGTGATCACGTAGTAGCTGATGTTCTCCGCCATGCGCGCGCCCATCGCGACCAGGACATCACGCCAGTGGTCGCGCAGTACGGCGACGAGCGGCAGCTTTTCGGCGACACCGTCGGCTTCGACGACTTCGCGTGCCTTGGCGCGGGCCAACGCGGCCTTGAACACAGGTGATTCATCGACAGAGAGACGTATCCACAGACCGACCATCACCAGGACGCCGGACAGCAGGAACGGGACACGCCACCCCCAGGAGAGGAACGCGTCGTCGGAAAGGAGCGCGGTGAGAGCCGAGAGCACCCCGGTCGCGAGCAACTGCCCGGCGGGCGCGCCGGTCTGCGGCCACGAGGCCCAGAACCCGCGCCGCCGAGCGTCCCCGTGCTCCGACACCAGCAGCACGGCCCCGCCCCACTCACCCCCGAGCGCAAACCCCTGCACCAGCCGCAACGCGGTGAGCAGCACGGGCGCGGCGGAGCCGACAGTGGCGTGCGTCGGCAGAAGACCGATCGAGAAGGTCGCCCCGCCCATCATGAGCAGACTCAGCACGAGCAGCTTCTTACGCCCGATCCGATCCCCGAAGTGCCCGAACACCAGGGCACCCAACGGCCGGGCGGCGAACCCCACGGCGTACGTCAGGAAGGAGAGCAGCGTCCCGACGAGCGGGTCGGACCCGGGAAAGAACAACTTGTTGAAGACCAGCGCGGCGGCGGATCCGTACAGGAAAAAGTCGTACCACTCGATGGTCGTGCCGATGAGACTGGCGGCGACGATACGGGGGAGGTTGGTGGGGCGTGGGGGAGCGGGGGCTGGGGCGGCCATGGTCACCACTTCCGGCGGTTCGGCGGGGACGGTTACGTGTCGCCACACCGTAGAAACGCGCTGGTCAAGCGGACATGTAGTGGGACACCACACTTCGAGGGTGCAGTGTGCGTGCGGCAACCATGACTAGGGGCCGGGATCCTGGAAACGTGCGTCAGGCGTGCGCCGGCCAGGACAGGGTGACGCTGCCGCCCGTCGGGAGTGCGTGCCAGCTCGCGGCGAACTCGTCCAAGCGCGCCAGTATGCGCTCCACCACAGGCGACTTGAGGACGGCGGGATCCACCCGGGAGAACCACGACGGCGGCTCGGCAAGGTGGCCCGCCCTCAACTCCCACAGCGGCTGGCACACGGAGGCCAGTTCCTCGGAACGGGCCATATCGGCGTGCTCGGCCGCACTCGGCGGGCGCTTCGCTTCATGACGCGCCTGGCGCTTGCGCGCCGCCGGGTCGGTCGGCCAGAAGATGTTGTTGCGCCCGGCGGCGATCCGCCCGAAGGCACCACCGGACAGCCGCGCCTCGGCCTCGACCAGGAAGTGGACGGCGTCATGCGGCAGGTGGTCGTGATAGCCAGGGCCCTGCCGTGGCGCCAGTTCCGGGCCGTGCTCGCGGACGACCGTCATGAGATAGCGGCGGCCACCGAGCTTGGTGAACGTCACGTTCATGAGGGGCAACGTATCCGGCGCTACCGGCACACCACACATGGATATTTGCGACATCGCTGAACGCTGTCTCGGGCAAGACGGTTTGCACCGTGGCCAGTGAGGCCGAACGCGAGGAGCAGGCTTGAGAGCCATAGGGTCAGTCACCGCCGCCCCGCAGATCGATCGAACTCGCCCCCCATCAGGCAGAGCGTCGACTACCGAACCAGCCCCCCGCTCTCTACCGTGGCATCGGTGATTCACTCGGGTGTGGGGGAGCCATGGAAGCTGAGCTGACGGCGCTTGCCGTGTCGGGGGCGACGACGATGGTGACGCTCATGGTGTCGGACGCCTGGACGCAGGCCCGGGGGCGGCTGGCTCGGGTGTTCAGCCGGGGCGGCGGGGACGACGACACGGGTCGGCTGGTCGATGAGTTGCAGGCATCGCGCGAGGAGTTGCTGGCCGCTCGTGCGGCGGGGGATGACGAGGGGGCCGCCGACATCGAGGAGCAGTGGCGGCTGCGGATCCGTCGGATGCTGCGGGCGGATCCCACCGCCGCGCAGGAGTTGCGGGAGTTGCTGGGCGAGCTCGGCGCTTCGTCGCGCGGCGTGCGCAACGAGCTGTCGGGGGTGGTGCACGGGCCGAGCGTGCAGGCCGCGCAGATTCACGGCGGCATCACCTTCCACGTACAACCGCAGCCGTCGCCCGGACCGGACGTCACACCGGACGAAGTCCCGCCCCTGGTCGTCGACTTCATCAACCGTACGAAGGACATCGCGGCCCTCGATGACTGGTTCGGGGCCGAGCGGAATGACACCTCCGCGAGAGTGCGCTTGGGGCTCGTCTACGGGATGCGGGGCGTGGGCAAGACGTCGATGGTCTGTCATTGGGCGGAACGCGGACGGGATCTGTTCCCCGACGGCCAGATCTATGTCGACTTCGCCCCGTTGGGCGGGCTGTCCGGCGGCGGGGACGTCTCCGATGCCGTGCGCAGCTGCCTCGTCTCCATCGGCGTCGACGAGTCCGCGATCCCGCAGGCCATGGACGCCCGTATCGCACGGTTCCGTACGCACTCGGCGAGCCGTCGGATGCTGGTCGTGCTCGACAATGTGAGCCACCCCGCGCAGGTCAGATCGCTGATCCCCAAGGGTCGGGGGAGTGTGCTGCTGGCCACGAGCAACGCCCGGCTCGGTGAACTCGCCGTGGAGGGCGCCAAGTTGCTGCCCCTTGAGCCGTTGGACGCGGAGGGCGGACTGCATCTGCTCGCCGGTACGTGCGGGGCCGACGCGGTGGAGGCGGAACGGTCGGCCGCCGAGCGGCTTGTCGAGCTGTGCGGCGGGTTGCCGGTGGCGCTCAGTGTGCTGGCGGCTCGGCTGGTCACCACGCCGGGGCTGACCATGGCGCGGCTCGCCCGTGAACTGGCCGATGTGCCCGACCCGTTGACGGAAATGACCGTGGGGTCCGCGTCATCCGTCAGGGAGGAGCGTTCGGTGGCCGCTGTCTTCGATCTCACGTATCGCGAGCTCGCTCCGGAAGCGGCCCGGATGTACCGCCTGCTGTCGCTCCTGCCCGCCCGCACCTTCGACGCGGGCACAGCGGCGGTCGCCGCCGACATCACCACGGCGGCTGCCCGCGTGCAGCTCGACACATTGGAAGAGCTGCGCCTCCTCGACGTGGAACCGGAGGACGGCCGCTACCGCTTCCACGGTCTCGTACGTCTGCATGCGCGCCGGTGTGCCGCGCGAGAGGAGGCGGACGGGATCCAACTGGACCTGGTACGGCGGGTGTTGAGGCACTATCTGGCACTCGCCGCCTTCGCCGACCGGGCGATCCGGGAGGACCGGCTGCGGGTGGCCGAGCTGGGTGCGCTGCTGCGTGACGCACCCGATCCGTTCGCGGGCGAGGGTGGACCGGATCCGCTGGACTGGCTGGAGGCCGAGCGCCACAACATCCTCGACATGGTGCGGGCCGGGGCGCGGCACGGCCTCGCCGATCTGGTGTGGCCGCTGGCCGAGGCGTACACCGTGCTGTTCCTCCACCATAGGCACCTGGCGTCCTGGAAGGAGTCCCTGGAGCTGGGGGCAGAGGCGGCGGCCGCGTGCATGGAGCCCGCGGCCGAGGCGCGGCTGCGCAGTCTGCTGTCGCGGCCGCTGATGGACCTCGGTGAGTACGACGCGGCGCGCGCCCAGCTGGAGGCGGCGGTCGCCTGCGCCGAGGTGTCGGGGAACGCGAGGGTGTGCGCCTCGGTGCAGGAGTTCCTGGGCCGGTACTGGGAGCGCTTCGACCTCGACCGCGCGATGGCGGCGTACCGGCGTTCCCTCGAACTCAACACGGGGGCGGATGAGTTGCGCGGTGCGGCCATCGCGTCGTACTTCCTGGGCTGCGCCCAGGACGCGCACGGCGAGCACGCCTTGGCTCTGGAGACCCTGCGCGGTGCGCACCGGGCGCTGCTCGACTGCCGCGACGCGAGGATGGCGGCGCGCGCGACGATCGCCCTCGCCTTCGCCCATGACCACCTTGGCGACACCGACCGGGCGATCGCGGCCCTGACCGAGGCGGCCGCCGCGCTGCATGAGCAGAAGGCGGACCACTACGAGGCGCAGGCGCTGGTGGCGCTGGCCGCGATCGAGGAACGGACGGGCCAGGAGCCGTCGGTCGTCCGCGCTCATCTGGCCAGGGCTCTGGAGATCTACGAGTCGCACGGCAACCCGGAGGCGCAGGCGCTGCGGGAGCGGGTGGCGGGGCTCGACGACGCGGGGTGAGCGCGGACGGGGTGCGGTTGAGGCGCGCGAGCTGCTTTACGAGCCCTCGCCCCGGGGACCGTAAAGCAGCCAGAGTCGTCAGCATGAGGGCTCCGGCCCGCAGACCGAGTTGTCAGCAAGAAGGCTCCGGCCGTAGCCGCACCACCACATCCTCCTCGCGTACGTCCCCGATCCGCAGCGTCACCACCGCGTCGTCCAGGGAGAGTTCGGCCCGCAGGCAGGTGTAGACGACGGCGGCCGTCAGGCCCGGGTCGCCGAGCGAGCCGGTGGCCGTGGCCTCCACCATCCGCCCGTCCCGCAACCCCACCACAGTGGTGCCGCCGCGCACCGGGGCCGCGGCCAACAGGCTGCCGGGGAAACGGTCGAGCGTGTCGCGCACCCAGCGCACGGCGGCCGACGCCGTGTCCGTCGGGGGCTGCCGGACCAAGACCGACGCGCTCTCCGTGAGGCGCCCGTCGCGCTCCTGGACGTCGCAGGCGAGATGGACGTACGTGTCCGGCGCCTCCCCGACGTCGTCGGAGACGGCGGCGGGGCGCCGCCGCAGCGTCATGGCCGGGCGCCCCGCAACCGACGCGGTCATCGATGTGGTGACCACCCAAGACGTGACCGCCGCCCCCACCGGGTCCGGCAGGGGCGGGGCGAGCACCGGCGGCGGGGTGTCCGTGGGTTCCGGCTGCCCCATGAGCTGGTACATGCAGGTCCGCAGCCGGGTCAGCGCCTCCCCGGGGGCGGCGAACGCGCGGTCGGCGATCTCCGCGTACCGACCTGAAGTGTGCGTACGCAGGGTCTCCTCGATCTGGCCGCGCAGATCGCCGTGCGGGTCGAGGCGGGGCGCGCTGCGGCCGAGGTCGGTGACGGCCGTGCCCGGTACGGCGTCCTCCCCGAACGCGCCGAGCAGTACCGGTTTGCCGAGCGCGGCCCCGTACAGCGTGACCGAACCATGGTCGCCGATCACCACCGACGCGGCGAGCAGCGCGGAGCGCCACGCGTGCACCGGGGAGATGAGCATCAGCCCGGCGTCGAGGGCGGCGGCCTGGAGCGTACGGATCTGCCAGGCGCCGTGGCCGGACCAGATGTTGGGGTGGAGGATCGCGGCCACGCGGTACTCGTCGCAGGGCAGTTCGGCCAGGAGTCGGGCAGGCAGGTGGGGGAGTCCACCGAGTAGTGACGTGGCGCCCCAGGTGGAGCTCACCACCACCAGCCGCTGCCCGTCCGCGACTCCCAGTGCTCGGCGGTACGCCTCGGCGTCGTCGAGGCCCGCGCGGAGTTCGTCGAAGCAGGGGTCGCCGACGAGCAGGGTGTGCCCTGACGCCTTCGGGTGCGCGGCGAGCAGCTGCTCCTCCTGGCCGGGGTGCGAGACGGCCAGCCAGGCGCGGCCCGCTTCGAGCAGCGGGTCCGGCACGACGCCCGACAGCCGCTCGCGCGCGGAACGCGAATCCGGCACGAACTTCTGGAACCCGATGCCGTGCGGCAGGACCAGGACCGGGCAGTCGCCGTCCGGGACCTCGATGTTCTCGCTGGCGGAGACGATGAGGTCGGGCGAGACCGCGCTCAGCTGCGACCAGGGCATGACCCGGCATCCGGCGTCGTGCAGGAGGTCGAGGACGCCGTCGTTGAAGGCGGACGTGGGGTCGTACGCGAAGACGACGGTCACTTTCTCGTCGCCGCGCAGCAGGGCGGGCAGGCACTCCAGTACGCGTACGGTCGAGGTGACCGTGCGCGCGGCTACGACGAGCGTCTTCTCGCCGCGAAACGTGCTCCAGCGGTGGGCGTCATCCCCGACGGGTACGCGAAGGGGCTGGCTAGCGTGCATGGCCACCCCGAAACGCTACGCGCAGCCCGCCCCAAAGCCCCGCGCGGCTCGCGGCTCGCGGCTCGCGGCTCATCGTCGGCTTAGCGCACATCGGATGGGGTGACAACCCTTCAGGGATCGGGTGGTGGTGCGGTCGGAGGGATCTACGGTACCGGGGGCCGCCCGGACTGGCCGGGCGGCCCCCGCCGCCGCGCTAGCGGTCCTGGGACAGCGCGTGCAACTCGCTGAACAGGCCGCCGGAGTGCAGCAGATCCTCGTACGTGCCCTGCTCGGTGATCCGGCCGCGTTCCATCACCACGATGCGGTCCGCCATCCGGGTGTTCTCGATGCGGTGCGTCACGACGATCGTGATGCGGTCGCGCGCGATGCCCTTGAGGACACTGAACATCCGGTGCTCACCGCGCGCGTCCATCTCCGACGTCGGCTCGTCCAGGATCAGGACCGGCGGACGGCGGTACAGCGCGCGCGAGCACGCGATGCGCTGCCACTGCCCGCCGGAGAGCTCGCTGCCGCCCCACAGCTCGCGGGCCAGCAACGTGTCCAGGCCGCGCGGCAGTTCCTCCACCGCCTCGCGCATCCCGACCGCGTCGACGGCGTCCCAGACCGGGTCGTCGTGGTTGGTGCGGGGCTGGCCGAGCGTGATGTTCTCCCGCACGGCCAGCGGCCACTGGCCGAAGAACTGCGGGACGAGCCCGGTGCGCCGCCACACCGTCTCCGGGTCGGCGGCGGCCACGTCGACCCCGTCCCACACCACCCGGCCCTTGTCGGCGAGGTACAGGCCGGTGATGAGCCGGGTCAGGGTGGACTTGCCCGAGCCGTTCTCGCCGACCACCGCGACGACCTCGCCGCGCCGCAGAGTGAGTGAGACCCGGTTCACGGCGGGGGTCGCCTTGTTGGGGTACTGGTAGACGACCTCGTCGAGCCGGATCTCCTTCGGTTGCTCCGGTGCGGCCAACTCGCCGCGTTTCGGGGCGCGTTCGGTCGCGAAGTCGAGGAACGAGCGCATGTCGGCGAGGTACAGACTGGTGTGGAACATCGCGGCGCCGTAGGTGACCACCTGCGACAGCGCCGCCAGCGAGCTCTGTACGGCGACGACGGCGGTCGCGGCCACACCGAGACCGACCCGGCCGGTCACGGCCAGCCACGCGAGGGTGGCCCAGGTGGCGAGGAGGAAGGCGCCGCCGAGGGCCGAGGTGGCCAGGGAGATACGCAGCAGCCGGGGCGCCATGGCGAGGGTGCGGCGGTCGATGCGTTCGGACAGGGACCGGTACCAGAACATCAGATAGCCGGTCATGCCGTTGGCCCGCACCTCGTCGGCGAGTTTGGGCGTGGTCGCCCACCAGCGCATCATGCCGCGCACATTGCGGTCGCCCACATTGGCGTAGTGCGTCTCGTAGTCGACCCGCGCCGACATGACCGCGCCCGCCCCGGCGGGCAGTACGGCGAGTACGAGCAGGCCCAGCATCAGGGGATGCAGCACGGTGAGGACGCCTGCGGCGGCGGTCATGCGGATGACGGCCGCCATGAAATGCTGGGCGTCCTTCACCATCAAGTTGGTCCGCATCACGCCCATTTCGGCGGCCTCCTGCCGGTCGGCGAACCCCTCCTCGCCGTACGCGGACGCCTCCACCCGGCACACCGCCTCGACCATGGCGGCGTCGGCGGCCGTTGTCAGCGGCGGGGTGATCCTGCCGTCCGCGTACGAGGAGAGGGCGGAGGTCACGCGCGCGACGGCCACTGCGAGCGCGATGACGACCAGGGCCGGTAACGCGGCGTCGAGCCGGTCGGCCGCCCGGCCGTCGCCCAGGATCGGCCGCATCGCGCGCGCTGTCGCGCCGAGCAGCAGCGCCGCCGCGAGGCCTGTCACCGCCTGGCAGACCACCAGCAGGACCACCGCGCCCCGGTCGATCCGCCACGCCATCCGGCACGTCTGACCGAGGACGGACGGCAGCCGGGAACACATATGGCGGAACGACGCCTCCCCGAGCGGGTTCTTCCCGAACGAGCCCGAGAAGGTGATCTCGGTGGGCGGGGGCGGCTCCGGTGGTGCGCTGTTCGAACTGCGGTCGGTCTCGGCGGCGCTGCGGGACGGCTGCATGACGGCTCCTCGGTCGGCTCTCGCGGAACGTGACACCTGCCTAACGCTGCTGATCAGCGTGGCGTAACGGCCAGTTCTCGATCGGAAGTTCGACTTTCGGGGCATGATGCTTGGGAGGACTGGGCAGCGTGCCGGTCATCCGTAGTTCGAATCACTCGTGTGGGGTTGGGTACTCCGATCCGGGGATTGCCGGGCGGGCAGCTGAGGGTCAGTAACCTCCGGGAGCGGAAGCCGGCGGTGTTGTCGCGGGAGCGTACGGCGTCGATGCCCCGGGTGAGGCCGAAGGCGCTTGCGTGGATGGGGAGTTGGACTCCGGGGACGGTGACGGTGTCGCGGTCGTCGGCGCGCACAGTGTGGGGGTGCCGGTCGACGACGACGGGTAGGGGGAGCACGGCGGAGGCGCGCTCGGCGACTCGTACGTCTGCGAGGGCGGCGTGGTCTTCTTGTCGCCGCCGCCCTTGTCGCCCTTGTGGCGCTGGAACCATTCGTCGTGGTCCGGGTCGAACATCACGAAGACATCGACCACTTGGGTCGAGGGCGCGACCACGGCGACGTTCGACGGGCGGTACGCCGGCCAGGAGTCGCCCGTCGGCTTGGGCGTGCCCAGTTGGGCGATCGGCGGGGTCAGCGGATTGCCGCAGGCGCAGCGCACCCGGGGCACGCCCCGGTCGTCCACGAGGACGGCGGTGCCCGCCTGGAGTACGGCCTGGTAGGCGGTGGGGGAGCCGTCGCGGTAGCCGTGGTTGGTCACCCGGGTGTCGACGCGGAGCTGTACGGGAGTGAGTGCGCGGAGGTAGCGGGGTACGTCGTCCGGGCCGATGCCGAGGACGGAGGCGAACGCCTTGGTCTTCGCCGGGTCCGTCCCGAGCGCGGTGATCTGCTTCTCGACGTCGCAGCTCGCCACGTTCCGCGTACCGCCGTAGAGACCCGGCGCCGAACCGTCCACGCCGCGCGTCACGTTGGCGGACGCCGACGTGGACGAGTTGGGCAGGGACGGGGGGCTCGGGGGCGGTGAACCGGTCCGTGCCGTGGAGGGTGTGAAGGGCTCCGGGCCGTCCTTGCCCGCCGCCTGGAGGAAGACCTCGCTGTTGGCCCCCTTGCCGCCGCCGGAGCCGCCGGGGCGGGTGAAGACGATGATCAGCGCTACGGCGGCTACTGCTGCGGCGGTCATCAGGGCGATTCGGGGGGCGGAGTGCCACCAGGGGCGGGCGTCGCCCGCGCCACGGTTCGGGGGGCCTTCGCCTTCGCCTTCGCCTTCGCCTTCGCCTTCGCCTTCGCCTGGGCCGGTGGGGCCACCGGGACCTCCTGGGCCGTCCGGGCCGCCTGGGCCTTCGCCCGAGCCCCGGTCCGGGCCGCCGGGGCCGGTGCCTGGGCCACCAGGTCCGCCTGGTCCGCCTCGGCCGCCCGGGCCGTACGTCCCGCCGCCCGTGTCGGCCGCGATCGTGTCGTCGTGGCCGCCGTCGTCGTGGGCGCCCCCGCTGGTGTCGCCCTCGCCCGGGCCGCTCGGTGGGCCTGTGGTCGGGCCCGGGCGGGACGGGTCGGAGAGGGGGCCGGACGGGGGGCCGGTGGGGCGGCCGGACGGGGGCGGTTCGTCGTCGCTCACGAGCTCTTCTTCCCAGGTCGGGGGCCCTGCGGGGACGCGGGGCGCGCGCCACAGGGACGAACGGGACGCCTCCGTACGACGGCGGGGGGAATCACGTATGACATCCGGTTCGTCCTCGGCCTGCCCATTGTGTGTACCGGGCCCGCCGCGCCCGCAAGCCGACGCGGTCGGCCCTCCATGACGGGCGGTACTCGCCGCGGCTGCTTAGCGTGACAGACGTGAGCCAGGAGACACCGCCGGATACGTCCGCGAAGCCAGGACGCGCCCGCCACGGCTGGGGCGAGGCGTTCGTGGCGGTGCTCGGCGGGCTGGTCGCCATGGCGGTCGTCGCCGCGCTCGGCCTGCTCGCGGCCGGTGCGGGGGATCTGCCCGACAATGCGTTCCCGCAGGTCGTGGGGGCGGTCCTGGTGATGGCGGTTGGCGGTTCCGTCGCCGTCAAGGGCGACGCCGGTGTGCTCGCCGATACGCACGCCGGGCTGACCGTGCTGCCGCTCTCGGTCACGCTCGTCGGCGCGCTGGTGATCGCCGCCGGATTCCTGCGGCCCCTGCGGCACCGGGCCGTCGCGGGCGCCCGCGAGCTGGCCCTCTGGGCCGCCCGGGTCGCCGTGCTGTGGCTGCTCGCGCTGCTCGGCCTGTCGTTCCTGGCCCGCCACCGGTTCGCGATCGGGCTCGGTGGCACCATCGGCGACATCGGCGACCTCCTCGGCGCCACGCCCAAGGTCGGGTTCGAGGCCGAGGTGTGGCCCACGCTGTTCTTCGGGCTGTGCTGGCTCGCGGGCCTGCTCTTCCTGGCCCTGCTGGTCTCGCGCAAGGCCCCGCTCCCCGCCCAACTGCTGCGTTTCCAGGAGTCGGTACGCCCGGCCGCCTTCGCGATGGTCGCCCTGCTCCTGGCCTATGTCCTGATCGGGTTGGTGGTCGGCCTCATCGTCGCCGTGGCCAGGGGGCACACGGCCGAGACGTTCGCCGTGATCCTGCTCGGCCTGCCGAACCTCGTCTGGCTCGCGCTCACCCTCGGGCTCGGCGCCTCGTGGGAGGGCCGGGTGGACGGCCCGTTCGGACTGCCCATGCCGCACGTCCTGGACGAGGTGCTGCGTACGCCGGACCTCTCCACCCTGAACCTGCGCACCCTGGCCGACCACGACGGCCGGGTGTGGTGGCTGCTCGTGGTGGCCGCGCTGCTGGTCCTGGGCGCGGGATTCCTGATGGCCGCCCGCTCCCCGGCCTACGTACGCTCCTGGCAACACGCCCTGCACCTGGCGATCGCCCTCGCCCTCACCGTCCTCGCCGTCTGCCTCCTGTCCCGGATCTCCGCCCACTACGGCCTGTCCCTGCTGGGAATCGGCGACATCGGCGGCGGCCTCGCGGGCCAGGTGTCCCTACAGCCCCACGTGTGGCGAGCGATGGGTCTCGCGGTGATGTGGGGGTTGGTGGCGGGCTTCCTGGGGAGCCTGCTGGCGAGAGGCGTACGCCGGAGAGGTGAGGTGGCCCCAGTGGTCGACGAGGCCCCAACGTCGGGCAGCACCCTCTAGGCGCACGGCGCGTGGTCGGCCCGGGCTCAACGTCTGGCAGCGCGATTCAGGGGCGCGGGGAACTGCGCGACAAGCCACACACAACCCGCACCCAAACGACCAGCGGCGCACTCAGTGCCGGGGCGCGATAAACACAGCCCGAGCCCACTCCGGAGGCTGAGGCGGCGGCTCCACAGCCTCCGGCGCAGCAACGACCCGAAGATCGACCTGGGTCGGCGCATGGCCCCCGCCCGCAGAGCCGACGGCAGCGGCCCGCAACGCAGAGACGAACGCAAGACAAGACCCGTACCGATCCTCCGGCAGCTTGGCCAGCGCCTTGGCCATGACCCCATCCACCGCCCCCGCGAGCTGCGGACGGCTCTCGGTGAGCGCCGGCGGCCGATCGTACTGATGCGCCCACAGCAGCGCCATGTCGTCGTCCCGCCGGAACGGCGGCGCCCCCGCCAACATCTCGTACACCACGCACGCGAGGCTGTACACATCGCAACGGCCGTCCACCGGACGCCCGGAGATCTGCTCCGGGGCCACATAATCGAGCGTGCCGACGAACTGGCCGACCGTAGTGAACCCGGTCAGCGACAGCGACTTCTTGGTCAGCCCGAAGTCGGTGAGGTAGACGTGCTCGGGGTGCTCGCTGTCGGTGCCCGGGGCCACCAGGATGTTGCCGGGTTTGACGTCCCGGTGGACGAGGTCGTGCGCATGCGCCGCGTCGAGCGCCGACGCCACCTGCGCCGCGATACGGGCCGCCGTCGGCAGCGGCAGCGGGCCCTCCTGGTCGAGCAGCGCGCGCAGGTCGCGCCCCGAGACGTATCGCATGGCGATGTACAGCACGCCATCCGTCTCGCCCGCCTCGAAGATCGGCACGATGTGCGGATGGTCGATCGCGGCGGCCACCCGTGACTCGTGCGTGAAGCGCTGCCGGAACGTGTCGTTGCGGGCCAGTTCGGGTGCGAGCAGCTTCAGCGCGACCGTGCGGTCGAGCCGCAGGTCACGGGCCCGGTAGACCACGGCCATCCCGCCGCGCCCGATCTCCGCCTCGACCCGGTACCCGGCGATCTTCCGCCCGATGAGGTCGGAGGGCCGCCCGGTGTACACACCGTCGGGAGCCATCACACGTCACCGGGCCCGACGATCCGGGTGGCGTCGGTCGGGCCCACGGCGGAGTCGGGAGACGACTCACCAGTCCCCGATGGCCGTCCCGTCGTCGCATACGTGCTGAGCCGCGTCCCGTCGCAGTACACCCACCGCTCGTGCTCCGCGTCGTACAGCCACACCGCCTCGCCGTCGACGATCATGCCGACCCGCAGTCCCTGGGTGTGCTGCCGGAACGACTCGCCGTCGAGGCGGCCCGCGGCCAGCTCCTCCGCCGCGCTGCGGTAGCGGATCATCATGTCCTGGGCCCGGGCGAGGAGCGGTCGCGGGTCCGCCGTACGGGCCAGGGGCGCACCCGGGACCGGCGGATCCTGCGGGACGGCGACCAGGAGGCGGCCGTCCACCCACGCCGACCAGTCGTTGGCGCACACGATCCGCGCCCAGTCGCCGTGCCGCTCGGCCAGCCGTACGGGCAGCAGCGCGTCCAGCGGAACCGTGGGGCGCCCCGGGTCCGGGCTCTCCCAGGCCGAGAGCCCGCCGGGCGGGACGACGTGCGTGGGGCGGAAGTCGACCGGAGCGGTCATCGTGGCCGCCTACTTCCGCATCACGGACGGCTCGTGGCGCCGCAGCAGGCGCGCGACCGCGAAGCCGAACAGTACGGAAAGGGCCACCAGCATGCCCATGTTGAGCAGCCACACGCCCGTGTCGTGTTGGAACAGCGGGTCGCCGGTCAGGTCGCCCGGCAGGATCCTGGCCAGCCCGATCGTGCCCGCCATCGCGCCCAGCGCCCAGCGCGACGGCACCAGCCACGCCAGCTGCTCGATGCCCGGCACGCCGTGGAGCTTCAACAGCGCGCCGCAGAAGACCACTTGGACGATGGCGAGCAGCACCAGCAGCGGCATCGTGACCTCTTCCTTGCGCACCAGGGCCGAGACGAGCAGGCCGAGCATCATCGCCGTGAACGCCAGCAGGGCCACCGCCGCCGTGATCTCCACCAGCGGCGGCATGAGCACGCCCTTGCCGCTGGGTGCGTTGAGCCGTACGCCGAACAGGCCGACCAGGGTCAGGACGACGGCCTGGAGCACGGTGACCGTCCCCAGGACCACCACCTTGGACATCAGATACGCCGATCTGGACAGGCCGACCGCCCGTTCGCGCTGATAGATCACCCGCTCCTTGACCAGCTCCCGTACCGCGTTGGCGGCTCCCGTGAGCACACCGCCGACACACAGGATGAGCAGCGCGTTCATCGCGGTCTCGCGGGTCAGCTCGCCGCCCGCCAGCGCTCTCGCCATGGCGCCCATCACGAAGGGCAGCGCGATCATGATGGCGAGGAACGTCCGGTCGGCGCCGAGCGCGGCCGCGTACCGGCGTACGAGAGTGCGCAGCTGGGCGCCCCAGCTCTGGGCCTTCGGCGGCGGTCCCACGGTCCGGGCGGGCACGGCCCCGTCGAGGTGCGGCTGGGCGCTGGCGGCGACGACGTAACGCCGGTGCAGCGGCGAGCCGTCGTACTCGCCCGCCCAGTCGCGGTCGCGGTCCCGCTCGAAGGCCTCGAACGCCTCCGGCCACTCGGCGAAGCCGAAGAACGGCAGGGTCTCGCGCGGCGGCCCGTAGTACGCGATCCGGCCGCCGGGCGCGAGCACCAGCAGCCGGTCGCAGACGTCGAGGCTGAGGACACTGTGCGTGACCACGATGACCGTACGGCCGTCGTCCGCGAGCCCTCGCAGCATGTGCATCACCGAGCGGTCCATGCCGGGGTCGAGGCCGGAGGTGGGCTCGTCCAGGAAGAGCAGGGACGGCTTGGTGAGCAGTTCCAGGGCGACGCTGACGCGTTTGCGCTGGCCGCCGGAGAGGCTGTGGATGGGCTGGGCCGCGCGCTGCTCCAGGCCGAGTTCGCCGATGACCTGGTCGACCCGGGCGCGGCGCTCGGCCTTGGCGGTGTCCTGCGGAAAGCGCAGTTCGGCGGCGTAGCCAAGCGCCCGGCGGACGGTCAGCTGGGCGTGCAGGATGTCGTCCTGCGGGACGAGGCCGATGCGCTGGCGCAGCTCCGCGTAGTCGCGGTAGAGGTCGCGGCCGTCGTAGAGGACCGTGCCCCGGTCGGCGGGCCGCTGGCCGGTCAGGGCGTTCAGCAGGGTCGACTTTCCGGCGCCGCTGGGGCCGACGACGGCGAGCAGGCACTTCTCGCCGACCGGGAACGACACGTTGTCGAGCAAGGTCTTACGGCCCCGGTCCACGGCGACCGTCAGGTCCTGCACATCGAGCGAGACCTCGCCGGTGTCCACATATTCCTGGAGCTCGTCGCCGACCAGGCAGAACGCCGAGTGGCCGACGCCGACGATGTCGCCCGGCGCGACCCGGGCGCGGGCGACGGGCTGGCCGTTGAGGAAGGTGCCGTTGTGGCTGCCGAGGTCGACGATCTCGTAGCCGCCGTCCGGGTGCGCGCGCAGTTCCGCGTGCCGACGCGAGACCACCAGGTCGTCGACGACGAGGTCGTTGTCGACGGCGCGGCCGATCCGTACGGTCTTGGCGGGCAGCGGGCGCACCGACGTCGGCTGCCGGAAGGCGCCCGTCGCGGATGGCATGGAGACGGCCGAAAGCCGCTCCGGGGCGTGGACGGGCGGTGCGCGGCCCACCAGGACGGCGCGCGGGCCGTCGGCGGGGCTGCCGAACCGGATCTCGCTGCCCGGGCCGACGTCCCACGCGTGGACGCGCCGGCCGTCGGCGTACGTTCCGTTGGTGCTGTCCTCGTCCTCGACGGTCCAGTGGCCTGCCTCGGCGCGCAGTACGGCGTGGTGCCAGGACACGCGCGCGTCGTCGATGACGATCTCGCTGAGGGGGTCGCGCCCGACGTGATAGTCCCGGCTCGGACTCATCACCGTGGAGCCGGTGTCGGTCTCCAGGACGAGTTCGGGCGCCGTCGGTACGGCCGACCGCTCTCCCATGGGGTGACCCATGGGGTGAATTCTACCGATCCACCCCTTTTCGCGCCTTGCGGTGGCGGCCCCTGCACTGCACCGGCGACCCCGTGCAGTACGGGAACGACGTGCTGCTCGGCGCGTTCCGCACCGCCGGTGGCGCACCCGGCCCGATCACCCGGGCCGCCGCCATGATGAACACCGCGATCTACGACGCGGAGAGCTCGTACCAGCTGCGCCGGCACACC
The DNA here is from genome assembly GCF_052373795.1 of Streptomyces sp. BR1. Lineage (NCBI taxonomy): Bacteria > Bacillati > Actinomycetota > Actinomycetes > Kitasatosporales > Streptomycetaceae > Streptomyces > Streptomyces sp. BR1. Next base: position 6,447,314 of record NZ_CM126252.1, read on the forward strand.
ATGGCCTCCGACCCGTACCTCAAGGCGATCAACTACGGGTTCGGTTTCGAAGGGGCGGCCGCCTGGTTCTGGGCCAATGACGCCAACGGCACCTTCAAGCCGCCGGGGCAGCCGCTCGACACGACCGCGCGGGTCGCCAAGGACCGCAATCTGACGCTGTATCAGAACGCCCGGCTCTTCACGCTGGTCTCGGTCGCCATGGCGGACGCTGTCGCCGGGTCCTGACCCGGCGACAGCGGGCGGCGCCCGCCCCCGGACCGCCGGGGCGGGCGCCGCTCACGTATCGCAGATCAGCTGTCCTCCGGGGGCAGATGCGACGTCGGCCGGTCCGCGGCCGACGGGTCGAGGATGCGGTTGAGGAAGTTCCTGGTCCGCTCCTCGCGCGGGGCGCCGACCACCTGCGCCGCCGGGCCCTGCTCGACGATCACGCCGCCGTCCATGAACACCACCCGGTCGGCGACCTCGCGGGCGAAGCTCATCTCATGGGTGACGACCATCATCGTCATGCCCTCGCCCGCAAGCACCCGCATCACCGCGAGGACATCGCCGACGAGCTCCGGGTCGAGCGCCGAGGTCGGCTCGTCGAAGAGCATCACCTCGGGGCCCATGGCGAGCGCCCGGGCGATGGCGACCCGCTGCTGCTGGCCGCCGGAGAGCTGCGCCGGATACGCGTCGGCCTTCTCGGCGAGCCCCACCCGGTCCAGGTTCTCCCGGGCGACGGCCGCCGCCTTCACCTTGTCCCGGCGCAGCACCCGGCGCTGCGGCAGGATCAGGTTCTCGGTGACCGTGATGTGCGGGAAGAGGTTGAACTGCTGGAAGACCATGCCGATACGGCGGCGCACCGCGTCGATGTCGACGTCCAGGTCGGTGACCTCGGTGCCGCCCACGTACACCTGGCCCGCGCTCGGCTCCTCCAGCAGGTTGACGCACCGCAGCAGCGTCGACTTGCCGGAGCCGGAGGGGCCGATGACGCACACCACCTCGCCCCGGGCGACCTCCAGGTCGATGCCGCGCAGCACCTCGTTGTCGCCGAACGACTTGCGCAGCCCGCGGATCTCGATCTCGTTCTGTGGCATCGCTTCCTCACCTCGCCCGGTCGGCGCGGGCCTCTAGGCGGCGCACCACGAAGCTCAGGGGCACGGTCACTATCAGGTAGCACAGCCCGGCGACCAGGATCGGGGTCGAGTTGGCGCTCTCGCTGGCCAGGTCGCGGCCGTACTTGGTGAGCTCCCGCTCCTCCAGGGTGACCCCGAGGAACAGCACGAGCGAGGAGTCCTTGAAGAGCAGCACCAGTTCGTTGGTCAGCGGCGGGATGACGATACGGAACGCCTGCGGGATGATCACCGAGACCATGGCCCGCGCGTGCGAGAACCCCAGCGAGCGGGCCGCCTCCATCTGGCCCTTGGGCACCGCCTGGATGCCCGCCCGGATCGTCTCGGCCATATAGGCGGCGGCGACCAGACCGAGTCCGAGGGCGACCTTTCCGTACGTACCGCCGGGGATCTCCGTGCCGGGGAACGCCAGCGGGACCGCCACCCCCACGAAGATGAAGATCAGCAGGGCGGGCAGTCCCCGGAACAGCTCGATGTAGATGCTCGCGACCCAGCGGTAGGGCGCCACCGACGACAGCCGCATCAGCGCGACCACCAGACCGAGCACCAGGCCGAAGACGAAACCGGAGAGGGTGTAGACGACGGTGTTGCGCAGGGCGGTGGTGATGATGTCCGGGAAGAGCTTGCGGATGAGGTCCGGCTGCGCGAACTGGTTCTGCAGCCTGCCCCAGTCGGCCAGCACACCGATGGTGATCAGCACGCCGAGGAAGACGGCGTACTGGATGCCCTGCGAGACGCGCCTGCGCTGACGCCTCGTCAGGCGGGACGTCACGACCGGGCCTTGGGAAGCGGGCCGATCCACTCCTCGTACAGCTTGTTGTACGTGCCGTCCGCCTTGGCGTCCGTGATGGCCTTGTTGATGGCGTCGAGCAGCTTGGTGTTGCCCTTCTTGACCGAGAAGCCGTACTGCTCACCGGTCGAGATGTTCTCGCCGAGCGCGAACTCGTCGGCGTTGGCCTTGTTCTTGAGCCAGCCCTGGACGACCGGGTAGTCGATGATGACGGCGTCGACCTGGCCGGTGCGCAGCCCGTTGAGCACCGCGTCCGAGCTCTCGAAGGCGACCGGGTTGAAGCCCTTGCCCTTGGCGTAGCTCTCGCCGGTGGTCTCGGCCTGGGCGCCGAGCTTCTTGCCCTTGGCCTTGAGGTCGGCGAGCGAGGTGACCCCGCTCTTCTTGGTGGCGAGCAGCGCCTGGGTGGCGTCGAAGTAGGGCATGGAGAAGTCGACGTTCTTCTTGCGCTCGTCGGTGATGGTCATACCGGCGGCGGCGAGGTCGCACTGGCCCGAGTTGAGGAAGGCGCCGGTCTTGAAGTTCTCGAACGGAGTGTCGAGGATCTTCTGTTCGACCTTGAGGTTCTTGGCCACGAGGTCGATGAGGGACACGTCGAACCCCACGACCTTGCCGTTCTGCTCCGACTGGAAGGGCGGATACGGCAGATGGGTGCAGGTGGTCAGCTTGCCCTTCTTGACCACCGGAACACCGCCCGCGGCCTCCCCGGAGCCGCCGCCCGACGAAGAGCAGCCGGCGACCGCGAACAGCACTGCCGCGGCTGCTGTGGCGGTGGCGGATGTACGGATACGGTGAGCCGTCCTGGTCACGGTTGACCTCCATGGATACGGGGGTGGCTGAGGAGCGGAACCGTTCAGCCATGATCGTATGAGACTGGGGGTCACTTCGCCCGGGAACCCGGCAGGCGCGCCGATGACGTCATCCGTACACCCGGAGTTCGGGCAGGCGGGGGAGGGGTATCGGCGACACGGCTCAACTTGGCCATCTAGGCTGATCATTGACAGTCCACCAGGCCCCCAGGAGACGACGCCCGTGACCGACAACCCGGCACACCTCGATGCTCCCGAGCACGTCCGGAGCAGGATCAACACCGCCCAGCCGCACACCGCCCGGATCTGGAACTACTGGCTGGGCGGCAAGGACAACTACGAGGTCGACCGGGCGGTCGGCGACCAGATCCGCGAGCTCCACCCGGGCATCGGCGACTACGCCCGCGCCGACCGGCTCTTCCTCGGCCGCGCCGTGCGCCACCTCGTCGCCGACCGGGGCATCCGCCAGTTCCTCGACATCGGCACCGGTCTGCCCACCGCCGACAACACCCATGAGGTGGCCCAGCGGATCGCGCCGGAGTCCCGGATCGTCTACGTCGACAACGACCCGCTGGTGCTCGCGCACGCCCGCGCCCTGCTGACCAGCACGCCCGAGGGCCGCACCGACTACCTCGACGCGGATCTGCGCGACGTGGACTCCATCCTGGAACACGCCGCCAAGACCCTGGACTTGAGCCAGCCGGTCGCGCTGATGCTGCTCGGCGTCGTCATCTTCATCGGGGACGACGAGCAGGCGTACGGCCTGGTGCGCAACCTGATGGACGCGCTCGCCCCCGGCAGCTTCCTGGTGCTCTCGCACACCGTCACCCACCCGGACATGCCGGACGTCGACGAGGCCGTGGCGTTCTGGAACGAGCACGGCACGCCCAAGCTCACCCAGCGCACCCCGGAGCAGACCGCCCGCTTCTTCGACGGCCTGGAGATCCTGGAGCCGGGTGTCGTCTCGTGCTCGCGGTGGCGGCCCGAGGACACGTCGGCGCCGGAGCCGGACGAGGTGGCCATGTTCGGCGGCGTCGGCCGCAAGGCCTGACCCTCTCCGGGCCCGCTCCTGGCGGGGAATTGGTGCTGCCTTTGCCATTGCGGGGACCTCCCATGAGGAAGTCCCCGCAATGCGCCATTCGTCACGGGAAGTGTTTCGCCGCCCCTTGACGCAAGGTTGACCAAGTCGCGCACGGCGACCGGGGGTTACGGAAGTAGGTTCGGCGATATGCCCCCCAACCCTTCCGCACTCCCGGTGCTCCCCTATCGCAAACCCACGCTCGGCCGGGACTATTGGGTCCTCGACGACGTCCTGCCCAATGTCGACGAGGTCCGCGCGCGCTGTCTGGCCAAGGACGACTGGGTCGAGGGATACCCCCGCAAGCCCGAGACCTGGCCCGGCATGCGCACCATGCCCGGTCTGGAACCCGCCGAACTCGGCCGGGTGGAGCGGCTGGTGAGGAAGTCGACCGGTGCCCGCGAGCTCTGGCTCCAGCAGGCACCGGGCGGCGCCACCCTCAACCACAACTGCGTCCAGGTCGTCGGCAAGGACGAGAGCGAGCAGCGCCCGCACACCGACTCACGGGCGCTGTGCCGGTACGCCGCGGTGCTCTATCTCAACCCCGATGTGCCGAAGGACTGCGGTACGAGTTTCTTCCGGCAGAGCCTGCCCGGCGGCGTCCTCGGCGGCAACCAGGTGGCGGCCCCGCACAACAACCTGGCCGAGGCGCTCGGCACCCGGTTCGTGCCGCCGAACTCCTTCACCGAGGACGTCCGCGTCGCGCACAAGTACAACCGGCTGCTCCTGTACAGCGCCAACATGATCCACAGCGCGACCAATTACTGGGGGAGCACCATGGAGGACAGCCGGATGACGGCGGTCTTCTTCTGGATGGCGTGAGCCTGCGCTGACGGATTTCAGGGTCTGGTCGCGATGACGACCGTGGCGTACAGCTCGTCGCAGGTCGTCACGCGCGGCACCAGGCCGCCCCGGGTCACCGTCTCGACGGCGGTCGGCACCTGGCGCTCGCTCGTCTCGAAGAGCAGATGCCCGCCCGGCGCCAGCCACCCGGCCGCCTCGGCGGTGACCCGCCGCAGCACGTCGAGCCCGTCGCCGCCGCCGTCGAGCGCGACCCGCGCCTCATGGACGCGTGCCTCCGAGGGGAGCAGTTCGATCTCCTCGGTCGGTACGTACGGGACATTGGCGAGCAGGATGTCCACCCGGCCGCGCAGTGCGGCGGGCAGCGGCGCGAAGAGGTCGCCCTCGTAGACGTGGCCCCCGGCGGCGCCGACGTTGCGCCGGGCGCAGGCCACGGCCACCGGATCGATGTCCGCCGCGTGCAGTTCGGCGCGCCCGATCCCCGCGACGAGCGCCGCGCCCAACGCGCCCGAGCCGCAGCACAGATCGACCACGACCGCGCCCGGCCCGGCGCGCGCCACGGCCTGCTCGACCAGGAATTCTGTACGCCGCCGGGGCACGAACACCCCCGGGTCCACCTCGACCCGCACCCCCCGGAACTCCGCCCAGCCCAGGACGTGTTCGAGCGGCAGCCCCTCGGCCCGGCGCCGCACCATGGCGTCGAGCTCGGCCGGGGTACGTGCGGTCGACAGCAGCAGTTCCGCCTCGTCCTCGGCGAAGACACAGCCGGCGGCGCGCAGCCGCGTGACGACGGCGGAGTGGGGAAGTGCGGTAATGGGTCTCACCTGGGGTTCGGCGGGCGGAGGACTGCTTGGCGGCGGCAACAGTACCCCCGGCCTATGCGCAGCGCCGAGCGATTAACCACGCACGGGCCACGCCTGTACGGCACGGCGACGCTTAGGCAACGCTTATGCACGCGCCTGCTTAGAATGTCTGGATGATCTTTATTTGCGTCAAGTTCGCCGTGAAGCCCGAGTACGCCGAGGAGTGGCCCCAGCACGTCGCGGACTTCACCAGCGCGACCCGGGCCGAGCCGGGCAACCTCTGGTACGAGTGGTCCCGCAGCCTGGAGGACCCGAACACGTACGTCCTCGTCGAGGCGTTCCAGGACGGCGCGGGCGAGGCCCATGTGGACTCCGACCACTTCAGGGCCGCCATGGAGACGATGCGCCCGCTCCTGCGCCGCACTCCCGACATCGTCAGCACGACGATCGAGGGTGCGGCGGGATGGAGCGAGATGGGTGAGCTGAAGATCGGCTAGTTCCGGCGTCGCCGGAGTGCGGTGGCCGTCACTTCACGGTGACGGTCACCGTCGGCGACGTGGTCGTGCCGTCCATGACCCGCAGCTCTTCCTTGGCCTTGGCGGTGAACTTGTGGTCCAGTGAGTAACTGCTGCCCTGCTTGATGGTGGTGCTGGGCTGCAGGGTCGTCCACTTGCCCTTGTTCTTGTGCTGGAGCACGACCTTGCTGCCTATGGCCAGGCCCTTCGACCGGCCGGTGAAGGTGACCGTGTCGCCCACCTTGACGTCGGTCTTGCTGGCCCTGATGGTCAGCGAACTCGTCGCCGCCGAGGCGTGCTTGCTGCCGCTCGGCGTCGGTTTGGGCGTGGCGGCGGTCGCGATTCCCGTGGCTCCACCGGCCACCAGGGCGAAGGACAGGGCACCCACTGCTGCCATCCGGGCACAGCGGTTGCTCAGAGTGGATTTCACGATGGTTTCTCCCGTCTCGGCCGACTCCCCAATAGGCCAATTCGTAACCTTTTCCGAGGTTATCCATGGATACGCGGATTCGGCGACCGGTGGCGTCGCGCCCCCGCGCTGACCAGGCTCGCTGTGTACCGCCCCTATGCTGAGGGCGATGTTCGCTCCCCAGGGCCCCACCGTCCGTGAACTCGCCGTTCAGGCGCTGTCGTCGGTCGAGCACGGCTACGACCTGCTGGCGCCGAAGTTCGACCTCACTCCGTACCGGACGCCCGATGTCGTTCTGGACGCCGTCGCGCATGCGCTGAGTGAGCTCGGCCCCGTCGACTACGGGCTCGACCTGTGCTGCGGCACGGGTGCGGGCCTGGACGTGCTGCGGCAGGTGTGCCGCGAGCGGGTCGTGGGGGTCGACTTCAGTGCGGGGATGCTTGAGGTGGGCCGGGCCCGTGCCGACGTCGCCGGTCGTACGGACTGGGTGCGGGCCGATGCCCGCGCGCTCCCGTTCTCGGCGGCCTTCGACCTCGTCGTCAGCTTCGGCGCGTTCGGGCACTTCCTGCCCCGGGAGCGGCCGGGCCTGTTCGCCCAGGTCCGCTCGGTGCTGCGGCCCGGCGGCCGGTTCGCGTTCCCGATCGCGGCGCCGCCCCGCCCCGGCTCGGCGGGTTACTGGGCACTGCTCGCCTTCGACTCGGCGATGCGGGTGCGGAACGCGGTGTGGCGGCCCCAATTCGTCATGTACTACCGGGACTTCAAGCTCTCCGCGGTCCGCGAGGAGCTGATCCGCGGGGGGTTCTCTGTGGAGCTGCGTGAGCTGCCGGAGGTGGGGCGCCGCGCGGACGGCACCCCGCGCTGCCGTCTGGTGGTCGCCACGGCCGTGTGATCGGGGGCGTGTCACCTGCGGCAATGACACCCGGTGACCGCATCGGTGGCGTCGGGTGAGCATCGGTCGTAGCGTGACGGAGGTGCTTTCCACCGGGCCGGCGTGTGCCGCGGCGGTCCGGTGCTCGACAGACTCGGGGTCACGAGGTGAACACCCTTGCCCTCCGTGCACTTTCCTCTGATGCTGCCGCTCGCCGCAGCCGCCTTCTTCCTCTGGCGCAAAGGCGGCACCAAGCTCTCCCACGCGCTGATCTGCGCGGGATTCGGTTTCTACTTCGCCGACACCGCCGCCGCGCCGTCGCTGCACAGCGCGGTCAACTCGGTCGTCGGCATGCTCAGCCAGCTGGGCTGAGCCCGTCCCGGCGCCCGGCGAGGAACGCGCGCTCGGCCGCGTTGTCGGTACGGGCCATCGCCTCCTCGTACGCCCGCGCCGCCTGAGTACTGCGGCCGAGCCGCCGCAGCAGATCCGCGCGTACGGCGTGGAAGACGTAATAGCCGTCCAGGTCAAGGCCGTCCACGAGCGCCAGCGCCTCGGCGGGGCCCTCGGTCTCGGCCACGGCGACCGCGCGGTTGAGCGCGACGACCGGGCTCGGCGCGAGCGCGAGCAACTGGTCGTAGAGCCGCAGGATCTGACCCCAGTCGGTGGCGGCGGCCGTCGGCGCGTCGCTGTGCACGGCGTGGATCGCCGCCTGGATCTGGTACGGGCCCGGCCGGTCGCGGCGCAGACACGCGCGGACGAGCCCCTGCCCTTCGGCGATGAGAGCCGCGTCCCACAGCGTGCGGTCCTGGTCGGACAGGAGCACCAGCTCCCCGTCCGGGCTCGCGCGGGCGGCCCGGCGCGACTCGACGAGCAGCATCAGCGCGAGCAGCCCCAGGACCTCCTCCTCGTCCGGCATCAGCTCGGCGAGCAGCCGCCCGAGCCGGATCGCCTCCGCGCACAGGTCCTCCCGTACGAGCCGGTCGCCCGAACCGGCGCTGTATCCCTCGTTGAAGATCAGGTAGATCACGGCGAGGACCGCTCGCAGCCGCTCCGGAAGATCCGCTTCGTACGGCACGCGATACGGGATCCCGGCGTCCCGGATCTTCGCCTTGGCCCGGACGAGCCGCTGGGCCATCGTCGGCTCCGGCACCAGGAACGCCCGGGCGATCTCGGCCGTGGTCAGGCCGCCGAGCAGCCGCAGGGTGAGGGCGACGCGGGCGCCGGTGGCGAGGGCGGGGTGGCAGCAGGTGAAGATCAGCCGGAGCCGTTCGTCGCGCACGGGTCCCTCCTCGGGCTCCTCGTCCTCGGCCCGCCCGGCCCGGAGCAGGGCCGCCCGCGCCTGCCGGTCGGCCCGGGAGGCCTCCCGGCGCAGGCGGTCGATGGCCCGGTTGCGGGCGGTGGTGATGATCCACCCGGCCGGGCTCGGCGGCACCCCGGCCACCGGCCACCGCTCCAGCGCGGTGGTGAACGCGTCCTGGACCGCCTCCTCGGCGATGTCGATGTCGCCGAAGACACGGACCAGGACGGCGACCGCGCGGCCGTACTCGGCCCGGAAGACGCCCTCGACGGACGGGCCCGGCGGCGTGCCGGTCGTCACTCCCCGGCCCCGCCCATGAACGGCCGCACCTCGATCGGCAGCGTCGTCGCCTCGGCGGCCTTGCGGCCCCAGCGCAGCGCGGCGTCCAGATCCGGCGCGCTGACGATGCACAGCCCGCCCAGATACTCCTTGCTCTCCGCGTACGGGCCGTCCGTCATCAGCACGTCGCCGTCCTTGACCCGCAGCACGGTGGCCGTGGCGGGGGAGTGGAGTCCCCCGGCGAACACCCACGCACCGGCCGCCTTGAGCTCGTCGTGGAAGCTCTCCACGTTCCGCATGATCCCTGCCAGGACCTCGGGCGCCGGCGGCGTTCCCTCGGGCTGCATGACGCTGAGCAGATACCGCTGCATGGTGTCCTCCTCGGCCGCACGACCGGCGCCTTGCCGGTCTCTCACCCTCTATACGAACGGCGCTCCCCGGGATCGACACGGAACACGGCCGGGCCGTGAACTTTTTCCGCCTCCGGCTTTCAGGCGTCCGCGACCCAGCTGCCATGGAACCCCAGCGGCACCCGTCCCGGCAGATGGATACGGGCGAGCGGTCGCCCGGCGAAGTCCTGGGCCGCCAGAATCAGCAGGTCGGCGGCCCCGCGCTCCGGGTTGTGGACATACGCCAGCGCGTATCCGTCGTCCTCGGCGGCCGCCGGGCCGTCGTGCGCCGGGACGAAGACGGCCTCGCCGACGGCGGCGTCGCGGGGGAGCCGGTGCAGCTGTGAAGTGCCGCGCAGCAGATCGTGTTTGACCAGGGCGTTGCCGAAGGAGCGGTCCGGGGGAACGCCATCGGCCGTCAGATATGCCGTGGACATCGCGGCGGCGGCCGCCGTGTACCCGTACCGGTGGCGCCGGGACACCAGCGCCTCGTTGACCCGGGGGAACTCCTGCGGCCGGTCGTCGAGCCGCCGGGTGCGGACCCGGCCGTGCGTCAGGTCGACCGTCCAGCGGTCCAGGGAGGCGGTCCCGAGCGCGGTGGGCCCGTCGGAGCCCTTGCCGCCGACGAAGAACGGCGCCGGGAAGGTGGTGAGGTCGACGACGACCGTGTCCCCTTCGTCGTACGCGTTGAGCGTGTGCGAGTAGAAGGCGGGCCCGACCTCGAACCATTGCACACTCCCGCCCGCGCGCGGCAGCACACCGACGCGCGCCGGGTGCCGGTCGTTCCACACGTACGGAACGGGCGCGCCCGACGCGGCCGCCGCCGCGTCGAAGGTGACCGGGAAGTCGAAGACGACCACATGCCGTTCGGTCAGCGCGAAGTCGTGCATCATCGGGCTGTCGGCCACAGGGATCCGCGTCGTCCGGGCGACCCGTCCGGTCCGGTCGACGACCAGATGACGTACGTGGTCCCAGGTGGGGTAGTACGCGATGGCGTGCAGTTCGTCGGCGCGCGCGTCGTACTTGGTGTGCGCCGTGAACGCGCCGCTCAGGGTGGAGCGGAAGTCGTACGGGCGCACGGTGTTGAGCTCGCCGTCGAGTTCGTACGGCAGCGGCCCGCTCTCCTGGAGTGCGAGGATGCGTCCCTTGTACGGGATGACGTGCGTGTTGCAGGCGAAGTCGTCCTCGGGGACGGGCCCTTGGTATGGCTCGCCGAGCTTCTTGGCGACGGCGGCCGACCGCACCCAGCGGTTGCGGTACCACTCGGCCCGCCCGTCCCGCAGCCGCACCCCGTGGACCATGCCGTCCCCGAGCATCCAGTGGTGCGCCCGGGGGTCCTCCAGGCCGAGCACATTGGGGCCGGTGCGCAGGTAACGCCCGTTCAGGGAGCGGGGGATGCGGCCGGTGACGGGGAGGCCGAACGCGGTGAGCTCCTCGGTGACGGGGGCGAAGGGGCCGTGGAGGAAGGGCTGGGACGCGGCGGCCGTGCGGACCGGGGCGGTCTGTCCTCCGCGCGGGACCGCGCCCGCCACGCCACCGCTCGCGACCAGAAATCCCCCTGCGGCCGCGCCCGCCGCGCCGCGCAACACGTTCCGCCGACTGTGATCACCCATGGCCGGGCCCCCTGCTCCGTCGTCCGTACCGATCTGTCGCCGACGATCGTCCGCCGTGAGCGGGGGCCGGGTCAGGAGGTCTGGACCCCGGACGGGGGTGGTGCCAGACCCCCGAAGCGCCGTGTTCGCCCCCGGAAATCCGTCCAGGTTTTCCGCATGAATTCCAAGGCCAGGTGTTGATTGTGTGACTATTGAGATGATGTGATGCGAGTCACAGATCGGGAAGCCGGGGTCCGTCCCACGGGCCGTCTGCCGAGGCCGTACGGGCGAAGGAGCCGGAACCGCAGCGCCGGTCAGCAAGGAGCGAGCCGATGTCACCCACCGTCGAACAGTCCGTCCTGGCCCGCCTCGTCACCGATGCGCCCCACCCGGTCACCATCTCGGTGACCCTCAGCTACAGCGCGGCCGACCCACTGGCGGTCGCCATGCTGTTCCCACCCGAGGTCTCCCTCCACGACGAGGGCGTGACCTGGGTCTTCGCCCGCAATCTGCTCGACGGGGGCCTGCGCGACGAGGTCGGCGCGGGCGACGTCCACCTCTGGCCGACCAGCCGCACCCGCACCATGGTCGAACTGAGCTCCCCGGACGGCCGGGCACTCCTGGAATTCGAAACGGCGACGCTACGAAGCTTCCTGTTCCTGACGTACGCGGCCGTCCCCGCCGACGTCGAGGACGCGGACCTGGACATGGACAGCGCGCTGGCGGAGCTGCTGCGAGAGACCCGCTGACCTGGAACGACGTCTGCGGACCGTGCTGGGCCGCTCGCGCAGTTGCCCGCGCCCCTATGGGTGCCGGACGCATTTAGGGGCGCGGGGAACTGCGCGACCAACCACGCACGATCCGCAGCCGAACAGCAAGGCTCCTACTGCCCGCCGAGCAGCGAAGGCGTGGCGTGGTCCAGGACCGTGGCGATCCGTGACCACGTCGACGCATCACGCCGCACGGGGTCCAGCGCACGACCAGCCCCCGCACCCCACCCGCTCGCGAAACCCACCGCATCCCCACCCGTCGCCGCCGCCAAGGCAAGCGCGGCGGCGCCAAGCGCGACCGGCTCGGCGACCCGGGGCACGATCAGAGGCCGCCCCGAAAGCCGCCGCACGGTCTCGACCCACGTACGCCCCCGCGCACCCCCACCGATCAACCGCAGCGGACGGGTCGCGACGCCCGGGTCGAAGGGGTCGAGCCCGCACACGCGCAGCAGGTCGTCGAGCGCGCGCAGCGCGGTGAACACGGCACCCTCGTACGCGGCCCCGAGCAGCTGACGCCCCGAGGTGGCATGCCGCAACCCCGTGAGCAGCCCGGCGGCGGTCGGCAGATCGGGCGTGCGCTCACCGTCGAGATAGGGCAGGAACACCGCCTCACCACCCGGCACCGCGTCATCGCGGTCGAGGCCGAGCAGCGAGGCAACCTTGTCCACTGCAAGAGTGCAGTTCAGGGTGCAGGCGAGCGGCAAGTAGGTGCCGTCCGTGGCGGCGAAACCGGAGAGCCCTACCGATGCAGGACGCGTGCGCGTCGCCGCGAACACCGTCCCGGACGTGCCGAGGCTGAGGACGGGATGGTCGAGCAGCCCGGTGCCGCCCAGGCCGAGCCCGACGGCGGCGGCCATGTTGTCCCCGGTCCCGGCGGCGACCGCGATCCCTGCGGGGAGGCCGAGTGCCGAGGCGGCGGTGGCCGTCAGCGATCCGACACGGGTCGAACCGGTCGCCGCGACCCGCGGCAGCAACTCGCCATCCAGACCGATGAGTTGAAGCAACTCGGTGTCATAGGCGCCGATCGCCGTCGAGTACCACCCCGTGCCCGACGCGTCCCCGGGGTCGGTGACGGCGACGCCCGCAAGCCGCTCGGTGAGGAAGTCGTGGGGGAGCCGCACCCCGGCCGCGGCGGCGGCGGTCGCGGGCTCGTTCTCGTACAGCCAACGCCACTTCGCGGCGGTCACGGCGGCGACCGGGACGGAACCCGTGCGGGCCGTCCACGCCGAGGGTCCGCCGAGCGCTTCGGTGAGGGCGGCGGCCTGCGGGGCGGAGCGGGTGTCGTTCCAGAGCAGGGCCGGGCGCAGCGGCCGTCCGCCCCGGTCGAGGACGACCAGGCCGTGCTGCTGTCCGGCGACCGCGATGCCGACGACGGCCGAGGCGGGCACGCCCGACTCCTTCAGCCCGGCCCCGACAGCTTCGCACAGCGCACGCCACCACTCCTCGGGGTCGCTCTCGCGGGCCCCTGCCGTGCCGTCGACCCGGTGCGGGGCGCGGCCCACGGCGAGCGTGCGCCCGGTGTCCGCGTCGACGAACAGCGCTTTCGTGGACTGCGTGGAGCTGTCCACCCCGATGACGACCGGGCCCGGCGGCATACGGGCACCCCTTCCTCGACGGATCCCGAGCAACGGCCACGAGCGACCCTCGGGCCTCATTTGCGCGCGGCAGAAACAAATTAGGTGAACGCCCGGGCTTCCGGAAGCCGCCGCGATCATGTCATATTCGTCATGCTAGAAAACAAATAGCGTACCGAGGTGGCCAGGACAATGACGGAACGCTTCACCCCCACCCCCGAGGACAAGTTCACCTTCGGCCTGTGGACCGTGGGCTGGCAGGGGCGCGACCCGTTCGGCGACGCGACCCGCGCGCCCCTCGACCCGGTGGAGACGGTCCACCGGCTCGCGGACCTCGGGGCGTACGGCGTGACCTTCCACGACGACGACCTCATCCCGTTCGGCTCGTCCGAGGCCGAGCGGGACGCGCACGTCAAGCGCTTCCGGCACGCGCTCGACGCCACCGGGCTCACGGTCCCGATGGCCACCACAAACCTCTTCACGCACCCCGTCTTCAAGGACGGCGCCTTCACCGCCAACGACCGGGAGGTACGCCGGTTCGCGCTGCGCAAGACCCTCCGCAACATCGACCTCGCCGTCGAGCTGGGCGCGCGGGTGTACGTGGCATGGGGCGGCCGGGAAGGCGCGGAGTCCGGGGCGGCGAAGGACGTGCGGGTCGCGCTCGACCGGCTGAAGGAAGCGTTCGACCTGCTGGGCGAGTACGTGGTGAGCCAGGGGTACGACCTGCGGTTCGCCGTCGAGCCCAAGCCGAACGAGCCGCGCGGGGACATCCTGCTGCCGACCGTCGGGCACGCGCTCGCCTTCATCGAGCGCCTTGAGCGCCCCGAACTGGTCGGAGTGAACCCGGAGACAGGGCACGAGCAGATGGCCGGGCTCAACTTCACCCACGGCATCGCCCAGGCGCTGTGGGCGGGCAAGCTCTTCCACATCGACCTCAACGGCCAGTCCGGCATCAAGTACGACCAGGACCTGCGGTTCGGGGCGGGGAACGTGCGGGACGCGTTCTGGGTGGTCGACCTGCTGGAGTCGGCGGGCTACGAGGGCCCGCGCCACTTCGACTTCAAGCCGCCGCGCACGGAGGACGCCGACGGGGTATGGGCGTCGGCCGCGGGCAACATGCGTACGTATCTGATCCTGCGCGAGCGCGCCGCCGCCTTCCGCGCCGACCCGGTGGTACGGGAGGCACTGCGCGCGGCCCGCCTCGACGGCCTCGCCCGCCCGACGGCTCCGGACGGCCTCGCCGGGCTGCTCGCGGACCGGTCGGCCTTCGAGGACTTCGACGCGGAGGCGGCGGGGGCACGCGGCATGGCGTTCGAGCGCCTCGACCAGCTGGCGCTGGACCACTTGCTGGGCACGCGCTGAGCCCTGTTGGGCGTACGCAGGATCAGCTCAGCCCGCCGACTCCTCCCGCGCCCACCCCGCCGGGTCGTCCAGTACGTCCTCGACGACCAGCGCCGCCGCGCCCCGAGCCGCGTCCCCCGCCGCCGATGACGCGCGCAGCCTGCCGCTGTCCCGGGGCCAGAGGCCCGACACCACGCGTTCGGCCAGTTCGGCGTCGGCCGGGGCCGACAGCCAGGGCAGCAGCGGGCGGTAGATCCCGCCGAGCACGACGGCCTCCGGGTCCAGGAGGTTGACCGCGCCGGAGAGCACCCGGCCCAGCATCAGCCCGGCCGTGGAGACGGCCGCGACCGCGCGCTCGTCGCCCGCGCGGGCCCGGCGCTCCAGTTCGGCGACGCCCGCCGCACCGGAGTTCTCGTCGATGCCCGCCGTACGCAGCAGCGCGAGCTGGCCCGCGTACTGCTCCAGGCAGCCGCGCGCGCCGCAGCGGCACGGGGGTCCGGCCGGGTCGAGCGGCACATGGCCGATCTCCCCGGCGAAGCCATGGGCGCCGCGCAGGAGTTCACCGTCGAGCACCAGCGCGCCGCCGACCCCGATCTCGCCGGATACGTACAGGAACGTACGGGCTTCGTCCCGGCCGCCGAACCAGAGCTCCGCGAGGGCCGCGAGGTTGGCCTCGTTCTCGGAACGCACCGGCAGCGCGCGTGTGCCGGGGCGCAGTTGCGTGAGCGCCTGCGCGAACAGGTCCTGCGCGGGCACCTTGTTCCAGCCCAGGTTGGGCGCCTGGCGGACCTTACCGGCGGTCACCAGGCCCGGCAGCGCGAGCGTCACCCCGGCCGGGCGCAGCTCCTGTTCGTGGGCCGAGTCCAGGGCGCGTGAGGCGATCCCGGCCGCGCGGGCCAGCACCTCGGCGGGGGCGGCGCCCCGGTTGTCCAGATGTTCGGTGAGCCGCACTCGATCAGTTCCGGCCAGGTCGACAACGCAGACGGTGACGTAGTCGACGTTGATCTCGACCCCGGCTCCGGCGGGTCCGGTCCGCGCGGGCTTGAGTACGGTGCCCGGCCGCCCGGCCTGTCCGCTGAACGTCTTGCCCGACTCGGTCAGGCAGCCGCTCTCCAGCAACTGCTCCACCAGCGACGATACGGCGGCCCGGGTCAGTCCCACCCGTGCCGCGACGGCGGCCCGGGTCGTCTCGCCCTCGTCGTGGACCGCCCGGAGCACCAGGCTGAGGTTGTGCCGCCGCACGGTGTCCTTGTCGGCCTTGGGCGCCAGCGGAGTGGGATTGCTCTTCATCTCGTGGCCGAGCCTATGCGATCGGACAAGCGCCGCAGTTGACCGATCCGGCGCCACTCGAACGCGACTCGCGTCCCGGTCGCTAGTTTTTGACGCGGAGTCCGATCGGGGAGGTCGGACACGGGGCCGCCCGGCGCGACCGGTGCGCGGGGCGGCGATATCTCTTGTGAAGGGCATGACCATGAGTGAGAAGACCATCCAGACGCTGCCGGCCGACGAGACCTTCGCGGTCCCGGCGAGCGCCGAGAGCGTCGAGCGGGCGGCCGAGGCCCTGCGCGGCAACGGCTTTGCGGTGCACATAGTGGACACGGCGGCCGACGCCCGCAAGCTCGTGAACGAGGCCCTGCCCACCGACAAGTCGGTCTTCGCGGCGACGAGCGAGACCCTGCGGCTCTCCGGCATCCAGGCGGACATCGACGAGTCGGGCCGCTTCAAGAGCATGCGCGCCGAGCAGGCCGACTGGGACCAGCGCGGCGCCCGCCGCGACGACGTGCGCACCTCGCGCTCCGCGCCCGACGTGGTCGTGGGCAGCGTGCACGCCGTCACCGAGGACGGGCGCCTGGTCACCGGCTCGGCCAGTGGCAGCCAGCTCGGCGCGTACGCGTTCGGTGCGGGCAAGACGATCTGGGTCGTCGGTGCACAGAAGGTCGTCGCCGACCTGGACACCGCACTGCGCCGCCTGGAGACGTACTCGCTGCCCAAGGAGGACGTCCGCGCCCAGACCGTGATGGGCCAGCGCAGTGTTCTCGCCAAGATCCTCATCAACGGCCGCGAGGTCATCCCGTTCCGCAGCACGGTCGTCCTCGTCCGCGAGGCGATCGGCTTCTGAGCCCTCCTGGCCGAGGGCCGTTGGCCAACGGCCCCTGAAGACCGCCCGAGCCGCCGTACGGACCGTCACCGTGCGGCGGCTCTTGCTTGGCGCATGGCTGCAATATCTTGCGGAGGCTTTTGCGGGCGACGGGGAGCGAGGTTTCCGCCATATGTCGAGGTGGTGTCCAAGGGGTTGACCGAAAGCTGTTGGCCGCTTTACGGTCTCGACCGCAACCTGTTGCCGGTTGTTTCAGCAAGAACATTCAGCAACCGCTCCGTCACCCGCGTCCCGCACGGAGGATCCCCCCATGGACGGTCGGACCCGCAGCACCCCCCGCACCCGTAGACCACTCGCCGCCGCAATCGCCCTGGTCGGGGCGGCCGGCGGGCTCGTCGTCGGCTCTCCCGGGGCCCGGGCGGCGGCGCCCGGGCCCAAGGACGTGACCGCCGTCCTGTTCGAGTGGAACTTCGCCTCCGTCGCCAAGGCGTGCACCGATGAACTCGGCCCGGACGGCTATGGATACGTCCAGGTCTCGCCGCCCCAGGAACGTATACAGGGCGACCCGTGGTGGACCGCCTACCAGCCCGTCAGCTACAAGATCGGCAGCCGTCTCGGCGACCGGGCCGCGTTCCAGGCCATGGTGAACACCTGCCACGCGGCGGGCGTCAAGGTGGTCGCCGACTCGGTGATCAACCACATGACCAACGCGTCGGGCATCGGCTCGGCCGGTTCGTCCTTCACCAAGTACGACTATCCGGGCACCTACTCGGCGGCCGACATGGACGACTGCACCTCGCCGGTCACCAACTACCAGGACCGCTGGAACGTCCAGCACTGCGAGCTGGTGAACCTGGCGGACCTCGACACCGGCGAGGAGTACGTCCGCAAGACCATCGCCGGGTACCTCAACGACCTGCTCTCGCTCGGCGTCGACGGCTTCCGTATCGACGCGGCCAAGCACATCCCCGCCGACGACCTCGCCAACATCAAGTCCCGGCTGACCGAGCCGGGCGTCTACTGGAAGCAGGAGACGATCTACGGCGCGGGCGAAGCGGTGCAGCCGACCGAGTACCTCGGCACCGGCGACGCGCAGGAGTTCCGTTACTCCTGGGACCTCAAGCGGGTGTTCAACAACGAGAAGCTCGCGTATCTGAAGAACTACGGCGAGGGCTGGGGCTATATGCCCAGCGGCCAGGCGTCGGTGTTCGTCGACAACCACGACACCGAGCGCGGCGGCCAGACCCTCAACTACCGGGACGGCGCCAAGTACACGCTCGCGCATGTCTTCATGCTGGCCTGGCCGTACGGCTCGCCGGACGTCCACTCCGGCTACGAGTTCAGCAGCACGGACGCGGGGCCGCCCGACAACGGCCAGATGAACGCCTGTTACCAGGACGGCTGGAAGTGCCAGCACGCCTGGCCCGAGATCCGGTCCATGGTGAAGTTCCGCAACACCGCGAGCGGGGCGGCGGTGAGCAACTGGTGGGACGACGGCAACAACGCGATCGCGTTCGGCCGGGGCGACAAGGCGTTCGTGGCGATCAACCACGAGGGCTCGTCGCTCACCCGGACCTTCCAGACCTCGCTCGCGGCGGGCGGCTACTGCGACGTCCAGAGCGGGAAGCCGGTCACCGTCGACGGCTCCGGGCAGTTCACCGCGACCCTCGCCCCGGACACCGCGCTCGCGCTGCACGTGGGCGCGAGGACCTGTTAGCGCCACGAACACTGCCAGGGACACCGCGACGAACACCTCGCGCGGCTGAGCCCCCACGGCCGGGCTGCCCGGCGCCCGCACTGTCGGCGCCGGGCAGCCCAACGGCCCCCGCACCCATCCACGTACGACCGAGGAGTCCCCGGTGATCCCCCTGCGCAGAACCGCGGTCGCGCTCGCGGCCGCCCTGTGCGCGGCGCTCGTTCCCGCGCTGCCCGTCTCCGCCGCGCCACGGCCACCGGCGCCGCCGAGTGACGCACGGCTGGCCGCCGAGCCCGCCCGCCATGACGCGACACGGGAGCAGTTCTACTTCCTGCTGCCGGACCGGTTCGCCAACGGGGACACCTCCAACGACCGTGGCGGGCTTACCGGTTCGCGGCTGCAGACCGGGTACGACCCCACCGACAGGGGCTTCTACCAGGGCGGGGACCTCAAGGGGGTCACCCAGCGGCTCGACTACATCAAAGGGCTCGGGACGACGGCCATCTGGCTCGCCCCGATCTTCAAGAACAAGCCGGTGCAGGGCACGGGCAAGGACGCCTCGGCCGGCTACCACGGCTACTGGATCACCGACTTCACCCAGGTCGACCCGCACTTCGGCACCAACGCCGAGCTCGCCCACCTGATCGACCGGGCGCACGCCAAGGGCATGAAGGTCTTCTTCGACGTCATCACCAACCACACGGCCGACACCGTCGACTACGCCGAGAAGCAGTACGGCTACCGCTCCAAGGGCGCCTACCCGTATCTGGACACCGAGGGCCGCCCCTTCGACGACCGCGCGGGCATCCCGAAGGTGAACGCCGCCTCCTTCCCGTACACCCCGGTGGTCCCGGCCGCCGAGAAGAACGCGAAGGTGCCGGCCTGGCTCAACGACCCGACGATGTACCACAACCGGGGCGACTCGACGTTCGCGGGCGAGAGCGCGGAGTATGGCGACTTCGCCGGGCTCGACGACCTGTGGACCGAACGGCCCGAGGTCGTCAGCGGCATGGAGCGGATCTACGAGAAGTGGGTCGGCGAGTTCGGCGTCGACGGGTTCCGCGTGGACACGGTCAAGCACGTCGACATGGACTTCTGGACGCAGTGGGTGACGGCCCTGGACGCGTACGCGGCGCGGCACGGGCGCCCGAACTTCTTCCTCTACGGCGAGGTGTACTCCGGGGACCCGGCCATCACCTCCCCGTATGTCACCAGGGGCAGGCTGGACGCGACGCTGGACTTCCCGCTCCAGCAGGCGATGCGCGGCTACGCCTCGCAGGGCGGTTCGGCGGGGGACCTGTCGGCGGTCCTCGGCCAGGACTACCGCTACACCACCGACAAGGCCAACGCCTATGAGCAGGTGACCTTCCTCGGCAACCACGACATGGGCCGCATCGGCTCGTTCCTCCTCCAGGACAACCCGAAGGCGGACGGTGCGGAGCTGCTGCGGCGCGACGAGCTGGCCCACGAGCTGATGTTCCTCAGCCGGGGCAACCCGGTGGTCTACTACGGCGACGAGCAGGGCTTCACGGGCCCGGGCGGCGACAAGGACGCCCGCCAGACCATGTTCGCCTCCAAGGTCCCCGACTATCTCGCCGACACCGAGATCGGCACGACCCGTACGCACGCGAGCAGTGCTTTCGATCCGGAGCACCCTCTCTACAAGGAGATCGCTGCTCTCTCCAAGCTCCGCAAGGAGAACCCGGCGCTCGCCGACGGTGTGCAGACCGAGCGGTACGCGGCCTCCGGCAAGGGCGTCTACGCGTTCTCCCGCACCGATGCGAAGAGCGGCACCGAGTACGTCGTCGCGGTCAACAACGCGACCGAGGCGAAGAGCGCCGAGTTCGCGACCGGCTCCGCGAACACCGCATTCCACGGCATCTACGGGGCTACTGACACGGCCACCACTTCCGCCGACCAGCGGATCACCGTACGCGTGCCCGCCCTCTCCGCCGTCGTCTACAAGGCGACCAAGCCCCTTGCCGCCCCCGCCGCGAAGCCCTCGCTCACCCTGCGGGCCCCGGCCGCCGGTGCCACCGGTGATGTCGAGATCGCGGCGGACGTCGACGGCGGTCAGCTGAACCGTGTGGTCTTCGCCGCCCAGGTCGGCAACGCCAAGTGGCAGGTGCTCGGGTCGGCCGACCACGCCCCGTACAAGGTGCCCCAGCACCTCCCCGGCACAGTTGCCGCCGGAACGCCCTTGCGCTACAAGGCAGTTGTGGTCGATTCGGCCGGGCACACCGCGAGCGCCACCGCCACCACGACCAGCGGCACGCCCGCCGTCGACCCCGTCCCCACCGCCGCCAGCCGTGACTACGCCGTCGTCCACTACAAGCGCCCCGCAGGCGACTACGCCGACTGGCGCCTGTACGCCTGGGGCGACCTCGCCGACGGCGAGTCCACCACCTGGCCCGCAGGCCATGACTTCGTGGGCCGGGACGCCTACGGCGCCTTCGCGTACGTCAAGCTCAAGCCGGGCGCGTCCACCGTCGGCTTCCTCGTGGTCGACAAGAACGGCACCAAGGACGTCGCCGCCGACCGCACCATCGACCTCTCCAGGACCGGCGAGGTCTGGGTCGAGCAGGGCAAGGACGGGATGGCGACCACACCGCCCGCCGGTGCCCACCCGCCGCAGGACACCGCCAAGGCTGTCGTCCACTACCACCGCGCCGACGGCGACTACACCGGCTGGGGCATCCACACCTGGACCGGTGCCGCCTCGCCCACCGACTGGTCGAACCCGCTCAAGCCCGTGCGCACCGACGCCTTCGGCGCGGTCTTCGAGGTACCGCTCAAGGACGGGGCGAGCAGCCTGAGTTACATCGTCCACAAGGGCGACACCAAGGAGTTCGCCACCGACCGTTCCCTGGACTTCTCGACGTACGGGCACGAGGTATGGCTCCTGGACGGTGTCGAGAAGTATCTGCTGCCCTCGGTCGCGGGCTCCGACGCCGACCTCGACCTCACCAAGGCCAAGGCGCAGTGGATCGACCGTGACGCCGTCGCCTGGGACACCGGTGCCACGGCGGCGAGCTACCAACTGGTGTACGCGCCGAACGGCGGTCTCGCCGTGAAGGACGGCACCCTCACCGGCGACGGACGCTGGCTGCGGCTCGTCCCCGTCAAGGGCGGCCTCACCGACGCCCAGAAGGCCAAGTTCCCGCAGCTCAAGAAGTACGCGGCGTTCACGGTCGACCCGCGCGACCGCGCCCGCGTCACCCAGGCCCTCACCGGCCAGATCGTCGCCACCCAGCGCCTCGACAACGGCGCGCTGCTCGCGGCCACCGGCGTCCAGACCCAGGGCGTCCTCGACGACGTGTACAGCCCGGCGGCGACCAAGGCCGCACTCGGCCCGGTGTTCCGCGCCGGCCGTCCCACCCTGTCGCTCTGGGCCCCTACCGCCCAGAAGGTCGCGCTCGATCTGGGCGGCCGTACGGTCGCGATGCACCGCGACAACAGCTCCGGCGTCTGGTCGGTCACCGGCCCCAAGAGCTGGGCGGGCAAGCCGTACCGGTACGCGGTGACGGTGTGGGCGCCCAGCGTCCAGAAGGTCGTCACCAACGTGGTCACCGACCCGTACTCGACCGCGCTCACCACCGACTCGGCCCGCAGCCTGGTGGTCGACCTCGCCGACCCGAAGCTCGCGCCCAAGGGGTGGGCCACGCTGCGCAAGCCCGCCGCCGTGCCGCTGCGCGCCGCGCAGATCCAGGAGCTGCACATCCGCGACTTCTCCATCGCGGATCCCACCTCCCGCCACCCGGGCCAGTACCTGGCGTTCACGGACACAGGCTCGGACGGCATGAAGCACCTTGCCCAGCTCGCCCGCTCCGGCACCTCGTACGTCCACCTCCTGCCCGCCTTCGACATCGCCACGATCCCCGAGAAGAAGTCCGACCAGGCCGTGCCCGCCTGTGACTTGAAGGTGTACGCGCCGGACTCGGCCGAGCAGCAGGCGTGTGTGGCGAAGAGCGCCGCGAAGGACGCGTACAA
This sequence comes from Streptomyces sp. BR1, assembly GCF_052373795.1. NCBI lineage: Bacteria > Bacillati > Actinomycetota > Actinomycetes > Kitasatosporales > Streptomycetaceae > Streptomyces > Streptomyces sp. BR1. Next base: position 6,469,522 of record NZ_CM126252.1, read on the forward strand.
CTGGGGTTACGACCCGCTGCACTACACCGTGCCCGAGGGTTCGTACGCCAGTGACCCCGAGGGGACGCGGCGCACGGTCGAGTTCCGGCAGATGGTGCAGGGCCTGAACGGGGCCGGGCTGCGCACGGTGATGGACGTGGTCTACAACCACACCACCGCCGGCGGCCAGGCCGACCACTCGATCCTCGACAAGATCGTGCCCGGCTACTACCAACGACTCCTCGCGGACGGCACGGTGGCCACCTCCACCTGCTGCGCCAACACCGCGCCCGAGAACGCCATGATGGGCAAGCTCGTCGTGGACTCGGTGGTCACCTGGGCCAAGCAGTACAAGGTCGACGGCTTCCGCTTCGATCTGATGGGCCATCACCCCAAGGCCAACATCCTGGCCGTCCGCAAGGCGCTCGACGCGCTGACCCCGGCCAAGGACGGCGTGGACGGCAAGAAGATCGTGCTGTACGGGGAGGGCTGGAACTTCGGGGAGGTCGCCGACGACGCGCGGTTCGTCCAGGCCACCCAGAAGAACATGGCGGGCACCGGCATCGCGACCTTCTCGGACCGGGCGCGGGACGCGGTGCGCGGCGGCGGCCCCTTCGACGAGGACCCGGGCGTCCAGGGCTTCGCCTCGGGCCTGTACACCGACCCCAACTCCTCGGCGGCCAACGGCACTCCGACCGAGCAGCGGGCCCGGCTGCTGCACTACCAGGACCTGATCAAGGTCGGCCTCTCCGGCAGCCTGGCCGCGTACACCTTCACCGACACCTCGGGCCGTACGGTCAAGGGTGCGGACGTCGACTACAACGGCGCACCGGCCGGATACGCCGCCGCCCCCGGCGACGCGCTCGCCTACACCGACGCGCACGACAACGAGTCGCTGTACGACGCGCTGGCCTTCAAGCTGCCGCGGTCGACGTCGCCGGCCGACCGGGCCCGTATGCAGGTGCTCGCCCTCGCGACGGCCGCGCTCTCGCAGGGTCCGGCGCTCTCCCAGGCCGGTACGGATCTGCTGCGCTCAAAGTCCCTGGACCGCAACTCCTTCGACAGCGGCGACTGGTTCAACGCGATCCACTGGAACTGCAAGGACGGCAACGGCTTCGGCCGGGGCCTGCCGCAGGCGGCGGACAACAAGTCCAAGTGGGCTTACGCCAAGGCCCTGTTGACGGCGTCCACGCTCACCGTCGGCTGCCCGCAGATCAACGGCGCTTCCGCCGCGTACCAGGATCTGCTGAGGATCCGTACGACGGACCCGGCGTTCCGCCTCGCCACCGCCGCCGAGGTGCAGACCGCGCTCTCGTTCCCGCTGTCGGGCAAGGACGAGACGCCGGGTGTGATCACCATGCGGCTCGGCGGCCTGGTCGTCGTCTTCAACGCGACCCCGGACCGCCAGACCCAGCGGGTGGCGGACCTGGCGGGCAAGGCGTACGCCCTGCACCCGGTCCAGTCGTCGGGCGCCGATCCGACGGTCAAGTCCTCGTCGTACGAGGCGGGTTCGGGCACCTTCACCGTCCCCGCGCGCACGGTCGCCGTGTTCGCGCAGCGGTAGTCCCGCAAGAGACGGGCCGTCCTCCCCGGACGGCCCGTCTCAGCCTTCCGTGACCCGGATCAGCACGCCCCGCTCGTCGCGTTCGTACCGTCGGCGGCGGTTCTTCTCCAGTTTGCGGGCGACCTCGTCGTCGAGGTCGACGCCGTTCATCTCGGCGAGCGCCACCAGATAGAGGAAGACGTCGGCCAGTTCCTCGCCGAAGTCCGGCAGCCGTTTGCGCCAGGCGGTGAACGCCTCGCCCACCTCGGCGCTCAGCAGACCGAACTCCAGGGGCACGTCCGTGACGTTGAACCCCTTGTCGATCTTGTTCTCCCAGGCCTGCTCCTGAGCGCTCCGGATCTCCAAGCTTCCCCTCCGTGCCTACGGCCCCCGCCCGGCCAGCCTAACCCCGTTCAACACCGCGCCCCGAGCCGCCGATAGGAGAGGGACGGCGCGACGGCGAGGGGTACGGAACATGCTCAACGAGTGGCATACGGCGGCCAACATCGGGGCCGGTCTGGGCTACGGCGCGATCATCGGCCTGGAGCGCCAGTGGCGGGCCCGGATGGCGGGCCTGCGGACCAACGCGCTGGTGGCGGCGGGCTCCGCGCTCTTCGTGCTGCTCTCGATCTACGGCTTCGCGGGCGCGACCAGCAGCACCGGCTACGACGGCTCGCGGGTGGCCGCGCAGATCGTCTCCGGCATCGGTTTCCTCGGCGCCGGTGTGATCATGCGTGACGGGCTGAGCGTACGCGGTTTGAACACCGCCGCCACCCTGTGGTGTTCGGCGGCGGTCGGCGCGCTCGCGGGGGCCGGGCTTTACGGGGTGGCCGCGCTCGGGACGACCGGGGTGGTCGGGGCGAACCTGCTGCTGCGGCCGCTGGGCCGACGCCTGGACCGTGAGCCGCACGGCGGGGTCGAGATCGGCACGGACTATCTGTTCGAGGTGGTGTGCGCCGAGCCGGAGGAGGCGCATGTGCGCACGCTCGCCGTGCAGGCCCTGTCCCGGCCGGGCTTCCGGCTGCGCTCGGTGCTCAGCCAGGACGCCGACACCCCGGGCAAGGTCACCGTGGCCGCCGAGCTCACCACCGAGCGCCGCGACGACAGCATGCTCGAAGAGGCGGTGAGCAGGCTGTCGTTGGAACCTGCCGTATCGGCGGTGAGCTGGACCGTGCTGCACCACCCCGACGACAACGACGACGACGAGTACCCCGGCGAGTCCCGGCGCCGCCGCTACCGGGTCCGCAACTTCTTCAACCACCCCTAATGAACAAAATCGGACCCCCGCGTTCAGCTTTCGAAGCGATCTTCATGTAAAACAGTGCGGGACCGGTCAATGACAGTGTGTACTGGGCACGTTCGCCTCCCGGGGCGCGCGTGCGCATGCCCTCCTTCTGATCCCCCCTGAAGGTCCATTAGATGATTGAGATACCGGACCTGGCCGCCGGAGGCCTGGCGGCCGGGACCCTGTCCGCGTTCGTTCTGGGGGGCGGGCTGCTGCGCTCCCGGCGCCGGGAGGCCCGCCAGCAGGAGGAGATGGCCTCGCTGCGCTCCCAGGTGGAGGGCGCGCGCGGCGAAGTGGGCCGGGTCTCCCGGGCGTACGCCGCCGAGGTCGCGCATCTCGGCGAGCGGCGCGTGGCGGCCGAGGCGACGCGGGCCGCGCATCCGCATGTGCAGGTGCCGGGCCCGCTCCACCCCGATGTGGCGGGCACCGAACTCGGCGCGGGCCTGGACGGTGTGCTCGCAGGCGTCCTCGCCGCCGTGACCCAGGAACGCAAGCGCGTCGACGCCGCCGCCCGTGCGGGCATGCGCGGCGCCACCCGTGAGATCCAGGCCGGGCTCTACCGCCTCCAGGACCAACTGCGCGGCCTCCAGCGGCGCTACGACGACCCCGAGCTCGCCCAGACGCTCTTCGAACTCGACCACGAGAACGAGCAGTCGCTGCGCCGCGCCCAGGTCACCGCAGTCGTCTGCGGCGCCTGGGTCGGGCTCGCCCGTGAGGAGTCGCACCTGGTGGACGCGGTGACCGGCGGCCAGTCCCGGCTCGTCGGCTACCACCGGGTCCGCGTCCACAACCATCTGGAGCCGGGCGCCGCGCTCGTCTCGCACGCCGTCGAGCCCGTCGCGATCATCGTCGCCGAACTGCTCGACAACGCGCTGCGCCACTCCGCGCCCGACACCGAGGTCGTGGTGAACCTGGAGCGCGCCCACCACGGCGTCTCGGTCACCGTCGACGACGCCGGGGTCGGCATGAACGCCGACGAACGTGCCTACGCGCAGCGGATGGTGGCCGGGACCGACCCGATCCTCCTTTCCGAGCTGGGCGATCCGCCCCGGATGGGCCTGGCCGCGATCGGCCAGCTCACCCGGCAGTTCGACCTCTCCGTGGACCTGTCCTCGCCCTCGCCGTACGGCGGAGTGCGCGCGGTGCTGCTGGTCAAGAACCATCTGCTGAGCCGGATCGACCCGGCCGAGCGCCCGCCCGCCGCGGCCGCCCCGCGCTCGACGCGCCAGGCCGAGGCGCAGGCCGCCGCGCACCCCGCGCTCCCGCCCGCCCCGGCCCACGCGGCCCCGTACACCCCCGAACCCGCCCCGTACGCAAGCGGCGCGATCACCCACGAGAGCGCGCCCGACGGTGACGCGCTGCCCCAGCGGCGGCGCCGCAGCCGGGCCGTCGCGCTGCCCGCCGAGGCCGCCCCGGCCCCCGCCCGCACCCCCGAGGAGTCCGCCGCCGCGCTCGGCGCGCTGCAGTCCGGCACCGCCGCGGCCCGCTCCGCCGCCCCCACCGAAGGGAACGAACCGCGATGAACAGCGGAACCACCGGCGAGACGGCGTGGGTGCTCGACGCGATCCTGGAGATCCCGCATGTGCGGGCCGCCGTCCTGCTCACCCGGGACGGCCTCGTCTCCGGCTACACCAAGGCGCTCTCGCAGGCCTCCGCCGAGCGCACCGCCGCCATCATGAGCACCGTGCAGGGCGCCTGCCGCACCGCCGCGGCCGCCTTCGCCGACCAGGACGACGCCCGGATCCGCCAGGTCGTCATCGAGTCCGACCACGGCTACATCCTGGTCGCGCCCACCGCGCACGGCACCTGTGTGGCCGCCTACGGCGACCCGGAGGTCCGGCTCGACCTGCTCGCCCACCGCGTCCACTCCCAGGTGGCCCGGCTCGGCGAGAAGACCATGGCGGCCGCGCCCCGCGGAGCCGACGGCGCCGTCCAGGCATGACCGCCCGTAGCGGCGGCCGTCCGCTGGTCCCCGCCTATCTGTCCACCGGCGGCGTCGCCCGGCCGAGCCGCAACAGTCTGGAGCGGCTCTCGGTGCTGACCGGCGGGGGCGGGCCCGAGCCCGCCGGGCTGCCCGCCGCCCAGCACGCCCTGCTCGACGTCCTGGACGGCGGGTCGCTCACCGTGGTGGAGACCGCGGCCCTGCTCGAACTCCCGGTCTCCGCCGTGCGCGTGCTCGCCGCCGACCTCGTCGACCAGGGTCTGGTGAGCGCCCGCCCGCCGGTCCCCGCCGCCGCCCTGCCCGCCCCCGACCTCTTGAAGAGAGTGGCCGATGGCCTCCGCGCCCTCAAGCAGTAGTCCCGGCTCCACCGGTGCGAGGGGGGCCGCCGGGATCCATCTGCCCGACACCGCCCGCGAGTTGGTGAAGATCATCGTCGCGGGCCCCTTCGGGGTGGGCAAGACCACGCTGATCGACTCGGTCTCCGAGATCCGCCCGCTGCACACCGAGGAGCATCTGAGCGAGGCGTCCGTCGCGGTGGACGACCTCGCCGGCGTACGGGACAAGACCACCACCACCGTCGCCATCGACTTCGGCCGGATCAGCCTGGGCGGGGGAGTGGTGCTCTACCTCTTCGGCACCCCCGGGCAGGAACGGTTCCGCTCGCTGTGGGCGGACATCGCCTACGGCGCGCTCGGCGCGCTCGTCCTGGTCGACACCCGACGTATCGACGACTCCTTCGACGTGCTCGGCCTGGTCGAGGAGACCGGACTGCCGTACGCGGTCGCCCTCAACACCTTCCCCGACTCCCGCCCCTACACCGAGGAACAGCTGCGCCGCTCGCTCGATCTGGAGCCCGGCACCCCGATGGTGATCTGCGACGCCCGCGACACCAACTCCTCCATCGACGCGCTGCTCGCCCTCGTCCAGCACCTGATCGCCCGCAACCGTCCGGAGACCCGGTGAACGCCCACCCCGCATACCCCGCCCCCGCAGCCGCCTTCTCGCTCTCCGCGCCGGTGCGGCTCTGGGAGGAGGGCTTCGCCGCCGACCCGCACGCCTACTACGCGGCGCTGCGGGCGCAGGGCCCGATCGGCTGGGCCGAACTCGCCCCGGGCGTCCCCGCGTACGTGGTCACCGACCGGCGCGCGGCCCTCGACCTGCTGCACGACCCGGACACCTGGTCGCACGACCCCAGGCCCTGGGAGTCCACCGTCGCCGAGGACTCGCCGATCCTCGGCATGATGCGCTGGCGGCCCAACGCGCTGTTCGCCGACGGCGACGCGCACATCCGCTACCGGCGCACCCTGCTCGACGCCTTCGACCTGGTGGAGCCGCACGACCTGCGCGAGCGGGTGCACCGGGCCGTGGACATCCTGGTCGGCCGGTTCGGCCCGGCCGGAAGCGCCGACCTCGTCGCCGACTTCGCCCGCCCCCTGATGGCGCTGATCTTCAACAACCTCTTCGGCCTGCCCGACAGCGAGAGCGGCCGCCTCAACGACGCGCTCGGCCAGATGATGGAGGGCGGCGCCCAGGCGGCCAACGGCGAGATGGAGTACGGCCGTTACGTCCTCGAACTCGTCGCCGCCAAGAGCGCGCAGCGCGGCGAGGACCTGACCAGCCGGCTCCTCGACCACCCGGCGGCCCTCACCCCCGAGGAGGTCACCTGGCAGGTGTTCCTCACCCTCGGCGCGGGCCACGAGCCGACCGCCAACCTCGTCTCCAACGCCCTGTCGCGCATCCTCGGCAACCCCGCCTACTACTCCACCCTCACCAGTGGCTCGCGCCCGGTCGCGGACGCCGTCGCCGAGGTGCTGCGCTACGAGACGCCGCTGTCCAACTACGGCATCCACTTCGCCCGCGAGTCGCTGAGCTTCCACGGCGTCTGGGTCCAGGCCGCCGTGCCCGTGGTCGTCTCCTTCGGCGCGCTCGGCCACTTCGCCGAGCGGGAGTTCGCCGGGGCCCACCACCGGCACGACGCCTCGCACCTGTCCTGGTCGGCCGGGAACCACGGCTGCCCGGTCAAGCAGCACACCCTGCTGATCGCGACCGAGGCCATCGAACGCCTCACCCAGTGGCTCCCGGACCTCGACCCGACCACCCCGCGCGAGCGCCTGACCTGGCGCCCCGGACCGTTCCACCGCTCCCTGACGGCGCTGCCCGTCCGCTTCACCCCGCGCACCCCCGACCAGCCAGGAGACCGAGCATGACCTCGTCCACGCGTGTGCCCCTCGACCCGTTCGGCGCCGACATCCCGGCCGAGAGCGCCCGGCTGCGCGCCCTGGGCCCGGTGGTCCCCGTCGAGCTGCCCGGAGGCATCCCCGCCTGGGCGCCCACGCGGTACGACACCCTCAAGAAGCTGATCCTCGACCCCCAGGTCAGCAAGGACCCGCGCCGTCACTGGGCGCTCTGGCCGGAGCTCGGCGAACACCCCGACTGGGGCTGGATCCTGGGCTGGGTCGGCGTGATCAACATGCTCTCCACGTACGGCGCCGACCACACCCGGCTGCGCAAGCTCGTCGCCCCCAGCTTCACGGCCCGGCGCACCGAGGCGATGCGCGCCCGGGTGGAGCAGATCACCGCCGAACTCCTCGACGGCCTGGCCCAGGAGGCCGCGTCCGGGAACCCGGTCGACCTCAAGGCCGGTTACGCCCACCCGCTGCCGATGCGGCTGATCTGCGAACTCTTCGGTGTGCCCGGCTACTTGGTCAAGGACATGGCCAAGCTGATCGCCGACATCATGGACACCTCCGACCCCAGCCCCGAGCACGGCGAGTCCGTCCAGCGGCAGATCGCCACGGTGCTGCCCTCGCTCATCGCGTTCAAGAGCGAGGTGCCCGGCGACGACATGACCACCGAGCTGATCAAGGTACGGGACGAGGACGGCGACCGGCTCAGCAACGAGGAGCTCGTCTACACCCTGCTGCTCGTCATCGGCGCGGGCTTCGAGACGACCGTCAACCTCATCGGCAACGCCGTCGTCGACCTCCTCGAACACCCCGACCAGCTCGCTGCCGTACGGGCCGGGGAGATCAGCTGGGACCAGGTGGTCGACGAGGTGCTGCGGGTCCACCCGTCCATCGCCACGCTGCCGCTGCGGTTCGCCGTCACCGACATCACCATCGACGGGGTCACCATCCCGGCGGGCGACGCCATCGTCACCACGTACGCCGCCGCCGGTCACGACCCGGCCCACTACGGCGAGGACGCCGGCGCCTTCGACGCGACCCGCGCCGCCGACGACCACCTGGCCTTCGGCATCGGCGTCCACCGCTGCATCGGCGCCCCGTTGGCCCGGATGGAGGCCCTGACGGCCCTTCCGGCCCTCTTCGACCGCTACCCGGACCTCCGACTCGCCACCAAGGCAGACGAGTTGAGCCAGGTCCCGTCGTTCATCGCGTTCGGCTACCAGGAGATCCCGGTAGAGCTCGGCGACTGACGCGACATCAGCTCTGGAGCAGGGGCAGGAGCTGGGCGTGGAGCGCGGCCGGTGCGGCCAGGAAGCCGGTCGCGCCCGCCTGCCATGGCTGACCCGCCGCGTCCGTGACCAGCGCGCCCGCCTCCTGGGCGAGCAGCGCGCCCGGCAGCAGATTGGTGTCGTCGCGGCCGAACTGCCAGAAGGCGTCCAGGCGTCCGGCCGCGGTGTCGGCGATCTGCCAGGTGGTCGGGCCGAGGTTGCGCACGGCGGCGACGGCCGGGGCGACGGCGGTGTACGAGCGCCCCGCCGCCTCGGCGACGCCCGGCTGTGTGGCGACGAACGGGGGAGTGCTGGTCGCCACGACCGCCGCCGCCAACTCCCGCTTCCCGGACGGGGCGAGCGGCACTCCGTCGCGGGTGGCCCCGTGCCCGGCGGCCGCCTGGTAGGTCTCGCCGAGGCGCGGGCAGTGGAGCACCGCCGCCACCGGCACTCGGTCGCGTACGAGCGTGATGCTCACGCAGTACTGCGGCATGTCCTGGAGGAACTGCACCGCCCCGTCGATCGCGTCGACCACCCACACCTCGCCCTCGCGCGGCAGCACGGTGTCCATCTCGTCGGCCCATGCCACCCCCGGCCGCGCCGCCTCCAGACGCGGCCGCAGCGCGGCCACCAGAGGAGCCTCGGCCGTCATGAACGCCGACTTGAACTCCTCGAACGTCGTGGCCCGCGCCGGGCGCTCCGCCGAGAGCAGCAACTCGCCCGCCTCCACGGCGGCGTCGGTCATCGGCGCGAGCAGGTGTGCGTACGGCATGGAGGGCTCCTGTTGGGGGGCATGGTGTCGGGTTGATGTCTCCATGGTGGGTGGGCGGGGAGCGGTACGGGTGCTCATGGCCGCGAGAATGAGCGATGATGCACTTTATGGCGTCGAATTCAGCGGTTCAGGTACTCGACTTGCATGATCAGCGGCTGATCGCGGCCCTCCAGTGCGACGGCCGCCTCGGCGCCGAACGGGCGGGTGAGGTGTTGGGGATCAGCGCCCGCACGGTGGGGCGGCGTTGGCGCGCGCTCATGGCGGACGGCGCGGTACGGGTCGTCGCGCTGCCCGCCGTGCCGGACACCATCGGTGCGGTGCTGCTCCGCATCAAGGTGCTCCGGGGCAAGCTCGACACGATCACGGCGGCGCTCGCGGCCCGCCCGGACGTGCCGTTCATCGACGTCAGCGCGTCCGGCGACGAGATCGGGGCGGTGGCCCGCACCGAGCCCGGCTCGCGCGATCCGCTGCTCTTCGGTCAGTTGCCCGCCACCCAGGCCGTCACCTCGGTCAACGCGGCGACCGTGCTGCACGCCTTCCGTTACGCGTTCGAGTGGCGCCACGACGTGCTGAGCGCCGCCGAACGGGCCGCGCTCACCCCGCCCCGGTCCACCCCGGCCGACGGCCCCGCGTACGACGAACTGGACCGTGCCGTCCTCGCCGAGCTCACCGCCGACGCCCGCGCGGCCGCCGCGACGGTCGCTGCCCGGACCGGGCAGCCGGAGTCCACGGTCCGGCGCCGTATCGCCCGGCTCGTCGCAGAAGGCCGACTGCTCACCCAAGTGGCCGTCGACGTACGGCTGTTGGGGCTCGCCATCGACGCCAATGTGATGCTCGAAGTGCCCCCGGACCGCCTCGACGCGGCGGGCCGCGCGCTGGCCGCCCATCCCGCCGTGCACGGCGCGTTCGCGACGACCGGCCCGTTCAATCTGCACGCGGCCGTCTGGGTGCGCGATCTGGCGGCGCTCTACCGATTCGTTTCGGACGATCTGAGCGGCCTCGGCATCAGCCGGATGGACACGGTGATCGTCGGCCAGTCCGTCAAGCGCCCGGGCTCCCCCACGGTGATCGGGCGCCGCGTCCGGGACCACCGTGCCACCTCGGCGGCCCCGGACGTGTAACAGCGGCGGACGCCGCTACTGCACGCGGACCTCGCCGCCCTCGGACCCGCCGTCGTCCGGCAGATGGACGTCGTCGACCGAGATGTTGACCTCGACGACCTCAAGGCCGGTCATCCGCTCCACCGCCGCGATCACGTTCTCCCGCACCTCGGCCGCGACCGCGGTGATGCTCACGCCGTACTCCACCACGACGTCCAGGTCGATCGCGGTCTGCCGCTCGCCGACCTCGACCTTCACGCCCCGGCTCACCGCGGCCCGCGAGCGCGGCACCCGGTCGCGCATCGCGCCGATGGTGCGGGCGAATCCGCCGCCCAGCGCGTGGATGCCCGGCACCTCGCGCGCCGCGAGCCCGGCGATCTTCTCCACCACGCCGCCCGCGATGGTCGTGCGGCCCCGGGTCGCGGGTGGCTGACCGGCACCGCTGCGCGCGGTCTGCAGGGTGGTGCCGGTTGTGCCCGTGCGGTATTCGTCGGTGTCGGGTTTCTCAACGGTCGGGCTGATCGGCTCCGTCATACGAAGCCACCTCCTAGACGCCTGGGGTGAATGGGCAGGGCGCGAGATCCGCGCGTTCTCGTCCTGCAAGTACCGTGCGCGCGGCGCGTCATGCGGGCAAGGGGGCGTTCCTTTGTGCAACCTGCGTCAAGACGGGCGCCGTCAGCCGCACCGGCCGGGTTCTCCTGCTGTACAAGAACACGCGAGACGGTGGTGCTCGCACGAGCCGCCGTGGCAACTGATGCCCCGTCAAGAGAGGGCGCCGCAGGCGCCTTCCCGACTGGAGGAAACATGAGACGTATCCGGTTGGCCAGCTCTCTGTTCGCACTCGTCGGCGCGTTCTCCCTGGCGGCGCTGCCCGCGAGCCCCTCGGCCGCGACGCAGAAGGGCACTCCCGTACTGCGTGTGATGCCGCTCGGCGACTCGATCACCTGGGGCGGCGGCAGCCCCACCCTCTCCTCGTACCGGCGGCCGCTGTACAAGATCCTGAACCTCGAAAAGCGGTACTCCGTACGGTTCGTCGGTTCCAAGGCGTCCGGCAGCCTCCCCGACTTCTCCAACGAGGGCCACAGCGGTTACGTCATCGACCAGCTCACCGCGGGCATCGACGGCTGGATGGCCGGCGCCCGGCCCGACGTCGTCCTGCTGCACATCGGGATCAACGACATCGCCCGCGGCATCGACCTGCCGCACGCACCCGACCGCCTCGCCGCCCTGGTCGACCGGATCTACGCGGACAAGCCGGGCGTCACCGTCCTGGTGATGGGCCTCATCCCGACCACCAGCGGCCTGGAGGAGCCCGCCAAGGCGTTCAACGTACGGGCCAAGGAGCTGGAGGAGACGGAGCGGCAGGAGGGGCAGAAGTTCCGCTATGTGGAGCCGCCCGCGCTCACCCAGGCCCAGTTCACCGACCAGCTCCACCCCAACGACGCCGGGTTCCTGCGGATGGCCTGGGCGTTCTACCAGCCGCTCAACGCCGTGTGGCGCGAGGGCTGGGAGTCCGGCGGACCCGCGCTCGGCGCCGGTACCGAGGCGGGCGGCACGGGCAAGGTGCGCTGGGCCGACTTCGACGGCGACCGGAGGATGGACTACGTGACCGTCGACTCCAAGGGCTCGGTCTCCGTGCGCCTCAACCGGGGCGGCGACGGCCGGGGCGGCTGGAAGTCGCTCGGCCGGGTCCTGCACGGCGTCACCAACGACCCGGCCCGGCTGCGGTTCGCCGACTTCGACGGCGACGGCCGCGCCGACGCCCTCGTCCTGGACCCGAGCGGCGCCGTACGCGTCTATCTCAACCGGGGCGGAGACGGCCACGGCGGCTGGAAGCCGCTCGGCATCGTGACCGCCGGGACGACGGCCGACGCGAGCCGTGTGGTGTTCGCGGACTTCGACGGCGACGGCCGCACCGACTATGTGACGATCGGCGCCACCGGCGAGGTACGGGTCAAGCTCAACCGGGGCGGCGACGGCCACGGCGGCTGGCTGGACTGGGGCCGGGTCGCCACCGGCGTGACCGCCGACGCGAGCCGGGTGCGCTTCGCCGACCTCGACGACGACGGCCGCCCCGACTACAACGTGATCACGGCGAACGGCGCCGTCCGCAGCTTCCTCAATCGGGGCGGCGACGGCCGGGGCAGCTGGGTCGACCTGGGCAACACGACCACCGGCTTCACCACCGACGCCGCGCGCGTCTCCCTCGCCGACGTCACCGGCGACGGCAACGCCGACTACGTCCTGGCCGACCCGGCGACCAACGCCGCCTCCGTCCACGCCTGGGCGGGCGGCGACGGCCACGGTGGCTGGGTGGACCGGGGCCGGGTCATCGGGGGCGTACACATCCCGTAACTCGGCACAGGAAGTGAACGCAGTACCGCACCCAACTCTCCTTCTCCCTCAAGGAATTTGACGCACGCTCATTGACACACCCCCTCCCGGCCACGATTCTGAGAGCGCTCTCACGGGTCGGAGGGGGTGATTCCTCCTTGCGGTGCCTCCCCCACGGAACCCACCGAATCTGATGAGGAGTTGGAGCGTGTCTCCACAGAAGAAGCTGCTGGCACCCCTGGTCGCCGCCGTGCTCGTCGCGGCGGCCGGCACGGCCACCGGCGCCGCCGCCCCCACCACGGCCGCGGTGCCCTCGACCATTCCGCTCACCTTCACCAACAACTCCGGGCGCGGCGAACCGGTCTACATCTACAACCTCGGAACGCTGCTCTCGACCGGACAGCAGGGCTGGGCCGACGCGAACGGCACCTTCCATCCCTGGCCCGCCGGGGGCAACCCGCCCACCCCGGCCCCCGACGCCTCGATCGCGGGACCGGCCACCGGGCACTCGACGACGATCCGGATACCCAAGTTCTCGGGCCGGATCTACTTCAGCTACGGCCAGAAGCTGGTCTTCAAGCTGACCACCGGCGGTCTGGTGCAGCCCGCGGTGCAGAACCCCGGCGACCCCAACCGGAACATCCTCTTCAACTGGTCCGAGTACACACTCAACGACTCCGGACTGTGGCTCAACAGCACACAGGTCGATATGTTCTCGGCCCCCTACGCCGTGGGCGTCAAACGCGCCGACGGCACCACCGCGTCCACCGGCCATCTCAAGCCCGGCGGTTACAGCGGTCTGTTCAGCGCGCTCAAGGCGAAGCCCGGCGGCTGGGGCAAGCTGATCCAGACCAGGTCCGACGGAACGATCCTGCGCGCGCTGTCCCCCGGCCACGGCATCGAGACCGGCGCGCTCGCGAACACCGTCATGGACGACTACATCAACCGGGTCTGGCAGAAGTACAGCACCTCGACGCTGACCGTCACGCCCTTCGCGGACCAGCCGAACACCAAGTACTCCGGCCGTGTCTCTGGCACCACCATGAACTTCACCAACAGCGCGGGCGCGGTCGTCACCAGCTTCCACAAGCCCGACGCCGACAGCGTCTTCGGCTGCTACAAGCTCCTCGACGCGCCCAACGACCTCGTACGGGGACCGGTCTCCCGCACGCTCTGCGCGGGCTACAACCGCTCCACGCTGCTGGTCAACCCCAACCAGCCGGACCCGAGCGCCGCGAACTTCTACCAGGACACGGTGACCAACCAGTACGCCCGTGAGATCCATGCGCGGATGGCCGACGCGAAGGCGTACGCGTTCGCCTTCGACGACGTCGGCCACCACGAGTCGCTGGTCAACGACGGCAATCCGCAGCAGGCGTACGTCACCCTCGACCCGCTCAGCTAGGGCCTGACGGGGGACAGCGGTTCCACCGGGCGGCTCATTCCGCGGGGCGAACCCCGCTCGCGGGGAAGGCTCGCAGGATGTACGCGAGTCCAGCGGGAAGGAGACGGGGATGAGCCGCCCCGACGACAGCGACACAGCGGGTTTCGAGGGCACCTGCGGCAACGCGGGATACGGGACGAAGCGCTTCACGCGCTCCCGGAGCCACTTCGCCGACCGCATCACCGCCGACGGGCGCGACGGCTGGCCCGTCGAGCACGGCCGCTACCGGCTGGTCGTCAGCCGGGCCTGCCCCTGGGCGAGCCGCGCCCTGGTCTCCCGGCGGCTGCTCGGCCTGGAGGACGCGCTGTCGCTGTCGGTCGCCGACCCCATCCAGGACGACCGCAGCTGGCGCTTCACGCTGTATCCGGACGGCCGCGACCCGGTCCTGGGCATCCGCTACCTCAGTGAGGCGTACGAAGCCCGTGAGCACGGCTATTCCGGAGGCGTCAGCGTCCCCGCGATCGTGGACGTGCCCAGCGGGAAGCTGGTCACCAACGACTTCCAGCGGATCACCCTGGACCTGGCCACCGAGTGGCGCGCGCTGCACCGCGACGGGGCCCCCGACCTCTACCCCGAGCGGCTGCGCGACGAGATCGACGAGGTCATGGCGGGCGTCTACCGGGACGTCAACAACGGGGTGTACCGGGCCGGTTTCGCCATCGAGCAGGACGAGTACGAGGACGCCTACGGCGATGTGTTCCGCCGGCTCGGCCTGCTCTCCGAACGGCTCGCCGGGCGCCGCTATCTGGTCGGCGACACCATCACCGAGGCGGACATCCGCCTGTTCACCACGCTCGTACGGTTCGACGCCGTCTACCACGGCCACTTCAAGTGCAACCGGTCCAAGCTGACGGAGGACCGGGTGCTCTGGGCGTACGCCCGTGACCTCTTCCAGACTCCGGGGTTCGGCGACACGGTCGACTTCGACCACATCAAACGGCACTACTACCTCGTGCACTCCAGCATCAACCCGACCGGCATCGTGCCCGCAGGCCCGGACCTCTCAGGGTGGCTGACGCCCCATCACCGCGCGGAGCTGGGCGGCAGGCCGTTCGGCGACGGCACCGCGCCCGGGCCGGTGGGGCGCGGCGAGGCGGTCCCGGCGGCGGGCCGCCCTTGAGTCATCGCATACGTCAGAGCGCGCTGTACACCGCGTCGATCAGCGCCATCTTGCGCGGGTCGTCGGCGATGTGCCAGCCCATGCGGTTCATGACATAGCCGAGGGAGATCCCGGCCTCCGGGTCGGCGAGGCCGCAGGAGCCGCCGAAGCCGTCGTGCCCGACCGCGCGCGGGTTCGGGCCGTACGAGCCGTTGGCGCCGCTCAGCCAGAGGCCGAGGCCGAGCTCCGTCTCGTGCGGGAACCCCGCGCCGGTCACCAGGTCGCGGCAGCGGCCCTGGCCCTCGCGGACCCGCTCGGCGGCCTCGGGCGAGATGACCTGCCGCTCGCCGCAGCGGCCGCCGCGCGCGAGGATCCCGTAGAGCGCTGCGACCGCGCGGGCGGTGCCGTGGCCGTTGGCCGCCGGGATCTCGGCGGCCCGCCACTCGGGGCTGTTGGCGTCGGCGGCCCCCACGAACGGATTGCCGAGCGCGGCCTCGGCCACCGGCTCCAACTTGGCGAACAGCGCGGCCAGTTCACTGTTGTCGGAGATCGGCGGCTGGACCAGCTCGGCAGCGCGCCCGGCCTCCTTCTCGTCCAGCCCGACCGTGAAGTCGATGCCGAGCGGCCCGGTGATCTCCTGCTGCAGAAACGCGCCGGGCAGCAGTCCGGTGACCCGCCGGACCACTTCACCGACCAGATAGCCGTAGGTGAAGGCGTGATACCCGGACCGGGTGCCCGGCTCCCACCAGGGCTCGGTCGCGGCGAGGCGCGCGGTGGTCAGCTCCCAGTCGTAGAGCTGCGCGAGGGTGTGCGGCTCGCGCAGCCCGGCGAGGCCCGCGCGATGCGCGAGCAGATGGCGTACGCGTACGGACTCCTTGCCCGTGGCCGCGAACTCGGGCCAGTACGCGGCGACCGGCGCGTCCAGGTCGAGCAGTCCCCGGTCGGCCAGCAGATGGGCGCAGAGCGCGGTCACCCCCTTCGTGGTGGACCACACATTGACCACGGTGTCCCGCTCCCAGGGGCGGGTGCGGGCGGCGTCGGCCCAGCCCGCCCACAGGTCGACGACGCTCTCGCCGTCGACGAGGACGGTGACCGCCGCGCCCAGCTCGGCGCGGTCGCGGAAGTTCTCCTCGAAGGCGGTGCGGACCGCCGAGAAGCGGGGGTCGCAGTGGCCGTGGACCGGCGGCACGGGCTCAGTCGTAGAGGGCATGCGGCGAACCGTACCGACTGGTCGGACTGCGGGGAAGAGCGCGTCCGCGCCATGCGTGCGGCCACCTGGTGCGGCGGATGCGGGGCGATATCGGCAGGTCGATTTATCGACTCTCTACACTGGGCATGTTGACCTTGAAGCGTTCACACGTGCTAACTCAGGAAGCGGCGATGAGCGAAGACCAGGTGATGGGCGGGGAGTGCTGTCTCCTCACGACGGGGGAACTCGTACCCGGCGACGTGATCGCCACCGGCGTCGACAGCTGGCATGTGGTGATGCGCACCGCGCCCGCCAGCGAGGCCCGCACCCGGCTCGTGCTGCGCCCCGTGCACGGCGGCCCGGACCAGGAGCGCCTTGTTTCCCGGCGGGCGCGGCAGGTGGTGCGCACGGTCCGGGTCGACCCTTCACAGCTCCCCAAGCCGGACGGCCCGGGTCCGGGCCGGCGGCGGGTCGTGGTGACCGGGCTCGGCGCGCTCACCCCGCTCGGACCCGATGTGCCCGGACTGTGGCAGGGCCTGCTGTCGGGGCGGTCGGCGGTGGGTGTGGTGACGGGCGAGGAGTTCGACGGGCTGCCGGTGCGGCTCGCCGCCGTGGCCGCCGTCGACCCGGCTCAGTTGCTGCCCAGGACGGTGGCGCGGCGGATGAACCGGTCCGCGCAACTGGCCGTGGTGGCCGCGCGCGAGGCCTGGCGGGACGCCGGTCTGGATCTTGAGGGCACTCGTGCCAGCGGGCTGTTGCCCACCCGGACCGGAGTGTCGATGGGGACGATCATCGGCGGTGCGCCGGTGCTCGTCGACGGCCAGCGTCGCCTCGCGGAGCGGGGTCCGCGCGGGGTGTCGCCGTTCACCGCGCCGATGACCGTGCCGTCCTCCTGCGCCGCCCAGATCTCCATGGACCTCGACATCCGGGGCGAGGCCAGCACGCTGGTCTCGGCCTGCGCCTCCGGTACCGAGGCGATCGGGCACGCCATCGACCGCATCCGTGCCGGACATGTCGACCTGATGGTGACCGGCGGCGCGGAGGCGGTGATCGTCCCGGCGATCCTGGCGTCCTTCGCGGCGATGCGGGCCGTTTCCACTCGCAACGATGAACCGGCGTCCGCCTCCCGCCCGTTCGACAAGAACCGCGACGGATTCGTGCTCGGAGAGGGTGCCGGCGTACTCGTCCTGGAGGCCGAGGAACACGCCAGAGCGCGTGGCGCGCACATCTACTGCGAGGCCGCCGGGTGGGGTCTGTCCGCCGACGCCTTCCACATGGTGGCGCCCGAACCGAGCGGCCGGGGCATCGAGGCCGCGCTGCGGGCGGCCCTCGCCGACGCGGACGCCACGGCGGCGGACGTCGTGCACGTCAACGCCCACGCCACGGCCACCGTCGAGG
Source organism: Streptomyces sp. BR1 (assembly GCF_052373795.1). NCBI lineage: Bacteria > Bacillati > Actinomycetota > Actinomycetes > Kitasatosporales > Streptomycetaceae > Streptomyces > Streptomyces sp. BR1. The sequence goes on from NZ_CM126252.1 coordinate 6,487,061, forward strand.
GCGACCGCGCCGAAGCCCGCGCCCTCGGCAGGGTCCTCGGCGCCCACGCCCCCGACGTCCCGGTCACCGCGAACAAGGGCGCGCTCGGCCACCTCCAGGGCGGCGCCGGCGGAGTGGAGGCCATCGCGACCGTACTGGCGCTGCGGGACGGGCTCGTTCCGCCCACGGCCGGATGCGACGACGTCGAGGACGGGATCGCCCTCGACGTCGTGCGGCGCTGCCCGCGCTCGCTGCCGCTCGACGGCGACATCGCGCTCAGCGACTCGTTCGGGTTCGGCGGGCACAACGCCGTGCTCGCGTTCCGCGCCATCGGGTGAGCTGGGGCATTGCGGCGAGGATCAGCCGAGACCCCCGGCCAGCGCGCTCATCAACGTGCCACCCGGAGTGTCGCCCGACATCTCCCACACCATGGCGCCCAGCAGCCCCTTGGACTTGAGATAGGCCGTCTTCTGACCGATCGACCAGGCGTCGTCGAAGGTCCACCATTGTCCGCCCGACCCGGTGTACGCGTACGTCGAGACGGACTGCTCGTCGTGGTAGACGGTGAGGCCCGGCACACCGGTGATCAGGTTGTTGTAGCCGCGCACCCCCGCCTCCTCGGGGAACTGGCCGGGCGCGGCCCCGTTGGCGGACTGCCACGCGCCGTGCGCCCCGCCGTCGGCGACGCTCTGCCAGCCGCGCCCGTAGAACGGGAACCCCACAGTGATCTTGCGGGGGTTGACCCCCGCGTCCAGATACGCGTGCACGGCCGCGTCCACGCTGAAGTGCGTGGCGTACGGGTCCTGGGCGTCGGGGTAGAGGTTCGCCTGGTGGCCGGTGCGGTTCGGCTCCCAGGAGTTGTCGCTTCCGGCGCCGTGGAAGTCGTACCCCTGCACATTGGCGAAGTCGAGTGAGGAGAAGACCTTGGTGAGGTCCCAGCCCTGCGCGATCTTGGCCGGGTCGGCCGGGGTGAACGCGGTGAGCAGCTTGTGCGAGCCGCCGACCTCGTCGAGCTGCTTGCGGAACTCGGCGAGCAGCAGGGCGAGATTGGCTTTGTCGGCCGTGGAGTAGTGGTTGCCCGCGTGGCCGTCGGGCGAGCCGGGCCACTCCCAGTCGAGGTCGATGCCGTCGAAGATCCCGGCACCGGTGGCGGGGCCGCCCGCGCCGTTGTAGACGGGCAGATTGCCCTTGATCCATACGTCCACGCAGGACGAGACGAACTTCTTGCGCGAGGCGTCGGTGGCGGCCGCGTCGGTGAAGAACTTGGAGTACGTCCAGCCGCCGAGCGAGACGACGACCTTGAGGTTCGGGTACTTGGCCTTCAGTTTCTTCAACTGGTTGAAGTTGCCCCGGAGTTTGGCGTATCCGTCGTCGGCGACCCCGTCGACGGACTGGTCGGCGCTGAACGCCCGGCCGTAGTCGGCGTCCGCGTCGCCCGCGCCGGTGCCCTGGTCGGGGTCCTGCGGATTGGCCCCGACGCCCTGGGTGACCCCGGCCAAGCAGGTCAGATTGACCGGATCGAGGTTCTCGAAGGCGTAGTTGACGACGTCCAGCTTCGCGGCCGAACCCGAGGTGTCGAGGTTCTTCACGAAGTACTGGCGCCCGTAGATGCCCCACTGCGCGAAGTAGCCGACCCTCAGATATTTTCCGCTGCCCGCCTGGTCGTCGGTGGTGACGGCGAGGGCGCCGGAAGCGGCCGACGCGTTGTCCGCCGCGTCGCGGGCCCTCACGATGAAGGTGTACGACGTGGCCGGGGTCAGCCCGCCGACGGTCGCCGCGAGCGTCGTGCCCGGGACGGTCTGGGACAGCGTGCCATCGCGATACACGTCGTACGCCACCACGCCCACGTTGTCGGTCGACGCGTCCCAGGCGAGGCTCACACTCGTCGAACTCCGGCCCGTGGAGCGCAAGTTGGTGGGCGCGGTCGGCGGGACCGGGTCGGACGCCGGGTCGGTGGTCGTCGCGCTGACCGCCGCGCTCCGCGGTCCGGTGTTGCCCCGGGTGTCCCTGGCGCGCACGGTGAAGTTGTACGCGGTGGCCGGGGTGAGCCCGGAGACGGTGGCCGAGGTGGCGCTCGCGGTGGCCACGACCGTGCCGCCGCCGTTCAGGACGTCGTACGAGGCGACCGGGTAGTCGCCCGCGGTCGCGGCGGTCCAGCCGAGCGAGACGGTGTGTGCGGTGACCGAAGTGACCGTGGGTGTGCCGGGTGCCGAGGGCGGCACATCGGGGGTGCCGTCGCACTTGTCGCCGTTGACCGTGCAGGCGGTGGGGGTGCCTATCGGGCCGCTCGCCACGAACCAGTAACTGTACGGCTCCGTCGTCGAGTTGGCCGGGACCGTGGCGTTGTAGTACGCGTTCTTCACGGTCACGTGGCGGCCGCTGACGGTCGCGTCGCCGTTGTAGTGGCCGCTGATGGTGACGCCGGTGGGGAGGTCGAACTCCAGGGTCCAGCCGGTGATGGGGGAGGCGGTGGTGTTGTGGATGATGTATGTCCCCTTCCACCAGGAGCCGTTGTCCTGGGTGGTGAAGGAGGCGGTGAGTCCGCCGGCCGCTTGTGCGGGCGTTGCGGTGAGGCCCGTGAGGACTGCGGCGGGCAGCAGTACGGCGCCGAGCAGTGCGAGGAGTCTTCGGCGCAGCGGTATGTACATGGTTCCTCCCTGGTGCCGTGGGGGATGGGGCAGGGTGGATTGCTGCGCACGGTAGAAGGTCTGGACCAATCGGTCAACGGGTTGGTCCAGACCCTTTCCGGGGTTATTCGGCTGCGGACCGTGCTTGGCTGGTCGCGCAGTTCCCCGCGCCCCTTGTAGGTGCGCCGGAACACAGCGCTTGCCGCAGCGTCTCCGCGAACCTCACTGGATGCGTGCTCAACCCGACGTGCCCGCCCGGGAATTCGACGACGTCAGTGCCGAATCGCTCGGCGAGTACCGTCGCCGGGCGGGCCAACAGCAGGCCGCGGGAGGCGATTCCGGCGGCCGGGATCAGGCGGTCGGCGTGCGTTGCCAGTGCAGTCAGGTCCGGCATATGGCCGCTGAACTGCCGCAGTTCGCGTTCCACGAACTGCGGCATGTTCGCGATCGTGCGCCGCATCCGGTCGGGGTCGGGCTCGGGTGCGCCGGGGGTGTCCGGCTCGTCGGGGGTCTCCTCGCCCGCTGCGGCGCCGAGTACGGCCATGGCCGCGCCCAGGCCGTCGCGGCGGAACGCGTCGACGACCTCGGCGAAGGCCGTGTGCCAGCGGTCAGCGTCGGGGAGCAGGCCCAGCGTCGGCGGCTCGTGGGCGACGACGCGGCGCAGCCGCTGCGGGTGTCGGGCCAGCAGGTCGAGCGCGGTGATCGCGCCCGAGCTGGTGCCGAACACGAACGCGGGCCCGCCCGGGGAGACTTCGTCGAGCAGGCGGCGCATGTCGTCGCTGTGGACCTCGACGCGCTGGTCCAGGCCCTGCTCGTGCGGCGCGCTGCGGGACTTGCCGCGCGGGTCGACGGCGACCACGGTGAACCGGTCCGCGAGGTACGCGCCCACGATGTCGAAGGTGCCGGTGTCCCCGCCGCCGCCCGGGATCATCAGGAGTACGGGACCGGTGCCGCGTATCTCGTAGTGCAGGGTCGCGTCGGGTACGCGCAGCTCAGGCATGGTCGTTTCCCCCTCCGGCCGGTGAAGGCCAGTGTTCGAGCGCGATGTGCAGCGCGGCGACGGCCCGCCGCCACGAAGTCTCCACGTCCCGCGCGTGGTTGAAGCCGCCCTGGGCGGCGATCGTGCTGAAGCCGTGGAAGGTGCTGCGCAGCAGGCGTACGGCGTCCGTGAGGTCCGGCTCGGCGAGACCGTAGCCGCGCAGCATCCCGTACGTGATCTCGGCGGTCCGGCGCAGCGCGGCCGATCCGGCGGCGGCCTCGGGGTCGATGCTGATCTGGGTCGCCGCGTACCGCCCGGGGTGCTCGACGGCGTACGCGCGGTACGCGTCGGCGAACGCGAACAGCGCGTCCTCGCCGGACCGGCCCGCCACCGCGACGGCGATCCTGTCGATCATCTCGCCGCCCGCCAGCAGCGCCACCCGGGTCCGCAGCTCCCGCACGTTCCGGACGTGTGAGTACAGGCTCGCGTCCTTGACCCCGAAGTGGCGTGCCACGGCCGACAGGGTGACCTTCTCGAAGCCGATCTCGTCGGCCAGGTCCGCGGCGGCCGCCGTGACCCGGTCGGCCGTCAGTCCCGCACGCGCCATGCGCCCGCCCCTCCGCAATGCATCGTTTCCTAGGGCTCCTAGGTTCATTCCTAATATACATAGGTATGGATGTGCGGGTCATCCGACAAGTGGTCGGGGTGATTCGGAACGCGTGTCACCGGGGACTGAGAGGGCACGGCGGCTCTCCGTACCGGGAGGGGTGAGGCGGCATGGCGCGAAGATCGGGCACGGGCGTGCTCCTGGTCCTGCCGTACGCCGTCATGGCGGTGGTCGCGTTCGTCGACGTCGCGGCCGGGCCCGGCATCGGGCTGCTCGCCCTCGTCTCGCTCGGCCCGGCCTTCGCGGGCCTGGTGGGCGGCTGGCGGCGGACGGTGGCGGTCGGTGCGGTGGCCCTGCTCGTGGGCTGTGGGCTCGGGCTGTACAACGGGCTGTTCCAGGAGCGCCGGGGCTTCGCCGCGCTCGCCTCCGTCGTCGGGGTGACCATCGCGGGCGTGGTCGCGGCCGTGATGCGTCAGCGGCGCGAGCGGGAGCTCGCCAGTGTGCGGTCCATCGCCGAGGTCGCCCAGCGGGTCCTGCTGCGCCCGGTGCCGCGCAGCGCCGGACATCTGCGGGCGGCCGTCTCGTACACCTCGGCGGTCGCCGAGGCGAGGATCGGTGGCGATCTGTACGAAGTGGTCGCGGCGCCGGAGGGCGTGCGGGTGATCATCGGGGACGTCCAGGGCAAGGGCCTGGAGGCGGTGGAGACCGCGGCCGCCGTCCTAGGCGCCTTCCGGGAGGCCGCGCACGATGAACCCGACCTCAAAGGCGTCGGCGAGCGGGTCGAGCGCGCGGCCGAACGCTCGTTGCGCGGCGAGAAGTTCGTCACCGCGCTCATCGCCGAGCTCACCCCGGAACGGGGCGCGGTGCTGCTCAACTACGGGCATCCGCTGCCGGTGCTGCTGCGCGCGGACGGCGAGGTCGGCTTCCCCGAACCGCCCCAGTACGCCCTGCCGCTGGGACTGGGGCTGCTGCCGGGCGAGGGGCCCCAGCCGCACCACGTCGACTTCGGTCCCGGCGACCAGCTCCTCCTCTACACCGACGGCGTCACCGAGGCACGCGACCGCGCGGGCGCCTTCTATCCGCTGCACCAGCGCACCCAACTGCTCGACCACCCCGACCCGGAGACCGCGCTCGCCCTGCTGCGCCAGGACCTGATGCTGCACACCGGCGGCCCGCTCCTCGACGACGCGGCCATGCTGCTCCTGCGCTACCGCGACTAGTCTCACGTTGCGCCACCGCGACTAGTCTCTGGCGGCGAGGGGACTTTTGGCGTCGGAGAGTCTGAGGGGGCAGCCGTGCCGCAGGATCCGGCGGAACGCCGTGAAGTCGTCACCGGGGTGCCCCGGCGGGCCCGCACGGCCGGCGGCTACCGTCCCCGTACCGAGATCGACGAGCAGACCACTCTCGGCCACACCTATGTGCGCTCCCTGATGCGCAGTCAACTCCTCACCGGACTCGCGGTGTTCGCCGTTCTGGTGCTGCTCGTCGGGCCGCTGCCGCTGGTGTTCGCCGCGCGGCGGGACGACCCGGGGCTGGTGTGGGGCGTGCTCGGCTTCGGCGTCTACGCGCCGCTCGTGCTGCTCGGCCGCTGGTACGTACGGCGCGCCGAGCGCAACGAGCGGGACTTCGCGCGCCTCGTCGAGGACCGCTGACCGCGCCCGGCCGCCGAGGAACGTGAGCCGTGAACCAGAACTACGCCGTACCGGCCGTGGCGCTCGTGGTCGTCGCCACCGTCCTCGTCGGCGCGCTCGGCCTGCGGGTCTCCCGCACCACCTCCGACTTCTACGTGGCCTCGCGCACGGTCGGACCCCGCCTCAACGCGGCCGCGATCAGCGGCGAATACCTCTCCGCCGCCTCGTTCCTCGGCATCGCGGGCCTCGTCCTCGTCCAGGGCCCCGACATGCTCTGGTACCCCGTCGGCTACACGGCGGGCTATCTCGTGCTCCTCGTGTTCGTCGCGGCCCCGCTGCGCCGCTCCGGCGCGTACACCCTGCCCGACTTCGCCGAGGCCCGGCTCGAATCGCGTTCCGTACGGCGGTTCGCGGCGGCCCTCGTCGTCGGCGTGGGCTGGCTCTATCTGCTGCCCCAACTCCAGGGCGCTGGGCTGACCCTGAAGGTGCTCACGGGCGCGCCGCGCTGGTTCGGCGGGGTGCTCGTCGCGGTGGTCGTCGTCGCCACCGTGGCCGCGGGCGGCATGCGCAGCGTCACCTTCGTGCAGGCCTTCCAGTACTGGCTCAAACTCACCGCGCTCCTGGTGCCCGCGCTCTTCCTGCTGCTCGCCTGGCACAGCGACGGCACCCCGCGCGTCGCGTTCGACGAGCCGCCCGCCTTCCGCGAGCAGCGGACCGTACGCGTCGACGACACCCTCGACATGCGGCTCGCCCGTCCGCTCACCGTCACCGCGACCGGCACGGTCGACGGCACCCGCCGCAGCGCCGAGCGGATCCTGCTGCCCGCCGGGACCCATCGCGTGGAGCGCGGCACCCGCCTGGTGTTCGCCACCGGAGACCCGGTCCCGACCACCGACGCGGACGCCCGGCCCGCCCACGCGCGTCCGGAGCGCCCGCTGTACGCCACGTACGGCCTGATCGTCGCCACCTTCCTCGGCACCATGGGACTGCCGCATGTGGTGGTCCGCTTCTACACCAGCCCGCACGGTGTCGCCGCCCGCCGCACCACTGTCGTCGTGCTCGGCCTGATCGGCGCCTTCTACCTGCTTCCGCCCGTCTACGGCGCACTCGGCAGGCTGTACGCGCCCGAGCTCACCCTCACCGGACAGGCCGACGCGGCCGTGCTCGTCCTGCCGCATCTGGTGATCGGCGGGGTCGGCGGGAATCTGCTCGGGGCGCTGCTGGCGGGCGGCGCGTTCGCGGCGTTCCTGTCCACCGCGTCCGGGCTGACCATGGCGGTGGCGGGCGTCCTCACCCAGGACGTGCTGCCCGCACGGGGAGTACGGCACTGGGGAGTACGCCACCGGGGAGTGCGGCACTTCCGCCTGGCCACCGTGCTCGCCGTCGCCGTACCGCTCGCGGCGAGCGGAACGGCGAAGCTGCCGGTGGCCGACGCGGTGGGCCTGGCGTTCGCAGTCTCCGCGTCCTCGTTCTGCCCGCTGCTCGTGCTCGGCATCTGGTGGCGCGGGCTCACCCCGCCGGGCGCGGTCGCCGGAATGGTCATGGGCGGCGGCTCGGCGCTGTGCGCGGTCACGGCCACCATGGCGGGACTGCCCGGCGGCGGGCCACTGCGCGCGCTGCTCGCCTGGCCCGCGCTCTGGTCGGTGCCGCTCGGCTTTCTGACGATGGTGCTCGTCTCGCTCGCCACCCCGGGCCGTATCCCGCCCGGCACGGCCGCGATACTGGCCCGCTTCCATCTGCCGGAAGCGTTGTACGGCGGCCCCGCACCCCGGGAGGCGCAGCCGTGATCGGGTTCCTGGCCGGGATGTCCGCGGCGGCGCTCCCGCTGGTCGCCGTCGGGTTCTGGGCCGGGCGGCGCACCGCGCGTCGGCCCGGGCTCGGGGACCTCGGCACCCCGGTCGAGCACGCCACCTTCCAGACCCTGCACACCGCGTCCCTGGCCGCGCCCCCGCTGCGGGCCGGGCTCACCCACGACACCGCCCGCCGGGCCGCGCGCGGCCTGCGCACCCTGCTCGGCACGGACGCGCTCTGCCTCACCGACCGCAATACCGTGCTGACCTGGGACGGGGCGGGGGAGCACCACAGCGCCGAAATTCTGGAGCGGCTCGCCCGGATCCGCGAGAGCGGCCGGGGCGAGGCGTTCCGTATCCGCTGCGACGACGACGGCTGCGCCCTGCGCTGGGCGGTCGTCGCCCCGCTCACCGTCGACGACCGCGTGCACGGCGCGCTCGTCGCCTGCGCGCCGCGCGAGTCCGCCGTGCTGGTGCGGGCGGTTGCCGAAGTCGCCCGGTGGGTCTCGGTCCAGCTGGAACTCGCCGACCTCGACCGCTCCCGCACCCGGCTGATCGAGGCCGAGATCAGGGCGCTGCGGGCGCAGATCTCCCCGCACTTCATCTTCAACTCGCTGGCCGTGATCGCCTCGTTCGTCCGCACCGATCCGGACCGGGCGCGTGAACTGCTCCTGGAATTCGCCGACTTCACCCGCTACTCGTTCCGCAGGCACGGCGACTTCACCACGCTCGCCGAGGAACTGCACGCCATCGACCAGTACCTGGCGCTGGTCCGCGCCCGGTTCGGCGAGCGCCTTTCGGTGACGCTCCAGATCGCCCCCGAGGTGCTGCCCGTGACGCTGCCGTTCCTGTGTCTGCAACCGCTCGTCGAGAACGCGGTCAAACACGGCCTGGAGGGCAGCGCCGCTCCGCAGGACCGGAGCCATATCGACATCACCGCGCGGGACGCCGGGTCCGAGGCGCTGGTCGTCATCGAGGACAACGGCGTCGGGATGGACCCCGACCGGCTGCGCCGCATCCTCGCGGGCGAGGCGGGCGCGTCCGGCGGCATCGGCCTGTCCAACGTCGACGACCGGCTGCGCCAGGTGTACGGAGACGGGCACGGCCTGGTCATCGAGACGGCGGTGGGGGCCGGAATGAAGATCACGGTCCGACTCCCCAAGTACCAGCCGGGCGTCCACCCGGCGCCGGGGCCCGGCGAGAATTAACCCTCGTACTCCGTGAGGTCGATCGAGTGCACCGCCAGGTCATGGCCGTACTCCGGGTGCGTCATCGTGCGCTCCGGGGCCATGCCGAGCTTGCGCAGCACGTTCGCGGAGGCGGTGTCGCCCACCCGGGCGACGCCGACGACCCGGTCGAGCCCCCGGTCCTGGAGCGCGAACTCCAGCGACGCGTGCGCGGCCTCCGACGCGTACCCCTGCCCCCAGAACTGCCGTCCAAGGCGCCAGCAGATGCCCGTGGTGGGCATGAGCTCGGGCAGGGAGGTGGGCAGGGTCAGACCGGTGAACCCGGCGAGCTCGCCCGAGCCGAGGAGTTCGACGGCGAAGAGCCCGAAGCCCTCCTCGTCCCACTCCTCCTCCCAGCGCTCGATGTCGTCGGCGGTCTGCTCCAGATCGCGTACCGAGCCGTCGCCGGTCCACTGCATGACAGCGGGGTCCGCGTTGATGTCGGCCATGGCGATGAGGTCGTCCTCGTCCCAGCGGCGCAGGAGCAGACGGGGGGTGTGGATCTCGGTCATGCGCCCATCCTGTCGAATACGCGCCCGGATCGGTAATCGGCGCCCGCCCGGCTGGCACACTCCGAGCGTGGACGACCGACCGGTGGGCGCGACAAACGGACGACGGCCGCTGCACGGACGGGTGGCGGTGGTGGCCGGGGCGACCCGGGGCGCCGGACGCGGCATCGCGGCCGCCCTCGGCGAGGCGGGCGCCACGGTCCTGTGCACCGGCCGCAGCAGCCGTACGAACCCGATGCCGTCCGACTACGACCGCCCCGAGACCGTCGAGGAGACCGCCGAACTCGTCACCCGACTCGGCGGCACCGGTGTGGCCGTCGCCGTCGACCACCTGGACCCGGTCCAGGTGCGGGCCCTGGCCGGGCGGATCTCCGACGAGTACGGCCGGCTCGACGTGCTGGTCAACGACATCTGGGGCGGCGAACTCCTCAAGGGCGGCCCGGCCGACTGGAACACCCCCGTCTGGGAGCACGACCTCGACGCCGGTCTGCGTCTGCTCCGGCTCGCCGTCGACACCCACCTCATCACCTCCCACCACCTGCTGCCGCTGCTGATCGGGCAGCCCGGCGGTCTGCTGGTCGAGGTGACCGACGGCACCACCGAGTACAACGCCTCCCGCTACCGGCTCTCCGTCTTCTACGACCTGGCCAAGGTCGCGGTGAACCGGCTCGCGTTCTCCCAGGGCCATGAGCTCAAGCCGTACGGGGGGACGGCCGTGGCGATCACGCCGGGCTGGCTGCGCTCGGAGATGATGCTCGACGCGTTCGGCGTCACCGAGGAGAACTGGCGCGAGGCGGCCGCCCCGCCCGGCTTCGCCCTCTCCGAGTCGCCCCGGTTCGTCGGCCGGGCCGTCGCCGCCCTGGCCGCCGACCGCCACCGCGCCCGCTGGAACCAGCGCTCGGTCACCTCCGCCGAACTCGCCCGCGAGTACGGCTTCACCGACCTCGACGGCTCACGGCCGGACGTCTGGCCGGCGGTCGAGTAGCGGAGGGCCCCCTCCGCGTAACGGAGAGGGCCCTCGACTCGCCTGCTACAGCCAGGTGTTGAACTTCCGGATGTACCACGTCTTCACCAGCTGCGTGAGCGCGCAGTACGCGAGCAGCGTGCCGAAGAGGTTCGGGAAGTAGCTCATCGGCAGGGCCGTGAAGCCCAGGCTGTCCGCCAGCGGCGAGAAGGGCAGGAAGAGCCCGGTCGCCACCGCCAGGACCGTCATCACCATCACCGGCCAGGAGGCGCGGGACTGGATGAAGGGGATCTTGCGGGTGCGGATCATGTGGACGATCAGCGTCTGCGAGAGCAGGCCCTCGACGAACCAGCCGGACTGGAACAGGCTCTGGTGCGCCTCGCTGTCGGCGCCGAACACGTTCCACATCACCAGGAACGTGGTGATGTCGAAGACCGAGCTGATCGGCCCGATCGTCACCATGAACCGGCCGATGCCCTTGGCGTCCCAGTTACGCGGCTTGCGCAGGTACTCCTCGTCCATCCGGTCCCACGGCGTGGCCAGCTGGGCGATGTCGTACACCAGGTTCTGGACCAGGAGATGGATCGCCAGCATCGGCTGGAAGGGGATGAAGGCGCTCGCCACCAGGACCGAGAAGACATTGCCGAAGTTCGACGACGCCGTCATCTTGATGTACTTGATGGTGTTGCCGAAGGTGGTGCGGCCCTGCACGACGCCCTGCTCCAGAACCGTCAGGTCCTTCTCAAGCAGGATGATGTCCGCCGACTCCTTGGCGATGTCGACGGCGGTGTCGACCGAGATGCCCACATCGGCGTCGCGCAGCGCGGCGGCGTCGTTGATGCCGTCGCCGAGGAAGCCGACCGTGTGGCCCTCCGCCTGGAGCGCGCGCACGACGCTGGCCTTCTGGACCGGGTTGACCTTCGCGAACAGCGTGGTGCGGGCGGCCAGTTCACGCAGTTCCCGATCGTCGAGCGTGTCGATGACCGAGCCGGTGACGACCTCGCCGACCTCCAGACCGACCTCGGCGCAGACCCGCGCCGCGACCAGTTCGTTGTCGCCGGTGACGACCTTCACCGCGATGCCCTTGTCGGCAAGCCCCCGCAGGGCGGCCGCCGCGTCCGCCTTCGGCGGGTCGAGGAAGGCCAGGTAGCCGATGAGGGTGAGCTCCGCCTCGTCCGCGACGCTGTACGTGTCGCGCGGCTCGGGCAGGGCGCGGGTGGCGACGGCCAGGACGCGCAGCCCCTCGCGGTTGTTGTTCTCGGCGATCCGCGTGACGTGCCAGTGCAGTTGGTCGGTGAGGGCGACGCGCTCGCCCCGGTCCATCATGTGGGTGCACAGGCCGAGCACTTCCTCGACCGCGCCCTTGGTGACCATGACGTGCTCGGGCCGGGCGTTGGTGCCGATGAGGCTGTCGGTGTCCAGGAAGCTGTTGCGGTTGAGGACCACGGACATCCGGCGCCGGGCGAAGTCGAAGGGGATCTCGTCGACCAGGGTGAACCGGGCGTCGACGACAACCTCCTCGGCCTCGTTGACGCGGTCGATGACCGCCTGGTCCATCAGGTTCTTCAGACCGGTCTGGAAGTGGGCGTTGAGATAGCCGTACTCCAGGACCTCGTTGTCGTCGTCGCCGTGCACGTCGAGGTAGCGGTCGAGGACGATCCGGTCCTCGGTGAGCGTGCCGGTCTTGTCGGTGCACAGCACGTCCATCGCGCCCAGGTTCTGGATCGCGTTGAGCCGCTTGACGACGACCTTGCGCTTGGACATCGCGACCGCGCCGCGCGCCAGGTTGGCGGAGACGACCATCGGCAGCATCTCGGGGGTGAGCCCGACGGCGACCGCGACGGCGAAGAGGAACGCCTCGTTCCAGTCGCCCTTGGTGACGCCGTTGATCGCGAACACGACCGGGACCATCACCAGCATGAAGCGGATCAGCAGAAAGCTGACCTTGCGTACGCCGTTGTCGAAGTTGGTCTGCGGCCGCTCACCGGCCAGCGAACCGGCCATCGAGCCGAAGTAGGTGTCCGCGCCGGTGGCCACGACCACACCGGTGGCGGTCCCGGAGGTCACCGACGTGCCCATCAGGCAGAGGTTGTCGGCGTCGACGGGGTCGGAAGTGGCGTGCTGGCCCTGGTCGTTCGTACGGGTGTCGGCCTTGGCGACCGGCAACGACTCGCCGGACAGGGCGGCCTGAGAGACCATCAGGTCCTTGGCCGAGATGATCCGCAGGTCGGCCGGTATGAGGTCGCCGGCCGCCAGCTTCACGATGTCACCGGGGACCACCTGGTCCATCGGCACCTCGACGGTGGTCGGCTGCGCGGCCCGACCGGCCCTGCGCTGCACGGCGGTGGTGGTGGTCACCAGCTTCTTGAGGGCGTCCGCCGCCCGGCCCGAGCGGTACTCCTGCCAGAACCGCAGCAGCCCGCTGACCCCCACCATCACGGAGAGGATGACGACACCGGGGTCCGCCGGGTCCTGCCAGTACATGACGGCCGCCAGGAACACCAGGACGGCGATGAACGGGTTCGCGTACGCCCTGGCCAGCTGGGACGCCCAGCCCGGGGTCTTCTCATGGGCGACGACATTGGCGCCGAACCGCTCCTGGCGTTCCAGGACGTCCGCGTGGCCCAGACCCGTACGGTCGGCGTCGAGGTCCTTGAGGACCCGGGCGGCGGGGTGTGCGCTGAGGGCGGCGAGCCGCGCGCCGACGGCCCGGGTGCGGGCCTCCAGCTCGGCGGCCTTGCGCTCGCGACGGCCGGGGGTGCCCCGGCCCGGCGGAGCGATCTTCTCCGGGGTAAGCATGGTCATGACGAAATCTCCCTCCGAGCATGACGGCAGGACGCATCCGTGCGGTCACATGGAGTGGTGAGGAATGAGCGTGCGTACGCGATGACATGGGCGTACTTGGGTATAGGCGCGGCGGGAGAGCGCCGCGCGCCGCAAGGGAGATGCCGAGAAAGGGCGGCTGTCAGCCCGAAGGCGTCGGAAGGTCAGCCGGTCGGCGCGGTGCGGCGAGGACTTCGGTCGGGACTCATCCCGAACACCTCCTCGGCTCGCACGGGCATGGCAAGGACGCCGGTTCCGCAGGGTGCGGATCCTTATTTGCGTCTTCACGAAAGTAGCATGGATGAAGGACGCGCCGGGACTACCGGCCGGTAATCCGTGCCGCGCGATGCCTGTCGTCCTCGGGCCGTCTGTGCTTCCATGCGACGCACTGATGTGCCGACCGAGGCCGCCGAGCGGCAGGGGGAGCGTGGGCATGGACCGGCGGGGATTTCTCAAGGGCGCGGCCGTGCTTCCGGCCGCCGGACTGCTGGCCTACGCGGGCGCCGCGCCGGCCACCGCGCGCTCTGTGAGCGTCAGTGACTGGATGGCGGGCATCAGCGGCTCGACTCCCTTGCGCCAGCTGACGATTCCGGGCACGCACGACTCGGGCGCGCGGTTCGGCGGGCTCTGGGTGAAGTGCCAGAACGCGGTCATCGCCGATCAGCTCGGCGCCGGGATCCGCTTCCTGGACGTACGCTGCCGGGTCACCGGCGACTCCTTCGCCATCCACCACGCCGCCTTCTACCAGAACCTGATGTTCGGCGATGTCCTCACCGCCTGCCGGGACTTCCTCGCGGCGCACCCCACCGAGACCGTCCTGATGCGCGTGAAGCAGGAGTACTCGACGGAGAGCGACACCGAGTTCCGCCGGATCTTCGACATCTACCTCGACCAGAAGGGCTGGCGGCCGCTGTTCCGGCTCGACTCCACCCTGCCGACGCTCGGCGAGGCCCGGGGCAAGGTCGTGCTGCTCGCCGACAACGGCGGTCTGCCGGGCGTACGTTACGGCGATCCGGCGCTCTTCGACATCCAGGACGACTACAACGCCGAGCCCTTCGGCAAGTACCCCAAGATCGAGGCCCAGTTCCGCAAGGCCGCCGACCAGCCCGGCAAGCTCTACATCAACTATGTCAGCACGGCGGCCGGACTGCCGCCCGAGTGGAACGCGGACCGGCTCAACCCGCAGGTCCGCGGCTTTCTGAACGGTTCGGCGCTCACCGGCACAACCGGCCTCGGCATCGTCCCGATGGACTTCCCGGAGGCGGCCTCGGGTCTGATCGACGCGGTGCTGCGGCACAACCCGGCACCCGCCGCCCGCTCATCGCGGCCGAACGGGTGACTGTGCCGCGCACCCGCCGCGATCGGCGTCCGGGGCGCTCCTCCGTGATGCGGAGGAAAAACCCGCGAAGATAAGCTGACGCAGTGGCTGGACGCGACCGACGGAGGATCGGGCCGGGCGAGAGGCTGGCCCTCAACCGCATGGGCAGCTTCGACTGGGACCTGGACGCCGGGACCCTGGAGTTCGACGACGCCGGTCTTGCCGTCTTCGACCTTCGGCCCGAGGAGTACGACAACCTCCCCGGGACCGTCTCCACCCGCGTCCCGCCCGAGGAGGGCGTCCGGATCGCCGCGGTGATCGACGAGGCCATGCAGACCGGGCGCTCCTCGTACGGCGCGTACTTCCAGGTGCGGCGGCGCAACGGGCACCGGCAGTGGACCCATGTGCGCGGCCGGATCCTGCGGGACGAGCGCGGGACCGCGTACCGCGTCATCGGGATCGTCCGCAACGCCTCGACCGAGCTCACCGAGTTCACCGTGATCAGCCCGCTGGAAGCGGGCCGCAGGCGTATCACCGGCATGGTCCAGGGCACCACGGAGGCCCTGTCCAAGGCGGTGACCGTCGACGATGTCGCGGCGGTGCTCACCGGCACCGGCGGAATGGAGCGCTTCGGCGCCGACGGGCTCGTCCTCGGCCTGGTCGAGGGCGGTGTGCTGAAGGTGATCGCGGCGGCCGGTGACTCGATGCAGGCGCTGGAGGAGCTGTCGCTGCACCGGCTCGACGACTCGCTGCCGCTCGCCGAGGCCGTGCTGACCGGCCAGGCCCGGTTCGTGACCTCGCTCGCGGAGCTCGGTGACACCTTCCCGCGCCTGGCCCCGTACATACAGAGCCTCGAAGTGGACGCGGCGGCGTTCCTGCCGCTGATCGCCCAGGCCCGGCCGGTCGGCGGCCTCGCCCTGTTCTTCCGGGGGCGCAGCGACTTCTCGGCCGAGGACCGCAACCTGTGCCTGGGCCTGGCGGGCATCGTCGCCCAGTCGCTCCAGCGGGCCATCCTCTTCGACCAGGAGCGCGAGTTCGCCACCGGCCTCCAGGCGTCGATGCTGCCGCGCCATGTGCCCGCGTTCACCGGCGCCGAGATCGCGGTGCGCTACCACGCGGCCTGGGGCGGCCGGGAGGTCGGCGGCGACTGGTACGACGTGATCGCGCTGCCCAGGGGCCGGGTCGGGGTCGTCGTCGGCGACGTCCAGGGCCATGACACCCACGCCGCCGCCATCATGGGCCAGCTGCGGATCGCGCTGCGCGCCTACGCCGGTGAGGGCCACCCGCCCGCGACCGTCCTCGCCCGGGCCTCGCGCTTCCTCGCCGAACTCGACACCGAACGCTTCGCGACCTGTACGTACGCGCAGGTGGACCTGGAATCCGGCGGTGTACGGGCCGTGCGCGCGGGCCACTTGGGGCCGTTCATCCGGCACACCGACGGCCGGGTCGGCCGCCCCAATCTGCGCGGCGGTCTGCCGCTCGGGCTCGCCACCGAGTTCGACGACGAGGAGTTCCCGGAGACCCGGCTCGACCTGGTGCCCGGGGAAATGCTGGTGCTGTGCACGGACGGGCTCGTCGAGGAGCCGGGTCTGGACATCACGGCCGGGATGGACGCGCTGGAGGCGGCCGTCCGGGCGGGGCCGGAGTCGCCGGACGCGCTGGCCGACCATCTCTCCGCCAGCCTCTGGGAGCGCTGGGGCACCGGCGACGACGTCGCCCTCCTCGTGTTGCGCCGGGCGCCGGACCCGGGCACCCCGCAGGCGCCCCGCATCCACCAGTACATCCACCAGGCCGACCCGGAGGGCCTGGCCGAGTCCCGGGTGGCCCTGCGCCGCGCCCTGGAGGACTGGGGCTTCGCCGAACTCGTCGACGACGTGGAACTGGCGGCCGGTGAGCTCCTCGGCAACGTCCTGCTGCACACCGAGGGCGGCGCGGTCCTCACCCTGGAGGTGCTGCCGCAGCCGGTGCGGCGCGTACGGCTGTGGGTCAAGGACCGCTCCAGCGTCCGCCCGCGCCGCCGCACCCCGGGCGAGGCGGCCACTTCCGGGCGCGGTCTGATGCTGATCGAGGCGGTGTCGTCGCGCTGGGGCGTGGAGCCCAGGGGCGACGGCAAGGCGGTGTGGTGCGAGTTCGTCCCCGAGGGCAGCAGGATCGAGGAGGGCGCCAGGATCGACCTGTTCACCGAGCCGCCCGTGGTGCCGCCGGAGGAACCCCCGGAGGACTGAAGAGCGTACGGCCCGCGCCGGAGCACGGGCCGTACGCTGGAGTGCTCAGGGCTTGATGACCCAGGCGTTGCCGAGCGAGCGCTCGCCCGAGGAGTCGGACGGGCGGTTGATGATCCCGTCGGCCGCCGTGACCATCACGCTGGAGCCGCCGCCGTCGAGGTTGAGCGCCTCGCGCGCGCCGAGCTGGTGCATCAGGTCGGCGGTCCGCGCGATGCTCAGCCCCTCGCTGTAGCCCGCCTGGCGCCCGTCGACGACCACCAGCATCAGCCGCCCGTCGCCGTCGACGCCGATCATCGAGCGCGGATTGGCGCGGTTGGTCCAGTCGTACGTGAAGGTGTGGTCGGAGCCGAACCTGATGATCCCGTCGCCCATCGCGTTGACCGACACCTTGCCCTTGCGCACCAGCGTCGGGCCGACCTGCATGATCTGGGTGTCGCGGGTGAGCGGGACGGGGCGGCCGTAGCCGTCCCTGACCCGGGTGCTGATGTCGATCTGATCGCCCACCCGCACCTTCTTGACCAGCCAGTCGGCGCTGTCGCCGATGGCCTGGACGGTGGAGCCGCCGGGCGGGACCGCCGCCCCGCGCGAGTGGTTGACCGCGGTGACCTCGCCGTGGGAGTCGACGACGACCTCGGCGCCGGTGCCGGTGGGCGGGGTGCCCCACTCGGGGGTGAACTCGATGAACTCGTTCGGGTCGGTGCACTCGAAGTCGTGCTGCGGCTTGTCGGTCGGGATGTCGTCGCTGTCCCCACCGCAGTTCCAGACGTCGCCGGGGAAGCGGTTGACGCCGTCCAGCTCCTGGATGGCGCCCCGGGACGTACGCATCGACATGTGCGCGGTGAGCGTGTCGACGCGGACCGAACGGCCGCCCTTGGTGGCGATGATGGCGCCGCGGCCCTGGGTGGCGCTGCCGAGGACCTTGCCGTCCTTGACGTAGAACCCGCCCGGCGCGTCGTTGTAGAACCACTGGCCGTTGATGCCCGCGACCGCGTGTGCCAGGGAGATCAGCTCGGTGGCGGGCTCGGTGCCGTGCAGCGTGGGCCCGAACTCGGTGCCCACGCTGCCGTGGAACTTGCGGAAGTCCACTCTTATGACGTGGACCTTCTCGGGCGCGTTGGTGTCCGTGCCGTCCTGCCCGGTGTAGCGCGTGTCGCCGACGAACCCGGCGGCCTTCACCTTCGCGAGCTCGGCGGTGGCGTCGGCGCGTTCGGCGTAGGCGCCGATGCGCACCGTCCAGCCGAGCGTGCCCGCCGCCAGGTCGGCGTAGGCGGGCGAGCGGACCTCTTCGACGCGCGGGGCGAACCCCTTCTGCCGCAGGGCGTCCGCGACCTGGTCCGCGGTGTCCTTGGGGCCGAGCTCGGTGGTGGCCTTCCCGACCGGACCGCCGGGGTCCGCGGGCAGGAAGACATGCGCGGTCCAGTAGTCGGCCGCGTTCTTCCTGCCGAAGGTGAGCGCGGTGAGCGTGACGCCGGGGCTCAGGGTCCGGGTGACCGGCGGTGCGGTCGTCGGCAGCGGCGGCAGGAACGGCTGGGCGGCGGATACGGAGGCGGGCCGAAGGACGCTGTGGGGCGTGGCCTCGGCGGCGGGCAGGGCGACCGCGGTGGTCAGGGCGACGGCGGCTGACAACGCGGCGGCGAGGGTGGTTCGGCGCATGAGGCTTCCTTCATGGGTGGGAAGGTGCGTCGAAAATTAGATGGTGTGGACATGACTTGTGCTGATACGTCACACGCTGCCCACGTGAAGTGACTCTCACTGATGGGTGAACGAGCCGGGAGGCCAGAAGTAGTGGGGTGGACGGATAGTCAACTCCGGTACGGAGAAGGGCTGCTGTGCCCCCCGCCGGGGCATTCGTCTCATCGGCCCCATCCAGGTGATCGGATGATCTGTCAGATATTTCGTCCGATTCATAACGGAGTCGGGCGGATCTTCCACGCGAAACGCCGTCCGTGTCGTCGCGCTTTCGCCCGGTCGGCTGCCGTCCGCCGCGCCGTGTCCGGCCGCCCGGCGCTCTCGCCGTGCGCGCGGGCCCCGCGAGGGGGAGCCTGGAGCAGAGGTGTCGCGGGGCCGTGGAGGAGGTGGTCGGCCATGTCCGACCGGGATGCGCCCGGCCCCCCGGCCGGTCGCGCGCCCCCGCACCAGGCGGTGCTCTCCCGGGTGCTCACCGGGATGCTCGACGACGTCCAGGCCCACTCCGGCGCCGTCTATGTGCTCGATCCCGGCGAGAACGTGCTGGTCATGAATGCGATGGCCGGGCTGCCCCGGGTCTTCGCCGCGCCCTGGGAGCGGGTCGGGCTCGCCGCCCCCATCCCGGTCGCCGACGCGGTCCGTGAGCGGCGTCTGGTGTGGGTGGGCGGCGAGGACGAGATGGCCGGGCGCTACCCCCGGATCGCCGTCGTGCTGCCCTATCCGTTCGCCCTGGCCGCCCTGCCCGTGGCGAGCGCGGAGACCGTGTACGGGGCGGTCTATGTGACCTGGCCCGGCTCGCACCCGCCCGACCTCTCCGGCCGCGAGCGCGAACGCCTCGCGGCGGCCTGCGACCGGCTGGCCGAGTACATGGAGTGGGCGGTGGCGCAGGGCCGCCCGGTGCTGCCCGGTTCCGGCGTCCGCCTCCAGGAGACCGAGCTGGGCGAGAACGTCGCCGCCGAGGCCGCACGGATGGCCGCGCGCCTCCCGTACGGGCTGTGCGCGCTCGATCTCGACGGGCGGATCGGCTACGCCAACCAGGCGGCGGGCGATCTGCTCGGCGTCCCGGCCGAGCGGCTGCTCGGGGCGACCCCCTGGACCGCGCTGCCGTGGCTCGACGACCCGATGTACGAGGACAGCTACCGGGCGGCGCTGCTCAGCCAGCGGATCACCTGGTTCGTGGCGCTGCGCCCGCCCGGCGACTGGCTCTCCTTCCGGCTCTACCCGAGCACCACGGGCCTGAGCGTGCGCATCACCCGGGCCCGCGCCGCGCCCCACCCGGGCCGCCCGCCGCGCGACTCCGGGGACGGCCCGGGGCGGCTCGTGACCATCTCGCACATCCTGAGCCTGGCCAGCGCCCTGACCGAGGCCGTCGGCGTGCAGGACGTGATCGACCTGGTGGCCGGCGAGATCATGCCGGCCGTCGGCAGCCGGACCCTGGTGATGCTGGGCTCCTCCGGCGGGCGCCTGCATGTCCTCGGCCAGCGCGGCTACGAGGACCCCTCGGTCGTCGAGCGGTTCGACGGCATGCCGCTGAGCGCCCGCACCCCGGGCACCCGCGCCCTGCTCACCGGGGTGCCCGCCTTCTTCGAGTCGCAGCGCCAGCTGGAACGCCTCTACCCCAGCCGCTACGCGACCCCCGACGGCATGGCCGCCTGGGCCTATCTGCCGCTGATCGCCTCCGGCCGCCCGGTGGGCACCTGCGTCCTGGGCTTCGCCGAGCAGCGCACGTTCTCCGCCGAGGAGCGCGCGGTGCTGACCAGCGTGGGCGGGCTCATCGCCCAGGCCCTGGAGCGGGCCCTGCTGTACGACGCCAAGCACCAGCTCGCCCACGGCCTCCAGGAAGCCCTGCTGCCGCACACCCTGCCCGAGCTGCCCGGCCTGGAGGTCGCGGCCCGCTATCTGCCGGGCACCCAGGGCATGGACATCGGCGGCGACTTCTACGACCTGCTGCCGGTCGGCACCGCGGCCGCCGCCGTCATCGGGGACGTCCAGGGCCACAACGTCACCGCGGCGGGCCTGATGGGCCAGGTGCGTACCGCTGTACGCGCCTACACCGCCGTCGGACAGAGCCCCGGCCGGGTCATGGAGTCCACCAACCGGCTCCTGGTCGACCTCGCCGCCGAGCGCTTCGCCAGCTGCATCTATCTGCACCTGGACACCGCGCGCGGGCGCGCCCTGCTCGCCCGGGCCGGGCATCCGCAGCCGCTGCTGCGGACCCCGGACGGCCGGGTGCGGGTGCTCGACCTCGCGGGCGGGCCGCTGCTCGGCATCGAGGCGGGCGCGGTCTACCCGACCACCGAGGTGCCGCTGGCGCCCGGGTCGGTCCTCGCGCTGTACACCGACGGCCTGATCGAGATCCCGGGCGTCGACCTCGACGAGTCGCTGGCCGCCGTCGCCGACCGGCTGGCCACCGTCGGAAGCCGCCCCCTGGAGGAGGTGGCCGACGCGCTCGTACGCCATGTGGCCGAGGCCCGCGAGCGCGGCGACGACGTGGCGCTGCTGCTGCTCAGGCCCCGGTGAGCGGCGGGGGAGCGGTGCTCTCGCGCTCGATCAGGCGGGGCAGCGGCATGGGCACCGACCGGGCGGCGCCGCCGTCGAGCAGCGCGGTCAACTCCCGCGCGGCCAGCCGCCCGAACGCGACGGTGTCCCGGGAGAGCGCGGTCAGCCACGGGTGGACCATGCGGCACAGCACCGAGTCCTCCCAGGACACGATCGACACATCGTGCGGCACGGAGAAGCCGAGCCCGGCCGCGACGGCCGCGCCCGCCGCCGCCATCACGTCGTTGTCGTAGACGAGCGCGGTCGGCGGCGTGTCCCCGGTGAGCACCCGGCGGGTCACGGCGGCGCCTTCCGTGTCCGAGTAGTCCGTGGTCACCGAGCGCACCCCGGTCAGGCCGCGCCGGTCGGCCTCGGCGCGCAGCGAGCGGATACGGCGGTCGGTGTGGGCCAGCGACTCCAGACCCGCGATGTGCACGATCCGCCGGTGCCCGAGGGCGTACAGCCGTCCCACGACCGCCGCCATCGCCCCGGTGTCGTCCGCGCGCACCTGGGAGAGATTCGGGTGGGCGTCGGGCAGTCCGCCGATGACGACACCGGGCAGCCCGAGCTCGTCCAGGAGCTCAGGGCGCGGGTCGTCGGTGCGCGGGTCCACCACCAGGACCCCGTCCACCCGGTGCTCGGCCCACCACCGCCGGTACACCGCGCACTCGGCCCGGACATCCTCCACCACCTGGAAGAGCAGGCCGAGTTGACGCTCCGCCAGCACTTCCTGGATGCCCGAGATCAACTGGAGGAAGAACGAGTCCACGCCGAGCGTCGCGGCCGGGCGCGCCACCACCAGCCCGACCGTCGCCGAGCCCTCGCCCGACAGCGCGCGGGCCGCCGTGCTCGGCCGCCAGCCCAGCTGCTCGGCGACCCGGCGGACGCGGTCGCGGGTGACCTCCGAGACGCCCGGCCGGTCGTTGAGCGCGAACGACACCGCGCTCTCCGACACCCCGGCCCGCTGGGCGATGTCCTTCATGGTCGGGCGGCGCGCGGGAGTGCGCCGGCCCACCGACGTGTCCTTGCCGGACGGCGGGCTGTGTGTCACCCGTGCCCCTTTCCCGGTGGATCCGGCCGTCTGCGACCGGTGAATGCCCCGGCGTACTAAAGCGCTTGAGCTCCATGACTCTAAAGCGCATTAGTAGATCGCCGCAACTGGCTTTGAGTACAACGCTGACCTGCACATACAGCATCCAACTGGGGCTGCCTATTGACTTTTTGAAGATTCGCACCGCAAAGTCTGCCGATGTGAGCGGCCGGTGCCGTGCCTTTACGGGGGGCGCCCCCCGACCCCCGGTGCCGGCCCGGTCGCTCATGCCCGCACCGCTGGTCCGAGCACTCGCATGTCTGGTCCGAGCAAAGGAGCCGTACACCGTGCGCATCTCCCGCAGGGCAGTCGCCGCTGCCGCCGTCCTCGCCACCGTCCTGCCGCTGAGCGCCTGCTCCAGCGACTCCGACTCCGGTTCGTCCGACGCGTCCGGCAAGGTCGAAGGGAAGATCACCTTCCAGACCTGGAACCTCCAGGCCAACTTCAAGGACTACTTCAACGGTGTGATCGCGGACTTCCGCAAGAAGTACCCCGGCACGGAGGTCAAGTGGGTCGACCGGCCCGCGGACGGATACCCCGACAAGCTCAGCGCCGACGCGGCCGGCGGCACGCTGCCCGACGTCGTCAACGTCTCGCCGGACCTGGTGGCCCCGCTCGCCAAGGCCGGTCTCGCGCTCGACCTCGACAAGGCCGCCGCCGACTACCGCAAGGAGTATCTGCCCGGCGCCTGGCAGAGCCACCAGGTGCCCGGCTTGGAGGGCACGTACGCCTTCCCCTGGTATCTGAACACCGGCCCGCTCTTCTACAACAAGCGGCTCTTCAAGGACGCCGGTCTGGACGCCGACGAACCGCCGAAGACGTACGACGAGGTCTTCGCGGCCGGGATGAAGATGGCGCAGCAGAGCAACGGCAAGATCGCCACCTTCGCCAACGTCCCGACCATCGAGGACTTCGGCCGCTACGGCGTGGAGCTGATGAACAAGACGGGTGACGGCTTCGCGTTCAACGATGCCAAGGGGGTCGAACTCCTCACCCACTACAAGGAGTTGTACGACGCCAAGGCGCTCGACTCGCAGGCGCTGACCGCGACCCCCGAGTCGTCCGGGCACAAGTTCCTCACCGAGTCGGTCGCCCTGAACCCGGGCAGCGCGCTCGACCTCGCCAACTTCAAGAAGCAGGCCCCGACGCTCTACAAGAACATCGGGATCACCGACCAGATCAGCAGCACCGGCAAGGCCAACATGTACGTCATGGGCGTCATGGTCAACGCCAAGTCCAAGGAGAAGCCCGCCGCCGTCGCCTTCGCCCACTTCGTCACCGACGCGACCCGGCAGATGGGGTTCGCCAAGAAGGTCGCCATCTTCCCCAGCACCGCGGGCTCGCTCGACGACCCGTACTTCACCAAGGAGGACGGCACCGACGAGACGCGGGTGCGGATCGCCGCCGCCAAGTCCCTGAAGACGGCGGTCAATTACACGCCGGTGCTGTTCAGCGACCAGATGAAGACCGCGCTGCGCAACGAGGTGGCCAAGGCGCTCCAGGGCAAGGAGAGCCCCAAAGAAGCGCTTGACAACGCTGTCAAGGCCTGCGACCGGCTGCTGAAGCAGAGCTGAGCCGTTCATGAAGAGCCCCACCGCCTCCGAGGCGAACCCGTCCGGCCCGCTCGTGGCGGGCCCGGCAGCCGTACGTCTTCGCTCCGGCGCCCGCCGGCCCGGCCGCTCCATCCGGCGCCATCTCCCCACCAGCCCCTGGCTGTTCGCGGCGCCCGGCCTCGTGATCGTCGGCGTGTTCAGCCTGTACCCGTTCATCAGCACCGTCGCCAACGCCTTCACCGACCGCCGCACCCTGGTGCCCGGCCACTACGTCGGCCTCGCCAACTTCCGTGAGCTGTGGCACGACGACATGTTCTGGACGGGCCTGCGCAACAGCACGCTGTACGTCCTCGGCGTCGTCCCGGCCCTCGTCGTCCTGCCGCTGCTCCTGGCGCTGCTCGTCCAGCGGCAGATCCCCGGGATCATCTTCTTCCGGGCGGCGTTCTTCACCCCGGTCGTGGCGTCCATCGTCGTGGTCGGCCTGATCTGGGTGTGGATGCTGGACGACCGGGGGCTGATCAACTCGGTCCTGGAGGCGGTGGGCGTCGGCAAGGTCGGCTTCCTCAGCGACCAGTGGCTGCTGCTGTGCAGCGCGATGGCCGTCACGGTCTGGAAGGGCCTCGGCTACTACATGATCATTTACTTGGCCGCGCTGGCCAATGTGCCGCGCGAGCTGCACGAGGCCGCCGCGGTCGACGGGGCCGGGGCCGTACGGCGGTTCTTCACCGTCACCGTCCCGGCCGTCCGCTCGACCATGGTCCTGGTCGCCGCGCTCTCCTCGGTCTCCGCCTTCAAGGTGTTCTCCGAGGTCTATCTGATCGCCGGTCCCACGGGTGGACCGGCGGGCGAGGACACCACCCTGGTGATGCTGGTGCAGCGTGTCGGCACCGGCCTCACCGGCCGGGTCGGCTACGCCTCGGCCATCTCCGTCGTCGTCTTCGTCGTCACCGTCGTCCTGATGCTGCTCGTGCTGCGCGCGGACCGGAAGGAGGGGGCGTGAGCACTCCTTCCGACACCGGGAACCGGACCAGGGCGCCGCGCAAGGGTGTCACCGACGCCGAGGGGCGGCGGATCCCCGTCTGGCAGCTCGTAGTGCGTTACGTCCTGCTCCTCGCGGTCCTCGCGCTCACCGTGGGCCCGTTCCTGTGGGAGCTGTCCACCTCGCTCAAGGGCCCGCACGAGGACATCTTCAGCTCCCCGCCGAAGTTCCTGCCCGGGCAGCCCACTCTCCACAACTACGCGCGCGTGGCCGACACCATCCCGGTCTGGGACTACGCGCTGAACTCGCTGAAAGTCGCCTCGGCCAATGTGGTCACCAACTGCGTCGGCGCCTCGCTCGCGGGATACGCGCTGGCCAGGATGCGCTTCCGGGGCCGCCGCGCGGCCACCCTCGCCTTCATCCTGGCGATGCTGGTCCCCGTCGAGGGCATCATCATCGCCCAGTTCACCACCATGCGGGACCTCGGCCTCAACAACACCCTGATCGCGGTGCTGCTGCCGGGCTCCATCGGCGCCATGAACGTCCTGCTGATGCGCAACGCCTTCCTCAACCTCCCGTACGAGGTGGAGGAAGCGGCGTACGTCGACGGCGCCAACGCGTGGCAGCGGTATCTGCTGATCGCGCTGCCCGCCGTCAAGGGCACCCTCGCCGTGGTCGCCATCTTCGCTTTCATGGGCGCCTGGGACGACTTCCTGTGGCCGCTCATCGTCCTCAGCGACCCGGACCGCTTCACCCTGACCATCGGCCTGAACTATCTGCACGGCACCTTCGCCAACGACGAACGGCTGGTCGCGGCGGGCACGGTCATCGCGGTGGCCCCGCTCATCGTGCTCTTCGCCGCCTTGCAGCGTTACTTCTTCCGCGGTGTCGGCGAGGGCGCCGTCAAGGGCTGAGCACTCCGCCGCCAGGTCCCACCGCACGCCCACAGAACGGAACCGCATGCCTTCTGCCGTGCGCTTCGGCGCCAACTACACGCCCAGCCAGGGGTGGTTCCACCACTGGCTCGACTTCGACCTCGACGCGGTCCGCGCCGACCTCGACGCGATCGCGGCGCTCGGCCTCGACCACATCCGGGTCTTTCCCGTGTGGCCCTACTTCCAGCCCAACCGCACGCTGATCCGGCCGCGCGCGGTCGAGCAGCTGGTCGCGCTCGCGGACGTGGCGGCCGAGCGCGGCCTCGACGTCAACGTCGACGGGATCCAGGGCCATCTGTCGAGCTTCGACTTCCTGCCCGCGTGGACGCAGACCTGGCACCGGCGCAACCTCTTCACCGACCCCGAGGTGGTCGAGGCGCAGGCCGCGTATCTGCGTACGCTCGCCGGCGCGCTCGCCGACCGGCCCAACTTCATCGGGATGACGCTGGGCAACGAGGTCAACCAGTTCGCCTCCGGGCCGCACCCCGACCCCGACCGCATCACGTCCGCGCAGGCCGAGGCGTGGCTGCGGCGGCTGCTCGGCGCGTGCGAGGAGGGCGCGCCCGGTCGGCCTCATGTGCACGCCGAGTACGACGCGTCGTGGTACCAGGACGACCAGCCCTTCACCCCCGCGCACGCGGCGCGGCTCGGCGCGATGACCGCCGTGCACTCGTGGGTGTTCAACGGCACCGCGCAGGCGCACGGCCGCACCGGTGTCGCGACCGAGCACCACGCCGCGTATCTCGTCGAGCTGTCGAAGGCGTGGGCCGACGATCCGCACCGGCCGGTGTGGCTCCAGGAGGTCGGGGCGCCCGCGCCGCTGATCCCGGCGGGGCACGCGGCCGCCTTCACCGAGGCGACCGTGGTCAACGCGCTGGACTGCGCGGATCTGTGGGGGGTCACTTGGTGGTGCTCGCATGACGTGGATCGGTCGCTCGCGGACTTTCCTGAACTGGAGTACAGCCTCGGGTTGTTGACCAGTGGCGGGCTGGTCAAACCTGCGGGTGCGGTGGTGGCGCGGCTCGCTGAGGCGTGGCGGGGGCGGGTGCGTGCGCCTGCGGTGCGTACTACGGCGCTTGTCGTTGACGTGGGGGACGAGGTTGGTGCGCCTCGGCGGTCTGTGTGTGCGCCCGGGGGGCCCGTTTTCGAGGCGTTCGCTCGGCTTGTTGCCGATGGGGTGCGGCCTGCTGTTGTTCTTGCTGGTCGCGTGGATGACAAGTCGTACTTGGCGTCGCGGGGGATTGGGGAGGTCGTGTTCCCGGATGCGGTGAGCTGACGCGCTCGGCGGGTTCGGATATTCGTCTGCGGATCGTGCGTGGCTGGTCGCGCAGTTCCCCGCGCCCCTGGTTTGTCGCCCCACTTCGATAGGTCGAGCCGAAACGGAGATCGCCATGAAGCAGCACCCAACCCGTCGCGCCGTCGTTCTCGCCGGGGCGGGGACCGCCGCCGCCGTCGTCCTCCCCGCATCTGCCGCTCGCGCTGCGGCCGTTGACCTTCAGCCCTACGCCTCCTACTGGTATCCCGACTCGCTCCCCTCCGGGACGCCGGGGCCCGGCATCACCTGGCGGAGTCTCAAGTCGTGGCGGGTCGAGGACGACAAAGACCTTGCCTTCAATCGCGCCTCCGTGCCGCTCGCCGCGCGGTTCACCCCCGTCCCGGTGAACCGGACCGCTCGCAGGGGTCAGGCCCGTATCCAGTCGTTGGTGTCCTTCGATCACACGGCGGGCAACCCGTCCCAGGGGGCGGCCGGCGCCGACTACTACGCGCTCAGCCACTGGGCGTACCTCGACGAGCTGGTCTTCTGGGGCGGGTCGGCGGGGGAGGGGCTGATCCTGGCGCCCAACGCGCCGATCGTGGACGCCGCCCACCGCAATGGCGTGCCTGTCCTCGGTACCGTCTTTCTGCCGCCTACCGCCTGGGGCGGTGATCTGCGATGGACCCGTGACCTGGTGCGGCGCGACTCGCTCGGGCGGTTTCCGCTGGCCGCCAAGCTGGTCGAGGCCGCCATCGCGTACGGCTTCGACGGGTGGTTCCTCAATGCCGAGACCGACGGCGGCGACGCCGAACTGGGTGCCGACATGCTCGCGTTCGTACGGGACCTCAAGGCGCGGGCGAAGGCGGCCCGGCTCCGGATCACCTGGTACGACGCGATGACGACCGGCGGCGAGGTCGGCTGGCAGGGTGAACTGGACGACGAGAACAAGGAGTTCTTCGCGAGCGCCGACTCGATGTTCGTGGACTTCCGCTGGTCGCGCGCCACGCTCGCGACCTCGGGCGACCTCGCGGAGCGGCTCGGCCGCAGTCGTTACGAGCTGTGGGCGGGCGTCGACGTCGAGGCCAATGGGTGGAACACCTCGGTGGACTGGGACGCCATCGTCCCCAAGGACCGGGCGCACATCGTCTCGTACGGCCTCTACCGGCCCGAGTGGACCCGCAACCAGTTGCCCGCGGGCCGTACTCCGGCGCAGTTCCATGCAGCCGACGATCGGTTCTGGACAGGGCACTCCCTCGACCCGTCGAAGCCTGACGCAGATGGGTGGCGCGCCCCGGCGACGGTCGTGGCGGACCGGGCCACCGTCGACCGGCTGCCGTTCGCCACTTCGTTCAACACCGGGCACGGACTGCGCTGGTACGAGGGTGGCCGGGTCACCTCGACGGCCGAGTGGAACCATCTCGGGCTCCAGGACCGGCTTCCCGGTCGGCGCTGGGTTGTGCGCACGGGTGGTCGGCGGCCCGCTGTCGCCTTCGACTTCGCCGACGCGTGGCGCGGCGGATCCAGTCTCCTGGTCGACGGCGACTTCGATGCCCCGGCCACGATCGAGCTGTACGCGACCCGGCTGCCGCTGTCGAAGTCCACGGTCGTCGAGCTCACCCATCGGGCCGACGAGGGCACGGTCAAGGTCGAGCTCGCGGTCGCCCTGCGCGAGCCCGCCCGGCCGGGCGATCCCGTCCCGTACGCCTACCTCCCGGCGGGCACCCTGCGCGCGGGCAGGAGCGGCTGGACCACCTCGACCCTGCGCCTCAACTCCCTCTCTGGGACCGTCCGTTCACTCGGTGTGCGACTCACCGCCGAGGGCAGCGTGAAGTGGCGGCTCGGTGCCCTCGCCGTGCGCGACGGCGCAGCCACGCCGCCGGCCGCGCCCGCCTGGGCGCGCGTCACCGACTCCGTGACCGGCGCCACGGGCACCTCGCTGCGCTTCGCGTGGGACCGGGCGCCCGCAGCCGTGCGCCACTACGAGCTGCATCGCGTCCTGCCCGACGGAAGTCGCCGCTTCGTAGGGGGAACGTGCGGCACGGCCTTCTTCGTTCCCGGTGTGACACCGCAAGGAGCGGAGCGGTCGGCCCGGTTCGAGATACGGGCAGTCGGCGAGCTCTGCACGGCGTCCGCAGCCGTCTCCGTCGTCCATCCCTGGTAGCCCCCGCAGTCCAGCACCTCTGCACCCCGCTCGACCCTCGACCCAACGGAGCAGACCCTCATGCATGACGACCGCAACCTGGTCGAAGCCCGCCTCAAGCGTGTCCTCGACGAGCGCATCCGCCCCGCCGTGTACCCCGAATCCGTACCGCTCCAGGTGGCGGTCTGGCATGCGCCGGGCGAGCCCGTGCCGGTCGCCGAGGGGCTGGCCGGCGTCCCCGAACCGATCGCGGTCGGGGACGCGTGGGGCGCGCCGTGGGGGACCAGCTGGTTCAGGGTGACCGGGACCATTCCGCAGGGGTGGGCCGGGAGGACCGTGGAGGCGATCCTCGATCTCGGATTCGACGAGAACATGCCCGGCTTCCAGTGCGAGGGCCTCGTGTACCGGCCGGACGGCACCCCCGTGAAGGGCCTCAACCCGCGCAACCAGTGGGTGCGCATCGGGGCGCCCGTGGCGGGCGGCGAGGAGGTGCGGTTGCACATCGAGGCCGCGTCCAACCCCGTCATCCTCGACTACCACCCCTTCGTGCCGACCGCGCTCGGCGACAAGGAGACGGCGGGCAGCGAGCCGCAGTACCGGCTGGCCCGGATGGACCTCGCCGTCTTCGACGAGAGCGTCTGGCAGCTCGTCCTCGACCTGGAGGTCCTCGGCGAGCTGATGCACGAGCTGCCCGTCGAGGGCGCGCGGCGCTGGGACATCCTGCGGGCCGTCGGCCGCGCGCTGGACGTGGTGGACCTCCAGGACGTCAACGCGAGCGCGGACGCGGCCCGCGCCGAGCTCGCCGATGTCCTGGCCGTGCCTGCGGGCCCGACCGCCCACCGCATCAGCGCCGTCGGCCATGCCCATATCGACTCGGCGTGGCTGTGGCCGCTGCGCGAGACGGTGCGCAAGGTGGCCCGTACGACGTCGAACATGACCGCGCTCCTGGAGGACGAGCCGGACTTCGTCTTCACCATGTCGCAGGCGCAGCAGTTCGCCTGGATCAAGGAGCACCGGCCCGAGGTCTACGCGCGCGTGAAGAAGGCCGTGTCCGAGGGGCGGTTCGTTCCTGCGGGCGGGATGTGGGTGGAGTCGGACACCAATATGCCGGGTTCGGAGGCGATGGCGCGGCAGTTCGTGCACGGGAAGCGGTTCTTCCTGGACGAGTTCGGCATCGAGAACGACGAGGCGTGGCTGCCGGACACCTTCGGGTTCGCGGCCGGGCTGCCGCAGATCATCAAGGCGGCGGGCGCCAAGTGGCTGCTCACCCAGAAGATCTCCTGGAGCCAGACCAACAAGTTCCCGCACCACACCTTCCAGTGGGAGGGCATCGACGGCACCCGGATCTTCACCCACTTCCCGCCCGTCGACACCTACAACTGCTCGATGAAGGGCAGCGAGATCGCCCACGCGGCCCGGAACTTCAAGGACAAGGGCGCCGCCCGGCACTCGCTGGCGCCGACCGGCTGGGGCGACGGAGGCGGCGGCACCACCCGGGAGATGGTCGCGAAGGCGGCCCGGCTGCGGAACCTGGAGGGCTCGGCGACCGTTGAATGGGAGAGCCCGGCCGAATTCTTCGCCAAGGCGCAGGCGGAGTATCCCAACGCGCCGGTGTGGGTCGGCGAGCTCTATCTGGAGCTGCACCGCGCCACCCTGACCAGCCAGGCGAAGACCAAGCAGGGCAACCGCCGCAGCGAGCACCTGCTGCGCGAGGCCGAGCTGTGGGCCGCGACGGCGGCCGTGCGGGCTGGATTCCCTTATCCGTACGAGCAGTTGGACCGCATCTGGAAGACGGTCCTCCTCCATCAGTTCCACGACATCCTGCCCGGCTCCTCCATCGCCTGGGTGCACCGCGAGGCGGAGCGGACGTACGCGG
Organism: Streptomyces sp. BR1; assembly: GCF_052373795.1. Lineage (NCBI taxonomy): Bacteria > Bacillati > Actinomycetota > Actinomycetes > Kitasatosporales > Streptomycetaceae > Streptomyces > Streptomyces sp. BR1. The sequence goes on from NZ_CM126252.1 coordinate 6,517,791, forward strand.
CGGTCGCCGAGGAGCTGAACACGATCATCGACGGATCGCAGCGCGTGCTCGCCGGAGAGCCCACCCCCGGCCGCACGCTGGTCTTCAACTCCGCGCCGCACGCGCGCGCTTCGGTGGCGGCGGGCGCGGCGGCCGAGGCCGTCCGTAAGGGAGTGAGCCGGGCGGCGCGGCGCGAGGGCGGCGGCTTCGTCCTGAACAACGGGCTGCTGCGGGTCGAGATCGACGGCCGTGGCCTGGTGGTCTCCGCGTACGACATCGCCGCCGCCCGCGAGACGATCGCCCCCGGTCAGGCCGCGAACCTGCTCCAGATCCACCCGGACTTCCCGAACATGTGGGACGCGTGGGACGTGGACGCGTTCTACCGCAACACGGTGACCGATCTGACGGACCTCGACCAGCTCGTGGCGGTGGAGGACGGCGGGGTGGCGGCGGTCCGGATCGTGCGCACCTTCGGCGACTCCAAGGTGACCCAACTGCTGAGCCTCGCCCCGGACGCCAAGCGGCTCGACATCGACACCGAGGTCGACTGGCACGAGACGGAGAAGTTCCTCAAGGCGGCGTTCCCGCTGGACATCCACGCCGAGCGCTACGCCTCGGAGACCCAGTTCGGCCACTTCCACCGGCCGACGCACACCAACACCAGTTGGGAGGCGGCCAAGTTCGAGGCGTGCAACCACCGGTTCGTGCATCTGGCGGAGCCCGGCTGGGGCGTGGCGCTGGTCAACGACTCGACGTACGGGCACGACGTGACCCGTACGGTCCGCGACGCGGGGGACCGGGGCACGACCACCACGGTCCGCGTCTCGCTGCTGCGCGCCCCGCGCTTCCCCGACCCGGAGACCGACCAGGGCGTCCACCGCTTCCGCCACGCGCTTGTGCCGGGCGCCGGCATCGGGGACGCGGTGCGCGAGGGCTATCGCGTCAATCTGCCGGAGCGGCGGGTCGCGGGCGGGGCCGAGGTGGCGCCGCTGGTGTCCGTCGACAACGACGCGGTGGTCGTCAGCGCGGTGAAGCTCGCGGACGACGCGAGCGGCGATGTGGTCGTGCGCCTCTACGAGTCGGACGGCGGCCGGGCCCGCGCCCGGCTCACCGTGGGCTTCGCGGCGGACGCGGTGGTCGCGACCGACCTGCTGGAGCGGCCGCTGACCGAGGGCGTACAGCCCGAACTGGCCGATGGGGCAGTCGAGTTGAGCCTGCGGCCGTTCGAGCTCGTCACTCTGCGGTGGACACGGTCCGCTGCGCGGGGCTGAACGACTCCAGGGCCTGCTCCAGCGTGGGAGCAGGCCCCAGGGTGCCCACCAGGGAGGTGATCCGCAGGATCCGCAGGGTGAGCGTATGGTCGCAGGCCAGTGCCCATAAACCGCCGCGCTCGGCGGCCCGGCGGCGGCTGCGGACCAGCAGTGCCAGGCCCGAGCAGTCCAGGAACTCGATGCGGCACAGATCGACCGCGAGCGCGGGCCGATCGTGTGACGTGAGGACGTCCAGGCGCGGCTGGAGCGTCTGCACCGCGTGGATGTCGATCTCGCCGCGCAGCTCGGCGACGGTCACCCCGCGCACAGTACGCACACGCATCAGCGGCTGGCCGATGCGGCGTCTGGGCGCAGGCAGGATGTCCAGTACACCTTTGTCGATGTGTTCGTCGGAGCGCACGTCATTCCCCCCTCATACGTGGCGATATGGCGACCGGGGGCTGGGGAGGCCAAGGAGCACGCTAAGGGTTCGGCGGAGCCCGGAAGTTGCAGAAACAATTCACACGACCGTTTCATCACTCGATCGAGTGAACTAGCCCGGTCGTGGTTGCCAGTACGTTCTCCGGAACCCGGGCCGACATGAACCGGGTGGTGCGACGCAGCCGGAATCCCAGCGACTCGTACAGCCGGATCGCGTTGGTGTTGCGTGCGCCGGTGTGCAGGAAGGGGCGCTCGCCGCGGGCGCGGATGTTCGCGGCGACCGCGAGGACCAGCTTGGTGCCCAGGCCCTGGCCGCGGTATGCGTCATCGGTGCAGACCGCGCTGATCTCCGTCCAGCCCGGCGGGTGCAGCCGCTCCCCGGCCATCGCGACCAGGGCGCCGTCCCTGCGTACGCCGAGATAGGTGCCGAGCTCGATGGTGCGCGGCAGGAACGGGCCCGGCTGCGTCCGCTCCACCAGTTCCAGCATCTCGGGCACATCGGCCGTGCCGAGCACGACCGCCTCCTCGAAGGGTGCGTCGGGCACCCCGTCGTCGACGAGCTGGACGCCGTCCGCCTCGAACGTCAACTCCCAGCCGGGCGGCGGCCGATGGTCCATCCCGAGCAGCGGAACCACCCCGCCGGGCCCGGCCAGCGCGGCCAGATCGGCCCAGTCCTCGGGCCCGGGCTCGTCGGAGATCGCCAGCCACGGCGTCACCTCGGGCGGATACCGCAGCACCCGCCCGAAGCGCTCGGCGAAGTGCGCGTGCGGGCCGGTCAGCGAGGTGCGCGCGGGGTTGTCGAGGGGGTGCGGGGTGAACTCGTTCACCGGCCCACCTCGATCACGACCTTGCCGCGCGCGTGGCCGTCCTCGACCGTCCGCAGCGCGTCGGCCGCGCGCTGGAGCGGGAAGGTGGCCGTGACGTGCGGGCGCAGCGCCCCGCTGAGCACGAGCTTCGCCACCTCGTCCAGGACCTCGGCGGTGCGGGCGCGCTGGACGGGCGAGCCGCCGAGCTTGAGTGCCGCCGGCGGGTCGGCGGCCGTGATCAGCTTCGTACGGTCCTCGACGAGCTCGGCCACCTCTGCCAGCACCTCGCCGCCGACCAGGTCGAAGACCGCGTCGACCGTGCCGCCGGGGGCCGCGGCCCGGACGCGGTCGGCGAGAGCGCCACCGGCCGAGGGGACGTGGAGCGCGCCGAGCGCCTCCACGAAGTCCTTCTTGCCCTCGCTCGCCGTGCCCACGACTCGCAGGCCGAAGGCCCGGGCGATCTGGGCCGCGGCCACGCCCACCCCGCCGCCGACGCCCGTGATCAGCAGCGTCGACCCGGTCGGCAGCGCCAGCTGGCGCAGCCCGTCGTACGCGGTCGCTGCGGCCACCGGGAGTGTCGCCGCATCGGCGAAGGACAGCGCCTCGGGCTTGTGCGCGGCTATGGAGGCGGGTAGCAGCGCGTACTCCGCGTAACCGCCGCCGACCGGATTGCCGAAGACGGCGTCCCCGACCGCGAAGCCCGTGACATCCGGCCCCAGCGCCACGACCTCACCGGCTATCTCACTGCCGAACACGGCGGGCAGCGGTGTCTCCGGCGCCCCTGGCCTGCGGAAACCATTGCGCAGTTTCCAGTCGACCGGGTTCACCCCGGCCGCGCGGACCGCGACCAGCAGCTGGCCGGGGCCGGGCTCGGGCCGGTCCCGCTCGATGAAGGCCTCGGTCTCGGGCCCACCGTTGTGGGTGTACGCGTACGCCTTGGGCATCTGCCGTCTCCTCGCTCTCAGCAGCTCCAAGGTCGAATCGGGTACCGCTATTCCCGACCGGGCCCGCTGTTCACGCGATGGCAATGAAACAGGCGACACGTGACAGGGCCCGGAGTCGCCTCCGGGCCCTGTCCCCGCAAGGGGTGCTCAGCAGTTCGGTACGTCGCCGTCGGCCTGGAAGAAGGCCGCCGTGGCCCAGCCCTGGGCGCCGGTCAGCCAGTACCAGGTCGAGGTTCCGTTGACATTCGAACCGTGTGTCTTGCACGCGATCCGGTCCGTGCTGCCCGGGCTGAGGGCGACGACGACGTCGGCGTTCAGGCTCGGGTTGTCGCGGACGTTCAGCTCGATACGGGAGGTCACCGTGCCGAATACGCGTCCGTCGTCATGGCGGCCGTCGTCATGCCGATGATCATCATGACGCCCGTCGTCGTGACGTCCATCGTCATGGCGTCCGTCGCCACCGTGGTCGTGGCCGCCCCAGTCCCGTCCGCCGTCGTGGTTGTCCCAGCTCCTGCCGTTGTCCTGGCTGCTCCACCCCCAGCCGCTGGCGCTCCATGCCCACTGGGTGTCGTGATTGCGGTCGTGACCGTCGCCCCCGTCGTGCGCCGGGGCGGCCGCTGCCGTGGTGGCGAGACCGCCTATGGCCAGGCCGCACGACAGCAGGGTCGTGGCGGCCGCTCGACGTATCCGTCCGGTACCCATACCGGCTCCTTTCGTCGCTCCCGCCCCTTTTGCCCATCCCTTCCATGACACACCCGCACCGTGCGGGATGCGATCCGGCGGGGAAATCCGCCCCGGAAACGGTCACTTAGCGTCAGAATTCCGGTCGATGTTCAACTAAAAGTCGTCGGTGCGCGTCATAGGTCCGACAGCCGTGCGGCCTCCCGGAACACGTCCACGAGCATCGGCAACGTCAGCCGTCCCGTATTGGTGTTGTGCTGGCTCGGGTGGTAACACCCCAGTACGTTCAGGGCGTTGCGGCCCTCGTCCGTGCCGGGCAGTGTCACCCGCACCGCGTGCCCGAACTTCGGCCGGGGGCGCGGGACCTCCCAGCCCGCCGAGCTCAGCACCGGGAACAGCGCCTGCCAGCCGAACGCGCCGAGCACCACGACCGTACGCAACGTCGGGCTCAGTAGCTCCAGTTCGGCCGCCAGCCACGGGCGGCAGGTGTCGCGCTCCTCGGGAGTCGGCTTGTTGTCCGGCGGCGCGCAGTGCACGGGCGCCGCGAGCCGTACGCCGCGCAGCGCGAGCCCGTCGTCGGCGTCGACCGACTCCGCCTGCGAGGCGAGGCCCACGGCGTGCAGCGCGGCGAAGAGGCTGTCGCCGGACGCGTCCCCGGTGAACATCCGGCCGGTCCGGTTGCCGCCGTGCGCGGCCGGGGCGAGACCCACGACCGCCACGGCCGCGTCGGGCGGGCCGAAGCCGGGCACCGGCCGTCCCCAGTACTCCCAGTCCCGGAAGGCGGCCCGCTTGGTGGCGGCGACCTCCTCGCGCCACGCCACCAGCCTCGGGCAGGCCCGGCAGCGGATCACCTGGGCGTCGAGCTCGTCGAGGCTGCGGCAGTGCGGCGCCCGGTGCGCGGGAAACGCGGGATCGTCCACGCGCGCCGACGCGCCCGCGGTCTTCTGGGCCTTCGTCATTCCCTCACGCTAAGGCGGCCCGGTCGGCCGCGCCGGTCCACCAGGAGCGCAGAAGAGCCAAAATGGGGAGTGACAACCGGCCGAATCAATTCGAACGGGACGAGCTCCGGAGTGCCAGGGATCGTACGCGAAGCTTCCGTTTGCGCTGGCGGACGCCCGTAGACGACCGCCGCCGGACCCCCGGGGCCATCGGGCGGGGGCGCAGATGCCGTTGGCAGGTACCCCTGGCCTCCTGCCGCTCCGCCTCCGGTCGCACTACTGTGAAAGTCCGGCTGCAGGGGAGTGTGGTTGGGGCGTGGACAGTACGTGGAAGATCCTTGTGGTGGACGACCGCGAGGACAACCTCTTCGCGATGGAGAGTGTGTTACGTCCCATCGGCCGGCCGGTGATCTGCGCGCGCAACGGCGACGAAGCCCTGAAGACCGTACTGCGCGGCGGTGTCGCCGTGATCCTGCTCGATGTGCTGATGCCGCACATGGACGGCCTCGAAGTGGTCGAATACCTTAAGCGGCTCGATCACACCCGTTCTCTCCCGGTCATCCTGGTGACCGGGATCGGCCGCGACGACGACCTCGCGGCCCGCGCGTACCACTTGGGCGTCGCGGACTTCCTGGTGAAGCCGGTCGACCCCTGGGCGGTGCGGTCCAAGGTCCGCGTCCTCGCCGACCTCTATGTGGAGAACCAGAACCTGCGCCGCCGCGTCGACGCCCTGAGCGCGCCCCGGGCCGAGCTGCCCCCGGTGGTCCCGCCGCAGCATCCCCATCGCGGGCCCCAGCGGGCGGACATCGGCTGACGGGTGCCGGACGAGAACGTCCGGCACCCGTCAGCCGTCCGGCGATCAGGCCGCCTGCTGCAACTGCCGCAGCGACGCCACCAGTTGGTCGACCTCCTGCGAGGTGTTGTAGAGCGCGAGCGACGCGCGCGCGGCCGATTCGAGGCCGTAGTGCGCGAGCGCGGGCTGCGCGCAGTGGTGGCCCGCGCGAATCGCGATCCCGTCGCGGTCCAGCCAGTCGGCGATGGTGCCCGGGTCCTGGCCCGCGAGCGTGAACGTCAGCACCGCGATCCGCTCGGGCGCGGCGCCCACCAGCTCCAGACCGGGCACGGTGGCCATTGCCTGCTGGGCGTAGGCCATCAGCCCTTCCTCGTACGCGGCGACGGCGTTGCGGTCGAAGCCGCTCAGCCAGTTCAGCGCGGCGAGGAGCCCCACCACACCGCCGATGTTGCCGGTCCCGGCCTCCAGGCGGTGGGGGACCGGCGCGAAGGTGGTCTTGCCGAAGTCCACCGAGTCGATCATGTTGCCGCCGCCCTGATAGGGCCGCATCGACTCCAGGATCTCCGGCTTGGCGTAAAGCGCGCCGATGCCGGTCGGGGCGAACAGCTTGTGCCCCGAGAACGCGTAGAAGTCCGCGTCCAGGTCCTGCACGTCCACCGGGAAGTGGGCGACCGCCTGCGCCCCGTCCACCAGCACCTTCGCCCCGTACCGATGGGCCAGCGCGGTCATCTCCTTGACCGGCGGGACCGTCCCGAGGACGTTGGAGGCATGGCTCAGGGCGACCAGCTGGGTCCGTGAGGAGAGCAGATCGGCGTACGCGGTCTGGTCGATCTCCCCTTCCGGCGTCAGCGGAATGGGGACCACCCGCGCCCGGGTCTCCTTGGCGATCAGCTGCCAGGGCACGATGTTGGAGTGGTGCTCCAGGACCGGTACGAGGATGTCGTCGCCGGGTCCGAGGTTGTCCCGGCCCCAGGTCTGCGCCACCAGGTTGATGGCCTCGGTGGTGCCCCGCACGAACACGATGCTCTCGGGCGCCGGGGCCCCCAGGAACGACGCGACCGCCGCGCGCCCCGCCTCGTACATCTCGGTGGCCTCGCGCGCCATGGTGTGCGCGCCCCGGTGGATGTTGGAGTTGGCGGCGCCGTAGTACGCGCCGAGCGCCTCGATCACCTGGCGGGGCTTCTGTGTGGTCGCGCCGTTGTCCAGCCACACCAGCGGATGGCCGTTGACCGTGCGGTGCAGGATCGGCACGTCCGCGCGGGCCGCCTCGGGCGAGAAGACACCCGGCATGGCAGGGCGTTGCGCCATGTCGGGACGGGCCGCGCCGGGACCCGCCATGTCGAGCCCGCTGGCCTCCGGGCGGGCGGTGTCCAGGGGCGGCATCCCGGGGGCTGCGGCTTCCGGGCGGGCGGTGTCGAGAGACGGCATCCCGAGTCCCGTGGCTTCCGGGCGGGCCGCGCCGGTCATGTCGAGCCCCGTCGCCTCCGGCCGCGCCGTGTCCAGGCGCGGTATCCCGAGGCCCGCGGCCTCGGGGCGCACAACGTCAGGAGTAGTCATGGTAGTTGCCGACCTCGACGTTCTGCAGCACGGCGATGGCGTCCTCCACCAGCACGGCCGTGTTGAAGTAGGCGGTCATCAGATACGAGGTGATGCCCTTCTGGTCGACGCCCATGTTCCGTACGGACAGGCCCGGTTCGGCCTCGTCCGCGACGTGGGAGGGGCGCAGGCCGACCACGCCCTGCTCGGCCTCGCCCATCCGCATCAGCAGGATCTCGGTGGTGCCGTGGCCGTTGCCGCCGTTGCTGAACTTGACCTTGTCCGACGGCAGCAGCGGCACGCCGCGCCAGGTGATCAGCGGGCTGCCGAACCGGGTGTCCGTGACCGGGGGCACCCCCCGCCGGGTACATTCGCGGCCGAACGCGGCGATCGCCCGGGGGTGCGCGAGGAAGTACGCGGGCTGCTTCCACACCCGGGTCAGCAGCTCGTCCAGGTCGTCCGGGGTGGGCGAGCCGGTGCGGGCCTGCACGCGCTGACCCGCGGAGACGTTGTTGAACAGACCGAACTCGGGGTGGTTCAGGAGCAGGTTCTCCTGGCGCTCGCGCAGCGCCTGGATGGTGAGGTTGTGCTGGGCGCGGGTCTGGTCGATGGGACCGTTGTAGAGGTCGGCGACACGGCTGTGGACCTTCAGCACGGTCTGCGCCAGCGTCATGTGGTACTCGCGCGGCTCGTCCTCGTAGTCGACGAACGTGGCGGGCAGATCCGGCTCGCCGACATGTCCGGAGGAGAGGTCCACCGGCACCTCGCCGCCCGGCGGCATGTGGTTCCCGGCGGCGTAGTCCTCCATCGCGGCCCGGACCCCCGCGTCCCGGTCGGTGAGGGCGGCGAGCGCGCTGCGTTCGGCGACGAGCGCCACGCCCGGCGTGAGCGCCTGGACGCGGTACGGCATGGGCTCGGACCTGGTCCAGGACGCCAGGTCGAAGAACTGCCCGTCGCCCACGACCTCCAGGAGTTCGTCCTGGCCGTAGCGGCCGGTCAGGCGCTTCTCGGCGCGGCCGCTCACGATCACCCACAGCCGGTCGGCCGGGCCGCCGCTCTGCGCGAGCACCTGCCCCGACTCGAAGGTGACCTCGGTGAACGCGCCCGCGAGTTCGGTCAGGAGCGCGTCGTCCGCGTCGCCCAGGAAGGGCAGCTCGCGTAAGTCGCCGGGGACGACGCGGTTGGTGCCGTCGTTGTCGGTGTAGGTGTCGATCCGGTCGTCGCCGAGTACGAAGGTCCGGCGGCGGTTGACCCGGTAGACACCGGATTCCAGATCGACCCAGGGGAGCGCACGCAGCAGATAGCGCGGGGTGATGCCGCGCATCTGCGGTGTGGTCTTGGTGGCGGTGGCGAGCTGCCGTGCCGCGTCCGTGCCGAGACTCTGCCGGTTGTTCACGGGAACGCTCATAGGACCCTCCTCGAAGACATGTGGGGCGACCGCGCCGGGTCGTCGCACAGGAACGAGGACCGATCGTCTGCTCGCCCGACGGGGGTCCACAAGACGCCAATTGACGGGGCGCGGACCCGACCGGCCTGAAACCGTTCCTTCACGCAATGCGCGAGTGAAATGGAAGTGGTCATTCTGCCGCCCGCCTGCTTGCGAGCACTGGCCTGGCGGCGGTCGGAGCCTCATTTCCGGGCTTTTTGAAGAGAATTCAATTGCCCGCGAAAAGGCGTGATATGACCCAATGGCGAGGCTATGAGCGCCTGAAAGTCCGGCTTATGACGGCCGATTAGGGAGTGGGCGATCCCCAGCCATTGGGGCACTGGGCGAAAGGTGTTCCGTAGACGAGCGAGACGAAGTCCTTGAGGTCTTCGGTCCAGTACTGATAGCTGTGTTCACCGGGTCCGGTGCAGAAACGGTGCTGGGCGCCGCGGCTGTCGAGGTTCTCGTGCAGGGTGTGGTTCCAGCCGTAGATATCGGTTTCACCGGTCCCGTCGGCCCCGCCGGCGTATACGGCGAGTTTCCCGGCGTATCCGTTGTACGCGTCGTGCAGCGCGAGACTCACGGGGGTGACGGCGGGCCGGCCGCTCTGCGGGCCGAACACCGTCTCCATGCGGTGGAGGGTGTCGCCGCCCACGCGGTACCAGGGGTTGAGCAGCCCGGTCCAGCCGATCGAGGCGCCCACCTCCCACATCGAATCGGCGATGATCTTCTGGGCGTTGGCCTGGTAGAGGTCGGTGCCCGCCGAGAACGCGCCCACCGCCGAGAACAGCTCCGGATGGCGCCCGCCGTAGCGCAGCGCTCCGTAACCGCCCATGGAGACACCGGCGATGGCGCGGCCGGAACGTCCCCTCACCGTATTGAAGTTGGCGTCGATCCACGGCAGCAGCTGCTCGACGTGGAACGTCTCCCACTGCGGGGCGAAGTGGCCGTCGGTGCCCCCGGCCCAGTCGCTGTACCAGCCCGCGCGGCCGCCCTCCGGCATCACCACGATCCCGTCGAACGCCGAACCGGCCAGCGTGGCGGCCACGTTGCCGGAGTCCGACTGCGACCACTGCTGGAAGTCGGCGCCACCGCCGTGCAGCAGATACAGCACGGGGTACGGCCTGGCCGGATCGCTGCGGTATCCGGCCGGGAGGTAGATCCTGACCTTGACCGGGACCTGTACCGGGTTGATCCACGGGGTGCCGCCGCGCGGGGTGAAGATCGCGACGGTGGTGAAGGTGGCGTCGGCCATCCGGTCCCCGTACCCGGCGACGGGTGACCAGCTCTTCAAGGTCAGGCCATGGGAGTTGGGCTGGGGGAGAGGTGGCAGGTCCGTGGCGGAACGTATGGATCCGGCCGCAGCGGAACGTACGGATCCGGTCTCGTTTCCCGCTGCGGACGCACCCGTGACCGACAGGCCCAGGGCGAGCGCGGACGTGACGGCAAGGGCTCCAACTGCTCTGTGCAGCAAGAAAGTTCGTCTCATGGTGTCCCCCTGGTGGTGTGCATGACGGCGGTGGCGCGTGTATAGCACGGCTGTGCCATCCGGAACAGGACAGGTGGCGCCAGTGATGTGCGGGACAGCCGGTCGGCCATGGGGCGGGAGCGGTACTGTGCGCGCACCGTCAATCCGGCGGTGCGGTAACAGTGGAGGATTTTTGTGACCGTCAACAGAGGAACGGGGCGTCGTCGGGGAGCGCTCATAGGGGCAGCCGCGGTGGGTCTCGTCGGCGTCGGCCTGACCGCGGTGCCCGCCCAGGCGCACACCCCGGTGTGGCAGGTGACCTGCACCCAGGTCACCGTGGACCTGACCAGGTACTCCGAGCAGGCCGTGAACACGGTGACCATCACGGCGGACGGCAAGGACCTGCTGCCCACCGAGCAGTTCAAGGGCGAGTTCCACAAGAAGGTGCAACTCCCCGACCACGAGAAGCAGTTGACCCTGCGGCTCGTCGTGAAGGCGGGCGACGGGGACCAGTACTCGCGGGACGAGACCAAGACCGCGCCGGTGTGCGACACCCCTCCGCCCACCAAGCCGTCGACCAAGCCGTCCCCGCCGGCCAAGCCGAGCCCGACCCCCTCGGCGAAGCCCAGCAAGCCCGCCCCCGGCCCCGCCACGTCCTCGGCCCCGGCGCCCCAGCCGAGCGCCAACCTGGCCGAGACCGGTTCGTCGGGCTCGACCCCGCTCGTCGCCGGGATGGGCGGTGCCGTACTGCTCGCGGGCGGCGGCATCGTATGGGCCGCGCGCAGGCGCCGTACCGGAGAGCACTGAGCCACGCACCCCGTGACGGCTGCGCCGGTGATCCGCGATCCGGACACCGGCGCAGTCATGTTCCCGGTCGGTCCCCGGCGTCGTCCAGCAGCGCCGCCAGCCGTTCGAGGAACACCCGCTGGCCCGCCACCAGCTTCTGTGACGCCGCGTCGGGCGCCAGCCAGGCGAAGCGGTCGATCTCGGGGAACTCCTGCATCGTGCCGGAGCCCCGTGGCCACTCCATCGTGAAGGTGCCGGGCACCACGGCGGCGAGGTCGACGTCGGCCTCGACCGCCCAGACGGTCACCACCTTGCCGCTGGCCTGCCGGGACTCGCCGAGCGGCACCGGCGTGCCCTCGGGGGCGGGCAGGCCCAGCTCCTCCTCGAACTCGCGCAGCGCGGCCGCTTCCGGCGCTTCCTCCGGCTCGTACTCGCCCTTGGGGATCGACCAGGCCGAGGCGTCCCGCCCGGCCCAGAACGGCCCGCCCATGTGCCCGATCAGCACCTCGACACCGAGGTCGGTACGGCGATAGCAGAGGAGTCCCGCGCTGCGTTTCCCGGCCATGGCGACCAGTGTGGCCGGTGATTAGGTTCCGGGCGATCGGGTTATAGCAGACAAGAGCCCGATATCTACGTATTCAGGGCGCGTGTCTTTCCGGAACCAGTCCGAAGTCCGTTGGGCGTCGTCCCGGGACACGCCTCGGAGAGGGAGCGCCGTGGCCCGTCGCCGTCTGCTGCCGTGGAAGCACCGCAGGGATCTGACCCCGCCCCAGCTGAGCCGGCGCCGCATAGCCGTCCGGTCCACGCTTGCGGTCTGCGTGCTGGGCGCAGGGACGGTGGGCTGGTCGGTGTCGGACGCGCTGACCTATCCGGGTGATGACAGCACGGCGGCCCGCCTCGCGGGCTGGGCGCGCGAACACCGGCTGGGCTTCGTCGTCGACAAGCTGGAGAACCTGCAGTACGAACTGGATCCGCCGAAGGTCGGCGGCACGCTGCCGCAGGAGTCCCTGGCCCGGATGCGCAAGGCGGCCGCGCTCCCGCCGCCCGCCGCGCGGAGCGGACTGCCGCTGCGCGCGCCGATGCGGCCGCTGGTCGCCCCGGCGCTGCCCGGCGAGGGCGTGTGGCGTCCGCTGGTGGAGGCCCACGGCCGCCCGATCGTGCAGGGCACGTACGTCCGTCCCGACTCCGCCCACACCTCGTACGAGGCGGCCGTCGCATGGGTCAGCGTCAAGGACGCCCGCTTCCAGCTGCACCCCGGACTGCGCGAGCCGGGCGGTGCGTTCTCCGTACCGCCGAACATCCCCAAGGGGGAGCGTACGGGCCTGGTGGCGTCCTGGAACGGCGGCTTCAAGGTCACCGACGGCGGCTCCCGTGGCGGCTTCTACCTCGACGGCAGAACCGCCGGGGAGCTCCGCGACGGCGCCGCCTCCGAGGTGTTCTACCGCGACGGCTCGATCCGGATCGGGGTGTGGGGCCGGGACATGCGGATGACGCCCGATGTCGTCGGGGTGCGGCAGTGTCTGGAGCTGATGGTCGACGGCGGCTCGGTCGTCCCGGACATCGACGACGACTCCAAGTGGGGTGCCACCGACCAGAGCAAGATGTACGTGGCGCGCTCCGGGGTCGGGGTCACGGCGGACGGCGACGTCATCATGGTCGTCGGCCAGGCGCTGTCGGCCCGTACGCTCGCCGAACTCATGGAGCGCGCGGGCGCGGTGCGGGCCATGCCGCTCGACATGAACCGCGCCTGGCCGTCCTTCATGAGCTACGACGGCAGCCGCACCCCGGACAGCCCGGTGCCCACCAACATCCTCGACTTCGAGAACCCGCCGGAGCGCTACTACAACCAGGCCACCCGCGACTTCGTCGCCGTCTACGCCCGCTGAACCGCCCGCGTACGGCCTACGGCTCGTAGTTGTACGGAGTGGTCGTGCTCAACTGCGCGAAGCCCAGGCGGTGCAGGATCGGACGGCTGTCGTCGGAGGCGTCGACCTGGAGATAGCGGTATCCGCGCTCGGCGGCGATACGGGCGCGGTACGAGACAAGCGCGCGGTAGATGCCCTTGCCGCGCCAGGCCTCGGCGGTGCCGCCGCCCCAGAGCCCGGCGAACTGCGTGCCCGGGATCAGTTCCATCCGGGCGCCGGAGACCGGCACGCCGTGCGCCGTCGCGAGCACCGCGACCAGGGTGTCGGGCGCCTCGGCGAGCTGGAGCTTCATGGCCCGGGCGAACCGCGAGGAGTCGGTGCCGAACGCCTGCTCGTGGACGGCCGCCATCAGGTCGATCCCGGCCTCGTCGGTCACCGGCACCAGCTCGATGCCCTCGGCCAGTGCCACCTCGCCGGCCTGCGCCGCGCTCTCGGCGATCATCAGGGCCTCGGTGGGCTCCGGCGTGAACCCGGCCGCCAGGAGCCGTTCGCCGAGGTCGCCGGGGGTGTCGTGGGCGTACTGCTTCCACTCGAACTCGCGGCCGAGCTCGGTGAAGTACCGCACCTGCTCGGCGATTTCGTGGTCGGCGCCCGCCTCGTCGAGGTCCGACCAGATGACCCCGTTCCAGCCCGGGTAGGAGCCGATATACCGCACCACGCCGCCCACCCGCTCGACCCGGGATCCGGGACCCTCGGGCCGCGCGCCCTCGCGCATCTGCTGGTCGAACAGGGCCAGCACCTTTTCGTTGTCCATTCGCACACTTCAACATCGCGGGACCCGGCTGACAAACGGGTTTCGGACCGCGGTGGCGGAGCGCGCCGGAGGGAGCGGGTCCGGCTACAACCCCTGCGGTAGAGCGTGCACCGCCATTGGTTGACGCCACGCGTCTGACCTGCAATTAGGCTGCGGTAATGCGGATCCGCCCAGTAGCCGCCGATGTGTTCATCGCGCTGGCACAGACGTGTGTCGCCGTGCTCCTGGGCCAGGAGGCGGCCCGGCAGGGGCAGCAGCCGCTCGACGTGCTCGGATACGCCCTCGCCGTGATCATCAACATGGCGTGCGCGTTCCGCTCCAGAGCGCCGGTGGGTGTCTGCGCCTTCGTCATCGCGATGTGGACGCTCTACATCTCCCTGGGAAATTGGCCGGTCGTGGGCTCCTATGGCGCCCTGATCGCGGGGTATACGGTGGCCGCGACCCGGCCCGCCCGGGTCTCCATATCCTGTACGGCGGTCTTCGCGGCGGTGTGGGTGTTCGCCGGGTTCCGCACCGGCAGCGACGCGATGCCCTCGGTCGTCGTGCAGGCGCTCGCCGTGCCCGCCGTGCTGTGGCGGTTCGGCCGGGTGGCCCGCCGCTCCACCAAGCTCGCCGACCAGCTGGCGAAGGAGCAGGAGGCCCGGGCCAAGCGCGAGGTGGCGGAGGAACGCGGCCGTATTGCCCGGGAGTTGCACGACATCATCGCCCACCACATGTCGGTCATATCCGTGCAGTCGGGGCTCGCGCGTTTCGTCTTCGAGTCCGATCCGCCCACCGCGCGCGGGGCGCTCGGCACCATCTCCGCGACCAGCCAGGAAGCGCTGGAAGAGCTGCGGCGTATGCTGCACCTCCTGCGCGCGGAGGACGTGGACGGCGAACCGTCGGACCCGATGCCGGGCCTGTCCCGGCTCTCCGACATGGTGGAGCGGCTACGGGTCGGCGGGCTGCCGGTCGAGCTGCGCGTCGAGGGCGAGGCCCGGCCGCTCGCACCCGGCGTGGACCTGTGCGCCTACCGGGTGGTGCAGGAGGCGCTCACCAATGTCCTGAAACACGCGCCCGGCGCACGGACGACGGTGGAAGTCTGTTACGAGCGGAACCATGTCGCGCTCGCCGTCGTGAACGACACTACGGGAGCGAATCCGGTCAGAAATCGATCGGGTGGTGGACATGGGTTGATCGGGATGCGGGAGCGGGCCAAGCTCTACGGCGGCACGATCAGCACCGGCCCGAGAAGCGAGGGAGGCTTCGCGGTCCGGCTGCTCCTGCCGACCTCGGCCCAGTCGACCGCCTGACCGGGACCGCATGACACAGGGGGAAGACGCGCTGCCATGACCAGGGCACTCGTGGTCGACGACCAGTTCCTCGTACGGGCCGGTCTGGTCGCGCTGCTACGGGCGGCGGGCGTCGACGTCGTCGGCGAGGCCAGCGACGGGGCGGAGGCCGTGGCCCAGGCGGCGGCGACCCGCCCCGATGTGATCCTCATGGACATCCGTATGCCCGGTATGAGCGGCATCACCGCCACCGAGCGGATCCTCGCCGAGGCCGAGGACCCGGCGCCGCGCATCCTCATCCTCACCACGTTCGACCTTGACGAGTACGTGTACTCCGCGCTGCGGGCCGGCGCCTCGGGGTTCCTGCTCAAGGACTCGGGGCCGGAGCGGCTGCTCAACGCGGTGGCGGCGGTGGGCGGCGGCGACACGCTCTTCGCGCCGAGCGTGACACGCCGACTCGTGGAGGCGTTCGCGCGCCCCGCCGAAACCCCGCAGCTGTCGCCGGACTTGGCGGCGCTCACGGCCCGCGAGACCGAGGTCCTCAAACTCACCGCACGCGGCCTGTCGAACGTGGAGATCTCCGACCAGCTCTTCATCAGCGAGGCGACGGTCAAGACCCACCTCAACCGAGCGATGAGCAAACTGGACCTGGCGAGCCGGGCCCAGGCGGTGGTACTGGCGTACGAGTCGGGGTTGGTAACGCCGGGTGGGGGGAGCGCCCCGTAAGGGGCGCGAGGAACTGCGCGACCAGCCACATACGGCCCGCAGCCAAACGTCAACTCCAACTGCTGGCAGTGCTGTTGTACCGCAACAAATACTCCGCGAACTGTTCGAGATCCCCCGCCTCCCAGTCGGCGAGGCGCGCATCAAACGCCTGCTGACGCAGCTCCGCAGCCTCCGCGAGCTTCGCCGTCCCCGCAGGGGTGAGATGCAGCAGCTGAATGCGATGGTCCGCAGGATCGGTCCGGCGCTCGATGAACGCCAACCGCTCCAGCGCCGCGATCTGCCGACTGATAGTCGACTTGTCGAGCATGTAATACGCGGCGAGATCAGTTGCCCGGCACCCCTGCTGGTCCTCCAGATGGGAGAGCAGGGTGAACGAGACCAGCGAGAGCTCCGGGTGCATCCGCGCGGCGGCGGCCCGGGCGCGGCGGGCGAACGCGGTCATCTCGCGCTGGATGGTGGCGACCGACTGGTCTCGGCTGGGCACGGCGGGTCCTCTCACTGGCTAGTTGCATAATACAACGCCATGGTGCGGACCCGCTTGCTCAGGCCCGTCACTCAGGCTCGGCCACCGTGTCCAGCGCCTGGGTGAGCCAGCGGATCCAGAACGTCTCCAGCTCGATGCCGCCGCGCAGCACCAGATGCCGCAGCCGGTCCTGCTCGCTGTCCCGCTCCGGCGGGAAGTCCCGCCGCTCGATCCCCTCGTACATCTCCAACTGGCGCTCGTGCAGGGTCAGATGGCGGCGCAGCTCGGCGTCCAGCCCGTCCGTGCCGACGACCGCCGCCGCCCGCATCCGCAGCAGCAGCGGGTCGCGCATCGGACGGGGTTCCTGCCCGGAGCTCGCCCATTCGGCGAGCTCCGTACGGCCCGCGGGCAGGACCTCGTACTCCTTCTTCTGGCCGCGCGCCGGCGCCTGTGACGGCAGCGCGCGGATGAACCCGGACGCCTCCAGCTTGCCCAGCTCGCGGTAGATCTGCTGGTGCGTCGCGGACCAGAAGAAGCCGAACGACTTGTCGAAGCGGCGCGTCAGCTCAAGCCCCGACGAGGGCTTTTCGAGCAGGGCGGTCAGGATCGCGTGCGGGAGGGACATGACCGCATCCTAGGTTCGCCGCGTGCGGCGCCGGTCAGAGGGCCGCCGCCAGCCTGGTGCCCTGGTCGATGGCGCGCTTGGCGTCCAGCTCGGCGGCCACGTCCGCGCCGCCGATCAGATGCGCGGTGACCCCGGCCGCCGTCAGCTCCTCGTACAGGTCGCGGCGCGGCTCCTGGCCGGCGCACAGGACGACGGTGTCCACCGGCAGTACGGAGGAGGTGCCGTCGACGGTGATGTGCAGCCCGGCGTCGTCGACCAGGTCGTAGCTCACGCCCGGCACCATGGTCACGCCCCGGTGCTTCAGCTCGGTGCGGTGGATCCAGCCGGTGGTCTTGCCCAGGCCCGCGCCGACCTTGGAGGTCTTGCGCTGGAGGAGGTGGACGGTGCGCGGCGGCTTGGGCCGCTCGGGCGCGCGCAGTCCGCCGCGCTCGCCGTACGTGGTGTCGACGCCCCACTGCCGGAAGTACGTCTCGGCGTCCAGGCTCGCCGCGTCGCCGCCGTCGGTGAGGTACTCGGCGACGTCGAAGCCGATGCCGCCCGCGCCGACGATCGCCACCCGCTCGCCCACCGGCGCCCCGTCGCGCAGTACGTCGAGGTAGGTGACGACGCTCGGGTGGTCGCGGCCGGGGATCTCCGGGGTGCGGGGGGTGACGCCGGTGGCGACGACGACCTCGTCGTACGTGCCGTCCGCGAGGTCGGCGGCCGTGACGGAGGTGTTCAACTTGACGTCCACACCGCGCAGTTCGAGCTGGGTGCGGTAGTAGCGCAGCGTCTCCTCGAACTCCTCCTTGCCGGGGACCCGCTTGGCGATGTTGAGCTGGCCGCCGACCTCGGCGGCCGCGTCGAAGAGGGTGACCGCGTGGCCGCGCTCGGCCGCCGACACCGCGAAGGCGAGCCCGGCCGGACCCGCGCCGACCACGGCCAGGTTCTTGCGGCGCCGGGTGGGCGAGAGCACCAGCTCGGTCTCGTTGCAGGCGCGCGGGTTCACCAGGCAGGAGGTGATCTTGCCGCTGAAGGTGTGGTCCAGACAGGCCTGGTTGCAGCCGATGCAGGTGTTGATGGTCTCGCCCCGCCCCGCCCGCGCCTTGGCGACGAACTCGGGGTCGGCGAGGAACGGCCGCGCCATCGACACCATGTCCGCCCGGCCCTCGGCGAGCAACTGCTCGGCCACTTCGGGGGTGTTGATGCGGTTGCTGGTGATGAGCGGGATCGAGACCGACCCCATCAGCTTCTTGGTCACCCAGGTGTACGCGCCGCGCGGCACCGAGGTGGCGATGGTCGGGATGCGTGCCTCGTGCCAGCCGATGCCGGTGTTGATGAGCGTCGCCCCGGCCGCCTCGATGGCGCGGGCGAGCGTGATCACCTCGTCGAGGGTGGAGCCGCCGGGCACCAGGTCCAGCATGGAGAGCCGGTAGATGATGATGAAGTCCGCGCCGACCCGCTCACGCGTACGGCGGACGATCTCGACCGGGAAGCGCATCCGGTTCTCGTACGAGCCGCCCCAGCGGTCGGTGCGTTGGTTGACCGCGCCCGCCACGAACTCGTTGATCAGATAGCCCTCGGAGCCCATGATCTCGACGCCGTCGTACCCGGCGGACTTGGCGAGCTCGGCGGCGCGCACGAAGTCCTCGACGGTCTGCTCGACCTCGTCCTCGGTCAGGGCGTGCGGCACGAACGGGCTGATCGGCGCCTGGAGCGCGCTCGGCGCGACCAGGTCCTGGTGGTAGGCGTACCGCCCGAAGTGCAGGATCTGCATCGCGATCCGGCCGCCCGCCGCGTGCACGGCGTCGGTGACGGTGCGGTGCTGGGCGGCCTCCGCCTCGGTGGTGATCTTGGCGCCGCCCTCGTACGGGCGGCCCGCGTCGTTGGGCGCGATGCCGCCGGTGACCATGAGAGCGACCCCGCCGCGCGCCCGCTCGGCGTAGAACGCCGCCATCCGCTCGAACCCGTTCTCGGCCTCTTCGAGCCCGATGTGCATGGACCCCATGAGCACCCGGTTGGGCAGGGTGGTGAAGCCGAGGTCGAGGGGGCGCAGCAGGTGGGGGTAGTCGCTCATCGGGGGGCCTCCGGATACGGCGGTGTCGTCAGCTCCAGTTGTAGAGCATGGACGACCGCTTGTGCAACAAGTTGCATAAAGGGTCTGGGTCACATGGCTTACGCAGGCGGGCCCGGCGGGGGAGTCCCGCCGGGCCCGTCCTCGTCAGCGTGCCGGTGTCAGACCTTCCGGTAGCCGTACGCCTCCACAGCCGCCGCCTCCACCGCGTCCAGGTCCGCCCCCGCCGAGGCGGCGACCACGGCCGCCACCGCGCCCTCGACGAACGGCGCGTCGATCAGCCGCGTCCCCTCCGGCAGCTCGTCGCCCTCGGCGAGCAGCGCCTTCACGGTGAGCACAGCACTGCCGAGGTCGACCAGGACCGCGACGCCCGCGCCGCTGTCGACGGCGGCCGCGGCCTGCGCGATCAGCTCGGAGCTGGTGCCGAGGCCGCCGTCCGGGGTGCCGCCCGCAGGGGCGACCGGGGCGGTCGTGCCGCCGCCCGCGAGCCCCGTCGCAAGCCCGGCCACGGCTTCCGCGACCGCGGCGCTGTGGGAGACCAGGACCACCCCGACGAGCTTCCCGTCCCCGCTCATCCGGCAGCCTCCACGAGCGCGCCGATGAGCAGGGCCGACGAGGTCGCGCCCGGGTCCTGGTGGCCGATGGACCGCTCGCCGAGATAGCTGGCCCGGCCCTTGCGGGCTTGCAGCGGTACGGTCGCGAGCGCTCCCGCTTCGGCCGCCGCGCTCGCCGCCGCGAACGACTCGCCGAGCGCGTCGACGGCGGGCAGCAGCGCGTCCAGCATCGTCTTGTCCCCGGCCGCCGCCCCGCCGAGCTGGGCCACGGCTGCCACACCCGCGCCCAGCGCCTGGGCCAGCTGTTCCCTGCTGACCTCGGCCGCGTCGCCGAGCGCCTTGCCGGTGCGGCGCAGCAGCGTCCCGTACAGCGGTCCGGAGGCGCCGCCGACGGTGGAGATCAACTCGCGCCCGGCGAGGGTGAGTACGCCCCCGGGCGTGTCCGGGTTGTCCTTGTCAAGCACGGCGGCCACGGCGGTGAAGCCGCGCCGCAGATTGCTGCCGTGGTCGGCGTCGCCGATGGCCGAGTCCAGTTCGGTCAGCCGGTCCGCCTCCCGGTCGACGGCGGCGGCCGTGGCGGTCATCCAGCGGCGGAAGAACGCGGTGTCGAGCACAAGTCCTCCTTCGGGTGTCGTGGGCATCGGGATCAGCAACCCCACCGCAGCGCAGGCGTGTTGACCGGCGCGTCCCACAGTCGCAGCAGCTCCTCGTCGGCCTGGCAGAGCGTCACCGAACAGCCCGCCATGTCGAGCGAGGTGACGTAGTTGCCGACGAGTGTGCGGGCGACGGGGACGTGCCGCTCGGCCAGCACCCGGTGCACCTCGGCGTTGAACCCGTACAGTTCGAGCAGCGGTGTCGCCCCCATGCCGTTGACGAGCAGCAGTACGGGACTCGACGGCTTGAGGTCCTCCAGTACGGCGTCCACCGCGAAGTCGGCGATCTCCCGCGAGGTCATCATGGGCCGCCGCTCGCGCCCCGGCTCGCCATGGATGCCGACGCCCAACTCCAGCTCGCCTGGCGGCAGTTCGAAGGTAGGGCTCCCCTTGGCGGGTGTGCTGCACGCGCTGAGGGCGACGCCGAAACTGCGTGAACTCTCGTTCACCCGGCGAGCGATCGCCTCCACCCGCTCCAGCGGCGCGCCCTCCTCGGCCAGGGCGCCCGCGATCTTCTCCACGAACAGGGTGGCGCCGGTCCCGCGCCGCCCGGCCGTGTACAGGCTGTCGGTGACCGCGACATCGTCGTTGACCAGCACCTTGGCGACCTGTACGCCCTCGTCCTCGGCGAGTTCGGCGGCCATCTCGAAGTTGAGCACGTCACCGGTGTAGTTCTTGACGACGAACAGCACCCCGGCCCCGCTGTCCACGGCGGCCGCCGCGCGCACCATCTGGTCCGGCACGGGCGAGGTGAACACCTCGCCGGGGCACGCGGCGGCGAGCATCCCGGGCCCCACGAACCCGCCGTGCAGCGGTTCGTGCCCCGACCCGCCCCCGGACACAAGGGCGACCTTCCCGGCCATGGGCGCGTCCCGGCGCACGATCACGCGTTTCTCCACGTCGACGGTCAGCTCCGGATGGGCGGCCGCCATCCCGCGCAGCGCGTCCGCCACGACTGTCTCGGCCACGTTGATCAGCATCTTCATGCGTGCCTCCGGGAGAGAAGCGCAGCCGGGCGGCTGCTGACCGGGACCTTACCGACCCCGGCTCACGCGCGGCCCGGACCGTGTCGGGGCCGCGTCCCCAGCTGTGGCCGACGGCATCGTCTGCGTAGGCAGCGACGACGGCCGCCTCCACGCCCTGGACGCCGCGACCGGAGTCCCCACGTAAGCTCCCGTTTCATGCGCGTGCTGGTGGTGGAGGACGACCCTGAGCTCGGCCCGGTCGTCGTGGAGGGGCTGCGGGCGGCCGGGTTCGCCGTCGATCTCGCCGTGCGGCTCGACGAGGCCGAGCTCAAGCTCGATGTGAACACGTACGACTGCGTGGTGGCGGACAGGGGGCTCCCCGACGGCGACGCCCTCGACCTCGTACGAAAGCGGCGCCGCGCCGGATCCACGCTGCCCGTGCTGCTGCTCACCGCGCTCGGCACGGTCGACGACCGGGTCGCCGGGTTCGAACACGGGGCGGACGACTACCTCGTCAAACCGTTCGCGTTCGCCGAGCTCACCGCGCGCGTACGCAGCCTGTGCCGACGCGTGCGGCCCGCCCGGCTTCCCGAACTGCGCGTCGCCGACCTGGAGGTGGATCTGCCGCGCCGCCGGGTGCGGCGCGCCGGGGTGCTGCTCACGCTCACCGCCAAGGAGTTCGCCGTACTGGAGGCGCTGATGCTGCGGGCGGGCGAGGTCGTCACCCGCAGCGAGCTGATCGAGAGCTGCTGGGACGAGATGAGCGACCCGATGTCGAACGTCGTCGACGTCGTCATCGGCCAGCTGCGCCGCAAGCTCGGCTCCGACGAGCTGATCGGCACGGTGCGCGGGGTCGGCTACCGGATCGACGGCAACGGTACGGAGTGAGCGCGCGGCCGACGAGGACGCGCCCGGCCCTGGCCCGGCTCGTCCGCCTGCGCCGACGCCTGACCGTGCTGTTCGCGGCGACAACGGCCGTATGTCTGGTGGTCCTGGCCTTCGTCGCCTCCTCCATCGACGGCCGTTCGCGTGCCGGCGGCCTGGACAAGGAGATCGCCCGCCGCGCCGACGGTCTCGCCCGCGCGGTCTGGATGGACAAGGGCACGCTGCACCTCGAACCCCTCGCCGAGGACGCGCTCGCCCGCGAACCCGGCGCCCTCGCGGTCGTGAGCGGGTCCAAGTCGTCCAAGGCCCCCGAAGTCCGCTGGTCGCGCCCCGGCCCGGCGGAACTGCCCGACGCGGGCCGCCTCGACGGGCTCTGGCGCAAGGTCCTCGAACAGCAGGAGACGGTGTACGCGACCGAGACCTCCCGGGACGGCACCACCCTGCGCTGGGCCGCCTCGCCCGTCTGGGACGACGACAGCATCGGCGCCGCCGTCCTGGCCGCCGCCGACCCGGGCCCCGGCGAACGCGACCACGAGACACTGGTCCGCTGGCTCGCCCTCGGCGGTACGGGACTTGTGCTGGCCGCCGCCCTCGTCGGGCATCTGCTGTCCGGCCGCAGCATGCGGGAGGCGCTGCGGGCCCTTGACCAGCAGGAGCAGTTCCTCGCCGAGGCCGCGCACGAACTGCGCACCCCGCTCGCCACGCTCCGGGTGACCCTGGAGGCGGGCAGCGCGGCGGAGTCGGCCCGGCTGGTCGACCGGATGGGCCGCCTGGTGGGCGGGCTGCTGACGCGGGCGCGGGTGGAGGCGGGCGCCCAGGAGGTGGAGCTGACGCCGCTCCGGCTCGACCAGTTGGTGGAGCAGGTGGTGGACGAGGTGGGCCAGGTCCGGCCGGGCGCGGACATCGCGGTGACGGCCGAGTCCGTGGTGGTCGCGGGCGACCCCGACCTCCTTGAGCAGGCCGTACGCAACCTCGTCGAGAACGCGCTGCGCCACGGCGGCTCGACCCCGGTCGAGGTACGCGTCCACCCGGGCGGCGTCGCGGTCCGCGACCACGGCCCGGGCTTCGAGGCCACATCGGGCGCGGGCGGCAACGGCATCGGCCTGGCGATCGTCCGGTGGGTCGCCGATCTGCACGGCGGCACGGTCGCCCTGGGGCCCGCGCCGGGCGGAGGCGCGCTGGCCGAGCTGAGGATCGGCGCTCCAGAACGAGAGCGGTGATCTGGGCGGCCCTATGGAAGTGCGATGCGCTTCCGGCCCCGTTTTCAGGGGCGCGGGGCTGTGTCATTGTGCGGCTCCGCCGCGTGGGCGCGACCAGCCACGCACGGTCCGCAGCCAAATATCCGCACTGCCCGCGGAGCGCCCCTCATCGTCCCCTCATGATTCCCCCGGCAAGCTGACGCCATGGTTTCGAGAATCCCCGTCCCGCGCGCCCGCGCCATATCCCTGACCCTCGCAGTCGCGCTCGGCGCCGGAGCCGTCTGGTACGCACTGCCCTCGACGGGGGCCGCGCAGCCCTCCGCCGAGATCCGCGTCGACCAGGCCGGTTACATCACGGGCGAGCACAAGGAAGCGTTCGTCCTCGGCCGCGACGACGCCCTCGCGAACGCGCGCTTCGAGGTGCTGGACGAGTCCGGCCGTACGGTACTCGGCGGCGCGCCCGGCCCCCGTACCGGCAGCTGGAACAAGACGTACGACTCCGTACGCACCCTCGATCTGACCGCGCTCACCGCACCCGGCACCTACCGACTGAAGCTGACCGGCTCCGCCACCGCCACCTCGCCGCGCTTTCGTATAGCCCCCGCGAAGGAGCTGATGAAGAACCTGGCGGCCGACAACGTCCGCTTCTTCCAGGCCCAGCGGGACGGCGCGGACGTCGTGCCGGGCGGCGAGCTGAGCCGTAGACCCGCCCACCTGAATGACCGTCAGGCGACCGTCTACGCCACACCCCACTACAACGACGACGGCACCGAGCTGACGGAGCCGTTGCGGCGGGTCGGTGGGCCCGTCGACACATCGGGCGGCTGGTTCGACGCGGGGGACTTCCTGAAGTTCACTCACACCGCGTCGTACTCCACGGCCCAACTGCTGCTCGCCCAGCGGGCGTTGCCCGATACGCCGGGCATCGCCGACGAGGCGCGGCACGGTCTGGCGTGGCTCGACAGAATGTGGGACGGGCGCACCGGCACTCTCTATGCCCAGGTCGGCATCGGTGCGGGCAACAAGGACTTCCGCAGCGACCACGACGTATGGCGGCTCCCGGAGGCGGACGACGCGCTGAAGGCGTCCGAGGGCGACCCCGACCACGTACTGAAGCACCGGCCGGTGTTCCGGGCGAACGAGCCCGGCGAGCCGATCAGCCCCAACCTCGCGGGCCGGGTCGCCGCCGCCTTCGCGCTCGCCGCGCAGACGGACGCCAAGAGCGACCCCGACCGGGCCCGGCAGTGGCTGGAAAAGGCGGCGGCGGTGTACGGGCAGGCCGACACCGAGCACAGCGGGGAGCTGGTCACCGCCTTCCCGCACAGCTTCTACCCGGAGGACTCCTGGCAGGACGACATGGAGTTCGGAGCCGTTGAACTCGCCCTTGCCGCACGGCAGTTGGACGACGACCGGGCGGACAAGTGGCAGCGGGAGGCCGGGGACTGGGCGCGGAAGTACATCTCCTCCGACGCGCGCGGGACGCTCGGCGTCGCCGACGTCAGCGCTCTGGCCCACGCCGACCTCGTACGTCTCGCGCCCTCCGACGAGGCCGCCGGTGATCTGCGGCGGCAGCTGACGGACGGTGAGAAGCGCGCGGCCAAGGACCCGTTCCGGGCGGGCGCGGTCTACACCGACTTCGACGCCGTCCCGCACACCTTCGGCCTGGCCGCCACCGCCCGGCTGTACGCGAAGGCGACCGGCGACCACCGCTACGACGCGTTCGCGGCGAGGCAGCGCGGCTGGGCGCTGGGCGCCAACGCCTGGGGCACCAGCTTCATGATCGGCACCGGCGAGGTCTTCCCGCACTGCCCCGAGCACCAGGTGGCCAACCTCGCGGGCAGCCTCACCGGCGAGGGGAAGATCCTGCGCGGCGCGGTCGTCAACGGCCCCAACGCGGCCGCCAAGCTCGGCGAGCTCAACTCCTTCGACACGATGCGCCCCTGCGAGTCGGGCACCGACACCTTCAAGCGCTTCGACGGCAAGGGCGCCCGCTACCTCGACCACGTCGGCGCCTGGCAGACGGTGGAACCGGCCGACGACTTCACCTCCACCGCGCTGCTGGCGTTCGCCCTCACCGCGATGTGATCCGTCCGGGGAGCATGCCGGGGGAGCCGCACGAGTCGCCCGTAGATAAGCGGACCGCTCGTGCACCATGTCCGCATGATCTTCCACGACGGTACGGAGTCGCGGCGGGCGCCGCGGCGGAGGACGTCCCGGACGCGGCTCGGTCTCGCCCTGGCCGCGTCCGGCGCGCTCCTGCTGGCCGGCGGCACGGCCCACGCGGCGGACG
Source organism: Streptomyces sp. BR1 (assembly GCF_052373795.1). Lineage (NCBI taxonomy): Bacteria > Bacillati > Actinomycetota > Actinomycetes > Kitasatosporales > Streptomycetaceae > Streptomyces > Streptomyces sp. BR1. The sequence continues at coordinate 6,543,202 of NZ_CM126252.1, forward strand.
GGCCTATCAAGCCGCACCACCGGGCTCCCGGCGACGGCGACTGGTCGGACGCGGACGCGCTCGGCTTCTGGACGCCCGGCCGGATCGCCACCGCCACCGACCCCGCCCGGCCCGGCAACGGCACCACGACCGGCCTGCCCGGGCCCCCGGCGGCCGTGCCCGGTATGCCCACCGCCGAGCACATCCCCGGGCTCGCGTCCGTCGGCGTCCTGTTCACCACCACCGGCCCGGACCCGACGAACGGGGAGATGCGGGCCCACAAGTGCTCGGCGAGCGTGGTGGAGAGCGGCGGGCGCAACCTCGTCCTGACGGCCGGTCACTGCGCGGGCGGCCGGGCCGTCTTCGTACCGCAGTACACCTCGGAGGCCGATCTTGAGGACCAGCCGTACGAGTTCTACCGGGTCACCGACTGGTACGTGGACAACAAGTACGTCCGCAACACCAAGGCGGCCGTCTCCGACCTGGACTACGCCTTCGCGCGGCTCGCGCCGGGACCCGGTGGGCGCAACATCCAGGACGTGGTGGGCGCCAACAAGCTGGTGCGCACGCCCGGTTACGCGCAGGACGTGACGATGATGGGCTACCCCCGGGTGGGCCGCAATCCGGAGGACCTGCCGGTGCGGTGCCCGGCGCGGTCGGGGCGGCTCTCGGGCTACCGGCAGATGCGGGTGGTGTGCGCGGGGATGTGGGGCGGTGTCTCCGGCGGCCCGTGGTTCTCCGACATCGACTGGGACGCGGGGACGGGTCAGATCATCGGGAACGTCGGCGGCTTCCACGGCGGCGGCCCGGACGTGCCCGAGTCCGACCCCCGCTACAACCAGATCACCTACAGCCCCGTCTACGGCGACCGCTTCTTCCGGCTCTACCGGGACGCCCAGGACAACCGGCGCCCGCACTACGGGGAGTACGGCTGACACCGCACGTACGTGAGGCGGTTGGGCGGACGGCGGGCGGGCACCGGGCATCCGGGCCCGCCCGCCGTCCTGGCCGCGCCGCGGCCCACCGCCATGGGTACCCTCGGGGCCGCCTGGCGGGGGCGCAGGAGGCAGGAGGGGGCGGGGCCGCGGGGCGGCCGTTCAAGGGGCGAGCGGGGGCGTCACCGGGAAGTCCCGGCACGCCCCCGTCGTGGTGGAGCCGGGGCGTCAGACGACTTCCATCGTCGCCATCATGCCCATCGACGCGTGGTCGAACATGTGGCAGTGGTAGACGTACTTGCCGCGGTAGCCGGTGAAGGTCGCCTGCACCTTCACCTTCTCGCCCGGCATCAGCCGGACCGTGTCCTTGAGCCCGGACTCGGGCCCGGACGTCACCGGCACACCATTGCGTTCGATCACCCGGAACTGCACCAGGTGGATGTGGAAGTTGTGCGGCACCCGCTGGTTGACGTTGGAGACCGTCCAGATCTCCGTGTCGCCGTACTGGATGGTGTTGTCGACGCGCTTGTCGTCGTAGATCTTGTCGTCGATGTAGCCGAGGCCGTCCGGGGACGTCTCGTCGACGCGCAGCACAACGTTGCGGTTGACGGTGGCCGGCTTCAGCTCGGGCAGCGTGCGCAGGCGGCTCGGGACGCGGCTGTAGTCCGCGGCCTTCTTGGTCACCCGGAACTGCATGACCTGCGAGGCGGGGCTGCCGGGAGGCGCGTTCTCGGTGTTGGTGAGGATGATGGTGGTGCCCTCGGCGTACTTCGAGAAGTCGATGACGATGTCCGCGCGCTCGCCCGAGGTGAGCGAGATCGTGTCGGTCGTCAGCGGCGCCTCCAGGAGGCCGCCGTCGGTCCCGATCTGCTGGACGGTCGAGCCGTCCGACAGCTTGAGGGTGAAGAACCGCATGTTGGACGTGTTGTACAGGCGGAAGCGGTACTTGCGCGCCGCGACGTCGAAGTACGGCCACGCCTTGCCGTTGGCGAGGATGACGTTCCGGTTGCGGAAGTCGTTCATCACGTACAGGAGCTGCCCGTTGTCGTCGAACCGGGCGTCACGGATCGCGATCGGGATGTCGTACGCGCCCGACGGCAGCCCCAGCGCCTTCTCCGGCAGGTCCATCAGCGTGTAGAACCCGGTCAGCCCGCGGAAGACGTTCTCCGACTCGATGTGGTGCGCGTGGTCGTGGAACCACAGGTTCGCGTTGGGCTGGTTGTTCGGGTACGTGTACGTCTTCTCGTTGCCCGGCTGAATGAGGTCCATCGGCGTGCCGTCGCTGGACTCCGGGACGTGGCCGCCGTGGAGGTGGATGGAGGCCGGGGTGGGAAGGCTGTTGCTCTGGGTGACGACCACGCGGTGGCCCGAGCAGGCCTTGATCCAGGGGCCGGGGAAGTAGCCGTCGAAGGTGCGGACCGTCGTCTGCTTGCCCGGAATGATCTCTGTCTGGACTTCCTGCATCTCAAAGCTGTAGTACGCGGTCGTCCCCGATATCCGGTCCGGCTTCGTGACCTCGGGAACGGGCATCGCCTGGGCGAACTTGGGGATGGTGGTGGGGTCGATGTCGGTCGTGGTCTGGCCGTCGGCCTGCGCCGCGCTGCTCAAGGCCGGCATCAGCAGACCCGCGCCCCCCACGGCGCCGGTGAGCGCGACACCGGCCTTCATCGCGTTCCTGCGTGTGATCATCAAAGACTCTCCCAGCGAGACATGCTGAGGACGCCCCCGCGGCGCCCTGGCGGTATTCGTGCGAGCGGCGTGCGGAGAAGTCCGCAACGGCCGCCGGCCCGCCACGCGGCCCGACGAGTGGGTCGGCTCGCCGCCGCCTGGCCGGCAGTCCCGGGGAACAGCCCCACCTCGTTCATGAAGCTCGGCCTCGGGGTAGTGCGTCGGTGGTCGGCGCCCTTCCGGGGTGGGGCCCGGCGCGACGCAGTAGATCTTGTCCACCAGTCTCCTGGTGGCGCTCTGGCCGAACAAGCCACTCTGGTTTCAGAGTTGTGTCAGATTTCGCAAATTACTTGCCACTTGTGTAGGAGCTCTGGCATCTGAACGTCAGAGTCCGTCAGGTCCCCGAGGATGGGTTGTACGCGGTCGGGGAGCTATGGTCAGAAGTCCGGATCGGTACGCACGTCCGGATCCAGACGATGGGAGGAGGTCCGGGCGATGGAGCAGGACGATGCCGTGATCGGCTGCGTGGGGGAAGTGATCGTCGGCACGCGGGGCCCCGCGGGCCCCGGCGAGGTCCTGGTACGTGTCCGGGGCGGCTCCGAGACCTTCCTCGCCTGGTCCGAGGAACCCCTGCCGCGCGGCGCGAAGGTCCTCGTCGTGGAATCGCGCGGTATACGTCAGGTCGACGTCATCGAATGGGCCGACCCGCTCCAGGAACTGGGCATCGAGCCCGACTGACACCGGCGGTTCCACCGCACCGCGTACGGCTGTTCCGGCACACCACGTAAGTCACAGAGCAAAACACACGAGGGAGACAAGGATGTTCGGTTATCGCGTTCCCGCCCCGGACGAGGCGATGCTGATCTCGGGCGGCAGGCGGGGCCTGGGAGGTGCGCCGTTCCGGGTGGTGACCGGCCACGGCAAGTTCGTGCTCCCCGTCTTCCGCAAGACCCGGTTCCTCACCCTCGCCATGTGCGAGTCCGAGGTCACCGAGACCTGTGTGACACGCCAGGGCATCGCGCTGAGCGTGCGGGCCGTGATCGCCTTCAAGGTCGGCAACGACAACGAGAGCATCGTCAACGCCGGCCAGCGCTTCCTCTCCGACCAGGAGCAGATGTCGGTCCTCACCGGCCGGATCTTCGCCGGTCACCTGCGGGCGATCATCGGCTCGATGACCGTCGAGGAGATCGTGACGGAGCGCCAGAAGCTGGCCGCCGAGGTCCTGGACACCTCGAAGGCCGAGATGGCCAAGATCGGACTGATCGTGGACTCGCTCCAGATCCAGTCCATCGACGACGGCGACACCGGCTACATCGACGCGATGTCGGCCCCGCACAAGGCGGCCATCCAGCGCCAGGCCCAGATCGCCCAGGCGCAGGCCACCCAGGCCTCCGTCGAGGCCGAGCAGGAGGCCGCGCGCAACCAGGCCGAGTACGCCCGCCAGACCGCCGTCGTCAAGGCCGAGTACTCGGCCGAGGTCGACCGGGCCCAAGCCAAGGCCGCCCAGGCCGGTCCGCTCGCCCAGGCCCACGCCCAGCAGGAAGTCCTCGCCGCCCAGACCGAACTGGCCCTTCGCCAGGCGAAGCTGCGCCAGCAGCAGCTGGTGGCCGAGATCGTCAAGCCCGCCGAGGCCGAGGCCGAGCGGATCCGGGTGCTGGCGGTGGCCGAGGCCGAGCGGATGAAGATCCAGGCCGCGGCGGCCGCCTCGCACGACCGCGTCGCGCTCGACCGGATGCTCATCGACCAGCTGCCGCAGATCGTGAAGGAGGCCGCCGGCGGCCTCGCGGGCGCCAACGTCAACGTACTGAACGGCGCCGACGGCCTCGGCGAGATCGCGGCGGGCCTGGTCGGCCAGGGCCTGACGATCCTCGACTCGGTCCGGCAGAACCTGAGCGGTTCCGGCCAGGGCCAGGACAAGGGCGACGGCCCCGCCAAGGCCGGTGCCTACCTTGAGCTGCCCGGTTACCCCGGTACGGCCGGTAAGGGCGCGGCGGAAGGGACCCGGGGGCAGGCGGGCAAGGGTGACCAGCAGGCCGGAACGGGTGACGGCCCGGTGCAGTTGGACTAGGCTGCGCCCCCTCCTGAGCCCCTCTTGTACGGCCACGGATTGGTCAAGCGGCGTACGAGAAGGTTGATGGGGGTGTCCTGCGGGTGAATCGTGCGCGAGGATGGGGTTATGACCGCGGCCCATCGCGCCATGGCTCAGTTGGAGACATGGCCGAATCTGGTAAGTGGCCCGCCCCGGTGCGCCGTTGGGCAAGCCTTGCGCACGACTGAGTACGAGGTGGTGCACTTCCACTCGGACAATGCCGCTGACCTGCACCTCACCCATACGGCGATAGAACGGCTGCTGCCGGAGCTGCGGCGCAGCAGCGCGATCCGGGTGACACCCGGATCCGCCTGGCTCACGGTCCTGCTCGACTGCGACGCCGACGTCGAGCTGCTGCTCAGCCTGGTCAGTGTGGCGCTCAAAGCCCATGGCGACGCGCGGCAGCGGCATCCGGGGGCCCCGTGCGAGTGGTACGGATCGGCGGTCCCAGGGCCGCGCGCCGTGGTCACGGCGGGCGCGGCCCCGGCCGTCGAGCACGGCCTTGTCCCGGCGGCCCGGCGCGCGATGGGACGGCTCCTGCCGCACGGGCACAGACCGCTCTGAGAACTCCGGAAATCAGAGCGGGAACCACCCCGGCCCCCGGCCCGACTGCTGAGATATGCCGCCACTCGGTGGCAACGGCCTTGGCAGTAAGGAGTGTTGAGGGATGAGCGTCGAGCACGGGCACAGCCGTCGTCAGGTCCTGCGAACCGCCGTGGCGGGAGGCGTGGGCGCCTCGGTCGCGGCCACCGTCGGGATGGGCGGTCCGGCCCACGCGGCCGAGCGCGGCGGGACCCACGCAGGCGGGCGCCGCCGGATCCGGGTCGCCGTGCTGCTCTACGACGGCTTCACGGCGCTGGACGCGATCGGCCCGTACGAAGTGCTCTGCCGGGTGCCGGATGTACGGGTGACCATGGTGGCCAAGGAGGCCGGGCCGGTCCTCACCGACACGGGCGAGCTGTCGCTTGTGGCGGAACGGTCGCTGCGCGATGTCGACCGCGCCGAGGTGCTGCTCATCCCCGGCGGCGGTGAGCCGGGCGCGGTCGCGATGATGAAGGACAGCGCGGTGCACGAGTGGATCCGCCGCATCCACCGGCACACCGTGTGGACCACATCGGTGTGCACCGGGTCCCTGATCCTCGGCGCCGCCGGACTGCTGCGAGGCGTGCCCGCCACCACGTACTGGGCCGCGCGGCCCTCGCTCAAGGACCTCGGCGCGATCGACACCCCCGGGCGGTTCGTCGAGAGCGGGAAGATCATCACGGCTGCCGGGGTGTCGGCGGGCATCGACATGGGGCTCCATCTCGCCGCCCGGCTGTCCGACGACCGGATCGCCGAGGCGATGCAGCTCGCCATCGAATACGACCCCCAGCCGCCGTACGACACGGGGTCGCCGGAGAAGGCGGGGGACGAGCTGCAGAAGCTCGCGTTGAAGCTGTTGGCGGATGCGGGGCGCTAGCGCGCGGCGGGAGTGTGGCTGTTCGGCTGCGGACCGTAGGGGCTGGGCGCGCAGTTCCCCGCGCCCCTGAAGGGGCCCGGAACGTCGGGAACTACCTGACCCTTCCTTCCGACTCCTTGTCGTGAACTAGGAGGTGGGATGGGCGGGCTGGATGTGCGGATGCGTGATGTCGCGTGCCGTCACGGTCGGGTCGAGGCCGTGCGGGGTGTGGATCTCGATGTCGCTGCCGGTGAGCGTGTGGCGCTCACCGGTACGAACGGGTCCGGGAAGACCACGCTCGTACGGGCCGTGCTCGGGCTGCACCGGCAGGCGGGCGGGACGATCCTGGTCGGCGGGCAGAGCGCCCGTACCGCTGCCGAGTGGGCCTGGCGGCGTCGGGTGTGCGCGTGGATTCCGCAGAAGCCCGCAACCGGGCGGTTCCCGCTGCTGGCACGGGAGTTGCTGGCCAGCAGCGGCGCGCCCGTCGAGGCCGCCGAGGCGGCCGCGAAGCTGGGCGTCGGGCCGATGGCCGACCGCCCGCTGCATACGCTCTCCGGCGGTCAGCTCCAGCGGATGTATCTGGCCCGCGCGGTCGGCTGTGTCGCCGCCGGGGCCGGGGTGCTGCTCGCCGACGAGCCCACCGCCGCGCTGGACTTCGCCGGTCAGGAGGAGGCGGCGGACGTCCTGCTGTCCCTGCCGGTCACCCTCGTCGTCGTCACCCATGACCGTGCGCTCGCCGACCGTTGCGAGCGCGTCCTCGAAATGGCCGCGGGCTGTCTGCGGGAGGTCGCGTGAACCTGGCCGCCGCCGATCTCGGCGAACTCCTCCAGCTCGTACCGGTCCAACGGGCGGGCGCCGCACTGCTGTTGGCGGCCGTCGGGCTTCCGGTGGTCGGGGTCGTGATCGTCGGGCTCGACATCATGCCGGTACGGTTCGCGATGATGCACGTGGCCCTGCTCGGCATCGCGGTCGGACTGCTGACCGGGCTCGACCCGATGCTGTGCGCGCTGGTCGCGTGCGCGCTCGCGGGCGCTGGGGTCGCGCCGCTGGCCCGTACCCCGGACGGCCTTTCCGGCGCGATGGGGCTGTTGATGAGCCTCGCGATCGCGGCGGCGCTGCTGGTCCTGTCGATCTCCGGGGTCAACGCGTCGGGCGCGTTCGCGCTGCTGTGGGGGTCGATCCTCTCGGTGGGCAGCGCGGACCTGTGGCTCCTCGGCGTGCTGGCCGCCGCCGTACCGGCCCTGTTCTGGTGGCGGCGCCGCGATCTCGCGCTCCTGCTGTACGACCGTGAACTCGCCCTCAGCGCGGGCGTACGCGTCGACCGGCTGACCCTGCTGCTCCTGGTCCTGGTCGCCGTCGCGGTCGCCGGGGCGATCAAGCTCACCGGTGCCCTGCTCGTCGACGCGCTGACCCTGCTGCCCGCGCTCGCGGCCCGGCGGCTCGGCGCCTCCCTCACCTCGATCACCGCCTGGGCGGTGGGCATCGGTCTGACGGTCAACGCGACGGGGTTCCTCGTCGCGCTCCGGCTCGACCTGCCGCCCGGCCCCGTGCTTGTCCTGACGGCCGGGGCCGTGGTCCTCGCCGTCCATCTCATCCCCGAACGGAGAATCAGCTCATGGCGCAGTACCGCCGCGTCCGTATCCCTTCCCTCCTGGCACTGAGCGCCGGGCTCGTCCTTGCTGTGACCGGGTGCGGCAGCGACAAGAAGGACGACTCCCCGTCCGGGAAGGGCGGCGGCAGCGGTACACCGAAGGTCGTCGCGACCACCGCTTGGGAGGGGGCCTTCGCCAAGGCGGCGGGCATCAAGGACGTCAAGGTGATCGTCCCGCAGTCGGTGCACCACGCGCCCGACTACGACCCCAAGCCGTCCGACCTCGCGGCCGTGGCGGGCGCCGACTTCGTGCTGTACGCGCCGTTCGAGCCGTACGCCTCGAAGATCAAGGACGCGGCGGGGTCGAAGGCCGAGTTGGTTGAGGTCAACCTCGACAACGACGCGGACAAGGCTGTGGCCGAAGTGGTGCGCCTGGGGAAGATGTTCGGTACTCAGGCCGCCGCCGCGCAGTGGAAGACGTCGTTCGATGCGGAGTACGGCAGGTTGCAGCAGGACGTCAAGAGCGCTTGGCCTGGAGGGAAGGCGCCCGTCGTCGTCGCGCAGGTGTTCTCGACGTGGTCGGCGAAGTTGGCGGGCGCGGATGTTGTTGGTACGTACGGTCCCGAAGCGGTGACCGCGCAGCAGCTGGCCGGGCTGTCGAAGAAGAAGCCTGCGCTGGTTCTGGACAATGCGCATATGTCCACGGGGAAGGTGTTGCCCGACTCCGGCGCGAAGCAGATCGAGATCGTCAACTATCCGGACAGGGATATGGACTTGCTGGGTGTGTACCGGAAGGCTGCGGCCGATGTCAAGCAGGCCATGGCTGGCTGAGCGGCTGTTCGGCTGCGGACCGTAGGGGCTGGTCGCGCAGTTCCCCGCGCCCCTTGGCAGGTGGCTCGGGACCGCAGGTATGAGCGGGGTGTGGGCGTGGCAACCAGTCCACACCCCGCTCCCCCTTCTCACACCGCCGGTTCCGGCTCCCTCTCGCACCGCTCCCTCAGCCTCGCCCGGTCCGGCTTGCCCGCCGGGGTCAGGGGGAACTCCGTTACGAGTAGCAGGTGTTCGGGGTGTTTGCGGCGTTCCAGGCCGCGCGCGTCCAGATGTGCGGACAGGTCCTCCAGCGTCGGATCCGCCCCTTCCCGCCCCACCACGCACGCCGCGAGGCGTTCGCCCATCAAGGGGTCGGGGACGCCGACGCAGACCACGTCACGTATCAGGGGGTGGGTGGCGAGTTCCAGTTCCACCTCGGCGGGGCTGATGTTGGCGCCGCCTCGGATCACCACGTCCTTGAGGCGGCCGACGACGCGTAGGGTGCCGTCGGGTTCGAGTCGGCCGAGGTCGCCCGTGCGGACCCAGCCGTCGGGGGTGCGGTAGCGGGCGTCCAGGTCGGGGGCCGCGACGTAGCAGAGCGGGGACATCGGGCCGCGGGCCACGATCTCGCCGACCGTTCCCGGGGGTACCTCCTGAAGCTCACGCGTGTCTGGGACAGCGATGCGGATATCGGCTACGCGCGGGTCCGGGCGGCCCGCCAGTACCCCGGGGCCGTCGGCTCGTACGGCCGAACTGTCCAGTGACGTATGGCAGTTGACGCCGTCGGCCGAGCCGTAGAGGTTGACCACCGGGCAGCCGAAGACGCGGCGGGCCTCGGCGGCGGTGGTCTCGTCGAGCGGGGAGCCGCCGACGATCACGGCGGTGGGCGGGGCGAAGCGCGGGGCGCCGGTGTCGGCGAGACGGTCGAGCATCATGCGGATCATCGTCGGCACGCCGAGGACATGGGTCGGCTCATGGGCGACGAGCGCGTCGACGGCGGCTTCGGGTGTGAAGTGGTCGAGGACGATGAGGGTGCCGCCGTGCCGGGCGAGGGTCACCGCCGTACCGCTGCTGCCGAACGCCGAGGCGAGCGGCACCAGGAACAGACAGCGCGGCGGGCGCCCGTCCGGCAGCAGTGAGCCGAGGAAGTTGCCGCGCCCGCCCGCCAGTGCGTTGTGCGAGTACGCCACCATCTTGGGCTCGGCCTCCGAACCCGACGACACCAGGATCCGGGCAGCGGAATCGGGGTTGGGCCGGGCCGGGAGGAAGGTATGCGGGTCCGTGCGGGTCAACTCCGCCAACGCGACTGCGCCCTGGGGTGCGGTGCCGGGCCCGGCTGCCACTACCGTACGCAGCGAAGGGAGTTCGGCGGACAGGGCGAGCAGGTCGGCGGCGTGGCGGCTGCCCCGGTGCTCGGTGGCCGCGATGACCGCGACCGCCTCGGACCGTGCGAGCAGCGACACCGCCTCGCGCCCGCCCCGCCCGACCGGGAACGGCAGGGAGACGGCGCCGAGCGCGGCCAGCGCGATGTCGGCGATCACGGCGTTACGGCCGCTGGGCAGCTGGACGCCGACCACGTCGCCCGCGCGGATACCGAGCCCGGCGAGCCCGGCGGCCAGACATCGGGCCTTGCGCTCAAGGGCCGTGTAGCAGAGTTCGCCCTTGGCGTCGATGACTGCCGTATGGTGCGGATCGGCTGTCTGGCGGGCTCGGTAGAGGCTGTAGAGGTCCAGGTCGGGGCAGGTGCCGTCGACCGCCCAGGAGCGGCGCAGCCGGGCGGGGAGCAGATCGCGCAGGACGACGGTCACAGGAAGCTCCAGGGGGCGCGGACGGCGGGCGCGCCGTGCGGGTCGCGGCTGATGGCCCCGGTGAACCGGGGGTCGCGGGGGAGTTCGGCGAGATCGGTGGTGACGGCGGCGGCACTCAGACCGTGGCCGCGCAGCAGCTCCAGCGCGTCCGGTGTGGACAGTTCGCGCAGGTCGTACGCCGAAGCCGCGGCGGCGCAGACATCGCTGGGCGCGACCCAGCCGTCCCGCGTCGGCAGCGGGCGGCGGAATCCGGCGGCGCGGCGCGGATCCTGACCGTTCGCGATGCGCTCGCGCGCGGGCGCGGTGAGGATGTCGGCGGCTCCGAGCAGGGACGAGTCCACGCGTACGCCATCGCCGGAACGCTCCCGCAGCAGCAGCCCCGCCAGGATCGCCTCCGTACCGAGCAGCCCGCCCAGTACATCGAGCAGGGTCATCAGCGAGGGCGCGGGCGGCTCGTCGGCGGGCCTGACGGCCTCGCCGACTCCCGTGCGTGCCTGGACCATGAAGTCGGTGCCCATCGGCGCGCCCGGCAATCGGTCCGCCCAGCCGCTGGTGTACGCGTAGACGAGCGCGGGGTTCGCAGTGGCCAGCTGAGGCCGGTCGAGCCCGAGCTGTGCGGCCTTGCCCGGCGCCCAGTTGTGCAGGAAGACGTCGGCTCCGGATGCGAGGTTGAGCAGATCCCGGCGTCCGGCTGCGGATTTGATGTCGAGCTCGACGGCACGCTTTCCCCGGTTCAGGGCCAGCCATCGGGCCGAGACTCCGTCGCAGGTGGGCGGCATACCGCGCAGCGGGTCGCCGCCCGGCGGCTCGATCCGTACGACGTCGGCCCCGAGCAGCCCGAGCAGATGCGCGGCGAGCGGCGCCTGGACGCGGCGCCCGGCCTCCAGGACGGTGAATCCGGCGAGCGGTCTGGCGGTGGTGGCGGCCGTGGTCGTGCGGTACGCGGCCTCGTACGAGGTCAGTGTCCAGGGCGCGGCCCCGTCGTGTTCGGCGGCGCGTTCGGCGAGCGAGTGCAGTCGGCACACCTCGGCGCCGGAGGCCGAGGCCGCCCGCCGCACGCGGTCCCAGCCGCTCGCCCGCACGGTGTCGTGCAGGGCCTGCGGGAAGGGCGCGCAGGCGGTCGCGTAACGGAACTGGAAGGGCCGCCAACCTCGCCGTATCGCTTCTTCGGGTGCTTCGAGCGCGCGCCAGAACGCGGCCCACGCGCCCGGGTCCAGGGTCTCCAGCTCGAAGACGACGCCGTCGCGCGAGGTGAACGGCGGCCCGCCGGGGGCCAGTTCAGCCGCCTCGCTCTCCTCTGCTCCGGCGGCGGCCAGGTACTGCGAGACGGTCAGCAACGCGGCCCGCTCGGCGCCGGCCTCCACCCGGGTCACCTGCGCGCCCCGCGCCTGCGCGAGCAGCCCGGCGAGCAGGCCCTGCACGGTGAGCGACCCGGTGGCGGTGGCCACGTAGTCGACCGCGAGGCCGCGCGGGATACCGTCGCGGCGGCCGTGCACGGCCATCACACCGGTGGCGGCCTGCACGGTGGCCTCGTCGACGAGCATGCCCGAGCCCCATGCGGTGTGCGCGGTGAGGCTGGTGAACTCGGCGCCGGAGAGCGTGAGTCCTCCGTCCGAGGGCCCGGCGGTCTCGGCGCCGAGCAGCCGCAGGTGTTCCGCGACGAGTACGTCGGCCGGTCCCGAAGTGCTCACGCGCAGCCCGTCGAGCGGCCCGGCGGTCCGCCGGGCGGCCGATCTCGCCGCGTCGGCAGGGCCGGCTGTTGTCGCTGCCATGCCTCTCCTCTTTCTCTGACCTCGTGGGTGACCTTGTGCGATACGGGAACCCGGGGGCGCTCGCCCCCGACCAGTTCCACGGAAGAAGCAGTCGGACCGCCGTTCGAGGGGGTTCCCGGAAGCTGGAGGAAACTGGTGGACGAGCGAGCGGACCGGCTGCGCGGCGGACCCGAATGTCCGCGGGACGTGCTGGAGTTGCGGGACCGGGTCGCCGCGTTCGTACGGGAGCGGGTGCAGCCGCAGGAGGCGTTGCTCGACGCGGGCGGCCGGGAGGCGCGCGTCACCCTGCGCACGCTCCAGGAGGAGGCGCGGGCGCGGGGCCTGTGGGCGCTGCCGCACCCTGTCGAACTCGGCGGACAGGGCCTGCCCCTGCGGTCGTACGCGCATGTGGCCGAGGCGGAGGGCGCCAGCGACCATGGCCCGGCGGCCCTCGGTTCCGCGTCCCTGCTCGACGCGCTGATGCTTCAGCGGCACGGCGCTTCCGGGCTCGGCGCGGCCCACGCCGCACGGCTCACCGCCGGGGAGCTGCGGGCCTGCTACGCCATGACCGAGCCGGAGACTCCGGGCACCGACCCGTCCCTGACCGCCACGCACGCGCGCGAGGACGCCGACGGCAACTGGCATATCAGTGGCCGCAAATGGTTCACCAGCGGAGCCGCTGACGCCGACCTGGTGACCGTACTCGCCCGCACCGACGGCGAACCGGGGGACCGCGAGGGGCTGTCCCTGCTCCTCGTCCCGACCGGCTCGCCCGGCTTCCGCGTGGTGCGGGAACTGCCGATGCTCGGCGCGGGTGGACAGTGGGAGATCGAACTGGACGAGGTCGTGGTCGGCCCCGATCACCTGGTCGGCGCACGCGGCGGGGCGCTCGCCGTCGCGGGCGAGCGGCTGCAACTGGGCCGGACCCTGCGCTGTCTGCGCTGGCTCGGCCAGGCCCAGCGCGCGTTCGAGCTGCTGCGGGAGCGTGCGGCGACCCGGACGCGCTCACGCGGCCGTCTCGGTGACCTCCAGCTCGTCCAACTCCACGTATTCGAAGCCCTGTTGGCGCTGCGGACCACCCGGCCGCTGCTGTACGAGGCGGTCGCGCGCGTGGACACGGGGCTCGACGCCCATGTGGAGGTGGGCCTCGCGAAGGTCGCGGCCGCCCGGACGCTCCAGCAGGTCGCGGACGCGGCGATCCAGGTGCACGGCGCCGCCGGACTCGGCCCGGACACGCCCCTGCCCGCCCTGCTCCGCGCCGGCCGCGCGGCCCGCATCCTCGACGGCCCGGACGAGCAGCACATCGCGTCGGTGGCGCGGAGGGCGCTGCGCGGCGAGGGGTGACCTGTCCGGGCAGCGCCCGCTATCCGTCGGTCAACGTCGCCAGCGCGTACGCCAGGAAGAACGTCCCCCAGATCAGCTCGTGCCGGACGGCGCTGCCTTCGTCGAGGTCGTAACACCCGTCAAGGAGCCGTCCATCGGCGGTGAGGTGTACGCGGACGAGCTCGTCCAGCACCTCGACCGCCTGGCGCGTCCGGTCGAGCTGGAGGAGGGCGAGTGCGGTGATGGCGGCGGCGGAGGTGTCGAGCGGTCCGTCGGGGTGCTCCTCGTCGGCCGGTGGGACGAGCCGTGAAGTCGTCAACTGGTCGATGACAGGCGGCAGTTCACGCATTCCCAGGTGGCGCACCCCCTCGGTGACCCCGAGCAGCAGCCAGGCTCGGCCTCGGGACCACGTCAGTGCGGTGCACAGCTCCAGATGGCGTCGCAGATGGGATTCGGCAGCGGCTTTGTCGACCGTGGCGAGCAGCGGCACCATGCCGGGTACGCCGTCGGGGCGGACGGCCAGGCGGGGGCCGCCGAAGGCCGCGCCCCAGGGCACCATGCCCCGTTCCGGGTCGAAGGCGTCGAGGCAGGCGCGCGCTGCCCGGCTTTGCAGAGCGGCTGAGCCTTCGTCGTCCGCGAGCGCCGTCCCGTACCAGAGGATCAGTCCGCGTGTGGCGGTGTCCGCGTCCACCCAGCGGGCGAGCCGGGCTGTACACGCCTTGGCGGCGGCGCGGTCGCGGGCCGCACCCGTACGCCGGGCCCGCAGCCACAGCAGTCCCGCCCAGAACCCGCCGGTCCACGAGCCGCGCCCCGTCGTCGTCCAGGTCCCGGTGCCGGGGTCGGCGTACAGCGGGAAGCGGTCGCCGACCTGGGCCTCGGTGACCGTGACCCGGCCGAGGAGCGCGTCCAAGGCCGGAACTGCCCACTCCGGGGCGCTCATCCGCGTACCGCCGCAGTTCGCGTACGTACGGCCGTACCGCGCTCGCGTACCGCCCACAGCAGGGCCACCGCGCCCGCGCCTGCGAACTCGGCCGCGACGAGCAGCCAGCCGGGGCCGTAGCGTCCGGCCGACGCCAGCAGGCCGAACAGGGGCGGGCCGAGCGCGAATCCGGCGAAGAACCCGGCCGAGACCAGGGCCGAGTCCTGTCCGGCGCGGCCCGGTTCGGCGCGCTGCATGACGAGGACCATCGAGACCGCGTTGGCGGAGACCGCGAACACGCCGACGGTGATCGCCGCGAGCCACGCCAGGGGGTGCGCGTACGCCGAGGCGGCGAGGAGCAGGGCCGCGCCGACCGCGCCCGCCGCGAGGCCGCCCGGCAGCCACACCGCCCGGTCCGGGCGTCCGGCCACCTTCGACCAGCCCACCCGGCCCACGATACCGGCGACGCCGAGGACCGCGACAAGCGCGGCGGCGGCCGTCGGGCCGAGGCCGAGCCGCCGTGAACCGTACAGCGCGAGGTAGGTGTTGACCGAGGCGATGCCGCAGCCGAGGAGCAGTGAGAAGGCGGTCAGCCAGGCGATCGCGCCCTGCGGCAGCCGGATCGCGGCAGCGGGCTTCGGCGGGGGATCGGCGGGCAGGACGCGCGCCGCCCAGACCGCCGCCACCAGCGCGGCGCCCGCCGCCGTCCAGACCGCGCCCCGCCACCCGGTGAGCCCGGCAAGCGCGGCGAGCGGCAACCCGGCCGCGAAGGCGCCCAGTTGGACGCCCGACTGCTTCATCCCGGTCACCGAGCCGCGCCGCGCGGGCGCCACGGCGGCCAGGATCGCCTTGTTGGTGGCGGGGTTGGCGAGCGCCTGCGGAAGTCCGCCGAGCGCGACCGCCACCAGCAGGAACCCGGCCCCCGGCGCCGCACCGATCAGGCCCAGGGCCACCGCCGACACCACGAGCAGCGCCACCAGACAGCGGCGCGGACCCACCGCGTCCACCACCCGGCCGCCCAGCGGGGAGAGCAGCGCGGCGGCGCCGAAGCCGATGGTCGTGGTGAGCCCGAGGACGGTCGGCGAGACGTCGAGCGCGGCGGTGATACGCGGCCCCAGCGCCCCGAGCAGGAACAGTTGCAGCATCGAGAACGCCATCGCACACGTCAGCAGCGCCGTCACCGCGCCGGTCGGCCGACTGCTCACCGCACCCGTGGGCCGACTGCTCTCCTCGCTCCGGTCCACTGCCACCGGCGCCCCTCCGCTCCCGTCCGTCGCACCGGGCGATCTCCCGAGCTCTCCCAGGAGTCGGCCCGAACTCCCGCCGGGTTCCGGTGCGTTGATGTGCTCTGGATCACATGAGGGTGTCGGGGGGAAACGCCGGATTTCGTATACGCACCCGCCGTCGGGGCGCGGAAGGGGGATGCGAGGATGAGCGCGCCATGACTGCCGGAGACTGTTGCCGCACCGTGCGGGCCGCGATGTTCGCGGCCCTCTGCGTGCTGCTCACGGCCTTCGGGCACGCCCTCATGTCGGGCGCCCCGGTGCCCTGGTGGGCGCTCGGCTGCGCGACGGTCGCGACCGGCGGTACGGCGTGGTGCCTGGCGGGCCGCGAGCGCGGCTTCGGTCAGGTGGTGGCCGTCGCGGTGGTCGCGCAGGCGGTGCTGCACGAACTGTTCTCGGTGGCGCAGGAGGCGGCGGGGCCGTCGATGGCGTCCATGTCCATGCCGATGGGGCATCCGGGCATGCCGATGAACATGCCCATGGACATGTCGCCGGGCCACATGAGCTCGATGGGGCATATGGACTCCATGGGTCACATGGGTCACATGGGTTCCATGGGGCATGACATGGCGGGGATGTCCTCCACCGGCATGTTCGCCGCCCACCTGCTCGCCGCGCTGCTCTGCGGTCTGTGGCTCGCGTACGGCGAGCGGGCCGCTTTCCGGATCCTGCGGGCCTTCGCGGGATGGATCTTCGCCCCGCTGCGGATGGCCCTGTTCCGTGCGGTGCCGCCGAGCCGCCCGCGCCTGCGCGCCCGCCGGGACCGTACGGCCCGGGTGCCGCGCCGGCTCTTCCTCGTTCACGCGATCACCTCAAGGGGTCCGCCCGTCGGGACCGCTGTCGTCTGACGACAGCCGGTTCCCCGTGGCGCCTTGGGAGTTGTCCTCCCGGTGCCCCGGGCATCGGCCGCACGCCCGTGTGCCGCCGTACCCCTTCACCGGACCCGCGCCACCTCTTCGCGCCGGTCCGGACCCGGATTCCCAGAAGGACATCAGGTGATCACTTCTGCCCCGCGCCGCCCGCGCGACGAGTCGACGGACCAGGCGATAACGGCCTGGGCGCTTGCCGCCCGAAGCGGCGACCCCGAAGCCGTCGAGCACTTCGTACGCGCGCTGCACCGCGACGTACGCCGCTATGTCACCTACCTCGGCGCCGATCCGCAGGCCGCCGACGATCTCACCCAGGACACCTTCCTGCGGGCGCTCGGCAGCCTGCATCGCTTCGAGGGCCGCTCCTCCGCCCGTACCTGGCTGCTCTCGATCGCCCGCCGCGCGGTGATCGACAACCTGCGATACGCCGCCGCGCGGCCCCGCGTCTCGGACACCGACGACTGGCAGTCCGCCGCCGAACGCGCCCAGCCCCGGGGCCTGCCCGGCTTCGACGACGGGGTCGCGCTCGCCGACCTGCTGGCCGCGCTGCCGGACGAGCGCCGCGAGGCGTTCGTCCTGACCCAGCTCGTTGGACTGCCGTACGCGGACGCGGCCAACGTCAGCAACTGCCCCGTCGGCACGGTCCGCTCCCGAGTGGCCCGAGCCCGAGCAGCCCTCATCGAGCGCTTGCGTGACGCGGAGGGTTCGGCACTGGCGGTGGCCTGAGCACGCGAAAGGCCCGGACCGTTGCCGGTCCGGGCCTTGGCGGAGTTGTGGATCCGCGATGCGGTCCCGCGAGCTTTCAGGGGCGCGGGGCTGTGTCATTATGCGGCTCCGCCGCGCGGGCGCGACCAGCCGAGCACGGTCCGCAGCCAAACGATCACTACACCCCGCGTTCCCCCTGAAACGCGCCAAGAATCCGCTCCGCCGCCAGCGTCGCAGTCAACTCCCCATCCCGAACACGCTGTTCAAGCGCCGGGGCCAAAGCCCTTACATCCGGATGGGCCCGCAACCGACCCAACAGCTCGTCATGGACCATCGACCAAGTCCAGTCGATCTGCTGATCACGCCGCTTGGCGGCAAGCCGGCCCGTGGAGTCGAGCAGCGCCCGGTGCTGGGAGAGCCGCTCCCAGACGGTGTCGAGCCCAAGAGACTCGCGCGCGCTGCAACTGAGCACCGGCGGAGTCCACGCGGCATCCGCCGGATGCATCAGCCGCAACGCACCCGCCAGTTCCCGCGCTGCCGACCGCGCGTCGCGCTCATGCGGCCCGTCCGCCTTGTTCACGGCGATCACATCGGCGAGCTCCAGGACGCCCTTCTTGATGCCCTGGAGCTGGTCACCCGTGCGCGCCAGCGTCAGCAGCAGGAACGAGTCGACCATGTTGGCCACCGTCGTCTCGGACTGGCCGACGCCGACGGTCTCCACCAGGACGACGTCGTAACCCGCCGCCTCCATCACGACCATGGACTCGCGCGTCGCCTTGGCGACCCCGCCGAGCGTGCCCGCGCTCGGCGAGGGCCGTACAAAGGCGGCCGGATCCACCGCGAGCCGCTCCATCCGCGTCTTGTCGCCGAGGATGGAGCCGCCGGTACGGGTCGACGACGGGTCGACGGCGAGCACCGCCACCCGGTGGCCGAGCCCGGTCAGCATGGTGCCGAACGCGTCGATGAAGGTGGACTTGCCCACGCCCGGCACACCGCTGATGCCGATCCGCCGCGCGGCGCCCGTGTGCGGCAGCAACTCGGTGAGCAACTGCTGGGCGAGCGCGCGGTGGTCGGGCCGGGTGGACTCGACGAGGGTGATGGCGCGCGCGATGAACGCCCGCTTCCCGTCGAGTACACCCTTGACGTAGCTGTCGAGATCGATGCGCACGGGCGGCTACAGCTCGTCATGGCCCAGCGCCGCGCCGAGCCGCGTCACCAGGTCGTACGCCGCGTCCGGGATGACCGTCCCCGGCGGGAACACCGCAGCGGCGCCCATCTCAAGGAGCGTCGGGACGTCCTGCGGCGGAATGACACCGCCCACCACGATCATGATGTCCTCCCGGCCCTCGGCGGCCAGCTCCTCGCGGAGCGCCGGCACGAGGGTCAGGTGACCGGCGGCGAGCGACGACACACCCACGATGTGCACATCCGCCTCGACCGCCTGCCGGGCCACCTCGCCCGGCGTCTGGAACAGCGGGCCGACGTCGACGTCGAAGCCGAGGTCGGCGAAGGCGGTGGCGATCACCTTCTGGCCGCGGTCGTGGCCGTCCTGGCCCATCTTGGCGACCAGGATGCGCGGACGTCGGCCTTCCGCCTCGTCGAAACGATCCACCAGCGCGCGTGTGCGGTCCACCGAAGGGGACGCTCCTGCCTCGTTGCGGTAGACGCCGGAGATCGTACGGATCTGGCCCGCGTGGCGGCCGTACACCTTCTCCAGGGCGTCCGAGATCTCGCCGACCGTGGCCTTCGCCCGGGCCGCGTCGACCGCGAGCGCCAGCAGATTGCCCTCCAGGCCCTGGCCCGGGCCGCGCTCGGCGGAGGCGGTGAGCGCGTGCAGCGCGGCCTGGCAGGCCGCCTCGTCGCGCTCCTCGCGCAGCCGCCGCAGCTTGGCGATCTGCTGGGCGCGCACCGAGGAGTTGTCGACCTTGAGGACGTCGATCTGCTCGTCGGTCTCGACCCGGTACTTGTTGACGCCGATCACCGGCTGGCGCCCCGAGTCGATGCGCGCCTGGGTGCGGGCGGCCGCCTCCTCGACGCGCAGCTTCGGGATGCCCGCGTCGATGGCCTGCGCCATGCCGCCGGCCGCCTCGACCTCCTGGATGTGCTGCCAGGCCCGCCGCGCCAGGTCGTACGTCAGCTTCTCGACGTACGCGCTGCCGCCCCACGGGTCGATGGACCGCGTGGTGCCCGACTCCTGCTGGATGAGCAGCTGGGTGTTGCGCGCGATCCGGGCCGAGAAGTCGGTCGGCAGGGCGAGCGCCTCGTCGAGCGCGTTGGTGTGCAGCGACTGGGTGTGGCCCTGGGTCGCGGCCATCGCCTCCACACACGTACGCGTGACGTTGTTGAACACGTCCTGCGCGGTCAGCGACCAGCCCGAGGTCTGCGAATGGGTGCGCAGCGAGAGGGACTTGGTGTTCTTCGGGTCGAACTGCTTGACCAGGCGTGCCCACAGCAGCCGGGCCGCCCGCATCTTGGCGATCTCCATGAAGAAGTTCATGCCGATCGCCCAGAAGAAGGAGAGCCGGGGCGCGAACGCGTCGACGTCCAGGCCCGCCTCCTGCCCGGCCCGCAGATACTCCACCCCGTCCGCGAGCGTGTACGCCAGCTCCAGATCGGCCGTCGCACCCGCTTCCTGGATGTGATAGCCCGAGATGGAGATCGAGTTGTAGCGCGGCATCTTCTGCGAGGTGTACGCGAAGATGTCGGAGATGATCCGCATCGAGGGCTTGGGCGGATAGATGTAGGTGTTGCGGACCATGAACTCTTTGAGAATGTCGTTCTGAATGGTCCCGGCCAGCTTCTCGGGCGGTACGCCCTGCTCCTCGGCGGCCACGATGTAGAGCGCGAGAACGGGCAGCACGGCCCCGTTCATCGTCATCGACACCGTCATCCTGTCCAGCGGGATCCCGTCGAACAGCTGGCGCATGTCATAGATCGAGTCGATGGCGACACCGGCCATGCCGACGTCACCGGTGACGCGCGGGTGGTCGCTGTCGTAGCCGCGGTGGGTCGGCAGGTCGAAGGCGACCGACAGACCCTTCTGCCCGGCCGCGAGGTTGCGCCGGTAGAAGGCATTGGACTCCTCGGCCGTGGAGAACCCCGCGTACTGCCGGATCGTCCAGGGCTGGTTGACGTACATCGTCGGGTAGGGGCCGCGCAGATACGGCGCCACGCCCGGGTACGTACCGAGGAAGTCCAGGCCCTCCAGGTCCCGCGCGGTGTACAGCGGCTTGACCGCGATGCCCTCCGGGGTCTCCCACAGCAGATCGCCGTCGGCCTTGCCGGTGGACTCCTTCACGGCGGTGCGCCACTGGTCGTCGGAGCCGTCGGCGCCGGCGTCCGACGCCAGCGGCAGCTCCGAGAAGTCGGGGATCGTCATGACGCCACTCCCAGGCGGTCGAGGGCGGAGGTGAGCACGGCCACCGCGTCGCAGCCGGCGAAGACATACTCGTCGACGCCCGCGTACTCACCGCGCCCGGCCAGGAACACATGCGTGGCGCCCGCCGACTTGAGAGCCGCCGCAACCGCCTCGGCCTGCTCCTCGTAGAGCGCGTCGGAGGAGACCACACAGGCCACGGTGGCGCCGCTCGCGGCGAACGCCTCCCCGGCCGTGGTCGCGTCCACCGACACCGGGTCGTGGACCGGCTCGACGCCACCGGCCTGGAACAGGTTCGCGGCGAAGGTCGCGCGTCCGGTGTGGGCGGCGGCCGGGCCGAGGGCTGCGAGGAACACCCGGGGGCGGGCGCCGGTCTGGGCGAGGTGCGCGTCCGAGCGGGCGCGCAGTTCCTCGTACGCCTCGTCGCGGCGCACCCGGGGCAGTCCGCCCGACGGCTCGGCGGGGGCCGCCGCGCGCTCGACGGGACGCTCGGCGAGATGCGGGAACTCGCTGACACCGGTGACCGGTTCGCGCCGGCGCGCCAGCTTCTTGCTCCGCTCGGCCCAGGTCGCGGCGAGCTCGTCGCCGATCAGACCGGAGCGCAGGGCCGCCGCCAGACCGCCCGCGCGCTCGATCGTACGGAAGAACTCCCAGGCGGAGTCGGCGAGTTCGGCGGTCAGGCGCTCCACGTACCAGGAGCCGCCCGCCGGGTCGATCACCCGGGCCAGCTGCGACTCCTCCAGGAGGATCGTCGAGGTGTTGCGGGCGATGCGCCGCGCGAAACCGTCGGGCAGGCCCAGCGAGTGGTCGAAGGGCAGCACGGTGACGGCGTCCGCGCCGCCGACCCCGGCGCCCAGGCAGGCCACCGTGGTGCGCAGCATGTTCACCCACGGGTCGCGGCGGGTCATCATCACCGGCGAGGTCACCGCGTGCTGGCGCTGGGCGCCCGCGGCGGGCGCACCGCTCGCCTCGGCGACGCGCGCCCACAGCCGCCGCGCGGCGCGCAGCTTGGCGATGGTCAGGAACTGGTCGGCGGTGGCCGCGTAACGGAACTCCAGCTGCGCGCAGGCGTCCTCGACGGACAGGCCCGCAGCCGTGAGCTCACGCAAATACGCGACGCCGGTGGCCAGTGAAGCGCCGAGTTCCTGCGCGGCCGAGCCGCCCGCCTCGTGGTACGGCAGCGCGTCCACGGTCAGCGCCCGAAGGCCCGGGTACCGCTCGCCGCAGAGGCGGGCGAGTGCCACGGCGGGTGCCGCCTCGATCGCCTCGCCGGTACGGGCCTCGTGGCCCAGCGGGTCGGCGCCGAGGTTGCCGCGCGACGCCTCGGCGGGGACGCCCCGCTCGGCGTACAGATGCAGCAACTCCTGTGCGGCCGCCTCGAATTCGGCGCCCGCGTCGAGGACGACGGGTGCGAGGTCGAGGTAGACGCCGTCGAGTGCCCGGGCGAGCCCGGAGACCGGAACGCCGCCCCGGCCTACGGCCAGCCAGAGCGACGTCACCCCGTTCTCCAGGTCCGCGAGCACGGCGGCGTTGGCCGCGGCGGGATCCGGATCGGCGTGGCGCTGTCGTACGCCCCAGCCGTCCGCCGCGTTGCCCTCGGCCCGGCTTCCCCGGACAAAGGGGGCGAAGCCCGGATATCCGGCATCGGGCGCGGAGTCTCGCGCGGTGTACAGGGGCCGGGTGGTGAGCCCGTCCTCCACGGGGGTGGACAGCGCTTCCTCAGCGGCCGCGCCCGAGACATCTTTACCCGATTTGCGCAGCACGCCTTCCACGAGGCGCTGCCACTGCTCATGGGTTGCATCAGGGAACTCGGCGGCCAGAGAAAGCCCGTCGTCAGGCAGGACCGTCATGCCCAGATGCTAGGGCAGTGGCGCAAAGGTGCAGGAGGGGGAAGGGCTGTGACCTTGCCCTCTTCGGAACTCTCTTGATCCTTCCAGGTGGATGCCCTATTTCGACGACGCCTGTTTCCCAACGGCATCCTGTTTCTCCACGGCGCCCTGCTTCTCAGAGCAGCTTGCGTACGTCGTCCCGCGTGATGAGCCCGATGCCATGGCCGTCGTACAGCACCACCGCCACCTCGTCGTCCCGTTCCTCCCATTCGGCGAGGACGGCGTCGGCCCGCTCACCGGCGCCGAAGTGCGGCAGGGGTGCGGCGAGGTGGTCGCGTACGAGTGCGTCCGGCGCCACCTCGCCCTGCTCGACGGCCGCCGCCAGCACATCGAGGGAAACGGATCCCGCGAGCTCGGGCATCGTCGGCCGACGGTCGGGGCCCACCGGGCACGGACCGGCCGGCAGCACGGGCGGCAGGCCGAGATCGCGCCGTGCCCGCAGCGCGGTCAGCGCCTCGGCCACCGTGCTGAGCCGGTTCACATAGGGGAGGGGCACGTCCCGCACGGAGTCCGGCACCGCGTCCCCGGCCCGTGCCGCGTCCTCCTCGCCGTCCAGGAACCCGAGCCGCAGCAGCCACGCGTCGTTGAAGTACTTCGACAGGTACTGCCGCCCGGAGTCCGGCAGGATCACCACGACCAGCGACTCGGGGCCGAGCCCGGCCGCCACCCGCAGGGCGGCAGCGACCGCCAGACCGGCCGAGCCGCCGACCATCAGGCCCTGCTCCCGGGCGAGTTGACGCAGCGTCAGCAGTGCCTCGCGGTCGCCGACCGGGACCAGCTCGTCCACGACGTCCTGGTCATAGGACTCGGGCCAGACGTCCTCGACCGTCTCCGGATGGCACACATGCCCGGTCGCCTCGACGAAGTACGGCCGCCCGTCGCCGCCCGAGTACACGGAGGCCGCCGGGTCCGCGCCGACGACCTTCACGGCGCCGCCGCTGACGTCCTTGAGGTAGCGGCCGGTGCCGCTGATGGTTCCGCCGGTGCCGACGCACGACACCAGATGCGTGATCCGCCCGTCCGTCTGCCGCCAGATCTCCGGCCCGGTCGTCGCGTAGTGCGCCCCGGGGTTGGCCGGGTTGTCGTACTGCCCGGCGAGCCAGCTGCCCGGCGTCTCTTCGGCGATCCGGGCCGCCGTGTTGAACACGTTCCCCGGATCCTCCGCGGGCAGCCCGCCCGGCCGCACGACCACCTCGGCGCCGAACCCGCGCAGCGTGGCGATCTTCTCGGCGCTCGTCTTGTCGGGCACGACGAGGACGGCCCGGTAGCCCTTGGCCGCGGCCACCATGGCGAGCCCGGCCCCGGTGTTGCCGGAGGTCGCCTCGACGACGGTCGCGCCCGGGCGCAGCAGCCCGTCCCGCTCCGCCTGCTCGATCATGTGCAGACCGATGCGGTCCTTCACACTGCCGCCCGCGCTCAGGTATTCGAGCTTGGCGTAGAGCGCGGCCGAGCCCTGTGGCGTGCGCAGCCGCACCATCGGTGTGCCGCCGACGAGTTCGAGCACTGACTCATGAACGTCCATGCCGGTGAGCTTACGAGGCGCGGGCCCGGCGCGTAGGGGAGTGGCCCCACCGGGCGGATACCCGGTGGGGCCACTCACGCGCGCGTCAGGCCGCGTCGAACGTATAGAACTTCTTGTGGTCCAGCATGTCCGCCGGAGTGACGTTGTTCCACGGGCGCATGGTCTCGCGCAGGTCCACCACGTTCGGTGTCCCGGCGGCCGGGAGGTACGGCGAGTTGGGGTGCCGGTCCTGCCACTGCGCCCAGAGCTTGTCGACGAACGCGTGGTGCATCCAGAAGACCGGGTCGTTGGGGGAGACGCCGGTGCCCATCTGGCCGCCGACCCAGACGTGCACGCGGTTGTGCAGGTTGACCCCGCGCCAGCCCTCCAGGTGGTTGCGGAAGCCGCCGGTGGACATGCTGTTCCAGGGGGTCTCGTCATACGTCGACATGGCGAGGACGCTGTCGACCTCGGCCTTGGTGGGCAGCTGCGGCACGCCCGCGCCGAGCGCGCGGCGCAGGTAGTTGCGGCCGTCCACGCGGACGTTGATGGCCCACTGACCGCCGCTGGAGGCGAACGGCCCGTCCATCACCTGTCCGTCGCGGCTGCGGCCGGTGCCGCCGAGGAAGTCCGCGGCCCACAGCGAGGAGGCGGCGGTGCGGTCGGCCGTCCAGTCCCAGTACGGCAGCGTGACGGACGAGTCCACCGACTGCAGGGCCTGCTCGAACTCTATGAGGAATCTGCGGTGCCACGGCAGGAAGGACGGCGAGCGGTGGCCGACGCGGTCGGTGTCATCGCCGTCGCTCATGATGAAGGCGTTGTGCGTGGTGACGAAGGTGTCGTACTTGCCGTTGCGCTTCAGCGTGAGGATCGCATTGACGAAACGCTTCTTCTCGTCGGAGGTGAGCGTCGCCTGGTTCTTGCGTACGGTCATGGAAATGCTCCAGATAGTGGTGCCCGTGCGGGGCGATACGGAAGGTCAGGCGAGCGGGACGAGGGTTGCGCCCTGCAGCTCCACCACGGCGGCGCGAGCCACGGCGAGCGGCGTCGGATACGTCTCGTAGTGGTTGACGACACTGATCCAGGTGCCGTCGCCGTTCCGCATCACATGCAGTTCCTTGCCGTCTATCTGGACGGAGTAGCCCCCGTGGTGGGCGTGCTCGCCGCCCATGGTGGGCGCGCCCTGTATACGACGGCCCTGGTAGACCTCGTCGAACGGCGCGGGCGTGCCGTGGCCCGAGTGGTCCATGCCGCCCATGTGGCCGCTGTGTTCGTCGCCGGTGGGTACGACACCGTGCGCCGGGGTGCTCGACGTCGCGGCGTAGGCGGTGCCGGCCAGGCCGAGGCCGGCGACCGCGGTCGCGGTGATGCCCAGCGCGCTGCGGCGGGTGAGTTGGGACATGGGTAACCCCCAGTGGTTCAACAGTTGCTCGATGGTGGTCCCGCGCGGCTGAGGGCCCGCATGGCGAATTCGCGGCCCTGTCAACGCGGTTGACGCCTCGCTGACGGGCCTTCGTCCGGCTTGGTCATGGCCGGGGGCCCGTCAGGGAGCGTGCTGACCCATGCCTACAGCCCGGCAACGAAACGGCAAAGTGCCGCCCAACCGGTTGGCCGCAATACGGACATGTCCAGATTCGAAGTGCAATGTTGAACGAAGATGATCTTGCTGTCCGCCGCTCCCCGGCCCTCCAAAAGTGCAGATCCTTCATAGAAGTTGTCGATTCTGTGAAGAGTTTGTTGCTGATGCGGTCAATGTGTGTCCGCGCTCACGCGCGAAAGCTGGCCGGTTTCGAGCCTGGAGGGGCGGGGGTTGTGGCGTGATCGTCTCGGTGAAGGAGGTGTGTGCGAATCCGACGGTTGTCAGGGGCGGATGACGATCCGGATCGGGTTGCCGTCCTTCTCCTCAAGACGGCGCACCCCCTCGGCTATCTCCGTGAGCGGGAGCTGCGCGCTGACCGACCGGCTGATGTCGAGGCGCCCCGCGGCCACCAGGTCGACGAGCTGCTGGATGTGCTCCTTGCGGTAGCCGAGGTGGCCCGTGACGGCGTGCCGGTCGCGGGTGAAGGCGGCCAGCGGGCCGAGTTCGACCGTGTCCATGGACATGCCGACCAGGACAAGCCGGCCGCGGTGCCCCAGTGCCCGATTGGCCTGGGCGATGGTGCTCGCCCGGCCCACCGCGTCGATCGCGACCCGCAGACCACGGCCACCGGTGAGCGCGGCGATCCGGTCGAGCGCGTCCTCGGCGGTCGGGTCCACGGCGTGGTCCGCGCCCAGTTCCAACGCGCGCTCGCGGGCCGCCGGCAGCGGGTCGAGGCCGATGACGGGGGCGGCCCCGGCCAGTCGGGCCGCCTGGAGGGCGTGCGTACCGATGCCGCCGAGCCCCCACACGCCGACGCTCTCGGCCGGGCGGACCGAGGCGGTGTCGACGACCGCCGCGTACGGCGTGGACACGGCGTCGGCCAGGACGGCGGCCTGCTCCAGCGGTATCGACTCGGGCACCCTCACCAGCGCGGCGACCGGCACCACCACGTACTCCGCCCAGGCGCCGTCGTAGTCGAACGCCATGATCTGTACGCGCTCGCAGTCGTCGGGCGCCGCGCCCGAGACGCATGTGGTGCAGCTGCCGCAGGCGCGCCCCGCGTGCAGCACGACCCGGTCGCCGCGCTCCCAGCCGGGGGTCGGCGCGCCCAGCTCGTCGATGGTGCCGGAGGCCTCGTGACCGGGGGTGATGACCGGGAGCTCGGTGCGGAAGACGCCGTTCAGGAGGCCCAGGTCGGAGTGGCAGATTCCGCAGGCGGCGACCTTCACCAGCGCCTCGCCGGGGCCGGGCCGTGGAACCGGCACCTCCTCGACGGCGAGCTTGCCGGAGCCGGGGTGGAAGCGGGCGGCACGCATCGTGCGCATGGCGGTCTCCTCGGGAAAGCGCTGTTGGCCGTAAAGGCTTGTTAAGCAATGCTCAACAAATCTGTACGACCCTTGTACGACTCCTGTTAAGCACTTGTCAACAGGCTCGCCGGTCGGCTTTGCCGGGGTGGCGCGCAGTGGCGCGGACCGCTCGTACACTGCGGGCATGTCCGGAAAGCGCATCACCCGCCTGACCCCCGACCAACGCAGGACCCAGCTGGTCGACATCGGACTGGAGATGCTCGCCGACCGCTCGCTCGACGAGCTGTCCACGGACGAGGTGGCCCGCCGCGCCGGGATCTCCCGGGGCCTGCTCTTCCACTACTTCGACTCCAAGCGCGACTTCTACCGCGCGGTGGTGGCGAAGGAGTGCGCACGGTTCATCGAGGCCGTCGAGCCGGACCCGGCCCTGCC
This sequence comes from Streptomyces sp. BR1, assembly GCF_052373795.1. Taxonomy (NCBI): domain Bacteria; kingdom Bacillati; phylum Actinomycetota; class Actinomycetes; order Kitasatosporales; family Streptomycetaceae; genus Streptomyces; species Streptomyces sp. BR1. The sequence continues at coordinate 6,570,454 of NZ_CM126252.1, forward strand.
GCCCGTCGCCTGGCTGCGGTCGTTCATCGACGGCTTCGTCGCGTACGTACGGGAGCACCGCCAGGTGTACGTCGCCCTGGTCCGGGGCGCGTCCGGCAGCCATCCCGCGGTCGCGGACATCCTGTGGGAGACACGTGAGGCGGTGGCCCGGCACGTGATCGACGCGCAGCGGCGCATAGGGCTGCCGCCGTCGCCCCGGCTCGACATCGCCTCGCGCGCGTGGATGGCGTTCGCGGAGGAGGCCGTCACCAGCTGGCCGCTGGAGGAGCCGGACGCGCGCGACGAGCTGGCGGGGTTCCTGGAGTCCAGCTTCGTAAGCCTGCTCGGCACGCTGGACCGGCCCGTGCTGCTGGTGGACGCGGCGGGGCTGGGGCGGGAGCTACAGGGCTGAGGCGGCTGGTGTGGGGGCTTCCGGGCTGGGTGGCCGTTGACCGGCCCCTTCCGCCTCAGACCAGGCCGAACAGCTGGGTCCAGTACGTGCCCGCGCGGCCCCCGCCCGCGAAGCCGATGCCTATGTGGGTGAAGTCGGGTTTGAGGATGTTGGCCCGGTGGCCGGGGCTGTTCATCCAGCCCTCCACCACCTCGGCCGCCGTGCGCTGCCCGCACGCGATGTTCTCGCCGATGCCCCGGTGCGCGGCCCCTGCCGCCCGCGCCCGGTCCCATGGCTCAAGGCCCTCGGGCGAGGTGTGCGAGTAGAACCCGCGCTCGGCCATGTCCGTGCTGTACGCCTGCGCCGCCGAGGCGAGCCGGGTGTCGTCGGCCAGGGGCCGCAATCCGGCCGTGGCGCGGTGGCCGTTGGTCAGCGCGACCACCTCCGCCACCGTCCGCCGCAGCCCGTCCGCGCTCAGCGGCCTCGCCCAGAGCGCGGTCCAGTAGACATCGCCCGTACGCCGGTCGGTGGCGCTCGCGATCCCCGCGTCGGTGAAGGCGGCGTCGCGCAGCGGGCGGCGGGTGTGGGGGTCCTTGAGGCAGTACGTCAGGAAGTCGGCCGGGTTGCGCGGCCCGGAGACCAGATGTTCGGCGACGGTCAGATACGCGTACCCCTGGGTGGTCACCCGCTGGAAGACGGACACGCCGTCGGGACTCTCGACGCTGAGGCGGCCCTGGGCGGCCATGGTCGTGGCGTGCGCCTCGGCGGCCGAGACGAGACGGGCGTCGATCGTCACCGGCGGGGCCCCGGCCCGGGCCCGCTCGGCGTTGACCAGCGCGCCGAAGCCGTGGCTTGCGCCGCTCCCGTCCGGCCCGGGTCGTCGGGCGGCCGGGATCGACGACATCGGGGCGGTGGGCATCTGGACCGTGGGAGCGTGGGCGGACGGGGGAGGTGCCGGGTCCTCGTCGGTCACGTCGACCCCGAAGTCACGGGCCACCCCGGCGAGCCCGTCCGCGTACCCCTGACCCAGCGCACGGACCTTCCAGCCGGTGCCGCGCCGGTAGATCTCGGCGAGCAGCAGCACGGTTTCCCGCTCCGGCTTCGGCGGGGTGAACCGGGCCAGGACCTCGCCGCCGGGACCGCTCAGGCGCAGGCTCGGCACGGGGAGCCGCCCGAGCGGGGTGGCCGGGTCGGCCGGGCTGACGACCACGGTGATCCGGCTCGCCCCGGCCCGCAGACGGCGCGGGTCGACCGTGATGACGTCGTCGGTGAGCCGGGTGCCCGGCGCCGACGGCTGGTTGTAGAAGACGAAGTCGGCGTCTCCGCCGACCTTTCCGGTGTCGTCGGTGATCAGTACGGACAGGTCGAAGGGTCCCGGGACACCGATCGTCAGCACGCCGTCCGGGAGCGGCCGATTGCCTCCGGGAACCAACTCGCTCATCGACACCACCCGTTCACGCCCCACCGTCGCGATCCGCCGTCGCGCCGTGCTGTGGGGAGAACGCGGCGGGGGCGGCCCCCGGTTCCCGCCTCCGGCGTGTCGCGCGTACCCGATTTGCCGGGCAGCCGGGTGGTTCATGGCAACCCCGCGACGGGCGGCCCGGCGGCGGGGACTACGGTGAACGCGGTCCGCGTCAGCCCTGCGGGCCGGTGAGGAGGCCGGGCCGGAATGTCCGGAACGCAACAACTGATCGAAGCCGTCGCCGGACAGTCGCCGTCGCAGTCCGTCGCGGCGACCGAGCTACCGCAGCTGACCTGGGGAAACTTCCCCTCGCACTGGCAGCTCGACCTGCCCGCGGTCGCGCTCGTCGTCGTGCTCGGCGCGCTGTACGGCTGGGGCGTGCTCCGGCTGCGCCGCCGGGGAGAGCAGTGGTCGGTGGCCCGTACCGCCGTCTTCGCGGTCCTCGGTCTCGGCACGATCATGTTCGCCACCATGTCGGCGCTCGCCGTCTACGACGAGGTCCTGTTCTGGCCCGCCGCCGTGCAGAACATCCTCCTCGACCTGATCGCCCCGCTGGGCCTCGCGCTCGGCGACCCGCTCTCGCTCGCCCTGCGCGCGCTGCCCGAGCGGACCGCCGGTCCCGTGCGCCGCGCGATGACCGGCAAAGTGGCCCGCATCCTGGCGTTTCCCCTGGTCAGCTCGGCGCTGGTGCTCGCGTCCGAGCTGTGCGTCTACTTCACCCCGTACTTCGAGACCGCGCTGCGTGTCGGCGCTCTGCATCAGCTGATGTACCTCCAGCTGCTGCTTGCGGGCAGCCTCTTCGTCCTGCCGCTGCTCACCAAGGAGGAGCTGCTGCCGAAGTGGTGCGGGCACCCGATGCGGGCGGCGTTCGTCTTCCTGGACGGGCTGATCGACGCGGTGCCGGGCATCGTCGTGATGACCAGCGGCTCGGTCATCGCGGGCAGCTGGTACACCCGGCACGCCCCCGCCTGGGCGCCGGACCTGCACGCCGACCAGCAGCTCGGCGGTGGCGCGATGATCACGATCGCGGAGCTGGTCGGGGTGCCGTTCCTGATGGTGATCTTCGTTCAGTGGTTTAGGGCCGAACGGGCCGAGACGGCGGCGCTCGACCGGCGCCTGGACGCCGAGCTGGTGCCCGCCCAGGCGGCGCCCACGGCCGTCGCGGCCACCACGGCCCCGGCCGCCGAGGACCCCGCTGAGACTGAGCTCGTACGCCCTTGGTGGGAGTCCGACAACGGCGTCGTAGGCGAGCGCATGCGGCGGCAGCGCCCCTGAGCCCTGTCGCGGTCGTACGAGGCGGACGGTCCGTCCGCCTCGTACGACTGGGCCGAACGGGTGACATCTCTGGGGCGGATGCGGTCCGCGTGACCGGGTACCAGAATGGAGCCCAGCCGGACGAACAAGGAGGCGGCATGAACGCTCAGTCCGATTCCGCACCCCAGCGGGAGGCGGTCACCCCCGATTCGCTGTTGCACACCGGGTCGGGCGGTGAGGTCACCGCCGAGGACCTGGTGCTGGCGTCCGGGCGCGACATCACGCCCAAGAACCTGAAGTGGGCCGAACGCCGACTGGCGGACGACGGGCCCGCCGCCCTGGACAAGCTGCTGCCCTGACCCGGACCCCGGAGGCCGGGCGCCGTGCCCTGCATCGGATCCCGGGAGCCGCCGATCCGCCCCGGACCCCGGGAGCTGCCGCCTGCGCGCAGCCCCGGGGTCCGTGCTTTTCGCGTCTGCCGACCCTTCCAGATTCTTGCAACACGTTCTACTGTGCCCTCCATTCCGCGGCCTCGGCGTTCGCCGCCGTGGATGCGGACCGCGATGGACACGGGGACGGACAGCGAGACGCCTGGAGGGGCCGTGCACCTCGAATACACGCCTGAGCAGCAGCGGTTGCGAGCCGAGCTGCGCGCCTACTTCGCCGACCTGGTGCCCGACAACGCGTACGCCCGCTATGCCGAGCCGGCCGCCCAGAAGCGGTTCTACCGCGAGACCGTGCGCCGCCTCGGCACGGACGGCTGGCTGGGGGTGGGGTGGCCCGAGGAGTACGGCGGGCGCGGGCTCGGCGCCATGGAGCAGTTCATCTTCTTCGACGAGGCCGCCCAGGCCGGGGTCCCGCTGCCGCTGATGGCGCTGAACACGGTCGGCCCGACGCTGATGCGGTTCGGCACGGCGGAGCAGAAGGCGTACTTCCTGCCGAGGATCCTCTCCGGCGAGATCGACTTCGCGATCGGCTACAGCGAGCCGGACGCCGGGACGGACCTGGCCGCCCTCAAGACCCGGGCGGTACGGGACGGGGACGACTATGTCGTCAACGGCCAGAAGATCTGGACCACCAACGGCGACACCGCCGACTGGGTCTGGCTCGCGGTACGCACCGACCCCGACGCGCCGCCGCACAAGGGCATCACCATGCTCCTCGTGCCGACCTCGGACCCTGGCTACTCCTGCACGGTCATCAACACCCTCGCCTCGCACGACACCACCGCGAGCTACTACGAGAACATCCGCGTCCCCGCCTCCCGCCGCGTCGGCGAGGAGAACCAGGGCTGGCGTCTGATCACCAATCAGCTCAACCACGAGCGCGTCACGCTCGCCGCACACGGCACCATGGCCATCCGCGCCCTGCACGACGTCCAGCGCTGGGCGATGGACACCAAGCTTGCCGACGGCCGCCGCGTCATCGACCTCGGCTGGGTCCGGGGCCGCCTGGCCCGCACCCACACCAAGCTCGACGCGATGAAACTCCTCAACTGGCAGATGGTGAACGCCGTCCAGGACTCCACCCTCACCCCCCAGGACGCCTCCGCCGTAAAGGTCTACGGCTCGGAGGCCCGCCGCGACGCATACGCCTGGCTCATGGAGGTCGTCGGCGCGGCGGGCCCCCTGAAGGAGGGCTCGGCGGGTGCGGTACTCCGCGGCGACCTCGAACGCGGCTACCGCTCAGCCGTGATCTTCACCTTCGGCGGCGGCAACAACGAGATCCAGCGGGAGATCATCTCGTGGATCGGGTTGGGGATGCCCCGGGTGCGGCGGTAGTCGCGTGGGTCTCCTACCGTAGAGGCTCACGCGATCACGAAGGGGCGGGGGAGCATGCCGACGTGGGGGCTGGTCGTCGAGACGACCGTGGGCAACGGCGAGCACAAGCACAGGGACGTGTACGTGGTGGCGCACATCTCCGGCTCTCGTGCGGAGGCGCTCGCGGAGCTGGAACGGCGGGCGCGGAACCACTCGCCCGAACACCCCAGAAGGCCCAAGCGCCGCCGCCTCCTCCGGGAGGGCGACACGTTCCTCCTCGTCGTCGACGGGGCGTGGCAGTCGTTCGTCACCCGATTCTCGGTGGCGGAGCTCCTGGAGGACTCCGGCGCGCCCGCTGTTTGGTAACCCGGCCTGGTATCGGTCCCGAATCCTCGACACACTGGCCGTACAGGAGGTGGCCGGAGATGGGTGGCGTCGAGGGCGATCCCGGGTACTTCGGGCCCCGGTCCGTGACCTGGCAGATGCACGGGGATCCGATGATGTGGGTCGCCGGGGTGCGGGCGCTTTATCTCCAGGCTCTCCACCCTCGTGCCGTCCGTGGAGTCATGCAGAACAGTGACTTCCGCAAGGACGCCTGGGGGCGGTTGCTGCGTACCGCGCGGTTCGTGGGGACCCTCTCGTACGGGACCAAGGCCGATGCCGAGCGTGCCGGGGCTCGGGTCAGGCGTATCCATGGGTTCCTCAAGTCGGACGATCCCGTCACCGGGGAGCGGTTCCGGGTCGATGATCCCGCGCTGCTGCTCTGGGTGCATTGCGCGGAGGTCGCCAGTTATCTGGACGTCGTGCGGCGCTCCGGGTTTCCGCTCAGCGACGCGCAGGCCGATCGCTATGTCGACGAACAGCGCGAGGCCGCCCGGCTCATCGGGCTGGAACCGGGCGGCGTGCCGCTGTCCACCGCCCAGCTCGACGCCTACTTCGCGGATGTGCGGCCGATGCTCGCCGCCGGGGCCGACGCGCGGGACGTGGACGACTTCCTGCAGGAGCCGCCCGTCCATCCGCTGCTCGTGCCCGTCCGCGCTCTGCTCTGGCGGCCCGTCGCCCGGCTCGCCTATGACTCGCTGCCCGCGTACGCGCATGCGCTGTACGGGAGACCCGCGCCCAAGGCCGCGCAGGTCAGCCGTCGACTCAGGGTCGCCGGGCGGCTGCTGCGGTGCATCCCCGCGACCCTGCGCTGGCAGCTGCCGCCGAAGCACATTCTGCGGGCCGTCGAACGACTCGGGCCCGGAACTCGCCCTTCACCGTACAAACTTCGCAGACAGGCCGCCATACTGGACGGAGCCGGGGAGGGCGCAGCGGAGTGACGGGGGCGACATCGCGCGATGGCGGACACCAGGCTGATCCACGGCCGGTACCGGCTGCTCGAACTGATCGGGCGCGGCGGGATGGGCGAGGTGTGGGCGTCGCGCGACGAGTCGCTGGGGCGGCGCGTCGCCGTCAAGTGCCTCAAGCCGCTCGGTCCGCAGCACGAGCAGTCGTTCGCCAGGGTGCTGCGCGAGCGGTTCCGTCGCGAGGCGCGGGTCGCGGCCGCGCTCCAGCACCGCGGCGTCACCGTCGTCCATGACTTCGGGGAGTACGACGGCGGGCTCTACCTCGTCATGGAGCTGCTCGACGGGCGCAATCTGAGCCAGCTCCTGGAGGACAACAAGGGGCATCCGCTGCCGGTCGCGGACGTCGTGGACATCGCCGAGCAGCTGGCGTCGGCCCTCGCGTACACCCATGAACAGGGCATCGTCCACCGGGACTTGAAGCCCGCCAACATCATGCGGCTCGGCGACGGCACCGTGAAGATCCTCGACTTCGGCATCGCCCGCCTCGGCGCCGACATCGGCTTCACCTCCCGGCTCACCGGCACCGGCATCGCCATGGGAACCCCGCACTACATGTCGCCGGAGCAGATCGGCGGCTCGCCCGTCGACCACCGCAGCGATCTGTACTCGCTGGGTTGCGTCCTGTACGAACTGGCCACCGGGGCGCCGCCGTTCGACCTCGACGACGCCTGGGCGATCCTCGTCGGGCACCGCGACACCCCGCCCGAGCCACCGCGCGGGCGGCGGGCCGAACTGCCCGAGTACTTCGAGCGGGTCGTGCTCGATCTCCTGGCCAAGGAACCGGGTCAACGGCCCGCCGATGCACGGGAGCTGGCACGTCGGCTCGCCTCGGGACGCGGGCGGTTCCGGGCCGCCGCCGCGCTGGAGGCGCCGCCGGTGACGCGTACGCCCCGGCTGCCGTCCTGGACGCGCGGGATGACCACTGGCCACAAGGCGACCGGCAGCGCCGACCCCGCCCCGCCCGACCTCGACGCCAGCCTGACCGGTGCGTGGACCACCGCGCTTCCGCCCGCCCCGCCCGAGCCCGACCGGCCCCCACCGCCGCCACCGGAGCTCCTGGCCGCGCTCACCGACCGCCACAACGCGGCCCTCGACCTCGCCCGAAGCGGCCGCTGGGCGGAGGCCGGCGAGGTGCACCGCGCGGTCGCCGCCGAACGCGAACTCGCGCTCGGCCCCGACCACCCCGACACCCTGGACAGCCAGTACGAGGTCGCGTTCACCCTCGGCAGGACCGGGCGCGCGACCGACGCCCTGCGCGAGTTCGGACGGGTCGCCGAGGCCCGGGCCCGCACGCTCGGCCCCGACCACCCGGCCACGCTCGACGCCCGCCAGGAGACCGCGTACGTGCTGGGCCGCCTCGGCCGCCACTTCGAGGCGCACCAGGTGTACGCGTCGGTGCTCGCCGACCGGGAGCGCGCGATGGGCCCCGACCATCCGGCGACCCTGCGCTGCCGTCACAACCTCGCCTTCAACCTGGGCAGTCTGGGGCGCCTGGAGGACTCGTACCGCATGGCCCGCGAGGTGGCGCAGGACCGGGCCCGGGTGCTCGGGCCCGGCCACCCGGACACCTTGGTCAGCCGGAACGAAGTCGCTTACACGCTCGGCCAGTTGGGGCGGTGGATCGAGGCGTTGCAGACCTATCGCGAGGTCGCCTCGGCGCGTACGGCCGTGCTCGGCCCGGACCACCGCGACACCCTCGCCACCCGGTACGAGATCGGCATCAGCCTCGGCCGGCTCGGGCGCAGCGCCGAAGCCCTGGAGCTGTACCGCGTGCTCGTCGACGACCGCACCCGCGTCGACGGGCCCGACGACCCCGAGACACTGCGCGCCCGGCACGGTCTGGGCGTCAACCTCGGGCGGCTGGCCCGCTGGGAGGAGGCGCTGGCCGAGTCGCGGGAGGTCGCGGCCGTACGCGAACGGGTCCTCGGCCCCGACCATCCCGACACGCTCGTCAGCCGCCGCGAGATCGCCGTCGGGCTCGGCTGGCTCGGGCGCTGGCCCGAGGCGCTGACCGCCTACCGCCAAGTGGCCGACGCCCGCGAGCGCGTCCTGGGCGCTGCCCACCAGGACGCCCTGGCCAGCCGGAACGACGAGGCGCACTGTCTGGACCAGCTGGGACGCGGGCCCGAGGCGGTCGAGCTGTACCGCCGGGTGGCGGCGCTGCGGCGGAGCGGGGGGCGCGGGTAGCGCGGGGCGCCGGTGATGCGGGGCCGTACGTCGGCCGCCGTGGATCGCCACGTACGGCCCTGTAGTGCGGGATCGCACCCTGGCCCCCGCCGATCACCCCGTGCTAGGAAGGGCCATGCCCGCACAGCAGGTCTATGACACCGTGATCGTCGGCGGGGGCCACAACGGCCTCGTGGCGGCCGCCTATCTCGCCCGCGCCGGACAGTCGGTCCTGGTCCTGGAGCGCCTCGACCACACAGGCGGCGCGGCCGTCTCGACCCGCCCGTTCGAGGGCGTCGACGCCCGGCTCTCGCGCTACTCGTATCTCGTCTCGCTGCTGCCGCAGAAGATCGTGGACGAGCTGGGGCTGCGGTTCGCCGTCCGCAAGCGGAACGTCTCCTCGTACACACCCGTCGTCCGCGACGGCCGCCCCACCGGCCTCCTTGTCGGCGGCGGCGAGGAGCGCACCCGCGCGGCGTTCCGGCGGCTGACCGGCTCCGATGCCGAGTACGCGGCTTGGGAGGAGTTCTACGGGATGACCCGGCGGGTCGCCGAGCGGGTCTTCCCGACCCTGACCGAGCCGCTGCCCACGGCCGCCGCCCTGCGGGAGCGCGTCGGTGACGATGCGGCCTGGCGGGCGCTGTTCGAGGAGCCGATCGGGGTCGCGGTGGAGGAGCGCTTCGCGGACGACCTCGTACGGGGAGTCGTTCTCACCGACGCCCTGATCGGCACCTTCGCCGACGCCCACGATCCCTCGCTCGCCCAGAACCGCTGCTTCCTGTACCACGTGATCGGCGGGGGCACCGGTGACTGGGACGTTCCGGTCGGCGGGATGGGGGCGTTCACGGACGCGCTCGCCGATGCCGCGCGGGCGGCGGGCGCGGAGATCGTCACCGGTCATGAGGCGACCGCGCTGCGTACGGACGGGCGCGCGGCCGAGGTGGACTTCCGTACGGGGACGGGCGAGGGCACGGTCGCGGCCCGGCACGTCCTGGTGAACGCCTCGCCGCAGGCGCTGGCCGCCCTCACCGGCGACGCGCCCCCGCCGCCCGCCGAGGGCGCCCAGCTCAAGGTGAACATGCTGCTCACCCGGCTGCCCCGGCTCCGGGACACCTCCGTCGACCCGCGCGAGGCGTTCGCCGGGACCTTCCACATCGGCGAGGGATACGGCGAGTTGGCGGCCGCGTACGCCCAGGCTCTGTCCGGGCAGCTGCCCGCCGCGCCGCCGTCCGAGATCTACTGCCACTCGCTCACGGACCCCTCCATCCTCGGCCCGGACCTCGCGGCGCGCGGCCACCAGACCCTGACCCTCTTCGGGCTGCACACCCCCGCGCGGCTGTTCGCCGGTGCCGCCGACCAGCACGACAAGACGCGCGAGGAACTCCTTGCCGCGACGCTGGCCCAGCTCGACGCGCATCTGGCCGAGCCGATCGCCGACTGCCTGGCCACCGACGCGCAGGGGCGGCCCTGCATCGAGGCGAAGACCCCGCTCGACCTGGAGCGGGACCTGCGGCTGCCCGGCGGCAACATCTTCCACCGCGCGCTCGCCTTTCCGTACGCGGACGCTTCCACCGGTCGGTGGGGTGTGGAGACGGCCCATGCCAATGTGCTGCTCTGCGGGGCGGGCGCGGTGCGGGGCGGTGGGGTCAGCGGCATTCCCGGCCACAACGCGGCTATGGCGGTGCTGGGGTTGTAGCGCGGCCGGGGGGTTTGACCCCACCCCGCCCCTTCCCTAAGCCCTCCGGGGACTGTCGTTCGTCTGCGGCCCGGTGGGGGGCTGATCGCGCAGTTCCCCACGCCCCTAAAAGGCACTCGGAACCGCACCGGTCCTCCGTAGCGCCGCATCGCACCCCGCGCCCCTTAGGTGACGCGGGACCGCATCGCACCCCGCGGCTCTCCACCCCACGTAAAGAATCTGACGCAGCATCAGAAAATCTCTTCCCTCGGTGCCCCCGCTGCGGCATCCTGCGCCCCATGCAGACGGAGCTGAGCAGGAGACTGGGAGTCGAGCACGCCATCTTCGGTTTCACGCCCTTTCCCGCGGTGGCCGCCGCGATCAGCCGGGCCGGGGGGTTCGGGGTGCTCGGCGCGGTCCGCTACACCGCGCCCGACGACCTCGCGCGCGATCTCGACTGGATGCAGGACCACACCGACGGACTGCCCTACGGGCTCGATGTCGTGATGCCCGCGCGCAGAGTGGAGGGCGTTACCGAGGCCGATGTCGAGGCCATGATCCCGGACGGGCATCGGCAGTTCGTGCGGGCGACCCTGGCCAAGCACGGGGTGCCCGAGCTCGCGGAGGGCGAGGCGTCCGGGTGGCGTATCACGGGGTGGATGGAGCAGGTCGCCCGTAACCAGCTCGACGTCGCCTTCGAGTATCCGATCAAGCTGCTCGCCAACGCGCTGGGGTCGCCGCCCGCCGACGTCGTCGAGCGGGCCCATGGCGCCGGTGTCCTGGTCGCGGCCCTCGCGGGCAGCGCCAAGCACGCGCGCCACCACGCCGACGCGGGCATCGACATCGTCGTCGCGCAGGGCTACGAAGCCGGCGGGCACACCGGCGAAATCGCCTCCATGGTGCTTGTGCCCGAAGTCGTCGAGGCGGTCGGTCCGTTGCCGGTGCTCGCCGCCGGAGGTATCGGCAGCGGCGCCCAGGCGGCCGCCGGGCTCGCGCTCGGCGCGCAGGGCGTCTGGCTCGGCTCGCTCTGGCTGACCACCACCGAGGCCGATCTGCACTCCCGCGCGCTCACCCAGAAGCTCCTCGCGGCGGGCTCCGGCGACACCGTCCGCTCGCGCGCCCTGACCGGCAAGCCCGCACGCCAGTTGCGCACCGAGTGGACCGACGCCTGGGACGACCCGAGCGGCCCCGGCACCCTGCCGATGCCGTTGCAGGGGCTGCTGGTCGCCGAGGCGCTGTCCCGTATCCAGAAGTACGAGGTCGGGCCGCTGCTCGGTACGCCGGTCGGGCAGATCGTCGGGCGGATGAGCTCCGAGCGCAGTGTGCAGGAGGTCTTCGACGAGCTGACGCGGGGCTTCGAGCAGGCCGTGGACCGTATCAACCGCATCGCCGGAAGGGGTGGGGCATGACCGCCGACCAGCAGCCGCCCAACGGGTTCTGGGCACAGGCCGCCGCCGACCCGGACCGTGTCGTGCTGACGGCCCCGGACGGGGTCGGCTGGACGGCGGGCCGACTGCACGCCGCCGTCAACCAGTTGGTCCACGGGCTGCGCGCGGCCGGACTCGAAAAGGGCGACGCGTTCGCCGTCGTGCTGCCCAACGGGGTCGAGTTCTTCACCGCGTATCTGGCCGCGTCCCAGGCCGGTTTCTATCTCGTCCCCGTCAACCACCATCTGGTCGGGCCCGAGATCGCGTGGATCGTCGCCGACTCCGGTGCCAAGGTGCTGATCGCGCACGAGCGGTTCGCGGAGGCGGCGACCGCGGCAGCCGACGAGGCGAGGCTGCCGGGCAGCCACCGCTATGCCGTGGGCGAGGTGGCCGGGTTCCGCCCGTACGCCCAACTCCTGGACGGACAGCCCGCGTCGGTGCCCGACGGCCGCACGCAGGGCTGGGTGATGAACTACACCTCGGGCACCACCGGCCGCCCGCGCGGCATCCGGCGCCCGCTCTCCGGAAAGCTCCCCGAGGAGTCGTATCTCGGCGGCTTCCTGGGCATCTTCGGCATCAAACCGTTCGACGGCAACGTCCATCTCGTCTGCTCGCCGCTCTACCACACGGCCGTCCTGCAGTTCGCGGGCGCGTCGCTGCACATCGGCCATCCGCTGGTCCTGATGGACAAGTGGACGCCGGAGGAGATGCTGCGCCTGATCGACGCGTACGGCTGTACGCACACCCACATGGTTCCGACCCAGTTCCACCGGCTGCTCGCGCTGCCCGTCGAGGTGCGGGCGCGGTACGACGTGAGCTCGCTGCGGCACGCCATCCATGGCGCGGCCCCGTGCCCCGATCACGTCAAGCGGGCGATGATCGAGTGGTGGGGGAGCTGTGTGGAGGAGTACTACGCGGCGAGCGAGGGCGGCGGGGCGTTCGCCACGGCCGAGGACTGGCTGAAGAAACCGGGCACGGTCGGCAAGGCGTGGCCCATCAGCGAGTTGGCGGTCTTCGACGACGACGGCGAGCGGCTGCCCGCCGGTCAGCTCGGCACCGTCTACATGAAGATGTCGACCGGCGGCTTCAGCTACCACAAGGACGAGGGCAAGACGCGGAAGAACCGTATCGGCGACTTCTTCACCGTGGGGGATCTCGGCTGTCTCGACGAGGACGGCTACCTCTTCCTGCGCGACCGCAAGATCGACATGATCATCTCGGGCGGGGTCAATGTCTATCCGGCCGAGATCGAGGCCGAGCTCCTTACGCATCCGGCCGTCGCCGACGCCGCCGTGTTCGGCATCCCGCACCCGGACTGGGGCGAGGAGGTCAAGGCGGTCGTCGAACCCGCCCCCGGCCATGACCCCGGCCCGGCGCTCGCCGCCGCGATACTCGCCCACTGCGAACAGCGGCTCGCGGGCTTCAAGCGGCCCAAGTCGGTCGACTTCATCGCCGCGATGCCGCGCGACCCCAACGGCAAGCTCTACAAACGGCGGCTGCGCGAGCCGTACTGGCAGGGGCACGAGCGGGCTATGTGACCCTGTGACCCAGGCCACATCGTGCGAGTGTCACGCGCGGTGGGCCTCGCCCGTCCTGATGCCGACACACCCCCGGGGCCGCGAATCCGCGCCCGGGGGACGGACATCAGGAGGAACCCCATGCGTGTTCTCGTCGCCGGAGCCACCGGAGTCATCGGGCGGGCCCTCGTGCCGCTGCTCGCCTCGGTCGGCCACGACGTCATCGGCCTGTCCCGCTCGACCGGGCGGGCCGCGGCCCTGGAGCGGGCGGGGGCGAAGGCGGTCGTCGCCGACGCCCTCGACGCCGCAGCCCTCGACCGGGCGGTGCGCGAAGCCGCCCCGGACGCCGTCGTCCATCTCCTCACGGCCATCCCGGCCGAGCTCAACCCCCGTAAAATGCAGAAGGAGTTCGCCCTCACCGACCGGCTGCGCACCGAGGGCACCCGCAATCTCGTCGAGGCGGCCCGCAACGCGGGCGTGCGGCGGATCGTCTCGCAGAGCGTCGCCTTCGCGTACGACCCGGACGGCGACGCGCTCGCCAACGAGGACACCCCGCTGTGGCAGGCGCCGCCCAAGCAGTTCCGGCGCTCGCTGGACGCGCTGCGCGAGCTGGAGCTGCGCACGCAGGACGCGGGCGGTCTGGTGCTGCGCTTCGGGCATCTCTACGGTCCGGGCTCGGCGTTCGACACCGACGGGCAGTTCACGCGTCAGATCAAGGACGGCAAGTTCCCGCTGGTCGGCGGCGGTCCGGCGGTCTTCTCCTTCACGCACGCGCACGACGCCGCCACGGCTGTGGTCGCGGCCCTGGACCGGAACGTCACCGGCGTCCTCAACGTCGTCGACGACGATCCGGCCCCCATGAGCACCTGGGTGCCGGAGCTGGCCCGACTGCTCGGCGCTCCCGCGCCCAAGCGCCTGCCCACCTTCGTCGCGCGGCTCGTCGCCGGCGGCTGGGCGGTGTCGTACATGACCCGGCTGCGCGGCGCCGACAACGCCCGCGCCCAGCTCAGCCTGGACTGGCGGCCGCGTCACACTTCGTGGCGCGGCGGCTTCGCGGTCGAGTTGAATGGGCCGGCGGCCGCGGCGATCTGATGCCCATGGCCGGTACAGGGGAGAGGACACGCACGATGGCAGCGCCCGCGCACCAGGGGAATCCGGCAGCGGAACGGGGAGGGGATCCCGCCGTGGAGTTCGAGCGGTACCGGCCGCTGCTGCTCGGGCTCGCCTATCGTTTCCTCGGCTCGATGTGGGACGCCGAGGACGTCGTCCAGGACGCCTATCTGCGCTGGCGGGGCGTCGACCACGAGGAGATCCGGGAGCCCCGCGCGTTCCTGATCAAGGTGGTCTCGCGGCTCGCCCTCGACCAGCTGCGCTCCGCGCGCGTGACCCGTGAGGCGTACACCGGCCCCTGGCTGCCCGAGCCGGTCGCCACCGACGCGCTCGGGCCGATGGACACGGCCGAGCTCCGCGACACGGTCGCGTTCGCCACCGTGCATCTGATGGAGCGTCTGACGCCGCCGGAGCGAGCCGTGTTCGTGCTGCGCGAGGCGTTCGAGCTGCCGTACGAGGAGATCGCCGACATCCTCGGAGTGACCGTCGCCAACTGCCGCCAGATGTTCCGCCGGGCCGGACAGCATCTGACCGCCGGGCGTGAACGCTTCAAGCCCGCCGGTGAGGACCACGAGAAGCTGTTCACGCGCTTCCTGGCGGCGGCCCAGAACGGCGATCTCGCCGGGCTCACCGAGCTGCTGAGCGAGGACGTCGTCGCCTGGAACGACGGCGGCGGCAAGGTCCGCGCCGCCCTGCGCCCGGTCCTCGGCCGCGCCAAGGTCCTCGCCTTCCTCACCGGTCTGCTCAAGAAGTACGAGGTCGGAGGGGTCCGCATCCTGGACATCAACGGCGCGCCCGCGTTGTACACCTCCCTCGACGACCGCTCCCAGCTCACCTCGCTCGACGTGCGCGACGGCCGCATCCACGGGATCTACTCCGTGCTCAACCCCGACAAGCTCGGCCACGTACCCGTGTGACCGGCCGATGCGGCCCGCCGTGTGGCGGCGGGCCGCGCCTCTCGTCAGCGGTGCTCGTGCACCCGTACCACCCGCAGCGCGGGCGAGGCGAGGATGTCCCGCTCGCAGAAGCGGGACGTCACCCAGCGCTTGGCCGAGTACAGCTTCGTCTGGTCGCTGTAGTGCGGGGAGTTGGGGTTCTCGGACTGGGAGTACGTGAGCAGTGTGCGGGCCACGGGGCAGGCGCTGCCGTTCCAGCCGATCGCCTGGATGTGGCTGGACCCGGTGGACACCTCGGTGTAGCCGGCCGTCGGGTCCCAGATGCCCTCGACCTTGTTCCAGATGCCGAGCCCTTCGGTGCCGCCGGACAGCGGGAAGCGCTTCCCGTTCCGTACGACGTACTGGTGCTCGCCGAGAGCCGAGTCCAGTGGAATGCCCGCCGCGCGCAGCTCGGTCACGGCGTCGGCAAGGGCCCGTGCGACGCCCGGCGAGGCGGTGTTGAGCGTGTTCGGCGTGCGGACCGGATCGGCGGCGGAGAACGGTACCTTCCACAACTCGGCCGCCGGTACGGTCGCGGTCAGCTTGCGCCAGTAGCGGTCGAAGAGCAGCGCTCCCCGGCTCGTGGAGTTGACCGTACGGTCCCACTTGGCCAGCACCGCGCACGCCGAGGAGACATCAACTGCCTTGCCGCCGCTGTTCGTTGCCGTTCCGCCGGGCAGGGCCGCGCAGGCCTTGGCCGTGTCGGCGGCCGTCAGGTTTCCGGCGGGCGCCCGGTCGGCGAACTCCTGCCGCTGGAGATCGGCGACCGTCAGCTCGCCCTTCGCCGCCATCGCCGAGACGTCCTCGATGGCGCCCCGCGTACGCAGCGAGCGGGGCGTGCCGACGGCGCCGAAGACGCGCTCAAAGCCGGTCAGCGGATGGTCGGCGTTGGTCAGCCAGGCGCTGTCGTTGGAGTTCTCGGCGTACGCGGCGTCCTTGAGCACCGGCATTTTGGCGGGCCCGAACACTCCGGGCTGCACGGCGTCCGGGTCCGAGCCGAGCGCGCAGTCACCGCGCGAGCCGTCCAGGACCGCGACGCCCGACGCCGGGTAGAGCGCCTTGCCCAGCGGGGTCGAGCAGCGCGCGGCCAGCTCGTCCGTGATGCGCGGGAGCACCTGGGACTGGGTGAACAGGGAGTGCCCCGAGGAGTCGGCGGCGATCGTGTTCACCCACGGCAGACCCTGGGTGCGGCCGAGGGCCTTGAGCATGTCGGCGGTGCTGCGCGCCTTGGCGAAGCCGAGGCCCGTGTCGGCGGCGCGCAGATTGAGCGCGTTGGGGTCGTTGAGCGCGAACGCCGTGGTCTTGGTCCACGGGAGCGGCAGCGAGGGGCCGAGGTTGCTGACGATCGGCCCGTACCGGGTCCACCACTGCGTACGGGTGACGGCCGCCCCGCCCTTCACCGGTACGGTCACCGTACGCCGGGTCATGTGCTCCGGCTTGCCGTCGACGAGATACGCGGTCGGGTCGGCCGGGTCGAGGCTGAGCTGGTGCAGGTTGAGCGTGACGCCGGTCGCGACGGTGTGGCTCCAGGCCACCTTGTCGTTGAAGCCGATGCTCACCGTCGCGCTGCCGAGCAGGGCGCCGCCCGAGACATTCAGCTCGCCCGGGATGGTCTGCTGCATCTGCCAGAAGCGGCGGCCGCCGTGCCAGGGGTAGTGGGGATTGCCGAGCAGCAGCCCGCGTCCGTTGGCCGTGGCGGCGCCGCTGAACGCGACCGCGTTGGAGCCCATGTCGGCCTTGTCCGGGGCGAACAGCTCACTGGCCGCCTTGGCGCTGCCCGCCGGGTCCGGGGCGGTCGCGGGGGTCGCGGCGGTCGGTGGCTGCGCGGCCGTGATGCCGTCGACGCCGCGCCCCTGCCCGCCGAGCACCGAGATCGCGAAGCCGTGCGCGGCCACGTCGGAGAGCGTCACCGGCCGGACCCAGCGCGCGCCCTTGCAGGCCGGGTCGGTGATCCGGTTCTGCTTCAGCCAGGCGTTGTAGCCCGCCGCCCAGCCGCGCATCAGCTCCTTCGACTGCGCGCTCGGCCCGGCGGGCGCGCGGGTCGCGAGCAGCTTCTCGACGACGTGCGCGTCCCTGACTCCCTTGAAATACAGGTCGCTTGACAGGTTCTTGCTGGCCGAGGAGAGCGAGCCGTCGGTCTCGCCGTCGGCGCCGAACCACCGCGACCGCTCCCCGCGCACCGTGACGAACCCGTCGGCGAGGGTGCACACCTGGTCGGCCGCCTGGGCGTAGCCGGTGCCGAAGCCGAGGTCGGCGTAGTCCTTGGCGACGATGTGCGGGATGCCGTACTCGGTGTAGCGGATGACGGCGGACAGGCCGCCGCCCGAGGGGTGGCGGTCGCGGTCACGGTTCTCGGCGGCGGCCGCCGGGGAGAGCGAGGCGGCGACGGTGAACAGGGCGATCCCGGTGAGCGCGAGCCGTCTGGCCCGGGTCGTCGTGCGTGTACGTGTACGTGTTCCTGTGCGCGTGCGGAGAGCCAACGTTCCTCCCAAATGGGCGGGTGACACTGGTGGTTGCTCATGACATACGGCGTACCGCAGCCACTCATTCAGCCCGAGCGCACACCTGTCAACAGGCCGACCGGCACCACCGCCCGCCCCCGGGGAAGATCCTCAGCCGTGAGCCGCGGGACCGTTGCGCAGATCGACGATCCGCTTGAACTTGCCCACCGACCGCTCGATCGTCTCCGGGTCGACGACCTCGACCCCGACCGAGACCCCGATGCCGTCCTTGACCGCCGAGGCGATCGAGGCGGCGGCCGCCTCCCGCTGCTCGGGCGCCGTGTCCGCGCGCGCCTCCACCCGTACCGTCAGCGCGTCCAGCCTGCCCTCCCGGGTGAGCCGCAGCTGGAAGTGCGGGGCGACGCCGGGTGTGCGCAGCACGATCTCCTCGATCTGGGTGGGGAAGAGGTTGACCCCGCGCAGGATCACCAGGTCGTCGCTGCGACCGGTCACCTTCTCCATCCGCCGGAACACCCGGGCCGTACCGGGCAGCAGCCGGGTCAGGTCCCGTGTCCGGTAACGGATCACGGGCATGGCCTCCTTGGTGAGCGAGGTGAAGACCAGCTCGCCCCGCTCGCCCTCGGGCAGCACCTCGCCGGTGAGCGGGTCGACGATCTCGGGGTAGAAGTGGTCCTCCCAGATGTGCAGCCCGTCCTTGGTCTCCACGCACTCCTGCGCCACGCCCGGCCCCATGACCTCGGACAGGCCGTAGATGTCGACCGCGTCGATGGCGAACCGCTCCTCGATCTCGCGGCGCATCTCCTCCGTCCACGGCTCGGCCCCGAAGATGCCGACCTTCAGCGCGGTGGTCCGGGGATCGACGCCCTGACGCTCGAACTCGTCGAGGAGCGTCAGCATGTACGACGGCGTGACCATGATGATCTCGGGGCGGAAGTCCTGGATCAACTGGACCTGACGTGCCGTCATGCCGCCGGACGCCGGGATCACCGTGCAGCCCAGCCGCTCGGCTCCGTAGTGCGCCCCCAGACCGCCCGTGAACAGCCCGTATCCGTATGCGATATGGACCTTGTGGCCGGGCCTTCCGCCCGCCGCGCGGATCGAGCGGGCCACCACGTCCGCCCAGGTGTCCAGATCCCGCTCGGTGTAGCCGACGACGGTCGGGCGGCCGGTCGTCCCGCTGGAGGCGTGCACACGGCGGATCTGTGCCTCGGGGACGGCGAACATCCCGAAGGGGTAGTGGTCGCGCAGATCCGCCTTGGTGGTGAAGGGGAAGCGGGCCAGGTCGGCGAGCGAGCGGCAGTCCTCGGGCCGTATCCCCGCCTTGTCGAACGCCTCCCGGTAGAAGCCCACATGCTCGTACGCATGGCGCAGCGAGGCCCGCAGCCGGTCGAGCTGCAGGGCTTCCAGCTCCGGCCTGCTGAGCCGTTCCGCCGCGTCCAGCAGAGGTGCCGCCATGGGCCGCTCCCGTCATCACTCCGTACGAATCGGACGACCGATCATTCGGTCGATCCTCCCGGAATCAGTAATCCAGCCATCCGGCCGGACCGTCAAGACCTGTGGACAACCCGCTTCGCGCGTCGCCGTGCGCGCTCTCGGCGAAATTCCTTGGTGAGATCGCCATGGGCTGTGAGGATCACCGGTATGCCTGAGTTCACGACGCATGACGAGACCGCGCACGACGGGCCCGAGGCCGGTGACGGCGTCCGCAGGGTGCTGACCGGCTCGGGGATCCGGCTCGCGTACCGCGTCCGGGGCGAGGAGTCCGCGCCGCCCGTCGTCCTCGTGCACGGCCGGGGCGGCACCGGTGCCGACTGGACCCGCATCGCCGAAGCGCTCGCGGCGACGCGTCGCGTCTACGCCCGCGACCTGCGCGGCCACGGACTCAGCGACTGGCCCGGCAGCTACTCGTTCGAGGGGTTCCGCGATGATCTGCGCGGCTTCATCGACGCCCTCGGGCTGGCCGGCGCCGATGTCGTCGGCCACTCCATGGGGGCCGCCGCCTGCGTGCTGCTCGCCGAGGACGCGCCCGGGCTGATCGGGCGGCTGGTCCTGGAGGAGTGCCCGCCGCTGATCCCCATCGTGCCGAGGCGCGGGTTCGTGGAGCGGCCCGAAGGAGAGCTCTCCTTCGACTGGGCGATCATCGGCGACATCGACGCCCAGCTGAACGACCCCGATCCCACCTGGTACGAGGGCTACGCGACCCTGACCACCCCGACCCTGCTCGTCGCGGGCGGTCCGGACAGTCACATCGACCAGATGGCGATAGCCGAGATGGCCGCCCGCATCCCCGGCGCCCGGCTCGTCACGATCGACGCGGGCCACTCCGTCCATGCCGAGCGTCCGGACGAATTCCTGGCGGAGATACGGGAGTTCGGCATCTGACCACCCGGTTCCGCCGGTCCGTCACCCCGTCGCCGACTCCGCCGCCACCGCCCGGGCCCACCGGTAGTCCGCCTTGCCGCTGGGCGAGCGCTGGATGGTGGGCGCGATCACCAGCTGGCGCGGCACCTTGTAGCCCGCGAGCCGGGTGCGGCAGTGGCTCTGGATGTCGTCGAGCGACGGCGTCCCGGCGCCCTCGCGCAACTGCACCACCGCCGCCACATGGTTGCCCCACTTCGCGTCCGGCACCCCGGCGACCAGCGCGTCGTACACATCCGGATGGGACTTGAGCGCCTGCTCGACCTCCTCCGGATACACCTTCTCGCCACCGGTGTTGATGCACTGCGAGCCCCGGCCGAGGACGGTGACGATGCCCTCCTCGTCGACCGTCGCCATGTCCCCGAGCAGCACCCAGCGCTCGCCGTCCTTCTGGAAGAACGTGTCGGCGGTTTTGACCGGGTCGTTGTAGTAGCCGAGCGGTACGTGACCGCGCTGGGCGATACGGCCCGGCTCGCCGGGCTTCACCGGCTCGTACGTGACCGGGTCGACCACCGCCGTACGGGAGTTGACGCGCAGCCGGAACCCCTTGTCGGGGCCGGAGTCGTCGGTCGCCGTACCGTTGAAGCCGGACTCCGACGAGCCGAAGTTGTTGAGCAGCATCGCGTTCGGGACCAGTGCGCTGAACTGGGCGCGGACCGTCTCCGACATGATCGCGCCGGACGAGGAGACGCTGAACACGGACGAGCAGTCGGTGCCCTTCATGGGGCCGCTCAGTGCGTCGATCAGCGGCCGCAGCATCGCGTCGCCGACCAGCGACACACTGGTGACCCGTTCTTTTTCGATCGTACGCAGGACTTCCTCGGGCACGAACTTACGGTGGATGACCACGCGTTGGCCGAAGTTGAAGCCGATGAACGCGGTGAGCGTGGAAGTGCCGTGCATCAGCGGGGGAGTGGGGAAGAAGGTGATGCCCTCGCCGCCCGCCGCGACCCGCTCGGCCAGCTCCTGCGGCCGTCCTATGGGCTCACCGGTCGGCGCGCCGCCGCCCAACCCGGAGAAGAACAGGTCCTCCTGGCGCCACATCACGCCCTTGGGCATGCCGGTGGTGCCGCCGGTGTAGATGATGAAGAGGTCGTCGGGCGATCTGGGCGCGAAGCCGCGCCCGGCGGACGAGGCCGCCTCGGCCGCGGTGAACGGTACGGCGTCGAGCGCGGGCGCCTCCTCGGGCGGCGCCCCGACCCGTATCAGATGGCGCAGCTTCTCGGTGTGCGGCAGCGCGCCCGCGACCCGCTCGGTGAACTCGGCGTCGAAGACCAGCGCCGCGAGGTCCGCGTCGCGGTAGAGGTAGACCAATTCCTCTTCCACATAGCGGTAGTTGACGTTGACCGGCACCACTCTGGCCTTGAGGCAGCCAAGCACCGTCTGGAGGTATTCGACGCCGTTGTAGAGGTGCAGCCCCAGATGTTCGCCCGGGCGGATGCCGCTGTCGAGCAGATGGTGGGCGATCCGGTTGGCCGCCGCGTCCAGCTGCGTGTAGGTCAGCCGGCGCTCCGCTCCCGTGCCGGGGTGGTCGACGTACAGCAGGGCCTCGCGGTCGGGGACCACGTCGACGACCGACTCGAACAGGTCGGCAAGGTTGTACTCCACCGCTCCTCCTGACCCCGGCGTCATCCCGTGTGGCCGTCATCAGAGCAGAGCCGACCGCAACTGGGAAGGGTCCCCGGCGAAAGAATCTGACTGACTGTCAGAAAACTCTTGTACTGGGCCCCCGGCTCCTGCAACCTGTTCCAGTCCGATGACGGGAGGCACGCCCATGGGTGGCACCGAACACCTCGCCGTGCGCCGCGAAGGCGCCACACTCGTACTCACCCTCAACCGGCCGCAGGCCAAGAACGCGCTCTCGCTCGCCATGCTGGTCGGCCTCTACGACGGGTGGCTGGAGGCCGACGCCGACGACACGGTCCGCTCGGTCGTCCTCACTGGTGCAGGCGGCGCGTTCTGCGCGGGCATGGACCTCAAGGCGCTCGCGGGCCGGGGGATGGAGGGCGAGCAGTACCGCGACCGGCTCAAGGCCGACCCCGACCTCCACTGGAAGGCGATGCTCCGCCATCACCGCCCGCGCAAACCCGTGATCGCGGCGGTGGAGGGTGCGTGTGTGGCGGGCGGCACCGAGATCCTTCAGGGCACCGACATCCGCGTCGCCGGGGAGAGCGCGGTCTTCGGGCTCTTCGAGGTCCGGCGCGGACTGTTCCCCATAGGCGGCTCGACCGTGCGGCTCCAGCGCCAGATCCCGCGTACGCACGCCCTGGAGATGCTGCTCACCGGGCGCCCGTACAGCGCGGCCGAGGCGCGGGACATCGGGCTCGTCGGCCGCGTGGTGCCCGACGGCAGCGCGCTCGATACGGCGCTGGAGATCGCCGAACAGATCAACGCCTGCGGCCCGCTGGCCGTCGAGGCGGTCAAGGCGTCGGTGTACGAGAGCGCGGAGATGACGGAGACCGACGGGCTCGCGGCCGAGTTGAAACGCGGCTGGCCGGTGTTCGATACGGCCGATGCGAAGGAAGGCGCTCGCGCCTTCGCGGAGAAGCGTGCGCCTGTTTACCGGCGCGCGTAGCCGCTGCCACTGGCACGGGTCGCTCTGAGGCTGCGGGCCGTCGTGGGCTGGTCGCGCAGTTCCCCGCGCCCCTTATGGGGGCGCGCCGTACTGATGAAGGAGGCACGCCCTCGATGCCTGAAGTCCTTAAAGCACCGCTCGTCGTCGAGTTCCCCTTTACCCGCTCTCTCGGGCAGGTTCAGAGCGCCTTTCTGACCGGGCTGCGTGAGCGCGTCCTTCTCGGGGTGAAGGCCCGCGACGGGCGCACGCTCGTCCCGCCCGTCGAGTACGACCCCGTCACCGCTGAGGAGATCCGCGAGCTCGTCGAGGTCGCCGACACCGGGACCGTCACCACTTGGGCCTGGAACCCGTCGCCCCGCCGGGACCAGCCGCTCGATACCCCCTTCGCCTGGGTGCTGGTTCGGCTCGACGGGGCCGACACCGCGTTGCTGCACGTTCTGGACGCGCCCGGGCCCGACGCCGTGCGGACCGGGATGCGGGTCAAGGTTCGCTGGGCCCCGGAACGCAGTGGCGCGATCACCGACATCGCTTGCTTCGTCCCGTACGAGAGTGAGTCTTCGGACCAACCCGCGCCGCACAGTGGGGAGTTCGTCGATCCCGTCACCCAGATCGTCGCCCCCGCCCGGCTCGACTACATCTACAGCCCGGGCCGTGCCCAGACCGGGTACATCAACGCGCTCGCCGAGCAGCGTGCGGTCGGTGAGCGGTGTCCCTCGTGCCGCAAGGTGTATGTGCCGCCCCGGGGGGCCTGCCCCACTTGCGGGGTCGCCACCGGGGAGCGGGTCGAGGTGGGTCCGGCCGGCACAGTCACCACGTACTGCATCGTCAACATCAAGGCGAAGAACCTCGACATCGATGTGCCGTACGTCTACGCGCACATCGCGCTCGACGGCGCCGACCTCGCGCTGCACGGGCGGATCGGCGGCATCCCGTACGACCAGGTGCGGATGGGGCTGCGCGTCGAGCCGGTGTGGAGCGAGGGCGGGCGCTACCCGGACCACTACCGGCCCACGGGCGAGCCGGACGCCGACTACGACACGTACAAGGAGCTGATCTGATGGATCCGGCCAGGGATGTCGCCGTCGTCGCCTTCGCGCAGACGGACCATCGGCGCCGCACGGACGAGCTCTCCGAGGTCGAGATGCTGATGCCGGTGCTGCACCAGGTCCTGGACGCGACCGGCCTGAAGACCGGTGACATCGGGTTCACCTGCTCGGGCTCCTCGGACTATCTCGCGGGCCGGGCCTTCTCGTTCACCATGGCGCTCGACGGGGTGGGCGCCTGGCCGCCGATCGCCGAGTCGCACGTCGAGATGGACGGCGCCTGGGCCCTCTACGAGGCCTGGGTGAAGATCCTCACCGGCGAGGCGGACACCGCGCTCGTCTACGCGTACGGGAAGTCCTCGCCCGGCGAAGTCCGCGACGTACTGACCCGGCAGCTCGACCCGTACTACCTCGCGCCCCTGTGGCCCGACTCGGTCGCACTCGCCGCCCTCCAGGCGCAGGCGCTGATCGACGCGGGCGACACGGACGAGGCCGCGCTCGCCGGGATCGCGGCCCGTAGCCGCTCCGACGCCACCGCCAACTCCCATGCACAGGTGCGTGGTTCGCGTCCGCAGGGGGATTATCTCGTGCATCCGCTGCGTACCGGTGACTGCCCGCCGGTCGGGGACGGGGCCGCCGCCGTGGTCCTCGCCGCCGGAGACGTGGCACGCGGACTGTGTGCGCGGCCCGCCTGGATCCGGGGCATGGACCATCGCATCGAGGCACACGCCCTGGGGGTGCGCGATCTCACCGACTCGCCGTCCACCCGGCTCGCGGCCGAGCGCGCCGGGGCCTTCGAACGGCCGGTGGACACGGCCGAGTTGCACGCGCCCTTCACCTCGCAGGAGGTCGTACTGCGCAAGGCGCTGCGGCTCGGCGCCGATGTGCGCGTCAACCCGTCCGGGGGAGCGCTCGCGGCGAACCCCGTGATGGCCGCGGGCCTCGTACGGATCGGTGAGGCGGCCGCCCGGATCCACCGGGGCGAGTCCGACCGGGCGCTGGCCCATGCCACCTCCGGGCCGTGCCTCCAGCAGAACCTCGTCGCCGTCCTGGAAGGAGAGGGCCCCCATGCCTAAGGAGCCCGTGGCCGTCGTCGGGATCGGCCAGACCAAGCACGTCGCCGCCCGCCGTGATGTCTCCATCGCGGGGCTGGTCCGGGAGGCCGCCCAACGTGCGCTGGAGGACGCCGAGTTGACGTGGTCCGACATCGACGCCGTCGTCATCGGCAAGGCCCCCGACTTCTTCGAGGGGCTGATGATGCCCGAGCTGTACCTCGCCGACGCGCTCGGCGCGGTCGGCAAACCGATGCTTCGGGTGCACACCGCGGGCTCGGTCGGCGGTTCGACCGCGCTGGTCGCCGCCAACCTGGTGGCCGCGCGGGTCCACCGCACGGTGCTGACCCTCGCCTTCGAGAAGCAGTCCGAGTCCAACGCCATGTGGGGTCTGTCGCTGCCGGTCCCCTTCCAGCAGCCGCTGCTCGCCGGGGCGGGCGGCTTCTTCGCGCCGCATGTGCGCGCGTACATGCGGCGCACCGGCGCACCCGACACGGTCGGCTCGCTCGTCGCGTACAAAGACCGGCGCAACGCGCTGCTGAACCCGTACGCGCATCTGCACGAGCACGACATCACCCTGGAGAAGGTCCAGGCCTCGCCGATGCTCTGGGACCCGATCCGGTACTCGGAGACCTGTCCGTCGTCGGACGGGGCGTGCGCGATGGTCCTCACCGACCGTACGGGCGCGGCCCGTTCGCCGCATCCGCCCGCCTGGGTGCACGGCGGGGCGATGCGCAGCGAGCCCACCATGTTCGCCGGCAAGGACTTCGTCTCGCCGCGCGCGGGCAAGGACTGCGCCGCCGACGTCTACCGCCAGGCCCGGATCGCCGACCCGCGCCGGGAGATCGACGCCGTCGAGATGTACGTGCCGTTCTCCTGGTACGAGCCGATGTGGCTGGAGAACCTGGGGTTCGCGGCGGAGGGCGAGGGCTGGAAGCTCACCGAGTCCGGTGTCACCGGGCTCGACGGCGATCTGCCCGTCAACCCCTCCGGCGGGGTCCTGTCCAGCAACCCCATCGGCGCCTCCGGCATGATCCGCTTCGCCGAGGCGGCCCTCCAGGTGCGGGGCCGGGCGGGGGAGCATCAGGTCGACGGGGCGCGCAAGGCGCTGGGACACGCCTACGGCGGCGGTTCGCAGTTCTTCGCCATGTGGCTGGTAGGGGCGGAGCAGCCGGATCACTAGCGCCTGTCCGGTCGTCGACACCGGCGCGGCGCGGTACTCCTTCCGTGGCCTGTCCGTGACCGGACGCGATCGCTAGTCTGGCCCCGGACGACAGGGAACCGGGAGGAGCAGGGACGTGGCCGAGAGCACCACCCAGCAGACCCTTGTGGGTTGGGACAAGCCGGAGCTCGATCTCAGCAACGCCGACTGGAGGTCTAGCAGTCAGGGGATGGGGGACGTCCAGATCGCCTTCGTCGAGGGGTTCATCGCGATGCGCAACGGCGGCAGCCCCACCAGTCCGTCGCTGATCTTCAGCCCGGCCGAGTGGCGCGCTTTCGTACTGAACGCGCGGGACGGCGAGTTCGACCTGACCTGAGCGGCGGGGCGGAGAGCGCAGACAGGAGGAGCCGGGCGCACCCGTGTCGATTGGTGCGGCCCGGCACGTCCGTGCCCCGTGCCCGTGTGTACGGGAGGGGACGGGCATGCCCGCGTCTAACGATTGTGGTCCTGGTTACCATGAGACACATGGCCGACCACTCCCTCGTCCTCGACCTCGCCCTCACGATCCGGCACGACGGACACGGGGGCGTCGCCGACGACCTCGACGAGGCCGAGGGGCTGACCCGCTGGGTGCGCGAGCACGCGGCCGTGCCCGGCGCCGAGGGCTTCGTCGCGGACGAGGTGGCCCTGGCCTCGGTGCGCGCGCTGCGGGCCGCCGTGCGCGCCCTGCTCGCCCACGCGGTACGGCCCGGCCCGCCCAGCTCCGCAGACGCCGACCGGCTGCCGCCCGTCGGGGCGGCCCTCGATCTGGTGAACCGCGCGGCCGCGGCCGTGCCCACCGTGCCCCGGCTGGAGTGGCCCGAGGGCGCCGACCCGTACCTGGAGCGCCGCGCCGACGCGGTCCCGGACGCGGTCACGGTGCTGTGCGCCGCGCTCGCCCGGGCCGCCGTCGAGTTCCTGGCCGGGCCCGACCGCGAGAAGCTGCGGGCCTGCCACGGCCCGCGCTGTGTGCGGTACTTCCTCAAGGAGCACCCGCGCCAGGAGTGGTGCAAGCCGTCCTGCGGCAACCGCGCCCGGGTCGCACGCCACCAGCAGCGCCACCGCGTACCCGCTTAGAGCCCGGTCAGGCGTCCAGCGCGTCCGCCTCCTCGAAGAGGTGGGCCCACGGCCGCTGGCCCCGGGTCGCGGCCTCGATGCCCGTCTCGTTGTAGCGCGCCGTCGTACGCGACCACGCCAGATTGCCGCTCATCAGCGCCCGCATGCCCTCCACGTAGTCGTCGACATGCGCGCGCAGCCGGTTCGAGACGCCCGCCACGGCGAGTGCGGACGTCAGCTCGGCCGCGAGCGTCTGGAAGTGCGCCACACGGGAGTTGGCGAGCCTGGCGACCTCGCGGGCGGCGCGCTCCACCGACAGGCCGGAGCCCTTGTGCAGGATGATGACGCTGTTGTTGACGTCCCCGGCGGCCAGCTCCTTGTCCACGGACACGATGTCGTTCACGAAGATCACCACATCGGCGGTGATCCACCGCATCTCGGCGAGCGGGCTGCCGCTGTGCAGCTCCACGGGCAGCGTGTAGCGGCCGCAGCGCTCGACGAGGTCCAGGCAGGGCTGCACGCCGATGGAGTCGCGGCGCCCTCGCAGGAATCCGGGCAGCGACGGCAGTCCCGTACGGGTGCGGTTGAGGGCTTCCCAGTGGTACGCCGTCAGATAGTCGCGCCAGTGGTCGCGGAAGCGCGCCTGCCACAGCAGCGGGGTGCCGTCGCTGAGGCGGCGCCACAACTGGGCGAGCGTGTCCGCGAGATGGTTGCTCGGGTCGCCCGGGGCCGGTCCCTGGTCGCTCATGGTGCGCAGCATGGTGTCGATCTGCCGGGCGACGGCGTCGGGCTGCCGTCCGATCGGCCCGTCGAACTGGTCGTCGAAGACGAAGAACCAGGCATTGAGGTCGGTCGCAAGCGCGAGATCGGAATCCGTGGCATCCGGATAGAAGTACGCCATCAGACGTTCCAGCCCCATCGCGTCGTACTCGTCCGTCGCATGCTGGCCGGAAAGCATCCCGAACCGGTGAAGCCAGTCGAGCGTGTGCTGACGCGCCACCGCATGGCGTGGATGGCATCGCGCGTGGAAGGGGATGTCGACCAGCCCGGTGCGCGACTCGGGCCGTCGCGGGGTTCCCTGGGACGTCATCGCTCCGCCTTCCGCGCTCCGATGTGTGAGCAGCCATGGGCGGAGCTGCTGTCCGGAAACCACATAGTGCGCCGCTGACCGGCACTCCACAAGCCGCGTGCGGAGCGATGCCGTGCGCCCCCCGCGGGCGCGTCAACCCCGAGCAGATCCAAGAAAGTTAGTCAAGCCGACTTTGCAAAGCGGTCACATCGGTGTCACGGTGCGTGTCCGAAAGCGTAGGCTCGGCCCTACTGTCAAAAGGGGACGGTTGTGGCGGACACCAGAGGCCGGCGGACCAGTGGTACGCGCAGGCGACTGTTTGAGCGGGACAATGAACTCCTGTTGATTCAAGGCATGTTGGACGACTTGTGCGGCGCGGGAGGCGACGACGAGGCGGCCGCTCCATCCGGCGGCCTGCTGGCGATCTCCGGGGCGGCGGGTCTCGGCAAGACCACCCTGGTCGCCGAGTTGCGCAGAACCGCCGCCGCACGGGGCTGCACCCTGTTGACGGCCCGGGGCGGCGAGCAGGAGCAGGGCGTGGCCTTCCATGTCGTGCGCCAGCTCGTGCAACCCGTGCTCGCGGCCGCCGGGGAGGAGGAACACCGGCGGATACTGGGCACCTGGTACGACATCGTGGCGCCCGCCGTCGGCCTGGTCGCCGACCGCAGCGGCGGCTCGCCCGACCCGCAGGGCGTCCGGGACGGTCTCGACTGGCTGGTGACCCGGTTCGCCGTCCAGCACGCGCCCATCGTGCTCATCGTCGACGACGCGCACTGGGCGGACGACGAGTCGCTGTCCTGGCTGAGCTCGTTCGCGCTGCGGGCCGGCGATCTGCCGATCCTGATCGTGGTCGCCTACCGGCCCGAGGAACTGCCCGCGCAGGCGGGCGAGTTCCGCAGGCTGGCCGAACGGCACGGCTCGCGGCCGCTCAACCTGGCGCCGCTCTCCCCGCACGGGGTGAGCCGCCTCGTCCACGAAGTGCTGCAGAACGGCGCCGACGACCTGTTCTCCCGGGAGTGCTGGGCGCTCACCGGAGGCAACCCGTTCGAGGCGGTCGAACTGATCGCCAAGATCCGCGAGCGGGACATCAAACCGCACTACGCCAACGCCGCCGAGCTGCGCGAACTCGCCTCCTCGGCACGCGGCAGCGGACTCGTCGAACGCCTGGAACGGCTCGGCCCCTCACCGGTCAGACTGGCCTGGGCCGTCGCCATCCTGGGCACCTCCGTCGACCCGCACATGGCGAGCAGCGTCGCCGGACTCGGCGTCGAGGAGTCGGTCGACGCGATCGAGAAGCTGCGCGACACCCGTATCCTCGCCGCCCGCCAGGGCGATCCCGACCGCCTCGACTTCTTCCACCCACTGGTCGGCACCGCCGTCTACCGCGCCATCCCGCCCGCGATGCGGGTGGCGATGCACGGACAGGCCGCCGTCTCCGTCACCGAGGCGGGCCTCGGGCCCACGGTCGCCGCCCGGCATCTCCTGGAGATGCATCCGGACAACGACCGCTGGGCGGTGCAGCAGCTGAGGGCGGCCGCGCGCGAGTGCATGCGCGCCGGTGCGCCAGAAGCTGCCCGGCGCTGTCTGGCCCGCGCCCTGCGGGAACCGCCCGGCCTGGAGGACCGGGCCGAGGTGCTCTTCGAGCTCGGCTGCTCGGCGCTGCTAAGCGAGCCCGCCACCACGGTCAACCACCTCCAGGCGGCGCTGGAGGAGCCGGAGCTCGCCCCCGCCCTGCGCGAGGCGATCACCTACCGGCTCGCCCAGGCGCTCGCGCACACCGACCGCATGGGCGAGGCGGCCGAGGTCGTCGCCGCCGAGGCCAGGAACTCCACCAGCGCCCGCACCCGGCTGCGGATGCAGGCCGAGGGGTTCATGTGGAACGCGTTCCGCGCCGACGAGGAGGAGTCCGCCGCCCGCTCGCGGCGGCTGGCCCGCCTCGCCGACCACATCACCACCCGTGGCATGGCCGAGCGCTACATCCTGGGGCTGCGGGCCTGGGACGCGATGGTCCGGGGCGAGCCCGCCTCCGTCGCACTGCCGTACGCGGAGGAGGCGCTGGGCGAGGGCCTTTCCTGGACCGACGAGAACTGGGGCTTCGAGGTCCCCGTCCTGGTCGCGCTCACCTTCATGTACTGCGACCAGCCCGGCCGCGCCGACGAGCTGTTCACCAAGGGAATCGCCGAGTGCGAGAGCCGGGGCTGGCGCGGCGCCCACCTGTCGTTCGGGCTCACCCTGCTGGGGTACATCCGCTTCCGGCGCGGACGGCTCGCCGAGGCCGAGGACCTGGTACACGGCGGGCTGCGGATCGCCGACCGGGTGGGCCAGCGCATCCCGGCCCAGTGGTTCGCCCTCGGCATCCTCATCGAGATCCTGCTGGCCCGGGGCCGGATCGACGAGGCACAGGAGCTCTCCGACCGGTACAACTACGGCCAGGTCGTGCCCAACGCCGTGGTCTACCCCGACTCCGAGACCGTCTACGCCGAGCTGCTGCTCGCCCGCGGCCTGCGTAGTGACGCCGAACGGCGGCTGCGCGCGGTCGGGCGGCGCCTCGACCGCCGGAGCATGCGCAATCCGGCGTGGTGCCCCTGGCGGCCGCTGCTCGCCGAGTCACTGGCGCAGACGGACCCGGTGGAGGCGCTCGCGGTGGCGGAGGAGGGCGTGGAACTCGCCCGCCGGTTCGGCACGGCGGGCGCCATCGGCCGGGCCCTGCACTCCGCGGCCAAGGTCACCACGGGCGCGCAGAGCCTGGCGCTGCTCGCGGAGGCCGTGCACCATCTGGAGCGCTCGCCCTCCGCGTACGAGCTGGCCTGCGCGCTGGTCGACCACGGCACGGCGCTCACCCGTGCGGGTCTGCACCAGGACGCCGCCGACCTGCTTGTACGGGGCATGGAGAGCGCGGTGCTCTGCGGTGCCGACGGGCTGGCGGGCCGGGCGCGCGACGAGCTGGCCGCGTCGGGCCTGCGGCCGCTGAGGCTGCGCGCCGTCGGTACGGACTCGCTCACCGCGCAGGAGAAGACGGCCGCCGACCGGGCGGCCCGGGGCTGGGCGAACACCCGGATCGCCGAGGAGCTGGGCATCCGGGAGCGGGCCGTGGAGCTGCTGCTCTCCGGCGTCTTCCGCAAGATCGGCACGGACCTCGCCGGGCTGCCGGATCTCCTGCGGCACACCGAGAACCGGCCGGAACCGGGGGCGGCGGCCAACTGAACCGCCGCACGTGGGCCGGGGCCCGGCACGGCGCCCCGGCCACGTACCATTGGCGGCATGTCGTTCCTCCGCCGCCGCAGCTCCGCCACTCCCGCGGGCCCGGACTTCGATGTCCTGGCCATGGACCCGGGCGACTGGCCCGGAAATCTCGGTGCCGGGCTGCTGCCCGCCCCCGACGGAAGCTGCCAGGGCGTCTTCCTGCGCTACGACCTGTTCGGCGGCCGCGGCCCCTCCATGGTCATCGGCAATCTGCCGGAGGGCTCCCCGGCGCGGGACCTGGAGGACGGGCAGGTGCCCTTCGAGGTCTCCCAGCTCCTGGTGGCGCTGGAGAACGACGAGCCCATCGAGGTCGTCGGCTCCGAGGACATCCCGGTGATGCAGGGCGACAACCTGCTCATCGTGCGCCGGCTCAAGCTCTCCGAGAGCCGTATCTCCTGTGTGCAGTTCGACCGCAGCGACAATGTGCTCGTCACCATCGCCAGCTGGGACCGGCCGATCACCGACGACCTGTACGCGCTCCTGAAGCCGCTGCCCGCCGAGCTCTTCCAGCAGGGCTGAAGCCGCTCCCCGCAGAACTCTTCCAGTACGGCCGAACCCGCAGGTCGGCCGCCCCCTTCACTGGTCTGATCCACTGACACAACGCACCCTTGTGGGCGAACTCTTGACGCGCCCTCACCCGGGGTCACACAGTGTGCGCGCACCGCACCTGAGGTGAACTCCCGGCAGGAAGGGTTGTCATGACGTCCCATCAGAGGCCCCGGCTCGCGCTCGCACTGACCGCCACCGGGGCCTTCGGCCTCGCCCTGCTCGCCCCCGCCTCCCCGGCCGGCGCCCAGGAGCGGGCGACCACCGAGTGCCCCCGCGTCCTGAAATGCGACTGGGTCCCGGCCGCGTATCAGCAGAACGGCGATCCGGCCAACAAACAGGCGTACGGGAACTACGACATCGCCGACCGGCCGTCCACCAACGCCATCAAGTACATCGTGCTGCACGATACGGAAGAGGACTACGCCACCACGCTCCGGATCTTCCAGGATCCCAAGAGATCCGTCTCCGCCCACTACGTCGTGCGCTCCTCCGACGGACACGTGGCGCAGATGGTGAAGACCAAGGACGTCGCCTGGCAGGCCGGGAACTGGTACGTCAACACGCACTCCATCGGCATCGAGCAGGAGGGCTTCGCCCTGGCGGGCAGCAAGTGGTACACGCCCGCGATGTACCGCTCCACGGCCGCCCTGGTGCGGTATCTGGCCGCCAAGTACGACATCCCGCTCGACCGCCAGCACATCCTCGGCCATGAGAACGTCCCGCCGACCACCGCCGCCGGCACCAAGAACATGCACTGGGACCCGGGCCCGTACTGGGACTGGAACCGCTTCATGAGCATCCTCGGCGAGCCCACCCACCCGACGGCCCGGCCGAGCAGCCAACTGGTCACCATCAGCCCCAAGTTCAGCGCCAACCAGCAGGCGTTCCGTGACTGCGAGAAGAACGTCGACCTGCCGGTGCAGGGCAGCAGCGCCGTCCCGCTGCACACCGAACCCTCCGCCACCGCCCCGCTGTTCGCCGACCCCGGCCTGCACGCGCCCGGCCAGCCCGGCACCAACTGCGCCAACGACTGGGGCAGCAAGGTCAGCGCCACCCAGCAGGCCGTCGTTGCCGAGCGCAGACCCGGCTGGACCGCGATCTGGTGGTACGGCCAGAAGGCCTGGTTCGAGACGCCCGTACACGCCCGGGTGACCACGCCGACCGCAGGCTATGTCGTGCGGCCGAAGGCGGGCCGGGCGGAGGTGGCGGTGTACGGCGTCGCCTACCCCGACAAGGCCGACTACCCGGCGGACTTCACCGCCCCGCACCTGGGCACCCCGCTCCCGTACACGATCAAGGCGGGCCAGTCCTACCCGGGCGGCGGCGAGGCGCCCACCGGTTACTTCTACGCGCCGACGATCGACTCGTCCCTGCCGTACGACCACACGTACTTCGCGGGCCGGGCCAAGTACGTGACCGTGCAGATCGGGCACCGGATCGGCATGGTGAAGGCCGACGACGTCGACATCGTGCGGGTGCGCTGAGCGCGGACGCGGCAGCGCGCCGCGCCCACGGTGTGTCGGCACCGTGCGCGCAGCGCGCTCCTTTTCCCCGGGGCCCGTCCCGCTGAGCAGGTGACGGGACGGGCCCCCGTCCCACGGCGGTCAGCGCGTCCCGACCGCCGCACGCACGGCCCGACGCGCGAGGGCGCAGTCGTCGTGCAGCCTGCGCAGCAGCAGCCGCTGCTGTTCCCCGGCCGAGGGCACACCGGGCTGCTGCGCCAGCGCGCCCGAGGGCGTCGACTCGCGCATGGTGCGCTGCACGGCCGTCTCGTACGTCCGGATCTCCCGCGTCAGTACGAGCATCAGGTTCACCAGGAACGCGTCCCGCGCCGCCGGGCCGGACGCCTGGGCCGCCTGGCTGATCTGCCGCCGGGCCACCGGCGCGTCCCCGAGCACCGCCCACAGCGTCGCCAGGTCGTACCCCGGCAGATACCAGCCGGCGTGCTCCCAGTCGACGAGCACCGGACCCGCCGGTGAGAGCAGGACGTTCGTCAGCAGCGCCTCGCCGTGCGAGAACTGCCAGGCGACCGGCCGGCCCGAGTGGGCCAGCCCGTGCACCAGCTTCTGCAGATCGCTCAGATCCCGGTCGGTGAAGAGACCGAGCTCGTGGTAGCGGTTGATACGGGAGGCGTACTCCAGCGGCTGCGTGAACATCTCCACCGGCGGCCGCCAGGCGTTGACCCGCCCGATGGCCCCGAGGGCGGCCCTCACGTCGGCACGGGGCGGAGCCTCGACCGGGTGCCGGGTGAGGGCCGCCGCACGGCCCGGCATCCGCTCGATCACCAGCGTGCAGTTGTCCGGGTCCGCGGCGATCAGACGCGGCACCCGCACTGGTGGGCGGTGCCGGACGAACGCGCGGTATGCCGCTATTTCGTGCCTGAACCGCTCGGCCCAGCCGGGCGAGTGGTCCAGCAGACACTTGGCGACCGCCGTGGCGCGCCCGGTGGATCCGACGAGCAGGACGGACCGGCCGCTGCGCCGCAGCACCTGCACCGGGTTGAACTCCGGGCAGATCCGGTGCACCGAGGCGATCGCCATCCGCAGCTGCGCGCCCTGGGGGCCGGAGAGGTCGATCCTCCCGCTGGGCGGCTGGATGCCCGCCCCCGGGCGGCGCGTGCCCCGGCCGGCGCCGAGCGCGGCCGGTGCGGCGTGGGAGGGGTCGAGGTACGGTCCGCCACCCGCCACCAGGTGACGGTGCGGCCGGGGCGGGGCTGACACGGAGGACGATGCTGTGTACATGGGCGAACAGATCCCTTCGTGCGCCGACAAGTTGCCTGCCACCAGCCCGGCCCGGTGGCCCTGATCCCACCCTGGGGAATGGGGTCCGCCTGCCGGGGCGGGGTGGCGCCTTCTTACCTGACACCCGACTGCGGGTGGCACACCATGTGGCGTGCCCTGGCGAACCGTGGCGAATAGTCCCACCGCATCTGACAGGGGGTTACTGTCAACTCAGCCGAGAACCTGGGGGCTTGACGTGAACGGACAACCCAACACTCGCCTGAACGACCTCTTCGGCCTCGCCGGCTGGTCCAAGGGCGAACTCGCGAGACTGGTGAACCGGCAGGCGGCCGCGATGGGTCACCCCCAACTGGCCACCGACACCTCGCGGGTGCGGCGTTGGATCGACATGGGGGAGTCCCCGCGCGATCCGGTGCCGCGGGTGCTGGCGGCTCTGTTCACCGAGCGACTCGGCCGTGTCGTGACCATCGAGGACCTCGGTTTCGACCGGCAAGGGCGCGCCGGAAAGCGGCGGGACGTCGGACCCAAGCAGAACCCCGACGGCCTTCCGTGGGCGCCCGAACGGACGGCGGCGGTCCTCACCGAATTCACGGGAATGGACCTCATGCTCAACCGACGCGGTCTGGTGGGCGCGGGCGCCGCGCTCGCCGCAGGCTCCGCACTCAGCAGCGCCATGCACGACTGGCTGCACACCGACCCCGTACTCTCGGCCGACGCCCCCATCTTCGACGATCCCCTGCACGCCGATCCCGCCGGGTACGACCGCTATGAGGCCGCCCCCATCGGGTCGCAGGAGATCGCGGCGCTGGAGCGCTCGGTCGAGGTCTTCCGCGCCTGGGACGCGTCCCGGGGCGGCGGACTCCAGCGCAAGGCGGTGGTGGGCCAGCTCAACGAGGTGGGCGGCATGCTCGCCTACCGACACCCCGACCATCTCCAGCGGCGCCTGTGGGGCGTCGCCGCCAACCTCGCCGTACTGGCCGGCTGGATGTCGCACGACATCGGCCTCGAACCCACCGCCCAGAAGTACTTCGTCATCGCCGCGCACGCGGCCCGCGAGGGCGGCGACCGCCCGCGCGCCGGCGAAGCGCTCTCCCGCGCGGCGCGCCAGATGGTCCATCTGGGCCGTCCCGACGACGCGTTGGACCTGATGAAGCTGGCCAAGTCCGGTTCCGGCCAGGAGACCCTGCCGCGTACGCACGCGATGCTGCACACCATCGAGGCCTGGGCGCAGGCGTCGATGGGGCAGGGCCAGCAGATGCGGCGCACCCTCGGCGAGGCCGAGGAGCTCTTCGTCTCGGACAAGGGCGATGTGCCGCCGCCCAGTTGGATGCAGATGTTCGACGAGGCGGACCTCCACGGCATGCAGGCCCTGGCGTTCCGTACGCTCGCCGAGCACGACCCCAGCGTGGCCGGCATCGCCGCCCGCCATGCCAAGCAGGCGCTGGAGCTGAGGGTCAACGGCCGTCAGCGCTCCAAGATCTTCGACTACATCTCGCTCGCGTCGGCCTGCTTCATCGCCGACGACCCGGAACAGGCGGACCGCTACGCCCGCCTGGCCCTGGTGTCGATGGGGGAGACCTCGTCCCACCGCACCTGGGACCGGTTGCGCGAGATGTACCGGCTGACCGCGCAGTACGCCGGGTACCAGAAGATCCAGGACCTGCGCGAGGAGATCCAGATGGCCCTGCCGAAGGGCCCGGTCCGGCGGGGCAGGACCATGGAGGTCTGAGCCCCGCGTGACGGATGGCGCCATGGGCGCCTGACACCCGTACCTTCGATTCCGATTACCTTCGCCACGACCGCCGGGCGTTCACGAACCGATCCGTGCCACCAGCACGCACGCGTCGTCCTCGCGGTCCGTCTCGCCGAACTCCTCGACCACCATCCGTACGCCGTCCTGGGCGGTACGGACGGTTTCGAGGCGACCGGCGAGCTCCAACAGCCTGCGGCACCCCGACTCGTCCGAGGTGCCCCGACGGGTCAGCCCGTCGGTGTGCAGGACCAGCAGATCGCCGGGACGGAGCTGCACCTCGGCCTGTCCGTACCCGGCACCTGACGTCGCGCCGAGCAACACCCCATCAGGCGGCGTCAGGGCGCACCCCGTCCCGTCTCGGAAGAGCACAGGGGCGGGGTGTCCCGCCTGCGCCCACGACAGGGTGCGGGTCGCCGGGTCGTACTGGCAGCAGACCGCGCTGCCGAGCGCCGGCTGGACGGAGTGGTCGAGCAACTGGTTGAGGTGGCTCATCAGGTCGCCGGGGCGGATGCCCGCGACCGCCATGCCGCGCAGCGCGCCGAGCAGCATCGCCATGGCGCCGGTCGCGGTCACACCGTGGCCCGTGAGATCCCCGACGGTCAGTAACGACCTGCCGTCGGGCAGTTCGAGCGCGTCGTACCAGTCGCCGCCGATCAGCGCGCTGGTGGCGGCCGGCAGATAGTGCGCGGCGATGTCGAGCGCCGCCGGGTTGCCCTGCGGGAGCCGCAAGGAGCCGCGCCACGGCGGCAGCACGGCCTCCTGGAGCTCGACCGCGAGCCGGTGCTCGGTCTGCTCGATGTGCCGCTCGCGCTTGAGCGAGTCGCGCGACTCCCGTACGGCGCGCTGGCTGCGCCGCAGTTCGCTGACATCGCGCAGGACGGCCCACATCGACGCGGTGCAGCCGTCGGTGTCGAGCACGGGCTCGCCCATCATGTGCAGCGTCCGCACCCGTCCGTCGGTACGGACGATGCGGAACTCGCCGTCGATCGGCTTCCCGTCCACCAGACAGTCCGTCACCATCGCGGTGAGCAGCCCCTGGTCCTCCGCGAAGACCATCGACGGGAGTTCGTCGAGGGACATGGCTCCGCTCTCGGGCGTCCGTCCGAATATCTGGAAGAGCTCCTCGGACCAGCTCACTTCGTCGGTCAGCAGGTTCCACTCGGCGCTGCCGACCCTGCTGAGCAGGGATCCGGGGAGCGCGTCGGCCTCGAACCCGGGCTGCTCGTCCTCCTCCTGGGCCTCGTCGTCCGGTCCGGCCTCGGGAAGTCCCTCCTTGAGCTGGTCCAAGTGCGTGCCGAGGTCGTCGAGATGATGGACCGCGAGATCGCAGAGCGCCCGCTGCCACCGGCCGTGCGCGTCGTCGTCCACGAGCGCGTCCCGGCGCACCGCGTCGACTCCACCGCGCAGCCGACGGGTCTGCGTGATCAGCGCGTCGACCGTGTCCCGCTCGGGAGGTTGCGGGCTGGGTCGGTCCGCGAACAGATGGGACGGCATGACGTACTCCGATACAGGCGCGGCTGTGCCAGGTCTGAATGGATGGACCGGTAACGACTGTTGCACAGCGAGCGATGCCTCGTAAGGGATTTGGCAACACTCGATACGGTGGTGCTTCTGGCATATACCGGAGGCCGACCATGCGGGATCAGCGCACCCGCCGCCGAACAGGGAAACCATGCCCGCGCGCGGTCCAAACCACCAATGTGGCACCGACCACGAGCGGCAGCGCGGTCCAGGGCAGTGCGCCCGCCCCCGCGTTCTCCAGGACCACCCCTCCGGTCAGCGAACCGGCGGCGATACCGACGTTGTACACGGTCGCCTGGAGCGAGGTCGCCACGTCCGCGTGCTCCGGGCCCGAGACATCGACCAGCGCCGTCTGGATCAGGGTCGGCGCACCCCCGAAGGCCGCGCCCCACAGGGCCGCCGCGACCGGCAAAACCCCTGGCACATGCCCCAATGCGCCGAGCGCGGCCATGACGGCGGCGATCAGCGCGAGGGCCCCGAGCAGCGTCGTGCGGAGCTTGCGGTCGACCAGCAGACCGGCGAGCCAGATGCCCGCGACGGTGGCCGCGCCGAAGACGAACAGGACCAGACTCGCCTGTCCGAAGCCGCAGTTCTCGGCGAACGGGACGAGGAACGTGTACATCGCCTGATGGCCCAGGAGCAGCAGCAGAGTCACCGACAGGACGGTCCGGATACCCGGCAGGGCGGCGATGCGGCGCAGCGGGACCCGCCCGCCGCTCGGCTCCCCGGGGAAGTCGGGCACGTATCGCAGCGCGCAGACCGTCAGGAGCACGGCGAGGCACGCGAGCCCCCCGAAGCTCGCGCGCCACCCCACCGCACCCGCGAGCGCCGTACCTGCCGGAACGCCGAGCGAGAGCGCGACCGTGATGCCCGCGAGCACGATCGCGATGGCCCGCCCACGGCGTTCGGCGGGGACCAGCCGGGCCCCGTACCCCGCGAGCATCGCCCAGAGCGTGCCGCCCATGGCCCCGGCGAGCAGTCGGGCCGCACACGTGAGGACATACGAGGAGGAGACGGCGGTGACGGCGTCGGCGAGCGCGAGGCCGGTGAGCGCGCCGACCAGGACGGTACGGCGGGGGAGTCCGCGCAGCAGGGCGGTGAGCGGTATCGCGGACAGGAACGAGGCGGCCGCGTAGAGCGTGACCAGGAAGCCGACCCGGCCCTCCGAGACGCCCAGGCCGGCGCCCATGCGCGGCAGCAGCCCGGCGGGCAGCAGCTCGGTCAGCACGGCGGTGAACGCCGTCGCGGAGAGCGTGAGCAGCCCGGCCAGCGGCAACTCGGCGGGTCGGACGGAGAGCGGCGCGGCGGTCGGCGCCGGTGGTGCGGTCGTCATACGGCCATGGTGAAACCCTCACATTAGTGTGAGGGGCAAGCCCCGGCGGCGATCTTCTCGGCGGGCAGCCGCGCTGAGCTGCAAAGGTGCCCGTTCCGGGCGGAGAACGAGGTTCGCCCGCGTTCATGACATCCTGTGTCGTCACAGCTCGCCGGACAGACAGACTGGCGGACGTCCGGGGGGCTACAGGGGAAGGTCGATGAGGCTCTGCTTTCTGGTGGAGGAGCACTACCGCCACGACGGCATGCCGGTGGAGGTGATCCGCCAACTCGACGTCTGGGGTCACCGCGTGGACGTACTGCGTCCCGGCGGATCCCTGCTGCGCATGTCCGAGGTGGTGAACGCGGGCAGCCACGACGCCTGGGTGCTCAAGACGGTTTCCGGCGGCCCCGGTCTCACCCTGCTTGAGGCCGCCGCCTCGGTCGGGCTGACCACCGTCAACGACGCGCGCTCCATCCGCGGCGTACGGGACAAGGCCCTCGCGGCCGCGATCGGGCGCGCCCGGGGACTGCCGATGCCCGCGACCTACGCGGCGGCCGTCCCCGAACTGCTCACCGAGATACCCGAGTCGGAGTACCCGCTGGTGGTCAAGCCCGCCGACGGGAGCGCCGGACGCGGGGTCTGCCTGGTGCCGACGCCTGACCATCTGGTGGCGATGCTGCCGGAGCTGGCCGGTCAGGGCATGCTCGTGGCCCAGCCGTATGTGCCCAACTCGGGTGTGGACCTCAAGGTGTACTGCGTCGGCGGCGAGCTCTACGCCACCGAGCGCTGCTCACCGCTCCACCCCGACCACTCGGTGCGCGAGCGCCAGGTCGCGCTCCCCGCCGAAGTGGCCGCGACCGTCTCGCAGGTCGGTGCGGTGTACGGCCTGGATCTGTACGGCGTGGACGTGCTGCTCGGTCCCGACGGGCCGGTGGTGGTCGATGTGAACGACTTCCCGAGCTTCCGCCAGGTCCCGGACGCGGCGGCGCGGGTCGCCCGGGCCATCCTGGAACTGGCTCGCCACGGCCGCCAGAACACCCCGGGAACACCGATGCCCGCCATGATTCCGGAGCAGCCGGGAGCGTCGGTATGAGGACCTCGCAGCAGCCCGGAGCGGCCGGATGAGGATCGCTCTGATCACGCCCGAGCCCGGTCATCCGCTGCTCGCCGCGGCCACCGCGCTGCTCTGCCGCGACCACGAAGTGGAGGCGGTGGACCCGGCGGCCGTGGACGTGCTGTCCGGGCCGCTCGCGGATGTGTACCTGCTCAAGTCGCGTACGCCCCGCGCGCTGGCGCTTGCCCGCGATCTGGTGGCGCGTGGCGCGGCCGTGCTGAACTCCCCGGCCGCGACCGCCCTGTGCCAGGACCGCCTCGCGATGGCGGAGCTGGCCGGGCAGGCCGGGCTGCCGTTCGCCCCGACCCGCGCGTACGCCTCGATGGCCGCGCTCGCCGATGATCCGGACGTGGCGGGTCCGGTGGTGGTCAAGAGCCACCACAGCCGCCGCCATGACCTGGTGGCCCGCGCCGACGACCGCGTACAGCTGAAGGCGCTGGCCGCCGAGTGGGCGGACGAACCGGTCGTGGTCCAGGAGTTCACGCCCAACAGCGGCTGGGACCACAAGCTCTGGGTGATCGGCGAGCAGGTCTTCGCGGCCCTGCGCCGCTCGGAACTCTCGCCCGACGGCCGCGGCCCGACCCATTCGCTCCCGCTCGCCGAGCTCCCGCCCGGCTGGGCGGAGCTGGCGTCGCGGGTCGGCGAGGTCTTCGCGCTCGACGTCTACGGAGTCGACATCATCGACATGGGCGAGGGCGCCCCGCTGATCGTGGACATCAACGCCTTTCCGGGCGTACGAGGGCAATTGGGTGCCCCCGAGGCCCTGGCGGAACTCGCCCTGCGGGCGGGGAAGAAGTAGTCGGCTCAGCCGACCGGCACATCCACCGGAAGCGTCGTGTTCCACGCCGTGATCACCGGCCGGTCGTGTTCCGTCCCCAGTCGCGACACCGCCCCGGTGCCCAGCAGGAACAGCGATCCGGCCGAGGCGGGCAGCCCCAGGTAGCGGGCGGTGAGCACGCGCAGGAAGTGGGAGTGGGCGACCAGGACGACGTCGTCGTCGGACGACACGAGCGCGGCCCGTGCCTCGGCGAGCACCCGGTCGGCCCGCTCGCCGACCTCCTCGGCCTCTTCGCCCGGGTGGGCGGCGGGCCCGGCGGCGACGCCGTCCGTCCAGAGGTTCCAGTCGGGGTGGGTGCGCTGGATCTCCGGGGTGGTGACGCCTTCGTAGCCGCCGTAGTCCCACTCGCTCAGATCGGGCCGCACCCGCAGGTCGGTGAGCCCGGCGAGCTCGGCGGTGCGCCGGGCCCGGGCCGCCGGGCTGACCAGGACGAGCCCGATCCGATGCCCGGCGAGCAGCGGCGCCACCGCCCGGGCCTGGGCCTCGCCGTGCTCGGTGAGGGGCAGGTCGGTGTGGCTGGTGTGCTGCCCGGTCAGGGTCCAGGCCGTCTCGCCGTGCCGTATCAGGATCAACTCGCCCATGGGTGGTTCCCGTTCTCCGCGACCGGCCCGTCGGGCTCGTCCCGCCGGGCCGCTAGGGGACAACCATGCCGGACCGGGCGCGCATTCCTGCATGTGAGGGTGCGAGACGGAGATCACCGCCGCTACCCAGGACCTACTGGGCGAGGAAGTCGCGTACGCCCTGCGAGACGCCCTTGTCGCTCAGCAGGTCGTTGTGCTTGAGGCAGCCCGCCGGATGGTTGTCCGCGCCCGTCAGCAGCACACTGCTGTCCGGACTGATCACCTCGTCGCAGTTCGACCACCAGGTCGCGTACTGGACGGCCCCCGGCGTCTCGTCCCCGTCGGCCAGCAGCCTCTGTACGTACGAGCCCGGTGTCATGTCACGGCAGGCCTGGGACCACAGGGCGCAAGCCCACGCCGTCGAGGTGCCGTGGTTGGGACCCGCGAGCGAGGCCCAGTGGGCGACGGTCGCGGTGCCGCCGCCGAACTTCACATACCAGCGCGTCACCAGGCTCCCGAACGAGTGCGCCACGATGTCGACCCGCGCGGCGCCGCTCTGGGCGCGGACCTGGTCCACATAGGCGGCGAACCGGCCGGACAGCACCTCGTTGACCGACTGACTGGTGTCGTAGCCCCAGGAGAACAGCTCGCTGTCGGTGTACCCGGAGGCCCGGAGGTCGGCGCGCAGGGAGCCCCAGACGCCCGGGTCGGCGTTGTAGCCGTGCACGAAGATCACCGGGTTGTGCGGAACGGCCGCTGCCGCCGGTCCGGGGGAGAATCCCGGACCGGCGGCAGCGGCCATCAGCAGCATCAGCGACACGACTCTTCGGCGGATGGACAGCACAGCGTCCCCCTCGGGGTGGTTACGACCGGGTAGCTGGGAGCATGGTGAGCCCAGGGGCCGGTGATGACCAGACGCGTGCAATAGTGGAGTGATGGACCGTCAGCTACCCGGCATCGGCAGCGGGTTGGCCGCACAGGTCGTGTCCGTCGCGGGGATCTTGTCGTCGAGGAAATAGTCGTTGACGAACGTGTCCACGCACCCGTTCTTGTTCCGGTACTGGCCGTGGTCGCCGCCCCCGACGACCGTCACC
Organism: Streptomyces sp. BR1; assembly: GCF_052373795.1. Lineage (NCBI taxonomy): Bacteria > Bacillati > Actinomycetota > Actinomycetes > Kitasatosporales > Streptomycetaceae > Streptomyces > Streptomyces sp. BR1. The sequence continues at coordinate 6,613,083 of NZ_CM126252.1, forward strand.
AACCGGGAGGTGGGCAGGGCGCGGTGGGCCCGCACCGCGGCCTCGTAGTACGTGGCCGGGTCGTGCGTGGAGTTGAGCATCAGGACGGGCGGCAGGTTCTTGCCGGTGACCTTGATGTGCGGCGCCGACGTGTGCGGCCAGGCGGCGCAGATCGAGGTGAACGTCAACTCGCGGGCGCCCGCGAGCGGATAGTCACGCGTGGCCTTGGCGCTGTCGCGGATCCAGTCGCGGCTGCTGCGGTCCCACGGGGTGTCGCCGCAGGTCACCGAGAAGAAGTCGGCGAAGAAACCGGCGTACATGGGGTGCTGGAGCTGGTCCGCGATCGCCTTGCGGGCGGGCGCCGGCGCGGCGTCGGGGTGCTCCAGGACTTCGAGCGCGGTGGCGAAGTCCGCGAAGTTGTCCTTGGCGTTGTACATCGCGCCGGTCGCGGCCACGTCCAGGTGGTTGGGGGTGACCAGGGTGCCTTCGAGGTCGAGCGGGTGGTCGTGCAGCGCCTTGCGCAGCCGCTCGTAGCTCGCTTTGGCCTCGGCCGGGGTGCGGCCCTGGTGGTAGGTGGCGTCGTTCTTCGCCAGCCACGGCAGGAAGTCCTGCTCGTAGCGGCGCTGGAAGCTGAGCGGCTGCCCCTTGAGGAACGACTGCCAGTCGCCGCTGAAGTCGATGTTGCTGTCCAGGACCATGCGCTCGACCCGGCCGGGGAACTCGGTGGCGTAGTACGCGCCGAGGAAGGTGGCGTAGGACGGGCCGTAGTACGAGATCTTGTCGACGCCCAGCAGCGCGCGGTAGAGATCCATGTCGCGGGTGGCCTGGTCGGTGGTGATGTACGGCAGCAGATCGCCCGAGTTGCGCCGGCAGTCCCGGACGAACGCGCGGGCCCGCTCGAAGGTCTGACGGATCGCCTGGTCCGAGCGGTCGCGCAGGTCGCCGCTGGTGAAGAACGAGTCCACGGTGGCCTGGTCCGAGCAGACGACCGGTGTGGTGCCGTTGCCGCCGACCCCGCGCTGGTCGAAGCCGACGATGTCGTACGCGGCCGCCAGCGTCGGCTCGTCCTTGGCGAGGCCCGCGGGCCGCTTCAGACCGGAGGCGCCCGGGCCGCCCGCTGCCATCATCAGGACCCCCTTGCGCGCACCGGTGCCGGTCGCGCGGTGGCGGGAGACCTCGACGGTGATCGCGGGAGAGGTGTCCGCGTGGTGCCAGTCGCGCGGCACGGACATGGCCGCGCACTCCAGCGCGCCGGACGCGCACGACGTCCAGTCCAGCTTCTGCTTGAGGTAGCGGTCGGGCACCTGCGCGGTGGTGCCGGACGTGCGCGCGGTCGAGGCGTTGGCCGTGGCGAGCGGCAGTGTCGCCGCCACGAGGAGCCCGGCCGTGGCGGCCAGCGACCACCGCGCCGCGTTCCTGAACTTGCTCATGTTGTACTCCCCGTCGGGTCGATCGAACGTATCGATCTTCCTGCGGCGGGCGGGGTGCGATCGATCCCGCAGGCACCCGAATCGGGGGTGGCACTAGTACCACCGGACAGGTGTTCAGCGCTCGGCGAGCGTGTTCCAGAACATCGACTCGTACGTCTGGAGGAGCCTGCCGTACCGCCGTGCCAACGCGATGTCGGCCTCGCCGCGGACACCCGAGGCGACGGCCGCGAGTGCCTGGCGTTCGAGGTCGGGGGCGGGCTGTGCGAAGAAGTCGAAGAAGCCGCATGCCTCGTCGGAGAAGCCGTAGCGGGCGCGCAGCGACTCGGCCACGGTGGCGCAATAGCCGCCCCACGCCGCGAAGTTGGCGGTGAGCGCGAGCGCCACGAGTGGCGGCTCGCCGTTCAGTGCCAGCCATGCCACGTACGACGGGTAGGCCTGGCAGCCGGGCAGTGGCTCGTACCGCTCGACGGCGTCCGCGTCGAGCCCGCAGGCGCTCTCGTACGCGCCGAGCCGGTCGAGCGCCAGCGTCTCGCCGGTCGCGAGCGCGCCGAAGAACTCCGCGCACGCCGAGTTCGCCGCGCCGGACGCGCGGTCGGCGAGGAAGGAGAAGGCGCGCAGGTCGGAGGCGATGATGTGGCGCTGCTCAAGGGCGAGCGCGGCCAGTGCGGTCAGGGGGGCCCTGCCCGAGGCGATCAGCGGGACCAGCCGGTTGGCGTCCTTGTCCGGCGCGAGCTCCGCCGTGACGCTCTCCACCAGTTCCCGGGTCGTGCCTGCCATTCGGGGCCCCCTTTGTTCCGGTCGCGCTCACACTGGTCGCCCCCAGCCTCTCACTGCGATGCGCTCCAAAGCAGCCGAATGGGGTGGGTTTCCACCCTGTCGTCCCGCACGGGTGATTCGGCCGAACTCTGCGTAGACTACTTAGCTGCCTTGGGCATGTAGTGGAGATCGGCAAGACGGACTCTTCGCTTGCGAGGTTCACCCATGACCGAATCTGTCTCCTTCCCTCAGGACCGCACCTGCCCCTATCACCCGCCCGCCGGATACGAACCGGCGCGCCAGGAGGGCCCGGTCGCGCGCGTGACGCTCTTCGACGGCCGGGAAGTGTGGTTCGTGACCGGCCACGCCGAGGCACGGGCGCTGCTCGTCGACCCCCGGCTCTCCTCCGACCGCCTCGACCCCGGCTTCCCGCTGCCCATGGAGCGGTTCACGGCGCTGCGCCGACGCCGGACCGAACTCCTCGGGGTCGACGACCCCGAGCACAACACCCAGCGCCGCAAGGTCATCCCCGGCTTCACCCTCAAACGCACGGCGGCACTGCGGCCGATGATCCAGCGGACTGTCGACGGTCTGCTGGACACGATGGTGGCCAAGGGCCCGCCCGCCGACCTGGTCACCGCGTTCGCGCTGCCCGTGCCGTCGATGGTGATCTGCGCGCTGCTCGGCATTCCCTACGACGACCACGACTTCTTCGAGGTGCAGTCCCGGCGGCTGCTGCGCGGGCCGGAAGCGGCCGACACGGACGACGCCCGGGAGCTGCTCGACGCGTATCTGGGCGAGTTGATCGACCGCAAGGTCCGGTCGCGAGGCGAGGGGCTGCTCGACGAGCTCATCGACGACCAGCTGAACACGGGCGGCATGGACCGCATGGAACTGGTCAGGATGGCGGTCCTGCTGCTGGTCGCGGGCCATGAGACCACCGCGAACATGCTCTCGCTCGGGACCTTCACGCTTCTCGAACACCCGGAGCGGCTTGCGGAGTTGCGGGCCGATCCATCGCTGATGCCGACGGCGGTCGAGGAGCTGATGCGGTTCCTCTCCATCGCCGACGGGATACTCCGCGTGGCCGGGTCGGACATCGAGGTGGCCGGTACCACCATCCGGGCCGGTGAGGGCGTCATCCTCGCCACGTCCGTGATCAACCGGGATGCCTCGGTCTACCCGGAGCCGGACACCCTGGACTGGCACCGCTCCGCCCGCCATCACGTGGGGTTCGGGTTCGGTATCCACCAGTGCCTCGGACAGAACCTGGCGCGGGCCGAGATGGAGATCGCGTTGGGCACCCTCTTCGCCCGGCTCCCGGATCTGCGCCTCGCGGCGCCCGCCGACCGCATCCCGTTCAAACCCGGCGACACGCTCCAGGGAATGGTGGAACTCCCGGTCACCTGGTAGCGGAGTGGGAGAGTGATTCGATGGAAATCAGCATCGACAAGGACGTCTGCATCGGGTCGGGCCAGTGCGCCCTGACGGCGCCGAAGGTGTTCACCCAGGACGACGACGGATTCAGCGAGTTGCTGCCCGGCCGCGCGGACGGCGGCGGCGACCCCATGGTCCGCGAGGCCGCCCGCGCCTGCCCGGTGCAGGCCATCGCGATCGCGGAGTGAGTGCTCCGGCGGTACGGTGCGTGTGCCGTACCGCCGGAGCACGGCGCTCAGCCGTCGGTGCGCCGCAGCCGTACCACGGGAATGTCGCGCTCGATCCGCCGGTCGTACTCCTCGTAGGGCGCGTGCAACTCCACCAGCCGCGGCCACACCCGGGCCTTCTCCTCGGGGGTGAGCCGGCTCCCAGCCTGCCGTACGGGAACGCGGGCGTCACCCGCCTGTGGTGGATCCCGGCCGCAAGATCATGAGGACGGTGACGACGGCCCAGAGGAGGTTGAACACGCCTGTGAACATGGCCAGTTGAATGGTCCGGCGTACGTCGGTGGCCGTTTCCCCATCGCCCGTGGCCGTCGCCTCCAGCTCCGTCAGGATCGCGTCCTGGCGCGGCAGGACGAGGGCTATCAGCGCGCCCGCCGCGATCGTGGTCAGCACGATCGAGACGATGATCCAGGTGTCGCCGAGGATGCCCATGTTCTTCGCCGTGGCGAATCCGAAGACCGGCACCGCGACGCCCACGGCCGCGTAGACCCGGCAGATCCGGTGCAGCAGTCGCACGGACGCCAGTGCCTGGGCGTCCGTCGGAGCGGCCAGCGCGCGGCGGGCGGTCGGCGGGAACATGCTGGCGGCCACCGCGACCGGCCCGATGGCCAGGATCGCGAACAGGATATGGACGGTGAGCAGGAACTTCGTCACGGGTCGAGCGCTTTCGTACGGGTGCGAGGCCGCCGGCCGGGGGCCCCGGGCGAACGCTATGCCGTCCGTACGAAGGGGAGAAAGCGGCGAGAGTGCCAGCATCCAACGGGTTCTCGCCAAAGGGCGTGAGGTGAATTCCGGGACGCCCCACGTGCCGTCGGTGCCGAATCCTAGGATGGCGAAAGATCACTTCCACTCGGAGCGATCATCTTGGAGCGATCACCCGCCCGGCGCCGGAGGTTTCCCTTGAACCAGCTCAACCAGCAGTTCGTCACCGTCGTCACCGGCGGCAGCCGAGGCATCGGCGCCGCGGTCTGCGCCCGCCTGGCCGCCGACGGCCATGACGTCGTCATCGGCTACCGCACCGACGCCATGGCCGCCGAAGCGGTCGCCGAACAGGTCCGCGCGGCGGGCAGACGCGCTGTCGCCGTGCGCGTCGACACGGCCGACGAGGACTCGGTCGACCGGCTCTTCGACGTGGCCGCCGAGCTCGGCCCGGTCACCGGTCTCGTCAACAACGCGGGGGTCAGCGGCCCCAACGGCCGTCTCGCCGACGCCGACGCGCAGGGCATGCGCCGCGCGATCGACGTCAATGTGCTCGGCTATCTGCTGTGCGCCCGCCGGGCCGTACGCGACATGGCCGGGCGCGGGGCCGGGGCCATCGTCAACATCTCCTCGGCCGCCGCCACCCTCGGCAGCCCCGGGCAGTATGTGCACTACGCGGCGACGAAGGCGGCCGTCGACGCCATGACCGTGGGCCTCGCCAAGGAGGTCGCGGCCGACGGCATCCGCGTCAACTGCGTGGCGCCGGGCATCATCTGGACCGAGTTCCACGAGGATCCGCAGCGCCCTGCCAAGCTCGCCGACACCATCCCGATGGGGCGCGCCGGCCGCCCCGAGGAGATCGCCGGAGCCGTCTCGTGGCTGCTGTCCTCCGACGCCTCGTACGCCACGGGGACGGTCGTGCGGGTGGCGGGCGGAATGTAGTCGCGCCGGGCCCCCGGCTCAGGTGATCGGCCCCGGCGAGGGCATCGGCTCGGGCACGGGGTCGGGTCCCGGCGGATGCGGTACGGGGTCGGGCTCCGGGATCGGCAGCGGCCCGGGCAGCGGTCCCGGCCCGGGCGCGGGCGGCCCGGGCGCCGGGCCGGGCGTCGGCGGCACGGGATCGGGCGGTCCCGGGGTCGGCCCCGGCGTCGGCGGGGCGGGGTCGGGGTGCGGGTGGGTCATCGGGGGCCTCCTGTCGTGCGGTGCGGGCGGCGCCCGCGCGGTGCTCCGGGAGCACGACCGCCGGCGCCGCCTCCACTGTCTCCTCCACCGCGTGCCCACGCCCGTCGGCGGTACTCCATCCGTCCCCGGGGTCCGTGGCCGCCGCCGTGTCAGTCGAGCCGGTCCCCGAGGGATTCCAGGAGATCGCGCAGCCCCTCGGCGAGCGTGTCGCGCCGCTCCGGATCCAGGGCCGCGAGCAGCCGCTCCTCGGTGGCGAGGTGGTCGGGCAGCGCCCCGTCGATGAGTTCTCGGCCTGCGTCGCTGAGGGCCACCTGCACGACCCGGCCGTCGGTCGGGCTCGGCGTACGGGTCACCAGGCCGCGCGCCTCCAGCCGGTCCAGCCGCTGGGTGACCGCGCCCGAGGTGACCATCGACGACCGCATCAGCTCGGCCGGGGTGAGCAGATGCGGCGGCGCGCTGCGGCGCAGGGTCGCCAGCACGTCGAAGGACGCCGGGTCGAGGTCGTGTTCCGCGAAGGTGCGGCGCAACTCGGCCTCGACCAGCCGCGTGAGCCGTTTCAGCCGCCCGATCACCGCCATCGGCGACACATCGAGGTCGGGGCGGCGCGCGCCCCACTGCTCCAGCACCAGGTCCACGTGATCGGTCACCGTTCCACACTAGCCAATCTCTTAGTGGTGAGATACTTTCTCTTAGCGCTAAGGGATTGAGTGCGAATGAGCAGAAGGAAGTGGACAGCATGCGCATCACCGTCTTCGGAGCCGCCGGGAACGTCGGCAGCCGTGTCGTGGCCGAGGCGGTCTCGCGGGGGCACGAGGTCACCGCGGTCGTCCGCGACGAGGCCCGCTTCCCCGAACTCCACCCGGGCGCCCTGCCGCGTACGGGAGACGCCCGTAACGTCGAGGACGCGGCCGAACTGAGCGCCGGGCAGGACCTGGTGATCACCGCGACCCGTCCCGCGCCCGGCAGCGAGGGCGACCTCGTCACCGCGACCAAGGGGCTGCTCGCGGGGCTCGCCGGAACGGGCGTGCGGGTGCTGCTCGTCGGCGGCGCCGCCACGCTCACCGTGCCCGGCACCGGCGGCGCCACCGTCGTCGACGACCCCGACTTCCCGGCCGAGCTGCGGCCGATAGCCCAGGCGTGCACCGAGCAGCTGGAGGTCTGCCGCGCGGAGACCGGCGTGGACTGGGCCTACCTCAGCCCGGCCGCGCTCCTGGAGCCCGGCGAGCGCACCGGCACGTACCGCCTCGGCACCGACGAACTGCTGATGGACGCCGAGGGGCGGTCGTCCGTCTCGATGGAGGACCTGGCGGTGGCACTCCTCGACGAGGCCGAGCACCCCCGGCACCACCGCACCAGGTTCACCGTCGGGTACTGACGTGCCCCTCAGTGCCCGAGCAGGGTCCTCAACTCGGGCTGGATCAGCTCCCCATGGGCCTGTACGAGGTCGTCGCACAGGTCCCAGATCCGCTCCACCGGCAAGGTGGCGGCGGTCGCCGGGTCGGTCATGGCCGCGTGCCGCACATGCCGGGGCTCGCCCTCGGTCGCGGCCCTGACCACCAGGTCGGTGACGCTCGCGTACGTACGGTTCAGCGCCGCGCACTGCGGCGGGAGCGCGCCGACGCGGGTCGGCTGCACGCCCAACCCGTCCACCAGGCACGGGACTTCGACCACCGAGTCGCCCGGCAGGTTCGAGATGAGGCCGTGGTTGGGGACGTTGCCGTAGATCGTCCGGGGTGTGCCCGTCACGATGCTGTGGATGATCTGCGGGGCGTACTCCATGGTGCCCTCGACGGGCAGCGGGCGGCCCGCCGCGAGCGCGTTGCGGGTGCGCTCATAGCTGACCGTGTTGTCCTCGATGATGTCGAGATACGCGCCGATCGGCAGCCGCAGCCGCTCCACCTCGCTGTCGTGGTGCAGATACCACGGCACGTACTCGGAGGAGTGCTCGCTGGTCTCGGTGGGGTAGTGGCCGAGCCTGCGGTACATGTCCACCCGGACGCGGCGCAGCAGTTCGCGGTCCTTCTCGATGGCGGCGTCGAGCAGTGGATGCAGATCCTGGCCGTCGCGTTCGAAACGCAGCACCCATGCCTGGTGGTTCATCCCGGCGGCCAGATATGACACCTCGGAGAAGTCCACACCGACCAGCTCCGAGAGATCGTGCATCGTCCAGTACACCGAGTGGCACATCCCCACCGCGCGTTGCCGGGGGGCGATCCGGTGCAGATACAGCAGGTTCATCGCCATCGGGTTGGTGTAGTTCAACAGCCAGGCGTCCGGGCAGAGTTCGGCCATGTCCTCGGCGATGCCGCGCAGTACGGGGAAGGTCCGCAGGGCGCGGAAGATGCCGCCGATCCCGAGCGTGTCCGCGATGGTCTGGCGCAGCCCGTAGCGGGCGGGGACGGCGAAGTCGGTGCGGGTCGCCGCGTTCATGCCGACCTGGACGGTGTTGATGACGAAGTGCGCCCCGTCGAGCGCACCGCGCCGGTCCGGATGCGCGGTGATGATCGGCGCGACCTTGAGCGCCCCGGCGATGTGCCGGGCCGCCGCCTCGCTGGTGGCGAGCCGCTCGGGGTCGATGTCGTGCAGGGCGATACGGGCCCGGGCGAACTCGGGGAAGGCGAACAGATCGGCCAGCAGCCCCTGGGTGAACACGACGCTGCCCGCGCCCATGAAGGCGATCTTCACTTCGGCCGGTTCGGTCATCGCGACTCCGCTCGTGTAGGTCGTCTCGGTCATGCGGAACTCCCGCTGTTCGTAGGGCGGTTGACAGGGGCGCAGCCGACGGCCTCGTCCCAGGTGGGCTGGGTCGCGGTGCCGCCACGGCCCCGGGTGGACAGTGAGCCGCAGGCCGCCGCGACGGCGAGCGCGTCCGGCAGCGCGAGACCGCGCAGCACGGCGGCGAGGAACCCGGCGTCGAAACTGTCCCCGGCGCCGACGGTGTCCAGCGGCTCGACCGGGACCGCCGGAGCCGTCGAAAGCCGGGTCCCGTCGTGGGCGAGCGCGCCCTCGGCGCCGTTCTTGACGACGACAAGTCCCGGTCCGCGCCGGGCCAGTTCGGCGGCGGCCTCGGCCACGCCGTCGGCATCCGGCGCCAGGGCGCGCGCCTCGGCGGCGTTCGGCAGCAGCTGGTCGGTCACCTTCAGGACCGGGTCGATCAGCTCCCGGTCCCAGCGCCCGGACGGGTCGTCGTTGGTGTCCAGCGAGGTGGTCGCGCCGAGCTCGCGCGCCCGCGCGAACACCGTGGCCAGCGACCGGGCGAGGCGCGGCATCAGGAAGAACGAGCCCGCGTGGACATGTCGGACTCCGGCGAGCAGCGCGTCGGGGACGTCCTGCGGCCCGGTCGCGGCCAGACACCCCGGCGCGGTGAGGATGGCCCGGTCGGCGCCGTGGGTGAGGACCGCCGTGAGCGGGGTGGCCAGTTCGGGGTCGGTCGTCAGGGCCGAGGTGTCGACCCCGCGCGCGGCCAGGGCCGTACGCACGAAGGCGCCCGCCGGATCGTCGCCGACGCGGCCCGCGAACGCCACCCGCAGCCCGAGCCGCGCCGCCCCGCACGCGGTGATCGCGGCGGATCCGCCGAGGACGAGATCGGCTCGCTCGACGAGCTGTTCGCGCTGCCCGTACGCGAGGTCGCGCGGCACCGGGCCGAGCACCACATCCGGATTGGCGTCCCCGACGACCAGCAGATCGAAAGGGCGGGAGCGGGGTGCAGGCATGGCAAAGAGCTTTCTGGATCGGTGAGTTGACGTGTCGTCGGCGAGTTCGTCCGATGGGCCGGCCCCGGCTCAGCCCTTCAGCCCGCTCGAGGTCAGCGACTGGATGAAGGTCTTCTGCGCGAACAGGAACGCGAGCAGCACCGGCAGCACGGTGATGACATTGCCCGCCATCACCGCCGCCCACTGCGTGTGGTGCTGCCCCTGGAAGGTCGTGAGCCCCAGCTGGAGCGTGTACTGGGTGTCGTGGTTGATGGCGATCAGCGGCCAGGACAGGTCGTTCCAGGTGGCCAGGAAGGTCAGCACCGCGACGGTCGCCAGTGCAGGTCGGGCCAGCGGTGCCACGATCGAGAACAGCACCCGCAGCCGCGAGCACCCGTCGATCCAGGCCGCCTCCTCCAGCTCCCTGGGCAGCCCCAGGAAGAACTGCCGGAAGAGGAACACCGCGAACGGGGTGACCAGCGACGGCACGATCAGCGCGCCCAGCGTGTCGATCAGCCCCAGCCACTTCATCACCAGGAACGTCGGGATCATCGTCAGCTGGAACGGGACCACCATCGTCGCCAGCATCAGCACGAGCAGCGACCGCGAACCCCGGAAGCGCATCCGGGCGAACGCGTATCCGCCGAGCGAGCCCAGGACCAGGTTCGCGCCGACGGCGACGGTCGAGACGATGCACGAGTTGGCGAACCAGCGCGGGAACATCGCGTTGCCCAGCACATAGCGGTAGCCCCCGAGGTCGATCCCTTCGGGCCACAGCGCCGGCGGGAAGCGGTTGATCTCCGCGTTGGTCATCACCGAACTGAGCACCAGCCACACCAGCGGCAGCGCGAACCCGATCGACAGCGGCGCGAGCAGCAAGTGCCAGGCGCTGAACGGCAGTCGGCGCCGACGCCGCGCGGTGTGCGCGGCCGGGGCCGCCGCAGGCGCCGCGCCCTCGCCGACCATGGTGGAGGCGGTCATCGGGCCACTCCTTCCGCGCCGCGCAGCCCGGGCGTTCCGGCCGCGCCGGTCGTACGCTCGCGATGGCGGCGGTACAAAGTCACCGCCGTGCCCGCGAGGAGCAGGGCGACCGCCAGGACATACGCGGCGGCCGCGCCGTAGCCCGCCGTGAACGTACGGAAGGCCTGCTCCCAGACGAAGTAGACGATGACCGTGGTCGAACCCAGCGGCCCGCCCTTGGTCGTCACGTACACCAGGTCGAAGACCTGCAACGCGGTGATCAGCTGCCACAGGACCAGGAACGCGGTGACCGGCGCGAGCGTCGGCAGTGTGACGTAACGCAGCACTTGCCAGCGGTTCGCGCCGTCGAGGCGCGCCGACTCGACGAGTTCTGTCGGTACGTCCTGGAGCGCGGCGAGGAAGACCACCACGCAGAACCCGACCCCGCTCCACAGCGAGATCATCAGCAGCACGTACAGGGACTGGCCGGGGTCGGTGAGGAAGCCCTGCGGCGAGATGCCCAGCTTGTGCAGCACGGAGTTGGCCGCGCCGAACTGCGGGTCGAAGATGAACGAGAACAGCACGCCCTGGGCGGCCGCCGAGACCACGAACGGGATGAAGACCAGCGTCCGGTAGACGCCGACGAACCGGATCCGCCGGTTCAGCGCCAGGGCCAGTGCCAGCCCCCCGGCCAGGCTCACGGGGACGAAGATTCCCGCGTACGTCAGCGTGTTCTCGACGGCCTTGCGGAACCCCGGGTCCTTCGACAGGGCCCGGTAGTTGTCCAGGCCCACCCAGCGGCCCGGCGTGACCAGGTCGTCGGCGCGGAACGACAGCAGCAGCGACCAGATCACCGGCACCACGCTCAGACCCAGGATCACCAGGACCGACGGGCTGATGAACGCCCAGGCGGTGGCCGTCTCGCCGCGTGCCCGCCGGCGCCGGGCGCGCTGTCGGGCCATCGCCTCGCGGTCGGCGGGGGCCACCGTGAGCGGACGGGGCAGGCCCGTTCGGGATGCTCGGGGCACGAGGTCCCTCCTCATCGGGGAATCAGCAGGGCCGCGCCGGCCTTGTCGGCGCACTGGCGCACCGCCTTGGCGGGGGAGGCGCGGCCGAGCAGCACGGACACCACGGCCTCGCCGGTGGCCTGCGAGATCTGCGGATAGGCGGGGTGGATGGGCCGCACCCGGGCGGTCTCCAGGGCCTTGGTGAACACCGGCAGACCGACGGTGTCGGCGGAGTGCCGCTGCCAGGTGCTCTGGCGCTCGCTCTCCTTGCTCAGCGGCAGACTGCCGCCCCCTATGTCCCACCGCACGTCCTGCGCGGGGGTGATGAGCCACTGCACGAACTCCACGGCGGCCTTCGCGCGCGCCTTGCCGTTGTCGAAGACGGTCCAGGTGTCGGGCCCGGAGATGGTGAGCGGCTTGCCGCTGTACGTCGGCATGGGGACCACGTCGTACGGCAGCTTCGACTCCAGGATGTTGGGCAGCTGCCACGGTCCGGTGATCACCATGGCCATCCGGCCGGAGACGAACACCTGGTACATCTGCTCGCTGCCGGGCTTGGGGTCGATGTAGACGCTCTTGTCGGCGACCAGTTGGGCCACGGTCTCCAGGGCCCGCTTGCCCGAGTCCACGAAGCCGATGTTCTTGCCGTCGGGGGCGATCACGTCTCCGCCCAGGTCCCACACCATCGGCCACAGCCGCCACACGGTGTCCTCGTCACCGGCGCCCGGCCAGCCGGTCCCGAATACCCCGTGCCCGGAGTCGGTGAGCTTCTTGGCCGTCGCCACGAACTCCGCCCAGGTCCAGCCCGCGCGGGGCAGCGGGATGCCGGCGCGTCTGAAGAGCGTGGTGTTGCAGGCGACGGCGAGCGAGTCGAGCAGCGAGGGCGCGGCCCGTACCTTGCCGTGCAGCGTGACGGCCTCCCTGACGGAGGGCCAGAAGTCGTTCCAGGGCGGTGAGCCACCGTGCAGCGCGCTGGTCAGATCGACGACCTTGGGGCTGCGTGCGATGCTCGCGAGGTCCGAGCCGAAGATGTACGCGATGTCGGGATAGGCCCCGGCCGCGAGCGCCGCCGTCACCTTCTGCAGCATGGCGTCGGCCACCACACCGCCGCCGTTCGCGTTCACCCGTACGCGTGACTGCGAGCGGTTGAAGTCGGCGGCCAGCGCCTCGATCGCCTTGGCGTTGGTCTCGTTCTGGCCGTGCCACATCTCGATGTTGACGCGGCCGTCCGCGCCGATCCCGTTCGAGGTGGTGGCCGCGCAGGCGTCGAGGAGCGGGAGGGCGGTGGCCCCGGCGGCGAGCGCCGCACCGGCGCGCAGCACCCGTCGGCGCGGCGGGCGGCCGGGGGAGTCCTGGGGCTCACTGGTGCGGTCCGAAGCGGCGGGCATGGTCGTTCCATCCCTTAGCGGGTACGCCCCGCCTCGGACGCGGGACACACGTCCTGGCGACTCGGGCCGGACTCCGGACCTGGTCGGGGATCCGCTACCGGCTGGGCGCACCACTCGAAGCGCCGGGCCGCTCGTAGGCCCCGCACTGGCTGGATGAAAGCGCCTCGGCGCACACGCGTCAAGTACCCCGGGGAAAGCGCTGTCGACGTGCCGCCGGGCACCACACACCACGTCGGGGGCACAACAGTGCGCTTCCGGCCGAGCCGGGGCGATCTTTCGGCCGACTTGCCCCCGACGGATCCCGAAGTGATCTCCCGCGCACTAGAAGTGAGGACTCGTCAGTAATTCGCATGACTATTCGGAGATCACCGATGATACGTTTCCCCAGGCTGCGGGTCCTCGTGGCCATGGGCACCTCGGCCGTCGCGCTCGCCGCGACGGCCCTGCTCGGCGCGGCCCCCGCCCAGGCCGCTCCGCTCCCGGAGAAGGCGCTTTCCGCACCGGCCGCGTGCTCGGGCGCGTACGAGGGCGACGAGCGGCTGGGCCCGCAGAACCTGCCGAAGCCCTGGGACGACCCGGTCGGCCCGCTGGTCCTCGGCTACCACCGCACCGGCCACCTCACCCCGACCGCCTTCCTCGCCACCTACTGGGACACCACGGCGGGCAGCTGGAAGTACCCGCCCAACGACGGCTTCGCCAACCGCCGCGACGGCACCCTCGACAAGCGTGCGGTCAATCTCCACGTCGGCGAGGACCTGGACCGCTTCGGTTCCGAGTACGGCGCCTTCCTCGCCCCGGCCGGAGCGAGCTACGCCCGCCGGGCGCTGCCGCCGCAGAGCCTGATCACCCGCGAGGCCGCGTACCCGTGCGCGTACCACGCGTACGAGGTCACCAAGAGCTTCACCGTCTGGCAGGGCCGGATCGCCCCCTGGTTCGAGCAGCGTGGCGGCGGCCAGCAGGTCAAGCTCGACCCGGCGTTCGTCGACCCGGGCGCGGGCCAGAAGCTCAATGTGAAGTGGCTCCTGGACCACGGCTATCTGAAGGCCGGGAACAACCCGGAGGCGGCGAAGAGCGCGCTCGCGGGTGTGACGGGCAGCTGACTCGCTAGGGCCGGGTGAACCCCAGCTCCGACCAGCTCACTCCGGAGCGGCCGTGCAGGTCCGGGCGGCCGCCCCGGTGCAGGACACGCAGGCCCGCGGCCTCGGCGAGTGCCACGGTCTCGGCGTCCGGCACCTCGAACATCCGCCGCCCGGGCGGCACCGGGCCGCTGCGTACCCGCATGAGCAACGTGCCGCCGGGTGCGAGGAGTTCGGCGACGTTCGGCATCGCCCGGGCGCGCTCGGCAGGGTCCAGATGCATCCAGACCGCAGTGACCAGGATCAGGTCGAACCGTTCGCCCCGGGCGCGCAGCCCGGGCAGCTCCGGCAGCGCGTCGCCGAGCCAGGACACGGCGGTGTCCGCGTGCAACCGCTCGGCGTGGGCGCGCAGTTCGGCGGTCGGCTCGGCCGCCGTCACGGTGTGGCCGAGGCGGGCGAGCGCCGCCGCGTCCCGCCCGGTCCCGGCGCCGATGTCCAGCACCCGCGCGGGCGCGGCCGGGAAGAGGTGCAGCAGCTCGCCGTGCACCTCCTCGAAGGTCACGCTCTCGTACTGCACGGCCAGCGCGTCCGCCTCCGCGGCGTACCCCTGGGTGCCCGTCGTGGTCTCCGTCATGGCGTCAGGTTAAACGATCAACCTCCATGACCTCCGGGGTAATCGACCAACTCCCCGTCCCTGCCGCACCATCGATCACGTAAGCAGCGCAGTGAGCGAGCACCGACGGGGAAGGACCCAGCGCCATGCCGTACTTCGAGACCAGCACCGATGGCACCCGCCTCCACTACGTCGACTACGGGCCGCGTGACGGGCGCACCCTCGTCTTCGTCAACAGCTCCTACTTCGGCACGGAGATGTGGGAGTTCCAGATGCTCGCGCTGGCCGACGAGGGGTACCGATGCGTCGGGTTCGACCGGCGCGGGCACGGGCGGTCCGACGACGTGTGGGGCGGGTTCGACCTGGACACCCTGGCCGGAGATGTGGGCGCACTCGTCGACCACCTGGACCTGAGCGACATCACCCTGGTCGGGCACTCGATCGGCACCGCCGAGGTCGTCCGCTATCTGACGCTGCACGGCAGCGGGCGGGTGGCGCGCGTGGCCCTGGTGGCCGGGATGGCACCCGGGCCCGCGCGCTCGGCCGATCACCCCGAAGGCGTCGACCCGGCCCTCATCGAGGCCGGGAACGAGGTCTTCCGCAAGGATCGGCCCGCGTTCTTCGCGAGCGGCGCGGACGACTTCTTCGCCCTGCACCGCCCCGGCAACGAGGTCTCGCCCGCGGCCGTCCAGTACTGGGTGGACCGCTGTGCGGGCGCCACCGCCCGGGCCGGGAACGCGCTCGGGGAGCTCGTCGTGACCCTGAACGTCGCCCCCGAACTGGCCAAGATCGACGTACCGGTCCTGGTCGTCCACGGCACCCATGACGTCTCGGCCCCGATCGCCCTCACCGGCGAGCGCGCCGCCCGACTGATCCCGGGCAGCACGCTGCTGGTGTACGAGGACGCGGGCCACGGCCTGTTCGTCACCCACGCCGATCAACTCACCGCAGATCTGCGGGAGTTCGCGAACCGGTAGAGCGTCCTCAGATCGCAGGCAGACCCAGCGCGACCCGGGCCTCGTCCAGCACACGCCCGTCGAGGCCCGGCACGTTCATCCGGTTCTTGATCAGGGCGAACGAGAAGCGGTGGGCGGGGTCGGCGCAGGCCGTGGTGCCGCCCGAGCCGTTGGTGCCGAAGGCGCCGGCCGGGTAGCGCATCAGGGAACCCGGGCCGCCCAGCATGAAGCCGTAGCCCTTGAGGAGTTCGGAGCCGAGCGAGCGGTCCTTGCCCGAAGCCCTGGGGGTCGTGGCCGCCTTGAGGGTGGCGTCGGAGAGCAGGCGTACGCCGTCGATCTCGCCGCAGGCCAGCGCCGCGTACATCCGCGAGGCCGCCCGGGCGGTCATCGTGCCGTTGGCCGGGAGTGCGGCGCGGCGGTAGTCGGGGCGGTTCGCGAGCGAGGCCACCGGGAGCACCTGCCGGGGCGCGCAGACGAAGAAGGGCGCGCCCTCGGGGATGCGGTCCAGGAGCGCCGCCCAGCCGCCGTCGTAGCAGGTGGCGAGGCGGTCCGCGAGCCGGTCGGGGACGGCGAACAGCAGCGAGTCGGCGATCCCGAGCGGCGCCGCGATCTCGTCGCGCAGCAGCTCGTCGCAGGTGCGGCCGGTCGCCCGGCGCAGGATCTCCGCGAGCAGGATGCCGTACGTCCAGGCGTGGTAGCCGGTTTCGGTGCCCGGCTCCCACAGCGGCGCCTGCCCGGCCAGCCAGTCCCCGACCGCCGGGATGTCGAACAGCTCCTCGGGGGTGAGATCGGGTGGCAGCTGCGGCAGCCCGGCCGAGTGGGAGAGGAGCTGCCCGAGCGTGATCCGGTCCTTGCCGTTGGCCGCGAACTCCGGCCAGTGCGCCGCGATCGGGGTGTCGTAGTCGAGGACACCCTTGTCGACGAGGACCGCGACGAGAGCGGCGGCGACGCCCTTCCCGGTCGACCAGGACGGCACCAGCGTCTCGCCGTCCATGGGCCGCCCGGACTTGGTGTCGGCCAGGCCGGACCAGGCGTCGACGACGAGTTCGCCGTCGAGGTGGACGGCCACCTGGATGCCGGTCTCCTCACCGGACGCGGTGAGTTCGTCGAGGATCTCCTGGACCCTCGTCTGGGCGGCGTTCGACGGCGGTGCCTCGGTCATGTCACTTCTCCCCGTGTGGCGCAGGTGGCCGCCCGCGCACTGTGCGGCCACCGTCTTCGTGATCTCCCAGGTTACATACGTGCGAACTCCGCACCCGTGATCACCTGGAACGGCAGCCACGTCGAAGTGGCCGTCCCCGGCAGGCTGTTCCGGGTGCGGAGTGTGGTCAGCTCGTCGGCCGACAGCGCCTTGCGGGTGATCCGGAACTCATCGAGCGCCCCCGTCAGCGGCTCGGTCCCGTCGAACTCGGCGCCGAGCCGGAAGCCGTCCACGGCATACGTGTCGCCCACGGTCACCGAGCCCGCCAGGACCGCCGAGCTGCCCAGGGTCACGCCGTCGACGATCAGCAGCAGCTGTCCGCCGGAGCGCTCCAGGGCGACCTGGTGCCAGGCGCCGTCGCCGAAGCCCGCGGCCGCCGAGGTGTCCACGGCGGCCACCACGGTGGTCGCGGTGTCCGTCTCGAAGGCCGCGTACAGCCGGTCCCGCGAGGGCTGGGCCCGCAGCCGGATCTGTCGCTCGGAGGCGCCTGTTCCGTACGCCCGGAGGAGGACCTGGTCCGGACTGCCGCTGGTTGCCGAGTACTTGAGCCAGGTGCTGACCGTGAAGTCCGCCGAGCCGAGAGCGGTCGCCGCGCCGTACGGAAGGTCGACCGCGTCGTCCACCCCGTCGAAGGCGAGCGCGTTGCCGAACTTCCCGGGGACGGTGGCCGCGCCGCCCCGCACGAAGCCGTGGCCGCAGTGGACCGTGGAATCCGGCGTGGCCGGACCCGCGGGGGGCCGCACGACGTCCTTGGCCCCGGTGTACTGGTTCTCGAACGACCACCACAGCGCGGGCGGATCGGCCGGGTACGAGCCCGATGAACCGACCGCCGACCCCGCGACCGAGGCGATCTCGGCCGTGGTCAGCGCCCGGTGGTAGACCCGGAACTCGTCGACGGCGCCGGTGAGGACGCTGGTGCCGTCTGGCTTCGAGCCGACCCGCACCCCCTGCTGCCCGCTGCCCTGGGCGGGCGTGAGCGACCCGGTGAGACCGCCGACGGTGACCGGGGTGCGGGCGTCGACCCCGAGCGTGACCTTGTCGCCCGACCGCGTCAGGGTCATCAGATGCCAGGCGCCGTCCCCGTACGCGGTCGTCGAGGTGGTGTCCGGCAGGGCGACGGCGGCGGTGTTCGTGTCGGTCCGCACCCAGGCGTAGAGCCGGTCCTGCCCGGGCTGCGCGCGCACCCACAGCTGAGGGCTGGTGGCGCCCGAGCCGTACGCCCACACCAGGGCCTGGTCGGCGGTGGTGGAGCTCGCCGCGTACCGGAACCAGAGCGTGTACGTGAAGTCGCCCGAGCCGACGTCGAGCGTCGGAGAGAAGCCGGTCTCGCTGCCCGGATGCGCACTGTCGACGCTCGCCGCGCCCGAACCGATCCGGCCCGGCACCAGGGTCCGGGCGCCGCCGAGCAGGGTGCCGCTCGCGCAGTGGCCGGAGACGTCGTCCTCGATGGTGATCGTTCTGCGGTCCGGGACGACCGCCGTGTCGATCACCTGGAACGGCAGCCGGGCCCCCATCGAGCGGGTGGCCGCGTCGGTGTCCAGGGCGGTCGCGTTGGCCCGCACTTGAGTGAGCTGATGGTCCGTCAACGCTGTGCGGTAGAAGCGGAATTCATCGACAGAGCCACCGAACGCGTCGCTCGCCGTACTGTCGGACTTGGCGCCGATACGGATCCCCTCGACGCCGTTCTGCGGCGCGTCGGTGACCGATCCCGCGACGCCGGTCGCCGTTGCGCTGACCGTGCCGTCCACGGTCAGCCGGATCTGCGCGCCCGTTCGGATCAGCGCCACATGGTGCCACTGGTCGTCGCCGAACGCGACGGCAACCGACGGGTCGGTCAGGGTGAGCCGGGCCCCGCCGCTCGCGCCCCGGACCCAGGCGTAGAGCCGGTCGTCGGCGGGCTGGGTGCGCAGCCACACCTGCGGCTTGCCCGCCCCCTGCCCGTACGCCCAGAACAGCGCCTGCTGCTTGGAGGCGGTCGTGGCCGTGTACTTGAACCACATCGCGTACGTGAAGTCGCCCGCGCCCGGGTCCAGCGTCCTGGCGTACGGCACATCGGTGTAGTCGTCCGTCCCGTCGAGGACGAGCCCCTGCCCGAAGCGGCCGCTGCCGAGGGTCGCGTTGCCTTGCAGATAGGCGTCGTTGGCGTCCGGGCCCGCGTCGGGGCTGGTGCGGCCGGCCGTGGGGCTCTTCTGTGGGGAGCCCTTGCCGGTGAAGGTGCCGGGGACGCCCAGCGCGCCGGGCGTGGTCACGTTGAAGCGGATCTCGTCGGCGGAGTTGGTGGGGCCGCCCTCGTAGATCAGCCCGATCTCACCGGTGTCCAGCTCGGCGAGGTCGGAGTAGGAGGCGCGGTCGTTGCTGATGAGTCCGTTGGGGGCGGCGGTCCACGTGGTGCCCTGGTCGGTGGAATAGCGGATCTTCATCAGCTTGCGGTCGGAGGGGTCCGACGGCGCCGAGAAGATCATGGTGTCGCCCGGGGTGTGCTGACAGGTCTGACGCAGTGTCAGAGCGGAGCCCTGGACCTCCGGGGTGATCAGACTAGGCACGACGGTGGAGGCGGGGACGGTGGTGCCGCCATCGGTGCTCACCGCGCGCGTACGGTGGTCGGCGCTGCCCCCGATCTCGTTGCGGGACGCCAAGTAGACGCTGCCGCCCGGGAGTTCGGTCACCGAGACCTCGCCCGGTTTGACGGACCCGGCCGCGTACGAGTTGGCCGTGGAGCTCGCCTGCCAGGTGGCGCCGTGGTCGTCGGAGTACAGGACGCCCGCGTACCGGGTCGCCGAGTCCGGGATCTGGTGGGCGCCGACGACGAGCCGGCCCGCGTGCGGGCCCTCGGTGAGCTGGACGCCGTGCGAGGGGCCGGTGGCGAACCAGCCGTTGTTGGCCCCGCTGAACGTCGGCAGGGCCGTCGGCGTGCTCCAGCTGACCCCGTCGTCGTCGCTGCGCTGGACCCACGGCAGCCGGAGCCCGGTCGGGGTGGCCTCGTTGGAGGTGGACAGCAGGAACACGCTGCCGCTCTCGCGGTCCACCACGGGCGCCGGGTTGCCCCGGGTGTAGGGCGCGGTGGGGTCGTCGGGGCTGCCTTGGAGGACGACATGGGCCGGGCCCCAGGTGCGGCCGTCGTTGGTGGAGCGGCGCATCACCAGATCGATGTCGCCGCGATCGGCGCAGGTGGGCGACTTGCGCCCCTCGGCGAACGCCAGCAGGCTCCCGGACTTGGTCTTGACGAGTGCCGGAATCCGGTAGCACCCGTAACCGCCGACGCCGGAGCGGAACAGTACCTGCTCGGCGCCGACGAGGGCGCGCGAGGACGCGAGCGGGCCGCTCGCGGGCGCGGCGGGCGCGGCGAACAGGACGGCGACGGCCGCGACGGCGAGAGCGAGCAGGACGGCGGGGGAGCGGAACGGCGCCCGTCTGCGGCGGGTGACCAGGCGGGTGGCCAATGGGCCGCCTGGGGCCGGTGAGTTGTACGGGGTGAACGACATGGGGATCATGGTGATGATCGCGGGGTACAGGAATCAGCCAATATCGGGTGTTTTGGCGTTGAATGCCAGATGAAATCTGCGCGTCGCCCGTCATCCAGGAGCCACGTCTACACGTGCCGCCGTTGCCCCTTCTCCTGGCGCGGGAACGTCTGGTCGGCGCCTGGCAGCGTCGGCTTCGGCAGCGTCGCCACCTCCTTCTTCGCCTCCGCCAGCTGCTCGGCCGTGTTCTGGGGCAACTGAGGTGGGCGCGGCTGGGCCTGGGTGAAGCGGAAGGCCGAGGTGAAGTCGCCGAAGGTGCGCCGACGCCACTGGCTGATGTTGGGCTCCGCGACCCCGGTGAACGCCTCCAGGAACTGGAGCGCCGAGGTGTGGTCGAACGCCTCGCTCGCCACCCAACCACCCACGGTCCAGGGTGAGATGACGATCGTCGGGACCCGGAACCCGCCGCCGATGGGCAGACCCTGGACGAACTCGTCGGCCGCGCCCGCCCTCGGCGTCGGCGGGGCCACATGGTCGAACAGGCCGTCGTTCTCGTCGTAGCTGAGGATGAACGCGGTCTTCGCCCACACCTTCGGATTCGCGGCGATGGCCTCGATCTTCCGCGCCACGAAGTCAGCGCCCGCCGCCGGCAGATAGTCCGGGTGCTCGGACTGATAGCTCGTCGGCATGATCCAGGAGACCGCGGGCAGCCGGTCGGCCCGGGCGTCGTCCTCGAAGGTGCCCTCGGGCTGCGGGCGGACCCCGCGTTCGTACAGGTCGGAGCCGGGTTTTGCGTCCTTGAAGGTCTGGAACCGCTCCAGCATGTTGCAGCCGTAGTCGTCGTCCTGCTGGTACACCTTCCAGCTGACCCCGGCCGCCTGCAGCCGCTCGGCGTACGTCGTCCAGCGGTACGGCGTGGGCGCCAGGTTGTCGATGACCGGGCCGCCCAGGGTGCCGCCGGGGTCGATCGTGCCGGTCATCCAGTACAGCCGGTTCGGCCAGGTCGGGCCGAGGACCGAGCAGAAGTAGTGGTCGCAGACCGTGAAGGCCTCCGCGAGGGCGAACTGGAAGGGGATGTCCTTACGGGTGTAATACCCCATCACATAGGGACCGTTGACCCCGTCGGCCTTGCGGTGTGCGGGCAGCCACTGGTCCATCTTCCCGCCGTTCCACGCCTCGTGCTGCACGGACCAGGCGTGGCTGGTGGACGGGATGGCCTGGGCGCTGGAGTGGTGGGTGTCCAGGTGGAACGGGAGCGTGTAGCCGTCGGGGTTGACCGCGTCCGGTTGGTAGAAGACGGAACGGCCGCCGGGCAGCTTCAGCGCCTGTGGGTCGTCGAAGCCGCGTACGCCGGAGAGCGTGCCGAAGTAGTGGTCGAACGAGCGGTTCTCCTGCATCAGCAGCACGACGTGCTCGATGTCGCGGACGGACCCCCGGCGCGGCGGCCCGGCCGCCACGGCCTTCTGCACGCTGGGCGGCAGCAGCGAGAGCGCGGTCGCGCCACCCACCGCCGACCCGAGGAGTCTGCGTCGCGTCAACTCGGCCATGGACGTTCCCTCCCGGCCCGGCCGAAGGGGGGACCCGGGCCCGCCCGACCATAAGGGCCCGGTGCGCCGGGCCGGGGGAGCGGCGGGCGCGCCGGTCAAAGGTGTGACGGTCCTACGGGATGAGGGAAGTGGGAACGATGCGGCGGTCAGGCGCGCGCCGCCCGCAGCAGTACGGCCGCCGCCTCGCGTGCCTGGAGCGCGGGCTTGCGGTTCTCGAAGATCCCGGCGGTCACCATCGCGCCCTCGGCGAGCAGCGTCAGATGGTCGGCCAAGCTCGCGGGCAGCCCCGCGTCGGCGACCAGGCCGCCCACGTACGTACGGAAGGCGCGCTTGTGGGCGCGGGCCTGGGCGGCCACGCGCGGCGAAGTGGCGCCGAGTTCCCCGTACGCGTTGATCCAGGCGCAACCGCGAAAGCCCGGTTCGCCGAACCAGCGGTGCAGATGGTCGAAGACGGCCAGGATTCGCTCATCGGGCGTCTCATGCCGCTCGACGTGGTCGGCGAGGCGGCCGCGCCAGACGGTGTCCCGGCGCTCCAGATACGCCTCGACCAGCTGGTCCTTGGCGGGGAAGAGTCCGTACAGGCGCTTGAGGGAGAGCCCGGAGGCGCCCCGGATCTCGTCCATGCCGACGCTTTGCACGCCCCGGGCGTAGAACAGCGACTCGGCGGCGTCCAGTGCCCGCTCCCGTGCGTCCGCGCTGTCCATGACTCCACCACTCCTTGAAATGAGAACGACCGTTCTCTAGAGTAGCCGCAAGCGAGGGAGAACGCTCGTTCTCCCCGCCCCGACCCAAGCGTTCTGAACCTCGGACCGAAGGAAGCCGCCATGGATGCCCGCCCGCCCCTGCCCCCGTTCGACCTGGACACCGCCCGGCTGAAGGTCCAGGCCGCCGAGGACGCCTGGAACACCCGCGACCCGCAGAAGGTCTCGCTCGCGTACACGGAGGACTCCCGCTGGCGCAACCGCGACACCTTCGTCACCGGGCGCGCCGAGATCGTCGAGATGCTCACCGCGAAGTGGAACCGTGAACTCGACTACGCCCTGCGCAAGGAGCTGTGGGCGTTCGAGGGCAACCGCATCGCGGTGCGTTTCCAGTACGAGTGCCGCGACGCCTCGGGACAGTGGTGGCGCAGTTACGGAAATGAACTCTGGGAGTTCGACGAGCGCGGTCTGATGGCGCGCCGCGAGGCGAGCATCAATGACGTGGCCATCGCACAGTCGGATCGGAGGATCTTCGGAACACGCCCCGAATCCGAGCGAGGAGTGCCCTTTCCGCTCCGCTGAACAGGGGAATTTTGGAGTGGTTGGGTGAGCCGGGTCGTTCTTCCAGGGCGGTAGGTGTCCGTCGGAAATCCTTGGACCCAAAGGGATGGAAGTACACATGAAGCTCACCAAGCGGGCCGGCCTCGCGGCCATGATGACGTGCATGGCCACGGCGGCGGCGGTCGCGCCCGCCGCCGCCGGACAGTCGGTACCCGTGGTGGTACCGCTGGAAGGCCTGGAGACGGCCCTGCCGCTCGACGCCCCCACGGTGAGCACCGGCGTACCGATCCCGATGCCCGGCTCGCCCGGCGGCCCCCGGCATGTGGTCGGCTCCCTGCTGCCGTCCCCGGTGCTGCCCTCGCTCCCGATCACCACCGAGGTGCCGTCCACCCTGCTCAAAGCGCCTCTGAAGGACCCGCTGACCGACGACCATCTCGGCTCGGCCGCCCTCGCGACGCCGGAGTCCCCGCTGCGCGCCGAGAGCCCGGGGGCGATCCTCGGCGCGCCGCTCACGCCGCCGAAGGCCGAGCTGTTCGGGCTGCCGGCCCTCGACGAGCCGCACGCCGGTCTGCTCGCCCCGACCCTGCAGGGCTCGCCGGCCGCCAACCTGGGTCTGGTGTAACCGCACGTGCATTTAGCGCATCGAGTGTCTGTGTGTCAAGGGCACTAGAAATGCTCGGACTTGGGCTCGTAGCGTCGGAAGCGCCCCCACTGATGGACGAAGGAGCTCTTCCATGGACCACTCACGTCTTGTCGCGGTCGCCGAATACGTCAACCGGAATGCCCCCCACCTTGCATTCGAGAAGTCGTCATTCAGTGACCTCGACTACTCCAAGGATTGCGTCGGATTCGCCGTCGACGGTGACAGCGTCGCGGTGACCCATACGAAGCACGCCGACGCGCCCGTGCTCCGCTACAGCCGCTCCGAGATCGCCGCCATGGTCCGTGCGGCGAAAGCGGGACAGCTGGACAAGTTCTGCTGAGCCGGCACCCTCGCATCGCCCGCGGCCGCCCCCGACATACGGCCGCGGGCGATGCGCTGTTCTGATCTTGTGCTGGTGAGCGCAATGTTCCGGCCGAATCGGTGGCGTCGGACACCCACTTGTGAAGCCGTCCTCACAAGATCCCAGTGCCCGCCCGGGTGCCCCGCGCCCCGGTGACGACGGGGTCACAGGCGGTTGCGACGCCCGGCGGTGCGGGGATCGGCCGTCCCCGTACGGGGTACGAGATCCCCGAGGGCATACGAATTTGCGTCATCGTCCGCACACTTTCCACATCCGTGGGCGAATTTGTTCGCGAAGTCGGTCACTATCACGGCCGTTGAGTACGTCATAGAAGCGGATACCGAACAACACCCGGCGAGCGGCCGCCGGTGACTGTCCCGACAAGGGGGGCGACATGGAAGAGATCTGCGTTCCACTGTATGTCGAACTACTGCACGAGGGTGATGCCATGACCCCTGTGGAGGCTCTGATGGCTTACGACCCCGCGGACCCGCTCGCGGTATCCGTGGAATTCGTCTGCGGCAATGGCATGCATACGACATGGACCATGGGCCGGGACCTCGTGGCCGAGGGGCTCGGCTCCCGCTGCCCGGTGGGCCTGGGCGATGTGCGCGTATGGCAGTACGGCGAGAGCGGGTTACGGATCCGGCTCCACTCGGACGAGGGCAGCGCCGACCTGCTCGCCGAGCTGGAGGACGTGGCCGACTTCCTCTCCCGTACGTATCAACTCGTCCCGGAGGGACGCGAGTTGGACGGTATCGACGTCGACGAGGTGATACGGATGCTGCTGGCGGCGACGCCCGTGCAGGGGAGCTGCTGGTGCGGCCGGGAGTGCCCGTGCCACGACCACGGCACCGGGTGACATCGCCTCTCGGACACGGGGCTCAGTGCATGGGGGAGGCCCCGAACATGGCGAGGCGGTCCGCCGTCGTGCTGTTCGGCGGCGGGGTGAACAGGACCAGGCGGTGATCGCCCTCGGGGGCGAGCAGCACCTGGCAGAACAGGTCGAACGGGCCGAGCTTCGGGTGGAGGACCCGGACACGGTCGCGCCGCCGCACCGCGACCTCGTGCAGCTCCCACAGCTCGGTGAACTCCGGACTCGCGCCGTGCAGCCGTGAGATCAGCCGGGCCGACTCCGCGTCGCCGAAGCGACGTGCCGCCGCCGCGCGCAGATCGGCCACGTGCAGATGGCTGTAGTAGCTGTGCTCCTCCTCCGGGTACGGAGCCCGGGCCTCCGGCACGGTGAACCAGCGCCACGCCACGTTGCGCCCGTGCTCGGAGTCCGCGCAGACCTCGCCGAGCAGCGCCCGGGCCATCCGGTTCTGGACGAGGATGTCGCCGAGGTCGCTCAGCACCACGGCCGGGGTGGTGGGCAGTTGGTCGAGCAGATGCAGCAGGCCGGGGCTGACCTCGCCGTCAGAGGAGTGCGCGGCGGGCGGCCGGTGGCCGGAGAGAAAGTACAGATGGTCGCGCTCGTCGTCACTCAGCCGCAGCGCGCGGGCGAGCGCGCCGAGCATCTGCGGCGAGGGCTGCGGCCCGCGGGCCTGCTCAAGCCGGATGTAGTAGTCGGCCGACATCCCGGCGAGCTGGGCGACCTCTTCCCGCCGCAGTCCGGGCGTGCGGCGGCGCGGCCCGGCGGGCAGCCCGGCGTTCTGCGGGGTGACCCGGTCACGGCAGCGGCGCAGGAAATCGGCGAGCTGGCGGCGGTCGGTCGTCATGATCCACATAATGGCGGAACCCGGAAGCGAGAACCAGGGACCGTCGGTACCAGGGTGCCCTGGACTCCGGCTCAACCCCCGATCTCCTCCCGCCACAACAGTGCCGTCACCCGCTCGGTGCCCGCCGCGAGATGCCTGCGGTAGGTGGTCATCGGCAGACCCAGGAGCTCGGCGGCGCGCTGCTGGGTCGCGGCGGGCCTGAGGTAGGTGTGGTGCAGCGCGCGAAAGGCCCGGCGGTCCGCCGCCGAGGCTTCGAGCGCCGAAGCCGCCGCGTCGATCGCCTCCCGCAGTGCCGCCGTCCGTTCGCGCGGCCCGGCATCCGTACCGCAACGGGCGCTCACGATACGGGTGTTGAGCAGCGGCGAGTCATCGAGCCCGTCCGCCCGGCGCAGCCCCCGCAGCGCGTCGCGCACCCCGGCCTCGAAGGCGGCGCGGTCCAGCGGTTCGGATCCCTGTACGGGCGCGGGAGCGGGCACCGAGAGCGGATCGTCCGTCGCCCCGCGCGCGGTGAGCAGCCGCAGCCAGGCGGCCCCCGGCGTGCGCCGCCAGTCGTGCGTGAACATCCCGTACGTGGTCCCCGCCACCGTGAAGTCCGCCTCCGGCAGCCGCGCGAAGTCGACATACGCGCACCCCGTCGCCCAGAACTCAGGGTCGGCGAACGGCAGCAGGGTCACGGCGGGCCTGCGGCCGGTGAGGTAGTGATGGGTCAGCCGCAGGGTGATCAGCGTCTGCACGGGCGACACGCTCTGATACGTGTCCGCGCTCATCCAGAACCGTACGAGCAGCGCCTGTTCACCCGCCCGCAGCCCGCCCGGACCCGCCAGCCACGCCCGCGCGGCCCGGACGGCCGGGTCGTGCGCGGCGTCCTCCGGGTCGTCCGCCGTCAGCCACATCAGCGCGTAGAAACCGGCGAGTTGGCGTCCTGCATCCCGGGTGTGCTCGTGCACGGTGTACGCCTCGCACCCGGGCACCGCGTCGAGCCGGGCCCGCAGCAGTGCCGCCGACTCCGCCCCTTCGTGCCGCGCGGTGAGGGCACAGAGCCCGTCCGCCTCGTCGGCCGTGGTGGCGGAGACCGTCAGCCTCTCCATCACATCGTGGGACGAAAGGGCGGGCGCCAACAGCGGCCCGACCAGGGGGCTTTCGCGGTGCAGATAGGCGTAGTCGGCGAGCACGGCACGCTGGCGGGCCAGGTCGGTGTCGTCGAAGAGGCGGTGGTAGTACGCCCCGGCGCGCCGCAGGATCTCGCCGTGCAGATCCGGGTGGCGCCAGCGCAGTTCGGCGTCCAGTGCCTCCCGCACCAGATCGTGCGGCCGGATGCCGCGCCGCGCGTACTCCACGGCCGACAGGGTCCGCAGCCACTCGAACAGCGGCCGGGCGTCCGCCACATCGAGCAGTGCGGCGAGCAGTGGCTCGGTCGTCACCAGGACCTGCGCCGAGGCTTCGAGCGCGGTGCGGTGCAGCGGCGAGGGCACGGCTTCCAGGAGGCAGTCGAGGAGCGCCCGGACGATGTGCGGCGAATCGGCGGGGGAGAGGGGAGCGGCTGCGCCCTGGGCCCGGACGTCGGCGGTCAGCGCGAGCGCGAGGGGGTGGCCGCGCGCGAACGCCAGCGTGCGGTCCTCCTCCTGGGCCTGCCGCATCCCGCGCAGCCGCAACAGGCGCCTGCTGTCCGCCTGATCGAGGGGGCCGAGCGGCAGCGTGTGCAGCAGCTCGTGCCACGCCGGGTCGACCCGCCAGGCGAGCGGGGGCGCGGTGCGCGCGGCGAGCACGGTCACCATGTCGGAGAGCAGCAGCGGGGGCAGCTCGTCGCGCAGCACCTCCTCGGCAAGACCGTCCGCCGAGTCGAGCAGCAGCACGGAACCCGGCTCGGGCACCGGCACCGTACGGCCGCCCGGCAGCAGCAGATCGCGGGCGTCCAGGAACGCGGTGCCGCGCCCGGCCCGGGTCGCGATCCCGGCGAAGTGGTGCAGCAGGGTCGTCTTGCCGATGCCGCCGGGCCCATGGACGTACAGCACGGAACCCGAACCGCGTTCAAGGAGTGTCTCGAAGACGGCGCTCTCCTGGCGGCGGCCGACGAATCCGCGCTCGCGCGCCGCCGCGAAGCGGTCGGTCAGCCGCCCGCCGAGCTGGTGGCCGGTCACGTCCCCAGTATGGCGGTCATGGTGGCGAATCGGCCGTGAACCGGACAGCGAATGGTCTGCAAACCGGATATCCGGCGGCCGTAACGTCCTTGCTGTCGACGGGAGTTCGACCGGATTCCCGCAGCAGATCAGGAGGGGCAGAGATGAACACCACCACGGCGACGACGGTCAGGAACGGCACCGGGCGGCGGGTCCGGCTCGGCATCGCGGCCGGGTTCGTGGCGTCCGGGGCGGCCGCGCTCGCGCTGCTCGCGGCGGCCGGACCGGCTTCCGCCGCCCAGTTCTACGGCGGCACGCTCCACCCGGGTGAGCAGCGCTGTGTCCAGCAGCACGCCAACCACAAGGTGCGGGCGGACGGCCAGGCGACCGGGCAGGGCGCCAAGTTCAAGGTGCAGTTCCAGGGCGCGACCGTGCCCGGCACCGGCTCGCCCGGACTGGTGAACGCCTGGGCCGCCGAACTGCGCGACGACAGCGGTACGTTCCCGGGCGCGGGCGACTACACCGCCTGCGCGACCAACAACGGAACCACCGACACGAACGTACGGCTGACGCTGAAGACGGACGCGGAGTTCTGAACTCCGGGACCGGTTCGCATTCCGTAAGACTGGTGCAAGGCAACCGACAGAGCCGCGGCCACGATGGGGTTCATGGAACCCACGACGCAGCGCAACGAGGCGGCCGACAGGCTGCTCGTCGACATCGTGGAAGCGGTTCTGGCCCGTACGGGGGGCGGGCCAGCCACCGGTCGATGGCGGGTGAGGGAGGGGGAGTTCTGGTGTTTCGTCTCGCCTCCCGACGAGCCGTCGCGGGTCCAGGGCTGGAAGCTGCACATCGCGGCCACGCCGCTGTCGGCGCCGCTGGTCCTGGCGCGGGCGGCCGCCGTGCTCGTCCGCCACGGGTGCCGGTTCAAGTTCGCCGGGACCGTCGGCCGTACCGGTGAGTTGGTCGCCCACCGGTACGACCGGGGCGGCGGGGGCAAGTTCCTCACCGTCTATCCGGAGGGCGGTGACGCCTGGCTGCGGAACCTGGCGAAGGAGCTGCACGAGGCGACGCTGGGGCTGCCCGGGCCCGCGATCCTCTCCGACCGGCCGTGTTTTCCGCACAGCCTGGTGCACTACCGGTACGGGGTGTTCACCGGAGTGCGCGCGCTCGGTGACGACGGCGCTCTCGGGGCGATGCTGGTCGCGCCCGACGGGCGGCTCGTCCCCGACCGGCGCCGGGCCTGGTTCGCGCCGCCGCCGTGGGCGCCGCGCGACCCGTTCGCGCACGGCGAGTCCACCGGGGTGCCGCCGGAGCGGCCCGCCCCGGCCGCCGTGCTCCTCGACGGCCGCTATCTGGTGCAGGGGGCGATACGGCACGCGTTCGGGGGCGGGGTGTTCCGGGGCGTCGACGAGACCACCGGCCTGCCGGTCATCATCAAACAGGCGCGCCCGCACTCGGCCGCCGCCCTGACCGGCGAGGACGCCCGGGATCTTCGGCGCCACGAGGCGGCGATGCTGGAGGCGTTCGCCGGGAGCGGCTTCACGCCGGGCCTGGTCGCGCTCTTCGAGCAGCAGCGCGATCTGTTCCTGGTCCAGGAGGCGCTGGACGGAGTGACGCTTCGCCAATGGGTCCTGGACAGGCTGGAGTTCGACGAAGACAAGGGATGGGGGATACCGCTCGCCGACGCCCTGCGCCGGGCGCGCGCCCTCGCCTGTCTGATGCGGCTCGTCCACGCCGAGGGCTGGGTGCTGAGGGACTTCAACCCGAACAATGTGATGGTCGCCGACAGCGGTGAAGTGCATCTGATCGACCTGGAGATGCTCGCGCGGCCCGGCGAGCCCGCCCGGCGGATCCACACCCCCGGATACGCGGCGCCGGAACAGCTGACCGCACCGGGGTACGGCCCCGCACCCGGCATCGCGTCCGACCTCTTCAGCTTCGGCGCGACCCTCTTCCATCTCGTCACCGGGGTCGATCCGCTGCTCGCCGCCGACGACCCGGGCGGACGCACCCACGCCGAGCGTTTGGCGAACTGGCTCACCCGGCTGGCCCCGGGCAATACGGCGGCCCGGCTGCTCGCCCCGCTCGTCGTCGCCCTGCTCGACGAGGACCCGGCCCGGCGCCCCGGCCTCGACGAGGTCCTGGACCGGCTGGCCGAGACGGCCCGCGCCGCCGACGAACACGGCGACATGGTGCAGGAGTCCGAAGGCAGTACCGAAGCCGAGTCGATGGAGCTGATCACGCACGGCGTCGCCCATCTGCTCGCCACCATGGAGACGGGCTGCCCGGACCGGCTCTGGCCCTCGGGGCCGGTCGGCGCCGCGACGGACGCGTTCGCCGTCCAGCACGGTGCGGCGGGCGTCCTAGGGGTGCTGGTGCGCGCGTACGAGACCGGCGAGGATCCGGCGGTGCTCGACGCGGTCCGGGGTGCGGCCGACTGGATCAGCCACCGGGTCGGCCGCGAGCCGCGCACCTTGCCCGGGCTGCACTACGGCCGCTCGGGCACGGCCTGGGCGCTGCTCGACGCGGCCCAACTCCTGGGCGACGACACGCTGTTGGGGCATGCCATGGAGCTGGCGGCCCGGGTGCCGGTCCGCTGGCCGAGCCCCGATGTCTGCCATGGGGTGGCGGGGGCGGGGCTCACACAGCTGAGGTTCTGGGAGGCCACCTGGGACCGGCGCTTTCTGGACCGCGCCCAGGAGGCGGGCGCCGCACTCGCCGCCATGGCGCACCGGCGCGGGGGGCAGCTGGTGTGGCCGGTGCCGCGCGAGATCCTGGGCACGCCGGACGACGTCGTCCACTACGGCTTCGCCCATGGCGTCGCGGGCATCGGCGCGTTCCTGCTCGCCCTCGCCCGGGCGACCGGCACCCCGGCGTACGAGGAACTCGCCGTGGAGGCGGCCCAGACGCTGCTCGACGTGGCCGAGGTGGCGGACGGGGCCGCGTACTGGCGCTCCGGGGAGCCAGGCGGCCCGCGCAAGACGCACTGGTGCAGCGGCTCCTCGGGGGTGGGGACGTTCCTGGTGCGGGTCTGGCAGGAGACCGGCGAGGCCGAGTTCCTGGAGTGCGCGCGCCAGGCTGCGGTGGCGGTGCGCCGCTCGCGCCGGCACATCGGAACATCCCAGTGCCACGGCCTGGCCGGGGACGGCGAGTTCCTGCTCGACCTGGCGGACGCCTGCGCCGACCCCGCGTACCGCGCATGGGCCGGGGAACTCGCGGTGGCGCTCCACGCGCGCACGGTCCGGCGCGGCGGGCGCACGCTGCTGCCGGACGACAGCGGCACCCAGGTGTGGGCCGACTACGGCACCGGCCTGTCGGGCGCGCTCGCCTTCCTGCTGCGGTACGTCCACGGGGGTCCGCGGCTGTGGCTGCCGCGTGCGCTCACGGCCACACGGGCCCAGCACTCCGGCATCGTCACGATGTCGGCCCGAGAGCACGCCGAGAGGGGGTGAACACCGTGATGGAATCCGATGTGACCGCTCTTCAGATGCTTGAGGAAGAGGAGGCACCCGGCTCCGAGTCCTGGCCGCCGCCCACCGCCGGCTCGTGTTGCAGCACCTTCTGAACGACCCGGTCCCCGGTCACCGTTGCCGAGCGGGAGCGGCAACGGTGACCCATCGTGAAGCCCCTTGTCAGGACGCCCTGTTCGGGCCGTACCGCAGATAGGTGAGCACCGCCGTGACCCGGCGGTGCACCTGGGACTCCTCGGCCAGGCCGAGTTTGGCGAACGTCGAGTTGACGTGCTTCTCGATGGTGGACTCGGAGAGCGAAAGCGACTCGGCGATGTTCCGGTTGTTCTTGCCCTGAGCCATCTGCCGCAGTACGTCGAGCTCGCGGCGCGTCAGCTGCGCGAGCGGTGCGTCGGCCGTACGGATATGGCTGCCGACCAGCACCTCCACGATGCGCGGGTCGATCACCGAGCGCCCGGCCGCGACCTCGCGCAGCGCGCGCAGCAGCTCCTCCAGCTCGCCGATCCGCTCCTTGAGGAGATACGCGAGACCGTCGGTGCCCTGCTGGAACAGAGCGAAGGCGTACTGCTCGTTGGCGTGCTGGGAGAGCACCACGACACCGATGCCCGGGTGGGAGGCGCGGATGGTGTGCGCGGCGGTGATGCCCTCGGTGTGGTGTTCGGGCGGCATCCGGATGTCGGCGATCACCGCGTCCGGCCGGAACCGGTCGACCGCGTCGAGGAGTTCCTCGGCCGTGCCGACGGCCGCTATGACGTCGACTTCGCCGGTGTCCTCCAACAGCCGCCGGGTTCCCTCCCGTACGAGATAGTGGTCCTCCGCGATGACAATGCGCATGCGCGCGGGGGCGTCAGGCATGGGCCGTCTCTCGTGAGCGTTCGGTGAGCTGGGCGCAGAGCGTGGTGCCGCCGCCCGGGCGGCCGGTGATGGAGAGCCGGCCGCCGACCGCCTCGATCCGGTCGCGCAGCCCGGTGAGGCCCGAGCCGAGGCGGGACGCGGCGGGCAGGCCGATGCCGTCGTCGCTGACGTCGAGGCGGAGCGAGCCGTCGACACGGGCGATCTTGATGATCACCCCGTCGGCCCGGGCGTGCTTGAGCACATTGGTCAGCGCCTCGGAGACCAGGAAGAACGCCGCCTCCTCGATCTCCGGCGCGAAGCGCGCCGAGGACACCGAGGGGTCGATCTCGACGGTGACCGGCAGGGGCAGCCGACGGGCCTTGGACATCACGGCGGCGGCGAGCCCCTGGTCGGTCAGTACGGGCGGGTGGATGCCGTGCGCGAACTCGCGCAGGTCGTCGATGACCCGGCAGGCGTCGTCCTGGAGCTCGGTGAGTGTGGTGTGCACGGTGTCACCATTGCGGCAGAGCTGGTTGCGGGCGAGCGCCAATTTGGCCACCAAGGCGACCAGTTCCTGCTGGATGCCGTCGTGCAACTGCCGCTCGATGCGCCGCCGTTCGATGTCCTGCGCCTGGACGATCCGGGTCCGCGACGCGTCGAGCTCGCACGCCTGACGCTGCACCTCGTCGACCCGGGTCGACAGCTCCGCCGTGAGCAGCGCGTTGTGGACCGCGAGCGCGGCCTGCCGGGCCAGGGTCTCGATCAGGTCCTGGTCCTCGGGCGTGAACCGGCCCTCCGCCTTCGGCCCGTACTCGATGACACCGAGCTCGTCGTCCCCGTACCGCAGCCGGACCTCGCCCCACGGCTGCTCGCCGTCCGCCGCCCGCACGCCCGCGAACCCGGCGCCGAACGGCGGACGCCCGTCGGCCCCGAGGCGCACGCACACCCAGCGCAGATCGAGCCCGTCCCGCAGGGTGAGCGCCAGCTGCGGGCCGAGCCGTTTGAGGTCGTAGGCGTGCTCCAGGGTCGTACCGCACTGGACGAGCAGTTCGAAGCTGGAGGGCCTGGCCCCGAACACCCGGCGCGCGGCGAGGCGGTTGAGCTGCCTGTGCACGGGCTGGAACAGCATGGTCGCTCCCACCGCCACCAGGACCGCGAGGCCGATCGGCAGATACTGGCCCGCGGTGAGTCCGAGAGCCGTGGTCAGCCCCAGATACCAGGCGCTGATGAGCGTCCACAGCAGCCCGTAGACCAGCGAGCGCCGGATCGCGAAGTCCATGCCCGGCAGCCGGTGCCGGAACGCCGCGTACACCAGGCCCGCCGAGATCACGATGTACGGCAGCGCCCCCAGCGTCGAACCGAAGAAGTAGGCGGGCCCCTGGTCTTCCAGCCACAGCCGGAACAGCCGTGCCGAACCGCGCGCGGCGAACACCACGAAGGCGATCAGCGCGATCACCCACACCCGGTCCGTGCGTTCCGTCCGCCCGGCCCGCTGCTCGCGCGCGTCGAGGAGGGACCGTACGAGCAGAAGGCCCGCGCCCAGACCCGGCATCCACGCCTCCGGCTGGACCAGCAGTCGCGGCAGCAGCCAGTCCGAAAGACCCAGCGCCATCATCGTCACGGGATAGGGCACGAGCAGCCAGAGCGCGCGCAGGACCACCCGCTCGTAGCGGTGGCGAACGTGCCCGTCGGGGAGCAGGGCCAGGAGTCGGCAGAGCATGATCGCGGCGAGTACGTCGAAGATCCGGGCGATGCCGAGGACGGCGAAGGAATGCGGTGTGCTGGAGCGCCAGCCGGTCGCCGGGGGGAGCTGGAGCGTGAAGCGCACGGCCATGCCGATCGCCCCGAACGACCCGGCGGCGAGCAGCCGGCGGGCGACCGGATGCTGCGGGGTGTGCCACGACAGGGAGAGCCCGGCCACGTAGACGGGCAGGATGCACGCCAGGCTCCACGGCAGCGTCTGCGCGGCGGAGATCCACACCCCGGCCGGTATCCCGTACAGCAACCCCAGCCCGCCACAGACCGCGAGCACGCGCATCGGCCGTCCCTCACCAGGCGATTGCATTGTGCCATTTTCCCGGGGCGCCGGGCCGTCTGTACAGAAAGCCTGCCCCACCGCCCGTATGGCGGACAGCCTCCATACGGGAGCGAGGCGACCCGCGTTCCCCGTGCTGGTGCCGCCGCCCACACTGAAGCGGTGGAGTCCGGCGGGACGGGGAGCCGGACCTCCGGTTCACGCGCCCGACCAGCGCGCCGGCGGACCCCACCCGTGAGCACACGGCGAAGGAGCACCGTCCGACGGGACGGGGCAAGGGGGACAGATGAGTACCGCTCAGATGGAAGCACCCGGCCAGGAGTTCGCCGCGACGGAGGAGGAACATGCGGGGCCGCCACGGCAGCTGGGGGTGCCGCCCCGCCCGGCGGCATCGCAGGGCGGCGGCATGCTGGACGTGGCCGAGGGGGGGCGGCTGGCCATGACGTACCAGCTGCTCGGCGAGCCCGCCCGGGTGCTGGAGATCCACCGGCGTACGCACTTCACGGGGGCCGCGACACCGGACGAGATCGTGGCCCTGTCGTGGGCGGCCGTCGCGTTCTGCGCCCACGGCGAGCCGGGCCGGGCGCAGACGGTGGCCCGGCTCGTGGTGGGGGCGCTCGGGCACTGCGCGGAGGCGGGCGCGCAGGCGGTCGGGCACGCGGCGGCCGCCGTGGTGGCGGCGTGCGACGGTCGGGGGGCCGTCGCGGAGCACCACCGGGAACTGGCCGAGCAGGCGGCGTGTGCGTCGGGGGACCCCGCGCTCGTCCTGCTGGTCAGGGCCGGTGCAGCGCAGGAGCGGATCGAGCAGGGCGCCGCCCGCGATGTGCTCGCCTCGCTCGACACGGCGCTCACGGCGGCCGCCGCCGGACCCGACCGCACCGAGCTGCCGCAGCTGCGCCTGGCCGCCGAGTGCCTGCGCGGCGCAGCCCACCTGGCGCTGGGCGAACTCGACTACGCGGCAGCCGAGTTCGGCCGTTCGCTGGCCGGATACCAGCGGCTCGGCGAGGCGCTGGGGCATGGCGCGCTCGGTGCCCAGGCGCTGCTGGGGCTCGGCGATGTGCACCGCGAGCGCGGCGCGCTGGGGCCTGCGCGGGCCGCCTATCAGGAGGCGGTGGTACGGGCCGAACAGTGCGGCGACCGTCAGGTGCTGGCGGCGGCGCTCACCGGGCTCGCGCTTGCGCGCGGCGCGGAGGAACCGCGCGCCGCCGCCCTGTTGGCTCGGCGCGCGGTCGCCCAGTGCGCGGGCCGCACCCGGATCAGGGCGCTGGTCGCGGCCGGCTGGGTCGCGCTCGCCGACGAACGGCCGGAAACAGCGGCCGATGCGGTACGGCAGGCGGCAGGCGAGCCCGGCGCCCAGGGCTGTCGCACGGTCTTCGCCGAGCTCCTGGAACTGGAGGCGATGTGCACCCGCGAACCGTGCGCGCGCGAACGGCTCCTGGAGGACGCCGAGGCCATGTGGACCGCCGCGCGCCGCCCGGTCGCCGCGGCCAGGACGGCCTTCGCCCGCGCCCGGCTGTCGGGCTCAGGTGGTGCCCGACAGCGTGAAACAACCGCCCGGCTGCGCCAGTTGGGCATCCCGGAGGCCGCCGCCGACGCGGCCGGACTGCTCAACCGCGCCACCGCGGCCCGCCGTCACTCCGCCGCCGTGCGGGTGCTCGGCGGCTTCCAGGTGCTGCGGGACGGCAGCCCGGTCGGTCCCGAGGAATGGCAGTCCAAGAAGGCCCGCGACCTGCTCAAACTCCTGGTGGCGCGGCGGGGGTTGCCCACGCCCCGCGAGGTCGTCGTGGAGGCGCTGTGGCCCGGTGAGGAGCCGTCCCGGTGCGCCAACCGCCTCTCGGTCGCCCTGTCGATCGTCCGGCTGGTGCTCGACCCGGAACGCCGCCTCGCACAGGACCACTTCATCGCCGCCGACAAACACGTCATCGGCATCGCGCGGCTGCGCGTGGACGTCCAGGACTTCCTCGCGGCGGCCCGGCACGCCCTCGCGGTCGCCGAACGCTCCGGCGGCCACGCCTTCGCCGCGCTCGCCGACGCCGAACGCCTCTACCGGGGCGACGTGCTGGAGGACGAGCCGTACATGGAATGGGCGGTCGCCCTGCGCGAGGAGGCCCAGGCCGTCCACACCGAACTGCTCGTCCGGCTCGCCACGGCCGCCGCCGAGCGCGAGGACCACCACGCCGAGGTCCACTTCCGGCTGCGGCTCCTGGAACGCGACCCCTACGACGAGGAGACCCACCTGGGCCTGGTGGCCCTGCTCGCGGAGGCGGGCCGGCACGGCGAGGCCCGGCGCCGCTACGCGCTGTACGCGGACCGCATGCGGGAGATCGACGTGGCCCCGGCCGCCTTCCCGCGCCCGGGTCAGCGCGGTGCGGGCCGCGACTGATACAGCCGGGCGTGATAGCGGCCCGCGCTCTCCAGGCCGATCGGATCGTGCCCCGCCAGCACGGTCTGCCCGATGGCGTGGTCCCGCTCCACCGGCCCGGTGAACAGCCGCTGCGGATAGGCCCGCGACGGATCGGACTCGGTGACCAGACCGTGCGCGGCCAGCGCGGCGCACACCGACTCGTACGAGAAGGTCCGCAGGGCGAAGGCGCTCACCCACACCGGCCGGCCCGCGCAGCCGAGCAGGGCCTCGAAGGTGCGGTGCGTGACGTAGCCGATGCCTCCGGTGACCGTGATCAGTCCGGTGCGCGCCATGGCCGCGCGCAGCTGCTCGCTGGGCGGGCGGGCCTCCAGGTTCTCGGCGTACGCCTCGTCGAGCAGCCCGACCGCCAGCGCGTAGCCGACGGCGTGCCGGGCGGCGTCGAGCCCGATGACGGGAGTGGCGTCGGCCCGGCGCCGGGAGGCGTAGAACCGCCGGTCGCGTGCGATGAGTTCGGCGACCGACAGGTGCTCCGCCTCCGGTGCGGTGTAGTGCGCGTACAGCTCGGCGAGCGTGAGGTGGTGGTTGAGGAGAGCCGCGTTGATCCCGTACGAGCAGCACAGATCGAGCACCGTGACCGGTCCGCCCGGGCCGTGCGCCGCCGCCCGGAGGGCCAGATCGCGGCGGAAGACTTCCTGCGCATGGTGCGGAATCTCGTACTCCAGTGGCGCGAGCCGGCGGAAGTAGGCGCGTGGGTCGGGCTCGTCGTAGATCTCGTCGAAACGGGTCTTGCCCGCTGACACGTGGCTCGTTCCTCGGCTCATGGGCGTACCTCCGCAGGCTGGGGGCAGATGTTCCGCGCCCGAACCTCTATCGGACTCCTGGAGTACGCCGATAGGCCGCCGGGTGCGAACCGGCCACCCGGCCCGCCGCGCCGTGGGCCGTCGTAGGCTGTGATCCATCATGAGTCTCTTCGCCATCAGTGACCTGCATGTCCGCCATGCGGAAAACCGCGCGATCGTGGATGAGTTGCGGCCCGAGTCGCCCGACGACTGGCTGATCGTCGCCGGGGACGTGGGCGAGCTGGCCGACGACGTCCTGTGGGCGATGGAACGGCTCGCCGAGCGCTTCGCGACCGTCGTGTGGACACCGGGCAACCACGAACTGTGGACCCCGCCGCGCGACCCGGTCCAGCTGCGCGGCGAGGACCGCTACCGGTATCTGGTGGAGCGGCTGCGCGATCTCGGGGTGGCCACGCCCGAGGACCCCTATCTCCAGTGGCCGGGCCCGGACGGGCCGGTCGTGGTCGCGCCGCTCTTCGTGCTCTACGACTACACCTTCCGCCCGGACGGTACGCACACCAAGGAAGAGGCGCTGGCGGCCGCACACGGTGCGGGCGTGGTGTGCACCGACGAGCATCTGCTCCACCCCGACCCGTACCCCAGCCGGGACGCCTGGTGCCGGGCCCGGCTCGCGTACACGCGCTCGCGCCTGGACGCGATCGAGCCGACGCTGCCGACGGTGCTGGTCAACCACTTCCCGCTGGTGCGCCGGCCCACCCGGGTCCTGCGCTACCCGGAGTTCGCCCAGTGGTGCGGAACCGAGGCCACCGCCGACTGGCATGTGCGGTACCGGGCGGCCGCGGTTGTCTACGGGCATCTGCACATACCGCGCACCATCGACGTCGACGGGGTGGCGCACACCGAGGTGTCGCTCGGCTACCCCCGGGAGTGGGGCAGCCGGTCGGCCCCGCCACAGGGGCTGTGCCGCATCCTGCCCGAGCCCGTCACGGCCGCCCGATGGTGAGCGGCGGCCTGCTGGAGGGCCTGCTCCCGGCGGACGTGGTCGTGGTGGAACTGTTCGCCGACCCGCCGTCGGTCGACCTGTTCCCGCAGGAGGCCGAGATCGTGGCACAGGCGGTGGACAAGCGCCGTCGCGAGTTCGCGACGGTACGGCTGTGCGCGCGCACCGCGCTGTCCCGGCTCGGCCACGCCCCGGGCCCCATCGTGCCCATGGACGAGGGCCCGGCCTGGGCCCGCCGCGCCCCGCGCTGGCCGGACGGCATCGTCGGCAGCATGACCCACTGCGACGGCTACCGAGCGGCGGCCGTCGCCCGCAGCTCCCAGGTGGCCTCGGTGGGCGTGGACGCCGAGCCGAACGCACCGGTCCCCGACGGCGTACGCGACATGGTGACCCTCCCCGAGGAACGTGCGACCCTCGACCGCCTCGCCCTCTCCCACCCGGACGTGGCCTGGGACCGCATGCTCTTCAGCGCCAAGGAAAGCGTCTTCAAGGCCTGGTTCCCCCTGACGGGCCGCTGGCTGGACTTCACCGACTGCGTGATCACCCCGGACCCCGAACACGGCACGTTCACGGGCGAGTTGAAGGTGCCGGGTCCGGTGGTGGACGGCGTGTGCCTTGACGGCTTTACGGGCCAGTGGCGCAACGTGTCGGGGCTGGTGGCGACGGCGGTGGTGGTGGCGCGGACGTAGTGGGTGGTGGTCCGTACGTAGTGGGGTGCCATTTAGGGGCGCGGGGCTGTGTCATTGTGCGGCTCCGCCGCGTGGGCGCGACCAGCCCCCACGGTCCGCAGCCGAACACCTAGCTCAAAGAACGCCCGCGCCAGCGATGTGGTCGCGAATCTCCCCGGCGATAGCCGGAAGATGCCCGTCCACAAAGAAGTGCCCACCAGCGAACACCTGCATACGGAACGAACCCGACGTATGCCGCTCCCACAGCGCGACCTCATCGAGATCGACCACCGGGTCATCGTCCCCGGACAGCGCGACGATCGGACACGTCAAAGACGACCCGGGCTCGGGCCGGTACGTCTCCAGCGCGTGGTAATCGCCCCGCAACGCCGGCAAAATCATCCGCACCAGCGCCTCATGGGCGAAGACCTGATCGTCGGTCCCGCTCAGCCGCTTCAGATCCGCCAACAGGTCCTCGTCGCTGCCGAGATGGATACGGCTGTCGCGACGGACCGAGGGAGCACGGCGCCCGGAGGCGAAGAGTCCGAGCGGAACGACGCCCCGCCGCTCAAGCCGCACCGCGACCTCGTACGCGACGGCCGATCCCATGCTGTGGCCGAACACCGTGACGGGCCGGTCCAGCCACGGGACCAGCTCGTCGACGATCCGGTCCGCCAGGGTGGATATCTCCGTGATGCACGGCTCGTTGAGCCGGTCCTGGCGGCCGGGGTACTGGATCGCCAGCACGTCGACGTCGGGTGCCAACGCCTGGGAGACCTGGAAGTACGCCGTGGCAGAGCCGCCCGCGTGCGGGAGGCAGACCAGCCGGGTGGCGGCCTGCGGGGCGGGGTGGAACCGCCGGATCCAGGGGCTGCGCAAGGACGTTCCAGCCACGTTCTCAATCCCTCTCGTCGTACACGTACTGCATTCATGATCAGCCTAGAGCCCACAGGTGGTCGTCCGGACCTCTGGCCGCTGCTACCTACCGCTTCGCCTCCACCCGACGCTGATGCACCCGGAGATGAAGGGTGGCCAGGTCAAGGAGCGGCGTGCCCACCGACAGCGCGCGGGCGCGGGCCACCAGGTCGCCGAAGATGTGCTCCACCTCCGTCGGGGAGCCGGATACGAGATCGCGGTACATGGAGGACGCGAAGGCCGTGTCGGTCTGGGTCACCAGGGCCGCGCTGGTGGCGAGTTCGCTCTCGGGCACGGGGTAGCCCGCCGCGGCCGACACCGAGGCGCCCTCGGCGAGAACGGCCGGGCCGAGCTCCGAGCCGCCGGGGACCGCGTTGACGTCGCCGACCTCGCTGCGCATCAGGCAGGTCACCGTGGACAGCGTGGTGATGAAGACCCACTTGTGCCACATCGACGCGAGGATGTCCGGCGCCACGCTCGCGTCGATGCCCGCGTCCGCGAGGACCGCGCGGACGGCCTCGGTCCGGGGCGAGGCGGAGCCGTCCAGCTCGCCGATGGTCAGGACGGCGAGGGGTGCCAGGCGCACGATGTCGCCCTCGTCGTTCAGGGTGGTGATCACCTTGGCCACGCCGCCTAGCACCGGCCCCGTACCGAAGCGCGCGGTCAACTCGTCGAGGTGGCGCATGCCGTTGAGGAGCGGCACGATCGCCGTCTGGGGGCCGACCGCCGGGGCGAGGTCGTCGATGGCCTGTTTCAGGGCGGTGGACTTCACCGACAGCAGGATCAGGTCGTACGGGCCCGTGAGTTCGTCCGCGGTGACGAGGTTCGGCGTGATCACCTCGTCCCCGCCAGCGCCGGTCAGCCGAAGGCCCCGCTCGCGCAGGGCGGCGGCGCGGCGCGGGCGCACCAGGAAGGTGACATCGCGTCCCGCCTGAGCGAGCAGGGCGCCGAAGTAGCCTCCGGTGGCTCCGGCACCGACGACCAGGATCTTCATGTGCGTACACCTTTCGTCGAATTCCAGCCGTGCGGAAGAAGCAGAAGGGGAATCAGTCGCGCAGGGGTTGCAGCAGGCGGTGCGGGCGGCGCAGGGCCAGCGACACCACGTCGTCGTCCCCGTCGCCCGTGCCGAGTCCGGGGCCAGGGGTGACGAGGGTGTCCCGCACCTCCACCGCGGTGTCGCAGCGGGTGCAGCGGCCGTCGGGCGTGAGCGGTGCGTCGTCGGCGGCGTGCCGGAAGATGCGGCGCGGGCCGGCCGTCGCGTAGTGCTCGTCGCCCCAGCTCGTGAGCGCCCGTACGACCGGCCACAGCGACACGCCCTTCGGTGTCAGCTCGTACACCTCGCGCCGCCCGGCCCCCGGCACGCGCGCGAGCACGCCCGCCTCGACCAGGTTGGCCAGCCGGTCGGTGAGCACGGCACGCGGCACCGAGAGGTGCGCCGCGAAGTCGCCGAACCGCCGCACCCCGTAGAACGCGTCCCGGACGATGAGCAGCGTCCAGCGCTCGCCGACCACTTCGAGCGAGCGGGCGAGCGAACAGGACTGGCCGGTGTAGTCGCGGGGCAGGGTCACATGTCGACCCTAGCCGAAACAGTTCGGTGAGTGAACTGAAATCTTGAACGGTCGACGTGCCCCGATTACGGTGGTCCGGACCCCCGTGTGCAGCGCGTGTTCGACCTGGTGCACGATCTGGGGGTACGTGGGGAGCTACGCGCCGATTCGACATGACTGCCCGGCGCTGTGAGCGAGGGGTTGATCAGCCAGTGTTTCAAGTTGCCGACGGTCGTCGCGACGGGGTCGAAGGCGGCCACGCGGACGACGCCGTGGGGGCGGGGGCGACAGGGGAGTCGGCCGCGACGGGCGACGGTCGTCGGGCATGGGTCGACGTGCTGCTGCGCTGTGTACGTTTCGTCGCGCGCACCGTGCGCGGAGAGTTCCACGGCATCGTCGTCGACCCCGTCCAGCAGCTGGTGAACCGGGGGATCGGGGGGCTCTTCCTGGGTGTCCTCGCCAATGTCGCGGTGATCGTCTTCCACGCCTTCGCCGCCACCCATGTGGGCTCGGTGGTCATCCGGCTGACCGGGGAGGTCAAGGCCGATCTGCCGCTCTGGCTGGCCCTGCTGCGCACCCCCGTCTCGCTGTTCGTCCCGGCCCTGGACCTGCCGGTCTGGGCGGGCCTCACCCAGCTGTTCCTCGGGTTCGCGCTCGCGGAGCTCACCCTCGGCCGCAAGCGCACGCTGGTGATCGCGTACGCCACCACGCTGGCCGGGACCATGGCCGCCCGTGTGATGATCGCGCTCGGCCCGGGCACCTTGGGCGGCCTCGGGCTGCCGCCGGAGATCGGGCAGGTGCTCGACACGGGGCCGTCGGCCGCCGTGGTGGGCCTGTTCACCTATATCTCGGTGGTCCGCCGGGCCCCCGTCGTGTTCTCGCTGACCGGTGGCTCGATGCTGTTCGAGGCGATGTACAAGCCCAATCTGGCGGGTCGCGAGCACTTGATCGCCGTCGGCATGGCCATCGTGCTCGGCCTGCTGCACGGGCGCGTGGACCTGGGCCCGGCGGCGCTGCGCCGCAGATTCCTGCGCTGGCGCAACCGCCGGGCGATGGCGGCGGTCGAGGCGACCGCCGGGGCCACGGCCTGAATCCGTCCGGGCGGAATCGGTCGTTCCTAATCATCACTTTCGTACACGAAACGCCCAGTATTTCTGTACATATCGGATAACCGGCAAACCTACACATAAAGGCCAGATAAGAGCACACTTGAGTCGCGACCGGATGTCGCAGCAGGCCAAAGACTTGCAGGCACTAGAAGGAGGCGAGTCACATGGCCGACGTCTCTCACCGACCAGGTGACATATCCGGGCACCCCGACGTATCGGAGATGCGCGACCGATACGCTGCCATGCTGCAGACCAGGGGCGTGGCGGCGGTCGAGGAGTTGGTGATCCTCGCCGGTATCTACGCGGCGATCTCCGGCTGGACCGTGCACTTCTCCGCGGCCCTTCCGACGCTCGCCCTGACGAACCTGATCGTCGGCATCGCTCTCGCGGTGGTGGGTCTGTGCATGTCCATCGCTCCCGAGCGGTCGCAGGACCTCAACTTCGTGGCCCTGCTGATGGGCGCCTGGCTGATCGTCGCTCCGTGGGTGGTCGCACGCCACCCCGGTACCGGAGCAGCCCTGAGCAACGTCATCACCGGTGCCGTCACCTGCCTGCTCGCGCTCGTCGCCGGCGGCATCCTGATGAGCAAGAACAGAAGGGCGACCTGATCCACGGCGGCCGCCCGCACGGCCGCCTTCCCCAGGGCCTCCGCCCGCGCCCGAGCGCGGCCGGGGGCCCGCACCGTGTCCCGCGTTCCCCCGCTCACCCTGCCTGACATGCGGAAGCAGTCCGCCTGTGTGACGCTGAGGCACATGGCAGATACGTTGGCGTCACAGCCTCCTGCCTCGCCGAACGGACCTCTCGCGCCGTCCAGTCTGAGTACCCGGGCCGCGCGGAATCTGGCACACACCACCAAGTCCGTTCCGCAGATGCAGGGAATCTCCTCCCGCTGGCTGCTGAAGATCCTTCCATGGGTGCAGGTGTCGGGCGGTACGTACCGGGTCAACCGGCGCCGTCTGTGCACCGTCGGCGACGGCAAAGTGGAGTGCGACTCCCAGGGGACGACCGTCCATGTGATCCCGCAGAAACTCACCGAACTCCCGTTGCTGCGCGGGTTCCCCGACGAGAAGGTGCTCTCCGGCCTGGCCGACCGATTCGAGCAACAGGACGTCGACGCGGGCGAGATCATCGTCCAGGTGGGCGAACAGGCCGACCGCGTCGTCGTCATCGCCCACGGCAAGGTCGACATCCTCGGCGTGGGCCCCTACGGAGACGAGAACTCAGAGGGGGCGCTCTCGGACGGCGACCACTTCGGCGAGCACGGCTTCACCGACGAAGAGGCCCGCTGGGAGTTCACCGCCAAGGCGCTGACACCCTGCACGCTGATGGTGCTGCCGCGCGAGGAATTCCGACAGATCGCCGACCGCTCCGCGAAACTGCGCGCACACGTCCAGGAATTCACCTCCCGGCCCGCGGAGCCGATGAACCGCAGGGGCGAGGCCGATATCGAGGTCATGTCCGGATACGAGGGCGAACTCGTCCTGCCGGGCGCCTTCGCCGACTATGAACTCAGCCCCCGGGAATACGCGCTGAGCGTCGCCCAGACCGTCCTGCGCGTCCACACCCGCGTGGCCGACCTCTACAACGAGCCGATGGACCAGACCGAGCAGCAGCTGCGGCTGACCGTCGAGGCACTGCGCGAGCGCCAGGAGTACGAGCTCGTCAACAACCCCGAATTCGGGCTGCTGCACAACGCCGACCGGCAACAGCGCATCTCCACCCGGAGCGGCCCGCCCACCCCGGACGACATGGACGAACTCCTGTCGATGCGCCGTAAGACCAAGTTCTTCCTCGCCCACCGGCGCACCATCGCCGCGTTCGCCAGGGAGTGCACCCGTGCCGGACTCGCCGTGCCCGGGGTCGAGTTCAACGGCCACCATGTGTTCGGCTGGCGCGGAGTCCCCTTTCTGCCCTGCAACAAGATCCAGATATCCCCGTCCCTCACCAGCTCGGTCATCGCGCTGCGCACGGGGGAGGAGGACGAAGGGGTGATAGGGCTGCACCAGACGGGAATTCCCGACGAGTACGAGCCCAGCCTCTCGGTCCGTTTCATGGGGATCGACGAGAAGGCCGTCATCTCCTATCTGGTGAGCGCCTATTATTCGGCAGCGGTTCTTCTGCCCAGCGCGCTCGGCGTACTGGAGAACGTCGAAGTCGGCCATTACGCCGAGGCGTCGTGATGCACACAGCGGCCCCGACGGCGCCCGCCGCGCGACGGTTCCTGACGGGACCGACCGGCCTCGGCACCTCGGCGGCGCGCAGGCACCCGCTGTCCGCTGCCCGCATACCCGTCCCGGAGCTGCACTGCCCGCCGCCACTGCGCGACGCCCCGGCCCTGGGCGCCGAGGTCAACGACCGC
The DNA here is from genome assembly GCF_052373795.1 of Streptomyces sp. BR1. Taxonomy (NCBI): domain Bacteria; kingdom Bacillati; phylum Actinomycetota; class Actinomycetes; order Kitasatosporales; family Streptomycetaceae; genus Streptomyces; species Streptomyces sp. BR1. Next base: position 6,657,897 of record NZ_CM126252.1, read on the forward strand.
CTCGTCGCCTGGGCGGCGCGGACCGGGAACTACACCGGGCGCCTCGACCATCTGCGGGACGCGGGTTTCGGCCGGATGCTGATGCTGGTGTACCCCCGCACCGACGACGTCGGGCTGCTGCTCGCGATCGGCAGGTGCGTCGTGGCGGCCTGGGCCGTGGACGACTGCTACTGCGACGACGAGGGCGCCGGCGCGGCACCGGAACTCCTCGGCACGCGCCTCGCCCTCGCCACCTCGATGCTGGACCCGCCACCGTTCTCGCCCGCCTACGCCCTGGGCCTTGAGCGGGCCGTACGGCACGATCCGGTGCTCGCCGGGCTGCGCTCGGCCCGCGAGGGCCTGCTCGCCCGCGCCACCCCGGTCCAAGTGGCAAGGGCCTGCCGTGAGATGTCGCAACTGTTCCAGTCCAACGGCGCGGAGGCCGCGTGGCGGACCTCCGGGCGGCTGCCGACGGTGTGGGAGTACCTGGTCAACCGTCAGCTCGACAGTTTCGCGTGCTGCCTGGCCCTGGTCGACGCCGCCGAGGGCTATCAACTGCCCGCCGAGACCTACGAGGACCCCCGGGTGCGCCGCGCGTTCCTGCACGCCGCGCTGGCCGGCGCGATCGTGAACGACCTGTACGGGCTGGCGCGGGAGAACGCCGCACCCGGCCAGGACTTCAGCCTGCCCGTGGTCCTCGCCGCCGAACAGCGCTGCTCGCTCGCGAACGCGGTGGAGCGCAGCGCCCGGATCCATGACGACCTCATGCACGCCTTCGAGGATGCGGCCGCCGCCCTGGTCCCGGGCGCCTCCCCGGAGCTCGTCCGCTTCCTGGCGGGTCTGCGCGCATGGCTCGGCGGCAACCGCGCCTGGCACGCCACCAGTGGCCGCTACCGCGGCGTGTGAACACCCCCGCACCCAACGCCCCACGGAGACTTCCCCATGGCCAGAACCACGTCCACCACCCAGGCCCCGCCGGTGCTGCGCACCGACTACCAGAAGGCGGTGGCCGCGTACTGGGACACCCATCAGCAGGATCCGGTCAACCTGCTGCTCGGCGACGTCGACGGTCTCTACCACCATCATTACGGCGTCGGCGAGTTCGACCCGTCCGTACTCGACGGCGACGTACGCACCCGCGAGGCCAGGATCATCCGCGAGCTGCACCGCCTGGAGACCGCGCAGGCCGAGCTGCTGCTCGACCGCCTCGGCGACATCGCGCCGGACGCCCGGCTCCTCGACGCGGGCTCCGGGCGCGGCGGCACCAGCCTCATGGCGCACGGCCGCTTCGGCTGCCGGGTGGACGGCGTGACGATCTCCGAATACCAGGTGGGCTTCGCCAACGCGGCGGCCGCCGCCCGCGAGGTGGACGAGCGGGTGCGCTTCCACTTCCGCAACATGCTGGACACCGGCTTCGAGACCGGCTCGTTCCGGGGCGCCTGGACCAATGAGACCACCATGTACGTGGATCTCCACGAGCTCTACGGGGAGCTCTCCCGGCTGCTCGATCGCGGCGGGCGGTATGTGTGCGTCACCGGGTGCTCCAATGATGTGACCGGCGGCCGCTCCAAGGCGGTCAGCCGCATCGACGAGCACTACACCTGCAACATCCACCCCAGGAGCGCCTACTTCAAGGCCATGGCCGCGCACGGCCTGGTCCCCATCGACGTCGTCGACCTCACCGCCGCGACGGTCCCGTACTGGCAACTGCGGGCGAAGTCCCCGGTCGCCACCGGCATCGAGGAGGCGTTCCTCACCGCGTACGGCGAAGGCAGCTTCCACTATCTTCTGATAGCCGCCGACCGGGTCTGAGCCATGCGCCAACTCGGTTGCGACACAAGGGCACTGAGGTCACAGCGGTATGTGAGCGAGATCCGGGCGCTCCCCATATCGTGGACGCATGTCTACCGCAGAGTTGATCCGGATCGTCTCGCGCGACTCGCCGATGGCGCTCGCGCAAGTGGAACGTGTGCGGGCCGAACTCGCCGTCCTCCATCCTGATGTGGCCACCGAGGTCGTCCCGGTCAAGACGACCGGCGACAAGTGGATGGGGGACCTCTCCCTGGTCGAGGGGAAGGGCGCGTTCACCAAGGAGGTCGACGCCGCGCTGCTCGCGGGCGAGGCCGATCTCGCAGTGCACTGCGTCAAGGACGTGCCGGCCGACCGCCCGCTGCCCGCGGGGACCGTCTTCGCCGCGTTCCTCAAACGCGACGACATCCGCGATGCCCTCATCCACCCCGCCGGTCTCACCCTCGACGAGCTGCCCGCAGGCACCCGCATCGGTACCTCCTCCGTACGCCGGATCGCCCAACTCGCCGCCTCCCACCCGCACTTGCGCTGTGTCCCCATGCGCGGCAACGCCAACCGCCGGCTGGAGAAGCTGGCCGGGGGCGACGCCGACGCGCTGCTGCTCGCCGTCTCCGGGCTCGAACGCATCGGCCGTACGGATGTGATCTCCGAGGTCCTGTCGGCCGAGGTGATGTGCCCGCCGATCGGCGCGGGCATCCTCGCGCTGCAGTGCCGCGAGGGCGACCGGGAGCTGATCGACCTGGTCAGCGACCTCGGCGACCCCGACGTCCACCGGGAGGCCACGGCGGAGCGGATGTTCCTGCACGTCCTCCAGGGCCACTGCAACAGCCCCATCGCCGGATACGCCAGAGCCGCCCGCAACGGCGATCTCTCGCTGCGCGCCTGTGTGTTCACCCCTGACGGCAAGACCGTGCTCAACGCCCATGAGTGGGCGGGCCCGCTCGACCCGGCGACCCTGGGTACGTCGGTCGCGGTCACCCTGCTGCGGCAGGGGGCCCGTGAACTCATCGACTCCATCGCGCACTGAGACAAGGAAGGCCCGGACCTCGAACACCGAGACTAAGCCTATGGTCGGAGGCGATACCCGACCACAGACCGATCCGCCGAAGATCGCCCCGCCACTAACATGGCGTCACTCGCCGGCTTCGTCGTCGATGCCCAGTCCATCGGCGAAGCCGGCGAGAACGTAGGTTCAGTGGAACGTGACAGCGACTGGACCGGAGGACGTCAGCACATGATCAGCCGTACGGATGTGATCGAGTCACTGATGGCGCGATTCCCGCAGGTGCCGCGGGAGGCCGTCATCAAGGAGGACCTGCTGCGCGGAGGCATCGCCTTCGACGAATCGGCCCTCAGCGACAACGAGTCGGGAGAGGTCAAGCCGAAGTCGTACTTCATCTTCTCCTTCGACCACCGCACCCTGCCCGAGCTCGGCGAGGCCGCGCTGCGCCGCCCGCCGGAGGAGATCGTGCTCACCGGCGGCCCCTACGACCTGCGCCGCACGGTGGTGTCGGTGCGGGTCAACCCGACGTCGCCGTACCGGGTCGCGGCCGCCGAGGACGGGATGCTCGGCCTGTATCTGGACGGGAAGCGGATCTCGGACGTCGGTCTGCCGCCGATGCCGGAGTACTACCGGCACAAGCTCTCCAACGGCAAGTCCGTGATGGAGGTGGCCCCGACCATCCAGTGGGGGTACCTGATCTACCTCACGGTCTTCCGGGTCTGCCAGTACTTCGGCGCCAAGCAGGAGTGCCAGTACTGCGACATCAACCACAACTGGCGCCAGCACAAGGCCGCCGGGCGCCCCTACACCGGTGTCAAGCCGGTCGAGGAGGTCCTGGAGGCCCTGGAGATCATCGACCGTTACGACACCGCCAAGTCGTCCACCGCGTACACCCTGACCGGCGGCGCGATCACCTCACATGTGGGCGGGCGCGACGAGGCCGACTTCTACGGGATGTACGCCAAGGCCATCGAGGAGCGCTTTCCCGGCCGCTGGACCGGAAAGGTCGTCGCCCAGGCGCTGCCCAAGGAGGACGTGCAGCGCTTCCACGACTACGGCGTACGGATCTACCACCCCAACTACGAGGTGTGGGACCGGCGGTTGTTCGAGCTGTACTGCCCGGGCAAGGAGGAGTACGTCGGCCGTGACGAGTGGCACCGGCGCATCCTCGACTCGGCGGAGATCTTCGGGCCGCGCAATGTGATCCCCAACTTCGTCGCGGGTGTGGAGATGGCCGAGCCGTTCGGCTTCACCACGGTCGACGAGGCCATCGACTCCACGGTCGAGGGCCTGCGCTTCTTCATGTCGCGCGGCATCACCCCGCGCTTCACCACCTGGTGCCCCGAGCCCACCACCCCGCTCGGCAAGGCCAACCCGCAGGGCGCTCCCCTGGAGTACCACATCCGCCTCCTGGAGGCCTACCGGGCGACGATGGAGGAGTACGGCCTGACCTCCCCGCCCGGGTACGGCCCGGCGGGTCCCGGGAAGGCGGTGTTCTCGGTGAGCTCGTTCATGGACAGCCTGCCGGTCTGATTCCGGGCGGCTCGTCCGAAGCAGCGGTTGGCTGGAAAAAAAGAGGGCCGTGGCCGGGAACCTCCGGACATGGTTTATCGTTCATACATATAGGGCGGCAGCGCTACGCCGCACCGCCCGCCCATGGACCGCCCCGGCTGGCTTCCCCCGTCCAGCCGGGGCTTCTCCATGCCCGGAGCGCGACAGGCCGCCCGGGCGGTGTTGCGCATTCACCCGGATGGGGTCACGCTGGTTGCGATCCCTCCGTGATCGATTGACTACTTTCCGAGTTCTCGGGGCTGTCCAGTCAAGGACGCGGCCGGTCCGCCGGCCGCTCTGATGAGGAGCGCAGTCGTGGGCGTGGTCGTGGAAATCAACCGTCAGTACACCCTTGAGCTTGAAGCCGCCCCCGAACGGGTGCCGCAGATCCGCCGGATCGTCGCCGCACACCTTCGGTACTGGAATCTGGAGTCGCTGATCCATCCGGTCGGCCTCGGGGTGTGCGAACTGCTCGGCAACGTCCACCGGCACGCCGAGGACAAGCGCTGCACGCTGGAACTGCGCTGGACGGGACGGCGGCTGACCGCCGCCGTACTCGACCACGACCCCCGGCTCCCGGTCCTCGGCGGCGGAGAGCCGCTCGCGGCCCCCGGCCGCGGCCTGACCATGGTGGCGTCGCTCAGCGACAGCTGGGGCACGCACGCCACGGCCGACGGCAAGGTCGTCTGGTTCACCCTGCGGGTCGAGTCGCCCGCCCGGGAGCCCCTGGCCGCCGTGCCGCCCCTGCGGACACTCTCGACCGAGCGTCGGGTGCCCGTGGCGGCCATCGCGTAGTCGCGAACAGTCGGCCCGTCGGCCCTGTCAGGGGACCTCGCGCAGATACAGCGCACCGCAGGTGTGGCAGAACGGCCGCGTCTGCTCGGTCCCCCAGGCGTCGGCGGGCAACTGCTTCTCCGCCAGGTCGAGTTCACGGCCGCACATGGCCACGTCCGCGTCGCCGCGGACCATGTGCCACTCCTTCAGTGTGCTGCCCCCGGGCTCGGTCATCTCGGCGATGATGTGGTGTTCCATCGTCTGCTGCTCCTTCGTGTGGCAGGACCCGTGGGAGCCGGGCGAGCCGGGCGGGCCGTGTGCGGCACCGTCCCCACTCTGACGCCGGTCCCGGGCGCGCGCATGTCGCCCACGGGCGTCCAGGTGATCTCAGCGAGTGCCCGAACGGTTACGTAACAACCCTGCATGGGAATGAAATCGAGCTGAAACCTTCCCATTCAAGATTCAATGTTCAGGTCACTTTAGAAACCAAAGTAGAGTCGGCTTTGCGCCTTCTTCTCCATGGCCACCCATCAGCTCGTCAAGGCTTTACCCGGGTCTGGCCTGCAACTTCAAGTGATCGTCAAGTGGCTGAGGGTGACTGGATTCGTACACGATGTTCTGCGGCACTCCCGGGACTGGTTAAGACTCACGTTCGTTCTTCCATCCCTGAATGACAGGAGTGTTCGATATGCGTAAGACGCTTGGGCGTACGACTCTGGTGGCCGCGCTGGCGCTGGCAGGCGCTGCGGTCGCCGTTCCGGGTGCGGCCGGCGCCGATCAGCACAACACCCCGGCTGTCACCGCGAAGCCCATGAGCCTGTACGCGCCGTCCGCGCTCGTCCTGACGGTGGCGCCGGGCACGGGTGACGACGGTGCCTCCGTCATGCGCGCGGTCACACTGAGCTGCGCGCCCGGCGCCTCCGGCACACACCCGGACGCCAAGGGTGCCTGCGCGGAACTCGCCCGTATGAATGGCGACTTCACCGCGCTCATCGCCGGTCAGCCGGCGAGGGTCTGTACCAAGGAGTGGAAGCCGGTGACGGTCACGGCGGACGGTGTCTGGCAGGGCCAGCGCGTCTCGGAGCGCCACACGTTCGGCAACCCGTGCGAGAAGCTCGCGGGCCAGGGCGTGGTGTTCAACTTCTGACCTGAGCGCGCGGCTCATCGCCCGTGGGCGGGTGAACGCGGCGGCGGGACACCCCGTTTTCTGAGGGGTGTCCCGCCGCTCGTCATGGTGCGAGGGGGAGGGGCGTGCCGGACAATGGAGGGCGGTCGGAGGTGTCGATGGATCCCGTGACGGCCTTGCGGCGGATCGCGTTCCTGCTGGAGCGCACCCAGGCCCCCACTTACCGTGTGAAGGCGTTCCGTACGGCGGCCGCGATCGTCGCCGGGATGGCGGACGGCGAGGTCGAGAAGCGCGTGGCCGCCGGATCGTTGGAGTCGGTACGGGGGATCGGCCCCAAGACGGCGCAGGTGGTGTGCGAGGCACTGGACGGTCAACTGCCGGGATATCTGCGGCGATTGGAGGAGGATGGCGCAGGCGGTTCGCTGGCCGACGGGGGTGAGCGGCTGCGTGCGGAGCTGCGCGGCGACTGCCATCTGCACTCCGACTGGTCGGACGGCGGCAGCCCGATCGAGGAGATGGGCCTGACGGCGGCGGAGCTCGGCCATGAGTGGGCCGTGCTCACCGATCACTCGCCCCGGCTCACCGTCGCGAACGGTCTCTCGCCCGAGCGGTTGCGCGAGCAACTGGCCGTGGTCGCCGAGGCCAACAAGCGCTGGGCGCCGTTCCGGCTGCTCACCGGCATCGAGTGCGACATCCTCGACGACGGCTCGCTCGACCAGGAGGACGAACTCCTCGACGTACTCGACGTCGTGGTCGTCTCCGTGCACTCCAAGCTGCGCATGGACGCCGACGCGATGACCCGCCGTATGGTCGCGGCCGTCCGCAATCCGTACGCGAACATCCTGGGGCACTGCACCGGCCGGCTCGTCACCGGTGGGCGGGGGAAGCGGCCGGAGTCCGCGTTCGACGCGGACGCGGTCTTCGCCGCCTGCGCCGAGTCGGGCACCGCCGTCGAGATCAACAGCCGCCCGGAACGGCTCGATCCGCCGCGCCGGCTGCTGCGCCGCGCGGTCGACGCCGGGGTGCTGTTCTCCCTCGACACCGACGCGCACGCGCCCGGGCAGCTCGACTGGCAGGTCTACGGCTGCGCCCGGGCCGAGGAGTGCGGCGTCCCGGTCGAGCGGGTGGTGACCTCGTGGACGGCGGAGGAACTGCTGGCGTGGACACGGCACGGCAGGACACCGGCCCGGGCGTCGGGCACGGGCTGACGGGCGCTTACGGGGTCGGTATGCCGAGGGCGGCGGGGAAGTGCTTGACCGTGCCCCGCACCGTGTCGGAGAGGGAGGCGATGGCCGAGGTGTGCGACGGGCCGGGCTCGGGGAAGGCGCCGGTCAGCGACAGACCGATCGCCGTGGCGACACCGGCGGCGACGAGAGAGGTGCGGAGCACGCGAGAGGTGGTACGCATGGCGGCTGATCCTTCGGGAGGGCTGGGCGGTGATCCTTCGACGTCTTCGAAGCTACGGCCCGACCGTCAAGGTCATCCGTACGCCGTGTAACAGCCACCGGGCTTGTTCATCTCGAACGTGTTGACGGTTCGCCGTTCAATGAATCACCCGAACAGCAGGCACGCCGTGTCCATCGGCGGCGTCGGCCGGTTGTCAGAGCGTGATCTCAACACGACGTATCGCCACTGTCCTCGCCCTCGCCGCCGGAGTCTCGGGCCTCGGAGTGTCGGCGGCGAGCGCCGCCCCGATCGGCGGCATCAAGCCCATCGACGTCTCCCCGATCAGCACCCTGGACGGGCTCACCGCCGCTTCCGTACCGGCGGACCAGCGGAGCAAGATGCCCACGCTCAAGGCGCAGCTCTCGCAGCTCAACAAGCTGAACGACCTCAATCAGCTGCATCAGGTCACGGACCTCGTCACGCCGCTCACGGGTCTGGTGCCCGCCGTCGAGTAGCCGACGCGGGTGTCCGGATCGCGGCCGAATATGTGTTCGCCCGGGACCGAAAGGTGACTGTCAGGAGGGGTGAAAGTGCCGGTAGTAATTGCTCGTCGCATGTGACAGGACGCCGACGTCGTCGGCGCACCACGCATGCCAGGACGAGGAGACCCACGTGATCAGGACCCGCATCGCCTGTCTCGCCTTCGCGGCAGCCGCCGCCACCGCCGTCGCGGTGGCCCCCGCCAGCGCGGCCCCCGGCGACACACAGAACATGTGCGCCTACACGCTGACCCCGAGCGGCTATGTGGACACCCAGTGGGGCTACAACTCCGCATGCGGTACGAGCAACTTCAACCCGAACTACAAGACGGTGAAGCAGCTCACCGGCCTCCCGGTGGGCACCCGGGTCAACGCCTGCGCCTCGACGTACCCGCCCGCGGGCTGGACGATCAGCAGCACGTACTACTCCAGCAGCTGCAGATACTCCGCGACCCCGAGCTTCGACCCCAACGCCTGGACGATCGTCCGCACCTCCTGACACCGTCGACGGCGCGCCCCGGCCGCACACCGGGGCGCCGCCCTGAGGGTGCGTCAGCGCCGCAGAACGAGTTCTGCGTCCAGTAACGCGACGTCGCACCCGGTTCCGTACAGGTCGATGCCTGGGACAATGAAGCGCACCAACGGGGGCACCCGGACGGGGGGCGCGCGTGATGCGGTACTGGCGGCGCGGGATCTGGGCGGGCGCGGTGCTCGCCACCGGGGCGGTGGTGGCGGTCGCCGTCCAGGACCGCAGCCTCAGCAGTACCGGATCGCTGATCTCGGTCCTCGGCTTCGTCGTCTCGCTGGTGGGGCTGATCGGCAACACACTGATCGTCGGCGTCGGCCCGGTCCCCGGCGAGCCGTCCCCGGCCGAGCACCTGGACCACGCGGCCGACGCGCTCGCCGAGGCGGTGCGGCTGCACTGGCAGGCGGAGTGGCGGCTGCGCAGGCTCCAGGACCCCCGACCCCTGCCGGTGCGCTGGACCACGGCGGCGCCGTGGCTCGCGGACTTCGACGAGAACATCGGGCTGCGCCACGGCGGCGCGGCCGAACTCGACGGTGTACTGGACGACATCACCCGGGTGTTCGCCCGTGTCCCCTCACGCCGCTTAGTGGTGCTCGGCGCGCCCGGCAGCGGCAAGACCGTCCTCGCCGTCCGCTTCACCCTGGACGCCCTGGCGCGCCGTAACACCGGCGACCCCGTGCCGGTGATCTTTCCCCTCTCCACCTGGCAGCCCGACACCACGAGCCTGTACGCGTGGCTCTCCACCCGCCTCACCGACGGCTACCCGGCGCTCGGCTCCGTCCAGCCGTCGGGATCCTTACTGGCGGCGGAACTTCTGGACACCGGCCGCGTCCTCCCCGTACTCGACGGCCTGGACGAACTCGCCGCGCCCGTGCGGACGGAGGCCGTGCGGCAGTTCAACTCCGAGCTGGACCAGGGCAGTCCGGTCCTCCTGACCTGCCGCAGCCAGGTGTACGGCCAAGTCGTCACCGAAGGCGATGTGTTCACGGCGGCGGCCGTCGTCGAGCTCCAGCCGCTCGCCTTCGAAGAGGCCGCCGCGTTCCTGCGGCTCACCGCACGGCCGCTGCGCGGACCGGCGGGGGAGCGGACCACCGCCTGGGACCCGGTGCTCGCCCAGTCGCGGCCGGGCGACCCGGTACGCCAGGTGCTGGCCTCGCCCTTGATGGTGGCGATGGCGCGAGCCGTGTACGGGGAGTCGGGCAACGACCCGATGGAGCTGGTGCGGCGGCCCGAGTTCGCCGATCCCACGGCCCTTGAGGAGTATTTGCTCGACGGTTTCGTCCCCGCCGCCTTCGCCGGGTCCGCCCGCTGGGACGCGGGCCGGGCCGGGCACTGGCTGCGCTTCCTCGCCCGCCATCTGGAACACCGGCAGACCCGGGACCTCGCCTGGTGGGAGCTGCACACCGCGCTGCCCCGGCCGCTGCCGCGACTCGGCCCGCTGCTGCTGCTCGGCCTGCTCGCGGAGGCGGTGTGTCTGCCGCTGTGGGCGCTCGGCGGCGACCCCGCGCTCCCGGCCGTCACCGCCGCCACTGTGGCCGGTGCCTGCGCGGGATACGCCGCCGGGACCCGGCCCCGCCGCAAGTGGCTGCTGCCCCTGCTGTACGCGGTTCCGCTCAGCCTGGTCGTCGGGCTGACCCGGCCGCTGAGCCAAGACCCCTATCTCACCGTGCCGTTCGCGGGGATGCCACGCGCGCTCGGCTGGCTCGCGGCGGGCGGGCTCTACGGTCTGGTGATCGCGACGGGCCTCGCCGCCATCGCCATCCCGACCTCACCGGTTCCGTCGACGATGCCGTTCTTCGGCCGCAGACGGCGTCGGCGCAGACCTTTGCGGCGCTGGGCGCGGCGGGCGCTGGCCGGACTCGTCGTGGCGGCCGGGGCGCTCCTGGTCGGGGTCGGCTTCCTGCCCGGATCGCTGCTCCTCGTCGCCCTGGCGGCCGTCGTCGCGGGGGCGTTGACGGTGTACGTCGCGCGGGGCGAGCCGGGGGATGCGGCGGCCAAGACGGCGAGACAGCGCGACCCCGCCGGTCGGGCGCGCCGACTGGGCCGGGCCATGACGCACGGACTCTCCGCCGGGCTGCTCGCGGGTCTGGCGCTGGGGGCCGTGTTCACGGTGACCGAAGGTGCCTCGGCGGCGGTACGGGCGGGTGCGCGCGACGACTTCCCGGTGAGCGGGCCGGTGGCGCACGCGCCCGACGGTTCGCGGTATGCCGACGCGCCGGACGGCACGCGCTACGGCCTGCGCGCGGACGGCGACACGTATGTCGTCCTGCCGACCCCGGTCCACGGCACACTGGTCCACCACTCCGGTACGGACGAGTTCGCGCTCCCCGACGACGTACGCGAGCTCGACCTGTGCGCACCACCGGCCCGCTGCACGCCCGTAGACCAGCGCCTCACCATCGCCGCACACGACTACCGATCGGACGGCGAGGTCTTCACCGTCCGGCTCACCGACGGCCGCACCGTCGGCTCGTACGATCTGTCACCCCTGCTGAACACCGCGCAGGCCGAGTGGCTGACCCGGCAGAGCCCCGGCCAGATCCTGCGCTCGGCGGTCGTCTTCGGCCTGGCGGGCGGCCTCGGCCTCGGCCTTGTCGCCGGTATCGCGGCCGGGTTGCACCGCTGGTTGGGCGCGCCGGCCGACGTGACCCGCAGCCTCAGCCCGTCGGCGAGCCTGGCCACCGACCGGGGCACGGCGCTGGCCCGCGCGTTGCTGATCTATCTCGCCGCCGTTCTCGTCGGCGGCGCCCTGCCCCGCCTCCTCGCCCTGCCGGACGCCGCGACCATCGGCGCGTACGCCCTGATCCCGACGGGCGTGGTCACGGCCGCGCTGTCGGCGTGGGGGCGCCTCGGCGTGGCCCGCCTGTGGCTGTGCGCTCGGGGCGCGCTGCCCTGGCGGCTGATGGCCTTCCTGGCGGAGGCGCACCGACTGGGCGTACTGCGGCAGGCAGGCGCGGTATACCAGTTCCGCCACGCCCGCCTTCAGGAACGTCTGGCGCTGTCGGTACGCGCTGATCTTTAGGGGCGCGGGGCTGTGTCATTGTGCGGCTCCGCCGCGTGGGCGCGACCAGCCACCCACGGTCCGCAGCCAACAGGCCTCCGGTCGTTCATACGACCGCGTCGACCAACATGAACACGGCCACCGCGAGCAGTACATACGCGAAGACCCGCTGCAACGTCCCGCCGGAAACCTTCGTGGCGAGCCGCTTCCCGTCCCACGCCCCAAGTACCGCGGCCCCCGTGAACGGCCCGACCACCGCCCAGTCAAGACCCGCGGCGGTACCGGTCCGAGCCGCCAGCGCGGCCAGCGAGTTGACGGTGATGACCAGCAGACTGGTGCCCACAGCGGCCCGCATCCGCAGACCCACCACGCAGACAAGCGCCGGAACCGCGAGGAACCCGCCGCCCACCCCGAGTACCCCGGTCACCGCCCCGAGCCCGGCCCCGGCGCCGACGGTACGCCGCCACCCGGCGGGCGTCGGCCGGTACGAAGCGTCCGGCGGCCGCAGCATCCGCACCGCCGCCACTCCCGCGATCACCGCGAACGCCCCGGTCAGCACCGCGTCCGGCACCCGGCCCGCGACCGCGCCGCCCAGCGCCGCCGGGACGAGTCCGGCCGCCGCGAAGAGCCCGCCGCCGCGCCAGCGGACCCAGCCGTCCCGCGCGTGCGCGTACAGCGCGGTGGCCGAGGTCGTCGTCACGATGATCAGGCTCGCGGTGGTGGCCGCGACCGGGGTGAAGCCGAGCAGATAGATCAGCGCGGGCACCGCGAGCACACTGCCGCCGCCTCCGAGCGCGCCGAGCGCGAGGCCGATCACCGCCCCGGCGGCCAGGGCGAGAACCAGGGCGCTCACGCCCGTGCGGCGGTCACGGCGAGCCCGGCCTCCCGTGCGGCGGCGAACTCGTCGTCGACCGCGACGACCTCCCGGCCCCCGGCGTCGGCCAGCGACGCGGCGATGGCGGCCCGCATACCGCCCGCGCAGTGCACCCATACGGTCCCGGACGGTATCTCCCCGAGCCGGTCCCGCAGTTGATGCACGGGAAGGTGCAGTGAGCCGACGATGTACCCCGTCGTTCGTTCGGAGTCGCGCCGGACGTCGAGGACGACCACGTCCCGGTCGGCGGCCGCCAGTTCGGCGAAACGGGCGCGCGGGAACGAGCGCGGCTGCTCCCCGCGCCGCACCCAGTCAGCAGGCGAGCCGATGGCGGCCGCAGCCGGACGATCGATGCCGACTCGTACCAACTCCCGCTGAGAATAGGCGAGTTGACCCACAGAGGCAGCCAGCAATGTGACCGGCCTGCCCCACGGCAGCAGCCACGCCAGATAGGTGGCGAGCTGCCCCTCGGCCTCGAAGTTGAAGGAGCCCGCGACATGGCCCTCGGCGAACGCGGCCCGGTCGCGCAGATCCACCGCCCACTCCCCGGCGGCCAGCCGCCCCGCGATCTCGTCGGCGTCCGCGAGCGGCGGCGCGGTGAGGTCGACAGGCGCGGGGCCCGCCGCGTTCAGCGGGCCCATGTGGGTGTAGTACGCGGGCACGTCGTCGAGCCCGGCCGCCAGCCCGGCGAGGAAGGTCCCGATGTCCTTGACCAGCGCCTCGTTGCTGCCGCGTTCCTTGCCGATGGTGGTCGGGCCGCCGTCGGCGGGCGCCGAGGAGCAGAAGCTGCCGAAGCCGTGGGTGGGCAACACGGCGGTCTCGTCCGGCAGTTCGGCGGCGAGCCGGTGCGCCGAGGTGTACTGCGCGCGGGCCAGTTCCCCGGTCAGGCGAGGCTCCACGAGGTCGGGTCGCCCGACTGTGCCGATCAGCAGCGACCCCCCGGTGAACGCGGCCCTCGCCTCTCCGGCCGCTTCGAGGACGTACGCGGTGTGGTGCGGGGTGTGCCCGGGCGTCGCGATCGCACGCAACGCGAGCCCCGCATCCAATTCCACGCGGTCGCCGTCCTCGACCGCCACCCGCCGAAAGGCGACCCGGGCGTCGGCGGGCACCAGATAGGCGGCCCCGGTGAGCCGGGCGAGCTCCAGACCGCCGGACACATAGTCGTTGTGCACATGCGTCTCGCAGACGTACGCGACCCGTACACCCCGCCGGGCGGCGGCCGCGATCACACGGTCGACGTCCCTCGGCGGGTCGATCACCACGGCGGTGTGCGCGCCGCCCGCCAGATAGCCGCGGTTGCCGAGTCCCGGCACCTCGATGGTGTCGATGAAGAACACGTCGTACTCCTCTCGTTTCCGTCGCGGCGGCCGAAAATTACCCCCCGGGGTATCCATATGCACGCGGGAATGCGCGTACCCCAGGGGGTAATTCGAAAACGGGTGTGGGACAGGGTGCGCACGCATGCTGTGTCGCGCCGCACGAAAGCCGGGCTCGCGGGAGATCGTTGGCCGGGGGCACGGCGAGCGGCGGAGGCGGCATGAAGAGCGACGGCACCCCGGGGCTCGTCCTGGTCACCGGTGCCACGGGGTACATCGGCGGCCGTCTGGTGCCCGAGCTCCTGGACGCGGGGTACCGGGTGCGCTGTGTGGCACGTACACCGGAGAAGCTGCGCGACTACCCGTGGGTCGGGCGCGTGGAAGTCGTACGGGGAGATGTCACCGACGCCGCTTCGATGGCGGCGGCGCTGCGGGGCGTGGACGTGGCGTACTACCTGGTGCACTCGCTCGGCGCCGGGCGAGGATTCGAGGAGACGGACCGCACGGCCGCCCGCGTCGTCGCCGAACGGGCGGCGAAGGCGGGCGTGCGGCGGATCGTGTACCTGGGCGGCCTCACGCCCGTGGGCGTGCCCGAGCGGGAGCTGTCACCGCATCTGCGCTCCCGGGCCGAGGTCGGCGAGATCTTCCTGCGCTCCGAAGTGCCCGCGACCGTGCTGCGTGCCGCCGTCATCATCGGCTCCGGATCGGCGTCGTTCGAAATGCTGCGTCATCTGACCGAACGGCTACCGGTGATGATCACCCCGAGCTGGCTGAGCAACCGGATCCAGCCGATCGCCGTACGGGACGTCCTGCGCTATCTCGTGGGCAGCGCCCGGATGCCCGCCGAGGTGAACCGGACCTTCGACATCGGCGGCCCCGAGGTCTTCACGTACGAACAGATGATGCGCCGGTACGCGGAGGTCGCGGGGCTGCCGCACCGGTTGATCCTGCGGGTGCCGATGCTGCCGCCGAGGCCGTCCAGCCACTGGATCGGCCTGGTCACACCGGTGCCCCGGGCGCTGGCCCGGCCGCTCGCGGAGTCGCTGCGCCATGAAGTGGTCTGCCACGAGCACGACATCGCGCACTTCGTCCCCGACCCGCCGGGCACGCCGATCCCCTTCGACACGGCGATCGCACTCGCCCTCAGACGGATCAAGGAGGCCAACGTCGCCACCCGCTGGTCATCCGCCGCGCTGCCCGGTGCGCCCAGCGACCCGCTGCCCACCGACCCCGACTGGGCGGGCGGCAGCCTCTACACGGACCGCCGTGAGATCGTCGTGGACACCTCACAGGAGGCGTTGTGGCAGGTCATCGAGGGCATCGGCGGTGAGAACGGCTGGTACTCCTTCCCGCTCGCCTGGGCCGTACGCGGCTGGCTCGACCGGCTGACCGGCGGCGTCGGCCTGCACCGCGGCCGCCGCGACGCGGCCCGGCTGCGCGTCGGCGACTCCCTCGACTTCTGGCGCGTCGAGGAGATCACCCCGCCACGACTGCTGCGCCTGCGCGCCGAGATGCGGCTGCCGGGCCTCGCCTGGCTGGAGATGCACGCGGACCAGGGCGCGGACGGCCGCACCCGCTACCACCAGCGCGCCCTGTTCCACCCGCGCGGCCTGCTCGGCCATCTGTACTGGTGGAGCGTGTCGCCGTTCCACGCGGTGGTGTTCGGCGGAATGGCCCGCAACATCGCCCGGGCCGCCGAGCGGGTGCGGGCGGGCAGGGGCTGAGCCGCACCTACTTGCGCGGCCGTTCCTCGACGCCAGGAAGATGAACGACGATCAGGACGAAGGCCGCCAGCATGAAGTTGCGGGCCGCCGCGTCCAGGCCGTTCCACGCCTTCGACTGCCACATCGCGAACCACTCGCCCCCGATGGCGATGAACCCGGCGCCGAAGAGCAGCAGCACCATGAGCAGCCCGGCAGTGCTGAGCCGCCGGGCCCGGCCGAACCCGCCCGAGCGGCGCAGGGCCCGCGCCCAGGCGACGCACGCCACGACGAGCACAAGGGCCGCGACCGTCTCCCAGGCGATGATCAGTACGTACGCGATGTCCTGAAGAGTCGTCGAATCGATCGACCGCCACATCAGGTCCGGGTCCTTGAACGTGGTGTCCATGGCGAGGACATGCCGTACGAAGGCGCGGTTGGTGTCGAAGTCGGTGATGTTGCCGAAGGCCACAAGTGCCATATAGAGAGCGACAGTTGCGGTGAGCAGCGCGGCGGCGAGGGGCAGCGCGGGCAGCGAGGCGCGGTTGCGCGTCGCCGCGCGGGCGCGGGACAGGAACGTGGACCTGGAGGGCATGCCGGACTCTCCCCGGCGGACCGCCGGGTAAAACCCGAACCGATCAGCCGGTGGCGGGCGGGTCCGCGATCGCGGTGATCATCAGGTCGCCGGGGCGGACGGTATAGGCGACATCGGCGCTGGTGCCGTCGCCCCACTTCTCGGTGACGACGAAGTGCGACCCGTCCGTGCCCGTGGGCTTGAGGGTCCAGGAAGCCGGGACGTTCGGCGCGCGGAAGACCGGATCGGCGCCCTGGTGGCCGGTCGCCCAGGTGGTGAGCGCCTGGTTGAGGTCCTTGGTGAGGTACTTGTCGCGCACCTCGGCCGGGGTCGCGTCCTCGGTCGTGCCGAGGCGCGCGTTGCGGTAGGCCGTCAGGAACGTGTCGACCTGGTCCTGCGCACCGGGCGCGGAAAGGGTCGCCGTGGCGGGCACGGGCACCGGCTCGGCGGCGACGGGCAGCGCGCCGGCGAGGCCGAGCAGCGCGGCGGCCGCCGTGAGCGAGGCGGCCTGGAAACACGTATGTCCGATACGTCCGATCATGATCCCGAGTCAACCATCGATCCCACGGGATGTGGATCGCCCACTCGGGTGGCGCACGCAGAAATGGCGCATGCGTTCGGCCGCACCCCGGACATCAGGGGTGGCCGGGCGGGCCGCACACGGGGTGCGGCCCACCACGGGGTCCGTCAGAGCTGGCCGGACTCGGCGATGGTGATCTTCGCCTTGGTCGCGCCGCTCGACGAGCCGAGGCCCTCGATCTTCTTGACCAGCGCCATGCTGTCCTCGTCCGCGACCTCGCCGAAGACGACGTGCTTGCCGTCCAGCCAGTCGGTCACGATCGTGGTGATGAAGAACTGCGAGCCGTTGGTGTTCGGCCCCGCGTTGGCCATGGACAGCAGACCCGGCTTGGTGTGCTTGAGCTTGAAGTTCTCGTCGGCGAACTTCTCGCCGTAGATGCTCTTGCCACCGGTGCCGTTGCCCCGGGTGAAGTCGCCGCCCTGGAGCATGAAGGCGGGGATGACGCGGTGGAAGGAGGAGCCGGCGTAGCCGAAGCCCTTCTCGCCGGTGGCGAGCGCGCGGAAGTTCTCCGCCGTCTTGGGAACCACGTCGTCGAACAGGTTGAAGACGATCCGCCCGGAGGGCTCGTCGTTGATGGTGATGTCGAAGTAGACCTTGGTCGTCATGCCCCCATCCTGACATCCTGCACCGACAACCCGCTCTCCGGGCACCTCGTACGGGCGGGTTTCCGGGTACGGGGGCGGTCGGAGGCCGGGTCCCACGGGGATCAGGGCATCAGCTGTCGGCGTTCGCCTCCAGGCAGGTCAGCTCCATCTCGTCGAGATAGGCCTCGTTCGACTTGCCGGTCAGATGGGCGTTGGTCTCGATGCCGACCGCCGTCCATCCCGTGATGCTCATGAGCAGCACGCGCAGCCCGTCGGTGCCGTGCTCGGCCAGTACCTCGTCGGCCACCCGAAGCGCCTCCTCGGGCACCCGCTCCGCGGGTTCGAGCCCGACCACTGTTCGCAGCAGGCGGATCGTGGTCCGGGTGATCTCCGGCGCGATGAGCCACAACCGGCGTTCCTCGTCCTTGTCCACACGCCCCTCCTCGCTGGTGCACAGCGGAACGATATGGCCATTCCCAGCCAAGTGGACCGGAAAGCCAACTCACCGCGCGCGCAGTTGGATTGACTCCTTCCGGGCGGACGGATTCCCCAGGGGGTCGGGCTCAGGGAATCAGCTCCTTCTTGACGTCGGCGACCTGCGGGCCCGAGTCCTTGGCCGGGACGGTCCAGCGGTCGGAGGAGGCGGTGCCGTCGGTGTAGTTGATCCGGCCGCCCTTGGCCTGGGCGGGGGTGAGGTCGAAGACCTTGGCACGGAGTTGGTGGGCGCCCGGCTCGATGGCGTTGGAGTGCCGGTACTTGGCCAGGGTCACCTTGGCGGCGTTGCCCGAGTCCTCGGCGATCCGCCGTCCGTCGGGGGCGAGCCAGTGCCAGCCGCCGCCCTTGGCGACCAGCGTCTCGCTCGCGGGGTTGGCGCTGAGCGACCTCTCGTCCATCGTGACGATCGCGAACGTGCCGTACTTCGCTGTCTGCCCGCCGCCCTTCTTGACGTAGACGACGGACATCGGCGTGATCTCCAGGATGCCGACGGTGTTGGCGCCCACGGTCCGGGACGGCTCGCCGAAGGCCTGGGCGGCAGGGCCCGTGTCCGGCGCTGTGGGCGAGGGCGAGGGTGCGGGGGTGGTCGGTGAGGGAGCGGTGGACGGCGGAGTCGTCGGCGACTTGGCGGCGTTGCCGTTGCTGTCGTTGTGGCAGGCGGTCAGGGCGAGGCAGGCGGCAGCGGCGGTCGCGAGCAGGATCTTGCGCATGGTTTGTCCCCCAAGGTCTGGTACGCACGGTGAACGTACCGCCACACAATGGTCATCTGGGCGCCGGTCACCGAACTGGGACGAAGGGGGGACGCGGACGGTGAAATGGAAACCGCCCGGTGCCACCGGAGGGTGGTACCGGGCGGTTTCGCGCCTGTCCTGCTCGTCTACCTCCCGCGTGCGATCAGCACTGCGGCAGACCCGCCGGCGGGTCGTGCGGCGTGTTCACGTTGCCGCCCCACACGTACACCTCGTCGAGGTACCGGCTGCCCGTCCACACCGAGCCCTCGTACCAGACGCTGGTGTGGTACCCGCCCGAGTCGACGTAGTCCCCGCGCGCCCAGCACTCGACGTCCATCGGGCGGCTCGCCGTCGTCGTGTAGACGACCGTGCCCGCGCGGACGTGCGGGGTGGTCCGTACGTTGCTGTTGGCGTCGACGCTGTACGTCCCGCTCAGCGCGGGCCGTTCGGCGGCGGACGCCTGTCCGGCGCCGAGCCCCGTCACCGCACACACCGCCACCAGAGCGCCGGCGAGCGCGCTCCTGCGCACATCGAGCATGGTGTTCCCCCTCGTATCCGTGGATCCGGTCGGTCTCCCGTGGACCTGAACGGCGTGGCCGGTCGGCGCCACGCGAGCCCTATCGTGCGCCGGGCGCACGGCCGCGCGCGTCCAACCAGCGCGGTGATCGGGGGTAAACCTGGGCGGTAGTCGTCACGCGTCGAACACCCGGTCACGCACGCCTAGTTGAGCACCGCCTGCATCACCTTCTTCGCGATCGGCGCGCCCAGCTTGCCGCCCGAGATGTCCTCGCGCGAGATGTCCATCGCCGTCGGGTCGATGAACACCGCGACCGCGACCGCGGGTTCGTCGCCCTTCTTCGCGTACGAGACGAACCAGCCGTACGGGACTTCCTTGTTGACGTCGACGCCCCGCTGGGCGGTGCCGGTCTTGCCGCCGACCGTGACCCCGTCGATCAGGGCGCGCTTGGCGCTGCCCTCCTTGGCGGTGAACTCCATCATCTCCTGCACCTTGCGCGCGGTCTGCGGCGAGACGGGCTTGCTCATCTCCTTGGGGCGGTGCTTCTCGATCGTGGAGAGGTCGGGGGCGCGCACCTCGTCGACGAGGTACGGCTGCATCAGCTTGCCGTCGTTGGCGAGCGCGGCCGTCACCATCGCCATCTGCATCGGTGTGCTGGTCAGGCTGCCCTGGCCCATACCGGTGAGGGCGACACCGGGCTTGTCGAGCTTGGCGGGGTACAGGCTCTTGGAGGCGAGCAGATCGCCGAGTTCCTTGTCGTAGACGTCCTTGTTGAAGCCGAACTTCTCCGCCGTCTCACGCATCTTGTCCGCGCCCACCTTCGACGCCGCGTCCAGGAAGACGTTGTTGCACGAGTGCTGCATGGCGGTCTTCATCGACGCCTTGTCGCACACCTCGTTCCCGGCCTCGCTGCCGACCGTGGTCGTGGAGAGCGGCAGCCGGTACGGGGAGGCGGCGCCGGAGCTCGCGTTGATGTCCGTGACCGCGCCGTGCTCCAGGGCGGCCGCGGCGGTGAGGATCTTGAAGGTGGAGCCGGGCGGATAGGTCTCCCGCAGTGCCCGGTTGGCCAGCGGCTTGCTCTTGTCGGCGTTGAGCGCCGTGAACTTGTCGCTCTCCTTGAAGGACTCGCCCGCGAAGACCGACGGGTCGTACGAGGGAGTGGAGGCGAGGGCCAGGACCTTGCCGGTCTTCGGGTCGAGCGCGACCACCGCGCCGCGCGCGTTGATGTCCATCAGCCCCTTGTACGCCGCCTCCTGCGCCTTGGCGTTGATGGTCGTGAGCACATCCGCGCCGCGTGGTTTGGTCCCGGTGAAGAAGTCGGTCGCCCGCTGGAGGGAGAACCGGTTGTCCGTACCGGCCAGCGGCTTCTTGTAGATGGACTCCAGGAAGGTCTCGCCCTGGGTCTGGGAGGCGTAGCCGGTGACGGGGGCGTACATCGGGCCGTTCTTGTAGACCCTCTTGTACTTGAGATACGAGCTGGGCGGGGACTCGACCGAGCCCGTGACCGGCTTGCCGTCGACGATGATGTCGCCCTTGGGCTGGGCGTACTGGCGGATCTTCACCCGGGTGTTGTGGGAGTCGTTGTCCAGGTCGTCGGCCTGGACGAACTGGACCCAGGTGCTCCGTATGAGCAGGGCGCATATGAGGACCCCACAGAATACGGCCACATGCCGCAGCGGCTTGTTCATCGTCGTCTTCACTCCGTACCGGCGATCGCTGTGCGTCTTCCTTGTGGGGAAGATGTGAATGCCGATGCGGATGGTTGCGAAGAAATGAACTTTAGTTCGACATTGCCCGATATCAGAAAATGCCGCTCGAAGGCAACGTGGACGGGCGGCTTCCGGTCCGCTCGTCGCCCGTCCTCACCAGGTGAGCGGCAGTGTCTCCGGGCCCCGGTTGATCGAGCCCCGGCGCCATCGCACCTGCTCCGGCGCGACCGCGAGACGTACCTCCGGTGCGCGGCGCAGCAACGTCGCGAGGATGACCTCGCACTGCATCCGGGTGAGCGCGGCCCCGAGGCAGTAGTGCGCGCCATGGCCGAAGGCGAGGTTGGGCGACTCGTCGCGGGACAGGTCGAACCGGTCCGGCTCGGTGAAGACCTCCGGGTCGCGGTTGGCGGCGAGATACGAGACGTACACCGCCTCCCCGGCGCGGATCACCACATCGCCCACACGGACGTCCTCGGTGGCGATCCGGGGCAGACCCACACCGTTGCGCTGCGGGATGAACCGCAGCAACTCCTCGATGGCCATGGGCAGCAGCTCCGGATCCGCCCGCAGCCGCGCCAGCTCCTCGGGGTGGGTGAGCAGGGTGTACACCATGGTGGAGCACTGGTTGCGGACCTGGTCGAGCGCGTTCAGCACGATCATCACGGCCAGCGAGATCAGCTCGGGGGCGCTGAGTTCGTCGGTGGCCCGGGCCGCGACCAGCTCGCTGAACAGATCGTCGCCGGGGTGGTCCACCCGGTGTGCGGCGAGCTCGCGGAAGTACCCGGCGATCTCGGCCTTCACCGCGTTGCTCTCCTCCAGTGAGTGGTCGCTGGAGAGGATGACGGCCCGCCAGGCCTGGAGCCGGCCGAGGTCTTCCTCCGGCACCCCGAGCAGCTTGCCGATCACCCGCTCCGGCATCGGCCCGGTCACGCACTCGGTGAGATCGGCGGGCGCCCCCTGCGCCAGCATGGCGCCGACCAGCTCCTCGGCGATCGCCTCGGCCTCCACCTTCAGCGAGGCGACCCGCTTGCGGTTGAAGGTCTGGGCGAGCAGTCGCCGCAGCCGGGTGTGGTCGGGCGGATCGGTGCGGCCGATGCCCCCGGCGGGTGCCACCACATGCGGGGTCATGCCGGTCACCGGCCGGTCGACGGTCAGCGCCCGGCTGAACCTCGGGTCGGACGTGACCTCCTTGATGTCCTGGTACCGCGTCACCAGCCAGGCGCTGCCCTCACCGAACCGCATCCGCACGAGCGCGACCGGCTCCTCCCGCAGCAGCCGGTGCAGCAGCGGGTCGAACTCCAGGGCGTCCAGGTGCTCCACCGGCCAGAAGTGCTCGGTGGCCCCGTCGGAGGAGCGGGGCGCGTCGGTGCGTACGTCCTCGGTCATGACGTGACCCTCGCGTTCACCGTCGGCGCTTGTACGGGAGGGGTGTGCCGCAGGGGGGTGAGCTGCTCGATGTCGTACCGTACGCGCAGCTCCTGCACGGCGGCCGGGTCGATCTCGCCGCCGCTGTTGAGGAGTTCGAGCAGCTCCTCGAAGTAGCGCTCGTGGTCCGGGGGAGGGGCGGCCTGGAAAAGCATGCGGGCGGGGCGGCCGGTCGGGTTGGCGAAGGCGTGCGGACAGCCGGGCGGCACCAGGATCATCGTGCCCGCCGTCGCCCGGATGTGGCGCTCGCCGGAGCGCGACTCCCACTCGCGCCAGTCGTCGCGGGTCCGCACCTTCGGCTCGAACGCCATCACGTCCAGCTCGCCTTCGAGGAGGTAGAACAGCTCCTCGCTGCGGCTGTGGGCGTGGGCGCCGACGTCGAAGCCCGGCGGCACCTCCACCTCGAAGGTGGAGGCGACGGTCGAGTGCGTACCGGTGACCTTGAAGGTCACCTGCTGCGCGGCGGTCCGGATGGTGCGACCGCCGCCGGGCGGGATCACCAGGCCGTCGATGGGGCGGGTACAAGGATCGAGGTCGTCCACGGCTGTCTCCTCTCGGATGGGTACTGACGGATCATCAGATCCGTCACCACGTCACCGGCAGTTCCTTCGGTCCCCGGATCAACGCCCCGCGCTCCCACACCAGTTCGTCCTCGGGCGCGGCGAGCCGCAGCTCCGGGAAGCGGTCCCACAGCGAGCGGAGCAGGATCTCCGACTCCATCCGGGCCAGCGTGGCGCCGGGGCAGTAGTGCGGTCCGTGGCCGAAGGCGACATGCGGGTTGTGCGTGCGGTCGAAGTCGAGCTGCTCGGGGTCGGCGAAGACCTGCGGGTCGCGGTTGGCGGTGAGATACGAGACGTATACGGGGTCGCCCTCGGGGATGAGCACCCCGCCCACCTCGACGTCTTCGAGGGCGATCCGGGAGAGGCCGACCGCGTTGCGGTGCGGGATGTAGCGCAGCAGCTCCTCCACGGCCTGCGGCAGGAGTTCGGGCTCGGCGCGCAGCCGGGCGAGGTGGGCGGGCTTGGTGAGCAGCGCGTACACCATGTTGGCGCTGTTGTTGCGCACCGCGTGCCCGCCGCCGATCTGGATCAGCACGGCGAGCCCGACGGCCTCGTCCAGGTCGAGCGTGCCGTCCTCGACGGCTCCGGCCAGCGCGCCCGCCAGGTCCTCGCGCGGCTCGGCCCGGCGCCGGGCCAGCAGATCGTGGAAGTACGCGGCCATCTCGGCCTTCGCCTCCTCGCTCGCCTCGCGGCCGCGCCCGGCGGAGATGATGGTGTCCGACCAGTGCGCCATCTTGGACTGGTCCTCGTCGGGCACGCCCATCAGCGCGCACACCATGGCGAGCGGGAACGGCCGGTTGAGGTGGGCCACCAGGTCGAGCGGGCCGCCCTTGCGCTCCATCCGGTCGAGCAGACCGTCCATCACGCCTTGCGCGTGCTCGTGCAGCCGCCGCATGGAGCGTGCGGTGAAGGCACTGGCGACGACGCGCCGCATCCGGGTGTGGTCCGGCGGATCGGCGAACCCGACGGCCCCGGCCATCGGGATGAAGTGCGGGGCCAGCCTGGTGACGGAGCGCCCCATGACGGCCTGCCGGCTGAAGCGGGGATCGACGGAGACGAACCGTACGTCGTCGTAACGGGTCGCCAGCCAGGCATGCCCCTCGCCGTTGGGGAGCCGGACGCGGGCGACCGGCTCCTCGTGCAGCAGCCGGTGCAGCAGTGGGTCGAAGGCCAGGCCGGGCAGATCCGGCGGAGCCCAGAAGTGGACGGTCGACTCACTTGCGGTCGCGTCGTTCTGCACGGTCTTCTCCTCCACGGCCCTGTCCTCCTATACCTCTACGGATTTCTTCGGCGCCGCCGTCGACGTCCAGTGGCCCAGCGCCACTTCGGCGGTGATACCGGGCCCGAACCCGGCGATCAGGCCCTTGGCCCGGTGCTCGGCGCCGCCCTCGTCGAACAGGCGGCCCAGCGCGTCCAGGACGACGGCGCTGGCGATGTTCCCGTACTCGGTGAGCGTGGCCCGGCTGAAGCGGAACGCCTCCGGTGGAACGCCGAGGTATTTGCAGAGGTCGTCCAGGATGCGCGGGCCGCCCGCGTGGACGACGTAGAAGTCCAGGTCCGACGCGTTCCAGCCATGTTCGTCGGCGAGCCGTCCGAGGGCGGGCGCCAGCGCCTCCATCGTGCCGGGGACGCGTTTGTCGAGCAGGAAGTGGAACCCGGTCTCGCGGACCGCGTATGCGATCCAGTCCTCGGTCTGCGGGATCAGATACGAGCCGTTGCGCTCAAGCCGGATCCCGATGCCGCCCGAACCGCGCACCACGGCGGCGGCCACGGCGTCACCGAACAAACCGTTGGAGAGCAGCGTGCCGACGCCCAGGTCGGTCGGCTGATAGCTCAGCGAGCAGAACTCGCAGGCCACGACGAGGACGTTGGCGTCGGGGTAGGCGGTGCAGAAGTCGTGCGCCCGGTTGATCGCGCTGCCGCCCGCGGCGCAGCCGAGCTGTGCGATCGGCACCTGGCGGGTCTCCGGCCTGAATCCCATGGTGTTGATCAGCCAGGCCGTCAGGGACGGCATCATGAACCCGGTGCAGGACACATAGACGATCAGATCGATGTCCCGCGCCGTGAGCTCCGCGGTGTCCAGCGCCTGCCGTACGACCTGCGGCACCCGAGCCTTGGCCTCCACCTCGTACAACGTGTTCCGCACCTCGAACCCCGGGTGGCGCAGGGTGTCCTCCAGCGGCTGCACCAGATGCCGCTTGGCCACCCCGGTGTTCTCGATCAGGCGGAGCGCGAGCGCCAGCTGGGGGTGGTCGGCGTGCACGGTGCGCACCAGGTCGAGCGTCTGCTCGGAGGTGATCACATGCTCGGGCACGGCGACGGCAGGTCGGCACAAGACAGCCATGGGCGGAACATCCTGGAGGGGTAGGCGACACCGGCCTCGTGACGTGGGGCGGGCGGGCTGCCGGACAGCCGTGGATGATCATCCCCGGCCTGTGCCGCAGGAAGTCCAAGATCCCTCTGGAAGTACACAAAAGTGTTATTCGGATGGCGCGTGTGACGCTTGACGGTCGCGGATTCGCCGGGTGGCGCATCCGCGACGGTGCCGGGTCCCGGGTGCGCCGACGTGTGCGATCTTGGGACGCCGAGCGATGGGGTGCTTCACAGGGATACGAGGGGGAGACGTCATGTCGTCGTCACTGCTGGCGGGCCGGGTGGCTCTGGTGACGGGTGCGAGCCGTGGGATCGGTGCGGCCGTCGCCCGCGCCCTGGGCGCGCACGGCGCGTCCGTGGCGGTCAACTACCTCCGCAACGCCGAGGCCGCCGCGCGCGTGGTCGCCGACATCGAGAAGTCGGACGGCCGGGCGATCGCGGTCGCGGGCGACGCGAGCGACCTGGCACAGGTGCGGGCGATGGTGGCGACGGCCACGGAAGCGCTCGGCCCGATCGACGTCCTGGTCTGCAATGTGATGGTGGGCACGGACCGGATCGGCGCGAGAGCCGGGGCGGCGCGGGGCGGGACTGCGGGCGGGTGCTTCATCGACACCCCTGACGGCATCGCCTCGGTACGGGACGCGGTCGCCTCACAGCTCGACGCGACCCTCGCCTGCTGCCATGCCGTCGTCCCCGGCATGCGCCGGGCGGGCGGCGGCTCGATCGTCCTGATCGGCGCGTCGACCACGCACAACCCGTACCCCGTACCCATCGAGATCGCGGCCGCGAAGAGCGCCCAGGACGCCGTAGGCCGGTCCCTGGCAAGGGAGTTGGCGCCGGACAACATCCGCGTCAACACCCTCGCCCCGGGCTTCGTCCCCACCGACGCCAACGCGGGCCCGTTCCAGGCCACCCTCATCACCCACACCGCCGAGGTCACCCCGCTGCCGAAGCCGATCCTGCCGGAGGACGTGGCGGACGCGGTCGTCCTCCTGACCAGCGACCTGTCCAGCAAGATCACGGGCACGTTCGTGCCGCTGGACGGCGGGAGGACGCTGATCTGAGGCGCCCTCCCGCGGACGATTAGGCTCCGATGCCATGAACGACGTGGTGAATGTGACTGATGTGGCCGATGTGTACGTGGGCAACGCGGGCAAGGACGCGGCGCTCGACCGGGGCTGGCTGCTCGGACACTTCAAGGACGCCGGGGATCCCCGGCACAGCGAGGCCGTCGAGATCAAGTGGGGTGTCCACCCGCGCGGCGACGAGCGGGCGCGATGGGTGACCGGTGAGGAGCGCACGGCGCTGCTGGTGCTGATCAGCGGGCGCTTCCGGGTGGAACTTCCCGGCCGCAATGTGACGTTGAGAGAGCAGGGCGACTACGTCGTGTGGGGGCGGGGGGTGGATCACTCCTGGTACGCGGAGGAGGAGTCCGTCGTGCTCACCGTGCGCTGGCCGTCGGTGGCCGGCTATCGGGTGGGCGAGGAGTCGGCCGTGGGGTCCCCGGCCCCGGCCCCGCGTGGGCCCAGCGCGTCGAGGTAGTGCGCCACCGCGTCGCGGTTGCGGGTCAGGCAGTTGATGCGGGCCGTCATGCGGTCGCGGTGGAGTTCCAGGCCCGCGATCGTCTCCGGGGTCATGTCGGAGAAGTGGGTGGCCAGGGGCTCGTCCAGGCACGGCAGGATCTGCTTGATGATCCTGGTCGGCAGCCCCGCGTCGAGCAGCCCCCGGATCTGCAGGACCCGGTTCACATTGGAGTCGTCGTACTCGCGATAGCCGTTCGGCGTGCGGTCGGCGCCGATCAGGCCCTGCTCCTCGTAGTACCGCAGCAGCCGAGGAGGCGTGCCGGTGCGCTGTGACAACTCTCCGATACGCATGCGATCGCCCCACGTCCCGTCGCCCGGCTCCGGGCGGCTCAACCTTCACATCCATGTGATGGTTCAAGCATAACGCCGTCGTGTGATCGGCTTGACCCTCACGTCACGTGAGGCATCACGCTGGATCACGACGAAAGGCACCGCGATGAGTTACTCCGTCGGCCAGGTCTCCGGGTTCGCCGGGATCACCGTGCGCACCCTGCACCACTACGACACCGCGGGGCTGCTCACACCCAGTGAGCGCAGCCCCGCGGGCTACCGGCTCTACAGCGACGCCGACCTCGCCCGGCTCCAGCAGATCCTCTTCTACCGGGAGCTCGGGTTCTCCCTCGACGAGATCACCACGATCCTTCAGGACCCCGAGGCCAACGCCCTGGACCAACTGCGCGCCCGCCACAAGCGGCTGAGCGAGCAGATCGGAAAGCTCCGGCGGATGATGGACGTCGCCGAGCAGGCCATGGCCGTGCAGCAGACCGGCGTACGGCTCACACCGCAGGAGCGGTTCGAGGTCTTCGGGGAGATCGCTTTCGATCTCAGTTACGCCACGGAGGCGCAGCTCAAGTGGCAGGACAGCGACGGCCACCGGCAGTCGATGGCCAGCGCCGCCGCCCACACCAAGGAGGACTGGGCGCGGATCATGGCCGAGGCGGCGGCGTGGCGCGAGAAGTTGCTCGCCGCGTTCGACGACGACCGTCCCGCCGAGTCGGAGGCGGCCATGGACCTCGCCGAGGATCACCGCCGTCATATCGCGCGGTGGTTCACGTCCTGCCCGCCCGAGATGCATCGGCGCATCGCCGACGACTTCGCCCGGGACCCCCGCGCCTTCGCACTCGTCGTGCCCGCGTCACAGCAACGGCCCGGCCTCGCCACGTATCTGCGTACCGCCGTGGAGGCCAACGCCGCACGTCAAGCCGCCTCCGAAGGACATCCCACGTCCGACGGACACCCCGAGGACAGCCATGAAGATTCTGATCACCGCTGCCGGATCGTACGGTGATGTCGTTCCGTACACCGGTCTCGGCGCCCACCTCCGGCACGAAGGACACGATGTCGCGCTCGCTGCGCCGGAGTCGTTCGCCCCGCTCGTGAAGTCCGCCGGGCTCGAATTCCGGCCGCTGCCCGGCGATCCACGGGCGAAGGCCGCATCCGGGAACGGTTCCGCGCCCGGGAAGCGTGCGCTGATGCGCGCGGCGGGCGCGTATGTGCAGGAGTTGGCCGGCGGGCTGGCCGACACCGTCGAGCAGGGGACCGAACTGATGCTGCTCTCCACGACCACGGCCCCGCTCGGCTGGCACATCACCGAGGCCACCGGGACACCCGGCCTCGGTGTCTATCTTCAACCGACGCACCCGACAAGGGAGTTCGCCCCCGTCGTCGCGGGCGCCAAATCGCTCGGGGCATGGGGAAACCGGGCGATGGGACGCTTCTCGCTGAAGATGGTCGACCGTGTCTTCAGTGAGGCCGTCAAGGGCCTGCGAGTGCGGCTCGACCTGCCCGCCGCGACGCCGGGCGAAGTGCGCAGCAGGGCCGAGCCCAGTTGGGCCGTACTGCACGGCTACAGCCCGGCCGTAGTGCCGCAGCCGGGCGACTGGCGCGAGGGCCTGGAAACGGTCGGCAACTGGTGGCCGTACCACGCCCCGGACGCCGAACTCCCCACCACAGTCGAGGACTTCCTCCGCTCAGGGCCGCCTCCCGTCTTCATCGGCTTCGGCAGCATGGCGGCGGGCGAAGGCGAACGCCTCGGCGAACTCGCCGTACGCGCCCTGCGCTCCGCAGGACTGCGCTGCATCCTCCAGACGGGCCAGGCCGGACTGCACGCCTCCGGCGACGATGTGCTGACCGTCGGCGAACTCCCGCACGCCCTGCTCTTCCCCAGAGTGGCGGCGGTCGTCCACCACGGCGGAGCGGGCACGACGGCGGCGGCCCTGCGTGCGGGAGCGCCCGCGGTCCCGGTGCCGGTGACGGCCGACCAGCCGTTCTGGGCGGCCCGCCTCGTCGCCCTGGGCGCGGCCCCGTGCGCCATCCCGTTCAAACGCCTGACCGCCGAGCGCCTCGCCGACGCACTCGGCCGGGCCGTGAGCGACCCCGCCCATGCCCGCGCCGCCGGAGACCTGTCCCGCCGTATGGCAGGGGAGGACGGGGCGGGGCGGGTGGCGTCGGCGGTGGCCCGGCTGGCGGGGTGACGCCCTGGTGGGGTGGCTACGTGAAGTGGTGCGCGCGCCGTTCCAGGACGGCCAGCGCCTGCTCGGCCCAGCGGATGTTCTCCTGCTCGAACGCACGGCCCCGCATCAGGGTCAGATACGGGCCGACGCGTTCGGCGCTCGCGAGGAAGTCGTCCTCGGCGCGCCCGTCGAGCAGTCGGGCGCGCAGCCGGTCGTAGCGGGCCAGCTTGGCCCGTGCCCACTCCAGCCGTTCGGCGATCGAGGCACGGACGGCGTCGGCGTCGCCCGCGTCCACGGCCTGCACCTTGATCAGGAGTTCATCGCGGATCGCGCTGGGCCTGGGCGGCTCTGCGGTGAACGACCGAAGCGCCGCGTACCCGGCGTCGGTGAGGGAGAACAGCCGCTTGTTGGGCCGCCGTTCCTGCTGCACGACCCGGGCCTCGATCAGACCGTCGGACTCCATCCGGTCGAGCTCGCGGTAGAGCTGCTGCGGGGTCGCCATCCAGAAGTTGGCCACGGACGCGTCGAACCCCTTGGCCAGGTCGTACCCGGAGGCCTCGCCTTCAAGGAGCGCGGCGAGGACCGCGTTGCGCAATGCCATTGCGCCAAGTTATCACTTGCGTTAATAGGTGAGTATTCGGGTAATCAAATTGATGACTAATTCGGATTACTTTGGGGCTGCCTGCGGCGGTGCGGACACGGCCCGGGTGTTGATCGTGAACGTGGCGCCGTCGGGGTCCCGGACCGTCGCCCAGGGGCCGGTGGCGCCGGTGCCCTGGTCGATCACCACGCCGCCGTGGGCACGTGCGGTCGCCGTCTTGGCGGGGACGTCCACCGTGACGAAGTGGACCTCCCAGTGCGGACGGAGCGTGGGGTCCGGTGCGGCTTCGAGGGCGCCGGAGCTGAGGCGGGCGACGATGTGGCCCGCGTGTCGCAGCACGACCTCGTCGGCCTCGTACTGGACGTCGCAGCAGCCCGGCCGCTCGTTGGCCCAGTCCAGGACCTCTCCGTAGAAGATCGCGGACTCGAAGGCGTTACGGGTGCGCAGCCGCAGCCACGCGGGCTCCCGGTCGCGCCACGACTCCCAGTCGGCGACGAGCTTGCCCTGCCAGATGCCGAACACGGCGCCGTCCCGGTCGGCGGCGAGCGCGCCCCGGCCCGTCTGGAAGGAGACCGGGCCCACGGCGACCGTGGCGCTCCGCTCGCGGATGCGCCCGGCGGTCGTGTCGGCGTCCTCGACCGCGAAGTAGGGCGTCCAGGCGACCGCCACCTGCAGCTCCGGAGCGAGCGCTCCGATGCCTGCCACCGGCTGGCCGTTGTCGAGGGCCACCCGGAACTGCTCGCCGAGACGTCCGGTCCGGAACGTCCAGCCGAACACGGCCCCGTAGAAGTCGAGTGCGGGGGTGAGGTCCCGTGCCATGAGACTCACCCAGCACGGCGCCCCGAACACCGCCGCACTCGATGAGGCCTTGGAATCCGGGACTGTGGTTGTCCTGTCCATCGCTGATGCCGATCGCTATCGCTTGACGGCTTCCTGCCTCACCATCTTCCCGCAAAACGGACGCCCCGCATCCAGTCACTTGCCCTATCGACTACGTTACGTAACGAAAGGGGTGGATTGGTAGCTTTCGGTCAGCATCTGCGGGGGATACCCCAGCCGGTGCTCACTGGCCCGGCTATGCGGCGCGCTGGTAGCTGGCGCCGTCCCTGGTGCGGGTCAGCAGGCCCGCTGTGATCAGGTAGCGGCGCAGCGCCGGGTAGTCGTCGTGCACGGTGAGCAGCGCGTCGTTGACCTCGCGCTCGGTGTACGTGCGGTCCGGCTCGAACAGCGTCTCCTGGAGGTGCGCGAGCAACTGCTCGCGGCGGGCTGCCTTGCGGGGGATCGCCGTCAGGCGCCCATGGGAGAAGAGCGAGGCCACGCCGTGTGACGCCGCTGGGGAACCGCTGGTTCTGTTCTCGGACATGGCCGGAAGCCTGACGTACCGGTTGTCGGCCCGGCAACGTATTTTTGCCGGGAGGGGGCGATACCGGGGGCTCGGTCGGTATGCGCGCGAGGGGCGGCGGGCGAGCGGTGACGACCACGAAATACCGCGCCCCGTGCGACAGTTGAAGGGAAACGGGGAGCGGGATGGCTCAAGCTTTGCTCGACGCCGTACGAACATTTGTGCCATGCTCGCGCTCCGGTCGGACGTCTGGCACAGCGGGGGTGTGAGATGGGGCTGGTGAGCGAGTTCAGTACCGCGGCCGTGCCCGCGAGGGAACGGTTCGCGCTCTGGACGGAGTTGGCCGGTCAGTCGCACGTACGCAACTGGCTGCGCAGTGAGTCGTCGCCGGACTTCCACGCCTCGCTGCGCGTGCTCGACCTGGGCGATGTACGGGTGTCGACGCTGACGTACCCGAGTGTGGAGATCACCCGTACACCGAAGCTGATACGGCAGGACGACCCCGAGGTGTACCAGGTCAACGTCCTCATGTCGGGGTGCGGCCGGGTCTCGCAGGGCGGGCGGGAGGCCGTTCTGCGGGCCGGGGAGCTGGTGGTCGTGGACAGCAGCCGCCCGTTCGAGGGCGGGTTCGACGGCGAGCTCTCGTCCATGACCGTGGTCCAGCTGCCCCGGACCCGGCTGCCGCTGCCCGGGGACGTGGTCCAGCGGGTGACCGCGACCCCGATCGCCGCGGACCACGGGATGGGCGGGGTGTTCGGGCGCTGGCTCGCCGACCTCGACGCCCGCGCGGACGAGTGCGCCTTCGACGACATCCCCGCCCTGGCGTCGGTGACGATCGACCTGCTCGCCGCCGTGCTGGGGCGTCGGCTGGCCGTGGAGGACCAGATGACGCCGGAGTCGCGCAAGCAGGCCCTGCGCGTCGAGGTCTGCGACTTCATCGACCGGCACCTGAGCGACCCGTCCCTCACCCCGGCGACCGTCGCGGCCGCGCACCGGATGTCCCTGCGCCAGCTCCACCAGGTCTTCGACTCGCGCGGCATGACCATCGCCGCCTGGATCCGCTCCCGGCGGCTCGAACGCTGCCGCCGGGACCTGACCGATCCGGGCCTGCGCCGACGGCCGGTGTACGCCATCGGCGCCCGCTGGGGCTTCATAGAACCGGCCCACTTCAGCCGGGCGTTCCGGGCCGCGTACGGAATCAGCCCGCGTGACTATCGCGAGGCAGCTCTGAACCGCTGAGGGGGCCGTCCGTGCGGGAGTGGTAGTAGAGGAAGCCGTACTCGTCGGCCCAGCAGGCGTCGCCGGTGAAGTTCCAGCCGTTGCGCACGTAGTCCTGCTGGTGCTCGTCGTCGTCGAGATAGCGGCAGCCCGTGGGTCCCTTGACGGCGAGGGCGCCGACCTCGCCGTGCGGGAGCGGGCGCCCGGACTCGTCGACGATCGCGATGAGATAGCCGGGCACGGCCCGGCCCATCGCGCCGGGCCGGGTCCAGGCCTCCTCGCCGCGCATCGCGACGAAGATGTGGAACATCTCGGTGGAGCCGAGCCCGTCGACGAGACCGCTGCCCGTGCGCCGCTTCCAACTGCGGCGGGTCTCGGTCGGCAGCGGCTCCCCGGCCGACACGCACTCGCGCAGCGAGGACATGTCGTACGTGGTCCGCTCGGCGCAGACCGCGCGGTAGACGTCCGGGGCGCCGAAGCACACGGTCGCCTTGAACTTCGAGATGGAGCGGGCGAGTTGGCGCGGCGTGGGGTCGTCGAGGAGCACCGTCGTCGCGCCCACGTGCAGCGGGAAGAGAAGCAGCCCGCCGAGCCCGTACGTGGATGTCAGCGACGCGGAGCCGATGAACCGGTCGTCACCGGTGGCCCGCAGGACGTGCCGGGGGAAGGAGTTGCACGCGGCCATCACATCGCGGTGCGAGTGGATCGTGGCCCTCGGCGTTCCCGTGGTGCCGGAGGTGAAGGCGATCAGACAGGGGTCGGTCGCGGTGGTGTCGACCGGGAGCGACCAGTCCGGTTTGGTCGCCATGGCCTGCTCCAGCGTGGTGCTGGTGCTGGTGCTGGTGCTGGTGTCGGGGCCCGCCTCGTCGTCGAGGAAGTACATCGTCCGGGGCGCGCGGCCCGTCGCTGCCAGTCCGGAACGCAGCGCGGACTCGCACAGGACATGGGTGACCCGCGCCTTGTCGATCACATGGGCGAGCGCCTCGCCCCGCAGCGACGTGGGCGCGGCGACCACGATCCCGCCCGCTCTGACGACCGCGAGCCAGATCGCCGCCAGCATCGGGGTGTTGGCCCCGCGCAACAGCACCCGGTTGCCGGGCACGAGGTCCAGGTCCTCGGTGAGCACATGGACGATACGGGAGACCTCGGCGGTGAGCTGCCCGTACGTCCAGCGCACGCCGTGCGGCGACAGCACGGCGAGACGCTTCGACCGGTCCAACGACCCGGCTCCGTCGAGAAGTTCCCACGCGCAGTTGAGCCGCGTCGGGAATCGCAGATGGGGCATTCCGAGGAGAAGGTCGGGCTGGAGCAACGCGGGCGGTAAGTTGTCCCGGACGAACATGTCGGCGTGGGCTGATCCGTGGTCTGCTGGCGATGGGGTGTTCAACTGCCTGCCCCTCCTGGTCGGCTTGTGCCTCATTCAACGAGGCCCGACTTGAGATGTCCTTGACGATGCGTGCACGCACGTTG
This sequence comes from Streptomyces sp. BR1, assembly GCF_052373795.1. Lineage (NCBI taxonomy): Bacteria > Bacillati > Actinomycetota > Actinomycetes > Kitasatosporales > Streptomycetaceae > Streptomyces > Streptomyces sp. BR1. Next base: position 6,691,696 of record NZ_CM126252.1, read on the forward strand.
CCGGATCGTGCACGCGGGCATGGCGGACCTGGTGGGGCGTGGTGCGGCTCGGACCGTGCTGGGTTGCTCGCGCAGTTCCCCGCGCCCCTAAGGGCGCGGTCTGCGGGTCCGCCTCGTTGGGGGCGGCCTCCCGTAGTTCGAATGTTTCAACTTCCTTCGAACGGTGGGGAGTTGATCTGTTACCGGCGGGAACACCTTTGAGTAGAGACCGACTCCGGTCCCCTCGCGCTCATCCCCAACACGAGTCATCCCCCCCAAGGCTCGTCCCCCCACACGCGAGCCCCGCCCGCAGGGGCTCAGCTCTGGAGACCCCCATGCCCGAACTCTGGCTTCCCGGTGCCCAACGCATCGACGTGGGCGACCACGCCCCCACCGACTCCGGCTACCCCGCCAAGGCGATCGCCCACATCACCTGGGACAAGAACGCCTCCGCCAGTAACCCACAGGACCAGGTGCCGTACGCGAACCTCCAGGACTGGTTCGGCCGTAACCCCGACGGGAAATCGTCCGCCCCGCATCTGCTCTGGTCGCCCTTCACCGGCGCGCTCACCCAGTTCTTCCCGGCGAACTCCCGGTCGAAGTCCCTCGTCGACTTACCCGGCGGGACCCGTACCAACAGAGCGGGCTCGGTGGTCATCCAGATCGAGGCGCACTTCTTCCCGTACTGCCGGGTGAGCGGCACGGTCTACGCCCGGCTCGTCGACACCCCGTGCGCCGGCTGGGCGGGGCTGAACGCATGGGTGCGTTCCTGGGGCGTGGCCGACACCTGGCCGATGGGGCGGCCGGTCGACTTCAGCTCGCACCGCGACGAACACGTATGGGAAACCCGGGGCGGGTGGTACGGCCACTCGCAGGTCCCGGAGAACGACCACGAGGACCCGGGCTCCTGGCCCTGGTTCATCGGCGGGCCGCCGCCCCCGTCCAAGCAGGTGTCGCTGGCGCACGTCATCGCCGCGGCCAACCGCGACCCGGGCCTTCCGCAGGGCGGGACCACGTACAAGGCGGACGTCCTGATCGTGGAGCGCGCCCTCAACGCGGAGGGGCTGCTCGGCGCCGCCTGGGTGGACGGCTCCTTCGGCACCAAGACCAAGACGGCGTACGCCGCTTGGCAGAAACGTTGCGGCTACTCGGGTGCGGACGCGGACGGGATCCCCGGCCGTGACACCCTCACCCGGCTCGGCGCCCGCCACGGTTTCACCGTGGTCTGATCCGACCGGGTGCACCGCGTCCCGGCGTGCACCGGGACGCGGTGGCGTCACCAACTCGACTTGCGCACCCCCGGCAGCAGTCCGGCATGCGCCTGCGCGCGGACGTTGATACGGGAAAGACCGAAGGTGCGCAGATGGCCACGCGGGCGGCCGTCCACGCTGTCCCGGTTGCGGATCCGGGTGGCGCTGGCGTCGCGGGGCTGGCGGCACAGTTCGCCCTGGGCGGCGGCGCGGTCCTCGGGGGAACTGCGCGGGTCCCGGATGATCGCCTTCAGGGCGGCGCGCCGTATGGCATACCGGGCGACGACCACGCGGCGCCGCTCGTTCTTCGCGATCTTGCTCTTCTTTGCCATCAGATCTTCTCCCCGCGGGCCCGGATGCGGGCGACGGCCTGCTCGATGCCGATGCTGTCGACGGTCTTCACGCCCTTGGCGCTCAAGGTCAGACGTACGTGGCGTCCCTCGCTGGGCAGCCAGTAGCGCTTGCGCTGGATGTTGGGGTCGAACCTCCTGCGGGTGCGGCGGTGGGAGTGGGAAATGGCGTTGCCGAACCCGGGCTTGCGGCCGGTGAGTTGGCAGTGGGCGGACATGCGGGAGCCCTCCTCGCTGGGCGACGGGTGTTCCGTACGCCACCACCTTAACGGTAATGAAAACCATTTCTGTATAGTCTTCGACATGGCACGCAACGAACTGCGCCCGGTGATCAAGCTGCGCTCCACCGCAGGCACCGGCTACACCTACGTCACCCGCAAGAACCGCAGAAACGACCCCGACCGCCTGACTCTCCGCAAGTACGACCCGGTCATCGGCCGGCACGTCGACTTCCGGGAGGAGCGATGAGTTACCGGCTGCCGGTCGTCCTGGTCGCCGAGCTGCCCGACGCCGCCTGGGAGCTGGTGCCCCCGGTCTGCCGCGTCGCGGCCGCCGTGGACTGGCACTCCGCACACGGCGGCCGCGCCCAGCACCTCACCTTCACCTCACCGCGCCTGGACCGCGACGGCCTCCTCGACCCCGTCCACTGAGATCCCCCCCCACCGACCCTTCAGGAGTACGCCATGCCCACGCGCCGAACCAACGACAAGAAGCCCGCCCCGCGCCCCAACCCGCTGGACGTCGCCGGGATCACGTACATCGACTACAAGGACACCGACCTGCTGCGGAAGTTCATCTCCGACCGGGGCAAGATCCGCAGCCGCCGCGTCACCCGGGTCAGCGCACAGCAACAGCGCGAACTCGCCCGCGCGATCAAGAACGCCCGCGAGATGGCCCTGATCCCTTACGTCTCGCGCTGAGGAGAAATGCGACCGACGGGATCAATTTCGGCCCCTCAGGTGTACGAGACCTGCCGTCGACGAGCCGAGCGCCTAGGCTCATGGCGTGCTGCGCATCGTGGATCATCTCGCCGGACCAGGGCCGCTGCGGGTCTGTGCTCATGTGCCGGTGGGCGAGGGCCCCGGTGAGTTGACGGGGCTGCGGGTGCTGCTGGCCGCCGACGTGCTGGGCCGGGTGGTCGAGCTGCGGGGCAGAGCCGTTCTCACCGGGTGGACCGGCCCCCGCGTCCCTTCGGCCGGTGCCGCCGGTATCCGTCCGGCCGACGCCACCGGCACCCCCGAGGAGATCGCCGAGGCCCTGGGCGGCCCACCGGCCGTGCAGTTGACCAGCCGGGCGTACGAGGGCGGGGGCGGCGCGTGTCTGCGGATCGCCGAGGCGTCGGTGACCGAGACCGCGACCGGCCCCGCCGACAAGGACCCGCTCGCCGTACGGCTCGTGCTGCTCGGTCGCCCGTACCACGAACCGGTCGAGGTCACGGCTGAAGCCCTTGACGAGGCGGATCTCCGGCTCGCGCGATGGCGGCGCGCCGTGGCGGGCTGGGCCGACCACCCGTCCAAGCCGCTCTGCGCCGACCTCGTGCGCACCGCGCGCGCCGCGCTGGAGGACAGCCTCGACGCGGCCGCCGTGCTGCGGCTCCTCGACGATCTGGAGGCGGACGCGGACGTACCGCCGGGTGCGAAGTTCGAGACGTTCGCGCGGCTCGACCGTGTCCTCGGCCTCGAACTGACCCGTGAGATCGGCCGCTCGCCCGCCGGGGCGCGGGCATGAGCCCGCTGCGGCGACTCGTGGTCCTGCGGCACGCCAAGTCGGCCTGGCCCGAGGGAGTGCCCGACCATGAACGGCCGCTGGGGCCGCGCGGGCTGCGCGACGCCCCGGCGGCGGGCCGGTGGCTGAGCGCGGCGGACTGTCTGCCCGACCTCGTGCTGTGTTCCACCGCCCGCCGCACCCGCGAGACCTGGGAGCTCGCGGCCGCCGAACTGGGCAGCCCGCCTCCCGCCCGCCACGACCCCCGCCTCTATGCGGCCGAGGACCGGGACCTCTTGGACGCGGTACGCGAAGTCCCCGACATCATCGGGACGTTGCTCCTCGTCGGGCACAACCCCGGCGTCCAGGACCTGACGCTGCTGCTCACCGGCGAGGCGCTGGGCGACACCCTGAACCGGGCCCAGACCAAGTTCCCCACCTCGGCCATCGCCGTGCTGACCTGGCGCGGGCCCTGGTCGGTCCTCGCCCCCGGCACCGCCCTGCTGACCGACTTCGCCGTCCCGCGCGGGCAACGGCCCTGAACGCAGGTCAGACCAGCGAGCGGCACAGCAGCGCGTCGGGGCGGCCCCAATGGCCGATGGCGTTGGTGTAGGCGAGCCCCGCCGCGTACTCGTCGGAGGAGCACTGCCCCTTGTAATTGCCGTACGCGAAGTCGCCGCCGGGACCGCCGGGCGGGCGGTTGTCGCCCCGGTCGAACCAGACCGTACGAGACGCGCTCCCGAGCGTCCTGCGGGCGGGCGCGCACAGCGCGGCGGAGACCGCGCCTCCCCGCAGGCTGTAGCCGAGCAGGAACTGGCCCTGGGGACACTGGAGTTTGCTGTATCCCGAGGCCCAGTCGCCGCCCGGGGGCACGTATCGCTCGTCCCGCACCACGGTCTGGTCGGAGCCCGACGCGCGCAGGTCTTCGTCGGTCGCGGTGTCGGTGCACAGCCCCCGGCCCTGGGTGTGGCTGATGCCGATGAGCCGTTCGCCGTCCGGGCAGACCGCCTTGCGCGCCCCGCTGTCCCAGTCGCCCAGGGCCCGCACGCGCAGTGACTGGACGGCGTCGGCGTGATCGGTGGTGAGCATGTGCCAGGCGGGGACGGGTGGGACGTAACCGGACCTCTGCGGCGCGGTCATCAGCCCGCGCACCGCGTCGGCCCGCCAGTCGGTGCCGTCCAGGATCCCGGAGCGATGGCCGTCCCGGTCGTAACGGAGCAGTGCCCAGCTGTCCCCGCCCGGCCGCCCCTGACTGTCCGTGCTCCAGCCGACGAGCGGCCAGTACGCGAAGTCCGCGTCGGCGGTGGCGAGATAGCCGGTGAAGTGGGAGAACCAGGTGCGTGCGGCCGCTCCGCCCTCGTCGGAGCCGACGCCGAACTCGCTGATCCACACGGGCGCGGTGAAGTGCTGCCCGCTCTCGGCGGAGACGTAGAACGCCTCGTCGTGAAGGGCGGCTTCCAGTTGGTCGGGGGTGAGGTCCTGGTAGCGCGGGTCATGGGTCTCTCCGAGGCCGGTGGCGCCGCTGTGGTGGGGGCCGGTGTAGCCGTAGAAGTGGGCCGAGTAGACGAGTTTTCCGGAGACCACGAGTGTGTGGGAGAGCGTGCGTACGGGGGTGAGGAGCGGGCGGCCGTGGGGGAGGCCGTCGGCGGGGATGCCGGTCCAGTTGATGCCCTCGACGATGATGAGGAGGTTGGGATTGGCCTCACTCAGGATGCGGTCCCCGGCCTCCTGCGCGGCGGCGAACCAGTCGTGGCCGTCGCCGAGGCCCCAGTTGGGGTCGTCGAGGATGTCGCGGCGCACCTCGTTGTAGAGGTCGGCGCCCACCACGCGGGCGTTGTCCCGGTAGTGGCGGGCCATGAACACCCAGTCGTCGGCCCACTGCCGGGTGGTCTGGCGGCTGTTCCAGCGTTCGTTGCCGTCGACGCCGCAGCACCAACGGGTGGTGTTGGTGTGGTTGTTGAGGACGACCGCGAAACCGTCGGCGGTGAGCGCCGCCACCACGGCGTCGTACACCTGCAAGGGTGTCTTGCCGCGCAGCCCGGGATTGGCGGCAACGGCGGCGTCCGGCACCGGGGCGGTGGTGTGGATCATCTCGTTGGAGAACGGCAGACGCACGCTGTTGATGCCCAGGGCGTGGAAGTCGCCCAGGAGCGAGGGAATGGCCACCCGGTCCAGGCCGAGCGGGATGCCGTACGAGTCCTGGCCGCTGTGGTGGTTGGCCGGGTCGTTCGCATCGCCCGAACCGGTCCAGGAGCCTTGCGCCCCATCCCAGTTGGCCGACCTGAGCCGGAACCGGTTCCCGCCGGCGTCCACGATGTAGCGGCCCCGGGTGGACAGGGGAGCGGTCCACGTCCCGGCGGACGGGGTGGGGGTCGCCGCCGCGCTCGGGACGGCGACACCCGTCAGCGCGAGGCCCATCACAAGTGCGCGGCACACCGCGCGTACGAACGTCTTCACGTCACCTGCCTGGTCGTGGGCGGCCGTGCCCGCCGGGGGCCGCCCGACGAGCAGCCCCTCGGCGTGGTCGCCGCCGACGAGGGCAGGGACAAGTTACCGGCGGGTCCGCGAAGCGGCCAGACCCGTGCGCCCCCGAACCTGACGGAAGCTCAACTTCCGGCTGTCGGCGTGCTGTCGGCGGTCGCCACGACCTTGGCCACGAAGGCGTCCAGGTTCTCCATGGTCCGCGCGACCCTCTCGGCGAGCCCGAGCGTCTCGTTGGGCCGTCCCGCGCGCAGCTTCGGCTGGCGCTTGCCCCGTACGTACAGGGAACAGGCGAGGTCGGCGCAGAAGTAGATGCCCACGGTGTTGCCCTCGCGCCCGCGCGCCCCGGCGAGCGGGGCCGCGAGCAAGGAGACACCGGAGGAGGCGTGGGCCGTCAGGCACACCTGGCAGATGCTGGACTTGAAGGCGCTGGTGCGACCGGTGCCGGGCACCCGCAGAGTGATGCCCAGCGGTCCGTCCGGCCGGGGGATCACGAGGTGCGCGCGCAGCGGCGCACCCGGGTCCACCCAGCCGAGGAAGTCCAGGTCCTGCCAGGGCGACTCGGCGAAGTCGAGCGGCAGCCGCAGTCGGCGTGCCTCGCCCTTCGTGCAGTTCACGAAGGACGAACGGATGGTGTTCTCGGTCAAAGGCTCCACTCGGTGGACCGTACACAGGCCTCGTCGGGCGGGCATCCGAATTTGAGCTCGGCCATCGGGGTGATGAATCGTTTCGCTGTACGGGTCCACGGTGGTCGGCGTGATGGAGTTGCCCGCACCGGCACATGACCCCGCGCGAGAGGACGGACGGCGATGCAGTACGGCTGTCCTGGCTGTGACGCCCTGCGCGCGGAGGCCCGTAAGCCGGGCGCCGACCTCGCCGACCTGCTGCTCCGCACCCAGCTGCACGAAATGGAGCCGCACCCCGCCCGGCCGTCCGGCCCGGCGAAGAAGGAGCGGGGCGGCTCGAAGCGGGACTGACGGGGGTCGGCCCACGTATGCGGATCATTGCGCTGGTTTTCAGCCATCGGTACGAGCGGTATGCCGGGTCGTTTGTGCCGGATTGGTAATCTCGCCGTGTTGATCTTGGTGACGTCCCCGACGCACCCACCCCGCACGCCGGCGCGGCGTTCCCCGACGCCCCCGCCCGACCAGAATGCGAAAAGAATTGGCTCACCGTCAGCTTCGCCGTCGTTTCCGCCTCGCGGGTCACCTGGTGGCCGGCTCGGTCGTCCTCGCGGTACTGCCCGCGGCCCCCGCCCTCGCGGACTCAGGTGACACGCCGTCCGCCTCGGCGACCCCGCACCTCGACGCCGTGGAACAGGCCCTGCGCCAGGTCTCGCCCGGCCTGGAGAACAGTGTCTGGGAGCGCACCGCGGGCAATCGGCTCGACGCCTCCGCCGCTGACCCGTCCGACTGGCTGCTCCAGACCCCCGGCTGCTGGGGCGACGACAAGTGCGCCGACCGCGTGGGCACCAAGCGCCTGCTCGCCAAGATGACGGAGAACATCTCCAAGGCGACGCGCACGGTCGACATATCCACCCTCGCGCCGTTCCCCAACGGCGAGTTCGAGGACGCGATCGTCGACGGCCTCAAGGCCTCGGCCGCGTCCGGCAACAAGCTGAGGGTCCGCATCCTGGTCGGCGCCGCGCCGATCTACCACCTGAACGTGGTGCCGTCGAAGTACCGCGACGAGCTGACCGCCAAGCTGGGCAAGGCGGCCGAGAACATCACGCTCAACGTGGCGTCGATGACCACCTCGAAGACCGCGTTCTCGTGGAACCACTCCAAGCTGCTCGTGGTCGACAACCAGTCGGTCGTCACCGGTGGCATCAACGGCTGGAAGGACGACTACATCGACACCGCGCACCCGGTGTCGGACGTCGACCTCGCCCTTGAGGGACCCGCCGCCGGGTCCGCGGGCAAGTACCTCGACACGCTGTGGTCGTGGACGTGCCAGAACAAGTCCAACATCGTCAGCGTCTGGTTCGCCTCGTCCAACGGCGCCGGCTGTATGCCGTCGCTGGCCAAGGACGCCCCGGCGCCCGTGCCGGTCGACGGCAACGTCCCCGTCATCGCCGTCGGCGGCCTCGGTGTCGGCATCAAGGACAAGGACCCCGCCTCGGCGTTCCGCCCGACCCTGCCCACCGCCGCCGACACCAAGTGCGTGATCGGGCTGCACGACAACACCAACGCCGACCGCGACTACGACACGGTCAACCCCGAGGAGAGCGCCCTGCGCGCCCTAGTCGCGAGCGCGCGCGACCACATCGAGATCTCCCAGCAGGACCTCAACGCCACCTGCCCGCCGCTGCCGCGCTACGACATCCGGCTGTACGACGCGCTCGCCGCGAAGATGGCCGCCGGGGTGAAGGTACGTATCGTCGTCAGCGACCCCGCCAACCGCGGCGCCGTCGGCAGCGGCGGCTACTCGCAGATCAAGTCGCTCAACGAGATCAGCGACACCCTGCGCGACCGCCTCGCCCTGCTCACCGGCGACAAGGGCAAGGCCCGCACCTCGATGTGCTCCAGCCTCCAGCTGGCCACCTTCCGCAGCTCGGCCAACCCCACCTGGGCCGACGGCCACCCCTACGCCCAGCACCACAAGCTGGTCTCCGTCGACAACTCCGCCTTCTACCTCGGCTCGAAGAACCTGTACCCGTCGTGGCTCCAGGACTTCGGCTATGTGGTGGAGAGCCCGGACGCGGCCGCCCAGCTCCAGGCGAAGCTCCTCGCCCCGCAGTGGCAGTACTCGCAGGCGACCGCCACGTTCGACTACGAGCGCGGGATCTGCCAGGCCTGACCCCACGTCAGATCCTGTCGTCCACCCCCTCCAGGCGGGTGGGCGGCAGGAACTCGCGTACGTACGTACGTTTCCAGCACGCACCCGTCGTCCTCAGCTCGTGCCAACTCGTATAGCGATAGCGGAAGAGCCGGGCCCGGATGTACAGGGGCGGGCTGTCCGGCGGGAACGGGGAGCGGCGCAGCAGCCGCAGAGTGTCGCGGTCGTTCTCCAGCAGCCGCTCCACGAACGGGCCGAACCACGGCCGCGCATAGCCCGGTGAGAGCCCGGCGAACCACATCAGCCAGTCGAGCCGCAGATGGTACGGCGCGAACTGGCGCGGCCAGTACCGCAGTTCGCCGGGCTTCCCCTTGAACTCGTACTCCCGCCACTCCGAGTCCATGAGCGGCACCGGATCGTCGGTGCCCTCGACGACCACCTCGAACCGCAGCCGGCTGACACTGCCGAACGCGCCGTACGTGTTGACCAGGTGCAGCGGGTCGAAGGAGTAGTTCATGATCTGGCGGCGCGAGACCATGTTGCGGGCCGGGCGGTAACTCAGCACCAGCAGGAACGCGGCGACGGCCAGCACCACGACCTCGTACCAGATCGGTGTGCCCGAGAAGTGGTGGGCCGAGGTGAGCGGGGAGAAGTCGACGGCGGTCAGGGCCAGGGCGACCGTCGTCCAGTTCAGCCAGGAGAAGTTGCCCGACAGGATCAGCCACAGCTGGGTGAGGATCATCAGCGACGCGGCCGCCGTGGCGACGGGCTGTGGAGTGAACAGCAGGACCGGTACGAGGAGTTGGGTGACGTGGTTCGCGGCCACCTCCACCCGGTGGAACGGCTTGGGCAGATGGTGGAAGAACCAGCTCAGCGGGCCGGGCATCGGCTGGGTCTCATGGTGGTAGTACAGGCACGTGAGGTTGCGCCAGCACTCGTCGCCGCGCATCTTGATGAGCCCGGCCCCGAACTCCACCCGGAACAGAATCCAGCGCATCAGGAACAGCACCACGATCGGCGGCGCCACCTCGTCGTTCCCGAGGAACACCGCGAGGAAGCCCACCTCCAGGAGCAGTGACTCCCAGCCGAACGAGTACCAGGTCTGCCCCACGTTCACGATCGACAGATACAGCGCCCACGGCAGCAGCCACAACAGCATCGCGCCCCACAGCGGCACCCTGCCGTCCACCCCCGCCAGCAGCCCCACGGACACCAGCACGCCGGTCCACGCCCACCCCGCGAAGAACCGGTCCGAGTAGTGGAAGTGGAACACGCTCGGCGCCCGCCGGAACGGCATCCGCTCGACATACCAGGGCACCGGCAGCATGCCCCGCTCCCCGATCAGCGCACGGAACTGCAGCGCCGCGCCGAGGAACGCGACGAGGTAGATCGCGGCGAGCGTCCGCTGGAAGACCAGCCGGCTCAGCCAGTAGTCGGGTGCGACGAACCACTCCACGGTTTCATTGTGACGCTGAGTGACGCCGCGTGCCTGCGGAGCGGTCGGACGGCGTAGACGGGTGCCTCGGGGTCAGCGGGCTTTTCCCGCTTCCCGCAGGGCATCACCACCACGCACGCCCGTCGGCCCGCTCTCGCGGCGCTCCCAGCTCGTCCATGAGCCGTCCCCGGGCTGCTCGTGGACATATGGCCCGGCCATATGTCCACGGTACGCCCGTCCATTTCGCCCGTTGCCGCACGCGCGGCTCGCCGGATCGGGCACAGTCGGTACATGAACGGCTACGAAGACGGAGTACCGGCCTTTCTGACGTTCCGTGTGACGCCACAGGAAGGCCCGATCGCCGCATTCGCCGAACAGGAGGCATGGCAGGCGAGACAGCGGTACCCGGACATCCTGGGCGTGGGGGTTCCGGAGTTCTTCCACGCGCGCGAGTGCGAGCAGGGCGGCTGGGAGCTGTGCGAACACAGCACCGACACACCGCAGGGCGCGCGGGACTCGCTCGGCCATCGCTTCCGGATGGCGGCCAAGGGGGCCGAGGAGGCCGGGGACGACAAGGCGCGGCGCAAGTGGCTGGCGGCGGCCGGGCGCATGGACCGGGAGGTGATCGACGAGGTTCGCGTCCTGGGGGAGCGTTTCCGGATCGTACGGGCCTCGCGCTTCATCCGGATGGGGTCGGCGGGACCGGAACCCCCGCGCCCTTCGGACCCCGATCCGGCCGAGGTCGGAGAGGCCCACCGCCTGCCGTCGCGGACGAAGGGTTTCGTGATCGACCCGTACACCGGGACCGGCCTCGCGGACGGCATCCTCCGCCTGGACCTGGTCCACTTCGTCGGCTCGGCGCCGGGTGCGCCCCGGGAGGTGACGGAGGACGCCTGGCGGGCCGCCGAACGCTACCCGGGCGGAGTGCTGCTGCCCGCCGTCTTCATGGTCTCCGAGCGCGACGACGGGAAGTGGCGCGCCCATGACCCCGGGGCGTCCCACTCGACCCCACAGGGCGCGCGCGACTCGCTGACGGCCTGGCTGCGGGTGATGGCCCCGTTCACGTGCAAACTCGACGAGACCGAGCGTGCGGTGTTCGCGGAGGCGGCGGACCGCCTGGACGCCAAACGCTCCAACTCGCTTACGGTGGATGGTCATCGCCTCCGAGTGACCCGGGTCGAACGCCTGGTCCGCATCGGCCCCGACGGCCCCGAGGGCCCCCGCCCCTCCGACTTCGACCCCCAACCGCCCATCGAGGTCCACGTACGCCAACTCAAGGAACAGGGCCTGTGGGAGGAGGACGAGGACGTTCCGCACGAACTCGACGGGGACGCGCGGGAGTTCGCCCGGTTGTGGGAGCAGGAGCAGGCTCGGGTGGCCGAGGCGAAGGAGCGTCGGAGGCGGCCGGAGGGGTCGTGAGTCCGGGGCCGCCGCTGCGGGTGTGCCTCGCGGCGGCGGGTGCCGAGGCTGTGCTTGCTCCTGGCCGAAGGCCGCTCGCAGGGCGTACCCCGCAGGTGGGTGAACGGCCTGCCAGGTGCCGTGCTGCTCCAGCACCGCTCCACTGCCGTGACACCGGATCCGCCTAGGGTGCGGCTGGCTTGCGTCCGCACCGAGCGTGTCGACGGGGTGTCGGCGTCCCGACTGCGAGGATGCCGGGACCAGCCGATGCGGAAGTACGACGAAGCGAGGGCAGCATGTTCAGTGGCACGCACGCCATCTTCTACAGCATGGACGCCGATGCCGACCGGGCCTTCATCCGGGACGTGCTGGGCTTTCCGGGGGTGGACGCGGGCGAGGGCTGGCTGATCTTCAAACTGCCCCCCGCCGAACTCGCCGTCCACCCCACGACCGACGAACCCAAACACGAGCTGTACCTGATGTGCGACGACATCGCGGCGCAATTGGCCGAGCTCTCGGCGAAGGGCGTGGAGATCGTCCGCCCGGTGAACGACCGCCCCTGGGGCCGAATCGCCGCGATCCGCCTCCCCAGCGGAGCGGAACTCGCCTTCTATGAGCCGCGGCATCCGGTTGCGCACAGCCTCTGAGCAGGCGCTGAGAAGGCGCTCGGCTGGGCGAGGTCGCCCATGTCGCCGACTCACCGATTACCATCGGGTCCCGTGATCGTATGGCTCAACGGAACCCACGGCGCAGGCAAGACGACGACCAGTGCGTTTGTGCAGCAACTCATCCCGGATTCACGGGTGTTCGACGCCGAGAAGGTCGGCGAGATGCTCATGGACATCGCGCCAGGGCTGCCCGGGACCGACAACTTCCAGCACTGGCCGCCGTGGCGGCCGCTCGTGGTCGAGACCGCCCGCCGCGTACTCGACTACACCGGCGGCACCCTGGTGATGCCCATGACCGTCCTGGTCGAGCAGTACTGGCGGGAGATCAGCAGCGGTCTGGCCCAACACGCCATTCCAGTACGGCACTTCGTCCTCCACGCCGACCAGGACACCCTCCGTGGGCGTATCGCGGGCGACACCGTCATTGGCCCCAACTCCCCGTTTCGTCTCCAATACCTTGAGCCGTATGCCGAGGCAGCCCGCACGTGGCTGCACGGCGAGGCCGAGGTCGTCGACACCACACACCTCACGCCCGCCCAGGCCGCCGCGCAGATCGCGGAGGCCGTCAAGAGTTGAGGTCCACCAGAGGTCGTCCGCCTCTACGGCCACAGCAGATGCCGCTCCCACTCCGCGTCCGCCCGGGCGCGTTCGTAGCGCAGGCGGGTGTGGACGCGGGTTTCGGCGGCCTGCCAGAACTCCACCGATACGGGGGCGAGGGTGTAGAGGGTCCAGTCTTCGGCCACGAGCTGGGGGTTCTGGTCGACGCGCCGTGCTGACTCCGCGATGGCTTCGTCGCGGTGGGCGAGTGTGTCGAGGTGTTGGCTCTGGTGGCCCAGTAGGCCCTCGGCGCGGGCCGACGGGGAACGGGCCAGGAAATCGGCCGCGTTGCTGTCGGCGGAGCCGGTCGTCACCGCGCCCCTGATGCGGATCTGGCGGCCCCGGCCGGGCCAGTAGAAGGTCAGCGCGGCGCGAGGGTGTGCGGCCAGGTGGCGGCCCTTGGGGCTGGCCGCGTGTGCGGCGAACTGCCAGCCCGCCGCGTCCACGTTCTTCAGGATCAGCACCCTCGCCCATGGGTCGCCCCGCTCGTCCACCGTCGACAGGGCCATGGCGTGCGGGCCGGGCTCGCCCGCCTGCACCGCCTCGGTCAGCCACGCCAGGAACAGCTCGACCGGCTCGGCGGGAGCGGCCGCCGGGTCGAACGTCGGCAGACGGCTGGGGAAGGCGTCCAGGCTCCGCAGCCACGTCCGTACGCTGGTGGTGTCCTCGCTCGCAGCCATCGCGCTCCTCTTGTCGTTCGCCGTGCTTCGAACGTATCAACGGAAACCGACGTCTGTTTGGCCATGGTGCCCCCTCCAGGGTGCGGGCCGGCCCACTCCGCGACCCCGAGTACCTCCTCCGACGCGGACCGTGACCGGATCGTCGGCGGACGTCCTCGCCCCTCGCCCAGCCCGCGGGCGACAAGCGGAGCGGTTCCTACCGGTGCTCGCAATTCCTTGCCTGCCAGGGGGTCCCGGATGCATACGAAGCCCTTACCCTTGGGCGGGTAGCCTCGGTAAAGAGAAGCCAAAGAGGTGCGTGAGGCCACTGTCGTCCTCACGCACCACAGCGAAAGGCACGGCTTATGGCCCTCACCTTTGCGCACAGGGTCACCGCTCGACGCGCGTCCCTGCAGGATGTGAACGCGATCGTTCGCCTGCTCTCCGGTGACAACGGACTCCCGCCCGAAACCGCCGCTCTCGTCTCGGCCTCACAGGCCCAACTCCGCCTCATCCTGGCCCACTTCGGCCTGGAAACGGGCAAGGTGTGGGTCGCCGAGACCGGTTCCGGCGCACCCGAGGCGGCGGCGGTGTGGATTCCGCCCGGTGTCTCCATCGACGAGGACGAGCATCGGGCCCTGTTGCGACTGCACGGGCTGCGGCCCGCGCTGGTGCCCGCGCGCGACCATGAGGACCGCATACCGGGCGAGGAGGACCACTGGCTCCTCGCGGCCGTCGGGATAGCTCCCACCGCCCATCCGGGCGCCCTGGAAGCCGTCCTCGACCCGGTGCTGCGCACGGTGGACGCGGCGGGGCTGCCCGCCTACGCCACCGCGCCCGCCTCCTTCCAGGCGGAGCTCCTGGCGACCTTCGGCTTCGAGCCGTGCACCTCCGGGCCGACGCGCCCGGAGCCCCGGCTGCGCCGCCCGCCCAGGGCCGCGTTCACCGGCTGACGCCGTAGGCGAGTACGGCCGCTGCCCCGGACTGCGATCGCAGTCCGGGGCAGCGGCCGTTACGGTCGGGCGAAGCGTTACTGCAGCAGTCCCTCGGCCTTGCACGCCGCCTTGTACTTCGGCGTGCAGATCTCGTCGATCGTGTAGAGGCCGTCGCTGACGACGGTGGAGCGGATGTTGTCCTTGATCACGGCCACGATCGGGACCAGCGCGGTGGGGATGTCGCTGGCGGTCGGGCTGTTGGTCTTGGAGTTGGCGATCGGCGTGACGCTCTGGCCCTTGGCGAGCGCCACGGCCATCTGCGCGGCGATCGGGCTCTCCTCCGCGTACGACTTGTAGACGCTCATGTACTGCTCGCCCGCGACGATGCGCTGGACTCCGGCGAGGTCCGTGTCCTGGCCGGTGACCGGCGGGAGCTTGGAGACGCCGGCGGCCTTGAGCGCGCTGATGACGCCGCCCGCCAGGCCGTCGTTGGCCGAGTAGACACCGATGATCTTGTCCTTGCCCAGGGCCGAGATCGCGGTCCGCATGTTCGCGGCGGCGTTCTCCGGCTTCCAGTCCTTGGTGTCGTACTCCTTGCCGATGTTCACCTTCCCGTCCAGCTCGGTGTGCGCGCCCTTCTTGAACTGGGCCGCGTTCGGGTCGGTGCGGGCGCCGTTCATCATGACGATCTGGCCGTCCTTGGCGCTCGCGCCCAGCTTGTCCAGCAGGGCACGGGCCTGGACGTGGCCGACGTCCTCGTTGTCGAACGAGACGTACGCGTCGACCGGGCCCTCCGCGAGGCGGTCGAAGGAGACGACGGGGATGCCCGCGTCCTTGGCCTTCTTGATCGCTCCGCCGATGCTCTTGGAGTCCACGGCGTCGATGATCAACGCGTCGACCTTCTTGGCGATCATGTCGTCGACCTGCTGGTTCTGCCGCGCCGCGTCCTGCTCCGCGTTCGCGTAGATGACCTGACCCTTGTTGCTGGTCAGCTCGCCGACCATCTTCTCGATGAGCGGCTTGTCCGACTTCTCGTAGCGAGCAGCCTGCTTCTCCGGCAGCAGCAGACCTATCTTGAGGTCCTTCTTCTTGCCGGCTCCGCCGGCCTTGTCGCCGGACTGGCTCCCACCGCCGCATGCGGCGAGGGTGACGGCCATCGCGACGACACCCACGGTCATCGCTCCACGGCCGGTACGCGTGCTCACTTAGAAACAACCTCCCTGACATGGCCGCTTAAATATCGGCCGAGGTGGCTGGAAGCCAACCCTCCATTCGTGATGGCGTCAAGAAGTTAGCTCTTAACGAGATGACAACGGAATTATCCGTTACGGGCCCGACGGCCCAAATCTGCCTGGCAATTCGGGCTGAAAGGGTCGTGCGGGGGGATTTCGTTTGCCCGGATATTTCCTGATGGTTCGTCAGTTTGACACCTCGTCGAGTGGCTACTCCCCAGTTCGCGCGCGGTTGCGGCGCCGACCGGCGCCCATGTGGTCTGGTCGCGGTGGTGATCCTTCACCTTGAATACAACTAACGGGAAGGATCGCCTGGAAGTGTTCATTTATTGAACGAATCGGATTGTTGATCATGGCATGAATGGTCTATACCTCAACCCCGCGCATTCCGCGGTCCGAGATCAAATACCCGTGCGGCTATTGGTGGTTGTGAAGACTTTGATGCAGGCCAGATGTTCGGAGCCTGAAGTCTTGACGTGTCCATGGTGGGGTCCTAGCTTCACGCCCTGAAGAAAGGTGGGAGCCCATGACGATTCCCAGAACCACGTCCTTGGTGGCCGTCGGCGCGCTCGCCGCCGCCCTCGCCTCCGGTGTCACCTTCGCGCCCAGGGCCGGGGCGGCCGCGCTGCCCACCGGGCTGGTCACTGTGTCCGCGCGGCACAGCGGTAAATGCGTGGACGCGGCGTCGGCGGGCACCGCCAACGGCACCGCCGTCCAGCAGTACGGCTGCAACGGAACCGCCGCCCAGCAGTGGCAGTTCCGGGCCACCGGCGACGGCTACGTACAGGTCGACAACCGCAACGACGCCACCAAGGTGTGGGACGTCACCGATGTCTCCACGGCCGACAGCGCACCCGTCCAGCTCTGGGCGTACGGCGGCGGCGACAACCAGCAGTGGCAGCCCGTACGGGAGGCCAGCGGCGCGTACCACTTCGTCAACCGGCACAGCGGCAAGTGCCTCGACGTGCCCGGCGCCTCCACCGCCGACGGCGCGCGCATCCAGCAGTACACCTGCAACGGCAGCGCTGCCCAGTCGTTCGACGTGAGCCCCGTCGACACCGCGCCGCCCACCGGCGACACCCCGGACCTCGGGCCCAACGTCTCGGTCTTCGACCCGTCGATGTCCTCGGCCGCCATCCAGAGCCGACTCGACCAGGTCTTCGGCCAGCAGGAGACCAACCAGTTCGGCGCGCAGCGCTATGCCCTGCTCTTCAAGCCGGGCAGCTACAACGTGGACGCCAACGTCGGCTTCTACACCCAGGTGGCCGGCCTCGGTCTGTCGCCGGACGCGGTGACCATCAACGGCGCTGTGCACGCCGAGGCCGACTGGTTCCAGGGCAACGCCACCCAGAACTTCTGGCGCTCCGCCGAGAACCTGTCGGTCACGCCGAACGGCGGCAGCAACCGCTGGGCGGTCTCCCAGGCGGCCCCGTACCGCCGGATGCATCTGCGCGGCGACCTTCAGCTGGACGACGGCGGCTGGTCGAGCGGCGGGTTCATCGCCGACTCCGAAATCGACGGGCAGGTGCGCTCCGGTTCGCAGCAGCAGTGGCTCTCCCGCAACAGCCAGTGGGGCAGCTGGAACGGCGCCAACTGGAACATGGTCTTCGTCGGCGACACCAACGCCCCGGCCAACACCTTCCCCAACCCGCCCTACACCACCGTGCCGCAGAGCCCCGTGACGCGCGAGAAACCGTTCCTCTACGTGGACGGCGCGGGCGCGTACAAGGTGTTCGTGCCCGCCCTGCGTACCGACACCCAGGGCACGACCTGGGCGAACGGGACCCCGGCGGGCAGCTCGCTGCCGATCGACCAGTTCTACATCGTCAAGCCCGGCGCCACGGCGGCGGACATCAACGGCGCGCTGGGGCAGGGCAAGAACCTCCTGTTCACGCCGGGCGTGTACCACCTCGACCAGACGATCGACGTGAACCGCCCGGACACCGTGGTGCTCGGCCTGGGCCTGGCCACCCTGGTCCCGGACAACGGGATCACCGCGATGAACGTCGCCGACGTCGACGGGGTGAAGGTCGCCGGACTGCTCATCGACGCCGGACCCGTCGACTCCCCGCTCCTGATGCGGGTGGGCGCCGCGGGCTCGACCGCCCGGCACACCGCCGACCCGACCTCGCTGCACGACGTCTTCTTCCGCATCGGCGGCGCGGGCGTCGGCAAGGCCACCCAGACCCTCGTCGTGAACAGCTCGGACGTCATCGGCGACCACATGTGGTTGTGGCGCGCCGACCATGGCAGCGGGGTGGGCTGGGACAGCAACACGGCCGCGAACGGTCTGGTCGTCAACGGGAGCGACGTGACGATGTACGGCCTGTTCGTCGAGCACTACCAGCAGCACCAGGTGATCTGGAACGGGGACGGCGGACGTACGTACTTCTTCCAGAACGAGATGCCGTACGACCCGCCGAACCAGGCCGCGTGGATGAACGGCTCGACGCGCGGTTACGACGCGTACAAGGTGGCCGGTTCCGTGACCCGGCACGAGGCGTGGGGCTTGGGCAGCTACTGCTACTTCAGCAGCGACCCCTCGGTGGTGGCCGATCGCGCCTTCGAGGCGCCGACCGCGCCGGGCGTCCGCTTCCACGACATGGTGACCGTGTCGCTGGGCGGTAAGGGGACGATCGGGCACGTCATCAACGACTCGGGTGGAACGGCCAATTCGGGTACGAATGTGGTGAATCTGGTTTCCGGGCCCTGAGCTCGGGCCCGGGTGGACATCGGGTGGCACCACGTGGCGCCAGGTGGTGCCACGTGGTGCCATCTCTTGCGTCCGGAGGTGCCTGGGTGCCTGTGGTGCCACGATGGCTCAAGTCGATTCCATCGCGTTTCTGCAGGTCAGAGTGGCTAGACTTAGTCGTACCCCACGTGATGTGCCGCCAGTGCTTGCGTATGGCGCCATAGTGGTGCCATGATGGCGTCATGGACCTCACGCCGTATGTCGACACTCTCCGCCGCGAACTCGCGGTGGCCGCCGAAGCCGGCGGGGACGATGCCCGCGAGCTGGCCGAGCGGCTCACCGCCCCGCTGGAGTCGGCGACTCGTCTGACCATGCTCAATGTGCTCTCCGCCGCGATGGATGAGGTCACCCGCGAGCTCGCCCCGGGCTCCGTCGACGTACGGCTGCGCGGGCTCGACCCCGACTTCGTGGTGATGCTGCCGATCGCCCATGGCAGCCCCATGGAAGAAGCGGTCGCCGAGCCCGTCGAACCGCTCGCGGCACAGGTGCCCGTCGAGGGGGACGAGGGCGGCACCGCCCGCGTCAATCTGCGCCTTCCGGCCCACCTCAAGGCGCGTGCCGAAGAGGCCGCGAGCCGCGAGGGCCTGTCGGTCAACGCGTGGCTGGTGCGGGCCGTGTCCGCCGCGGTCGAGGGCGGGACCGCGCCGCGTACCGCACGTACGGCGGAGAAGACCCGCACCATCGGACAGAGCTTCACGGGCTGGGTGCGCTAGCCGCGCCCGCCCGCACCGCCTCACTTCACCCACACCACGTCCCACCTGCGGGGACGATCCCAAGACCCAAGAGGACGGAACAGTCATGCCTTCTTTCGACACTCCTCAGCCCATCTCGGTCACCGCCAACGTGGCCGCCGGTTCCATCCAGTTCTCCGCGAGCGACCGCCTCGACACCGTCGTCGAGGTGATGCCCCGCGACCCGAAGAAGGACAGGGACGTGCGGGCCGCCGAGCAGACCGAGGTCATGTACTCGGGCGGCGAGCTGATCGTCAGGACGCCCAAGGGGCGCTACCTCGTCGGGCCCAGCGGCGTCGTCGACGTGACCGTCGAACTGCCCACGGGCTCACGGATCGACATGACCGGCGCCTGGGCCCAGGTGGTCGGCGAGGGCCGGCTCGGCGAGGTCCATGTGAAGACCTCGTCCGGCGACGTCCGCCTCGACACCACCGGGCCGCTCCAGCTGACCGCCTCCCACGGCTCGATCACCGTCGACCGGATCGAGGGCGCGGCCGAGATCACCACCAGCTCCGGCAGCCTGCGCGTCGGCAGCGTCGACGGCTCCGCCGTCCTGAAGAACTCGCACGGCAACACGACCATCGGCACCGCGACCGGCGACGTGAAGGTGAGCGGCGCCAACGGCGACATCGACATCGCGTGCGCCGAGGGCTCGGTCTCCGCCACCACCGCGCACGGCACGCTGCGCGTCGGCGATGTCGCCCGCGGCATCGTGCAGTTGGAGACCGCGTACGGCGCCATCGAGATCGGCATCCGCGAGGGCACCGCCGCCTGGCTCGAAGCCAGCTCCGGCCACGGGCAGGTGCGCAACACGCTCACCTCGTCCGAGACCCCGGACAAGACCGAGGAGACCGTCGAGGTCCGCGCCCGGACCCGCTACGGCAACATCGACGTCCGCCGCGCCCGCGCCTGAAGCCTCGACGTCCGCCGCGCCCGGGCCTGAGTGCTCACCTCAGGCCCCCGTCCCTCTCCCATCCTTCGACCAGGAGGGCGCCATGCCTTCTTCTGTCATGCCCATGCCCACTCCTCGGCGGGACGGTTCGCAGTCGCCCGCCGCCGTCTCCACCATCGGTCTGCGCAAGTCGTACGGCGACAAGACCGTGCTCGACGGCATCGATCTGCGCATCCCGGCCGGGTCCGTGTTCGCGCTGCTCGGGCCCAACGGCGCCGGCAAGACCACCACCGTGCAGATCCTGTCCACGCTCATCGCCGCCGACGGCGGACAGGCCCAGGTCGCGGGCCACGACGTCACCACGTCGCCGGACGGGGTGCGCGCCGCGATCGGTGTCACCGGGCAGTTCTCCGCGCTCGACGATCTGCTCACCGCCGAGGAGAACCTGCTCCTCATGGCCGACCTGCTGCGCCTCGGCAAGCGCGAAGGGCGCTTCCGCGCACAGGCGTTGCTTGAGCGCTTCGACATCGCGGATGTCGCGCACAAGCGGGCCGCGACCTTCTCCGGCGGTATGCGGCGCCGTCTCGACCTCGCCATGACGCTGGTCGGCGACCCTCAGGTGATCTTCCTGGACGAGCCGACGACCGGGCTCGACCCGCGCAGTCGCCGCACCATGTACGACATCGTGCGCGAGCTGGTCGCGGGCGGCACCACCGTCTTCCTCACCACCCAATACCTCGACGAGGCCGACCAGTTGGCCGACCGGATCGCCGTCCTCGACGGCGGCCGGATCGTCGCCGAGGGCACCGCCGACGAGCTCAAGGCGCGGATCCCCGGCAGCCATGTACGGCTGCGGTTCACCGACCCCGACGAGTACGAGCGCGCGGCCGCCGCCTTCCCGGGAGCTGCCCGCGACGACGAGAACCTCGCTCTGCGCGTGGCGGGCGACGGCGGCCTCGACGCGCTGCGCACCCTGCTCGACCGGCTCGACGCCGTCGGCATCCGGGCCGCCGACTTCTCCATGCACACCCCCGACCTCGACGACGTGTTCCTCGCCCTGACCGGCGACGGCGGCACCGGAACCTCCCTCCACGTCAAGGAGACCCTGCGATGAGCACCCTCACGTACGCCGTGCACGACTCGATGACGATGCTGCGGCGCAACCTCAAGCACGCGATCCGCTATCCGGCCGTGGGGTTCGGCAGCGCGATGACGCCGATCCTGATGCTGCTGCTCTTCGTGTACGCCTTCGGTGACTCGATCGGCGCCGGCATCGGCGGCGGGGGCCGGGACGCGTATGTGAACTATCTGACGCCCGGCATCATCGTCATGGGGGTGGCGGCCGGTTCGATGTCGACCTCGATCGCGGTCTGCTCCGACATGACCGAGGGCATCATCAACCGCTTCCGCACCATGAACATCACCCGGTCGTCGTTCATGACGGGCCATGTCATCGGCAGCGTCGTGCAGACGATGGTGTGCATGGTCCTGGTGGTGGGCGTCGCGCTCGCCGTCGGGTTCCGGTCGTCCGCGAGCCCACTGGAGTGGCTGGCCGCCGCCGGACTCCTCGCGGCCATCGCGTTCGCGGTGACCTGGCTGGCCGCGGCGCTCGGTCTGAAGTCCAAGACCGTCGAGTCCGCGAGCAACAAGCCGCTGCTGATCCAGTTCCTGCCGTTCCTCGGCTCGGCGTTCGTGCCGGCCGACTCGATGTCGCCGGGCCTGCGCTGGTTCGCCGAGAACCAGCCGTTCACACCGATGACCGAGACGCTGCGCGGACTGCTCTGCGGCTCGGAGATAGGCAACAACGGCTGGATCTCTCTGGCCTGGTGTGCGGGCCTCACCCTGGTCGGCTACGTCTGGTCGCGTTCACTGTTCAACAGCACCACCAAGCGCTGAAAGCACACGTGCACCAACTACCGGTAGTTCGGCCACGACTTGTCCGAAATCCGAAGCATGGGGCGCTGACGTGCGGCGGGAGGCCCGGCATGACCTCAAGTGGCCGTGGACGGTGTGCAATTCACCCCGGTGGGCGGACGAGCGCGGGCTACGCTCATGTGGTGACCGGGGGAGTTGAAACGATCGGCCGCGCCCTGCTGGGCGAGGCGACGGACGCGGTGACCGTGCCGGATCTCGGGCGGGCGCTCTCGGACGAGCTGGGCCGGCTCGTGCCGCACGACGGATATGTGCTGGCCGGGCTGGATCCGCTGGCCCGGGCCAGCTGCCTGTTCACCAAGGAGCACGGCTACAACGAGGTGTCCGAGCGCCGGATGGCGGTGGCCGACGCCGAGGCCCACGACGTCGAGCGCCTCCTCGCGGGTTCCCGGGTCGGGATAAGAGTGGGGCACGGGCATCGCGTACGACTGGGCAATGTCACCGTCCCCGAGGGGTTCGGCGGTGAGCTGCGGATCGCGCTCACGCAGGCGCGGGTCGCATGGGGCGGGCTCATTCTCGTACGGGAGAAGGGGAGTTCGCCGTTCTCCGCCGATGAGGCGGCCGACGCGGACGCGCTCGCCCAGCCACTCGCCGCCGCGCTGCGGCGGTTCGTCGCCGGGATGCCGCTGCGGCCCTCGCGCTACAGCCTGTCGCCCGGCGTCGCCGTCGTCGGCGCCGACGACAAGGTCACCTCGGCGACGCCCTCGGCCCATGAATGGATGCGGCTGCTCGCCCCCGAGGCCACCACGACCGACGAGGGCGATCTGGCCGCCACCGTCTGGAACGTCGCCCATCTCGCCCGAAGGGCGGGCGGACAGGCGCTGAGCCGGATCCCGACCCGCGACGGCTGGATCGCGCTGCACGGGCAGCTGCTCGAAGGCCCGGAGGCGGGCGCGGTGGCCGTCACGATCCAACCCGCCCCGGGCCGCACGCTGTTGCCGGCCGTCTCGGTCTGGTACGGGATCACCACCCGGGAGCGGGCCGTGCTGGAGGAGGTCCTGGAGGGCCTGCCCACCAAGCACATCGCCCGCCGCCTCGACCTCTCCCCGCACACCGTCAACGACCACCTCAAGGCGATCTACCGCAAGACGGGTGTCAACAGCCGGGAAGAGCTGCTGACGGGCTTGGCCTGACGGCCGCGTACCGCTGGAGCGAGCCTCAGCCGGTCGTGTCGCGGCGCTCCACGCGGAACCCGAACGGCACCGTTCCGGGGTCGAGTGCCGTCACCCCGCCGTCGACGGTGAGTACCGCGCCGTTGACGAAGGACGCGGCGGGGGAGAGCAACCAGGCGATGGCCTCGGCGACTTCGGCCGGTTCGCCCGGGCGGCCCAGCGGAAGGAGCCGGGTGGCCGCCTCGTACGCCGCCTCGACGCCGCCGTCCGCCGAACCCGCGTCGCCGTCCGCGAGACCCGCCTGTTCGGCGAAGCGCGCCATGCGCCGGTCGGCCATTTCGGTCCGCACCCAGCTGGGGCAGACGGTGTTGGCGCGCACCCCGTCCGGCCCGTAGTCGACCGCGACGGAGCGGCACATCTGGACGAGGGCCGCCTTCGACGTGGCGTACGCGGCGTTGCCCATCCCGTTGCGCAGCGCGGAGACGGAAGCGACGGCGACCACCGAGCCGCGCGCCTTCACCAGGTGCGGGAGCGCACTGCGCAGCAGCAGGAACGGGCCGGTGAGGTTGATCCGCATGACCTCCTCCCAGTCCTCGACGGAGGTGTCGCCCACGGCTCCGCTGCGCCCGGTGCCCGCGTTGAGAACGACACCGTCGAGCCTGCCGTATGTGTCCACCGCCGCGTCCACGAGCTCCTGGACGGCGGCGGGGTCGCCGATGTCGGAGGGGTGCGCCAGGGCCCCGGTCTCCTCGGCGAGCCGACGCAGCGGCTCGGGCCGACGCCCGGAGACGACCACGTGGTGCCCGGCGCCGCGCAACAGCCGTGCGGTGGCCGCCCCGATGCCCGTACCGCCGCCGGTGACGATGACAACTTGCCGCTCAGTCATGCCCGTTCAGCCTCCGTGGTCGCCTGCGGTCCCGCTGACCAGCAGTCGTCCCGATCATAGGTGTGGCGCACAGAAGGCTGTGACCGGCTGCCGCTCCCGCGAAGCCTTGACACGTTGACGTCTGGCACTTAATCACATACCGGACCACTTTTGGTCCAGACCTTTAGGAGTCCGGTATGCGAAGATCCCCCACCCTTCTCCTGGCCCTGCTCGGAACGGTGATCCTGTTTCTCGCTTCACCGGCGAACGCGGCGGGCGGAGTGTCCGCCGCGTTCGTCAAGACCTCCGACTGGGGCACCGGTTACCAGGCCCAGTACACCGTCACCAACGGCTCGTCGGCCGCGATCAGCGGCTGGAACGTCTCCTTCGACCTGCCGTCGGGGACGACCGTCGGCAGCTACTGGGACGCGCTGCTCACCCGGAGCGGCAACCACTACTCCTTCACCAACCGCGACTACAACGGCGCGGTCGCCGCCGGTGCCACCGCCGCGTTCGGCTTCATCGTCTCCGGCAGCGGCACCCCGGCCAACTGCACGCTGAACGGCGGCTCCTGCGACTCCGGCTCCGGTGGCCCGGCGCCCTCGGTGCCGACCGGCGTCACGGTCGGCTCGGCCACGGGCTCCTCGCTCACCGTGCGCTGGAACGCCTCCAGCGGCGGTTCCGGGGCCGTGTCGTACGAGGTCTCGCAGGGCGGCGGCGCCCCGGCCGCCGCGAGCGGCACCTCGTACACGGCGACGGGCCTCCAGCCGTCCACCACGTACAGCTTCCGGGTGCGGGCCAAGGACGCGGCGGGCAACACCTCCGCGTACAGCGCCGCCGTCAGCGGTACGACCTCCGGTTCGGGCGGCCCCGCGCCCGGCACCGTCCACACCGCGCCCTATGTCGACATGGGCGCCTGGCCCACCCCGAGCCTGCCGGCGGCGGCCTCCGCGAGCGGGCTCAGCAGCTTCACCATGGCGTTCGTGACCGCCTCCAACTGCAAGGCCATGTGGTTCAACGCCTATGACCCGCGCAGTGGTTGGGCCAAGGACCAGATCGACGCCGTCCGGGCCGTCGGCGGTGACGTGAAGGTCTCCTTCGGCGGCGCCAACGGCGTCGAGCTCGCCCAGGCCTGCACGGATGCTGACGCGTTGTACACGGAGTACGCGGCCGTCGTCGACGCCTACCACCTCACCTATGTCGACTTCGACATCGAGGGCTCGGCCGTGGCGGAGCCCGCCTCCATCGCGCGCCGCTCCCAGGCGCTCGCGAAACTCCAGCAGACCCACCCGGGCCTGCGGGTCTCGCTCACCCTGCCCGTACTGCCGGAAGGGCTGACCGACGACGGCCTCAATGTCGTCAAGTCGGCCCGGGACGCGGGCGTCGACCTGGACATCGTCAATGTGATGGCGATGGACTACTACCGCGACACCGACTACGGAACGGCCGCCGTGCAGGCCGCGCAGAGCACCCAGGCGCAGCTCAAGACGCTCTATCCGGCGAAGAGCGACGCGCAGGCGTGGGCCATGGTCGGCGTGACGCCGATGCTCGGGCAGAACGACGACGGCCGCGTCTACGACCAGGCCGCCGCCCGGCAGTTGGTGACCTTCGCCCAGAGCCACCATCTGGGCATGCTGGGTTTCTGGGAGGAGACCCGGGACGCCAACGCGTGCAACGGTCCGCTCTACAAGTGCACCAATGTGACCCAGCAGCCGTACGAGTTCTCGAAGATCTTCGCGGCGTACACCGGCTGAGGCGCGGCCGCCGGAGCTCCCGGTCTCAGACTCGGAGCTCCGGCGGGAACCCGGTCCAGCGCAGCTCCGACGGCAGATGTCCCATGTCGTTGTAGAAGACCACGGACGCGGGCCGGTCGGGCGCGTAACGGATGACGGTCAGCGCCGCGTTGGCGTGATTCAGCCCCATCCAGCGCCACTTGGGCGCATCGATCGCGGCGCGGACGAGCCAGCCGATCAGGAAGTTGTGGGTCACGACCAGCTCATGGCGCGGCTCGTCCCCGTCGACGGGCCCGGCGAAGCGGGCGAGAGCGGCGGGC
This sequence comes from Streptomyces sp. BR1, assembly GCF_052373795.1. Classification (NCBI taxonomy): domain Bacteria; kingdom Bacillati; phylum Actinomycetota; class Actinomycetes; order Kitasatosporales; family Streptomycetaceae; genus Streptomyces; species Streptomyces sp. BR1. The sequence goes on from NZ_CM126252.1 coordinate 6,717,499, forward strand.
GCCAACTCGCGCCCCCGTTCGCGCTCCTCGTCCGGGAACTGCGCCAGCCGGTCGAGCATGGCGTCGGCCGACTCGGGCGGCAGCTCTTCCTTGAGCGGTACGTACGGGATGTAGTCCCCGGCGATCTCCGACATCTCCAGCGGGACGCCGTCGAGTTGGTCGGCGATCAGCTGGGCGGTCCGGGTCGCACGCGGCAGCGGGCCGTGGAAGATCGCCGAGAGCGGGCTGCCCCGGAGCCGCTCGCCGAGCAGCACGGCCTGCCGACGACCGGCGTCCGTCAGATCGCTCTCGTCGGACGTGGCCTCGCCGTGCCGCGCGAGATAGAGATAACGGGTGGCTGTGGTGGCCATGTGGGCTGTCCTCCGGCGGCGTTCATGATCGTGCGGATGTCCGGAAGGACGTCGGCATCCGCCGGTCCGGTTCCGTCTCCGCCGCCTGCGCAGGAGTTGCGGGTTCCGGTCCGGCTCCCTGCTGTCGCCCGCCACCCCCGTGGGCGGGCGACAGCAGGAAACCGGACCGGGACGGCCCGGCTCCCCCCAAAGCCGTGCCGCGCCCCCCGCTCGCTCGGCCAATCGCCATACGCATATGCGGCAATGGCCGTGCGGTGGCCGATAACGAGCCAGGACCGCTGTCCTGTCCTGGCCTTGACCACCCCTCCCGTCACAGACTGCTGCCGAGGCCGACCGCTGGTCTTGTAAGAAGGCGCACTGCCTTTCCGGATTCCGGTCGGCGGCACACGCGCATGGTGAGGAGAGGGTTGCAGGTGGAGGCCAAAGCATCCTTGAATACCGAAGAGCGAGGGGAGAGTGTGGAACGGGCGGCGCCTGACTGGTTGCGGGGTCAGGTGGTCAAATACCGAGGCAGGCGCACACCGGGCGGAATGCCGGCCCGGCTGACGCTGCCTGCGGCGACGGTGACGCTGATCGTCGGCTGGGGAGACCCGCTGCATCTGTACGGCGCCGGTGAGAAGGGTTCCGCGGGCGGAACCGGAACCTGGCACGCGATGGTCGGGGGCCTGCGGACCTCGCCCGTCCTCGGCGGCTATCGCGGCGCCGGGCAGGCGGTCGAGGTGGATTTCACGCCGTTGGGCGCCTATATGTGTCTCGGCATATCGATGCACAACCTGGCGAACGAGACCGTGCACCCCGATGAGCTGGTGGGCAAGCGGTGGACGCAGCGGCTGACCGAACGGCTCGCCGCCGCGCCCGACTGGGAGGCGCGCTGGGAGGTCGTCGACGACGCCCTGGCACGGCTGTTGGCCGACGGCCCGGTGCCGTCGCCCGTGGTGGCCGAGGCGTGGAGCAGACTCAGCGCACGGCACGGCGGGATGACGCTCGGCGAACTGGCCGGCGCCACCGGCCGGGGCGAGCGCAGACTCCAGGTGCTGTTCCGGGAGCAGATCGGGCTGCCGCTCCAGTCCGTGGCGCGCATCCTGCGCTTCCAGCACGCGCTCACGCTGCCGTACGGCTCGCACGCGTCGCTCGCCGAACTCGCGGCCGCGTGCGGCTACTACGACCAGGCCCATCTCAACCGTGACTTCAAGGCGCTGGCGGGCCTGACCCCCGCGCAGCTGTGCGGACTGGCCAACCAGACCGCGCTGGACGGCACGGCCGCAGTCGAAGGGGGCCGCACGAGCGTCTTCAACCGCTGACGACCGTATGTGAACGAGGGGTGCGCCCGGACCGATCCGGGGCACCCCTCTCGATGTGCGGTCACCCGTCGAAGAACTCCGTCAGCACCGGCGCCAGCGCCTCGGCCGAGAACTGGTGCGTCTGGCCCGGCAGGGTCAGCGTGCGGCCGTCCGGCACGGCCTCGGCGACCGCCGCGGCCGGGGAGCGCAGCCACTCGGGGCTTGCCCCGCCCGCGATCGCGAGCACCGGCGCGGTGATCGCGGCCAGCCGCTCCACGGGCAGCGCGGCGTCGCCGAGCACGGCGTTGTCGTACGCCAGCGTGTGCGCCACGGACTCCATGCCCGGCCACATCGGCGACTGCCTCGCCTGGGCGATCTGCTCCGGGGGAGCGCCGACCCGGGTCATGAACAACTCCACGGCGTCCGACCGGAGTTCGGCGGCGAGCAGCTCCCGGAGCCGGGCCGCGTACGCGACGTTCCCGGCGCGCCGCTCGGCCGCGAGCGCGAACGGCGGCTCGTACACGGCGACCGCCGTCACCGGCAGCCCGCTCGCCGCCGCCTCCAGCGCCAGCGCGCCGCCCGAGGAGAGCCCGTACAGCCTCGCCGCACCGCCCGCCTCGCCGATGAGCGCGGCCAGGTCCTCGACCTCGCGGGTGACGGCGTACGGGAGCGTGTCGCCGCTCCCGCCCCGGCCGCGGCGGTCGTAGTTGAAGACGGTGAAGGCCGGGGCCAGCAGCCGGGCGAGGTCGCGGTGGGTGTCGCGCGTGCAGAAGGCGCCCCCGATGAGGATCACGGGCGGGCCCGCCTCGCCGAGCCGGTCGTAGGCGATGGGGGTGCCGTCTTTGGAGTGGATCGTGTGGGTGTCGTCCATGAAGGGTGGACCGCGCGTGGGTGTGGAAGTCATCGCGGTTGGCCGACGAATTTCGGGTGCGGGCCGGTGGGCGCGAGCAACCCAGCACGATCCGCAGCCGACCCATTTGGCCTGAATCGCAGGGTTGCTGATGTGCCGTGAGGTGCGCCAGCGTAAGGCGTTATGGATCGTGATCGGAGCGCCGCCGCGTTCTCCCTCTCCCGTCGTCAACTGCTCGCCGCCGCAGGAGTGGCCGGTGCCGCCACCGCCATCGGATCGCCCCCGGCACTGGCCCGGGCCAGGACGCGTACCGGGCCCGCGCTGACCTTCACCGAGACCACCAACGGCTCGGCGACGCTGTCGCCCGCCGGGGACCGGCTGATCGTCGAGATCCAGAGCGTGCTGTGGTCGCTGCCGCGCGGTGGCGGCAAGGCCGTTCCCCTCACCCCGGCGGCCATCGAACCGAACCGGCCCACGTACTCCCCGGACGGCACGCTGATCGCCTTCGGCGCGTACGAGGGCGGCGGCTATCACGTGTGGACCATGCGCCCGAACGGGTCGGACGTACGCCGCCGCACCGAGGGGCCCTGGGACGACCGGGGTCCGGCCTGGTCGCCCGACGGCACCCGGATCGCGTTCGCCTCCGAGCGCGGCGGCGACCCGGTGACGGGCGGCCCGTACCGTATCCACGTACTCGATCTGCGGAACGGCGAACTGACCCGATTGACGGGGCTCGCCGGGCAGGACGGGCCGTTGCAGGACGGTGCGTGGGAGGACTTCGACCCCACCTGGTCGCCGGACGGGAAGCGGATCCTGTTCGTCCGCGCGCGGGCCGTCACCACGCCGACCGGGCCCGGTCTTGAGGCGCGGACCGTCACCGCCGTCCCGGCCCGGGGAGGTCCGGTCGTTGTCGAACACACCGAGACCGAGGCCGCGCAGGTCATGACCCCGGCGCTCGCGCAGGACGGGCGGCGCCTCGCCTATCTGCGGACCACCGCTGCGCCCAACGCCTCGTGCGTCCTCGTCGTCGACGGCAAGGCCGTCCCGGTCGCCGGAGACGTCGCCCCGGTGCCGCCGCGTTGGACGGCGGCCGGGGAGCTGCTGCTCACCGTGGACGGCCGGTTCACCCTCGTACGCCCCGAGAAGCCGGGGGAGACGGAACGCGTCGAGTTCGAGGGCGTGCTTCCGGTCAAGCGGCCGCGCTACCGGGTCAAGGAGTACGACCTCGGCGACGGGCGGGCGCGCCCCGTGCGGGGCATCCATCTGCCCGCGCTCTCGCCCGACGGGAAGCGCGTCGCCTTCGCCGCGCTCAACTCGCTCTGGCTGGCGGACACTTCGGGCGGGCGGCGGCCCGAGCGGATTCGTCGGGGCGAGCCCACCCGTTATCTGCTCGCGCCGGTCTGGTCGCGAGACGGACATTCCCTGCTGTACGCGGACGACCGCGACGGTCTGCTCGGTGTGTACCGGCGAGATCTGGCCACGGGAGAGGAAACGGCGTTGGCCACGGGCGGACGGGTCCACCCCGCCCTTTCGCCCGACGGGAAGCGGCTCGCCTGCCTCGACATGTCGGGCCGGCTCGTCGTACGGGACCTGGCGGCGGGTACCGAACGCGTGCTGGTGTCGGCCATGGGCGGGGGCGGGCTGCCCGGGCGGCCGAGCTGGTCGCCGGACGGCCGCTACCTCGCGCTCTGCGACCGCAACCGGCTCAACCTGCGCTTCCGCGAGGGCTACAACCTCATCCGGGTCGTCGACACCACGACCGGCGCCGACCGGCTGCACGCGGTGGCACCTCATGTCTCTGTCTCCGATCGCTACGACTCCGGACCCGTCTGGTCGCCCGACGGACGCTGGATGGCGGTGATCGTCGAGTCCGCCCTCTGCCTGCTGCCCGTCGCGCCCGACGGCACCCCGCAGGGCCCGCCGCGCACCCTGACCACCGAACCGGCCGACCACCCCTCCTGGTCGGGCGACTCGAAGACGCTCCTGCATCTCTCCTGCGACCGGCTGCGGCTCATCGACGTCGACGGCGGCCCGGCCCGTACCGTCCGCGTACCCCTGGAGAGGCGGCGGCCCGCGCCCGACGACACGGTGGTGCACGCCGGACGGCTGTGGGACGGCACGGGCGAGAGCGTGCGCGACGACGTGGACATCGTCGTCCGGGACGGGCGTATCGCGTCCGTCGAGCCGCACCGCAGGCGCGGGGCGCAGCGGCTGATCGACGCCTCGGCCCGTACGGTCATCCCGGGTCTGTGGGACACGCACACCCACCCGTGGCAGAGCACCTACGGCGGGCGGCAGACCGTCGGCCAGCTGACGTACGGGATCACCACCGCCGTCTCGCTCGGCGGATTCGCCTACGAACAGGCCCGCATCCGCGAGGCGGTGGCGGCCGGGGAGCTCGCCGGGCCCCGGCTGCTCACCACCGGCGAACTGCTCGACGGCTCCCGGGTCGCCTACAGCATGGGCCGCGCCCACCGCACCGAGGGCGGGCTGCGGCGCTCCCTCGAACGTGGCGCCGCGCTCGACTGGGACTTCGTCAAGACCTATGTGCGGGCGCCCAGTTGGGTGATGGAGGAGGCCGCCAGGTTTGCGCACGAGCGGCTCGGCGTACGCTCCGGCAGCCATCTGCTGTCGCCGGGTGTGCAGAGCGGTCAGGATGTGACGACCCATCTGCAAGCTACCCAGCGCGCAGAGTTCGGCCATGCCACCACCGCGTCGGGGCGCGCGTACGAGGACGTGGTCGAGATCTACACCGCGCGGGGCGTCGACTTCTCGCTCATCGCCACGCCGTTCACCTCCGTACCGCTGATCGGCGCCGACCCCAAGCTCGCCGAGGACCCCCGGGTCACCGTGGTGATGCCGCCGTGGGACGTGGCGGTGGTCAAGCAGTCGGCGTCCGTGGCGCCGACCCCGGCCCAACTGGCCACCCTGCGCACCGAGACCGACGTGTACCGCCGGGTCCTGGCGGCCGGCGGCATCGTCGCGCTCGGCACGGACGCACCGCTCGTCCCGGTCGGCCTCTCCCTCCACATCGGCCTGCGCGCACTGCACCGGGGCGGGCTCTCCCCGGCGGCGGCCCTGCGCACGGCGACCGTGCTCCCGGCCCGGCTCTTCGGTGTCGACCGGGACCTGGGCACGCTGGAGGAGGGCAAGATCGCGGACCTGGCGGTGGTGGACGGCGACCCGTTCACCGACTTCGACACGCTGGTACGGACGGTGGCGGTGCTCAGGGGCGGAGTGCCGTATGTGACCGAGGAGTTGGTGGCCTCGTTCGCGCACCCGGCCGCGGCTCCGCGACGCGCCGCCGCCGCGGACGACTGGCTGGCGGTGGGGCGGTTGATGCGGCGGGACGGGTGCTGCGACATCGAGTCCCATTTCCCGTCGAGCTGACGGGCGGGGGCGGGGTCCGGCCCCGCCCCCGGCATCAGGTGAGCCGCACCAGCGCCTCGGGCGTGAGGTCGGCGAGCGTGGGGTAGCCGTCGACGGCCATCAGAAGATCGGCCTCGGCGAGGATGGAACGCAGGACGTGGACGAGGCCGTCCGTGCCGCCGACGGCGAGACCGTAGGCGTACGGGCGGCCGACGCCCACGGCCGTGGCGCCGAGGGCGACGGCCTTCACCACGTCGGTGCCGCTGCGGACGCCGGAGTCGAACACGACCGGCAGCCCGTCGGCGGCCTCGACGACGCCGGGCAGCGCGTCGAGAGCGGGCAGCCCGCCGTTGGCCTGGCGGCCGCCGTGGTTGGAGCAGTAGATACCGTCCACCCCGCCGTCCCTGGCACGGCGTACGTCCTCGGGGTGGCACAGGCCCTTCACGATCAGCGGCAGCGAGGTGAGCGAGCGCAGCCACGGGAGATCGTCCCAGGTCAGCGGGTTGCCGAAGACCTGCACCCAGTGCAGGGCGGCGGCCCGGGGGTCCTCCTCGGGGGTGCGGTCGAGCCGCGCGCGGAAGACCGGATCCGATGTGTAGTTGGCCAGGCAGTGGCCGCGCAGCTGAGGGAAGTTGCCGATGCTCAGATCGCGGGGGCGCCAGCCGGTGACCCAGGTGTCGAGCGTGACCACGATGGCCTTGAACCCGGCCTTCTCGGCCCGGTGCACCAGGCTCTGGGCCAGGTCGCGGTCGGTGGGGGTGTAGAGCTGGAAGAACCCCGGCGTCGGGCCGAACTCGGCGGCGACCTCCTCCAGGGGGTCGACGGTCAGCGTCGAGGCGACCATCGGGACACCGGTGCGGGCCGCCGCCCGGGCCGTGGCCAGATCGCCGTGCCCGTCCTGCGCGCACAGGCCGATGACCCCGATCGGCGCCATGAACAGCGGTGACGGCAGCGTCATCCCGAACAGCTCGACGGAGAGATCGCGCCGGTCGGCCCCGACGAACATCCTCGGGTACAGCCCCCAGCGCTCGAAGGCCTTCACATTGACCCGCTGCGTGCGCTCGTCCCCCGCGCCGCCCGCCACGTACGACCAGAGGGAGGGCGCGAGCGCGGCCCGGGCTCTGGACTCCAGCTCGTCGTAGGTGAGCGGGAAGCGCGGCACCACGCCGCCCAGACCCTCGAAGTAGATCTCGTTCTGATAGAAGCCAAACGACTGACTCATCAAGCAGCCTTTCCCCTCGCGACCCGCTACGCCACGGGCGCCCCGTACGGTACGCCGACCGGCGTCCGGTCAGAGCTCCTACCCCGTCATCCGGGCGCCGCCACGCTCCTTTACGGGCACCGTAAGTGGCATGGTGGAGAGTGAGAGCAGAGTCCTGGGCCCCTGGGAGACATCATGATCGACAAGATTCGTCGTCGGCTGCCCGGCACGCCCGTCCGCGGCCGCACGGCCCCCGCCGTGGACCACGACGCCCCGATCGAGGAATGACGGCCATGCGCAGCCGCTTCCAGCCCGACCGGCAGCTGACCGCCCGCATGCTGGTCACGGTGTTCCTGCTCGGACTGCTGTACGTGGCGTTCGTCGCCGCGCTCCTGGTCCTGCTCAAGTCGACGGTCCTGGTCGTCGTCATCGCCGCCGTCGCGCTCTTCTGCCAGTACTGGTTCTCCGACCGGATCGCGCTGTACGCCATGCGCGGCCGGCTGGTGACCCGCGAGGAATACCCCCAACTCCACGGCATCGTCGACCGGTTGTGCGCCACAGCCGACATGCCCGTGCCCCGGGTGGCCGTCTCCGACATCGATCTGCCCAACGCGTTCGCCACCGGCCGCAACGCCGACAACTCGGTGGTCTGTGTGACCACCGGCCTGCTGCGCCGCCTGGAGCCCGAGGAGCTGGAAGGGGTCCTGGCGCACGAGCTGTCCCATGTCGCGCACCGCGATGTCGCGGTGATCACCGTCGCCTCGTTCCTGGGAGTCATCGCCGGGCTGATCGTCCGGTTCGCGTTCTACTCCCAGATGTTCGGCGGCCGCCGCAGGGGCGACCAGAACACGTTCGCCATCCTGATGGCCGTCATAGTGGTGTCGGCGGCGGTGTACGCGCTGAGCTTCCTGCTGATCCGGGCGCTCTCGCGGTACCGGGAGCTGGCCGCCGACCGGGCCGCCGCCCTGCTCACCGGCCGGCCCTCCGCGCTCGCCTCGGCGCTGACCAAGCTGGACGGCGACATCGCCCGTATCCCCAGCAAGGACCTGCGCACGGCCAGCGCGTTCAACGCCTTCTACTTCGCCCCCGCCCTCGGCGCGGGCGCCTCGCTCTCCCGCTTCTTCTCCACCCACCCCACCCTGGAAGTGCGGCTCGACCGGCTGGCCAGGATCTCCGCCGAGCTGGGCCGCCCGGCGTGAGCGGCCGCGCGGACCCGGTACGCACGACCCGATCCGCGTCCCGGGACGCATCCCGCACAGGACGGAGCGACTGATCCGTATGGGCTTCCTGGACATCCTGCTCGGGCGCACCAAACCCGTCGCCCCCGACCTCGACCAGCTCTTCGCGGTGCCGTCGGCGGCCCTGACCCTGGAGGCGGGCGCGGGGTTCACGCCGACCGGGCGGGGCTCGGTGTGCTTCACCACGGTCGAGGGCGGCGCCTTCACCCAGATCCGCCAGGACGTCGAGGCACTGCTCAACGCGGACACCGAACGGGACGATGTGCCCGTGGAGTTCAGCCGCGACGAGTACGGCTACACCTGGCTGCTCTCCCGCCGCACCCCCGCCGAACTGCCCGAGCTCGTCGGTGATCTGCACGCCGTGAACTCCGCGCTCCAGGACAGCGGCTTCGGCCCGCAGCTGCTGTGCTCCCTGGTCGGCTTCCGGGACGCCGAGGGGCAGTCCCTCGCGCTGGTCTACCTCTACAAGCGCGGCACCTTCTACCCCTTCGCCCCGCTCTCCGGCTCCACCGAGAAGCGTGACAGCGCGCTGGAGCTGCGGATCAAGGCCGTGGTGGGGGACGACCTGCGGATCGAGCAGGACCTGGCCCGCTGGTTCCCGGTGTGGGGCGCGCCGGGCCTGGACGCGTGAGCGCTATACGTCCCGAGGGTGCGGATAGCCGCGCTCGTCCACGACGTACCGGGTGAGCCGGGCGAAGGCGCGCGCGGCCGCGCTCTGGTAGGCGCTCTCGCGGCGCAGCAGGGCGACGGTCCGGGCGGGCAGGGGCGGTTCGAGGGTGACGGGCCGCAGATGGGGGTGGTCATGGGTGACCGCGTCCGGCAGGACGGTGGCCAGCGGGGTGCGCCGGACGATCTCGGTGAGCGCCTGGATGGAATTGGCCTCCACCGCGATGTGCGGCCGCACCCGCTGGGCGGCGAGGTAGGCGTCGATGTGCGTACGGGTGGCGAAGTCGCCACTGAGCAGGGCGAGTTGACGTTCCGACAGATTCGAGGCGGGCAGTGGAGGCTCGGCGTCCGGCGTGCGGTCGGCCGCGACGACCAGGCTCAGGGTTTCGGTGAACAGGGGCGTCGCGGCGATGCCGGACGCGTGGTCGCCGTGGAAGGCGATGCCGAGGTCGAGCTCGTCGGCCAGCAGTCCGGATTCGATGCGGTCCTGCGTCATCTCCCGTACGTCCAGGGTGATCCCGGGGTGGCGGCTGTGGATCTCCGCGACGAGCGGGCCGGTGAGATACGCGGTGAACGTCGGCGTCACCGCCAGGCGCAGGCTGCCGCGCGAGAGGTCGGCCACGTCCAGGACCGCGCGCTCGGCGGCAGCCAGGTCCCGCAGGGCGCGGCGGGCGTAGTGGACATACGTCCCACCCGCGTCGGTGAGCCGGACGGCCCGTCCCGTGCGGTCGAGGAGCTGAGTCCCCACGGTGTGTTCGAGCTGCTTGATCTGCTGGGAGAGCGTGGGCTGGGAGATGTGCAGCTCCTCGGCGGCACGGGTGAAGCTGCCGTGCTCGGCGACGGCGAGCAGATAGCGCAGATGACGGAGTTCCAGGGCCATGACCACAATTATAGATGTCATCGATAGAAGTCATGGATATTGCGTCTTGGACACTATAGATCCAGGTCATGCATGGTGGATCTCGTCAGCCCCACGGGGCGGACAGCCACTGAAGGGAGTGACCATGCAGGACCTCACCGAGGGTGTCGCGCGGTTCAGGCGGGACGTCTTTCCGGCCAAGGCGGAGCTCTTCGCCCACCTGGCCGACACCCACCGGCCCACGACGCTGTTCATCAGCTGCTCCGACGCCCGCGTCGTGCCGGAGCTGATCACCCAGGGCGAGCCGGGCGAGCTCTTCGTCGTCCGCGCAGTCGGCAACCTCGTCCCCGCCTATACCCCCGGCCCCGGCCCGCACGGTGTCGCGGCCGGTATCGAGTACGCGGTCGCCGTGCTCGGGGTGTCCGACATCGTGGTGTGCGGGCACTCCGCCTGCGGTGCGATGACCGCCCTGGCCGAGGGCCACGACCTGAGCGGCGCGCCGACGGTCGACGCCTGGCTGCGGCACGCGGACGCCTCGCAGGCCCGCGCCACCACCGTCGAGTCCGGTGCGAACACGGTGGACGCGCTGGTGCGCCAGAACGTGCTCGCCCAGCTGGCGAACCTGGCCACCCACCCCTCGGTCGCCCGCGCCCTCGCCGCGCACACGGTCACTCTGCACGGCTGGGTCTACGACATCGGCACCGGCACGGTCGAAGAGCTCGACCCGGCGACGGGCCGAGGCACCGTACTCGCCGCCTGACCCACCCTCCCCAAACCCTGATTCACCTCTGGAAAGGAAGCCCTCTCATGGTGCACGCCCAGTTCGACCCCACCGCCCGTCAGGCCCTCGCCGCCACCGCCGTCGAGGCCAAGACGCGCAAGGACCTCACCTGGCAGCAGATAGCCGACGTCACCGGTCTGTCGGTCGCCTTCGTCACCGCCGCCGTACTCGGCCAGCACGCCCTTCCGGCCGACGCCGCGAAGGCCGTCGCCGAGCTCCTGGGCCTGGACGACGATGCCGCGATGCTGCTCGCGACCATCCCGACCCGCGGCTCCATCCCCGGCGGCATCCCCACCGACCCGACGATCTACCGCTTCTACGAGATGCTCCAGGTCTACGGCACCACGCTGAAGGCCCTGGTCCACGAGGAGTTCGGCGACGGCATCATCAGCGCGATCAACTTCAAGCTCGATGTGAAGAAGGTCGCCGACCCCGAGGGCGGCGAGCGCGCGGTGATCACCCTGGACGGCAAGTACCTGCCGACCAAGCCGTTCTGACCTGATACGGCTAGGGGCGGCCGGTCGTACGTGACGACCGGCCGCCCACTGTCCTACGCCGCGTGCAGCGCCAGCGTCGGGGAGAGCCGTGCCGCCCGTACCGCCGGATACAGACCGGCGATGGTGCCGATCACCAAGGTCGCGCCGAAACCGCCCCCGACCGCCCACAGGGGGACCACCCAGGGCAGTCCGCCCGAGTACGCGTACACCCCCGTGGCCGCCGCGCCGAGGCCGATGCCCGCCAGGCCGCCGAGGCCCGAGAGCATCAGGGACTCGGCGACGAACTGGACACGGATCTGGCCCCGCGTGGCTCCCAGCGAGCGGCGCAGACCGATCTCGTGGCGGCGTTCCAGGACCGAGATGATCATGGTGTTGGCGACGCCGACCCCGCCCACGAGCAGCGCGATGCCGCCGAGCCCGAGCAGCAGGGTGGACAGCGCGCCCTCGGTCGCCGCCTTTGCCTGCAACGCGGCCGAAGGGTCGCTGACCGCCACGTTCTGCGGGTTCTGCGGATCGACCGTCGCGGCGAGCAGCCTGTGCACCGAGCGTACGGAGGCGTCCGTCGACCGCTCGTACACCGCCGTCGGATGTCCGTCGAAGCCGAGCAGCCGCTGCGCCGCCTCCCAGCCGACCAGCGCCGAGCGTTCGATCTCGGGCGCCAGGGGCATCGGGTCGAGGACGCCGACGACCGTGAAGTAGCGGTCGCCGATCCATACTTGCTGCCCGGGCTTGGTGATCCCGAGCCGGTCGGCGGCGACATGACCGAGGACCACGGACGGATAGCGTCCGTTGGCGGCGTTCAGCCAGGTGCCGGAGCTCATCTTTCCGCGCAGGACGTCGATCAGCCGCTCGGTGGCCGCCTTGACGGCGATGCCGCCGGTCTCGTCCTTGGGGATCTTCTCGGTGCGGCGGACGGACTGCTTGAGGTCACCGCTCGCCCCGACCTCCTGGACCCCGTCGATCCGGCCCACCATGCCCGGCGCGTCCTTGGGCAGTTTGACCTGCTGCCCGCTGAACATGCCCTCGCCCGGCTTGGCCACCAGCATGTTGGTGCCGAGCGCGTCGAGCTGGCGCATCAACTGGGCCTGGCTGGACGCCGAGATACCGACCACGGCGATCATCGTGGCGATGCCGATGGCGATCCCGAGCGCCGAGAGCACCACCCGCACGGGTCGGCTGCGCAGTCCGGCCGAGCCGACGTGGAGGACGTCCCGGGGGCTGAGCCGTGCGGCTTTGAGCCGGGAAGTTCCTTTCGTACGAGGGGAGTTGGCCGTGTCCGCCGCATCGGAAGCCATCACGCCGCGACCTTTCCCCGTGCCGTGTCCGCGACGATCCGGCCGTCGCGGATGCGCACCTGGCGGGGGAGCCCCGCGGCGATCTCCGTGTCGTGGGTGATGACGGCGATGGTCGCGCCCTCCGCGTTGAGATCGTGGAGCAGTTCCATCACCGCTTTCCCGGACGCCGAGTCAAGGGCTCCGGTCGGTTCGTCGGCGAGCAGCAGATCGGGCTCGCCGACCACCGCCCGGGCGATGGCGACGCGCTGTTTCTGGCCGCCGGACAGCTCGTGCGGGCGGTGCCGCATACGGTCGGCGAGGCCGACGCGGGCGAGCGCGTCGGCGGCCATGGCGCGGCGCCGGGTGCGGGGGAGCCCCGAGTAGAGCAGCCCCTCGGCCACGTTGTCCCGCGCGCTGACGCCCGGGACCAGGTGGAACGCCTGGAAGACGAAGCCGATGTGCTGGGAGCGCAGTGCGGAGAGCCGGCGGTCGGTGAGCGTGGCCACGTCGTGGCCCGCTATCTCCACCGTGCCGGCGGTGGGCCGGTCGAGGGTGCCGACGATGTGCAGCAGCGTGGACTTGCCGGAGCCGGACGGGCCCGCGATGGCCAGCAACTCGCCCTGCGCGATGGTGAGATCGACCCCGTCGAGGGCTCGGACGTCACCCGCGTACTCCTTGGTGACGCCCGTCAGCCGGACGACCGTGCTCATACGGATGGCACCCCGACCTTCATTCCCTCGCGCAACCCCGAACCGGTGATCTCCACGCGCCCCTGACCGAACATGCCGAGCTCGACCGAGACCTCGCGGGTGGTGCCGTTCTCCACGACCTGCACCCCGAAACCACCGCCCTCCAGCGCCAGCAGCGCGTTGACGGGTACGGACAGGACGTCGCTCTTCGTCTCACCGGTCAACTCGACCGTGACCGGCGCCTGGTCGAAGCCGGTCACCTTCTTGGGGTTGTCGAAGGACACGGTGATGTCGATCTTCGGGGTCTTGTCCTGCGCGTCGTCGCCGGGTTTGGCGGTCTTGCCGACGCCGGTCACCTTGCCGGACGCCCGGGTGCCGTCCGGCAGTTCGACGGTGACCTTGGTGCCGCTCTTCGCGGACTTGGCGTCCGCCACCGACACTTTGAACCGTACGACCCGTTCCGAACCGGTCACGGTCAGCACCGGTTTGCCGGGCGCCACCGGGTCGCCCGCCGCCGCGCCCGCCTCCTTGATCCGTACGGCGCTGCCCGCGAACGCGATCTGGTCGGGGCCGATCTCGCCCGTCTGCTTCAGGCCGTGGGACTTCTGCCAGCGCTTGACCGCGGCGGCGGTCGCGGCGCTGTACTCGTTGTCGACGGTGAAGCGGGTGTAGCCGAGCGCTGCCAGGTTCTCCTCGACCTGGCGTACGTCCTTGCCCTTGTCGCCGCTCTTGAGGGTCCGGTACATCGGCTCGGATCCGTACCACAGCCGTACCGGCTTGCCGTCGACTTCGTACAGCCGGTCGTCGCGTCCGACGGTGGCGCCCGCGCCCGCGATCCAGTTGACGGTGCCGGTGGCGCCCGCGTTGATCCGTTGCTCGCCGAGGAAGCCGAGCGTGCCGTCCTGCTGGGTGCTGTCGCTGAGATCGCCCCGGGTGATGGGGACGGTGGCGGGCGGGAGCCCCGAGCGGTCCTTGTGCTGAGGGTGGTCGGGGGTGCCGAGGGCGGTGACGGCGACGCCGCCGCCCGCGACCAGCACGATGGTGGTGAGCGCCACGGCGAGCCTGCGCCGGCTCATCGGCCGACGCTCTCGCACGCCTTGTTCGCCTTGTCGAACTTCTCCTTCTCGGCGCCCTCGGGTATCCGCTGCGCCGACATCATCCCGCCGTCGAACTTCGGGTCGGGCATGTTGAAGCCGTTCTTGCGCATGCACTGCGCGTACTTGAGCATCTTGTCCTTGTCGGCCTGGGTGGGCCCGCTGCCGCCGCCCGAGCCGCCCTTGCCGGCGCACGCCTTGATCGCCTTCTCCATCTTCTCCTTCGACATGTCGCCGCCGTCGATGCTCAGCGCCCGGTCGTCCTGTCCGGGCTTGGGCTCGGGCACCTTCAGCCCCTGCCCGCGCAGACACTTGCGGTGTTCCAGGGCCTGGTCGGCCTTCTTGCCCTCGTCGCTCACGCTGTCGCTCTTGCCGTCCGAGCCCTTGCCGCCCGAGCAGGCGGCGGTCAGGAGAGCGAGGGAGGCCAGGGCCGTGGCGGCCAGGGTCCTGCTGAGGTGTCGCCGGTAGGTCGTCATGGGCGGGAGCCTGCCGCGAGGGGGTGTTTCGTTTCCCTCAGCGGAAGTGTTAACAACGGCGAAAGGTCACTTTCGGCTACACAGGGGCCATGCGTGTACTGGTGGTGGAGGACGAGGAATTCCTCGCGGAGATGATCGCCGAGGGGCTGCGCCGCGACGCGCTCGCCGTCGACGTCGCGTCGGACGGCCTGGAAGCGATGGAGAAGCTGCGGTTCGGCGCGTACGACGTGATCGTCCTCGACCGCGATCTGCCGGGCCTGCACGGCGACGACGTGTGCCGCCACGTCGTCGAGCAGCGGCTGCTGACCCGGGTGCTGATGCTGACGGCCGCCGGAACGGTACGGGACCGGGTCGCAGGCCTCGGGCTCGGCGCCGACGACTACCTCGCCAAGCCCTTCGCGTACGACGAGCTCCTCGCGCGCGTGCTGGCGCTCGGCCGCCGCGCCCGGCCCGGCCTGCCGCCCGTACTGGAGCGCGCCGGGATCGTCGTGGACACCGCACGCCGCCAGGCCAGCCGCGACGGACGCCATCTGCATCTGTCGCGCAAGGAGTTCGCGGTGCTCGAAGCGCTGCTGCGGGCCGAGGGCGCGGTGGTCAGCGGCGAGGACCTGATCGAGCAGGTGTGGGAGGAGCGCACCAGCTACCGCACCAACGCCGTACGGGTCACGCTCAGCAAACTCCGCGCCAAGCTGGGCGAGCCGCCCGTGGTGGAGACCGTGCCGGGCGCGGGCTACCGGATCGCGGCATGAAGTCCGAACGCGCGCGGCTCACCGCGCTGTACGGCGGACTCCTGGTCCTGGCGGGCGTCCTGCTGACGGCCGTGGTCTATCTGCTGGTCCAGCAGGGTCTGTACGCGTCGATCAGTACGGCGGTGACGACGGCCGTACCGGCCAAGGAGTTCAAGGACCTGCCGACCACCGGCGAGTGGGCGAGCGCCGCACCGGCGAGCCCGGGGCCGCTGCCACCGGGGGTGGTCAGGGGCATGGCGGTCACCCGCACGCTCAGCGACGCGGTCGAGCACGCGGCACTGAAGCGGCTGCTCGCGGTCTCCGTCATCGTGCTGTGCGCCTACGCGGTGCTGTCCATCGCGCTCGCGTGGTGGATGGCGGGCCGGGTGCTGCGCCCGGTCGCCGTGATCACCGAGACCGCGCGACGGCTCTCCGGCCAGAACCTGCACGAGCGGATCGCGCTGGAGGGGCCGCCGGGGGAGCTGAAACAGCTGGCGGACACCTTCGACGGGATGCTGGGGCGGATGGAGCAGCTGGTGTCGGCGCAGCAGAGGTTCGCCGCGAACGCCGCCCATGAGCTGCGCACCCCGGTCGCGGTGCAGCGGGCGGCGGCCGAGATCGGGCTCGCGGGGGAGCCGGATCCGGAGAAGGTCGCGCGGATCCGGGCCAAGCTGATCGACGTCGCGGACGACAGCGAGCGGATCATCGACGGGCTGCTGCTGCTCGCGGCCTCCGACCAGGGCTTGGAGCGGCGCGAGCCGGTACGGGTGCACGAGCTCGCGCGGAAGGCGGCGGGCGCGCTGGCCCGGGAGGCCGAAGGGCGCGGCGTGGCCGTGGCCCTGCACACCGGGCCGCTGACCGTGCCCGGGGACACGGTGCTGCTCGACCGGCTGCTCCACAATCTGCTCGCGAACGGCATCCGCCACAACGTGCCGCACGGCCGGGTGGAGGTCCGCACCGGCCCCGACGGCATCACGGTGACAAATACGGGCCCGGAGATCCCCAGAGAAACGGTGCACCTGCTCTTCGAACCGTTTCGGCGCCTTGAGCAGCGCCATCGCCACGCCCCGGGCGAGGGCGCGGGCCTCGGTATGTCCATCGTCGCCTCGATCGCCCGCGCCCATGGCGCCACGGCGACGGCGTACGCGAACGACGTGGGCGGCGGCCTGACCGTACGCGTGGTGTTCGCGGCCGGGGACGAGCCGCCGCCGTCTCACGTGTGACGCCGACGCCGGGGATCAGCCGTC
Organism: Streptomyces sp. BR1; assembly: GCF_052373795.1. NCBI lineage: Bacteria > Bacillati > Actinomycetota > Actinomycetes > Kitasatosporales > Streptomycetaceae > Streptomyces > Streptomyces sp. BR1. Next base: position 6,734,098 of record NZ_CM126252.1, read on the forward strand.
GATCAGCCGCTGGAGCCCGGGCGCGTACAGCTCCACGAGGCGTTCGGGCTTCGCGCTGTTGCCCGCGCCCGGGCGGTGCAGGCTGAGGGTCGCGCCGAGCCCGAGCAGCTGACCCGCGATCAGCTCGGCACGCAACTCCACGTCACGGCCTGTGAGTTGCGTGGCAAGGCGAGCTGTGACCTGCTCGCGGAAGCGCTCGCGCAGCAGCGCGCGCTCGTCGTCGTTGCCGAGGGCGAAGACCACGCGCAGCAGCGGGTCGCCGCGGAACTCGTCGCGCAGCCGCAGCATCGTGACGACCAGATGCCGCCCGAGTTCGGCGGGCGCGGCCGCGAACAGTTCGTCGGCGGCGGGCCGGAAGTCGGCGACCGTGGTGAACAGCTGCTCCTTGCTGCCGAAGCGCTTGACGATGAGGGACGCGCTGACCCCCGCGTCGGCGGCGATGCCCCGCATGGTCACCTCGGCGTACGGGCGCAGGGCGAAGGCGCGGCGGGCGGCGCGCAGGATGGCGTCGCGGCCGGTGCCGTGCCCGGGGGCCGGGCTCTCGCCCCGGTCGTCGGTGGTCATCTGCCCTCCTGGGCCGCGGGCATCGGGCTCGTCCCACCGACCGTACCGGGGACGGCCGCCGCGGGGCGCGGTGCTCGCCCGGAGGGCAGGAACAGCGTCGCCACCAGAGCGGCCAGGGCAGCGCCGGCCGCGACGAGGAAGACCAGCAGATACGCGTGCAGCGTGGGCGCCACCCGCCCCGACGCGACAAAGGTGACGTGCGAGAGCACCGCCGTGACCACCGCGCTGCAACAGGCCTGACCGACCGAGCGCATCAGGGTGTTGAGGCCGTTGGCGGCGCCCGTCTCGCTCACCGGAACGGCCCGCATCACGAGCGCCGGGAGCGCCGAGTACGCGATGGCGGTACCGGCCGAGACGACGGTCGCGCCGGCCACGATCAGCCAGAGGCTGTGGCTGGTGAAGAACCGTATGACATAGCCGACCGCCATGATGGAGGCGGCGATCGCGAGCGCCGTCTTCGGGCCGTACGCCGCCGATATCTTCGCGGAGACCGGCGAGAGCGCCACCATCGACAGGCCGCCGGGCAGCAGACACAGACCGCTGACCACGATGGAGGCGCCGAGGCCGTAGCCGGTCGCCTTGGGCTCCTGGACCATCTGCGCGGTCACCAACGAGTTGGCGTAGAAGGCGAATCCGATGAGAAGTGCGGCGATGTTGGTGAGCAGCACGGCGGGGCGCGCCGAGACGCGCAGGTCGACCATCGGGGACGCGGTGCGCAGCTCGTAGCGGCCCCAGAACAGGGCGATGACCAGGGCCCCGCCGAGCAGGCCGAGGGTGCGTGCGGAGGTCCAGCCCCAGTCGGCGCCCTGGGTGATCGCGAGCAGCAGGCCGACCAGCGCGGCGGTGAGCCCCAGGGTGCCGAGCACGTCGAAGCGGCCCGGGGTGCGCACCGGCGACTCCGGCACGATCCACAGCACCAGGACGAGGTCGAGGAGTCCGAGCGCGGCCGACGCCCAGAACATGGTGTGCCAGTCGAAGTTCTCCACCACCACGGCGGCCACCGGCAGTCCCACGGCGGCGCCGATGCCGAGCGTGGAGCTCATCAGCGCGATGGACGGCAGCACCCGCTCGGGCGGCAGCTCGTCGCGGATGATGCTGATCCCGAGCGGGATGACGGCGAGGGCCGCGCCCTGCAGCGCCCGGCCCGCTATCAGCACCCCGATGTCGGAGGTCGCGGCGCACAGCACGGATCCGGCGGTCAGCACCCACAGCGAGGCGAGCAGGACGCGCCGCTTGCCGTACATGTCGCCGACCCGGCCCAGGACCGGGGTGAAGACCGCGCCGGTGAGCAGGGTGATGGTGACCAGCCAGCCCGCCGCTCCCGGGGTGCTTCCGGTGAGGGCCGGCACATGCGGCAGGAGCGGTACGACGAGGGTCTGCATCACGGCGACGACGACACCGCAGAACGCGAGGACGGGGACGACGAACCGCGCGCGGGAGGGGTGGGCGCCGGTGGGGGTCGGTGCGGCGGTCGCCGGGGTCATGCTGCTCCAGGGTTGGTCCACAAAGGGGTGCACAAGCGTTTACCCCCTCTTAGGGTAAACGCTTGTGCACCCCCGTGTCCCCGCCTTTGCGGGAGCGCTACGGCTGCGGCGCCGACAGGCGCTTCAACGTGTCGATCACCGCCACCGACGCCTTCGAGCCCGGTTCGATCAGGGTGTAGTGGCCGATGCCGGGCAGGGTGACGAGCTCGGCGTCGTGGTGGACGGCCGCGTAGTCGGAGAACTGGTCGAGCGGAACTTCCTCGTCGACCTCGCCGTGCAGCACCACCGTCCGTACGCCCGTGGAACCCTTGTCGCGCAGGATCGTGAGCGGGTCGACCAGCGGGAGCCTCGCCTCGACCTGGTCGGCGCCGCCCAGCAGTTGCACGCCCGCGCCGTCGCTGAGGTCGTCGCGGATGGTGGCCCGCAGGTCGGTGAGCGGGGCCAGGCCCAGGACCGCCGAGGGCAGCCGGGTAGTGTACCAGGGCGAGTCCTCGGGCAGCAGGGCGCGGGCGCCCGCCCACAGGGCGAGATGCCCGCCCGAGCAGTGGCCCGCCAGGACGAAGGGGCGCCCGTCGGTGATCGTGTCCACGGCGAGCGCGATGTCGTCGAACGTGGCGGGATACCCGCCCGCGCCGCCCGAGCGGCGGAAGCCCGGCAGGATCGTGGTCAGCCCGTGCTGTGCCAGATGCGCCGCGAACGGCGTCAGATGCATCCGGTCGTAGCGCCAGTAGCCGCCGTGCAGCAGCATCACCACCGGAGCGTCGGGGTCCTCGGCGGGCCACATGTCGTACACCTGGTGCGGATGCGAGCCGTACTTGCGGTGTACGGGGGCCAGCACCGGCCGGATACTCAGGACCCGGCGCTCCTCCTCGGCCGCGAACGCGGAAGGGGTCCTAGACATAGCCGCGCGCCGTCCAGAGCTCGGGGAACACGGACCGGTTGGCGCGCTTCTCCAGCCACGCCACGCCCGGGGAGCCGCCGCTGCCCGCCTTGGCGCCCATGGCCCGGCGGGTGGCGAGCAGATGGTCGCTGCGCCAGCGCAGCACCAGCTCGGCCACCTCGGTCAGTGTCTCGCCGAGCTGCACCAGCGGGTCGTTCTGCGGCCCGGCGTAGATCTGCCGCCACACCTCCTCGACCCATCCGTCGGGCTGGTACGGCTGGGTCACGTCCCGCTCCAGCACATGCTCGGGGACGGGCAGCCCGCGCCGGTACAGATAGCGCAGCACCTCGTCGTAGAGCGACGGCTCGGCCAGCGCCTCCTCAAGCTCCGCGTACACCGCAGGGTGGCCCCGGTGCGCCTGCACCAGGGAGCGGGACTTGTCGGCGAGCAGGAACTCCATGTGGCGGTACTGCGCCGACTGGAACCCCGACGCCTCGCCGAACGCGGCCCTGAAGCCATTGAACTGAGCGGGCGTCAGCGCGGCCAGCGGCTGCCAGGAGTGGTTGAGCGCCTGGTGGGACCGCTGGCTGCGGCGTAACGCGTCCATGGCGAGTTCGAGGTCGTCCTTGAGCAACGCGTCCCGCGCGGCCCGCCACTCGTACACGATGAGGGTGAACCACAGCTCCATGACCTGGGTGGTGACGATGAACGCCATCTCGCCGGGGTCGTTGGAGAGCGGTCGCTGGAGGGAGGACAGCACCGAGGCGTGGATGTAGTCCTCGTACGGTGTCGTGCCCTCGAAGCGCAGCTGGGGCGCTCCGTCGGGGGCTGAGGACGCGGCAACGGCCGTGGTGTGCTCGGTCATGGGTCTCCGTAGGTCGGGGAAGGGCCGGTGGTCAGGACGGCATTCCGATGTGCGCGCCCCCGGTCGCGTCCAGGCACTGGCCGGTGACCCAGCGGGCGTCGTCGCTCGCCACGAACGCCACCACGTCGGCGATGTCCGACGGCCGGCCCATCCGGTTGAAGACGGAGGCGGCCGCGTACCTGTCCACCACGCTCTGCACCTTGAGCGTCGGGTTGATCTCCGTGAACGTGAACCCGGGCGCCACCGAGTTGACGGTGATGCCGCGCGGGCCCAGGTCCTGGGCCAGAGCCAGGGTGAGCGTGTCGAGGGCGCCCTTGGTCATCGCGTACGCGGAGATGTGGGGCACGGCGATCCGGGTGACGGCGGACGAGATGTTGATGATCCGGCCGCCGTCGCGCAGTCGGCCGAGCCCCTGCTGGATCACGAAGAACGGGGCCTTGACGTTGATCGCGAAGAGCCGGTCGTACTCCTCCTCGCCGACGTCGCCGATCCGCTTGGGCAGGGTGATCCCGGCGTTGTTGACGAGGACGTCCACGCCGGGGCGGGCGCCGTACGCCTCAAGTTCCTTGTCGAACGCGGTCCACAGCGCCTCGGCGTCGCCCGGCACACCGAGCTCGGCCCGCAGCGCGAACGCCTTGCCGCCCGCCGCCTCGATCTCGGCGACGGTCTGCTCGGCGGTCTCGGTGCGGGTTCCGTAGTGGACGCCCACCAGCGCGCCCTCGGCGGCGAGCCGCAGCGAGATCGCCCGGCCGATTCCCCGGCTGCCGCCGGTCACCAGCGCCGTACGGTCGCTCAGCCTGCCCGCATTCGTCATGGTCACTACGCTCCTGTGGTGTCTGGACGGGGGTGTGCCGTTGCCCGGGTGTCGCGGACGGTCACGCGTCGAAGTCGAGCGCGATCTCGTCCGACTCGGGCCGGGCCCGGCAGGGGAGGGTGTATCCGGCGGCCAACTCGGCTGAGCCCAGGGCATATTGACGGTCCATCACGGCACTGCCCCGGGTCACCTTGGCCCGGCAGCTGCCGCACAGTCCGTCGCGGCAGGAGTACGGCGTCTCGGGGCGGGCCCGCAGCACCGCGTCGAGCACCACCCGGTCCTCGGGCCGCATCACGGTCTCGGTGGTCCGTCCTGCCAGCCGGGCGGAGATGAGGCCGGTGCGGCCCAGTGGCTCGGGAGGCGGGGCCGGGGGCAGCCCGCCGCCGGTGGAGAAGAGCTCGAAGCGCACCCGGTCCGGGTCGGCGCCCCACCGGGTGAGGGCTTCGCGCACCGTCTCCACCAGGCCCCACGGGCCGCAGAGATAGAAGTGCGCGCTGTCGTCCGGCTCCGCGCCGAGCAGCGCGAGCAGCCTCGGCAGCCGTGCGCCGTCGATCCGGCCGGAGAGCAGCTCGCTCTCGCGCGTCTCCCGGGACAGTACGTGCAGCACGAAGAACCGCTCGACGTATGCGTCCTTGAGATCGGTCAGTTCGTCCGCGAGCAGTACGGACTGCGCCGAGCGGTTGGCGTAGATCAGTGAGACCCGGCAGTCGGGGTCGTCGCGCAGCGCGGCCGCCGCCATGCTCAGCAGCGGGGTGATGCCGCTGCCTCCGGCGACCAGGATGTGGTGGGCACCGGGTTTCGGTGCCAGCTGGAAGTCACCGGTGGGCGGGCCGAGTTCGAGGGTGTCGCCCGCGGCCAGCTCCGTCGTGGCGTACTCGGCGAAGCCGTCGGCGCCCAGGCGCTTGACCACCAGGCGCAGACCCGACGGGTCGTGCGGCGGCAGACAGACCGAGTAGCTGCGGCGCAGCTCCCGCCCCTCGGGCCGGTGCCGTACGACCACGTGCTGGCCGGCGCGGTGCGCGAAGACGTCCGCGAGGCGGGCGGGGACGGCGAGGCTGATCGCCACGGACTCGTCGCCGACCGGCTGCACCCGGGTGACCGGCAGCCGGTGCCAGCCGGTCGCGCGCCGCGCCGGGGCAGCGAGCACAGCGTCTACGTCCGGTGTCGTCGATGTCGTCATGATGGTGCGTCACATCGCCTTCAGATGCGCGAAGGTCTCCTGGCACGCGGTGCAGACCAGGACGGCTTGGCAGCGGGTCGCCCCGAACGGGCTCTGCGGACGGGTCGCCACGGAGCCGCAGTTGGGGCAGGCGACACCCAGGCCGACCCGGACCGACAGCGGCGCTTTGGCGGGGCCGGGCGGCACGATGCCGTGCTCGGAGAGCTTGCGACGGCCCTCGTCGCTGATCCAGTCGGTGGTCCAGGCGGGCGCGAGCACTTGGCGCACCCGTCCGTCGGGATGGCCGCTCTCGGCGAGCACGTCCCGGATCCCGGCCTCGATCGCGGGCATGGCCGGGCAGCCCAGGAACGTCGGGGTGATGACGACTTCCAGGGCGCCGTCGGCGGCCGTCTCCACCGCGCGGATCACGCCGAGGTCGGCCAGCGACACCATGGGCAGTTCGGGGTCCGGGACGGTGTTCACACGCTCCCGCACCTGCTCGGCGGGGAGTCGGGCCGGGGCGCTCACCAGGTGCCTCCCGGGTACTGCAGCCGCACGGACCGGAACTCGGCCATCAGCGGCCCGAACGCCTCGGTGTGCAGTCCCGAGCGGCCACCGGTCGCCTGCCAGGAAGCGGTGGGAACACTCAGACGCGCGTCGTCGATCACGGCGGCGACCTCCCGCTCCCACTCCGCGCGAAGCCGCGCCGGGGCGACGGCCCTGCCCTCGGCGTCCAGCCGCTCCGCCAGGTCGTCGGGCTCGAACAGCTCGGCCGCGTAAGGCCAGATGTGCTCCAGCGCCGCCTGCATCCGGCGGCGGCTCTCCTGGGTGCCCCGGCCCAGGCGTACGGTCCACTGGGAGGCGTGCATCTGGTGGTACTCGCCCTCGCGGGCCGCCCGCGCGGCGAAGGCCGACAGTGTCTCGTCGGAGGACTTCTCCAGCGCGCCGAACAGCAGCCTGCTGTAGTGCGCGTACACCAGCTGCCGGGCGATGGTCACCGCGAAATCGGCGGGCGGGAGCTCCATCAGCAGGGTGTTGCGGAACTCGCGCTCGGTGCGGTGGTAGGCGAGCTCGTCGTCGCTGCGGTTTGTGCCGTCCGACTCGCCGCTGTACGTGAGCAGAAGGCGGGCGTGGCCGAGCAGGTCGAGGGCGATGTTGGCGAGCGCCAGGTCCTCCTCGATGGTGGGCGCCCGGGTCACCAGGGCGCACAGCCGCTGGCTGAGGACCAGCGCGTCGTCGCCGAGCCGCAGCGCGTACGCGGCGAGGTCGGGGTCCGGAGTTCCGGTCGGGCTAGCCGTCATGGCCGCTTTCCTCGTTCAACGGGATGTAGTGCTCGGGGTATCGGTACGGCTTGTGGGAGGCGTTGCTGAAGAACGGGTCCTTCTCGCTCGGCGACGCGGCGTGCACCGCCTCCGAGCGCACCACCCACACCGAGACGGTCTCGCCCCGACGGGTGTACAGATCACGGGCGTTGGCGAGCGCCATGTCGGCGTCCGCCCCGTGGACCGAGCCCACATGCTGATGGGCCAGGCCCCGGCGCGGCCGGATGAACACCTCCCACGGCGTCTGCACCCGCGCGGACCGCTCGCTCATGACACGTGCCTCTCGTCGTCCAAGCCCGCCGCGTACGCGTCGACCGCCGCACGCACCCAGGCACCGTCGTCGTGCGCGGCCACCCGGTGGGCCAGCCGCTGGCGGCTGCACTGCGAGCCGTCGCCGAGCGCGCCGCGGAACATCTGCCAGTCGATCGGGCTGAAGTCGTAGTGCCCGCGCTCCTCGTTCCAGCGGATCGCCGGGTCGGGCAGGGTCACCCCCAGCCGCTCGGCCTGCGGCACACAGTTGTCGACGAACCGCTGGCGCAGCTCGTCGTTGGTGTGCCGCTTGATGCCCCAGGCCATCGAGCGCTGCGACACCGCCGCGCCCATCGCCGCCGTACGGTCGTCCGCGCCGCCCGCCACTGTGTCGGGCGGGCCGAACATCAGCGCCACCGCCGGCAGCCACCACCGGTTGACGGCGTCCTGCGCCATCTCCCGCTGTCCGTCGGTGCCTTGGCACAGCGACCACAGCACGTCGTAGCCCTGGCGGACGTGGAACGCCTCCTCCTGGCAGACCCGGCGCATCGCCCGGGCGTACGGGCCGTACGAGGTGTGGCACAGCGGTGCCTGGTTCACCACCGCCGCTCCGTCCGTCAGCCACGCGATGGCGCCGGTGTCGGCCCAGGTCAGGGCAGGGTGGTTGAAGGTGGCGGCATAACGCTGATGGCCGCTGTGCAGGGCGTCCAGGAGGTCGGCGCGGTCCACTCCGAGCGTTTCGGCCGCCGAGTAGAGGTAGAGCCCGTGACCGGCCTCGTCCTGCACCTTGGCGAGGAGGCTGGCCTTGCGGTGCAGCGAGGGGGCCCGGGTGAGCCAGGCGCCCTCGGGCTGCATACCGATGATCTCGGAGTGCGCGTGCTGGGAGATCTGCCGGACCAGCATCCGCCGGTAGCCGTCGGGCATCCAGTCCCTCGGCTCGATCTGCTCCCCGGCCGCGAGCAGCGCCTCGAAGTGCGCGTTGAGCTGCTCCACGCCGTCGACCACCCCATCACCCCTTCGTCCCGGAACCGCCGTGGTGGCAGCGCCTTTACGTATGAAGAGTTCTGACCTGGGGGGTTCAATCCCTGCGCATATGCCGTGCGGCCGTGACGAAGGTCACGCGGGGGCCGGGGAGTGTGCGCGGCGGGGCGCGCCTCTCTCTTCCGTAGTCAGTGAAACGAGAAGGGGAACACCATGAGCACCATCAGGACGATGCTGGTCGAGCTGACCGGAACGCCCGAGTTCGCCGAGGCCATCGGTGACGACGAGGACCTCAGCGCCAGCGGGATCGACTCCGGCGACCTGGTGCGGCTCATCCTGCTCATCGAGCAGCGCACCGGCGCCGAGGTCACCGCCGAGGACATGGAGGGCCTGACCACCATCGCCGACTACGAGCGCTTCCTCGCCGAGCGCGCCGCCGCCACCGAGCAGCCGGGCGCCGCCTGATGTGGCTGGCCCAGCTGGCGGAGCGCAACCGCCAGTGCTTCCCGGACCGGATCGCCCTGGTGGACGAGCAACGCTCCCTCACCTGGGCCGAGTTCCATGATCGGGGCATCAGCCTCGCCCGGGGACTCGCCGGTCTGGGGATCCGGCGCGGGGACCGGGTCGCGGTGCTCTCGCTCGACCGGATCGAGGTGCTGGAGTCCTACTTCGCCCTCGCCCGCATCGGGGCGCTGTTCGTGCCGCTCAACCACAGCCTGACCCCCGCCGAGGTGACGGGCATCGTGGAGCGCACCGGCGCGGTCGCGGTGATCGGCGAGAGCGCCCTGCTCGCCCGCCACCCCGACCTTCCGGTCCGTACCCGGATCCCGCTGGACGACGAGGAGTTCGCGAAGCTGGGAGCCGACGGCGGCCCGGAGTTGGCGGACATCCCGGACGACGCCCCCGCCGCGATCCTGCACACCTCGGCCACCACCGGCCAGGCCAAGGGCGTCACCGTCGACCACGCCTCGTTCCGGGCCATCGCGCTCGGCTGGCTGGCTGTGGCGCGGCCCGCCGACGACATGGTCCTGGTCAACTGCTGCCCTCTCTACCACGGCAGCATGGTCGTCTCCCTCACGTACATGGCGGCGGGCGCGACCGTGGTGCTGATGCCCGGGTTCAAGCCGCAGACGGCCCTGGCTGCGATCGAGACGCACCGCGCCACGCACATCTGGCTGGTCCCGCAGATGCTGCGCTTCGTGCTGCGGGCCAAGTCGGCGGAGAACACCGACCTTTCGACCCTGCGCGAGATCCTGTACGGCGCCGCGCCCATGCCGCTCGACATCTACGAGGAGGCCGTCGAACGGCTCGGCTGCGGATTCCGGCAGGTGTACGGAATGACCGAGGTCGGCGGGCCGTTCGTCACCCTGGGCCCCGACGAGCACCCGGCGCCCGGCGCGGTGCCCGAGGTGATCCCGGCCGGACGGGTCATCCCCGGGATGTCGGCGCGGGCTCTCGATCCGCAGGACAACGAGGTCGAGCCGGGCGCCATCGGGGAGATCGTCGTACGCGGCCCCGGCCTCATGCGCGGCTACTGGGGCAACGACGCCGCCACGGCCGAGATCACCGTCGACGGCTGGATCCGCACCGGCGACCTCGGGTTCATCGACCGCGACGGGCTCATCCGGCTGATCGACCGCAGCAAGGACCTGATCATCCGGGCCGGCCAGAACGTCTACCCCTCGGAGATCGAGCGCGCCCTCCAGGCCCACCCGGCGGTGCGCGACGCGGCCGTCGTCGGTGTCCCCGACGAGGACTTCGGCGAGGTCCCACTCGCGTATGTGGTGGCCGAAGAGGGCACCGGATCGGTCGAGTTGCAGAAGTATCTGACCCAGCATCTCGCCGCGTACAAGCGTCCCCGGCGCATCGAGTTCATCGACCAGGTGCCGCGCAACCCGGCCGGGAAGATCATCAAGAAGCTGCTGCGTGCCTGACCGCCGCTTCGGCGCCGAGCCGGAGGACACCTCTTTCGGCTCGGCGTCGGCGGAACGGGCGCTGCTCCTGTTGCAACCCGTCCTGCGCGACCAGGGCCTTTCTCTCGGCCTGGCGTACGCGCAGGACGCTTCGGCGTGCCCGGCCGGGCCGGGGGAGCGGGAACTCGCGGCCACCATGGGGCCGGTCCGCCGCCGTGACTTCCTCGCCGGACGCCTCGCGGCCCGCCGGGCGCTGGCCGAGCCGGGTCGGCCCGAGGCGGAGATCCTGCGGGACGGCAGACGGCCGAGGTTCCCCGCCGGCCGCGTCGGCTCGATCAGCCACTCCGGCGGCCTCGCCGTCGCCCTGGCCGCACCCGCCGGGCGCTTCCATGCCGTGGGATGCGACCTCGAACTGCGCGAACTCCCCCTGAACACCGCGCACATCGTGCTCGGTCCCGACGAGCGGACCTGGACGGACAGCACTCCGGACCCGCTGGCGGCGCGTAGGTTGCTCGCCGCGTTCTCGGCCAAGGAGGCGGCCTTCAAGGCGTTCGGTGGACTGCTCCCGGAGTCGCCGCCCGCGACCCTGCTCGCCATCGGGATACGGCCGGTGCCCGGTGGCTTCCGTGCCTGGACGGCCGGGCAGGTCGTCGACGTACAGGTGCGTCCGGCCGGTCCCGGGGTGTTCAGTTGGGCCGTCACCCCCGTGGTGCGACGGCCCAACTGGTCTGCTACGCCTTGGCGTTGACCAGTACGGCCATGTTCCCGGCGGGGTGCTCGTTGTCGTGGATCAGCTGGTGCGCCTTGCCGATCTCGTCGAAGCCGAGCGTGAGCGACAGGCACGGGTCGATCAGACCCTGGTCGATGAGGCGGGTCACCTCACGGGCCTCGCGCGCGTTGGAGACATGGGAGCCCTGGAGGCGCTTCTGGCGCATCCACAGGAACCGCAGGTCCACATCGCCGTTGTAGCCGGTGGTGCCGCCGCAGATGACGACCATGCCCGCGTTGTCGCACATGTACATCGAGGTGGGGATGGTGTCGGCGCCCGAGTGCTCCAGGACGATCCTGGGCGCCCGGCGCTCGCCGAGGACCTCCCAGAAGCGGCGCCCGAACGCGCGGGCACCCTTGAGCCACTTCGCCATGGCCTCGTCGTCCGAGGTGTGCGGCAGCCGGCCCCAGTGGTCGAACTCGCGCCGGTTGATATACCCCTTGGCGCCCAGGCCCACGCAGTACTCGCCGCGCTCGTCGCTGGAGACGACGGCGACGGGGATGCCGCCGTACTGCCGTACCAACTGGATCGCCATACAGCCCAGACCACCCGCCCCGCCCCAGATCAGGACCGGGTCACCGGGGCGCACGGTGTGCGGCTCCCAGCCCATGAGCTGGCGGTAGGCGGTGGCGGCGGTCGCCATGTAGCAGGCGGACTCCGCCCACGAGAGACGCTTCGGCTTGGGGTGGCACTGGTACTCGTCGACGACCGCGAACTGGGCGAACGAGCCGAAGTTCTCCTCGTAACCCCACACCCGCTGCGAGGTGGAGGTGCACGGGTCGGCGCCGAGCCGGATGTCCTCGGCGCCCTCGTCCCACGTGGAGGCGAGCAGCACGATCTCGTCGCCGGGCTTGAGCCGTACGCCCTCGCCCACCGCCCAGACGATGCCCGACGCGTCGGAGCCGCCGATGTGGAAGTCCTCGACGGCGCCCTGCTTCTGGCGTGCGGCTATCACGTCGACCGGGTCGCCGAGCGAGGCCCAGACGTTGTTGTAGTTGACGCCCGCCGCCATCACCTTGATGAGGACCTGGCCCGGTCCCACCGGGGGCACGTCCACGACCTCGGTGCGGAAGGCGTCGATCGGCGGGCCGTAGCGCTCGGGCCGGATGAGCGAGGCGTACATGCGCTTGGGCGCCTCGCCCAGCGGGGGCGCGTCGCCGAGTTCATAGAGGTCCTGGGTCACAAGGAGGCTCCTGACGGTGCGGGGTCGGGGAGTGGGGTGTACGGGGCTCATCCGGTGGACGGCCGCAGCGCGGCCGCCAGGACAGCGGCGATACGTGCCGTCGGCTCCGGCTCGGTCATCTCGTAGTGCGTGCAGGGCACGTCGTGGTCGGTGAGGACACCGTCGACATACGGGCGCCAGGCGTCGGCCTTGCGCAGGGCGAGCGCCACGTCGTCCGGGTCGCCGCCGTCATCGGTGGCGCTGAAGAACAGCACGTCGCCGTGGAACGTCTCGGGGCTGAACTGATGGGCGATGGTGAGGTTGTTGCGCATCACCCGGGCGATCGTCACCGCCTCGTCCCGGGTGATCGGCGACGGTCCGGAGCTCTCGCCGATCAGCCGGATCACCTCGTCGACGTCGGTCGCGCCGCCCTCGGGCATCTCCAGACCCACGACCCGTACGAGCAGGGACGCCACCTGGCGCTCCGTCTCCGACGGGTCGGCGGGCCCGTCCTGCGGCAGGGGCGAGTCCAGCATGGCCAGCAACTCGACCTGCTCGCCCTGGCGTTGCAGCGCCACGGCCATCGCGTGGGCCACGAAACCGCCGTAGGACCAGCCGAGCAGGCGATACGGGCCCTCGGGCTGCACTTCGCGCAGATGCGCCAGGTAGAAGCCGACCATTTCCTTGGCGTCGGCGGCCAGGGGCAGGGTGCCGTCCAGGCCGTGCGCCTGGATGCCGTACACCGGCTGCCGGGCGCCGAGATGGGGGAGCAGTCCGGAGTAGCGCCAGGCGATGCCCGCGCCGGGCTGGACGCAGAACAGCGGGCGCTGATCGCCGTCGGCGCGCAGCGGGAGCAGCGGGGCGAACGCTTCCTGACCGCTCACACCGCCGCGTCCGGCGAGGGTGACCAGCCCGGCAATCGTAGGCGCCGACAAGAACGCGGCGGCCGGGACGTCCACGACCTTGTCCCCGCGCATCCGGCCCGCGAGCAGCACGGCCCGCATCGAATCGCCGCCCAGATCGAAGTAGTTGTCGTGGACGCCGATGCCGTCGATGCCGAGCGCCTCCTCCCAGTACCCGGCGACCGTCCGCTCCAGAGCGTTGCGGGGTTCGGTGTACTCGGTCGTGAGATACGGGCGGGGTGCGCGGCTCGGCTGTTCCTCGCTCTGTTCCGCCTCGGCCTCGGCGAGCGGCTTGGCGCCCGGCGCGTCGATCCAGTGCCGACGGCGGTCGAAGGCGTACCCCGGCAGCGGCACCCGGCGCGGCTGGGTGTCCCCACCGGTGATGTCGACGGCCACGCCCGCGCTCCACAACCGTCCCAGGGCCTCCGCGAACACCTGCCCGTCGGGGGTCTCGGCCTTGGCGTGCCGCATGGTGGGGACCGTGGTGACGTCCCCGAGGCGGGCCCCGGCGAGTTTGGCGAGGCCGTCGCCGGGGCCGATCTCGACGAGGACGGGGTTGCCGCGTTCCCACAGGGAGGCGATGCCGTCGGTGAAGCGGACGGTGTGCCGGGTGTGGTCGAGCCAGTGCGCCACACTCGTCGCCTGCTCATCGGTGATCCAGGTGCCCGTCACATTGGTGACGTACGGGATGCGCGGCGGCCGCAGGGTCACCGTGCGCAGGGCGTCCCCGAAGGCACCGAGGATCGGGTCCAGGACGTGGGAGTGCGCGGCCGCCGGCATCCGCAGCCGCCGGAACGGTACCGAGTCGGCGAGCAGCCGCGCCTCCAGGGCCGCGACCGCGTCCTCGCGGCCGCCGACGGTGCATGCCGCCGGGCCGTTGACGGCCGCGAGCGACAGCTCGTCGGTGAGGTGGCCGCCCAGGGCCTCCTCACCGAGCGCGACCGAGACCGTGGCGCCGCCGGCCGACGCGATCAGCCGGATCCGCTCGGCGACCAGCGGCAGCATCTCCTCCAGCGACATCACCCCCGCCAGACAGGCCGCGGTGTACTCGCCGAGCGAGTGGCCGATGAACGCGGCGGGCCGTACGCCCTGCTCCATCAGCGCGGTGGCCAGGGCGAATTCGGTGACGACCAGCGCCAGGAAGGCGTCGACGCTGCCGGGTTCGGTGTGCTCGTACAGTGCCGTGCGCACATCGCGTCCGGTCGCCCGGAGCAGGATCTCGGCGCATCGGTCGACCGCGTCCCGGTAGACCGGGAGTTCGCGGTAGAGGTCGGCGCCCATCCCGATGTACTGGGTGCCGCCGCCGGGCAGCAGGAACGCCACCGGCGGAGCGTCCTCGCCGCGTATTTTCGCCGGAGCCTGGAGCGGGTGGAGCAGGATCTGCGCGGCCTGGTCGGTGCTGCGGGCGGCGACGGCCGCGCGATGCGGCATCGCGGGGCGATCGGTGCGCAGCGAGTGGGCGACGTCGGCCAGGTCCAGATCGGGGTGGCGGGTGAGGTGCCGCCCCAGGTTCTCGGCCTGTCCGCGCAGCGCCCCGGGTGTGCGGGCGGAGAGCGGCAGGATGTGCCATCCCTCCGTCCGCTGCGGCTGAGCAGCGGGCACGGGCGGGGCCTCCTCCACGATCACATGCGCGTTGGTGCCGCCCACCCCGAAGGCGCTGATGGCGGCCCGGCGCGGCGCCGCCCCCGACTCCCACTCCTCCAGCGAAGTGGGCACCCGGAACGGGCCCGTGGCGAAGTCGATCAGCGGGTTGGGGCGGGTGAAGTGCAGCGTGGGCGGGATCTGCCGGTGCTCCAGGGCCAGTACGGCCTTGATGAAGCTCGCTATACCGGCGGCGGCGCCGAGGTGGCCGATGTTGGACTTCACCGACCCCAGGGCGCAGTACCCCTCGCGGTCGCTGCTCTCGCGGAACGCCTTTGTCAGGGCGGCCACTTCGATGGGATCGCCGATGCGGGTGGCGGTGCCGTGGGCTTCCACATATCCGATCGAGTCCGCGTCGACACCCGCCGCCACCTGGGCCGCCAGGATCGCCTCGGTCTGGCCCTCGGTGCTGGGCGCGGTGAAGCCGACCTTGCGGCGGCCGTCGTTGTTGATGGCGGAGCCGCGGATCACGGCCCGGATACGGTCGCCGTCGGCGATCGCGTCCTCCAGACGCTTGAGGACGACCATGCCGACGCCGTCGCCCGAGGACGTGCCCGCCGCGTCGGCGGCGAAGGCCCGGCAGCGTCCGTCGGGCGAGAACGGCCCGTCGGGCACATGCCGGTAGCCGAGCAGCGCCGACGGGTTGAGGGACACGGCCCCGGCGAGCGCGAGGTCGCAGCGGTAGTCGATCAGGTCCTGGCACGCGGTGTGGATCCCGACGAGCGCGGTCGAACAGGCCGTCTGGATCGACAAACTGGGCCCGGTCAGACCGAGTTCGTACGAGATCCGGGTGGCCAGGGTGCCGAGTGAGTTGCTGGTGGCCGCGTGGACCAGGGCGACCGACGCGCTCTGCCCGGCGAAGCGGGGGTGGACATGGGCCGGGTAGTACCGGCTGTCGCCCGCGCCCGCGTAGACCCCGACCTGCAGGTCGCCGTGTCCGCCCGCGTATCCGGCCTGCTCCAGGGCGTGGTACGCGCACTCCAGGAGCAGCCGCTGCTGCGGGTCGACGACTTCGGCCTCGGCCGGGCTGTAGCCGAAGAACGCGGAGTCGAAGCGGTCGATGCCCTCGATGACCGAGGCCATCCGCACCACGTCCGGGTCGGTGAGCGCGGCCGGGTCGCCGCCCGCCGCCAGGAACTCCTCGTCGGTGATGGGCCGGATCGACTCCCGCCCGGCGGCGAGGTTGTCCCAGAACTCCTCCACCGTGTCCGCGCCCGGGAAGCGGGCCGCCATCGCGACCACCGCGACGGCGGTGTCGTACCCGTCCTGCGGGGGTGCTGCCTCAGCCATCGTTGCGGGGCCCTTCGTGCTCGGTGTGCTCGGTGTTGGGGGCGGGGCGGCGGGAGGCCCGCGCGGCGCGCTGGCGTTCGGCCCGCTGGCGGGCGCGGTCCAGCCCGGATGCCGGGGCGCTCTCGGCGGGCGTGCTCTCCGCGAGGTCGGCGACGGCACCGGTTTCCGTGAGGTGGCGGGCCAGGGCGCGCACGCTCGGGTGGCTGAACAGGTCCACCACGCTCACGTCGCAGCCCAGTTCCTCGTTGACCGCGCCCTGGGCGCGCACCAGGAGCAGCGAGTGGCCGCCGAGGTCGAAGAAGTTCTCCTCGACGCCCACCTGGTCGCGCTCCAGGACCCGGCACCAGATGGCGCTGAGGATCTTCTCCAGACGGCGGGTCCCCTCGGCGGAGTCGTCCCCGGAGGGTGCGTCGGCCGCCGATGAACCGGCCGCCCGCAGCACCCAGTTGCCACTCGCCCCGACTGCTTCGGCCGACGCATGGGCGGCGGTGTGCAGAGCACCGAGGTCGGCCCCGTCGTCGAGGACCACGCGTCCGGCGAGCCGGTGCGCCGGGCGGGCCGGTGCCTGGACGTGGCCGCGCACCCACGGCTTGGCGCGGTCGGTGCCGATGAGCACATGGGGCGCGTCCACGGTGCGCGCCAGATCGAAGGAGCGCAGTGCGGACGCGGTGTCCAGGACGCGGTAACCCCGCGCCTCCGTGAGCGACTTGAGCCCGTACCCCTCGCTCATGCCCAGCTCGTCCCACATGCTCCAGGCCAGGCTCCGCGCGTCGAGGCCGGAGCCGCGCTGATGCGTGGCCAGGGCGTCGAGGAACGCGTTCGCGGCGGCGTAGGAGGCGCTCATGGAGCCACCGAAGTAGCCGTTGACGGAGGAGAACGACAGGAACGATGCGGCCCCGTACTCCTGCGTGAGCCGGTGCAGGACCCAGCCGCCGGTGACCTTCGCGGCCAGCGCGGCACGCCACTCGTCGAGGCCCAGGTCGGCCACGGCCCGCTGCTCGAAGCGGCCCGCGAGGTGGACCACCGAGGCGAGCGGTGCGGACCACTCGGCGGATGCCTTGTCGATGACGCCGCGCACCTGCTCGGCGTCGGTGATGTCGGCGCTCGCGTACCGCACCTCACCCAGCTCGCGCAGTCGGCGGTACGTCTCGATCCGGCGGGCAAGAGCCCCGCCCTCGGCGACGTGCTTGTCCCAGCTGTCCTCGTCGGGCAGTTGGGTGCGCCCGACGAGGAGCAGCCGGGTGCCGGGCGTCTTGAGCAGATGCTCGGCGAGCGGCCCGGCCACTCCACCGAGGCCACCGCTGACCAGGTGGAAGCCGTCGGCCACGTCCACCTCGCTGCGCGGCAGCGGATCGGGCAGCGGGGCCAGGCGCCGGATCCAGCGCTGGCCGTCGCGGAACGTCACCTCGGCGTCGGCGGCGGGCGCCGCCAGCTCGCCGAGCAGCTGCTCGGCGGCCTCGTCGGGGGTGCCTTCGGGCGCGAGGTCCACATGGACCGTGCGCAGCCAGGGCAGTTCCTCCCGCAGGCTCTTGAGGAGGCCGCCTGCGGCGCCGTGCGCGTACGAGGGCTGCTCGCCGGGGCTGACCGCCTGGCTCGCGGCGCTGACGAAGTGCAGAGCGATCCTTCCGGTCTGACGAGGCGTCAGAGCCTGGGTGAGGCAGAGCAGGGAGTCGGCTCCGTCGCGCTGGGCGTCCAGGAGCTCCACGACACTGCCCGGCTCGCCGGACGGTGCGCTGAGCGCGCCCAGGTGGAGAACGGTGTCCACGGGCCGGTCGTCCGCCGTCAGTTGGTCCAGCAATCGGCCGTAGTCGTCGGCCGTGTCGATACGCACGGTGTAGCGGGCCGCGTCGGTGCGGGTGAACTCCGTACCGGCCGTGACGACCGTGCAGCGCGCGCCCTCCGTACGCAGCCGGGCCGCGACGGCGTCGGCGACCTCGGCCGCCCGGGTGTGACGCCCGGCCAGGACCAGGGTGTGCCCGCCGGGCGCGGCCGGGCGGTGGACGGGCTCGGCGCGCTGCCACACCGGGCGCAGGAACCAGTCCGGCACGGTCGCGGTGCTGCCGAGCAGGATCTCCGACTCCTGCGCGATCCGGTCGAACTCGCCCGCCTCGAACCGCTTGCGCAGCTGCGTCCGCTGGATCTTGCCGATCTCCGTCTTGGGAATCGTCGCCGCCGCGACCGGCATGAGATGCGCGGGGCTGATGCCGATCTCACGGGTCACCTTGCCGCGGATCGCACGCAGGGCCTGGGTGACGTCGGTGCCCTCTTCGAGGTGGAAGAAGAGCGCGAGTTCGTCGGTGCCCGCCGAGGGGTCGGTGCGCACCGCGCAGGCGGCGGTGAAACTCCGTACGACGAAGGGCAGTTCCTCGACGCAGGACTCGATCTCATGGCTGTAGTGGTTGACGCCGTTGACGATGATGACGTCCTTGGCACGGCCGGTGATGTACAGCTCGCCCGCGCGCAGGAACGCCAGGTCGCCCGTCTCGAACCAGCCCTCGGGCGTGAACGACTCGGCGTTCGCCTTCGCGTTGTCGTGGTAGCCGTGGGTCACCGTGGTGCCGCGCACCTGGAGCCGTCCCGCCGCGCCCTCGGCGACGATACGTTCCTGGTCGTCCACGATCCGCATGGCGAAGCCGGGGTAGGGCAGCCCGCAGCTGACGAACGTCTCCTCGCCGGGCTGCGGCTCGGCCGCGAGGATGGTGTCGGTGACGACCGAGGAGGTCTCCGACATCCCCCAGCACGGGTGCATGACGTCCTGCGGCAGTCCGAAGGGCTTGAGCACCTCCAGGAACCGCCGGGCTGTCGCGGCGACGACCACCTCGCCCGCGTTCATCACCAGGCGGACAGGGGACAGGTCCCAGGTGCGCCCGGCCATCCGGTGCGCCTGCTCGCTGACCAGGCCGAAGGCGAAGTTGGGCGCCCAGGTGACGCTGGCCCGGTGCCGATGGACCAGCTCCATCCAGCGCAGCGGGTCCTCCAGGATCCAGGAGGTCGGCGCGTGCACCTGCCGGCAGCCCAGATACACGTCCCGCAGATGGAACATCACCACACCGGTGACATGGTCCAGCGGGATCCAGTTGACCGAGACGTCGTGCTCGGTGAGGGAGTTGAGGGACGCGGTCGCGGCGGCCCGGGTCAGGACGTTGCGGTGGGTGAGCCGGACGGCCTTGGGCAGACCGGTGCTGCCCGAGGTGAGCAGCATCAGGACCACGTCGTCGGGCTGTGCCGGGTGCCAGTCGCCGTCCTCGGGTCCGGCGCGCAGCGCGTCCGTGGTGGTCAGGCGCAGGCCGTCCCACTCCCGCCGCTCGGCGAGGTCGCGCAGCCCCGCCTCGCCGGACGCGGAGGTGATGATCCAGGGGCGGTGCAGCATCTGCCACACGCCCTCCAGCTTGGTGACCGGCGCGGACGGGGTCGCGTACGAGACGGGGACGGTCAGCGGCACGGTCACGAAGCCGCCGAGCATGCACCCCCACAGCGTGGCCAGGAAGTCCTCGGTGTCCTCGCACTGGAGGATCACCTGGTCACCGGGGCGCATCCCCAGCGCGCGCAGCCCGCCGAGGACGCGCGAGGCCTCCTCGATGAGCGAGGCATACGTCCGCCGGGTCTCCGTGCCGTCGGCGCGCACATGGACGACCTCGGCGTGCGGCCCGCCCTCGGCGGCCCGGCGCAGCGCCTGCGCCCAGTCGGCGACGGTCGGTTCGGGCAGCGGCGGCCCTTCGCTCAGCGCGGGGACGGCGTCGGTGCTCGCGTCGCCGCCACTGTGCGCGGGCGCGTCCGTACGTGAGGACGACGAGCCGATGTAGAGCCGGCCGGCGGGCTCGGCGACCTCCTCCAGGCTTACGGTCGCCGAGCGCACTCCGGGAATCCGCGCGAGACTCTGCTCCCACTGCTCGGCGGCCTCGGCGTCGATGACGGGAAGCTGTGCCAGGGCGGCGGTGTCGAGGGTGCCGTCCGGGTTCCTGGGCAGATCGCCGACGGCGGCGACCCGAAGGGCCTCGGTGGTCCGTCGCAGGGCGCGGGCCGCCTGCTCGGTCGCCGCCGCCCGAGTGGGGACAGCGAATACCGTGGGCCGCCCGTCGGGGCCGAGGATTGCCACGGCGTCGCGGATGTCGTTCTGGGCGAGGAGTTCGCGCTCCAGGTCCGCCGGGTCGAATGCGGTGTCCGCCGTGCTGTGGACCCGGGACGCGGTGTCCGGGGCGGGCAGCTCGCCGACCCGCAGACCGGGGTCTGCGGCCACGGCGGTGAGCAGGTCGTGCAGTGCCCGGGCCGCGCGCTCGACGGTGTCCCGGTCGAACAGGTCGGCGCTGTACTCGATGTGGCAGACGAGCCCGTCCGGGTCGCCGTCCGCACTTCGGTTCTCCACCACGTCGACGAAGAGGTCGAACTTGGCGGTGCCGGTGGCGCTGGGCCGCAGCGGCGCCCGGTTGTCACCGAGCCGCAGCACGGCCTCGGTGTTGTTCTGCAGGGCGAGCATCACCTGGAAGAGCGGGTGCCGGGCCGGGGTGCGGGCCGGGTTGAGCTCCTCCACCAGCCGGTCGAAGGGCAGGTCCTGGTGGTCGTAGGCGGCCAGGTCGAACGACCGCACCCGGGCGAGCAGTTCGCGGAACTCAGGGTCGCCCGAGGTGTCGGTGCGCAGGACGAGGGAGTTGGCCATCAGCCCGACGAGGTCGTCCAGTGCCTCATCGGCCCGCCCGGCCACCGGGGTGCCGATCGGAATGTCGGTGCCCGCGCCCCACCGGGTGAGCAGGGCGGCGAGCGCGCTCTGCAGCACCATGAACAGGCTCGCGCCGCTGGCGTCCCCGAGGTCGAGGAGCGCGTGGTGCAGACCGGGGGCGACATCGAGGGTGTGGTGGGCGCCGCGCCGGGCGGGTGTCTGGGGGCGCGGCCGGTCGGCGGGCAGCGGGATCTCCACCGGAAGCGCGGTTAGCGCCTCCTTCCAGAAGGAGAACTGACGATCCATCAGCCCGTCCTGCTCCTCGAACAGACCGCGCTGCCACAGTGCGTAATCGGCGTACTGGACCGGCAGTTGCTCCCACGTCGGAGCCTGGCCCGACAGACGGGCCGCGTACGCCGTGGAGAGGTCGTCGCCGAGCGGTTGCAGCGACCAGCCGTCGGCCGCGCTGTGGTGCAGCACGATCACCAGCGTCCGGGCGGCGCCGGTCCCGTACAGACCGGCCCACAGCGGCTGGTCCCGCGTCAGGTCGAAGCGGTGGCGGCGCGCCGCGTCGACGTGAGCCGCGACCTCCTCGGCCGGGCAGTCGACGACGTGCAGCACGGGCCGCAGGGCGCCCGCCGGGCGTATCTCCTGCCGGGGCACACCGCCGGACTCCGGCAGCAGGGTGCGCAGGGTCTCGTGCCGGTCGGCGACATCGGCCAGCGCCGCCCGCAGCGCGTCCACATCGAGGTCGCGCTCCACCGGGACGACCAGCGGGATGTTGTACGTCGCGGCCGCCCCGTCCAGCTGGTTGAGGAACCACATGCTCTGCTGGGTGAAGGAGAGTGGCACCGGGTCGGGGCGCTCGGCGCGTACGAGGGGCGGCCGGGCGGGGCCCTGGCCCGGTGCGAGGTGGGTGGCGATCGCGGCCGGAGTGGGCAGCGCGAAGAACGTCGCCATGGAGATCTCGGCGCCGGTGGCCGTACGCAGCCGGGTCATCAGACGGGTCGCGAGCAGCGAGTGCCCGCCGAGGTCGAAGAAGTTGTCGTCGACACCGACGGAGCCCTGCGGAAGCCGCAGCAGCTCCTCGTAGAGCCCGCACACCAGCGCCTGGGACTCGGTGGCCGGTGCGCCCCCGCTCGCGGCGGCGGAGAAGTCGGGGTCGGGCAGGGCCTTGGTGTCGAGCTTGCCGTTGGCCGTCAGGGGCAGCGCGTCGAGCAGGACGCACGCGCTGGGCACCATGTGCTCGGGCAGCGATGTGGCGCAGTGGGCCCGCAGTTCGGCCGGTTCCGGACGGGTGCCCGGCGCGGGGACGGCGTAGGCGACGAGGATCCGGTCGGCGGCGCCTTCCGTCTGGCGGGTCACCACGGCCGCGCGGGAGACGGCGGGGTGGGCGAGGAGCGCGGCTTCGATCTCACCGGGCTCGATCCGGAATCCGCGGATCTTCACCTGCTGGTCGCAGCGGCCCGCGTACTCCAGGATGCCGTCGGCCGAGCGCCGCGCCAGGTCGCCGGTGCGGTACATCCGCTCACCGGCCGGGCCGAAGGGATCGTCGACGAAGCGCTCCGCGGTGAGCTCGGGGCGGTTCAGATACCCCCGGGCGAGCCCCGGCCCCGCCACATACATCTCGCCCACCCGGCCGGGCGGAACCGGCTGAAGGCAGTGGTCCAGGACGTACACCCGAAGATCCGGCAGCGCGGTCCCGATGACGCTGCGCGCGTCCGGGTCCTCGATGAGTTCGCGGGTCATGCGCTGGTGGGTGACGTGCACGGTGGTCTCGGTGATGCCGTACATGTTGATGAGCGCGGGCGACGCGTCGCCGTACCGCTCGACCCACGACCGCAGGTGCGCGGGCTCCAGCGCCTCACCGCCGAACACGATGTAGCGCAGAGCCAGCGGGCCGTCGTCGTGTGCTTCCTCCTGCGCGAGTTGCTGGAACGCCGAGGGCGTCTGGTTGAGGACGGTGACACCTTCCGTGCGCAGCAGCTCCAGGAAGTCGCGCGGCGAGCGGCTGGTCTCGTACGGCACGACGACGAGCCGGCCGCCGTACAGCAGCGGCCCCCAGATCTCCCAGACGGAGAAGTCGAAGGCGTACGAGTGGAAGAGCGTCCATACGTCGTCGGCGCCGAAGTCGAAGTGGGCGGCGGACGTCTCGAAGAGCCGGACGACGTTGGAGTGCGGGATCACCACACCCTTGGGGCGTCCGGTGGAGCCGGAGGTGTGGATGATGTACGCGGCGTCCTGCGGAGTGAGCGGCGTCGGGCGGTCGGCGTTGCTCAGGTCGGTGGCCGGCCGTGCGGCCAGTTCGCGCTCGACGGCCTCGTCGCCGAGCACGACGGGTGCCGCGCCGGTGTCCGGCAGCGTGGGCGCCGTGAGCGCGTCGGTCACGAGGAGGTTGGGCGCGGCGTCCTCGGCGACGGAGCGGATGCGCTCGGCCGGGTAAGCGGGGTCCAACGGCAGGTATGCCGCACCGGACTTGAGCACCGCGAGCAGACCGACGACGAGTTCGGCGGAGCGCGGCAGCGCCAGGGCCACGATGTGCCCGGGTCCCGCACCGCGCTCGACGAGGAGACGGGCCAGCCGGTTGGCGCGGGCGTTGAGCTCCGCGTACGTGAGGTGGGTGTCCCGGTGGGTGACGGCGACCGCGTCCGGGGTGCGGGCCGCCTGGGCCTCGAACCGGGTGGACAGCACGGCGTCGGGCGCGGTGCGCGCGCTCTCGACGGCTTCGTACGAGGGGTGCTCGTCGGGGTGCAGGAGGCTGGTGCGGGAGATCGCCAACTCTGCGTCTGCGTCGATGAGTTGGTCGAGCAGGAGCAGCAGGCGCTGCTGGTGGTCGGCGAGGTCGGCTTCGGTGTAGAGCGCCGGGTTGGCGTCGAAGGCGAGCCACAGTCCTTCGCCGCCCGCTCCCGGACGTACGCTGATCTGGAGGTCCTCGACCGCGCCGCCGGACAGATGGTGCGAGGTCGTGCGGTGGCCGCCGAAGGGCGGCTCCTCGTCGAACGGGACGAGGTTGACGACCGGACCGTACAACCGGCGGTCGCCGCCGATGAGTTTGAGGTCGCGGCGCAGATCCTCGGCGCGGTACTGCTGGTGGCGGCGGACGTCGCGTAACTCGGCCGCGACGGATCGGACCAGCTCACCGGCCGTCGTGGCGGGGGTGACCGCGAGGCGCAGCGGCAGGATGTTGGACGCGGTGCCGGGGGTGCGCAGCGCCGAGGAGCCCAGGCGGCTCATGGTGGGCAGGCCGAGCACGATGTCGCGCTGCCCGGTGGCCCGGTACAGATAGGCGGCGACGGCCGCGACGAGAAGGTCGTTGCGGGCCGCGCCGAGCCGCGCGGCAGCGGCCGAGAGGCGTTCGGTGTCGGCGGCTGAGAGCAGGACGGTGCGGCGCAGGAAGGCGGGCGCGGGCGGCGCGCTGCCCTCGGTGAGGCCGACCGCGCCGGGCGCGTCGGCGAACCGCCCGGTCCAGTACGCGCGATCGCGCGTGAAACGCTCCGAACCGCGATACGCCGTCTCCTCGTCGAGGAGACGGCTCAGCGGCGCGAACGGGGTCGGAGGTACATCCTGGCCGCCGGCGAGCGCCGCGTAGACCTCGGACAGACGCCGGGCCACGAGCTTGTAGCTGTAGCCGTCGAGCAGGATGTGGTGGGCCCGCAGGAACCAGAAGTAGCGGTCGGGCGCCACGGTGAACAGGGCGTGGGTGAACAGCGGCCCCCCGGAGAGGTCGGCCGGGGTGGCCATGTCGGCGCGAATCCATGCCTCAGCGGCGGCCGCGGGGTCCGGCTCGCCGCTGACGTCCACGAGCCGCAGAGGCCAGTCGTCGCCCGCCGCCGGCGCACAACGCGGCCCGTCCGGGGTGTCGGTGAAGCGCAGGGCGAACGTCTGCGCCTCGCCGACGGTGCGCCGCAGCGCGCTCTCGAAGAGCGCGGTGTCGACGGAGCCGTGGATCTCCACGTACTCGGCGGTGTTGTAGGCGGCGTTCGCGGGGTCGAGCCGCTGGGCGAACCAGAGGCCCTGCTGGGCTCCGGACAGCGGGCTACTGGTGTCCTCCTGGACAGACATGGCACCAACCCTCATTAGGCGTAGGTAAATTCTCGGCACACGCGAAGTTCCCGTGGGCCGCCGCTCGGGAAGCCGTCGGGCAGGCGTGTGCGGCCCGCTCACTGCGTCAGCGGAATTGTGATCCACAAAGACGGCACCGAAATGCGTCGCCGAAATGCCGCTGGTGAGGCGGGACTTCGAGGAGCCCGGGTGGTGCCGTGGTGAGGCCAACCTTTCTCAGGTCAGTAACCCTGCATGAGGAGAAGTCGGGCGGTCAAGGGGAGGATCTCCCGCGTGTGTCGCAGGACGGTGGCCTCAATCCCCTGTGATTACGGGGTTCATCGTGCCCCATGGCATGTGCACAGCCATAGGAATCCGGCCAGCTTCGGGCGTTCAGGGTGTGTTCATGAATCGGTCATGGCCGATTGTCAATCGTGCTCCTGGCAAGTGCCAGCCTGCCAGAACCCCTGTATACAGCGGGTTCTGAGGGTCGATGAGGCGATCATGTTCAGCCAAATACGGTTGCGTGACGGGGAAGATCGGTCCCGGCCGGTTAGCGCCCGGGTGGCGATGGGTATTCCCTGAGCGGTGGATGCGGAACCTGCCCACTCGCTTCTGAGGGATAGGTCACTCGCCGAGGTACCCTTCTGCCTCTTGCGAGAGGTCGTAATTCCCGCTTCACTGAAGCCGATTCGGGATCCCGGGCGCGGGCCAATGCGGCCGTGGAGTAATGCGCGAAGGGTTTCCGTGTTTTCGCGTACCCGCTCTGGCGTACCGTGTGAGCAGCCGTCGCCGGGCGGGGGAGGCGCGGACGGGCGCGGTGTGACGCGTGGATGAAAATTGAAAGGTATTCAAATGCAGCGCAAGTTATGCCCGGTGGAAACGATCTACGTGGCGCAACGCAGCCGCGCCGTGCTCTCCTGCACGGTCCGGGGCGACCTCGACGAGAAGCTGCTCGCCGCCGCGTTCGCGGCCAAGGTCGCCGAGCATCCCTCGCTGCGCTGCCGGATCGCCGTCGAGGGCGGGGCGGCCGTGCTGGAGCCGCTGGCCGAGGCCGAGGTGCCGGCGCTGCTGGTGCGGGACGGCGGGCCCGACGCCTTCATCGAGGAGTTCAACATCCCGCTGCCCGTGGGCGGTCCGCTGGTCCGTGCGGTGCTGCTGCGGGGCGCGGGTGAACACACCGTGATGCTCAGCGTGGACCACACCATCACCGACGGCCACAGCGGCATCGCCCTGCAGAACGCACTGTGGGAGACGTATACGGCACTCGCCGAAGGAACGTCCGTCGAGGCGGCCGCTGAATGGCCGAGTCCCGTCTCCGAGCTGCTTCCCGCCGCCTCCGAGCAGGAGACCGAGGACTACCTCGCGCGCCGCATCGAGCGGGCCCGGCAGCACCCGGTGACCTGTCTGCCGTACGACGCGGTGGGTACGGACCCCGACTCTCCCGAACTGGCCATACAGCGCGTGCTGTTGGGACCCGGCGAGACCGAGCGGCTGCTGCGCTCGGCCAAGGCCGAGGGTGTGTCCGTGCACGGGTTCGTGGGCGCCGCGATGCTCAAGGCGGTGCGCCACCGGCTCGACGGCGACCCCGGCCCGCGCTCGCTCGGCTGTATGTCACCGGTGGATCTGCGCTCCCGGATCACACCTCCGCTGGCTCGCGAAGTGATGGTGCCCGCGGTCACGTCCTGCCTGGACGTGCTGGAGGTGAGCAACGACTCCGATCCGCTGGCCCTGGCCCGGCAGATCACCGAGAACCTGCACACCGCCCTCGACCGGGGCGACTTCCTGCACGAGATGCGGCTCCTTCCCCGGGTGCCCGAACATCCCGCCCTGCTGGCCACCAGCGTCATCGTCACCAACATGGGCCGCGTCGCGGGCCCGGTGACCCCGCCCGGCCTTGAGATCGTCGACGTACGGCTGGTCCCGGCGCGCGAGAACTACTTCCCCCAGGCCGGACGCGGCCCGCTGATGAGCTGCGTGACCAGCTTCGACGGCCGCCTGTGCGTGGAACTCCCTTACAGCACCGCATGTTTCACCCGCCGTCAGATGAGCGAGATCCGCGACAGCCTGCACGCCACCCTGCTCGGTTTCTCCGCACACCGCGGCGACGCCGAGGGCGCGGTGGCGGTCCCGGCGTGAGTGCGTCCGAGGACGCCCTTCCCACGCGGTACGCACCATCCACGCACCCTGTATCAGCAGGCTGAGTTCAGGAGTAGTCCTGCGGTGATAACGACGAACGATTCGCGGGTCCCTGTCACCACCGCCCTGCTGCCCCGCGCGCAGGCCGGGGACGACCGGGCCATGAACGAGATCCTTCTGCACATCGCGCCCTTCGTCGGCCGGCTCTGTCTGCCGATCGCCCGGAGCCACAGCTCGGACGCCGCGCAGGAGGCGCTGCTCGCCATCTTCCGGGGCATCGGGGGGCTGCGCGAGCCCGAGGCCTTCTACGGGTGGGTGCGCGCGGTGACCGTACGCGAGGCGGTCCGCACCTCGAAACGGCTGAACCAGGGACCCACCGACGACCTGACCGACCGGGCCCTGGACGGCAATCCCCTGGACACCGTGCACATCAGCGACGCCATGGACCGGCTGCCCGACCAGCACCGCCAGGTGCTCATGCTGCGGGCCGTGTACGGCATGAACGAGGAGGAGATGGCGGCCACCCTGGCGCTCCCGGTCGGCACCGTCCGCTCCCGCCTTCACCGGGCCCGCCGCAACTTCCAGCACGCCTGGCACCAGCAGGCGTCCTGACCCGGCGGGTGCCGGTCACGCCGGAACGGGCCGCGCGGAGGCTCCCGCCGCCAGTACGACGGCGACGAGCAGCAGCACGGCCGGCGCCAGCGCGGCGGCCGTGCCGTGGTGGCGCTGGAGCAGACCACCGGCCAGGGCGCCGCCGAACATCGCCGCGACCGACAGCAGCCGTCGCACCCCGGCAGGACCCGGCGGGTCGGCGGCCAGACCGGTCAGCGTCATGGTGAGCACCGTCGTGGTGAGGTCGGGCACCGCGAGCCTGCGTACCACCGCGTTCTGCATCCCCATACCGAGGGCGAGCAGCACGATCAGTACGTACGTCACATGCGCCGCCAGCGCGGTCACCAGAGCCGCCGCCACCAGCACGGCGTGCGCCGCGACCAGCAGGGCGAACAGCCGTACCGGCTCGGCGATACGAGGTGCGAGGCGTCCACCCGCCAGCGCGCCGGTCAGGAAGGCGACCCCGGCGAGGGTGGAGGCGACGGCGGACAGCCCGGTCCCGCCCGCCAGCGCGAAGCCGAGGAAGACCACATTGCCCGTCATGTTGGCGACGAAGACGTGATGGAGCCCCAGATAACTGACCGCGTCCACAAGCCCGGTGACGAAGGTGAGCACGACGAGCAGCGGCGGCAGCACCCCGTGGTGTCCCGGAGTGCCCGGGAACATCCGGGCGGCGGCACGGGCGAGCAGGGTGTCCACGTTCATACGCCTTCCCTTCATCCGACCGGGCGGCGGTCGACCGGCGTGACCGGGGTGCGGATGGCCACGGAGGTGCGGCGCGGTCCGGACCAGGGCGCGGGCACCGCGTCGATGTCCCGCGCCAGCCAGTGCGCCAACTGCTCGTAGTTGACCCGCCAGCCACGGAAGTGCGGCCACGCCTCCTGGGGTGTGCGCTCCATCGGATACCCCTGGTCGGCCATGCGCGCCACACCGTGCAGGAAGTCCTCGTACGTGAGCTGGACGGGGTCGTCGGGGTGCGGGTCGCGGTCGTACGGGATGCCGCGCATATCGGCGATGTCGCGCAGGCACACGAACCCGGCCCGCAGGGCCATCCGTACCTCGGGCTGCGGCTGCGAGGGGTTGAAGGCGAGACGCAGCGCCGCCGCGTCCATCACCGACAGCAGGGCGATCAGCCAGTTGCGGTTCGCCTTGGGGGAGCGGAAGTGCAGCAGCACCGGGTAGGTGGTGTGGCTCTCGCTCACCTCGGCGCTCCACCGCTCCCAGTTGCGGAAGAGCTCGGTGACGCTGTGCACCATCTCGACCTGCGCGTAACGGGCCAGGATCTCCGGGCCCCACGGCGGGCTGCCCGCGCGGGCCTGAAGGAGCGTCACCTCGGTCTCGCGGCGCTGGTAGGCACCGTACAAGGTGGGCAGATACCCCACCTGGAGGCCGATCACCACGGGACCGGTCGCGGCGGCGCAGAAGTCGATGACGTTGAGCGATACGCGGGTGCCGCTGGCGAAGCCGAGGGTGAAGAGCGAGGAGCCGGACTCGACCATCGCGTCCCTGATGGGGAGGTTGCTGACGGCCGCTTCAAGGAGCGCGTAGCCCACCATGAAGCACGCGAGCCAGCCCATCAGCGTCACGACGATGGACAGCGGCGCCACCGGGGCGAGTATGCGGTCCTTCGCCTCGGCGTCCGGAAGCCGGTCGGCGACCAACTGGAAGGGCCGGTGGACCAGGCGCTGGACGATGTGGGTGAAGCCGGAACGCGTCGGCCGGGGGATGACCAGTGTCCGCAGCACCGAGGAGAAGATCCCCAGAACGATGACGGCACCCGTGATGCCCTGTAGTACACGCACCGCAGCTCTGTTCCTTCCCGGTCACTCGTCGAGATCATTCAAGCGCACCGCCCGCCCGGGGGCGGACACCGCGCGACAGCGTCGTAGCACGGGTGTTCAATGAAAGGTATGCATGCCGCACCGGGCATGCGACCGAGCCGGAGCCGTGCGCTCACCGTCTGTGCCCTGGCGGCCCTGCTGGCCGGGGCGAGCGGAACGGGCGCGGGCGCCGCGGGCCCCTCCCCGTCCGGCCCGCCGCCACCGGCTCCCCAGCTCACCGACGACCAGGTGAACAAGGCCGTCGACCAGCTCGACTCGGTCGTATCAGCCATCATGAAACGCACGGGAGTCCCGGGCGTCGCCGTGGGTGTCGTCCACAAGGACCGGGTGGTGTACCTGAAGGGCTTCGGGGTCCGGCACGTCGGTGAACAGGGCAAGATCGACCCCGACACGGTCTTCGAGATCGCCTCGGTGTCCAAGCCCGTCGCCTCCACCGTGGTCGCGGGTGCGGTGGGCGCGGGCAAGGACAGCAAGCTCACCTGGGACACCCCGGTCGCGGGGCAGTTGTCCGGCTTCGCGCTCAAGGACCCGTGGGTGAGTTCGCACGTCACCGTCGCGGACCTGTTCGCGCACCGCAGCGGTCTGCCGGACCACGCGGGCGATCTCCTTGAAGACCTGGGCTACGACCGCGCGTACATCCTGGACCATCTGCGGTACGAGCCGTTGACACCCTTCCGCGCCAGTTACGCGTACACCAACTTCGGTCTCACGGCGGCCGCGGAGGCCGTCGCCCGGGCCAAGGGCGTCAGCTGGGAGAAGCTGAGCGAGGACACGCTGTACAAGCCCGCCGGTATGAACTCCACCAGCTCGCGCTTCGCCGACTTCGAGAAGGCCAAGAACAAGGCCGTCACCCACGTCAAGAACGCCGACGGCACCTGGAGCGCCCGGTTCGTCCGTGATGCCGACGCCCAGTCACCGGCGGGCGGCGTCAGCTCCACGGCCAAGGACATGTCCCGCTGGCTGCGCCTCCAGCTGGCCAACGGCAAACTCGGCGGACACCAGATCATCGACCCGGCCGGGCTCGCCCAGACGCGCCTTCCGCAGGTCATCTCGCAGCCCCCGGCCGCACCCACCGACCGCGCCGGTTTCTACGGCCTCGGCTGGAACGTCTCCTACGACGAGAGCGGCCGGCTGCGCCTGGGCCACTCGGGCGGCTTCGCGCTCGGTGCCGCGACGAATGTGACCATGCTCCCCGCCGAACAGCTCGGCATCGTGGTGCTCACCAACGGCGCGCCCATCGGTGTGCCGGAGACCGTGGCGCAGGACTTCTTCGACACCGCGCAGTCCGGCAAACCGACACGGGACTGGCTGCCGCTCATCGGCGGAGCGCTGGAGAAGCAGCTCAACCAGGGCCGCTCCAGCACGGATTACGCGCATCCGCCGGCCGACGCGAAGCCCGCCCGCGCCACCAGCGCGTACACCGGCACGTATGACAACGCGTACTACGGCCGCCTCACCGTCACCGAGTCGGCGTCGGGCCTCGTCGCCGAACTCGGGCCCCGGCACATGCGGTTCCCGCTGACCCACTACAGCGGTGACGTCTTCAGCTTCGAGACGACCGGCGAGAACGCGATCGGGCCCACCGGGGTCACCTTCAAGGACAACACGGTCACGGTGGAATACCTCGACCACAACGGTCTCGGCACCTTCACCAAGGCCGGCTAGCCTCGCCCGGGAGCGATGCCCGCCGGCCTTTTGTCGGTGTCAGTGGTTCAAACCGCCTGGAGCGACTGGCGCTTGTGCGTGTTCGCCAAGTAGCCGATGAGCAGGGCGATCGGGACGCAGAGTGCCAGGGTGACCGGGCCGGTGCCCCAGCCGAGGCCGTGGCGGGTGGTGGGGACGCCCATCCAGTCGGCGAACGACGCACCGAGCGGGCGGGTCAGGACGTACGCCCACCAGAACGCGGCCACCGCGTTGAGCCCGAGGAAGCGTCCGGCGAGCGCCGGTACCGCGATGAGGGCGGCGAACAGGACACCGGACGGGAAGTAGCCGAGGTTCAGCGTGCCCGCCGTGAGGTCGCCCACCGCCGTGCCGAGCGCGAACGTGGTGAGGACGGTCGCCCAGTAGAACGTCTCGCGGCGCGGGGTGCGGATGCTGTGGATGGACAGCGTGCCCTCGCTGGCGTACCAGGCGATCAGGATGGCGGCCAGTGCCACGGAGAATGCCACCGCCGACACCGCGTAGGGGATATGGGCCACGACGTGGATGACGTCGGCGGCCATGGTGCCGAACACGCTGACCATCACGATCGCCGACCAGTACGTCCACGGCCGGTAGCGCACCGCGCGGAACTGCAGCGTGAGCAGGGCCACAAGCCCGGCGAGGCCCAGGGTGCCCGCGGGTATGGGGCCGAGGGTGCGGCCCAGGTAGTCGGACGCGGTCTCGCCCACGCCCGTGGTGAGCACCTTCACCACCCAGAACAGGGCGGTGACCTCCGGAACCTTGCTCAGGGCCGAGCTCGCGCCCTGGCGGGGCACCGTGCCCCGGTGCCGTCCTTCTCCTACCGGCCTGGTCGCCGCGCCGCCCGGCTGTGCCATGCTCGTTCCCGCCCTTCCGGCGCCGCTGCGCCGCAGTCCGCAACTGTCCGCCGTCCGGGCATGGTTGAGCCGCCCGGTCCGGGCGGGCGCGACCGACCGGGCCAACGTCTACATGACTGTAGACGATCTGGCTGTGAGCGATGCGGCGGCGGGGGTGCGGGGTGCGTGGCCCCGTGGATCACTCGCCGGCGTAGAGCAGATCCATGTTCCGCTCGGCCCAGTTCCGCATGTGCGCCAGCGGCTCGGCGGCGCTGTGGCCCAGCTCGGTGAGGGCGTACTCGACGTGCGGCGGGACGGCGGGGTAGACCGTGCGGGAGACGAGCCCGGCTTCTTCGAGGCGCCGCAGCGTCTGCGTGAGCACCTTGGGGCTGATGCCCTCCAGGAACCGCTGGAGCGCTCCGAAGCGCACCGGGCCGTCCTCCATGGCGCCGATCGCGAGGGCGCTCCACTTGTTGGCCAGCAGATCGAGCACATTGCGGCACGGGCACAGGGCCGCGTACACGTCGTGCTTGTCGTGGCTGCCGGTGTCGCAGGTCCTGCCCATACGGGAACGTCCTCGGAGTCGCAGTGGCGGTAGCGGAAGCTCTCTGAGCTGTGATGCTACCCAAAAGGTAGTAGGTGCCCTTGCAGGTTACTACTACCCGGAACGTAGCTTTGCGGCACAGATCACGGCGGGGTCCATCACCCGCCAGGGAACTACCGAGGAGCCACCCGTGTCCGCCGTCACACCCGCCACGTCCACCATGCGCGCCATCACCCAGCAGACCTTCGGCGGCCCCGAGGTCCTGCACCTCGCGGAGGTGCCGCGCCCCGCGCCGCTGCCGACCGAGGTGCTCGTCCGCGTCGTCTCCGCCGGGGTCAATCCGGTCGATGTGAAGACGCGCGGCGGCGCCGGTATGGCGGGCGTCCTCGGGGAGCCGCCGTTCGTCCTCGGGTGGGACGTCTCCGGGGTCGTCGAGGAGGTCGGTTTCGGTGTGCACACCCTGGCCGTCGGCGACGAGGTGTACGGGATGCCGTGGTTCCCGCGCGCGGCCGGAGGCTACGCCGAGTATGTCACGGCCCCGGCCCGCCAGTTCGCCCGCAAGCCCGCCACGCTGAGCCACGACGAGGCCGCCGCCGTCCCGCTCGCGGCCCTCACCGCCTGGCAGATCCTGGTCGACACCGCCGACGTCCGCCCCGGCGACCGCGTCCTCGTGCACGCCGCGGCCGGTGGCGTCGGACACTTCGCCGTCCAGATCGCCAAGCACCTCGGCGCGTACGTCATCGCCACCGCGAGCGCCGCGAAGCACGCGTGGCTGCGGGAACTGGGCGCGGACGAGGTCGTCGACTACACCGCCACCCGGTTCGAGAAGGAGCTCTCCGGCGTCGACGTCGCGGTCGACCTCGTCGGCGAGGAGATCGACGCCACCAGCACGCGCTCCCTCGCGGTGCTGCGCCCGGGCGGCCTGCTGGTCGCGGTCCCGTCCGGGGTGTCGGACGACCTCGCCGAGAAGGCGGCGGAGGCGGGCGTGCGAGCGCGGCCCTACCTGGTGGAGCCGGACGGCACCGCCCTCACCGCCCTCGCCGGGCTCATCGACGCCGGTGCGATCAAGGTCGAGGTGGCCGACGTGCTCCCGCTGGAGGAGGCCGCCGAGGCGCACGTCCGGGTGGCCGGGGGCCGCACCCGGGGCAAGATCGTCCTGCGCGTGGCCGAGTAGTGCCACAAGTAATCTCGCACACGACTCTCTGATGAGTCGTCAGCACACGTACCCCATACGCCTCGCAGAGCGTCGCCGAGCGCTGGACTGTTCTTGGCCAACGTGTCGAGCCTGCCGTTCAGCGGCCCCGAGTCTCGCTACGCTGCCGGTCCAGGAGTGGTCCCAGGAGACGAGGCGCTATGGGGTGGCCCCTGCGGTGGGTGCGTGGTGCGGTGGTCGGGATCGCCGCGGCGGGGACGGTGGTCGGTACGGGCGTGCTCGCGCCCGGGGCGGCGCAGAGCGCCCCCGCCGTGGCGTACGGCCGTACGGTGGCGATCGGGCCGGGTGTCTACTACCGGAGCTTCACCGTCACCGCGTCGCACGGGGCGACCCACGGCCACCTGGTCGTGGTCGATCTGCGCAACCCCCGGGTCAGGGTGGACCTCCTGACCCCGGGTGCGGTGGCGGCGCGGGCCCGGGTGTCCGCCATGGCCGACGCGCGGGACGCGGTCGCGGCCGTCAACGGGGACTTCTTCGACATAAGCGAGGTGCAGCATCCCGGCGTCGAGGTCACCGGTGCCCCGGTGGGTCCCGCCATCGCCTCGGGCCGCGAGCTCAAGGCCGCCGTGCCCGACGGCCAGCGCTTCGGCCCCTCCCTGCCGCCCGGCACCAGCGCGCGCGACGTCCTCGGCATCACCACCGGGCGGGTCGCCTATGTGGACCGGCTGCGGCTCCAGGGAAGCGTCGAGACCGACCAGGGCGAGCTGCGGCTCGACGGGTTCAACCAGTACGCCGTGCCGGTGGGCGGAGTGGGCGCGTTCACCACGAAGTGGGGGGACGCCTCCCGGGCGCGCGCGGCCTGCGGCACGGACAGCGCGCGGGGTGCGCCGTGCACCAAGGACACGTACGAGGTGACCGTGCGGCGGGGCCAGGTCGTCAAGACGTCGGCCACGCTGGGGCGGGGGCCGATCCCGGCCGACACGTTCGTTCTGGTGGGACGCGAGAAGGGCGCGCGTGCTCTGCGCGCGCTGGGGCTCCACGCGCGCGTGGGCCTCGCCCACCAGCTGCGCGGCCGCAAAGGGCCGTTGACGTTCGCGGTGGGCGGTCTGCCGGTGCTGCGCGGGCGCAGCCCGCTGGACGGGCTCGACGACCGTACGGCCGCCACGCGCACCGGCGCGGGCATCGGCTCACAGGGCAAGCGTCTCTACCTCCTCGCCCTGAACGGCGCGGCCGAGAACGACGCGGGCCTGACCCTCGCCGAACTCGCCCGCCTGATGCGGGACATCGGGGCCGAGGACGCGGTCAACCTGGACGGTGGTGGGTCGTCGACTCTGGCCACCCGGGTCCCGGGCGAGCGGCATGTCGTCGTACGCAATCGGCCGCCGGGAAGTTTCGAACGATCCGTGGCCAATGGGATCGGTGTGTTCGCCCGGCCTTGACCGCTGCCGTGTGGTCGGGCGGTACCGCTCGCGAGGGATCGAGGCTACGGGCGTTGAACGGTCGGTCGATGGCCGACGTAACAACGCGGTAGGGATCAGGGAGCAGAGAGACCTCGGGCCCAACGGCAGTTGATCCGAAGCCTCGCTGATCCGGTCGATCTCGGTCACTTGTCATCGAGAAGGGAATCTTCTGGTGAACTGGCGAGAGCGTGCGGCGTGCAGCACAGCGGATCCGGAGTTGTTCTTCCCCACGTACAGCAGGCGGCTGGCGGAGCAGCAGCTGGCGGACGCCAAGGCGGTCTGCCGGCAGTGCCCGGTCAAGCGGGCCTGCCTGCACTGGGCGTTGACGAACGGCGAGAAGCGGGGGGTGTGGGGCGGGCTCAGCGAGTACGAACTGCGCAGCCTGAGAAGGCGGATGGGCGGGGTGGGGGTGGCGTGAGGCGGCAGCCGTGCGGGAAGCCTTTTTGCAACGGCAATGAACGCAACTCCCATCGCATGCGTACCTAGAGGCGCACACCTTCCGTCGGTTTCGATCGGCGACGTAACTCATCCCAGGAGGCGGCGAGTTGACTCACAGGCGCATACCCAAGCGGCGGGTCGCATTGGCGGGAGCCGGGGCCGCGGGCCTCATCGCGGCGGCCGTACTGATCCCGCACGCGAACGCGTCACAGGCCGAGGCCGAACCCCCGCCGGATGCCGGGGCCGCGCCCGCGTCCGGCAAGGCGAACGCCGCGTCGGCGTCGGCGCTGGTCGACACTCTGGCCAAGCAGCTAGGCGACGCCTTCGCGGGGGCGTACTTCGACGTCGGCAAACAGCAGGTCGTCGTGAACGTGGCCGGTGCCGACGACGCGGCGAACGCGCAGGTCAAGAAGGCCGGAGCGGTACCGCGTGCGGTCCGCAACAGCGCGGCCGACCTGCGGTCCGCCGCGCACACCCTCGCCCGCACCGTGACCATCCCGGGAACCGCGTGGGCAGTGGACCCCCGGACCAACCGGATCGTCGTCTCGGCGGACCGGACGGTCAAGGGCGGGCAGCTGGCCCGGTTGGAGAAGGCCGTCAGATCACTCGGCGGTGGCATGGCTCAAATCAAGAAATCCGCAGGTCAGTTCACCCCCTTCAGCGCGGGCGGTGACGCCATATTCGGGGGTGGGGCACGCTGTTCGCTCGGCTTCAACGTCAAGACGCAGGACGGCAGCCCCGGTTTCCTGACAGCGGGCCACTGCGGCGTCGCCGCCAAGCAGTGGTCGCTGAGCCCTAACGGCGCACCCGCCGCGACCGTCCAGAAGGCCACCTTCCCCGGCAACGCCGACTTCTCCCTGCTCACTTACGACAACCCGGCCACCAACGCGCCCAGTACGGTCAACACGGGCGGCGGACGGGCAGTGCAGATCAACCGTGCCGCCGACGCCTCGGTGGGACAGCGCGTCCTGCGTATGGGCAGCACTACCGGCCTCCACGACGGTACGGTCACCGGCCTCAATGCCACGGTCAACTACCCCGAAGGCACCGTCACCGGGCTCATACAGACCAACGTCTGCGCCGAGCCGGGCGACAGCGGCGGCAGCCTCTTCACCGCCGACGGGAGCGCGGTCGGCCTGACGTCCGGCGGCAGCGGCGACTGCAAGGCAGGAGGTGAGACGTTCTTCCAGCCGGTCACCGCCGCGCTGGCCGCCACGGGAGCCACGATCGGAGCGGGCGGCGGAGGCGCGGGTAACGGAGGCGGGCAAGGCTCGGGTGACGGCGGCGGGGGAGGCGCGGGCGACGGATCGGCCGCGCCGCCTGCGGCACCGGCGCCGCCCAATGGTGGTGGTGGACGGGGGTGAGTCCGTCACCGGCGGGCGGGGTGACGGCAGTTGCGCTCGCCCCGCCCACCGGTCGCGGTGTGTGGTGTCACGCCTCCACGGGAGCGGCCGTGGCGTCGGCCTCGGCCTTGGCGTCGGGGGCAGGTGCCTGAGCCTGCTCGGTGGCGGCGTCGTGCTGGGGCGCGGTGTAGAACACCGAACCCTGCTTGCGCTCCCGCTCCAGGTCGCCCTTGGCGACGAGCGCTTCCAGGGTGTTGCGCACGACCTGGGAGCTGGTCGTACGGTCCGGGTGGGCCGTGGCCAGTTCGCCGACGATGTCCGCGACCGTGCGGGGCTCCTTGTGGTCCGCGAAGAGGCCGAGGACCAGCTCGCGCAGGGTGGGCCCACCGCTCTCCGCACCCGAACGGGCCGGGTCCTTGGCGGGCGCGGCCGTCTTCTTGACGCTCTTGGCGGCCTTGGTGGCGGCGGTCTTCGCCGTCTTGCGCGCCTTGGTGTCCGCCTTCTGCGCCCGCGGCTTGGGCACGGTGGCCCGGGCAGGAGCGGGTGCGGCGGCGGAGGCCGATACGGGGGTGGTGTCGGCAGCGGGGGCGGGGGTGGGCGCGGTGGGCGCCTTCGCCGTCTTCGCCGGGCTCTTCGGTGCGGCCTGCGCCGCCGTCTTCACCGGGCCGCGCTTACGAGGTGTCGCCGT
This sequence comes from Streptomyces sp. BR1, assembly GCF_052373795.1. NCBI lineage: Bacteria > Bacillati > Actinomycetota > Actinomycetes > Kitasatosporales > Streptomycetaceae > Streptomyces > Streptomyces sp. BR1. Next base: position 6,771,522 of record NZ_CM126252.1, read on the forward strand.
CGCGGGTGCGGGGGTTGCGTCGGTGAGGGTGTTCCGCATGGTCTGCAGCAGACCGTGGTCCCGCTCCAGGTCCTGGAGTTGGGTCTGGAGTGTGTCGAGTTCCGTGCGGATACGTGCCTGGTCCTGCTGGTTGGCGTCCAGGTCGGCGGCAACACGTGCCGCGTACTGGTCCTTGAGAGTGGTGGTGTCCGGCTCGTCCGCCATGAGAGTTCGCTTTCTTCGTGCTGGATGTTGCCGCCGGATGCTACCCATCTCTGCGGCAACAGCACAGGTGAGTACGCATAAGTTTCACACGTTGGCGGGTCGGCGTACCCCCGCCAACCCCCCGACGGTACAACGCCGATCGCCGATCCCGGTATGTGCGGGACGGTTTGTTGCGTACGAGGGGGTGGTGTGAACTCCGTTGCGAGTGTGGGTAGTTGGCGGTGTGATCGCTGGTTGCACGTCCTTCCGTGTCGGTGTCCCGGCGTACTTCCTGTGAGTGTGAACCGGCCGATGCCCCATGTGGCTTCGGTTTGCCGAACCTCGCCTCTCCGTCGGTGACTCTGGCCAGATTGCTCCGGCGCGAAGTGCCTGGCCCGAGGGACGTGGGCATGGGGGCGCACGGGGCGCGCACGATGTCGGAGCACGCTCCGATGCGCTGCACGCACCGGAAACGACGGCGCGGTGCCCGTTCGTCTGAGAAGTACACCCGAATGGGGGCGGTCCGGGGAGGCCGCAGGGGGACGAGGGGGACGGCTGTGCGAAACAGGTTATGGGTGAGGGGATTACCTGTCGTGGCGCTCGTGGTGGCGCTGCTGGTCTGTGCGTCGGGGGCGAGCTTCGGGGTGGCGCCGTCGCCTTCGCCGTCCTCACCCGCTGCGGTGGTGCCGCCGTCGCAGGCGACCCCGCACCCGCACAAGACGACCCCACCGCCGACCCGCACTCCGGTGAAACCTGAGCTGTCCGTGAGCCCGGTGGAGGCGGAACAGGACACGTATCTGACTCTCGTCGGCAGGCACTTCGACTGTGCGACGGAGGGAGAATCGTTGGCCGGGCCGCTCGCCCTGTCGGGAGACCTGATGGCCTCGTTCACGTTGGTGACCGACGCCTACGGCGGGTTCTCGCAGCGGATCAAGGTGCCCAAGGACGCAGCTCCAGGCGCGTACACGATTGTCGCGACCTGCGACAGTCGGCCCTCCACGACCGTGGAGGTGGTCTGCTACGTGAAGGCGTCGAGGCCGCCGCACGTGGATCCCACCTTCACCCTGACGCCCGACTCAGGTGAGCCGAAAACACAGGTGGAAGTGTCGGGCAAGGGCTTCCTGTGCGATGGCGCGGCCCGTGTGGCGTGGGACGGGACGGCGCTGCCGAACGCCGAAGCCACTCCCACCGCGGACGGCACGCTCACCACGTCGTTCACCGTGCCGCCCGATGCGGCGGCCGGGGCGCACCAGGTGACGGTGAGCTGCGCGGCGGCGTCGACCGCCCGTTCGGTGGCGGCGGGGGCGGCAGGTATCGCGGTGTCGCGACCGTTCACCGTGACCCAACCGCCCGTTTCACCACCTGTCTCACCGCCTGTTTCGCCACCCGTTTCGCCACCACCTGTCACTCCGCCGAACGGGGGCGGGACCGGGGGCCTGCCCGATCCCTCCACTCCAGCGGTCACCACTCCAGGGGTCACACCGACCTCGCCCGCCTCCGACATACCGGGCCCCACTCGCACTGTTACGCGGGATCCCGCTCCCACCGCCTCGGACGACGACGGGAGTTCGCCGTCCGGGAGCGCTTCGCACACACCCGGGCAGTCGTCGGGGCCGCACGACCAGGGCGGCGGCACGGGCACAGGCAACGGCAAGGGCAATGGCGGCGGCAAGAAGCCAGGTCCCGATGTTGGGCACGACCACCCGGCCGGACTCGTGGGGAGCATACGCACCCCCGCCCAGATCTCCTGGGCGCTCAGGGACGTGGCGGGGTCGGTGGGCATGGCCCTGTGGTTCCTGCTGCTCGTGCTGCTGCTGGAGAAGGCGTTCCCCTCGCAGCTGGCGGAGAACGCGCTGGGCCGTTGGTGGCGTCAGCGTCGGCGGCAACGCCGGGTGCGGGATCGGGCGGCCCGGTTGCCCGGCTGGGTCCGGATGGGCGCCTTCGCCGCGCTCGGCGGAGCCCTCGTCGTCTGGGCCGACGCCACGGCTCACTGGGGCATGTCCACCCTGGCCAAGGCGCTGGGTGCGGCGGTGGGCACGCTGCTGATCCTCGTGACGTACGAGAAGACGAAGGACTCCCTGCTGCGGCCCGGCCGGGGCGGTGTACCGGCCGAGTTGAGGGTGGTTCCCGCGGGCCTCGTCCTCGCGGTGCTCATGGCCGCGCTCTCGCGTGGCCTGGCGTTCCCGGTCCCGTACGTCTACGGCCTGGTGGCGGTCTACATGGTGCTCGGCGCCGTGCCTCCGGGGCGCCGTCCGTACAACGCCATGCCGAAGGGGCAGGCGGTGATGATCGGCGGGATCTGCGTCCTCAGCGCGGCACTGCTCGTGTGGGCCGTGGGCGCACCGCTGATCGAGCGCGGGCGTACGGCCGCGCCCGGAACCGCGCCGTACCTCCTCGCGTATACGGTCTGCCTGATAGTCGTCGGCGGCATCGAGGTCGTGGTCTTCGGGATGCTCCCGCTGGCCGGCATGGACGGACACGCGCTCAAGAGCTGGAGCAAACCGGCCTGGTACGGCCTGTATCTGATCGCCCTGACGTTGTTCTTCCATGTCCTGCTGCACTCCGCGCACCCCGGGTTCGGCCCCGGTTTCGTGGTCTCGAACGATCTGCGCTGGTGCACCCTGGCCATCGCGACGGGGTTGTTCGTGGCCGCCTGGGCCTTCTCGACAGGGCTGCGCAGCTATGTGGCCCGACTTGAGCGCCGGACGGCGGCGATGGGCTGAGCGGGGACGGATGTGGCCCGGGGCGGCGGCGTGCGCCGCGCCGGGGCGGAGTCGATGATGGGAGGCCCGTGCCGGGTACGTACCAGCCCGTGCCGGTTGCGTACCTGAGAGACAGGACCAGACGATGTCGCAGGAACGAGCAAGTGGGCGGTCCTCTCCCGAGCCGGGTCGGGCCTGGGCGGGACACGACGGCGCCGAGGCGTTCGCGGCGGTGGACGCGGCGAGCGACTGGCTGCTCGGCTATCCGTTCGTGTTCCGGGCCGTGGCGCGGGGGAGCCATAAGGGTGGCACCCTCCTCGACTTCGGCTGTGGGCCGGGGCATGTGGCCGATGAGGCGGCCCGGGCGCTCGGGATGCGGATCATCGGGGTGGACGCCTCCCCGGACATGCTCATCCTGGCCCGGGAGCAGGGCACGCCGGACGCCGAGTACCACCTGGTGGCCGACGGCCGGGTGAGTGAGCTGCCGGACGCGTGCGCGGACGCGGCGATGTGCAACCACGTGCTGGCGTCGCTGCCCGACGAAGCCACCCTCCTGGAGGTGTTCGGCGAGATCCACCGGCTGCTGCGGCCCGGAGCCCCGCTCGCGCTGCTCTCCACCGACCCGGCCTGCTCCGGCATCGAGTACGCCTCGCTGCGGGTGGGCGAGCCGGGCGTCACGTACCGGCCGGGCGAGCCGCTGACCGTACGGCTGCGCCGCACCGACGGGACCTGGCAGTCCGTGCGCAACTACGCGTGGCCCGTCGGGGTGTTCCCGCCGCTGCTCGAACAGGTCGGCTTCACCGAGGTCGGACAGCACCACGCGACGCCCGACGAGGCGGTGGGCGTGGCCGACCCCGAGCATGTGCGCAGCCGCGACTGGGCCGCCGAGCGGGCACGGCCGCCGCTGGTGGTGACGTCGGCCGTCAAGGCGTGACGTGTTGTCGCTGGGGGTTCGTCGTTACAGAAGTTCCGTCGCGGTGCGGGCTGCTGGGGGAGGCCGAGCGCTGTGTTCACCGGGCGGAAGGTGCATTTTCAGGTTGATTCCAGGCACAACCAAGAGTTACGGAAATGTCCGGAATTCGTAAAGTGGGTCGGTTCACCGTCGCCGACGGTGAGTGGGCGGGCGAAGGTGTGGTCCTCGGCAGCAGCCGGGAACCTGGCCCGCCCCATCACCCGGCCCGAACAAGGCCGTTGGGGGCTTGTCCTTGAGAGAGCACGCACATGTCTGCTTCGCGCACCAGCCGCCGCATCATCGCCACCCTCGTCGCCTCCGGCACCCTGATCGGTGCCGCCGCGCTGCCGGCCGTCGCCGCCGGCCCCCACCGGCACGCCCCGCGTTCGGCCGTGGTGATCGGCAAGGTGCAGTACAACAGCCCGGGCCGTGACGACCGTTCCAACCGGAGCCTCAACGGCGAGTGGGTGGAGGTGAAGAACACCGGCCACCGAGCGGTCCAACTGCGCGGCTTCACGCTCACCGCGAGCGACGGCACCCGCTACCGCTTCCACGGCCTGCTCCTCGAAGGCCACTCCGCCGTCAAGGTCCACAGTGGCGTCGGCCGCGACACGCGCCACGACGTCTACCAGGACCGTCACCACTATGTCTGGGACAACAACCGCGACACGGCCACTCTGCGCAGCGCCCACGGCCGGATCCTCGACACCGCGTCCTGGGGCCGCGGCGCCCACCACCTGCGTCACCACCACCGCTGACCCCGGCCGACGGCAGCGCCCGTAAGGCGAGGACGTAACCGCCGTCCGGCCCCACCACCGGTACGTATCACCGCGCGGCGTGCCCGCGGCCACAACAGGCCGCGGGCACGCCGCGTTTCGAGCGCACCGGCGCCCGTGCTCAGTGCAGGCGCTCGATCGCCACCATTGCCGCGTCGTCTCCGAGTCTGTGGCCCGCCGCGTGGGCGATCAGGTCGTCGCAGAGGTGGCGCAGCAGCGACGCGGGGCCCGTGCCCGACCAGGTGGCCAGGCGCTCCGGCAGGGGATAGAACGTGCCCGCCCCGTCCCGCGCCTCGATGACGCCGTCGGTGTAGAGGAGCATGATGTCGCCCTTCTCGAAGGCGAACGTCTCCGCGACGAGGGCGGGTTCCGCGAGGCCCGCCAGGCCCAGGGGCGGCGCCGGTTGGGTCACGTCCAAGGAGATGACGCGGCCCTCGCGCAGGAGCAGCGGCGGGGGATGGCCGCAGTTGATGAGGCGGAGCGCCGGTTCGCGATCGGGGATGTCGAGGACGGCGGCGGTGATGAACGCCTCGGCCCGGTCGTCGACTTCGTCGCCGTTCGGGCCGACGTCGGCCAGGTCCGGGCAGACCGCGCCCTCCAGATAGGCGACCAGGCCGGACAGTTCGGCCTCCTGATGCGCGGCGGCCCGGAACGTGCCGAGCACGACGGCGGCGTCCCCCACGGCCTCCATGCCCTTGCCGCGTACGTCGCCGATGATCAGCCGGGTGCCCTGCGGCGTACGGGCGGCGGCGTACAGGTCGCCGCCGATCTGCGCCTCCGCCTCGGCGGACAGATACATGGACGCCATGCGCAACGGGCCGATCCGTTCGCGCAACGGGCGCAGCACCACCCGCTGCGCGGCCTCGGCCACGTAACGCAGCTGGATCAGCTCCCGCTCGTGCACCTCGCGCAGATGGGCGAAGAGCGTCACGAACACCGAGATGAGGATCAGCGAGACGATCTGGACCGAGTGGTTGAGATCGGTGACGCTGCCCCGCACCATCGCGACCACCACCTGGGCCAGTACGGCGACCGCGCCGACGAGGCCGGTCGTCCGGGGACCGGCGAACGACGCGGTGATGGCCGGGGCTGCCGCCAGGAACGGCCCGAGGTGGACATTGGGCGGCGCGAGGACGTCCAGCACCGACACCACGGCCATCAACGCGAACGGTGCCACCAGCAACGCATGGCGCAGCGGGTGATACGGGTGCTGATCCGTGCGCGGTTCCCGAAGATCCATGACTCCTGAATACACCGCACCCCGGTCCGGATCCCCCACGCCCGGCCGACGGACACATGAAGTCCCCTGCCGACCGGGCCATCGAACGGGTTCCGGCGGGCACGGACGCCGGCGCGTGTCGGCCTCCCCCTCAGTTCCCCGCCAGCACCCGCCGCAGCACCTCGGCGAACTGCTTCGGCCGGCCGACGAAGCCCCCGTGGTCGCCGGGGAACTCGACCGGCGTCGTACCGATCCGCTCGGCCAGGGCCATGGAGGTCCGATACGTGATCAGGGCGCGCGAGTCGGCGCCGATGCCGACGACGACCCGGGCCGGGCCCGCGGTCAGCGCGGCGATGTCGGGCAGATGGCGGGTGGTGCCGCGCAGCTCGTACTCGAAGAAGCGGGCGCCGTTGGCGATGGCCTGCGGCGTGGGCTCGGACGGGGGCGTGGCGGGTACACCGTCGTCATCGCCGGTGACGAATCCGGCGTTGGCCATGAATTTTATCCACGCCGCCCCCTGGCCCTCGCGGTGGAAGGTCGCGACGAGGTCATCGGTCTCGGCGTGCCGCACGGCGGCGTCGGGCAGCAGCTCGAACAGCGGAGGCTCGTGCGCGACGAGGGTGCGGACCCGTCCGGGATGCCGGGCGACGAGCGCGAGCCCCGTCACCGCGCCGCCGCTGCTGCCGAACACGTCGGCGTTCTCGGCGCCGAGGGCGTCTAGGAGGGCGGCGACGTCGTCCGCCCGCAGCTCGGGGGTGGAATCCTGCTCGGGGTCGGTGAGGGTGCTGCCCGAGATGCCCCGGGGGTCATGGGTGACGACGGTATGGTCGTCCGCGAGCGCCTCGGCCAGCGGTGCGAACGCCGCCGCGTCCATCGGCGCCCCCATGACCAGCAGCAGCGGCCCCGCGCCGCGTACTTCGTAGCGCAGGCGCGCGCCGGGGACGTCGATGCTCTGGATGGTGGTCATTCCAGCGGTCCTTCCGTACGGGGTCGTCCGCGATCGCGGTGACAGAGGAAGGACTTCCGGCGCGCCGAGAACTCATCGCCGTCAGCAGGAGCGGAGGAACGTTTCCACGGTCCGGGTGAAGTACGCGGGGTCGTCGAGCCACGGGAAGTGGCCGGCGCCGCGCTGGACGGCGAGTTCGGCGCCGGGCAGCAGGTTCGCCATGGCCTCGGCGACGCGGGGGAGCGGGCCGCTGTCGAGCTCGCCCGCCAGGATGAGCACCCGCGCGCCCGAGCCGGCGATGGCCGCCCGGGCCGTCTCGGGGGAGTACGCCTCGGGGGACGCGTACAGGTCGGCGGCCTTCATATTGGTCTGCGAGACGTCGAGCGCGGCATGCGCCTGCGCAGCCGCGTCCCAACGCCCGTAGAAGAAGGGGATGACGGCGTCCCAGTCGGCATCGGCGTCGGAGCCGCCCCAGATGCGCTCGTACGCGTCGTACGCAGCCGTGAACCACGGCTCGGCCGCCCGCAGTGCGGCGGCCTCCCGGCGGTGCTCCTGGGTGAAGTCGATGCCGAGGGCGCGGGCGCGCGGGGTGATGAGGGTGAGGGAGCGCACGCGGTCCGGGTGCGCGGCGGCGTAGAGCAGGGCGAGATCGCCGCCCGCCGAGTGCGTGAGGACGTCGACCCGGTCGAGGCCGAGGTGTGCGCGCAGGGCCTCGACATCGGCTACCTGCCGGTCGACGCGGTAGGTGGCCGGGTCGGCGGGTATACCGGAGTCGCCGGTACCGCGCAGATCGAGCAGTACCAGGGTGCGCCGCTTCGACAGTCCGCCGAGATCCCCGAGATAGGCGGAGGCGCGCATGGCGCCACCGGGCAGACAGAGCAGGGGCTCGCCCTCGCCCACGAGGTGATAGGCGAGTTCGGTGCCGTCGACGGCGGTGAAGGTAGGCATGGCCGCCATCCTGGTGGTCGCGCGGCGATCGGGGCAAGAGGGTTTGGGCGGGTGCTGAGCCGGGGCTTCATACCGCCGTGCCCGCCGTCGTACAACCAGCGCGGTAGCGCACCGCCGTCTACCGTGCTGGTTCACGTGCATCGCCATCCCCGGGTCCGATGACCCGTCAGAAGGTATGAACTACCGTACTCCCGCCGGACTTTGGACCTCACAAGACGTGACAACGGGAGACGACATGAGCCTCGACACCACCCGACGTGTATCGGTGACTCTAGGAGCGGCCGCACTGCTGGTCGGCGGCCTGTTCGGCGCCACCGCAGCGCAGGCCGGACCCGGTGTCGCCAACATCGGCACCGGCTCGCACAACAAGACCGGCATCAAATGCGTCCAGCGCGCCTTCAACGCGTACGCGGGGACCAAGCTCGCCGTAGACGGCGTCTACGGCACGAACACCAAGACGGCCGTGCAGAACTTCCAGCGGTTCTGGCGGCTCCCGGTCGACGGGGTCGTCGGGCGGCAGACCGGCGGCACCATCGAGTTCATGGTGGCGCAGAACAACGGCGGCAAGGACGTGTGGCGCGCCAACGGCTGCTGGGCGGCGGTCCCGACCCTCAACTGAACGAGCCGCGCGGATGCCCGAATAGTCTCTGTCCGGGCCTGCGGGGCGCGGGCGATAGTGGCTGCGTGGGGGATGTGCAGCGACTGGCTCGCTGTCTGGAGGCGGCGGTAGGGGAACGTTTCGTACGGGATGAGCTGGCGGCACTGGTCTCCGAGGCCGTCGGTCCCTGGGTGGCACATGACGGGTTGCGGCTGTTCGGGATGAACCCGGTGACCGGTGCGGTCTCGTTCGGGTTTCTGCACGACTTCAGCCCGTATCTCGTCCGGGCGCAGCTGTACGACTCGTATCTGGGCGACGACCCGTTCAGTCCGGTCGACATCGCGCGGCTGCGCGCACCGGTCGGACTGCTCGGCGGGCGCGGTCGTACGGCCGAGGCCACCCGGGGACATCGGCGCGCCCGGGAGATCCTGGCGGCGCACGGCGCCGGGTGCGAGCTGAGGCTGCTGCTCCGGGACAGCCAGGGGCTCTGGGGGCTGCTGGCGTTGCTGCGGGCGGAGGGCGGCAGATCCTTCGACCGGGACGACGCGGACCGGCTGGTCCAGATCTCCCCGCTGCTGATCGCGCTGTTGCGCCGGTACGCGATCGGCCGGGCACCAAGGGCGGGTGGTATGCGGCTGCCCGCGGGGGTGGTCGTCGTCGGCCCCGACCACGAAGTGCGCTCGCTCACCCCCGAGGCGCAGGCCTGGATGCGGGAGATCGATCCTGCGCGCGGCCTCGCGCCGGAGTGGATGCCGCTGGTGTCGATGCGCGAGATCACGCTCGCCGCTCGCCGCCACCGGATCGATCCGGCGGCCCCGAAGCCGCTGGCCTACAGCCCCGCCGCCTTTCTCGGGCGCCGGGTCGTGGTGCACGCCCAACCGCTCGACGAGGACGGCAAGGGCGACGTCGCCGTGGTCCTCCAGGAAGCCACCGGCCCCCTCCTCCTGTCCACGTTCTCGGCCTGGCACGGCCTGACCGCTCGCGAGCGCCAACTCGTTGAGCATCTGTATTCCGGCGCGGCGCCCAAGCAGATCGCCCGCAGTCTGGAGGTGTCGGTGCACACCGTGAACACCCATGTGAAGGCGGTGTTCCGCAAGACCGGGGTCAGCGGCCGCGACGAGCTGACGGCCGTACTCGACTCCTGACCGTGCCCTTTGGCCTGAACGGGTGCTAAATCGTGTCCTATTTCGTATCCACTCTGTTTGGGGTGGCGAGGAGAGGCTCGCTTGTTCGAAGCGGCCTGTCACGTGCACTTCTCCCTGGAACAACCCCAAACAGGAGCACCATAGTGATCAAGCAGGTTCTGGCCGGCGCGGCACTCGCCACCGCCGCCACCATGGCTGTCGCCGGGCCCGCCTCGGCGCACACGGGCGGCCCCGAGGCCGAGAACACCACCAACAACGCGCACAACAGCATCCGCGCGGCCCGCGTGGCCGAGGGCCCGACCACCAACGGGTCGGGTGCCTCGGACTTCGGCACCCGGTACGGCGACACCGCCATCGCCGGTGACCCGGGCGGCATCCTCAACTCCTACGGCGCCCCGTTCGTGAACATCGACGGCCGCTGCCTGGTGCCGCTGCCCGAGGGCGAGGGCATCGGCGGACACCTGCTCGGCGGCCCCAAGGCCGCGTGCAACGTCGCGCCGGTCGACCAGTTCCAGGCCCCGCAGCGCCTGCTCTGACGCTCAGCCGCTTTCCCGGTACGCGGCCCCCGTCACGCACACTCCGTGCGCGGCGGGGGCCGCGGCGTTTCGTACGGCCCGGGATGAACACGGGAGACCCGGCAGCCGTATTCATGGTGTTGGAGCGGACATCGCCTGCTGGACATGGCGAGGTACCTGCGACACGTCCATACGGGGAGGACGGAAGTGACATCGACGTCGGAGCCATTGATCGGCCGTGAATCGGAATGCCGCCAACTGGGCCGCGTGGTAGGGCGGTTCGCGGGTGGTGCGGCGCAGGTGGTGGAGATCACCGGCGAGCCGGGGATCGGGAAGACCCGCCTGCTCGCCGAACTGGGACGCCTTGCGTCCGCCCGGGGGCACGTGGTGCGGACGGGCCAGGCGACCGCGACCGGTGGCGGCAGGCCGTGGGAGCTGTTCGGGGACGTGTGGGGCGACGGTTCCCCGGGTGACATCCGCAAGCGGCTGGAGGCGGCGTCGCCGCCCTCCGGACTCGTCTTCCTGCTGGACGGTCTCCAGTGGGCGGACGACGGTCTTCTGGCCGCGCTCGACGATCTGCTCCGACGGCCGCCGGGGGTGCCCGTACTGTTCGCCCTCGCCCACCGGCCCCGCCAGGCGTCGCCGCGCTTGCGCGCACTGCTGAGGAGCGCCGTGGCCGGGGGGTGGGAAGTGGAACGGGTCTGCCTCGGTCCGCTCGGTGTGAGCGAAGCGAAGGCCCTGGCGGACCGAATTGGGGGCACGGGGAGCCGGTTACCCGAGCTCTTACGGGTGGGCGGCGGCAATCCGCTCTATCTGAAGATCCTGGCGCAGGCCGACGGCCACGCCGCCGAGACCGCTGTCGACACCCACGCCGCGGCCTTCGAGGTCGAGGTCGCCGCAGAGCTCGCGCGAGTATCCGCGACCGCACGCCAAGTGGCGCGCGCCGCCGCCGTGGTGGGGGAGCACTTCACCTCCGAACTGGTCGCCGCAACCGCCGGTCTCCCCGAGATCGCAACCCTCTCGGCCATCGACGAGCTGGCGGGCGAGGATCTCGTACGGCCGGTCGAGGCACCGCGGACGTTCACCTTCCGGCACCCGCTGCTGCGCGATGTCGTGTACGAGAGCGCCCTGCCGGGCTGGCGGCTCGCCGCGCACACCGCCGTCGCCGCCGCACTGACGCGTCGTCAGGCGGACGCGGCGGCCTGCGCGTTCCATGTGGAGCGCACCGCACGGCCCGGTGACCGCGACGCGGTGCGCATTCTGGCGGAGGCCGCTCACCTGGTGCGCTTTCGCCAGCCCGACAGTGCGGTGCGCTGGTTGAATGCCGCGCTGCGGCTGCTGCCGACCGATGCCGTGACCCAGCGGGCCCGGCTGCAGTTCCGGCTGGCGCGGCTGCTGTGCGCGGTCGGCCGGCTGCGCGAGAGCCGTGAACTGCTGCACGCGGTACTGGAAGTGCTGCCGCGCGAGCCCGCCGGGCGGTACGCGGAGGCGGTGGCCGCGTGTGCGCTGGTCGAGCGGGCCCTTGGCAGGTATGCCGAGTCCCGTTCGCTGCTGGTCGACGCGTTCGACGGGGCTGCGGCGCGGGACGCCGACGCGGCCGGGGTCCTGGAGTTCGCGCTGGCCCGCGACGAGCTCGGCGACGGCCGCCCCGCCGACTGCGCCGCGCGGGCCGGGCGCGCGCTGGCCGCCGCCGAGCGGTGCGGCAGCCGGGGACCGGCGGCGACCGCGCACGGGCTTCTGTCGCTGACCGGTGTACTCACCGGAGACATCCCCTCGGCCCAGGCCCACAGCGCGTCCGCCGCACGTCTGGTGGACGGTCTCCTGGATGGGCAACTCGCCGGTGACCTCCACGCGGTGCTGTGGCTCGGGTGGAGCGAGGGGATGCTGGGGCGGACATCGGTCGCGATGGGCCATCTGGACCGGGGGATCGCGGTCGCGCGCCGCTCGGGACGGGAGTTCGCCCTGACGCATCTGCTGACGGCGCGCGCCTTCGTGGCCCAGTTGTCGGGGCGGCTGCACGAGGCCGAGGCGGCCGCGGCGGAGGCGCTGGAACTGGCGGTCCGGTCCGGAGCCGAGGAGGCCCGTAGCGGCGCGCTGGCCGTGAGCTGCCGTATCGCGGTCGTCACGGGCGATGTGGACGCGGCGCTGCGGGCGGGGGCGGCGGCGACGGAGTATCTGCCGGGCGGGGCCGGGGCGGGTGGCTGGTCGGGTGCGTCCGTCGCCCGCGCGCTCGCCGAGGCCCGGCTCGACGCGGGCGATGCCACGGCGTGCCTCGCGGCCGTACGGGCAGTGGGCGGCGTCGAACTGACCGCGGTGGACGTGTGGTCGAGGGTCGACTGGTGCGAGCTGTTCACCCGTGCCTCGCTGGCCGCCGGGCGTGACGATGTGGCCGAGCGGTGGGCCGACCGGGCCATGGCGGCCGCCCGCCCGCTCGCCCTGCCGGGCCGCGTCGGACTGGCGCTGCTCGCCCGGGCCCAGGTGCTCGCCCATCAGCGCTCCGACTCGGCGTTCCGGGCGAGCGTCGCGGCGTACGACGCGCTCACCGAGGCGGGCCTGGTGATCGACGCCAACCGGGCCCGGCTGACGGCTGCCGCGTCGCTGACGGCTCGCGGTGAGACGCGGCGGGCGGCGGCCGAACTGGCCACGGCACACCGGACGTTCACCGCCTGCGGAGCACGCTCGCTCGCGCGCCGGGCTTCGGTCGAGCGGCGCCGCATCGCGGCGACGCGACCGCCGCAAGAGGTCGCACGGCCCGGCGGTCTGGCAGCCCTGACCCGGCGCGAGGGCGAGGTCGCGGCGCTGGTCAGCGAAGGACTGACAAACCGTCAGATCGCGCATCGGCTGCAAGTGACCGAGAAGACCGTCCAGATGCACCTCTCCAACGCCTTCGGAAAGCTCGGCGTCACCTCGCGGGCCGCACTGGCCAGCGCGGTCGTCCGGGCGGCGTACTCCTGACGCGGACACGACCGACGCCACGACTGACGTGCTCACGACCTGACGCGCCACGACCTGGGGTATGTGCCAATACCCGCGACCGGTCCCCGCCCCGCACTCTGGAACCCGTTCGCACCACACATCGGGGAGGTGAATGACCATGTCGATCGTCCTCAAGACCCGCAAGACGAGCATCGCCGGCCGCGCCGTCGCCACCTGATCCGACCGACGCGGGCGTGCGGCTCCGGCCGTGCGCCCGCCCCGGGCGGCACCAGCCGCACCCCGCACCACGTACGTAATCCACACCGAACACGGGGGACAGAACGATGACGCACGATCAGGTCAAGCCACGCATCAAGCCGACCCTCCCGGTCTACCGGGTCTCGGACCACGTCTACATCCAACTGCCGGGAAAGTGCGTCGAGTTGTCGGACGCCGACGGCGGTGTCGGGCTGTTCGTGGGCCTGCTCGACGGCACCCGTACCGTGCCCGAGGTGCAGCGCGATCTGCGGGCGGCCGGGCGCGAGCTCACGCGGGAGGAGGTCGACGCCGCGATCGAGGAGTTCGACCGCGCCGGGCTCATCGAGGACGGAGCCGTGGCGCCCGGGCTCGACGGCCACAGCCTGGAGCGCTGGAAGCGCAACCTGGGTTTCTTCGAGAACTACAGCTCGCTCGCGACCAGCAAGTACACCCTTCAGCGCAAGCTGCGCGACTACCGGGTGGTCCTGCTCGGCCTCGGCGGTGTGGGCAGCCATATGCTGTTCGACCTGGTCGGGCTCGGGGCGCGTGACATCCGGGTGGTGGACTTCGACACCGTCGAACTGTCCAACCTCAACCGGCAGATCCTCTACCGCGAGAGCGACATCGGCCGCCCGAAGATCGAGGTCGCCACCGAGCGGATCCTCGCCTACGACCCGCTGGTCAAGCTGGACGCCCGCTCGACCTACATCGGCTGCGCCGACGAGGCGCTGGCCGTGGTCGAGGGTCGCGACCTCGTGCTTTCGGCGGTGGACATGCCGAAGATGCAGGTCGTCAACTGGATCAACCAGGCCTGTGTCACCGCGGGCGCGACGCTGATCACGGGTGGCGTGGACAGCCGCCGTATCGCGTACTACACGATGATCCCCGGCGTGACCGGGTGCGTGGAGTGCTGGAAGGCGGACGTGGCGGAGCACGACCGGCTGTCCGCCGACCTCAGCGTCAAGAAGACCGAATGGGCGGAGGCGACCCCCGACGAGCCGCGCTTCCCCGAGGACATGTCGGCGTTCGGCGCGCTGGTCACGCTGTACACCGCGCACGTCCAGGCCGAGGTCGTCCGGCTGGCCACCGGCATCGCGCCGCCGCTGTCCCAGGGGCGGCTGATGGAGGCGTACTTCGACGACGCCGTACCGCGCGAGTCCGAGCGGTGGAGCCGCCGGCCCGACTGCCCGGTGTGCGCACACGTCCCCACCGCACCCGCTTTCGCCGCGCGCGCGACGGCCTGAGCCGGACAAGGAGGTCGATCCGATGCGTACACCGCGCGTCACCACCCTGGCCCCCGCCGACGCCGACCGCTGCATCGAGCGCAACCGCGGCCTGTGGGACAACTGGACCGGGTTCCACGTGGGCAGCGACCACTACCACGTACAGGGATTCCTGGAGGGCGGCAGCACCCTGCGGTCGTTCGAGCTCGATGAACTCGGCGAGGTCTCCGGGCGCTCCCTGATCCACCTCCAGTGCCACTTCGGACTCGACACCCTCAGCTGGGCCCGGCGCGGCGCCCGCGTGACCGGCGTCGACTTCTCGCCCGCCGCCGTCGCGCAGGCGAAGAGCATCGCGGACGTGGCGGGACTCGACGCCGACTTCCGGTGCGCGGAGATCTACCGGCTGCCCAAAGACCTCGAAGGCCGCTTCGACATCGTCTACGTCTCGTTCGGCTCGGTCGTCTGGCTGCCCGACATCCGCCAGTGGGCCCAGGCGGCGGCGCGTCTGCTCACGCCGGGCGGGGTTCTGTACGTCGCCGAATACCACCCGGTCCTGCACGTCCTCGACTTCGACGACGATGTGCGCGAACCCATCGTCCGCTACCCCTACTTCGACCGTGCGCAGCCGATCGCCCATGAGCTCCACGGCACGTACACCAACGCCGACGACGACGTCGTCGAGTCCGGATACACCTGGGCGCACTCGCTCGGCGCGATCGTGACGAGCGTCGTCGACGCCGGGCTGCGCCTGGAGTTCGTCCATGAGTTCCCGTCCGCCTGGTTCCCGGTGCTGCCCTATCTGGAGCAGCGCGAGGACGGCGGGTACTGGCTGCCGGCGCACATCGAGGGCGAGCTGCCGCTGCTCTTCTCGATGCGCGCGACCCGGCCGAAGGGCTGAGCGGGCCATGCAGTGGGATCTGTCCACACTGGCGCCGCCGCCCACGGGCCCCGCCGTCGCCGCCCGGGCCAGGGGGTGCGCCGAACGCTGGCGCGGCCGGGTCGGCGGCATCGGGCCACACGACCTCTCCCGCCTCCTCGCCGAACTCGGCCAGGCACGAGCCGGGTTGACGCATCTCATCGCGTACGCGGCACTGCACCAGAGCCTCGACATCTTCGGCCAGACCGGCGCGGAGCTCGCCCTCGGCGCGGACGCGGTCGCCGAATCCGTCGAGGACGCCCTGCGCTTCTTCGATACGGAATGGCAGGCGCTGTCCGACGAACGGGTGGCGCAGCTGCTCGCGGCCCCCGCTCTGGCGCCCTACCGCCATCTGCTGCTCAGCGCACGGGAGTCGAGGGCGCGCCCGCTGCCCGAGGAACAGGAACGGACGCTGGCCGCGCGCGAGCCGCTGGCACAGGCGTGGGGGCTGCTGCACGACCGGCTGCTCTCACCCCTGGACCAGGCCTGGGCCGACCTCACCCACACCGATCCGGCTGTCCGCCGGTCCGCGTATGACGCGCTGGTACACGGCCTTGAGCCGCATGCCCGGACGCTGGCGCTCGCCTACGACACGCTGGTCGCGGACCGGCTGGCGGTGGACCGGCTCCGGGGGCTCGCGCGGCCGCGCGCGATGAGCGACTTCGACAACCGGCTCGACTCGACGACCGTCGACCGCATGCTGACCGAGATCACGCTCCAACACGGCCTGGCGGAGCGCTGGTTCGTGCACAAGGCGCGGCTGCTCGGCGTGGAGTCGCTGGCCGCCTGGGACGAGCGGGCCCCGCTGCCGGGGGCCGGACGTATGACGCTGGCGGCGGCGATCGAGACGGTCCTCGCGGCCTTCGCACGGATCTCGCCGGAGATCGCGCGGGTCGCACGGCGCATCGTCGAGGACGGCCGCATCGACACCGTGCCCCGCCCGGGACGGATCTCCCGCACCTTCTCCCTGCCGGTGCCGTCCGAGCGGACGTGCTTCGTCCTGGTCAGCTTCGGCGGCAGGCCCGCCGATCTGCTCGACCTGGCACATGAGCTCGGCCACGCGGTCGCCTTCGTCCTGGCCGCCGAAGCCCAGCCCACGCTCGTCTTCGACGCCCCGACCGCGCTCGGTGAAGTACCCGCGTGCTTCGCCGAACTGGCCGTCCTCGACTGGCTCGCCACCGAAGGCGACCCGACACAGGCGGCCGACGCCGAGGCGCAGTGGATCGAGCGCTGTATGCGGACCGTGTTCCGGCAGACCATGATCACCTCGTTCGAGCAGGCCACGTACGACCTGCGCGGGGAGGAGCGGGTCCTCGACGACGAGGCGCTGGGGGATCTGTGGCAGCAGGCCCACCGCGACTGCTACGGCACCGCCCTCGCCCCGGGCGCGCTGCAACGGCTGGAGTGGATGCGCATCCCCCACTTCTTCCAGGGCCGTTTCTACAACTACGCCTACCCCTTCGCGGGACTGACCGCCCTCGGGCTGCACCGGCTGCGACGGAATGACCCGGTCGCCTTCGGTTCCGCCTTCACCGCGTTCCTGCGGGCAGGCGGAACGGCCTCGCCCGACGAACAACTGGCCCGGCTCGGACTGCCGATCGACGATCCCGAGACCTGGCGCTCGGCGCTCGGCGAGATCCGCGCACGTCTGAACACCCTCACCACCGCCCGACTTCCGTATCGGAGCCGAACATGACGACCGACCGCTACCACTGGAACCGCACACACCCCGGACTCACCGGACTGCAACAGGCGATCACACCCGACCGGGAGATGATCGTGAACCACCGGATGTACCGCGACCTCGACCGCCTCGACCGTATCGGCGTCTTCCTGGAACACCACGTCTTCGCCGTCTGGGACTTCATGTCCCTGCTCAAGAGCCTCCAGCGGGAGCTCACCTGCGTCAGTGTGCCCTGGGTGCCCCAGGGTCCCTCGACCAGTCGGCGGCTCATCAACGACATCGTGCTGACGGAGGAGAGCGACGAGATCGGGGACGGCTATCTGAGCCACTTCGAGCTCTACCTCACCGCCATGGCCGAGGCCGGCGCGGACACCGCCCCGATCCATACGTTCATCGAGCGGCTGCGTGGCGGAGCCTCGGTGGCCGAAGCCCTCAAACTCTCCGGCGCACCGTCGGCGGCGGCCGACTTCGTCGCGCATACGTGGGACATCATCGAGTCCGCCCCGGTGCACTGCCAGGCGGCCGCCTTCGCTTTCGGCCGCGAGGACCTGATCCCCGACATGTTCGAGCGCGTACTGCGGATCGAGGGCGCGCAGCATCAACTCACCTCGTTCAAGGACTACTTGGTCCGCCACATCGACATCGATGGCGAGCAGCACACCCCGATGGCGATGCAGATGCTGATCGACCTGTGCGCGGACGACGAGCACAAGTGGTCCGAGTGCGCGACGACCGTACGACGTGCCCTCGCCGCCCGGCACGAGCTGTGGAGCGCGGTGGCCGAGGAGATCGCACGCATATGAAGCGCACCATCGCGGCGGTCGGCGATGTGCTGATCGACCGCAGTGAGCCGGACCGCGCGCTCGAAGGAGTCCAGCCGGTACTCGCGGCGGCCGACCTCGTCTTCGGCAACTTCGAGGGCGTACTGACGGACACTTTCGGCGCAACACCGGGATCACCCACGTCGACCGTGGTGACGACCGCCAACGCCACCCCCCTGTCGGTGTTCGACGTGATGTCCCTGGCCAACAACCACGCCATGGACGCGGGATACGGAGGTCTCGCCGACACCACGGCGACGCTCGCCGCACGGGGTGTACGCACGGTCGGCGCCGGTATGTCGTCGGCCGAGGCACTGCGGCCCGCCACGGTACGGGTGGGGGAGCGGCGGGTCGCGGTGGTGGCCTGCACCTCCGTGCTGGCCGTCGGCGCCCAGGCCGGACCATCGACGCCGGGCGTGGCGGCGCTGCGCGCGGAGGACTGCTACACCGCGCCCGTCCCGGGGTATGTGTGCCCGGGTGTGCCGGCCAAGGTGGTGTCGGTCCTGGACGAGGGGGACTGGGCACGGGTCGAGAAGGCCATCGCGGACGCCCGTGCGCGGGCCGACCTGGTGGTGGTGAGTGTGCACTGGGGCGACCATACCCAACCCTGGGTGATCACCGAGCACGAGCGACTGTGCGCGGAGCTGATCGCCGGGGCGGGCGCGGATCTCGTACTCGGCCACCATCAACACGCCCTGCGCGGCGCCCAGTTCATCGGTGGGACACCGGTGTTCTACGGGCTCGGGCACATCGTGTTCGACATGCCCCGCTTCCCCGACGACCTGCGGGCCGCCGGTTTCGACATCGACCGGGCGAGCCAGGACGAGCTGGTGGAGACGTTCGGCGAGTACGGCTTCTACCCGCGCCCGGACAGCGCCGCCTTTCCGTTCCACCCCACCACCCGTATCACCGCGGTAGCCGTCGTGGAGCTCGACGACGACGGGATCGGGCGGTGCGGCCTGGTGCCGTGTCTGATCGACCGGGACGGTATCGCGCGACCTGTCGCCCGCACCGACGCCCGCTGGGCCGAAGTCCTCGGCCACATCCGCAAGTCCATGACCCACCCACGTCTCGGCACCGAGGTCGTGGACGGGGGAGAGACGTTCGCGGGCTGCCCGCTGGTGACGCTGAGGGTATGAGATGAGGGGTGCTTCCTCGGTCTTCGTGTCCCTCGAACGGTATTTCTTGGCATGGCGAGAATGCGTACTCTGGCGATGACTGAAAATCTCGGAGCGCGCGCAATTGCGGCGAATTCACGCCGGAGCCTCCCGCTGATCGCCGAAATCACGTCAATTCACCGGGAGTTCCGTTTCGAATCGCCTCCGCTGTCTTGTTCTCCCTTCGAACATTCAATCCGTAGGTAAGTCCTTCGGGTAATAGATGGGGCGCCGCCCTCCTGCAAGGCTGGGCGGGCAGATGGACTGCGGTGAATGATCGAGAGGGAATCACATGTCGGTCGAGGCAGGGTCCGAGAACCGCGCGCAGCAGAGTCTTGGTACCGCGGCGGCGCGGAATCTGGCGACCACCACCAAGTCCGCTCCTCAGATGCAGGAGATCACCTCTCGGTGGCTGTTGCGGATGCTGCCGTGGGTGCAGGTGCAGGGTGGTACGTATCGGGTGAACCGGCGGCTGAGCTACTCGGTGGGTGACGGGAAGGTCACCTTTGTGCAGACGGGTGAGCGGGTGAGTGTGATCCCGGCGGAGCTGGGGGAGCTGCCGGCGCTGCGGGATTACGAGGACGAGGCGGCGCTGACGGAGCTGGCGAACCGGTGTGAGCAGCGGGAGTTCGCGGCGGGGCAGGTGCTGGCGGCGGCGGGTGATCCGGTGGATGCGGTGTATCTGCTGGCGCATGGGCGTGTGGAGCGGATCGGCACCGGCCCCTACGGCGACGAGGCCGTTCTCGGGGTGCTTGCGGATGGGGCATACCTCGGTGAGCAGGCGCTGCTGTCGGGTGAGGCGGTGTGGGACGCGACCGCCCGCGCCGCGACCGCGTGCACGGTGCTGGTGCTCGCCCGGGCGGATGTGCTGAACCTGGCGGAGCGGGCGCCGTCGCTGCATGAGCATCTGGCGGGTGTGGCGTTGGTGCCGCAGCAGCGCACCAACAAGTACGGCGAGGCCGCGATCGACCTCGCGGCGGGCCATGTGGGCGAGCCTGTGATCCCGCATACGTATGTCGATTACGAGGGTGCGCCGCGTGAGTACGAACTATCCGTCGCCCAGACGGTGTTGAAGGTCCATTCACGGGTGGCGGATCTGTACAACCAGCCGATGAACCAGACCGAGCAGCAGTTGCGGCTGACGGTGGAGGCGTTGCGGGAGCGCCAGGAGGATGAGCTGGTCAACAACCGGGAGTTCGGGTTGCTGGCGAACTGTGATTACGGGCAGCGGTTGCAGCCGCATGACGGGGTGCCGTCGCCGGATGACATGGATGAGTTGCTGTCGCGGCGGCGGGGCAGCAAGTTGTTCCTGGCGCATCCGCGGGCGATCGCGGCGTTCGGGCGTGAGTGCAACAAGCGCGGCCTGGTCCCGGAGTCGATTGAGATCAACGGGAACCGGATCCCGACGTGGCGGGGGGTGCCGATTTTCCCGTGCGGGAAGATCCCGGTCACGCCGGAGCGGACGACGTCGATCATCTGTATGCGTACGGGCGAGGACGAGCAGGGCGTGATCGGCCTGCGCCAGAGCGGTATCCCGGACGAGATCGAGCCGAGTCTGTCGGTGCGGTTCATGGGGATCGACGAGCAGGCGATCATCTCGTACCTGGTCACCGCCTACTACTCGGCCGCGATCCTCGTGCCGGACGCGCTCGGGGTGCTGGAGAACGTGGAAGTCAGCCGCTGGCGCGGCTGACGACGTGGTGTTCCTCGGCCTCAGCCAGCCATCTGCGGAAAGGCAGAACCCCCATGCCCGAGTTCATCGGTGCCCGTGTACCAGGGTGGGACGGGCCGCCGACGCTGTCCCGCCCGCCCGCACCCGCCCCCGTACGTGACGCTGCGGCCGCCGGGACGGAGGCGCTCCACGGCCTCCTCTCCGGCCCCACGGGGCTGGGAACCTCGGCCGCCCGGCTGTTCGGCCCGCGCTCGCTGAGCGAGGTCGAACAACCGGCGGCCGACGCCCCCGACCCGTCTTCCACCCCCGCGCACTCGGATTCGACCGAATCCACGCTCCGCGTACCACAGCTCTATTGTCCCGACGCGGTCCGCGACGACCCGGCGCTCGCCGAGGAGGTCAACGAGCGCCTGGTCGACTGGGCCCAGGAGATCGGGATCTTCCAGGGGCGCCTCGAACGGCTGCGCTCGCACAACTTCGGGCGTCTTTTCATGCTCGCGCACCCCGACTGCGACGACCCCGACCTGCTGTTGGCAGCCGCCCGGTGCGGGCTGGCCGAATGGGCCGTGGACGACCACTGGGTGGACGAAGGGGACAACACCGAACCGGAGTTGCTCGGTTCGCGCCTCGCCATGGCCCACGCGGTGGTCGACCCGGTCCGCCTGCCGGCCCGGTACCTGCCGAAGTTCGAGGAGGTCGTCGACCAGGAACCCGTACTGCGGGCGTTCCGCTCCTGCCTGTTCCACCTCGAACAGATCGCCAGCCCCACCCAGGTCGCCCGGCTGCGGCATGAACTCGCCGTCATGTTCGTGGGCTACGGCCAGGAGGGGGAGTGGCGCAACTCGGCCCGCAGGCCCGCGGTGTGGGAGTACCTGCTGCACCGCTACGAGAACGCCTTCTACCCCTGCATGGTCCTCATCGACCCCGTGGGCGGCTATGAACTGCCCGCCCACGAGTTCGCCGACGCACGGGTGCGCCGTACGTATCTGTACGCGGGTACGGCCAACGTCCTGCTCAACGACCTGTACTCGATGGCGAAGGAAGACCCGACCGACACCAACCTGCCCAACCTCATCGCCGCCGAGGAGCAGTGCTCGCTCCAGGAGGCCGTCGACAAGGCGGCTTCCCTCCACGACGAGCTGATGCACACGGTGGAGGCCGAGTGCGCCCTCCTCAGTGCGGCGGGATCCCCCCAACTGCGGCGCTATCTGGCCGGGTTGTGGGCCTGGATGGGCGGCAGCAAGGAGTGGCACGCCACGAGCCCCCGGTACCACGGCGTTTGACGCAGGGCGCCCGACGCACCACGTACGTATGACACCACAGATGCAGCGGCAATCAGGAGAACCACTATGACGATTCAGGACACCACCAACACCCCTGCTCCGTTCCTCGCCAGTGCCTACCAGAAGTCCGTGGCCGAGTACTGGAACCGCGAGAAGAACCCCGTCAACCTGCGTCTCGGTGAAGTGGACGGCATCTACCACCACCACTACGGCATCGGATCCGTGGACTGGTCCGTCCTGGAGGGGCCCGAGGAGACCCGCGAGAAGCGGATCACCGAGGAGCTGCACCGCCTGGAATGCGCCCAGGCGGATGTGCTCATGACCAACCTCGGTGACATCGCCCCCGACGACCGGCTGCTGGACTCCGGTTCGGGGCGCGGCGGCAGCAGCTTCGTGGCCAACCAGCGCTTCGGCTGCCGCGTCGACGGCATCTCCATCTCCGAGACGCAGGTCGCCTTCGCCAACGGCCAGGCCGAGGACCGTGGTGTCTCCGACCAGGTGCGCTTCCATCTGAAGAACATGATCGACACGGGCTTCGAGTCGAACAGCTTCCGGGCCATCTGGAACAACGAGAGCACGATGTACGTCGATCTCTCGGTGCTGTTTCCCGAGTACGCCCGCATGCTCGAACACGGCGGCCGGTATGTGACCATCACCGGCTGCTACAACGACGCGTACGGGCTGCCGTCCCGGGCCGTGAGCGAGATCAACGCCCACTACATCTGCAACATCCACCCGCGCAGCGCCTACTTCAAGGAGATGGCGGCCAACCGCCTCGTCCCGGTGAGCGTGCTCGACCTCACGCAGGCCACCATCCCGTACTGGGAGCTGCGCGCCCGCTCGCCGCTGGCCACCGGCATCGAGGACGCCTTCCTCAGCGCCTACAAGGACGGCAGCTTCCAGTACCTGCTCATCGCCGCCGACCTGGTCTGACGGCCGCGCCGGTCCCTCACGGGAGGGACCGGCGCACTCCTCTGCTCCATCTGGTCGCCACTCGTCCAGTCGCCGCCACCGCGCCGGGGTGGCGGTCCTGGCCGAGCCTGGGCGTGATCGTTTCGATGACGTCCCAAGGAGACCCCGCGTGCCCCGTCCCATGCAGCTGCCCGGCGCCGCGCTCATGGCAGCCGTCGCCCTCATGTCCACCGTGCCGCCCGCCGTCGCCGCCCCGGCGGCCTCCATCGGGCTCCACCGGACCGGAGCCGTAGCGCCCGGACCATCCCGTATCGGTCGTGTCGACTGGGCAGCGGGCGCCTTCGGCGCGGTGTGCGGGACCCGGCACGGGACGGGGCCCGACCGCCGGACCCTGCGGTTGTTCGACGACACCCGGGTCGATGTGGTGGCCGACCGTGTGTCACGGGACCGGCAGGGCACGCTGCTGTGGTCCGGGCACATCGTCGGCCGCCCCGACCAGCCGGTCACCCTCGCGGTGGACCGTGCCTGCGGGCGGGGTGTGCCCCGCGTGGCCGGTGAGGTGCATCTGGGCCGTACGGAGTACAGCATCGACGCCGACCGGCCCGGCGCCTCCACCGTGCGCGAGCTCCCGGTGAACCGCCGGAGCCTGCTGCACGACGACGCCGTACGCGTCGCCGACCCGGCCGGTCCCCGCGCGGCGCTCCCCGCACCGCGACCGCGCGCCGCGATCAGCGCGCCCGTCATCGATCTGCTCATCGGCTACACACCGAGGACCGTCCGCAACACCAAGGGCGGTGTAGCGGCGCTCGACCTGAAGGTGAAGGCCGCCGTGGAGGGGACGAACACCGCGTACGCCACGAGCCTGGTGACGGCCCGGCTCAACCTGGCCGGCACCTTCACCACCAAGGAGTGGACCGGCAAGGCCGGGGACACGGACGGCATCACCAGCGCGCTGTCCGACCCGAAGGACAGCAACTACTCCAGCGCGTTCGCTGTCGACGCCCGCAAGAACCGCGACGACAAGGGCGCGGACCTGCTGCACGTACTGACCCAGTTCACCCCCGCGCCCGGCACGCTCTACACAGCCGGAACCGCGAACACACCCTCGCTGGTACGTCTCATCCCGGGCGCCGACCCCGCGTTCAGCACGGATCACGCGGCGTTCGGCGCGCAGCAGTCCGACACCCTCGGCACCTACCACCTCGCCCATGAGATCGGGCACAACTTCGGCCTCAACCACGACTACCTCACCGACCCCATCGACCCCGCCGCCAAGGGATACCGGCCCGGAAACCTCAACCCGTACTACCCCGACAACCACGGTTTTCTGCCCAAGAGCCGCACCTGGACGGACATCATGGGCTACACGATGGCCTGCGCCGACGAGGACCACTGCGAGACCAAGCTCTGGTTCTCCAACCCCCGGCAGAGCTATGAAGATGCCCCAAGGGGTGTGCCTCTGGGTCAGCCGCAACCGGCCGACTGCGTACGCGTCATGAACCTCACCGGTCCCGTCCTCGCCAACTACCGTACGCCGTCAGGTAGTACGGCCCCGGTCCGCTACGCGCTCACGGCGGCGCCGGACAACCCCGAGCGCGGCACGGTGACCCCCGCGGCGACCGGTATGTTCGACAAGGGCGACCAGGTCACGGTCACCGCCGCGCCGAAGTCGGGCTACCAGCTCGACTACTGGACCGTCGAGGGCCGGATCCAGTCCAGCCGGGCGCCCGAGTTCACGGTCACCATGGACGGCAACCACTACGTGAGCGCGCACTTCGTCGAGACCACGGCCAAACTCACCCAGCTCCCGGCGACCATCACCAAGGTGTCTCCGACCACCGGCTCGAAGTCGGGCGGCTACACCGTCACCCTCACCGGTGCGGGTCTGTCCAGTACGACGGCCGTATACATCGGCACACGCACCGCCAACGGCTTCAGCGGCCGCCCGGCGAGCGGGGTGAAGGCGGTCGACGACTCGACGGTCACCTTCACCGCACCCGCCTGGCCGACGGCGGCAGCCGTGCAGATCGCGACGGTGGCGAACGGGACGCTGACCGCATCGGCCGACTTCACGTATACGTCTTGACCGCGCGGTCCGGTCAATAGCCGGGCGTACCGGGGTCGGCCCCCGGCTGCTGCGGGCTCATGGACGGTCCGGGTTGGACGGGGGCGGCCGGCGGGGGGTTCGAGCCCGCGACGGGCGGCGGCGGGCCGGTGGGGCTGGCTGTCGCGGTGGCCGCGCCCCGGGCGATCCCATCAAAGTCCACGAACCCCGTCCTCTCCAGGACCTTCATATGGTCGAGCACGGTGGTGTTAGCGTCGTCGGCCAGCTCCCGCACCAGGGTGTTGCGGGTGTTCGCGCGTATCTGGGCGATCAGGGCGAACACCTGCCCGTGCGCCGAACGCAGGAAGTTGGCGAAGTCGCTCTCGTACTTCTTGCCGTTGTCGCCCGACAACGTGCGCAGCCAGTCCTGTTGCAAGGCGTTGGGCTGGCTGGGGAGTTCCATGTTCAGCTGGGACGCGACTTCGCGTACGCGCGCGTCGAGGAAGGTGTGTCCCTGGACCAGGTGCTCACCGGCCGTCTTGACCGCCGTGGTGGGGGCGCGCTCGATGGCCTGCTGTCCCGCGGGCATCTCCCAGAGCCCGGCGAGGCGCACCCGGGCGACGAAGTCGCGGTCGGCGGCGGACAGGGGTCCCCAACGGGTCGGCACGGTACTGGCGTTGAGGTTGGCGAGGCCGGTTCCGGAGCGGTCGGCGTACGACCAGATCGGGAAGGCCAGCGCGGCGATGGTCGCCATCAGTGCGACCACGACGAGGCCGGTGCCGGAAAAGACGATGCGCCGCAAAGGTTCCTCCTGGAGTGGGGTGGTTGGGGGGTATGGGGGTGGCTCAGTGGTCGGCGAACCGTGCGCTGACCGTGTCGAAGACCTTTCGGGCCTCCGGGCCCAGTCGCGGTCCGGCCAGCCAGGCGGCCGGAGTCGGGCCGATGGAGGTGTTGGAGATGAGTGCGAGCGTGCCGTCCGCGCGGCGGGTGAGCCAGCCACCACCGGAGGCGCCGCCGTTCATCGTGCAGCCCACGCGGTACAACGTCGGCTGGTCGTCGGCCACGGAGAGCCGCCCGGCGGGGCCGGTGCAGCGGAACATCGAGAAACCGTCGAAGGGTTTACGGGCCGGATAGCCCCACACCCCCACCGGTACACCGCTCGCTGCCGGCGAGGTCGCGAAGTCGACCTGCGGCGCGGCGGTACCGATCGTCTCCTCCAGCGAGCCGGTGATCCCGCGTGCCTGGCGTACATGGAAGACCGCGAAGTCGAACGGCGCACCCGCGCCTCCGGTCGCGGCGCCCGTACTGATCCACTCGGGCGAGGTCTCGGCCCAGTCGGCCCACCAGGTGCCCAGCGGGACGAGCGCGGACAGGGAGCCCCTGGCGCGCCCGTTGTCTCCCGTGTCGTTGAAGTCGGGGACGAACACGACATTGCGGTACCAGCCCCCGGCGCGCCCCGCGTGGACGCAGTGACCGGCCGTCCATACGAGATTCGACCGCCCTGGATGCGCGGGATCGTGCACCACGGTGCCGGAGCAGACGGCGGGCCCCTCCGGAGTGTCGAAGAAGATCTTGCCGGAGGCGGCGGCATGCTCACGGTAGGGATGGTTCTCCGGCTGAGCCGGTACGGGCGAGGGCACCGGGTCGGACACCCCCTGGGCGTCGGCGACACCCGCGCCGACCGTGTTGCTCCACCCCTGCGCCGCGCGCATCCGGTCCGTACCCCATACGCCGTCGATCACCGGGTTGATGAAGTCGCCCGCCCGGCGCAGCCATTGGCGTGGGTCCCAGTTCCGCCAGTCGCCGGACGGACCGCCGGTCCCGTGCGGGCCCGCGGGAAGCGCCGCTCCCGCGAGGGCTCTGTCGTCCGACGAACCGCCGACCACGAGATACCCGGCGCCGAGCAGCACCAACGTGGCGATGAACGCGGCCCAGGCGTATGACGCGCGGCGCGTGAGTGACATGAGGGTGGCCTCCTGCCCTGGGGGACGACTCGACTCGGGGAGCCATACGGTGCGGGAGCGCGGAATGTTCAGCGCCCACCGATCCGTCTCACCGCAGCCGCAGTCGGCGCAGCACGAAGACCATGGCGCCCATCAGCACGAACACCGCTCCTCCGATGAGCGAGTTGGTCCTGGAGAGGGCGGTCTGCACGAAGTCGTCACGCGTTACGGCCGAGCCGAGGCCCTGCCTCTGCGAGCCCTTGCCGACGCCGGGTGCAGACGTGGCGCACCCCTCTCCGGTGCAGCCGCTCGCCGACGCGGACGGGCTCGGCGACGAGGTCGGGCCGGACGCCGACCAGGAGACGGTGGCCTGGGCCGAAGTGGTGGACCCGCTTGCCCCGGCGACGATTTGAGCCTGGCTGCCCTCGCTGGTGAACACGCGGCCGACGAGACCCGATGCCGTCGTACGGAACGTCACCGCGCCGCCGCCGTCCGACGCGGCGGCGGGCACGTCGAAGAAGAGGGTGCTGCCGTCGCCGACATCGCCACTGACCTGATGGCCCGCCGCGTCGACGACCGTGACGTTCTGGCCGGTCAACTCGCCGGAGGGGGTGACGGTGACCCGGCCGCCCGGGGCGGTGCGCACGACGACGGGGCCAAGCCGTGTTCCCGGCTTGCCGGATACCGAGGCGTTGTCGAGCCGCAGTGGATCCGAGGGCTCGTCCACACTCTGCGCCTGGTCCCGCAGCCAGTCGGCGAACCGGTCGGCCTGCGGGTCGGTCGCGTCGACGTCGACGTTGTTCGCGAGGCGCCAGATGGCCACCTGGGTGCCGGCGGCCGCTTCCGCCGCGCTGAGCGGGGACGGCAGACCGGCCCGCCTGGCGAGCCCGGCGAGGTCGTCGACCTGCGGGAACGAGTTCTGCGCGATCCAGCGGATGCGGCCCGCGTTCGGGTTGCCGTTCAGCGGCGTCGCGCCGGTGGCGGACTGTCGGTACTTCGCCCCGGACCGCGTCGAGTCGCGCAGGTCGATCCCGTACGTCTCCAGGGTGCCGCCGCCGTCGGTGTCCATCAGCAGCAGCCCGGCGGGCACGACCGCGTTCCTGTCGCGCCCATGGATGACGGCCCGGTCGAAGGCCCCGCGCCGCAGCCCACGCAGGGTGGCCGTCACGGCGGCCTGCTGGCCCGATGACGGATCTGCGGCGACCGCCTCTGTGGGCGCACTCGCCACCACGACCACGAACGTCAGGATCGCGACGGCTCGCCGGGCGGGCACCCGCTTCCCTACCCGAGGTCGGCGGCGCCCGGCCAAGGCACGTTCTCCATCGAGGTGACTCATTCACCTCAGTACGCAAAACCGGGGCGGCACGCTCAACACCGGGGCGGAAAGCACCCAGTGGGGTGGAACGAACGGGTGTCCGGGACTGCCCTGTTGCTGGCCGACGCCGGGTCATTCACGCTGTGAGCGGACGACGAGCGGGAGGGCTGCTGTGCGCACCGACCAGCTGAAGCGCGACGAGCTCCGATCACTGTTCGCCCGGCCGACGGACACCTCCGAAGGCGTCGGGCTGGAAGTGGAGAGCGGGCTCGTGGATCCGGATACCGGGCGAGCCGCCCCGTATCTGGGCAAGACCGGAGTGAAGGCCGTCCTGGAGGCCATGCTCGACGAATGGGACGGCGAACCCGAGCAGGACGCCGGTGAACTGACCGGCGTGGCACTGCCTGACGGCATACGGATAACACTGGAACACGGCGGCCAGATCGAGTACTCGTCGGTCCCGGCCGCCAATGTCACCGGCGCGGTGGCCGACATGCGGGCGGCCCTGGAGCGCCTGAGCGAGCTCGCCGGGCGGTTCGGCTGGGCACTGGTGCCCGGCTCGCGCTTCCCGTTCGACCGTGTCGACACCATTTCCTGGGTGCCCATGACCCGGGGGAGGGTGATGCGGCGGCACTTCAGCCGTATCGGCTCGGTCGGCAGCTACGCACCCGAGATCCTGACCCTGGCGATGAGCACGCAGGTGCATCTCGACTACCTCTCCGACGAGGACTTCACTCGCAAGCTGCGGATGCAGGCGGCCGCGTCGCCGGTGGTCGCCGCACTGATGGTCAACTCACCTTTCCATGGCGGCCAGTTGAACGGGCTGCTCTCGCAGCGTTCGCGGGACTGGCTGTGGGTGGATCCGCAGCGCTGCGGGCTGCTGCGGCCCGCGCTGTGCGGTGACGTGAGCGTCGACGACATCATCGACTGGGCGCTGGGCCTCCCGATGATCTACTACGTCGATGCGGAGGGGCGGTACCGTCCGGCCCCGCAGCGGACGTTCGCCACCATCATGGAGCAGGGCTTCGACGACGGACTCATGCCCACCTTCGACCACTGGGTCTCCCATCTGACCCAGGTGTGGACGCATGTACGGCCGCGCCGCACCCTGGAGCTGCGCTCGGCGGACGGCCCGTCGTACCGGAACATCCCGGCCGTCCCGGCGCTGTGGGTGGGACTCACCTACCACCCGCCGTCCCGGGAGGCGGCCTGGGAGCTCCTGAAGCAGTACAGCGTGGCGGAGCATGCCGCGGCGACGGCCAGGCTGCCCGTCGATGGGCTGCGCACCCTGCTCGGCAAGGACCGGATGGACGAACTCGCCCTGGAGCTGGTCAGGTTGGCCCGAGCGGGCCTGCGGGCGCGCGTGGACGCGGGCCTGGAAGCGCCCGAGGTACTGGACTTCCTCCATCCTCTGGACGAGGTGCTGCGTACGGGAAAGACTTTCGCCGAGCAGTGCACCGAGCGCTGGGACGGGGACCTGCGACGCGATCCGCGCCGCTATGTCGACGCGTTCCGTGTCTGAGGGGGCTGGGGGCGTTGGCGGAGTCCGGTGTGAGTGACGGCTGTGGCGTCGACATCGTGCTGTGCATCGATGTGACCGGCAGCATGGGCCCGGTGCTGGAGAAGGTGAAGAAGGGGGCGCTCTCCTTTCATCAGCGGCTGGAGTCGGTGATGGTCAAGCGGGATATGGCCATGGGGCGGCTCCGGCTGCGGGTGATCGCCTTCCGTGACTTCGGTTCGGACGGCGACCGCTCCATCGAGCGCACCCCGTTCCTCGAACTCCCGCAGCAGGTCAAGGAGTTCAAGGACTTCGTGAACGCTCTGAAGGCGACCGGTGGCGGCGACGCTCCCGAGTCGGGTCTGGAGGCGCTGGCCCTGGCCGTTCAGTCGCCGTGGTCAGGGGAGGAGCGCGGCGGCGCCGAGCGGCACATCATCGTGATGTTCACCGACGCCTCGGCCCACCCGCTGGGCAAGCACACCCCCGGCTGGCAGAAGGCCCCGATCGCGGCGCGCACACGGTCGTGGCTGGGGCGGCGCCGGGGCGAGGGCGACGCCGGGCCGGCCTCGGGGCTGGTGCCCGTGCCCGGTTACGACGGTGACGTGTACCCGCGCAGTCTGGACGAGCTGCACGGGCAGTGGGGCCGTCCCGGCCACGACGGTGCCGTCATGGACCAGTCCGCCAAGCGTCTGCTCGTGTTCGCCCCCGAAGCCGAGCCGTGGCGTGACATGGCCGAGACCTGGGACAAGACCTTGTTCGTCCCCTCCCGGGCAGGCACGGGCCTGGAGGCCATCGCGCTGGACGAGGTGATCAGCACGATCGCGCGGAGCCTGTGACCCGGGCTGTGGAGCCACGAGCTCATATCGCGGGAGCGGCCGCCGCCTCCAGAAGGATCGCGGTCAGCTCGCGCGGCTGGGAGAACATGGGCCAGTGACCCGTGTCCAGCGTGACCAGCCGCCAGTTGTCGCTGGTCAGCAACTGGGCCACGTCATCGGTCGGTTCGGCGCCGTCGAGCAGGCACTTCACATACGTCGCCGGAAGCTCGCCCAGCGGGCGGGTCAGCACCGCCGGTTCGGTCAGCGAGTCGCCGGGGTGCGGCGTCGCACCGTCCAGGATCCGGGCGATCTGCTTCTCGTCGAGACCGTGGCCCTCGAACTCGGCCGCGGGCAGCGGCGGCCAGAAGCCCCCGTTCTCGGCGATCGACGCCTCAAGGACCGCGCGCCACTCGGGCCAGCGGGACACGAACGACTCGCCGTCGGTCGGCACGTTGGAGTCGACGAACACCACCCGGGCCAGTCGGTCGCCGATCCGCTCGGCGGCCTGACCGACGGGGATGCCCGAGTAGCTGTGCCCGACCAGGACGACGTCGCGCAGATCGAGACGCTCGATCTCGTCGACGATGTCCCGCACATGCGTCCGCTGCCCGG
Source organism: Streptomyces sp. BR1 (assembly GCF_052373795.1). Lineage (NCBI taxonomy): Bacteria > Bacillati > Actinomycetota > Actinomycetes > Kitasatosporales > Streptomycetaceae > Streptomyces > Streptomyces sp. BR1. Next base: position 6,802,575 of record NZ_CM126252.1, read on the forward strand.
CCGGCACGCCCTGCTTCTCGGCGAGACCCGACAGCGTCAGCGGATGCACGCCATGACCGGCCGCGCGCAGCCCCGGCACCACGTCGTCCCATGCGCCGGACCCGAGCCAAGCGCCTGCCACAAGTACGAATTCAGTCATGGAGGGAAGCGTAGTTGGGGGGTCTGACACTGCCCCGGATCCGGCGTCCGGGCAGGCCTTGGACTTCCGGCACGGACCTGTGGACGTTCACCAGCAATCCGGAACCCGGTCTTCTCCTGGACATCGCATGTCAGTAGCGTCACGGTCGTAGCACCTCACCACGTACGGCCCAGGAGGACCCCTTGACCACGGACATCGCAGACGGCACGGACGGCGCGGGCACCGGTATTTCGCGGCGGCGCCTGTTCGCCCTCGGCGGCGGCGCACTCGGGGCGGCCGCCGTCGGCGGCTCACTGCTCCCGCCGTCGCTCCAGGCCGCGATGGCCGCCGAACCGGCGTCCGGCGGGCTCCGGGCGGTCAAGCACGTCGTGATCCTGATGCAGGAGAACCGTTCGTTCGACCACTACTTCGGCACCCTGCGCGGAGTGCGCGGCTTCGGTGACCGCAACGCGCTCCAACTGCCCGGCGGCAAGCCCGTGTTCGAGCAGCCGGGACCGCTGGGCACCACCGTGCTGCCCTTCCCCGTACGCGGCGCCGCCGCCGCGCAGAAGAAGGACCTGCAGTACATAGGCGCCCTCGACCACTCCTGGAGCGGCGGCGCCAAGGCGTGGAACGGCGGCTGGATGGACAACTGGGTCTCCGCCAAGACCTCGGCCACCATGGCGTACTACGACCGCCAGGACATCCCGCTGCACTACGAGCTCGCGGACACCTTCACCGTCTGCGACGCCTACCACTCCTCCATCCACTCCTCGACCAGCCCCAACCGCAACCACCTCTGGAGCGGTAAGACGGGGTTCGAGGCCAACGGCAAGCGGGCCGTCGGCAACGACGCCTACGACGAGGGCACGCACGCCGGATACGGCTGGGGCACGTACGCCGAGCGGCTGGAGACGGCCGGGCACAGCTGGAAGACGTACACGGAATGGGAGAACTTCACCGACAACCAGATCGAGTTCTTCACCACCTTCAAAGCCATCGCCCGCAAGGCCCTCGCCAAGACCGGCGGACACACGTACATGGAGTCCTTCTACTCCGTTGTACGCGGCACCACTGACAACGCCGAACGCACGCGCCTGCTCGGCCTCCTGGAGCAGGGCGTCGCCACGCTGACCAAGGCCGAGCGCAGCCTGTTCGAGCGCGGACTGCGACGGCTGCCGACCGGCACGCTCGCCGAGTCCTTCGCGAAGGACGTGGCGGCCGGCACCCTTCCCGAGGTCTCCTACCTGGTGCCCTCCGCGCTCGACTCCGAGCACCCCAGCGTCTCGTCGCCGGTGCACAGTGCAACGATCGTCTACAAGGTCCTCGACGCGCTCGGCCGCAACCCGGACGTCTGGCGGCACACCGTCGTCCTGCTCAACTACGACGAGAACGACGGCTTCTTCGACCACGTCCCGCCGCCGGTGGCCCCGCCCGAGGTCACCGAGGAGCAGTGGGACGGCAAGCCGACGGGCCTCGGCGCGCGCGTGCCGATGCTCGTGATCTCGCCGTGGAGCGTCGGCGGTTACGTCTGCTCCGAGGTCTTCGACCACACCTCGGTGATCCGCTTCCTGGAGAGGTGGACGGGGGTGCGCGAGCTCAACATCAGCCAGTGGCGGCGCACCGTCACCGGCGATCTGACCTCGGCGTTCGACTTCTCCCGCACCCGGCACCGCCCCGAGGTGACGCACCCGGGCCCGATCCCGCCGATGAGCGACCGCTGGCGCCCGCTGCCCCCGGCCGTGCAGCACATGCCCGTCCAGGAGGAGGGCACGCGTCCCGCACGTCCGCTGCCGTACCAGCCCGACGCCTACGCGCGCGTGGCGGACGGCAGCCTGAAGGTGGAGCTGGCCAACACCGGCCGCGCTAGCGCCCACTTCGCGCTGTACCCATACGCCAAGGAGTTCACCGCACCCCAGCACAAGGACGTCCGTGGCAAGGGCGAGTGGAGCGTGCCGACGGCCCAACTCGCCGATGCCGCATACCACTTCACCGTCACCGGCCCCAACGGCTTCCGGCGGGAGTTCCAGGGCACCGCGACGGCGAGGGGTCCGGAGGTGACCTCGCATGTGGACCCCGACCACCGCGACCTCCACCTCACCCTGCGCAACACCGGCACCACCACGGTGGCCTTCTCGGTCCGCCCCCTCGGCTACGCCGACGAGTCCGACCTGCGCGACTGGACCCGTACGATCACCGTCAAGCAGGGCCGCACGCGGACGATCGCGCACTCGGCCGCGGACGCGCACGGCTGGTACGACCTGGAGATCACCGCCGACCGCTCGGGCGGCTTCCGCCGACGTCTGATGGGCCACATCGAGAACGGCCGGACCAGCGTCTCGGGTTGAGCCCGACCCTCGCTCTGAAGGGCAAAGGCGCCCTCGTCACTCGCGCGGCGCCCAGATCCGCTGGGTGCCGTCGCGGACGGTGACGCGGTACTCGGTCCAGGTGGGCCAGCCCAGTTCGGCGTACGGGCGAGGGGGGCGTTGGGCGCGGGTCTTCATGAACGAGACGCCTGTGACGAGGTTCCCCTCGGCGCCACCCTTCCCGTCGGTGACGAGCCGTAACAGGGCCTCGTGGCCGAACGGGGTGTCCAGCGGCGTGAGGATGGTTCCGCCCGCCGTCGTCTGGTCGAGCCACGCCTGGGGGACGCGGCGGACCGCGACGGTGGACAGGACGCGGTCGTACGGGGCGCGCGCGGCCCAGCCCTGCTCGCCGTCGCCCGTGACGACCAGCGGGCGCACGCCCATGTCATGGAGCTTGCGGTCGGCGTGGTCGGCGAGTTCGGGGCTGATCTCCACGGTGACCACCTGGTCGGCGCGGACCCGGTGGGACAGCAGCGCCGCGCTGTAGCCGGTGCCGGTGCCTATCTCCAGGACCCTGTCCGGTTCCTGCGGGTCGAGGTGGTGGAGCATGTCGACCACGACGGCCGCGCACGAGATGGAGCTGGTGAAGTCGGCGCGGTCGGTGGGCCCGTCCTCGGGGCGTACGGCTCCGTCGGCGATCTGAGTGATGAGGGGTGTGCGGGGGTCGTAGACGGCTTTCAGCCATGGGTCGGGGGCGGCGGTACGGTCGAGGACGGGAAAGAGTCCGGTGTCGTCCTGGACCGGCCACCAGACCACATCGGGGACGAAGTGTTCCCGTGGGACGGTCAGAAACGCCTCGTACAGCCAGGGGCGGTCCTGGAAGTGACCGACTTTCCGGGCCGCTATCTTCGCCGCGCACCGGGCGCGCAGTGTGGCCGCGTCCATCATCGCCGCCGGAGTGGCCCTAGTCCTCGTCGTCGGGTGCGTCGTCGCCGGTGTCGTCGTGGCTGTGGTCGTCGGGGACGGGGTTGCCCGGGTCTCCGGGGCTGGAGTAGTCGCCGCCCACTTCGCCGTTGCCGTCCCGCCTGTGCCCCATCTCGGTTCCCCCTCAAGGGTGTTGGCCGGGACTCAGTGTGCGTGAGGGCGGGAGCTGATCGCCAGAGGGCGGCCGACGTCCACGCGCGCGTGAGGCGCGCTCGGACGGCTCGCCGGCCATGGCCTCCGGCGCGCCGGTGCCCTCGCGCGCGTGACGTGCGCGAGGGCACGAAGCCGACCCAGCCGGACACCCCCGGCTCGGTCGAGTACAGCCTGTTACATGGGGTCGATGTTCTCGGGCCCCGTGCCGCTCTCCCGCTGGCTCTGCTGCTCGATGCGGCGGGCCTTCTCCTGGAGGCGCTTGCGCTGCTCCGGGTCGGTGGCACGTTCCGCCGCGTCGTTGAGCTGCTGCGCCTTGTCGCGCATCTGCTGAGCTCGTTCGCGGGATTCTCCGGCAACGCTCATGATCACTCCTCGGATCTGGGGGAGAGCGGGCAGAGCCAGCGAATCAGCCGGGGAGTACGGCCGCATCTTGAACCCTCACTCGCCGTGACGGCCGCTGCTCACGCGGCCGGGCCCGCCGGCGGCTCACCGCTGATCGCGTCGCGGTACAGGTCGAGGGTCGCGTCGCCGAAGTAGGCGCTGTAGGAGATCTGAGGGGTGTTGCCGCCGGTGTGGTAGCCGCCGATGACCCCGATGACGCCCCAGCCGTCGAAGGTCGGCACCAGCATCGGCCCGCCGCTGGTCCCGCCCACGAACGCGTCGCAGGCGATACGCGGGAAGGTGCCCGGGTCGGCCGGGTCGTCACTGGCCCATTTGGTGGTCCAGCTCCAGCATTCGAGCGGCTTCTGCGCCCCTCCCGGATACCCGATCATGCGTACGGGGGCGTGGAAGTAGCCGGTGTCCGTCAGCAGCTTCACTCCGCCGACCGCGTCCTGGAGGAGTGTCCCGTCCTGGTTGGGCTCGGTGACGGCGAACCCGAAGTCGTACTCCGCGCCCGCGTGCTCGCCCAGGTCGTAGTACTCCTGCGAGACATAGACGCCGTTGGTCTTGATCGGGAAGATGCCGAACGGCTTGAGCCCGTCGTGGTACTGCGGCACGAAGGCCAGATGGCGCTTGGGGGAGGTGCCGGAGTAGCCCGCCAGGCAGTGCCCGGCGCTGAGCACCAGGTCGTGATCCGGGCTGCGCACCACCGAGCCGCTGCACGTGCGTCCCGTATTGGTGGCGTCGGTCCAGAAGAACGTGCCCGCCTGGGGCATGCCGTCGAAGCTGTGGCTGGGCGGGATGTACTCGCCGGGCCGGGGCCCGTCCACCTTGGGGGTGGCGGCCCGGGTGGACGGCCCGGCCACGGCGCCCTTGCCAGCGTCGCCGGGCAGTGCGGCCGCCATACGGGCCGCGGTCCAGTACGCGTCGAGCTGCACCGCGACCGGGTCCGGCCCGGTCGTGACGCCGTCGGCGGAGGCGGCCGGGGCGAGCCCGGCGGAGAGCAGGAGAGCCGCCGCGGCCACGGCGGCGTGCCGGATGAATCTGGTCCTACGCACCATCAGTTCCCCTCTGGGCGGACGCAAATGACGGTTCACCATAGGGCGCGAGGGAGGCGGGAAGCAGCGCCAGGAGTGGCCAGAGTGCTGCGTCGCGGTAACCGGGTGACGTCACGGGGCCCGTCCGGTCCGGAGTGCCGGTCGAGTCGTGAGGGGTCGGTGGCTGTTGCAAGACAGTGACAATTGCGCCTACAACGCATTCGTGTGATGGATCGTCTTTTCAGGTGAGAAGGGCGCCAAGGGTAAATATCGTGCCATGGCGGCCAATTGAGAACTGTGCTTTGGAAAGGGACATCCATGACCGTCACCAAGCGCCACTCCCTCCGTATCGCCGCCGTCGGTGTCATCAGCGCCGCCTCCGTCGCCCTGGCGGGCACCGCCGCGATGGCCGCCGCCCCGGCCGCCCCCACCGCGTCCGTCGCGCAGAAGGCGCCGGCAGTCAAGGCCACCATCAGCGCGAAGCCGTCGGTGACCTCGGTCAAGGCGTGGCAGCTGTTCCGGGTCACCGGTGCGACGACCGGCCTCAAGGCGGGCACCAAGGTGGCCCTGCAGCAGAAGCAGGGTGCCAAGTGGGTCACCCTGCCCGCCTCCGTGCCCGTCGCGCACAACGGTTCCTACTCGCTGGGCGTCAAGCTCGGCCTGAAGGGCAAGAACAACCTGCGCATCGTCAGCGGCAGCACCGCCTCGCCCGTCTTCAACGTCACCGTGCGCTGACCGACCTGACTGGGCAGACCCATCCACTGTGCTCCGACGCCGACAGAACAGGCGCCGGAGCACAGTCATGTTCAGGCCGTTCAGCCGGAGAGCGGAGTCACCCGCGCATGCCGTACGACCCGCCCCGCACCCCCACTCACCGTATGAAATCGCCCAAAAACAGACCGCACGCGGGAAGTTGTGCGGTTCACATCGCATGGTGCGGACATTCTTCCCGCCAGCCATTGACCGAGATCAAGCGTCCCGGATAGAAAGATCAAGGCGAGTCACACCAGCGGCTCCGATGCCCGTCCTGCCGGGGAAACACCCGGCTCTCCGGGCCTGTTCAGCCCACAAGGCCGGCCCGACTCACCTCTGACCCGAGAGATTTCGCCTTGCCACGCATAGATTCACTCCGTCCCGCGCGCGTCGTCGTGGTCGAACCCGCTTCCTCCGGAGGTGCGACCCTCATCGGCGTCGCCGCCGAGATGGGCCTGCGGGTGGTCGTCGCCTCCGCCGACTCCGGTGACCGTCGGCTCTCCGACGCCGTGCGTGGCGCGGCGGAGTCGGTCCTCACGGTGGAGACCAACGACCAGTCGGTGCTGGAAGCCGCCGTGCTCGCACTGCACCAGCAGGAGCCGTTCGAGGCGGTTCTGCCGGGCTCCGACATCTATGTCTCGGCCACCGCGCGCGTCGCCGCGGCTCTCGGCCTGCCGGGTCTGCCGGTGGAGAGCGTCGACCGCGTCCGGGACAAGAGCGTCATGCGTGCCGCCGTGGCCGAAGCCGGGCTGCGTACGCCCCGGTTCGCCCAGGCCACCACCGACGACGAACTCCGTACGGCCGCCGAGCATGTCGGCTTCCCCTGTGTGATGAAGCCGGTGGCCTGCTCCGGCAGCATCCACGTCAGCCGGGCCGACGGCACGGAGCAGCTCGCCGCCGCCTTCCACCGCCTGGTCACCGACCCCGTCCCGGACATGGGCCAGCTGCACGAGCACCGGGTGCTCGTCGAGGAGTACGTCCAGGGGCCCGAGTTCAGCGCCGACGGCTACGTCCTGGACAGCGGCGAGGTGAAGGTCGTCGCGCTCACCCGCACTCTGCTCGGCCCCGAGCCCGACTTCATGGAGATGGGCCACCTCACCCCGGCCCTGGTCGACGACGAGACGCTCGCGGCCGTCGAGGTGTACGTGGGTGATGTCGTCCGCGCCGTCGGCGTCACCGGTGGCCCGTTCCACTGCGAGCTGCGGATCGCCGCCGACGGGCCGGTCCTCATCGAGATCGGTGCCCGGCTGCCCGGCGACCGGATCGTGGAACTGCTGCGCCTGGTCACCGGCGTGAGCCTGCCCAAGGTGGCCATCGCCGCAGGTCTCGGCATCGGCTTCGAGGAGGCCGGAGTCTTCACCGAGCCCGAGGCCAAGAGCGCCGGCATCCGGTTCTTCGCCGCCGAGGGCCGCTCCTCGTACCGCGAACTGACCGGCTGGCAGGAGATGGCGGCGCTGCCCGAAGTCGCCGAGACCTCGGTGTACTTCGCGCCCGGCGAGACCATCCCCGGCGTCGAGGACTGCCGCTCGCGGCTTGGCCACGCCCTGTTCACGGCGGACTCGCCGCAGGGCGCGCTGGAGCGCTGGCAGGCACTGGGCGACCTCGTCGTCCCCAACTGACCCTCGGGGACCGGACCATGAACGCACACATACTTGACTACGCCGCCGTCGGCGTCGGGCCCGCCAACATGAGCCTGGCCGCCCTCGCGCACCCCGTCGACGGCCTGCGGGGCGCCCATCTGGAGCGCCGGGAGACCTTCTCCTGGCACCCCGGTCTGCTGCTGCCCGAGGCCACCCTCCAGGTCTCGCTGCTCAAGGACCTGGTGACCCTCGTCGATCCCACCAGCCCGTTCTCCTTCCTGTCGTTCCTGGCGACCGAGGGACGGCTCTACCGGTTCCTCGCGGCGGACTTCCCGGCCGTGCTGCGCGCGGAGTTCAACCAGTACCTCCAGTGGGTCGCCGACCGGCTGCCCAGCCTGACGTTCGGCGCGGACGTGCAGAGCGTGGACTTCCACGATGGCGCCTTCCAAGTCCGCACGGGTGACAGCGAGGTGACGGCTCGTCATCTCGTACTCGGTACGGGTCTGACGCCCTCCATCCCCGAGACGTTCCGGCCGTTCCTGGGGCCCTCGGTGTTCCACTCCGGGGAGTTCCTGCTGCGGGCGCCCGATGTGAGCGGCAAGCGGGTCGTCGTGGTCGGCGGTGGGCAGAGCGGGGCGGAGATCGTGCGCCACCTCGCCACCGACGCCGCCCCGGAGAGCATCACCTGGGCCAGCCGGCGCACCTCGTTCCAGCCGATGGACGACTCGCCGTTCGCCAACGACCTCTACTCCCCGGAGTATGTCCGCCACTTCCACGCGCTGCCCGCCGAGCGCAAGGCCCGCCTCCTGGAGCGGCAGAAGTACACCAGCGACGGCATCGACCTCCAAGTCCTCCAGGACATCTACCGGTTGAGCTACCGCGACGAGTACCTGGAGAACAACCCCGGCCGACTGCGGTTCCTGCCGGACTGCGCGGTCACCGCCCTGGAGGGCGGCCCGGACGAGTTCAAGCTCCACACGGAGTCCTCCGGCCTCGACGCACCCGCCATGCTCGCCGCCGACATCGTCATCCTGTGCACCGGATACGCCTATGAGCTCCCCGACTTCATGGAGAGGCTCGCACCCCGGCTGCGGCGCACCGACGGGCTGCTCTCCGTCCGCGACGACTTCTCCCTCGACTGGGACGGGCCGGACGGGAACCGCATCTACATCCAGAACGGCGCCCGGCACGCCTGGGGCGTCGCCGACCCCAACCTGAGTCTGCTGGCGTGGCGCAGCGCGGTCATCCTCAACAGCATGCTCGGTGAGACGAGGTACCAGGTATGACGGCCCGTCAGCAGCAGGCTGCGTCCGGGGTGCCCATGGCCGCCGTGCCCTTCCTGCCCACCGACATCGAGCCGGACGGGGTCACCGTCGCCGAGGCGGACTTCGCCCGCTCGTGCTTCCCGTCCGTGCCGTTCAAGATGGCCCGCTTCACGGTGCCGCCCGGCGGCACCAGCTCGCCGGACCAGCACGATGTGCAGGAGATCTGGGTGATGCACGCCGGATCCGGCACGCTGGTGGTGGACGGCGAGCGGTCGGTCGTCGGCCCCGGCTCGGTGGTCGGCTGGCCCTCGCAGGTGCAGCACGAGGTCTTCGCCGACCAGGGCGAGGAACTGGTCATCTTCTCCTTCTGGTGGTCGGCCCCCGATGCCTGACACCACGAGCGGTGCCGGTGTGGCTTCCCACTACGACCTGGCCGTCGTCGGCGCGGGCGTGGTGGGCGCCCTCACCGCGTACTACGCCGTACGCCAGGATCCCGCCAGGCGCGTCCTCGTGATCACCCACGCGGCGCGCGGGACGGGCGCCACCCGCCTGTCCGCCGGGTTCGACACACCCACCGGACACAACCCCGCCCAACGCGAGCTGGCCGCCCGCAGCACCGCACTGTTCGACAAGCTCGCCACCGAGCTGACGGACCTGCCGGACGCCGGGCGCCAACCAGTCGATGTCTACTGGCTGTTGGGCCGCGACAACATCGCGGCGCTCGACGCGACGATGGCCGACGGCGGCACGACCTCCTCCGTGGAGCCGCAGCAGCGGCGCATGCTGGAGGAGGCGTTCCCCGGGCTCGCCCACGGCGGCGACGAGGTGCTGCTCGCCTCCGCCCCCATGACGGCCGGGCAGCCCCAACTCCTCGCGGACCACCTGCTTGACGAGGTGCTGAGCACCCCCGGAAACACCCTCCTCGAAGGATTCCGGGTCGCCTCCATCGGTCGTACAGGTGGACACATCGAGCTGGTCGCCACCGACGGCAGCCGGGTCACGACCGACAAGGCCGTCGTCGCGCCCGGTCCCTGGGCCCTTGACGGCCCGGTGGCGGACGCCGCTCGTGAGCGGGGCGCCCGGGTGAAGAAGGTGGTGGCGTTCCACATCATGGCGACGCCCCCGCCGCACGCCCCCGCGCTGATCTTCGAGGACGCCGACGCCTTCCTGCTGCCCCACCACCCCGGCGGCCACTGGATCTTCAGCATCACCTCGCCCGACTGGGACCGGGGCCCCGACGAACCGCTCGCCATCGACGCCCGCGACCGGGACCTCGCCGTCACCCTGCTGGAGCGGCACGTACCGGGATTCGTCCCGCACCTGCTCGGCGGGCGCGTCCTCGGCGACTGCTTCACCCCCGGCCGCCTTCCCGTCGTCGACACCGTCGGCGACGACGACGTGGTGATGGCGATCGGCGGCTCGGGCTCCGGCTACCGACTCGCCCCGGCCATGGCCGAGGACGCACTGGACCTGCTCTACAGGAGAACGCGGATATGAGCCTGCTGCTGACGGGGGACGCGCACGTCCCCCAGCACTACCTCCTGGTGCCGCCGGAGGCCACCCCCAACGGCCCGCTGCACCTGGGCCACATCGGCGGCCCCTTCCTGTGGTCGGACATGATCGCGCGGCATCTGCGCGTCCGCGGCGACCTGCCGCTCGTGATCACCGGCAGCGATGTGTACGAGTCGTACGTGACGCTCAGGGCGCACGCCGAGGACTCGACGCCCACCGAGGTCGCCGCCCGCTACGGCCGCCGCATCCAGGACGACCTGGCCGCCCTGCGCATCGGTGTCGACGCCTTCATCAGCCCCGACCAGGAGCCGTGGCGCGACCTGTTCGAGCAGGAGGTCGCCACCTCCATCGCGCGGCTGAAGGACCGGGGCGCGGTGCTGACCCGCACCGAGCGCGTGCCGTACTGCGAGGCGTCGGACCGCTGGGTCGTGGGCGGCTGGCTCCAGGGGCGCTGCCCCGAGTGCGGTGCGGGTGTGGCCAGTTACTTCTGCGAGGAGTGCAGCGCGCACTTCCTGCCCGAGTCGGTCGTCGAGCCGCGCCCGCTGCTCGATGAGGGCCCGCTGACCTGGCGGGAGATCTCCAGCCTGTTCCTGCGGGTGCCCGAGCGCGATGTCCTCGACGCCACTCTCGCCGAGCTGGACATCGCCGACCGCTACCGGGAGACCGTGGCGCGGTTCCTGGAGCGCGACGGCCTGACCGTACGGCTCAGCGCCCCGCAGAAGTGGGGCGTGCCGCTGCCCGCCCCCGAGGCGGACGTCCCGCACGCCCTCTTCCCGTACGCCGGGATCTTCATGTTCGCGCGGCTCGCCGGAGCCGTCCACGGACAGCTCTCCGGCACCGGGGTGAACGCCTTCGACCCCGAATCCGGGGTCACCACCATCACCACGCTGGGCATCGACAACGTGATCCCCACGCTGGTCTCGATCGTCGGCACCAGCCTGCTGCACGGCGACATGAAGCCGTACGACCGGTGCCTGATCAACCACTTCTACCAACTGGCCGGCCGCAAGTTCTCCACCAGCGCCCGGCACGCCATCTGGGCCGCCGATGTCGCCGCGTCGCCGGCCATCGCGGTGGACGCCGTACGGTACTTCCTCGCCGGGGCCGACCTGGAGTCCGCACCGGCGAGCTTCGAGACGGCGGACTTCCTGACCACGGCCAACGCGACGCTCGCCGACGACCTCGGCAAGCGGATCGCCGCCGCCTGGGGCAGGCTCCCCGACGGCCCGCCGCACGCACCCGCCACGGCCACGGTCGAACTCCTCGAATCGCTGCTCGCCGAGCAGTCCGCCGCCCTGGACGCCACCCGGGTCTCCACCCGCCGCGCGGTCACGGCCCTGGACCGCTGGTGCGCCGACGACGCGGTGGCGCACGCGGCCGAGGACGGCGCGTACTGGTGGCTCAAGGGCCTGTCCCTGCTCGCGTTCCCGGCGATGCCGGACCTCGCCGAGCAGATCTGGCAGGCGCTCGGCGGCACCGGCGAGCCGCGCGCGGCCGCCTTCCTCGCCCCGACCCCGGCCGACCGGACCCTGCCCGCCCCCGGCTTCACCCGGGTGAGCGCCGCCGACCTCGACGCCTGCCTGCCCGACACCCTGCGACCGGGAGCGGACGCGTGAGCGACCAGACCCTTCCCCTGTACGGCAACGAGCCGCTTCCGCTGTACGTCGTCCTCAACCGCTCCGGCGACGAGTTCGGCGAGTACCACCGCTTCCTCGACGGCACCCCCTGCCGGATGGTGTACCTCACCACCCCTGGCGGGCTGCCCGCGCTCGACAAGGAGAGCGCCCTGGAGATCCGGGTGCTCGACAGCCTCGCCTACGACGACGTGCTGCCCGTGCTGCGCGAGATCGCGGTCTGGCACGGCATCCCGGACGCCGTCTTCGGCCAGTCCGAGTACGACATCTTCACGGCCGCCCGCCTCTCTGCGGAGCTCGGCGTCGCGGGTGGCTACGGCCTCGATCTCGTACGCCGGTTCAAGGACAAGCCCGCCATGAAGAGCGTGGTCGGCGAGGCCGGGATACGCGTGCCCCGCTTCCGCCACCTCGACGACGCGCCGAGCGCCGAGACGGTGGCCGAGGAGCTGGGCGGTCTGCCGCTGGTCCTCAAGCCGCGCGCCGCGGCGGGCTCCGAAGGCGTCACCGTCGTCGGCACGATGGAGGCGCTGCGCGAAGCACTGCACGGCGTCGACCCCGTGGCGTACGAATGCGAGGAGTACGTGGAAGGAGAGATCTTCCACGTCGACGGCGTCTACCGCGAAGGCGCCCTCCACTTCGTCAGCGCCTCCCAATACGTCAACACCTGCCTCGACTACGCCCACGGCCTGCCGCTGGGATCGGTCCTCCTCGACGAGGGGCCGGAGCGCGACGGGCTCACCGCTTTCGCCGACGGCTGTCTGCGGGCCCTCGGTCTCAGCGACGGCGCCTTCCACCTGGAGGCGATCCGCCGCGCCAACGGCGAGCTGGTGTTCCTGGAGGTCGGAATGCGGCCCGGCGGCGCCCAGGTGCCGTTCCTGCACGTCGACCTCTACGGCATCGACCTGTTCGCCGAGGCGTTCCGCGCGGCCATCGGCCTGCCCCCGCTGTGGCGGGCCAACGGCACGGCACCGGCCGGGGGAGGGTGGCTGATCTACCCCGCCCCGCGCGAGCTGCCCAGCACGGTCACCCACCGCACCTCGCCCCGCGCGAGCGTCCCGGAGGTCTACCACGAGGAGCTGCCCGCGATCGGGCAGCACATGACCGGCCCGGGCAGTTACGACGACGGCAGCGGCATCTTCCGTCTGCGGGGCGACAGCGCCGCCGACGTGCGCCGGGCCGTGCTCGCGGTGATGAACGTGTACGGGCTGCGCACCGAGCCGTCGCATGGCTGACGCACACCGCATCGGCCCCGTGCTGCGCGGCTGGCTCCAGGAGACCCTTCCGGCCGCCGGCAACGCGCGCAGGCTCGGGGTGCTCACCCTGATCCAGTCGCTCGGGCTCGGGGTGTTCCTCACCTCCAGCGCGGTGTTCTTCACGCAGACCATCGGCATCTCCGCCCAGCGCGTGGGCCTGGCCCTGTCGGTGGCCGGGCTGTGCGGGCTGCTCTGCACCGTGCCGATCGGCCGCCTCGCCGACCGGCTCGGCGCGGGCCGGGTACTGACCGCCAACTTCCTGCTCGCCGCCGTCGGCTTCACCGCGTACTGCGCGGTCGACAACTTCGCCGGGTTCCTGGCGGTCGCCTGTGGCATCGCCGTACTCGAAACCTCGGCGGGCGCCCTCCAGGCCTCGCTCACCGACGCGCTGGTCGGCGAGGAGGAGCGCGTGAGGGTCAGCGCGCAGATGCGCAGCCTCTTCAATCTGGGATTCCTCGGCGGCGCGGTGCTGGCCGGAGCGGCCATCGCGGCCGACACCTCGACCGTGCTGTACGCCACCGTCCTGACCAACGCGGCGCTCCAACTCGTCTCCGTGGCCGTCCTGTTGACGATGCGCGGCACTCCCAGGGCCGCCGAGGAAGCTCCGCAGAGCGAGGAAGCGGCCGGCGTGCTGCGCAGCTCCGCGCTACGGGACGTGCGCTATGTCGCGATCGCGTTGGTGTGCGGGGCACTGGAGCTGTACCAACCGCTGCTCACCGTCGGCCTCCCGCTGTGGATCGTCACCCGCACCGACGCGCCCGCGCTGATGGTCTCGGGCCTGCTGATCCTCGACACCGTCCTGGTGCTGCTCTTCCAGGTCATGGTCAGCAAGGGCGCTCGGACCCCCGCCGGAGCAGCACGTATGCTGCGTTGGGCGGGCTGGTCGCTGGGGGCGTCCTGCCTGGTCTTCGCGCTGAGCGCGGGGCACGGCGGTCTCCTGGACAGTGCGGCCCTGCTGGGCGGCGCGCTGGTCCTGGTCCTGGGCGAGCTGTGTCAGGCGTCCGCGGGCTGGGGGCTCGCCTTCGGGCTCGCCCCGGCGGACCGGCAGGGGGAGTACCAGGCGGTGTTCTCCCTGGGGCGCGGACTCCAGCAGTTCGCCGGGCCGTGGCTGATGACCTCGCTGATCGTCGGCGCCGCGGCGACCGGGTGGGTGGTTCTGGCAGTGCTGTTCGCGCTGCTCGGCCTGGCCGGGCCGCCGCTGGTGCGCGGCCTGGAGAAGGCCCGCGCCCGGATGGAGCCCGTGGCGCTGTGAACCGGGCTCCGGCCCGCAATCGACACACCGTACGACCGAAACGAGTGAGCACGATGACCGTAGAGCGACGACACGACCCGGATGCCCGCGGCTTCGCCAGTGACAACTACGCGGGTGTGCACCCCGAGGTGCTGGCGGCGATCGCCCAGGCCAACGGCGGCCACCAGGTCAGCTACGGCGGGGACGTCTACACCGAGCGCCTCCAGGAAGTCATGCGCGACCACTTCGGCCCCACCGCGCAGACGTTCCCGGTCTTCAACGGCACCGGCGCCAACGTGGTCGCGCTGTCGGCCATGCTCGACCGCTGGGAGGCCGTGGTGTGCGCCGAGACGGCCCACATCCACGTCGACGAGTGCGGCGCGCCGGAGAAGATGGCCGGCATCAAGCTCCTCACGGTGCCCGCCTGGGACGGCAAGCTGACGCCTGAGCTGATCGACCGTCAGGCCTGGGGCTTCGACGACGAGCACCGGGCCAAGCCCAAGGTCGTCTCCATCGCCCAGTCCACCGAGGTCGGCACCTGCTACACCCCGGACGAGATCCGTGCGATCTGCGACCACGCCCACAGCCTCGGCATGCTCGTCTACCTGGACGGCGCCCGCCTTGCCAACGCCGCCGCCACCCTCGGTGTGTCCCTGCGCGAGATGACCACCGACGCCGGTGTCGACGTCCTCTCCTACGGCGGCACCAAGAACGGCCTGCTCTTCGGCGAGGCCGTCATCGTCCTCAACGAGGACGCGGTACGCGGCATGGCCCACATACGCAAGGCGAGCATGCAGCTCGGCTCGAAGATGCGTTTCATGTCGGTGCAGTTCGAGGCCCTGCTCGGCAGTGACCTCTGGCTGCGCTCGGCCGCGCGCTCCAACGAGATGACCCAGCGCCTGTACGAGGCGGTCCGCGATCTGCCGGGCCTGGAGATCCCCCGCCCGGTGCAGGCCAACCAGATCTTCGCGATCCTGCCGCCCGCGGTCACCGAGCGCCTGCAGAAGCGCTTCCGCTTCTACACCTGGAACGAGCAGATCGGCGAGGTCCGCTGGATGACCTCGTACGACACCACCGAGGCCGACGTCGACGCCTTCGCGGCGGCGATCGCCGAGGAGCTGGCGGCGGGCTGAGTCGCACGCTGCTTGTGGCGGCGGCCGACGTCCCGGCCGCCGCCTGAAGCTCACTGCCTCAGAGTGACACCGGCCGGTCCGAGGGCGAACCGGCTGCCGTCCCGCCGCACTTCGACGGCACCCGCCCCGCCGAAGTGCGCGGGAACCACCAACTCCCGCTCGTCGGCGGCCCGTTCGAGGATCCGGCGGCGGCTGGCCACCGCCTGGTCCGCGTCCATGCAGAAGCAGCTGTTGCAGGACGGTTCGAGGATCTGCACCGGGCTGTGCAGCAGATCGCCCACGAACACCGCCCGATCGCTCCCGGACGCCAACCGCAGCACGGACGAGCCGGGGGTGTGGCCGGGCGCGGACTCCAGGGTGAGGTGCTGGTCGATGCGGTACTCGCGGTCCCACAGCACGACCTGCCCGGCGCGGTGGACGGGCGCGATGCTGTCCTCGTACATCAGCCGGTCGTCCACCCTGAGGCCGCCCGCGTACGCGTTGTCCGGGCCGAAGTGGAAGTCGTCGGCGGCCGGGACGAGGTACTGGGCGTTGGGGAACGTCGGCGCCCAGTCGTCCCCGGCCCAGTGGGTGTTCCAGCCGATGTGATCGCCGTGCACATGGGTGTTGACCACGACGTCGACGTCCTGCGGGCGCACACCCGCCCGTGCGAGCCCGCCGAGGAAGTCGCCCTGCCAGTGGTGGAACCGGGGCGAGCCGGGACGCTCGCGGCCGTTGCCCACACCGGTGTCGACCACGATGGTCCGTCCGGCGCTGCGCAGCACCCAGGTCTGCAGGGTGACCGTGGCCCGGTCGGTCTCGGTCTCCCAGTGATCCGGCGCCAGCCAGTCCTCGTTGGCCTTCCACACCTCGGCGTCGGACCCCGGGATGAAGTCCCGGGCGGGCGTGAACGCCCCCTGCCACTCGACGACCCGGATGACTTCGACGTCCCCCACCATGGTGCTCTGCACGTTCTCTTGGTTCATATAAATGAACTTAGAAGGGGTCGACTGACCCTCTCAATGCTCATCCGGGTCTTCTGAATACGCATCCGGCTCACATGCGAGACGGGCGATACCCTGCCCGAGTGGATGTGGTGAGTGACGCGATATCGGCTGTACGCATCGGACAGCCCTCCTCCAACAGGGTGCGGGTGAGCGGGACATGGTGTACCCGCCTCACGTCGTACGACGGCGCCGGTTTCCATGTCGTACTGGAAGGCGCCTGCTGGCTGCTGCCCGACGGCGGTGGCCCGCCGGTCACACTCGGGGCGGGTGACGTGGTGCTGCTGCCGCATGGCGCGGGGCATGTGATCGCCGATTCACCGGTGGACGCGGCGGCGGTCGAGCGGGCGATACCGTTCGAGCGATGGCTCGACGGTACGGACGCGGCTCCGGCAGGCAGTGGTGACGTCCAGGTGCTCTGCGGCAAGTACCGCCTCGACCGCAACCGCGTCCACCCGCTGATGGCGGAGCTGCCGCAGGTCGTCCATCTGCCCAACCGTGTCGGCGTCCACCCCGAACTCCGGTCCGCCATCGACCTGTTGGGCGGCGAGGTGGGCGCGGCGCGGCCCGGCGCGTGCATCGCCGTGCCCAGCCTGCTGGACCTCCTGCTCGTCTATATGATCCGGGCCTGGATGGAGGAGAGCACGACCGGGGCCTGGCCGGGCGTCCTCGGCGACCCTGTGGCGGCCGCCGCGCTGCGGGCGCTCCACACGGACCCGGCCGCGCCCTGGACCAGCGACCGGCTGGCCGCCGAGGTGGGCGTCTCCCGCTCCACCCTGACCCGCCGGTTCACCACGCTGGTCGGCAGGGCCCCGATGGCCTATCTCACCTGGTGGCGCCTGACCCGCGCGGCCACCCTGCTCCGCGACACCCCGGACCCCCTGTCCGCCATCGCCCACCACGTCGGCTACGGCACCCCGTACGCGCTCTCCCACGCCTTCAACAGGGAGTTCGGCACGACACCGGGCCGCTACCGAGAGGCAGCGGCCCGGCCGTCATGAGCGAGGGTCAGGCGATCTGCCACTGCTGGAACGCCGAGCCGTTGGAAGGCTGCTGGGTGACGAGGGACCCGTCCGTACCGGAGGCGGTGGTCAGCAGCAGCCCGCTCTTCTTGTCGGCCACCGAGTAGCCGCCGTTGCCGAGCGCGTTGATCTGCCACCGCTGGCTGTCGCCGCCCGTGCAGGTGGCCTGGACGACGGCCGCACCGGCCGAGGTGGAGCCGTCCGCGACGTCCGCGCACAGCTTCGAGGCGCCGTTGACCATGGTGTAGCTGCCGTCCGAGTCGAGGGTCAGCTGCCACTGCTGGTTGGGGCCGCCGTGTGGTGTCCAGGTGATCAGCTGGGTGCCGGACGAGGCGGAGCTCGCCGGGTCGTCGAGCGCCTTTCCACCCGCCGTGAGCGCCCTGGTTCCGCTCAACTGGCCGCCGTACACCTCGAATTCGTACAGCGAATAGCCGTACCCCGTGCCGCGCTGGGTGCCGTACATGCGGATGTAGCGCCCGGCGCCGGACAGGCCGGTGAGGTCCTGTACCCCGCCGGTGCCGCTGGTGGTGGAGTAGAGGGTGCGCCAAGTGGCGGCGTCGTCGGAGACCTGGATCTGGAACGACTTCCCGTACGCCGTCTCCCAGCGCAGCACCACACGCCCGATGTTCTGTGTGCTGCCGAGGTCGACCTGGAGCCACTGCGGGTCGCTGTAGGCGCTTGACCAGCGGGTGCCGGGATCGCCGTCCGTGGCCAGCGCGGCCGGGAAGTTGGGCGTCTCGGTGCTGGAGGCGGTGGTCGGGCGGTTGCGGGCGAGGTTGCCCGGCTGGGCGAGCCCGGGCCAGGCGGGGTTGTGGCCGACGGCGGCCACGATCGGGGTGAAGGCGGCGTAGGTGCTCACCGGCTTCGGCGACCCCCAGGTCTGCTGGGCGAGGGCGCGCAGCGGATACATGATGCCTGAGGCGATCTGGTCCTCGGTCTCGGCGGAGGGGTTGTCGCACCAGACATGGATCAGCGAACCGGGGTTCCTGGCCGGGTCGTCGACGGTGGTGCCGCCCTGGAAGAGGTCCGGGGTCCAGGTCTCGTACATCCACTTGGTGTCGGGTTTGGCGCCCCCGAGGACGTAGTAGGTGGGCGTCCAGGACTCATTGGCGACGGTGTGCCCGGCCGCCGCCAACTGCTCCGGTGTGAGGCCGTAGTTGTACCAGTACTCGACCACGATGTCGGCGTTTGGAGTGATCGTGCCGTCGCCGGACTTGATCCCGTCGTTCCACATCCGGGTGGTCTTGCCGCCCGCCCGCACCAACGCGTCGGCCCAGTTCACATACCCGTAGTAGGTGTCCTTGGCGGTGGCGTTCGCGCCGTAGTGGGCGCGGGCGTAGCTGAGCAGCTGGGGGTACTGGCTGTAGTCGGTGACGTATTCGTCCGCGCCGATGTGCCAGTACGTGGCGGGGAACAGCGGCAGATACTCGTTGATCAGGTCCTTGATCAGGGTATACGAGCCGGGCAGCGAGAGGTCGATGAAGTCGGCGCTGGCACTGCCCGAGCTGTTCTTGAGCTTGAGCTCGGGGTGTGCGGCCAGGATCGCGTTCATATGGCCCGGGGTGTCGATCTCGGGGACCAGGGTGACGTGGTATTTCCGCCCGAGTGCGACGAGGTCGGCGATGTCCTGCTTGGAGTAGTGGTCGGTGGAGACGATCTCCGGGTGGGTGGAGCTTTCGAGCCGGAAGCCGTACGTGTCCGAGAGATGGAAGTGGAAGTAGTTGAGCTTGAGGTAGGCCAGCTCCTTGATGTGCTGCTTCACCCAGGACACCGTGAAGAACTTCCGCCCCTGGTCGATCATGAGCCCGCGCTCGGGCTTGGTCGGCCAGTCCGCCGCCGTCCCGGCCGGTACCGAAGCCGACTGGTGGAGCAGTTGGAGGACCGTACGGGTCCCGTAGAAGACACCGGTGGCGGTTCCGCCCTGGATGGCGAGAGTCTGACCCACCGTCATCCGATAGCCCTCGGCGGGCAGACTGCTGTCACCGAGGGTGAGTGCGATGTCGCCGGTGCTCGCGGTCCCCGTGGCGACGGCCACGGTACGTCCGGTCAGCGCCGACAGATCGTCGGCCAACGTGCTTGCCTCACCGCCCAGTTGGGCTGAGTAGGCGGGATCGACGACGATCCGGCTGGTGGCGGTGAAGGTGTACGCACCGGATGTGGCCGCCCACTGCCGTAGCGCAGGAACGGTCTGTGGCGCCGACGGGGCGGCCGCGTGCGCGGGGCCGGCGGCGACGGCGGGTGAGGAGAGGGTGGGCAGGGCGAGGGCGGCCACCGTGCAGACGGCGGCGATCAGCAATCTGAGCAGGCGCTTCGCGTGCGGTGGTGCCGGGTGCGAGGGTGGACGCGGCATCGTGCCTCCAGCCAGGTCAGGGCCGCAGGGGATCGGCGCACAAGTGCAGCGCAGTGCCGCGTTCATGTCAAGAGATGACGGCAATGCCGCTGGAACGAGCACAAACGCGCAGCCGAGGGGCGGCGGTGACCGTGAAGAAAACCCAAGACGCCATGACGAAAACACATGTACTCCGGCTCCTCGCGAGCGGTGGGATCGGGCAATGACCGCTCGGGGTGAACTCGGAGGACAACCATGGCTCTTCATCGCGTGAAAAGAGCGCTCGCGGCCACGGCCGCAGCGGTCTCGGTGATCGTCGCGGGCCTCGCGGCCCCGGCGTCGGCGACCGTACCAGCCGCGACCTACACGATCTCGGTCGGCTCGGTCAGCCCGTACGCGTATCCCACCGACACACCCGCCTCCTCGTACATCGACAAGGACGGCACGTTCTACTTCCAGCAGTCCGCCGCCCTCTATGGCTCCACGGAGCCCCGGTACTGGGACTTCTACACCGGCACGGACTTCGACGACGCCAAGCGGTCGAGCGCGATCAGCAACGCGGTGAACCCCGCCAACTCCAGCGACCGCAACAACGACACGACCTGGCGCTGCAACAACAGCCCGACCGGAGTCGGGGCGACGTCGGCGGGGTCGGGCTCGGGCTACTCCCAGAAGAACTTCTGCGACCTGGTGGGGGTGTGGGTCGACCCGGACACGGGGGACTGG
This sequence comes from Streptomyces sp. BR1, assembly GCF_052373795.1. NCBI lineage: Bacteria > Bacillati > Actinomycetota > Actinomycetes > Kitasatosporales > Streptomycetaceae > Streptomyces > Streptomyces sp. BR1. The sequence continues at coordinate 6,822,975 of NZ_CM126252.1, forward strand.
TACGGCCTGGTGCACAACGAGTTCACCCCGCAGCCGTTCGGCGACGGGCTGCACTACGACGCGATCGACTACGCGGTGTCGAAGAACCAGGGCAAGGTGTGGACCATCCTGGGCCACGCGATCACGTCCCCGTACAGCACGTCCCGCAACGACTCGTCGGCCTTCCCGAACCAGACGTACGACTACGGCGACGGCGACCAGCGGCTCTTCGTCGACCCGGCGTCGGGCTACTTCTACGTCTACTACGGCTCGCGGATCGTCCCCAAGGGCGGCGTCGGCGGCAGCACCGGCGGTCTTGCGCATGTCGCACGGGCGCCGATCTCGTCGAAGATGGCGACCGGCTCCTGGTCGAAGTGGTACGACGGATCGTGGTCGCAGCCCGGTGTCGGTGGTCTGGAGAGCAACATGGTTCCGGCGACCTCGGCCAATCCGACGGGCTACACGCCGGTCTCCCACGACTACAACCCCGCGAACAGCGGGACCGTCGACCAGCAGGTCGCGGCGGGCCAACTCCCCGCCAAATCAGACCTGTTCATCATGAACATCGCCTACGACGCCCACCTCGGCCTGTACATCGGCGAGCCCGAGGTCGTCTCCGGCACGGCGCCGCAGCGCTTCTATGTGACCGACGACCTCTCCACCCAGAAGTGGTCCCTGATCGGCGACTCGGGCAGCTACACCTCCGGGTCCTGGTACCGCTGGCTCGTCGACGGTGCGAACAGGACCAACTCGACCATCATCGGCAAGACGTTCCGCTCGTACTGCTCCATCGCGTGCGCCCACTCCGACGGCGAGTACGCCAACATCACGGTGGGATCGTCCGCGCCTGCCGCGTCCCCCGTCGACCCGAGCCGGACCTACGTCATCGGCAGCGGATCGGGCCGAGTCCTCGCCCAGGTTTCGGGCAGTACGGCAACCGCATCGGTGCCGAGCGCGACCGGCTCGACCTTGCAGACCTGGAGTTTCACGGGCAACGGCGACGGTTCGTACCGGATCACCAACACCGCCACCGGGCAGCTCCTCGGTGTCGACTCAGGCTCGACGGCCGACCGTGCGTGGGCGACCAAACCGTACGTCACCGCGCCGGGATCCGGTGGCGCCACCGTCGGGCAGCAGTGGTTCATCGTGCCGAACGTGTCCTCCATCGGTGTACGGAGCGGTACGTATCGGCTCGTCAACCGGTACAGCGGGTTGGTTCTCGGTATGTCATCGGACACGACTCGGCTCGCCGAGACCACCCCGAACCGGAGCTGGACCAACACGACCGGCAACGTCGTCGGTGGATCGCGGACCGCCGCCGAGCAGACGATGACCTTCACCGCGTCCGGGACGAGCGGCGGCAACCTGAACGGCACGCACACGATCTCCGTCTCCGGTAAGGCTCTTGACGACCCCAACTGGTCGAAGGCCACCGGTGTTCAGCTCGTCACCTGGTCGCTGAACGGCGGCCAGAACCAGAACTGGAACTTCACCCAGCAGCCCGACGGCTCGTACACCCTCGTCAACGCGTACGCGAACCTGTGCGCCGATGACAACGGCGGCTTCACCGCACCCGGTACTTCCGTGATCCAGTGGACCTGCACCGGCGCCGACAACCAGCACTGGAAGGTGACGCGACTCGGCTCCGGCGCCTACACGATCGCCAATGTGCACAGCGGTCTGCTGGTGACGACGTCGTCGACTTCCGACGGCGGTCTCGTGACGCAGCAGGCCGACACGAACGCGGCGTCGCAGCACTGGACGATCAGCTGACGAGTCCCTAACGGCCCAGCGCGGCGCAGCAGTTGACGTTGAGTCAGCTCGCTGCGCCGCTTTCGCGGATCTCCTCCAGTGACACCTGCATCGCCGCCCTCGCCCGCGTGAACCAGTCCGCCATCACGGCGATCTCGTCCGGGGTGTAGTCCTCGAACAGCGTGCAGAGACGCTCGTAGAACGGTGTGTAGACCGCCATCACCCGCGCCTGCGCGGTCTCCTCCATCACCACATGCACCCGGCGCCGGTCGTTCGGGTCGGCCTGGCGGCGGGCGTAGCCGGTCTTCTCCAGCCTGTTCAGTACGCCGGTCACGGCACCGGTGGTGAGGCGACCCTGTTCGGCGAGGTCGCCGGCCGTGAGGTTCTTGCCGGCCATCGCGGCCTCGATGATGAAGCCGAGGCAGGTGAGGTCGGTGACGTTGAGCCCGAGCCGCGCGGCGATGTCCTGCTGTCCGAAGTTCGCGAGCGCGATCATGCGGTCCATCGCGAAGAGCGCCTGCTCGTACGTGGCGTCCGGGCGCGGCTTGCCATCCACCGACTGACTCCTTAGCATCTAAGTTACTTAGATCGTGAGATAAAACGCTGCGCCACCGCTCTGCCCTGCGGCAGCCGGCGGCAGGAACCATCACATCAAAGGAGCGGCATGAGTGCACATGGCGACCACGACATGGGTCATACGGTCGCGGGTTGGACCGGCACCGCCCTGGTCCTCACCGGAACCGTAGGCGTCGGCGCGGGGTTGGCGGGCGACTCGGCGGCAGGGCTGTGGCTGGGCTGGTCGGTCGTCGCCCTCGGGCCGCTCGCCAGTTGGGTGTTGCACTTGACGGGCTGGGGCAAGCCCACCGGGACGCGCCCGATGGCCGACCGTCACTGGCGCACCCGCGACACCGCCGCGCGGCATGGCCACCCCGACTGCCTCGGCTGCCGCATGGCGGGGCGACGGCCTTCTGCAGGTGAGGCGGCTCGGTCGGTTCCCGCTCAGGTGCAGGTCGCCGAGCGGGCACGGGTCCGCACCTGACCTGCTGCTCAGTGCCCGGCCGGAGGGCCCTCCTGGGGGCCGAGCTCCGGCTCGAACGCGGCGACGTACCGGTCGAAGAAGGCCTTCCAGGCGCCGTCGGCGGAGGTCTCGCCGGTCAGCCGGGCGAGGCAGACCTGCCAGCCGGCCGCGTTACGGGCGGCGGCCGCCGGATCCAGCTCGTCGGTGAACACCAGCCGGGTGCGGCCGCCCGGTTCGGGCGTCAGGGCGAAGCGGAGGGTCTCCTCGCCCCAGGTGTAGGCGAGGAGCCGGGGCTCGTCGACTTCGAGGACGGTCCCGGCGAGGGTGGGTGCCCCGTCGCCCGCGAACGGGAAGCTGATCGCGGCGCCCGGCTTCCAGGCGTCGGCGATGACATCGCACGGGAACCACGCCTTGAGCTCCTCGCGATCGGTGATCGCGCGCCAGACCGCCTCGGGTGGCTGGGCGAGGACCCGCTCGAACCGGAGGACCGGGCGGGCTCCGTCCGTACTCAGGGTGCCGTCGGCGGGGGTGCCTTCTGTGTTCGGGGTGATGGAGTCGTTCATGATGCTCCTTCTTCCAGATGGCGTTCGAGCCGGTCCAGACTCGCGCTCCACAGCTTTCGGTACGGGGCGAGCCAGGCGTCGAGCGCGGCCAGCGGTTCCGGGTGTATGCGGTACAGCCGCCGCTGCGCGTCGACCCTGACCTCCACGAGCCCGGCGTCGCGGAGGGTGCGCAGGTGCTTGGAGACGGTCGGCTGTGCCAGCCCCAGTGCGTCGACCAGCTCGCCGACCGGCCGCTCGCCGTCCTTGAGGAGGTTGAGGATGCGTCGCCGGTTGGGCTCGGCGAGCACTTCGATGACGTCGCTTGCGGGGGTGTGCATGCAGCAAATATACCTGCTGGGCTATATGTCTGCAAGGGCATGTAAGCAGCCGACTCGTGGTCGTCAGCGCAGAAACACGGGCAGGGCCTCGACCCCGTAGACGATCGACAGCTTCCGGAACCGGATGTCGTGCGGCTCGATGGCGAGGCGCATGGCCGGGAAGCGGCGTAGCAGCGCGGGATAGGCGATGCGCAGCTCCATCCGCGCCAGCTCGGCGCCGATGCAGCGGTGGATGCCATGGCCGAAGGCCAGATGGGAAGGGTGAGCGGAGGCGCGCCGAGTCGGATCGAACCCCTGGGCCCCCGACCCGAGGGAATGATCGCGGTTGGCACCGCTGAGGGAGCACACCACGACATCCCCCTTCTTCATCGTCACTCCGCAGATGTCGATGTCGTGGCGGACGAATCGCGGGAACGCGACCTGCACCACCGACAGATAGCGCAGCAACTCCTCGACCAGCCGGTCGACTTCAGGTCCGCCCGCCTCGCCTTGGCTCAGCCGGAGGTGTACGGGGTTGCTGAGCAGGGCGACGGTGCCGAGGGCCAGCATGCTGGCTGTCGTCTCCAGTCCGCCGGTGAGTACGCCGTCGGCCAGTCCGGCGAGTTCCCGGTCGCTGATCTCGTCGCCGTGCTCGCGCACCAGCGTGCCGAGCAGTCCGTCACCCGGTGACTCGCGCTGCTCCCGCACGAGATGCATGAGATGGGACAAGGACGTCGACGCCGCACGCAATACGTCGTCCGGTTCGCCGGACACATCGAAGTGCGCCACGCTCAACCGCTGGAACTCGGGGCTGTTCGCGTGCGGCACTCCGAGCAGTTCGCAAATCGTCAGAGCGGGTACGGGCAGGGCGAAGGCCCGCATGAGGTCAACGGGCCCTGTGTGCTCAGCCATGGCGTCGAGTTGCCCCTCGACGATCTCCTGGATCCGCGGGGCGAGCCGTCCGAGCCTGCGCATGGTGAACTCCGGCGTCAGCAGCCGCCGAAGCCTCGTATGGTCGGGCGGGTCGCTGAACCCCAGGCCACCGGGATTAGTCCCCGCGTCGAGCCCGGCCCGCTCCACCAGCCGCGAGTAGTCATTGCTGACCGCACCCGCCGCAGCGAGAACCGCCTTCACCTCGTCATACCCGGTCACCAGCCAGGCGCTCACCCCGAACCACCGCGCCGCCCTGACCACCGGCGCGTCCTCCCGCTCCCGGTCCAAGTCCGCGACGGGCTCCAGCCCGTCGCGCCGTAAGGCCATCGACAACGAGTCGGGAAGCAGAGTCTCACCGGAACCACCGCCGCCCCTTCGGCGGACTCGCGCAAGATAGATACGGGCCAGCTGGGCGGTGACGAGGGAACGGAAGTTCCTCATAAACGGACCCTATCGCTCGGGTGATGGACGCCACCCAAGATCCTGGATGTTCAGCGGGCCGATTAGTGACGCCCGAAGAACGACAACCCGATCGGGCCACGGGGGCTCGCGCCCTCGTGTGCCGCTCGGGAGTGTGACGGGGCTCCCGCCAAGTCAGCCAGTAGGAACAGGAGTTGGGTCATCCCGGGAGAAGGGGGACTCGGTATCGAGGCGGTGTGCGAGGTCCAGCAGTTCCGGCAACCGCAGCACCCGGCCGTCGAATCCGGGCAGGGGGACATGGAGCGGATCGGTCCAGCGGACCGGGATGGCATCGAGTCCGTAATACCCACCGGCCAGGCCTCCTGTGACGGCGGCCACGGTGTCGGTGTCGCCGCCGAGGTCGATCGCGGCACGGATCGCATCCTCGAAGCTCGCGGTGGTGCGCAGAGCCCAGACGGCGGAGCCGAGGCAGGGCCAGACGGCGCCGTTGGACTCGGTGGCCTGGTCCGGGTGCCAGCTGGGGGCGAGGACCGAGGCGTATCGGGGCCGGTGCTCGGGATGGACGAGATCCCGGGTGGCGGGCAATGCGGCCAGGGGGTCGCCGCCGTCCAGAGCGACGCGTACGAGTTCATGGAAGATCGCGGTGCCTTCCCACGCGGCGCGGTCGCCGTGGGTGAGGACGGCGATGCGGCGGGCCGCGTCCATCGTGGTGTGCCGGCCGGCACGGGCGAAGTGGACAGCTGATGTCGACGCCCGCATCAGTGAACCATTGCCCGCCGCTCGGGTGTTCACCTGGAAATGCACGCCGGCCGCCAGGTCCCAGGGCATGCCGTTGGTCAGGACGTCCTCGGTCTGCAATCCGATGTCCTTGGGCTCGGACGCCGCCCAGCGCTGGAAGCGGGCGAAGACGTCCGGCGGATCCAGCCCGCCCCGCTCAAGCAGCGACTCGGCCACCTGGACGGCCATTTGGGTGTCGTCCGTCGCTTCGCCGGGATCCCAGCCACCGCCTCCGCGCATCTCACTGTCCGTGCCCTGCCGGGGAAAGCGTGCGGAGAACGCGCCTTGCGGGCCGAACTCGAAAGGGCCCCCGAGCGCGTCGCCCACCGCCGAACCGATGACGGCGCCGGCCGTCCGCTGCGTACGCTCCACCAGCGCAGGCTATCGACAAACGCCCAGGAAATTCGAAGGAAGAAGGCCCAGGCGCTGTGCTACGTTCGGCGCGTTCGTACGGTTTCCGATGAGTCGGATGAGGATGAAGGGGAGGTGGGGTTGATGACCGTGCTCAAGGCCGCTGCGGCGAGTCGTGCCCGGAACGACCTTGCGTCCCGGGTGATGGTCTGACGTAGCCGTACCGCCTCGTGCGGAGCGTGAGCTCGCGAGGCCGTCCGCGTACACACCCCACCACACGAACCTCACATGAAACGGATCCTCATCCCGTCATGCGTACACACAAGAACTGGATCACGCGCGCCGAGACCGGTGCCGATGTTCCTGCCATCCGTGAGATCACTCTCGCCGCGTTCGAGAAGCCGTATGAAGCCGATCTCGTCGATGCGTTGCGGGGCGACGGCTCCTGGATCGACGGGTTGTCCGTCGTCAGCGTCGACGACGATGGTGAAGTCGTCGGGCATGCGCTGCTGACCCGGTGCCACATCGATGACACCCCGGCCCTGTGCCTGGCGCCCGTGTCCGTACGGCCCGAGTGCCAGCGGACCGGTGCCGGGTCGGCCGCGATCCGGGCCGCGTTGAAGGCCGCGGCGGATCTGGGCGAGCATTACGTGGTCGTCCTCGGGCACCCGGCGTACTACCCGCGCTTCGGCTTCACCCGGGCCTCCACGTACGGCATCGGCCTGACGGTCGAGGTCCCCGACGAGGCCATGATGGCCATGACCCTCGACGAGTCCCACCCGCTGCCGAGCGGCACCGTCCACTACCCGGCGCCGTTCGGGATTTAGGAGGCGCTTCGATGGGTCTGGGCACAGACCCATCGAAGCGGAGCGGGTTCAATTGGGCATGGGTGTGTGCAGCGCGTCCGCGACGGCCTGCGGTACATGGATCTCGTCGAGCCACGCAGATCGGAGTACTTCCGCGATTGCCTCTTCCCAGTGATCGAGGATGACCTGCCGAACGGCATCATCGTGGTACAAGCGATGGCAGAACTGACAGTGGTGGGCGTAACGGCCTTCCCAGGTGATTTCGGGATTGTGGCGCGCTGCCCAGGCGACGATTCGCTCTGGCCCCTCGTAGTGGATCCACAGCTTGAGAAGATCCTCCTCGGACTCCGTGATCGCACGACGCAGGAAGTTCGGTTGATCCACGTTACTCACACTGAGTTCGGGGATGGTTCTCATGCCGAGGCCGCAGCAGGCGCCGATTCTTCCATCGGCCTGCACGGTATAGGTCTGCAGGATGCTGTCGCACCCTGGGCGCCTTCCGATGTTGCGCCGGTCTACGGCAGCGCCCGCTGGATATCGGTGGGTGGAGCTGTGGCTCATGGGCATCCACGGGCTGAACTCGACCGAGAGAAACTCAAGCTGCTCGGGGTCGAGCGCAGCGACCAGTGGGTGCTTCAGCACCGCGTCCCGGGTGACACTGTTATCGCTTTTGAGCTCGACCATGACATGAACTCGAAAGGCACGCTCACAGGCGGCCACGATGGCGTGTGCGACGCGGTCGATGGGTACGAACTTGACGTGCTCGTCACCCGTGCTGTAGTTGATCTCTGATAGACCCGCATCGATGAGTAGCCCGAGCTTCTTGCGCGCAGTGTCGAGATCGCGTGCCCAATGAGCATTGGTTACGAGACGGACTGGGAAGCCGAGATCCCTCGCATGGCTGATGCCGCGGAGAAGGTCCTTCCACCGCAATGTGGCTTCCCCGCCGGTGAAGACAACGTTGTAGAAGCCCAGGTCCTTTGCTTCGTCGATGGCAGAGATGATGTGGTCGGATTCGAGCCGTGTCCGCTCTTGCGGGCTGGACAGTGTGCCGCAGTCGGAGCATGCCGCCGGGCAGGTGAATGTCGGCATGACGGACAGCGTCCGTGGTCCGCGATACACGTGTCGCTGTGGTCCCAGCTGATCCTCGCGGGTTGCTTCAGTCGGCATGTTCGGAGCCACCTTGGACGGGAGTCGTGCCCAGAACGCCAGCCTCACGCAGCTCGGTGGCATGGCGGACCAGCGCATCGATTGTCACGCGCACGTAAGGCGAGCCGTAGATGCCCGCGGCAGCGGAATTCTCTCGGGTTCGGACTTCTGTAGGGTGCCCCTCGGTGCTGGGCCCACCGGTGTGGTCGAACTCTGACGAATGCTGGAACGATTGGATTTGGTGGAGCCCTTCCGCCTGATGATCGGTCGGAAAAGCGAAGCCGCTCGCGAAAATCGAGCTGCTGGTGATGAAGGTTTCATCGGCGCGGCCGGGGGAGTTCCGAGGTGTTGCGGAATTTCTGATCAGCTTCAGGATGGCGTGGTCACCGCCGTGATCGACCACCGCACGACTGAAGTCGACCCCGAAAGTCCGGCGAGAGGGCGGTTCGCCTTGGTGCTCTTGTGCGTACTTCTGCAGCCACTCCAGTAGTGGTCGATTCGAGAGTACGGCGTACACCAATTGGTTTGTGGCGGACGCCTCCTGTGGCGGTAGCTGTACACCCTCGGTGTAAGTGGCCAGCACTTGTGCCGGATCTTTCACGAATCGCTCACGCAACTCGGCGTCTATTGACATCGCCTTGAAGAGTTCATCCACGCGATCGGTGATTCCCGGACGGTGCAAAATCAACGGTTCGCGAACATCAGCACTCATTTGGCAACCTAACGAAAGGTGGCGGACGGGTAGCCCAACGTTACGCTCAGGGCAAACCGGCTGCCCATCTGCAATCCGCCAAATGGACCGATCGGCGTCTCTAAAGCGTGTTGCCCAAGGCCGGTAACTGGCAGGTTGGAGGCGGCGGTGGATCGGTTCTGGTCTTGGGTGTATGCGTCCACGATGACCTGCACGTTTGCCGAGAAACGGTAGTCGCGGCTGGAAGCGGCCACGTTCCCGGTCGCGGCCCGGGACCAGCGTGTCGTCCACGATCCAAGGCCGCTCTGCGGCATCGGCCGGGCGGGAGACCGACTCGTCGGTGCCTTCAACGCCGCGCCAACGCGTGTGTCGTGGTCAGCGCCCCAGGTGCATCCGGGCGCGCCGGTCCAGCGTCGCCACGGTGGTGTTCAGCAGGGCCACGGCCGCGAAGGCGATGGCCAGGGTGTGGTGGCCGACGGTGTACAGCCCGGCCACGGCGGCGGCGAACACCAGCGCCTTCACGGTCAGAACGCCCGCCAAGGGGACGGGGATTCGTGCCTTGGGCGCGGCGAACAAACCCCACACCACAGCCGCCGCCCCCGGCGCGGCGACCGCGAGCAACAGGCTCACGGCGGTGTTCCCGCCCGTCCGGTACCCCCACCACGCGAGTGCGGCCAGTGCGCACAGTTCCAGGAGGAACGCCGATCCCTCGTTGAGGACGTGCAGGGGTCTGGGCAGCATCGCGCGGTCCTTCCGTACGGTGGCGAGCCACGTGAACAGAACGCGCCATTAGAACAGAACGCGCCAGCCGAGGAGAACCGGTTCGGCCGACGGGTTTTCGGCAGGCACCCCGTCGCCCCCGTCGTCGCTCAACCTCCGCACGTCGTGTCCCTCGCCGGAAGCCTCCCCTCCGCCAGGTAGTCGTCGACCGTCTTCTTCGCGCAGGGGCTGTGGTCGGAGAGGTACACGGTGTGGACGCGGACGGGTACGGTCACCAGGCGCGAGCCGCGCATCGCGCGGTGCATGCCAAGGCCCTCCTCGTACGGGGCATGGGTGTCGCCGGTGGCCTGGATCTGGAGCGCCGGGACGTCGTTGTCGATCCTCGTCGGCTTCTCGCGCGGCTTCTCCTTCCAGAACGCGCAGGGAGTGGGGCCGTTGTGCATCGGGCCGAACACCGGCTGCGTGGGCCGGGCCCGTTCGATGGCCGTGCGGTACCACTCGGGGTCGCGGGGCATGGTGACATCGCCGCACAGCACCGCGAGTGTGGCCGACAGATCGATGTCGGCGCCGGTGCCCTGCGGATGGAACATGAGGGTCAGCAGCTCACGAAGCTCCGGGGTCGCCTCGACCGGTTTGCCGTCGGCCGCGTCCAGCAACTGCCGCAGCGCGCCCGCGTATTGCGCGTTTTCGGCTTCGTCGGTACCGAAGGCGAAGAGTGCGTACGGCAGCATGTAGCCGTCCAGCCGGAACCCCGCGATCGGGATCGGCTTCGCCTCCGCGCGACGGACCAGCCCCTCGATGGTGGCCCGGACGGCCGCCGGGGTGGCGCCCAGACGGTACTCGGCATCATGGCGCGCGGCCCAGCCGGCGAAGTCGTCGATCGCCCGCTCGTTCGCCGGGCCCATGTCCTGCATCATCCGCATCCCGTACCTGACCGGGTCGAGCGAGCTGTCGAGGACCAGCCGGTCCACCCGGCCCGGGAACATCTGCGCATACGTGGCACCCAGGTAGGTCCCGTACGACTGCCCGAAGAACGAGGTCTTCCGCTCGCCCAGCACACTGCGCACGAGGTCCATGTCACGGGCGGTATTGCGGGTGGTGAAGTAGGGGAGTACGTCGGGGTATTTGCTCCAGCAGGCGGTGGCGTCGTTCTTCGCGAGGCGCCAGCTCTCGTCGAAGCCCGCCCGGGTCGTGCCCACCGACCGCAGCCAACTCGCCCGATTCAGACCGCAGTTCAGCGGACTGCTCTCGCCGACCCCACGGGCGTCCATCCCGATGACGTCGTACGCGGCCGCCACCTCGGGTGACATCTTCTGCCGCAGGTCGGACGGCAGACTCAGGCCACGAGCCCCGGGGCCGCCGGGGTTGGTCTGGAGGATGCCCCGCCGCTTCACCGAGCTGGTGGCTTTGATGCGGGAGATCGCCAGATCGAGGGTGCGGCCCTGGGGCCGGGCGTAGTCCAGCGGCACTTTGAGCGTTGCGCACTCGGTGCCGCTCTCGGTGAGCTGCGCATCCTTGCATGCGGTCCACTCCAGCGGTTGGTGGCGGAACCGGTCGAGGTCGTCGGGCGCGGCGGCCTTCGCAGTGGTGCCCGGTGCTAATCCGGTGGCGACGGCGGCGAGCGCCAGCGTGAGTACGGCGCGGGCTTTGCTGTGTCCCATGTCCTCATGCTAGGGACGGCCCGGCCCGCACCCCAGGAGGCAGACCCCCGGGTCCGACGGTGCATGGCCGGGGGCCTGCCGGGGGTTTCTGCCCGGTGGACCACCGGCACGCATGATTACGGTGAGTAGCGGAAGGTGTACGAGTCAGAGCAGGTTCTGGCTGCCACTGCCGTACGGGCCGTACAGATCCAGCAGCCGGATGCGGGCCGCGTGCAGGCGGTGGGCGAGGACGCGGCCCACCCAGGAACCGATCGCGGCGGCGAACGCGGGGTCGTCGTCCATCATCGTCCGCACGGTCGCCGCGTCGAACTCGTGCGTACGGACCGGTGTCATCGCCTCGGCGCCCAGCTGCCACACGAAGGGGCGGAACATCCAGGACCAGCCGACCAGTTCACCGGAGCCCAGTTGCTCGATCACGGCCGGGCGTCGGCCGGGGATGTGCATGTCGAGCGTGATGGTGCCGGAGCGGACGATCCAGAACCGGTCGGCGTGACCGCCTTCGTTGAAGATCCGCGTCCCGGCGGGGTGATTCACCTCGCGGGCGATGTCCATCAGGCGCTCGCGGTATTCGGTCGGCAGCGCGGTGGTGATCGAGGGAAGCGCAGGGCTGCTCATGGACAACCTCCTTGTTCGAGTCCCCTTTCAGTGTCGCCCAGGAGGCGCTCACGCGCGGGTGCGACCGGTGGGGGCCGCGCGGCCCGGGCGTCTTCGCGGGGCGAAACGTGGTTGGACGTACACCGTCAAGTCGACCGGATCCCGAGGCACCGCGAATGGTCGCAGGCTCTACCGTGCCTTCGTTGGCCAAATCCCTACGAAGGGAGATTGACCCATGAGGAAGCGAAGGCGGCTGAGGCGGCCGGGATCTCTACGGTTGGCGGCCACCTGCAGCGCGGTCCTGTTGTTCGGGACGTCCGCCGGCCTCGCGTCGGCCGACCCGGCCTCCGGCGCCCCCGGCGCACAGCGCAACCCCGCCGCACAGCGCACGGCGCAGTCGTTCGACTTCGACACCGGCAACGCCGCGCTCGAAGTGGTCTACCCGGCGCTCCAGCAGCAGGAGAGGGCGGCGATCTCGCGGGACGGCTCCGATATCACGCTCATCGTCGACTACGGCATGCTGCTTGAGATCTCCTGGTTCGACTCCATCGCGCCGTACCACGACACAGCGGTGGGCATCTACTCGAACCTGGGCCGCCGCCCGGCGGCCGAGCGCACCACCCGGAACCGGAACATCGCGGTTCTCTACGCGTCCTACCGCGTCTTCACCGCCCGTATCCCGCAGGCCGCGGCGGCCTGGCGGTCGATGATGACCTCGGTCGGCCTGGACCCCGACGACCACCAGGAGAACACCCGGACCGCGATCGGCTTCGGCAATCTCGCGGCCCGGCGCGTCATGCAGGCCCGGTACCACGACGGTATGAACCGGTTGGGCGACGAGGGCGGGAGCCAACAGGCGCCGTACGCGGACTACACCGGATACGAGCCGGTCAACACCGCGTATGAGCTGCGCGACCCGTCACGCTGGCAGCCTGCCCTCGTTCCCCGGGGCGACGGCACCTTCGAGGCGCAGAAGTTCGTGACCCCGCAGATGCGTCTGGTCACACCGTTCACCTATGACGACCCGGGCCGGTTCCATGTGCCGCCACCGGTCGACAGCAACTACCACAACCGGCGGGCGTACAAGAAGCAGGCCGATGAAATCCTCGCGGCCTCTGCAGAGTTGACGGATCGTCAAAAGATGGCCGCCGAGATGTTCGGCGACAAGTTCATCGCCCTCGCGGAAGTCCCGGGGGTGGCCGCGGTCAAGGCCGGGCACCTGGACGTCCAGGGGTTCGTGCAGTTCATCGCGACCATCGAGATCGCGTTGTTCGACACCACGATCGTCGTGTGGAACGAGAAGACGCGCTACGACTCGGTACGGCCGTTCAGTGCGATCCGCTACCTCTACGGCGACACACCGGTGACCGCCTGGGGCGGTCCGGGCAAGGGAACCGTGGACGACATCACGGGGAACCAGTGGCAGAGCTATCTGCCGGTCACCAACCACCCCGAGTACCCGTCCGCCTCGACGGCCGCCTGCTATGCGTACGCGCAGGCGGCGCGGCTCTTCCTCGGCAGCGACACCATCGGTATCTCCATTCCGCGGAAGGCGGGTTCGTCGCACATCGAACCGGGCGTCACACCGGCGCACGACCTCACGCTGACGTATGACACCTGGACCGACTACGCCGCGACCTGCGGCCAGTCGAGGGTGTGGGCCGGGGTGCACTTCCCGTCCGCCGTCAAGGCGTCGTCGAAGCTGGGCCCGCAGTTCGGCACGCGGGCCTACGCGTTCGTCCAGCGCCACATCGATCCGCACCGCACGAAGTAGGCCCCCGGCCGGCACCGCCGCTGTGGTGTGCGCGGCGGTGCCGACCGGTGGTCATGCGGTGCGTCAGAGAATGCCGATGCTGTTGCCGCAGACGTTGATGGGGATGTCGATCGGGACCTGGACGAGGTTGCCGGACAGGACGCCGGGGGAGTCGGAGACGCGTCCGAAGGCTTCGGCGCCGCCGCCCTCGTTGCGGCAGGTCCGGCCTTCCTCGCTGAAGCGGTCGAAGCGGTCGTAGCGCTCGAAGCGGTTGCCGTAGCCGTGGTGGTCGCGGTCGCCGTAGCTGTTGTGGTCCCGGCGGTCGCGGTCACCGTAGTTGTGGTGGTCCCGGTCGCCGTAGCCGTGGTGCTCCCGGCTGTTGTGGTTGCGCTCGTCGCCGTAGCCGTGGTTGCCATGGCCGTCGGCCATGGCGGGGGCGGCGAAGCCGATGGACAGGGTGGCGCCGACGAGGGCGCAGACGAGGTACTTCTTGGGGTTTGTCATATAAGCAGGAAAGAGGAGGAATGGTGTCGTAGTGTGTAGCGACACCGCAGATACACCCGTTTGTCCGAGTGTTGATTCAAGCCGCCTCCGGTGCGGCCGGGCCGTTCTTGCCCCGACCCGATGGGTCCATGACACTTATGTCGTCGAGGGCGCGTCCCAACGTATGACCAGGGGGTGGCATGAGCGGCGTTACCAAAGTCGCGGTGGTGACGAGCGATGCCGGGCTTGAGTACGACGTCGATCTGCCTCTGATCGTGGACGCGCTGCGCGCCGACGGTATGGACGCGCAAGCGGTGACGTGGGACGCGGATCGCGGCAGCTGGGAGCGGTACGACCTGGCGGTCATCCGCTCCACCTGGGACTACGCGGAACGCCACGACGAGTATCTGACCTGGGTGGACACGGCGTCCCGGGCCACCCGGCTGTGGAATCCGGCGCCGGTGGTGCACTGGAACAGCGACAAGCGGTATCTGCTGGAGCTCGGTGAGCGCGGGGTTCCCGTCGTACCGACGCGGTTTCTCGCACCGGACGAGGCGATCGACGGGGAAGTCTTCGACAAGGCCGATGGTGTGGTGGTCAAACCGGCGGTGTCCGCCGGGGCGCGTGACACCGCGCGCTATCTGCCCGGTCGGCACGCGGATGCGGCGGGACATGCGCGGATGCTCCTTGCGCAGGGCCGCACGGTGATGGTCCAGCCGTATCTGCCGCTGGTGGAGGAGGGGGAGCGGGCGCTGGTCTTCGTCGCGGGCGACTTCAGCCACGCGATCCGCAAGGGGCCGGTGCTGACCGAGGCCGGGGTGATCGACAACGAGCGCGTCCCGCATCCGGGTGTCGCTCCGTACGAGCCGACTCAGGCGGAGTTGCACGCAGCACGGGCGGCACTGGCGGCGGTTCCCCCGCCGGGCGATCTGCTCTTCGCCCGAGTGGATCTGGCGCTGGGGGAGAACCGGCAGCCGATGGTGATGGAGCTGGAACTCGTCGAGCCGAATCTGTTCCTTGATACGGACCCGCGCGGACTGGAGCGTTTCGTCGAGGCCGTGGCCGCCGAGAGCCGCAGAACTCGGGCATAGCCACCGGCCACTGGGAAATTGGGGGCGGCGTGCCCGGTGGTGAGCACTTACTGGCCGAATCGGCGACGGAGGAGGTCGCGCGGAGACTTTCGGGACAGGGCTGGACGTTCGTGAACGGCGACCGCTTCGCGCTGGCGAAAGCCTTCTCGCGATTTCGGGCCGACTCGCACGACACCTGGGAGTCATTGCCCGCCGACCCCTATGCACCACCGGACACCGGCCGATACCGGCGCTACGGCCGTCTGCTGTGGCAGGGAAATGCGCGCGCGGGCCGGTTCCGGGGTCGATTGCTGCGCCTGCCGCATCTCCCGTATCACCAGAAGGCGGAGGTCAACGCCCTCGCGGGCGGCATCGACCGTATGTTTGCGCCGCTGCCTGAGCACATCAGCGGCAGCGCTCTGGTACTGCGGCTGCTGCGCTTCGACCTGGCCGCGGCCGGGGCGGGGCAGGGGCTCTGGGAGGTGGACATGCATATGGTGCGGATCGCGCCGGGGCCCGGCGGCCTTGGCCGGCCGGCTCCGGAAGGGGTGCACCGGGACGGCCTGGACGCCATCGCCATTCACCTGATCGAGGCGAGTGGGGTCGAAGGAGGTGTGAGCAGCGTATTCGACGACGAGGGGCGGGAATTGGGGCGCGTACGCCTGACGCGCCCACTGGACTCCCTCCTGGTGGACGACCGTCGGCTGAGGCACTTCACCACGCCCGTACGACGTCGGCACACCGTCGTGGCGGCCGGTCCGTCGCGGGGCCTGCGTGACGTACTCCTTGTCGGTATGCGGCGCTCGACGAGTGTGGACGGGTTGACCACCGGCACTCGGCGCAACGGTTGATCCACCCGGGTCTCCCGCTGGCCCCAACTCGCCCTCGCCCGGCGGAACACGGGCGGTGCTCCGGTGGGGAGCTGCTAGCCTCTGCGTTCTCCAGAGCACCCCTCGCCGAGACCTCGGCCCCGCATGCCTGGACTCCTTCTTGCCACCCGCAGCCCGGACGGAACGCGCTTGTGCATGAGAATCCCCCGACCTCGGCCAGTGAGCACGCGGCGGCAGAGCGAGCCTTCCGCCGTTTGGGGTCCGTATACGAAACGTATGGCGCCCAGGACAGGCAGACGCTGATCGACTGCCTCAACCAGGGGCTTGAGCTCGCCCATGAACGCCGGCTCGGCCTGGGATGGCTGGTGGACGCGGCGTACGGATTCACGGCGGACCACGTCTGGGAAGGGACACTGCGCCCACGTGTGCCGGGGGCGGACGGGGACCCCGATGTTCCACTGACCACCGCCGGGCAGGCGTTTGCCCTGGCCCTGGTGGCCGTGGTGGCGCGCCAGCACACGCATCGCCGGGTGACGGAGAGCGTCCTCGAACGGTGTCTGGACGCGGATCTGCTGAGCGGCGAGGCGTATGACCTGGTGTCCTACTTCCATGCCGAGTGCGCCCGTGACCTGGGGAGATTCACCGAATCGGAGGCCGAACTGCGGACGCTGGCGGAGGGCGGACGCAGAATCGCCGACACCGCAATGAAGGGCCTGATCCATCTGCGGCGAAGAGCCGGGCAGTTCCGCGCGATGCACGCTGATCTGGAGACACTGCCTCCGGCGCCTGTCTGGTCGCGGCTCGCCGGGGATCTGTGGTGGACACAGGCGTGCTTCGACCGCGCCGATGAGTGCTATCTGACCGCTCGCGATCTGGCCTGGTCTCAGGGGGCGGTGGGTGAATCCGCTCTCTCGGAAGCCTGCCGTGCTTTCGCGGCCGGGTTCGGCAGTCCCGCGTATGCCGCGCGTACGGTGGAGTCGGCGCGGGAACTGCTCACCGCCGTGGACATCACCTGGGCCGAGATTCAGGTGACCCTCGCCGTGCTTCTCGCGGATGCGGGGAAGGCGGGTGCGGACGGTGAATTCCATGCCCGTTGCGACGAGGTGGTCGCCAAGTCCCGGTCCGCCGGGCTGAGTTCGAGCGCCGCTTACGCCGAATTCGCTCGGGCCTTTCACGCCGCTGTGCGGCGCGACCCCTCGGTGATGAGCGTCGCTCGTGACAACCTCGCCGCGCAGGTGGATTCCGGGCAGTTCGTTTATCTGCTGGAAATCATCGACTTCTGGCTCGCCGAGGGGGCTGCGCAACACCGGCGGGCCGCGTCGGTGTCCGACTGGATCGACTCGGCACAGAGCACGGCGGCGCGCTGGCGCGAGATCGTCGAACAACGCCGGGCGCACCTCGCCCACCCCTGATCGCCAACCTGACCACACCCACCACAAGGAGTGCCGCTCACCATGGCCCGCTACACCACGCTTGAGTCCGACGATGTCCAGCGTCTGTGTCAGGGCTATGAGTTGACGGTTCATCAGGTATCACCGCTGAACGGCGGAATGGCCAACTCAAGCTACCTGGTGTCCTGCCTCGAAGGCCCGCACGTACTGACCGTCCTCGACAACCACAGCGCCGAATCCGCGTACTCCCTGGTTCGTCTGCTGCATCACCTCAGCGGCGAGGGAGTGTCAACTCCCGCTCCATTGACCATGTCTGATGGTTCGTCGGTTTCGGACCACGAACACCGCCCTGTGATCGTCAAGCCTTATGTGTCCGGCCGGTGTCATGACGTACTGCCCGTCCACCTGCTTCCTGCGGCAGGCGCGGCGCTGGCCGCCGTTCATGTGCTGCCCGTCGACGGCGTCCCCGATGTGCCGCTGTACGGGCGCCGGTTGCCCGCCGATGCCCGGCAGCGCTGTGAGACCTTCCCCGACCGGGGATTCGCGGCCTGGCTGACCGCTGTGTGGGGGAGCGTCGACCGCATCACCGTGCGGGACGTGAAGCCCGTCCTGGTGCACGGGGACCTCTTCGCCGACAACATCGTGGTCGGCGAGGACGGTGAACTGGTCATCCTGGACTGGGAGACGGCCTCGCTCGACGATCCGCTCATCGACCTCGGCATGGCCATCGTCGGGCTGTGCCGTGTCGGCGCCGAGTTCCACGCGGGGCGTGCCCGGCGACTCGTGGAGGGGTACGCGGAAGCCGCCACGGACGCGGAGATCGACCCCGCCGAACTGCTCGACGCGGCGGTCTACGCCTCACTGGTGATCGCCTACCACCGTTACGTACGACACCACCTCACGCACCCCGACCCTGCCAACCACCACCTCTACCGGGAGATCCCGCCGTTCATCGACCAGATGCGCAGGGAATGGGCCGAGGCCATGACGCCCGCCGTCGTGTCCGGCTAGTTCCGCTCGCGCAGCGTCCGGGTGCCTTCCGCCACCGAGTCCACGAACGTGATCATCTCCATGTGGTAGCCGCTCTTGCGCGGGTCGGGGAAGCGGATGTGATGGCGGCGGTAGCGGTGGAACGCGATGATCAGCGCCGCGTGGATGATCTCCATGGGCAGGTCGCCCCGGTCGGCATCCGACAACGGGGCGACCTGCTCGTAACCGCTGACCAGCGCGCGCAGCCGAGCCGGTGCGAGCAGACCCGCCTCCCGTGCCACACCCACCGCCGCCGCACCCAGATCGAGGAGGGGGTCGTCGAGGGTGAGTGTCTCCCAGTCGAGCAGGGAGAGGCCGCCGTCGGCACGTATCACGATGTTGTCGTCGAAGAAGTCGCCGTGCACGATCCTGGGCGTACGACGGTTGGCGGCCTCTGCGGTGTGGACGCGGTCGAGGTGGTCGGTGAGCCAGGCGGCGAATTCCTTGTCCGTGAACTCCCGGATGAGCACCTCGTGTTGAGGGGTCAGCCGACGTGTACCGACCGGGATGTCGGCGAGGCCGGGTGACGCGGCTGGGAGCGCGTGGAGTTCGGCGAGCATACGGCCCGCCGCGGGGAGGTGGGCCAAGGGCAGCGGTTGCCTGACGGTCCCTTCGATCCACTTCTTCAGGACCGCCCCACGGCCGCGTAACCGGGTGATCGGTGCGCCGTCCACGGTCGGGACGACCTCGTTGGTCGGCACACCCAGCCGGAAGAGCGCCTGGGTGTGCGCGGAGAGCCGGCGTGCGCTCGCGGTGTCGTGGTTGTCGAGGATCGTCAGGACGTACGTGCCGGTCGCCGCCGTGACACGGAAACTGGAGTTGGCGGCGCCGCCGGGCAGTGGGGCGAGCCGGATCGGGCCGAGGCCGTAGTGGTAGGCGACGGCGGACAGGTCGGTGTCGTCGAGCGTGGTGTAGGTCGCCATCGGCTCATTCCCCCCTCACGGCACGCGCGGCGGCTTCGCGGCGCCGGTCCTGCACGACGGCCGTCCAGCGCGCCCGCACCTGTGGCCGGCCGTCGAGCCAGTGGGCTCGGGGCAGATCGGCGGGCGGCTCCTCGTCGGCCATCAGATAGGAGAGCTCGGCCAGATACGCAAACTCCTCACCCCGTACGCACGTACGCAACCGGGCCCGGGCGTCGTCGAGCTGATCGGGATGCCCCAGAACGGCCGCGTGCAGGCACATGGCGAGGCGCACATACGCGATGGATGAGGTGAGACCCGCCTCGCGTGCCTGGGCGAGGAGGTCATCGGCCCGCTCGGGCAGATCCGAGGCCACGCCCGCGTCCCGGATCAGGGCCGCGATGTGGTTCTGGACCTCGGCCCAGCGGATGGAGACCCCGGCGAGCATGTCCTCGGCCCGGGCGATCTGTTCGGCGGAGCGGGGCCGGTCCTGGAAGGCGGCGGCGTAGGCCAGACACGCCTGGGACAACGCCGCCTCACCCGGCTGACCAGCGCGCAGCGCTTCGTCGCGGGCGGCGGCGTACGCGGAGCAGGCGAGCCCCATGCTGCCCTGGGTCCACCACAGATCGCCGAGGACCCGGTCGCGGCGACCCTCGGGGCCAAGTGCCTCGGCGGCGGTACGGACGTGCCCGAACCGGCCGATGCGGCGCGCCAGATGCACCAGACCCCGGGCGGCCGTGGGGGCGAGGTGACCACCGGCCTCGGCGACCTGCCGCATCCCTTCCAGCGACGCGTCGAAGTGGCCCAGATCGCGGTCGCATTCGGCGAGGAAGTACCTGGGTAACTCCAGGAGTTCATCGGGCAGTTGGCCGCTGGCGAGCACGGTGCGCAGCTGCTCGGCGGTCTCACCCCGGTGGCGGCGCTGGCGCCGGGCGATCACCGAGAGCGTCACGGCGAGCGCTTCGGCCGGGCTGTCGATGCCCGGAGGTGCCTGGGGTGGCTGGGGTGCCTGGAGAGCCGTTCCGGCGGCGGCCGGTAACTCGATGGGTTCCCAGACGAAATCGTCCACATAGCGGAATGCCGCGTCGGCCAGCCACGCCAGATCGAGCCGGTAGTCACGGGCCAGCCGCAAGCCCTGGCGCAGTGCGGCCACCAAGCGCGGCCGTTCACCCGTGGTCTGGGAGCCCAGGGCGTCGAAGGTGCGTCGCGCGGCGCGTTGCCAGTCGGCGGGGCTCCACCGGTCGTCGCTGGTGCAGTCGGCCTCGCGTACGGCGTCCCGTACGAGATCGTGCAGGTGGTACGGCCAGGGCGCGCCGTGGTCGCTGTCGACGAACGGCCGCTCGACCAGATCGAGGGCGGGCGCGTCGTGCTCCAGCCCGGCGGACGCGGTCGCCAGCTCCACCGAGAACGAGTCGAGCAGACTCACCGCGCGCAGCACCCGCCGCACATCGGCGGTGAGATCACGGAAGGTGCGTGCGACCAGGGCGGGGAAGTCGAGGTTGAAGTCGGTGGGCTCGGGAGCGCGGCCGTCGCGCCGGTAGAGGTCCAGGAACCGCATGACGGCCAGATCGAGATAGAGCGGCAGACCGTGGGAGTTCGCGGTGATCAGCCGACGGGTGTGGTCGTCTATCAGCGGGCTGCCGCCGAGCGTGAGCCGATGGCACAGATACGTCTCGCAGTCGCCCGCCGACAGGTAGCCCACCGGGTGCTGGCGCGGATCCTCCTCGGAGCCGCCGGCCAGCAGCGGCCAGTACTGCGGACCCGCCCAGTCCAGCTGGCCCTCCAACTGCGGGTCGTCCCAAGGGAGTCGGTTGCGGCCGGTGATGATGAACAGCGCGTTCGGCATCAGCCAGACCACGCGCTGGATCAGCCGCTCCAGATCCCGGTGCACCCGGCTGCCGACGTCCTCGAAGGTGTCCAGGAGCACCACGAGCACAGCCCGGTTCCGGGCCGACACCCGGCTGAGGTCCCAGGCCAGCAGATGGGCGTAGTAGCTCAGCGCCTCCAGGTCCGGATCGGCCTCCAGCAGGTCGGCGAGGCGGCGGCAGTCGGCCAGGGCGCGCACCTGACGCCGGTGCTCGCGCAGCCCGCGCACCACGGCGCGCAGTCCCTGCCCCACCAACGCGCCTGCCGTACCCGGCAGTTGGAGTGCCTGGGCGACATCGGACAGGGCGGACTGCATCTGCCGGGGCATCGAGCGGGTCGCGGGGAAACGACTGAACCACGTACGCCGACGTAAGTACTCCTCGATCGGCTCACCGGGGTGGTTGCGCTCCCAGTACCGCTGGAAGGCGATGTCGAAGGTGGGCATCGGGACCCCGAGCTCCGCCACGGCGAGGCGCAGGGCCAGGATCAGTGCCTCGAAGTCCGTACCGGCGTCCCGCGCCAGATCCACCCGGACCGGAATGACCGGCCCGACCTGCGGATCCAGCGGCGGCCAGTTCGCCCCGTGGGCCCCGGCGTCCACCAGGTGCTCCGCCACACCACGGGAGAGCGTGGACTTCCCGATACCGCCCACGCCGTAGAAGACCAGTACGTTGCGCCGGGGTGTCTCCAGGTCCTGGACGTCGAAGGCGGGATCGTTCACCCACCGTATGTGGCGTACGAGGCTGGAGGCCACGGTGACCCATTCGTCACGTCGGTCGGCGAAGAAGTCGACCGCCCGTAACTCCCGGTCGTTGGACCGGAACAGCGCACGCAGATCCGCCCGTGAAGACACCGCGACTCCCCACCCCTAGGTCGCCCAACTCACCAAGCGCAGCAGGGTGATGACGCTTAGTCAAGCGGGTTCCGGGCATCGGTGGCGGACGGCGGATCCCCGGCCGGACGCTCGGCCTGCCGTTCGGCCGCGCGGACCTGCTCGGCGAACGCGCTCGCGGACAGCCGCTCGGCGACCACGTCGTGGTCGGCGGCCAACTGGTCGGCCGGTTCGGGCGAGGCTTCGTCCAGGTCGAGGACGAGCAGCGCGGCGCCGTCCGGGACGCGGGCGCTCAGCATGATGAGACCGGCTGTGTCGTCCATTTCGCGCTTGCCTTCGGCCGCGTTGCCGAGCGCCGCGCCCGCCGTGAAACCGAGCAGCATTCCGAGCGGGCCGCCGAGCAGGCCGATGAGGCCGCCCACCACGCCCGAGCCGACGGTGGGCACGCCCGCGCCGCGTACGTGGTTGTCGGGCACGTCCAGTACGCCGTCCGTCGAACGCTCCAGGATCGCTGCCTGCCGCAGCCCGGGCAGCTCCTTGGCCTGCGCGAACGCGGACCGGCAGCGCGCCGGGTCGGCGAACGGCAGCAGGACGACGTGGTGGCGGTCGCTCATGGAGCCTCCCGGCGGCGGACGAAGTGTCCCGCCCAGCATCACACCCGGGGTGGGGCCGCGCACATTTGTCGAGGCAAGGTCTTCAGGTGAGACTGTGCAGTTGAGACTGGACAGTCTGGGCTGAGGGATTTACGGTGGACGGTATGGAAGACGAGACCACCGAGGACATCTCCGGGTCGGCCATCGGTGCGGCGCGCGACCTGCGCGTGATGGTCAGTCGCCTGCGGCGACGGCTGCGGGAGATCGCCGAGACGCAGGACCTCACGCCGTCCCAGGTGTCGGCGCTCACTCTCGTGGGCAGGGCCGGCACCACCTCGGCCAGTGCTCTGGCGGCCACCGAGGGGGTGCGCCCCCAGTCGATGGCCGCCACGCTCGCGGGGTTGGACCGGCATGGGCTGATCCAGCGCCACCCCGACCCCCAGGACGGCCGCCGCCAGCTGGTCAGCCTGACCACAGCGGGCCGTGAGCGCGCCGAGGGCAACCGGCAGGCCCGCGTGGAGTGGCTGGCCCGGGCTCTCCAGGACCGCTACTCGGAGGACGAGCGGCGCACCATCGTCGAGGCGATGGCCCTGCTGGAACGGCTCACGCAGCCGTGAGCGCGTTAGCCGCACGGATAGCCCGCTCACTGCGCCGACCTTCGACCCGTTCACAGGACGGCTTCGATCGTCGCCTGATCGCCCCGATGATCCTGGGTTCGGTCCTGAACCCGATCAACTCCTCGATGATCGCGGTAGCGTTGGTGCCGATCGGCGCCGCGTTCGGGGCGCCGCCGGCGCGGACGGCCTGGCTGGTCTCCGCGCTCTACCTCGCCACCGCGATAGGCCAGCCGGTCATCGGACGCCTGGTGGACGGCTACGGTCCGCGCCGCCTCTACCTCGTCGGCACGGCCCTGGTCGGCGTCGCCGGGCTGGTCGGCACCCTCGCGCCCACCCTGGGCGTACTGATCGCGAGCCGGGTGCTGCTCGGGTTCGGCACCTCGGCCGCGTATCCGGCGTCGATGTCGCTGACCCGCAGCGAGGCCGAGCGCACCGGCCAGGAGAGCCCGGTCGGCATTCTGACCGCCCTGTCGGTGGCCAACCAGGTCACTGCCGTCGTCGGCCCCGCACTCGGCGGACTGTTGATCGGTCTGGGTGGCTGGCAGTGGATCTTCGCGGTCAACATCCCTCTCT
The DNA here is from genome assembly GCF_052373795.1 of Streptomyces sp. BR1. Taxonomy (NCBI): domain Bacteria; kingdom Bacillati; phylum Actinomycetota; class Actinomycetes; order Kitasatosporales; family Streptomycetaceae; genus Streptomyces; species Streptomyces sp. BR1. Next base: position 6,846,621 of record NZ_CM126252.1, read on the forward strand.
CGGCCGCCTGTCTCGTACTGGCTGCGCGGCGTCTGCCCAAGGCGCCCCATGGTGGCGAACCGGATGCGCACCTGCCGAGAGCGCGGGTGGACCTGGCGGGCATGTGGCTGTTCGCGGTCGCGCTCGTCACCGCGATGCTGTTCCTGATGGGGCCTCAACTCGGCCATTGGTACCTGCTGGTTGTCGCCGCTGTGGCGGCAGGAGGATTTGCCGTACGGGAGTTGCGTGCGGCGGAGCCGTTCATCGATCTGCGGGTGTTCGGGAGGAACGCCCCGCTGATGACCACGTATCTGCGGCAGGTGCTGAGCTTCATCACGTTGTACGCCTTCCTGTACGGGTTCACCCAGTGGCTGGAGCAGGGGCGCGGCCTTTCCGCCTCGGTGGCCGGGCTGATCCAACTGCCGCTGTCGTTGAGCGCGGTGCTGGTCTCCGGTATCACCGGACGCCGTCCGTGGCTGCGCGGCAAGCTCGTCGTCGGCAGTGTCTTCCAGGTGGCCGGATCCGCGTTGTTGCTGCTCCTGGGGTCGGGCAGTGCGGTGTGGCTGCTGATCGCGGTGGGCGCGGTCATGGGGGTCCCGCAGGGTCTCATCGGGCTCGCCAACCAGAACGCGCTGTACCACCAGGCCGACCCCGCCCGCATCGGCTCCGCCGCCGGGCTGCTGCGTACGTTCATGTATCTCGGCGCGTTGATCGCCTCGTCCGCCAACGCCGCTTTCTTCAAGCACGGCGCCGACACCCGGGGGCTGCACGACCTGGCCTTGTTCATGGCCGCCGTGTCGGTCCTGCTCGCGGCCGCCACTCTTCTGGACCCGTGCTTGCGCCGCGTCGGCGCACGGAACCCGTAAACCATGCGATATGACACCTGACACACCAGAAAGGGCACACCCATGGCTCTCACCACCCTCGACGCACGCACCGCGCTCGTCGTGATCGACCTCCAGAAGGGCATCGTCGCCGCCCCGACCACTCCCCACACCGGTCCCGAGGTGGTGGCCCGCGCGGCCGAACTCGCCGCCGCCTTCCGGTCGTTCGGCCTCCCGGTCGTCCTGGTACGGGTCACCTTCGCCGCCGACGGATCGGATGCCGTCCCGGGCCGCACCGAGGCGAGCCATGGGGGAGCGGGGCGTCCCGAGGGCTGGGACGTCATCGTCGACGAGATGTCCGGGCACCCCGAGGACATCAGGGTGACCAAGCGCAACTGGGGCGCGTTCCACGGCACCGACCTCGACTTGCAGTTGCGCCGCCGGGGCGTCACCCAGATCGTGCTGGCCGGGATCGCCACGAGTATCGGCGTGGAGTCCACCGCACGCGCCGCCCACGAGCATGGCTATCACGTCACCCTGGCCACCGACGCCATGGCCGACATGGACGCGGAGGCGCATCGCAACAGCGTGGAGCGGATCTTCCCGCGCCTCGGTGAGAGCGGTACCACGGCCGAGATCGCCGCGCTGCTGGCCAAGACACGTCCTTGAACGAACGTGGGAGTGGCAGGCCAAGGCGTGCGTCGCTGAGTCCCGGGCCCTCGTACACGTGAATGCGAGCGCGTGTTCGATGCTCGGGCAAACTGGCCCATGTGAGCGATCTTCCGCGCGTCGCACGGGCCGGTTGGTGGGTCCTGGGCGCTCTACCGTTTCTGCTGGCTGGGTCCGCTGTTCGCGTCCACGTAGATCGGAGAGTCTGTGCCGAACCGCGCCCGCGCAAGAAGCCTGCTGGTACGGCTTGCGGTGGTGACAGCCCTGGCCGGTACGCCGCTGGCGGCGGCCTGGCCCAGTGCCGCCGTCTCGCTGCCCCCACCCCTTGGCGCCTGTTCGGGCCCGCAGTGTCCGGGCACCTACCCGCCGCCGCACAACGGTGACTTCGTCGGGCGGGACGCCTCGATCAACGTGTTTGTCGGCGGCGACTACAAGGTGCAGGGCCGGGCCGCCGAGGTGGAGGGCCAGGTCGTCACGCTCGGGAGTCTGAGCATCGCCAAGAACGGCGGCGGCGCGTTCAACATGAGCGTCGTCGGGGTGGGCTCGCGGGTGGTGCCGCCGGACGGCACGGACTTCGTCACGGTCGGCAAGGGCGTCTCGGTTGCGGGCGGCAACACCCTCTACCTCGGCGGTTCCGACTCCAGGACCACCGCCTGGGGCAATCTGCGGTACGGCACGACGGCCACCGGGACGATCAGCATCGCCCCGACCGGCAAGGCCGTCCAGGACAGCGGCGCGAGCACCAAGTACGCCGACCTGCTGCCGGTCATCGAGCGGTTCTCGCACACGATGGCCCGCCAGACCGCCACCGGTACGGTCACCGCGGCGAGCGGTGCGGTCACGTTCAAGGGTGACGGCACCAGCAAGCGGCAGGTGTTCAACGTCCCCGGTGACCTCGGTGGGCCGACGACTCAGGTGGGTCTGGCCTTCACGGGCATCCCGGCGGGCGCGACCGTGATCGTGAACATGCTCTCGGACACCCCCACCATCAACACCTACACCGGAACCGGACTGCCGGGCGACCAACTGACCCAACTGCGGCCGAAGTTGATGTGGAACTTCCCCACCGCGAGCACCGTGCGGCTCACCGGTGGCGCGCAGTTCCAGGGCTCGATGATGGCGGGCAACCCGGCCGGCACCACGACGATCTCCACACCGGGCATGAACGGCCGCGTCTACCTCGCCGGCAACCTGGTCCAGGAGGGCTCCGGCGGCTACGAGCTGCACAGCTATCCCTTCGACGGGGATCTGCCGGACGACGAGCCGCCGGTCGTCGTCCACGGCCGGATCAGTGTGACCAAGAAGGCCACCGACACGGGCCGGCCGCTGCCGGGCGCGGTGTTCCAGCTGTGGCGGGAGTCCAACGGCCAGGCCGGGTTGCAGACCGGCGGCGCCACACCGGACACGGCGGTCGGCGGTGCGTGCACAACGGGCGCGGACGGGGAGTGCCGGGCGGCCGATCTGCCGCTGGGCTCGTACTACTGGCAGGAGACGAAGGCGCCGAACGGCTATGTGCTGCCCCGGCCCCATGTGTCCGGCCCGCACCAGCTGACCGCCGAGAACGCCGAGCAAGGCGTCGCCGTCACGGTTGAGGACGCCCCGGTCCCGCCGGTTCACGGAGGTATCTATGTCCACAAGACGGACGAGACGACCGATCGGCCACTGAGCGGCGTGGTGTTCGAGCTGTGGCGGGAGACCAACGGGCGGCCGGGCCTGCAGACGTCCGGCCCCGGTCCCGACACCAAGACCGGCCCCGCGTGCGCGACCAACGGCACGGGCACGTGCGACTTCGACGGGCTCGCGCTCGGCACGTACTACGTCCGGGAGGTCGCGGTGCCCGAGGGGTATGTGCTGCCCGGCGACCCCGTCTCGGGTCCGTACGTCCTCACCGCCGAGAACGCGCCGAAGGGCATCGAGGTGCGGCTCACCAACAAGCGCGGCGAGCCGGACAAGGGGAAGGGCAAGGGAGGCCCGCACCGCTGATACGGCAGGTCGGGTTCACCCCTGGCGGCCCCGGTTCGTACGCGCACATCGCGTCGGGCCGGGGCCGTCCGCGTGATTCGTTGTACGCGTGCACCGCCACCCGGATGGCCCCGGGCACCCGGCGGCCCGTGCCGTGCCGTGCTCGAATGGCGCCAAGGCGCCGGTGCCTGGACGCTGTCGCCGCATCCAGCGACCCGGAGCACGTGATGATCCCGCTCATATGCAGCCGCCTTCGCCAGGCGGTCTCCCTCGGCCTGTTCGCCGCTCTGGCGCTCGGCCTGACCGCCGAGTCGGCATCGGCTTCTGCGGCGACTCCGCCCGAGCCCGCGTGCACCGCGGACACCGGCCCGTATCAATGGCAGCTGGAGCGATATCTGAAGCTCCCCGCCGACGGCCGCCAGTCGCCCGCCGACTGCGCGGCGATCCGGACCTTCCAGGCGCGCAACGGCGTCGTCCCGGCCGACGGCTACGCGAGCCTGGCCACGTACCGTACGACCTTGGTGATCGAAGAGCACCGCGCTCCCAACAAGGCCGGAAAGTGCCCCCGGCGGGAGGACCGGGTCGTCTGTGTCGATCTGGAGCGGCAGCTCCTGTGGGTGCAGCGCGACGGCAAGGTGATCTATCCGGCGGTCGCGGTCCGCAGCGGCCGCTGGGGTCAGACGACCCGCGACGGATGGCACGAGATCACCGAACGCCGCATCGACGACCACTCCGAGCTCTACGACAACGCGCCCATGCCGTACGCCCAGTACTTCTCGGGCGGCCAGGCCTTCCACGGGGTGTACGGCGACCTCTTCAACGGCGGTGGCTCGGCGGGCTGCATCAACCTGCGGCTGGCCGACGCCCAGCGCCTGTGGAACACCATCGAGACCGGCGACGCCGTCTTCATCTGGGGTCAGAAACCGGCCACGGGGTCCGTGCGCAGCGCATCCGCCGCTCGCCGCTGACGCCGAGGGCTCGGAGGCGGCTCCCGGAGATGGCCCCCGGAGGTGGAACGGATCCCCGCTGATGCTTATCTATACCGGTGCACACCCCTGCGTGGTGCTGCCCCCGGGCGCGCGTGCCCGCGTGTCCGGGTGAACAACTGGCAGAGAGCGTCACTGATTTCATGGGTCTCACGAGCGGCAAGGTTCTGGCTCTGGCCGTGTTCGGCGCGATGGTGCTGTTCGCGGTCACTGTCTGGCTGTGGCCGAACCTGGCACGGAACACCTGGCGAGCCATTCTGGGGAGGGTGGGGCTCATCCTCTCGGTCCAGCTCCTGGTGTTCGCCTCGGTGGGCCTCATCGCCAACAACACCTTCCTGTTCTACGGCTCGTGGGCGGATCTCCTCGGTCACCAGGACGGGGTCGGGGTCATGGACAACGCGGCCGCCGGCCCGGACGTGAAGCTGATCGCCAAGCAGAAGGTCGACGTCCCCGGCGGCGGAACACCCCATATCGGCGGTGAGATCCAGAAGGTCATGGTGCAGGGCGAGAAGTCCCATATCGCCAGCCCGGCCTATGTGTATCTGCCGCCGGAGTACTTCCAGAAGGCGTACGAGGGCAAGAAGTTCCCGGTGTCGGTCGTGCTCACCGGGTTCCCGGGCACCGCCGAGAACCTGCTCAAGGGGCTGCGCTACCCGAAGACGGCCTGGATGCAGGCCAAGGACCACAAGATGTCGCCGATGATCCTGGTGATGATGCGGCCGACCGTCGTGCCGCCGCGCAACACGCAGTGCGTCGACATCCCGAAGGGCCCGCAGACCGAGACGTTCTTCGCCGCCGATCTTCCGCGCGCGATCTCGTCCAACTACCGGGTCGGCACCAAGCCGCGCAACTGGGGCTTCATCGGTGACTCCACCGGTGGCTACTGCGCGCTTGCGGTGGCGCTGCACCACCCGGAGAAGTACGCGGCCGGAGTGGGCCTGTCGGCCGACTACAAGCCCGAGATCGACATGGACTCCGGGGACCTCTTCCACGGCAACAAGCGCGAGGAGCACCGCGCGGACCTGCTGTGGGCCCTGGACCACCTGCCGCAGGGCAACTCCTCCTTCCTGGTCACCACGTCCAAGAAGGGCGAGGGCAACTACCGGGCGACGCAGAAGTTCATCGCGAAGGTGAAGGCCCCCGCCCGGGTCTCCTCGATCACGCTGGACACCGGGGGCCACAACTTCAACACCTGGCGCCGGGAGATCCCGCCCGCCCTCGACTGGCTCAGCAGCCGCCTCAGCGCGAACTGAGCACGACCGCAGGGCAGTTGATCGGCTGCCCTGGTAGGAATCAAGCGGCGCGGGCCGCCCGGCGGTAGCCGCCGGGGGCCTCGCCGTACTCCCGCTTGAACGCCTTGGCGAAGGCGTACTCGGAGCTGTATCCGGTCTGCGCCGCGACCGTGGTCAGCGGGGACTCGGACTCGCGCAGCAGCCTGGCGGCGGTCGTCATGCGCCACCGCGTCAGATAGGCCATGGGCGGCTCGCCCACCAGCGTCGTGAAACGGCGGGCGAAGGCCGCGCGCGACAGGCCCGCCCGGTCGGCCAGCGCCTCGACCGTCCACTGGCTCGACGGGGTCTCGTGGATGGCCGCCAGCGCGGGTGCGACCGCCGAGTCGCCGAGCGCGGCCGCCCAGCCCGCGGCGGCCGCGGGCGGCTGGTCCTCGAACCAGGCGCGCAGGATGTAGAGCAGCAGCGAGTCGATCAGCGCCGGGACGATGCCCGCCGACCCGATGCGCGGGTTCTCCAGCTCCGAGCCGAGCAGCTGGACCGCCGCGCTGAGCTCGGGGTGCCGGCCGTGCCGGGTGGGCAGGTGGATGATCTCGGGCAGCTGCCGTACGAGCGGATGCGGACGGCCCTGGTCCAGGTGGTAGTTGCCGCACAGCAGGCTGGTGCGCGGCCCGTCGCCGCCGAGGGTCACCGTGCCGATCGGAATGCCCGCCCGGTACTGGCCGTGCCCCTCCACCTCGGCCGGGGTGGACGGCTGGTCGGCGAGGATGTGGCCGCGACCGTCCCGCAGGAAGAGCACGTCGCCGGGGCTCAGCGCGATCGGCTCGGCGCCGGGCGCGTTGTCCAGCGGGACCAGCCAGCACGTTCCGTACAGCACCACATGGAAACCGGCGCCCGCGACCGGGGGGAGGCGCAGGCCCCAGGGCGCGCGGCCCTCGGTGCGTACGGAAGCGGGCTGTCCCGTCCGCATCGAGCTCAGTGCCTCGGTCAGGATGTCCAACGCCCGCCCCTTCTCCCCGTGTCCCACCTGTGGTTGCGCACCCACCCTAGAACCTGCTGTCACTCGGCGACGGTCAGGACGACCTTGCCCTGGACCCGGCCGGACTCGACCACTTCATGGGCCTTGGCGGCGTCGGCGAGCGGGAACGTCTCGCTGACGTGCGGGCGGATGCCGCCCGCGTCGATGAGCGCGGCGATGGCTTCGAGCGAGGCGTAGTCGGGCTCGACGGAGATGCCCGCGAAGCGTCGTCCGGCTGCCTCTGCCTGGGCGGCGAGCTCCTGGTTCCAGTGCTCCATGATGGTGACGAGGGTGCCGCCGGGCCGCAGTATCTCCAGGGAACTCGCGCCCTGCGAGGACGAGTCGAAGACGACGTCGAGGTCGCTCACCGCCTCGGTGAGGTCCGTGGTGCGGTAGTCGATGACCTCGTCGGCGCCCAGTTCGCGCAGGAAGTCGTGCTTGGGCTCGCTCGCCAGGGCGATGACGTGGGCGCCCCGGGCCTTGGCGATCTGGACGGCGAAGTGGCCGACGCCACCGGCCGCGCGGTGGATCAACACCCGCTGTCCCTCGGTGACCTGGGCCGCGTCGACCAGACCCTGCCAGGCGGTGAGCGCCGCGAGCGGAACGGCGGCGGCGTGTACGTGGTCGATCGTGGCGGGCTTGCGGGCCACCTGCCGCGAGGGGACGGCCACGTACTCGGCGTAGCCGGTGGCGGCGCGCGGGAAGAACGGCATGCCGTACACCTCGTCGCCCGGCTTGAAGCGGGCGCCCGGTCCGGCCTCCTCGACCACACCGGAGATGTCCCAGCCGACACCGAACGGCGGCTCGCCGAGCAGCGGGAACGCACCCGAACGCACGGCCACGTCCACGGGGTTGATCGCGCTCGCGTGGACGCGGATCAGGACCTCACCGCTGAGCGGGGCGGGGCGCTCGGTCTCGACGGTCTCCAGGACCTCGGGGCCGCCGAAGGACTTCTGGACGACTGCGCGCATCGAAGACATGAGAAGGCTTCTTTCCTGAGTGTTCGTCCGGCCCCTCGGCGGGGGCCGGTTCTTCATGTTGATCAGCCTAGGAAGATCGATCGAGCCGATGAATATCTCTCTGTCTCCGGAAGATGTCCGATCGTCTCGCTGATTGTTCGGGTCGATCGGCGGGAGCCTGAGGTGTCGGTGGGGGTCCCGTTGTCCGTGTACGACCCGGCCGATCCTCGGGTGAGGCGCCAAATGGTCCACTGGGAAAGGATGTTGACGAGGTACTGTTCGGCGAGCGCGGAGCTGTACCACGCGTATCCGAGGGGAAAGAAAGGCTGATCATGGCTTTGTCGACGTCCAGCCCTGTCACCCTGCATATCAACGGCGAGAAGCACACGCTGTCCGTCGATCACCGCACCACACTGCTCGACGCCCTGCGCGAGCGTCTCGATCTCACCGGGACGAAGAAGGGGTGCGACCAAGGGCAGTGCGGGGCCTGCACCGTACTGATCGACGGGCGCCGGGCCGTTTCCTGTCTGCAGTTGGCGGTCGCCGCCGAGGGGCGTGAGATCACCACGATCGAGGGGGTCGCGGAGGGCGACCGGCTGCATCCGGTGCAGCAGGCGTTCCTCGACCTCGACGGTTTCCAGTGCGGCTACTGCACACCGGGCCAGATCTGTTCGGCCCTCGCGGTGATCGAGGAGCATGCGGCGGGCTGGCCGAGCGCCGTGACCGCCGACGTGAGTCCGGAGGCGGGTGTGCCGCCGCTGACCGCCGATGAGATCAGGGAGCGGATGAGCGGCAACCTGTGCCGCTGTGGGGCGTACGTATCGATCGTCCAGGCCGTCGCGCGGGCGGCGGCCGAGAACCCATCCGGCGTGGACGGCGCCGTTGATGAGGAGGTGTCGGCATGAGGGAGTTCGGCTATCGGCGTGCCGTCGACGTACCCGGTGCGGTCGCGCTGCTCGGCAGCGAGCCCGACGCGCGCTTCCTCGGCGGCGGGACCAACCTCGTCGACCTCATGAAGGCGGGGGTGGAACGCCCCGGGCTCCTCGTCGACGTACGGGACCTTCCGCTCGACCGGATCGAGGAGACGGACGACGGCGGACTGCGCATCGGCGCGACCGTCACCAACAGCGATCTCGCCGCCGACCCCCGGGTCCGCCGTCACTACCCCGCGCTGGCGCAGGCGGTGCTGGCGGGGGCGTCGGGGCAGCTGCGCAACATGGCCACGGTCGGCGGGAACCTGCTCCAGCGCACCCGCTGCGCCCACTTCACCGACCTCACCCGCCCCTGCAACAAGCGTGTCCCCGGCAGCGGTTGCGCGGCCATCGCGGGGGAGCACCGCAACCACGCGATCCTCGGCGCCTCCGAGCACTGCATTGCGGTGCACCCCTCCGACATGGGGGTGGCGCTGGCCGCGTTCGACGCGGTCGTGTCGTACGAGGCGGTGGACGGGCCCGGTGAGGTGCCGTTGGAGGACTTCTATCTGCCCGTCGGTGGCACCCCGCACCTGGAGAGCGCGCTCCCGCTCGGCGCGCTGATCACCGGGGTCACACTGCCGCCCGCCCGACTCGCCGCCCACTCCCGCTACCGCAAGGTGCGCGAGCGGGCGTCGTACGCGTTCGCGATCGGCTCGGTCGCCGCCGCGCTCGACGTACGGGACGGCCTGGTGCACGACGTACGTCTCGCCTTCGGGGCGGTCGCCTCACGGCCGTGGCGGGCCCGGACGGCCGAGCGGGCGCTGGTCGGCGGACCGGCGAGCGCCGAGGCGTTCGCGGCCGCCGCCGACGCCGAGCTGGCAGCGGCAGAGCCGTTGCCCGACAACGGATACAAGGTGACCTTGATGCGCAATCTCGTGGTGGCCGTGCTGACCGAGCTCACCGAGGAGGCCGGCCGATGACCACCGTGACCGGACCCACCGCCGTCACCGGGGCCGTAGGCACCGCCCACACCCGTCTGGAGGGCGTGGACAAGGTGACGGGCGCGGCCCGCTATGCGGCCGAGGTGCCGTTCGCCGAACTCGCCCATGGCTGGCTGGTGTTGTCCACCGTCGCCCGTGGCCGCATCAGTGCGGTGGAGGCCGACCCGGTCCTCGCGATGCCCGGTGTCCTCACCGTCCTGCACCACGCCAACGCGCCCCGCATCCAGGTGGACTTCGCCGGGCTCCTCGGCCGTCCCGACCCGGTCGTCGAGGTCTTCCAGCACGACCGCGTCCCGTACTTCGGCTGGCCGGTGGCCCTGGTCGTCGCCGAGACCTCCGAGCAGGCGCGGGAGGCCGCCGAGGCGCTGGTCGTACGGTACGTGGAGGAGCCGCACGACGTGGAGTTCCTCGCGGGACGCCCCGGTACGTACACGCCGGACAACCCCGAGGCCGCAGTCGAGAAGGGTGACATCGAGGGCTCGCTCGCCGCGAGTGCGGTGCGGGTGGACGCGCGGTACACCACTCCGGAGGAGCACCACAGCGCGATGGAGCCGCACGCGGCGACGGCCCGCTGGGACGGCGGACGGCTCGAAGTCTTCGACTCCAACCAGGGCAGCAGGTGGGTGGCGGACGACCTCGCCAGGCTGTTCTCCCTCGACGCGGCCTCCGTGCGCGTACGCTCCGACCACATCGGCGGCGCCTTCGGAGCCAAGGGGGTGCGCCCGCACCAGGTGTGCGCGGTGATGGCCGCGACCGTGCTGCACCGGCCCGTACGCGTCGTCCTGACGCGTCGTCAGACCTTCTCGCTCATCGGCTACCGCAGCCCCACCGCGCACGAGGTCAGGCTCGGCGCGGACGCGGATGGACGGCTGCGCGCCTTCGAGCACGAGACGCAGAACCTGACCTCCACCGTGTCGGAGTTCGTGGAGTACAGCGCCAATGTGGGGCGGGTGATGTACGACGCCGAGGCGCATCGCACCGTGCACCAGGTGGTGGCGCTGGACGTGCCGACGCCGACCTGGATGCGCGCGCCCGGCGAGGCGCCCGGGTCCTTCGCGGTGGAGTCCGCGCTCGACGAGCTCGCCGAGAAGTGCGGCCTGGACCCGATCGAGCTGCGCGCCCGCAACGAGCCGGTGGTCGGGCCCGTCAGCGGGCTGCCGTTCAGTACCCGCGATGTGCTGGGCTGCTTCCGGGAAGGGGCCCGCAGGTTCGGCTGGGCGGACCGCGATCCGCGCCCCGGCGTGCGGCGCGACGGCCGTTGGCTGCTCGGCACCGGCACAGCCGCGTCCACGTACCCGTCCGGCGTCCTGCCGTCCACGGCGGCCGTGACGGCGGAGGCGGACGGCACCTTCACCGTGCGGATCAGCGCGGCCGACGTCGGCACCGGGGCGCGGACCGCGTTGGCCCTGGTCGCCGCGGACGCCCTTGAGGTCGCGTCCGACCGGGTCCAAGTGCATATCGGCGACAGTGACTTCGGCTCCGCATGGGTCGCCGGAGGTTCGGCGGGCACGCGCTCGTGGGCCTGGGCGGTCATGGCGGCGGCGCGCGAGCTGCGCGAACAGCTGGTCCCTGGGGGCTCGATCCCGCCGGAGGGAATCACCGCACGGTCCGACACCGCCGAGCTGGTCGGAGCGCTGGCGAAGAAGGAACGTCATTCGTTCGGCGCCCAGTTCGCCGAGGTCGCCGTGGACGTCACCACCGGCGAGGTGCGCGTACGGCGCATGCTCGGCATCTTCGCGGCGGGCCGGATCGTCAACCCCCTCACCGCGCGAAGCCAGTTCATCGGCGGTATGACGTGGGGCATCTCCATGGCCCTGCACGAGGAGGCGGTCCGGGACCCGGCGTCGGGCGGCCACGTTGCCCCTGATCTCGCGGGTTACCACATCGCGGCCAACGCCGACGTGCCGCTGATCGAGGTGGACTGGGTGGACGATCCCGACCCGGACGACCCCGTCGGGATCAAGGGCATCGGCGAGATCGGCATCGTGGGAGCGGCGGCGGCGATCGCCAACGCGGTCTGGCACGCCACGGGCGTACGCCACCGCCACCTGCCGATCCGGCCCGACCGGGTCCTGGCGGCGGGCGCGGTGCCGGGACCCCCGGGAGGTCCCAGCGCCTGACCGCGACGACGGGGGCCCCGGCCAGGACGACCCGCGACGTACGTTCCGCGTCGTCCTGGACGGTGGCCCCCTCGGCACAAGGAGGTGACGCTACGCATTCGGCGTAGGAGCGGTGGCTCAGGTGGTGGTCGTGACGCACGGTGTGGACCAAGGAGTGCGGTGTCTTGTCCCGTCTCCCCGATCTCCCTTGTCGACCAATCGACCTATCGAACAGGAGAACCACCTCTGATGCGTGCCACATGGACCGCTGCCGCCCTGACCTTGACCGCAGCGCTCAGCCTGACCTCGGTCGCCTCGGCCGCCGCCGTCGCGCTTCCCGGTCCCGACACCCCGCGCCCGGTCACGGCCCCGGCCGCGCCCACGGCGCAGCCCGTGGCGGCGGTCCCGGCGATGCCGCTGTCGACGGTTCCCGCGATGCCGGTGTCGTCGGCGAAGGATCCGGTTACCCCGATGCAGGCGCCGAGCCCATCGGTATCACCGAGCACCGCGCCGGCTGCGGCGGCGGTCGCCGACGACGGAGGCGGTGGGCTGCTGTCGATCGTGACGGGGTTGCTGAACACGCTCCAGGGTCTGCTCGGCAGCCTCCTCGGGATCAAGCTGCCGCCGTTGCCTCCGCTCCCCGCGTTGCCGGGCGGCGCGCTCAACGACCACGCCGCGACGACCCGGCACGTACCGGCGGACACGCTGGCGGAGTTGCGGAAGACGGTCGACGCGCTGCGCGCCGCCGAGGCCGCCGCCCGCCCCACTCCGTAGGTACGCGAAGGCCGTGCCCGGGGCGGAAGCGCAGTCGCCCCGGGCACGGCCTTCGTCATCATCGGTAGTTGAGCTCGGCGAGGTTGGTGGCCAGGTTCCGGCGGAAGGCGGGGACGCGGGCGAGCAGGGGAAGAACGGTGTTGCGCAGGGCGCGCAGCGGGCCGGTGGCGGTGGAGATCCGGGTCATCCGGTCGGTGAAGGCGACCACCTGCTCGGCGACCGGGCGGCGGCGTGCCTCGTACTCGTCCAGCGTCCTGGTGGCGAAGGCGCGGCCGAGGAAGTGGGCGTCCTGGATGCCGGTGTTCATGCCCTGGCCGCCGGCCGGGCTGTGGACGTGGGCGGCGTCGCCCGCGAGGAAGAGGCGGCCGGCCCGGTAGTGGTCGGCGACGCGGTGGTGGACGCGGAAGCGCGAGGACCACACCAGGTCGGTCACATGGGCCTGGCCCGGGGCGCGCTCGTCGAGCAGGCGCTGGACGAAGGCGAGGTCGGGCTCGGCCGGTGCCTCGTCGACGGTGGTGACCACCCGGTAGCGCTCGCCCGGCAGCGGGGCGACCACGAAGAGTCCGGCGGTGCCGAAGGCCAGGGACACCTCCTCGCGTCCGGGAGCCCACTTCATGGTGACGTCCGCGAGCACGAACGACTGGCCGTAGGCACCGCCGGTGAAGCCGATGCCCGCCGCGTCGCGGACCACGCTGTGCATCCCGTCCGCACCGACCGCGTACGCGGCCCGAAGCCGCTCACCGGTGCTCATGGTGACGGTGACTCCGTCCGCGTCCTGCTCGACGGCACTGACCTCGTACGGGCGATGGACGTCGCCGCCCAGCTCGCGCAGCCGGGCGAGCAGCACGGCCTCGGTCTCGTACTGCGGGGTCAGCAGGGTGTACGGATACCGCGTCGGGAGGTCGCCGAAGGGGATGGTGAGCAGGTGGCGGGCGCCGTCGCGCACGGTGAAACGGTTGAGCCGCAGCCCCCGGGCGATCAGCGCGTCGGCGGCGCCGAGCTCTTCCAGGACCTCCAGGGTGCGGGCGTGCACCACACCGGCGCGGGAGGTGTTGGCGCCCTCGGCGAGGCGGTCCAGGAGGACGAAGTCGATGCCGGACTGGGCCAGGGTGACGGCCAGGGCCAGGCCGGTCGGCCCGGCGCCGACGATCGCGACGTGCGTGGTCCCGGGGAGTGCGGTACCGGTCATGGTGGAGCCCCCTTCTGATGTGCCAACGCGTGTTGGCCAACGCCTGTTGACCACGATGGACCCCAACTGGTGGCGTGTCAACACTTGTTGGCCTACAGTTGTTGGCATGACGAACAGCGCGACGACGAGCAGTGCCACGGCGAACGGCGCCGCGACGGGCATTTCCGCGACGAACGGTGCACCGTCAGCGCGGCGGTCGTCCGAGGTCACCCGGGCCGCCATCCTCCGCGCCGCGCGCGACCGCTTCGCGGCCCAGGGGTACGAGCGCACCACCATCCGGGCGGTCGCGGCCGACGCCGGGATCGACCCGTCGATGGTGATGCGCTACTTCGGCAGCAAGGAGCAGCTCTTCGACACCGCCCTGACGATCGACCTGCGGCTGCCCGTCCTGTCGGAGGTCGAGCCGGAGGCGCTCGCGGAGGTGATGGTCAGGCACTTCCTCGACCGGTGGGAGGGCGACCCGACCGATGACGCGCTCCTCGTGCTGCTCCGCTCGGCCGTGACCAACGAGCGGGCGGCCGAGCGTCTGCACCAGATCCTGGCCACCCAGGTCGGGCCCGCCCTTGCGTCCGCCCTCGGCCCCGACGCGGCGGCCCGGGTCGGCGGCATCGTGGCGTCCCAGTTGCTCGGGGTCGCGCTGACACGGTATCTGCTGCGGCTGCCGGCGGTCGTGGTGCTGACGCGTGATCAGGTCACCGAGATGCTCACCCCGGCGATCCGGGCCACGCTGAAGGGGGCGCTGCGACCCGAGGGGCAGGCCTGAACGTCCGTACAACATACGGAAGTTACGCGTCCACGGCCCGAATCCCGTACTTGAAATCCGGCTGAATTACGCACTGTCACGGAGGTGCGAGGCGTCGGCAGGCTGGGCATCACGACTAGCAGGAGCTTTGTGAAATCGGTTCCTCTCCGTGCCCCGCCGATGTCACGGAGAGTAATGAATTCGGGTGCTGTGTACATCGCGGCACGACAGTGTCTTGGGGAGAACAGGCAGGCTCTACGTGAGCACAGACGAACTCGCCTTCTCCGTGCGGACTCGCACGGTCGGCGGGACCCTCATCATCGAACTGCGCGGCGAGTTGGACATCCTGGCGTACCACGAGTGCGCCGCGAGCCTACGTGAACTCACCCCCCGGGACGCCCTCGACGTGGTGCTCGACCTGCGCCCGGTGACCTTCCTGGACGCCAGCGGCATCCGGCTTCTGCTGACCGTACGGGACGAAGTGGCCCGCCACGGCGGCAGATTGCGCCTGGTGCGGGCGGTTCCCCGGGTGTGGCAGGTGTTACGCATCGTCCGCGTCGACTCCGTCTTCACCTCGATCGACGACCTTCCGCCGAGTCTGACGGAGATCGCCGCCGCGTAGGCGCACGTCGGCGCGGGCAGCCCTCGGGCCGCTGTGTACGGCGGCTCGCTGCGGCGTGTCCAGCGTTCACATATCCGCTGTAGATCGCTTCCGGCGATCCTGCTCCCGACCCGCAAGACCTGCTAAAGAACCGCCAGCGCACGAGGAAGTCCGCACATGAAGCGTTCTGCCGAGATCTCCGCTCCGCGTATCGTCATCGCCCTCCTGGTGGCCGGGGGTGCCGCCGCGTTCGCCCTTTCCACGGGAGTGTCCGCGCCGTCGCACGGCACGCAGGACCGCTCCCATGGAGCCGCCGTGCTGGCAGGCGGAAACGGGAGGGGATCGCACGACCCGGTGGAGTGGAACAGCAAGGGCTGACCGAAAGGGCCCGGCCGCGGTAAGTCAGTGGGATGCGCGAGGTCCACGAGCGTTCGGTGGCTCCAAACCGGCCATGAACGCCTGCGCCTGCGCCGCGTCGGGGAGGCGCAGGCGCAGGAACACCTCATGGGCCTCGCGCCCGCGCGCGAAGGCCGCGTCCCGGTGTCCCAGACCGGCGTGTATCCGGGCGAGGATGAGCAGAGCCTGGCCCTGGTCGCGTTCGGCGCCCAGCTCCTCGCAGAGCGCGAGCGCTGTATGCGCCCGGTCCCGGGCCTCTTCGAGCCGCCCGAGGGCCCGCAGCGTGTCCGCGAGCCGGAATCCCGTCCTCGCCGTCTGCCCCCGGATGCCCGCCGCCGCACACCCGGCCAGACACTCGTGGTAGCTGGCCAAGGCGTCTTCGTACCGCCCGAGTTCATGCGATGCCAGCCCTTGTACGTAGAGGGCGTACGCGATGCCATGGTGGTCCTCGACCGCGCGCAGGCGTGGCAGGGCCTCCTGGCAGGCGCCCGACGCCTCGTCGGCCCGCCCGTCGTGGATGCGGGCGAGCGCGGCGTTGAGCGTGGTCGCCAGCTCCCCGGAGCGCTGCCCCAGCTCGCGGGCGAGACTGATCGCCTGGTCGTAGTAGTGCACCGCGTCCGCGTAGCGATGCAGGAACTGGGCCGCCAGACCACGGTCGTTGAGGGTCTGGCAGAGGATGACGGTGTCGCCGGAGCGCCTGCACGCTTCGGCGGCGGCCGCCGCGTGTTCCTCGGCCTCCGCCAACGACGTGCTCTGGAGCGCCGCGTTGCCGCAGACGAAATGGGCCCGGCCCGCCGCCCTGTCGTCACCGCGCAGGGCGGCCGTGGCCGCCACCGCGCGGGCGGCGGCGGCCAGTTGTCCGTACGCGATGTCACGGCCGAAGGGGCTGAGGGCGATCAGCAGGTCCGCTGCCAGCTGCAGCAGCCGGTTGCCCGGATCGGCTTCGGCCCCGGCCGCGAGCAGCACCGCGTTGGTCACGCAGTCGAGTTCGGTGATCACCCAGGTGCGGGCCTCGTCCAGACCGGTGAACTCCGGTTCGTCGGTCGTGCTGGGGCGCAGGATGAGGTCGGCCGGATCGCCGGGCACCATCTGCTGGAAGGCGGCGCGCCCACCCGCGAGAAGGAAGTCGAGGAGCGCGGCGAGCGTCCCGGGCGCCGCGTCGGGCCGCGTTTCGGCGGCCGGGGGCGGCAGTTGGAGCGCGAAGGCCCGTACGAGATCGTGATAGCGGTAGCGGCCCGGCTGCGGGGCCTCCAGCATCGCCGCGTCCACCAGCGACTCCAGCAGATCCTCCGTGTCGTGCTCCGCCAGACCGAGCGCCGCCGCCGCTGCGGCCAGGCTGATGTCCGGCCGGGCCACCGGAGCCAGCAGCCGGAAGGCGCGGGCCTGGTCGTCGGAGAGCTGGCGGTGGCCGAGTTCGAAGGCGGCGGCGACCGCGAGGTCTCCCACCCGCAGCTCGCCGATGCGGCGCCGCTCGTCGGCGAGCCGGCTCGCCATGGTCGCCACGTTCCAGCGCGGCCGGGCCGCCAGACGCGCCGCCACGATCCGCACGGCGAGCGGGAGATGCCCGCACGAGGAGACCAGCTCGGTGGCGGCGGCCGGTTCCGCCGCCATCCGCTCGGTGCCCGCGATGCGTCCGAGGAGGGCCAGCGCCTCGTCCGTGCCGAACAGATCGAGCGTGGTGCAGAACGAGGTGGGCAGGTCGACGAGGTGGGCGCGGCTGGTGACCAGTACCGCACAGCCCGCCGATCCGGGCAGCAGCGGCTGGATCTGCGCGAGGTCGCGGACGTTGTCGAGAAGCAGCAGCACACGCCGGCCGTCGAGGACGGTACGGAAGAGCCGGGCGCGGTCGTCGGTGCAGGTGGGCACGGCATGGCCCGGAACACCGAGCGTGGTGAGGAAGGTGGCGAGGAGAGTGCCCGGGCCGACCGGCTCGCGTTCGTTGCCCCGCAGGTCGGCGTAGAGCTGGCCGTCCGGATAGTGGTGTTTGGCGCGGTGCGCGGCCCGCAGGGTGACGGCGGTCTTGCCGATGCCACCCATTCCGGTGACCGCGAGCACGGGCAGCGAGTGTCGGTCGGTGGCGGTGAGGGCGGCGCAGAGCTGGTCGACCGTTTCCGTGCGCCCGGTGAAGTCGGCTATGTCCGCCGGGAGTTGGGCGGGCTTGGTCGTCGATGTGGGGAGAGGGCGCGGAGACGCGTCCGGCTCCCCGTCGGAGCGCGGCTGTGGGAGGTGGACCGCCACGCTCGGTGGCCGTACCGGTCCCTCCGGTGCCAGCGCCGGGTCGCCGGTCAGTATCGCCTGGTGCAGGGCGCTGAGTTCGGCGCCGGGATCGACACCCAGCTCCTCTCTGAGGAACTGTCTCGCCCGGGTGAACACGGCCAGCGCGTCCGCCTGCCGGCCCGTGCGGTACAGCGCGCGCATCAAGAAGCCGTACGGCCGCTCGCGCAGCGGGTGTTCCTTGGTGAACGCGGTCAGGTCCGGGATGACGAAGTTGTGTCTGCCGCAGAAGAGATCATGGTCGAAGCGCTCTTCGAGCAGCGCGAGCCGCAGTTCGACGAACCGGTCGCGCTGCTGCTCGGCGAACGGACCCGGCACCCCGGCCAGCGGTTCGCCCTGCCACAGCTCCACGGCCTCGGTGAGCAGCCGTCTGCACTCGTCGTGGCGATCCTCGGCGCGGGCCGCCGAAGCCTGGTCGGCCAGCAGCTCGGCCCGGTGGGCGTCGACCGTCCCGGGCGGTAGCTCCATGCGGTAGCCGTCCCGCAGTGACACGAGGACGGTGGGCGCGGAACGGTCCTCCTCGATGGCCTGGCGCAGGCGCCACATGTACGTACGGAGATTGGCCAGCGCAGAGTCTGGGGCCTCCTCGCCCCAGACCGCGGTGATCAGCTCATGCGCGGCGGCCCCGCGGCCGGAGCGGAGCAGGAGGGCGGACAGGAGCGCCTGTTGCTGTGGGGACCCGGTGGCCGTGGCGGCTCCGTCGCGGAGAATGCGTACCGCTCCCAGCACAGTGAATCGGATGTCCCCCATGATCGCTGGCGCTCTCCTGCCGTGCGGGCCGCGACGCCTGCTCATGGTCGGTGCGGTGGATCAGGGCCGCTGCGGTCGAATCCGGATGATCACAGTAACGGACCCCCTGGCGCTACGGAGTGGGATGTTCGGGCGCGTCGCGCGGGTCGGAGAAGGGCGTGAGAGCGGTCCATGGCCGGAACGCGACGGTCGGCGGCCGACGAGCCGAACACCTTCTCCAAGGTGTCGACTTCGACCTCTATGCGGTGTTCACGTCCCATGGATCAGGCATAGATGACGATCCCGAAGAGTGCCCCTGAACAGCACGGTGGGCCTTCGCTCCTGGCGGGGCCCGCCCTCGGAAGGGATCACTCATGGCTTCATCACGCTTCCGTCGAGGCGCACCCGGCCCCGATGCCCCGGTCCTGGCCGACGCGGCGGTGGGCGCGAGCGCGGGCTCGCCGTCCGCCGCCGTCGGCTGTACGGAGAAGCGATGCGCACAGTAGGCGGCCGCATGGCGGAGTACGGCCTGCTCACCGGAGTTCTCGACGCGGCGGCCGCGGGGGAGGGCGGGTTCGCGCTGGTCGAGGGCGGGCCCGGCAGCGGCAAGACCCGGTTGCTCGCCGAGGCGATGGCGGCGGCCCGGGCCCAGGGGTTCTCCGTGGGCCGGGTGACCGCCGATCACCCGGGCGATCCGGAGCTCCCCGTGGCGCTGGGGCTGGATCCGGACGCGCTGCGCGATCCGGCGGTGCCCCGGGGCGAGGCGCTGACCCGGCTGGGTGACCATCTGGGATCGGACCGGCTCCGGCGGCCCGCGCTCGTCGTGGTGGACGATGTGCAGTGGGCGGCGCCGGGAACGGTGGCGGCGCTGCGTGAACTGTCCACGCGACGGCTGCCCGCCGCGTTCTTCCTGGCGCGCCGGTCCGGTGGTGGAAGCCGCCGCACGGACCGGCTGTTCAGCGCGCTGGCGGAGCACGGAGCCGTCCGCTGTGTGCTCGGCCCGCTGGGCGACGACGTGGTGGCACAGGTTCTCGCGGATGCGCTCGGCGCCCGGCCGTCGGCCGAACTGCTCGACCTCTGCTCGGCCGCCCAAGGAGCGCCCGGCGCCGTCCTCGCCCTGGCCGGCGTGCTGCGCCACACCGGGTCCGTGCAGGTCAGGGAGTCAGTGGCCGAGATCGTGTCCGGCCCGCTGCCACCGCGGGTGCGCGAGCTCGTCCTTCGGCCCCTGGAACATCTCCCGACCGAAAGCCGCTCGCTGCTGAACGTGGCCGCCGTGGTGGGCCGGTCCTTCGCCCTGGGCGATCTGACCTCTCTGTACGAGGGGACGGCGCTGGGGCTGCTGCCGGCCGTCCAGGAGGCGATGGCGGCGGGCCTGCTGGAGAGCGCGGGCGATCGACTGGGCTTCCGCCACGAACTGGTCTGGCGGTGCGTGCGTGACAGCCTTCCGACGCCGGTCCGGGCCGCGCTGCTGCGCGAGCTCGGCGGAGCGCTGCTGCGCGACGGCCAACTCGCCTCGGCGGCACAGTGGTTGGCCGATGCCGTACAGGCGGGGGACGAGCGGGCCGTCGACGACCTCGACCGCGCCGCCCGGGAACTTCTGAAGGTCGCGCCGCGCCGCGCCGTCGACCTGGCGAGCGGTGCACTCGGCCCGACGGGGAGCGCTTCGCGGAACGCCCGCCTCCAAGTCATCACCGCGCTCGGTCTCCTCGCCGAAGGACGGCTGGCCGGGGCGGCCGAGACGGCTCGCACGGCGCTCTCCGCCATCCGCGACCCTCGGGCCGCGGCCGAACTGCGCTGCACCCTGACCGTCGTGGACCTGATGACCGGGGACTCGATGACCGGGGACCCGACGGCCGCAGCCGTCGGCCCAGTGGACCGGCCGGCGGTGTGGCCGGGGGCGAGCGCCGAACACCGGTCCAGGATCGAGGCCTTACGGGCCCGGGCGAGCTATCGGCCCGACGATCTGATGGCCGTGGACGCGCGGGCCGAGGTGCTGCGGGCCGGTGGAGAGCCCGAGAGCGCCATGGCCGGCGGGTTGCTGCGCGCTGTTGCACGCTGGCACGGCGGACTGGTGGCCGCGGCCCTGGCGGAGGTCCGGGCGGCCCAGGACTTCGCGGGCCCGGGTGCGCTCGCGGGATACTTCTGGGACGGCCGTCCGCTGCTCGCCACCATGCTCGTCCAACTGCGGCAGCTCGACGAGGCCGACATGGTGCTCGGCGAACTCGCGAAAGAGATCGACGGCGCGGACCTGCCCGCCTGGCGCCCGCTAGTGAGGGCACCGCATGCGCTGCTCGCGCTCGTCTCCGGCGCCCTCGACGACGCCGCCGCACACGCCGAGGCGGTCCTGGACGCCACCGGGGACGCCCAGGTGGGCGGCGCCGTACTGACAGCCCTCTCGGTCCGGACCGAGGTCGCGCTGCGCCGGGGAGATCAGGACCGAGTGGCCCAGTGCGCACGGCGGTTGCGGACGTTGACGGACACGGCCGCGTTCGAGGCGGGGCTCGGCCACGCGCTGCTCACGCTGCTCAGGATCGCGGACGCGCAAGGTGGTCCGGGCGCCGTGGTGCGGTTGCTCGCGGACCTCGGCCGGGGAGAGGAGACGGCGCTGCGGACGGTGTCGCTGGCGGGGCCCGCCGTCCCGGCCTGGCTGGTGCGCGCCGCGCGGAGCACCGGCGACCACGCGCTCGCCCAGCGGATTGTCACCCTCGCCCGCGAGACGGCCGCACGCAATCCCGGCATCGGGACCCTGACGGATGCCGCCGCCCATGCCGACGCCGTACTGCACGGCTCGCCACCGGCGCTCCGGCGCGTCGCCGCAGCGCACGCGGACCCCTGGGCGCGGGCGCAGGCCGAGGAGGACCTGGGCTTGCTGCTCCTCGCCGAGGCACCGCGCCCGGCGGGCGACATCCCGTACGACGACCGCACCGCGGCGGCCGAACACCTCCAGGCCGCCCTGCTCGGCTACCGGGAGGCGGGCTCCGCGCCGGACACCGCCCGCGTCCGCAGCGTGCTGCGCCGGCTCGGGGTGCGCAGCAGACACTGGACGTACGCCACCCGCCCGGCCACGGGCTGGGGGAGCCTGACCGGCACCGAGCGCGCGGTGGCGGACCTGGTCGCGACCGGAGTGACCAACCGGGAGGCCGCGCGACAGATGTTCCTGTCCCCGCACACCGTGAACTTCCACCTCCGCCAGGTCTTCCGCAAGCTCGGCATCGGCTCGCGCGTGGAACTGGCCCGTATGCACCGCGACGACGAGGAAGGCGAAGCGGAGTGACGGTCCGCGGCGGATCTACAGAACGAGGTCCAGCTCGATCGGGCGATGGTCCGATGCCACGGACCCGTTGGCCGGATCCAGCCGTGGATCGCCGACCACACGGTACGAGGCGACCCGCGGGAGCAGCGCCGATGAGGCCAGGAACAGGTCGATGCGGCGCGGCGGATCCCCGGCGCCCGCATCGGCGAACGTGGGCCGCCGGTCGCCCAGTCGAGCCGCGACATCCGTGAGGACGGGTGCCTGCGCAGTGCCGAGCAGGCGCTCCACGGGTGTCCGGTCGGCCCTGTTCCCGCCGCCGGGCAGCATGTGGTTGCCGAGCCGGTGGGCGGGCAGGGCCGACCAGTCGGGCTCGGGGTCACCCGGCGGCACCGTGTTCGCGTCCATCGCCAGCACGGTCGGGGTCGCCGGGTCGCAACCGAGGAATCCGCGCAGCCGGTCGGACTCGATCCACCGGCTCAGCGGGCTGTACGGGTCCAGATGCGCCACGGTGAACCGGATCGGGTCGGCAGCCCCCGGCAGTCGCAGCACCGCGCTGCCGTAACCGTGCCACTGCGCCAGCTCGTGCGGCTGTGCCTCGGACTCCAGCAGGCGCGCGTCGTACCGCCAGAAGATCGCCTGATGGCATCCGGTCTTCGCCTCGAACAGTGCCCCGTCCATGCCGAGGCTGCGCTTGGCGTCCTCGAACAGGGCCCGGTCCGCCAGATCCCAGCACCAGCACTCGGCCGCCATCAGCACACTGGGCCGGCGCTCGGTGATCAGCTCGCGCTGGAGGCTCCAGCGGCGGTCGTCACCGTCGTGCCGCTCGATTCCGACGGTGTGCAGGTTCCAGAACATCACCGTGTGGGTCGTCATCGCGCCGGTCACCTCCCGATTCCGTCGGCCGAACAGGTCGTGTCGAAGGCGGAGCGGAGACCTGCGAGCGCGCGCTTGGCGTACTGCGGGGTCAGTGCGCCGTGCTCGGCAGAGCCGATCGACACCACGATCCGGCGCGGGCTTTCGCGAAGCACCGGCAGGACGGGTGCCAGCCGTGTGCCCAGGCTCAGTTGGCCCGGTGGGACCGGCGGACCGGCCAGGGTGATCTGGGTGAGCGAGGGCAGGACCCGGCGTACGGTGTCGGCCGACGGCTGATCCCCCGAGTCGTCCAGGGCCAACCCCAGGCGGTCCGGGTGGCCGAGCCGGCCCGCCAGGTCCTCGAAGTCACCACAGGTACGGATGAACATCCCCGGTGAGAGCTCCAGCGCGAGCATCACATCGTCGTGCTCGGCGGCCTCCAGTACGCGCGAGCAGCCCTCGGTCAGCCGCTGCCAGGCGGTGCGTGCGGGCATGCCCGCAGGAGCCGTGCCGCAACGGAAGACGACCGCGCCCGCGTCGAGGTCCGCCGCGATACGGACCGCGCGGAGCAGCAGCCGTACGCGCCGCTCCCGGCCGTGCTCGCCGGAGAGCAGACTCGGGACGTCGGCGTGCCAGGAGTCGAGCAGATAGCGGGACGCGGTCGTGATCACCACGCCGAGTCCGAGCCGGTCGAGGCGGTGGGACAGCAGTTCCACCTCGCGCCGCAACTCGTCGGCCCAGGGGTCGATGGGCCAGTGGCCGACGGCCAGGGTCACCACGTCGTAGCCGAGGTCCGCGAGGACCGACAGGGCGTCGGGCAGCCGGTGGTCCGCGAGCCCGGCGGCACCGAAACCGAACCGGGGCGACACGGAGGCACCCGGCACATTCTCCGGTATACCGGTCGGAGGCTTCCCCATATCGGTCATAACTCCCTTTTTCTGAGGTATCACGGCTGGGCCGGGGAACGACGTGCTTCATGGGGATGTTCGGCCGCCGCGACCGGCCTTCCTGACCAATGGCCACCCCTCACGCCGTCGCTCCGGCGGCACGCCGCGAGGACGCCGCCCGGACCTCCAACGCCGCCCGGTGGAAGGCGAGATGCTTCAGATGCGCCAGCAGCCGTTGATCCGGCGGCACCTCGACCAACGTGTGCGCGGCGCCCCGGGCAGCCCCCCGGTAGTCCGTCGCGAAGGTCTTCACCGTCTCCACGCCGAGCGCGAACAACGAAGTGGCTCGCGCCAGTTGGAAGCGTACGCCCGGCGGCCCCCAGCGATCGGGGTGCGGGGTGAACAGGCGCACCGAGACGTCGACCGACGCATCGAGCACGTCGACGGCGCCCATCAGCAGCGCGGGCTGAGTGCCATTGGCGCCGATGTCGACCACGGTCAGTGGTCGTCCGCCGTACGGCCGGCCGAGCAGCCGACGTCCGGCAGCGAGGCATCGCTCGGCGAACAGGCCGTCCTCGACACCGGCGCGGATCAACGCGTCGGTCTCCGGCAACGGGCTGCCGAACATGGTGAGTCGGCCTTCTCGCAGACGCGACCACTGGTCGCTTCGGTTCGCCACCTCGTCGGCGAACCGAGCCAGGAACAACTCCTCGAAGGATGCCCCGTCGACCACCGACCCCCGCGCCTCCGCACGCGTACGGGACACCATCCTGGCCAGTTGCGAGGCGACCAGGCCGTTGTCCATCCACGCCCGCTGCCGCCCGGCGGAGGTGCGCGGTGTGACCTCGTCCGCGCCGAACACGGCCCGGCTCGTACGGGACAGCACCGTGCGCTCGGCCTCGCTCAGCAGGGACAGCCGGCTGAGGTAGAACACCGCCGACGCCCGAGGGTCGCCCGCCAGCAGGTCGTAGACGGTCTTCAGGAACTCCGCGTCGGTGCCGAGGAAGACCACCGTACGGTCGGGATCCGGCGGCAGCGCCCTGGCCAGCGAGGATGCCACTTCGCGGCCCATCCGGTGGAACGCGGCGAAGAGTTCCGGCGGGGTGGGCCGGTGTGGATCCGCCACTTCGGTCGCGGCGAGCAGGGCGCGGAGGTTGCGCTGGTACTCGGCCGCCTCGTCGGGCCCGAGGGTGCCGGTCTGAACAAGGCCGTTGCGCAGCTGCGCGGCCAGGTCCGCCGGCTCGAACCCCAGCTCACCCGCGCGGCGGCGGGTGTCCTCGACGGCGGCGTCGGCTTCCAAGGGCTCGCCGATCCGGGCGAGGCGCGCGGACACCCGGCTCACATGCCGGACGAGATCGTCGGCGCCCGCCGGTACGGGCAGGGCGGTTTCAGCGGCGGTCACGCAGCGGCTCCGGACCGAGGCGAAGGTCCTCGAAGGCGGCCGTGCACCGCGGGGAGAACGGGGCCTGGGCGAACAGCGACACCCGCACGGGGCCGGACGGGATGCGCAAGGTGCGGACGAACCTGCGGTCGGCGGTCGCCTCCTCGCGGTGCAGGAACGCCAGCCGACGGTCCTCCCGTACGACGGTGAGTTCGGTGGTGGAGCCGGCCAGACCGGGGCCGGCCGCTTCGTCGGAGACCGGCAGCGACGCCACCGTCACCAACGACCACCGGCCGTCGGGCGCCCGCTCCACACATGCCTTGATCCAGCCCTCGGCGGTGTGCACGAGCAGGCCGCCCGCGTCCGCGAACCGGCTGCCGTCGACGGTGACCCGGACGGACAGGGTGAAGTCACCGCTCAGCGTCCGGGACACCTCGGGCACGGCGTCGATCTCCCGGACGCCGGGTACCCGGTAGAGATCGGACCCGACCGGGGCGACCAGCTCCAACGGCCCCGTCAAGTCGGCATAGTTGAGGCGTTCGGCCCCGGACCACGACCACACGTCCTCCGGCGACAGCCCGGACGACGAGGTCACGGCGCCGACATCCCGCCGTCGACGCTCACGGCCTGCCCGGTGACGCGGCGGGCGGACGCGAGGTAGAGGACGAGTTCCGCGATGTCCTGCGGCTGCTGGAACTCGCGCTGCGGGATCATCGTCCGCATCCGCTCCCAGCACTCCTCCTCGGTCTCGCCGGGCCGGGTGAACTCCTCCAGCAGGTAGTGCCACATGTTGGTACGGACGATGCCCGGGCACACCGCGTTGACCCGCACACCGTTGCGCGCCTCCTCCAGGGCCAGCGCCGCGGTGAACCCGATCACGCCGAACTTCGCCGCGCAGTAGTGCGCCACCTTGGCGAAGCCGCTGCGGCCCGAGACGGAGGAGAAGTTGACGATCGACCCGCCGCCGTCGGCCCGCAGCAGTTCGAGGGAGTGCTTGGACACCAGGAAGACACCGTTGAGGTTGCCCTCGACGACCCTGGTGAACTCCGCCAGCTCCATCTGCTCGACCGGGCAGACATGGGTGACACCGAAGGCGTTGACCACCGTGTCCAACCGGCCGTGGCGCTCGCCGACGGTGGTGAGGAGCGCCCGTACGGAGTCCTCGTCGGCGGCGTCGGCAGCGACGGCCGTGACCTCGCAGCCCTTGTCGCGCAGCTGCGCCGCCAGCTCCTCGGCCGCTTCGAATCCCCCTACATCCGTCGAGCGGTAATGGTTGTACGCGGACGCCAGGTGGTCCGCGTCGGCGACAACGACCCGCGCGCCGCGCGACGCGAACGCCTCCACCACCGCGCGTCCCATACCGCGGCCGCCGCCGACGACGAGGACCACCTTGCCGTCCTGCGCCTCGGCGGCCGTTTGCGGCACACCGTCCTGTCGGGTGTTCATACGCGTACGACCTCCGAGTCGATGAGCGGAAGGGCAGCGGTGTCCGGCCGCTGGAAGCCAGCCTCACGCCGGACCGCTCCGGCCACATCACCCGGTCGGGTAAGCCGAGTTGAGGGGAGGGGTGCGGGGTGCGAGCACTGCCCACCCGAGTGATGTGCCGCGCGGCGCGGGCGGTCAGCATCGAGGCGACGCTGCCCTGCGGCGATGACGACGACGAAGAGAAGGAGCCGCACGTGGGCGTGGAGCGCGGTCGTACGACTGAGCCGGAGCGGGACGAGTGGTGGCGCGACGCGGTCTGCTACGAGCTCTACCCGCGGTCGTTCGCGGACGGGGACGGCGACGGGATCGGGGATCTGCGGGGTGCCGCGGCCCGGCTCGACCATGTCGCCGCGCTCGGGGCGGACGCGGTGTGGATCACGCCGTTCTACCCGTCGCCACTCGCCGACGGCGGCTACGACATCAGCGATCACACCGCCGTGGCACCGGAGTTGGGCACGCTGGACGACTGGCACGCCCTGGTGACCCGGGCTCGCGCTCTGGGGCTGCGCGTATTGGTCGACCTGGTGCCCAACCACACCTCGCGGGCGCACCCCTGGTTCAGCCAGTTGCTCGCCGCGCCCGAGGACGACCGGGTGCGCGGCCGCTACATCGTCCGGCCGGGCCGGGGCCCGGGCGGAGCGGCCCCGCCCAACGACTGGCGGTCCGCGTTCGGCGGCCCCGCCTGGAGCCGGCTGCCCGAGCACCCCGGCCACTGGTACCTCCACCTGCACACCCCGGACCAACCCGACCTGGACTGGCGCAACCCGGAGGTGGTCGCCGAGTACGACCGCGTCATCCGGTTCTGGCTCGACCACGGCGCCGACGGCTTCCGGGTGGACGTCGCCCACACGCTCTTCAAGGCCCCGGGCCTACCGGACGCCGGCCCCGATCAGCACCGCGCCCCCGCGCGCTACCACCTCAGGCCGTACTACGACCGCGAGGAGGTGCATTCGCTGTTCCGCACCTGGCGGAGGCTGCTGGCAAGCCGTCCCGGACCCGCCGGTGAGCGGGTGCTGGTCGGGGAGGCGGTCCTGTTCGACCAGCAGCGACTGGCTCGTTACGTACGTACGGACGAACTGCACCAGGTCTTCAACTTCCCCTACGCGGAGTGTCCTTGGGACGGTGCGGCGCTGCGCCGCGTGATCGAGGAGTCGTACGCGGCGATGGCGTCCGCAGGTGCTCCCGTGACGTGGCTGCTCTCCAGCCACGACGCCGTCCGCCCGGTCACCCGCTTCGGCGGCGGCACCGAAGGTCTGCGGCGCGCGAGGGCGGCGGCGCTGCTGACGCTGGCGCTGCCCGGGGCGGCGTATGTCTACCAGGGTGAAGAACTCGGCCTGCCGCAGGCGTGGGTGCCCGAGGAGCGACGCCGGGACCCGCTGTGGGAGCTGTCGGGCCACACCGACCCCGGCCGCGACGGCTGCCGCGTACCGCTTCCCTGGGCGGGCGACGAGGCGCCGTACGGCTTCACCGACGCACCCCCCGGGAAGTCCTGGCTCCCGCAGCCGCCGGACTGGACCGCGCTGACGGTACGGTCCCAAGAGGCCGACCCCGCCTCGACTCTGGTGTTGTACCGGGCGGCGCTGAGGTTGCGGCGCCAGTATCCCGACGAGGGCGCCGGGCCGTGCCGTCTGGAGGGCCCCGCCTCGGGGGAGTGGCTGGGTTTCCGCCGAGGGCGGGACCTGCGGTGTGTGGTCAACTTCGGTCCGGGCGGGCTGAGGCTGGACCCGGACGCCGAGATCGTGCTGTCGAGCGTGCCGGTCACCGACGGGGTGGTGCCGCCCGACACGACGGTGTGGCTGCGGTCCGCAGCCACATAGCTATACTTCACCGGAGGTTACGTCCCAGCGAGGTGACCGCTGCCGGGGGGTGCGGCGATACCCGGCGCCGAGCCGGATCGGCTGACCGGCTCTCGACCCGTGCCCGCCCCGCAGCCCCACGCCGTAAAACCTCCTCCAGATACCCCGCAGCGCGATCCCGCTCGCCGTCGTCCCCGTCCCCCAGCGCCCGCAACGACGCGACCGTCCGCCCCAACTCCGTCACCAACTCATCCAGCACATCGGCCACATCCCCCGCGTTGGCGCGCAGCACGTCCAGCATCATCCGAGAATCGCGGGGTGCGGACACGGCCACGTCGGACGACACCCCGTACCCCGACGACCGCAGCGTGGCCTCCTGGGCACCTTCCAACCGGCCCGCCAACAGCGAGGCCAGCAGACGAGGGGCGTGCGACAGCAGGGCCACCGCCCGGTCGTGGTCGGCGGCGTCCATCACCACCGGCGTCCCGCCGCACACCGCGATCAGCTCAAGCGCCGCGTTGAGAGCGCCGTCACCGGTCCCGGGAAGCGGGCTCACCGCCCACGGGCGGCCCTGGAAGAGATCCGCGCGGGCGCCGTGCGGGCCGGGGATCCGTCCGCCCACGATCGGATGGCTGCCGAGGTAGGAGACGGTGTCACAGCCCAGCGCGGTGACATCGGCGTACGGCCGGGCCTTGACCCCGGCCACGTCCAGATAGCAGGCGGCGAGTTCCCGTCGCTGGCAGGCGGCCAGCACGGCCCCCACCTCGGCCGGTGGCACCGCGATGACCGCCAGGTCCACCGGCTCGTCCGGCGCCCGGGCGCTGCCGGCCCCCATCGCCTCGGCGGTGCGGGCGAAGCGTACGCAGATGTCCTCCAGATGGACCCGCACCCCGCTCTCGGTCAGCGCGAGCGCGATGGACGTCCCGATCAGTCCGGTGCCGACGACCACGGCCGTACGCACCGCGGTGGGTGTCCAGGCGCGTGCGGCGGCACCGGGGCGCAAGCGGGTCCGGGCAGCCGGCGAGGGGCCCTGGGGCATGGGTACTCCTTCGGGGAGGTGGCGGACGGCCGCCCGCCCGCCACGGCCGGACGGCGCGGCGGGCGGGGGAGGCGGACGGGCTCAGCTCCCCGCCGACCCGGGCGCCAACGAGTAGGTCAGCGCGGGCACCGCCAGCGCGTCCACCAGCGCGGGGAGCGAGCGGTAGTCGGCGAGGCTGCGTTCCGGCCGGGTGACGATGGCCCGCAACTCGGGCCGGGCACGCCCGACGGCCCTCTCATGGGCGGCGATCCGGGCGAGCAGGGCCTCGTCATGGCGCTGGAAGTACTCCAGGAAGACCTGCTCGGTACGGGTGAGCAGTTGCCCGTGGCTGTCGTCGGACCGCTTGCCGACCCGGATCGACGAGACCGTCGTCGCGTCATGGGACAGCGGCGCCGAGACGAGGTCCCCGGCCAGCGCGCGCCATAGTGTCTCGTCCTCGAACGGCCAGGTGTTCAGCGGCGGTTGGGCCGGTTCGTAGTCCCGCTCCAGCAGACGGGCCACGAGCTCGTCCTCGTCGACCGCCCCCAGCGGCCCGATCCGGTCCATGGTGAACTCGGTCCCGGTGCGGAGCGCCGTGGGCACCAGGTTGCGCTTGGGCAGCAGCTCGACCGCCGGGCCGATGTCCGCCGCCAGCACCGCGACCCCGTACGCCAGGGCCTCGACGACCACCCGGCCCAGGCTCTCCCGGGACGCGGTGCTGGGGAACAGCAGGACGTCGATGCGGGAGAAGAAGTCGGCCAGCTGCGAGGGGTGGAGCAGACCGAGCGGGGTGACCGCGTCGGCGGGCACACCCTCCGAGGCCAGCCACGCGAGGATGTTCTCCGTCGCCCAGCGGGGGTGGTTGGGCTTGCCCGCGAAGACGAGCTCGGCCCGGCCCCCGGACTGGTGACGGCACTCCTTGAACACCCTGAGCACCTGGTCGAAGTTCTTCGCCTCGGACAGGGCGCCGAGATAGCCGATCCGCAGCGGTGTGCCCAGCGGCGGTGTCGGTGTCCGCGCGGCACGCGGCATCCGGGTCGGCATCGGGTACGCCACCGCCGAGTTGTCCGGCCCGGTGCCGGGGAATTCACGCAGGAACACCTGCCGGGTGAACTCGCTCGGGAACAGCACCGCATCACCGGGCCGGGCCAGCGGCGCGCACAGCTCCTCCTGCGTCCAGTAGCCGGACCAGAAGGTGGTGTGCACCTCCCGGACGATCCGGAAGCCGGCGCCCGAACGCTCCCGCCACAGGTGGTAGAGATGCGCGTACGGGCCGTTCCCCGCGTAGACCACGTCCCCGTCCCGGGCCTGCGCCAGGCAGTCGGGGCCAAAGGTCTGGTCGTGCAGGACCACGTCTCCGCGAGCGGTGAGCAGCCGTGCCATCTCCTGGTGCATCAGCACCGCGCCGTCGAGGATGCCGGAGACGTTCACCGAGGTGTAGTCATGTACGTGCAATCGCATAGCGCGCCTCCTCGCTGTTCCCGAACGACACCAGCAGGTCGCGCAGTTGCGCGGGGCTCATACCGTGCCGCTGGAGCTGGATGTCGTGGACGCAGTTGTCGATGTCCGCCTCGACACCGTGCACCGCCACGGGCAGGAGGTAGCGATTGCGCAGCCACTCGCCGAACCCGCCGCGCACGCCGTTGTACTCGACCGACAGGACATGGCGGAACCGTGAAAGCCGCTCCACGAGCTCCTCGCGGAGTACCGGGTTGAGCGCCGCGCAGTGCAGATGGGGAATCCCGAGCGACGCGTTCGCCTCGGCCACGAGCGTACTGGCGTATCCGAAGCTGACCACGGCCACATCGACGTCGTCGGCTTCCGGCGCGTCGAGCCACACCCCGTCGTCGATGTCCGCCGAGCAGTCCACCGTCGGTTCCTCGAAGCGGGCGTCGACCATGCTCAGCACATGGACCGTCGACGGCAGGCGCTCCAGCCGGTCCGTGCACGCCTGGAACTCGGCGGCGGTGATCGGCTCGTAGACACGGGTGTTGGCGATGAGCCCGAGCAGGTTGTACGCGTTGGCCGAGCCGCCCCAGGCCGCCCAGTTGCGACCGGCGAGGACCAGCAGGTTGCGTACGCTGGTCGAGGCCTCGGTGAGCATGCTGAGCGAGTCCATGTAGTACATCGCGTCGGTGGCGACGACCTTCAGGTGCTCGGCCGGCAGGGACAGTGTGAGGCCGATGCTCAGACTCTCGGCGAGACCCACGTTCTGATAGGGAACCTGACCGGGCAGCCCGAACCTGGCCGCCAAGTCGGCGGTGAAGACGGCGAGTTCGCGCCCGGAGCGCTGCCGCAGCTCAGCGAGTCGGCGACCTCCGGTGGCGGCGAAAGAGGGCTTCACCGCGGAAGTCGCCGGGCGCCGGAAGCTGTGGCCGTCCTTGTGGGTGCGGCACACCAGGGCCGTCGGGCCGGGCGCGTCGAGCAGGTCCGCCAGTGCTGCCCGGACCGTGGCACAGTCGCGGCCGTCGATCTCGGCGACCGTACGGAAGTAGCTGCGCAGGTAGTCCCGGTTGAGCGGCTTGAGCAGCGGCTCGATGCCCTTGTCGTTGGCGTCGACCACCATGACGAGGTTGTCGAGTCCTGCCTCGTCGGCGAAACGGACGCACTCGAAGGTGACGCCCTCGTGCAGCTCGCCGTCCCCGGCCAGGCACACCACCTTGCGCGCGTCGCCCCGGCGCTTCACCTCCCATGCGCGGCTGACGGCCTGGGCGAGTCCCACCCCGAGGCTGTAGCGCATGGTGTTGCGAAAACCCCAGTCCTGGTGCACCACACCGGTCAGCCCGCCCTGGTGCAGCGCGGCCAGCGGCAGGAACGGCAGGGTGCCCCGGACGTACTGCTCGGCGTAGAAGCTGGGCGCGATGTGCCCGCGCCCGACGATCAGATCGGCAGGTGCCCCGACACCGGACGACGCCATCAGCCCCAGGTCGAAGCAGGCGCGCACGGTCGGCAGTGAGGAGAGGCAGCTCTGGAGATTGCCCGAGCCCGCGATCTCGTGCATACGCAGCAGGACTTCGGCGCTGTCCTCGTACAGCCGGTCCGGCACGGCGGTGGCCACCCGACGCATGGTCGCGAGCAGCCCGTCGCGCAGCCCGAGGGCACGCAGCTCGGAGAGCTCCCGCTGCACCACGGCGCTCTCGGCGGGAGTGAGATGCGGCGCGGAGGTGACGACGGCCCGTTCGAAGTCCGCCAGTCGAGCGCCCATCAGCGGGGCCCGCAGGTCTCGTCCAGCGCCTCGGCGAGGATCCCGCACACGGCGTCGGCCTCGTTCTCGGTGGTGACGAACGCCGGCGCCAGCACGACCCAGTCGTCCTGACCCCGGATGATGAGCCCCCGCCGCAGACACGCCCGGGCCACCCGTTCACCGAGGCTCGCCCCGTCCTCCTGGTCGGGACCGGACAGTCTGACGCCGTAGAGGAGCCCGAGTGCGCGGACCTGGCCGCGCGTTCCCACCGCGTCGCGCAGGGCCGGCTCGAAGTGCCCGGCGAGCTTGGTGATCCGCGCCGGGAAGTCGCCCTCGGTGAACAGCCGTACCGCCGCGAGGCCCGCCGCCGCGGCGAGCGGATTGGCCGCGTAGGTGTGCGAGGGGGCGAAGGAGACGGGCCCCGAGCCGTCGCCGAGCACGGCGCTGATCCTCTCGCGGACCAGTACGGCGGCCAGCGGCGCGTACCCGCCGGAGATGCCCTTGCCCACGCACATCAGGTCCGGTGTGACCCCGAAGGTGTGCGCGGCGAACGGCTCGCCGGTGCGCCCGAAGCCGGTGACTATCTCGTCGAAGACCAGCACGATGCCGTGCCGGTCGCAGATCTCCCGCAGTCGTACGAGATAGTCCCGCGGGGCGATGGCCATGCCCCGTAGATGGATGACCGGCTCCACGATGAGCGCGGCGATCGAGTCCGGGCCCTCCGCCTCGATGGTGCGCTCGATCAGGTCCGCCGCGACCCGCCCGGCCTCTTCCTCGGGTACGCCGAGGAAGTCCTGGAGGGCGTCCGGGGACCAGACGTGCACGGCGCCGGGCAGGCCCGGCCCGAAGCGGCTGACGTCGGGGCGCCCGGTCACCGAGAGCGATCCGAAGGTGGAGCCGTGGTAGCCGTGGTAGTAGCTGAGCACCTTGTAGCGGCCGCTGTTGCCGGTCTCGCGGTGGTAGAGCCTGGCCAGCCGGAGTGCCGCCTCCACCGCCTCCGAACCGCCGTTGACGAGCTTGGCGGTGACGATCCCGGGCGGCGCGAGCTCGGTGAGCGCCTGAGCCAGTGCCAGGGCGTTCGGGTTGGTGCCGTGCAGCGGGGGGTTGAACGCCATTCGGCCGAGCTGCCGCGTCACCGCGCTGTGGATCGGCTCGCAGTCGTAACCGAAACAGGTCACGAAGACACCGGACATACCGTCCAGGTAGGTGCGTCCCTCGGTGTCGAACAGCCGGATGCCCGAGGCGCGTTCAAAGAGGATGGACTCCTCGGAGTAGGGCACTTCGAAACAGAACGAGGCGAGGTCGGCGGGCCAGTGCGGTCCGGAAGGCGCTTCAGCGGTCATGTTCGGTCCTAGGTCGTGGGAGGTCGGTCTCGTCGGAGGCAGCGGTGGAGAGCAGCTGGTGCAGCGCGAGGCGGCGACGGGTGTCGAGGAGTTCCAGATAGCCGGTCCACGCCGGGCTGAGGAGGTCGCGTTCGAGGATGTCCTTGGCGATGTCCACGACCACCGGTACGGCCTGGGCGATGAGCAGCGGCATCAGCAGCCGCGCCTCGCCCCGGGCCAGCAGGCCCCGGTCGACGGCTTGGGAGAGGAAGGAGTCCATGGTCGTACGCAGGGCCCGGGCTCCACCCCGGACGCGACCGGAGGTCTCGGCGACCCACGCGAGGTCGAGGAGCCGGTCGCCCACCGTCAGGTTGTCGAAGTCGAGGACGGCGACCACATCCGGCCGGCCGTCGGCGCCGAAGAGGAAGTGGTGGTGGTGCAGATCGCCGTGGATAATTCGTAGCCGTGAGGCAGGCACGGCCATCAGCTCCGTACGGGCCCGCGCCAGGAGGGGACGGGCCAGTGCCAGCCCCTCCAGCGCGTCGCGGGCGATCCTTCCCCAGGAGTCGCCGCGTGCCCGGGCCACCGGCAGCAGCCGGTCCACGTCGTCGTCGAGCGCGAACCGCCAGTCCGGCTCGTCGACGAGGGCGGGCAGCGGGATCGTCGCCATCCCCAGCACGAGCTCGCGGGGGAGTGCGTCCAGCACCGAGCGCAGTGCGAGGCCGGTGGTGATGACGGCCTGGGCCTGCGCGGATGTGCTGTGCGCGGATCCCGTTCCGGCCACCAGCGGGATGAGTTCGCAGACGTGCCCGTTCCGGCGGGCCATGGGCTCACCGGCCCTGGTCGGCACGGCGAGCGGCACCGGAACGCCCGCCCGCAGACACCGCTGAAGTATCTGCTGCTTGAGCGGGTGGAAGCGGGCGTCGCGCACGGCGTCGAGGTTCAGCTGGACCTTGAACACGTGGTCGCGCCCGCCGTACGTGGTCCGCCACAGCCCGGCCGTGTGGCTGAGCGGTGCTTCTCCGCCATGGGTCAGCGGAACCGGACGGCTGCCTTTCCGGGACACATCCCAATGAGTGGAGAGGACACCCTCGACCCATTCGGCAGATCCCGGCAAGGGAGGGGCGAAGCGGGATTGATGAACCGTCATTTCCGTCGTCCTCACCACTCCTTGCCCAATAATGGGGTGCGAATTCCAGGTCCCCTTCGTGCAGGAGATCGTGGCCCTGCGTCGACCGGTGGCACATCACCCGGTCGAGTAGCCACTGGTCCGCGTGCGGGGGCCGGCAACCTCTGTCCGCCTGGGGGATGTGCGTCAATCCTGCGGAGCACAAGCATGGTTGACCCTGAGGGGGAGGTCGCCGCGACGGCGCAGCAGGCCCCTCCGTCACCGAGCGGAAAGGAAATCGCCGTGCGCGTCGGACATGACCCGAGCGGATTCGTCGAGGCGGTGATATTCGACCACGACGGCGTCATCGTCGACTCCATCACCCCTGATTTCGAGGCCTGTTCACAGGTGTTCCGGGAATACGGCGCCGAACTGTCCGCCGAGGCGTGGGCGGGGGAAGTCTGCGGATATACCGACGGGTATCCGGGACTGTTCGCCGCACTCGCCGAGCGGACCGGCCACGGGCCGGACGCCGTGCAGGCGATGCTGAAGCGGTTGGCCGAACTGTGGGACGAGTCGCTGGTCCCGCACCGCGTCCCCCTGATGCCCGGAGTCCAGGACACCCTGGACCGGCTGCGGCGGGAGGGCATCCGGACGGCTGTCGCCTCGGCCGCGCCCCGCAGTTGGGTCCTGGGGTGCCTGGAACGCCACGGCGTACGGGACGTGTTCGAAACCGTCGTCACGGCCGACGACGTCGAGCGGAAGAAGCCCGCCCCGGACGTCTATCTGGAGGCGGTCCGGCGGCTGGGTGTCGCTCCCGCGCGCTGCCTCGCCGTGGAGGACTCCCTCGCCGGAGTCGCCGCCGCCCGCGCGGCCGGACTGCGCGTACTGGCGGTGCCCACGGCGCTCACCCGGTCCCTCGACTACGCGGCCGCGGACCTCGTTCTCGACGGCCTGCCGCACGTTCCGGCCGAGCTCTTCGGCCCACCGACCAGAAAGGCAGCGCATGTCCGCCACTGACCGAGCGGCCGCACCGGCGTCCGCACCCGCGGCCCCCGGCTCCGGCTCGGCCGAGCTGCGGGCCCGTCTGGTCGACTTCCTCTGCGAGGCCGCCGAGCTCGAACACTCGCTGTGCCTGCAGTATCTGTACGCCGCGTTCTCCCTCAAGGCCCGGCCGGACGAGGGCGGGGCCGACGAGGTCCAGATCGAGAAGATCCGTGAGTGGAAGGGTCAGTTGCTGCTGCTGAGCCGGGAGGAGATGCTCCACCTCGGCCTGGTGCTCAATCTGCTCACCGCCGTGGGCGCCGCCCCCTACCTCCAACGCCCCAACTTCCCGCAGCCGGAACGCTATTACCCCCTCGGCGTGGTCTCCGCCCTCGAACCGTTCTCGACGGCGACGGTGGACCGTTTCCTGCGCTACGAGATGCCGACGGCCCTGCTGAGCGAGATCCATGGCACGGACGGGGACGGCACGGACGACGGCGAGACGTTGACCGTGGGCCTGCTCTACGAGCGGATCCGGCAGATCGTCGCCACGGTGGACGAGAAGGAACTCTTCATCGGTTCGCCCTACCGCCAGATCGACACCGCCGCCGTGATCGACCCGGAAGGCGTCTTCGAGGACGCGGTCGCCACGGGGTACGGAGTCGAGCCCTTCCCCGTCACCGACAGGGCCTCCGCGATGCGAGCCATCGACCTCATCGTCGAACAGGGCGAAGGCGCCGAGGAGGAGGCCCAGGACTCGCACTACAACCGCCTGCTGGTGGTGCGCGCACAGCTCCAGGAGGAGATACGTGCCGCCGCGTCGGCGGGCCGGGCCTTCGAGCCCGCCCGGCCGACCCTGTGCAACCCCGTCGTCCGCCGGCCGGCCGACGCCGCGGACGTCCACTTGATCACCGAACCGCTGGCCCGTACCGCGGCGGAGGTCTTCAACGCCGGATACGGCCTGATGGTCCTGATGCTGCTGCGCTTCTACGGCCGGACCGACGACACCCCGGCCCAGATGAAGATGGTCCAGGAGACGGTCTTCTTCCCCCTGATGACCATGTTCGTCCGCCCGCTCGGCGAGATCCTGACCGAACTCCCGGCGCTCACCGCCTCCCCGGGCACCGGTGCACCGGGACCGACCGCCGGAGCGCCCTTCGAGTTCGGCCGAGGTCTGCAGCTGATACCGGAGCGCGGCCCCGCGTATCAGGTCTTCTCGGAACGGCTCTTCGACCTGTCGGCCCGCAGCCGGAGCCTCGCCGACGCGGCGCAGCGGTCGGACGCCGTGAGCCCGCAGGTGAAGAAGCGCCTCGCGTTCATCGCGGAGAACGTCGGACTCGTGGCGGGCCGCTTCGCCGACCAGCCGAACGAAGGGCTTTCCCATGCGCGTACGTGAACTCCGGCTCGACTTCGGGGGCTGGTTCATGTGCCGGCTCGCCACCGATCCGGATCCGACGGACGAGCTGCGCGGGGTGAGCGGAAGCACCTTCGCGCTGGCCGGTGAGCCCGACCTCGACCGTGTCATCGTCCTGAACGACCCGCGCCCCGAGGTATGGCGCAGCCATATGCCGCCCGTCGGGGTCAGCGTCACCGCTGCCGTACTCGACGGCGTCGCGCTCCCGGCGCTGATCGGCGCCGAGGTCGACCTGCTCGGCGACCCGGTCTTCGAAAACCGCAACACCGTGCTCACGTTCGCGGGCCGGGAGCCGATCGTCCCGTTCCATCTGCGGATCGGCTCGCCCGGCGTACGGATCGAGCGGCAGATGGTGATGTGGTCCGAGGGGCCGGACGACCTCCCGGTCCACCGCATCCCCCGGGCCGAGCTGGAGAAGTTCGGGGGACGGGTGTTCCGTACCGACCCGGAGCTGGTCCGCGCCGCCACCGGGATCGCCGATCCGCTGGCTCACCGCATCGAGCGCCATCGGATGCTGGTCGACGACCTCACCCGCGAGACGGATCCCGTACGCCGCGCAGGCATGGAGAAGAGGATCCGCGAGCTGGAGATCGGGCTCGCGGAGCCCGGGAACGAGCGCGTGGTGAACATGACCGCGATCGAGGAGTTCCGGTTCCCGCTCACCGGCAGGGCCGTCGCGGCCGGTGAGCTCCTCGACGGGGTGCAGGTGGACACGGACGCACCCTGGACGGTCGAGTTCTGGATGGGCGGCTGGGACCCCGACGTCATGTGCGGCTACTTCAAAGGAAACCTGACCCTGCCCGTGGGCGCGGAGGACTCCCCGTAGTACCCGTTCCCTGCTCATCCGCGTGATGTGCGCGCGGCGGGCCCGGTGTGAGGCTGCGTCGAGCACGGGGCGCGAGAAGTCGACTCGTCGTCGAACCGGAGGTAGCGAATGTCCGGAATCACTGGCTGGCTGGACCGTGTGCGCGATCTGCGCGACGCGGACGCGACCACCGCCAGGCTGACCGCCGACCTGGTGGCCCGGGGGCGGCACGGTACGGGGTCGTGGCACAGCCCCCGCGCCATGCTGGCGCAATGTGTCGACGCGGCCTGGCACGGCAGCGCCGAACCGGCCCGCGTACGGCAGAGCGATGAGACCGTCGCGGTCGCGGTCTGCGACGGATATCTGCACAACGCCGGTGAGCTGTGGTCGGCGGCCGGTTCCGGCGAGACGTCCGTACCGAGTGTGGCCGAGGTGGTGCTGCACGCCTATCTGCGATGGGGACCGGCGGCCGTACAGCGGCTGGAAGGCAACTTCGCCTTCGCCGTCTGGGACGCCCGCAGCGGTGAACTGGTCCTGGGCCGCGACCGGTTCGGCATCAAACCGCTGAGCTACTCACCCGTCGAGCACGGCGTGGTGTTCTCCTCCGACGTGGCCGCCCTGGCCGCACATCCCCTCGTGGCGCCGGAGGTCGACGCGGACGGGCTGTGCGCGTTGGTCACCCAGCTCCGCCGCCCCGGACACGGCGTGCTGCGCGGTCTGCGCGAGGTGCCGCCGGGCCACACCGTGCATCTGACCTCCGAAGGAGAGACGGCCCGCCGCTACTGGACGCTCGAAGCCCGGCCGCACGAGCTGGATCTGGGGCAGACGATCGAGCGTGTACGCGGTCTGCTCGGCGAGGCCGTGGACGGTGAACTGCGCGGCACCGAGCCCGCCGTGCTGCTCTCCGGCGGCCTGGACTCCAGTGCGCTGACGGGACTTGCCGCCAGCACGTCCGGCCTGGCACCGCGCACCTTCACCGTGGCGTTCGGCGACACCGCGGCGGCGGTCCCCGACCGTCCGTACGCCCTGGACGTCGTACGGTTCTGGAACTGCCGCCACGACGAGATCACCGTACGTCCCGAGGAACTGTCCGACCCGGTGACGCTGGCCGCGGTCCTGGCGGCCAAGGACCACCCCTCGCCGTTCGGGGACAAGAACATCACGCCGTACCTGTTCAGCCGACAGGTGGCCGGGCAGGTGCCGGTGGCCCTCAGCGGCGAGGCGGCGGACACCGTGTTCGGCAGCCTCGGCTTCCGCGCCGACGACGGCCATGAGTTCGCCACGTTCCCGTGGATCGAGCGCTCCCGCGGCTGGGGGATGGAGCACGGCATCGGCACCGGCCTGTTCGACCCGGAGCTGTTGCGCGGCGTGGACGTCGGGGGCTACTGCGACCGGCTGTTCCGGGAGGCGAGCGCGGAGGTGCCCGGGCTGCGCGAGGACTCCCCGCTGGACCGGCTGGGCCGGCAGGCGGACTACCTCACCATGACCCGGCTCCTGGAACAGGCCGTCCACCACTCCGAGCGGCTGGCCGCCATGGCCGGACTCCAGCTCCGCTTCCCCTTCCTGGACCACCGGCTCGTCGGCTTCCTCTACAACGTGCCGGCGCGGATGAAGTCGTTCGACGGGCACGGCAAGAGCATCCTGCGGACCATCGCCAAGGACCTCGTACCGGAGTCGGTGCTCACCCGGCCCAAGGTGCCCTACCCGATCACATATGCCGACAGCTACAAGTCGGCTCTCGTGCGGCGGCTGCGCACCCTCCTCGACGACTCGACGGCCCCGGTCCGTCCGCTGATCGACGCCCCGGGCGTGGAGAAGATCGTGGCCGACCCCGCGCTCCTCGACCGGGGCGGCTGGTACGGGCGGGCCAACGTGGAGATGGTCCTGCAAGTCGACGCCTGGCTGCGGCGACTTCGCGTACGTATCAGCATCTGACGGCTACGAGGAAGCGAACAGTGATGTACGAACTCTTCAGCAACCGGATGGCCACGGCCGGGGGCGATCACCCGGCGGTCCGCGACGGGCGTCAGACCCTCACCTATGCCGAACTGGCGGACAGGGTGGGCGTGTTGGTCGCGGCCATCCGCGAGCAGTGCCCGGCCAGTGCTCCGATACGTATCGGACTTCACCTCGGCCGCACGGTGGACCTGGTCGCGGTGGTCCTCGCGGTGACCGCCGCCGGGCACGTATACGTACCCCTCGATCCGGCCTATCCCGTCCAGCGGCTTCAGTTCATGGCTGCCGACAGCGGACTGTCGGTGATCCTGACCGACCGGGAGTTGCCCGAGGGGTTGTCGGCCGACGTCACCGTACGGGTGGACCGGATGGACTGGTCGACGGCCTCTCCCGGGTGGCGGCCGACGCAGCCCGACGCGGAGGCGACCGCGTACGTCATCTACACCTCGGGCTCGACCGGCCGCCCCAAGGGTGTGGAGGTGCGCCGGCGCAGCGTGGTCGCCATGGTCGAGGCCGTGTGCGAGCGTTTCGACTTCGACGGCAGTGATGTGTGGACGCTGTTCCACTCGTACTGCTTCGACTTCTCGGTCTGGGAGATGTGGGGCGCGTTGGCGAGCGGGGCGACTCTGGTGATCGTCCCCGCCGAGACCGCGCTCTCCCCGCGCGCCACCGCCGAGTTGCTGGTACGGGAACGGGTCACCGTGATGAGCATCGTGCCGTCGGTGTTCCGCCATCTGACCGCCGCCGTCGGACAGTCGGCGCAGGCGCCGGTCAGCGTACGGCGGGTCATCTTCGGCGGGGAGTCCGTGGATGTCGCCGCGATGCGGTCCTGGCGGGAAGCTGTGCCCGGCGACTGCCAGTTCGTGAACACGTACGGGATCACCGAGACGACCGTGTTCGTCAGCACCAGGCCGTTCGACGACGCCGAACTGGACGCCGTCGGGAGCGACGGGGACTTCGCCACCGATCTCGGCGAGGCGCTGCGCGGCTGGGAGATCCAGGTGCTCGACGAGCGGTACGCGCCCGTGGAGCGCGGGGCGACCGGAGAGATCTGGGTGGCCGGTGACGGTGTCGCGCTCGGATACGTCGACCGTCCCGAGCTGACCGGGGAGCGGTTCCGCACGCTGTCCCTGCCGGGCGGGCCGGCGCGGCGGTTCTACCGCAGCGGCGATCTGGCCACCCGTACGGCGGACGACGCGTACTGCTACGCGGGCCGGGCCGACGACCAGGTGAAGATCAATGGATTCCGCATCGAACTGGGCGAGATCGAGGCGACGCTGCGGCAGCTGGAGCAGGTCCGGGACGCGGCGGTGGTGAACGGCCGCAGCCGCATCGGCGGCCGGCTCCTCACCGCGTACTTCACGGCCGACACCGAGCTGGTCGGCGCCGAACTGGCCGAGCGGGCACGCGCGGTGCTGCCTGCGCACATGGTGCCGGCGCGTTTCGTGCAACTGCCGGAACTGCCGCTGAGCCTGTCGGGCAAGACCGACCGCCGGGCACTGGCCGACCTCTGAACGCCCACCGACGCCTACATCGAGGAGAGCAACCCATGACTGTCCCCCAGCAAGGCATCCCGCTGTCCGTCGGCCAGGAGGCGATGTGGATCGCCTGGGAACTGGAGCCGGAGCAGCTGAGCCACATCATCCCGCTGCCGTTCGTGGTGCGGGGGGAGTTGGACGTGGCGCGCCTGCGGCAGGCGGTGGCGGCGGTGGGGGAGGCGTACCCCCAGCTGCGGGCCCACGTCGCGCGCACTGATGACGGCCCGGTGCTGCACTGGGGGCAGGCCCCCGACATCCCGGTGATCGAGCGGTCCGTGACGGCCGAGGTCACGGAGGCGGTACGCGAGGCGTGGCAGGAGCCGTTCGACTTGCGGTCCGGGCCGCTGGCGCGGGTGTACGTCCTGCGCGGGCCGGAGTACCCCACGCTCCTGTTCGTCGTGCACCACTTGGTGTTCGACGGCGCTTCCGTACTGATCATGCTGGACGCGTTCCGCAGGGCGTACGCCGGTGAGGAACTGCGTCCGGCCGACCACCGCGAGGCACTGACCGCGTTCGCCCACCGGTCCCGCGAGCTCATGGACACGGCGACCGGTGACGCGCACCGCGCCTACTGGAAGCGGGCGCTGGGTTCCGGCGCCCCGGGTCGCGTCCTGCCCCCGAACCGTGACGCCGAGTCGCGCTACACCATGTTCAGCGCGGACGTGCCCGCCGACCTGGCATCCCAACTACGGGAGCGAGCAGGCGAGTTGGGCTGCTCCTACTTCACTGTTCTGCTCGGTGCCTACTTCGCCGTGCTGCGTCGGCACAGCGGCGCGGACGACCTGTTGGTGTCCATCCCGTTCCACGGCCGGACCGACCCCTCGCTCCACGACAAGATGGGTTACTTCGTCAACCCCCTGCCGATCCGGCACCGACTCCATGCCACCGACCGCTATACGGACGTGGTGCTCGGCCTGCGCTCCGCGGTCAAGGAGTCCCTGGGCCACGGCGAGCTCCCGCTGCCCGCCATCATGCGCGAGGCGGGATTCACCGGCCCGCAGGCCCGTGCGTACACCCATCAGTCGCTGTTCCAGTACTGGCACGCCGGACAGCGCGACGACGTCGACGTCCAGCGGTTCGAACTGCGCTCCGGGGACACGTCGTGCGTGCTGAGCCTGATGGCCATGGAGAGCACCGCCGGGTACACGCTCGCGGTGATGGTCCGCGAGGACAGCGGCGGCACCCATGTGCTGTGGAAGGACCCCACGGGCTCGGTGGGGCTGACAGCGGTGGCGGAACTGGCCGAGGACTATCTGGCGATCCTGAAGACCGTCGCGGCCGGGCCGGAGGCGGCACTGGCGCCGGTTCTGGGCGACATCACCGGTCGGCCCACTCCTGAGCCGCCCACCGACCTGACAATCGAGTCGGCCGGGACCGTGTCCGGCATGGCCGCGGAGCTCGCGGAGATGACGGCGGTCTGGGAGGAGGTGCTGGGGATCGACGGCATCACCCCGGACGACTCGTTCTTCGAGCTCGGGGGGCACTCCCTGCTGGCGGAAGCACTGACCATCCGGGCCGGACGGCAGTTCGGCATGGAGGTCCCGATACGGACCCTGTTCACGTATCCCCGCCTGCGCGACTTCACCGAGCAGGTCCTGGCGGCGGTTGTCCCGGTACCTGTCGAAGAGACGCGGGCCGACCCGGCCACGGGCCTGGACGGCAACGAGTTGCCCGCGAGCAGTTTCCAGCAGCGGATCTGGCTGATCGAGCAGTCCGACATGACCGCGCGGGGCAACGTATGTCTGGCCTGGAGGACCCCCGGGGGGCTGGAGCCGGAGGCGCTGGGTCAGGCGCTGGCGGCGCTGGTCGAGGGGCACGAGATCCTGCGTACGCGGTTCGTCGAGCGCGACGGCGTGCTGGTGCAGCAGGTGGGCGAACCGTGGCGGCCGGAGATCGAGCAGCTCGATCTGCGGGACGTCGAACGCTGCGACGACGGCATCACCGCCTGGTTGACGGACGCCGCGGAGCGCCGGTTCGAGCTGGGGAGCGGTCGACTGCTGCGGGTGGCGGTCGCCGATCTCGGTGCGGCGGGCCAGACCCTGCTGATGTGTGTGCACCACCAGGTCGTCGACGGCGAGTCGATCCCGATCCTGCTCGCCGAGCTGGAACGCTGTTACGCGGCCGTGCGCGAGGGCCGCTCCGTGGAGCCCCCGGCCGTCCAGTACCGGGAGTTCGTCGCGGCGCAGCAGGCCGAGCAGGCGAACGGGGCATGGGCCGCCGACCTGCGGTACTGGGCCGAGGCACTGTCCGGCGCCCCGGCATACCTCGACGTCGAGACGTCCGCCACGCCGCAGGAGGAGGGGACCGTCGCCATCGCCACCGTTCCCGGTCTGCTGGGCCGGCTCCAGCCGGTCCAGGCCGAGCGCGGTGTCTCCTGGTTCATGGTGGCGGCCGCCGCACTGGCGGTGGTGCTCCACCGGTGGAGCGGCCGCGACGACATCACGTTCGAGGCGCCGATCGCCAACCGCGGCCTGAGCCAGGGCCGGCTCGCCGGTGTGCTGGGCCCCTGTATGAACACCGTGATCCTGCGTTCGACGCTCCGCCCCGGCGCCGTGCTCGCCGACGTACTGCGGCAGCTGCGGTCGGCGTCGCTCGACGGCTTCGAGCACAGCCGCGCGCCCTTCGCCGAGGTCATGGACCACCTCGGCGCGGAACGGC
Organism: Streptomyces sp. BR1; assembly: GCF_052373795.1. Classification (NCBI taxonomy): domain Bacteria; kingdom Bacillati; phylum Actinomycetota; class Actinomycetes; order Kitasatosporales; family Streptomycetaceae; genus Streptomyces; species Streptomyces sp. BR1. Next base: position 6,890,607 of record NZ_CM126252.1, read on the forward strand.
GGGATGGGCGCAGCCCGTTCGCCGACATCATCCTCAACATGAACACGCGCACCAGCCGCCGGGCGCGGCTCGGCGGAGCCGAACTGACCCCGGTGGTCGCCGAGTCGCTGGCGGAACACGACAAGCAGTTCGGCCTCACGGTGACGCTCACTGAACACGAGGGCGAACTCACCGGCACGCTGGCGCACCGGGGTGCGCTGCTCACCGTCGCCGAAGCGCGTCAGCTGGCGGACGACCTGGCCAAGGTCCTTGTCGACTTCGCCGACGACATCAACTCGCCTGTCCGATGACGTCGTTGAGGTACTGCAAGGAGAGCTCTTCCGCGTGACGGCGGTGTTCGACGGCCGCGCCCGAGTCGTCGAGCCATCGCCGGTACAGCTCGACACAGGCGAGGAGCGCCCGTCCCGCCTCGTGCCGGTCGTAACCGCACACGGTCGCCTGAAGCGCGCGTGCCTCGTCCGGTGCGATGAACTCCAGCTGGCGTACGCCACGGGGCAGTTCACCCACGCGCCGGGCGACCATGGGCCCGAGGACGACCTCGCGCAGGTGTCCCAGGCAGCTCATCACCTCGAAGAGCTCACCGCGGCCGAGCTTCGTCGCGCCGTAGTGCACCCAGATCCAGAACCGGTCCTCGATCCACTGGAGGTCGAGCGACCGGTCCGGAAGGGGCTGCTCCACGAGCATGTCGGCCAGGCCGCCCCCGCTGCGGTCCCACAGGATCTCCGGGTTCTCGATGCGCTCGGCGAAGTCGGAGGTCCGTACGAACTTGAAGTCGACATGGAGGAGCGGCGGCCCGACGAGCGTGATGATCAGGCGGGGTTCGCCGACGTGTTCACCGGTGAACCCCGCCACGAGGTCGGTCCACGAGCCGATGAGCCCGAGCCGGTCCGCCATGACCGCGCCGAACGCCTCGTCGTCGACGACCACGATCAGATCGACATCCGAGTAGACATCGGGCCGCCCCACCGCGATCGACCCCGCGACGGCGACACCGGTGACTCGGGTGTCCCGCTGGATCCGGGGGAGCGCATCGGCGAGGAACCGGCTGTGGAGGGACGGGATGTCCATGGCATGCCTTCCGTGGGGCCGTCCGGCGTCAGACCGTCAGGCCGTTAGGGATAAATTCTTGGAAGGTAGCACGGCGTCCCGAGTGGTTCACCGGATATATGCGCAGGTCAGCACTGCCACAGGAAGGCGGCCTGAGCGCAGGGTGCGCAGCTGAAGGCGTACGCCGAGCCGCACCCGCCGAAGTTCATGGCCGTCGTGTGGTCGGGGCCCTCCTCGAACTGCGCGACGAAGCCCATGGGGTGTGTGCAGGCCGGGCATATGGGTGTCTCGGGGTGCTGAAGCCAGTCGGGCTCGCCACCGAGCTGCCCCAGCACGTTGCTCAGGTCGCTGTCGCCGAGACCGGCCCATTCCTCGCGTGCGCTGCCGTAGTCGGCGGAGGGGAAGGGGGCCAGGGCCACGGCGTTGACGGCCCCGAGGTGGAGCACGTCCTCGTCATCATCTGGCTCAACTTCGGGTGTGGGCAGGGGTTGCAAGCCGTCCGAGGCGAACAGCAGGGCCCGGTTGCCGCCTGCCGTAGGACTCCACTCCTCGCACATGCCGGGATCGTTCTGGCACATGAATATCGCCATGACACGGTCGGCGGTGGTGTCGTCCTGGGTGACCGGGCGGCCCTGGCCGTCCAGCAGGATCTGCGCCAGGAACTGCATCGGCCCGTCGCATTCCGTGCAGCTCGGCCACGCCGTCCCCGCCGGGCCCAGCGGGACTCCTCCTGTGCGTGTGACCAGGGCATCGGCCTCGCCAGGTCCTGCGTATGTCATAAGCATCGTCATGGGACAAAACCCTACGGCAGGCCACTGACACCGCCCATGTCCCCGGTTCGGTGGGGCCGTGGCTCGGTGCAGTGGCCTGCCTGTTGCTCAACGTACGTCGGTCCGTGCAGGCGTGCCGGTACTACTCGGGGGAGTCGCAACGGGGCCGCGGCGGCGGGTATGCCATGGGGATTCACCTCCTCACTGTCTTCGTGGGGAGCGTCGCCGACGGCTGTGGCGGCGACGAGTCGGTGAGTATGTGTACGGGCGGCGTGCCGCGCACTGACTCAGCGTGCGGTCGGTATGGGGAACACCGGGCGGCGGTCGATCCGGGCGCGGACCGCGTCCGAACCGAAGTGGTAGTCGATGCGCCGGACCGCCTCGGCCCAGCCCCGCATGGTGCCCGCGTGGGACAGTGCCTCGATGATGAACGGGTCGGTCCAGCGTTCCACCGCTCGGTGCCACAGCACGTCCGCCGGTTCCTCCAGGAGGCTGCCGACCGTGCCCTCGTAGATGAGCATGGCCCGCACCTGGCCGTCCGGTTCGATCTGGATCGCCTGGAAGTCGAGCCCGCGTTGCACCTGAGTGGGGTTCATCTGCAGCTCGACGTTGCTGGTGGTGTGGATGCGTACGGTCGAGGGCGCGAGGGACTGGAGATGGCGGTGGTGCTCGTCGCCCGCGAGCCAGGCGACCTGCTCGTCGGAGAGCAGTTCGTGCTCGACGAATCCGGCCCGGCTGCCGAGCCCGGACGGGATCGCGGCGCCGAAGTCGATCGACCGCAACTCCGGGAAGCGCGGCGCGATGTCGGTGCAGAACTCGTCCAGCCGCGTCGCGTTGCTGCGCACCACGACGCAGTCGATGCCGAACTCGATGGGGCGGCGGCCCTGTTCGCGCTGCCTGCGCGCGCCCGCGTCGAGCAGGGTCAGCGCGTCCATGGCCCGCGCGTAGGATCCGACCCGGCCGCGAATGCGGTCGTGCACCTCGGGCGTCGGACCGTCGAGGCTCACCACGACCCGGTGGCATACGCGCGCGAGCTCGTCCACCATCCACGGCTGGAACGTCCATCCGCCGGTGTACACGATCACCGGGATACCCGCCTGCGTCAGCCGGTCCGCGACCTCGAAGATGCCCTTGACCAGCAGCGGTTCACCACCGGCCAGGGTGATCAGATCCGGTCGCAGCGAGATGATCGCGTCGGCGATCCGGAGCATGTCGTCGTGGCCCACCTGCCGCGAGGGCCGCCTGCCGGACTCCGAGTAGCAGTGCGTGCAGCGCAGCGGACAGGCGTACGTGATGTCCCAGATGACGGACTGCGGATGGTCGGCGACCTCTGACGTGTGTGCCACGGCGTGTTCCCCTCATCCGCCCGGTGCGGCGGTACGTATCCCCCGTACAAGGACCGTGCAAGAACTGGCCACACCAGGCTAGAAGTGCTCAGGAGACCCCGGTATCCCTAATTCTGGGGATGGCGCGATGTGTTCATGACGCTGCCGATATCTGCAGGTCCGGGGTCCCTCTCAGTGCCCCAACAACCGCATCCCGCCGGTGAGTTCACGCAGGCACCGCACCGCCAGCGCGCCCGGGGAGCCGGGGCCCGTGGTCGGGGCGTCCGTCTCGGACCAGGTTTCCAGGGACACCCGGATCGCGTCGGTCGCCGCTGCCGCCGCGAGCCGTACCTCCAGGGGGTCCGCGTCCGGGCCGGCCAGCCGGGCGAGGACCGGCACCAGGCGCTCCTCGGAGTCCTGGTTGACCCGGTACCACACCGCCCGCAGCGCCGAGTCGGAGGCGCCGGCCCGCAACAGCCCACGGGTGCGGTCCAGTTGCTCGGCGCCTTCCTCGTCCTGGACCGCCAGCGCCTCGGTGACGGCTCGCTCCAGGGTTTCGGCGAGCGGGGCCGACGGGTCGGCTTCGGCGAGCAACGACCGCCAGCGTTCGGCGCCGCTGGAGAGCAACGGGGCGACGGCGTCCTGCTTGGAGCGGAAGTACCGGTAGAAGGTGCGCAGCGCGACCCCCGCCCGCTGGGCGATGGCCTCGGCGGTGGTGGCGTCGGGGCCGTGTTCGGCGAAGAGCTCGGCGGCTGCGCGGGCGATGTCGAGCTGGGTCGCCGCCTTGCGGCGCTCGGTGAGGGAGAGGGGCTGCTGGGTGCTCACCCGGCAAGCTTACGTCCCCCAGCAGCCAGGATGCATGAATGGCCATAGTGGCAAATCGTGCCACTTAGGCGTACCGTGCAAGAAGAGTGTTACCGAGATCGACATATACGGGAGCAGGACAGATGGAGCGTTACGCAGGCCGCCGTGCACTGATCACCGGCGGTGGCTCCGGCATAGGCCAGGCCACCGTGCTGCGGATCCTGGCCGAGGGCGGCCGGGTCGTCGCCGCCGACGTCAGCGAGGCCGGGCTCAAGGACACCGTCGAGAAGGCGGGCGTGCATGCGGACCGGCTCACCACGCTGGTCGTCGACATCTCCGACGAGACGTCCGTACGGGCCGGGGTCGCCGCCGCAGTCTCCGCCCTCGGTGGCCTGGACGTCCTGGTCAACGCGGCCGGCATCCTGCGCTCCTCGCACACCCACGAGACGAGCCTCGCCGACTTCAACAAGATCGTCGCGGTGAATCTCACCGGCACCTTCCTGATGATCCGCGAGGCCATCCCGGCGCTGCTCGAAGGCGACGGCCCGGCCGTCGTCAACTTCAGCTCCACCTCGGCCGCGTTCGCCCACCCGTACATGGCCGCCTATGCGGCGAGCAAGGGCGGCATCCAGTCCATGACCCACGCGCTCGCCGCCGAGTACGGCAAGCGGGGCATCCGCTTCACCGCCGTACAGCCGGGCTCGATCGCGTCGGGGATGACCGACGGCAGCGGCGCCAGCCGGGCCAGCACGGGGCCGGGCTTGCCCGAAGATGCCGACATGTCCCTCTTCATGAAGCTCGCCCCCGCACTCGGTCAGGGTTTCGCGGGCCCGGAGACGGTCGCCGGGGTGGTGGCCATGCTGGGGTCGGCGGACGGCGCGTTCATCACCGGTACGGAGATCCGTATCGACGGCGGTACGCACTACTGACGGCCGCTGGCCGTGGCAGGTAAAGGGTGTGGCCGGGTGGCCGGATCCCAGGGGGCCGCGATACGCCCGTTTTGTGAATCGCGGCTCCCTGACTACGGCTTGACGGCCCAATTGGTGGCCCATGAGGTGGTCATGAACCAATAAAGAAAGGCTCGCCAGGTAAAACGTTCGGCAATCGAGCGATAAACGTACTTGTCCTGCGCATGACGCTGCGGGTGGGATCACAGCAGCCGCCGAAGGCGGCAACCCTCCATACAAGGAGCATTCATGCGCAGAGCCCGTTCCCGGACACGCGTCGCCGCCACAGCACTTGGGGCCACCGCCCTGGCGACCGCAGCGGCGTTGACCGCGCCGCTGCCCGGGTCCGCCGTCGCCGCACCTGCCGCGACCCCGCACACCAAGGTTGTTCCGGCGATCGCCGGACACAACCTGGTCCGCGCGGTGGGCACCCCGCTCACGACGGAACAGTGCCAGACCAAGTGGAAGATAGCCTGCTACGGTCCGCTCCAGTACCGCCAGGCGTACAACCTCAACCCGCTGTACCACGCCGGTATCACCGGCAAGGGCCGCACGATCGTGATCGTGGACTCGTTCGGCTCGCCGACGATCCAGCACGACCTGGACGTCTACAGCAAGCAGTTCGGCATCAAGAGCTCCAAGGTCTCCGTGGTCAAGTGGGGCAACGTCCCCAAGTGGGACCCGAAGAACCCCGACATGACCGGCTGGGCCGGCGAGTCCACCCTGGACGTCGAGATGGCGCACGCGATGGCGCCCGACGCGAAGATCGTGCTCGTCGAGACCGCCGTCGCCGAGACCGAGGGCGTCACCGGTCTGCCGGAGATGATGGACGCCGAGAAGGCGATGATCGACCGCGGTGTCGGCGACGTCATCACCCAGAGCTTCGGCGCCACCGAGAACACCTTCCCGGGCTTCGACAAGGGTGACTTCTCCAGCATCCAGAAGCTGCGGTACGCGTTCAAGGACGCCGCCAAGCACGGTGTCACCGTGCTCGCCTCCTCCGGTGACGGCGGCGCCACGGACAACACCGCGGACGGCAAGGGCTACTACACCAAGCCGGTCAACTCCTGGCCGTCGTCCGACCCGTTGGTCACCTCGATCGGCGGCACCCAGCTGCACCTCGACGACCTGGGCAACCGCCTCAAGCCGGAGAGCGTGTACAACGACAACGGCGCGGGCGGCGGCGGCCAGTCGCACGTCTTCAAGCGTCCCGCCTACCAGAACGGCGTCCGTTCGGTGGTCGGCACCCAGCGCGCCACCCCGGACATCTCGATGGCCGCCGCGGTCAACGGCGGTGCCTGGGTGTACTCCAGCTACGACCCGACCGCGGTGGGCTGGGACGTGTCCGGCGGCACCAGCGAGGCGAGCCCGCTGTTCTCCGGCATCGTCGCGCTCGCCGACCAGGCGGCCGGTCACCGCGTCGGCAACATCCAGGACGCGCTGTACGCCCTGTACAAGCACGAGGGCTACAAGCGCTCCAGCGGTCTGGTCGACGTCAACGACGGTACGAACAACAGCTACCAGGGCGTCACCGGCTACACCGCGGTGAACGGCTACGACATGGCGACCGGCATCGGCACCATCGACGCCGCCCGCTTCGTCCCGGCCCTCGTCCGCGCGAGCCGTCACCACTGACGACCCGCACGGTGACGACTCCGGTCCCTCCCCGGCCGTTCAGGCCCGGGGAGGGACCGGCTTCGTTTCCGGGTGGCGCCCCGCCCGGATTGGCCGCCGACAGTCTGGCCTCGCTCCCGGTCGACCCGTACGACTGAAGGAGCCTGCGGATGGAACCCGCAGACGTCCATGAGCCACTGCTCGCATCCGTGGCTCACGACGTAGGAGGCACCGTGACGAAGGACCGACCGGCGGACCCGGAGCGGGAACCGGACGTGGGCTCCCTGGACGCCCACTGGCGGGCCGCGAACTATCTGTCCGCAGGCCAGATCTATCTGCTCGACAACCCGCTGCTGACCGAACCGCTGCGGCCCGACCACATCAAGCCGCGCCTGCTCGGCCACTGGGGCACTTCGCCCGGCCTCAACCTGGTGCACACGCACCTCAACCGGGTGATCAAGGAGCGCTCGCTGGACGCGATGTGCGTCTGGGGTCCCGGCCATGGAGGTCCGGCGGTCCTCGCCAACTCCTGGCTGGACGGCTCGTACGCGCGCGTATACCCGGACGTCGGCCGGGACGCGGCCGGGATGGCGAAGCTGTTCCGGCAGTTCTCCTTCCCCGGCGGGGTGCCCAGCCATGTGGCGCCCGAGACGCCCGGCTCGGTCCACGAGGGCGGCGAGCTCGGCTACTCGCTCTCCCACGCGTACGGGGCCGCGTTCGACAACCCCGGTCTGCTGGTCGCCTGTGTGATCGGCGACGGCGAGGCCGAGACCGGGCCGCTCGCCGCGTCCTGGCACTCCAACAAGTTCCTCGACCCGGTCCACGACGGCGCGGTGCTGCCGATCCTGCATCTCAACGGCTACAAGATCGCCAATCCCACCGTGCTCTCCCGGCTGCCCGGGGCCGAACTCGACGCGCTGCTGACCGGATACGGCCATGAGCCGCTGTACGTCACCGGCTCCGACCCGCTGAAGGTGCACCGGGCGATGGCGCGGGCGATGGACCTGGCCCTGGACCGCATCGCCCGCGCGAAGCAGTCCACCACCCGCCCGCGCTGGCCGGTGATCGTGCTGCGTACGCCCAAGGGATGGACCGGACCGGCCGAGGTCGACGGCGAACCCGTCGAGGGAACCTGGCGCGCCCACCAGGTGCCGCTCGCCAACGTTCGTGAAGACCCGGATCATTTGCGGCAGTTGGAGGCATGGCTGCGCTCCTACCGGCCGCAGGAACTCTTCGACGCCGACGGCCGTCCCTCGGCGCGGGTCCTGGCCTGCGTGCCGGACGGCGAGCGGCGCCTGGGCGCCAACCCGCACGCCAACGGCGGCGCGCTCACCCGCGATCTGCCCGTGCCGCCCCTGGAGCACTTCGCCGTCCCCGTCGACAAACCCGGCGCCACCCTGCACGAGCCGACCCGGGTGCTCGGCGGTCTGCTCGCGCAGATCATGAGCGACACGGCCGAGCGGCGTGACTTCCGTGTGGTGGGCCCCGACGAGACGGACTCCAACCGGCTGGGCGCGCTCTTCGAGGTCACCGGCAAGGCGTGGCAGGCACAGACCCTGGAGAGCGATCGGAACCTCGCCCGTGACGGCCGGGTGATGGAGGTCCTGTCCGAACACCTCTGCCAGGGCTGGCTGGAGGGCTATCTGCTGACCGGCAGGCACGGCCTGTTCTCGTCGTACGAGGCGTTCGCGCACATCGTGGACTCGATGGTCGGCCAGCACATCAAGTGGCTGCGGACCGCGCGCACGCTTCCCTGGCGCGCCCCCGTACCCTCCCTCAACTACCTTCTCACCTCGCACGTCTGACGCCAGGACCACAACGGCTTCTCGCACCAGGACCCCGGCTTCGTCGACCACGTATTCAACAAGAGCCCCGACGTCGTACGGGTCTATCTGCCGCCGGACGCCAACACCCTGCTGTCCGTGGCGGACCACGTGCTGCGCAGCCGCGACTACGTGAACGTGGTCGTCGCGGGCAAACAGCCCAGCTTCGACTGGCTCTCGCTCGACGAGGCCCGGGTGCACTGCGCGCGCGGCGCGGGCATCTGGGAGTGGGCCGGCACCGAGGACGGCACCCGCGAACCGGACGTCGTGCTCGCCTGCGCCGGGGACATCCCCACCCAGGAAGTCCTCGCGGCGGCCGAACTGCTGCGCGACCATCTGCCGGACCTGGTCGTACGCGTCGTGAACGTCGTCGACATGACGAAGCTGCTGCCCCGCGAGGAACACCCGCACGGGATGGCCGACTTCGAGTACGACGCGCTGTTCACCCGCGACCGGCCGGTGGTCTTCGCCTACCACGGCTACCCGTGGCTGATCCACCGCCTCGCGTACCGCCGCACGGGCCACGCCAATCTCCATGTACGCGGCTACAAGGAGTCCGGCACCACGACCACGCCCTTCGACATGGTCGTACGCAACGACCTCGACCGGTACCGCCTGGTCATGGACGTCATCGACCGGGTGCCACGGCTTGCCGTGCGCGCGGCGGCGGTCCGTCAGAGCATGGCCGACGCCCGCACCCGCCACCACGCCTGGATCCGCGCCCACGGCACCGATCTGCCCGAGGTCGCCGACTGGACGTGGAACGGCTGATCCACCCAATCGGCCCGCCGGGAATGGAGTAACACCATGTGCCGCCTGTTCGCCTTGACCAGCGCCCCACAGCGCACCCGTGCCACGTTCTGGCTCCTTGACGCCCCCGACAGCCTCAGCGACCAGAGCCGTCGCAACCCCGACGGGACCGGTCTCGGTTTCTTCGACGCCGGCGGCATCGCGCAGGTGCGCAAGGAGCGCATCGCCGCCTTCGAGGACCGCGCCTTCGCCGAAGAAGCCCGGCAGGTCCGCTCGGCCACGTTCCTCGCGCACATCCGGTACGCCTCCACCGGCGGCCTCGACGTCCGCAACACCCACCCCTTCGCCCAGGACGGGCGGCTGTTCGCGCACAACGGGGTCGTCGAGGGGTTGGACCGACTCGACGCCCACCTGGGCCCGGACCGCGCCCTCGCCATCGGCGACACCGACTCCGAGCGCCTCTTCGCCCTGATCACCAGGGAGATCCGGGCGCACCACGGAGACGTCGCCGCCGGTATCGAGCACGCGGTGCGCTGGGTCGCCGGTCACCTGCCCGTCTACGCCCTCAATCTCGTCCTCACCACACCGGACGAGCTGTGGGCGCTGCGCTATCCGGACACGCACGAGCTGTACGTACTCCAGCGCGCGGCAGGCGGTCACCACGGCACCCGGCACCTGGACCACAGCGGCAGCGTCGGACGGCTGCGCGTCCACTCCCGCGAGCTCGCCGAGGCGCCCGCGGTGGTGATCGCCAGTGAGCGGATGGACGACCACCCCGACTGGCGCCTGCTGGAGCCCGGTGAACTCCTCCGCATCGGCCCCGGCCTCCGCCCGGACCGCCGAATGGTCCTGCCCGACCCACCGGCCCAGCGCCTGCATCTGGCCGATCTGCGTCCCGAGGCCGCCGCCTCGCAGAAGCCCGTCTGAGCCCGTAGGTGTATATGCCACAGTGGGAGCCATGGACTACGTCGCGCAGTTCCACCGTGAGACCGAGGCACTGGAAGCCGCTGTCAGAAGGGAGTTGGCGACGGGGGGTGAGCAGACGCCGCTCGTTCCGTCGTGTCCCGGCTGGTCGCTGTCGGATCTGGTGATGCATCTGGGCTCGGTGCACCGGTACGTCATCCGTGTCATCGAGGAGCGGGCGCCGAGCCAACCCGACAGCACCGACCTCGCCTTCCTCCGCTTTCCCGGCGACGCAAAAGGCTGGCCCCACCCCGAACAGGCGCCGAATCGGGGCCCGTTGCCGCCCGGTCTCCTCGACTGGTTCGCGGACGGGGCGGCGAGACTGGAGCGGCTGTTCGCCACCCGCGATCCGCGCGAAGAGGTGTGGACCTGGTCGACGGAGCAGACCGTCGGCTTCTGGCAGCGGATCCAGGCGATCGAGGCGGCCGTGCACCGCTGGGACGCCGAGAACACGGTGGGAAAGCCCGGGCCCGTCGACACCCTCCTCGCGGTGGACGCCGTCACCCACACCTTCCGCGTCATGGCCCCGTTCCGGCGGGCCGTGCAGCAGGCGCCGCGCGGATCGGGCGAACGGATGCGGTTCCGGCAGAGCGACGGCGCAGGCATCTGGATCATCCAGTTCGAGGGCGACGAGGTCCTGGTCAACGAGGGAACCGCGTGCTGTGACGTCGAGTTGACCGCCACGGCGTCGGACCTGATGTTGTTCCTGTGGCAGCGCGTGCCCGCCGACCACTTGGAGGTCAGGGGAGACCGGTCCCTGCTGGACCGCTACTTCACCCTGGTCCCGCCGCTGTAGCGGGCTCGGCGGCGCTCGGGGTGGTTCAGGATGATTGAAGAGTGTATTTACCCTGTTTACCTTGTATCCTTATTTCTATCCCCCCCGACCGACCTGGGCACACCCGGCGGAGTCGGGAACGCACGCGATAGGGGTGCGGACATGGTTGAACAGGGCGGCCCCGAGAAAAGGGGGCGGCTGAGTCGTCCGCTGGTGCTCGCCGCGGCCGTCTCGCTGGTCGACCGCGACGGGCTGGCGGCGCTCACCATGCGCCGTCTGGCCGCCGACCTGGGCGTGGAGTCGATGGCCCTCTACCGGTACTTCCCCGGCAAGGAGGCCCTGGTCGACGGTTTGGTCGAAGCCTTCTTCGCCGAGGTCAACGACCGGCTGCGAAGCTCGGCCGAGGAGTCCCGGGCCGACCGGGACGCCGGGCCCGCCGACCAGGCCTGGCGCACCGAGCTGCGACGCATCTGCCGCACCTTCGCCGTGGTGGCCCACACCCACCCCGAGATCCTGCCCCTGGTGGCCACCCGCCCGCTCAGCGTCCCGGTGGCCCGGCGCCCGGCCCCGGCGCTCCAGCTCACCGAGCACATCCTCGCCGTCCTCGGCCGGGCCGGTTTCGACGACGCCACGGCGTTGCGGATCTACCGCGCCGTGGTGGCCTGGAACCTCGGCTCCCTCCTGGTCGACAAGCGCCAGGTCGTCGACGATCCCGACGAGCCCGACCCGATGCTGCGCCTGGGCCTGCACCGGCTGCCCGCCGCCGAGTATCCGAGGCTGCGCGCGCTCGTCCCGCTGTTCACCGAGTACGACGACGAGCAGGAGATGATCGCGGGCCTCGACGGCCTGCTCAGCCGGATGCCCGAGGCCCCGCTTGACTCGTTCTACGGCGGAAGCGCACGCTGAAGATACGAGGTATACATCGGGCATATCCAGACATCCGAACTACGCGTACGTCAGCGCCCGCGCCGTCGGCATCGCCGATGTGCGAGCTGATGTGAGAGCCGGCATCGCCGATGTGGGACCCGAGGGCGCCCGGAAGAGGTCGCCATGTCCACTGATCCGTACGAGCTTCTCCGTGTCCGTGTCACGGCCAAGGACGCCGATACCCTGCGCACGCTGTTGCGCGAGGCCCGTCCCGACGTCGGAGGCCGCCCCCGCCAGGGCGAGGACGGCAGCTTCAGCATCGACGCCTACGTATCCCCGGACGCAGCCGAAGCCCTCGAACGCGAGGGTGTGGTGGTCACGACGCTGGAGGACGCCGCGGCCACCGGACGCGCACGCCAGGCCGAGGTCGGCGCAGGGGACCGGTTCGCCGCGGCGGACGCGGTTCCGCGCGGACTGGCCCTCAAGGTGAAGGACACCTAGGAGGGACACCATGTCGTATCTCAACATCACCGAGGTCGAGTCCGCCGTGGCCAGTCTCGCCACCGCGTTCCCGGCCCAATGCGAGCTCGTCGACCTGCCCGAGCCCTCCGTCGAGGGCCGCGCCTGCCACGCCCTGCGGCTCGGCACCGCCCCCGCCGGGACCAACGACAGTGTCGTAATGATCGGAGGCGTGCACGCCCGCGAATGGGGCAGCTGCGAGATCCTCGTCCACCTCGCGGCCGACCTGCTCGAAGCATCCAGCACCGGTACGGGCCTCGCCTACGGAAACACGACCTTCACCTCCGCCCAGGTGGGGACCATCCTGGACAACCTGGATGTCGTCGTCTTCCCGCTCGTCAACCCCGACGGCCGGCACTACAGCCAGACCGTCCAGGCGATGTGGCGCAAGAACCGCGACCCCGCGAACTCGGGCGGCAGACCCAAGTGCGTCGGCGTCGACATCAACCGCAACTATGACTTCCTCTTCGACTTCGCCACCGCCTTCGACCCGACGGCGGGCCCGCAGGTCTCGGCCGATCCGTGCGACCCCCAGGTGTACGAGGGCCCGAGCGCGTTCTCCGAGCCCGAGACCCGCAACGTCCGCTGGCTCCTCGACACATATCCCAGGACCCGCTGGTTCGTCGATGTGCACAGCTACTCCGAGGACATCCTCTTCGTCTGGGGCGACGACGAGAACCAGTCGGACGACCCGGACAAGAACTTCCAGAACCCCGCCTACGACGGCAAACGCGGAGTCGCCGGTGACCTGGCCTACGCGGAGTACATCCCGAAGGAGGACGCCGACAACTCGGTCCTGCTCGCGGAGCGGTTCTGCCGGGCGCTGCACGGTGTACGCGGCCGTACCTACACCCCGATGTCCGGCTTCCACCTCTACCCGACCAGCGGGACCAGCGACGACTACGCCTTCTCGCGCCACTTCGTCGACCCCGCGAAGGGCAAGGTCCTCGCCTTCACCGTCGAGTGGGGCAAGAGCTTCCAACCGCCGTGGACGGAGATGGAGCGGATCGTCCTGGACGTCGACGCCGGGCTCGTGCAGTTCTGCCTGACGACTCAGGAATAGCGCGTAGTTGAGGCGCCCACTCGCCGAGTGGGCGCCTCAACTACGGGCTCTACGCTGCCCGGTGGAAGAAGAACGGGTCGATCGACGGCGGCACGCGGGTCACGTTGTCGAGGTCGAGCAACTGGTGGTGCACGAAGTCGGCGTGGCGCTGATACGTCACACCGGCCGGGAAGTTGGCGTTGTCAGGGGTGTTGTTCCCCGAGAACACTCCGTAGAAGTCCTTCCCGATCGACAGCAACCGCATGTAGTCGCCGAGGAACGGCAGGCCCTGGGTGATGGGTACGTTGGCCGGTGCCTGGTGCAGCACCTGCCGCTGCGCCGGTGTCTGCCAGCTGTCGGCCGTCGTCTCCAGTGCCGTCACCCACTGCGCCTGCGCGAACTGCTGGTAGCTGAGTCCGACCAGGGAGCCGGAGTTCACCGCGAGCGCCGGGTTCTTGGCGTTGGTGATGGTGCGCAGATCGTCGGACCAGGTCTGCCCGTGGTCGGTGGAGTGCCGTACGTGCAGCGTGTAGTCGACCCCGGTGAGCCCGCCCACGCGGTCGCACCAGGCGATGTACACGTTGCCGGCGTCCGCCGGGTCCACCGCGATGGACAGGTCGCCGCCGAGGCGGTCCTGGCCCATGGAGGCGTTGAACTTCACGAACCGTTTGGTCGCCACCCGCTGGCCGACGATGCTGTCGGCCGCGTCCGTGAGGTCCTGGAAGGGTTTGGCGCCGACTCCGCCGTTGTCGTCACGGGTGACCACGACGTCGAAGGTGACGTTGGGCCCCTGGGTGTTCTGCCAGCTCTCGAACGCCGCGTACACCGTCCCACTGGGGTGCAGGGCGATCCGGATCGGTGGCCCGTCCTGGCCCGCGGTTCCACGCCGTTCGATCGGAACGGGTGCGAACCCGGCCGGTGCCGGCGCCGTCCGGGCATCGCCCGAGACGTCGACGGTCGCGGTCTTCGCGCTGTGTCCGACGTTGTTGTTGCCGACGTAGACACGGTCGTGGCTTGCGCCGTTGACGCCGACGCTCCCGGCCACGACCCAGGGCTGGTCCTCCGAGTCCCGGGAGACGAGGATGTCCATGGGTGCGGTCGAGGCGATGTTCGGTGCGCGCAGGATCTGCATTCTCAGGATGTTGTGCTCGGCGGCCTTGCCGTTGAGGATGCCCGCGTACAGGGCGCCTCCCTCGGACGCGAAGCTGACCGAGATGTCCCCGGTGCCTATGCCGTCGTCGCCGCCGGGAACGATGCTTCTGAGCACCCAGGTGTCCCCGCCGTCGGTCGACACGTAGACCGGGGCGAACGGGCCTCCCATCGGGTCGGGGGTGAACGCGGTCGCGACGATCTCGGTGGGCTTCTCGGGGTTGACCGCGAGGCTGGGCTCAGCGTCCTGGGTCGTTTCGCCGCTCAGGGCGACAGGGGTGATGTTGACGACCTTGAGGGTGGACATACGGGCTCACCTCCTTGCCGCCTGCAGTGCGTCGAGCTTCTGCACCGGCTGGTAGTCATCGGGATGGAGGAGCTGGAACGGCGCCTGCCGACTCAGGTCGCCGGTCGTGGCGTGCAGGATCCACATGCCCTCCTGTGATGCCTTCGGCTTCGGCACCTTGTACCAGCGGAAGTCCTGGCTGTTGGGGTAGAGCACGGCGATCTTCCCGGAGGGGACCTCTCCCCGCTCCACGTGTTCCACGTCCAGTTGCGCACGCCACCAGTCGGGGGAGTGCTCGGAGGCCTGGAAGCCGTCCGCCTGCTCCAGGCTCACCACGACGCCGACCACCACGGCGTCCGCGTCCCCGGCGTGGGCGGCCATGTCCGCGTCACGGATCTCGCGCTGGACCGCGGAGAACGGCATCGCGTTGGCGGTGGTGGCGGCCAGGGCGACGTGTTCCTGGACGGCGTCGGCGGGCAGCCGTCCCACCTCGGTCACGGCCAGGCTCTCGCCGTAGACCATTCCCTGGGTGAAGAACGCGGCCGACTCGCCGAGCGCCGGCGGGTCGACCTCGCTGGACAGCTGAACGGTGATCTCGGTGCCCGCGAGCCGTTTGAAGGCGTCGGGTGCGTGCAGTACCTGGTCGACCTGGACCACTGCCGTACGGTCGTCGACCGGCAGGGCCGTCATGCGCGCGCTGCCGAGCCGGATGACCGTACCGAGAAAACTCAGCGGGGCCTTTCGGACGAGTGCGGTGACATCCTCGGGCATGGCAATCCTCCTCTCGCATCGAGCCCGGCGTCGCTACCGCACGGCGTGTGCGGTGACCGGGTGCGTTCTACGCCATTCGCTCCTCGCGCCGAGCGCGCAGAGGACGGTGACCAGGGCCGTCGCGGCGACGACGAGCCACTCGACGGCTCCGCTGCCGGTATCGGGATCGACCCCCAGAAGCAGTTCGATCCAGTCCCGCCAGACGAGCGTGACCAGGAACAACGCCCCGGAAAGGCTCCCCAGGACGGTCTCCAGCCAGAAGCGCGTGCGGATGGTTCGGTCAGTTTGGAGGGGCATCTCGCGGCCTCCCTTCGGGGGAGTGCGGTGACCGCGCCGACGCACCGCCCACGCGGGGCGCCGGCGCGGCGTACGGGGTCGGGGCTCGTATCCACGCCCGCACCGCTGCCCGCGTCCACTCAGCGAGGCGCGGCAGCGAAGCGGTAGGGAACCCGACGTCTCCGACGTATACCTACGAGGCACACATACTTCGTATACCAGTCTCCGCGCGGCAAAGACCCGGGTCAAGTGCCAGTTGTCGGCTAGCCGCGCCGGTGGTCGGCGATCTCGGCGGGGACGGTGCCGAGCCACCACGTGGAGTCGGCGGTGCCGTCGGTGGTGCGGCCGTCGTGGTGGACGTAGTGGCGCACATCGCGGCCGGGTTCGGCGAACTCGCCGTTCAGGGCGCGCTCGATCCATTCGGCACCGAAGCGGAAGACCTCGGCCGCCACACCGCCCAGCGGGTGGAACTCGTTCTCGTACACCCGCATCTCCTTGGGTGCCCCGATGCGCTCATAGCTGGCCAAGGCCTGTTCCAGCCGGGTGAGTTCGTCGAACTCGCCGATGCCGTACAGAACCGGGCAGGTGATGTCGCGGACCAGGTCGCCCAGCGGCATACGGGCGGACAACTCGCGGTCGAACGCCTCCTCGTCGGTGTACCCGGCCATGTACATGTAGTTGTTCTTGAAGCTGGGCTGGGCGTGCTCGAAGATGGTCCGGAAGTCGCCGGTGACGGCCTCGAAGGCGGCCAGCGCGGCGAGTCGGCGGTCGGTGGCCGCGGCGCGCGAGCCCCAGTAGCCGCTCATGCTGATGCCGAACATCCGGGTCGGTCAGCGAACGGTCCCTCCACAAAGGCCAGTTGGGCGAACCGTTCGCCCATGCGGTGGTGGGTGGTGGCGTCCGGGTGGAGCCCGTCGGGCAACGGGAGTTCGGTGGTGTCGGGCTCGTCGTAGAGCGCGCGGCCGTCGAGGTAGTGCAGGTTCGGGTCGTCCGCCCTCCGTTGCTCCACGATCCGGGACAGCTCGTCGCGGATGACGTTCAGGGTCAGCTTTCCGCTCGCGCGCTCCGCCGGGTCGCCCGTCGCCGCGAACTGGAGTTGTCCGGTGCCGAGGGCGGTGACGTCGAAGGTGCTGGGGCCGGGGGTGTCCTCGTGGATGGGGCACAGGATGGGGGAGACGACCAGCAGCGGTGCGGTGGGGTGGCCTTCGCGGATGGTGTCGAGGAAGCCGTGGACGGCGGGGGTGAAGGCGCGCAGCCGCATCAGGTCGGTGTTGACCAGGTTGAGGCCGATCTTCGCGCTGATCAGGTCGGCGGGGGTGTCCCGCAGCGCGCGGGCGGTGAACGGGTCGAGCAGCGCGCTCCCGCCGAAGCCCAGGTTGATCAGCTCCACTCCGCCGAGGGAGGCGGCGAGCGCGGGCCACGTGGTGGTGGGGCTCGCCGCGTCGGAGCCGTGGCTGATCGAACTGCCGTGATGGAGCCACACTTTGCGGCCCCGGTCCGGTACGGGCTCGACGGGGGCGTCGGTGCGCAGGGCGACGAGCTCGGTGGTCTCGTTGTGCGGCAGCCAGATCTCGACGTCCTTGTCGTGGTCGGGCAGACCGGTGAAGCGGAGGGTGCCGGGCGGACCGGGGCGGTTCTCTACAGTCCCGGTGGTCATGTCGATGGTCAGGGTGTTGCCGCCGGTCACATGGTCCTGGGCTGCCAACTCGCCGTCGACCAGCAGGTCGTACACACCGTCCGGGCGGGGCGGGGCACCCACGTAGACCCGCTTGGTGGGTACGGTGTCCAGCTCGACAGCCGTCGCCCTGGTCCGGAAGACCAGCCGTACGCCTGAGGGTTGGGACTCCGCCATGGCCAGCTGCCCGTCGGGGCACTGGGCGCGGGCCCGGGCGGGCAGCCGGTGCGGCAGCAGCCCGTGCGCGGTGCGTTCCAGGTCGAGGGCGCCGCGCACGATGTCCGCGGTGATGGGCGTGGTGATCAAGGCGTGCTCGGTGGAGTGCATGGTCTCGGCGGGTTCGTACGGTGGGAGTGGCTGTGCGATCACGGTGCGGGCCAGTTGCGCAGCAGGGCGTCGAGCGCGTCGAGGATCCGCGTCCAGGTCTGCTGGGTGTCGGGGGCGCTGTGGCTGAAGCCGCCTCCCAGTTCCAGGCTGACGTAGCCGTGGAAGACGCTGCCGAGCATCCGGACCGCGTGCGTCTGGTCCGGCTCCGGCAGGTCGTAGCCGCGCAGGATCGCCCGTGTCATCTGTGAGTGCCGCATGCCCGCGCTGGCGGCCGCCGCCTCCGGGGCGAGCCTGAGCTGGGACGCGGCGTAGCGGCCCGGGTGTTCGCGGGCGTAGTCGCGGTAGACGTTCGCGAGGGCGGTCAGGGCGTCCTTGCCGGCCCGTCCGGCCAGTGCGTCGGAGGCCCGGTCGGCCATCTCTTCCAGGGCCAGTAGAGCGATCTTGGTCTTCAGGTCCTGGGAGTTCTTCACATGCGAGTACAGGCTCGCGACCTTGACGTCGAACCGTCTGGCCAGCGCCGAGACGGTCACCTGGTCGAACCCGACCTCGTCGGCCAGCTCCGCCCCCGCCCGGGTCAGGCGTTCCGTGGTCAGTCCTACCCGTGCCATAACCATCCTCTCGTTCGACAGAACCCATTATGTATTTGCCTAAAGCTTTTAGGCAAACTAGCGTGAGCTTTATGAAGCAACTGACCGAGCAAGAGATCCGTACCGCGTTCGTGAACTGCACCAAGGGCGAGGCGAAGCGCCTGTCCGTCCCGCGCGACCTGGCCGAGCGGCCCTGGGACGACCTGGACTACCTCGGCTGGCGCGACCCGCAGGCCCCCGACCGCGCGTACCTCGTCATCGAGTCGGCCGACGGCCGTCCGCAGGCCCTCGCGCTGCGTTGCCCCAGCCCGGCCGCCACACAGATGCGCCGCAGCATGTGCTCGATGTGCCTGACCACCCACTCCGGCGGCGTCTGCCTGATGGTCGCGCCGAAGGCGGGCAAGGCCGGTCAGCAGGGCAACTCGGTCGGCGCCTACATATGCAGCGACCTCGCCTGCTCGTTGTACGTACGGGGCAAGAAGGACGCGGGCGTCGGCGCACGTCTCCAGGAGTCGCTGACGCCGGAGGAGAAGATCCAGCGGACCGTCGCGAACGTCGCCGCGTTCATCGCTAAGGTGACGGCGACCGTGTGACTACGAGTAGCTCAGCTCCGCATACCAGTCGCCCCGGCCTCGCCGTGTGAGGTCGAGGAAGTGCCACACCGGGCTGAGCAGGTCGATGCCGCGCTGATCGATGTCGTCGGACATCCGGGGGTGCACGGAGTAGGCGTGGTGGATCGCGTCGCCGTCGCGCGTGAACACCGACACCGTCGAGTCCTGGTTGCCCTCGGCGTCCTCGCTGGCGAGGTCGTACTTGAAGGTGCTCGATCCGGCGCTGAGCAGGCGCAGATTCGTCCATCCGCGGTTTCGCGCGTGCGTGCGCAGTGCGGGCAGGTCGGCCGCCGCGACGACGGCGAAGTCGACGTTGCGCGCGAGGTGGTGGGCGATGCCGTTGAACCCGTCGATCCACATCGTGCACATGGGGCACGGCTGCGTCTGCGCCTTGCCGTACATGAGGTGGTAGACGACCAGGTCACGCCCGGGCCCGGTGAACAGCTCACTCAGTCGTACGGTGTTGGTCGGCGCATCACCGGCGTCGAGGTCCGAGGGGCCTTCCTCGAACGCGTAGTCCTCGACGACGGGCCCGAGCGGCAGCCGTCGACGCAGCTCGGCGACCCGTTCGCGGTGGCGCATCAGCTCGATCTCGGCGTTGCGCAGTTCCTCGCGGGCGTCGACGTACGCGGCCGACTCCCCGGTGAGGTTGGTCTGGCGCATCGCTACCTCCTGGACGTGTCCGCACCATTGTCGGCTCGCGGACCGGGCCTCGCCAGGCGGCGGGCGCGTCCTCCGTCGATACGGACCGATCAGTCCATCGGGTTCGGACGCGCGAGCCCCAGGTCGTACGCGAAGATCACGGCCTGGACCCGGTCGCGCGCGCCGATCTTGGCCAGGACCCGGCCCACGTGCGTCTTGACGGTGGACTCGGACAGGACGAGCCGCGCGGCGATCTCGCCGTTGCTCCAGCCCTGCCCGATGGCCACCAGGATCTCGCGCTCGCGGTCGGTGAGGGAGCGAAGGCGGGGGTCGGTGTGGGGCTCGGGGTTCGGTGTGGAGCAGGGCAGGTGTTGGGCGTAGGTGTCGAGGAGGCGCCGGGTGAGGGCGGGGGCGATGACCGCGTCGCCGGCGGCCACGGCACGGATCCCGGACAGCAACTCCTCCGGACGCGCGTCCTTGAGCAGGAAACCGCTGGCCCCGGCACGCAGAGCGGCATGCGCGTACTCGTCCAGGTCGAAGGTCGTCAGGACCAGGACATGGGAGCGCCCGCCCGAGGCGATGATGCGGCGCGTGGCCTCGATGCCGTCCATACCCGGCATACGTACGTCCATGAGGACCACGTCGGGGCGCAGCTCCGCCGCCTTGCGCACGGCCTCGGCGCCGTGCGAGGCCTCGCCGACCACGTCGGTGTCCGGGACGCTCTCCAGAAGCATGCGGAAACCGAAGCGTTGCAGTGGCTGATCGTCCACGAGGAGCACGGTGGTCATGGCGTACCGCCCTCGGCTGCGGGGAGCGGTGCGAGATCGAGGGCCGCCTGTACGGTCCAGCCCGCGCCGGGACCGGGTCCCGCGACGACACTGCCGCCGTACAGCGCCGCCCGTTCGCGCATGCCCACCAGACCGTGTCCTTCCTCGTGCGGTGAACCGGCCCGTATCGGACCGCCGGGCGGCCCGGTGTCCTGGACCCGGATGTGCAGCCGCGTGCCCTCCTTGGTGAGCGCGAGGCGGACCCGGGTGTCGGCGCCGGCGTGCTTGAGGCTGTTGGTGAGTGCTTCCTGGACGATCCGGTACACCGTCAACTGCACGCCGCTGTCGAGGACTTCCACGTCGCCGCCGGTGCGGTAGGCGATGTCCGGTCCGGCCGCGCGGATACGGTTGCACAGTGCGTCGATGTCGCTGATGCCCGGCTGGGGGCGGAACGCGGGAGCGTCGGCCTCCTCGCGCAGGACGCCGAGCATACGGCGCAGCTCGCCCAGCGCCTGACGGCCGGTGTCGCCGATGAGCTGGAGTGCTTCCTTGCTGCGGTCGGGGGCGATGTCCGAGGCGTACGTACCCGCGTCGGCGAGGGTGACCATGACGGCGAGGTTGTGGCCGACGATGTCGTGCATCTCGCGGGCGACCCGGGTGCGTTCGGTGGCCGTGGCCAGTTTGCTGCGCTGGTCGCGTTCGATCTCAAGCCGGGCCGCGCGCTCGCGCAGACCGGCGAGCTGCGCCCGTCGGATCCGCACCGCGAGCCCTACGGCGACGGCCGCGATCGCGGTGCTGAAGAGGAAGAACAGCGCGTCCCAGACGGACACCACGGAGGACACGCCCACGGCGACCAGCGCGAGGCCACCGGCCATGGCAGCGCAGGCCCAGGGCAGCCGCCGCAGCTCCCCGTGCAGGGTCAGGCTGTACAGCGCCACGAGCAGCGCGACATCGGCGCGCAGCGCGACCCCGAGGGACCACTGGAGGAGGAAGACGGCCGCGATGACGGCGAACGCCACGGAGGGCTTGCGGCGCCGCCACAGCAGCGGCAGCACCAGTCCGACCTGGAGCGCCAGCATCCCGGCGACGGGCGGGCGGGTGAACCTCAGGGCGATGTCGTGACGGTCGTGGTCCCCGTCCCTCAGATCCGGCAGACAGAACATCAGGAAGATCACCACCACGACGGCCGTGTCCAGCACCCACGGACGCGCGCGGTCCGCCTGCCGCAGCCGCTGGCCGGCCTGGGCCAGGCGGGCGACCAAGGGGCTCATTCCGGCGGTGTCGTCGCTGGTCACGGTCATCGTCTCGGGTGTCACCTGTCCATGAGGCACATCGGGAGCCAGGCGCATGGGGCCCGGCGCATCGGTGCGGCACCCGGGCGAGCCGGGTGCCGCACCGACAGCGGAGGATACGCGCCGTACCTGAGCGGCAGGTGTACCCGAGCCCCGGACGTCAGGCGTCGCTGCGCACCAATCGGTACGCGGCCCCCGCAAGCGCCAGCACGGTCCAGCCGATGAAGACGGCGAGTCCGGCCGTCGGCGACAGGGCGGTGCTGTCGTGGGTCAGGGCGAACATCGACTCGCCCGCGTGACTCGGCAGATACGGGGTGATGTCGTCCTTCCAGGAACTCGGCAGCAGCGACATCAGCCCCGGCACCAGCATCAGCGTGCCGACCAGCACCGAGATGCCGCCCGCCACGGAGCGCAGCAGCGCGCCGAGGGCGGCGCCGATCACCCCGACCAGGCCGAGGTAGAGGCCCGCGCCCAGCAGGCTGCGCACCACACCCGTGTGCGAGATCGTCATGGCTGCCGGTGTGCTGGTGACGATATTGCTGGCGATCAGGAACGTGACGAACGCGCCGACCGTGGCGACCACCAGCGCGACCAGGCCGAACACCGCCGACTTGGACCACAGCACCGGCAGGCGGCGCGGGACGGCGGCCAGCGTGGAGCGGATCATGCCGGTGGAGTACTCGCCCGCCGTGACCAGCACGCCGAGCACGCCCAGCGCCAGCTGCGCGAAGTTCGTACCGAACAGGGAGAGGCTGACCGCGGTGGAGTCCGCCCAGTCCTTGTCCATGTGCCGGCCGGAGTCGAAGTGGGACTTGAACTGCGCCGCCGCGATGATCCCGAAGGCCACCAGGAACAGCAGGCCCAGACCGAGCGTGATCCACGTGGAGCGCAGCGACCACAGCTTGGCCCACTCCGAGCGCACCACCCGGGGCCCGGTCACCCGGTAGGCCGGACGTGCGGCAGGCGCGGGCGCGGGGGCGGATGTCTCGGTCGCGGTGATGGTGCTCATGCCGCCCTCCCGGGGGTCTCGGCGTCGGCGACGACGGTGGTGGAGCCGTGGTACTCGACGGCATCCCTGGTCAGGTCCATGAACGCCTCTTCCAGCGACACCGTCCGCGCGCTCAGCTCGAAGAGCGCGATCCCGTGCTCGGCCGCCGTCAGCCCGATCTCGCGCGCTGTCAGCCCCGTCACGTGCAGCTCTTCGGAGCCGGCGTGACCGGTGATGTCGACACCGGGACCGGCCAGCGCCTCCCGCAGCCGCGCCGGATCGGCGCTGGCCACCTTCACGGTGTCGCCCCCGACCTCGCGGATCAGGTCGTTCACGGTGGTGTCGGCGAGCAGCCGCCCGCGCCCCACGATGATCAAATGGTCCGCCACCAGGGCCACTTCGGTCATCAGATGGGAGGAGACGAAGACGGTACGGCCCTCGCCCGCGAGCTGGGTGAGCAGATTGCGTATCCAGAGCACGCCCTCGGGGTCGAGACCGTTGACCGGCTCGTCCAGCATGATCGTCTGCGGATCGCCGAGCAGCGCCGCCGCGATACCGAGGCGCTGGCCCATACCGAGCGAGAACGCCCCCGCCCGCTTCTTGGCCACACTGCCCAGACCGGCCAGCTCGATGACCTCGTCGACCCGGCGGCGCGGGATGCCGTGCGTGAGCGCGAGCGCGTTGAGGTGGTTGTACGCGGAACGTCCGGGGTGGATGGACTTGGCCTCAAGCAGCGCGCCGACCTCCTGCAACGGGGCGGCGTGCTGGGCGTATCGGCGACCGCCGACGGTCACGGAACCGCTGGTCGGAGCGTCGAGGCCGACGATCAGGCGCATCGTGGTGGACTTGCCCGCGCCGTTGGGTCCCAGGAAGCCGGTGACGGTGCCGGGCCGGACGACGAAGTCGAGGTGGTCGACCGCCGTCTTCTCCCCGTACCGCTTCGTCAGCTGGTGTGCCTCGATCATCGTTCTGTCCTTCGCCTCCGGGTGCCAGACCGTCCTGGCCCGCTACACCGGCGACGCTAGGATCCCGGCGGCCCCGATCCGTGGTACCGGGGAGTGAACTCCCGGGCGCGTGTAGTACCGCGGTACTACGTAAAGGGGTGCTGTGCCGGGGCGTCCGTGATGTCGAGGAACACCTGGTCGTACGTCTAAGTCTCCTTGGGGAGCAGGGGGCCGAGCGGGCCGAGGTCGATGTTGAGGTCCTCCGGACGCAGCCCGAACCTCGACCTCAGCTCGCCCATCCGGTCGTCGAGCAGCATGAGGGTGAGCCCGATGCGCTCCTCCTGATCCTCCGTCAGCTCGCCTGACTCGACCCGCCGCAGGGCCTGGCGCTCCATGAGCTGCCGCAGCAGCTCCACGACGGTCAGGACCAGCCGTGCGATATCGCGTTCCACGGTGTCGGGGTCGAGCTCCACCCGGCGCCGCCGACCTGTCCGGGTGCAGTTGCTCCTGTCGATGCTCATGGCGTCTTCTCCGGCTCGTCGAACGGTTCGTCGGTCGGGTCGTCGAACTCCACGAAGGGTGACGGGACTTGGGCGCTGACCGAGCTCACGAGAGCGTTCAGGCCGATCCGTACGAGGTCCACGTCCGCGATCCGCAGCGTGAGGTCGCCCGCGATGACCACGCCGCCCGCGAGCAGCCGGTCGAGCAGGTCGACCAGGGCGACCTCGCGCTGTGCGAGGACCCCGCCGCCGCCCGTCATGTCTCCCTCTCGGCGTCGTGACCGGCCTCGCCCGCGAAGGAGTAGGGCGCCCAGGGGCCGGTCAGCTCGACGCGTATGCCGTCGGTGTGCGGAGTGAGCTGCCGGACCGTCGCGACGAACTCATCGCTCTGTTCGCGCGGCACCAGATAGGCCGCGTTGAGGACGTTCTCCCCGGGATCGCCGGACAGGCGGGCGTTCTGCGGCCGGTGCAGCCGGCCCGCCTCGGCCCGCCCGCTGAGCTCGGTGTGCAGTGTGCGCGACACCGCGTCGGCCCGGCGCCACACCTCTTCGCGGGAGCGCCGCTGACCGAGCCGCCGCCGCAGATACTCCCGACCGTCGGCCGGCCTCGTACTGGTGGGGGCCTCACCGGCCGGTGTCCGCGTACACCTTCACGCCCCATTCGACACGCCCGTCAAGGCGTTCCAGAGCTCGTACGAAACCGGCGCGCCCGGAGTCGAGCAGTCGGCGCACCCCGTCCTCGCCCCGACATACCGTGGCGAGCCGGAGCGGCACCGCGCAGGTCACCGAGAACAGTGCCCCGATCACCTCCTGGTGGGTGGTGGCGGTGGCGGCGAGCCAGTCCAGGTCCTCCAGATGGTCGCGGAGCGGGATCGCGTCGAAGTCCTCGGCGTGCACCGGGCTCACCACGGCGCACAGCCCACGGTGTTCGACCGACCGGGGCGGTGTGCCGTCGAGGCCGCACACCCCGTCGGGCAACGGACCCGCGGAAGGCCGCACCACCGCGTACACGTACAGCAGATCACTGCCCATCGCGCAGCTCCTTCACAGACTCCGGTCCCCGTGCCGATTCCAGCTCGGCGATGCGCGCCTTCAACTGCTCGTTCTCCGAGGAGAGTTGACGCCCGCGGGCGCTGACCGAGAGTGCGGGGTCGTCCTCCCACCAGTCGATGCCCATCTCCTTCGCCTTGTCGATGGAGGCGATGACGAGCCGCAGTTTGATGGTGAGGAGCTCGATGTCGAGGAGGTTGATACGTATGTCCCCGGCGATGACGATCCCCTTGTCGAGGACGCGCTCCAGGATGTCGGCGAGGTTGGCGCTGCCGCCGTCGGACGAGTACGGGTCGGGGAGCCGTCGCGGGGTCGACATCAGCGCCTCCCGGCCCCGACCGCGAGCACTGTTGCCGGCCGGTTGTTCATGTCCAGGTGTTCCTGTTCTGCAGTCGGTCGAGGAGCGCGTCCTCGCGGCGGTCGAACTCGGCCTCGTCGATCTCACCGGCCATCAGCAGCTCTTCGAGCCGTGCCAGTTCGCGATGGACTGCCGAGGGGTCGTAGTACTGCCGCTCCGCCTCCGCGACGACCTGGTCCAGCACCCAGAAGGTGCCGCGCACAGGAGCCGCTGGAAGCAGCAGCAGTTCTTTGAGAAGTCCCAACGCACGTATCCCGTCCGCTAGTTCAGATGATTCGGACCGTCGTCATTCGGTGAAGCTGTACGGGGGCAGCGGGCCGTGCACGCTCAGCAGGAGCTGGGGTGCCTCGTCGCGCAGCTTGTCGACGGCCGTCAGGAAATCGGTGGCCTTCGAGCGGTCGATCAGGAAGGACAGGTTCGCCAGCCAGCCGGTGGACTCGGGCCCGCTGCGCCGGTCCTCGGACGCCCCCGCCAGAGCCTGCTGGATCAGCTGCGCGTCCTGCGCCTCGCGCTGCTGCACGGCCGCGGCGATACGTTCCCCGAGCGCCAGCTTCTGATCGTACGTGCCGCCGCCGGCCTTGCGGTTGGCCTCGCTCATGGCCCGCAGTTCCGGGCTGGCCGCGAGGACCTGGTGCAGGACGGCCGCTTCGTCGTGGGTGGCCTTGATGTTGTATTCGACCTTGCCCTCCAGCGCCTCCAGCCGTTCCAGATAGCGCTGTTCGTGTTCGGCGAGCACGAACCGTACGGCCTCGTCGTCGACGGAGATACCGCCGAACCGCAGCGGCAGCACCGGGCCGCCCGCACCGGCCTCCGCGAGGACGTTCTGGTGGGCGAGAAGATCGCGGCGCCTGGGCTTCAGGTCCTCGGGGGCGTCGCTCACCAGCGCCACCAACTCGCCTTGGGCGACGGTCCGTACCGGCCTCGGCGGATCACCGACCCCGCCCATGCTCTCCGGCAAGTGGGCATGCGTACGACGCGCGATGCCGTATACGTACGTGGTCATTCCTGCTCCTCCTTCCGGCGGGACGCGGTGCGCCGGGCGCGCGGCCTGGGCTCCGGCTCGCCTTCCTCGTGTTCCTCGTGCGACCCCTTGAAAACGTCGGCGACGCTCTGCGCGGCGCCGGAGAGCGCGCCCTTGGTCTTGCCGCGCGCGCCGGACTCGGTGATCTCGCCGACCATGTCCGGCAGTCCCGCGCTGCGATGCGGCCCGGCTTCCAGGTCGAGGCGGTTGCACGCCTCGGCGAAGCGCAGATAGGTGTCGACGCTGGCGACCACGACGCGTATGTCGACCTTCAGGATCTCGATGCCGATGACCGAGACACGTATGAACGCGTCGATCACGAGCCCGCGGTCGAGGACGAGTTCGAGGACGTCGTAGAGACCGGTGCTCCCTCCGCCGCCGCCCTGCTGTGCCGGAACAACCGTCATGGTGTCCAGTCCTCCTTGTCTGTGGTGTGTGTTTGCCTGCTGTTGTCGGTGTCACGGACGCCGGTCGGAGCGCCCGCGCTCGTACCTGCGCACGCGCCGGTAGCCGGTGAGTTCGCCGTGCGGGTCGAGGTCCACCTCGTACGAGGCGAGCAGGCTCATGGTGTCGGGGACGCGGGCCAGTTCGAGCACGTCGATGCACAACCGCCAGCCGTTCTCGGTCCGTTCGAAGGACGAGACGGTCTCGGCGGGCCTGCCGGTGAGCTCGGAGAGCTGGTCGCGGGCGGCGCGCAGTACGTCCATCGCGCCGGGCAGGTCGTCGTCGACGTCCAGGTCCTGATCGGGCGTCGGTTTCTTCTCGGGTGCGTTCGCCATGTCCCCCTCGCGGCCACTCGAATTCCTTTGACGCGGACCTCAAGTGCTCCGGGTAGCCCCGACCCGGCGGGCCAAACCCCGAGGTGGCACGGTCCGGTGAAGGCCGGTGGGTACGGCGGCGGAAGGCGGGTACCCGGGGTGCGAGTTGAATCGACGCCCGAGGGAGCGGTGATGACAACGGGCCTCGGAAACATGCGTACGCGCAGGAGCCCCCGGCCACGGAACCGCAGGTGGCCCCGGACCGGGCCGGACCGCGCGACGCTCGGCATCATCGGACTGGTCTGCGCGATCGCGGGCTTCTTCGTCCTCGGCATCGTTCTCGGGCCGGTCGCCGTGGCGTGCGGCTGGCTGGGGATGGGCCGCCGCTGGAACAGCGGCGCGGAGCCGATGCCGGCGCTGGTCGCCCTGGTCCTCGGCGCCATCGACACCTTGCTGGCCTTCATCTGGCTGGTGGGTACGGCCGCCCCGGGCAACGGGCTGTTGTAGCGCCCGATACGACCTCGTACCTCGAACAGAGCTGAAGAGAATGGAGATTGCTGTGAGCGACATGGAGATGTGGGGCTATGCCCTGACCGCTGGATTCACCACCGGCGCCGACCTGACGGGCTTCAAGGTGGAGGCCACCGACGGCAGCATCGGCAAGGTGGACAAGCACTCGGACGCGGTGGGCGCGGCCTGCATCGTGGTCGACACCGGAATGTGGATCTTCGGCAAGCATGTGCTCCTCCCGGCCGGTGTGATCTCCCGGATCGACCCGGACGAGCGCAAGATCTACGTGGCCCGGACCAAGGAAGAGATCAAGAACGCGCCGGAGTTCGACAAGGAGAAGCACCTGGGTGACCCCGCCTACCACCAGAACGTCGGCACGTACTACATGGGCATGCCGGGCCACTGAGCCGGGCGTGTGGATGCGGGGGGCATGGTCCGAGGGGTGAGCGTTCCGGCCGGGGGCGCTCACCCTTCCCCGTTCCTCCGCACTGCTGCCCGCTGTTGACCGCCGGGCTGGCAGCTGGTTAGCGTGCGCCGGGTGACGCGACGAGAGGCTCCCATGGCCGGCACCCTCAAGCGGGTTCCCACGGCTCTGGGCGAGGTGGCGGTGGCCGTGCACGGCATCGGCCCCGGCTCACCGGTCGTCCTGCTGCACGCCAACCCGGGTGACCGGCGCGACTTCGACGCGGTGGTCCCCGCTCTCGCCGAACGGCACACGGTCTATGCCGTGGACTGGCCCGGATACGGCGACTCCGCCCGCCCGTCGGCCGACCAGATCTCCGCGATGGCGTACGCGTCGATCCTGCCGCAGATCCTCGACGGCCTGGGTCTGGAGCGCGTCTCCCTGATCGGCAACAGCGTGGGCGGGTACGCCGCCGCACGCCTCGCCATCACGGATCCGGATCGGGTAGCCGCTCTGATCCTCGTCAACAGCGGCGGTTTCTCCCTCGTGACCCCGCTCAACGGCCCGCTGATGCGGCTGATCGGGACCACACCGGTGATGCGACTGCTGTCGGGCCGGCTGCCCCGCCGCTACCTGCGCGTGCGTACCCCCTTCCGTACGCGGATGATCGAGCGCGACGCCGCCCGCCGCCACGACCCCGCGTCCCTGGCCACGGCCGCAGCGATTTGGCGCAGCTTCGCCGCCCCCGCCCATGACCTGCGCACCGCCGCCTCGGCCATCACCGCGCCGACCCTGCTCTGCTGGGGCACCCGCGACCCGCTGGTCGGCCGCGACGGCCGGGCCGCCCGCCGGGCGATCGCCCACGCCACCTGGCACCCACTCCCCACGGGTCACGCGCCGTTCGCCGAGGCCCCGGAGGACTTCCTGCACGCGGTGCTGCCCTTCCTCGAAGGCTCCGGAAAGAAACTTGGCGACGGCCGATGAGTTTCTTCGTGGTCCGCGGTCAAAGGTGATGATCGGTGCGCCGAGCGGTCTGTGTGGGCGGCGCGCGCACCGGTCCAACCTGCTCAGAACCCGATACCGGATCCCGAGGAACCCTCCATGCGTACGCTCATCAGCTCCGCCTTCATCTCGCTCGACGGCGTCGTGGACTCTCCTGGGGGTGAGCCGGGTTACCGGAACTCGGGGTGGACCTTCAAGGACGTGGAGTTCCTGCCCGAGGCGTTCGAGATCAAGGGCCGGGAGCAGCAGGAGGCCACTGCGATGCTGCTCGGCCGGACCAGTTACGAGGCGTTCAGTGCGGTGTGGCCGGACATGGCGGAGTTCGCCGACTACAAGGTGATGCCGAAGTACGTCGTGTCCACCACGCTCACCGAGGACGACCTGGTGACGAACTGGGGCGAGACCACGATCCTGCGCTCGCTCGACGAGGTGGCCGCGCTGAAGGAGACCGAGGGCGGCCCGATCATCGTGCACGGCAGCGCCGCCCTGAACCGCAGCCTTTCGGACGCGGGTCTGATCGACCGCTACCACCTGCTGGTCTTCCCGCTCCTGCTCGGCGCGGGCAAGCGGCTGTTCAGCACCACGGACAAGGACACCCAGAAGCTGAAGCTGGTCGAGCACGAGGTCTACGCCAACGGCCTGCAGAAGAACGTCTTCGACGTCGTCCGCTGACAGCCGTGGAGCGAGTTCATCTCGCACCGCCTTGGCCGTGCAGGGCCAGCGTGTCCCACAGTTTGGTGTCCTCGAAGCCGAGCGCCCACAGGCCGCTGCCCGTGACTCCGAAGCGGGCGAGTACGGCCAGGTGCGCGGCCGAGCCGTTCGCGTCCTGGTACCAGACTTCGTGGCGTTTGCGGTCGGTGTCCGTGTACGAGAAGTGGGGGGTGCCGGACGCGGTGTCGAAGACGTACTCCGCGCCCACCCTGCGCCGCAGCACCTCGGCTTCCTGTGAAGTGACGTGCTTGGCGCGGGCGGTGGACCCCACTGTCCAGTCCCAGCCGTACGCGGGCAGCGCGACCTCCAGTCTGGCGCGCGGCACCGTGGCCGTGGCGTAGGTCAGGAACTCCTCGTACCAGGCGACGGAGGACAGCGGGCCGGGCTTGTCGAGCGCGTCGTGGAGGTTGTACCCCATGATGCGCAGACGGTCGGCGACGGTGCCGAGGCGGGCGTAGTCGTAGGCGTGGCCGGTGGTGCTGGTGCGGGGCATGACGGTGATGACGCACTGTTTGGCCAGCGCGTGAAGGCGGGTGCAGAGTTCGCTGGTGAGGGCGTTGTAGCCGATGCGGACCTGTTCGCGCAGGTCCGCGTCCTCGGTCTCGGTCATCCTTTCGTAGTCGAGGTCGAGGCCGTCGTACGGGCGGCTCGCGACCACCTTCATGAGGGCGTCGACGTGCGCGGTGCGCCGCGCGGGGTCGTTCATGAGGGCCGTCATCGACGCGGCGTCCGGGACCTCGGTGACGGTGGGGACGACCTTGATGCCCTTGGCGTGCAGACCGTCGATGATCCGCTGCTCTCCCGCACCCGTCTCACCGCTGATGTCGGTCCCGGAGGCGGCCGTGTACCAGAAGGGGCTGACGGTGTGCAGCTGATCGGCATGGCGCAACGCGTCGTCGTACGCCACGTCGGTGTTCCACCAGGGAAGCCACGCCGAGACCGTACGGGCGACCGGGGGAGGAGGCGCGGGAGCGGGCCGGGGAGCGGCTGTCGGTACGGCGAGCGCGGCGGCCGCGAGGAGGACGGTGAGTGCGGTCTTCATCTTGCCGACCCTGACGGCCGGTGAGGCGCCGCCGGGTCACGGCACGTCGGGCAGACGAGTGATTGGTGAGGACGGTTTGCGGGGCGGGCGCTGCTGATCGCGCCGCGTGCGAGGTCTCGCGGGTCAGCCGGTCGGGTAGAACTGGCGGGCCCAGCGGCGGTACTGACCGATGGCCTCGTCGCCGGGGGCGAGACGCGGGCGTGCTTCGTAGCGTTTGTGGTTCCAGATGGGCAGGTCCTGCTTGACGACCCTGAGCGCGAGTCGGTGCACGCCCTGAGCGGCGGTCCTGGTCAGCGGGACGCGCAGGGCCGCGAGCCCGCGACCGGGCAGCCGCTTCGGGTCGATCACCGTGCAGGCGGTGGCGAACCGCAGACGCGACTGCCACGGTCCGGTCGGCGTGGGCAGGCTCCACACATGGAACAGCAGGCCGAGCCGGGGCAGGGCCAGCTCGGTGCAGAGGACGCCGAGGCCCGCAAGGAGCACCTTCTGGTCGCCGAAGGGTTCTCCGCCCCTGGGGAAGCGTTCCGGGGCGATGCGCAGTCGTAGGTGCAGGAGCGGTCCATCGGGCTTCGGCGGGGCCATTTCCCGCATGGCCTGCTGATGCAGGGCGGACAGATGCCGGTAGTCGGCGATGTTCTCGATGATCTCTTGCGGGTGGCTGGTCACGTCCGTGGCCCACCACGCCGCGGGTGCGGCGTTGGCGCCGAGCGTGTCGGGCAACTCCCAGGCGGGCGGCGCATCGTCGTGACCGTGCCAGACGAAGAGCATCCCGTTGCGTTCCCGCAGATGATGGCGCGCCACCCGGGCGCGCGGCGGCGGTCCGTCCGGGGTGCGCACGCACATCCCGTCCGCAGCGAAGGCGAAACGGTGGAACGGGCAGACCAGCAACTCGCCCTCGACCGTCCCCCCGACGCCGAAGTGGGCACCCAGGTGCGGGCAGTAGGGGCGTACGGCGTGGGCGGCACCGCTGCGGGTGCGGTAGACGACGACGTCCTCGCCCATGAACCGGCGGGTGACCACGGCTCCCCGGGCGACCTCATGGGACAGGGCAACGCAGAACCACCCGGCGGGGTACGGCAGTTCCGGGTCCTCGCCGAGCGGGCCGGACGGCCGGGCTTGCGTCGTCACGAACCGTAATGAACCACGATGAGGCGCGGCGCCGGAATCGCGTACCCCGTAAACCACTCGCACCGGGGACACTCGTCCGCGTACGGACTGACTGTGCTCAGGCGCCGACGTACGCCGCCAGATGCTCGCCCGTGAGGGTGGCGCGGGCCGCGACGAGGTCGGCCGGTGTGCCCTCGTAGACGATCCGGCCGCCGTCGTGGCCCGCACCCGGGCCGAGGTCGATGATCCAGTCGGCGTGGGCCATGACTGCCTGGTGGTGCTCGACGACGATGACCGACTTGCCGGAGTCGACCAACCGGTCGAGCAGGCCCAGCAGTTGCTCGACATCGGCGAGGTGGAGGCCGGCGGTCGGCTCGTCGAGGATGTAGACACCGCCCTTCTCGGCCATATGGGTGGCGAGCTTGAGCCGCTGGCGCTCGCCGCCGGACAGCGTGGTGAGCGGCTGGCCGAGGCTGAGGTAGCCGAGCCCGACATCGGCGAGACGGCCGAGGACGCGGTGTGCGGCCGGTGTGGCCGCCTCGCCGGCGCCGAAGAACGCCTCGGCCTCGGTCACCGACATCGCCAGCACCTCGCTGATGTCGCGGCCGCCGAGGTGGTACTCAAGGACCGATGCCTGGTACCGCTTCCCGTCGCACTCCTCGCAGGTGGCGGCGACACTGGCCATGATCGTCAGGTCGGTGTAGATGACACCGGCGCCGTTGCAGGCGGGGCACGCGCCTTCGGAGTTGGCGCTGAACAGCGCCGGTTTCACGCCGTTGGCCTTCGCGAACGCCTTGCGGATCGGGTCGAGCAGTCCGGTGTACGTCGCCGGGTTGCTGCGCCGTGAGCCCTTGATGGCCCGCTGGTCGACCGACACCACGCCCGTATCGGCCGGGATCGACCCGTGCACCAGCGAGCTCTTGCCGGAGCCCGCCACACCGGTCACCACGCAGAGCACCCCGAGCGGGATGTCGACGTCGATGTTCCGCAGGTTGTGCGTGGCCGCGCCGCGGATCGCCAGGACGCTGGTGGGTGTCCGCACCGTCTCCTTGACGGCGGCCCGGTCGTCGAAATGGCGGCCGGTGATGGTGCCACCGGTCCGCAGTGCGTCGACGGTGCCCTCGAAGCAGACGGTGCCGCCCGCTTGCCCCGCGCCGGGCCCGAGGTCGACGACATGGTCGGCGATCGCGATGGTCTCCGGCTTGTGCTCCACGACGAGCACCGTGTTGCCCTTGTCCCGCAGCCGCAGCAGCAGGTCGTTCATCCGCTGGATGTCGTGCGGGTGCAGGCCGATGGTGGGCTCGTCGAAGACGTAGGTGACATCGGTGAGCGAGGAGCCGAGGTGGCGGATCATCTTGACGCGCTGCGCCTCGCCACCCGACAGCGTGCCCGACGACCGGTCGAGGGAGAGATAGCCGAGCCCGATCTCCACGAACGAGTCGAGCGTGCTCCGCAGCGCGGTGAGCAGCGGCGCCACCGACGGCTCGGTGAGACCGCGTACCCATTCCGCCAGATCGCTGATTTGCATGGCGCAGGCGTCGGCGATGCTCATCTTCTTGATCTTCGACGATCGGGCACCCTCGCTGAGCCGGGTGCCGTCGCAGTCCGGGCACGTGGTGAAGGTGACGGCCCGCTCCACGAACGCCCGGATGTGCGGTTGCAGCGCCTCCGTTTCCCTGGAGAGCATCGACTTCTGGATCCGGGGGACCAGACCCTCGTACGTCATGTTGATGCCCGCGATCTTCATCCTGGTCGGCTCGCGGTGCAGGAAGTCGTGCAGTTCCCTCTTGGTGTACTTGCGGATCGGCTTGTCCGGGTCGACGAAGCCCGACTCGCTGTAGAGCCGGGCGTTCCAGCCGCCTCCGGTGTATCCCGGGACGGTGATCGCGCCCTCCGCGAGCGACTTGGCGTCGTCGTACAGCTGGGTAAGGTCGATGTCGGAGACCGCGCCCCGGCCCTCGCAGCGCGGGCACATACCGCCGGTGCGGTTGTACGTCGCTTTCACGGCCTTCTGGTGGGTGCCGCGCTCGACGGTGATCGCACCGCTCGCGCGGACCGAGGGGACGTTGAAGGCGTACGCGCTGGGCGGGCCGATGTGGGGTTTGCCGAGGCGGCTGAAGAGGATGCGCAGCATCGCGTTGGCGTCGGTGGCGGTGCCGACCGTGGAGCGGGGATCGGCACCCATCCGCTGCTGGTCGACGATGATCGCGGTCGTCAGCCCTTCGAGTACGTCGACCTCGGGCCGCGCCAGCGTCGGCATGAAGCCCTGTACGAACGCGCTGTACGTCTCGTTGATCAGCCGCTGCGACTCGGCGGCGATCGTGTCGAACACGAGTGAGCTCTTGCCGGAGCCGGAGACACCGGTGAACACCGTCAGACGGCGCTTCGGGATCTCGACGCTGACGTCCTTGAGGTTGTTCACGCGCGCGCCGTGCACGCGGATCCCGTCATGGCTGTCGGCAGCGTGCGACGCGGGGCTCTTGGCCTTGCTCATCGTGTCTCCATCTGTGGGGGTGGGACCGGTGCGATGGGCCCGCCCTCGGAGGGGGAAGTCGATGTGGTCGAACTGTAGCGGGGCCGGTGGGGTCGGCAACTCGGCGGAGACGCGGAAGCCGACGGCGGTAGGTGGCTACCGCCGTCGGCTTCGAACACGCGCATCGCGGCGCTTGCCGCTGGTGGGCTACCCGTTCGCCCGGGTGGGGGAGAGCCCGTCCTCCGGCACGGCGGCAGCTGCCAGGGGCCGGTTGCGCAGCCGCTGGACAACCGGCAGCACCGCGGCGCCGAGGAGGAAACCGTAGACGGACACCAGGCCGTGGCCGTTCTCCTGGGCCAGCCACATCGCGAGCCCGGCGGCGGGCACGCTCACCGCGAGCAGCCGCTCCTTGGTGGCGCTGCTGGTGAGCACCAGGCCCGCCGCGAGGGTGGCCGCCAGGAAATACGTCGCACCCGAACTCCCGGCGAAGTTGCGCGGGTCGGTGCTGGGGGCGGTGTCTCCGAACAGCGCGTCGATGTG
Organism: Streptomyces sp. BR1; assembly: GCF_052373795.1. Taxonomy (NCBI): domain Bacteria; kingdom Bacillati; phylum Actinomycetota; class Actinomycetes; order Kitasatosporales; family Streptomycetaceae; genus Streptomyces; species Streptomyces sp. BR1. The sequence continues at coordinate 6,925,642 of NZ_CM126252.1, forward strand.
CTCAGGCAGCAGGATGCCGGCGGCGAACAGCGCCAGCATCAGCGGCCCGCGCCAGAACCACTGCGCCAGCGCGGCGATCGCGGCGAGTGTGGCGATGTTCCAGGCGCCCCCGAGGAGCCCGCCGTTCTGCATGAACACCGAGGTCACCACGCGCCACCAACCGGCCTTGCGCGGATCGCTGTCGAGGGCGTCCATCGCCCCGGACCAGAGCTGCTGAAGCACCACCGCGCCGATTGCTACGGCGGTCACACCGACCGCCGCCCAGGGAATCGGCCGCTCGCGGACCGTCCCTTCACCGACCAGCGCCACACCGCTCTTGAACATCAGCACCATCAGTGCTGCGGTCGTCAGGTTGAAAACTATTGAGTCCATGCAGGTCATCCCCCGATTGAGGACCGTTGATCCAGGTCGGCGCTCACCATAGCGGGTCAACCGGTATGTGTCTGGAGCGATCAGTTCCGGGGCCCGTTCCGGGAGTTGCGCACCCGCACGATGGGGTTATCCCCACCCCCGGGCGGTGGTCCGTCGGATGGGCGACGACACCCGCGTACGGAGAAGGTATGGCCAGGGAATCCGACGTCCCGGAAACATCTGAAGCACCACCAAGGGGGAACAGTGAACCGTCCCATCGACCACGCCTTCGCGCGCCGCACCCTGCTCGCCGGAGCGGCGGCCGCCGGTGCCGGAATCGTGTGGGGAACTGCGGGGCAGGCCGCGGCCGACGGGGGGAGAGCGGCGGTGGAGCAACGCGTGGTGGATGCCGAACTGGCGCGTCTGGAAGGCGAGTTGATCGCTCTTCGGCGCGACATCCACCAGCACCCCGAGGCGCCTGGTCAGGAGCAGCGCACCGCCGGGATCGTCGCCAGGGAGCTGCGGGCGGCCGGGCTGGACGTCACCACCGGGGTGGGCGGCACCGGCGTGGTCGGTGTCCTGCGAGGGGCACGTCCGGGCCGGACCGTCGCGTACCGGGCGGACATGGACGCGGTGCCGCCGCAGGACATCGTCGGTGGCGGCACCGCGGTGGCCCATGTCTGCGGCCATGACATCCACACCACGGTGGCCATCGGCGTCGCCAAGGTCCTGGCACGGCTGCGGCGGCATCTGAGCGGCACCGTGGTGTTCCTGTTCCAGCCCGCCGAGGAGGCCCTGGCCGGGGCCCGCGCGATGATCGACGCGGGCGTGCTGGAGAGCAACCGCGTCCAGGAGATCCACGCGCTGCACTGCGGACCGTTCCCGGTGGGGCAGTTCGCCGTGACGCCGGGGTACGGGCTGCCGGGCCAGGACCGCGCGCAGGTGACGCTCTCGGGGCCGGACGCGCCCGATGCCGCGCGCCGCCTGGCCGCCGAGATCGGCACGCTCGCGACAGTGGCGGTGCCCCAGACGGCGGCCGACCTGGAGCGGATGGTCACCGAAGTCCAGACGCCCGACGGTCCGCTGGCCCGGTTCGTCGCGGTCCGCGCCCGGGCGCAGGACGCCAAGGTGAGCGTGTCGTACCGCTGCTGGCCGCAGGAGCGGTACGTGTCGGTGCGCGAGGACATCCGGCGCCTCGCCAAGTCGTACGCGGGAAGCGGTGTGAGCTTCCCCGCCGAGCCGTTCCCGGCCATGGTGTGCCCGGAAGACGACGCGCGCAGGGTCGCCCGCCATCTGCGCCGCACGCTCGGCCGGGGAGCGGTCACCGAGCTGCACGCCGCGTTCCCCTTCAACGGCGAGGACTTCGCGCTGTATTTGGGGCGCCTGCCCGGCACGTACACCTTCCTCGGCGTCCGTGCCCCCGGCGCACCCATCACCACCGGTTTCCCGCACTACCCCGACTTCGCCCCGGACGAGCGCGCGATCGGCGTCGGTGTACGGGCGATGGCGGGCTGGATCGCGAAGCGGACACACGCGTGAGATCTACGCCGTCGTTCGTCGCAACTGTGCCGACAGATGGTGCTGCAACGGCTGGCCGACGGCCGCGAGGTCATGGACGAAGGTGAGGGTGTCGTCGTCGGTGAGGGTGTAGTGGCGGCGGGTGGCGTCGACCTCCTTCGCGGTGGGCGTGAGGGCCACCTCGTGGGTGGAGAGGTCCACGGTCTTGCCGGTCACCTGGCCGACCGCGATCTCCGCGATGCCGGTGGGCTGGGTGATCAGGGCCTCGACCCGGCCGTCGGGCTGGAGCCGCCACCAGCCGCTCTCCCGGGCCGACGGCCGCAATGGCGCACCATCGGCGTCCAGCAGCCAGGCGCGGGCTTCGTAGCGCAGGAACGGGCGCCCGTCGTGGCTGAAGGTGACTTCCTGCGCATACGTGAAGTCTTTCTCGATGGTCGGGTAACCACCCTGCCCCCGACCGCGCCAACTGCCCAGCAGACCGAGCACGGGCGTGAGCAGCGCGTGCGGGGCGGGTGCCTCGTCCGGTGCGCTGCTCTCGGGGTACGGGTACTGGGATGCGGCGTCGAACACGATGTGCGCTCCTGGGTCTGATGCGGAGTACGGGCCGTTGTCAGACGGAAGCCTAGGCGTACGTACGCAGTGTTCAGCGGTGCTCGGGGTTGGGGAAGTCGAACCGGCAGCCCGCGTCCCATTCCGAGCGCTGGTTGCCGTGGGCGGGGATGCCGCCGGCCCGCTTCAGCATCGCGGCCAGGTGCATCAGGTTCCACGTCATGAACGCGGTGTTGCGGTTGGTGAAGTCGTTCTCCGGACCGCCCGAGCCGGGGTCGAGATAGGACGGCCCCGGGCCCGCCTCACCGATCCAGCCCGCGTCGGCCTGCGGCGGGATGGTGTAACCGAGGTGCTGGAGGCTGTAGAGGACGTTCATGGCGCAGTGTTTGACACCGTCCTCGTTCCCGGTGATGAGGCAGCCGCCGACGCGGCCGTAATAGGCGTACTGCCCCTGGGAGTTGAGGATGCTGGAGCAGGCGTAGAGCCGCTCGACGACCTGCTTCATCACCGAACTGTTGTCACCGAGCCAGATGGGCCCGCACAGGATGAGGATGTCGGCGGCCATGACCCTCTCGTACAGCTGCGGCCACTCGTCGCTCGCCCAGCCGTGCTCGGTCATATCGGGCCAGACGCCGGTGGCGATGTCGTGGTCGACGGCCCGGATGAGCTCGGTCGTCACCCCGTTCTGCTCCATGACGAGCCGACTCCTGTCGATCAGCCCCTCGGTGTTGCTCACCTCCGGTGAGCGCTTGAGCGTGCAGTTGACGAACAGGGCGCGCAGATCGTCATAGCGGTACGCGGTCACGGACATCGGCCGTCTCCTCGCAGCGGAACACAGTACGACACCAGCGTGCGCCGGATGCTGGGGGCGGGCCACTGGTCGGCGCCGAATGCGTGACGGTCCCCGTCACAGAGGCGGTGCCGGTATAGAAGTGAAGCCGATCGCCGGAGGCCACCTCCGCACCACCATGCTCCTCGGCCAGCAGCGTGATGTCTGTGGTGAAGATGGCGTGCTCGCCGATCGAGCCGGGCGCCGCAAGCACCTGCCCCCGCGCGACCGTGTCCGTGTCGACGCCGCGCAGCAGCACGCCCACGTTCATGCCCGAACGGCTTCTCCGTCGCGTTCACCACTGACCGGCCCATTGATCCACTTCGTCCACTCGTGAGTTGCCCTTGCTCCCGATGTGGCCGCACGTGGCAGCTGTGAACGGGGAGTTCGAGGCTGACAATGCTCGCTCACCGGGCAGCTGCCAGGTCGGCCCGCGCCGCCCGGCGGCTCGCACCGACTCGTCGCACCGCGCGGTTTGCGCCGTTCTCGTCGGGGGAGACCAAGAAGCAGATCTCCAGTGGTGTTGGATCGTTGTACGGGGTGCGACGGTCCAGAGGCGTCGGTACGAGTCGGAGGTTGATGTGACGGTCTACGTGGACGGGATGAAGGACTACGGAGCCCTCGCGGTACGGCGTGGCCTGCCGGCCACACGCTGGTGTCATCTCACGGCGGACACCGAACGCGAGTTGCACGCCTTCGCCAAAGCACTCGGTCTGCGCCGTTCCTGGTATCAGCGCAAGGGCCCCAAGGACCACCGGTGGCACTACGACATCACCGCGCCCACCCGGGCCGAGGCCACACGGCTGGGCGCGCGTGAGGTGGATCGGCGGTTCATGGGCCGGCTGATGATCCTCCGCAGCGAAGAGGCCGCCCGGTCCGGGCAGGGGTGAGCTGCGGGGACAGGAGACGGGGCCCGTGCGGTCGGGCCCCTGCCCCTCCCCTCAGCGCCGTACGTCTCCCCGCGGTCGCTCCAAGGTGAACGTGTCCACCGGGGTGAGGTCCCCGTACGGCCCGTCGAACGTGTAGTACGTGACACGCATATGGGTGCGGCCGGTGCGCGCGTCTCCCGGGTCGACGTCGAACGCCGCGAAGCCGTGGGTGTGGGCGCGGTCCTGGACCGCGCGCCAGGGGGCGTCCTCCGTCACGAAGACCGCCTTGCGGTGGCGGCCCTCCGTCTCCTTGCTCAGATCGACCACCACACGCCCCTTGGGCTCCTCGAAAAGATCGTCCTGCGTGGTCGCGAAGTTGCCGCCGTTCCCGATGATCACGTGGACGGTGCCCTGCGAGGTGTCCGCGACGTCGCTCCTGGTGGAGACCGGGACGGGCGTACGGGCCTCGTTCGGCAGGGTGCCTCGCACCGGCAGCGAGCGCTCGTAGTAGTGCTCGTGGCCGCTGAGCACCAAGTCGACCCCGTACGCGTCGAAGAGCGGCCCCCACGCCGCGCGGATCCCGAGGTCGCTGCCGCTGCCGCTGCGGCTGCTGGAGATCATCGGGTGGTGCATGAACACCACGATCCAGTCGATGTCGCGGCTCGCCCGAGCCGCCTTCAACTCCCGTTCCAGCCAGCGTCGTTGCGCCCCGCCCGAGTAGCCGTGCACATAGGTGTCACCGGTGTCCTGGATCGCCACGTCGTCGTTGGCGAGGCTGATGAAGCGGACCGAGCCGACCGTGAAGGCGTACCACAGACCCCGGGTCTCCGGTTCGGCGGCGTTCGTGGCTCCGGGCAGCGTGAAGTAGGTCTGGTAACCGGTCACCCCCAGGGGACCGTTGCCCTTCTCGTTCTCGCCGTTTCCGACGCACGGCATCCACGGCCGCAGCCGCGTCGAACGGCTGTTGCCGATGAACCAGTCCGCCCAGGTGGCGACCCGGTCCTGGCCGAAGACGCCGGCCGCCGAGGCGTAGCACAGGTCGCCGTTGACGAGGTTGAACAGCGGCCCGACGCGTTCCACCGCGGCCACGATGTCGGCGGAGGCCGGGCTGCCGGCGTTGCTGCTGGTGTAGAGGGGGAAGCGGCCCGAGGGCGAAGGGGGGCCACCCGTCGGCCACTTGAGGGCGCGGCGCAGATTCGGCGAGCCCTGGTCCCCGAAGCTGGTGAAGGTGAACGCGGTGCGTCCGCGCGGCGCCGTGGTGAACGACCCCGTCTCCGGCGCGGCGCCTTCGTGCCCGGCCGAGTACAAGTAGGTGGTGTCGGGCCGCAGTTTGGTGAGGTGGGCGTGGTGGACGTACACCTCTTCCTTCGAGAGTCCGTCCCGGTAGGTACGGGTCTCGGCGTCGATCACCCGGCCGACCCCTCCGTGCGGGGAGCCGAGCCGCACTTGCGGGCGGCGTACGGACTGGGGGCTGATCCAGGAGACGGTCATCTCGGTGGCGGCATCCGCGCCGAACTGGAGATGCAGCCCCGCCACGCCCGGCGCGCCCAGGCGGCTCGGGGAGCGCTGGAGCAAGGGGAGCGACGCGGGCCGCTCCCGGTCCGCGGCCTCGGCGGCCCCCGCGCCGCCGAGGGCGGTGGCGGCTGCGGCCGCGGTCGAGCCGGTCAGTACTGATCTGCGCGCGATCGTCATGTAACGACCTTTTCAAAGACGGAAGTTGGTCATGTGAACCATAAGACGTCGTGGCAGGTCGAACCCGGAGCGGGCGCGCTGGTCGGGTGGCGCCCGGGCACGGGCACCCGGGCGCCGTCGGCCGAGCCGTTGCCGAAAATACCGACCCGACCGATTACGCACTCTTTCCGCCCGTAATCCGCTGAACAGTGACCGGCCCCAACTGCCCCCCCAACTCACCGCGGTTGAACGGTCAGTCCCCAAGGCCCTGGTCAATGGCTGGTCAAGGTCTTGCCATGCATTTCTGTTCCCCTGTCCAGGCGTCGGTCAATTACCGTCCAGCGGCGAGTAATGGCGCACCGGACATTTACATGTTCTGGTGCTGCTCTGTCCGGACCGTTCACATTCCCGTAACGAGCGGAGTGCAGGAGCCCGAGGTCATACCCGTTGACCGGTGCTCATCAAGTCTGCTTTGCTTCCGCCCGGCGGATGGTGCCACCACAGCCCGTGGTGACAGTTCGTTAGATAAATGGGGTTCGCGTTTCGGTCCGGGGGCTTACTTCCCTGTCTGCGGAGAGAGCAATTTCCCCGCGGAACGGTCACCGCACGCCCAGGGAATTCCCCTGCGCGGTCGCGGTGTCGCATTCCGCTGCTCTCTTCACGCGGATATTCGGCGGGGTGGCGGGTGCCTGTTCCGGGGTGTGGCCCGGTATGCCGTCCGCCGCCGTCCAGCCGAGCGGTCATCGCGGTCGATCGACACGCGATGACCGGTACGAGAGAGGCACCCCCCCCACCCATGGGTATCCCCCGCATATCTAGAGCCGCGCAGCGGACCGCCCTCACCGGGCTCGTTTCGCTCGCCTTCGCCACCACCGGCATGGTCGCGGCCGGTTCTGCCCAGGCCCAGACCGCCGGTGCGTCGAGCACGCCGCACGTCAAGCGGCTCTGCTCGCAGCCCACCAAGCACCGCGTGATGGCCTGCAAGGCGCTGGCCCGCACCGACGTCGTCCAGCCGCACGCGCTCACGGTCAACGCGGTCTCGCCGCTCGCCGTGCCGTCCGGCTACGGCCCGTCCGACCTGCTGAGCGCCTACAACCTGCCCGCCAACGGCGGTGCCGGTGCGACGATCGCCATCGTCGACGCCCAGGACGACCCCAACGCCGAGTCCGACCTGGCCGCCTACCGCAGCCAGTACGGCCTGCCGGCCTGCACCACGGCCAACGGCTGCTTCAGCAAGGTCGACCAGAACGGCGGCACCAACTACCCGACCGCCGACGCGGGTTGGGCGGGTGAGATCTCCCTCGACCTCGACATGGTCTCGGCGATCGCCCCCAACGCCCACATCATGCTGGTGGAGGCCTCCACCGCCAACATGAGCGACCTGGGCACCGCGGTCAACACCGCCGTCGCCTCGGGCGCCAAGTACGTGTCCAACAGCTACGGCGGCTCCGAGGACGCCTCGGACCTGACCGCGGACAACCAGTACTTCAAGCACCCCGGTGTCGCGATCACCGTCTCGGCGGGCGACTCCGCGTACGGCGCCGAGTACCCGGCGGCCTCCCAGTACGTGACCTCGGTCGGCGGCACCGCGCTGAAGAAGGACTCCAGCGCGCGTGGCTGGTCCGAGTCGGTATGGCACACCAGCAGCACCGAGGGCACCGGCTCCGGCTGCTCGGCCTATGACCCCAAGCCCAGCTGGCAGACGGACAGCGGCTGCTCCAAGCGCGCCATCTCCGACGTGTCGGCCGTCGCCGACCCGGCCACCGGTGTCGCGGTGTACGACAGCTACCAGGCCACCGGCTGGAACGTGTACGGCGGCACCAGCGCCTCCGCGCCGATCATCGCCGGCGTCTACGCCCTGGCCGGCACCCCCGGCACCGGCGACTACCCGTCGAAGTACCCGTACGCGCACACCAGCGCGCTCAACGACGTCACCACCGGCAGCAACGGCACCTGCTCGCCTAGCTACCTGTGCACCGCCGGCCCCGGCTACGACGGCCCGACCGGCCTCGGCACCCCGAACGGCACCACCGCCTTCGCCACCGGTGGCAGCACCGGCGGCGGCACCGGCACCGCGCTGACCAACGGCACGTTCGAGGCGGGCAACCTCAGCGGCTGGACCTCCACCGGGTCCGCCGCCGCCAGCTCCGCCGCCGCGCACACCGGCACCTACGGCGCCCTGCTCGGCTCGTCCAGCCCGACCAACACCTCCTCCATCGCCCAGACCTTCACCGCGCCCACCGGCAGCTCCAAGGTCTCCTTCGGCTACGACGTGACCTGCCCCGACACCGTCACCTACGACTGGGCCACCGCCACGCTGAAGGACAACACCACCGGCACCACCACCACGGTCCTGCCCAAGACCTGCACCAACGGCGCCGGTTGGAAGACCGCGTCCGGCTCCCTCACCGCGGGCCACAGCTACACCCTCACGCTCACCAGCAAGGACGACAATTACGCGGGTGACGAGACGTACACGTACTACGACGACGTGACCGTCTCCTAACTCTCGTCCGACATCACCGGCACGCATCCGGACCCCTCTCCCACCGAGCGTGGGGGAGGGGTCCGGATGTCTGCGGTTTATGTCAACGCCGCGAGCGGGAACGCGTCGGCGTCTTCTTTGGGCCGGGACACGTACAGGGCGGTGTGGAAGTAGCCTTCCGTTTCGCGTCCGTGAGGGTCTTCTCCGGCGGCGGTCACCGCGTCAACGGCGTAGTGCTGCTCCTGCGCGCTGGTGAAACGACGCTGGAGGAAGGTGGTGTCGTCGGCCTTCTCGGTGATCAGTCCGTGCGAGAGCAGGCTTGCGGCGATGGGTTGGTACGAGCCTGTTCGCAGGACGAACGCGGCGACCCACCCCGGGGGGTCGGCCTCGGCCAGAAGCGGTAGGAAGGTGCGGGGGGACAGGAAACTCGCCCCGCCCGTGATCGTGATCAGGCGGGTGTGGCGCGCGGCGCGGCGCAGGGCCGGTGAGGGTGGGGCGGCTTCGAGGTTCTCGGCGTACGCCTCGTCCAGCAGACCGACCGCGAGTGCGTACTGAAGGGCGGGTGCTGACACATCGAGCCCTGCCACCGGTACCGCGTCGTGGCGGCGCCGGGCCGCGTAGTAGGCGCGGTCCCACTCGATCAGCTCGGTGGCGCCGAGCGCGTCGGCCTGCGGTGATGTGTAGCGGGTGCGGAGGTCGTCCCACGTCACGTCGTGGTTGAGAAGAGCCGCGTTGATGCCATAGGAGCAGCAGATGTCCAACACGCTTGCTGGTCGTGCCAGTTGGGTGCTGCGGACGGCGGCCAGTCGTCGGAAGACTCCCTGGGCATGGTGGGGTGTCCGGTAGTCCAACGCACCCAGCACGCGGAAGTAGGTCCGTGGGTCCGGTTGCTCGTAGAGGTCGTCGAACGGGGTCCTGCCCACCTCGGCGGAACGCTGTGTCGGCCCCGTGGCATCGGTGGCCCTCGCCTCAGTCATCCCTGCCCGTCCCCTCACTCGCCGGATCGTGACCCCGACAGTCTGCGCCTGGCAGTCGCGCGGGCACACGACTGCCAGGACGGAACCAGCCAGGGTGGCTAGCCGATGAGGTCGTCGACCGTGGGTGCGATGACGCCGAACAGGTCGCTGATGGTGGTCAACGCCGCCGTCTGGAGGGCGGCTGCGGGAAGAGCGGCGCCTTCGGGGGTGGCCAACGTGCGGGTGGCGGTGGCCTCGGCGACGACCGTGGGACGGTAGCCGAGGTAGAACGCGCCCTCGGCGGTGAACGTGATGCACATGTGGGTCATGAAGCCCGCCAGTACGAGCTCGGTCCCGGCGCCCAGCTCGCGCAGGGTCTTCTCCAGGTCGGTGTCGTGGAAGGCGTTGGGGACCTGCTTGACCACGACAGGCTCCCCCTCGATGGGGGCGACTTCATCGCTGATGGCACCGATCTCGGCGCGGATGTCGTACGGGGTGTTCTCCCCGCCGTCGTTGATGATGTGGATCACCGGTACGCCGGCCGCGCGGGCGGCGGCCAGCAGGCGGGCCCCTGCGGCGAGGGCGGTCTCGGCGCCTTCGAGCTCCATCACGCCGGTCCGGTAGGTGTTCTGGAAGTCGATCATTATCAGGGTGGCGTCGGCGAGCCGGGGGAGCTCGTTGCTGAGGCCGCTCACGTCACGCAGGCTGGCGGAACTGGTCATCGGGATGGTCCTTTCAACAGTGTCTGAGCAGGGCGAAGCCGTACGGCGTGCCCACTCGCACGCGTACTAAGGGGGTTGATTGTTGGTTCAGGTGGTCGTGCGGAACCGGCGGCGGTATGCCGCCGGCGTGGTGCCGATCTGCTTGCGCAGTGCCCGGTGCAGGGTTTCCACGGAACCGAATCCGCACGCGGCGGCGACCTGGTCCAGTGGCTGGTCGGTGCTCTCCAGCAGGCGCCGGGCCGCCTCCACGCGGGCGGCCTCGACATAGGAGGCCGGGCTCGTGCCGGTCTCCTGGCGGAACACCCGCGCGAAGTGCCTCTCGCTCAGGCACATCCGCTCGGCCAGCGCGGCGGCCGACAGATCGCCGTCGAGGTGGTCGGCGATGAACATCCGCAGCTCGTCGATGTCCCGGCGGGAGGCGGGCGGTCGGCTCAGGGGGACCGAGAACTGGCTCTGGCCGCCTTGCCGTTTGAGGTACATCACCAACTGGCGGGCGACGCCCAGCGCCACCTCCTCACCCATGTCCTCGGCCACCAGCGCCAGCGAGAGATCCATGCAGGCGCTGATCCCGGCCCCGGTCCATACCTTCCCGGACCGTACGAAGATCGGGTCCGGGTCGACTGTCACGGCCGGATGGTCGGCGGCCAACTGCGCGGCGGTCGACCAGTGCGTGGTGGCCGTCTTCCCGTCGAGGAGTCCGGCCGCCGCGAGCAGATGTGCGCCCACGCAGACCGAGGCCACCCGGCGGGCGAGCGGCGCGGCCTCCTTCACCCACTCCACGACGTCCTGGTCGATCCGCGCGACCGGGCCGTCGGGGTGCAGGTCCACCGCGCCGGGAATGAGCAGCGTGTCCAGTACCCCGCCGACCTCGGCGAACGAAAGATCGGCCACCAGCCGTACGCCCGCCGAGGTGACCACCTCGCCACGGGAGCGGCCCGCCAACTGCACCTGGTAGCCCGCCCGGCCGCCGGACTCCCGGTTGGCCAGCGCGAAGACCTCGGCCGGGCCGGTCACGTCGAGGAGGTCGACGTCGGGGAAGACCGCGATGACGACGCGGCGGGTGCTGGACATGCGTCCATCGTCGCTCCCGCCATCGATGGCCGCAATGACGGCTTTCTGTCATATCCAGACACATGCAGGTCAGCCGGTCACGATGCCCGGCAGCGCGATCGCGCCGAGCAGGGCCGTGCCCACCAGAAGCCAGGCCACGTAGTCGCCGATGTGGCCCGAGTGCAGTCGGCGCACCGGCTACGTCCAGCCGTACGGTTCGACGCGTGCCGGGCCCCGGACGGCCGCTGCGGCGAGAGAGACGGCCAGTACAGCCGACGCGATCCCGAGCAGCACTCCGGGAAGTGTCCAGTGCGGGGAGTGGGGCGGCTCGACGCCGAACGCGCGGCCCGTCGCCGTGGCCAGCCCGGGCACCGTGCCCGCCGCGAGCGATCCGGCGAGCAGCAGCGCCGGAACCGCGATCATGGTGGCCGGTACCCGGCTGATCCGCCCCTTGGTCTCCGGTTCCTCGTCCTCGCCGCTCGTCTCGTGTGCCCGATCGCTGAGCGGCGGACGGCCGAGCCCGAAGAACACGCGCGCGGCGACCCTGAGTACGGCTCCCGCGGTGACCGCGGACACGGCGACGAACAGGACCGTGAACGCGCCGCCCGCCGCTTCCTCGGTCACCGACTTGCCCAGGCACGTACCGAAGGGCGGAAGCCCCGCGAGGGCCAGCGCGGCCACCACGAACAGCGCGGCGACGACGGGTGACTTCCGTGCGCGGCCGTGGAGTTCGTGTTCGTCGACGCTTCCGTAGCGGTCGAGCAGGATGCCCGTGCAGGCGAACAGGGCCGCCTTCGCCCCCGCGTGGCCCACCACGTACAGGGCCACCCCGCCGGTCGCCTCCGGGCGCACCAGGCCGATGCCGATGAGGAAGAGCCCGGTGTGCGCGACGGTCGAGTACGCGAGCAGGCGTTTGATGTGACGCTGCTGCCAGCACATCAGCGACCCCACGAGCGCGCTCAGGGTGCCGAGCGTCAGCAGGGCGTGTCCGGCGTCGGGTGCGGGGATGCCGCCCGGCCCCGCGAACACCGTCGTGTACACCCGCCATGTCCCGTACACCCCGAGCTGCACCATGACCCCGGACAGGAGCATGCACACGGGTGTCGGCGCGACCGCGTGTGCGTCGGGCAGCCAGAAGTGGAACGGCGCGGCGGCGGCCTTGACGAGCAGGCCGGTCAGGACGAGGGCGAAGGCGCCGAGGGTGAGCGCGTCCGGCCCGCCGTGCGCGTCGAGGCGGGCCCCGATCTGCCGCATACCGAGCTCGCCGGTGCGGGCGTAAAGGAGCACGATGCCCGCCAACGTGGCCTAGGCGCCAAGGGAGTTGACCACCCCGAAGGTGAGGGCGCCCTGGACGGCCTTGGCCTCCTCGACCCGGTAGCCGGTCAGTGCGTACGCGACGACGCTCATCAGCTCGAAGAAGACGAAGGCGTTGAAGAGGTCGCCGGTGAGGGCGAAGCCGCACATACCGGCCTGGAAGAGCAGGATCAGCGCGGGGTAGGAACCCGCGTGGCGGCGCGGCGGTTCGTCGAAGTAGCGCCATGAGTAGACGAGCACGGCGACGACCAGGACGGAGACCAGCGCGGCGAGACCGGTCCCGGGGGCGTCGCCGAGCAGGACGATGCCCACCCCGGCGCCGTTCTCGGGACGCCAGCCGCCGACCCACTCCACGGAGTCGGGCGAGGAGTGGACGAGCAGGACCAGCGCGAGACCCGCCGTCGCCGCTGCCGCGCCGGCTCCGGTCGACTCGGCGGCGACCCGGGGCAGTCGGCGCCCGGCCGCGACCAGCACGGCGGCGCCGAGCAGCGGTACGGCCACGACCAGCGGCAGGAGGTGGTTCATCCGCGCAGCTCGGAGAGTTCGTCGGGATCCACCGTGCCATGGCGTTTGGCCACCTGCATCACCAGCGCGAGCAGGAGCGCGGTCACCGTCGCGCCCACCACCACGTCCGTGAGGGTCAGGGCCTGGACGACCGGGTCGACGACCGGTCGCGAGCCGGGCTTCAGATCGGAGTGGACCGGCGCCGTGCCGCCCTCGCGGTAGCCCACGGCGAGCAGCAGGACGTATGTCGAGGACTGGCAGACCGCCAGACAGCCCACCGCGTGGACCAGATGGCGGCTGGTGGCGAGACCGTAGCAGCCGGCCAGGAAGATCCAGCCGGCGACCAGATACGGCAGTACGGACATCACGGTGTGCTCGCGCCCCCGTTCATGTCGCGTGGTTCTTCCCGGTCGGGTGGTCCTTCTCGATCTCGACGGCCTGGTCGAGGAAGCGGGCGAGCAGCACGACCACCGCGCAGCCCACCTCCATGCCGACCGCCGCGTTGAGGAGCGGCACGGTCCCGCCCGACGCCAGGGCGTTGAACGTGCCGTGCGGGAGAATGGTGTTGGCGAGGAACGACGAACCGCCGATCAGCCCCGCGACACCGAGGATCACATAGGCGGCTTCTCCGGCCGCGTCCCCGACCTCGTACAGGCCGACCGGACGGATCCGTTCCAGGGCGCGGTAGTCCGCCCCGATGTAGAGCAGATGCAGCGAGGTGGCCACGACCACGCCGCCCTGGAACCCGCCGCCGGGGCTGAGTTGCCCGTGCGCGATGACGTAGAGGCCGACCAGCAGCGCGACGGGCAGCATGATCAGCGCATAGCGCCGTACGGCGGTGGCGACCTCGGCCGGGGCAGGCCTCACCTGGCGTTCGTCGCGGGTCTGGCGCAGCAGGACGACGGTGCCGAGGACGGCGGCGAACAGGATGCTCTCCTCGCCCAGGGTGTCGAAGGCTCGCTGGTCGAAGTTGACGGAGGCGATGACGTTGGACGTCCGGCGGCCGAGGGAGGCCGCCACCGAGCGGTCGCCGTAGGGGTGGACGTCGCCGCCGAAGGCGGGCAGCCGCAGAAAAGCGGCGGTCAGCAGGGCGGCCACTCCTAGTCCGCCCACGGCCAGTACCCACATCCGCAGCCGTCGGGTCATCGGCCGCCGCCCTTGTGCTGTCCCCGGCGCCGTACCTTGCGTACGGACAGCAGGATCAGCAGCGGCGTCAGGGCCGAACCCACCGCGAGTTGGGACAGGCCCACGTCCGGTGCCTGAAGGACGGTGAACAGGACGGCGAGCGCGAGGCCGAGCACGGCGAGGACCAGGGCCTGGCGGGCCGGATCCCGGACCGCCACCGCCGCGGTCGCGGCAGCGGCGACGAGCAGCAGCGCCAGGACGACGGGCACATCAGCCATGCGAGGGCTCCTTGCCTCCCGGGAAACCACCGGACATGGCCCGGGACGCGATCACGTTCCCCGCGACCAGCAGTACCCCGATCAGCAGCAGTTTCACCATGGCCCGGCCCGGCCCCGTGGCGACGCACATGGCGACGGTCACCACCGAGGTGGCGAAGGCGGCCACCGCCGTCAGCAGGACGGTGTGCGGGGGATCGGAGGTGAGGTCGTCGGCGAGCAACCGCGCGTAGACGAGGGTGCCGACCGGGCCCAGTACCGCGAGGACCAGCGCGAGATCGATGTAGGACGGGCGTTGGTACCCCTGGGCCAGCAGGAGCATGACCAGGGTGACAGCGGAGGTGCCGAAGTTCTGGGCGACGACCCGGCGTTCCATCGGCCCGGTCGCCACACCCCACACCACGGGCCCGAGCCCTGCGGCGAGCAGCGCGCTCGCGGCCCAGAGCCACCCGTTCACCGGTCGGCCATCGCCCGGCGGGCCGCGCGGGCCGCGACCGCCGTCAACAGGGCGCAGCTCGCGCCGACGACGAGTTCAAGAGCGTCCACGGTGCTGATGAGCATGAGCCAGCCGCCCGTCAGAAGGAGCCACCACGCGAGGGTCTCGGCGGTCGCGGCCGCTGCTCGCCCCATCCGTTGATCACCTCGACAGCCGCCCGTGATGAGTTGGTTCGCCCGTATTTCTCAAGGGGTCCGATCATGAAAGCACCCTCGGTGCCGCCGACGGCCGAAGGCGCGCGACCTCATCGTGTACGCCCCACCTGTCACCGGCCCGGCGACGGGTACCCAGCGGCCCGCAGGGCATTCCCCGCTGTGCGGTAGGTGCTCAGCGGGCCCGCAAGTGCAGCGCCGCCAGCACCCCCAGCGCCGCCACCTGAATCGCGGCGACCACCGCGATGAGCACCGGGATCGAGTACGTGTAGAGGGCGCCGGTGAGCGCGCCGCCGGCCAGGCTCGCGGCGCCGACCGCCCCGGCGAAGACGCCGTACGCGGTGGCCCGGCGTCCGGCCGGGACGAGGTCGGCGACGGTGGCCCGAAGAGTCGACTCCTGGATGCCCACCGCCGCGCCCCACACCAGCGAACCCGCCACCGCCGAGGCGACCGTGTTCGTGAACGCCAGCGCGGGCACGGCGGCGGACAGCAGGGGCAGCACCGCCAGGACCCGCGCGCCGAACCGGTCGTACGCCCATCCGGTGGCCAGCGCGACGAACGCGTCGACGGCCATGGCGGCCGCGTACAGCACCGGCACCCAGGCCGTCGCGAGCAGCCCGCGCTGGACCAGGTGGTAGGCGAGGATGCCGAAAGTGGTGAACCCGGCGGTGGTGGTCGCGGTGAACGCCGCGTACGTCCAGAACGCGGTCGGCAGCCGCCCGGCCGTCTCGGCTGTTGTCGATTCCGGTGCCAACTCGCGTTCGTACGCGGCCGGATCGGGCACCCGGGCCCGCAGCCAGAGCAGCACTCCGAGCACCGCGACCCCGGGCAGGGCCAGGACGCCGAGTGCGGGGCCGTAGTCGCCGCCGGTGAGCGCGAGCATCCCCGCCACCGTCAACGGGCCGATCAGCGCCCCGACTTGGTCCATGGCCTCGTGCACGGCGAAGCCGCGTCCCCGGCCGGTCGCGGCGGTGGCGTGCGAGAGGAGGGTGTCCTTGGCGGGGCTGCGCACGGCCTTGCCGACCCGCTCGGCGATCACCAGGGCGCAGGCCGCCCAGAGGACGCCGACGACGCCGAGAGCGGGCACACTGACCACGGTCAGGGCGTACCCGGCGATCGTGATCCCCCAGAACCGGCGGGTGCGGTCCGCCATCGGGCCGGAGACGAGCCGCAGTCCGAGCGCGGCCGCCTCACCCGCGCCGGTGACCACGCCGACGACCAGCGCCGAGGCCCCGAGGGAGGCCAGCAGAGGTCCGGTGACGGCACGCGCCCCCTCGTACACGAAGTCGGCCAGCAGACTGACCGTACCGAACGCGACGACGAACCGCCATGGACTCATCCGGGCTGTGCGCCGCGTATGCGGCACGCCGTCGTTCACACCCACACGGCTTCCGCGACCGTGACGCCGAGGTAGACCGCCCCCAGACCCGCGACCACACTGGCGACCACATTCACCATCGCGTAGAACGCGGCGCCGTCCTCGGCAAGCCGCAGTGTCTCGTACGAGAAGGTCGAGTACGTCGTCAACGCCCCGCACAGGCCGGTACCGACCAGCAACTGCAGGTGTGACGAGCCCGCCCCGGCGGTGGCCGCGCCCGTCAGCGTGCCGAGGATCAGACAGCCGACCACGTTGACGGTGAAGGTGCCCCAGGGGAATATCGAGTCGTGGCGGGTCTGCACCGCACGGTCGGTCAGGAACCGCAGCGGAGCCCCGACCGCGGCACCCAGAATGACAAGCAGCCAGTTCACGCGTTCTTCTCCCGGCCCACGTAGCGGATGACCTCGCAGTCGTCGAGGATCACCAGACCTTCCGCCACCAACTCGTCCAGCTGCGGCAGAAACGCGCGGACGCGCTCCTCGCTGTCCACGATCACGATCGCCACCGGCAGGTCCTCGCTCAGCGAGAGCAGCCGCTGGGTGTGGATCAGGGACGAGGCGCCGAAGCCCTCGATCCCCCGGAACACGCTCGCACCGGCGAGCCCCGCCTTGTGCGCGCGGTGCACGATCTCCGCGTACACCGGCTTGTGGTGCCACAGGTCGCTCTCGCCGATGAAGATCGTCACGCGCAGGGCCCTGCCCGTCAGCCTGGTCATCCGTGCCTCCGCAGCCCGGTCGTCGTCGCCTCGCGGCCGGTCATCGTTGCCTCCGTGCAAAGACGCGGCGCGTCGCCGTCACCGCGAGCCACACCGCCGCCAGCGCCGCGACCGGCGTCAGCGCGAGATAGGCGAGACCCGCGCCGGGCCGGCCGCCGTCCACCAGCTTCTCGATGTCCACGGCGTACGTCGAGAACGTGGTGAACCCGCCGAGCACGCCCGTGCCGAAGAACGGCCGCACCAGCCGGTGCGCCGCCCACACGTCGGTGATGACCGCCATGAACACGCCGATCACCGCGCAGCCGACCACGTTGATGACCAGCGTGGTCGTGGGAAAGGCCCCGGGCGGGGCGGCCGGCCACAGCAGACCGGCGCCGTACCGGGCCGATGCGCCTATCGCGCCGCCGAGCGCCACCACCGCGACGACCGGCGCCAGCGCGCGCCGCGCCCGCCGCCGCTGCTCGCGCAGGGAAGGACCGACATCGGGATCGACGGGCTCGTCCACCACGCGGGAAAACGGGGATCCCATGGACACATGTCTCCTACTCGCCGGGCACCTGGACATACGGGTGCACATCATCGCAAGTAGGGACCGTTGGTGGCGTGCATGCCACGGTTCGGGTACGGCGGGCCCCACCGCCGCGCGGCGACCCGGAGATCACCGCAGACGACCAGAGTAGCGCCACAGGCACCACGGCGTGGCATCGGCGCCCCAGGGGGCCCGGGGCAGACAGATGGTGCGGCTCCTCGACGGCGAGGCGCCGCACCACCGTCCTTGTCGCTTGGAGTTGCCGCTACTTCCAGGTGTCGTTGAGGCTCGCCGAGCCGGAGGCGCCGGTGGTGTACGTGCGGTTGGCGCCGGACTCCCAGGTCACGTTCCCGGCGCCGTCCTTCATCACGTACTTGTACTCGAAGGAGGTGTTCGCGGGGAGGGTGACGGCGGCGGACCAGATCGGGTAGGTGGCGGAGGAGAGGGGGATCCCGGAGTTCGGGTCCCAGTTGCCGAGGGCCGGGATGGAGCCGACCACGAAGATGTTCTGCCCCCAGACCGTGGTCTTGTTCTCGTCGAAGGTGACGGTCACCGAGCTGTTGGTCGGCGGTGGGGTGGTCGGGGGTGTGGTGGTGTACAGGGCGACGGCGTCACCGGCCGGGACGGTGGCGGTGGCCTTGCCGGAGGCGTCGACGGTCACCGTGGCGCCGGTGCAGGTGCCGGAGGCGGTGACATCGGCGTGGATGATGTCGCAGTAGGTGCCGGCGGTGAGGCCGGTGGTGAAGGTCTGGGTGAGGGGCCCGCTGCCGTTGTTGATGGCGACCCAGGACGTGTTGCCCCGGCTGAAGGCGATGGCGCTGCCGCCGTTGTCCCACCAGTTGGCGACGGGCTGGCCCTTGGCCGCGTTGTGCCAGCCGACCATGTTGGCGATGCCATGGTCGCGGTCGATGCAGGTCCAGTTGGTGCTCGCGCAGTCGGTGTCGGTGACGTAGCCGCCCGAGTCGGCGGGCGGTGAGTCGTCGCGGTTGCCGAAGCGGAAGCCGGAGTAGACCTGCGGGGTGCCGTAGTTCCAGGCGAGTTCGAAGACATGGGCGAGGGTGTACTTCGCGCCGTCGTTGTAGGTGAGCGTGGTCTTGTCGCGCTCCAGGTCATGGTTGGTCACCATCACCGCGGACTTGTCGCTCGGCTCCAACCCCCAACTCTGCCCGAACGTCCTGAGGTTGGCGATGCTGCCGTTGAACTGGTCCTTCAGCTTGTACGCGTAGGTGAACTCCAGCACGCTGCCGTTGCCCTCGAACGCGCTCGGCGCCAACTGGCCGCTGCCCCCGGGGAAGATCTCCTGGTAGACGTACGGACGCCCACCCCAGGTCGTGGTGTGCACGCGGGACAGGATCGCGGCCATGTCCGCCTGGGCGATGTGCTTGGCGGCGTCGACCCGGAACCCGTCGACCCCGACGTCGACCATGCTGTTCAGATACCCGGCGATCTTGTCCCGGACACCGTCGCTCTCCGTGTTGAGATCGGACAGCGAGAGCAACTGACACTCCTGGACCTGGGTGACGTTGTTCCAGTCCTTGATGGACAGATCGGAGTTGGGGCACGGCGGGGAGCCATGGAAGTCCGAGCGGCTGTAAGGAACGCTGTCGTACGTATACGTGGCGGGGTTGAAACTCGCTCCGCCGTACGAGCCCGTACTGGTCTGGTTGGCGCCGGCCATATGGTTGATGACGGCGTCGGCGTACACCTTCACCCCGGCGTTGTGGCAGGCCGCCACCATGGCCTTGAACTGGGCTTCGGTGCCCATACGGCTGTTGAGGCGGTACGAGACCGGCTGGTACACCTCCCACCACGGGTGGGTGCCGCTCAGCTTGATCGAGTCCTGGGGCGGGGCGACCTGGACGGCGCCGTAGCCCTTGGGGCCGAGGACCGTGGTGCACTCGTTGGCGACCGAATTCCAGTTCCACTGGAAGAGGTTGGCGATCACATCGCCGCCGTTGGGGGTGGCGGCGGCGTGTGCGGTGCCCTGGAAGGCGATGGGCAGGAGGGCTCCGGCGAGGAGTGCGCCGGTGGCGAGCACACCGGCCGATCGCCGATGGGCGCGGCGCCGCGCCGAGGTGTGGGGTCTGGCTGTTGGGTGGGGCAGCGCGGGCATGGCAACTCCGTTGAGTGGGGGAGGGGTTGGCGGGCCGATGCGGGGCGTGGCCTGGAGGTGGCGGAACCTCCCTGCCGCCGGGCGGTGTGGTGCGCGAGGAAGACGATGCCGCCGGGCTGAGAAATCGTCAAGACTTCTAGCAAATCTGTGCAGCAACTTTCCGCAAGCTCTTGCGGCAGCTCGTGTTGGCTCCCTGGCCGGGTAGTTGGCGCCGCGACCGCCCGGCGCCGCCCGCCTCGCAGCATGACGTCCGAATCCCGCCGGATATGGCGGGGCGGAAGCCGCAGGGTTGAGAGCAGAAGCTCCCGGACCTGGAGAACGTCATGCTCGAGACCGCTCATCACTCACGACCGCGAAACGTCGGCGACCGTGTCACCGCGTCCGACTGGTCGGTGCTCACCACCGAACTCGACGAGTACGGCCACGCCCTCACCGGCCGCCTCCTCACCCCGGCCGAGTGCCGTGAGATCGCGGGCCTGTACGACGAGGCCGACCGCTTCCGTGCGACGATCGACATGGCCCGCCACCGCTTCGGCTCCGGCCAGTACCGCTACTTCACACATGAACTCCCGGACGTCGTACGGGAGTTGCGCGACGCGTTCTACCCGCTGCTGCTGCCCGTCGCCCGTGACTGGGCCGAGAAACTGCGCAAGCCCGCGCCCTGGCCGGACACACTGGAGGAGTGGCTGGCCATGTGCCACGCGGCCGGTCAGGACCGCTCGGCGCAGATCCTGCTGCGGTACGGCCCGGGCGACTGGAACGCGCTGCACCGCGATGTGTTCGGCGACATGCTCTTCCCGCTCCAGGTCGTCATCGGCCTGGACGCACCCGGCACCGACTTCACCGGCGGCGAGTTCATCATGACCGAGCAGCGCCCGCGTGCGCAGTCGAGGGGTTCGTCCACGACCCTGCTCCAGGGCCACGGGCTGATCTTCACCACCCGCGACCGCCCGGTGGCAACGAAGCGTGGTTGGTCGAACGGTCCCATGCGGCACGGCGTGAGCACGGTCCGCTCGGGGCGGCGGCACACGCTGGGGCTGGTTTTTCACGATGCCGCGTGATGGATGCCTGGCGGGCGGACTATGTAACTCGGTGGTCCAGTGGAACGGCCGCATCGTCGGCGCGTGGGCCCGGGGCGCGAGCGGCGACATCCGCCACCAACTCCTCGCCGACCCCGGCCGCGAGGCCCGCACCGCCTGTCGGCGTTCCTCGGCGACACCCGGGTCACCCCTTGCTACCGCACGCCGCTCGAACGCCATCTCGCGGCCGCGCCTTCCGGGATGCGTACGGCGGACTGATCCCCGAGCCGCCACGCCGAGGCATGCCAAAGCTTTACCGTGTGCATGACATGATTCAGTGCCCTCCGCATTGTGGCGGAAACATCACCCTGGCAGCATCTCGCCCCGTACGTGAACGGACTTCCCTATGTCCCCGCGGGTCGCCGACCCTGCTGCGTGAAGGGTGAGTTCCATGTCGCATCGCGTGTGGCACTCCGTTCGGAGAGCCAGAACCCAGCACATACGCCGCTTACTTGCCGCCTCCACCACGTTCGCCACCGTCCTCTTCTCCGCCGTGCTGCTCGCCCAACCGGCCGAGGCCGCCGTCAGCAACGGCGGTTTCGAGACCGGGTCGCTCAGCGGCTGGACGTCGACCGGTACCACGTCGACCGTCAACTCGGGTGCCCACAGCGGCACTTATGCCGCACAGGTAGGTGGCACATCCCCCACCAACGGCGACTCGTCCATCGCCCAGACCTTCACCACCGCGACCGGTGAGAACCAGCTGTCGTTCTGGTACGACAACACCTGTCCCGACACCCTCACCTACGACTGGGCGACGGCCACCCTCCGCGACAACACCGCGGGCACCACCAGCACCGTCCTCGCCAAGACCTGCACCAACGGCCAGGGCTGGCAGCAGGTCGCCACCGCCGTGACCGAGGGACACAGTTACACCCTCACGCTCGTCAGCCACGACGACAACTACCCGGGCGACCCCACGTACACGCTCTACGACGACGTCGCCCTCACCGGCACCACACCGCCGCCCTCGCTCACCCAGCTCAGCACCGACCCGTTCACCAACACCACCAGCCAGCACGCCACCGAGCTGGAGCCGGACACCTTCGCGTACGGCAGTACGATCGTCGCCTCCTCGCAGGTCGGCCGGTTCACCGACGGCGGCTCGTCCGACATCGGCTGGAACACCTCCACCGACGGCGGCGCCACCTGGCAGCACGGCATGCTGCCGGGCATCACGGTCTACCAGGGCGGCGGCAGTTGGGCGCGGGTGTCCGACCCGGCGGTCGCCTACGACGCCAAGCACGGCACCTGGATGGTCGCCGGGCTCGTCCTCGACGCGAATGTCAACGGCGCCGGAGTGAGTGTCAGCCGTTCCGCCGACGGTATCTCCTGGCAGAACCCCGTCCTCGCGGTCGGCAACGACGGCCAGGGGTACGACAAGGAGTGGATCGTGTGCGACAACACCGCCACGAGCCCCTTCTACGGCAACTGCTATGTCGAGGTCGACGTCACCTCGTCCGGCAACCGCGTCATCATGAGCACCTCCACGGACGGAGGCACCACCTGGTCCGCGCCCAAGTCACCCTCCGGCAGCCCGAGCGGCCTCGGCGGCCAGCCGCTGGTCCAGCCGAGCGGCACCGTGGTGGTCCCCTACTCCACCAACGGGTCCTCGGTCCGTGCCTTCAACTCCTCGAACGGCGGCTCCAGTTGGAGTTCGACCTCGCTGGTCGCGAACGTGAGCAGCCACGGCGTCGCCGGTAATCTCCGCGACGGCGAGGGGCTGCCCTCGGCGGAGATCGACGGGGCCGGGAAGATCTACGTCGCCTGGCAGGACTGCCGCTTCCGCTCCGGCTGTCCGTCCAACGACATCGTGTACTCGACGTCCACCAACGGCACGTCGTGGTCGGCCGTGACCCGGGTCCCCATCGACGCCACCTCCAGCAGCGTCGACCACTTCATCCCCGGCATCGGCGTGGACAAGTCGACCTCGGGCTCGTCGGCCCGGATCGGCCTCTACTACTACTTCTACCCGCAGGCCAACTGCACCGCGACGACGTGCCAGCTCCAGGTCGGCTATGTGTCCTCGGCCAACAGCGGCACCAGCTGGTCCGCGCCGGCGACCCTGGCGGGCCCGTTCCCGCTCAGCCAGATCGCCTCCACCACCCAGGGGAGCATGGTCGGCGACTACATCTCGACCTCCATCGTGGGCGGCAAGGCGGTCGCCACCTTCGCCGTCGGCAAGGCCCCGACCAACGGCCAGGCGTTCGACGAGGCCCTCTATACGGCGGGCCCGCAGCCCATCGCGGGTGGCCCGGTCAGGTCCCACCAGTCCCCGACGTACACCTCGCCGGTTCCGACGGGTCGATCCGCCCTCGTCACCGCGCACTGACCGCTGAGGTGTGCGGCCCGGTGTGCGGGCCGCACACGTCGGACGCGGTCGTAGGGACCCCTGCTCGCGGTTGAGCCGCGTGCGGGGGTTTCCGCTTTCGGGGTGCCGGTCCGGACGTACGGCCGGGTTGCGGTGGCCCCGGCCGCCCGGCGGTGTAAGGGTCGACGACGAGGGTACCGGCACGAGCGGAACCGAGCCGGACCGCCCGACCGGGGGCGGCCGGGGAAGGAGTCGAGGTGGCCGTGCCCGCCGATCCCGCGCCTCCCGTGCCCGCCGACGCCGGACCGACCATGCCCGACGCCGGGCCTCCGGTGTCCGGCCACGCCGCTCTGGAGCGGGCGCTGCGGGAGGCGGTGGACGGTGAGGTGCGGTTCGATCCGGGCAGCCGCGGGGCGTATGCCACCGACGCGTCGAACTACCGGCAGGTCCCGATCGGCGTAGTCGTCCCCCGTTCCGTCGACGCCGCCGTGGCAGCCGTGGCGGTGTGCGCGCGGTTCGGCGCGCCGGTCCTGTCCCGGGGCGGCGGTACGAGCCTGGGCGGGCAGTGCACCAACGAGGCCGTCGTCATCGACTGGACCAAGTACTGCGACCGGCTGGTGGCGACCGACCCCGAGCGGCGCACCTGTGTGGTCGAGCCCGGCATCGTACTCGACGAGCTGTACCGTCAACTCGCCCCGCACAAGCTCAAGTTCGGCCCCAAACCCTCCACGCACAGCCACTGTTCGCTCGGCGGAATGATCGGCAACAACTCGTGCGGCGCCTCCGCGCAGGCGTACGGGAAGACCGTCGACAACGTACGGCGTCTGGAGATCCTCACGTATGACGGTCTGCGGATGTGGGTGGGACCGACGTCGGAGAGCGAGTACGAGGCGATCGTCGCGGCCGGAGGGCGGCGCGCCGAGATCTACCGGCGGCTGCGTGACATCGTGCGGGACCATCTGGGGGACATCCGGCGCGGCTATCCGAAGATTCCCCGCCGGGTCTCCGGGTACAACCTGGACTCGTTGCTGCCGGAGAACGGTTTCGATCTCGCCCGGGCGCTGGTGGGCAGCGAGGGCACCCTCGTCACCGTCCTGCGGGCCGAACTCGAACTCGTTCCCGTGCCTGCCGCCGACGCCATGCTCGTGCTGGGCTACCCCGACATCTGCGCGGCCGCCGACGACGTGCCCCGCCTCCTCGAACACAGCTCGCCCGCCTAGCTGGAGGCCCTGGACGACCGGATGGCGCAGCTGATGCGCGAGGAACGCACCCATCTGGAGTCTCTGGAGGCGCTTCCGCACGGCGGAGCCTGGCTGCTGCTGCAGTTCAGCGGTGACAGCCAGGAGGACGCCGACGAACAGGCTCATACGTTGCTGCGGGCGGTGGGCCGTAGCGAGAAGGACGACAGTGTCGCGTTCTCCGACGACTCCGCGCGCGAGCAGCGGATGCTGAAGGCGCGCGAGGCCGGGCTCGGGGTCACGGCCCGCCCGCCGGACGAGCGCGAGACCTGGGAGGGCTGGGAGGACTCGGCCGTGCCGCCCGATCGGCTCGGTGACTATCTGCGCGATCTGAAGGACCTGTTCGCGGAGTTCGACTACGACGGCCCCTCGCTGTACGGGCACTTCGGCCAGGGGTGTGTGCACACCCGGATCCCGTTCGGTCTGAAAGACGCCGAGGGTGTCGCGGCCTTCCGGCGGTTCGTCGAGAAGGCGGCGGATCTGGTCGTCTCGTACGGCGGTTCTCTCTCGGGCGAACACGGCGACGGGCAGGCGCGGGGAGAACTGCTGCCCCGTATGTTCGGCGAGCGGCTGGTGGCGGCGTTCGGCGCGGTGAAGAACGTGTTCGACCCGGACAACCGGATGAACCCGGGAAAGGTCGTCGACCCGTACCGCGTCGACGAGAACCTGCGCCTCGGCCCGCTGTGGCGGCCCGAGGCCGCGGCCACCCACTTCGACTATCCCGACGACGACCACTCCTTCACCCGGGCGGTGATGCGCTGTGCCGGCGTCGGCAACTGCCGCACCCACACCGGCGGCCCGATGTGCCGTACGCGGACTTCGCGCGCTCCATCGGGCTCGACGGGGTACGGGTGGAGAAGCCCGGCGAGGTCGAGGACGCCTGGCGGCGGGCGCTGGCCGCCGACCGGCCGTTCGTCATCGACTTCCGCACCGACCCCGCCGTGCCCCCGATCCCACCGCACGCCTCACTCGACCGGATCGAGGCCGCCGCCGCCTCGATCGTACGGGCATGATCCGCCAGGGCATCAAGGCCAAGGTCCAGGAGATGCTTCCGGGCACGAGGCACAAGGACCGCGGCGAGGACCACAAGTGAAACCCGGCGCCGACGTCCCGGTGGTCGAGTCGGTGGAGGCCGCGGCCTACACCCTCGCGACCGATACCCCCGAGGCCGACGGCACCCTCCAGTGGGACGAGACCATCCTGGTCGTCGTCCACGTACACGCCGGCTCCACCACCGGACTCGGTTACAGCTATACGACGCCCGAAGCGGCGGCCTACGTACGCGGACACCTCGCCGGAGTGGTGACGGGCCGGGGTGCCTGGGACGTGCCGGCGGCCAACGACGCCATGAGCCGCGCGGTGCGCAACGCGGGCCGGCCCGGTCTGGTCGCCACGGCGATCTCCGCCGTCGACATGGCCCTGTGGGACCTGAAGGCCAGACTGCTTCAGCTGCCCCTGGCCGACCTGCTCGGGCGGGCCCGCGAGAGCGTCCCGGTGTACGGCAGCGGCGGCTTCACGACCTATGGTGCGGCGGAGCAGGACCGTCAACTGCGGCGCTGGGTCGAGGAGCAGGACATTCCCCGGGTCAAGATCAAGATCGGTGAGGCGTGGGGGAGCGCGGAGGACCGGGACCGCGAACGGGTCGCCCGGGCGCGGGCGAGCATCGGCGACACGGCCGCGCTGTTCGTCGACGCGAACGGCGGCTACCACGCCAAACAGGCGGTCCGTATGGCGCGGTATCTGGATGATCACGGGGTGACCTGGTTCGAGGAACCGGTCTCCTCGGACGACCTGCCCGGGCTCGCCCACATCAAAGCGATGATCCCGATGGAGGTGGCCGCCGGTGAGTACGGCTACCACCTGGCGTATTTCGGACAGATGGTGCGGGCCGGAGCGGTCGACTGCCTCCAGGCCGACGCCACCCGCTGCGGCGGCCTCACCGTGTGGCTGCGCGCCGCCGCCCTGGCCGAGGCGTTCGGCCTCGACATCTCGGCGCACTGCGCCCCGCACGTCCACGCGCACGCGGCGGCCGCCGTCCCCAATCTGCGGCACCTGGAGTGGTTCCACGACCACGTCCGCATCGAGAACCTCCTCTTCGACGGTGCTCTCGACCCCACCGGCGGCCGTGTGTCACCGGGCGCCGACGGCGGTACGGGCCACGGCCTGACCCTGCGGGCCGAGCACGCGGAACCGTACAGAACGGGCTGACCCCAGCAAGCAGTTGCTCACTCCCACGCAAAGGAAGGGCGGGCCATGTCCCAGACCGTTGTGATCACCGGAGCGAGCGCGGGCGTCGGCCGTGCGACCGCCCGACTCTTCGCCCGGCGCGGGGCCCGTATCGCCCTGCTCGCCCCGGGCGAGAGCGGCCTGCGCGCGGCGGCGGCCGACGTCGAACGGCTCGGCGGCCGCGCACTGGCGCTGCCCACCGATGTAGCCGATCACCAACAGGTGGAGAAGGCGGCCGAGACGGCCGAGGCCGAACTCGGGCCGATCGACGTATGGATCAACGTGGCCTTCACGTCGGTGTTCTCCCCCTTCGCCGAGATCACCCCGGACGAGTACCAACGGGTCACCGACGTGACCTACCTCGGCCGCGTCCACGGCACCCGGGCCGCGCTCAGCCGTATGCGTCCGCGTGACAACGGCACGATCGTGCAGGTCGGTTCGGCGCTCGGCGACCGCTCCATCCCGTTGCAGTCGGCGTATTGCGGCGCCAAGCACGCCGTCAACGGCTTCACTTCCGCCGTACGTACGGAGCTCCTGCACGACAACAGCCGTGTGCGGATCACGGTGGTCCAGCTGCCGGCCGTCAACACCCCGCAGTTCTCCTGGGTGCTCTCCCGGCTGCCGCACCACCCGCAGCCCGTCCCGCCCATCTACCAGCCGGAGGTCGCCGCGCGCTCGATCGTGTACGCGGCCGATCACCCCGGGCGCAAGCAGTACTACGTCGGCGCTTCCACGGTCGCGACGATCTGGGCCAACCGTTTCGCGCCCGCCCTGCTGGACCGCTACCTCGCCCGGACCGGCTACTCCGCACAGCAGAGCGACCGGGCGCCCGGCTCCGGCCGGGGCAACCTGTGGCAGCCGCTCGACGACGCGCGCGGTGACGACTACGGTGCCCACGGCATCTTCGACACCGAGGCCCATACCCGCTCGCTCCAGGCGGGTGCGGCGCACCACCCGGCACTGACCACGGGTACCGCACTCGGGGTGCTCGCCGCAGCGGGCTGGGGTTGGCGCCGACGGGCCCGTGGCTAGGACTCCCCGGTGCTGCCGTCCACGATCAGACTGCCGTCCGGGGTGCGCCGGGCGAGGTGGCCGGTGCGGAGGTAGCCGTCGGGGGTGAAGGAGTGTGCGTCGGGTGTCCGGTAATAGCCGCGCGGGGTGTACGGACCGCGTACGAGGAGTTCACCGGGCTCCCCGTCGGGCGCGTCCTTGCCGTCGGCATCGATGATACGGATCTCGTCGTCGGGCGAGAGCGGGCGGCCCTGCGTGGTGAGTACGGTCTCGTCCGGATCGGTGGGCCGGGTGAGCGTGAGCAGCCCCTCGGGCAGGGAGAAGACCTGCTGGAGGTGGCAGCCCAGTTCGGGTCCTATACGTTCGGCGGTCGCCCGGTGGAAGGGTGCACCGCTGATCTGCACCAGACGCAGACTGCTCAAGTCTGCCTGGAACGTGGGTAGTTCATCGAGCCAGAGCTGGGCGTCGGCGGGTGCCACCGATGTGATGGTCACCCGCTCGCGCGCGATGACCGTAAAACATTCGGCGGGTTCGGGGTTCTCGGCCAGGACGACGGTGCCGCCGACGGAGAGGGTGCCGACGATGCCGGGGCAACCGAAGGTGAAGGCGGACGCGGCGGGCAGCGCGGCGAGATACACGTCGTTCTCGGTGAGCGACACCAGCTCGGCGGCGGCCCGCGCCTGGTAGGCGTAGTCGTTGTGCGTGCGCGGAACGAGCCGGGCGCCGGAGGGCAGGAGGAACGCCACCTGGTCGGCGCTCTGCGCGACCGCCCGCTCGGGCGGGGCGTCGACGGAGCCCAGCGGGAAGTAGTGACAGCCCGACGGGTCGGTCGACATACCGCCGTACGGAGATGAGGCGCCCGGCGCCTCATACGTGAACACCCGCCGCAGGAACGGCCCTTGGGCCGCGATGTCCGCGGCCATCGCCATGCGGTCGAAGCCCTGATAGGTCGAGGGACCGACATAGCCGACGGCCTCGGTGACCCGCGCGAGGTGGGACACCTCGGACGCGCGGTGCGAGACCGGGCAGAGCACGGGGACCGCGCCGACGCGCATCAGCGCGAACACGGTGATGACGAACTCGGGAACGTTCGGCAACTGGACGAGGACCCGTTGCCCCGGCCGCAGGCCGCGCAGCAGGAATCCGGCGGCCATACGGTCCACGCGCCGGTTCAGGTTCGCGTATGTGACGCGGGTGTCGCCGTGCACGAGCGCGGTGCGCGGCCCGTACTGCAGGGCCCAGTCGCGCAGCAGATTGTCCAGCGTATAGCCCCGCCAGTGCCCGGCCGCCCAGTAGCGGTCGACGAACTCCTCGGGCCAGGGCGTGCAGCCGGCGAGCATGGATGCCATTGGGTTCCTTCTTCTCGACCCTGGCGATCCAAACCGTCAACACCCCTTATCCGCAATGTGCTTTCCCGACCATGGACCCTGCGCTCGATCGGCAGAACGTCCAATGAGCGCTGCTGACCAGGAGGAACGCCCTGTCCGATACCGGGGCGCCGGGCTACGACGGGCAGTGGTCCAGCACCTGCTGGAGCTTGTTCTTCTCCGCGTTGGTGACGCTGAGCCCGTAGTAGTCCTTCACACCGACCCAGGCGCGGCTGTACATGCACTCGTAGCCCTTGGGCAGCCACTTCTCGGGCCCCTTGTCGCCCTTCTCGCGGTTGCTCCAGGTGGAGACGGCGATGAGCTGCGGGGAGCCGCTGAGATCGTTGGCGAACGCGCGCCGTTTGTACTCCGGCCAGTCCCGGGCGCCCGAACCCCACGCCACTCTGAGCGGCACGATGTGGTCGATGTCGACCCGCAGGGGGTTGGTGAGGGTCATCTCGTCGTATGCGCTGTGCCACCGCCCGGCGACGACCTTGCAGGTGCCCTTCAAGGTCACCGGGATCTCGGACAGGGCCTTGAGCGCGAGCTCGCGGGTGGGGCACTTGTCGGCGCCGTGCAGGACCCAGCAGCTCTTGCCGCCGAAGTAGGTCCGCTGGAACCCGCTGCTGTCGAACGTGTGGACATCCAGCTCGCGGAGCATGCGCTGGGCGTCGTCCAGGTCGGGAACGTTTTTGGGCCACTTGACGGCGTCGGCGCGGAGGCCGCCGTGGGTGGGCGCGCGGGTTGTTGTCGCTGGGCCGGGCGTCGTGCCGCCGGGCTGGTGCACCCCGCCCTGGCCCGAATCGGACGGCGGCAGCCGGTCCTCCTCGGGTCCTTCGCAGTCGAGCTCGTCGAAGTTCCGCGCCGCCGCGTGCTGCCGGGGGGACTCCGGCCGGGCGGACGGGGCTGCGGCGCTGGCGATGGCGGGGAGCAGGGCCGTGGGCAGGACGGCGGTGAGCAGAGCGGATGTGATGGCCGATCCCATATACGGGCGCACAAGGGCCTCCTTCGGTGTGATGTGGCAGGTGCCGGGGCACCGCTAGGAGGGATTGACCGCCCAGGCATGGAGAACTCGGATTCTTCGGGAATTCGCCCGTTTGACGGCGTGTCGCCGAGTCTCCGGTCGGTGTTTTCTCGCTCGTACGGCGTGAAGTGCGGACCTAGGGTGTGAACATGTCACTCAGTAACGTCCTTCTCGCCTCCGGCCGCTCCGTCGAACTCTCCGACCTGCGGACGTCCTCGACGTACGGCGGCATGCTGGAGGGCTACCCGTGCAAGCCCATCAACGACATGAAGGTCACGGGCGCCCTGCGGACCGCCGAACGCGACTTCCCCGCCCTGGGAGGAAGTGGCCAGGGACCACGAGCTGTAGGAACGCGTACGGGGTCTCTTTGCACCCGGGTGACCGGTTGGTGCCGGTGCGTTTCGGCCGTATGACGCGATGTGCACCGCGAGATCCGGATGCGTCGATGAAAGCCGTGTGAATGTCGCCCGGCCCGATGGGATTTGTCGCTGGATATCCGCAAGGCTGAGCGAGCCGAAGTGGCCAGAGTGCGGGAATCCCGTCGGTGGGACCCCGACGCGCTAGCCGCCGTGGAGTGCGGCCGCTTAGGATCGCGGACGCGGGCCGTGTGCGGACGCGCCCAGTCCGCGTGTTGCCTCATGGCAACCGGAATATGCGGGGGAATTTTGCAGGGGGAGTGGAAATGGTTACGGGGGAACAAGGGCGCGTACGTTCCTTAGCGCCTTCATCCATCGACGAGATCCGATATCTGCACACACTGGGCCCCACCGGCACCAATCTGGAGGCGGCGGCCCATCGGTGGTTCAGCCGGCAAGGGCGTACGGACGACGGTCAGGTCGTCCTGCACGCGACGCTCGAATACGCCATGGAGAGCGTGCCCAGGACCGGTGAGCACGCCCTGCTCGCCTGTGCGGTCTACCCGGATCTGCACACGCTGGTCTTCGGAAACCTCCAGATCTGCCGCATGGTGGACTCCTTCGTCTGGCCCACCCACGAAATGGTGCTCGCCGTCGCGCCGGGCACGCCCGTCGAGCCGTGCACCGTGGCCACCCACCCGGCCCCGGCCGGTCTCGTACCGCCCACCGCCGAACGGCAGTTGGTGACCAGCAACGCGCAGGCGGCCATCGACTGCGCCGACGGCAAGACCGACGGGTGCGTCACCACCGTCGTCGCGGCGCGGGCCCATGGCCTGCGCGTCATCCGCAGCTTCGGCGAAGTACCGATGGTCTACACGGTCCACCATGTACGGGACGACGCCCCATGAGCGGGACGTCCAACACGTACCACCGCGCGGACGACATGCTCGGCGAGGCGGTGCGGCTCGGTCGCGGACTCCTGCCCATGATCGACGCCTTCCGCCTCCGCCAGCGCGACGACGGCACGGTCGACGCACCGGGCGACGGGGATCACCGTGCCCTCCTGGCCATCAAGGACGAGGCAACCCGATGGTTCGCCGGGCACGGCAGGGCGGCGCAGGCCGACGCGCTCGCCGCCGACATCGACGACTGGCTGGCCGCCGGACTCGACACCGCACCCCACTTCGCCCGCTGCCGCGACGCCCTCATCGCCCCGGCCGACGGCGACTGGGCGGCGTTCCTCGCCCCCGTCCAGACCACCAACAGCGTCCCACCGGTCGGCAAGCGGCTTGAGTTCTTCCTCGTGCGCCGCAAGGAACCCGACGCACTCGCCGACTTGGCCGTCCGCTATCCGCACCCCAAGAACAACTGCCAGGCCACCGTGCTGCTCGCGGGCAGCGAAGGAGTGGCGAAAGGCAACTGCATCGTCTTCTTTCCGGAGAATGTGGCGGCCCACGACAAAGTGGCCGAACAGGGCTATGCCATCTTCTTCTTCAGTAAATTCCGGATGATTCACGAAAAGTTCGCGGTGCCGTCCGCGGGAACCGTGCTCACCGCCGAATCCGTTCCACGTGCCTCGACCGGAATGGACCCCGAGGCGTGTTACCAGGCGCGCTCGATCTGGGGATATCTGCACGACTACTTCCACCACCAGGGGAGTTGGCCGCTCGACCAGCACATCAAACTCAAGATGAACTGGTTCATCGGCCTCCTCGAAGAGCTGAAAGTGGACGCCAAGACCGTGCTCGCCTGTCACGAGGACGACATTCCGTACGCCGACGAACAGATCGCCATGGTTCTGGCCGAGCGGATGTTCCGCTATCCACTCGACGCCCACGCGGTCCGCAACTTCGACGCGGGCACCGGTGTGTTCCTCTACTCCTGGCTGCGCGAACGCCACGCCATCACCGGCGACGGCGAGCGGCTGCACCTGTCGTACGACCGTGTTCTCCACGCACTGCGCGAACTCGTCGATACGATCGAGGAGATGGAAGCGAAGGTCACCACGCCCGCCGAGTACCGCGCGGCGGCCGAGGCGCTGGTACGCACGCAGCTGCGCGAGGGCGCCGAGGGCGACCGCTACGCCTTCACGGACGACCAGCTCCGGCTCGTCCGCGCGCGCGACCGCCTCTCCGCCCTGCCACCCCTGCACTTCGCGCCGGCCCAGATGTGACCTGGAGAAGAAGGAGACGAGGCGACATGGACAGCGATGCCACCACGGACGAGGGCGGCGCGACTCTGCACCGGGCCGCGATGGAGGCCGCGGTGCGGCAGTACTTCGAGGCGTGCAACAAGGTCGACCGCGATCTGTTCGCCCAGTGCCTCTCCGAACATGTCGTGCACTACCTCGCCACCGGCATGTCCGGTCCCGTCCGGGGCATCGATCCCATCGTGGAGCGCTGGGGCGCGGATGTGCGGGCCAACTCCTCGCACTGGGCCGTGGACGCCGTCTACGCCGACGCGCACAGCCGCACGGCCATCTGCGAGTGGACGGCGTTCAAACCGCGTCTGGGCAAGGTGCTGCGCGGTGCGGAGGTCTACCAGTTCGACGACTCCGGCCTGATCGACGAGATCCGTATCTACTACGCGTCCCGGCGCGACGACACCATCGACGTCAATGAACTGGAGGGCTTCCCGTACGCCGAGCGGGGGTTCGCCACATGACCGAAGCGCACATGTCGTTCGCGCCGCTCGACGACCGGGACGGCGTCATCTGGCTCGACGGGAAGCTCGTGCCCTGGCGCGAGGCCCGGCTGCACGTCCTCAGCCATGGGCTGCACTACGGCGGCAGCGTCTTCGAAGGCGAGCGCGCCTACGGCGGCCGGGTCTTCAAGCTCCACGAGCACAGCACCCGGCTCATGGCCTCCGCCCGCGAGATGGGGTACGAACTGCCCTGGACCGCCGATGAGTTGGACGCGGCCACCCGCGAGGTCGTCGCCCTCGCGGGTCTCGACGAGGGCTATGTCCGGCCGGTCGCCTGGCGCGGCAGCGACAGCCTGCGCCTCGTCGCGCAGGACACCTCCGTCCATGTGGCGATCGCGGCCTGGCCGTGGCCGCGCGTCTTCGACGGCGGGGCGCGCGGCATCCGGCTGCGCACCTCGCGCTGGCGGCGCCCCGCCCCCGACACCGCGCCGATCCGCGCCAAGGCCGCGGCCCTGTACGCGATCGGATCCCTCGCCGGACAGGAGGCCGAACAGGCGGGCTACGGCGACGCGCTCCTCCTCGACCACCGCGGCCGTCTCGCCGAGGCGACCGGTGCCAATCTGTTCCTGGTGATCGGCGGCGAACTGCACACCCCGCCGCCGGAGTGCGTCCTGGACGGCATCACGCGCCGTACCGTGATCGAGCTCGCCCACGGCCTGGGCCTCGCCGTCGTCGAGCGACACCTCGCGCCCGACCAACTGGCGTGCGCCGACGAGGTGTTCCTGACCGGCACGGCGTACGAGGTCCAGCCGGTGGCGGCCGTCGACGATCGGGAGTACGCGGTGGGTGACATCACCGCCGCGCTGGTGAAGGCGTACGCCGGGCTTGTGCGCTCGGCTCTCGTCGTGGATACGAGCGCTGGGCAGAGCGAGAGCGGATGACCGGTACCGAGTCCGAGCCCACCCCTCCGGCCGCGCGTGACGCATGGCGCGCGGCCTGGGCCGTGGGCGCGAAAGCGGCAGTCCCGTTCACCGTCGCGATCTTCGCCTTCGGCATCTCCTTCGGCGTACTCGCCAAGGGCGCGGGATTCAGCGCGCTCGCCGCGACCTCGATGTCCGGCCTGGTGTTCGTCGGATCCTCGCAGTTCGCCGCCGTATCGGTGATCGTCAACGGTGGCGGCTGGGCGGCGGCGGCCGTCGCCGGGACGCTGCTGAACCTGCGCTACCTGGTGATGGGCTTCGCCATCCTGCCCGCGCTGCGCGGCGGACGGGCGCGGCGCGCGGTGGAGTCGCAGCTGGTCATCGAGGAGTCGTGGGCCATCGCGAGCGACGCGGACGGCCGCTTCGACCGCGTACGCCTGCTCTCCTCCGGTGTGGTGCTCTGGCTCGGCTGGGTCCTGGGCACGCTGCTGGGGGCGATCGGCCCGTTCAAGGCGGTCGACATCCTCAACTACGGCCTGGACGCGGTCTCACCGGTGCTGTTCTTCCTCCTGCTGGCACCGCATCTGGGTGGCTCCCGCAAACGGTCGGCGGCCGCCACGGCGGCGGGCTGCGCCGCGCTCCTCACCGCCATCGCGGTGCCGGACACCGCGATCGCCGTGGCGTGTCTCATCGCCGTCGTATGGACGTGGAGGGCCCGATGACCGGGCGGGGCCGGATGAACAACTCCCTCACGTGGAGGGCGCGTTGAGCAGCAACCCATGGATTGTCGTCGGCGCCCTCGTGGTGACCACGTTCCTGGTCAAAGGTGCCGGTTCGCTGGTGATGGGCGACCGTGAACTGCCCGGCTGGTTCCCCCGGTTCGTGGAGTATCTGACCCCCGCGCTGCTCGCCGTCCTGGTCGTCACCCAGCTCGTGGGCTCGGCGGGCGCGCACGGGCTGACGTTCGACGCACGCCTCGCGGGTTTCGGCGCGGCGCTGGTGGCCTGGCGGCTCAAGGCGCCGGTACCGCTCGTCGTGCTGGTGGCGGCCGTGGTCACGGCGGCGGTGCGGGCGCTGAGCTGAAGTCGGCGCCGGCGCGGCGTACGGCGGCGGCCACCTCCTCGGCCTCCGCGAGGCCGGGCCGGTGCCCGGTGACCCGGTGCAGACGCAATGTCCGCTCGACCGCCTGCGCGGCTTTGGTGTGCTGACCGAGGGCCAGATGTACGCGGGCCAGCTCGGTCTGTGCCTCGCCTATGGCGAGCCTGAGCCCGGTCTGGCGTGCGGTGTTCAGCGCCCGTCGGGTGTACGCCAGGGCCTCGCGCTTGTCGCCGAGATGCCGGTACACGGCGGCGAGCCCCACGCAGGCCCCGGCCTCGGCCCGGCGGCACCCCGCGAGCTGGGCCGCTTCCAGGGCGCGCCGATGGTGGTCCAGGGCGCCGGGCACATCGTCCAGGCGCAGCAGCACAGTACCGATCGTGTTGAGCGCGTCCGGCTCGACCAGACGGCGGCGGGTGCGATGGGTGACGCTGAGCGCGTCGACGCCGTACTTGAGCGCGAGGCGCGGATCGCCGGTGTCCCGGCACACCACCGCGAGGGCGTTGAGCGCGCCCTCCGCCGCGTAGGTGGAGAGCAGCCTGCCGTCGGCGGCGAGGGCGCGGGTGAGCAGGAGCTGGGCCTCGTCCGATGCGCCGAGCGCGTGGTGGACGGCGCCGAGGTTCCACAGCGCCAGCATCACGGTGTGCTGGTCCTGCGATACTTCGGCGCGCGCCAGGGCGTCGCTGAAGTGCTGCTGCGCCGCGACGAGGCGGCCCTGGTCGAGGCGGACCGAGCCGAGCACGACCAGCGCCCACGCCTCCCCGGCGGGCTCGCCGCCCTCGCGGTAGAGGGCCAGGGCCCGTTCGGCGTCGCGGGCGGCCTGGCCCAGGGCGCCCTGCTCGCGATGGGAGGCGGCGAGCCCGAGGACCGCACCGGCCTGCTCCACGGGCAGCCCGGCCCGCGCGAACAGCGCGTCGGCGTGGTCGCTGTGCCGCAGTGCCTCGTCGTGCCGAGCCAGCTCCCACAGTACGTAACACAGGCTCCAGTGCATCACCGCCTGCGCGTGGTCGTCGCGCTCGGCCTCGGCGGCGCGCAGCCCGACGTGTGCGGCGCGCAGCCAGTCGGTGCGCCGGCCGTGCTCCATCAGATGGCCGTGCATGGCCAGCGCGGAGCGCCAGGCGAAGAAGCGCGGCCCGTTCCGCAGGGCGTGCTGCGCGCACGCCAGCAGGGCGGGCCGTTCGTCCTCCAGCCAGACCAGCGCCGCGGTGGCGCTGGCGAAGGTCAGCGGCGCGGTGGGGGAGCCGTCCGGCTCGGGCGGTTCGGCCGCGTACCAGGAGTAGAAGGTGCCGTAGAGCAGATGGGCGGCCTGCTCGGCGGTGCCCAGGTACCAGGTGAGCAGGCGGGCGACGGCGCTCTCGCGCGCGTCGGCGCCGTCCTCCGCCTCGGCCCGTTCGCGGGCGAACAGGCGGACCAGGGCGTGCAGATGGAAGCGCCCGGGCCGATGCGTCTCCAGCAGACTGCGGGCGACCAGCCGGTCCAGGAGCCGGGCCGCGCCGGGCAGGGCGGCCCCGGCCAGGGCGGCGACGGCCGGGGCCGAGACCTCGGGGCCGGGGGTGAGGGCGAGCAGCCGCAGGAACTGCTGTTCCGGGGCGGGCAGGGACCGGTAGGAGAGCGCGAGGGCGCTGCGTACGCCGGTGTGCTGTTCCTGGTCGAGTGCGAGGTCGTCCAGGCGGTCGTCGCCGCGCAGCGCGCGCACGACCTCCGCGACGGACAAGTACTGGTCGCCGATGAGATGGGCCGCCACGATCCGTACGGCCAACGGCAGATGGCCGCAGAGCCGGACGGTCTCGGCGGAGGCCTCCGGCTCCTCCTGTACCCGGTCCGAACCGATCACGCGGGCGAGCAGCGCGAGCGCCTCCTCCTCGCCGAAGACGGCCAGGTTCACCCGGTGCGCGTCGTGGAACGCGGTCAGGCCCCGCAGATCGGTACGGCTGGTGACGACGACGAAGCAGGTCGGGGAGCCGGGCAGCAGCGGGCGCACCTGTTCGAGCCCGGCCGCGTCGTCCAGCAGGATCAGCATGCGTTTGCCCGCCAGGAGCGAGCGGTACAGGGCGGTCTTCTCGTCCGTGCTCTCCGGCAGATGCCCGGTGTCGACCCCGAGCGCCCGAAGCAGCTGCGCCAGGGGCTCGTCGGCCGTGGCCGGGGGATCGGGGGCGTGGCCGCGCAGGTTCGCGTACAGCTGGCCGTCGGGGAAACGGTCGGCCACCCGGTGCATCCAGTGCACGGCGAGCGCGGTCTTGCCGACGCCTGCCATGCCGGAGACGGCGGAGATCACCAGCGTCTGCCCGGGCCCCGTGTCGTAGTGGGACAGCAGGGCGTCGAGCTCCCGCAGATAGGCGACCCGGCCGGTGAAACTCGCTATGTCGGGCGGGAGTTGGCGTGGAACAGGGCGCGGCGGCGCGGGCGGGGGCGCGGGTTCGGGGGTGCGCGCGGTGTCCGGGCCGAGGGCGAGGCCGGGATCGCCGACGAGGACGCGCTGGTGGAGCTCCTTGAGCTGCCGCCCCGGCTCGATGCCGATCTCGGCGTCGAGGAGCTGATAGAAATCGCGGTACGCGGCGAGGGCGTCCGCCTGGCGGCCCGAGCGGTACAGGGTCAGCATCAGCTGGCAGCGCAGCCGCTCGCGCAGCGGGAACTCGCTGACCAGCATGGTCAGTTCGGCCCCCGACTCCTCGTGCCGGCCGAGCTCGATGAGCGCGTCGAGCCGGTCCTCCCGGGCCACCAGGCGCAGCTCTTCGAGGCGGTCGGCCTCGGCCAGCGCGAAGCTGCGGTCGCTGACTCCTTCGAGCGCGGCCCCGGTCCACAGGGCGAGCGCCTGGTCGAGCAGACCGACGGCGGCCGAGGCGTCGCCGTCGGCGGCCGCCTTGCGGGCCTGGTCGGCGAGGTGCACGAAATGCAGCGCGTCGACCTGCTCGTCGGTCACCTGCAAGGTGTAGCTGGTGTTGCTACGGGCGCCCGCGCTGAGCAGCACCTCGAAGCCGGACGTGGCCCGTCGGCCCGGCTCCAGTACACGGCGCAGATGCATCACATGCGTACGCAGGGCACTGATCGCCCCGTCCGGCGCGTCACCCTCCCACAGGAGTTCGGCGAGCCGCGAGGTGCTTACGGGACGGCCCCGGGCGAGCGCGAGGGCAGCGAGGAGTGCGCGCTGCTGTGGCCCGAGGTCGATATGGCGGCCTTGGACTTCCACGCTCACCGGGCCCAGGAGGCAGATGCGCACCGACTCCTTCGGTGCCTGTTCCTCCTCGGGCCCCGAGGTGCGGCTCACACCATTGCCTCGGCTTCCGTGATCCTTACTGCCCGTACCCGTGCTGTGCGCTGTCGTTCCTTACGGCGGGTGTTCCGCGTTCCAGGTTCCCGCGCCGCACGGCCGGGTCGAGTGTCGGCCCGGCGCCGAGGCCGGGCCGGTGCTCACCCGGGGCCGGTGACGAAGCGCCGGATTGTCCCGTCGGAGACCGAGAACTCCCACACTGTGTCGATGTCCCCCCAGATGTCGTTGTGGAAACGGGCGGTCATCGACAGACCGTCGGAGGACTCCCGTACCACCTCCATACGGGCGTGGGACGAGAAGAGCTCCCTCTCCACCCACGCGTCGAGGTCGCGTTCGGTTCCCACGTCGATCACTGTGGCGTCCTTGGCGAGAACGGACCACAGGGCCTGCTGGTCCTGGGCGTTGATCGCGTCCACGAAGGCGCGTACGACGGGGTGGGACGGCATGTCACGGGTGGTCATCTCGCGTACCTCTCCTGGTGGGGGTGGCGACGGGGCGGGCCGGGTCAGCGCTCGGTCATGGCCCGATGGAGGGCGTGGGTGTCCTCGAAGAGGTGATAGCGCACGATCTGTCCATCGATGACGGTCACATGGGCGGAGAACGGCGTGACCAGCGGATTGCCGGTGGCCTTCACGGTGTCCCGCAGATGGCCGATGATCACCCCGTGCTCGCCCTCGACCACGATGTGCGTGACGGTGAACTCCTCGGGCTTCAGATGCTTGTGGAGCGTGGTGAAGAACTCCATGACCCCGTCCCGCCCGGTCCGCACTCCCGACCACGGCACGTCCGGGGAGCTCTGGGCGTCCCAGACGACCGACTCGACGCACAGCTGAACAGCACCCTCCAGATCCCGCTCGGAGAGCCGCGCCAGATAGGCGTCGATCACACCGCGGGTGGACTGCGCGGCTCCGGCGGGGGACTGCGTGGACATCGCACCAACTCCTGGTCTCGTACGTGCCGTTCCTTGGTCGTCGAGCTTCCAGTGTGGTGCGCCTGTGGCGGCGACCGTAAACGCCGCCGCCTGTTTCGAGCCATTAGCCGACGGGGGCGCGGCGTCGATCGAACGCGAACGTACGTGGTAAAGGGCGTGCACCCGTAAGATCATCTACTCATGGGCGCAAGCGCAGAGCACGAGATGATCGCCGTGCCGCCGGGACAGGTCACCCTGTCGGACCGGCGGACTCGGCGCAGTTGGGCGGTCGAACTCGCGGCGTATCAGCTCGCGGCGTACCCCGTCACCCAGGCGCTGTACGGGCAGGTCGCCGGTGGGCAGCCGAGCACTGCCCATGGGGACGAGTTGCCGGTCGAGGGGGTTTCCTGGTGGGACGCGGTCCGGTTCTGCAATGCCCTGTCCGAGCGTGACGGGTTCACGCCCGTGTACCGCTTGCGGGCCGACGGCGACGACATCGCGTGGGACGTATCCGCCGACGGCTATCGGCTGCCGAGCGAAGCGGAGTGGGAGCACGCCTGCCGGGCCGGCACGGCCGGACCGCGTTACGGGCCCCTTGACGACGTGGCCTGGTACCGGGGCAACTCGGACGAGCGGGTCCACGAGGTGGGCGGCAAGCAGCCCAACCCATGGGGCCTCCACGACATGCTCGGCAACGTGTGGGAGTGGTGCTGGGACCTCTATGACCCCGATGTGTACGGCAGTTACCGCGTACTGCGTGGCGGTGGCTGGTTCGACGAGCACTGGAGCTGCCGCGCGTCGGTGAGGCGCCGCAGCCACCCCACGTTCCGGGTCGACGACGTCGGATTCCGTGTCGCGCGCTCTGTGGTGCACTGATCCGCGATCCGTCGGGCGCGTGCCTCAGGCCACGGCTGTCCACCTGCACCTCCGGACCAGCCGCGCGACAGCCGGAGTGGGCGGCTGACCTCATGCAGGTCCCGGTCGGCGAGCTGACGTATCCATGGGGTGAGCGGGCGGTCTATCGCGCACATCCGGCGCAGCTCCGAGCGGGCCTCGGCGCGTGGCGTGGACAGGATCTGGTCCACACCCTCTTCCAGGTCCTCGCCGGCGGGGTCGAGGAACAGCGGCCCCGCGCCCAGTGGTGACACCAACTGCATGAGAGGGAGCGCCAGTTGGTGGAGTGCGCGTGTCACGCGCTGCCGCCATGGACCGAACACCGGATGTGCGTCGCGCCGCTGCGACATCTCGAAGGCCAGCCCCAGTTCCACCAGCGGTGCCGGGCGGTCGGCGACGGTGACTCTGAGCAGGTCGTCGTGCGTGCAGTGGATGCGCAGCACATCGACTCCCCGGCTGTCCGACGACGAACAGTTCAGCTCTCGCTGAAAGGATCGCGCCGATCGGTGGCCTCGGCGTAACGATGGAAACCTCAACGGCTACCTCCGCAACAACGAGGCGTCGATCAACGTGAACAACTGCACCTGAGCCGGCAGACGGCAGTACGAGCGCGCGCCGGGGTGGCCCGTTTCGGGGGTACGGGCCGTCCCGCCGTGCCGGATGAAGGGGCCATATGACCACCCACTGGGCCAGGCGGGCCGCGTTGCTGGCCGTGGCCGCAGTCGCAACCGTCACCACCCCAGGCTGCTCCGGGACCTCCGACACGCACGCCCGCGCACCGATCCCCACGGCAAGTCGCGGCACTCCCACCGGCCGGCACCCGCCCACGGGCAGGTCGGGTCGACGGGACGCGGGTGCAGGCGAACACCACGGCCGGAAGGTGTCAGCGGTCGGTGTCCGGCATCAGCCCCTGGAGCAAGTAGATCTGGCCCAAGTGCGCGAAGCAATCCGTGACCAGCCCACGTAAGCGTTCCTCGACCGTATGGGCATTGCCCAGAGTGGGACTGACGACGACCCGGCTCAGATCGCTGTCGGGTGCCGTGGACAGGTATCGCTCCGCGAGTTCGTGAACGGCACCGTGATAGGTCAGCAGTACGTCGCTTCCAGGGCTCTGGAAGGCAGCCGCCTGTGCCGCTGAATGACCGAAACCGGTGTCGGACGGATCCGGCGGACGATGACAGCGAGCCGCCCATCCGCCGGAGAGCCAGACTTGCGGATCGCCGATCATCTCGGACAGGTTCCGGTCCTGACCTCGTGCGATATGCCACGCCAGCCATCCGACGCTGTTGTTCGTCGGAGTCAGCCGCCAGTCGAGCGACGCGTTCCCGGCCTCCTCCACCGCCCCGACGAGATCGCTCCGAACCCGCCGGAAGAGCCCCAACGTCAGCCCCTGCCATCCATTCGTATCGGTCAACCTGCTGCCCATCTCCCGCAGTTGCTGCTCCACGGCACCAACCATCGTCGCGGAGATCATCCGACACAAGAGCGACTGATCGCCAAATGCCCGCGCAAGCCAGGGGCGTGCTCCATCGCCCGCGCGCCCCACAACCCCGGCACTCCGCACCGCCCGCGCCGGTTCGCGCCCTGATTGGGGTCCGCCGCTTCTGCGCATGGTGGTGCGGTGCATCGGGATATGAGGGACGTTCAGGTGATGGTGGTCGGTGCGGGGTTCTCCGGGATCGGGGCCGCGATACGGCTGCGGCAGGAAGGGGTTCGGGACCTTCTTGTGTTGGAGAAGTCCCTGGATGTTGGGGGGACTTGGCGGGACAACACCTATCCGGGGTGTGCGTGTGACGTTCCGTCCGTGCTCTACTGCTACTCGTTCGCCAGAAGTTCCGGATGGAGCAGAGCCTTCGCCGGGCAGCGCGAGATCCATGCCTACTTACGGGAGACCGTGGACCGGTACGGGGTCGGGGACGTGCTGCGGTGCGGCGTCGAGGTACAGCGGGCGGTGTGGGATCAGGACGCCGGGCGCTGGCGGCTGGAGACCTCGGACGGTGAGTACACCGCGCGGGCGCTGGTCATGGCCACCGGGCCCTGGCATCAGCCGCGTTGGCCCGATGTGCCAGGGCTCGACACGTTCCCGGGGCCGGTGTTCCACACCGCACGGTGGGACCATTCCGTGGATCTCACCGGGCGGCGCGTGGCCGTGGTCGGCAGCGGGGCGTCCGCCGTGCAGGTGGTCCCGGCGATCGAGCAGCGCGCGGCCGCCGTACACGTATTCCAGCGCACGGCGCAATGGCTGTTGCCCAAACCCGACTTCACCCTGCCGAACGCCCTGCGGCAGGGTCCCGCGCTACGCGCCGTGCGGGCGGGGCAGTACGCGGTGCAGGAGGCGTTCGGATACGCCTTCCGGCATCCTCGGCTCGCGCGCCTGCTGCAAGTCGGCGGGCGCATGCATCTGCGGTTCGCGGTCCGCGACCGGCGATTACGCAAGGCGCTCACGCCCGACCACACGATCGGCTGCAAACGGCTGCTGTCGTCGAGCACGTACTACCCGGCGCTCGCCAAACCCCACGTCCACCTGCACAACACCGCGGTCTCGGCGGTACGTGGCAGTCAACTCGTGGGCGCCGACGGCAGCTTGGCGGAGGTGGACGCAGTCGTACTGGCCACCGGATTCCACATCGGTGAGCTGACCCTGGCCCGGAGCGTGTACGGTGTCGACGGGCGTACGCTCCACGACGCCTGGCGGCACGGCCGCGAAGCCTACCTCGGCACCACCGTCAGCGGCTTCCCCAACCTCTTTCTCCTCCTCGGCCCCAACCTCCTCACCGGGGCGTCGTCCGCCATCACGGTGCTCGAAGCGCAACTCACGTACCTGTGCGCCGCGCTCCACCATCTGTCGGGCGTCACGTCCATGGACATCACGCCGACCGCCCAGGCGCAGTACAACGCCGAGGTGCAGCGGGCGCTGCGGACGACCGTCTACAACACGGGCGGCTGCACCAGCTACTACTTCGGACCCGGCGGCCGGAACACCTTCTGCTGGCCCTGGTCCACCGGCCAACTCGTGCGCCGCCTGAGCCACTTCGACCCGACGGTCTATACGACCGGGAAGGAGCCCGCGACTGACCCGCCTCCGGCGTCGTCGCCCGCGGTCGTATGACCAGGTCGTACACGGCACTCGTGATGCGGGAAAGACCGCTCGGGCGCTAAGCGGCGGCCGGGCCGGCCGTTGGCTCAGGAGCGGTGGTGGGCTTCGGCGGTGGTCTTGAGGTCGGCGAGCCAGGCGTCGAGGCCTGGTGCGAGGTAAGTGAGGGAGGTGGCCGGGTCGGCCTCGATCTGCTTGCCGGTCCAGCTCTCCTCGGTGCGGACGAGGACGCCGCCCTTGACCTTGATGAAGTTCCAGACGTGGATGCCCCGGTCGATACGCAGGCCGTCGCCGACGGCGGGTCCGCTCCAGCGGATGCACTGGTTGCGCTGGATCTGCTGGACGGACGAGGTGATGACGAGGGTGGTGGCGGGTGTTGTGGGCGTGGGGGGCGCCGGGGTGGTCCAGCGGAACTGCGAACCCGTACGCAGCGGTCCCGGGTCCAGCCGTTTCATG
Source organism: Streptomyces sp. BR1 (assembly GCF_052373795.1). Lineage (NCBI taxonomy): Bacteria > Bacillati > Actinomycetota > Actinomycetes > Kitasatosporales > Streptomycetaceae > Streptomyces > Streptomyces sp. BR1. Next base: position 6,969,135 of record NZ_CM126252.1, read on the forward strand.
GAGGTGATGGACGCCTGCCAGGAGGGCCAGCCTTCGGCGTCGGTGTGCAGCTTCCAGATAGTGCTCAGCGGAGCCTTGATGAGGGTTTCGGTCCGGTAGTGGATCTTGGCCGTGGGGTCGATGCCCTTGCCCTGACAGGTCACCGCGCCGGGATGTGCGGTGTGGCGGGCCGTCTCGTCGCGGACGGCGGTGGTGGCGTGGGCCGGTGAAGCGGTGGTGCCGAGGAGTCCGGCGGCGGTCAGTAAGAGTGTGAGCCGGGCGGCCCTCGGCTTGGCCCGGTGCCGGGTCTGCGGGTCCGGTGAGGTGGACGGGCGGGTGTCGGTCATGACGTTCTCCTCGTTCCTCGACTGCTGCGGAGGCCGCGCGTTAGCGCTTCTCCCGACAGTTAGAAGCTATAACGCTCCAATGTGAGCGTCAATAGGGAACGTGAGAGCCTCTAGCTAGACTTCGGTGGTGTCACACCGGCCGGGGAAGGGGCAGCTGATGACGGAACCAGGTGGGCAGAGCCCGCGGGAGCGCTACCGGGCGCAGGTGCGCGCGGAGATCAAGCAGCACGCGTGGGAGCAGGTCGCCACGGCGGGGGTGTCCGCGCTGTCGCTCAACGCGATCGCCAAGCAGATGGGCATGAGCGGTCCCGCCCTGTACCGCTACTTCGCCAGTCGCGACGAGTTGATCACGGCGCTGATCCGCGATGCCTACCGAAGCCTCGCCGACACCGTCCGCACGGCATTCGACTCCGGCGCCGACCTGTTCGGGCTGGCCGGTGTCATCCGGGAATGGGCCCGCAGCGACCCGCACCGGTACTTCCTCATCTACGGCACGCCCGTCCCGGGCTATCACGCGCCCGACGACATCACCGCGATCTCGTCCGAGGTCATGACCGTGCTGATCGAATCCTGTGGCGCGCTGGCAGCGGACAGCCCGACGACGCCCTTCGACGCCCACCTGGAGAACCACCGCGAGTGGGCCGACGGCCATCCGGCGACAGCCGCGACGCTGCATCGCGCCCTGTCGTTCTGGACCCGCCTGCACGGAGTGCTTTCGCTCGAACTAGCGGGCCACTTCACCGGGATGGCATTCGACCCCGAACTGCTGATCACCGAGGAACTGAATATCCTGCCGCCGCGCTGACGAGGTCCTCGGCCGAGGGGGGCGTTACTTTCCGCCGAGCGCCCGCTTGAGCTGGGCCTTGTCCATGTTGGAGCGGCCGTGGATGTTGCGGCGCTGGGCCTCGGCGTAGAGCTGGTCGTAGGTCGGGCCCTGTGAACCGCTGTGTGAGCGCTGTCCGCCTCGCTTCGACGACGACATGTCCTCGATGGAGATCTTGCTGGTGGTCTTCGACTCACCGGCCCGCGCCCGCTCCTTGTTGACGGTCCTGGCGGCGATCTCCTTGGCACGCTTGGTGCTCTCGCCGCGTTCTTCGGCGCTTTCCTTGATGTGCTCGTACTGACGCTCCCGCTTGGGGCTGGATCCGCGAGGCATTTCGACTCCTTGGCTGCTTGAAGGCTTCCTGAAATGAGTGTGGGTTTACCTTCGGTGCTTGATGGTCACCCCGCAATTCGGGCGGCGGGTTCGTTGGTGGTTTCGCGTTTACGAGACGTACATGGGCGGCGAAGGACAGGTCCCCGTCGTACGCCGCCAGGCCCGTGAAATGGCTACCCTGGAGTCAACCCTCGTCGAATGAATGGGGAGGTCGAATGAGGGCGCATGACGTGCTGGAGGCTGATTTCCATGGTCCCTCTGCTCCTCGTTCTGCTGCTGATCCTGCTCCTCTTCGGTGTCGGATTCGCGGTGAAGATTCTGTGGTGGGTCGCCATCGTTTGTCTGGTCGTGTGGCTCGTCGGCTTCGTCGCCCGGCCGAGGGGCGGATCCAGGCGTTGGTATCGCTGGTGAGGGAAGTTCGAGCGAACTGTTTCCGCCGAGCCGAGTCCGTAGCGGCCGGACTTCGCGTACGAAGCAGGCCCGACCGTCGGTGCTACTCGCTGCCCAGCCCGAGCGGCGGCGCGGCCTGCACGGTGTGATGGCCGGACCCACCCAGATATCGCTCGGCGGCCGTGGCCGCCTCGCGCGCCGTTCGCTCTCCCATGAGTACGCACAGCGTGTACGCGGTGTCCTCGAAGCGTCGGCGAACGCTCGCCTCATGGGGGTTCGCCAGGACGGAGCGCTCCTGCGCGCGGTAATGGAAGAGCAGCCGGGCGAGGATGATCTTGTCGGGCAGCAGCATCGTGACCTCCTGGCCGTGGGCCGAGCGCACCCATCATGCCCACCCCCGGCCACCTTCGCGATCCGTGCGGTTGCGGGGAGTGATCGGCCCGCACTCCCGCATACCGCAGGCCGTACCGAGAGCTGGTTCACGCCACATGCCGGGACGTCTGACGGTGCCGGGCGACGGAGCTGCCGTTCCGGCGCCGGATGCCCCACTCGGGCGGAGCGTCGGCCCGGTGTTCGCGTACGGCGTGCAGGTGGCGCCCGGGCGGTACGGACGGCCCAGGTTGTGCGGACTCGGAGGCGCCGAGCATGCGTTCTTCGTAACGGGCCAGGCCGAGCAGGATGCTCAGCATCAACGGCGGGAAGAGGACAGCCACGATGACCACGACGACTCCTCGAAGGTGGACGCGTCTGTCAGTTCGCGTAGCCCTCCACGCGCATCGGAAACACAGAAATCCACATCCGGTGCCGGAACCGGACGGCGGGGACGGGGGTGGGTATGTCAAACTCCGCCGTACGCAACGGTCCTCGCGGGACCGATCTCGTGGCTCAAACGTTCGACCAACTCCCGCCCCCGCAGGTCCAGTTCCTGCCTCCTGGCGTCGTCCCGGTCGTCATCGCGGTCCTCCAGCCACAGGTTCATGGCGGAGTCGACGTCGTGCGCCCATTCGTACAGATCGTCCACGAGTTCGCCGGACAGACCGAGCGCGGCGGCCGGGTCATCGGGAGCGAAGTCCCCGAAGCCGTCCGCGCGGAGCGGATACCACTTGTATTCGCCTTGGACGGTGATGTGCAGCGGATGCGGTGGGTTGCCGTGCGAGTCGAGCGTCCAGTGCAGGCGCGCGCACCCCCAGCACACGAATTTGGCCGTGTCGTGGCTCGCGTCCCAATAACGTACGACCCACACGGGCCCGAGATGCGATGCGAGGGACTGCGCGAGCTCCACACCCCGTTTCGTGTACTTACGCAGCGCCGGGCGAGAGGCGAACCCGCTGGGCGGGAAGGCCTGAGACCAGGATGCCAACTGCTCGGCCAGCCGGTCGGGAAGCGCCAGCGCGGGGTCGTCGAGGGCGAGGGCGTGGGTGAACTCGGCGGGGTCTCCGTCGCCTTGGTCCTCCGTCGTGCGCAAGGGAGAGCTTTCGCCCTGGGCACGAACGACAAGGTGGCGCGGTTCGGGGATGAGGGTCATGCGGGGTTTGCTCCGACGATGAATGCGATGAAGTCGTTTTCGGCCCACCGGCATGGCTGGCCCGTTCTGTTGGAGGCTACCTCTGCGGGGCAAACTCCTTCGGGCCGTACAGCGCAGCGGGCTCTCCAGCGAGCAGAGCCCAATAACGGTCCCCAAAGGACCAATGCCACCATTCCGTGGGGTAGTTGATCAGCCACACGGCTGTGAGTACACCACCCAACAGCTTCCGGTTGGCGCGGGCTTCCTCGCTGATGTTCGTGGCGTGCGTGTAGCAGGCGCCGTCGCTTTCCTCCGGGTCCGCGTTCATCCGCGTGCCCAGGTCAAGTTCGCGCCCGTCGGCGCCGGCCAGGGTGAGGTCGACGGCCGCGCCGGCGCTGTGCGGAGCGATGTCGGGCGGCGATACGTACCGGCTTGCCGCCGAGTGGACCTGGTCGGCGGACCAATCGGGATGATCGGCTCGCAGCCGGTCCGCGTACTCCTCGAAGTACTCCCGTTGCAGGGACGGCGGCCGGTACCCCTCGACGAACAGCAACCGCACGCCCTGCGGCAGCATCGCCTGCGCCTTCAACAACCGCTCCAGTACGCCTTCCCGCACGTATGCGAAGGCATCCACCGGGTCCTGCTTGCGTACGTCGACCAGCAACGAGCGGGATCCTCGCACGTCCACGAGGCGTTCACCGCACTCCGCAACGGGTATGGCGGCGACCTTCGGATCCGACATCAAGACGATCTCAGTCATGGAGTGATCATCGCGCCACGGCGGCGCAGGCCGCCAGGCCGTGGTCCGGCCGTCCGTAACCCTCCGGTGGGGCAGGCGGCGCGGCTTCGCTCATCCTGAAGCGCCGCACGCCCCTACCCTGGCAGTGACGAGCTGTACTGCGATGGATGAGGGGCAAGGCCGTGTCGTCTGATGCAACCCCGGACCCGTACGTCGACCCGCTGAAGTTCGGGCAGAGAATGCAAGTCCTGCGCGAGCGGCGGGGGATGAGCCGGACCGTCCTCGCGGGCCTCGTCGGGATGTCCGCGTCGTGGGTGAAACGCGTCGAGAACGGCCAACTCCAGGCTCCGGGGCTCGACATGGTCCTGCGGATCGCCGAGGCGCTGCGCGTCCGTGACCTCGCGGACCTGACCGGCCGCCATGACAGGCACGTCGACATGTTCATCGGCCCGGGCCATCCGCGTCTCGCCGCAGTACGTGCCGCGATCGACTCGTATCCGTACACCGCGGATCGCGAAGCAGCGTCGGCCGCGCACCTTCAGGCGCGCCTCACGCGCGCGTGGACCGCGCGGCACGAAGCACCGCACCATCGCGAGGTGATCGGCAGGCTGCTGCCGGATCTGATCCGGGACGCCCAGCTCGCGGTGAAGCAGGCCGAACGTCCCGCCGACTGGCGAGCCGCGCAGGCGCTCCTGGCCGAGGTGTACTCGCTGTCGCAGTTCTTCGTCGCCTACCAGCCGGACTCGTCCCTGCTCTGGCGCGTGGCCGAACGGGGTTTGATCGCCGCGCAGCAGAGCGAGGACCCGCACGCGGTCGGGGTGGCGGCCTGGCTGATGGCGCAGGCACACCGCGACTCCGGCCCCGCGCACTACGACGCGGCGGACGCCGTGAACCTGGAGACGCTTGCCTACCTGGAGCCGCTGCTCCCCGACGCGTGCGACGACGTCCTCGCCATCGTCGGTGCGCTCCAGTTCGAGGCCGGCTACACGGCCGCCCGGCGCGGCCACACCGGCACCGCATGGCGCTACTGGGACGCGGCGCGGTCCGTGGCCGAGCGGCTGCCGGAGACCTATTACCACCCCGTCACGAGCTTCTCGCGCGCCATCATGGGTGCCCATGCGGTGACGGTGGCCGTGGAACTGCATGCCGGTCCGGAGTCGGTGCGACAGGTCGCGCGGGCCGACGCGATGACGATCCCCTCCCGGCCGCGCCGGGCCCGGCACCGGATCGAGGAGGCTCGCGGGTTCCAACTGGACGGACAGCCCGACGTGGCCATCGCGACCCTCGACAAGGCATACGAGGCCGCGCCGGAGACCATCCGGTACAACGGCTACGCGAAGCGGATCATCCTGGAGGAGTCCGAGTCGAAGGTGACCGGCCGTCGGCGCAGGGCCTGTGAGCTCGCGGTGAAGATCGGCATGCTGGCCGCGTGAGGGGACACAATCTGTGTCCTCCCCTTGGCAGTTGGGATCCTACGGTCGGTGGTGATCCGACACCCACCGGAGGAGCCTCCCCGTGTACGCCATCAGCATCGGAACCGGCAGGTCCGAAACCGCCCCCGCCACCCGCGTCGCCCTCTACGCCTGCATCGCGGACGGCCGCGACCCCGACGACGTCATGGGCACACTGCGGGCTCACGCCAGGGCGAAGGGCTGGAGCGTCGCGGCCGCCCTGTACGACCTCGGCCCGATCGACCGGCCCAAGAGCGAGCGCTCCTCCCTGACCCGGGTCACCCGTCTGGTGGAGGACGGCAAGGCCGACGGGATCGTGACCCTCGACGAAACGCACCTCGCCACGGCGAAGCTCCGCGGCTGGCTCGACGGCCTCGGCGACGCGGCGTTCGTCGAGGCGGTGTCGTCATGACGAGCCGGCACACCGACACCGACAGAGCGATCGCCGACTGGCTCGCGTCCGCGCACCCCAACCCCTCAACTGCCCAGCGGGATTGGGGCGTCGGCGGCGTCGCGTTACTGCCCACCGGGCAGGCCTTCGACGCCGTCCGCATCTCCGCCGCGATCGTCCACGCGGCCGCCGGCGGCCAGGACCCGGACCTCGTCGCGGCATGCCTCGGCGACGTCGTCGACGGCCCCGTCATCCACGACGCTACGACGCGAGCGTCTGGTACTACGCCCTGGTACCCGTGGGCAGTTGCGCCCGGCACCTTGCCCATGACGCGATGTGCCTCTCGTCCGCCACCACATGGCTCGGCGTCCCCGCCGTACACCGCACGGCCCGCCCCGGCGCGTACTGGATCAACCCGCCCACGCGCCGTGGGGACTTGTGCACCCCGGAAGGAGTCGACGAGGTCGTCCGGCTCGGGCGCCGACAGGCGGGTTGATCAGGAGTGGCCGGCGGAGTGTCCGCGCAGGTGCGCGGGGGTTCGGCTGACGCGGACCAAGTGGTCGAAGTCGACCGCCGCCCCACGTAGCAGCAGGTCCACGACGTCGGCTGCCGACGGGCGGGTTGTCGTCGTCTCGCCGAGGAGCGCCCGTTGGTATACGGACGCGGCGAGCAGGTCGACGAGGACGTCGGGGTTCACGTCGGGGCGCAGGTCACCCCGGCCGACGGCCCGTTCCACGGCGGTGGTTGCGGCCTGTCGGCTCGGCAGTACGAGCACGTCGGTCAGTCGCTGGTGCAGTTCCGGCTCGCGGGCGCAGTCGGCGACCAGCGGTGCCAGGACCCCGCGCGGCAGCCGCTCGTGCAGTGCCTCGTCCAGCAGCCGTACGCTCTGCATCAGATCGCAGCGCGTGCAGTTGTTGTCCGGGACGGGCGGTACGGCCAGTATCGATGCGAGCGCGTCGATGAGCAGGTCCTGGCGGCGGGGCCAGCGACGGCGGATGGCCGCCTTGGTGGTGCCCGCCTGCGCCGCGACCCCTTCCATCGCGAAGCCCGAATAGCCGTGGGTCCGCAGGATGTCGAGGGTGGCGGTCAGAACGGCGGCGTCGATCGCCGGGTCGCGCGGCCGGCCCGCCGAGCTCACTCGGCGTCCTGCGGGTACCAGCGCAGCTCGACGGTGTTGCCCTCCGGGTCCTGGACGTAGACGGAGATGGCGGAGCCACGCGCGCCGAACCGCGGAACGGGACCGTCGAGGACGGTGAACACGCCCGAGTCGATGACCTCCTGCCAGTCCAGCGGGTCGACGACGAGGCAGATGTGGTCGACGTTGGACTCGCCGCGCGGCCGGTCGAACAGGTCGATGATCGTGTTCGCGTTGACCCGGACAGAGGGGAAGGGGACCTTCCCGGCCCGCCACTCCTCGACACGGACCGGCTCCAGACCGAGCGGCCCGGTGTAGAAGTCCAGGGCGCGCTCGACGTCCTGGACGTTGAGGACGAGGTGGTCGAAGTCCTTGACACGCAGCATGGGACAGAGCCTTTCAGTTCCGTGAGGTCAGGTCAGTTCCGGGTGGAAGCCCGTTTGGCATTTCGTTCCGAACCGGATCGGATCGTAACAGGGAAGTGGGCTCTCGGGGAAGAGGCGCGTGACGGGGGTGATCGGTGCGCGTCGGGCACCGTGCGGGGAGCAGCACATCCAGGGCGCGGTCGAGTTCGGCTGTCTGTCACTGTCTGCGCCGCGCGCGCCGGCAGGTCCGGATTGGGCATCCTGGCGCCGGGTCGCAGACCGAAGTGGACGGGCGGGCCACCGTAGACCAGGGCTGCCTCACCCCGCCGCCGCACTTGAATCTGACACCAATGTCAACTTCTACGGTACGGGCATGACGCGTACACCAGTGAACCCCGGACTCCTCACCCCCGCCCGTCTCGGCCCGCTGCACCTGCCCAACCGGCTGGTCATGGCGCCGCTCACCCGGAACAGGGCCGATGCCGACGGCGTTCCGGGGGCCTTGATGGCCACGTACTACGCCCAGCGGGCCTCGGCAGGGCTGATCATCGCGGAGGGCACCACGCCGAACGCCGTGGGGCAGACCTACCCCAACATCCCCGGGATCCACAGCGCCGCGCACATCGCGGGATGGCGGCAGGTCACCGACGCGGTGCGTGCGGCGGGAGGGCGGATGTTCCTCCAACTCCAGCACGGCGGCCGGGTGGGTCACCCGGACAACAGCGGACTCATGCCGCTGGCCCCTTCACCCGTCGCGCTCCCCGAGACGATCCACACGCCCACCGGACGTCAACCCTCCGTCGTGCCCCTCGCCATGAGCATCGAGGACGTCCGCATGACCGTGGCCGACTTCGCCCAAGCGGCCCGCAACGCGGTCGAGGCAGGCTTCGCCGGGGTCGAGGTGCACGCCGCCAACGGGCAGCTTCTGCACCAGTTCATGGCGCAGAACACCAACCTCCGCAGTGACGACTACGGCGGCTCGGTCGCGGGCCGTATTCGCTTCGTCGTCGAGGTCACCAGGGCCGTCGCCGACTCGATCGGGCCCGAGAGGACGGGCGTGCGGATCTCCCCGGCGAACACCGTCAACGGCATCGAGGAGGGCGATACCGAACACATCTACCCCGCGCTCCTCGGCGAGCTCGCCGACCTCCAACTTGCCTATCTTCACATGGAGTTCGCCGACCCCGAGAGCGCGCTCTTCGCCGATATCCGCGGCCGCTGGCCCGGCACGCTGATGGCCAACCCGAACCTGGGCTGGCCCGCCGCGATGCCCGCCGACGGCGGCCGGGACGCGGGCGAACGCCTGCTGGCCGCAGGCGCCGACCTGATCTCGCTGGGCCGCGCGTTCCTCGCCAACCCCGACCTCGTGGAACGCCTCCAGATCGGCGCGCCCCTCAACCCCGTACGGGACAAGTACACGATGTACGTGGGCGGTTCGACCGGTTACACCGACTACCCCACCCTGAGCGCGGCCGACGGACGGTCGCTCACGCTGCAACGTACGGCGGCTTGAGGCTCGGCATTCATGAGAACGCGTTCACGCCGGTGAGCTCGCTGGAGAGGTCCCAGAGCCGAGCTGCTGCGTCGGGGTCGGTGACCCATGGTTTGACGCCCCCGATCAGCATGTCGTCCGTCACGGCCGGTTCGGCGATGTCGCAGTCCTGGCAGTAGGCCCCTCCGTACCCTCCGAGCAGTGGCGACGTCGCCGCCCACACGGCCGTCGCCGCGCCCTGCGCGGGGGTTTTTGAATCCTTCGGCGGGCTCACCCTCCCGGCGTCACGCAGCCCTGTACGAGCACGACCGCCTCGCGCTGCTGCGGGAGCACGAGCAGAACGTACGCACCAGGATTGACGACTTGAACGCCAGCCTGGAGGTGATTCACGGCAAGGTCGCCAGGCATGAGCAGCACGTCCGCGACGGGACAGCTGAGGGGGTGTGGTCCCCGACGCCCTCGCGATGACAGCGCGGTCGCCCTGCCACCTCCGCCCGGGCGCGCGCGTTCACAGGTCGCACCAGGCGATGGTCCCCTCCACCAGACTGCCGAGAACCAGCCGCCCGTCGCGCTGGGCCACACTGGTCGCCATACGGTACTGACGCCCCCGCGCCCGTAGTTCGCGTACCACCTGGCCATCGATGCCGACCTCGACCACACGCCCGGGGCGAGGTGGCGGGGCCGGTAGACGGCGGGCTGTGGCGGCCACCGTCCGGCGTACTCGGGGTGCGGCGCGGTGCAGCCACTCCAGGGGTGGCATGCGCGATCCGGCGAGTGCGACCCAGAAGCCCCCGCCAGGGCTTTGTGACAGGTTGTCAGGAAAGCCCGGCAGGTCAGCGGTCAGGGTGTCGCGCCGACCTGCGTCGGAGCCGGTCAGCCACAGCCGGGTGAGCCGCCACGCCCCGGTCTCCGCCACCACGACGTACGACTCGTCGGGCGCGAGCGCCACCCCGTTCGCGAACTGGAGCCCGTCGAGCAGCACTTCGGGCTCACCCCCGGGTGCCAGTCGCACGAGCAGGCCCGTGGGCTGGTGCTCGACGATGTCGGAGAGCCAGTCGTCCAGCCCGTAACGGCGGCTGGAGACGCTGAAGTAGACCGTGCCGTCCGAAGCCGCGACCACGTTGCTGCAGAACCGCAGGGGTTTCCCGGCCACCGAGTCGGCCAGCACCTCGACGCCCTGGTCGCCGCCGTCCGGATCGAGCCGGAGCAGCCCGAGCTCCGCGTCACACACCAACAGCCGCCCATCGGAGAGCACTTCGAGCCCGAGAGGTCGCCCTCCCGTTCGGCCGACTTCCCGTACGCGGGCGGGGTGGTCGGGATGGTCCCGATCGGGCAGCTCGATCCGCAGGATGCGCCCGTCCGCGACACCGGTGAGCACTCGTCCGGAACTGTCGAAGACGACGTCTTCAGGGCCGGTACCGCCGAGTTCGACGAGGTGGAGGGGAGGCAGCGGGGCGCGGACGGACGGGGCGCGGTTCACGCGGTGCTCCGCACGCGGTGGGTTTGCAGGCAGTGACGCATTGCCTCAGCGTAGGGAAGTGCCGTGCCGAGGGCGATGGTTGTGGTCAGTGTGGCTGGATAGCGGACGGGGTGGGGCATGTCACGCGCGCCCGGTCAGCCGCAGAGCGCCTCCGGACACGCAGACAGCGTCATGGCCGGTAGTAGTCGTCGATGGGCGCGCGTGCCTCGTCGAACAGGGCCGGGCCGTCCTGTGCAATCGTCGGCCAGGCGCCGGACTTCGGGTTGAGCTCGATGAGTTGGTCGGTGGAGAGCGCGTAGACGACACGGCCGAGTCCGGAGCGGACGATGCCGCCGGCGCACATGGTGCACGGCTGGCAGCTGGTGTACATCGTCGTGCGTGCCGCCGTGTCGGGGTCGAGTTCGCGGGCGGCCCAGCGGGCGAGCTTCAGTTCCGGGTGGGCGCTGATGTCGTTGTCGCGCCGTACCGTGTTGTGGGCCTCGACGAGGATCGTGCCGTCGGGACCCGCCAGCAGGGAGCCGTACGGCGCGTCGCCGAGGGTGATGGCGCGGGCCGCGATCCCGATCGCGCGCCGCAGGAGGTCCTCGTCGGCGGGGGTGATCACGATGCTGTCCTCCAGTGTGTGGTTACGGCCGTGAGCGCCTGCCAGGCCGCCGAGTGGGGCCGCAGCAGGCCGGGATCGGCGCCGGGCCCGAAGCTCCGTACGGTGGCGCCAAGTTGCATGATCGGAGACTATCCGGGCGGTGGGACATGGAGGAACCGACTTCTCCTGGCAGTCTTGACCTTCCTCCGTCAATTTCCCGGTAATCTCGCGACATGGCCGTGAATCTCGACGACGTCGACTGGGCGATCATCGACCAGTTGCAGCAGGAAGCGCGTATCTCCCTCAGCGAGTTGGGACGGCGCGTGAGCCTCAGCCCGTCGGCGACCACGGAGCGGGTGCGGCAGTTGGAGGCGATGGGTGTCATCTCCGGGTACCACGCAGTGGTCGACCTGGCCAAGGTCGGCTACCCCGTGCTCGCCCTCGTCCGGTTGAAGTACCCGGGCAACCACCACCAGCCCTTGCGCCGGCTGCTCGCCGAGCGGCGGGAGATCCTGGAGTGTCTGCGTACCACCGGCGACGACTGTTACACCCTCAAGGTGGCCGCGACTTCCATGGGGCACCTGGAGACACTCATGGACGAGCTGGCCGGTTTCGGCAGTACGACCACCAGCGTCGTCTACAGCCAGACGCTGCCCTATCGCGGACCCGACCGGCCGTGACCGTCAACACCCCTACAGGATGGCGAAATACAGCAGTATGGGGATGACGGTGATGAGCCCGGTCGCGGCCGATGTCCATACGAGCCAGGTGAGGGGAACGCTGTTCAGCTTTGTGGACTTGCTCGGCGGGTCGGTTTCCTCCGCCAGCCGCAACCCCTGAGTGTCACTGGTCCACCGATGGCCTTGGGTGTCCGAGAACGCGAGGCTGGGCGCGATGTGCGGGGCAATGGTCGCCGGTTGTGTATCGATGGAACCGAGCGTTTCGGGGAGTGGCACGCGCTGCTGGTCCCAGGGAGCCAATTCGGGGAGCTCGCACAGATCCGAATCCTGATAGCGGACGACGACGTCGCTGATCCGCTCGGTCGCCCGATTGTCGATCACGCAGAGCGCGGTCATATCGGCTGCCCCCACGGGCGACGTGAGATACGCGATCACTTCGCCGGCACGGATACGGGCCGCCATGAGCTTGGTCCGGCGGGCGGCGACGCGTGCCAGCAGTAGGGAGAACATGGCGAATGCGCCGCTGGTTAAAGCCACCACGACGGCGACGGATTCAGCGTCCATGACTACCTGCCGATTGGTTGGGGGAGCTGGGCGTATCCCGTGTCTTCCAGTTGTCGACGAAGCTGATGATTCCGTAAACGAGGGAGGCGAGCATGACGAGCGCGGCCAGGCTGATGCCGACCCCTTTGCTCACCTTGGTCATCCCCAGAGGGTTCTTGTGCGGCACGTAGTCATGGACGGTACGGGGAGGGTCGATGGCCTTGCGTACGCGCTCGGCCACGTGATGTTTGTGCCAGACCCTGCCCTGGCCGTCCTTGAAAATGATTCCCACGGGATAGCTGGTGAACCCTGGATCAATGCGGCGGAGTGTCAGATCCGCTTCCTCATGACGGGTGCCGGGATTGATCACGCTGATCGGATGCTGCGGACGCCAGCGCGGCTGCACGACGATGACGTCATGGATCGCGTTCTGTGACTGATTTATGATGACGTACTTCAGGTGGCAATATCCCGCAGGAGTGCCCGGCGAGCTCGCCGCCAGTTCAGCGCATGCGCTGATTCCCGCAATGTAGCTTTGTTCCTGCGTTGCTCTGGTCCCCTTGTATATCTCCACGATGAATGGAACGACTGCGCTTACTGTGACAGTGAAGATTGATATGAGTAGCGCCCCCATCCTTCGGCAGTGTAGAGGCGAAAGGGGAGGCCCGCAGGGTTTCAGTCATCTCGTTCAAGAGATAACGATTCTTCAGATCCGTATTCGGGCGTGGCCCCAGGCATGGCCGACGGCCGTTGGGCGGGTGCCAACGGCCGTCGGGGTGTGGTTGGTTGATCGGTTTTTGACTACCGGAGTACGCCGTGAACGGCCTCGGGGTCGGTCGGCGCCAGGGGAGTGGTGGCGGTGGTGTGCTTGGCGGTGAGGGCCGGCGTCGGGGTCACGTAGAGGGGGGTGGGGTCGGATTCGGGGGCGCAGGTCTTGGCGATGCGGCCCTTGCCCTTGGGGAGGCTGCCGTCGCGGAGATAGGAGGTGAAGGTGTCGTCGAGGCAGGCGTTGCCGTGGAAGAGGATCTCGTGGAAGCTGCCGCCGTTCTGGACGACCAGCTTCGAACCGGGCAGCGCGTCATGCATGGCCAGCCCGCCCTCGTACGGGGTGGCGGCGTCCTCGGTGGCCTGGAAGAGCAGGACGGGCGGCAGGCCCTTGCCGGTGATCTTCATCCGGCCCGCCTGGTTGCCCTGGTAGGGCCAGAACATGCAAGCGGCGTTATACCACATGTTGTTGTACGTGTAGAAGGGCGCCTCGGCGTTGACCTTGGCCTGGTCCTTCTTCCAGAACTCCCAGTCGCGCGGCCAGGCGTTCTCGGTGCACTGCGCCGCGTTGTACGCGGGGAAGGTGCTGTCGTCGGAGCCGGGCGCCGCGTACTTGTTGTACGCGATGTTCAGCGGCCGGGTGTCGTGCTGGGTGACGTAGGCGGAGAGCACGGTGGCCATCCGGGGCCAGCGCAGGAAGTTGTACCCACCGCCGTAGAAGGTGTCCTCGAACTCGGCCGGGCCGATCTTGCCGGGGGCCGGGGAGGCGGCCACCGGGTTGGTCCGCAGAGCCGACTCGACCTGGTCGTACGCCTTCTTGACCGCGGCGGCGTCCGTACCGAGGTGGTAGACCGAATCGGCCTTGGCCGTCCAGGCCGCGAACGCGTCGAAGCGGCGCTGGTGTTCCTTGTCCTGGAGGATGTTGTGGTCGTACCAGGTGATGGTGGGGCCGACGATGCTGTCGAGCACCATCCGCCGTACGCGCGAGGGGAAGAGCTGGCCGTAGGTGGAGCCCAGCGAGGTGCCCCAGGAGCCACCGTAGAAGTTGATCTTCGGTGCTCCGAGCGCACGGCGGATGCTGTCCATGTCACGCGCGTTGTCGACGGTGGTCATGTGCGGCAGCAGCCACGACCAGTCGGCGGCGCAGTCGGCGGCGTACCCGGCCGCCTTCGCGAGCCAGGCCTTCGAAGTGCCCTGGCTGACCTGGTAGTCGGGCCGGGCGCCGTCGAAGTAGTGGGCGTCGCAGACGACATGGGGGTCGCTGGCGTTGGTGCCGCGCGGGTCGAAGCCGATCCAGTCGTACGTCGAGGCGACGTCCTTCGGTATCTGCCCGGAGATGTACGCGGGCATCCAGAGTCCTGAGTCGCCGGGGCCGCCGGGGTTGAGCAGGATCGGGCCCTGCTGCTTGTCCTTGGGTGCGGTGGCGGGGAGCCGGTTCACCTTGATCTTGATCTTGCGCCCCTGCGGATGCGCGTAGTCCACCGGCACGTCGAGCATCGCGCACTGCAGCGCGGGCGTGGTGGTGTCGTTGCAGGAGCTCCAGACGAGCTTCCCCTGCCCGGTGTCCTCATGGGATGCGGCGCCGGCGGACGCGGTGCCCGCGGATACTCCGCTGAGGGCTGCGACGGCTGCTGCGGCCGAGAGCAGGGCGATGACTTTTCTCATGGGGAGCATGATGTGACATGTGCAATGTTACAGCCAGAGGGTGGGCTGGACGTTATCAAGCTGTGACTGGAGGGGTGTTGGGGGTGTGCGCCCGGTCTGGTGACCCCTGGCCGGAGCCGGGCGCGCGGACGTTGTTCCGAACTCACCGTGCCCGGCGGTCATTTACGTGGGCGCGGTAGGTTGGCCGCATGCCTACTGCACTTGTCCTCGGTTACGACCCGCAGGCGATTCCCGGCGTCGACGGCGAGGCTCTTCGCGCGGCTCTCGACGCGGAGTTGGCCCGTTTCGGCGCGCACGGCATCGACGCGGAGATGACACTCATCGAGTTCAACGAATCGGCCGAGTCCACCCTCATCGCGTCGCTGACCAAGCGGCCGTGGGATGTAGTGGTCGTCGGAGGCGGAATCCGCAAGGCAGAGCCGCTGCTCCCGCTCTTCGAGCAGATCGTGAACCTGATCCGCCGTCATGCACCCAAGGCCGCCATCGCGTTCAACACGAGTGGCGGCGACAGCGTCGAAGCGGCGCAACGCTGGCTCTGAGCCCGGCGCGTCCGTCGCCATCGCGTACCGAGCCTCAACACCATCAGGTCGGAAGAGGTTCACCGACGCTTCCGGTGGTGTTGGACCTTCTGTAGGTAGGACGCCGGGTGCCGGATCCGGAGAGTTCGAAGGAGTTTGAAGGAAGACGGCATCGGATGTATCTGGGGCGTCGTTGGTGCCTCTGTATTGGTCGGCAGGCACGTTCGTCGCGGCTCCAGTAGGGGAGGCAGGGTGTGAGACCCGCGAGGAGGAGTTGAGTCGGACGGCTGAGGCCTTGCGCGCCAAGTACCGGTGCTGTGCGGCCAGTTGAGCCAGGCGCTAGTTCCCCCAGGGTGATTCCGTCCGGGGGCCTGACCCTATACGTATGAACGGAGTGGGTGCGTGGCGGACCCCAACATCTTGAGCCTGCTCGATCCAGCTGCCCTGCTCGATCCCCATCCGATATACCGGCGATGGCATGAACAGTCCAGTGTTCTCTGGGACTCCGACATCGAGGCCTGGTTGGTGACCGGGTACGAGGAGTCCTTCGCCGCCCTGCGGGACGCGGAGAACTTCTGTCAGGACTGGCGGAGAGTGGGTGTGGACACCCCTCCATCCCTGCTCAGCCTGCAGACTCTTGACCCACCGGAGCACACCCGGATCCGTCATCTGATGCTTGAGGGCTTCAAGGCGGCGGACCCCGACCGTCTGGAGCGGACAGTCCGGCGCACCCTTGACGAGTTGCTGGCCACGGTGGCAGAGCAAGAGCCCTTCGATTTCGTCTCCAAGGTGGCCGAACCTCTGACCCTGCGGGCGGTCACGCACCTGCTGGGCGTTCCTGAGCCGGACAAGGATTGGTTCGTCCCCTTGTCGAACACGATCGTGGACGGCATGGACTCCAGCCTCAGGCCCGAGTGCTACGAGCCCGGAGTCGCGGCACGAGCGGAACTCACCGGCCTGGTCGGCGAATGGCTCAAGTCACCGCTGCCGGACGGGTTCACCGCCCATGTCGTCGATCGGGCGCCGAGCGCGGGAGTCGACCACGAGGTGCTTCTCAACTCCCTGCGCGTCGTCCTGCAAGCCGGCTTCCAGACGGCCAGCCGCTTCCTGGTGACCGGGTTGCTCGCGTTGCTCCGTATACCGCCCGAGCAGCGTGTCCTTGTGGACAACGACAAGGCGGTCAACGAACTCGTCAGGTTTGCCGGCCCCGTGCACGTGGAGAGCCGTGCCTGCGTGCATGACACCGTCCTCGGGGACCAGAAGATCCGCAAGGGCGAGATCGTCTCGATGTTCCTCGGCGCGGCGAACAGGGATCCCAAGATGTTCGCCGATCCCGAATCCCTGCAGTGGGACCGGACGCCCAACCGTCACCTCGCGTTCGGCCGGGGACCGCACGCCTGCCTCGGCGCCCAGGTCGCCGTCCAGGTGGCCCGCATCGCCTTCGGCGCCATCGGCCACCGGTACCCGAACGCCCGGCTCGTCTCCGAGCCCGTGCCCCGTCCCAACGTGACCGAGCACGGGATGCACAGCCTTGAGATTTCGTTCTGAGGAGCGGCCCCCGTCATCACGGGAGGCCTTCTTCGGAACGAGTCAGATACCCACGGACAGGAGGGGAGGAACAGCCATGCGTCACGTTCACTGAATTCACATCGCGCGCGAGCGCACGGAACGGATCGACTGCTCTCTATGCGGGAGGGGGAGACGTCATGCGTCACGTTCACTGATTCCACAGGCGGCACACAGATAGACGAGGTTCCTGTTGGACCCGGCTTGTCGTCCGGCCGGGTCCAACAGGATCACGGTGTGAGAATTGGGGACGTCCTGTGCAGCAGTCCGCGGTCGGTACGATCCCGGCTTCAGGGATCAGATCGGTACTCCGCGTGCCGGGAATGCGTGCCGTGTTCGCCGCGCACGCCGTGTCCATGGTCGGCACCTTGGCCGCCGAGGTCGCCCTTTCGATCCTGATCTTTCAGCGAACCGGCTCAGCCCTGTGGTCGGCGCTGGTCCTCGTCTGCTCGTTTCTGCCCTACGCTGTGGTCGGCACCGTCCTTTCGTCACTGGCCGACCGCTTCCGGCCGCGGCGTGTACTGGTCTGCTGTGACCTGCTCAGCGCCGTCTGCATCGCGGGAATGCTGATACCCGGAACGCCGATTCCCGCACTCCTGGGACTCCTGCTCATCACCGGGTTCATAGCGCCGCTCTTTCAGGGAGCCAGGGCCGCGAGCCTGTCGCACCTGCTGGACGGAAATCTCTTTCCGATAGGCCGTTCGCTGTTGCGGACCATCAGTCAGACCGCGGTCGTCTTCGGGTTCGCGGTGGGCAGCGTTCTGGTGGCCGCGATCGGACCGCTGTGGCTGCTGGCCGTGGACTCATGCAGTTTCGTGGTCTCGGCCGTGCTCATCGGGTTATGGACACCGGCTGCTCCCGCCAGTGCGCCGGATGGCGAACGGACCCTGCGAGCCGTGGTGAAAGAGTCGGGGGAGGGGCTGCGCCACATCTGGGCCAATAGGCCGCTGCGGCGACTGGTCCTGCTGACCTGGGCCGTCCCTGGATTCTCGTCCGTGGGCGACGGTCTCGCCGTTGCTTACACCGCCGAAGCCGGTTCCGCCGCGACAGCGGCAGGTTGGCTCTTCACCGGGTACGCCGTCGGTACGGTGGTGGGCGAACTCGTGGTGGTACAGCTGTCACCGGACACTCGGCGTCGCCTCATCACTCCCTTGGTCGTGGGCTCCCAAATCCCGCTGATCGGATTCTTCCTGGGACCGTCCGTTCCCATGGCGGCGGCTCTGCTGGCCCTCTCCGGGGCAGGCTTCGCGTGCAACCAGGGCATCGACCCGCTGATCTTGTCGGCGACAGCTCCCACGTACCGAGGGCGCTTGTTCACGGTGCAGAACAGTGGGCTCATGACGGTGCAAGGACTGGGCGTCGCGCTGTCCGGCGCGCTGGGCACCCATATTGATCCTGGCGTCGTCATTGGAGCAACTGGGATTGCTGGAACGGCAGTTGTCGTCTATCTGGCTCGTCGCCAGTAACCATCGAGGCGCATTCAACGGGACTTCCCTCAGCCGGATTTGCCTCCGCCCAGCTCGCCTCGCATCTTGGCGAGAATGCGGCGACGAGTCGGACCGATCGACCCTCGCGCCATTCCCACGGATTCGGCTATGTAGTCGTAGCTGAGCGGAGGTTCGGCGAAGAGCAGTTCCAGAAGAGCTCGGTGATCTTCCGACAGGTTTCTGATGGCTGTTCGTAGCCGCTCGCTGTCCGACCGGGCAATGGTCCATTCCTCGGGTGCGGGAACAGCTGTATCCGCGGGGAGAAGGAAGTCCGCAGGGTCAGGGACGCTGACCATCCTTCGAGCTTGCCTGGAGCGGCTGATCGCCTCACGCTTGGCGACGGTGACCAGCCACGCTGCCACCCTGCCGGGCTGTTCCAACGTATGGATGTGCTCGACGAGTCGCTGCCACGTGAGCTGATACACGTCCTCGCCATCGGCTTGTTTGAGGCCCTGCGAGCGGACGACGGCCCAAACGACAGGGCTGTACATATGAATGAGCTGTTCCCACGCCCTGGCATCGCCTGCTCGGCAACGCCAGATCAGTTGATCCAAATCAGCCGGTGCCCGATCCTTGGGAGTACGGGCCGGAAGTCTAGATGTCGCCTGCGCTAGTCCCTCGTTCCGCGTAGTGGAGTGCCCCATGAGTCCCTCCCGTTAACCCCCGAGTTCCTGCATGCTAGGCAGCGCCGTTCGCGGCTCTCAAGGGGGCTAAAGTGCATGTCTCCCCACTGGCCTTAACTCGACTTAGCCTCACGCATCCGGCTATCGAACACTCGGAGCTCACCTGCAATTTCGAGTTCATTGCTGTTGGAGGGTGTGGCCTCACACTGCTAGAAAGTGTCCGAATAAGGCCAGTTGCAGATAGTAGGCCTCTGCTTACTCAATACCGCCTGGTGGGTATTGTTTGCAGTTTTCTTTGCCCTCTGAGCGGTATGCCGCCGGGGTGATGGGGCTCACCGGGGCGGTGGTGGCCGTGACCGCCTTTCCTCCCGGGGGAGTACGGGCGGGGTCGGTTCAGTCCCAGTAGCCGTCCGGGAAGTCGCCCGGGTCGGTCGGGCGCGCCCATCCCGTCATCCGGACGGGGCCCGGCGATGGCGTGGTGACTGAGGAGGTTCTGGAGCCTCGTCCGGGTGCGGTGGTCTCGCGGCCGCCGAAGATCTCCAACTCACCCGTTTCGGGGTTCTCTTGGATGCCGAACGCGTTGCTGACGACCTCGTCCACAGTGGCTCTCTCTCGGCTGAATGCAGGTCCAGGAGGATGCCTTGCCGTACAGGAGCGTACCGCTGCCTTGGGCGAGAACCTGACGGGCCTTGGCGCGGGCTTCTCGAAGTCGAGGGCCAAGTCGTCCGTCTCGATTCGATGTGCCGCGAGCCATGCCTGCTGGTCGGCGGCGTCGGCCGCAAGCGCGGTCAGCGCGGCGATCAGCAGCCGCCAGCGGGAGGAGTCGAGGGGGTCAGAGGTGTCATCCGGGGTGGTCACGGCGAGATCGTTGCACGGAAGGCGGACCACAAAAAGCAAAGGCAAGGAGTACCACCCACTCCTTGCCACTCTCAACATATAGCGCACTGGGGGGCTTGCGGCAAGGGCCCGGTTGTGGCGCAGAATCACCTGCCTAAGCCACCACGACCTGCGGAAATGGGATTTTGATGATCGATGTGATCGTTGCCGGCGGCGGACCGACCGGGCTGATGCTGGCCGGCGAGTTGCGGCTGCACGGGGTGCGCGTGGTCGTGCTGGAGCGGGACGCGGAGCCGACCACGGTCGTTCGTGCGCTCGGCATGCACGCGCGCAGCATCGAGATGATGGACCAGCGCGGTCTGCTGGAGCGGTTCCTCGCGCTCGGCAAGCAGTACCCGGTCGGTGGTTTCTTCGCCGGCATCAGCAAGCCGGCGCCGGAGTTGGACAGTGCGCATGCGTACGTCCTGGGTATCCCGCAACCCACCACCGACCGCCTGTTGACCGAGCACGCCATCGACCTTGGCGCCGAGATCCGCCGCGGCTGTGAAGTGGTCGGGTTGAGCCAGGACGACGACGGGGTGACCGTCGAGCTGTCCGACGGCACGCGGCTGCGCTCGCGTTACCTCGTCGGCTGCGACGGCGGTCGCAGTGCGGTCCGCAAGCTGCTCGGCGTCGGCTTTCCCGGCGAGCCCAGCAGGGTCGACACGCTCCTGGGCGAGATGGAGTTGACCGCGTCACCGGAGACGCTGACCGCCGTGATGACCGAAGTCCGCAAGACGCAGACCCGGTTCGGCGCCATGCCCCTCGGGGACGGTACGTATCGCGTCGTCGTGCCCGCCGAGGGGGTGGCCGAGGACCGTACGGTCCCGCCGACCCTCGAAGAGCTCAGGCAGCAGCTGCTGGCAGTCGCGGGCACCGACTTCGGTGTGCACTCACCGCGTTGGCTCTCCCGCTTCGGCGACGCCACCCGCCAGGCCGAGCGCTACCGCGTCGGCCGGGTGCTCTTGGCCGGCGACGCGGCGCACATCCACCCGCCGATGGGCGGGCAGGGGCTCAACCTCGGCGTCCAGGACGCGTTCAACCTCGGCTGGAAACTGGCCGCCGAGGTGGCCGGGTGGGCGCCGGAGGGGTTGCTGGACAGCTACCACACCGAACGGCACCCGGTGGCCGCCGACGTACTGGAGAACACCCGCGTGCAGATGCAGCTGGCGTCCCTCGACCCGGGTGCCCAGGCAGTGCGCCGACTGGTGTCGGAGCTGATGGACTTCGACGAGGTGAACCGCCATCTGACCGAGAAGATCGTCGCGATCGGTATCCGCTACGACTTCGGCGCGGGCCATGAACTGCTCGGCCGACGGCTCCGGGACGTGGGGTTGAAGCAGGGACGCCTCTACGAGCGGATGCACGCCGGTCGCGGGCTGCTGCTCGACCAGACCGGCCGACTCTCGGTGGCGGGCTGGGCGGACCGCGTCGACCACGTCGTCGACACCAGCGAGGAACTGGACGTACCGGCGGTGCTGCTGCGGCCGGACGGCCACGTGGCGTGGGTCGGTGAGGACCAGCGGGATCTGATCGACCAACTGCCGACGTGGTTCGGGGCCGCCACCGGCTGAGCTGGGCAGCTCATACGGCCAAGGCGCTGGCCGGGCTATGTGCGGCGGCATGGAGCGCCACCGGCGCGCCCCATCAACTACCGCAGCCCAGCACACAGTTCCCTACTGACACACCTCCACGGAAACGTGCGGGGCCAGCGCGCGCAGGAAGTCCGGGGCGTCGAAGATCTCGCCCGCGGAGGCGACACCCACAGTGCGGGTCCGGCCTGTCAGGATCCGGGCGACCGCTTCCACCGCGAGCGGTGCGGAGACCGCGTAGATATCCTGGCCGCTCGCCACGGCGCGGCGTTCCGCGTTGCCGGAGCGTACGACGACGTCGACGAGGAACGTCTGGGAGGAACGGCCCTGCTCGTCGACCGCGGTCGGTGCGGGGGTGTCCGGGTTCGACAGGTCCCTGGCCGCCTCCGTCGTCATGTAGCTGTGCACCTTGGGGATGGACAGGTGGTGGGGGATGGTGACGGCGTCGGCCATCGTGAACTCGCCGAGGACGGAGCGGGTGCCCATCGGGCCAGGGAAGGCCCATTCGAGGGTGGGGCGGGTGTCGTTGTGGTACTCCAGCTTCCCGTTCGCGTAGCGGATGTGCCGGCCGTTGCGCCGCTCGCCGGAGACCGTGCCCGCGGCGCGCGTGCCCTTCGTCGGGTGCCAGTTGCTGAGGCCGTACGCGATGTGGGCTTCGTCGGCCGAAGTCCAGTCGCCCATGGCGGCGGTGGCGAGCAGGTCGCCGAGGCCGCCGTAGAAGGCCATCGCGGGGACGACGACCGTTCCGGCGGCGCGGGCGCGGTCCGAGAAGTGCGCGAACGTATCGACGTTGGCCTCGATCTCGGCCGCCACGTCCACGTACGGAATCCCGGCGCGCAGGGCCGCCTCGATCACGGGGGCGGCCGTGTTGACGAAGGGCCCGGCGCAGTTGATCACGGCTGCCGCACCGGCGAGTGCGCGGTCGAGCGAAGCCGGATCGTCGACCGAGGCCGGTCGGGCCTCAAGGCCGGGGTGGGACGCCGCCAGCGCCTGCAGCTTCTCGGCGTCGCGGCCGACGAGCATCGGGACGAACCCGCGATCCCGCAGCTGTGCCACCACGAACCGACCGGTGTGCCCGTACACGCCGTACACCGCCACCATCTTTCCCGATGTCATGACTTCTCTCCCCGTGCTCAAGATTCGAAGCGATCCGCTTGATCGACTACGGCCATCCTGGCGGGACGAGCACCTCGCCACCAGTGTCCGGAACGACATGGCACGTACAATTACGGACATGGATACTGTCGCGCTGGCCGTCACCGACGGGATGCTGCACTTCGAACTGTCCTTGGCGTACGAAGTCTTCGGCTCGGCCCCGGACGCCGTGTCCGTTCCCTGGTACGACGTCGCGGTCTGCGGTCCGGACGCTGTGCAGGTCGGGCGGTTCCGGCTGGAGCCCGACCACGGGCTCGACCGGCTGCGGCACGCCGACACGGTGATCGTCCCCGGCTGGGTCGACGTCGACGTGGACCCGCCCGCCGACCTGGTCGACGCGGTACGCGCGGCCCACGAGGCAGGTGCGCGCGTGGCCTCGCTGTGCACGGGTGCGTTCGTCCTGGCCGCAGCGGGCCTGCTGGACGGGCGGCGCGCGACCACGCACTGGGCGCACACCGAGGCGCTCGCCGCCCGCTTCCCCGAAGTCGAGGTCGACCCGGACGTGCTCTACGTGGACAACGGCAGCGTCCTCACCTCCGCCGGAAAAGCCGCCGCCATGGACCTGTGTCTGCACCTCGTCCGCCTCGACCACGGCTCGTCGATCGCCAATGTCGTAGCCCGCCGTCTGGTCGTGCCACCGCACCGGGACGGCGGCCAGGCCCAGTTCGTCACCACGCCCGTGCCCGCCCCGGACAACCATCCGCTCGCCGGACTGTTCCCCTGGGTGATGGAACGGCTCGACCAACCACTGACCGTGGAGGACCTGGCCCGCCAGGCACGTATGAGCTCGCGCCACCTCGGCCGCCACTTCCGCGCGACCACCGGCACCACCCCACTGCAATGGCTGCTCACCCAACGGATCCGCCGCGCACAGGAGTTGCTGGAGACCGGCGACGACAGTGTCGACGCCATCGCGACAGCCACCGGCATGGGCACCGCCACGACACTGCGCCGACACTTCAACCGCACGGTCGGCGTGCCCCCGGACACCTACCGTCGCACTTTCCGCTCGCGGCCGCGCGGTATCTCGTAGCGTTACGCCAGCAGCAGGGCCCGGTCCCAGGTGGGTTCGGTATCGGTTGCCACCGCTAGGAGGGCCAGCGTGATGCCTGCGGCTCCGTCGAGGAATCCGGGCTCGGTCGGACGTAAGCGTGTGTTCGCCAACTCGCTTACTACCACGGCGAGTTCGGGGTCGCCGGTGTCGTGGGCGAAACGTGTGGTGATGTGGAGCAGGCCTGCCATGCCGTGGCAGAGACCGGCGTCCTCGTCGACGCGGCGCACCTCGGGTGGTCGTCGGCAGGCCGCTTTGATCGCCCTCACCGAGAGCTCACGCAACGCCGTGTCATCGAGTGCCGTGCCCGCCAGCCACAGGGCGCGAGCCGTCCCCGGGCTTCCCCGGCACCAGGAAGCGCGTACGGGGTGGTGGTCCGGGCCGGGCCAAGTGGGGCCCCAGGGGTCGGTGGTGCAGCGGGCGGTCAGAGTCGCGGCCATTCGGCGTACGGCCTCACGTTGACCGGGTACGGCGACACCTTCTTGCAGAGCGAGTGATAGCAGGGCGAGCGGTCCGGCGAGCCCGTGTGCGATGCCGGAGTCGGGCAAGTACTGTGCCCTTGAGAGCGCGGCGAGCACCTGTCGTAGTGCCGTGCTCGCCACGGGCTCGTGGCGCTCGCCCAGCAGGTACGCACCCGATCCGGCCAGCCCGGAGACGACGTCGACGGCAGCCTCGGGTGGATCGTCACCGAGTGCCCGGGCTAGCTCCAGGGCTTCGTCGACGACGCGTTCGCGGACGGTCGGCAGGTCGTACGAGAGCGCCTGCGCGGCGAAGGCCAGTCCGGCGGCGCCGCCGAAGAGGCCGAGCGAGGCGCCGAACCGCCGGTACCCCTGGGCTGCGGCGGCGAAGTAGCCCTCGGCCACTGTGTTCCAACCCCGGCCGGACAGACAGCGGTCGAACTGGTGGTAGGCGAGCGCCATCCCTGCGCCCCCGGCGGCCAGATGAGGCCGGACACAGCGCGGCATGCGGTGTGGTCGCGCGGCGGCAAGGACGCGGTCGAGGACGGCGGCGGACTCATGCGCGGGCAACACGGGCGCCCATGTCCCGCCGGTCATACGCCGCCCCCTGTTGCCCGGGTTCCGTGCGGCCGCACCAGAGGCCCGGCCACACGGAACGGTTCGCTACGTGTGCCCACATCACGGCGGGCAGCGCGGCGGATCGGTGCAGCTTCCGCTCGTATGGTCGGTGTCGCAGCACATCGCGGGCTCCAGTGCCTCCTCGTCCGTCTCGGGCAACTCCTGGAGCTCCAGCACTGTTTCCTCCATGGTTCTCACCTCCTTCCGGGTGGGTGCGGGTGTAGCCGGACACTCACGGGTCCACGGTCCAGGCGCGGTCGCCGCCGTGTTTGAGGCGCAGGAGCAGATCGAGGACTCCGGCCAGGCCGACCTGGTAGCTGACGCAGAAGTCGCGCAGGGTGTCGTCGGGGACGATCAACCGGCCGTCCCGCAACGCGGCCCGTGCATGGAGGGCGGAGGCGGCCTCGGCGGCCCGGACGCGATAGGTGTCGTCACCGGTCAACTGGGCTATGTCGAGCAGGAGTTGGGAGTTGCCCGCCACGCCGTGGCAGGTACCGGTGCCTTGGCGCCAGCGGTCCCGGTGGGTGGTGCGCGCGGCCAGTTCGGCGTAGTCGCGGAAACGCGGCTCGCCCGTCATCTGCCACAGCCGGACGAGCGTGGTCCCGATGCCGGAGGCGCCGTGGCACCAGAAGTCGAGTCCCGTACGTTCCGTGCGGCCGGGTCCCTTGGGCCAGACGGCGATGTCGTCGCGGCGTTCGGCGACGGCACACAGCGCATGACCGGCGCCGATCGCGATGTCGACGAGCTCCGGGCGGTCGAGGTCGCGCCCGGCGGCAAGCAGGAAGGCGGCGTTTCCGGCGACGCCGTGCCCGAAGCCGTACGAGCCGGAACCGGCGAGTTCGCTGCGGTGCGGTGGGCCGAGCGGCCACTCGACTCCGCCGGCGGCCTCCGTCAGCAGGCGCAGCACCCCGTCCGCGCATTCGGAGGCCCGCTCGGCGAAACGCTCGTCTCCCGTGGTGTGCCACAGGTGCAACTGGGCGAGTCCCGCGCCGGACAGGCCGTGGCAGATGTCGGGGTTGGCCGTGTCGAGGGGTATGTCGAGGGCGAACTGCCGGGCGCGAGCGGCGAGTGGGGAGTCATCCAAGGTGCGGGCCGCGTCGTGCAGGGCCCATGCGGTGCCGGAGCGGCCGAAGTAGAGACCCGGCAGGATGCGGCCGGGGCGCGAGAGTTGTTCGTCGAGCCAGTGAGCGGCGGTCCGCAGCAGCGGTTCGAGGGCGGGGGCCTCACCTGTACGTACGGCTCTGTCGAGCACGGCCACCACGCCCGCCGCTCCCTGCTGGAGGTTGCAGGGGTCGCCTTCCGGTAAGGACTGGGGTCTGGGCCACAGGTGTACGGCGGTGGGGTCGGCGGTCGCCGCGATGTAATCCAGTCCGTCGCGTAGTAGCCGGTCGAGGTCGGTGTCGGTCAGGGCGGGGCCCGCTGACACCGTCGGCGTGGCGGGCTCCGCCCGGAGGAACGCCGCCGCCTTCTCCAGCGGCCACCGGTCCGGAACGTCGGCCGTGAGGCCGAGCACGAGCGGGGCGAGGGCGTTGAGAGCCGGGCAGTCCGGGGCGGCGGCTTCCACGATCGCCGTGAGCCGCTCGCCGGGCGGACGTGCGGGCGAGGTGTCGGGGGCGAGTACGGGGTTGATCCCGGCGGTGGCATGGAGCAGGGTGGCGCCGAGGCTGAAGCAGTCGGCCTCGGGGCCGGGCGCGGGCCCGTATTCCGTACGGGAGAGGTATTCGGGCGCGGTGAAACCCTGGGTGCCGATGACGTGGGCCGTGCTGTCGCTGCGTACCGCGTATTCGAGATCCACGAGGACGGGCGTGCCGTCGCGGCGTACGACGACGTTGGTCGGTTTGAAGTCGCGCAGTACGAAACCGGCCGCGTGCACCTCGCCGATGAGGCGCGCGAGGTCCCGCGCGAGCTGCCACGCCGCCGGGACCGGAAGGCGACCGCCCGTGCGCAGTGCGCCGTCCGCCGACCACTGGCGCAGGTTGTCCCCGTCGATCAGATCCTCGGCGAGGAAGACGTGTCCACCGGCCTCGAAGACCTCGTGCGGAGCGGGGGCGATGCCGAGCGGTGCCAACTGTGCCAGTACGCCCGCCTCATAGCGCAGCCAGTCCCGGGCGTCCGTTCCGTCGGACAGCGCACCGACGTGCGGGCGCGCCTCTTTGAGGAGTACGTCCCGGCCGGTGCGGCGGTCGTGCGCGCGGTAGACCCCGCCACGGTTGGAATGACGTATAGCTTCCCGGACCTGGTAGCGGTCCGCGAGGAGTACGGCGCCCCCGGTGCGGGCGCGGGCGGGCGCGCCGAACGGTGACTGGGCCCAGGCGGGCGGCGAGAACCACGGGTTGCGCTCGTCCGCGACGAGAGTCCCGTCCGGTGCCTGGAGCCGCCCCCGGTAGAAACCCTCGTCGTCGAGCTCGCGCGGCGCCGAGAAACAGCCGTAACGACAGTGGACGAGGCTGCCCGGGCGATACCGACGGTCCGACAGGATCGCGGGACCGGAGAGTCCGGCGGTGGCACGGTCCAACTCATCGGCCAGGAGCCGTAGTTGACCGTCATCGGCGGGATACGCGGTGATGAATTTGCCAGAGTGCGCCCGTGCCGCCCGTACGTTGGTGAGATCGGCGGTGACGCGCGGCGACACCGCGAACTTGAACGCGCAGCCGTGCGCCACCAGGACGCCCGCCGCCCGCTCAAGCACCTCATGGGCGGAGGCGACGGTCGCCGAGACATGGAGCTTCCACCCCTGCCTCCGGGACCGGTGGCCAGGCGGCGTGACCATGCACCACGTTTCGCCGTCCCGCATCGTCCACGAGGGGCGCTCGGCTCCGAGAATCCGGGCCGCGATCGACTGGTAGCTCACCTCGGGGCTCGCCGTCACGTCGTCATCGTGGCACGGCCCGACGCAGGGCGGAAGGTCGCGTCGGTCAGACCGTGACGGTGGTTTCCCGGTGTGCGTCGGCCACGAAGGCGAGAATGGCCGGTACCGCTTCGCGCAGGCTCATGAAGTGGCGGTGTACGCCGTCGACGGCGACCGGGGTGTTGACTCCCCACACCGTCATACCGGCCCGCAGCCCCGACGCGACTCCGGACGGCGCGTCCTCGATGACCAGGCAGTCCTCCGGTCGCGCACCGAGACGTTCCGCGGCCAGCAGATAGGGGACCGGCGACGGCTTGCCCTCTTCGACGGCGGCGGCATCCACGATCAGCTCCGGAACCGGCAGCCCGGTCCGGGCGAACCGGCCCCGCACCCGGTGCTCGTAGTTGGAGGTCACCAGTGCCCAGCGCCCCGAGGGCAGGCCGGTCAGCAACTCCGCCGCACCGTCGAAGGCGTCATAGACACCGGTCCGGACGTCTTCGTCCTCCAGCTCATGCAGTGCGGCCAGGCATACGTACGGATCCTGCTCCGGGGCGACCTCCTCGAAGGTCTCCAACGGCCGTGTGCGCAGTGCCACTTGGTAGACCTCGACGGGGTCGAGCCCGTATCGCACCGCCCACGTCTCCCACACGCGACGCTGGTTGGCCACGGCGTCGATCAACGTCCCGTCGACATCGAAGAGGACATACTTCGCGGAATGCGGCTGGGTAGGTTCGCTGGTCACGCCGTGATCATGCCATCCTCACCGGGAGGTCGGTGAGGACGTGGGCCGGGAGGTGGGCTGGGACGACGATTGAGACGTGGGCGGGGTCGTCTGGCGGGGCTCGATGACCGGGATGTTGAACACGTGCCCGGGGGTCACGATGCGGGTGATCGCCTGGCCGAAGAGGGTGCTGGGCTCCGACTTGTTGTGCAGGATGTCGGTGTTGAGCATCACCGCGAGGGTGGCCTTCGACTCGGGCAGGTAGATGGTCAGGGACTCGTAACCCGGCAGTGAGCCGTTGTGTCCGATCCAGCCCTGGATGTTGAAGATGCCCAGACCGTAGCTCGCGCCCGGAATCGGTGTCGGGATGGTCTTGAGGCGCTCGGCCTGCGTCTTGGCGGACAGCAGTTTGCCGGTGGCGACCGTGGGGGCCCAACTGTGCAGGTCCGACAGGGAGGAGACCATCGCCCCGGCCGCCCAGGCCCAGGAGGGGTTCCAGTCAGTGGTGTCCGCGATCTTCCCGGACAGGGTCTGGTTGGTGTAGCCGCGGGCGTGCGGGCTGGGGAAGTCGGCGCCGGTCGGCAAGGAGGTGTGGGACAGCCCGGCCGGCTTCACCACCTTCTGCGCGATGAACTCGTTGAGCGGCATACCGCCGGCCTTCTCCACGACCAGGCCCAGCAGGATCAGGTTGGTGTTGCAGTACTCGAAGTCCTGACCGGGCTGGAACTGCACCGGGTGCTTGAAGGCGTAGTCCAGCAACTGCTGTGGCGTGAAGGTTCGCTTCGGGTCGGTGAGCAGCGCCTTGACGAAACCGTCGTCCGCGGAGTAGTTGAACAACCCGCTGCGCATGTCCGCCAGGTCCCGCAGCTTGATCTTGTCCCCGTTGGGGACTCCCGGGATGTACTTCGAGATCGGATCGTCCAGACCCACCCTGCCCTGGTCGACCAGTTCGAGCAGGGCGGTCACGGTGAAGGTCTTGGTCTCGCTGCCGATCCGCATGTACAGATTCGGTGCCATGGGGGCGTTGCTCGTCTTGTCGGCGACGCCGAAGGCCTTGACGTAGCTCCCCTTGCCGGGTGCCGACAGACTCACCATCACGCCGGGCACATCGGCCTCGCGCATGACCTGCCGTATGGCGGTGTCCAGACGTGCGGCGACGGCCGGGCTGAGCTCGGGGAAGCCTGTGCTGCTGGACGTCGACGCGGTGGGGGACGGTACGGGCGGCTCGGTGATGCCGTACGCGCTTCCCGCGGACATCGGTACGGCCAGCATCGCGGCGGCCGCCACCCCCACGCACGTCTTGCGCCACTGGATCTGTGAATACCTCACGGGCAGGCCTCCTGCCGGACGAGAACGTCCGGACGACGACATCCGGACGAGGGCATCACTCCCGTCCCACGCTAGGCCCGCCGTGTCGCCCGCGCATGGCGGCGCCCGGGTTGCGGGATCCGCGAGACCGTGCAGACGCGCTGGTCAGCGGGGTCGCAACGCGGTACCCGGTTGCGCTCCGGGGGACTGGCGCCACGTCGCCATCTGCTTCCGGAAGGTCGGACACACCAGGATGTCCTCCTTGCCGCACTGGACGGCATGGGCCAGGAGCTGGTGGGCGTGGTCGAGGTCGACCATACGTTGCTCGATCTCGGCGAGCTTGGCCCGGATCAGCGCCTGTCTGCGCGGTTGGTCCTGCTGGAACTCTCTGATCTCGGCCAGCGTCAGTCCGGCTTGCTGACACTTGCGCAGCAGCACGATCCGCTCGGCGGCCTCCGGTGGATACCGCCGCTGGCCGCCTTGACGTTCCGGCTCGGGCAGCAGTCCGTGGCGTTCCCAGAAACGGATGGCCGACGCGGGGACCTGGGTCATTTCGGCCAGCCGACCGATCGTCAAACGCATACTCCGCCCGTCCTTCCGCCCGACGCTTGACTTGAACCTTAGTTCAAGTTGAAGAGTGGCCTGCATACGGGACGGCGGCGCACGAGTAGCCGTCGGCAGACAACTTCGGAGATGAAGAAGTGAACGAGATGACAGATACGTATGACGTGACGGACCGGGCTCGCCAGCTCGTCGAGGCCGCGAGGCAGCTCTTCCTGGCCGGGGTGATGTCGCACTCCGGGCACGCCAACCTGAGCGTCAGGATCGATGCCGAGCGCTTCCTGTTGACCCCGGGGTTCGTCCGCGATCTGCGGCCCGAGCAGTTGGCGACGGTGAGCCTCGACGGTCGGGTCCTCGCGGGCGAGTTGCAGTCCGTCAGTGCCGAGATCATCAGCATGCACAGCACTGTCTACCGTGCTCGCCCGCAGGTGGGCGCGGTGATCCACACCCACTCGCCCGCCGCGACGGCCTTCGCCGTGGCCCATCGGCCGCTGCCGTGCCGCACCGAGCCGATGCTGCGTTTCGGGCAGGCCGAGGAGGTACCGGTGGTGGCATGGGGACCTCGTGGGTCCGACGTCTCGGTGCGGGGTGTGGCCGAGGTCCTGGAGCGACGCCCGACGACGGCCGCGGTGCTGCTCGCCAACCACGGCCTGCTGGTGTTCGGCCCCGACTCGGCGGCCACCGCCCACCTCGTAGTGGCGATCGAGGAAAGCGCGGAGGCGGAGATCGCCGCGACGGCGCTCGGCGGCGCCGTGGACTTCCCCGAAGGCGCCCTGGAAGACGTACGAGCGGCGATAGCGCGGGTCTCGGCATGACGGACGACGCTCTCACTCAACCTGCGGAGGCCATACGTATCGAGACTGTCCGGGATCGCTATCGCGCGACCTTCGGGGCCGTGCCCAGCGGCGTGGCGGCCCGTCTGCGCGTGGCCCGGGCTCTCGGCCGACTCGACACGGAAGAGGCGTTCGCCGAGCTGCGGCACATTGTGTTGACCGACAATCCGTTGGGCGATCGGGTGCAGCAACTCGTCCACTTCGGGCAGCTGTTGGCTCTCGGCCGTACGGATCCGGCCCGCCTGCACGCACGCGGAGCACTTCACGCCGGTGCTGACCTGGTCGATCTCGTCGGGGTCGCCGAGACCGCACTCATCACCGCGGGTGCGCCGGCTTACGCGCTCGGCATCGAGATCATCGCCGAACTTCTGGAGGCTGAGGACCGTAAGAGTGTCTGAGGGGGCGTCCGGAGCGTCCGGGGCGCATCGGAGCCTCGGGCGCGCTCTCCTCTCCGCCCCGTTTCAGAACAGTCTCTTGCCATGACTAGTTTGCAATGCAAAGCTGACGGCATGGCAGACGCATCGGTGCCCTCGTCCGGCGCCCCTCATGAAGTCCTCGCCAACCTCGGCGAGTTGACCCGCAGAGTCCGTGCCGCTCAGCGCGGCACCTGGTTCCCGCTCCTGCTGTTGGGCGCGTTGACGCTGGGCGGGATCCTCGTCAACCGCCTCACCTTCAGCACCCGGACCGTCACCTGTCCGCAGCTCCACGGCTCGGCAGCCCCCGGTACGGACTGTGTCCTCATCAAGCAGGGTTCATCGCTCTACTGGACGCTCGCCCTGGTGCTCGCGTACGCCCTGACCGCGTTCTTCTACATCCGCCGTTCCCGCAGGCGCGGAGTCGGCAGCCCTGTCCGGCCGTACGTCCTCGCCGGGATCGGCCTCGTCGCCCTGGTGGCCGTCACCGAGTTCTCGGCCACCCGCCAGATAACCCCTGGTGCCACGGTCGACTTCTGGGGCCTGGACCTCAACCCCGACGCGGGCCTGACGGCCTTCCTCGAACGTTTCACCGGCGGGGCCGCATCCGTCGGGCTGCCGCTGCTTGTGCTGTCCTGGGTGGAACGAAACCGTGCCCTGCTGCTCTTCGCCCTTGCCTACCTGGCCCTGGAGCTGGCGCCGATCAGTTACGGCTGGGCGGGGATCGACGCCACCTCGCCCTGGTCGGCCCTGCCCCGCCTGGCCGTCCCGGGTGTGTTCCTCATGCTCGGCGCCCTCGGCTTCGCCCTGGCCCAGCGGCCCCGTAAGCTCACCACGTCATGAGCGACCAGATCGGCCAGTCCGACCAGCACCCCGTCAACGGCCTCGACGACGTCGTCCACCAGCGGGTCCGCCTCGGTGTCCTCACCGTCGCCCACCAGGCCCGCCGCGTCGAGTTCGGCTTCCTGCGCACCACCCTCGGCCTCACCGCCGGCAACCTCAGCCAGCACCTCGCCGTTCTGGAGAAGAACGGACTGATCGACATCGAGAAGGGGTACGAGGGCCGACGCCCCCGCACCTGGATCACGCTCACCTCCACCGGCGACCGAGCCCTCCAGGACGAGGTCGCCCACCTCAAACGCCTCATCCACCAGATCGAACACGGCAATCTAGGGTGACGGCGGAGGGAGACCGGGCCGCGTCCACCCCCGCGTCCAAGGACCGAGTCGTGTCGTTGTCGAAGCCCGGATTGTCGGCGGACACGCTCAGGAACTCCTCGTACATGTCCTCCATGAAGTGCCGGAACGACGGATGCCGCTCCGGGGGCGCCCCACGCCAACTGGCATACGTGTACACGGCCCACTCACCGCGGTCGTCGACGTCCTCCGGATCCAGCAGCACGTCCACCATGTCGGAATCCAGGGCCAGTTGGAGGGAGCGCGCCCACACCCCGGCCTCCCGGATCTCCTCTTCGTCCGCGTCCTCGCCGAGCTCCTCCAGCCAGTCCCTGCTCATGCCGTGCGGGTCGCCGCACCAGTCGATCCGCTCGGCCCCGGCCAACAGGTAGACGAAGCGCCCGGCGTGCCGCCAGCCGTCGGTTACCTGGAGGAACGACCGCAGCGACGGTGGCAGCGAGCGGCCTATCCGCTGCTCCAGCGCGACGATGCGCTCTTCCGTGGCCGGCCCGAACCCCAGCCAGCGCGCCGCCCAGGCGTCCCGGTCGTCGTCCCGTGCGTCCTGCTCCACGTTGTACGCATCGGCCCACTCCTGACTCCACCGCGTCAGGAAGGGCTGCCACTCGAATCTCAACATGGTTCCGATGGTGACACCCACCACTGACAATCCAACGGCGCGCGGTTTGGTGCCGAGTCTGAGGGTCAGTCGACTCGACCGGTGCCTCGGGGACCGCGCGTAACCCCATTGCCGACACGGGGAGCCTGGGCCATCAGCGGGTAACCAGGAGCCCGTCCACCAAGGCCCGGAGGCCGGGCGCATACGTGTCCTCGGCCGTCAGTGGTGCCCAGGCATTCGCGACCTGTGCCAGGCGCGGTAGCTCGGTCGGGTCGAGGGCGGCGAAGACCTGCTCCCGGTAAGTGGGGCGGTCGTCGTCCGTGCGTCGGCGGGTCGCTGTCCTGCGGACCACGATTTCTCCGGCTGTGTAGTACCAGATCGCGCGGTAGCCGTGGACGGCCTGTTCGGGGGAGAGGCCGCACCGGATCAGGCCGTCGACGATCTGTTCCACGAACCACAGGGCGGATGTGGACATCAGGTCGTCGGCGGTCAGTACCTCCACGATCCAGGGGCAGGCCGCGAGCGCCTCGTGGATCGTGGCTGCTGCGACGACGACCCGTTCGCGCGGCTCGGCGGGGAGTTCGGGCCGTTGCAGCGTCCGCGCGGCGTAGTCGTCGAGCAGCAGGACGAGCAGTTCTTCCTTGTTGCGGACGTGGTGGTAGAGCGCCATCGGCGTACTGCCGATCTCCGTTGCCAGCCGACGCATCGTCAGCCGGTCCACGCCCTCCGTGTCGATGATCCGGCGGGCCGTTTCGACCACCTCCTCGCGGGAGATGCGGGGAGGTCGGCCACGGGGTTTGCGCGGTGCGGACGGTTGCGACATGCCCTCATCATCCCTCAGGTGTCGACAACAGCGATCCTCTGCGGATATTTTCTATACATGTACAGAAACTTACGAGGGCGACCCGGCGTCGTGCTGGCGGCCGTAGCCGTTGCTCAATTCGCCGTCGCTCTGGACTTGTCCGTCGTCAACGTCGCGCTGCCCGCGATGCGCACCGCGCTGGGGTTCGCGCCGCTGGGACTGTCGTGGGTCGTGCATGCGTACGCGCTCACGCTCGGCGGATTTCTGCTGTTGGGGGGCCGTGCGTCCGACCTGTACGGGCGGCGTCGGTTGTTCGTGCTCGGTCTGGTCGTCTTCGGGCTGTGCTCGTTGGGGGGTGGGCTGGCTCAGGCGCCCTGGCAACTCATCGCCGCCCGCGCCGGGCAGGGACTCGGGGCGGCCGCGGCCACCCCCGCCGCGCTGGCGATGCTCACCACCACGTACACCGAAGGCCCGCAACGCGTACGCGCGCTCGGGGTGTGGAGTGGGGTGAACGCCGCCGGGGGAGCACTGGGTGTGCTGGCGGGTGGGCTGTTGACCGAGTACGCGGGGTGGCGGTGGGTGATGCTGATCAATCTGCCCATCGTGGCGGTGGCTCTCGCGCTGGTGCTCGCAGGTGTGCCCGCCGAAGTACGACCCGTGCGGCGCGAGAGGTTGGACGTGCTCGGCGCCGTCCTGGTGACGGGCGGGGTCGGGCTGCTGGTGCTCGATGTCGTCCGCGCCGACGCCCAAGGGTGGGGATCACCGGCCACGTTGGTGATGTTCGCCGCCTCGGTCTCCCTCCTGGCCGCCTTCGTCCTCGTCGAATCCCGGTCGTCCGCACCGTTGTTGCGCTTCGGACTGCTGCGCAGCCGCTGGGTCGCCGGGGCCAACGTGCTGGTGTTCTTCGCCGCGGCCGGGCAGTTCGCGGCGTTCTACTTCATCTCCCTGTATATGCAGCAGGTTCTGGGCATGGGGGCCGCGGCGACCGGCCTCGCGTTCCTGCCCTTCTCCGCGAGCCTGGTCGCGGGCACCGTCGTGGCGACCCGCGTCACCGCGACACGTACCCCGCGTGCGTCCCTGGTGCCCGGCGCCCTGCTCGCCGCCGCCGGCCTGGCCTGGTTCGCCTGCATCAGTCCCGACGGCGGATTCCTCACCGATGTGCTCGGCCCCTGTGTCGTCACCGGAGTCGGCGTGGGGCTGGTCATCGCGCCGATCGTCGTCGCGGCGACCACCGGCGTCGCCCCGTGCGAGGCCGGTATGGCCTCCGGCCTCATGAACAGCTCCCGCCAACTCGGCGGCTGCATCGGCCTGGCCGCCCTGGCGGCCATCGCCGCACACCGCACCGGCACCGCCACCGACCCCGCCGCGCTCAACGACGGCTACGCGCTGGGACTGGCCGTCGCCGCCGCCCTGTTCGTACTCGCGGCGGTCGTGGCGATCGTCGTGCTGCCCCGCCGCCGGGCCGACATACGTATCCCGAAATCCGTCGCCCCGACAGAGAATCTCCTGGAAGGAACGCCCTCATGACGACAACACCCATCTCGCCCGTTGACCTGTTTGCCTCGGCTCTGCACATCCACCCCGACGGCGATGTCCGAGTCGCCGAACGCCGGATGACGAGCAGCGAATCGGGCGCCTGGCAGATCGCGACGTTCCATGTGGAGACCGACGCCGACGTTCACGCCGACCACTGGGAGATGCATCCGGAGGCCGAGGAGGCGGTGTGCTGCCTGACCGGCGGCGTTCGCCTCTACTTCCGTCCCACCATGTCCGGCGGTGCGGAGGACGTGGTGCGGTTGGGGGCGGGCAGCGCCGTGGTCGTCCCGCGTGGCCGCTGGCACCGTCTGGAGTTGGACGCCCCCAGTGACCTGATGTCGATCACCCTTCGCCACGGCACCCGCCTCGAAAGGCGCGTGGACGCCAACTGAGAGACATGTGGCCCGGCGAGGTACTGCCGGGCCACTACGGCACGGTGACAGGGGGTCAGCTCGAAGCTCGCCCGACACCCTGTTTAGGGTTGTGTCCATGTCATGTACACGCACCACCGTTCTTACCGTCTTGCTGGCCAGCACGGCCCTGACCTCCTGTTCTTCCTCCGATTCAGGAGACGACAGCGGCAAACCCATCACCAAGGCCCTTGGCCAGGGCGACATCACGCAGGCGTTGCCCGGCAGTGGCGACGGACTCCCGGGCTGGGATCCTTACCACGGCAAGGGGGTCACGTCGGACGGTACGTATTGCACGGCGACGAAGCACGACGGGGAGAAGGAGACCTCTCCCAAGGGGTGGGTGCGAGGCGGCAGCACCACGTTCATCTACAACGGGTCCACCGACAACATGATGGACATCGACGTCTGCGAGTACGACACACCGGAGAACGCCAAGAGCGGCTACGCCGCCTGGAAGGGCACCGAGACGAAGAAGGAGCAGGCGCCCAAGAAGAAGCTGGGTGACGAGTCCGTCCTCCTGATCAACCCGGGGCTGAGCGAGGACGAGGCTGAGGGTTACGTCCTCTCGGGCGTCGTCAACATCCGCATCCGGCTCGACGGCGCCGCACAGGACACGGCCGGCGTCGAGGACATGCTCGCCACCACGCTCAAGCGTTTGCAGCAGGTCCAGGACGGCAAGCGCGCGACGGCCACGGCTGCCGAACAGAGCGGCAAGAAGCAGTAGTTCACGCCTCAGCGGCCGCACGCATCAGCAGATCTTTCGATAGGGCGCTTCGGGGATGAGCTGCTTCCACTGTGCCCTGTCGAAGCCGCCGCGTAGCCGTTCGCACAGATGCTGGGCGAGGGTCTGCGGCGCGGACGGGTACGCGTGCCAGGGGACACGTGGGCCCGCCGCGTACAGGGTGCCACTGTCGGCGCTGAAGGCGAGGGAGTAGACGGGGTCGCCATCGGTTGGCAGGGGGGTGCCGAGGGTGCGGTGGCTCAGTACATCCCACAGTTCCAGTGATCCGTCGCTCCCGGCCATGGCCAGTGTGCGACCGTCCGGGGAGAGGGCGAGTGCCGTTACCGTCACGGGCGTGTCGGTCAAACGCTGTACGTCCCGCTCCGCCAGGGCGAGGGGATCCGTCTCCCACCGCTCGTTGCCGTCCCACACGGCGATCGCGGGGTACATCGTCCCTGCTGCCGTCAACCCGTGGGCGCTCGTGGCCACCCCGCTTCGCAGATCCTCGGCGTGCGGGTGCAAGGTGGTGCGTCCGGTCTTGAGATCGGTGACGTAACCGCCTTCTGTGATCGCCCGCCGGTCCGTCGGGGGGAGTTGGAAGTACTCCCCCGGATCCTCGCCCACCACGGACATACTGCCGTCCTCGGGGTCCCAACGCTCAAGGCTCCGACGGCCGTTGATGGACCGGATCACCAGCAGGGCCTTGCCCGACGGGGTCAGGGCGATATCGCTCGTCTCCCCGAGGGGTCGCCCGGCCGGGGTGAGGTCCACGACGGCCTTGGTGTGGTGCTCGACCACGTCGTACAGCGTGATCTGCTGGTTCGGGTTGGGCTTTTCCCAACGGAACGAGCCGTACGCGAGTGTCCGGCCATCGGCGCTGAACGCCATGCGGGCACTGCAGTGGTCGGTGTCGGTGTCGGTGTCGGTGTCGGTGTCGGTGGCCGGGCAGGTCTTGGCGGGCAGGTGGGCGATGCTCTTTCCGGTTGTCGCGTCACGGAGTTCGAACGTCAGCCGGGAGCCGTGGCGCACCTGGGTGGCGAACACCTTGGCGTCGGGGCTGAACATCGCCCAGTCGACGGACGCCTTGTCATCCGACGAGCGTGCGACCTGGCGGATGTCCAGTGACCGTACGGTCACCTTGGAGCGGCCGCCGAGGTACCGCAGGAGGCCGCGTTCGGTGTCCAGCCTCAGCGTCCTGGCCTGTTCGTTCTCCAGGCGGTAGCGGAAGACAGGGGCCGAGGGGGCGGTGGTCCGCCAGATCAGGATCTCGTCTGCCGTGGCCGCTGCCAGCAACTTGCCGTCGTCGCTCAACTCGGCCTCACTGATGCCCCGTTGACTGATGCGAGCCTCCTCGTGGCCTGTGGTGATGTTCCACGACACCATGCCCTCGGTGGTCATCACGGCGAGGCTCTGTGGTCCATGGGTGAAACGCATACGGTGGAACGCGTCGGCGGCCGGACACCGGGCGAACGACCCGATGGAACCGGGGACGGGAAGTGCGCGTTTCGCCGCCATGTCCCAGACTTCGAGCGTGCCGCCCGCCGGGCACACGGCCAGGTAGCGCTCGTCGTCGCTCACCGCTGTGTGCGGCGCGGTGGGTGGATGCCCGGGTGCGTCCTTGAACAGCAGACGCCTTTGGGCCACGTCCCACACCTGGATGGTCGGGACGTCGTACGAATCGGTCAGGACCAGGGCGCGCCCGTCGGCCTGGAAGCGGCCGACGAGCAGGACCGATCCCGGAAACGTCTCCTCGGCGTGCTCGGTCAGGCCGTGGCCCCACAGTCGTACGCCGTCGCGGCCTTTGAGCAGGACCGTCTTGCCGTCCGGGCTCGCATCCATCGGGTCCGCGTTCACCGGATCGGTGGAGAGTGTGCGGTGGCCGTCGACGTTCCGCTGGACGACGTTGCCGTCCGTGCGGGTGGTGAGGGTGCGGCCGAAGCGGTCGAGGAAGTGCGGGGCGTCGGGATCGGGTCGGGGTTCGTTGTCGGTGTCCTGGTCGGGTCGGGACGCGGCTGCCAGGACGGCGGCGCGCGCCTCGGGCACGTGGGCGATCCGCCAGGCGGCCAGGCTCAGCCGCATGGCGGTCTGCGGGTCGCTCTGGTGCATGCTCTCGGCGAGCGCGGCGGCGGCGCGGGCGGCGGTCTGTCGGCCCTGCTCATCCCGGGCCCGGCCCTGCTGCCAGGCCGCCGTCGCCGCCACCAGAGCGAGCACGACCAGGATCGACAGCGCGGCGGTGACCGCACGTCGGGTGCGCCGGGCACGTCGACGTGCCCGGCGGCTTGCGGAGAGCAACGCGTCCTCCAGCGCCGTGAGTTCACCGCGCCGGGCGGGCGTATCGAAGGCGGTTTCAGCCTGGTCGAGACGCGTACCGCGCAGCAGTGCGCCGAAGTCGCGGCCCAGGTCCTGCCA
The DNA here is from genome assembly GCF_052373795.1 of Streptomyces sp. BR1. NCBI lineage: Bacteria > Bacillati > Actinomycetota > Actinomycetes > Kitasatosporales > Streptomycetaceae > Streptomyces > Streptomyces sp. BR1. The sequence goes on from NZ_CM126252.1 coordinate 7,008,100, forward strand.
GTCCCGCGAGGCCTCGGCGAGCTGGCGGTGGGCGCGCAGCCGCTCGCGGTCCTGGTCGATCCACCGGCGCAGCCGGGGCCAGGCGGTGATCAGCGCCTCATGGGTGAGATCGACAGACTGCCCGTCGAGGGCGATCAGCCGGGCGCGGGCGAGGTGCTCCAGGACCGGGGTGACCTGGGCCGGGTGAACAGCGTTCACTTCTTCGCGGTCGGTGGGGCGGCGGGTGTCGGGCGTGCCCTCGCCGGGGGTGATCAGGCGCAACAGGATCTGGCGGGCTACCTGCGCCTGCTCGTCGGGGAGTCGGCCGTACGCGGCCTCCGCGCTCTGGGCGATCGCGCCGTGGAGGCCCCCGGCCAGCTCGTACCCCTCCAGGGACAGGGTCCGGCCACGGCGGCGGCGCCAGGTTTCGAGCAGGGCGTGGGAGAGCAGCGGCAGGCTGCCGGGCTCGGCGGCCGCCTCCTCCAACACCCGGGCGGTCAGGGCGCGTTCGACCGTCAGCCCGTGCGCCGCAGCCGATTTGACGATCACCTCGCGCAGCTCGGTGGGCGTCAGCGGTCGTACGGGCAGGCTCGCCTCGCCGACGACGCAGGCGAGGTCGGGGTGTTCGAGGCAGTGGCCGTAGAAGTCGGCGCGTACTCCGAGGACCACCCGCAGTCTGCTGTCGTGCGTACGTCCGCTCATGAGCAGCTCGATGAACTCACCGCGCTCGGAGGCGTCGTGGCAGAGGGTGAAGACCTCTTCGAACTGGTCGACGATCAGCCAGGTGTCCCCGGCGGCCGGGTCCGGCACGAACAGCGCGTGGTGGTCGCGGACGGGGTGCGGGCCGGGAGTGAGGATGCGAATGGCGGCGGGTGGTGCGTGCGGGGCGCCCAGGGCGCGTAATCGGGGGATGAGCCCGGCGCGCAACAGCGAGGACTTGCCACTGCCCGACGGGCCCAGCACCGCGCTGACGCGATGCGCACAGGCCATCCGGGTCAGCGCGTCCGTGAGCCCGTCCCGGCCGAAGAACCGGTCCGCGTCGTCCGGTTCATACCGTGCGAGCCCCCGGAACGGCGGGACGGCGTCCTCGTCGTCCGCGTACGGCTCGGCGGCCTCCGCACGGGACGCCTCGCGCCAGCGCTCCTCCCACCCGGCGATGTCGGCGCCGCACGCTTGCACATAGGCCAGAACGACCGGAAGCGAGGGGAGTTTTTCGCCGGCGGCAGCCCGGGACAGAGCGGCGGCGGAGTACCCTGCGCCGCGTTCCATGGCCCGGTACGTCGGGCTCCCCGCCTCCTGCCGCAGCCGCCGCAACTCCTGGGCGAGGCGCTGTACGGGCCCGTCGGTCGGTTCGATCGGTTTCTCGCGGCGTCCCACTGTCTCCCCGTTGGGTGATCGGGTGAACTCACGGTATGGACCTGTCCTGGAGCGGACAAGGCGACTCCAGGACAGGTCGTGGCGCATCCACTCGCGCGTTCCGGCAGGTGATGCCGGAAGCCCGGTCCCGCAAGCCACCCCCGTGGGCGGCGGAACCGGCGCGCATCAGTGATTTCAACGGCTGTTGCATTGATGCGCAGGCCCTGTTCGTGCGGGTAATCAACCCGGGTGGGCGATGTGCGCACGGGAGCGATCGCAAGAGGCGTGCATGGCCGCAGAACTGAACCGCGGCATGCCCGCCCATCGCCTTGAACTTCCCAAGCCGTCATGCTCGTTGGCATGACTGCCAGAGGGAAACGCGCGCTCGCCCTGGCCGCTTGTGGTGCGCTCGCCGTCGGCTCCCGGACCCGTCGGCGGCCGTCGGCCCGCCGGCGCCGCAGGACCACGTACAGGCCGCCATCACCGTGCTGGGGCGGCGGCCCGTACGGACTGAGCCGTTCCGTATCGATCTGCGCGACACCGACTTACGCGGCCTGGACCTCCAGGGCGCCCGTCTGGAACGAGCACGCCTGGCCGGCGCGCGTCTGGACGAGGCGGACCTGTCGCACGCCCGTCTGTAGGACGCCTGGCTTCCCGAGGTCCAACTCGCGGGTGCGTGGCTGACGGAATCCCATCTGGAGCGCAGCAATCCGAGAGGCGCGCAACTGGCACACGCCCACCTGCACGGGACGCATCTCGCGGCTGCGGACCTGCGTCGCGCCGATCTCCGCGAAGCCACCGGCCTCACGGCCGACCAACTGGCCGGAGCCCGGATCGATGCGACGACAAGGGTGCCGACCGGCCTTGCACCCGAGGGCGTGTGAAACCGTCAACTGGCCATGGTCCAGAAGAAGCTGAGGAAGCCCAGGAAGAACAGGAGAGACAGTCCCGCCACGGCTGCCACGCTGAGGACGGCCTTCATCACGGTCTCGGCGACCTGATGGTGGTCGGCGGGGCGCATGGGGACTCGGGGGTCGTTCTCGAATGTGGTCACGGAGACAGCCTGCCGATCGGGGTGACGGCAGGCCATCCGTACAACTACTCAGACATACCCATGAGTTGATAGGTCACGCTGTGCGGCACAACGCCGTGGAGAGTACCTTCATCGAGGCCGCCCCCTCCGCGTCGGTCATGGTCAGGCCCACGTTGACGGACAGGGTGACCTGGCGCTTGCCGTCCGCCGAGGTGAAGCTGAAGGTCTGGAATCCGACGACCTCGCCCGTGTGGCCGACGACCGGCCCGTCGGACGGGCAGATGTTGCCGTTGCTCTCCAGGCCCAGGCCGTACGAGCGGTTGGGGCGCTCGGGGTTCATGGGGTGCAGGGTGCGCATCTCCTTCATCACGCGGGGCGGCAGCAGTCGGCCGTCGAGGAGCGCCTTGTAGAAGGTGTTGAGGTCGTGCGTGGTGGAGATGAGGGTCCCGGCGGCCCAGTACGCGGCGGGGCTGAACTCGGTGAGGTCGGTGGGCGCGGCACCCGTTCCCCGGCCGTCGAGCCAGTCGTAGCCGTGCATGTGCGCACCTGCCAGACGCGCGTCGGTCGGGAAGGATGTGCCCTTCAGGTGCAGGGGCCGCAGGATGCGGTGGTCGATCGCGTGCCCGAGCGACTGCCCGGTGACGTGCTCGACGAGGAGACCGAGGACGACGTAGTTGGTGTTGGAGTACTCCCACGTCGTGCCCGGCGCGGGCCTGTTGGGTATGTCGGCGATGAGTGCGATGAGCTGGCGCGGGGTGTACGTGGCCTTCTGCGCGGCCCGCACCGGGTCGGGCTTCTTCAGCAGTTCGTCGCTGTAGTTGGCCAGCCCGCTGGTGTGATTGAGCAGCTGGCGCACGGTGATGTGCGCGCCGTTGGGCACCACGCCGGGCAGCTGCCGCTCGATGTCGTCGTCGAGATTCACCTTGCCCTCGGCCACGAGCTGAAGGACGACGGTGGCCACGAAGGTCTTGGTCACACTCCCGGCCCGGAAACGGTCCCCGGCGTGGGCGGCGCGCCCGCTCCCCAGGTCGGCGGTCCCGCTGCTGCCCTTCCACACCCCGCGCCCGTCCCGCACCTCGGCAATGGCCCCGGGTATACCGGCGGCGACGGTGGCGTCGAGCGCCTGCTGGAGCGCGGCCCGGTCAGTACCGGCACTCGACGCGGGCGCGGCCGCCACGGCGGGAGTGGCGACGGGGATGAGCAGAGCGGCGGCAAGAAGCGCGGAGGCGGCTGCGGCCTTGCGGTGGGACATGGAGTGACGGCCTCATCTGAAGTGAAGTGGTTGGTGTGGCTGACGTTGCTTCAGCTTAGGCCGGTGGGGGTGTTCCGGTGATCATGAGCAGGGATGAGCGACGGGCCTCGCATCCCTTAAGGGAAACCCCAGGTGGTGAGTGGGGTGGCGGGTGTTCCACGTAATGGACAGCTGCCTGCTGCGAGCAGTGGGACTGAGATACTCCCGGCCATGGATGCTGAGGTGGTGGGGGCCGTGGCGGCGGATGCGGACGGCCGTCCGGGCTGGGTGCTGCGTACCGGCGTGGCGGAGGACATCGAGGTGATCGCCGAGCTGCGGGCCGAGGTCATGCGCGCCGATCTGGAACGCCTCGGTCGTTACGACGAGCACCGGGTGCGGCAGCGGCTGCGGGATTCGTTCTCCACGCGGTATACGTCCGTCATCGCGCTCGACGGCGAACTCATAGGGTGCGTCACCGTCCGGCCCGCCGACGGTATGCAGTGGCTGGAGCACTTCTACCTTGCGGCGCATCATCAGGGCCGAGGACTCGGGGCCGATGTCCTGCGTACGGTGCTGGCACGGACCGACGCGGAGGGTATGAGCGTGGGTCTGCACGTACTGCAGGGCAGCGCTGCTCGCCGGCTCTACGAGCGCCATGGATTCGTCGTGAAATCCCAGGACCCGATCGACGTCTTCATGGTGCGCCAGCCCGGGGCGACGGCGAGGACCGCTGTGGGGGCCTGAGCTGCATCCCCCCAGAAATCCCGTACGTACTGCACCAGCACGCAGTGCAGTACGTATCGAGTCATCTAGGGGCCGATACCTCAGCTGGGGCCTCAGTCCAGTGCCCGCCGCTCCAGCAGCGTGCGGTCCAGGCGACGGCTCACGCTGTCCACGAGGCCGAGGTCCGTGAGGCGTTCCTCGATGTACTGCTGGACCGGTAGCACCACTCCGCACCGGGACAGGCCGGACACGGGGTCCCGCCAGCGTTGTTCGGGGGTGGATTCCGCTGCGAAGAAACCGGAACAGGAGCCGAAGTAGCGGCAGCCGGTACAGGTGTCCCGGACCCTGTCCCGCGACTGGCGCAGTGCCTCGCCGAAAGTCGGGGAGCGGCGCATGCCGGCGAGGGATTGGGTGAAGATGTCGCCGTGACGCAGCGTCAGGTCGTACGCGTCGCCGTTCGAGTACACGGATCCGTCCGTGTCGATGACGAGAATGGTCTCCCCGCGCTCCTTGTCGTAGAAGCGCTGCTCTCCTTCGCCGTGCAAGGCGTGCACGACGTTGGCCGCGTAACCCTCGATCGGCTCGACGTTGATGAAGCTGTCCGAGACCAGCCAGCGGTCGGTGAGTGTCTTGAGCGCGCCGACGATCTCCTCGGACGAGAGCTCGTGGTCCGCCTGCTGTCCCGGATAGCCCGTACGGTAGATGGGCAGGAGCCGGAAGCCCAGGTCCATGTCCTCGAAGAAGCGGTGGATGTCGGCGACATGAGGTGCCGTGGAGCGGGACAGCACGGTGATGCAGCCGAAGTTCAAACCCTCGTCCATCAGGCGCTGCATATGGGCGAGGACCCGTGGCTGCGCCTGGCGGCCTGCGACGTTGACGCGCTGGCCGCCGACCAGGTCCACCGATACACCCACGTCGTCGAAGACATCCCGCATCAGGGTGAGGTCGTCGTCGGTGAGGCGGTAGAGGTTGGTCTGCACGGAGTTTCCGTAGGGGATCCCGGCGGGCTCCAGGAACTCCTGCTGGGCCCGTTTGACCTCGTAGTAGAACTCGTGCGGCATCAGCAGGGGTTCCCCGCCGTGCCACACGAAGTCCGCCGTCCGGTCCGGCTGGTCCGCCAGCCACTCGCCCACGTGCTTGATCATGTTCCTGACCTGCGGAACTGTCATCGCCGTTCGGTCGCCGAGCGACGGGAACTCGTAGCAGTAGCGGCACCGCAGGTTGCAGAACTTGGAGACCTTGACGACGAGTTGCAGGTATGGCGGCGTCTCCTCCCGCGCCGACGGGCGGCCCTCTCGCCGGCCCTCGGCCGTGCCGACGCTCATGCGGACCCGGCTCCCAGCGCCGACTTCAGCCGCAGGTACGCCTCGGTGACGCGCTGGCGACGCGGAGCGGGGTCGCGGCCCTCGCGGTGCGTGACGAAGCCCGCCCGGCGCGGCCCCTTGTCCAGGAACCTCTCGTGCCAGCCGTCGCCCGTACGGGGTCCCTCGACCCAGAAGTCCGGGTAGTCCGGCCACATCCGCTCGGCGGGCCGCAGCCCGTCGACGATCGCCAGCCGCTCCCGCTGCTCCTGCCCGGACCCGTCGGCCGGCGGCTCGTTCGGTCCGCCCGTGCGCTGGAGCGCGAGCAGCCGCAGATACGCGCTGCGGGAGACGGCCTGTGACTCGTTTACGTCCTGCTCGGTAGGTGTCCTTCCGGTCCTTCCGGCCATGGTGACCACCCTTCTCGCTCTGTCGGCCCGCTGATGCCGGCGTCCGTTCAGAATCATGAAAACTGGCCGGAAAAGTGCTGCCAACCCCCCAATATTGGGGGGTGTCTCAGCGTCCTGGCAGCACCTGAGACTGGTTGCCCCAGTCCAGCAATCGGCTTCGGACACGATGGGCAGGAGCGTTCGTGATGACTACCTCAGCAGTGGCTGCCACGGCCAGGAGCGTGGACGTGGTGACCGTCCCGACCGATGCCGCAGGCATGACGGACGGCGGGATGCTGCCGCCCGCGGGATCAGTGGTGATTTACGTGGGGGACGCCTCGGCGCCCTCCTGGCGACGGCTGCGCGAGGCCGCGCTGCGCGGCGACTGGCAGGCCGTACGGGACACGCCCGTGCCCGAACGACCCGCCCCTGGCGCCGAGTTGGTGGCCGCGTCGCGCTACTTCGACCTGCTCTGCGCGGGACACGCGCTGGTGCGCGATCTGGCGCTGCCGCGCGGGTACGCGTTCAGGACGCTGACCTTCCCGTACACCGGCGGCCCGCTCCAGGACACGGACTTCCGTATCGTCGAGCACACCGACCGGGGTGTACCCGAGGTCGAGTCGACGTATCTGCTGATGCGCCGGGCGCCCGAACTGACCCCGCTGGAGCGGCGGTTGCTGGAGTGCGTCAGCCCCGACGAGCGGCATGTGCACATGGGGACGCGTGAGCCGTGCCAGACGATCACGACCATGGACATCATCACCGACCGCATCCGTGACGCGGCCAACGACGCCGTCCGCGAGAAGCACGCGCGCGCCGGTTTCGCCCGGGGCGAGAGCGCGACGGAACTGTCCGCCGCGGAGATCGAGGAGATCGTGGGGGAGACGGGCGGGCCCGCGGCCTCGGTGGCCGGTCTGCTCGCGATGCGCCGCCGCCACTTCCGCCTCTAGGGGGCGCCGCGTGGGACCCGTACTCGTGGCCGTCGTCCTGGCGGCGTGGTTGTTGTTGACCGTGGTGGCGGCGCTGCCCCGGATCGGTGAGGCGCTCCGCAAGCGGGTCCCCGCCTGGTTCTCCCCGTTGCTGCCGTCCTGGACGTTCTTCGCGCCCAACCCGGCGACGAAGGACAAGGTGCTGATGTACCGCGACGTCCTCGCCAATGACACGCTCGGCCCCCTGCGACTCGTCCTCCCGGAGGGTGGCGAGGGGGGCCGGGCGGGCAAGGCGCTGTTCGACGCCGCCGCACACCTGGTACGCCGGGCCGCTCAGGGCTGGGAGGAGGAGCCGGACGCGCGGACCCGGGACGCGCGGCTGATGATCAGCACGCCGTACCTCCTGCTGCTGAACCGGGCGGCCTCCGCTCCGCACGACGCCGCCGCCGTCGGCTTCGAGTTCGTCATCGCGCACGCGAGTCTGCGGGACGAGGACCCTCAGGTGATCTTCGTGTCCGTGGTGCATCGGCTGGGGACGGATGTGCGGGATGTCGACGTACGGGACGCGGATGCACGGGAAGTCGACGTACAGGCCCCCGGCGCCAGGGAAGGTACGCCATGCTGAACGAGACCGAGACGGCCCGGGCGATCCTGGCCGTCTGCGGTGCCGGGCTCGCGGTGTCGGCGGCCCGCGACCTGCGCCAGGCCCGCGAGTTCGCCGAGGACGGCACCCTGGCGTGGTCCGTGGTCGGGTCGTACCCGCACCGCTGCCCGCCCGCGGTGCGCGGGCTCTTCGTCTGGGAGCGCTACCGGGCGGTGCTGGCCGTCCAGTTCGCGGCGGGCCTCGCCGCCCCGGTCGTGGCGCCGCTGTCGACGCGCGGCTCGGCCGTACTGGCCTGCGTACTGCTGACCACCCTGCTCCTCGGCCTGCACCGCAGCGATTACGGAACCGACGGCGCGGACCAGATGGCGGCCCTCGCCATGCTCACCGCCGCCGCCACGCTGATCGTCGGGGGCACGGTCGGGAAGCTCTTCCTCGCCTTCCTGACCTGCCAGTTGGTCCTGAGCTATCTGATCGCCGGGACGGCGAAGCTGATCTCGCCGATGTGGCGCGACGGTTCCTGCCTCGCGATGATCCTCTCCACCCGCTCGTACGGTTCGCCCCGGCTGGCCGCGTTCCTGCGGGCCAGGCCGCTCCTCGGGCTCGTGCTCGCGTGGGGCGTCATGGTGCTGGAGGTGACGTTCTGGCTCGCCGTCTTCGTGCCGGGCGTCCCGCGCTGGGGGTTTCTCCTCGCCGGAGCCGCGCTGCACATCGGTATCGCGGTGACCATGGGACTCAGTACATTCGTCTTCGCCTTCATCGGGGCGTACCCGGCGCTGGTGTTCATGGCCGCGACCCTGACGGGGTGAGCGGGGATGCGCCACAAACCCACCGACCCGGACAGTGTGCGGCCCTCGCACTCCGAGCAACTGCTGTTCGGCGGTCCCCTTCGTTACGACATGGGCTGGTCCCAGCACGAGGAGGCCTACCTCGAACTGAACCTTCGCGCGGTGCTGCGCAGGTTGCCCCGGCTTCTGGCCTCGGGCTTCCGCCTGGCCTGGCGTGCCGACCCGCGTGCCGCCCGCCTCCTCGTCGTCGCCAACCTCGGGCGCGGGCTCGCCCAGGCCGCGAGTCTGCTGGCGGTCAACCACATCCTGGCCGGGCTGCTGACGGGCGCGGCCATCGAGGACCGCCTGCACCGCGCGCTGCCCGCCCTGATCGCGGTGAGCGTCACGATGTCGGCGGGGGCACTGCTGCGGGCCGTCACCACGTATGCGACGGGGCGGTTGGAGCCGAGGGTCGAGCGGGTGGCGACCGAGGTGTACCTCGAACGGGCCTCGCAGGTGGAGCTGGCCGCGATCGAGGACGACCGGTTCCACAAGCTGCTCGACTCGGCCCGGTACGGGGCGTCCTCCGCGCGCCGGATGATGAGCATCGGCAACCGTGCCATCAACGCGGCGACCTCGTTCATCACCGCAGCGAGCGTTCTCACCGTGCTGCACCCGGTGTTGCTCCCGCTGCTGGCCCTCATGACGGTGCCCGGTTCGTGGAGCGCGCTGACCACGGCCCGCCGCCGCTATCTGTCCTTCCACGCCTGGACCCAGCACACCCGAGCCGGCGGCCTGATCGGGCACATGCTGACCGATACGGGGGCCGCGCCCGAGATCCGGGTGCACGGCATCGGGCCGTTCCTCCTGCGGCACTTCCGCACCCTCTCCGAGTCCGCCGAAGCCGAACAGGCGCGGCTGGCCCGGCTCGAAGCCCGGACCGGACTGATCGCCGCCGTCTGGATCGGCGCCGCCACGGCCGCCACGTACATCACTCTGGGCGCTCTGCTTCTCGGCGGCGCGATGGCGCTGTCCGTTGCGGGCACGGCTGTCATCGCGATCCGTACGGGCTCGGCGAACCTCACCACCCTGGCCCTGGAGGTCAACGCACTGCATGAACAGGCGCTGTTCGTAGGGGACTTGGAGCGGCTGTGCGACGAGGCGGAGCGGCGCACCCTGCCCACAGGGGGACTGCCGCTCCCTGAGCTGCCGCAGCGGATCGACTTCGAGCACGTCTCCTTCACGTATCCCGGGCAGGCAGCGCCCGCCCTGGACGACGTGACGCTCACCATCCCCACCGGCAAGATCGTCGCCCTCGTCGGCAGCAACGGCTCGGGCAAGACCACCCTCGCCAAACTCCTGGCCGGCCTCTACACCCCGCAGCACGGCCGCATCCTCTGGGACGGGACCGACGCCGCGCACGCCGACCGGCAGCAGCTCACCGACCGGGTGGCGATGGTCGCCCAGGACTTCACCCGATGGTCCTTCACCGCGCGCGTCAACGTCCTCATCGGCCGCCCCGACGCCCCCGTCAGCGACGAACGCATCGACCGCGCCCTGCGCCACGCGGGTGCCAAGGAACTCGTCGCCGAGTTGCCCCGTGGCCTGGACACCTTGCTGGCCCGGGGGTTCCGCGGCGGCCATCAGCTGTCCGGTGGCCAGTGGCAGCGCATCGGCTTCAGCCGCGCCGCCTACCGGGAGGGGCAGATCCTCATCGTCGACGAACCCACCGCGGCCCTCGACGCACGCGCCGAACTACAGGTCTTCGACGAGATCCGCGCCCTGGCCGACGACGGCCGCACCGTCCTCCTCATCACCCACCGCCTCGCCTCCGTCCGCCACGCCGACCTCGTCCACGTCCTCGACAAGGGCCACCTCGTGGAATCCGGCACCCCGTCCGACCTGCTGGCAGCAGATGGCCTGTATGCCGAGCTCTACCGGCTTCAGGCGAGCCAATACGTGCCGGAGGGCGACACGTGCCGTTGAGTGTGGGGGGTCCTGACAGTGGCGTGGACGAAAGCCGATGAGCTCATACCCCTATACGATCTTGGTGGCTGAGGGTTAAGACCGGCCCTCCGCACAAATAGCCGGGAAACAGGGGTATTTCTCTTATGGCTGGAACCACCATCGCCCGTACGGTGACCGTGCTCGCGACCACCGTGGCGCTCGCGGCCGGGAGCGCCGTGGGCGCGTCCGCCGCGCAGGACCGTACCGAGCAGGACGTGACCGGGGTGCGCGCCGCGCTGCAACGCGTCGTGGACGCGGGTGCGCCGGGCGCGTTCGCGGTGATCCGCGACCACGGCGACGACTCCGAGCGCAGCCGGACGCTGACCGTCGGCAAGGCCGACCTCGACGGCACGCCCATGGACGCCGACTGGCGTTTCCGGGTGGGAAGCAACAGCAAGATGTTCACCTCGGTCCTGGTGATGCGCCTCGCCGAGCAGGGACGTATCGACCTGGACAAGCCGCTGCGCGACTACCTGCCCGCCGGGACGCTGCCCGAGAGCTGGGCGATCACCGCGCGCCAGGTGATGGAACACCGCGCCGGGGTGTACGACCACACCAACGACCTCCTGGAACAGAGCGGGGAGGAAACCACCGACGCCTTCGAGAAGCGCATCCGCAACAACGTCTACGAGCCCGAGGACCTCGTGGCGATGTCGGTGAAGCACGGCCTGCAGTACACCCCGGGGACCGCGTACTCGTACTCGAACACCGACTACGTACTGATGGGCCTGGCGGCCGAGCACCTCACCGGACGCCCGTACGCCGAGTTGCTCAAGGAGCAGATCTTCGAGCCGCTGAAGCTGCGTCACACCACCTTCACCGTGCCCGAGAAGACCATCGCGGGCCCGCACATCACCGGCTACCTGACCAATGACGACCGCACCAAGCCGCTGCTTGACTCGACCGAGCAGACCGCGTCCTGGGTCTGGAGCGCGGGCGGTGTGGTCTCCTCCGCCCATGACCTCGACCGCTTCATGACCGCGCTGCTCGCCGGCAGCTCCGGCGGGCTGGTCTCCGACGACTCGCTGCGCCAGATGACGAGCGTGCTCCCCACGCCCACGGCCAAGGTCAGCTACGGGCTCGGGATCAGGGAGATCGCCCTGTCCTGCGGCAAGGTGCTCGGCCACGGCGGAATCGTCCAGGGCTACCAGACCCAGACGTTCTCCACCCCGGACCACAAGCGCACGGTCGTCGTGTTCGCCAACGCCTCCAACAACGGTGCCGTCACCTCGGCGCTGACGAACACCCTGGAGCCCGCGTTCTGCGGCAAGGCGCCGGCCGCCACCAAGCCCGCGTCCCGGTCGATCACCGGCAACGGGGTGGGCTACCCCTCGGTTCCCGCCGTTGAGGACAGCCGTATCTGACGGTTCGTGAGGTCCCTGGTGTACGCGGCGCTCATGTGACGCGCCGCGTGCTCCGGGGCCGGAACCATAAATGGCTGGCGCTGGTTCTGACTCCGGCTTGATGATTCCGGAGGCGTTTAGCCTGAAGGCGTTTCCCCGCCCCCGGGAAGGGACTGTGATGGCGACTGGTGCTTTTGAGCCGACGTTCGAGCCCGAGGTCCGCACCGCAGCCGGTACGCTGCGTGGCCGGGTGGAGGAGGGCGTGGCGGTCTTCCGCGGCATCCCGTTCGCCGAGCCACCGGTGGACGCGCTCCGGTTCGCCGCGCCGCAGCCCGTCAGGGGCTGGGACGGTGTGCGCCCGGCGGTGTCGTACGGGCCGCCGCCTCCGCAGGCCGGCCACTTCGGTATGGACTCGCTGTCGCCGGACGCGGCGAGCACCGACTGGCTGACCGTGAACGTCTGGACGCCCGCCCCGGACCCGGGAGCCGGGCTTCCCGTCATGGTCTGGATCCCCGGCGGCGCGTACCTCATCGGCATGTCGAGCCTGCCCGAGTACGACGGGGCCCGCCTCGCCCGGGACGGCGGTGTCGTCGTGGTCACGCTCAACTACCGCGTCGGCATCGAGGGTTTCGCGCAGATCGAGGGAGCGCCCGCCAACCGGGGTCTGCTCGACCAGGTGGCCGCGTTGGAGTGGGTGCGCGACACCATTCCGGCCTTCGGTGGCGACCCCGACAACGTCACGGTCTTCGGACAGTCGGCGGGCGCGGGGTCGGTCGCCGCGCTCCTCGCGATGCCCCGCGCGGCCGGACTCTTCCGCCGGGCGATCGCCCAGAGCGTGGTGGGAACGTTCTTCTCCCCGGAACTCGCCGCAGACATCGCCACCGCCTTCGCCGCCGAACTGGGACTGCGGCCCACCGTGGCCGACCTGTCGACGGTGGACCCGAACGTGCTGTGCGCCGCCGGTGACGCGGTCGGCGCCAAGTCGGCTTCGTTCACGGAGCGTTGGGGTCAGGCCGCACACCGGTCGATCCTGGTCTCGTCCGTCGTCGACGGCGATGTCCTGCCCCGCACACCCTGGCGGGCCCTGGCGGACGGCGCCGCCCGGGACATCGACGTCCTCGTCGGACACACCCGCGACGAGCAGCGGCTGCTCACCGCGCTCGACGGCCTCCTCGGCCAGGTGACCGCGGAGCAGGCGGAGAGTGCCCTGCAGACCTTCGCCCCCGGCCCCGACGGTGCACGCCGCTACCGCGACGCGAACCCCGCCGCATGCCCGGACGCGCTCTACGAACTGGTCCACTCGGACTGGCTGTTCCGTATGCCGAGCCTCCACCTCGCCACCGCACAACTCACCGGCGGCGGACGCGCCCACGTATACGAACTCACCTGGCCCGCCCCGGGCATGGGAGGCATCCTCGGCGCCTGCCACGGCCTCGACGTGCCCCTCGTGTTCGGCAACCTGAGCAGCGGCCAGCCCGCCGTGCTGATCGGTGAAAGCCCCTCACCCGCTGCGGAGGAGCTGTCCGCGTCGATGCGCGCCGCGTGGACGGCCTTCGCCACCCACGGTGACCCCGGCTGGCCCGCGTACGACGCCGAGCGACGCCTCACCCGACTCTTCGACACGCGATCGACCGTCACCGCCTACCCGGAGGAGACCTCGCGCCTTCTCTGGGAAAACCACACCATTCCGGTGCTGTCACTGATCGACCGGCAGTAGCCGGTCAACGACCGTCCAGCAGGGCACGCACCCCCGCCGCCAGACGCTCGTACTCCTGCGGCCGGTTGTACAGCTGCCCGCTGATCCTGATGCCGCCACCGTCCGCCCAGGGCCAGATCAGCACTCGGCAGCGCAGCCGGGCGGCGATCTCGTTCATCAGCGCGGCGGCCTCGTCCCGGGTGCGGGCCATCCCCGAGGGCAGGCGCAACGCGCGCATGGCGAGGGCGTCGTCGGCGGGCAGTGGGGCGATTCCCGGGATACGGGCCAGCAACTCGGTGCCGTACGCGGCCAGGGCGCTGTTGTGGGCGCGTACGCGATGGGCGCCGAGCCGGGCGATCAGGTCGAGGCCCTCGGGGGCGGCGAGCCAGCCGGTGTAGTCGGCGGTGGCGCGGTACTCCACGGCGCGCGGATAGCCGCGGTGGTCCTCCCAGGAGGGCACGGGCGGGGACACCCTGGCCCGATGGGCGGGCGCCACGGCCAGTACGGCACTGCCCGGCGGTGCGTATCCCCATTTGTGCAGGTTGCCGAACCAGAAGTCCGGTCGCCCGGCCAGCGGTTGGGCGAGCATGCCGAGTGCGTGGGCACCGTCGACGACGGTGGTCACTCCCCGTTCGGCGAGGTCGGCGAGCAGTCGGGGACCTGCGATCACGCGCGCGGTGGGTGAGCTGATCTGGTCGAGCAGGGCCACCGTGGTACGGGGAGTGACAGCGGCCAGGACAGCTTTGCGGACCGCGTCCTCGTCGGGCAGCGCCGGGTCGAGGACGACGGTGTTCAGCCGGGCCCGGCGGGCCGCGGCCGCGACGACGGTGCCGTAACCGTGGTCGGTGACCAGGATCTCGTCGTCGTCCTTGAGGTCCAGGGCATCGAGCGCGAGGTTGGCGGCCTCGGTGGCGTTGGCGACGAACGCGATCGCCTCGTGGTCGGTGCCCAACTGCGTGGCGATACGGGCCCGGGCCGTGGCCAGCCGGTCCGGAACGGCCAGGAAGAAGGCATCGGGGTCGGCGTGGAACTCTGTTTGCAGCCGCCGTTGGACCCGGCTCACCGGCAGTGGCACAGCCCCGTACGAGCCATGGTTGAGGTGGGCCACCGCAGGGCTCAGCCGGAACAGTTGCGGGCCACCGGGGAAGGTGGCGGGCGCCGTGGTCATCGCACCTCGATGGTGACGGTCTGCCCGGGCGAGACCCGGGTATGGATGTAGGTGTACGTCATTCCGTCCACCACCTTGGTACGGGCCGGCTTCCGGACCCCGTCGACGAGCAGTGTGCGGTGCGCGCCGGGGAAACGTGCTTCCCAGGTGTACGGGGCGCTGCCGGAGGTGTGCGTGAGCGTCGACTTGCGGGCGCCGTCGTGCCGCAGGGCGAAGGTGGAGTCACCGATGCGCAGGTCGTCGAGCCGCAACCAGCCCATTTCGGATGGTAGTTGGGACTGTGTGGTGAGAGTGTGGTCCGGTGCGTCGGGGGTGAGTCCCATCAACCCCTGGACGGTCTGGCCGATCAAGGTGAAGGAGACCTCGGGGTAGTCGCCGTTGGTGCCCTGGCGGGAGTTGACGTGCGGGAGGTCCTTGTGGTCGTAGACATACCGCATCCACTTCCACGCGGTGTCCGGGCGATCGCCCGCGAAAAAGACATCGGGCAGGTAGGTCAGAGCCTCGATGTTGTCGGGCTTTCCCGGGCCACCGGCCTGCTCGTCGATGAAGTCCAGGTAGGCGGCGAGCCGGTTGCCGGGGTCGATGATGTGCTTGAGCGGCATGAACCAGCTGTTCTCCTTGCCCCAGCCGGTGAGCGCTCGGCCGTCGGTGGTGTAGCCGCGCACCATGTCGGAACCCGAACCGCCGCCACTCCAGATGGAGTTGAAGTACGCCTTGAGATCGCGCGACCGGCGCTCGAAGCGTCCGGCCAGTGCGTGGTCGCCCTTGGCGTGGGCGAGGGCGGCCATCGCGCGGTATGCCTGGTACTGGGAGCCGATGGCGTCACCGGCCTCGGCGAGTGGTTCCCCGCTGACCTCGTCGTAGCTGGCGGTGCCCTGGAAGATGCCCTTGCCGGTGCCCTCGGCGACCCGTACTCGGCCGTTGTCCTTCTGGCCGTCGTGGAGAGTGACGAACTCCTCGGTGACATGGCGGTAGAAGTCCCACAGGGCGGGGTCGGTGAGGTAGGCGCGGTCCCCGCTCCAGCGGTACGCCTCCTCGGCCTTCTGCACCAGCTCGAAGGGGGCCGGGACCTCGCGTACGAAGGAGTCGGGGCCGTGGTAGTCGATCGACAGATACGTACGGGCGTCGAAGTTCATGGCCCATACGGGGTAGTAGGCGTGCTCGGCGGTGGCGGAGGCGGCGAACGAGCGCAGCATCGTCCTGTTCTCGGCGTGCAGGCCCAGCACTTCGGCGCCGGCCAGCTGGTGGGCCGTGTCGCGTGCGTAGTAGCCGCTGCGGTTGGCGTAACCGGCCCAGTACGAGGGCGCGTAGACACCGGATCCGGTGCCGCCGGTATTGCGCTCGTCGACGTTGAGCGGTCCCTGGGTGCCCGGCAGTTGGACCCAGCTGTTGGCCTTGTGCTTGGCCCAGTCGAACATCGCGACCACCTCGGGGTCGCTGGAGCTGATCCGGGGGTCGGCGGGTGGGGAAGGTGACACCATCACGTCGTCCACGTTCACCCAGCCGTCCCCCGACGCGAACGCGATCTCCAGCCGGTCGCCGGGAGCGAGCGCGATCCGGCTGAGCGTGTAGCGGCGATATCCGGGCGACGCGGGCAGGGCCACGGATGCGGCGGTCATGCCATTGACCCGCACCACGTACCGCCCGCCCGGGCCGCCGGTGGCGATCCAGGCGGAGAAGTCATAGCTGCCGCGACCGGTGGCCCTCACGGTCTGGGAGACCTTCTTGTCGCCCGCGTCGAGGTAGGCCAGTCGGCTGCCGCCGTGCGGGTTGTTGGTGGCGACCCCGGTGCCCGGGCCGAACTCCCAACCCGATCCGCCCGCTTCGAACCCCGGGTCGGCTACGGTCAACAAGGCGGGCGCCCTGGTGGATCCGCCCCCGGGACGGGCGGCGGCCATAGGGGCGAGGGCGAGCGGAACCAGTAACGCGGCCGTGGCGAGCAGCGTCACGCGGGAACGGCTCATCGGGTTCTCTCCCGGATCGGTGGAGTGGCTGTCCTGTGTGGAGCGGCTGTCCTACGGCGGTTCGGGGCGCGGGCGGCACGCTAGCAATCGGTCGGGAAACGTTTCAATGGTTATGACGGAACAAAAATGAAGACCGAGCTGAAAACTTTCATCAGATCGGTGTAAGTTGCGCTGAACTCAGGCGTGTTGGAGGGTCGTACGACCGTCACGGAAGGAGTGCGATGAAGGTCGGCATCACCGACGTCGCAGCCCATGCGCAGGTCAGCGAGGCCACCGTCAGCCGGGTCGTGAACCGGCGGCAGGGTGTGTCGCGCAAGACCCGGGAGACGGTCGAGCGGGCCATGGCCGAACTCGGCTACGAGCGGCCTACGCAGGGCCAACTGGTGGCGGTGATCACCTCGTCGGTCTCCAACCCGTTCTTCGCCGATGTCGCCGAGCGCATTGAGTCGGCGCTCGCGCCGCACGGTCTGAAGGCCATACTGTGTCCCGCCTTCGCGGGCGGCGTGCCGGAGCGGGACTTCCTCTCCGCCCTGGTGGACAAGGGAGTCGCGGCAGTCGTCTTTCTCTCCGCCTCCAACACTGTGGAGGGCGCGGACATCGACGGGTATGAACTGCTGCGCCAGCGTCGGGTGCCGTATGTCGGGATCAACGGTGAGTTCGCCGACGGGGTGCCCGTGCCGGTCTTCTCCACCGACGACGTCCTCGCCGCCGAACTGGCCGTGGACCATCTGCACCGCCTGGGGCACCGCCGTATCGGCATGGTCTCCGGGCCGACCGGCAACCGTCCCGCCGACCGACGCGTCCAGGGTTTCCTCGACGCCATGGCCCGGCGGGGCGTCGACGACGCACGGCCGTGGGTGATCCGGCAGTCCTACTCGGTGGAGGGCGGACAGGCGGCGGCCGCTCCGCTGCTCGCCCTCGGCGCCACGGCGATCGTCGCCGCGAGCGACTACATGGCGCTCGGCGCCATCCGGGGGATCCGACGGCAGGGGCGATCCGTGCCGGACGACGTCTCGGTGGTCGGTTACGACGGCACGGCGATCACCGACTTCACCGACCCGCCCCTGACCACCGTCCGCCAACCCGCGGACCGGCTGGCCCTGGAGGTGGGCCGCAGCGTGTTGGCCCTGGTGGGCAACCGGGAGGTGCCCACGGGGGAGCTGCTGTTCGATCCGGAGCTGGTGATCCGCGCGTCCACCGGACCGGTGCCGCGATAGCCGGGCATGGGGGTGCTTTTGGTTTGCCAGCCGGATACACCCACCCGGTTGGCGCTTGCGAGCTGCGTCCGGAGGAACGTGTGACGTGTGGTTAGAGTGCGCAGGGAATAAGGGAATGAGGGGAAAAACCCGGCATTCCACCTCCACTCACACACTCCGTATGCGAGGCGTTCCGTCATGAGCCTGTCCATCCGCAATCAGATCCCCGGCACCGTCACCTCGGTCACGCCCGGCGAGGTCATGGCCACCGTCAAGGTTCGCCTGGAGGGCGGTCAGGACATGACGGCCGCCGTCACCCTGGAGGCCGTCAAGGAGCTGGGCATCGCCGAGGGCTCGGCCGTGCGCACCCTGATCAAGTCGACCGAGGTGTCCCTGGCCACCGGCCCGGTCGCGGGCCTGTCCATCCGTAACCAGATCGCCGGCACCGTTGCCGACGTCGCCACCGGCGGTGCCATGGCCTCGGTCAAGGTCGACATCAATGGCGGTGCGCTCACCGCCGCCATCACCAAGGACGCCGTCTCCGACCTCGGCCTGGCGACCGGTTCCTCCGTGGTCGCGCTGATCAAGTCAACGGAGATCGCGCTCGCGACGGCCTGAGCCCTGCTGGGCGGCAGGGCTCAGGCGGCCGTCACATCCGGCGGTGCGCGTGCAGCAGGTACTCGTCGCGGTGCAGCGGATTGTGGTCCGTACGCACCCGGCTCCTCGGGACCGCCGCCGCGCGGTAGTGGTCGAAGGCCGTCTCCAGGACGCCCTCGCCGCCGCACAGTTCGGGCAACTCCCGCTCAAGGCCGTGCACTTGGTCGGCCGGGAGGTGGCCCTCGACTACGTATGTCTCGCCGTGTGCCGCCGGTGTGCCCGGCAGGGCGCGGCGGCGGGCCAGGGCGAGCGACACCACGGCGTACGCCTGCTGCGGGAACTCCAGGCGGAACCGGTGCATCGGCTCGTGGACGACCGTTTCGGCCCGGTGCAGCGCGGTCATCAGGACCAGCGGGGTCAGACCGCGGAAGTCGCCCGCCGTGCTCCGGATGCTGCAGAACCCCGAGTGGGTCATCGTGACCACGCAGTCGGGCACCTGCCAGCCGTCCAGGCCCTGCCGGAGTGTGGTGTGGACCGTCTCCTCGACGGCCCGCATATAGCCCAGCGGCAGCGAACCGAGTTCGACTTCGAGCCGGAAGGCGACACCGCCGCCGATCGGCCCCGGCTCCACCCGCAGCCCCACCGTCGCAAAGAACGGATTCCCGTCCTGGTCGAGGATCTCGTGGGCCGACCCCGTGCCGGTCACACGCTCGACGCAGATCGGCGTGGTCTCGCGGAACTCGACGGCGAGGCCGTACTCCTCGGCGAGCGTGGTCTGCAGGACCTCCTTCTGCACCTCGCCGTAGAGCGAAACGGACAACTGCCGACCGTCCGGGTCCTGACGCAGCCCGATGAGCGGGTCCTGCTCGGCGAGCTGGGTCAGGGCCAGGTGCAGCGGGCCCCTGTCGGCCGGGGCGGCGGGCACGACGACGGTTTCGAGGGAGGGCGGCGAGAAGACGTGACCGGCAGGGCGGCCGTCCGGAACCCGCCCGATCACGTCCCCGATCCGGACCGCCGACAGGCCGCGCAGCATCGCGATCTCCCCGGCCCGCACTGACGTACGGCGTTCAAGGGCACCCCGGTCGAAGACGGCGACATCCGTGACCTTCGCGAGCGTGGTCCCGACCGGAACGCGCTCGCGTGCTGTGAGCTCTCCCGAGAACATCCGGGCATAGGCGATCTTTTCGCCGCCCCGCCCGCGCTCCACCTTGAACACCCGCCCCGACAGCGGTCCTTCACGGCTGTGGTGCTCGGCGGGCAGCAGCTCCTGGATCGCTTCGACGAGCTCCGGGATACCCGCGCCGGTGATCGCCGAGCCGGCGTACACCGGATGCACCCGCCCACCACGGGTCTGCGCCACGAGCGCGGCACGCAGCCGGTCGTACGGGACGGTGGCCTCGTCCTCCACGTACGAGGCGAGGAGGGCGTCGTCGTGGACGGTGAGCATATCGAGGAGCCGCCGTACGAAGGGAGCGTCGCCCTCGCCGAAGGCGGTGGCGCGTGCGGCGGCAGTGCCGAGTCCGTCGGTGACGTGTCCCATCGCGATCACGGGCACATCGAGCCTGGGCTCGATCTCGCGCAGCACACGTCCGGCGTCGGCGCCGCGCCGGTCGGCCTTGTTGATGAACAGCAGGGTGGGGATACCGAGCCGCTTGAGCGTCCGCATCAGAATGCGGGTCTGCGGCTGCACGCCCTCCACGGCGGATACGACGAGGATGGCGCCGTCCAGGACACCGAGGACGCGTTCGACCTCGGCGATGAAGTCGGGGTGGCCGGGTGTGTCGATGAGGTTGACCGAGACGGCCGAATCACCGCTCCCCAGCACGAAGTTGACGACCGCCGACTTGATGGTGATGCCGCGCCGCCGCTCCAGCTCCATGCTGTCGGTGCGCGTGTTGCCCGCGTCGACGCTGCCGAGCGTGTCGATGACCCCGGCCGCGTGCAGCAGCCGTTCGGTCAGACTCGTCTTACCGGCATCGACGTGCGCCAGGATCCCCAGGTTGAGCGTGTGTGACGTGCTGCGCATGAAGCGTCATGTCCTTCAGGTTGATGAGCATTCCTTTCGTCTGGGACATGAACGTTCCGCGCATGATCAAACTCCTTGGTCGCAGAGGGCCTCTCCCACCACACTCGCACAGCGGGGTCGGGGTCGGCGACTGGATTTCGGCGGAGCCCGGCGACGTCCGGAGTTGCTCACCCGCACGGACCCGGCTGGCAAGCTGTCCTGGGCGGGGTGCTGTGGGGCATCCCTCGGCCGAGGGGAGCGCTTGTCGTGGGTGTCGGGGACATACCGGTGGAGCGCGGGCCTGCCTCGATGGCCCGGTATGTGCCGGCTCCCATCGACCCGGAGCTGCGTGGCGTGTTGGCGGCCCTGGGGGAGGAGGCGCGGGAGCCGGTCACCCCGGAGAATCTTGCTGTATGGCAGAAGCGGGATGCGGCGGTCAGGCCCAGGCCTACGGTTCGGGATCTGCGGGCCGATGGACGGTTCGCGGTGGAGGAGCTGCGCGCGCCAGGGGTGTCGGGCGGGCCGGACGTCACTCTCGTGAGCGCGCGGCCCGCCGGGATCGCCGGGCCATTGCCGATCCTCTACTACATGCACGGCGGCGGAATGATCACGGGCAACGCGTGGTCCGTACTGCCACGGCTGCTCCGCGAGTGGGCTCTGCCGCTGCAACTCGCCGTCATTTCCGTCGAGTACCGCCTGGCGCCGTACGCGCAGTACCCCGGACCGGTGGAGGACTGCCATGCCGGACTGGTATGGGCTGCTGATCATGCGGCTGACCTGGGCCTCGACGCGGGGCGCATCGTCGTCGGCGGGAAGAGCGCCGGGGGTGGACTCGCCGCCGCCCTCGCCCTGCTGACCCGCGACCGGGGCGGGCCGGCCCCGATCGGCCAACTGCTCCTGAGCCCGATGCTCGACGACCGTAACGACACTTTTTCCAGCCACCAGATGGCCGGTCGCGACACCTGGGACCGCACCTCCAACGCGACCGCGTGGCAGGCCCTTTTGGGCGACCGGTACGGGACCGCCGACCTGCCGCCCTACGCGGCCCCCGCTCGCGCCACGGATCTGTCGGAGCTGCCCCCGGCCTACCTCGAAGTCGGGTCGGCCGAGACCTTCCGGGACGAGGTCGTGGCCTACGCCAATGCCATCTGGCAGGCCGGTGGCGAGGCCGAACTGCACGTATGGCCCGGCGCGTTCCACGGGTTCGACACCCTCGCACCGCAGGCGGGCCTCAGCCGGGACGCCCGAGAGGCCCGTACACACTGGCTTCGGCGGTTGCTCGACAGGTGAGTCGTTCCCCGGATGTCCGGATCACTCGGTGAAGGCTGTCAATACCCAATATTTGGGATTCCTGGCCCAGTTGGGATCGGAGCAAGGTTGGCGCAGCCCGAAAGGAGTGAGCACATGACCGATCAGCAGCAGAGCCGTCGCAGGGTCATGAAGGCGGCGGGGGGAGCAACTGTCGTCGCCGGTGCGGCGATCATGGGTACGCCCGCCGCCCGTGCCGCCGCCTCGCACAACCAGGCGCGGGCCTTGGCAGGTCTGCCGATCCCGGACCGTGTAACGGCGTACCAGGACAACTGGCGCTTCTGCAACTACTGCTTCAGTCTCTGGTGGAACGGCGCACCCACCAACGGTGCCTGCGCCTCCAGAAACTCCCCGGACGGCCAGCACCATGGTCCGGGAAGCTGGAACTTCTTCCTGCCGGCCAACCCTGCCGAACACATCTGACGGCAGCGCATGCGCCCCTCCGGGGCGAGGGCGTGCCGGGTCCGTGCCCTGGACCCGGCACGCCCTCAAGTTGCCGTGGGCACAACCGCCGCTGGCTGATTTCGAGCCGCCCATGGAACCGGCGCACGCCCGCTCACGCCCAAGGGGAAACAGCCCAGGGTGGGACGGGGGTAGGGGTTATGCGCAGAGCAGTTTCGACGGCAGTGGTCGCGGTGGTCGCGATGACGGCGGGTGCGGTGCTGGCGGCCGGATGTTCCGATTCCGGCGGGGACGCGGTGAGCATCCCGGCGAAGGACGCCGACGCGCGGATGAAGAAGGTGGCCGACGCCTGGGACGGATCGCAGGCGGCCCGGCAGTGGCGCGGGGGTATCTACCTGCTCGAAGACGCGATCCAACTGCCGCAGGACGCCTTCCGCTCCGAGCAGGACAAGGAGGCGTACAGCAACAAGTGGCTGGAGCTGCGCGGCAGTCTGCCCGACGGCACCCCGCCGGCCAGTGTCCGCTGGGCGGATGGATCCACCACGGCCACACCAGTGCTGACGGCGAGTCAGACCTTTGCGTTACTGGACGCCCGCAGCAGCGAGAAGGGCGCGCCGTCGCTGGTGGTGACCGGCGCCGATCGCGGTGAGCGGACGGTGGTCACCTCGCGCGGCCCGGCCCGGCTGCCCGTATGGCGGTTTTCCGTCAAGGGTTACGCCACTCCGCTCACCCGGGTGGCGATTCCTTCCCCGGAGCTGCCCGTGGCGCCCACGGGCGTCCTGCCGCGTGCGGATGGTTTGATGCCGATCATGGGTATCACCGCCGTGTCGGCCGAGGGGTATGCGCTGACGGTGAACGCCGGTTACGGCGCCTGTGACAAGGGTGTGGACGTGCGGGTGCGGGAGAGCCGCGACACTGTCGTACTCGCCGCGATCGCGCGCAAAGGGACGTTCAAGGGAATCTGCGACGCATCGCTGAAGGGCGCGTTGGTCACCGTGCACCTCAAGGACTCCTTCACCGGACGGGTCCCGGTGAGCGCGGATTCCGGCGCCGCACTGCCGTACCTGCATCGGCCGGACTGAATCGGCAAGCCAGGTCAAGCCGGTCAAGCCCGGCAACTCAGTGGCGTTCAGGGCGAATTGGTCCGCGTTCACGCGCGCTGGAGACACCCCATGCTGAATTCATGAAGTGAACGTATGCACGTCGCTTGACAGTCAATCAGCCGCGCTGGCTTCATGTGTTGTGGCGTGAGAGCGCTCCCATCGATCACGGCACATCCCCCACCGCCCGGGTGCGGCAGAAGCCCGCCCGGCGATCGAAAGGATCCCCCATGCCCGGATCGCGCCTGAAGCCACGTGGGGCCGTGGCTGTCGTGGTTGTCCTGCTCATGGCCGCCCTCTCTCTGACCAGCGCGTCCTCGGCGTCCGCGAGCACCACCCTCTGCGGCAGGACCGACAGTACGAAGGTGTCGGGTGGCACATACGTCGTCCAGAACAACGAGTGGGGCGACTCGGTCGAGCAGTGCATCGATGTGCACGATGACGGCTTCGACATCACCAAGGGCTGGCACAACGTGGGCAGCGGCGGCGCACCGGCGGCGTACCCCTCGATCTACGCCGGCTGCCACTACGGCAACTGCTCCACCGGCAACGGTCTGCCCCTGCGCGTGTCGTCCTTCGGCAACGCGTACAACCCGCGGTCCAGCGTCGACTTCAGCACCGCCGACGGGCAGTGGGACGCCTCCTACGACATCTGGTTCGACACCAGCCCCAACCCGTCGGGCCAGAACAACGGCGAGGAGATGATGATCTGGGCCAACCACTCCGGGCCGCCCACACCGTACGGCAGCAAGGTCGCCACCGTCTGGATCGAGGGCGCCAACTGGGATGTGTGGTACGGCCGTCAGGGCAGCGGCATCACCTGGAACACCGTCTCGTACGTCCGTCAGCAGCCCACGAACGCGATCACCGTGAACATCAAGGACTTCACCGACGACTCGATCAGCCGCGGCTACCTCCAGCCGTCCTGGTACATGACCAGCGTCCAGTTCGGCTTCGAGCCGTGGGTCGGCGGTCCCGGACTGTCCGTGCACTCCTTCTCGTACGACTCGAACGGTTCGGGCGGTGGTGGAGGGACGCCGGGCACGATCGTCGGGCAGCAGAGCGGACGTTGCCTGGATCTGAAGGACTGGGGCAGCAGCGACGGTACAGCCGTGCAGTTGTGGGACTGCGGCAGCGGCTGGAACCAGCAGTTCAAGCGCGACGGCGGGCAGATCGTGAACCCGCACAGCGGTAAGTGCGTTGATGTGGCCGCCGGTTCGACGACCAATGGAGCCCCAGTGCGGCTCTGGTCGTGCAATGGCACCGGCGCCCAGCAGTGGCAGTTCAACGCCAACGGCACCGTCATCAACCCCCGGTCCGGGAAATGCCTGGACGCCGAGGGTTCCGCCAACGGCGCGCTTCTGCAGATCTGGGACTGCTACGACGGCGGTACGCAGGCCAACCAGGTCTGGACGCTGAAGTAGCGCCAACGCGGGACCACGGGATTCGGGCGCCGCGTGAAGGCAGCGGATTCGCGGGGCGCCACCCCGGACAACCTTTCGGCACCGTAACCCGGTCGCGCCCGGCGAGGCGGCCACCGTCCAAGGAGCATCGACGTGAGACTTCACCCCGCACGCGGCGCCCGGCCGCGAACACGCACCAGCGGTCGACGCACGGCAGGTGTACTGCTGGCCGCGGCCGCCCTTGTCGCCACCGCGGTGCCGGCTTCGTCGGCCGTGGCCGACCCCGGCACCGCGGCAGCCCCCGCGTACCTCAACCCGAAGCTGCCGGTGGCGCGGCGGGTCTCCGATCTGCTCGGGCGGATGACCCCGGCGGAGAAGATCGGCCAGATGACCCAGGCCGAACGCGGCTCGGTCGACGCCGCCCCCACGAAGATATCGCAGCTCAATCTGGGTTCGCTGCTGTCCGGCGGTGGATCCACCCCGACGCCCAACACCCCCGGGGCATGGGCGGACATGATCGACGGCTACCAGACGCACGCGCTCGCGTCCCGGCTGCGCATACCGCTGCTGTACGGGATCGACTCCGTGCACGGGGACGGCAATCTGGTCGGTGCGACGATCTTTCCGCACAACATCGGCATGGGCGCCACGCGTGACCCCCGACTGGTGGCCGAGGAAGAGCACATCACGGCCACCGAGACCCGGGCCACCGGCCCGCAGTGGGTCTTCGCGCCGTGCGTGTGCGTCGCCCGCGACGACCGCTGGGGCCGTACGTATGAGAGCTTCGGTGAGGATCCGGCGCTGGTCCAGCGGATGGAGAGCGCCATCGACGGTTTCCAGGGCACCCGTACGAAGGATCTGGCCCGGCCCGACCGCGTGCTGGCCACCGTCAAGCACTACGCCGGTGACGGCGACACGACGTACGGCACCTCCACCACCGGCGACTACACCATCGACCGGGGCGTCACGCGCACCAGCCACCAGCGCTTCGCCGCCGTCGACCTGGCTCCGTACGTCACCGCTGTTCAGGTCCACGGTGTCGGCAGCGTGATGCCGTCCTACTCGTCCGTCCAGTGGACCGATGTGCCCGGCAGCCAGCCGGTCAAGATGAGCGCCAGCAAGGAACTGCTCAACGATGTCCTGAAGCGGAAAATCGGCTTCGACGGGTTCCTCATCAGCGACTGGGACGCCATCACGCAACTGCCGGGCGACTTCGCGACCCAGGTCCGCACCTCCGTGAACGCCGGTATGGACATGTTCATGCAGCCCTACGACGCCCCGCAGTTCGAGCAGACTCTCGCCGCCGAGATCCAGGCCGGGCGCGTCCCGATGTCCCGTATCGACGACGCCGTCTCCCGTATTCTGCGCGCGAAGTTCCAACTCGGCCTGTTCGAGCACCCGTTCACCGATCGGGCCAACATCGACACGGTCGGCTCGCCCGCTCACCGGGCCGTGGCCCGTCGCGCGGTCGCCGAATCCCAGGTCCTGCTCAAGAACGACCACCACGCGCTGCCGCTCAAGCCCTCCCAGCGCATCTATGTGACCGGAGCCAACGCCAACGACCTCGGCAACCAGGCGGGTGGCTGGACCGTGACCTGGCAGGGCCAGTCCGGCAACACCGCCTTCCCCGGCACCACCATCCTCCAGGGCATCCAGCGCGACGCGAAGAAGGTCACGTACAGCGCCGACGCCACCGCCCCCATGACCGGGTACGACGTGGGCATCGTCGTCATCGGTGAAACCCCCTACGCCGAAGGCGTCGGCGACGTCGGCACCGGCGGTCACACGCTCAACCTCTCCGCCACGGACCGGGCGAATATCGACCGCGTATGTACCGCGATCAGGACATGCCTCGTCCTCGACGTCGCGGGCCGCCCGCAGATCATCACCGACCAACTGCCCAAGGCGGACGCCTTCGTCATGTCCTGGCTCCCCGGCAGCGAAGGCGACGGAGTCGCGGACGTCCTGTACGGCAAGCACCCCTTCACCGGCAAGCTCCCGGTGACCTGGCCCCGCAGCGAGGCCCAGGAACCGATCAACGTGGGCGACACCCACTACGACCCGCTGTTCCCTTACGGGTACGGCCTGACCGCGAAGCGCTGACCCACCCACCCGGTGCCCTCACGCGGGGAGGGCACCGGGGCGCACGGCCGTACGGGTTCGGATGAAGGCGTGCCGCCCTGGGTGAGCCGGGTCTCACTCCGGCGGTGAGACTTGTTTATGCAACGAGTTGCATAGAAGGATTCGAGGTATGGCGCGCGAACACGCGATCCTCGTCTCTCCGCTGCGGAAGCCGGGCTCCGGGCATGGGCCGGCCGGGCGATTCGAGCGGTACCCTCACCCCCTCGAAAGGCGACCCTCCATGGCCGACGCTCTGCTGTTCAACCCGCGCACCTACGACCCGACGCACTTCGACCCCGAGACCCGCCGGCTGCTGCGGGCCACCGTCGACTGGTTCGAGGCGCGCGGCAAGCGCAGGCTGATCGAGGACTACCGCTCCCGTGCCTGGCTGGCGGACTTCCTCGCGTTCTCCGCCAAGGAAGGCCTGTTCGCCACCTTCCTCACCCCGGCCGCCGACGCCGGGAACGAGGACCAGCGCTGGGACACCGCCCGGATCGCCGCCCTCAACGAGATCTTCGGGTTCTACGGCCTCGACTACTGGTACGCCTGGCAGGTCACCATCCTCGGCCTCGGCCCGGTGTGGCAGAGCGACAACGCCGCCGCCCGCGCCCGCGCGGCCGAACTCCTCTCGCAGGGCGAGGTGTTCGCGTTCGGTCTGTCCGAGAAGACGCACGGCGCCGACATCTACTCCACCGACATGCTGCTTGAGCCCGACAGCGACGGCGGCTTCCGGGCCACCGGTTCCAAGTACTACATCGGCAACGGCAACGCCGCCGGGCTCGTCTCGGTCTTCGGCCGCCGCACCGACGTCGAGGGCCCGGACGGCTACGTCTTCTTCGCCGCCGACAGCCGCCACCCCGCGTACCACCTCGTCAAGAACGTCGTGGACTCCTCGAAGTACGTGAGTGAGTTCCGCCTGGAGGACTACCCGGTCGCCCCGGACGACGTCCTGCACACCGGCCGCGCCGCCTTTGACGCCGCCCTCAACACCGTCAACGTCGGCAAGTTCAACCTCTGCACCGCCTCCATCGGCATCTGCGAGCACGCGATGTACGAGGCCGTCACGCACGCGCACAACCGCATCCTCTACGGCCGCCCCGTCACCGCGTTCCCGCACGTGCGGCGCGAGCTGACGGACGCGTACGTGCGTCTCGTCGGTATGAAGCTCTTCAGCGACCGCGCGGTCGACTACTTCCGCTCGGCCGGGCCCGACGACCGCCGCTACCTCCTCTTCAACCCGATGACGAAGATGAAGGTGACCACGGAGGGCGAGAAGGTCATCGACCTGATGTGGGACGTCATCGCCGCCAAGGGCTTCGAGAAGGACAACTACTTCGCGCAGGCGGCCATCGAGATCCGCGGACTGCCCAAGCTGGAGGGCACGGTCCACGTCAACCTCGCGCTGATCCTCAAGTTCATGCGCAACCACCTGCTGGAGCCGGTGGACTACCCGGCCGTGCCGACCCGCCTCGACGCGGCCGACGACGACTTCCTGTTCCGGCAGGGACCGGCCCGCGGGCTGGGCTCCGTACGCTTCCACGACTGGCGCGGCGCCTACGACGCGTACGCCGCACTGCCCAATGTCGCGCGCTTCCGCGAACAGGCCGACGCGCTGTGCGAGTTCGTCGCGACCGCGGCCCCCGACGAGGCGCAGAGCCGCGACCTCGACCTGCTGCTCGCCGTCGGCCAGCTGTTCGCGCTCGTCGTCCACGGCCAGCTGGTCCTGGAGCAGGCCCGCCTGACCGGCCTGGACGAGGACGTACTGGACGAACTGTTCGCCGTCCTCGTACGTGACTTCTCCGCGCACGCCGTCGAGCTGCACGGCAAGGACTCCGCCACCGAGCAGCAGCAGGCCTGGGCGCTCGGCGCGGTCCGCCGCCCGGCCGTCGACGACGCCCGCTCGGCGCGGGTCTGGGGCCGTGTGGAGGCGCTGTCCGGCGCGTACGAGATGGCGCAGTGAAAAGCCGCCCGCTGAGCCGTCGGAGAGCCGTCGGCTCAGCGGGCGTCCCCTCCTTGGCCCTCCTTCATAGCGTGAATGCTGTCAATACCCAATACACGGTATTCCAGGCCGAGTTGGGGTCGGCGCAGTGTGGGGGCAGCCTGTAGGGGGGGGTCGCGATGGAGTCCACGGGGTTGTCCCCAGAAGCCTCGCGCATACGGGGATCGGGCGCCGGGCGGGGTGTGCTGGAGGGGGCGTTCGCGCTGCTGGAGGGGCTCGCCGGGGTGGATGACGCCGGGCTGAGCGACCTGGCGGCCCGGGCGGGACTGCCCAAGGCGACCGCGCACCGGCTGCTCGACCAACTGGCGGGTCTTGGCGCGGTGGAGCGCCGGGACGGCCGCTACCGCATGGGCGCGACGGTCGCGCGCCTCGGGCGCGCCTGGCGGACCCATCGGATGGTGGAGAGAGCCGCCGCTCTGCCGCTGCGGCGTCTCGCGGCGGCGACCGGGGGCGGCGCGGCCGCGGTGGCTCCCTGCGCCGGTGACATGGTGGTCGTCGCCTGGCTGCCGGGGTCGGCGGACGCGGTCTTCCCTTTCCCCGCCGGTGCGGTCGTGCCGCCGGGCAGCGCGGCCGACATCGTCCTCGCGGCGTCCGGCACCGCGACGCAGGCGCCCGCCGGCTACTCCGCCGCCGAATGGTCACGCCAGGTCGGCCGGGCACGGGAGCACGGCGTGGCTGTACAGCACTCGGAGGGGGAGGTGCCCATGTGCTGCGTGGTGGCCCCGGTGCGTGCCCGGTCCGGGGCCGGGGTCGCCGCCCTCGGAGTGACGCTCCTCGACAGCCGTCGACAGGGCCCCGCCGTGGATGCCGTCAAGCACGCGGCCCGCGCGGCCGGTGTGAACCTGGCCCGTATGCCCGCCGCCCGGCAGCTGTGACCGTGAGCCGGACATGGCTCGCTGGGCAGATTGGACCCGGCCCGGGTGGATCCCGTGGTTCTGCGGCTTTTCGGCCCACCCCGAAAGTCCAGGCGCGCGGGGCCCGCACGCGATGAACTGACCCGCGGCATCCAGTCGCCCTCTGCGGGCGGCTCCACCGACGTGACGGTCAGGAGACCAGCCACATGGCCATGCTTCGCAGGACAAGACGTGCCGTGCCCGCGATCGCCGCCGTCCTCGCCGGGGGAGCACTCGCTCTCTCGGGCGCGGGCAGCGCACAGGCGACCGGCCACACCTCCGCCGCCATGCGGCCGATGGACGGCGGCACCTGTACCGGGAACTGGCACTACATCGGGAGCCCGGGGAACTTCTCTATGTACGGCGAATACGCCGGGCAGGTGCAGCAGCTCTGGGACTCCTCCTGCAACCAGACCCAGGCCCACTGGCAGTGGGCGGGGCAGTTCCAGAGCGACCACGCCCGCGACAATCCCACGGTCTGCGTCGCCTTGGTCTCGCCCACCTCGGGCAAGGTCGAGCCGTACGCCTGCGGCGACATCAACCAGAAGAACGTCTCCTCGTACGGCTGGGTGCACGACGGCAACCCGGACGACTGGCGCGCCCAGGCCAACATGTGGACGGCGAACCGCAATTGCTACAACGACGCCTGGGGCACCGACCACTGGTACGGCGGGGCGGACTGGGCCTCGCCGCATGACGGCGGGGGCTGCTGAAGCTCATGCGCGTACGACTCGGCCCGAGCGGTGGACGCACCGCTCGGGCCGAGTTCTTCAGTGGTTCACACGCCCGGGTCAGCCGGCCAGCTTCGCCAGGGCGGCATCGATCCGGGCCAAGGTCCGCTCCTTGCCCAGGATCTCCAAGGACTCGAAGAGCGGCAGGCCGACCGTGCGGCCGGTGACGGCCACGCGGACCGGGGCCTGCGCCTTGCCCAGCTTGAGACCGTGTTCCTCACCGGCGGCGAGAACGGCTTCCTTCAAGGACTCGGGGCGCGTCCAGTCGGCCGACTCAAGGTTGGCGCGAGCCGTCTTCAACAGGGCGTCCGAGCCGTCCTTCATGGCCTTCGCCCACGACGCCTCGTCCTCGACCGGCTCCTTGAGGAACATGAAGTCGACGTTGGCCGTGATGTCCGAGAGCACGGCCAACCGCGTCTGGGCGTGGGGCGCGAGCGCCTCCCAGGCCGCCTGATCGAAGTCCTCGGGCGCCCAGCCGGCGTACGGCGCACGCAGCCACGGCCGGCACGCCTCGATGAACTCGCCCAGGGGGAGCCCACGTACGTACTCGCCGTTGAACGCGGTCAGCTTCTTGATGTCGAAGAAGGCGGGGGAGGTGTTGACGTCCTCGACGCGGAACCTCTGCTCCAACTCGTCGTACGGCCGCAGCTCGACGTCGTCGCCCGGACCCCAGCCGAGGAGCATCAGGTAGTTGGTCATCGCCGCCGGGAGAAACCCCTCGGCGAGGTAGTCCTCCAGAGCCACCTTGTCGCGGCGCTTGGACAGTTTCTGCCGCTTCTCGTTGACGATGACCGGGAGGTGTGCCCACGCCGGAGGCTCGGCGCCGAGCGCCTGCCACAGCAACTGCTGCTTGGGCGTGTTCGACAGGTGCTCCTCGCCCCGGATGACCTGGGTGATCCCCTCATCGAGGTCGTCGACGACGTTCGCGATGAGGAACACGGGGGAGCCGTCACCGCGGGCGATCACGAAGTCCTCGATGGCGGAGTTCGGGAAGCTCGGCTCGCCCCGGATCAGGTCCACGACGACCGTCGCGCCCTCGTCGGGAGTACGGAACCGCAGCGCCCGCCCCTCCGTGTACTCCAGCCCGCGTTCGCGGCAGAAGCCGTCGTAGCCGAGCTGCTGGGACCCGGTCCGCTCCTGGACCTGCTCCCGTGTGCAGTCGCAGTAGTACGCGCGCCCGGCCGCGTGGAGCTGCTGCGCGGCTTCGCGGTGCCGGTCGGCGTTCTGCGACTGGAAGTACGGGCCTTCGAACGCGGGGTCCGTCTCGGAGATCCCGATGGCGGCGAGGGCGTTGATGATGCCGTCGATCCACTCGGGTTTGTTGCGCGCGGTGTCGGTGTCCTCGATCCGCAGGACGAACTTCCCGCTGGACTGTCGTGCGACGGCCCAGTTGTAGAGAGCGGACCTGGCTCCTCCGACGTGGAACATGCCGGTCGGAGAAGGAGCGAAACGTACACGTACTGGGGCAGCGGACATGTCCGCAAGCGTACCGATTAGTTGCGCGTGCGTGTGCGGCCGCAGGAACTGTTCGGCGAGGTGGGTGCGTCCTGAGAGGGGTGTGCGGTTCGGCTCGACTCGCTTGGGGGACGGTGTGAAGGCTGGCATGGCCAAGCCAGGTGAACGACGTGATGGTCTGAAGGCCGAACATGTCGTGGGACTGGGCGCGTTGCTCAGTGGCGCCGCGCTCTTCGAGCGGGTGCCGAGGTTCGTCTCCGGGCGTGAGTACGTGCTGTGCCATGCGTCGCCGACACTCGATCATCTGACGCTCACGGCCCTCGCCCTGGTGGTGACGGCCGGGGTCGCCGCCGTGGCGGGCGGCATCATGATCCAGTCGCAGAGGTCCCCGCGCGCCGCCGTGCCGGTCATCTGGCTCGTGACCGTGGTCGCCCTCCTGGTCGCGGCGGACCGGGTGGACGCGCATGGCGCGGCGTTGGCGGCGCGGAAGGCGGCGACGGCCTTCACGGAGGGCGCGTGCGATTACGCACCGCAGGACTACGTGGCGACGCCGGGCTGGTTCTCCTGGTGAGCTCGGAGAGGTCATCGTTCGCCATACGTACGACGTGCCGTCTCGCGCGTCGTGCTGTCGCGATCGCATCCGCCACACGCTTCAGGCGTCAGCGATGAGTTCGGGCGGCGCATCGGGTCTGCCCTGGCATGACTCGAACCATCGCTGACATCTCGATCTCGCTCGACGGCTCCGTCACCGGGCCCGACCTCGGCCCGGACAACGGTCCGGGCACCGGCGGCGAGGCACCTGACGTACGACGTCTTCCGGTGATCCGATGACCACTGTCAACGCCAACGGGATCGACTTGGGCATCGAGTCGTTCGGTGACGACGACGCGCCACTCCTCCTGCTCGCGGGCGGGACGACGATGCTCTCCTGGCCCGACGCGCTGTGCGAGCGCCTCGCCGCGGGCGGGCGCCGTGTGGTGCGCTACGACCTGCGCGACAGCGGGGAGTCGACGACGTCGGATCCGGAGGCGCCCGCCTACACCCTGCGCGGCCTCGCCGCGGACGCGGCGGCCCTCGCCGACGCGCTCGGCGGGGGGCCCGCGCACCTCGCGGGGATCGGCGTCGGCGGGATGGTCGCCCAGGTGGCCGTGCTCGACCATCCGGGCGCGTTCTCGGCGCTCACCCTGGTCGGCACCCGCGCGGTCGCCCCCGGCCCGCCCGACGATGACCTCCCCGCCCATGACCAGGCGACGATGAGCCGGCTGTTCGCGCGTCCGATGCCCGACTGGACCGACCGCGATGCGGTTGCGGAGTTCGCCGCCGCGGGCGCGGAGATCCTCGGCGACGACCCCGCCGCCGCGCGCGCCGTCGCTGCCCGCATCTGGGACCGCACGCCCGGCACCGCACCCCCGGTCCAGATGGCCAACCAGATGGGCATGGTGTTCTCCAGGCTGGACTGCACACCCCGCTGGCGCGAGCGCCTCCCCGAGATCGAGGTCCCCACACTCGTCGTCCACGGCCACCGCAACCGGTTCTTCCCCATCGGCAACGGCGAGGCGATCGCCCGCGAGATCCCCGGAGCACGCCTGCTCGTCCTCAAGGAGGCCGCCATCGCGATCCCGGATGCGGCGGTCGACGAGGTCAGCGAGGCGATGCTCACGCTCGGAAATTGCGGAGTCCCGCCCGGGTAGGTGTCGCGAGCCGCTCGTCACCGGTGGCGATGGCGTGCCACCGCACGTACTCAGCCGATCGTGACGACATGTGCCCAGGGCGGTGGGGTGTCCGGGGTGTAGTCGGGGTTGTTCTCGTGCGTGGTGTGGGTTGGGCGGGGGAAGAGGCCGACGACTGTGCGGCAGGGGGGTTGGGTGGAGGGCCAGGGGGTTTGGCCGTCTGTCAGGGCGACGATCACGTCCGGGCGGGGGCCGGAGGTGAGTGCCCGGGCGAAGCCGGAGCGCAGGTCTGTTCCGCCGCCGCCGATCAGCGCGATGTTCTCGGCGCGGCAGAGCGGGACGGCGACCCCGGCCGCCGCGTCGCAGGAGATCACCGAGACCAGGTCGCGCCGCCCGCCCACCGCCCGGGAGATCGCGGCCACTTCGAGGAGTGCGCTGCCCAGTTCGGTGTCGCTCACCGAACCGGATGTGTCGATCACGACGCAGACCCGGGGCGGCGTACGGCGCAGGCTCGGCAGCAGCACACCGGGGACACTGGCCGAGCGGCGGGACGGGTGCCGGTAGCTGTGGTTCTCGCCCACCCCCGGCGCACCCGCCGCCGAGCGGACCGCCGCTCCCAGCAACTGCCGCCACGGCTGCGGCGGATGGAACGCCTCGTCCGCCCATCGGCGCCACCCCTCCGGCGCGTCTCCCGGTCGGCCCTTGATCCCCTCGGCGACCCGGAAGCGGACCGCGTCCCGCTGCTGTCTGCTCAGCCCGTGTGCCCCGTCGGGCCCCAGCTCCCAGGGCCGGTGGAGCCCGTCCGCGCCACTGCCGCAGTCCAGCCAGGCCAGGTCCGCGGCGAGCCCGGACATCGACGCCGTCCGCAGGTACTCCTCCATCAGCAGCCCGTCGTCCAGCCCCAACAGCGACGGCAGCACCGCCCCGGCAGGCAGGGGCAGACCGTCACCGTAGATGTCGTCGTTGATCTCGAAGTCGGCGGCGATGTTCCGCCGCAGCCTCCCCCAGCCTTCGGCCGGGGGGACCCCCATCTCGCTTCGCTCGCCCGGCCCGTACGCCTCGTGCTCGCGCGCATACCGCTCGCCCCGCCCGTGGTGGTCCCGGAGCAGATGGGAGACCTCGTGCACCCAGACGCCCGCCAGCTCCTCCACGGGGGTGCGTGCCACGAAGCCGGGGGAGACGTAGCAGCGCCAGTGCGCGTCCACCGCCATCGTCGGAACCGACCGGTCCTCCACCACGTGCAGTGCGAAGAGCGCGGCGGCCAGATACGGACGGACCTTCACCGCGTGCAGCCGGGCGGCCAGCAACTTGTCCAAGTCCAGAGGGAGGTCTGGCCCGCCGGTTCTCCCATTCGAGCCAGCCGTCGGCACTGTGGCCCGCACCGGGCGCGGTGGCGCGGGCCGGGGGATCGGGCGCTGCGCGGCCCCCGTCATCGGCCCACCCCCGTCGTACGACCTGCGTCGGCCGCCGCCATGACCCGGCCCACCGACCGGTCCGCCCGCCGGGCGAGACCGACCACCCCTGCCAGCCGCTCCAACGTCTCCGGCACCTCCCAGTCGTCGCGCCGCAGCGCGGCCAGCGCCGTCGCCGGGGCGACCAGCAGGTCTGGAGTGCCGGTCTCCAGCGCCCGGGCCAGCACCGCCCAGCCCGCCTCCCACCGCTCCCGCTCCGGCCGCGCCCCGACGGCGGCCACCACCGCCTCCAGCGTTGCCTGGCGCAGATCGCCCCGTACCGGAAGCTCGGCGCGGGCCGGATCGGCCAGCAGCGACTCCGGGTCCGGCAGGTCCATCCGGTCCAGATGGGCGAGGAGTTCGAGCCCCGGGCCGTCCCCCACCGCGCCCCGTACCAGCAGCGCCAGCACTTCCCGGGACACGGAGGCCGCCGTGCCGAAGGCCAGCAGGGTCAACGCGGCCTCCCAGCTCCGGGGCGAGGGCCAGGCACCGCCGCGCCGCGTCTCGGAGCTCGGCAGCCGGTGGATCAGGGTCGGCCGGGCTTTGAGGAAGCCGCAGACCGCGCGCCGGGCGAGAGCAACCGCCTCCGGCAGCCGTTCCGGTACCAGCCGGGGCAACTCCGCCCGGGGCCAGACCCCACCGAGTCCACGCACCACCACCTCCTGGTCGTGCACCCAGTACAGATGCACGAACCGGTTGGCCAGCGGCGGGCTCAGCTCCCACCCGTCCGCCGCCGACGCGCGCGGATTGGCGGCGGCCACGATCCTTACCCCGGGCGGGAGTTGGAGGGCACCGACCCTGCGCTCCAGGACGACCCGGAGCAGTGCGGCCTGGACGGCGGGGGTGGCGGTGGAGAGTTCGTCGAGGAAGAGCAGTCCCCGTCCGGCGCGTACGAGTTCCACGGCCCACTGCGGCGGAGCCATCGGCACCCCCTGCGTCGCCGGGTCGTCGCCCACGATGGGCAGCCCGGAGAAGTCGGACGGCTCGTGGACGCTGGCGATCACGGTGGTCAGCGGCAGGTCGAGGGAGGTGGCGAGCTGCGTCAGAGCCGCGGTCTTGCCGATGCCCGGCTCGCCCCAGAGCAGTACGGGCAGGTCGGCCGCGACAGCCAGGGTGAGCGCTTCGAGCTGCTCGTCGGGGCGCGGCTCGGTGGTGGTCGTCCGCAGGAGGGTGAGGAGGTCGTGGGCCACGGCGAGGTGGGTGCCGGTTGCGGTTGCGTGGGCATCGGTGGTCGGGATGGGAGTGGGCAGGAGGGTGCTGATGGTCATGGGCATCACCTGGGGTGGGATATGGGGACGGTACGGTCGGCCCGTCCCGGAAGTCGTGGGGGCGTGCGGCGCGTAATACGCGGTGGCGAAAGGGATTTGGGCGGCGAGGCCTGCCGGTCAGAGGTCAGGCGAGGACGGTGCGGGGGTGGGCCCGGCTGCTCCGCTTGTTGCGTACTTCCGGAGGCGTACGGCGGTTGAGTCGGGGACGATGGCCCGCGTCCGCGTGCCCGACGCCAGAGGGCGCCGCGCTGGGGTGCACGGAGATCAGTCCCGAGCGGAAGAGCCCGTGGTCGATGCGGCGGGCCGCGGCCGACTCCAGTTCCTCCCGCAGCGGCCCGTCGCGCAGCATCGCACCCGCACCGAGCAGCCCCTCGACCACGGCCAACGCCCCGACGACGTCACCATGGTCGAGTCGCTCCCGGACCGCGGGCAGTGCCTCCGGATTACGGTGCACCGCGTCGATCGCCCGCAGACAGGGCAGCCCCGGCCCGCCGAGCGCCACCAGCAGTTCCTCCCGGCGCAGTTGGGCCGGGTCGTGGTCGATCGCCGTCAACACCCCGTCGTGAAGGGCGATCCGGTGGACTTCGCCCCGGCAGTCCACGCGGTGGGGGTCGCCGGGTTCGGGGGTATGGGCGACCAACGGTGCCGAGTCGAACGCTGTCAGTGCTGCGGCGACGAGCGGATGCAGTCGGTCGGCCGCGACCAGCCCGGCCCGCAGCAGCTCCAGATCAGGAAGGACCCGGGCCGCCGCCTCCGGCAGTACGGGAAGCGCCGCGATCTCCTGCGGCGGCAGCGAATCCCGCAGCCGCCTGAACGTCGGGGCATGGCTGTCGTCGGGGGCGACGAGTTCGAGCACGGCGTGGCTCCGCGCACCGAGCCGCACGGCGAAGACCCCGCGAGGGCGCCCCTCGGCCCGCAACAGCAACTCCGCCTCGGCGGCCCAACGTGCCATAGACCAAGGGGAGTTGTGGTCTGTATCAGACCGAACCGGCAGACCGGGTGCCTGGCCCCTGTCGGGCGGGGCAACGAACGGCATTTCGCCCGCGCCGCACCGCCGCGCCAGCTCACCGCTCCGCCCGGCGTCCCAGAGATGCCGGTGCAGATCGAGCCGGAAGCGTCGGTCGGGATGCGGGTGTGGATGCGGATGGTGCCCCGGGGCGCCGTTCCCGGACCCCTCCCACAGGGCCAGGGATATCCGCTGTCCCGCGTCGGCCCAGGCCGGAGGTGTCCGCACCACCAGCTGCAACGGTGTGGCGTCGGTGCTCCCGTAATGGGCCAGACAGAGGGTGAGGCCGGGCCGGAGCCGCCCATCGGGGGCGATCCGGGGCATGTGCCAGCGGAGCAGATCCGGCGCGAGGCGGCGCAGATCCGCACGGAGGCGGGTGACGAGATCGGTGCCGTGGCGATCGCGCACGGCGTGCAGATCGAGATCGACGTCGATCCGGGCGGCGGCGCAGGCCCCTGCCCAGTCACCGACCGCACGCCGTGCGGTCGCGTTCTCGATCATGGACGGTGGCACGGCGTACTCGCGCACGCGCTGCCACATCAACAGGCGGGTCGGAATGCCGTTCGCGAAGTGATGTGCCATCAGCACTCACCTTGCACGAACGATTCCCCCATTCCGTACGAGGAGAAGTTCTTCATCCCCGGCATCGTGAGCACGCCCATGACGATCTGTCACTCCTCATTTGTATCCGGTAGGTATCAGGAAGCGCTTGGTTGCCCATCGAATCCGGGCGTCGGCCCACTGTGGAGGTGCCCGCGGGGAGCTGGTGTGCGATCGTTCCTCCGGGCAGTGTCACCCGGCCTGACCTGCGCGTTCGGGTCGCGGAGTGCCCGCCGGAACGGGTCGCGTGTTCACACGTGTGACGCCGTCGCCGCGTCCGGTCTCTGCCGTATCGTTCCTTTCAGGTCACCGGCTGTATGCGCACCGCCGGGATCGCTCGCCCGGATCGTTCTGACAGGAGTTACTGCCCGTGTCCTCGTCCGCCCCGGCTGGGGCCTCTTCGCGGCCTGTCCGTGTGTTGCTGGTGGAGGACGACGAGCTGATGCGCCGGTCCTTCACCGTCGCCCTTGAGCGCTACGGCTACGAGATGGCGGCCGCGGCCGATGGGCTGGAGGGGCTTGAGCTCTTCCGGGATCGGGATGAGGGCTTCGACCTGCTCATTCTCGATGTGATGCTGCCCGGCCTCGACGGGATCGGGCTGTGCCGCAGAGTGCGGGAGACCAGCTTGGTGCCCGTCCTGATGATGTCCGCCCGTGGCGACGGGCTCGATGTCGTCGCCGGTCTGGAGGCCGGGGCGGACGACTACGTGGTCAAGCCCGTCGACACATACGTACTCGTGGCACGTATCCGCTCGCTGCTGCGGCGGGCGACGTACGCGCCGACCGCTCCGGGGCCTGAGAACGCCTCGGACGCGGCGATGCCCTCCGAGGGGGAGGTGCTGGTCTTCGGGGACCTGACCATCGACACCGCCGGCATGGAGGTGTCGATCTCCGGAAGCCCGGTGGCGCTGACGCCGACCGAGCTGAAGCTGCTCCTTGAGTTCGCCGCCCACCCGGGCGTCGTCCTGGAGCGGCACACCCTGTTGCGTGACGTCTGGGAGTACGGCTGGGACGGCGACAGCCGGGTGGTGGATCTGTGTGTGCAGCGGCTGCGCCGGAAGCTGGGGCGGGAGCGGATCGAGACGGTCCGCGGTTTCGGCTACAAGTTCAGGCGTTGAGACGGGTGCGTGTGTTCCACCGGCTGCGGTCGGCCCGCGCGTCCCTGCGCTGGAAGATCGCCGCGCTGGCCGCGGCCACGGCATGCCTGGTCGTGGCGGCGGTGGGTGTGCTGGTGCACCTGTGGATCGCGCAGGACATCCGCGACCGGGCCGAGGCGCGGGCCTTCAACAGCGTCTACTCGGCCATGGACGTATACCGGCGCACCGGAACGCTGGCGGACGGCGCACAGCTCGACCCGGCCGACCTGCCCGCCGCACTGCGCAACCCGGCCGACGGCGATCGGCACACCGCCTACGACGGGCACGTCGACGGCAACGCCGGGCCGAGCTACTGGGGAGCCCAGCGGACCGGCGGACCGGGCAGCCCGGTGCTCGCGGTCGAGGCCAACATGAACGGTGAGCTCTACACCCTGCGTCGGCTCGACATGACCATGACGGTGGCCTCGCTGGCCGCGCTCGCGGCGGCCACACCCCTCGCGGTGTACGGGGCCGGGCTGCTCGCCCGCAGGCTGCGGCGTGTCTCGGAGACCGCGGGCCGGATCTCCGCCGGGGACCTGGACGCCCGGACCGGGCCCACCAAGGGCCACGACGAGGTGGCCGAGATCGCCGCCACCGTCGACCTCATGGCCGACAGCCTCGGCCAACGGCTGCGCACCGAGCGCCGGTTCACCGCGGATGTGGCCCATGAGTTGCGTACGCCCGTAGGCGGTCTGCTTGCCGCCGCCGACCTGTTGCCGCCCGGCGAGACGGAGGATCTGCTGCGGGCGCGAGTACGTGATCTGCGCGGTCTGGTCGAGGACCTCCTTGAGATCTCCCGTCTGGATGCGGGCGCCGAACAACCCGTCCGCGCCCGGGTGCCGCTCGGCGCCGTCGTCCGCGAGGCCGTGACACGTACCGGCTTCGACGCCGAGGTCAACGTCGTCGACGGCGCGGACTTCACCGTGGAGACCGACCCGCGCCGCCTGGAGCGGATCGTGAGCAACCTCGTCGTCAACGCCCACCGGCACGGCGACACCCCGGTGCAGGTCACCGTCGAGGGACGTACGGTCGTCGTACGCGACCACGGACCCGGCTTCCCGAAGGACCTGCTGGTCCATGGCCCGCGCCGGTTCCAGACGGGCGCGACGGAACGCGGCTCGGGCCATGGCCTGGGCCTGACCATCGCCCTGGGACAAGCCCGGCTTCTCGGCGCCGAGCTGCGCTTCGACAACGCCCCGGACGGCGGCGCCGTCGCCACCCTGCGCCTGCCGGACTGACGTCCACGTAGCGGCCCCTACACAACTGCTACGAAGCAGAGCGGACGCCGATACACCGCCGCCCAGGCCCCGATACGTTCCCCGGACACCCTTTGAAGTGCGCATTTCCGCACCTGAAGAGGAGTCCCTGTGAGCGTCACCCCCCTTGCCCCGCACGCGATGCACATCACGCCCGGGGTCGCGGCCGCCACCGCCGACCTGAGCAAGGTCTACGGGAGTGGCGATACGCAGGTCGTCGCTCTGGACCGGGTGAGCATCGACTTCCGCGAGGGTGAGTTCACCGCGATCATGGGGCCCTCCGGCTGCGGCAAGTCCACCCTGATGCACTGCGCCGCCGGACTCGACACCCCCACCTCCGGGTCCGTGCGCATCGGCACCACCGAGCTGAGCAGGCTCAACGACCGGCAGCTCACCCAGCTGCGCCGGGACCGGATCGGCTTCATCTTCCAGGCGTTCAACCTGCTGCCGACGCTGACCGCCCTTGAGAACATCACGCTGCCGCTGACCATCGCCGGACGCCGCCCCGACCGGCAGTGGCTGGACCGTGTGGTCGCGATGGTCGGTCTCTCCGAGCGTCTCGGCCACCGGCCCGCGCAGCTCTCCGGCGGGCAGCAGCAGCGCATCGCGGTCGCCCGCGCGTTGGCCTCGCAGCCCGCGATCATCTTCGGTGACGAGCCCACCGGAAACCTCGACTCGCGCGCCGGGGCCGAAGTCCTCGGCTTCCTGCGCGACTCGGTGCGCGAACTCGGCCAGACCGTCGTCATGGTCACCCACGACCCGGTCGCCGCCGGTTACGCGGACCGCGTGGTCTTCCTCGCCGACGGCCGCCTGGTGGACGAGATGACCCGCCCCACCCCGGACCGGGTCCTGGACCTCATGCTGCGTTTTCCTGGGGGAACCCCCCAGACCCCCGACTTCGACGCCCGTACGCGTCGCACCAGCTGACGCGTGCCCCGTCGCCCCAGGTCCGAACCCGCCTCCCGCTCGTATCCGTTCCGGCGAGCCCACGTCCTTGAAAGATCCCATGCTGAGAACAGCCCTGCGCAACGTCCTGGCGCACAAGGCCCGTCAGATCATGACCGTCCTCGCGGTCTGCCTGGGTGTCGCGCTCGTCAGCGGCACCCTCGTCTTCGCGGACTCCACCGCCGAGGCCCACCGCGCCGCCGCGTCGAAGAGCTTCGCCGACATCGCGGTCACCGTCACCGCGAAGGCGTCCCCCTCCGGGACCCCTGCTGACCCCCAGACCAGTGTGCTCGACGACGTGCTCGTGCGGAAACTGGCCGCCGTGCCCGGCGTCGCCACCGTACGACCGTCGGTCGACGGATCGGCCGCTCTGAACGCGGCGGACGGCACCCCGCTGCGGGTGAAGCCGGGAGCGAACCCGGCCGGTGCCTACGTACCCGGCCCGGACGGCAAGGACAGCCGCTACCCGCTGGTCAAGGGCCATGCCCCGAGGCACAGCGGTGAGCTCGCCGTGGACCAAGGCACCGCTGCCGCAGGGCACTTCAGCATCGGCGACACCGTCACGCTGGCCACCGACGGCCCGGTCATGACCAAGCGGCTCGTCGGCATCGTCAGCACCAAGGACACCCGGGTGACCGCCGGCGGCACCCTCGCCCTGTTCGACAAGGCGAGCGCGCAGAAGCTGTTCGCGACCCCGCGCCACTACACCGGCATCGATCTGTCCGCCGCGCCCGGCACCGACCAGTTCCAACTCTCCCGCCGGGTCGCCGACATGCTCCCGGCCGACCGCGCCGAGGCCACCACCGGCGCCGCACAGGCGGGCCAGCAGGCCATCCTCGTCGACACCCTGACCCGGGGCTACGAGAAGCTGCCGATGGTCTTC
This sequence comes from Streptomyces sp. BR1, assembly GCF_052373795.1. Classification (NCBI taxonomy): domain Bacteria; kingdom Bacillati; phylum Actinomycetota; class Actinomycetes; order Kitasatosporales; family Streptomycetaceae; genus Streptomyces; species Streptomyces sp. BR1. Next base: position 7,050,011 of record NZ_CM126252.1, read on the forward strand.
GCCGGGGTCTCGCTGTTCATCGGCTCGTTCCTGATCGTCAACACCTTCACCATGCTGGTGGCGCGGCGCACCCGTGAGATCGCGCTGCTGCGGGCGATCGGCGCCTCGCGCCGCCAGGTGGCCCGCTCGGTCCTGCTGGAGGCCCTGCTGGTCGGCGTCGTCGCATCGGCGGCCGGTTTCCTGCTCGGTCTCGGGATCGCCTCGGTGCTGCCCGACGTTCTGAGCACCGGTGACAACACACTGCCCCACGGCCCGCTGGTGATCGGCCCGAGCTCTGTCATGGCGGCGCTCGGCGTGGGTGTCGGAGTCACCGTGCTCGCCGCGTGGCTGCCGTCCCGCAGGGCGGCGAGGATCGCGCCCGTCGAGGCGATGCGTACGACGGAACAACCGCCCTCCGCCGCCCGGTCGAGGATCCGTGGTGTGGTGGGCCTTGGCCTGCTCGTCCTCGGCGCCGGTTGGCTGGTGTCGCTCTCCGGCGCGAAGGATGCCTCGGAGGCGAACTTGCAGAGCGCGATGTTCGGTTGTGGCCTGCTCGTCGTCGCCCTGATCGTCCTCGCGCCGCTGCTCGCCGTCCCGGTGATCCGGCTGACCGGACGGCTGACCGGCCGCTTCGGGGTCGTCGGTCATCTCGCCCGGGAGAACGCGCTGCGCGACCCGCGCCGTACCGCGGCCACCGCCGCCACCCTGCTGATCAGCACCGGACTGGTCGCCGGGCTCGCCGTCATCGGCAACTCCACCGGGCAGGCCCTCGACCGCCAGGCTGCGGCCGGGCTCGACGCCGACTACGTCATCAGCTCCCGCACCCCCACGACCGGCGTCGACCCGGCCGCCGTACGGCGGGTGGCCGACACCTCCGGGGTGCGGACCGCGAGCGCCGTCACGGACTCCAGCCTGTTCACCGGCGGCGGCGCCGCGGACATCTCCGGCGTCGACCCCGACACCGTGAACAATGTCATGAAGCTCGACTTCGTCAGCGGCTCCGTCAAGGATCTCGGGCCGGGCCGGATCGCGGTCTCCCAGACCGTCGCCCGGAAGAACGGTGTGACGGCGGGCGGCCAACTCAACGCCCGTATCGGCCTGAAGCAGGAGTTCAAGAAGTACACCGTCGTGGGCGTCTACAAGGACAACCCCATCGCCCACGACGCGCTCGGCGCCCGTACCGAGGTGTCGAAGAACAGCTTCATGCCCGGCTCCATCCAGCGGATCCTCGTCCGTACGGACAGCGGCGCGGTCTCGAAGGCCACCGAGCAGCGGCTGCGCGCCGCCGTCGGCGACAGCCCCCTGCTGAAGGTGGAGAACCGGCAGCAACTCGTCGACGAGGCCGCCGGCACCATGGCCGACCTGCTGAACGTGATGTACGGGATGCTCGCCATCGGCGCCGTGATCGGCGCGCTCGGCATCGTGAACACCCTGGCCATGTCGGTCGCCGAACGCACCCGCGAGATCGGCGCACTGCGCGCCATCGGCATGGACCGCGCGGGTATCCGGCGGATGATCCGTCTTGAAGCGGTGACCGTCGCCGGGTTCGGCACCCTGCTCGGCCTGGCGGGCGGAGTGTTCGGCGCCTGGGCGGTCGGCTCGCTGGCCAACGGCGCGATGGAGCAGTACTCCCTGGCGCTGCCGTGGGGGACGCTGCTCCTCCTGTGCCTGGTCTCCCTCGCGATCGGCGCGCTCGCAGCCGCTGTACCGGCCCGCCGGGCCGCCGCGCTGAGCCCGCTGGAGGCCGTGGCCGAGGCGTGACGAAAGAGGGCCCTGGCGTTTGCCGGGGCCCTTGGCGGCTCCGAGGCGGCGACGTGTATCCGGCGCTCGTTCACGAGGGGTACGGGGCTCAGCGGCGCAGCGCGGTCTCCCGCTGCATGTGCGACAGCTTCTCGGGGTTGCGCACGGCGTAGAGCCCGGTGATGAGGCCGTCGTCGATGCGCACCGCCACGACGGTGTCGATCGCGCCGTCGAGCCGGAGAACCAGCGCCGGGTAGGCGTTGACCTGCTCGGGCCGCAGCGACGACGCGGTGATCTTGCCAAGACCGGCGGCCAGCAGGCGGGCCACCTTGTCGGCGCCCATGACCGGATTCAGGACGGCCTGCTTGACTCCGCCGCCGTCGCCCATGAAGACGACATCCGGCGCGAGGATGTCGAGCAGGCCCTGCAAGTCGCCTGTCGCGGCGGCCCGTTGGAACGCGTCGAGGGCGTGCTGCGTCTCGGCCGGGGAAACGCTCCCACGCGGTCGGCGCGCCGCGACGTGCGTACGTGCCCGGTGTGCGATCTGGCGCACCGCGGCCGGGCTCTTGTCGACCGCCTCGGCGATCTCGTCGTACTCGACGTCGAACACCTCGCGCAGTACGAACACCGCGCGCTCGGTGGGCGCGAGTGTCTCCAGTACGAGCAGCATCGCCATCGAGACACTGTCGGCCAGCTCGACGTCCTCGGCCACGTCGGGCACGGTGAGCAGCGGCGCGGGCAGCCAGGTGCCGACGTAGGACTCCTTGCGGCGGCCGAGCGTACGCAGCCGGATCAGTGCCTGACGTGTGGTGATCCGGACCAGGTAGGCGCGCTGATCCCGCACCGCGCCGAGATCGACACCCGCCCAGCGCAGCCAGGTCTCCTGAAGCACGTCCTCGGCGTCGGCGGCCGAGCCGAGCATCTCGTACGCGACGGTGAAAAGGAGGCTGCGATGGGCGACGAACGCGTCGGTGGCGGTGTCCGTACGTGTGCCCCCGGCGTCCTCTGTACGCGCGGTCTGCTCACTGATCTCGCTCTTCACCGGCTGCTCCTGCCTGTTCGCTCTCAATGGTGCCACGCGCACTAGACACCGGTCCCCGAGGTTTTGTGACACCCACGGGCGGTGGCTCACGTCACACTGACGACCCGTCACAGGGCGTGGGCCGTCGGCATCTTGTGGTCGTTCAGCGCACACCACGAGTGAGGACGAAGCCATGAACGCCCGATTCGACCTGTTCGACAACGAGCTCGCCAACAAGTTCACCAAGCGGTTCGCCAACTCCAGCCTGGTGATCCACCAGTCGTCGCTGCCGAAGTCCACGCAGGAGCTGGTGTCGCTGCGCGCCAGCCAGATCAACGGCTGCGGCTGGTGCATCGACCTGCACACCAAGGAGGCCGCGGCCGCCGGTGAGACCGCGGTCCGGCTCAACCTGGTCGCCGCCTGGCGCGAGTCCACCGTGTTCACCGAGGCCGAGCAGGCAGCCCTGGCACTCGCCGAGGAGGGCACCCGCCTCGCCGACGCGCACCAGGGCGTGTCCGACGAGACCTGGGCGCGGGTGCGCAAGCACTACGACGACGACCAGATCGCCGCGCTGGTCTGCCTGGTCGCCCTGATCAACGCGGCCAACCGGCTCGCCGTGATCGTCCACCAGAAGGGCGGCTCCTACGAGCCCGGCATGTTCGCCGCCGCACTCAACTGACCGCCGACCGCATCCGGCCCGGCCCAGGATCACCCGGGCCGGGCCCGCGGATGCCCGGGCGGCTCCCGAAGCGAGGTGCGAGGGGTGCGGGGCAGGCCGTGGCGTCCGGGGATGAGCAGCTTCACCACGCACCGCCGCCGCGCCTGCGACGAGGGCCTTCCGGCGTACGCCCGGCTGAGCAACCTGCGGTCGTGCCTAGTCCACTTCGCGCCCTACGGCTTCCGGGCCACGTATCACCACCTCTGCGTCAGCGCGGGGATCCCCAGGAATCTGGAGAAGGATCCGAACTCGGTCATACGCGCGGTCGAGGAGCTGCACCGGGCCCGGCAGCTCTGGCTCGCCGACGAGCATGACTATGCCGCCAGGCGCCGAGTGGACGAGGCGCATGGCTTTCGGTAGGTGAGGCTGACGGCGGTCGTCAGCGGATGTCGTGGTCCGGGTGCGTTCGGTCGTACGCGTTCCGTGCCTCGGCGATGTCGGCGCGGTGGGCGAGGGACCAGTCGGCCAGTGCCTTGACCAGGTGGGTCAGGCCCGTCCCGGTCTCGGTCAGGCGGTAGTCGACCTGGGCCGGGACGGTCGGGTAGACGGTGCGCAGTACGAGGCCGTCGCGTTCCAATCGGCGCACGGTGAGGGTCAGCATGCGCTGGGAGATGCCGTCGACGGCACGCTGAAGTTCGCGGAACCGGCGTGGCCCGCCCGCGAGTTCGACGATGACGAGTACCGACCACTTGTCCCCGATGCGGTCCAGGACGTCGCGGATGCCGCAGTCGGGGTGCTCCGCGCGCCCGCAGGGGTCGAGGTCGGCGGGGGTGGTGGTTACCCCGGTGTGCGTGGGTGACATCAAACTGCCTTCTTGTGGGCGTCGAATGGTGCGTCGAGGATCCATCGTAGTTACCGATGAGAACCACGACGGAAGACGGCGATTGACATGATCTTGGTGACCGGAGCCAACGGGAGCCTCGGCTCGGCCACTCTGGCGGCACTGCGTGCTCGTGGCGCCGCTGCGACGGGCGGCAGTCGTACGCCGGGGGAGGGTATGCGGCGCCTCGACTTCGACGACCGCGCGAGCCTCGACTTCACCGGTGTGTCGACTCTCGTGCTGATCTCCGCCGGTTACGCCGAGGACGACCAGGTCGTCGAACGGCATGCGGCCGCCCTGGACGCCGCCGTCCGGGACGGTGTCCACCACGTTGTCTACACCAGCCTCACCGGCGCCGGTGACCATCTCGGCTTCGCACTCGCGCACCGGGCGAGCGAACGGCTCGTGCGTGCGAGCGGACTGCCGTGGACGATCCTGCGCAACGGGCTCTACGCCGAGCTCTTCGGCGCTCTGCTGATGTGGTCCGACGACGGTGTGGAGTCCGCGTTCGGCGACGGCGCCCTGGCCGCGGCCGCCCGCGAAGACCTTGCCGAGGCCGCGGCGATCGTCGCGTCGGACCCGGCGCGGCACGACGGACGTACGTATGACCTCGTCGGTACGCCGATCACGGCCGGGCAGGTGGCCGACCGGCTCGGCGTCCGGCACCGGACCATCGGCCTGGGCGAGTACCGGCGCAGGCTCCTCGACGACACGCCGGGGCTGCTGCCGTTCCAGCCGCCCATGCTCACCTCGATCGCCACCGGCATCCGACACGGCTTCCTCGACGGCACCGCCCCCGATCTCGTGGACCTCCTCGACCGCCCCGCCCGCGACCCGCTGGCCACGGCCGCGGCGGTGGCGTCCGCCGCGAGGCCGGGAGGGAGGGTTTAGCGGCGGGCGCGTCTTCTTGTCGGGGCGGGGGATGTGAGAGGAGCCAGTGCGGTCGGCCGCACCGCGCCCGCTGCGGCGGAGGCTCGCAGGAGGTCGGTCAGCTCGTGGGACTGGGCCGGTTCCGTGGTGGGAGCCGCCGCTGTGATGCGGTCCAGCCGGAAGCCCCGGCCCGCCTGTCGCGTCCGGCACCAGGCGATGAGGTACCAGCGGCCGTCGGCGGTGAGCAGTCCGGCCGGTTCCACCAGCCGGTCGCTTTCGTGTCCGGCCGCGTCGACGTAGGACAGCCGCAGCACCGTGTGGGTGGTGAGGGCCTGTTCCACGGTGGTACGAACCGTGGAGTCGGACGGCGAGGGCAGCGTGACGATGCGTGCGGCGAGTTCCTGCGCCGCCGCCGAGGCGGGGCCGGTCATCGAAGCCGCGATCTTCTGGGCCGCCGTGCGGGCCGCACCGGCGTACGGGGCGGACGCGTCGGTCGCGGCGAGGGCGACGGCCAGTGCCGAGGCCTCGTCGGCGGTGAAGTGGATCGGGGGCAGGGTCATTTCCGGGTCGATCGACCAACCCCCGCCCCGCCCGGGTGTGGTGCGCACCGGGACACCGGTCTCCATCAGCGCCTGGAGGTCGCGCTGCACCGTGCGCGTACCCACCTCGAATCGCGCGGCGAGCGCCGCGACCGTCAGCGGCCGCGGCGCCACCGCGCGCAACTCTTCGACGAGTGCATAGAGTCGGGCAGTGCGGTTCATGCCGCGACGCTACCGTCCCGCGATGGACAGGAAGTCGCACTGGCGCCGCAGTTCCCGCTCGGTCACGGTCAGCGGGAACAGGGTGAAGCCGTGCATCGCGCCGGCGACGACACCGAGTTGCACAGGAGCGCCTGCCGCCCGCCACCGCCCGGCCAGGAACAGTGAGTCGTCCAGCAGCGGGTCCTCGGTGCCGACGACGATCCGGGCGGGCGGCAGTCCGGCAAGGTCGGCGTACAGGGGTGAGAGTCCGGGATCGCGGCGTTGTTCCGCGTCCGTGCCGGGCGTGAACAACTCGTAAGTCCGCCGCAGGGATTCGGTGTTGCTCAGCAGCCGCTTCGATCCGAACGATCGCTGGCTCGGTGTCATCGACAGGTCGTAGCAGCCGAACAGCAGGTGGGCCGCCCGGAACGCGCCGGTGATCCCGTGCCGGTCGCGAAGGCGCAGCAGCGTCATGACACTCAGGTGGGCACCGGCCGATTCACCCCCGATCAGCAGCCGTCGGGTGCCGAACTCGGCTTCGGCATGGTCCACCAGCCATCGGGCCGCTGCTTCGCAGTCGTCGGGCCCGGCGGGGAAGGGGTGTTCCGGTGCCAGGCGGTACTCCACGCTGACCACGGCCAGCCGCGCCTGCTCGGCGAGGTGCCACAGTCTCTCGTCCTGCCCGTCCGAGGACCCGAACGCCCAGCCGCCTCCGTGGATGTGCAGATACACGCCGTCGACGTGGTCGGGCACGAAGACGCGTATCCTCACCCCGCCCGCAACGACGCGGTCCCGGCCGTGCGGCAGTCGTACCGGTGGTGTGTCGCCGGCGAGCCGGTTGCGCCGCAGCGTGGCCAGCAGGGCCGCGTCCGGCGTCTCTTCACGTGCCGGGCGGCTCGCGGCAGTGGCTTCGAATTCCTTGTTGAACGCCAGGGTTTCGGCGAGGCAGTCCTCATCGGTGATCGTCATGCCGTCGACCATCGCAGTCGTACGCGACAGCATCCTGTCACCCTTTCCCGGTGAGCCGCGTCACATTACCGACGCCGTAGCATCGACAGTCGGCACCTTCCTCATCGCAGCGCAGGAGCAACGAAGTGCATCAGCTCACGTACGGCGACATCAAGGCCGCCACCGAACGGATCACCGGGTGCATCCGCCCCGTCACCGTCGCCGCGGTCGAGCCCGGCGCGATCGGTACTGCCCACCAGGTGTGGCTGGCACTGGAGTTCATGCAGTACACCGGCTCGTTCAAGGCCCGTGGCGCGCAGAACTTCATCCAGGCCCACCGTGACGCGGGCACCCTGCCCGAGGCCGGGGTGACCATCGCGTCGGGCGGCAACGCCGGTATGGCGTGCGCCTGGGCCGCCCAGCAGCAGGGCGTGCGGGCCACGGTATTCCTGCCCACCACCGCACCGCCGGTGAAGGTGGCCAAGCTCCGGGGCTACGGCGCCGATGTGCGTCTGGTGGGAGCCGAGTACGCGGAGGCGCTCGCGGCGTGCGAGGAGTTCGCCACCGCCACCGGCGCGCTCGCCTCGCACGCGTACGACCACCCGCTGATCGCCGCCGGGGCCGGCACCCTGCTGGTGGAGATCCACCGGCAGATCCCCGACTTGGACACTGTGGTCGTCGCGGTCGGCGGTGGCGGCCTCTTCGCCGGGGTGGCCACCGCTGCCCGGCACCATGGCATCCGTACCGTCGCGGTGGAGCCGGAGAACTGCCGCGCGTTGAACGCCGCCATCGAGGCCGACCGCGTGGTGGACGTTCCCGTCGACTCGATCGCCGCCGACTCGCTCGGCGCCCGCCGCACCTCGCAGATGGCCCTCGGCGCCGCCCAGCACGACGGTGTCCACTCCGTCCTCGTCCCGGACAGCGAGATCGTCCGCGCCCGCCAGGCGCTGTGGGACGACCGGCGGATCGCGGTGGAGCACGGCGCGGCCACGGCGCTGGCGGGGCTGTTCGCCGCCGACGAGCAGGTTCCCGGCGGGAAGGTCTGTGTGGTGCTCTGCGGCGCGAACACCGATGCGCGGACGCTGATACAGCCCTGAGCACCGACTCGCAGGGCTGCTGTCTGTGCTGGTCACCGGTGCGCATGAGCCCCGTTGTCAGTGGGCCCCGCTAACGTCCCCTCTCAAGATCCCGCACATCAGATCCTCACGGGGGATACCAGCATGAGCAGCACCGACAACAACGCGTACGAGGGATTCACGGCCGAAGAGCGGGCCGCGATGAAGGACCACGCCAAGGAGCTGAAGGCGTCGGCGCGTCGCACCTCGCGCGAGGAGAAGGCGGCGCAGGCCGCGCAGGACGTGCTCGCGAAGATCGCCGAGATGCAGGACTCGGACCGCGTGATGGCCGAGCGCGTCCACGCCGTCATCACCGCCAACGCCCCGACCCTCGCGCCGAAGCTCTGGTACGGGATGCCCGCGTACGCCCTGGACGGCAAGGTCGTCTGTTTCTTCCAGTGCGCGGAGAAGTTCAAGACGCGCTACGCGACGCTCGGCTTCAGCGACCAGGCGAAGCTGGACGAGGGCACGATGTGGGCGAACGCGTACGCCCTGACCGAGGTGACGGCCGAGGTGGAGGCACGGCTCGGCGCGCTCGTGAGGCGTGCGGTGAGCTGAGGCGCAGGCTTGGGTGCGCGGGTTGATTGCTCGCCTGTTGGTGGAAGCTGTTACGGTCCCGGGTCGTGACTGATCCGCTTCCCGAGTTCCCGTACCACGCTGACCCCGTCTCCACGGGCGTGGTCGTCCCGTCTGATGGGGCATGCGCGTGCTGCGGGCGGGAGCGCGGGTACCTCTACACGGGCCCGGTCTACGCGGTCGAGTCGCTCACGGGCCGACTGTGCCCGCGTGGCAGGAGCCCCAGTGGTTCTTCCACTGCGAAGACGGCGCCGCGTTCCTGGGCCGTGTCGGGGCGGCCGACCTCTTGGGGCACCCTGACGTGCTGGACATGCTGAGGCGGGAGACGAACGGCTGGGGCTGGTCGCCGGACCAGGTCGAGCACTACCTCGGCTCATTGGACAGGGACGACCACCCGACGGCGTATCTCTTCCGGTGCCGGGTCTGCGCGACCTACCTCGCCTACTCCGACTTCCCGTAGAGCGGAATGCGGGGGCAGTGAACGGTGTCCCGACCGGTGTCGCTCGCCGCGGCGCGGACCTGTGCGGAGCGGACTTCAACGCCGCTCACACGCCCGGCGCGGCTGCCCAGCCCGCGGCCAAGGGACTTACCTGCGCCCGACTGCGCACAGCGATCACCGACGGCACGACACGCCTATCGCCGACCGGTTGAGGGACGCGGACCTGGTCGACGAGTACCGCCTGCTGACCTTCCCCACCGTCCTGGGAGCCGGCCGTCGCCTCTTCCCCGTCGACGGACCCCCGGCCGACCTGGAGCTCCTGGACGTCGAGCATGTCGGCCCCGGTGTCCTGACCCGCTACCGGAGGACATGAGACACCCAAGGGCTGAGCCCGGACCGGCGCAAGCGACAGAGAGGGGATGGGGGAGACTGGTCGACCGCGCCCTCGCAAGGGCGTGGGAATGCGTTGCGGTCTGGGTGATGGGGGCGACATGGGTACACACGGCACGGTCACCGACGCGGGCTCGGACCCGGTCGCGGCGTCCGTCGCGGTCTACAGCGACGGCGCCGACGACTACGCGGCCACCCATGCTCCGAAGATGGCGGACCGGGTGGAGCGGTTCGCGGGTTCGTTGCCACAGCCCTCTCTGATCCTCGACGCCGGCTGCGGCCCTGGCCGGGATCTGGCCCGGTTCCGTGCGTACGGGCATGTGGCGCGCGGTGTCGACCTCAACCCGGTGTTCGTGGCCATGGCCGGCGCCCACGCGCCCACCTCTCAGTGCGATCTGCGCGAGATCGGATCGCGGTTTCCGGCAGGGACGTTCGACGGCATCTGGGCGTCCGCCTCACTCGTCCACCTCACCGAGGCCGAGGCGGTGGACGTGCTCGGCCAGTTCGCCGGGTTGTTGCGGCCCGGCGGCAGGCTGTACGTGTGTCTCAAGGCCACCGGCCGTACGGGCTGGCTCGACGAGCCCGATGGGCGCCGCTGGTACACGGTCTGGGACCAGGACGAGTTCGCCGCCGCCGTGAGCGAGACGGGTTTCGAGGTCGACCGCGTGGACCCGGGAACCTATGTCGAGGTGTGGGCGACCCGCGGCGACTGAACTCACGAGCGACGAACTCGTCCTGGAATCAGGCTGGTTGCTCAGCGCGAGGCCGAGTCGTATGTGTGATGGGTGTCCCGGCGCCTGCGGTGGATGCGGAAGCGGTCGAAGAGGACCGGCGCGGGGTCCGGGTTCGCCGCCGTCGCGGTCGGGGTGTGATAGTAGCTGACGGTGATCGTCGTACGGCCGCCGATCAGGGCTCCCGGGTCGACGTCGAAGACCGCGACACCGTACGGGTAGGTCTGGTCGGGGTCGCGCACCGCGGACCAGGTCGCCTTCTCCTTGGCGTCCGGGTCGGCCTTGTACGTGAGGCGCTGGGTGCGCACGAAGGCGTCCGGGACGCCGCCGTCCGGGTCCGTCAGATACGTGTCGTCGTGCGAGGCCGTGCCACCGCCGCCCAGGATGAGGTGGACGGTGCCCTTCGACGTGTCGATGTCGTCGAGCCGGTCGTCGACGACGGCCGGGCGCAGGAGGCTGCCCGGGTCGGTACCGCGTACGGGGTGGGTGCGCTCGTAGTCGTGGTCGTGGCCGCAGAGCACCAGGTCCACGGCGTGCCGGTCGAGGACGGGCAGCAGCTGTTCGCGCAGTCCCATGTCACCGCCGTGGCTGGCGGCCGAGGACGACATCGCGAACTGGTGCAGGGACACCACGATCCAGTCGACGTCCCGACCCGCCCGGGCCCGCGCCAACGTCCGCTCCAGCCAACGGAGTTGGACGCCCTCGCTGTATCCGCTGATGTAGACGGACTGCCCGGTCGCCGGGTCGATGCTCGCGTCGTCCTCCACCGCGAGGTCGTTGCCGTCCAGGACGGCGAAGAGCACCGAGCCGACCTGGAAGCTGTACCAGTTCCCGCAGTAGTCGCGGGTGTGGTTGTCGGGCAGGTCGAAGCGGGTGGCGTAGGAGGCGTAACCGAGGTCGCCGCCGCCCGCCTCCACCTCGTGGTTGCCGGGTGCCGGCATCCAGGGGCGGTTCGCGGCGGACACCGACATGTTGTTCATGAAGGCGTCCCAGCACTGCGGCTGGGTTTCCTGGTTGTTGTTGGCGTACGCCAGGTCGCCGTTGAGGAGGTGGAAGAGCGGGTTGAACCGCTCCACCTGCCGCACCGCGACCGCCCCGTTGATCGCCGACTTCTTCCACTTGGGGTCACCGGCCCCGAGGTCGCCGAAGCTGGTGAACCGGAACGGCACCCGGCCCGGCGCGGGCGCGGTGCGGAAGGTGGACCGGCGGGGCGCGGCACCGTCGTGCAGCACCTCGTACACGTACTCCGTGTCCGGCCGCAGCCCCCGCAGCCGCACCCGATGGGTATAGGTCTCGACCTTGTTGAGGCCGTCCACGTACGTGGTGGTCTCGGCCCGTACCGTACGCCCGAAGTCCCTGCCCGGGCGGCCGAGGCGCAGACGGGGCCGGCGCACCGAGGCGGCGGTCGCCCAGGAGACGGTCATCTCCCGCGAGGGCTCCTCGCCGTAGGCCAGGTGTATCTGCTCGGCGCCCGGCGCGTCCGCGACGGCGGGCTGCGTCCAGAGCAGGGTGGAGGCCGGGCCGGCCGCCAGTACTCCTGCCGCAGCCGAGGCCTTGAGGACTGTCCTGCGTGCCGGCTGACTCACTGCTGTTCTCCTACCGCTGGGCTCCCGGAATCGCCCGAAGGCTCACAGTGGCAGAAGAACAACCCCGTGGGGCAAGGCGAACGTCCGGCGGACAACAGATGAAGGACGCTCGCCGAACGGATGAAACGGACGGCCATCGGCAGCGTGCTGCTTGTGAGGGTGGCCTGGACCTGACGGTCGGCTGATCGTCGTCTTCTCCGCAGGGGAGGCGCCGCCTAGCCTTCGGTCATGCCCGAACTTGTCGACGGCGGTGGTATTCCCATGCCGCCCCACCCCCATCGCGGAGTCTATTTCCTGGCGAACGACGGATTCCTGGACTACGCCACCGCTTTCCTCAACAGCTTCCGGCGCTTCAACCCGGACCTGCCACTTTGCCTCATCCCCTTCGCGGACGACATCGGGGAACTGCGCAAACTGCAGTCGAGCCACGGATTCTCCATCCTGGACGACCGCAAGGTGCTCGACGCATGTGACGCGGTGGGAAGGGCCATCCGCGGCACGCCGCGCGGACATTTCCGTAAACTGGCCATGTGGGAGGGGGAGTTCGACGAGTTCGCGTACTTCGACTCCGACACCGTGGTCCTGCACAGCGCCGACTTCGTCTTCGATCTGCTCGCCGACTTCGGTTTTCTCACGGCGCACGGCGACGATCCGATGACTCGCCAGTTCGTCTGGAACGACTCGATCGAGACAATCGGAAGGCTGACCGAGGAGCAGATCTCGTTCGCCGGAGCCACCGGATTCATCGCCTCCAGAAAGGAATGTCTGTCGCTGGCAGAAGTCGCCGAGCGGCTGCCCGACGTACTCGAATTACAGCCGCACATGTGCCCGGGCCTCAACGATCAGCCGATGCTGAACTACCTGATGGTCACGTCCGGTCACCGCTTCGCCAGCCTCTACGGGCTGGCGAACGCCGGGGTGCCGGGCCTCGCGCTGGAGTGGTGGGGCGGTGACCCCATCGACACCGTCGAGGACGGCCAAGTGGCCGGGCGGCATCAGAACCCACCGCTGTTCATCCACTGGTCCGGATCGCTGAAACAGACGGCCGCGCCCATCGTCAACCGTTCCCTGTGGGAGGCATACGGCCCGGCCGCCGCGCCGGGTCCGTCTTCCACGACCGCCGAGCTCGAAGGACCTGGCGCCATGAGCACCTGCTCCTTCGAGGACGGCACGACACAGGGTTGGTCCTGCCGCGTCGGCAGTGCCCGGGTGACGATCAGTGATACGTATGCGCACAGCAGTGCCCACAGCCTGCTCTGCAGCAGTCGCACCGAGCCCTGGGAAGGCCCTCGGTTTGCCCTGCCCGCCCCACCGACGCCCGGCCAGACCTACTCATTGCGCCTATGGGCCCGGCTCGCCGCCGGTGAGGCACCCACCGACCTCAAACTCAGCGTCGAGCGGCACACGTCCGGCAGCATTTTCTACGACACCGTCGTCCCGGACACCCTGGTGACGGAGGAGCGGTGGGTCGAGCTCGGCGGCGCCTACACCCTCACGCACGAGGCCACCCGGCTCGTCGTCTACGCCGAGTCCGTCCACGGCACGCCCTCGTTTCACATCGACGACTTCACCCTGACGATCGCCGACCCACCGGCCGACTCCTCCGGCCACGACAGCCCGTACGGCCTGATGAGCGTGGCGGACGGCGAGCTGATCAGAACCGTGCTGCTCAAGGCCGCAGCGCTTGGGAACGGCGGGCCACTGAGGGTCCTGGAGTGGGGCTCGGGGCGCAGCACCCTGGCCTTCCCGCAGCTGCTCGCCGACGCCGGTGTGCCGTGCCGATGGACCAGCCTGGAACACCATCGCGGCTATTTCGACGGCGAGTTGCTCCCGCAGCTGGCAGCCCGGCCCGGAGCATCCGTACGTTACGTCGACGACGGCACGGCCACCGTCAACGAGCCCGGCACCGACGGCGGCCGGATCGACGTGGTGTGCTGGAACAGAGGCCCGCTGCACCCGCAGTTCGGACCCAGCCACCATGCGGACCGCGTCGCCGACCTCGATGACTACGTCGCGTATCCCGCGCAGGTCTCAAGCGGCCCAGGGGAGTACGACGTCGTCCTGGTCGACGGACGCAAGCGCCGCCGCTGTCTGCTGACCGCCCGAGGACTCCTCGGGGACAGGACGGTCGTGCTGCTCCACGACGCGGGCCGCCGGTATTACCACTGCGCACTGGAGACGTATCCGGCCGGACGGTTCATCGGCGACGACCTGTGGATCGGCGCGATGGACGAAGACGTGCTCAGCGAACTCCTGCGACGGTTGTAGGTCTAACTCGCCTACGACCGCCGTGAGTTACCGATTCGGCCCACCCCGCGCACCGCTCACCCCATCACGGAGCCCGCCCTTGAGTATCAGTGTCGCCATTCCGACCACCCTCGAACGTCCCACAGTGCGTGCCACGGTCGAGTCCGCGCTGGCCGCAGCCACGGCGTGCGGCCCGCAGGCCGAAGTGCTGGTCATGGTCAACGGTACTCCGCCGTCGCTCGACCCGCTGGCCCACCTCGGCTCCTCCCAGGTGCGGGTGGTGCGACTGCCCCGGCGCAGCGCACCCGCCGCCCGCAATGCCGCGCTGGCCATGGCGCGCCACGATACGGTGCTCTTCACCGACGACGACTGCATGCTGCCGTCGACGTGGTGTACGGATCTGGCCTCGGCGCTGGACGCTCCCCCAGAGGTCGCTGTCGCCGCGCCGGTCCGTGCCGAGGGGCCCGGACCGCTGCTCGCCTATATGAACTACCAGCGCCTCTTCGACGCACCACCGGACGGCGTGGGCGGCGCCGGGTATGTGGTGACGGCCAACTGCGGCCTGCGGCGTGACCGGCTCCCCGATGGACTGCGCTTCGACGACGTCGCCTTCAACAACGCCGCCGAGGACTTCGACTTCGGGCTCAGGCTGCGCGCGGCCGGGCACGCCATACGGTGGCTGGCCTCCGCGTCCCCGGTCGCCCACCGGTTGTCCGCGTCCGTGGAGGAGATCTCCCGCAGGTGGGTGCGGTACGGCAGGGCCCACGTCCGCCTGCACACCCGCAAACGGCACCCGGGCACGGCGCTGGGCGGAGTGCGCCACTGGTACGACTCCATGTGCCACGAACCCCGACGCATCCACCGCAGCTTCAGCGAAATACCTGACTCCGCACTACGCTCGGCCTTCACCGCGTACGACCTCATCCTGGGCGCCTCCTTCCTCATCGGCTATCTCGAAGCACTCGGCGATGAATGGGGCCGCCCTCTGATCACCGTGGACCACGACGAACTCACGGATGGTTGGCACCGGGCGGCGCTGCGGCAGGAGGCGCTTGTCTTGGACAAGCCTCAAGTAGCGCCCGAATTCCACAAGTTCGGTGATGCCCAGCCGGAAGCCCTCCAGGTGCCCGATTGGTACACCGGACTGCTCCAGAAATACGCGAGCCCCGTCCACCACGACGATGACACGGCGTACGAACGCGACTTCACCGCCTTCATGCAGTCCCCGGCTGCCACCCCGCCCGGCCCGACCGCCGAGGAACTCCACCAGGCCTGGATCTCCTGCCCCGGCGGCGCGCCCCATGAGGCGGACGAGGCCGACGCGGTGCTGCGCGGGACCGGAGAGTGCTTCAGAGAAGGAGGCCGCATCTTGGAGACCTACCTGTTGGAGCGCCAACTCCTCGGGAAGCACATATGAGCCGCCGCGAGACCGCAGTGGTCGCGGGAGGCGCCGGGTTCGTCGGCTCCCATCTGTGCCGGTTACTGCTCGACGGCGGGTACGAGGTGATCTGCCTCGACAACTTCCTGACAGGCGACGTGCGGAACGTCGCCGGGCTCGATCAACTCGGGCCGTTCCGCTTACAGCCGCACGACATCACCGAGGCCGTGGCCCTGCCCGAGACCGTCGACGTGGTCTTCCACCTCGCCTCACCCGCCTCCCCGGTGGACTACCTTCGCCATCCGCTCGCCACCCTCGCGGCCGGTTCTTCCGGAACGGAGAACCTGCTGCGACTGGCCCGGGAGAAGTCCGCCCGCTTCGTCGTCGCGTCGACGTCCGAGGTGTACGGGGACCCGCTGGTCCACCCTCAACCCGAGACGTACTGGGGCAACGTCAACCCCATCGGCCCGCGCAGCGTCTACGACGAGGCCAAACGTTTCGCGGAGGCACTGACGGCGGCACACCGCCGCACGTACGGAACCAGCACGGCCATCGCCCGGATCTTCAACACCTATGGGCCGCGCATGCGTCCTGCCGACGGCCGCGCCGTCCCCGCTTTCGTCACCCAGGCGTTGCGCGGTGACCCGGTCACCGTCGCGGGTGACGGCTCGCAGACCCGCTCTCTCTGTTACGTCGACGACCTCGCCGAGGGACTCGTCCTGCTGTCCGCCGCGACGACCCCCGGCCCGGTCAATCTCGGCAACCCGCACGAGATCTCCATGCTCGACCTCGCCACCCGGGTGGTGCACATGACGGGATCGACCTCACCGATCGTGTTCACCGAACGTCCCCAGGACGACCCCTCCCTGCGCTGCCCCGACATCACGCGGGCGAGGGAAGAACTCGGCTGGAAGCCGACCACCGACCTCTCAGAAGGGCTGCACCGGACCATCTCATGGTTTCGTTCCCGAGCGATGGCACCGGCACCGTCACCGACGAGGTCTCCCTCCGCGATCTCGCGGCCCGTCACGGTCTCGAATTCGGTGCCGCCCTCTCCGTGACGGGACTCTCCGACCCCCGCTACCGGGCGCTGGCGGCAACGCAGTTCAGCAGTGTCACACCCGAGAACGCGATGAAGTGGGAGCGCGTGGAGGGCAATCGACATGCCCACACCTGGGCCGCGGCCGACGCCATCGCCCGTTTCGCCACCGAGAACGACCAGAAACTACGCGGTCACACGTTGGTGTGGCACGACCAGTTGCCGCGCTGGCTCACGGACGGGCACTTCACGCCGGCCGAACTCCGTACCCTTCTCCGCACCCATGTGACCACCCTCGCCCAACGTTACGCGGGCGCCGTCACTGCCTGGGACGTCGTCAACGAACCGCTCGACGACGACGGTTCGCCGCATCGCACCCTCTGGCACGACGCACTCGGCTCCGACTACATCGCCCAGGTCCTCACCTGGGCGCATGCTGCGGATCCGGGGGCCCGGCTCTACCTCAACGAGTTCAACGTCCATGAGGAGAGCCCCAAGACCAAGGCCCTCTACAACCTGGCGGCCTCACTCCTCGACCGGGGCGTCCCCCTGCACGGCATCGGCTTCCAGTGCCATCTGCTCCTGGGTCAGGATGTGTCCGAACTGGCCCGGACGCTCAACCGTTTCGCGGAACTCGGCCTGGAGGTCGCCATCACCGAGCTCGGCGTTCGTATGCTGTCGCCGGTCACGTCGGCGAAACTCGCCGCACAGGCCGCGTGCTACCGCGCTGTCGTCGAGGAATG
Source organism: Streptomyces sp. BR1 (assembly GCF_052373795.1). NCBI lineage: Bacteria > Bacillati > Actinomycetota > Actinomycetes > Kitasatosporales > Streptomycetaceae > Streptomyces > Streptomyces sp. BR1. The sequence continues at coordinate 7,067,091 of NZ_CM126252.1, forward strand.
CCTCGCCGTCCCCGCGTGCACCGGCCTCACCATCTGGGGCGTCGGCGACGCGGCCGCCTGGGTTCCGGAGGGCAGCCGCAGCCCGTACGGAAGTCCCACGCTCTACGACGACGAGTACCGGCCCAAGCCCGCGCGCGAGGCCGTGGCGCGGGCGCTTGGGACGGTCCCATAGGGACAGTCCCGCCCCATCACGGTATCCGGCCACCGGCATCGGAGACCGCCCGCGCGGGAAAGAGCTTGGGATCCTGCCGTACAAGCCAGTCGGCGAGCTTCCGGGCGAACCACGCGTGGCCTTCGGCCAGGGGGTGCCCGTCGTCGGTGCGCGGGAGTTCGGCCGGAATCTCGTCGAACGCGGCGCCGCGCCGGGGTGGCACTCCGCCGAGGATGTCGTCCATCGGCAGCTGCGCGGCGAACTCCGACGCGATGGGCGGAACGGGGTCGGGGAAGGGGAACGTGAAGACGTAGCGTGGGTGATAGCCGCGGTGCCGGAGATAGTGGTCGACCAGGACCCAGTCCAGGAGGAACCCCGCGATCGTGCCCTCCATCGACCAGAGGTGATCGAAGAAGGCGTCGGTGGGCTCATGCTCTCCACGCCGCCACATACCCATGCGGTGCCAGCCGCGATCGCTCGCGTGGTCGCGGTGGTCGACGCGTTCGGTCGACGAGTAGTACTCGTGACGCCGGAACTCCGTCCACGCGGTGACGACCATGACCTCGGACGGCGCCAACTCCCGTTCGGCGCGCAGGGCGTCGAGCCGTTGGACCGTGCTTCTGACGGCACGCCGGTTCGACGACGCGAACCGCGCGAGGTTGACATGGTCGGCGTCGAGTTGTCCGGCCAGCAGCACCGGCCAGGCCTGGCTCGACGGCTCGTCCAGGCCCACGCCCTGGGTGTAGCTGTCGCCGTTGGCGACGATGAGGCGGATCACGGCATCCTCCGCTGTGCAGCCGAAGTGTTGACCCCTGCGGCCGCAGATGGTGTCACGGATCAGGCCCGGACGGCGCCGCTGCGGCGGATCACCGCAAGGATTGCGTCGCCGGGGATATGAGCGCTTCTTCTCCGTTTTATGAGCAAACGATGACGGCGGGCGATCGGCGGTCCGCGTGATGGTCTGCTGGGGCCATGAACAGCAACAACTCGGCCTGTTCCGGGCACCACCCGTCCCGTCGTCTGTCCCGCTACACCGTGCGTACGGTGGCCGCGGCCGTTGTGCTCGGCGTCGCCATGGCCGGCTGCGGCGGCCAGGACAAGGATTCCGGCGGGGACTCCGGCGCCAAGGCGCAGGCGAAGAACGACACGAGCACCGGTACGAAGGTGCTGTGGATCGGCGACTCGATCGCCGGCGCGGAGGCCCCCGCGCTGGGCGCGGCCCTCAAGGCCAACGGCGTGGAGTTCAAGGACTCCTCGTCCGACGGTGGCGGCACGGTCGTCGACAGCGGCGAGGAGATCACCGGCATGATCTCCGCCGATACGTGGAAGCAACTGGCCACGAACATCAAGTCGTTCCACCCCACCGTGGTGGCCTACCAGGTCACCACATACGACTGGGGCAGCACGGACCAGCAGCGCACCGCCTACGACAAGCTCGTGAAGACCGCCAAGGACGCCGGGGCCAAGCTGGTGATGGTGCCGTCGCCTCCCGTCACGATCGGCGACGGCCCGTACAAGCAGCACGAGGCACAGATGCGTACCGCCGCCAAGACGGCCTCGGAGGTCGCCAAGAACAGCGGCGGTGCGGCGGTGTTCCTCGACCCCTCCCAGCTGTGGGGCACCGATCCCGCAGCCAAGAAGGCGCAGCGGTCCTCGGACGGTGTGCACAACTGCCAGCAGGGGGCGGCCACTTTCGCGAAGTGGTTCACCGTGGAGCTCGGCAAGCAGGCCGGGTTCACCCCCGCGCCCGTGGACAAGTGGGCCAAGGGCTCGTGGACCGGTGACGACCGGTACGGCAAGCTCCACTGCGGCAGCTGACGGGCCTGCTCCCATGCCTACTTCTCTCCTCGGGGCTCTCGCGCCGGTGCGCGGTCGCGCGGTGTCGGCCCGGCACCGTGCGGCGCGTACCGGCCGGGCGGGCCGTGCGCACATCGCCGCCCTCGACGGGCTGCGAGGGTTCGCGGTCGCGGCCGTACTGCTCTTCCACGCCGGGCACCTGAGCGGCGGGTTCCTGGGCGTCGACCTGTTCTTCGTGCTGTCCGGGTTCCTGATCACCGGGCTGCTGCTGAGCGATGCGGCGAGCGGCGGCCGGATCGCGCTGGGCGCGTTCTGGGTCCGCCGGGCCCGCCGGCTGCTGCCCGCGCTCGTATGCGTCGTCGTGGTCACCATGGTGCTGACCTGGGCATTCGGTTCCGTGGCGCAGCTGCGGTTCGCGCTCGACGACACGCCTTGGGTCGCGGCCCAGGCGGTCAACTGGCACTACATCACCGAACAGATCGGCTACTGGAACGCCTCCGACACCCGCGTCTTCGCCCACCTGTGGAGCATCGCCGTGGAGTGGCAGTTCTATCTGGCCTGGCCGCTGGTGGTGGCCGTGGCAGGCCGGGGGCGGCACGCCCAGCGCGTCGTGGCCGCCGTCGCCGGGGCGGGCGCGCTGGCGGCGGGGGCCTTGATGGTCTCGCTCGGCGCGGCGATCGACACCACCCGTGCGTACGAGGGCACCGACACCCGGGCCGTCGCGCTGCTGCTCGGAGCCCTCGCGGCCACCGCGCCCGTACGAGGCCTCGCCGCCCGGGTGCCGCGCCGTGCGGCCGACGTGTTGTGCCTGGTCCTGGCGGTGGGACTCGCGGTGGCGTGGGCGGTGACCGACGGCGAGAAGGCGCCGATGCTCTTCAAGGGCGGACTGTTCCTGCACTCACTGGCGGCGGCTGTGCTGATCGTCCTTATCGCGCAGGTGCCGGACACCCGCGCGGCCCGGATCGCGGGCAGCCGCCTGCCACGCCGCCTGGGCGAGCTGTCGTACAGCCTGTATCTGTGGCACTGGCCTGTGTATCTGCTGCTGTTGCCCCGGCTGTCCGCACTGGGCGACTGGGGTGCGACGGCTGTGGCGATCGCCGTGTCCCTCGCGGCCGCTGCGGCGACAAAGTGGCTGGTCGAAGACCCGGTCCGGTTCCGCTCGGGCTGGGCGCGAGGACACCGGGGGCTGATCGCGATGGTGGCGCTGGCTCTCGTCGGGGTTGCGCTGTGGGCGGCGATACCAGTACCGGTGCCGGGTGCGGGCACCGTCGACATCGACCAGTTGGGGTAAGCCCGCGCAGGCGACCTGCGGGTGAAAGCCGCACGCTATTCCATAGAAATACAAAATTCAGCGGAATACTCCGAATCCACATTACGAAAATGCTGGGGAAAGGGATCCGGTTCATGACGCGCGTCCTACTGATCGAGGACGATCCGGCCGTGCGCCGTGGTGTCGTCCTGGGCCTGCGCCGCCACGGGCACGAGACCGAGGCGGTCGGCACCGGCGAGGACGGTCTGGAGGCGCTGGCCGCCTTCGGGCCGGACCTCGTGCTCCTCGATCTGATGCTGCCCGGCATGAGCGGTCTGGAGGTGTGCCGCCGTATCCGCGAGACCAGCCAGCTCCCCATCGTGATCCTGTCCGCGCGCGGCGACGACATGGACATGGTGATCGGCCTTGAGGCAGGCGCCGACGACTACGTGGTCAAGCCCGCCAGCGGCGCGCTCATCGAGGCACGGATGCGCGCGGTCCTGCGCCGTATCGCCCCTTCCCTGACCGACGCCGACGTACCGGCAGGTCCCACCGTGGTGGGCGAGCTGGAGATCGACCGGGGCGCGCTCCTCGTACGCAAGCACGGCAAGGATCTCCCGCTCGCTCCCTCCGAACTGAAACTGCTGCTCTTCCTCAGCGCCGCCCCGCAGCAGACCTTCAGCCGCCAGCAACTTCTTGAGGACGTCTGGGAGCACAGCTACTACGGGGACGCCCGCCTGGTCGACGCCTGTGTGATGCGGTTGCGCGCCAAGATCGAGGAGGACCCACGCCACCCGGTGTACGTGCAGACCGTGCGGGGGTTCGGCTACCGCTTCGGCCCGGTACCCGTATGAAGCTCGCGGTTCCCCGCAGCCTGCGCACGCGCCTGGTCGTCGCGTTCCTCGTCGTCTCCGCGCTCAGCGCGCTGATCACCGCCGCCCTCACTTTCCGGCAGGCCCGCAACGGGATCCTGGACCGCACCCAGAACACGGCCGTGCACGACCTGCGACTCCAGATCGACTCGCTCGCCCCGAACCTGCCCACCGACCCCACGGACGCGGACCTGCGCAACTTCTCGCTCCAGCTGGACCGCGCCGGGGGCGCACGTGGCTGGAACACCGCGGTCTCCCGTGCCGGCGGGCCGCTCATCGGCACTGCGGGCTCCGTCGGCGACTCCTTGCGCGAAGCGGTTCACGACAGCCACACCACGTTCTACGAGCGTGTCGACCGGGGGGCCGAGGGCCCTCAGCTGCTCATCGGTATGCCCATCGCCTACGACAACCAGAGCATGGGAGGCAAGGGAACGGGGAAGGCGTCCGGCCTCGTCGTCTACGCCGTGCTGTCCCTTCGCGCCGAGCGGGCCGACATCTCCGCCCTGGTCACCGCCGCCTGGGCGGGAGCCGGTCCGGCGCTCGCGCTCGCCGTCATTCCGGCGCTGCTCGCGGCCCGCCGGGTGCTGCGTCCCGTACGACAGTTGCGTACGGCCGCCGAGAAGATCACCTCGGGCGCCCTCGACACACGCCTTGACGTCACCGGTGGCGACGAACTCGCCGAACTGACCGGCACTTTCAACACGATGGCGAGCGCCTTGGAGCGGGATGACGCGGAACTGCGGCGGATGGAGGCCAACGCCCGCCGGTTCGCCGCCGACGTCTCGCACGAACTGCGCACCCCGCTCGCCGCGATGGCGGCCGTAACCGACGTCCTCGACGAGGACGCCCGCTCCGGCGAACTGCCCCCGGACACCGCCGACGCCGTCCAGCTCATCAGCGACGAGACCCGCAAACTCGCCTGTATGGTCGAGGACTTGATGGAGATCTCACGCTTCGACGCGGGCGCCGCGGCCCTGCACCTGGACGACGTGAGTCTGCGGACGCTCGTGCACAAGACACTCGACCTGCGCGGCTGGCGGGAGCCGGAAGAGGTGACCACCGAGCTTCCGGCACAGGACGTACGTATACGGGTCGACGCGCGCCGGATCGATGTCGTCCTCGCCAACCTGATCGCCAACGCGCTGCGGCACGGCGCCGCACCCGTCACCGTCCGAGCCACCGCCACCGAAACGACCCTGGTCATCGAGGTCGCCGACCGTGGCCCCGGCATCCCCGACGACGTCCTGCCGCACGTCTTCGACCGCTTCTACAAGGCGGACGCCGCCCGTGCCCGCTCCGAGGGCAGCGGCCTCGGGCTCGCCATCGCGAGGGAGAACGTGCGTCTGCACCACGGCACCCTGACCGCCGCCAACCTCCGGGGCGGGGGAGCGGTGTTCACGGTCACGCTGCCGTCGAGGCCCTCGCACGACGACTCGCAGGAGGAACCGTCATGAGGCGCCGCGCCTGTCTCATCGCCGTGTTGTCGGCGGCATGCCTGGCGGGCTGCGGCATCAGCCCCACCGGCCCGGTCCCGGCCGGTGTGCCGGCGTCGGGTCTGCGTCAGCCGGGGAGTGTGTCGTACCAGGCGCAGCTCTACTTCGTCAGCCCGTACGGTGTCCAGGCGGTCGCACGCCACGCCAGGATTCCGGTCGGCCCTCAGCAGGCGCTCGATCTGCTCCTCGAAGGTCCCGACGCGGCCGAACGCGCTCGTGGCCTGATCACCGAAGTGCCGCCGATGTACGGGCAGTTGGTGGCGAAGGCCGGAGAGGGGGCAGTGGACCTCTACCTTCCGGTGCCGGTGGCGAAGACGACCGGCGGCGGTCCCGGTCTCACGCAGATCATCTGCACGGCCGCCAACGCCCAGGTGCCCGGCGGCAAACAGCCGCCCGACGTGGACGTACGCGTCCACGAGAAGGGCATCGAGACGATCTGGACGGTCCGCTGCAACGCGGCGGGGAACGTGGTGCCGGTGCCGGAACCTGCGCCCAGCAAGGGGTGACAGGGGTGGGGCTTGCTTCAAGTGCACTTGAAGGTCCTAACGTTGCCGACATGACGGCGATCGACAGCACCCCCGTGAAGTCCCCGCCCGTGGACGCCTGTGTGGTCGCGGGGTCGGACCATCCGCGCCCCGACGGCCAGGACCGCTACACGATCCGCGAGGTCGCGGCGTACACCGGGCTCAGCGCGCCCACGCTGCGCTGGTACGAGGAGATAGGTCTGATGCCGGACGTGGAGCGGTCGCACACCGGCCAACGCGTCTACGGCAACAGGGACCTGGACTGGCTCTCCTTCGTACGCAGACTGCGGCTGACCGGTATGCCGGTCGCCGACATGGTGCACTTCGCGGAGCTGGTCCGCCGGGGCGAGGACACCTACGACGAGCGGCGGCAGATCATCGACCTCTACTACATGCACCGCCGCGACCCCGCCGTCCCGCTCGCCGAGTCGGTCGGCGCCATGGCCGAACTCGTACGGGAGGGCAAGGTCAAGCACCTCGGCCTGAGCGAGGTCACCGGCGCCGAGCTGCGCGAGGCGTACGCCGTGCACCCCATCACCGCCCTGCAGACGGAGTGGTCGCTCTTCAGCCGGGACGTCGAGCACAGCGCGGTGGGCGCGGCCGCCGAACTCGGCGTCGCCTTCGTGCCGTACTCGCCGCTCGGGAGGGGTTTTCTGACCGGCGCGTTCACCGACGCGAGCACGGAGCTCTCCAGCAGCGACTTCCGCCAGCTGCTGCCGCGCTTCACCGGCGACAACGCGCGGGCGAACGCGGCGCTCCTTGCGCCCCTGCACAAGATCGCGGCCGACCACGACGCCACCACGGCGCAGATCGCCCTGGCCTGGGTGCATCACCGGTCCCAGGTCCACGGCCTGACCGTCGTACCGATCCCCGGCACCCGCAAGCGCACCCGCCTCCTTGAGAATGCCGCAGCCACCCGGATCACCCTGACGGCCGAGGAACTGGCACTCCTGGAGCCGATCGCGGGCCGGGTGGCGGGCGACCGCTACGCGGACATGTCGCTCACGTCGGCGGCGCGGGAGGAATAGACCCCGGGTGTGAAAGTGCGTGCTACTTGGGGCAGTTGGCGGTGACCAGCCAGGCGGGGGTGCGCAGTCGCAGCGCGCCGCTCTCCTCGTGGGTGCTGAGGGTGTCGGTGAGTGCCTGGTGGGCCCGGTCCCGCACCTCTGGTGCGACCTGGCTGGTCAGGTGGCGTCCGGGGCCGGAGGTCAGCAGGAAGGACGCCGCGTCGGCGGCGTTGCGACCCCACGTCCCGTACGCCTCGACGCGTACGGCATCGATGTGCTCGAAGCCGGCGGCGGACAGGATGTCGCCGGTGCGGTCCGGGTCCGCCAGGGAGAACATCCCCGGGCTTCCCGGTGTGCCGAACTCTCCGATGGGCAGGATGGCGCGCAGTGCCGCGACGGCCTGGAGCCACTCGTTCTCCTCGGCCCCGGCCGCGCAGATGAATGCCATACGACCGCCGGGGCGCAAGGCGCGCCGGATGTTGCCGAACGCGGCAACGGGGTCGGAGAAGAACATCACCCCGAAGCGGCTGATGGCGACGTCGAACGCGCCCGGCTCGAAGTCGTGGACCTGGGCGTCCCCTTCCTCGAAGGCCACGTTGGGGATCTGCTCGTGCCGCGCGCTCTCGCGTGCGCGCGCCAGCATCGGTGCGGAGAGGTCCAGACCCAGGGCCCGGCCGCCCGGGGCGCGGCGTGCGGCCAGCCGGGTCGTGCACCCGTTTCCGCAGCCGATGTCCAGGACACGGTCGCGCTCCTGGATCGCGGCGGCGGCGAGCAGGGGCTCGTTGAACCCGGCGTTGACGTCATCCCAGCGGTCCTGGTTCCGGGCCCAGTGCTCGCCCTCGTAACCGTTCCACGCCTGTGCCTGGTCGGTGTTGACGATGTGTTGCATGCGGGGCCTCCTGCTGGATGCGGTGCTTGCCGGAACTAGTATGGGCGTGTGCCCAAACAGTATGGGCGCGCGCCCATACTGGCAATCCCCCTTACGCCGGAGCGGGCCGCAACGCCGTAACACCCGTATGAGCCGTACCAGGAGAGGCGAGGCCGATGTCACCGCGTGGAGTAGCGATCCCCGATGTCCGCGAGCGGCTCTTCGACGCCGCGGAGCGGGTTCTGGCCCGTGAAGGCCCGGCCGCCCTGACCAGCAGAGCGATCACCGGGGAGGCGGGCTGCGCCAAGGGGTTGCTGCACACGCATTTCGACGGCCTGGACGAGTTCGTCGCGGAGCTGGTCCTCGACCGGTTCGCGCGTACCGCACGTCAGGCCGACGGGCTTCCTGCCCGAGCAGGTCAGGCCACCGTGGCCGACAACCTCGCCGCGGTCGCGCTGGCACTCCTGACCTCCCTGGACCCCGCGGTCATCGGCCTCGCCATGACCCGCCCCGCCGCCTCCCTCCGGATTCGCGGCGCGCTGGAGGCAGGTGCACCGGGCTTCACCGCGATCCAGGAAGCGATCACCGCCTACCTGGACGCCGAAGAGCGCCTCGGGCGCCTCCCGGACACCACCGACACCCCCTCGATCGCCCTCGCCCTCGTCGGAACCGTCCACCACCTGCTGATGACCAGCTGGACAGGCGCGCCGGATGCCGGCGAGCAGACGGTGCGGCTGGTCGCCTTGCTCGTCGGCGCCGCCCCCCAGGAGGTCAAGTAGCTTGGATACGCTGCGAGTTGCACGCGGGTGGCATGAGCCTGGCGGAGAACCTTCGTGATCTGACGCGTCATGCGGACGACTTCACGAAGCGGAATCCTCTGGGTGGCCCGGTCCCGGGTGCTGATTCCCACGTACCACCCCCTGTTCTGGGGATGGCGGCGTCAGTCCTGGCAAGAGCAGGATGTGAGGGCCAGTCATGGTCTGTGGGGGAGTCGCCGCTTCCGGCTGTGCTTCCCCGGTTGGGAGGACAGTCATGCGTCGTCGTATCGCGGGGGTCGGCATGCTCGCTGCTGCCGGTGTGCTCGCGCTCGCTGTTCCCGCTCAGGCAGCGACGGGAATCCTGGTGGTGAACGGTGTGCCGCACCAGAACCCGCAGCGGGGTTGCTATGCGACATCGTCGCCGGTTTCCCTGCAGAACTACACCAACTCGGTGGTTCTGGTGCATGCTGCGGCGAACTGCCAGGGTCCCGTGACGGCGGAGGTGGACCCCGGACAGTCGGCGAATACGTTCGGGGCGAGCTACTTCGTCTTCTGAGCAGGGGCGTGGTCCGGGCCTGTCCGGAAAGCACCGCCGACGCGCCCGTCCCGCTTCGTGGCGTCGTGCCGTGGGTAGCCGTGTCGCTGTCTCGGACAGTCCCGCCCACCGTGCTCCCGCACCGGAGGTCTCGTGCTGTACGCGTTTGGTTTCGAGCGGATCGGCGTGGCGGTGAGCGATCTGTATCTGGTGGATCCCTCGTTGCCGGCAGGGCGGGAAGGGCCGGAGCGCGGTGTGCGGGTGGAGGTCCGGTTCTTTGAACCGGGGGACTGGGGCGGGTCGTTGTACCGTGCGGCGCCCATCGCGGTGCACCGCCCGCTGTGGAGGGCGGACCTTCTGGAGTCCGTCTCCAGCCAGCCCGGCAGCCTGGACCGTGCCCACTACCATCCACGGTTCAACGGCTGGGGCCCCGTCGACGACGTCTTCACCGACGAACTGACCGCCGACCCTGTGGCCTGGCTGACCGGCAAGCTGTCCCACCCCGAGGAACTGCTGGCCGAGGCAGGCGTGGCGGTGCACGAGATCGGTCCGTACGACGCGGCCGACCTGCGCGAGGCAACCCCGGAGATCATGACCGTCGTACAGCGGCTCATCGACACCGCGGCGAGTGGTAAGCACGCGCGTCCTGCGGACTGGGAGCGACTCGACCGCGCCCGTATCAGCTGGCTGTAGCGGGGGATTCGGCGTGCTCGTGCCACCGTTTCCGGACGAAGAAACCGTCGTGACCGGTGTGGACTGCCGGGTGATCCTGAACACCCATCTGGAGTGGATACCTGAGTTCACCGTCCGCCTCGCCGACGGGCGAGTCGGGCAGGGCGCTGCTCCCCGGGCCGACACGCCGAGTATTTACGAGACCGGGGCGGCCGGGTGTCCTGGTGAGGCAGCGCGTGTGGTGGCGGAAGCCCAACGGGTGTTCAGCGGCCGGGCCTTCGACCAGGTTTCATTCGATCGGGTCCTGGACCACCACCGTTCCCACTGGGGCCATACGACCTGCTACGCACTCTCGGCCGCCTTCTTCGAGGCCCGATTCCGTAACGTCACCACCGGAACGCAACGGTCTCCGAAGCTCCTCCTCAATCTGCTGAACGGCGGTTTTCACGCCTACAGCCTCCCCGTGACCAGTGATTTCACCGAGTTCCTGCTCGTTCCCCGGTATGACGATCCGGTGGCCGCGATCGACGGCCACCGCCGCCTGCTCGCCGACGCCCGTGCCGCGCTGACCGGCCTCCCACTGCGTGAAGTCGGCGGCAACCCGGTGCACGATCTCGGGCCCGATCCCAACGAGGCCGCGCTGTCGCTGGTGACCACGCTGTTGGAGGGCGCCGGGCTCGCCGAGAGCTTCGGCATCATGATCGACGCGAGTGCGGGTGACTGGCTCGACGGCGACAAGTACGTGCTGCCGGTCAGCGGCGCACGGTTGGACCGGGACGAACTCATCGGCTACTGGCTCGACTTGCTCGCCCGGTTCGACATAGGGCTGCTGGAGGATCCCCTCGCCGAGGCCGACATCGACGGCTGGTCCGCGTTCCATGCCGTCCGCCCTCCTCGCTGCGGTCTGCTGAGCGACAACTTCACGTCCACCAGCCCCGCACGGCTGGCGGCCAAAGCGGTATACGTCGACGGGGTGTTGCTGAAGCCCGACCAGATCGGCAGCCTGACCGGGGCGCACCGGTTCGCCTCCCTGGCTCGCGAGCTCGGTCTGCCGGTCATCGCCTCGGCCCGCTCCGTGGAGACGGGAAGCCCCTTGATCAGCCATGTCGCGGCGGCGTGGGGTCTGGAGCACCTCAAGGTCGGCCCGTACCAGGACTTCAGCTCGGTGATGCGGACCAACGAGCTGTTACGGGGCAGGGTGTGGTGACCGCGCGTACGGTGCGGTCGCTCACCACCGTGCGGCACTCGCCCACCGCCCACAACACTGCCGGCGTCATCACGGGGCGCCTGGATGAACCGCTGTCCACCGAAGGGCGCGACGCCGTACGCCGATTCGTCGCAGCCCATGGCGTACTGTCCGCGGATGTCGTCGTGTCCTCTCCCGCCCGCCGCGCCGTTCATACCGCGACTCTCCTCACGGGCCTGCCGGAAAGCGACATCGCGATCGACGCACGCTGTCACGAGCGCGACTATGGCCTTCTGCAAGGTTTGGACGGGGAGCAAGTCGCTGCCTTTGCGACCCGGATTACGTACGTCGACGCGGGCGGAGTACGGCACTCGGTCGACCCGCCCGGAGGTGAGACGCTGACTCAACTCCGCGAGCGCGCCCGGCACTTCCTGCACGCGGTCCTCGTCCTTCCGGCGCGGTCAGTCCTGGTGGTGTCGCACGGAACCTTCCTCCAGCAGGTGCACGGGGTGCTGCTCCGGCGGAGCGCGATGGACACGCTCGCCTGCCATGTCCGCAACCTACAGGTCGACCGCTTCACGCTCAGCGCTGACGGCGAGCCACGGCACCACCAGATGCACGCGGGCCTGGACACCGGCCTGCTCTGGTGAGCCCAGGGCTGCCTGGCGGAGCGGACGCACGTATTCGCGCTTTTTAGGATCTCCGGTCCCGAGTAGCCTGCGTCCTGCGTCCACCAGGTGTCCGACCACACCGTACGGGCCGCAGCGCACCTTCCCCTGGGAAACCATACTGACCCGGAAGGAAATGCCAGTGATCTTCGATCGAGACACCCGTAGCAGACCCAGGTCCGGACGACGCGGCCTGTTCGCGCTCGTCACGGCGGTCTTCGCGATGCTGGTCATCGCCATGGCCGGTGCGCCCGCGCACGCCGACGGCTTCAGCCCGATCAATGTCTGGAATTCGAGCCACTGTCTCGACAACGCCACCGAGAACGCCGCGAAGCTTCAGATGTGGTCGTGCACCGGTGGTTCCGAACAGAAATGGCTCGAAGGGTTCAACACCCAGACCGGCCTGTTCACCTTCACCAACCAGCACACGGGACGCTGCATCACCGCGCCCGCCTCCGGGGCGGGAACGGTCACCATGGCGTTCTGCAACGCGGCCGACCCCACCCAGCAGTGGAACGTCTTCTTCGCGGACAACCCCAACGGGCCGCCCTCGGGCTGGTACGACGTGTGGCAGAACGCGTCGAGCGGGCTCTGTCTGTCCACGCCGAGCGTGCGCAACGGCACTCTCCTGCAGACGACGCCCTGCGATCCCTCCGACCAGTACGACCGGTGGCACCAACAGTGACGACCGCCCCCGTCACACCCCGCTGAGCGACAGCTTCGCGGCGAAGCCGAGGAAGAGCACGCCCGCCGCCGACGTCGCCCCGGCCGACAGCCGCTTGCGGCGGCGGAAGGCGGCGGACAGCCGGGTGCCGCTGAATATGAGCGTGGACAGGTACAGGAAGCTCGCTGTTTGCAGCAGTGTGCCGAGCACCAGGAAGGACAGCGCCGGATAGGCGTATCCGGGATCCACGAACTGCACGAAGAACGAGACCAGGAACAGGATCGCCTTCGGGTTGAAGAGGCTGAGCATCAGCGCACGCCGGTACGGGCGCTCGGCGGCAGCCTCCGTGGCCTCGCTCGCGGGGGTCGCATCAGCCCCGGGTGACGCATGGCGGGCACGCCACATACCGAGCGCCTGCCTCAGCATGCCGATCGCCATCCAGGACAGATACCCGGCACCGGCGTACTTGACCACGGCGAACAGCAGCGGCGTCGTCTGCAGCAGCGACGCCGCCCCGAGCGCGGAGAGCGTCATCAGCACCGTGTCCCCGGTCCAGACGCCCGCAGCCGCGACATACCCCGTCCGCACCCCACGCCGGGCCGCGACGGAGAGCACGTACAGCGAGTTCGGCCCGGGCGCCAGAATGATCAGCAGCAGGCCCATGAGGTATGTCGGAAGATCGGTTACACCCAGCATGCGGCCGAGTGTCGCACAGGGGTGTGACAGTCGGTCCGGGTGTTTCACGATGTGGCACCGGGCCGCATGGCGTGGAGGCTGGCCGCCGAGTGGCGCGGGGACGGTGTGACGGCCGAGTTGGTTGCGGGAAGTAGGTCCTCCGTTTGAGGACTTCGGCCTCGTGTGGCGCATGGGCGCCGGGTGATGAAATCCCGGCATCCGATATCGCCCGGAAGGCCGGAAGGTTTGTCATGCGTCTTCGCTGGACCGCTGCAACCGCCCATATCCTGCTCTTGAGTTCAGTTGTCGTCGCCGCGGATCTCTCCGTGGCCCAGGCCCAACCCGTACCGCCCGCGATGCAAGAAATGGTGGCATCGCGCAAGCTCCCGGACTTCGTGTATCGCGGGGTCAATCTCTGGCCGAAGGAGCCGTTGGCCAAGAACCCGTCCTATGAGTCGTCCGACCGCTATACCGAGCCGAATCCCGAGCGGGCCTTCAAGGAAGGCATGCACGCACGGCTGACCGATGAGGCCCAGTCCGTGGACTTCTCCATCGAACGGCATTTGCAGGGCGGCGAGCGCAACATCAGTCCGTACATTTCCACCACGGAGAACCTGGCGACCGCCAAGCAGTTCGCCCTGGGGACGGGAAACCAGCCGGCCGCCTATGGATATGAATTCCGGCAAGGAGCGGACGGCAAGGTGCGGAAGTTCGCCGTCTCCCGGGGCATCGTCTACATCATCAAGCCCACCAGCGGAAACATGGTCTACGTGGAGGACGCCGCGCAGCGGGAAGGTGTGGCGGAGAAGTCCTCCGTGCGGGAGAAGTTCGGCCAGCGGGAGTGGGCGGCGTTCCGGAAGATCGATCCGCGGAACATTCACTCGGCGCAGGTCTATGAGCGCGTGGCCGAGGTGGACGAGAGCGGAAAGATCGGCACGTGGTCCGAGGCCGCGATAGCCAGAGGCGACTTCACAGTTGACGGGAAGCGGATCAAGAGCCTTCAGGTCAACGACGCCTTCGACGCGGGCCATCCCGGCTTCCTTCCCGTCCGTATGCCGTGCTCTCCCAGCGGCTCCGGCCGCGCCAAGCGCTCCGTGGACCTGTGCGGGACCGGTGCGCCCACGGAGGAGAAGCCGAGCGGTCAGGCGTTGGAGGAGCTGGAGGCGCGGCAGGTCGAGAAGGTCTTCGGGGAACTCGCGGGCAAGTACGGGCTGAAGGTGGTCGCGCGTGACGGCAAAACCTTGTCGCCCGCCGACGTCCACGCCCGGATCCGGCAGTACACGAGACTGTCGCCGGAGGCGAAGGTCAAACTGCGGGCGGGGCTGAAGTCGGCCGCCGGTACGGCGAAGGGCGCGCTGGTGGTGGCCGGAGGCGCCCTGTGGGCGAAGGGCGTGTACGACGCGTTCGCCGAGGACACCAGCAGTCTGGACAAGGCCGCCGCGCTCACCGCGATCGTCCCGTTCGTGGGCTGTGGCACGCAGGCGGCAGCGAACGGCGACCACGGCCGGTTCGACGCCGATGACACCGCGGCCTGTTTCGGGGCCGACGCGCTGCTGGTGAGTCCGTTGTGGCCGGCCGGGCTGACACTGCACGGCGCCCGCTATTTCACCGCGAAGTGGCAGGAGGCCCAGATTCCGTCGATCACGGTGTTCCAGAAGGCGCGTGACGAGGCGTGGGGGCAGACGTTCGCGGACTTCCGTACGAAGGGCCTGCCGAAGCTGGTCTCCTCGGCCGCGCAGGCCGAGCGGCAGCAACTGGAGGCGGAGAAGGCGGTGGTGCTGCACAACGCCGCCGAGAAGATCGCCGAGATCCAGAGGGGCGGTGCCTCTGATTCCGCCAAGCGGCTGCTGACCCGCAGCGCCGAGCGTGCCGCCGAGGAGCGGATCGGCGAGCTTCCTCAGCAGGTGCGGCAGCAGTTCGACACGGCGATCCGCGTCGCCCTGGTGGAGCGCGCCCGGCAGTACAACGAGGAGTTCATCAAGCAGGAGGTCGACATCGACCGCTGGAAGGACGAGTCCTGGCAGGCGGCCCTGCACGGCCCCAGCCACTCCCGCGAGGACCGTCAGGAATACCTGGACAAGCTCACCCAGCGACTCCGCGACACCGACATGCTCCCGCCGGTACCCGACGCCAAGACCCTCGCCCCGGACATCGCCCGCGCACGCGAAGCTCTGGCGGCAGGTAGCAGTAGCTGAGCAGCGTAAAGTGCGCAAATACCAGCAAATCCCCTCACGGGAATGATCGAGGTTCCCCCCCCATGGCACACGCACCCCACCCTCCCCACCGCACCTCCCGCACCGGCGTCCTGCTCGCCGTGATCGGCTTGGGCTTCGCCGTCCTGGTGGCCGTCGGGCTGATCTGGTCCCGGGAGATCGCGTTCTGGATCAAGGGGCATACGGCGGGGAGCGCCTGGTTCCTCACCTACGAAGGGGCTGCGGTCGGCGGCGGGCCCCGCGCCACCGACGTGCGGTACGGGCACAACCCCGATCGCTACAAATCGCAGTACGCGCAGGAGCGCACCGGTCCCGTACAACTCCCTTGGAGCACCGAGGTGTTCGTGAACGTCGGCAAGGAGGCGCGGGTGGAGGTGGTTCCGGCAGCGGACGGGGTGGCCTCCTGCCGCATCCTGCTCGACGGGGTCCGGGTGGTCGCCGAGGGGAGATCCCCCGGCCCCGGTCAGCCGGCCGTCTGCCGGGTGGACACCCCGGCCACTCCGGAGAAGTGGCCTCGCTGAGGCGACGGGTCAGGGTGTGGTGGTCGGGAGGGCGGCGGTGACCAGGGGAACTCGGTCAGGGTGAACGACGAGCTACCCCATGTCGACAACCTCGGTCGCCGCCGGAGCCCGTACATCCAGCGGCTTGTCGAAGGCGCTGAACGATGTGGTGCTCTGGAGCCTGGACCCCTTGTAGAGGACCTTGAGGATGTACGGCTTGCCCTCGGCGGCGATGTAGAAGGTGTACGTGCCGCCCTTGTCCGCATCGTCCGTCACCTGGAGCGGGATCGTGCGGGTGCCGTCGAGGTCGACCGGGTCGTTCTGGTGGGCTTTGCCGAAGGAGGCGAACTCCCGGGTGCATTCGACGAGCCCGTCGCCGGGCGTCGCGTCGCTGGTGGGGGTCTTCACCCACCGCGACTGCTGCCGCGCACCGGTCATCGGGTGACCCGCCGCCTTGAGGTATGCAGCGTTCGGGCGGGCATAGTCCGTGTCGCCGATCCGGATCTGCTCGAAGACGGCGCCCGAGGTCCAGGTCGTCTCGGTCGCGCAGGTGTGCTTGAGGTCGGTGGTCTGGTGGCTGGAGGTGGTGCCACCCGTACCGCCGGTGGTCTTCGAGTCGATGGTCAGCGAACGGAGCGCGCCCATCGTGCTGTTGGCGTCATGGAGCAACTTCTCGGCGGAGCGCCCCTTCGCCGTACCGCTCCCGGAGCAGCCGACCACGGCGGCAGCTGCCGTCACGCACGCCAAAACCCCTGTAACGGCCTTTGTCACAGCCACCGGTGCCGTACGCACGACGCCCCTCCCCGGTCACTCCTTGTTGATGAAGTGATCACAGTAATCGAGCGTGTCGCGAGTCGGCCGGGGAGGAGGGTTACGGGCGGCGGCCCCACGCCGAGATCATCGGGGCCGTGGCCGGGTCGAGCCGGCCGGCGGCGACGTCGGCCAAGTGGCGGTCGATCTCCTCGTCGGTGGCAAGGCCTTGCGCGACCAGATGATGGCGGACCTGCCGCACCGTCGCGTCTTCGAGCACGGCACAGGCCGGGGAGGTGATGGGGAAGTACGCGTCCGCCTGTACATCTGCCAAACCGGCTTCGCGGAGCACCCTGGGCAGGGTCCGCCCGTACGCCAGGTCCGCGCCGCGGCCGGCCATCAGGGTACGGAAGCCGGTCCGCAAGCGGTTGGCGAGCCGCTGTTCGGGACCCGACTCGTCCGGACACGCCAGCGGTAGCAACATGGGGTCGGCGTCCTCCAGGAGCAGCCACCCGCCGGGCCGCAGCGCCTGGACCATGTGGCGCAGTGCCTCGGCGCGGTCGGGGACATGCACGAGGACCAGCCGGGCGTGCACCAGATCGAAGGAGCCGGGCGGCGGGGGATCGGCCACCACGTCGTGGGACAGCACCTCGATCACCCCGTCGGCGATGTCCCGCGTCCAGGACACATCGATGTCGGTGGCGATCACGGAACCGGCCGGGCCGACTCGCTCGGCGAGCCCGAGCGGTACGGACCCGCCGCCGGCCCCGACCTCCCAGCACCGCATACCGGCACCGATCCCGAGCCGGTCGACATGCCGGAACGTCACCGGGTCGAACAACTCGCTCAGGGCGCCGAACCGTACACCCGCCTCGGACTGTTGGTTGTCCAGCAGATAGCCGCGGTTGCCGTCATTGTCAGCCATGGGGCGATTGTGGCAGAGGAGTTGAGGACGGGGACTGGGGATCGGGTGATCAGGAGCGGCCTCCCGGGCGGCACTTGGCCCTGTCCGCTCCGCCACGAAAGATGACCGCGCCACACCGATGAGTTTCTCCCGCTCCCACCGTCTTACTATCGGCAGACTGCACCGCGCAGCCGCCTGGGAGGGACATCATGAGGAAGATCACGGCTGGCCTGTTCATCTCGCTCGACGGGGTGGTGGAGGCTCCCGACCAGTGGCACTTCCCTTACTTCAACGACGAGATGGGCGCTGCGGTCGGCGCGATGCTCGGTGCGGCCGACACCGTGCTGTTCGGCCGCAAGACCTACGAGAGCTTCGCCGGAGCCTGGCCGGAGCGGGAGGCGGCGGGCGGCGAGGACGCCGGTTTCGCCAAGACGCTGGGCGACGCGCGCAAGATCGTCGCGTCGAAGCAGAAGCTTGAGTTCAGCTGGCGGAACTCGGAGCAGTTGGAGGGTGACCTCGTCGACGCCGTCACCGCTTTGAAGAACGAGTCGGGCGGAGACATCTCCCTCAGCGGTTCGATCTCGGTCGTCCGCCAACTGCTGGGCGCCGGACTGCTGGACGAGCTGCATCTGCTGGTGCACCCCCTCGCCGTACGCAAGGGTATGCGGCTGTTCGACGAGGGCGAGAGCCCGATCCCGCTGCGGCTGATCTCCTCCGAGGCGTTCCAGACCGGAGTGGTGCACCTGGTCTACGCCCCGGCCGAGTCGGCCGGGAACGGCGCCTACGACGACGCCAAGGCTCATCTGCCCCAAACCGAGTAGTGACGAGGCCGACGCGCGGCCGGGCGTCTGTCGGCGGTGCCGCCCGCAGCTTGCGTGGGGCGGGAGAGCGGCCGCAGCGCCGGGCCTACCGGCGGCACCCGTCGCCCGTCGGCCACGGTCCTGGAGTTCTTGGCTGAGGGGGTGCTGTTGTGCCGTGGGCGGTGGCTGCCACGCTCGTTGGAGCCACAGGCTCCGGCGAAGCGGCTTTCTCCTGGCCCGGTCGCCGGTGGCGGTGTACGCGGAGGTCCCCCGTCTCGGCGTACACCGCGGGTGCCTGCCCGCCCATCAGCGGCGGGCAGGCACCCATTCACCGTGTTCAGGTGTGACGCCCGGCGTCGGCGTCAGCTACAGCCAACCCTGCCTGGCCGCGGTCACCGGCTCGTGCCCCGGTGGCTGGGCCAGGCGGCCGTCGCGGATCCCCTCAAGGAGCAGGTTGATGGCGCCCATGATCTGCGGAACCGCACGACGCAGGTCTGCCGGGTCCGCCGGTCCCACCTCGTCCGGAGCCACTCCCGCCTCCTTGAGCAGCCCGTCCAGGTCGCAGAGCCGCTCTGCCACCCAGCCCAACGGGTCTGCGCTGAGCTGCTCGACGAAGACCCGTAGGCCGGGTTCCCATGCGCGGAACCTCGGGTGATGGTGCGTCCGGTCGAAGCTCGCGAAGGGGCCGTCCACGGACTCCAGGAGATCGCCCCGCCACAGCGGACGGTCGATCATGATGGGCCGCGCGGAGTAGATGGACCCTTTCAGCTCGCCTCGCTCCAACACCCTTAGCTCCAGGCGGACTCCCCGCTCGGGACCTTCCTGTCCTGGATCGGGCTCGGGATTGACGAAGTAGAGATCACCGACTACGACGCCGATCCGCTCGAAGCCGAATGCGTACAACACGAGACCGCCTCACTCTCGGCCGCCACATCATGAACTGTCCACTGTCTCCCGCCTCGTGGCGGGGACCAGACGTTGCCTGCCCAGGATGCGGACCGGGGACACCTCGCGGCTCAGACAGTCGGGCCGGATCCTGCCGCCCCGAGCGAGCCGCGCTCGACGCCGGACGGACGTCGAACCGTTGTTGCGCGAACCGGTGGGACGGTTCGAGGCCGGGCTCATCGCTAAGCAGCCGCTGGAAAGCCCCTGCAGCGTCACGTCGACCGCGTCACCCATCGGAGACGATCTCGGCCAGGTGGTGCAGTGAGTTGGTGAGATGTTCCGGGCCGAGCGGCGGGAACTGGATGCCGCGGTCGCGGATGTACTGCGGCACCGCCGACCAGTCGTAGGTGAGCGTGACCTCGGTCTCGGACGGGCCGAGCGGCGCGAGGTCGTAACGCCAGACCCAGCCGGTGCCATCGATCGCCGCATGGGTCGTCGGGTCGGCCAACACCGCGAACACCCGCGCGGCGGATGCCGTGAGAGTCAGGGTGGCGCTCACGTTCTCCTGGTCCACGGTGTGCGCTCCTCGTCGTCTCGTCTCGGGCCTCCCAAGGGGACGTTCCCACCTATTGAGACGACGCGGCGCGGCGGAACTCATCGGTCGTGTGGACGCAATCCGCGGTCAGAACCAGTGCAGGCAGTGCGGGGAGCGTTCGGCGCCGAAGAGGGCGTCGGCGAGGGCGGCCGCGCCCGGGCGGTGGGCCCGGATGTGTCCGGCACGTACGAGCGTGCTCGGGGCGGTGCCGCCGAGGTAGATCGAGCCCAGGTCGCTGACGTCCAGGGACAGGTCGGGCTCGCGGTCCGTCGGGAGGCACTCGGCCTTGCCGTCCCGGACGGTCAGCAGGTGGCGGCCGTGTTCGCCGAGGAACGGGTCGTCGACGTCGAGGACGAGCTCGCCGTCCATGAAATAGCCGCGCGCGGTCAGCGCACGCGGGACGTCGAGGAGCCGCACCCAGAGCCAGTCGGTGTCGCCGCTCACCTCGCCGGCGCGGAAGTCCTCGAACTGCCAGCGCAGCGGGTGCCCGGTCGGGACGTGCTTGAACACGACCTGGGTGACCAGGTCGTGGCCGAGCAGGTACCGGGCCAGGGCCGTATAGACGGCGTCGTCGGTGGCGATGGTCTCGTCGACGGTCAACGTTTGGGACTCGCCGAGCGAGTAGCTGGCGTACCCGTCCGGGACGCCGTCGGTGTCCCGGTGGACGGCGATGTAGCGCGGTGCCGGAGCGATCGGGGGCTGGCCCGCGCCCGAGGTCCACCAGCGGTGCGGCCGGGACAGAGCGCCGGGCTGGGCGCGGCGGTACCGGTCGTAGACCTCTTCCAGGATCTCGCCGCACTCGGCACGCCGCAGTACCTCGATCGAGCCGGTCGCCGGGGCGTCGGCAGCTCCGCGCGCCCGGGGAAGGGCGAGGGCCGCCCGGTGGCGCGGCACCGTCAGCCGCGCCGTGTAGGTCGCCGGTCCGTAGCCGAACCTGCGGTAGATCACGGCCTCGGCGGCCAGCAGTACGGAAAGGTACTCCCCACGGGCCCGCAAATCGGTGAGCTGATGCCGCATCATCGCGGTGAGCACGCCCTGGCGTCGGTGCGAGGGCAGGACGCCGACGCCGGTGACCCCGGAGGTCGGGACGACGGTCTCACCGGGCAGCGTGAGCTCGAAGGAGTACGCACCAGCGGTGCCGACGGGCCGCCCGTCGGCCGTCATGGCGAGCAGGTTGCGTTCCATTTCGAACGCCGACCAGAAGACCCCGCCGCCGTCCTCGCCCGGGGTTTCCCGGAAGCGCCCGAACGCGGCATGGAGTGTGTCGACGAAGACGTCGAGGTCCTGGTCGGTCGTGGAACGTATCTCCATTGCTGCCGCTGCCTTCCCGCGATACCGGCACCACCACGCGTGATGCCGTGCCACAGTGCAGCGTTGACGCGTGGTCAGGTCAACCGAATTACGGCCGGGGGTGGCGGATCTTCCTCAAACGTTGGGCTCCACCGGCCGCAGCCAGAGCAGTGCCGCCGTGGTGACCGCGAGCAGCGCGACGCATCCGCTGAAGATCAACCCTGACTGTCGCAGTCCCAGTGTGACGGCCATGATTCCCACGCCGACCACGGGAATCGAGATCGCCACGTAGAAGACGACGAACAACGCGGAGGTGATCTCCGCCCGCCGCTCGACCGGGCTGCGCCCGCCCACCGCGGTGACACCGGCCCGGAACGACAACCCCTGCCCCGCGCCCGCTGTGAGTGCCCCCGCCACCAGCAGTGGCAGCGAGGCCGAGAGCAGCGCGGAGGCGACCAGCGCCATGCCCGCCACGAGGACCACGCATCCCCACGGCAGCGCCCGGTGCACACCGACCCGGCCCATCAGCAACTGGCCGGCCATGGACGCCGCGAAGGCCAGGAAGACCACAGTCCCGGACACCGCCGGATCGCCCACCCCCACCACCTCCTTGAGGAAGCTCGGTGCCACCGACGTGAACAGACCCAGTGTCGCGAACCCCGCGAATCCGGCCATGGCCGCCGGTACGAAGGAGGGGCGCACCGACGGCGGCACACGCAGCCGCCGGGGGCCACGCGGCCTGCCGTGCCGGTCCCGTACCGTCTCCGGGATCAGCAGCACACCGACCACGGCCACCGCCACGAGCACCAGGTCCAGGAAGAACACCTGGCGCAGTGGATCCGGTGCGTACTGCGCGATCAGACCGGCGAGGAGCGGGCCGCTGCCCAGGCCGCCCATGTTGGCCGCGGTGGCGACCAGCGTGGCGGACGTGGCCCACCGCCTCGGGGCGAGCTCCACCACGGCAGCGGTCGCCGTCCCCGTGAACAGCCCGGCGGACAGCCCCGACAGCACTCGGCCCGCGAACAGCTCCGGCAGCCCGCGTTCGAAGAGGAAACACCCCGCGCTCATCGCCGACAGCACAAGCCCGGCCAGCAGAACCGGCCTTCTGCCCACCGAGTCCGACAACTGCCCGAGCAGGAGCAGCGCCACGATGACACCGACGGCGTACACCGCGAAGATCACGGTCACCATGAACGAGGAGAAGCCCAACTTCTGCTGGTACAAGGCGTAGAGGGGGGTGGGCAGCGTCGTGCCGCACATGACGACGGTGAACGCGTAGGCGGCCAGGACGAACGGAAGGCCGCGCCCGGTGCCGTACCGGCCGGGGGCGATGTCGTCCGCTTGGCGCGCGGATACGGGGTTGCTCACCGTGTCTGCCTATCAGGAACACGCGAGTGAGGTCGTGACGCCCCGCGCGCGGGGCGCTACGAGACACCGGCTGGGCGAAAAAGCGACAGCATGCGGCGATCACGCACTGCCCGGCATCCGGGACCCGACGATGGGTCCGGGACGGGGCCGCCGCCTCATGTGTACGGGGCCCGGGCGCGCCGACGGTTGAGGGGCATCGATCACCCCTCGGGCAGCGCCCGGTCTGCGAGTCCCCTCATGTGCCCCTTCTCCGCATCCGTAGCCCTCGACCGGAGCATCTGCTCCGGTCCGGCCCGTTTCCCCCTCCAGGTACGGGACGGATCCGCCTCATGGGGCGAACTGACCGACATCGCCCGGCAGTTGGACGCCGACCGCTTCCTGGTCATGTCCGACCGCGGTGTCCCGGCGGCCCATGTCGACCGCGTCCTGCACCACCTCGGCGCGGCCGCACCCGCCCAGCTGGTGTGGGCGTCCGGTCCGGACGACATCTCTCCCGACGCCGTGATCGTCGCTCTCGGCGGTACCAGCGTCCTCGACGCCGCCGCCCGCCCGGCCGCACACACCCGCCGGGGCCCCTTCCTGCTCCCGACCACCCTGCCCGCCGTACTGGACACCGCACTGTCGCTGGTCGGCCCCGACGGGCCGCGCCGGGTGCCGGTCCTGGTGCGTGCGCAGTTGGAGTTCCTGGACACGCTCGCACCCAATGCCGTGCGGCCCGGGCTGTATGCGCTGGTCAGGAATGTGCTGTCGGTGTGCCCGGCCGCGTATGACCAGGTCAGCGCCCGGCTGCGGCCGGACGGCAGATACGGCAGGAGCGAGCTGGCCTCGTTCATCGCCCTGTGCGCCGACGTCCGCGCCGCCCTCACCTGCTACGACCCGCTGGAGGACGGTCCGGCCGGGGTGTTCCGGTACGGGCATGTCGTGGCCGACGCCCTGCGCGCGCTCGGCGTCGGCGCTCTGCGGTACGGCGACGCCGTCGCCCAGGGCCTGCTGGTGGCGGCACGGTGTGCCCGCCGGATGGGACTGCTCGACGCGGCGGGGGAGGCCGCGCACCGGGAGCTGCTGGGGCGCTGGGGTGCTCCCGACCTCCTTTCCGCACCTGTCACCGCGCAGGACGTGCTGAGGGCCCTGTACGCGGCGAACGACAGCACCGTCGGCATGGTGCTCCTCGACGCCCTGGGAGAGCCCCACGTATCCGGCGGCCACACCGTCACCCCCGTCGGCGAGGACGTCCTGCGGGCCGCCCTGGGTGGGGCGACGGACGGCCTGGTGGGCCGTCCCCGGCGGCCGGGATCCGGCCGGGACACGGTCGGGACCGGCGCCTCATGTGCCCGGGGCACCGGGCGCCCGAACGTGGTGGAAGACGTTCCGATCCGGCCCCGACCGGGGTCGCGCATTCTGTGAGGAGACCACTCGTGACCACCTTGGCCCCCCGTTCCACCCACGGCCTGTTCACCTCGGGCGAGCCGGTCCGTTCCTGGACCGTGAGCACCGCCAAGCCCGTCCGCTACGAGGTGGGCTTCACCCCGGACGTACTGGACCCGCGCAACCCCGCGCTCGCGGGCGCGGGAGTGCCCGACGACGACCCCGTGCCGCCCCGCCGCCTCCTCGTGGTGGAGACCACCGTCGACGAGCTGTACGGCGACCGCCTCCGCGCCTACGGAGAGGCCCGCGGCCTCGACTACGAGATCCATGTGCTCACCGCACATGAGCAGCTGAAAACGATGGACGCCGTCTTCTCGGTGACCGAGGCGATGGACCGGTTCGGCATCGCCCGGCGCAGCGAGCCGGTCGTCGCCATAGGCGGCGGCGTGCTGATGGACGTCGTCGGCCTGGCCTGCAGCCTCTACCGCCGCAGTACTCCGTACGTACGGGTGCCGACCACTCTGATCGGTCTGGTCGACGCGGGTGTCGGGGCGAAGACCGGCGTGAACTTCGGGCCCTACAAGAACCGGCTCGGCACCTATCACCCCGCCGCGCAGACGCTCCTGGACCCGCGGTTCCTGGCCACCCTCGACCGGCGGCACCTGAGCAACGGCATGGCCGAGATCCTCAAGATCGCCCTGATCAAGGACCGTGATCTGTTCGGCCTGTTGGAGACCCACGGCGGCCGACTGGTCGACGAGCACCTCCAGGGCGGCAGGGGTCTCGACCCGGTCGTACGGGAGGTGCTGGGCCGGGCGGTGCAAGGCATGTTGGAGGAGCTGCAGGGCAACCTGTGGGAGAGCGAGCTGGAACGGGTCGTCGACTACGGCCACTCGTTCAGTCCCACGCTGGAGATGCGCGCTCTGCCCGAGCTGCTGCACGGTGAGGCGGTCTGCCTCGACATGGCACTGACCACCGTGATCGCCGAAGAGCGCGGTCTGGTCCTGCCCCGGGAGCGCCGCCGGATCCTGGACGTGATGCGCGGGCTCGGCCTGCCCGTATGGCACCGGCTGTGCGAACCGGGCGTGCTGGGCGAGGCGCTGGCCGACACGGTCCGCCACCGCGACGGCAGCCAGCGGCTTCCGCTGCCCCTGGGCATCGGCGACGCCGTCTTCGTCGACGACGTGACACCCGACGAACTGGCCGACGCGGCACTGAGTCTGACGCTGTATCACACAGCAGACAAGGAGGACGGTCATGCGTGAAGCAGTCATCGTCGCCGATGTCCACGAACCGGCGGACGTGCACGGAGTGCACGCCGCCGAGGGCCTCTCGCGCTGGACGTGTCTGGCCCGGCGCACCGGGCTGCACGGCCGGTGGGAAGCGGTCGAGTGGGCCTGGCTGCCGCCCGGCGGCGTCAGCGGGGAACACCGTCACTCCCGTACGGAGGAGCTGTACTTCGTCCTCCGCGGGCGCGGCGAGATCACCCTCGACGGCCGCGCGCACCCCGTGCGCCCCGGCACCGCCGTCCTCACCGCGCTCGGCCGTCGGCACGCACTGCGCAACACCGGCAAACGGCCCCTGTCCTGGCTCGTCATCGAAATACCCGCCGATACACCCTCCCCACCCCCCACGAAGGACACCGTCATGCACCACACAGCCGACACCAACGCGGTCATCACCGACCTGTACCGGTCGGGGCCGGTGGACGCCGCCACCGTGCTCAGCGGCCCTCTGCGTACCGTGCGCGTGACCCGTCTGCTCCCCGTCGAAACGGCCGAGCTCGCCGCCCGCGATGTCGAGCACACGGTGTACGTGACCGACGGCGCCGGTACGGCCCGGGTCGGAGCGACGAGTGTGGCGCTCGCCCCGGGCGTCTCCGTGACCCTGCCCCTGGGCACCGAGGCGCACGTAGAAGCCGGTCTCGACGGACTGGAGTACTTCCACGCCGTCCTCGACGTGCCGCGAGAGGAGCAGTCGTGATCGTCAACGCGAGCCGCCGGACGGCGGCCCTGCACAGCGGCGGACGAACCCCCATCCGCATCCGCTGTCTGGCCCGGCGCGGCATGCTGCACAGCGAGTGCGAGGCGGTCGACCGGGTGAGCCTGGCGCCGCACGCGCACTACGACCTGGTCGGCCGGGCCGGTACCGAAGCGGCCTGGTACGTCCTGGGCGGCCCGCTCACCGCCCACTGGCCTGGCGCCCCGGCCACCGGCACCGCGCTCGGCGAAGGCGGTCTGATCCTGGCCCGCACGGCACAGGACATCACCCTGCGGGCCGGGCCGGACGGCGCCGAACTGCTCTGCCTGACCGTGACGCCGTCGGCCATCACCCGCCAACTCCCGCCCCGCACCCCCGACATGACCAAGGACCGGACATGACCACGGCCACCACCTCGCGCGCCCCCGGCCTGAGCGCCGTCCACCACATCGCCTTCACCGTGCCCGACCTCGACGAGGCGGTCGCCTTCTTCACCGACGTACTGGGTGCAGAAACGGCGTACCGCACCGGGCCGATCGCCACCCCCGACAGCGACTGGATGCACCGCCAACTCGGCGTCCACCCCCGGGCCACCGCACACATCGCGATGCTGCGCCTCGGCCCCACCCTCAACCTCGAACTCTTCGAATACACCGGCCCCGGCCGACGCGAGCAGATGCCCGGCAACAGCGACTGGGGCGGCCACCATCTCGCCTTCTGGACCGACGACTTCGACGCCTGCGTACGCCATCTCACCGCCACGCCGGGTGTACGCGTGCTCGGCGAGCCGGAACAGGTCGGTGAAGGCCCGATTCGCGGCACCCGCTGGGTGTACTTCACCACCCCGTGGGGCCAGCACCTCGAACTCGTCCACGCCCCCGACCGCCAGCCCTACCAGGAGCACACCGACATACGCCTCTATCAGCCGCAGGCCCCGCACGAAGGGAGAGGGACATGACCGGCATCTGGGGACCCGGCACCCCGCCGGTGGTCCGGAGCGACGCCACCCGCTACGACGCCGACATCGTCGTGATCGGCTCCGGCGCCGGGGGAGCGACCATGGCCTGGGCCCTTGCCGGGACCGGCGCACGCGTCCTCGTCGTCGAGCGCGGCGGTTTCCTGCCGCGCGAGGAGGCCAACTGGTCGCCGCAGGCGGTCTTCGGAGACGCCCGCTACCGCAACGCCGAGACCTGGCACACCACCGGCGGCACGGCGTTCACCCCCGCCGCCCACTACTACGTCGGCGGCACCACCAAGGTGTACGGGGCGAGCCTGCCCCGGCTGCGCGAGAGCGACTTCGACGCGGTCGACCACCTGGACGGCACCTCCCCGGCCTGGCCCTTCGACTACGGGGAGTTGGAGCCCTACTACGCCGAGGCCGAGCGCCTCTACCGCGTGCACGGCCAGCACGGTCACGACCCGACCGAGCCGGCCCGGTCCGGCCCCTACCCCCATCCGCCCGTCGCCCACGCGCCCCGCATCGCCGAGCTGGAGCAGCGCCTGCGCGCCCAGGGGCTCCACCCCTATCCCCTTGAACTCGGCGTCGACCTGGCCGACGGCGGGACGTGCGTACGCTGCGACACCTGCGACGGTTTCCCGTGCCGGGTCGGCGCCAAGAGCGACGCGGAGACCCGTGCCCTGCGCCCCGCACTGCGCGCACCGACGGTCCGGCTGCTCACGCATACGTATGTCTCACGGCTGCGCACCGACCCGTCCGGGTCCATCGTCACCACCGTCGAGGCACACCGCAACGGCCACCCCGTCACCATCGTCGCGGGCACCGTCGTGGTCTCCTGCGGGGCCGTCAACTCCGCTGCGCTGCTTCTGCGTTCGGCGAGTGGTGCCCACCCCGACGGTCTGGCCAACGGCAGTGGTCTGGTCGGGCGGAATCTGATGTTGCATCACAACAGCATGCTGATGGCCGTCGACCCCCTGCACCGCAACCCGTCCGTCTTCCAGAAGACCCTCGCCGTCAACGACTTCTACCGGGCCGGTGACCAAACCCCCCACCCGCTGGGCAACCTCCAGCTGATGGGCAAGGTCCACCCGGCGGCGATGGCGACCGCGCACCCGCGTGTGCCGCGCCGGATCCTGGGCGAGCTGGCGGACCGCAGCGTCGACTGGTGGCTCATCTCGGAGGACCTGCCCCGGCCGGAGAACCGCGTGCTGCTCGGGCCCGGGGGAGGGGTCACCCTCGACTGGCACCCCGTCAACGCCCGGGCCCACCGGCGCCTGGTGCGCCAAGGAGCACGGATGATGCGCCGCGCCGGATACCCGCTCGTCCTCACCCACCGCATGGGCGTCGAGCACACCGGCCACCAGTGCGGCACCACCGTCGCCGGTCACGACCCCGCCTACTCGGTCCTCGACCCCTACTGCCGCAGCCACGAGGTACGCAACCTGTTCGTCGTCGACGGCGGTTTCTTCCCCTCGTCCGCGGCCGTCAACCCGACCCTGACCATCGTCGCGCAGGCCCTGCGCGCGGGCAGGGACGCCGCCGTCCTGCCCTGACACCGCCCAAGGAGATCCACCATGTCACTCCACCGTCTGTCCTCAGTCACCATCGGGGTCCCCGCCCCCGCCGCGACAGCCCCGTACTACACCGAACTCGGCCTGCGCTCGCACGACGACGGCTGGTTCTCCACCCGCGACGGCGGCCGCCAGCTGCGCATCGTGCGGGCGCCCACCCGACGGCTGATCGAGATGCGCGTCGGTGTCGACGACACCGACGACCTGGATTCCGCCTTCGCCCGGCTGCGGCGGATGGGCATCGCCGCCGCCCGGGGGGAGGGGCCGAGTCTGATAGCGGCCGACCCCGTCACCGGGGCCCGGGCCGTGCTCCAGGTGGAGCCGCGCCCCACCCCGCAGCCGACGCCTCCCACCCCGTACAACGGACCGGGGCGCTTCGAACGCACCGCCGGCCGAGCGCCGGGCATCCTGCGCCCCGACCGGGTGCGGCCCAGCAAGCTGGGGCACGCGGTGCTGGGCACCCCCGACCCCCGCACGACGGCCGCGTTCTTCGGCGACGGCCTCGGCTTCAAGGTCAGCGACTCGCTGGGCGACGCGGGGTCCTTCCTGCGCTGCACCACCGACCACCACAACCTCCTGGTCCTGAAGGCACCCGTGCCCTTCCTGCACCACACGTCGTGGCAGGTCGACGACGTGGACGACATCGGGCGCGGCGCCATGGCCATGCTGGAGGGCCACCCCGAGCGCCACATCTGGGGCTTCGGCCGCCACCACATCGGGTCCAACTTCTTCTGGTACCTCAAGGACCCGGCGGGCAACTTCACGGAGTACTACTCCGACATGGACTGCATCGTCGACGACCAGCTGTGGGACCCGGAGGTCTTCGACGTCAACGAGAGCTTCTTCAGCTGGGGCCAGCCGCCCCCGCCGTCATGGATCTCGCCGGAGGACATGGCCGCGCTGATGACCGGCACCCACACGGCCTGAGCCTCGTCCGGGGCGAGCAACAAAACGAGAGATCGCCCCGGACAGGATCTAACGTCGGGCTGTGAGACAAGACGAGGACGACACCATGCCCAGTGTCCTGATCGTCGACGACCATCCGTTGTTCCGCAGCGGTCTGAAGGCCGCGTTGGAGAGCACCGGCGGTGCCGACGTCGTCTCCGAGGCCGCCACCGGCGCCGATGCGCTGGAGGCCGTGGCGCGCCGGCAACCGGACGTCGTCGTCATGGACCTGTCGCTTCCCGACGCCTCGGGTATCGACGTCACCCGGCAGCTGGTGGGGCTGTATCCCGGGCTGCCGGTGCTGATGCTGACCATGTCGGACGACGACGGGAGCCTGCTGGCCGCGCTCCAGGCCGGTGCCCGTGGCTATCTGGTCAAGGGCGCGGGTGCGGGGGAGGTGCTGCACGCGGTCCGTACGGTGGCCGCAGGCGGCGCGGTGTTCGGCCCGCAGACCGCGTCCCGTCTCACCTCACTGCTGGTCGAGGGTCGACGCCACGACGCCGAGCAGCTGTTCCCGGCGCTCACCGCGCGCGAGGCGGAGGTGCTGGACCTCATCGCCCGGGGCCTCGACAACCGGCGCATCGCCCGGGAGCTAGTGCTGTCCGAGAAGACGGTCCGCAACCACGTCACGCACATCTTCGACAAGCTCCAGGTGACCACCCGCGCCGAGGCCGTGGCCAGGGCGCGGGACGCGGGCCTGGGGGACGAGGACTGAAGGAGGCGCCGTGATGGACGAGGCGTCAGCTGTGAGGGGCGGGCGCTCCGCCCTGGCCTTCGCCGCGTACGGGCTGACCCTCGCCTCCGCCGTGACCTGGGCCGTCCTCGCCCTCGCCCACCTCGACGACGCGAAGCTCATCCCGTACATCATTCCAGGCGGTGTCCCGGCTGTGGCCGCCACCGGAGTCGTGCTGCTGGGCGCTTTCATGACGGCCCACCGCCCCCGCAGCGTCCTGGGCCCGCTGCTTGTCGTGACGGGGACGGCCAACGTCTTCTCGGAGGCCGTCCTTCTCCTCGCGGCCACCACCGGCCCCCCTCCGTACGGCGTCGACATCGCCCTGGCCCTCGTCTCGCGGCTCTCCTACGCACTGGCGGCCTTCACCTTCTACGTGCTGCCGCTGTACCTGCCAAGTGGGCGACTTCCCCGGCACTGGATCTGGCGGCCCTACCTCGTCCTCGTCGCCGTGTGGAGTCTGGTGCCCGCGTATACCGACCCCGCGCGCAGCTACAGCCTTCCCGACCCGCTGAGCGGCGGCGCGTGGGGGCGCGTGAGGACGGCGTTCGTCTCCCACCTCCCCGTCCTCCAGATCATCACGGTTCTTCTGCTGATCGGCCTCACCGTCATGGCGGTGCGCTGGTGGCGCACCCCCGACCGGCGCCAGATCATTCCCGTCCTGCCGTATGTGATCTGGCTCGTCTTCCTCTACGTCGGCCGCCTCGCCCCGCCCACCGGAGCCCTGTGGACCTACGCGTACGCGGTGGCGTTCCTCTGGCCGTTCTGCGCGATCTACGGCATCAGCCGCGACCGCTCCGGCCAACTGGACCGCGCCACCCGCAAGATGCTCGCCTCCCTCCTGCTCACCGCCGCCCTGATCGCCGTCTACACCGTCGTCTCCCTGCTGGTCCTGCGCGCCCTCCCCGGGGGCTTGAGCAGGCAGGCCCTCGTGTCGGGCGCCGTGGGTCTGGCCTCCGGGGCCCTGCTGTATCCCTGCGCACGTCTGGCCGTACGGGTGGTGGACCGCATCTACTACGGCGACCGCGCCCGCCCGTACCACGTGGTCCGGGCACTCTCGCAGCGGCTCAGCCAGTCCGCCCCACCCGCACAGGCCCCACGTCTGCTGTGCGACACCGTCGTGACCACCCTCAACCTGCCCGGCGCCAAAGTGGTGATCGACACCCGCAGCGGCCCGCGCACCCTGGCCGCCGCCGGGGAACCGGTGTCCGACTTGTATGGATTCCCCCTGACGTACGAAGGCAATGTCGTCGGCCATCTGCATGTCGCTCCGAGGGCGGGTCAACGGGCCCTGGACCGCCAGGACATGGAGGTCCTGCGGTTCCTCGCCGACCAGGCGTCCCCCGCGCTCGCCTCCGTACGCCTCTACGAAGACCTACGGGCGGCTCGCGAACGCATGGTGGTGACCCGGGAGCAGGCGCGCCGCACCCTGCGGCACGACCTGCACGACAGTCTGGGCCCCGCCCTGTCCGGCGCCCGGCTCCAGATCGACACCGCGCGCTACGCCGTACCGGACGACTCCAAGGCCGCCCGGCCGCTGGAGACCGCCTCCGAGGGCATCGGGCAGGCGATCGCGGAGCTGCGTCGCATTTCCGCCGGCCTCGCACCGGCCGCCCTGGACCGCAACGGGCTGTGCGGCGCGTTGCGGCAGCTCGCGGACCGGTTCGGGCAACGGCTCCCGGTGGACGTGCGCTTCGCGCCCGACCCGCTGCCGGGGCTCCCGGCCGCCGTGGAAGTGGCCGTCTACCTCATCGGGGGCGAGGCGCTGAACAACGTCGTACGGCACTCCAGGGCGACTGCGGCCGTGCTGAGCGTGCGGGTGGTGCCGGACGAGGTGACGATCGAGGTCAGCGACGACGGGTACGGGATCGTGGAACACCGTACGGGCGACGGTGTGGGCATCCGGTCGATGCGGGAGCGGGCGAACGAGCTGGGCGGGGAGTTCACCCTGGCCCGGGGTGAGAACGGCGGCATGATCGTCAGGGCGTCGTTCCCGCCGGTGGCGGGTCCTTTCCCGGGATGACCATGGGTGAGGGTGCACGATCGGTCGTGTGTGCCCCCTTCCGGGCGAAAGCAACCCGCCCGGCCACGGGTAGAGACTCCTCATGGCCTTTACACGCAGCCTGTTCGTCCCCGCTCTCCTCGGACTCTTCGGGCTCCTCACCCCTGCCGTCGCGGTCGCGCATCAGGTGGCACCGGGCGACCCGGCGGTGGTCACCACTGACTCGGGAGCAGTACGCGGAGTCGTCACCAACGGGGGCCGCGCCTTCCTCGGTGTGCCTTTCGCCGCGCCGCCGGTGGGGGAGCGGCGCTGGCGACCGCCCCAGCCCGTCGCCGCGTGGTCCGGGGTGCGGGACGCCGGCCACTTCGCCGGTGCGTGCGCCCAGCAGGCCCGGCCGGTGCTCGGCAACCCGGAGGTCACCAATGAGGACTGCCTCTACCTGAACGTCTTCACCCCGCCGGGCGGCGGTGGCGGCAAACCCGTCCTGGTGTGGTTCCACGGCGGCTCGTTCGTCTCCGGGACCGGCGCCCACTACGACGCGTCCCGGCTTGCCCGCACCGGCGACATGGTCGTGGTCACCGCCAACTACCGGCTCGGCGCGTTCGGATTCCTGGCCCATCCGGGGCTGACCGCCGAGGCCCCGGACACCGGATCCGGCGACTACGGCCTCATGGACCAGCAGGCCGTGCTGCGTTGGACCCGGGCGAACGCGGCGGCCTTCGGCGGAGACCCCGCCAACGTGACGGCGGCCGGGCAGTCGTCGGGCGGTCTGAGCGTCTGCGGGCACTTGGCCGCACCCGGTTCGCGCGGCCTGTTCGCGCGTGCCGTCATCCAGAGCGCCCCATGCGGCGTGGCATCCCGTCCGGCCGCAGAGGCCGCCGCCACGGGCCGGTCCTTCGCCACCGGCGCGGGCTGCCTGGGCAGCGCGCCCTCGATCGTCGCGTGCCTGCGGGCCAAGTCGGCCGCCCAGCTGCTGAAGGTGCCCACCAGCGGCGCGGCCCCCTGGTGGCCGGTGTCCGGCACGCCGGTCCTGCCCGTACCGCCCGGGCAGGCCATCGCGGCGGGGGAGTACGCCAAGGTGCCGACGCTGATCGGCAACGGGCTCGACGAGGGCACCATCGGCACCCTCATCGTCGAGTCCGCCGGGGTGCGCCTCAACGCACTCACCTACCCCCTCGTACTCTCCGACCTCTTCAAGGAGGACGGCCCGAAGGTCGCCGCACGGTATCCGGCCTCGCGGTACGGCAACGACTACCGCCTCGCGTTCGCGGCCGCGTTCGGCGACTACCTCGTGGCCTGCCCCACCCGTGAGGCTGCCCGGCACTTGGCCACCGCGACACCCGGCCGCGTCTACGCGTACGAGTTCGCCGACCGATCCGCGCCCATGCTGTACAACATGCACCCGGATTTCCCACTGGGTGCCTACCACGGCGCCGAGATTCCGTACCTGTTCGGCTATCTGCCAGCTGGAGACGTGAAGTTGACCCCGGCGCAGACCCGGTTGTCGCAGACCATGACCACCCTGTGGTCGCGCTTCGCCGCCAACGGGGCCCCTGACCCTGCTACTTGGACTCCTACCACCGCTGACCCCTACCGGACGCTTTCTCTGGTCCCGGACGCGATCACCCTCCGGACCGACTTCGACGCGGCCCATCAGTGCGCCTTCTGGGCCACCCTTCCGCCGCCGACCTCGCAAGGGCCGGCGTAACGGTGGCGAGAGTTGTCAGTACTGCCAGTGCGGGCGGCCGCTCACGATCCGGCAGTAGATCTCGCGCCCGTTCGCGGCATGGGTGGACCGGCCCAGATCGGCTTTGCGGCAGAACTGGCCCGCGTTGTAGCAGTTGCCCGCGTTGGACACGATCTCGCAGTCGCCGGAGCCGGTGGCTTTCGTGCTCGGGGCCGGGGCAATGGGGGTATGCGATTTCGGCGGCGCGGGCGCGAGGGTGTGCGGCTTCGCGCTCGTCCGGCTCGGGGTCGGCGAAGGTGTGGGGGAGTCGGCCGGGGTTGTGACCGGGGCGGCCGAGGAAGATACGGGAGCCGGGGAAGACACGGCAGGGGACGAGGCCTTGGGGTCGGTGCCGTCCTGACACCCCGCGAGCGTGAGGGCGGCCGCGAGGACAGCACCGACGACAGCGGTTCTCGCACGCCGCGAGCGCGAGGGGCCGGATATGGACATGGGTCTGAATAAGGACATGGCTGAACTCCTGCTCCGAGCATGGGACGTATGCGCATCGGGCGTGCCGTATGCGCTGCGCAGCAGGTTACGCGCCCGGCGGCTTCGGCACGGCGCAAATGGATTCCATCGAGACAGGGTTTTCCTGGTGGCCGGTTCGGATCGCTCGGGACGACGGATGAGCGATGGACTGGGTCGACGGGCCTTCCTCCGTGCCGGAGTCACGTCGCAGTTCGTGCGCCTTGTGCATGAGCAGGCGGGCGTGCTCGTGGTCTCCCAGCGCCCACTCGATCTTGGCGATCAGCCGGTACGCGTAACCGAGTCCGGCCGGGTCGTCCACCGCCTCGAAGCGTTCGAGCGCCAGAGCGGCATGGTGACGGGCCGTCGTGAGGGTTCCGGCCTTGCGGAGGGCTTCGGCCGCCGTCGCGTGCGCATGGGCCGCGCCCTCCTGATCGCCCCGGTCGTCCAGCAACCGGGCCGCCGTCTGGGCCGGTTCCACCGCGTCCGGATGCTGCCCGGCGTATATACGTAACGCGGCCTCCATCACGAGGCACTCGGCCAGCAGTTCCTCGTCGTCGGCCGCTTCCACACAGGAGTGCGCCTCGGCCTGGAACCGCATGGCCTCGTCGACCAGATCGGCGGCCAACGCCCGCTCGGCCAGCGCCATGAGGTGGCGACCGCGCTCGGCCCCGTCTCCGGGTGCCGCCCCGGCCGCGCGTACGAGTTCGGCGGCCACGTCCTCGCGCGTGGCGGAGGGGGCATGATCTGCCGGTTGTACGGGGCCGAGCTGTGCGCCCAGGCGGGCCAGCGCCGCCTTGGCTCGGGCGATGCCCGTGCCGTCGCCCCTGTCCGTCGCGTACCGGAAGGCGGCCTCGGCCTCCTCCCTCGCCTCCTCGGTCCGCTGCTCCTCATGCAGGGCGTCGGCAACGTCGCAGCTCAGCTCGGTCGCGAGGTTCCACCGGTCCGCACGCGCCGCTCGTGCGGCCGCGCGTAGTTCTCCGAGTGCGGAGGCCCGCCATGCGGTGCGTGCGCCGTCGTCGCGTCCGGGACCCAGACAGCGGCGCAGGTGCAGATACAGCGAGGTCCGCCGCAGGACTTCCTCGTCGGGAGTGGTGCGCGAATAGCTGCGGTAGAGGTCGTGGAAGGCATAGCGGCCGTTGGCGCGTTGCAGGAGTCCCACGTCGACGAGTTCTTCCAGCATCAATCCGCAGATGCCCGGCGGCAGATGGCACAGCGCGGCCGCCGAGCGCCGGTCGAAGTCCGGTCCGGGATGGCCTGCGCAGTGCTGGAGCACCTCTCTCTGCTGGTCGTTGAGTGCCTCGTACGACACCGTGAAGGCCATACGCACGCGATCGTCGTCGGAGTGCAGATGCTGCAACGGGCGGTCCGACTCCCGCATGGCGTCCAGCAACAGGTCGGGCGGGGTGCGGCGCAGTCGGGCGGCGATCGGGAGCAGGGCGAGCGGGAAGCAGCTCAACAGCTCGGCGATCTCGGCGAGTTCGCCGTCGTGCCCGGTGAGCCCGCTGATGTCCTGGAGCAACGCCACCGCGTCGGCCATCTCCAGCGGAGCGAGTGCGTACCGGCGGACGTGGTGCGGCATCTGCGGCATCGCATCGGTGAGCGAGGCACGGCTGGTGACCACGATCAGCGCGTCGCGCGCGGTCGCGTCGGTCGTGTCGATCCGGGTCAGCTCGGCGGCGTCCGTGACATCGTCGAGCAGTACGGGTGGGAAGCCGGCACTCGCATGCTCGCCGAGCCGCCTGTACAGCTCTGCCGCCAGCGCCGACTTGCCCACGCCGGGAGGCCCGTGGATGACGAGGACGCCGGGCCCCCGCAGGGCCTCGGCGGTCAACTCCCGCAGCTCACGGTCCCGGCCGAACAGCCGCGTGGCGGGCAGCGGTCCGGGCACGTCGGTGCTGCGACCCGGGTCCTGCGGTTTCGGGTCGTCGTACGCCGGGTTGTGGAAGACGGCGATGCGCTCACCCGAGTTGTGGGCCCCGATCTGTGGGTGCTGCGGGTGTTCGCGGGTGCTCAGCAGCTGATGCAGCCGGGCGTGCACGGTCCCGAAGTCGAGCACCGGCCCCGCGTCGGGCACGCCCGTCCGCAGGAGCCCGAGCAGGGCTCCGGTGAAGGCGGACAGCTCTTCGTCGGCTGGCGAGTACGCGACTTCGGTGGCCGCGCTGGAGGTCAGTACACAGACACCGTCGATGTCGGCGGCCTGCTTCAACAGCGTCTCGCGGGCACTCATACCTCCTTCGACGGCGGCTCCGCTGAAACAGCAGTCGAGGACCATGGCGCACTTGAGGCCGTGCCGACGGTGTGCCGCACGCACCTCGTCACGGATGTGCGCGTACGGCAGTGCCCGCCACATCTGGTGGTCGTTGGAGTCGTGCAGCGCGAGATGCAACTCGGTAGGCCGGTCGGGGTGCAGCAGCCCGTGCCCGGCGTAGTAGACGAGCAGCGTGTCGGTGGCCGCGTGAACGGCGGCGTCGATGGCCCGCATCACCTCGACCCCGTCGGCCTCGCTGCCGAGCACCCGGCAGCTCGCGGGGTCGAGCCCCCACACGGTCTCGTCGCACAAGGCATCCCGTAACGCCGTGAGGT
The DNA here is from genome assembly GCF_052373795.1 of Streptomyces sp. BR1. Lineage (NCBI taxonomy): Bacteria > Bacillati > Actinomycetota > Actinomycetes > Kitasatosporales > Streptomycetaceae > Streptomyces > Streptomyces sp. BR1. Next base: position 7,103,843 of record NZ_CM126252.1, read on the forward strand.
TCCGCTCCACGGCGGGAAGTTGCGCCAGCCGACCGTCTGCGGCATACGTGGGGATGCCGATCAGCACCGCCCGGGAGCCCGCCGGGTCGGACAGCAGAGCCGTCATGTGTCGGACGGCTCCTGCTCCTTGCGGGCCTGGAGCACCCGGAGTACGTCCTCGGCTGTCCCCTCCAGCACGGTGCCATCGCTCTCGGTGATCCGTACGGTGGGCGTCGGCGCACCACGCGGGCGCCGCCAGGCGGCCGTGGTGACCAGCAGCCCGAGGACGCCCACCGCGCTGTCCGCGACGGCGGTGATCGTGTCCAGGGAACCCATGGGGGCGGGCGGGGGCGCTGATGACCCCGGAGGCGGTGGTGTGGGGGAGCCCCCGGTCCCGATCGTGACGCCCGAACGAGCCACCGATGGATCGCGGAGCAACCACCCGGTCAGAGCCGTGGCGCCGGCGGCGCTCCCTACCGTGATCCGTACCTCGGCCATGCGGTTCCCCCGTGGATCGTGTGACCGGCACCGGAGAGACCAGGATTCCACCTCTCCCTTGCGCGTGGAGAGACTTCGCAGGGTTTCCCCCGTGCGGGGGTGTGGCCACGCCGCTTTCGCGCCACGCCGGGCAGCCGGATGGTCCAGTCCGAGTTGCCCGTCCGGTGCGACCGAACTTGACTGATGGCGACTTGTTCGTCGTGTGAGGGGGTGCCTCCGGTCATGCGCCCGTTCCTGGCCGGACCCACCGGGCTCGGCACCTCGGCCTGCCGTATCCGGCCGTCGCTCGGCGCAGCCGCGCCGGTGGGCCCGGGCAGCTTCACCATCCCCGAACTCCGCTGCCCTCCGCCGGTCCGTATCGACACAGCCCTGGCCGAGGAGGTCGACGAGAGGCTGCTGGCCTGGGCGGAGCAGGTCGGGATCTACCCCGGGTGCCTCGACCGGCTCCGCGCGGCCGACTTCGGGCTCATGGCCATGCTCGGCTACCCGGACACCGACGACCCCGAACGCCTCCTGGCACCGGCCAAGTGCGCGGCGACCATCTGGGCCGTGGACGACTTCTACTGTGACGACGCCGACCTCGGTGCCGTGCCCGAACTCCTCGGCTCGCGGCTCGCGATCGCCGCCGCGCTGGTGGAGGAGATCCGCCTTCCTCTCCGCTACGCACCCGCGCTCGAACAGACCGCGCGCGGCGACCCGTTGCTGGTCGCCCTGCGCGGCGCGGTGGAGCACATGGGCCGGTTCGCCACGCCCACCCAACTGGCCCGCTCATGCCATGCGTTGTTCTCCGTCTTCCTCTCCTTCGGTCAGGAAGGTTCCTGGCGGCTCACCGGCCGCATTCCTCCCGTATGGGAGTACCTGCAAAACCGGCAGGCCAACAGTTACCTCCCGTTCCTCTCCTGCGTCGACACGGTCACCGGCTACGAGGTCGCGGCCGAGATCTATGCCGATTCGTACGTCCGAAGTGCCGTACAGGCAGCGGCACTTGCGAGCACCCTCGTCAACGACCTCTACTCGATCCCCCTGGAAGACCGCACGGCAGGCCAGGACTTCAACCTGCCGATCGTCATCGCGGCCGAGGAGAACTGCTCACTTCAGGAGGCGGTCGACCGCACTGCCGCGATCCACGACGAGCTCATGCTCCGGTACGAGGCGGAAGCGGCGGCGCTCAGTGTCACGGGGCCGCCCGAGCTGCGTCGGTATCTGACCGGCGTCATGGCGTGGATGGCGGGCGCCCGGGAGTGGCATCGGCGCAGCCCCCGTTACCGGGACTCCGGCTGACACCTCCCCGCCGGGACTCCCCTGAAGGTCAGGGCCACGTTGTGGCCGCCGAATCCCGCCGAGGTCTTCACCGCGACGACCTGCTCGCCCTCCAGTTTGAGCGGGCGGCCGTGCACCACGTTGATGGAGAGGTCCTGATCGAGGCGGGTGAAGTTGCGGGTCGGCGGCACCATGCCGTGGTGGAGGGCGAGAACCGTGGTGATCGACTCGATGGCGCCGGCCGCGCCGAGGCTGTGGCCGGTCATCGACTTGTTCGCCGAGACCGCCGGGCCCTGCGAGGCGTCCCCGAAGACCTCCCGTATCCCGCGTGCCTCGGCCGTGTCGCCGGCAGCGGTCGCCACACCGTTGGCGTTGAGGTGGGTGACGTCTGCGGGGGTCAGACCGGCGTCGGCGAGCGAGGCCCGGATGGCCATGGCGGTCCCGGTCCCGTTCGGCTCCGGCTGCACCAGGTGATACGCGTCCGAGGAGATCCCCACCCCGGCGACCTCGGCGTAGATCCGGGCGCCCCGATCCCGCGCGTGCCGCTCGGACTCCAGGACGAGGATGCCCGCCCCTTCGCCGAGCACCATGCCGTCCCGCCCCACGTCGTACGGGCGGCACGCTGATGCCGGATCGTCCACCCGCAGTGACAGCGCCCGCATCGCCGCGAACGACGAGAGGATCATCGGGTGCAGGGGCGCCTCGGCGCCGCCCGCCACCACGACGTCCACGGTCCCTCGGCGGATCAGGTCGACCGCCATCGCCAGTGCCTGCGTCCCGGACGAGCAGGCGTTCACCGTGGCGTGCGCACCGCCGCGCGCGTTCACGAGTACGCTGACGGCCGCCGCGGACGCGTTGCCCATGGACAGGGGCGCGGTCAGCGGCGGCACCCGGTTCCAGCCTCGGGACTTCAGCGCCTCCCAGCCGTCGAGGAGCGCGGCCATGTCGGCCACCGCGCTGGAGACGACCACAGCCGTCCGCTGCGGGGAGAGCTCGGCTCCGTCGAGGCCCGCGTCGCTCCACGCCTCCGCCGCGGCGGTCACGGCGAGCTGCGCGGTGCGGCTCAGACGCACACGTTGCAAGGGCTCAAGTCCCGGGCCGGGTTCGACCCGTACGCGGCCGCCGATCTGGGGCGGCAGTTCGTTCGCCCATGGCTCCTCGTCCAACAGCCGGATTCCGTTCGCACCGCGCAGCATCGCCTCCCATGTGCTGGTGACGTCACCGCCGAGCGCGGTGGTCTCACCGAGGCCGGTGACGACGGCCTTCGTCGCGATCTCTTTGTCCTGGGTTTCCCCCGGCATGGTTCCTCCTGTTCAGGATGGCGGCTGCGTCGTCCGCGTGAGCTGGTCGGCGAGCTTGCCGGAGTCCTTCTTCACCTGGTTGACGAGCACCTTGCGCAGCAGCGGCTTCGGCATGATGCCGAAGTAGTCGCCGGGTTCCACCTCGAACGTCCAGTGCACGCCGGTGGTTCCGTCCGCGTGTTCGGTGTACGCGTAGGTGCCGATGTAGTGGAACGGCCCCTCCAGCGTGTGGAACTTGGAGAGCCGCCCCGGCGCGAACTCGTCGATCTCGACGGTGAACGACATCCGCTTGCCGATCAGTTGGAAGGTGATCTCGTACTGGCAGCCCGGTCGCGGTTGCCCGTTCAGCAGCCGGGTGTGGACGCACGCCGACTGCCACTCGGGATCCCGGACGGGGTCCGACAGCCGGGCGAAGGCGTCCTCGGGCGGTACCGGAAGGTCGAATGCGTACTCAGCCTTGATCATCGTTGGTGTGCCCTCCCATGTGTGGCGCGATCGCCCGGGCGGCGATGGCGGCGTACGGCGGATACATGACCGAGTTGTGGTCCCCGGGGACGTCGATGACCTGCAACGATCCCTTGATCAGCGTGTCCCAGCCGAGCTTGGGGCCGTAGTCGGCCTCCTCGTCAGCCGCGCGCAGGAGCAGCAGGTCGAGGCCGTTCGGCTCGGGGAGGTAGGTCTGCAGGGCGATGCCGTTGGCGAGATACGCCTCGAAGTAGCGGAGGATCTGTGCACGGTCCGCGTCCTCGGCCAGGACACCGATGGCGGCGGCCTGTTGGAGGATGTGGTCGAAGGCGGCGTCCCCGCCGAGTTCCCGCAGTCCCTCCGCCGGAATGTCGAGGGTCTTTCCGTACGGCACCGCGAGGTCCCGCGCGAACCACGAGAGCATCGTCGCGTCGTCCGGCGCCTCGGGGATGTTCTCCTCGATCGGGGCGCGGCTGTCGATGGCGGCGATGAGCTCGATCTCCTCGCCTGCGGCGCGCAGTTGTCCGGCCACCTCGTACGCGATCACACCGCCGAAGCACCAACCGCCGAGCAGATACGGGCCGGTCGGCTGGATCTCCTTGAGGTATGCGATGTAGCGCGCGGCCATCTCCTCCACGCTCACCTCGGCCTCGCCCTCGCTCTCGATGCCGGGGGCCTCCACCGCTTGGACCGCCCTGCCCTGGGGAAGGTGGCGCGTCAGCTCGACGTAGCAGAAGACCGTGCCGCCGAAGGGGTGGAACAGGAACAGCGGCCACTGGTCCTCCTCGCCCTCCCGCAAGGTGACGAGCGGAGTGCGCGGGCTGTCCTGGCCTCCCCGGCGTACGAGGGTGGCCAGCTCGGCGATGGTGCCCTGGCGCAGCATCACCGAGATCGGAATGTCCACGTCCCATGTGTCGCGGATGGCCGCGCTGAGCCGGACGGCGAGCAGTGAATGGCCGCCCACGTCGAAGAAGTTGTCGTGGATGCCGACCTCGGCGATCCCCAGGATCTCCGTCCACATCCGCGCCAGCGTGATCTCGGTGGCGTCGCGCGGCTTCTCGAAAGCGGCGTCCGAGGTGACGGTGGGCGTCGGCAGCCGATTGCGGTCGATCTTCTTGTTGGCCGTCAACGGCAGTTCGTCCAGCGTGACAAGGATGGAGGGCACCATGTACTGCGGCAGCGACACCCCCGCCGCCGACTTGACCTGCGCCACCTTCAGCTCGAAGCCGGGCTCCGCGACGAGATAGCCGACGAGCCGATCGTCCCGCACGACGACGACGGCCGCCGATACCCCCGGCACCGCCTGGAGGACGGCCTCGACCTCGGCGAGCTCGATGCGGTAACCGCGCAGCTTCACCTGGTTGTCCAGGCGGCCGTGGTGCAGCAGACGGCCGTCACTGGTCCAGCGCGCCCGGTCGCCGGTGCGGTACAGCCGCTGCCGCGCGGCGGCCGGCAACCCGGTGACGAACCGTTCCGCTGTCAGCTCCGCCCGGTCCCAGTACGCATGGGCAAGTCCGTCGCCGCCGATCCACAGCTCGCCGGGGAAACCCGGCTCGACGGCGCGTCCCTGCGGGTCCAGTACGTACAACTGGGTGTTGGCGAGGGGCGCCCCGATGTCGATGCCGCGCGAGGGATCCACCATGCCCGCCGTGGACCAGATGGTCGTCTCGGTGGGCCCGTACACATTGCGCAGACTCGCCACCCGCGCGGCCAGGAACTCGGCCAACTCCAGCGGCAGTTCCTCGCCGCCGCACAACACATTGAGCCGTGGGCTGCCGCTCCATCCGGCGTCGCGGAGCATGCGCCACGAGGTGGGAGTCGCCTGCATCCACGTCGCGCCGGAGTCCTCGATACGGGCCGCCAGAAGGGCGCCGTCCGCAGCCGTCTCGCTGTCGCACACGACGACACGGCCACCGGCCACCAGCGGCATGAACAGTTCCAGGCCGGCGATGTCGAACGAGATGGTGGTGACGGCGAGCAGGCTGTCGGAGGACGAGAATCCGGTGTTCTCCCGCATCCCCAGCAGCAGGTTCACCAGGGCGCGATGGCCGATCGCCACCCCCTTCGGCCGTCCGGTGGAGCCGGAGGTGTAGAGGATGTACGCCAGGTCCGGAGCGGCCGTATCGTGCGCGAGACTTTCGTCGACGGCACCGGAGACGCCCGCTGACAGGTTGTCCAGCCGCAGCACGGGAACGCCGGACAGCCAGCTCTCGCGCAGGCTCTCCTGGCTCAGCAGCAGCCGCGCCCGGGAGTCCTCGGCCATACAGGCCAGCCGCTCGGCGGGGAGATGGGGGTCCAGCGGTACGTAGGCGGCGCCGGCGTCCAGGACACCGAGGAGGGCGGCCACCAGCGGCGCGCCACGCTCGGCCATCACCGCTACGCGGTCGCCCGCGCTGATGCCCGCCGCCCGCAGGGCCGCCGCGATCTGCTCGATCTCGGACCACAGTCGGCCGTAGCTCCACTCCTCGTCGCCGTCGACAACGGCAATCGCGTCGGGAGTACGCAGGGCCTGGTCGCGACACAGTTCCGGGAGCCTGGCCGTGGGCAGTTCGCGCTCGGGGCCGGAGCCCCAATCCGCGAGCTGCGCCAACTGCTGCTCGTCGCCCCGGCCGAGGCTGTGCAGCGGCTCGTCCGGGGTGCGGACCAACGTCTCCACCGTGCTCACGAACGCCGCGGCCAGCTCGCGGCCCGTGCCCGCCTCGAAGATGTCGGTGTTGTAGCGCAGGACACCCGCGAAGGCCCCGTCCCGCTCGGCACCCATCTCGATCCACAGATCGCTCTGGCCCTCCTGCTGCGGCACCGGATACGGGCGCACGGTCGCACCCGCGATGTCCAACTCGGCACCCAGGCCCGGTTCCAGCAGGAAGAACTCGTCCAACTCGTCGAGGAACGGCAGCCGGTCCCATGCGAAACCGGCCTGGTACAGCGGAGTGCGGCTCGGGTCCCTAGGCGGTGCCAGCTCCCGCACCAGCCAGGGAAACGGCAGCTCCTGCGCCCGTAGCGCCTCCAGCACCCGCCCCCGGCAGGACGCGAGCAACTCGCGGTATGTCACCGCCTCGTCGACCTCACCGCGTACGACGACGGTGTTGACGAAGTTGCCGAGGGCGTCGCGGAACTGCCGTTGCAGACGGCCGGAGGTCGGGGTGCCGACCATGATCTCCGACTGGCCGCTGAGTCGGCTCAGCAGCACGAAGTACGCGGCAAGCAGCACCATGTACGGCGTCGCCGAGCTCTCACGAGCGAGTTCCCGCACCGCGTCGGTCGCTTCGGCCGAGAGCGCGAAGGGCACCGAGCCGCCGTCGTGCGTCGGCGCCGGAGGCCGGGGGCGATCCCCGTACAAGTCCAGACCGGACGGCGGGTCCGCCAGCCGTACGGCTTCGCTGTCGAGCAGCGCCCTGGCCTTCCCGGTCGCCAGGAAGGACTGCTGCTGTTCGGCGTAGGCCGCGAAGGCGCTGCCGTCCGGCGCGAACCGGTCGGGCGTGCCCTCCAGGCGGCTGCGCACCTCGCCGAGCAGGAGCCCGAGCGACCAGAAGTCGCACGCGATGTGGTGCATCACGACCGTGAACACCCAGGTGCGCTCGGCGGTGCGGTAGAGGTGGACGCGCCACAACGGGGGCCGGGCCAGGTCGAACGGCGCACGGCTGTCCGTCCTGATCCGCTCCCGCAGTGCCCGGGGGGCCAGGTTCCGCGCGTCGATGTGCCGGACGTCCAGCGGTACGGACTCCTGGACCCCCTGCGTGGGCCCGTCCTCGCCGGGACGGAAGAAGACCCGCAGCGCGTCGTGCTCGCGTGCCAGATCCTCGACGATCCCGTGGACGGTGGCTCCCAACTCCGCGTCGGCGGTGACCTCGGCGGCGAACACGAGGTGGTAGGCGGAGCACTCCGGGTCCGCCTGGTGAATGAACCAGAGTCCGGCCTGTTGCGCGTTGACCAACGGCAGCGGGATCGCCGGGCGATCGGCGGGAGCGGTCGCCTCTGTCGTCATCACTGACCGTCCGTTGTCGCCGTGACGAGCTCGGCGTTCATTGACTCCCAGAGCGCCTCGGCCAGGGAGTCCACCGTCGGGTAGTCCCACAGCAGGCCCGGAGGCAGGTCGGACAGGCCGCAGGAGTCCTCGATCTCCATGCCGACCGAGAGCGCCGCCATGGAGTCGAGGCCGTACGCGGTGAAGGGCCGGTCGGTCGCCACATCGGCGGGCGATATCCCGGCCTCGGCCGCCACCGCCTTGACGAGCATGTTCCGAACGTCGTCGAGCTTCATGTCCCTGTTGCTCATTGCTGGTTGGACCTTTCGATGTGTGGCTGGTGGACCTGTTCAGAGGACGTGGGTGGATTCCGGCTCCGGGCCCGCCTCGTGTGCACCTGGCGCGGCCTGGCGGACCGTCCGGATGGAGAAGAACTCGTTGTCGGCGCGCTGGGAGTTCATACGGGCGATGAGCTTGCGGGCGGTCGACGGTTCGAGGTCCCCGACTTCGTACTGGTGGATCCGCGGGCGAGCCAGGGCGGCCTGCAGCCAGACGCCGTCGGCGAAGAAACGTCCGAGGTGGTCCCGGTTGAACAGCCACATCCCGAGTGCGGCCACCTTGGCGTGCACGGCGCAGAACTCCTCGGCCAGCCGCATCAGTTGTGGTGAGGTGGTTTTGGTGGACGCCGACGGGTGTGCGGCCTGGGCGGCCTGCCATTCCCGTACCTCGGAGACTCGCTCGAACAGCGCTTCCACCTCCTGCCGCAGCTGCTCGGCCTGCGCTCGCAAGGTGGTGAGCCGGTCCGCGTCGCAGTCGGGGGAGGGGGACAGCCCGGCGAGGCGGCTGATCAGTGCGGGGAGGCCGGCGAACACCGCGTCCCTGCCGCGTCCGAACACGCTCCCCAAGGCCGGGTCGAACGTGGGCAGTTCGGCCCGCAGGTCGTACAACGTGCGCCAGTCGTCGTCCCGCTGCCGGCGGTGGGCCTTGGTCATGGCGGGCAGTTGGAGCGCGATGCTGTCCAGGCAGACCGGCTCGCTCCCGTCGAAGACCGACACGACAGCGTTGTCGCGGAGCATCTTCTGGAAGATGCCCGCATGCTCGGCGGCCCGCATGTAGTACCGGGCGCCCAACGTCCGGGCAAGTGCCTTGCTGTTGAAGTCGACCAGGCGGGCCACCTGCACCTTGGCCAGGTTTCCCCAGACGCTGAACTCCTCGGCGTACAGATGCAGTCCGCGCATCGCCACGAGGCTCTCGCACTCCGCGACTAACACGCTGAGGTAGGCGTTGGCGAGGCATTCCGACACATACGGGATCTCGCTCGCCGGGCCGTCGTACAGCATCCTGCGGGACAGGAAGCCGCTCACCGTACGCAGCATGGTGTCGCCCGTGCCGAGCGACAGCGCGGTGCAGAAGGTCCGGGTGATCAGCAGGCCCCGCAGGGCCAGTTCGAGTCCCTCGCCCTCGGCGCCCAGCCGGGCCGACTGATCCACCCGTACGTCGTCGAAGGCGACCCCGCTGATGTCGCACCCGCGCAGGCCGTAGGTGGGAACGCGGGGGACCGGGCCCACCGTGCCGGAGGTGACCTGCGACCTGTCCACGAGGAAAAGGGACTGACGGCGTTTGGCCGGCACGTCTTCGTTTCCGGTGGTACCGAGCAGCACCACATGGGTTGATGTCCGGCCCCGGTTGATCGGCCACTTCTCACCGGACAGGAGGTATTCACCGTCGTGCGGCGTCGCTCGGAACTCGTTGGCGGCAAGATCGGCACCGTGTTCCGGCTCCGAGTACGCCAGACAGGGAACAACCCCTCCACGCAGCACTGTTGCCGCGTGCCTCGCCTGCTGTTCCTGGTCACCACCGATCCAGGCGAGGAGATTCCATATCTGCGTGCTCTCGCTCACCGCGACGTTCATGTCCCGGCGCGCGATCACACGGTTGAGCATCAAGATCTCCTCGGCCGTCCGGAGATGACCACCGAGCCGCTCGGGAACGAAGTACCGGTGGAATCCGAAAGACCGCACCCGGTCGATGCCTTCAGCGGGCAACTCCTCGCGTTCATCGAGCTCCAGAGCGCGGGCGAACGATACGGAATTCGACTCCAACTCCGGGTCGCCGAGCCACTTCTCCAGGCTTTCCGCGAGGGAGGTGGCATCGGTGGATATCCGTGCTGCCTCGCTGGATACGACATCCGGAACGGGCCTTGCTGTTGATAATCGCGTCATTGGTCACTCCCATCACATGCGATGTATAGGGCGTACCCGCGGCTCACGCCGCGGTGAACAGCAGCACTGCGTTCTGCCCGCCGAAACCGAAGGAGTTGCTGACGGCGGCTCGTACCTCGCCTTCTCGTCCGGCCCCGGCCACCACATCGAGGTCGATCTCCGGGTCCGGGCTGTCCAGGTTGGCGGTCGGCGGTACGAAGGATTGCTCCATGGCGAGCACCGTCACCGCCGCCTCGATTGCTCCCGCCGCGCCCAGCGAGTGACCGAGCACGCCCTTCACCGAGGTGACGGACGGCCGGTCGCCGAGGACGCGCCGGATGAGCCGGCCCTCCATCCGGTCGTTCAGCGGTGTGGAGGTGCCGTGGGCATTGACGTGGTCGATGTCCCCGGGAGCAAGCCCGGCGTCCAAGAGAGCCGCGCGCAAAGCCAGTTCGGCGCCCGTGCCCTCGGGATCGGGCGCGGTGGCGTTGTACGCGTCCGCCGAGGCGCCGTAGCCGCTGACCCGGGCGCGCACGCGGGCGCCGCGTGCCTGTGCGTCCGCGTGGCGCTCCAGGACGAGCACCGCCGCGCCCTCACCGAGTACGAAACCGTCGCGCCCCGCGTCGAACGGCCGGGACGCCCTCGCGGTGTCGTCGCGGCGCTCGGACAGCGCGCCCATCTGGCTGAACCCGGTGGAGATCGAGGGCACCACACACGACTCCGTACCGCCGGTGATCACCACGTCGCAGGCGCCGCTGCGCAGCAGTTCGCGGGCGATGCCCACGGCCGTGCTCCCCGAGGCGCACGCCGTGGAGGTGACCAGGTTGGGCCCGCGCGCGCCGATCTCCATGGCCACGTAACCGGCCGACATGTTGGGCACCAGCATCGGGATGAGCGTGGGCGAGACCTTGAGCGGACCGGTGTCGCGCAGCACGTCGTACTGCTTCTCCCAGCTCCCCGCGCCGCCGAGGCCGCAGCCCAGCACCACGCCGACCCGGGCGCCGTCCCAACTCGCGGGATCGAGGCCCGAGTCCGCCACGGCTTCGGTCGCGGCGGCGATGGCCAATTGGTTGCTGCGGTCCAGTCGCCACGCCTTGCGCCGTCCGACGAGCGCGTCGGCGTCGAAGTCCGGGACGACGCAGCCGAAGCTGACCGGCATCCCGGCAAGGCCCGGCACTTCACGCGCCGCGGTGCCCGCGGCCTCACAGACGCGGTCCCAGGTTGCCGCAGTGCCCACACCGCCCGCCGTCACCATGCCGATGCCGGTGACGGCGGCGTCGAACGGGGCTGACCGTAAGGAGTCGACGCCGGGCATCAGACACCCACCAACTTCGCCTCGATCACGTTGGCGACCTGGGCCATGGTGTCCTCGGCGGTCAACTCGTCGTCGTCGATGGCGACGTCGAACTCCTGCTGCGCGGCGAGGGTGATCTCGACCAGGGCCAGGGAGTCGAACTCCAGCTGGGTGAAGGTGGTGTCGGGCCGCACCTCGTCGGCCTGGATGCCGAAGCCGCTCAGCAGGCCCACGAAACGCTCGTACACATCGCTCATCGCATGACTCCGTATGTCTGGGGCGGGATGGTTCATTTCTGGTCCGGTGCAGGCGGGCGGGCCGACGGATTTCAGGCCGGGCAGATGTCCGGCCAGCGCAGGGCGGCGGCGCCCCAGGTGAGGCCGCCGCCGAACGCGGTGGTCACCACGCGGTCGCCGGGGCGCAGGCTGCCCGCGACCGCCGCGTCGGCCAGGGCGAGCGGGATGGAGGCGGCCGCCGTGTTGCCGACCCGGTCGAGGTGGACGTGGCAGCGCGAGCGCGGTAGGGCGAGGCGGTCGGCGACCGCGTGCATGATGCGGATGTTGGCCTGGTGGGCGACGAGCAGATCGATGTCGTCGACACCCCAGCCGAACCGTTCGGCCACGGCCAGGGAGGCCTCCGCCATCCGCTCCACGGCGTTGCGGAAGACCTTCTTCCCCTCCATCCGGAAGTACGGGTCGGCACGGTCGGCCGTCTCCGCGCGGATCGGATCGCGGGAGCCGCCCGAGGGCACCATGATCAGGTCGCTGCCCCGGCCGTCGCTGGCGAGTTCCACCCGACCGAGGGCGCCCGGCTCGTTGGTACGCCCGGGGCGCAGGACGACCGCTCCGGCGCCGTCGCCGAAGATGGCGCGGGTCGAGCGGTCGGTGGGGTCGAGGATGCTGGAGTAGGTGTCGGCTCCGATGACCATGACCGTGCGGGCCGATCCGGTCGCCAGGAAGCCGGCCGCGGTGGCCAGCGCGTAGAGGAAGCCGGTGCAGACGGCACCGACGTCGAACGCGGGGACCGTGCCCAGGCCCAGCTCTGAGGCGACGAGCGGTGCGGTGGCAGGGCACTGCCGGTCGGGCGTGGTGGTGGCGACGATCACCGCGTCCACGGTTTCCATACCGGCGGACTTGAGTGCCCGTCGGCCCGCTTCCACGGCCAGGTTCGAGGTCGCCACACCGGGCTGGACCACATGGCGGCGCCCGATGCCGGTGCGGCTGCGGATCCACTCGTCGCAGGTGTCCAGCTCCTGGCTCAGATCGTCGTTGGTGACCACGTGCGGGGGGAGCCAGGTGCCCAGGCCGCACAGCACGGGTGCGGGAGGGTGCGCGGATTCCTTCATCTGTTCCGTTCCCTAATGCTTGAGTAAGTGGTTCCGGTCCGTCCCGTGCGGGGATCGGCCGGGGTGTTGATGTGGACACGCAGGGGGACCTTCGGCGCCGTATCCGGCCGGACCCGGCCGTCTGCGTCGACGCCCGGCAGGATCGCCCATGGCGATTTCTTCACCGAGCACTCCCATTCCAGATCGCGAAAAGGGCAGCGTCGGCCCCGTTCGGCGGTTACTGGCAGCGGAGGAATAGGCAACCGGAAATCACGCGCGGCACGACAATCCCACGAGGGGTCGATGCGACCGTGATGAAGGAAGAAGGCACAGGTCGGCTACGTGCGCGGACCGTGCGGCACAGTGTGAACGGTGCCCGGGAGGTCGCAGGCCGCGTGCCTCCGGGCGCGAGTGCTATCTGCGGCGATGGCCGAATGGAAAGTCGATCATTTGAATCGCCCCCGTGACGAAAACTCGAAGAGTGGGCCGAGAGCCGGCGAACTCCTTGCTGACGTGCTCCTCGGGGAGCCCGATCTCCCCGTTGCGCGGTCGCCGGTCCGGCCTACCGCTGGCGGGCCGACTAGCCGCGCGGGTCATGATTGGCGGATGCGTGAATTCCTCTCCGTGCAGCGCCAATCGACTTCCGCGAGCGGTGATGTGGCCCGATATAGCGCGACTGTAGCAGGCGCACACCTCCCCACCATGTGACGCCGATCACATGTTTATGTGCCCCCTTTGGTGGATGTCCGTATTCCGCTATTCGTGATCTCGGGGATGACCTCGGCGGCTTTGTGTGAATCAATGCTTCACCTTTCTCGTTCGGGCAACTGAATTTCGGTTCGACTCGCCCGTGTGAAGGCGTGCGCACGGTGGCCTGAAATTACGGAGACGTTAATTCCAGTTGCCCGGGGCAACGCAGGGATGCGTCCGGGCTGCACGAGCCGGACCGCCGGCCGCGTCACGCCGAGCGGTCGCAGCAGGGGGCGGAGATGTGACTGCGGAGGGCGGCACCGGCTGCGCTGATCGCCACAGGCCGGGGCGCTGTTCCCTTCCGGTGGAACGTTGTTATCTTCGATAGTGGAGATTACGATGATTGAGGGGAGCCAGCTCATGGTGCGCAGTGGCAACACCGAGGGAGAAGAGGTGCAGCTGCAGCTCCGGAAGGACTTCCTCATCGCCGAGCGTCCTGGATACCTGCTCCACAAGGCGGCGTTGCTGCTGGTGGAGGACGCGGAGGCGGCGCTGGGCGAGATCGGTCTGCGTACTCGCTATTACTTCGTGCTGGCCACCCTCGCGGGCGGCCCCGAACTCTCCCAGCAGGACCTGAGCCGATTGCTCAACCTCGACCCGACCACGGTCGTGGCGGTGATCGACGAGATGGAGCGCAACAAGCACGTCGAGCGCAGGCGCAACCCGGCCGACCGTCGGCGCTACAACCTCATCCTCACCGAGTCCGGCCGTGAAGTGCTGGCGGCGGCGGACAAGGTGGTGACCGAGGTCGAGTCTGCGTTCTTCGGTGAGCTCGCCGAAAGTGAGAACCAGGCGCTGCGCGAGATGCTCCGCAAGATGCTGGCGGGCCGCTGGCCCGCGTCCGTCTGTTCCGACTGAGAAGTCGCGGTTCGCTCTACGAGCCACTGTTCCCGCCGATCCGCTCGCGGCGCGACCCGACCGGGCCGCCGCGCGGACCGACATCACTGTCTTCGCGCTGTCCATGTAGTACACGGGGTGGACATCTGAGCCGTCGATGTCCGCCCCGCCCGCGCCTTCGTGCGCCGCTTTCGCGCACCCCATGACGGTTACTCAACGTAACGAACCGTGCACACCCGCACCCCACCTGCACCTGTGTGACCGCAGGCGCCATCGACCAGCGAGGCCTATTGACCGCCTACTTTCCAATCATCTAGATTCCCATCATCGATAGGTCCTATTGATTGGGGAGTTCTCGCATGTCCTCAGAACGCGCGCCATCGCCCACGAGGTGGTGGACACTCGGGATCGTTGCGCTGGGCACGTTCATGCTGATGCTCGACCTGAGCGTGGTGTCGATCGCGCTGCCGCAGATCCACCAGTCCCTGGGCAGCAGCTTCTCCGACCTGCAGTGGGTGTTCGACGCCTACGCGCTCACGCTTGCGATCTTCCTGGTGGCGGCGGGCTCGCTGGCCGACCGGATCGGCCGCAAGAAGATCTTCCAGGTGGGCTTCGCCATCTTCACCGCCGCTTCCTTAGCCTGCGGCCTGGCCGGTGGCGCCGGAGCGCTGAGCGCCTTCCGTGCCATCCAGGGCATCGGCGCCGCCATCATGTTCGCGGTCGGCCCGGCCATGCTCAGCCATGAGTTCCACGGCAAGGAGCGCGCGACCGCGTTCACCGCCTTCGGTGCCGCGGTCGGTCTCGCCGTCGCCGTCGGTCCGCTCATCGGCGGCTCGCTGATCAACGCCCTGTCCTGGCGCTGGATCTTCTACATCAACGTGCCGGTCGGCGTCATCGCCATCGCCATCAGCGCCCTGCGTGTCCGCGAATCGCTCAACAAACGGGCCCACCCCACCGATTGGGCCGGCCTCGTCACCTTCAGCGTCGCACTCGCCGCACTGGTCTTCGCCGTCATCAGGGCGCCCGAGCAGGGTTGGGCCAGTGCCACCACGGTCATTCTCTATGTGCTCAGCGCGATGTTCCTGACCCTGTTCGTGGTCATCGAGCGACGTCTCGGCGAACGCGCCATGATCGACCCGGCGTTCTTCCGCAACCCCACCTTCATCGGTATCTCCCTCGTCGCCATGATCGGCAACGCCGGAGCCCTGCCGTCGGTCTTCTTCGAGACCAGCTACCTCGAAAACATCCTGCATGTGGACGCCTGGGGCACGGGCCTGCGCTTCCTGCCCCTGACGGGCGCGATGTTCGTGGCCGGCGCCCTCGGCGGCGGCCTCATCGGCAAGGTCCCCTTCCGTGTGCTGCTCGGCGGCGCGACTCTGGTCATGGGCAGCGGCATTCTGTTCCTGAACATGACGAAGGCCGACTCGTCCTGGACCGTGCTCATCCCCGCCCTGGCCATCGCGGGCTTCGGCATGGGCGCCTTCAACCCGGCCCGGGCGGCCCTGGCCATCGGCGTCACCGAACCGGCCAAGTCCGGCGTCGCCTCCGGCATCAACGAGACCTTCCAGCAGGTCGGCATCGCGGTCGGCATCGCGGGAGTGGGCGCGTTCTTCCAGCACCGTGTGTCCAGTGAGTTCACCTCCTCGGCGGTGGGCCAGCAACTAGGGCCCGACGCCGCGGAGCAGGCAGCCCGGGGCATCAGCGCCGGATCCGTCGACGCCGTCGCCAAGGGCGCGGGCCAACTGCACGACCAGGTACTGGCCAGTGGCCAGGACGCGTTCATGAGCGCCTTCCACAACGCCATGACCCTGAGCGCGATCCTCGGGTTCACCGCCGCGCTCATCGGCTTCGTCATGCTGCGCACGAAGGACCTGCACGCCAGCGCGCTGTCGACGATCCCGCCGGATGTCGACGAGGACGGCGAGGTGCGGCCGGACGCCACGGTGGGCGCAAGCGCCTGACGCGCGCCCCGCCTTTCGCGGACGCCGCGGCCCGACGGCCCCGGCCTCCCCTCAGTCGCCGTCCCGGTGGTTTCGATCCCCCGCGCCACCGGGACGGCTCACCTTCGTGAACTGGGCGCTTGCCCAAGTGGCCGCAGGTCAGCAACCTGAAGGCGGCTGACGGGCACGCGCCCGGGAGGGCGGAAACGGATCTAGGTCGTCCATTATCGGCCACCTCGCCGACAGGGCGCGCGCCCATCTCCGTCCTCGTGCCACACCCGCAACGGCTTGATCAAAGTGTCAGAAAATTGGGCATAACCGGCGCCATGGCCGCCCCATTTCGGGACGGCGCGATGCAACGGGCTATGCCGCATACGTCGCGTCGGTGGCGCAAACACATCGATACGTCGTCAGCCATCTCGACCAACATCATTACCCGCTGGTTCACTTGCGCCCCAGGAGCCTCTTGTCACCCGATCGGGTAACTCCGGGGGCTCCTTCTTGACGCATGCGCCCCAATGGGAGGGACCAGGATGTCGACTGCAGCGTACGGGCAGGAGCTTGAGGAGCCGGCCGGCCGGGCACAGCTCAGCCTGGGTGTCGCCGCCGCGCGGAACCTGTCGACCACCACCAAGAGCGTCCCGCAGATGCAGGGCATCAGCTCGCGGTGGCTGACGCGCATGCTGCCCTGGGTGGAGGTGAAGGGCGGCGCGTACCGGGTCAACCGGCGCCTGGTGTACGAGGTCGGCGACGGCCGGGTCACCTTCGTCCAGGAGGGCAGCGCGGTCCGGGTCGTACCGGCTGAGCTGGGTGAACTGCCGCTGCTGCGGGGGTTCGAGGACGACCGGGTGCTGCGGGCGCTCGCCGACCGGTGCCGTCAGCAGCAGTACGGACCCGGCCAGCTGATCGCCGAGCAGGGCGGAGCCGTCGACCACGTCTACCTGATCGTGCACGGCAAGGTCGAGAAGATCGGCACCGGAAGCTACGGCGAGGAGACCCGCCGCGGTGTGCTGTCCGACGGTGGTTTCTTCGGCGGACAGGCGGTGGCCGAGGAGCCGGGGGAGTGGGACTTCACGGCGCGCGCGATGACGGCGTGCACGGTGCTGGCCCTGCCGCGCGCCGCGTACGAGGAAGTGGCCGACCGCCACGACGGGTTGCGCGACCACGTCCGGCGGCGCCAGGACGAGAAGACGCGGCCCCAGAACAAGAGGGGCGAGGCGAACATCGCCCTCGCGTCCGGCCACACCGGTGAGCCGGTGATCCCCGGGACCTTCGTCGACTACGAACTCGACCCGCGCGAGTACGAGTTGAGCGTGGCCCAGACGATCCTGCGCGTGCACAGCCGGGTCGCCGACCTCTACAACGACCCGATGGACCAGATCGAGCAGCAACTGCGGCTGACCATCGAGGCCCTGCGCGAACGCCAGGAATCCGAGCTGGTGAACAACCCCGAGTTCGGGCTGCTGCACAACGCCGACTACAGCCAGCGCATCTCCACCCACTCCGGTCCGCCCACCCCGGACGACATGGACGAGCTGCTGAGTATGCGGCGCGGCACCAAGGCGTTCTTCGCGCACCCCCGCGCCATCTCCGCCTTCGGCCGCGAGTGCAACAAGCGGGGCCTGTCGTTCGACACCGCCGACATGAACGGCCACCCGGTGCCCGCCTGGCGCGGCGTACCGATCCTGCCCTGCGGCAAGATACCCGTCTCGGACGAGGGAACCTCCGCCATCCTGGCGATGCGGCTGGGCGAGGCCGAGGAAGGCGTGGTCGGCCTGCGGCAGACGGGTATCCCCGACGAGTACGAGCCCGGCCTCAACGTGCGGTTCATGGGCATCAACGACCAGGCCCTGATCTCCTATCTGGTCAGCACCTACTACTCGGCGGCCGTTCTCGTGCCCGACGCGCTCGGCGTTCTGGAGAACGTCGAGGTCTTCCACAGCCCGTCCTGACGTCGGCCGCACTCCCACCTGACGTCAACGGCGCGAACGGAGAGAAGAACCGGTGTCACAGCTGTCCCGGATGACCGCGCCCGCGGCTCGTCACCCGGTGGCGCGACTCGTCGCCACGCTCCTCACCCAGAGCCAGGGCATCCGTCCTCCGGCCCCGCAGGCGCTGCCGGGATCCGCCTTCCGGCCGGTGGGCACCCTCGTGCCCACCGGGCCGACGGGGCTTGGCACGTCCGCGGCCCGTATCGCGGCCCGCAAACCGGCCGACGACGCCCCGGCGGAGCGCGGCGGCGGTGTCCCCGAGCTGTACTGTCCGCCCGCGATACGGGACGACCGGGCGCTCGGCCAGGTGGTCAACGACCGGTTGGTGGACTGGGCCGAGGAGATCGGGCTCTACGCCGGACGCCTCGACCGGGTACGCGCGGCCGACTTCGGGCGTCTCATGATGCTGGCCCACCCCGACAGCGACGACCCGGACCGGCTCCTCGCCGCCGCCAAGTGCGCGCTGGCCGAGTGGGCCACCGACGACTACTACTGCGACGACGAGACGATGGGATCGCGGCCCGAACTCCTCGGCTCGCACCTCGGTCTCGCCTACGCGGCGCTCGACCCGGCCCACCTGCCGGGCAGTTACGCGTCCGCGTGGGAGCAGGACATGAAGGACGACCCCGTACGGGTCGCCCTGCGCTCGGGACTGCGGGACCTGGCCAGGTATGCGGACCCCTCCCAGGTGGCAAGGCTTCGCCATGAGGTCTCCGTGCTGTTCGTGGGGTACGGGCAGGAGGGCTCCTGGCGCTCGCGTGGGTATATGCCCACCGTCCGCGAATATCTGGCACACCGTCAGATCAACAGCTTCCTCCCGTGCATCGCACTCGTCGACGTGGTCGGTGGCCAGCCGCTGACGGCCTCGGAGTACGGCGACCAACGGGTCCGCCGGGCCGTGACGATGGCCGCCACGGCCAGCACGCTCGTCAACGACCTGTACTCGATGGCCAAGGAACACGACTCCTCGGGCGTGGAGTTCAACCTGCCCACCGTGATCGCCGAGGAGGAGCGGTGCTCACCGCGCGAGGCGGTCGAGCGGAGCGTGGCGATCCATGACAAGCTCGTGCGCACCTTCGAGACCGAGGCCGCGGCTCTCGCCGTCGCCGGATCGCCTCAACTGTGCCGTTTCCTCGCGGGGGTTTGGGCCTGGCTCGGCGGCAACCGCGAATGGCACAGCGGCAGCCTGCGCTACAACGAAGCCTGAGCCCGCCTTCCGGTCTCATCACAGACGTTGTTTTTGTCATCACCGACGCGGTCATCCCCGCATGCAGCAAGGAGCCCCCATATGACGACCACGCCCACCTCCTCCACGGCACCGGTGCTGCGCACGGCCTACCAGAAGTCCGTCGCCGAGTACTGGAACAACGAGAAGGACCCGGTCAACCTGAGCCTGGGCGACGTCGACGGCCTCTACCACCACCACTACGGCATCGGTGACTACGACCCGTCCGTGCTGGAAGGCCCGCAGGAGACCCGCGACGCACGCATCATCGAGGAACTGCACCGGCTGGAGTCCGCGCAGGCGGACGTCCTGCTCGACCACCTCGGCCCCATCGCCCCCGAGCACCGCCTCCTCGACGCCGGCTGCGGCCGGGGCGGCTCCAGCATCATGGCCAACGCGCGCTTCGGCTGCCAGGTCGACGGTGTGTCCATCTCCCAGTCCCAGGTCGACTTCGCCAACGGCGAGGCCCGCAAGCGCGGTGTGGACGACAAGGTGCGCTACCACTTCCGCAACATGCTGGACACCGGCTTCCCGACCGGTGCCTTCCAGGGCATCTGGAACAACGAGTCCACCATGTACGTGGACCTGTTCGAGCTGTTCTCCGAGCACGCGCGCCAGCTGGCCTTCGGCGGTCGTTACGTCGTCATCACCGGTTGCTACAACGACGTGACCGGTGGCCGCTCGAAGGCGGTCAGCCGGATCGACGAGCACTACACGTGTAACATCCACCCGCGCAGCGCCTACTTCAAGGCCATGGCCGCCAACGGTCTCGTCCCCATGAACGTCGTCGACCTGACGGCCGCCACGATCCCGTACTGGGAGCTGCGCGCCCAGTCCTCCCTTGCCACCGGCGTCGAGGACCCGTTCCTGACCGCGTACCGCGAGGGCAGCTTCCACTACCTCCTCATCGCGGCCGACCGCGTCTGACATCGTCGTCCGTAACGCTCAGGTCGCCCCCGCCTCTTGGCGGGGGCGCGGGCGTATACGGCCGACGGTCAGGCGACGGGGCCGGCGACGAGGCGGATGACCTCGGCCGGCTTCGCGCGGAAGGCCTTGTTCGCCGCGTCGGCGGCGATCATGTGCGGGGCGGCGTCGTGGGCGGCGAGAGCCCCCGGGGAGGCCCACCGTTCGATCAGGACGAAGCGGTCGGGCTCGTCCGCGACCTGGTGGAGGTCGTACTGGAGGCATCCCTCTTCCATACGTACGAGGGGTGCGAGGTTTTCGAAGGCGCTGATCTGTTCCGCGCCCTGGCCGGGCAGGGTGGTGATGAGGATGATGAGCTGGATCGGCTGCGACATGGTGGGGACCCTAGTCGGCGGGTTGTCCGCGGGTCGGGGCGTCTCACCTACTGAATGACGATGGGGTGGCGAGGGTGCTGTCGACGGCGTTCACGGAGATGTTCGGCGTGCGGTACCCGATCGTGCTTGCGCCGATGGGTGGTTCGGCCGGTGGTGCGTTGGCCGCAGCTGTCTGCCGTGGTGGCGGGTTCGGGATTCTGGGCAGTGGGAACGGGGATCCGGAGTGGCTGGCACGCGAGGTCCCGATCGTCGCGGACACCGGTAGGCCGTGGGGTGTCGGCTTCCTGACCTGGGGGATCGATCTCGGCGCCGTGGAGTTGGCGCTGAGTTACGGTCCCAGGGCGGTGATGCTGTCCTTCGGTGACCCGAGCCCGTACGCGGAGCATGTCCGCCGGGCCGGGGCTCTGCTGATCCTCCAGGTCACGGATCTGGAGGAGGCCAGGCAGGCCGCGGACCTGGGGGCCGATGTGATCGTGGCGCAGGGAACCGAGAGCGGCGGGCACGGAGCCGCGCGCGGTCGGTCCACGTTGCCGTTCGTGCCCGCGGTGGTGGATCTCGTGGCTCCGGTGCCGGTACTGGCGGCGGGCGGCATCGCCGATGGACGCGGTGTGGCGGCGGCTCTGGTGCTGGGCGCTGCCGGAGCGCTCATCGGCACCCGCTTCCAGGCCACCACCGAGGCCCTGGTGGATCCCTCCACCACCAAAGCGATCGTGGCGGGGCGGGGGCAGGACACCGAGCTCAGCAGGGTGTTGGACATCGCGCGCGGCTCGCGCTGGCCGTCGAAGTACCACGCCCGTACCCTCGGCCACCCGTATCTCGACCGCTGGCGCGGCCGGGAGGCCGAACTCGCCGCCGACCCCCAAGCCCTCCAGGACTACCAGGACGACGTGGCACGCGGCGCGATCCCCCCGCGGCCGGTCTGGGCGGGCGAGGCCGTCGACCTCATCAACGACGTCCCCTCGGCGACCGATCTCGTCGCCACGATGGCCGCCCAGGCCGAGGCCGCGTTGACCCGCGCGGGACGCCGCTGACGCGGCTGCCAGCCCGGACTGAGCCCGCACGTCCTCGTACTGCGCGAGGTCGGCGTCCCACCCGGCCAGGAGAACCGCGCCTCACCCGAGGGCGACGCTGCCGGAGCCGGGGCGCCCGACGAGCGGCCTGCCCACTCCCGCCGGGCAAGCGGTCGGTTCCGCAGGGGAGAAGCATGAGCAGTACGCCGAACAGGGCCAGGATGTCGGCCACCCGTTGGGGCAGGAAAGGTAACTCCTGCACCACGGGGACGTAGGCGCAGAGCAGAGCGGTCAGCAGCTCGGATCCGTGCGCCGACCGGCCTCGGGAGCGAGCGGAATGCTTGTTCCGGCTTTCCGTGACGCTGTTGCGTACACGGTGGATTCCTGTCATTCGAGCATCCCCTTTCCACGACCTTCCACGGTGTCCGTCCGGCCTGCTGAGCGGTTCGCATCGCCGACCCTTTCGACAGGGGACCAGGGGCGGCCGAGGTCGGGGCAGGGCTCACAGGGTGGCTCATATGTCGCGAGGGCGGCTCATGCCAACTCCGCGTGGCTATCCTGGTGTTCAGACCGGACCGGGTGAACGAACTCGCCGCGGTGCCCCTGCCGATGATGGTTGTCTGCGGACAAGAGGACTATGCGTGGCCCGTTCCCTGGCAACACGCAATGGCCGACCGCCTAGGTGCCCGCCATACCGTCATCACCGGCAGCGCGCACTCTCCCAACGT
Source organism: Streptomyces sp. BR1 (assembly GCF_052373795.1). Classification (NCBI taxonomy): domain Bacteria; kingdom Bacillati; phylum Actinomycetota; class Actinomycetes; order Kitasatosporales; family Streptomycetaceae; genus Streptomyces; species Streptomyces sp. BR1. The sequence goes on from NZ_CM126252.1 coordinate 7,125,908, forward strand.
GGAGAACCCCGTCGATACCGCGCAGGCCCTGATCTCCTTCTGGGGTTCGGCGACAAGGCCCATGCCGCCGAACCCCCGGCAACCGGCAGCCGTACCCGGTAAGCCGCTTGCCGGGAGTGAGAGTGGGCCGCTGCCGGTGCACCGCTGAACAAGCCGGTGCGACCGGCGGCCGTTGCTGACGGATCAGCGGAACTGGTTGGGGAACTGCTCGATGATGCCGTCGGACAGCATGTCGGCCATGCCCAGGATCTGCTGGTGCACCTCGTCGAAGTCGGCGATGTCCTGGGCGTAGCGGCCCTGGAGGCGGTCGGTCGCCTCCTGCCGCGTAGCTGCTGGGGTTCACGGTGTTCCTTCCGCTGGAGGCTCTACAAGATCCTCATGCGGGGGACACCGTCGGGGTATGGGCAGGGGTACTCACCTCTGCATGGGCTCGTACTCACCTGTACGAGCCCATGCCCCTACCCGGCGGCTCGTCAGGAGGCCGTCGTCGGGGTGTCCCGGAGGGTGACGTTGGCGTGGCTTTCCTGGAAGCTCTGGTCCGAGACGAGGGTCAGCCGGGCCGTGGACTGGAACTCCGGCAGTGTGTTGGAGCCGCAGGAGACCATCGTGGTCCTGAGCTTGGCGACGGTCAGGGCGAGGCCTTCGTTGAGGTCGCCGGCGTAGGGGACGTAGCCGTCAACCCCTTCCTCGAAGAGCAGCCCCTGACCGCCCTGGCCGTAGCGCTGCCAGTTGCGGGCCCGGTTCGAGCCCTCACCCCAGTACTCCTTCACGAAGCCGTCACGGGTGGGCAGCTTCGCGCCGGCCGCCTGGTCGAAGCGGGCGAAGTAACGCCCCATCATGACGAAGTCGGCTCCCATCGCCAGCGCCAGGGCCACGTGGTAGTCGTGCACAAGGCCGCCGTCGGAGCAGATCGGCACGTACTCGCCGGTGCGTTCCAAGAAGGCGTCCCGCGCTGCCGCGACGTCCAGGACGGCGCTGGCCTGGCCGCGGCCGATGCCCTTCTGGTCCCGGGTGATGCAGATGGAGCCGCCGCCGACCCCGACCTTGACGAAGTCCGCGCCCGCCTCGGCGAGGAAGGTGAACGCTTCGCCGTCGACCACGTTGCCGCCGCCGACCGGGATCTCCGGATAGTGCTTCTTCACCCAGGTCAGAGCCTGTGCCTGCCAGTCGCTGTAGCCGTCGGACGAATCGAAGCACAGCGCGTCCGCGCCGGCCTCAAGGAGGGCCGGGACGCGCTCCTCGTAGTCGTGGGTGTTGATACCCGCGCCCACCCGCAGACGCTTGGCGGTGTCCACGATCTGGTTCGGGAAGCGTTTGTTGTCCGTGTAGTCGGAACGGAACACCAGATGCTGAAGACGACCCTCGGAGTCCAGCACCGGGAGGCAGTCCAGTCGTTCGTCCCACAGCCGCGCGTTGGCCTCGGACAGTGTGATGTCGGGCCCGGCATGGGCCAGTTCGGCGACCGCGGTCATCCGGCCACTGACCGGTCCGTCCAGGTCATGGCGCTGGGGGTGGAAGTCCCGGGAGGTCACCAGGCCGAGCAGACGGCCGGTGGCGGTCCCGTCGTGGGTGACCGCGGCGGTGCTGTGACCGGTGCGGCGCATGACGTCGACCAGGACGCCCAGGCTGTCGTCGGGACGGACGTTGGTGTCGCTGGTGACGAATCCCGCCTTGAAGTTCTTCACCTGGCGGACCGCCGCGACCTGGTCCCGGATCGACTGGTTGTGGTGCAGGAAGCTCAGACCGCCGTTGCGGGCGAGCGCGATCGCGAGTTCCGGCGTGCTGACGGCCTGCATGATCGCGGACGTGAACGGGGACTGCAGCTCGATCGCCGGCGCCTCGCCCCGGATGTGCCGCACCAGGGGCGTGCGCAGGTCAACGGTCGCAGCCGAGCAGTCGGTTCGAGTCCGGTTCGGCAAGAGCAGAAACTCGTTGAACGTCCGCGAGACCTCGGCGATGATCTGTGCCACTCGTTCCTCCTGACCCGTCGGCCGGGGCCGGCTGCCCCGCCGTGCGGACCGCCCCCGTATACGCAGAGCGTGGGCAGGCAGAGACCGGCACAGCAGCCGTGGAGTTGCCACCGACTGCGGCAGAGCCCTGACCGGCCCGTGGATCGAACGGGGTGCGGTCGTGACCTGGCACCTTATAGGTCAACCCGCCAGCTGTACGAATCGTGATCGTCAGCGTCAACGCGTGAGTGACGTGACGTCAGTGCTCGCGCTCTCCGACGCCGTATCGATCACTTCGTCCAGGACGTCGCGGGAGCGGACCAGATCGGTGATCAGGCGGTTGATGCGGTCGCGCTCCGCGGTGAGCTCGTCGACCAGCTCCGGGGTGGCGATCTCGTTCGGGCGGCCGTCTGCATCCCTCATGCAGGGCAGCAGTTGGGCGATCTTCTTGCTGTTCAGGCCTGCGGCGTACAGCGTCTGGATGCGTACGACGCGGTCGACCGCCCAGTCGCCGTAGTCCCGGTGGCCACCGGGGGTGCGCTCGGCGCGCAGCAGTTCCTGTGTCTCGTAGTAGCGCAGGGAACGCTCGCTCACACCGCTGCGCCGGGCCAACTCACCGATCCGCATTCCGCACCTCGCATGACGCCATGACGACTTGAACTTGACGCTGATGTCAACTTCTACCATGTCGACGCGATGCTATGGCGAGACCGAGGACATCGCCGCCGTGGTCTACCAGGGCAGTTACGTGACGGAGGCCACAGTCGTTCGGTGTCACGGTCGGGGATCGTGCGGTGTCCCCTACGCGTCCGCAGTGAGAGGAGCATCGTCATGAAGGCCATGATCGTGTGTGTTTCCGTGTCGCACGGCAACACGAAGAGGATCGCCGACGTCATGGGCAACGTCCTGGAGGCCCCTGTGGTCGCCCCTGAGCAGGTCGATATGGCGGAGCTCGCCGCCTGCGACCTTGTGGGATTCGGGTCGGGGATCTTCTCGATGGCCTTCCATCCACGGCTGCGCGAGTTCGTCCAGTCGCTTCCGAAGGAGGAACGGGGCAGGGCGTTCGTGTTCGCCACCAGCGGGCTTCCCGAAGTGCGGTTGCTTCCCTTCACCGGTCCCCTCGCGGGGCTCCTCGGGCAGAAGGGCTTCGACGTGGTCGACACCTTCACATGCCGCGCGTGGGACACCTGGCTTCCGTTCAAGCCCGTCGGCGGGATCAGGAAGGGCCGGCCCGATGCCACCGATCTGGAGGCGGCGCGCAGGTTTGCCGAAGGGCTGCGGGATCGGAACTCGTAGGTGCGCGAACGTTGGACAATCGAGGGAGGCCGCTGGCCGCAACTGTCTTTGAGTCGACGGTGTGTGAGGAGGCTGGAAATGGGCTCCGTGGTCGTGGGTGTGGTCGGAACTCTGCTCGGGGTCTTGGTCGGTGGCGCACTTCAGTGGTTGCAGGCATCGCGTAACCGCAGGTGGCAGCGGGAGGACTCGCTCAGTGTCACCAAGCGCGACGCCTATGCCGAGTATCTGCGGTCGATCAGCGCCAGCTATGCGCAGGCGGTATCTGGGCAGCGGGACCGTTCGGAGGACGGCCGCCTCCACGCCGCTACGGCTGAAATCGAGGTTCTGGCCGGCCGGGATGTGTCAGGGCCGGCTCGGGCACTGGCGGAATCCGTCATCGAGGCGCATTCGGCGATCGCTGCCGGTGCCAGCGCCGAGGAGACGGGGGTGGCCGAGGTAGATCGCCGTCGCTACGAAGTGATCGAGCTGTTCAAGCGCGACCTCGGGCTCAGAACACGTCGCTGAGTGTCATGCTGCAACCTGTGGTCGGCATGGGTGGGCAATGTTGCGTCTGGACTAGCCGAAGAGGAGGTCGACGTCCTTGTCGATACAGAGCCGCAGGACGACGAGCAACTGGCGGACGTCGTCGATGCGGCGCTGCTGGACGGGATCGAGGTGGTCCTCGTACGGCTGCTGCTCGGCAATTTCCCTGATCCGGGGCAGGATCGCGGCGCATTGCGCCGGTGTGAGTTCACCTGCGTCGTCGGGGTGGTCGAGTAGCGGTGTCAGCGTGGTGGTGGCTTCGCTCCAGGGGCGCTGTCCGCCGAAGCCGCGCATCTCGTGCAGGGTGAAGCCCTCGGTCTGAGCCAGCCACTTCCGGAACATTCCGAAACCGGTGTAGGACCAGGAGATGTCCGGGCTGTCGTTGTTGCCGTCTCCTGGGAACAGTACGAGCCCCATCGAATCCTCCGCGTTGTGTGAGGACACAGGATCAGTCGGCGGAGCAAGCGGCCGCAACTCCAATGATCACCTGTGCTCGGCCGCAGCGATCCAGTTCTCCAGTTGCTCCACGGTGGTGGATGGATCCGCGACGAGCGTGGCGAGTGCGTCGTCGGGGGAGTTGAGGGTGGCCAGGGCGGGGCAGCGGTGGCAGGCTTCCACTCCTGCCTGGGTCCACCACTTGCAGTGTGGGCGGAGGTGGCACCGGGGGACGGCTGCCGGGGTGTTCGGCGTCGGCACGGTACGTATGCGCTCGATCAGGCCGCAGGCGTCGCCGTCCCGGTTCGCGCAGTCGGACACGCAGTGCGAGGCGAAGCGGAGTACCCGGTTGGGTGCGATGCCGTCGGGGATGGTGGGGAGGATCTCCGACGCCGGTACCGGCTCGGCCAGATAGACGACCTGGCCGTTCTCCCCGGATCTGACCCCCAGGACGACGGATTCCGGACGCTCGGCATCCCCGCTGGGGCACCAATTGACCTGGACTTCACCGGGGTTGTCCACGGTGCACACCTCCGTCCCGGTCAGGAGTGCGTGGCGTCGGGGCTCGTGAACACGCCCAGGATGGGCCCGCCCGTCGTCGTCGCGCCGCTCTCCTGCTCGGCGGCGACCGCCTTTTGGAGGTGTGCGGCCAGGTGCTGCGAGTCGATGCGTTCGGCCGCCGAGGCGGCGCCGCCGGCCGCGAGGAGCCCGGTGACAAGCGCCGCCGTTGCGGCCGCCGCCCGAAGGTTGCTGTGCATGCTGTTCCTCCTTGACGTTGTCGTAACAACTGCCGAAGGCGACCGTATGGACCAACTCCCGTCCGTGGAAGCCGTTTTACGACGTAGTTTTTCCGTCAGGGTGTGCCTGAAGTGGAACGCGGCGCCCGAGTTCTCGTACGTACGTTTCCATACCTGCGCAACCATGCGAGGATGCGCCGCGGAACCACGGGCACCTCACCTACCCCTGCGCGATCCCCCAGGGCTTCGGTGACGGCTCGGCGGTCGTCACCCGGGTGGACACCGGGCAGGTCACCACCACGCCGGCACGAAACGGCTCGACGTGGAGCGAGGCGGCGCGGGCGGCGGCGGACGGGAGTGTCACCACCAATGGCCGGGTCATGGAACCCCGTACGGACACGCCGCGCGGCTACTCCCTCCAGGGCAACAGCAAGATCGACGACTACCACTACCGGTCCGACATGGGAGTGGCGAAGCTGGACCGCTGCGTCAACGGCCGGTGCGACGTGGAGGCGTTGGTCCGCATCCAGTTGAAGGAGACCCTGTTCGGCGGGTCTTCGCGCCGCTGGGCGGTGGGCCTGTTCACCCAGTACTGGACGGGCGACCCGTATTCGTTCAGCTACGACTACTACTGCGGGGTCAACGTCCCCCATGACACGGACTGGACGTGCGAGACCAAGGACGCTACGGCCGACGGCCACCACTCCGAAGCCCCCGTCTACGCGTCCAGGGGCACGTATGCATACGACCTGAACCGCAGCTTCGGTGTGAACGAGTCCACCCGGATCAAGTTCCCCATGGTCGGGTACCACATCAGTTGGCCCGGGTACGCTCCGGTCGTGACCGTGAAATACCGGGGCTGGGACGTCCGTAACTACTCCGGCACCTGGAAGCCGGCCCCCGTGACCGGCACGGATGGCTGAATCCTTCTTCTGTGGGGCCCCACATGAGCGAACACCACGGCTCGTACCGTCCTGACGCGGACCGTCCGCAGCCCGGAGTCACCTGGGACGACCAGTCGTGCCTGGTGTGCGGACGGGCGGAGGCGGTGTGGAGCTACCGGCTCACCGCCCCCGGCCCGCAGGCCGCTTTCGCACTGCCCGGGCGCTGCTATCTGTGCGAGGAGTGCCGGAAGCTGCTGGCCAGGGGAGACGAGCCCGGTCTGGCTCAGCGCCGCCCGGCCCACGAAGACTGGCCGGAGCCGGCCGAGTTCGTACGGGTCCTGCGGGCGTCGGTGGACGGGGCGGCGGTCCACAAGTAGGCGGATACGCGGGAGTGATCTGTCTAGGCGGCCACCTCGTCCTTCAGCATCTTCCGTACTTCTTGGCGCAGTTCGGGGCTGTCCGTGTGGCCGTGCACGGATGCGGCGTGCTCGGCGGCCGCCCGGACGACTTCCTCTTCCTCGCCGGAAATCGTCAGACTGCAGTTGGATTCGCTGGGGTAGTCCCGGCAGTCGGCAACCTTACGCATGAGTGCCTCCTCGGGGGTGACAAGTCCCTGTTTCAGGATCTCACCGCTGCACACCCCCGGCGACCTGGATACGTCGGGTGATCGCCGGCTGCCTGTCGCCTGATGGCTGGAGTTACGGTGCGTGACCGTCGAGCGTGCGGTGGGTGAGGGGTCGTGTCACGGTGAAGGGGTTCCACCCCCATCCCCACACCCGCATCAGGAGTGAATCTCCATGGGCAAGGCTGACAAGAACCGGGACAAGGCGCAGCAGGCGGCCGAAGAGGCCAGGGCGAAGGCCCAGCAGGCCAGGGAGCAGATCTCCGGCGACCCCGGGGACGCCCGGCGGCAGGCCGAGGCGCAGCGCGAGGAAGCCGAGCGCATGATGCGCGAGAGCGACGCCGGCCACAACTGACGCCGCTGCCCGCGAGAGCCGGGGCGCCCCCTTCCGTGCGGGCGCTCCGGCTCTCGCATGCGCAGCCGCCCCGGCGCGGTGAACCCGGCCCGGCCATCTGCGGGGATCGGGATCGTGGCGCACCCCGGCACCCCGCACACCTCACCCCTCGGCATCCTCCCGCAGCCCCACACGGTCATGCAGGCGGCGCAGTGGCCCGGGGGCCCACCAGTTGGCTCGGCCTGCCAGGCGCATGAAGGACGGTACGAGGACGGCGCGGACCAGTGTCGCGTCCAGTACCACCGCCAGTGCCAGGCCCACGCCGAGCAGCTTCAGCAGTGTCACCCCGGAGACGGCGAAGACGAACAGCACCGCGGCGACCAGGACCGCCGCGGCCGTGATGATGCGGCCGGTGTGCTGGAGGCCGAAGGCCACCGACTCCGTGTTGTCACCGGTGCGCAGATAGCGTTCGCGGATGCGGGAGAGCAGGAACACCTCGTAGTCCATGGAGAGGCCGAAGGCCACGCAGAAGGTCAGAATCGGGATGGTCGCATCCAGGGTGTCGGTGGGGAGCGGGCTGCCGACCAGGAACGACAGGTGGCCCTCCTGGAATACGTACACCATCGCCCCGAACGTCGCACTGAGGCTGAGGGTGTTGAGGGCCAGTGCCTTCACCGGCATCAGCACGCTCCCGGTGAACAGGAACAGCAGCACCAGGGAGAAACCCACCACGATGCCGATCGCCTTCGGAGTGGCCCGGGCGATGGCCGAGGTGCTGTCCTTGATCTCGGCGGCCCGGCCGCCCACCGATACCACGCCCCCGTCGGGTGGCGTCACCTTGCGGATTCCACCGACCAGTCGGGTGCCTGCGGACGAGTCCTGCTCCACGGAGGAGACCACCAGGAGCAGGGTGCTGTCCGCGTCCACCAGCGCGGCACCGGCCGGTCCCGGCCCCTGGACCTGGCGCCCGGCGGCATACGTGCCGGTCGCCGCGGTCACCTGACGTACGTCGCGTACGGCGGACAGTGCGCGGGCGTAGGGCTCCAGAGTCTGGGGGCGGTCGCGCCCCACACCCTCCACCACCACCGGGACCGTGCCCAGCGCATCGGCGTCGAACCGGTCGCGCAGCAGCTGGGTCGCGCGGTGCACCTGGGATGCGGAGGGCAGCGAGCGGTCGTCGAACAGGCCGGGGGAGAGCCGTACGAACGGGGAGGCGAGGACGGCCAGCACCAGCACCGCGCCGCCTCCGCAGAGCACCGGACGGCGCATCACCGCCATCGCGAAGCGGTACCAGCGGCCGTCCTCGGGCGCGGTCGCGGAGGCACCCACCCGCATCGGGCCGCGCAGGCGCGCGAACACGTCGTAGCGGTTGACCCGGTGGCCAAGGACGGCCAGCAGCGCGGGCAGCACGAAGACCGCCCCCGCCGCCGCCGAGAGCACCACCGTGATGCCGCCGTAGGCGAAGGACCGCAGGAAGAACTGCGGGAAGACCAGCAGGGCGACCAGGGACAGGGCCACCGTCAACCCCGAGAACGCGACCGTCCGCCCGGCCTTGCGCACCGTAGGACCCAGCGCCTCCCGCACTGTGGCGCCACCGTGCAGCTCCTCGCGGAAACGGGCGAGGATGAACAGGCTGTAGTCGATACCGAGGCCGAGGCCGAGCGCGGTGGTGGAGTTCATCGAGTACACCGAGATCGGCACGATGCCGGCCAGCGCGTTCAGGACGGCCCGGGTCACCAGGACCGACAGCAGCGCGATGACCAGCGGCAGGGCGGCGGCCACCGCGCTGCCGAAGACCAGCAGGAGCAGCACAAGAGTGATCGGCATGGCGATCGCTTCGGCGAGCAGCAGGTCGTGCGCGGTGCGCTTGCCGACCTCCGACTGCACCTGCGCGGGTCCGGCCGCCATGACCGTCAGCCTCGGCGCGTGCCGCCGGACGTCCGGCACCAGCCGCTCGGCGGTCTTCGCCCGTTCGTCCTCGTCACCGCGCAGGGAGAGCGAGATGAGCCCGATGGAGCCGTCGCGGGAGCGCAGTGAGGGCGCGCGTCCCGCTGTCCAGTACGAGGTGGCCGCCCGCACCCCCCTGCTCTGCGCGACGCGCCGGGTCAGCGCGGTGCCGAGGGAGGTCATCGCCGGAGAGTCGACCGGAGTTGTGCCGTGCAGCAGCAGTACGAGGTCGTCGCCTGCGGAGGGGAAGTGCTCGCCCACCAGTCGCTCGGCGCGGGCCGACTCCGAGTGGGGATCGGAGAACCCGCCGTGGACCAGCCGGTGTTCCACACCCAGACCGCCGACCGCGGCCAGGACGACGACGAGCGCGCTCACCCACAGCACAGCGGCGCGCCGCCGGTACAGCGTCGCGCTGAAGCGGTCGGACATGACGGGTCCTCCCCGGTCGAGCGGTCGCGGTGCCTGGGCGAAGCGCGGTGGGCCTGCGGTCGTACGGAGCTGTCGTGCTCACGGTGATGGTTGCTCGTACGTGGTGTCGAGGCAACGCATCGGACCTTGCCCTGTGGGCGTCAACTCGGCTGCTCCTTCCGGCGGTTCGGTTGAGGTCCGGGGTCGCGATGGAGATACTGGCTCCCGTTCGGTGCCGCCGAGGTGAAGTGGGCTCCATGGACCAGGAACGTACGCCGCTGGACCTGCTCGGCCTGCTCGATCTCGGCGCCGCCCCGGACGGGGACGAGGACCGCTTCGTCGGGCGCCCTCCCCTGGAGCAGACCTCCCCGGTGTACGGAGGGCACTTGGCCGCCCAGGCGATGGCCGCGGCCGGGCGCACGGTGTCCGGCGAGCTGTCCGCGCACTCGGTGCACGGTTTCTTCGTGCGGCCCGCCATGCCGGCCGTGCCGTTCGACCACCAGGTCGAACGGGTCCGGGACAGCGCCTCGTTCGCCACCCGGCGGGTCCGCACGACGCAGCGCGGCCGGGAGGTGTTCTCCCTGACGGCCTCCTTCCACCGCCCAGAGCCGGGCCTCGACCATCAGGATCCGATGCCGCCCGTGCCGGACCCGGAGGGTCTGCCGACGTATGAGGAACAGCTGGCCAAGGCGTTCGGCACGGGCGTCGAGCCCCTCGGTATGCCGTATGAGCTGCGTTGCGTTGGGCCGCTGAGTTTCAACGTGGAGAAGGATCCGTCGCTGGTGTCGCCCCGGACGCAGGTGTGGGTGCGCATCAGGGGTGAACTGCCGACCCAGGCGAGTGGCGACCGCGAACGCCTGCTCCACGACTGCCTGTTGGTGTACGTCTGCGATGTCACCATGCTGGATACGGTGCTGGTCCGGCACGGGGTCTCGTGGCTGAACGCCACCGGCCGGAGCGTCGACTACACCGTATGGATCCATCGTTCCTTCCGTGCGGACGACTGGCTGCTCTGCGCCTTGGAGACCCCGGTGGCCCACGGCGGGCGAGGGCTGGTCCTGGGCCGGGTCTTCACCCGGGACGGGGCTCTGGTGGCGACCCTGGCCCAGGAGGGCGTGATCCGGGTGAACAGCGGTCACGGCGGCGTCGGTTGAGGATTCCACGCCGCCGCACGCCCGCGCACACCACCCGTACGACTACACCACCAGGCCGCCGGACACCTCGATGGCCTGCCCGGTGATGTAGCGCGCCCGGTCGGAGGCGAGGAAGCACACCAGGTGTGCCACGTCCTCCGGGGAGCCGAACGCCTGCCCGGGGATCAGGGACTTGAGGAACTCGGCCTTGTCCTGCGGTATGGCCGCCGTCATGTCCGTATCGATCAGGCCGGGGGCGACCGCGTTGACGGTGACGCCCCGGGCACCGATCTCCTTGGCCAGCGCCTTGGTGAAGCCGATGACCCCGGCCTTGGCGGCCGAGTACGCCGTCTGGCCGGGGATTCCGTGCAGCCCGGACGACGAGGAGATGTTGATGATGGCGCCGCTGCGCTGTTTGACCAGCGGCATCAGCAGGGGCTTGGTGATGGTGTACATGCTGTCGAGGTTGGTGGCGATGACGTCGTGCCACTGCTGCGGGCCCATCCGGGCGAACACGGCGTCACGGGTGACACCGGCGTTGTTGACCAGGACGTCGAGCCGGCCCAGCCGGTCCAGGGCCGTGGTGGCGAACCCTTCGGCCTGCGTGGTGTCCGCGACCTGTACGCGCAGGGGGACGCAGTGCTGGTCGGGGTGGGCGGAGCGCAGCTCGTCGGCGAGGGCGCGGGCCCGTTCCTCTTCGCTGTGGTAGCCGAAGACGACGTCGGCGCCCTGTGCCAAGGCCAGCCGTACCACCGCGGCGCCGATGCCCCGCGAGCCACCGGTGACGATGCAGCCGCGCCCCGCCAGGGGGAGGTCATCCGCCATGGCCCACACCGGGCATCGGCAGATCCGCCCCTGTCGCGGCGGCGGACCGGCGCGACTCCTTGCGGTGCTGCGCGGCCTCCTCGCGCAGCTCGCGGTAGCGCTCCTCGGCGATCAGGGCGGAGAACATGGGAGCGTAGAACGCGCCGTCGCCGACCAGCTTGATCCGCTCCGGGGTGATCTCCGCGTAGCCCCGCTCGGCCAGGGCGTCCCACACGGTGGCGAACTTCTCGTAGATGTCGAGGCCCAGGGCGGCGAGGTAGTCGGTCCGGCTGATCTCCGTGCTGATGAGGCTGCGGAAGAGCACCATCAGCAACCAGTCGTCGGGGGTGTGCCGAAAGCCCCGCTCGACCGGGAACCGCCCGTTGTCGACGGCTGCCTTGTACTGCGGCAGGCTGCGGTGGTTGATGAACGACCAGGAACGGCCCGGCGCGAGCGCGGGGTTGCCGAAGAAAGTGATCGCCGCGTAGCCGAGCCCGAGGGTGTCGAGATGGTCGAAGCGGGTGGTGTAGCCCTCGCGGAAGTCCCGGGCGGTGGGGTCGCCGGGGCGGCGGAAGTTGTACGTGGACAGTTGCCGGTAGCCGCGCTCCAGCAGGAAGTCCCGCCCCGCCCGGTACAGCTCCAAGTTGGCCAGGGTGCTGGGCAGTTCGTGGTAGCGGTTGAGCGCGAAGTCGGTCGGGCCGCCGACGTTCAGCTCGTAGTGGGTGATGTCGTAGACGTCCCAGGAGACCAGGGTCTCCAGGTCCTCAAGCAGGGTGTCGACGGTCTGCTGGGGCCAGCCGAAGATGAGGTCGACGTTGGCGGACAGACCGAGTTCGCGGGCCCACTCCAGGCTCTGGATGACGTGCTTGGTGGTCTGTTTGCGCCCGCTGAGGCTGTTGAGGCGTTCGTTGATCTGCTGGACGCCCATGCTGATCCGGTTCATCCCGGAGTCGCTGATCGCCTCCATCTTCTCCCGGGTGAAGAGCTGGGGAATGCCCTCCAGGGTGAGGTCCGCCTCTTCCGAGATCTCGGGGAAGAGGCTGCGCACCATGTCCATGATCCGGTGGTATACGGGCGCCTTGTAGAGGTTCGAGGTGCCCCCGCCGAAGTACGCCCCGGCGAGGACGGAGCCCTCCATCTGCTCCCGGTACATCTCGGCTTCGCGTTCCACGTAGCCGTAGTAGTTCTCCAGGGCGGCGTTGCCCTGGAACTCCTCGACGGGGAACAGGCAGTAACCGCATTTGCCGGGTTCGGTCTTGATGCAGTACGGCACACCGATGTAGAGGAACACCGCGGACTTTCCGTGCAGTTCGCGCAGTCGGCGGCGGTCCTCGCCGAGCTCTTCGAGCGGTACGGACAGCTCGTTCCAGTACCGCGGTGACGGAAAGCCGTGCTGGATCTTGTTGACCTGGCGCTCACCGAGGTGGTTGTCGAGGTAGCTGTTGACGAAGTCAGGGCTTAACACGGGTCGGGCACTTCCCCTCTGGGTGGGATCTGCCGGGTGGTACGGGAGGTGGGTTCAGGCGTCCTTCGAGGTGGCGGCCGGGTCGGCCAGGATGACCCGGTGGAGCAGGTACTCCGCCAGTTCCTCGATGCTCTGGTACTCCAGTGCCTCCATCGCCTTGAAGCGGAAGTCGAGCTTCTCCTGGATGCGCCGCTGGAGTTCGGTGATGCTCAGGGAGTCCAGGCCGATCTCCAGCAGGGCCAGCGAGGGGTCGAGATCGTGGAGGTCGATCTCCAGCTCGGTCGACATCCGCCCGAGGGTGTCGATGATCTCCTCGGTGAGCCAGCCGATGACCGCCTGCGTACGTTCCTCGGCCGGCAGGGGCTCGACGCGTTCGCGCAGCTCCTGCCGCGAGTCGCCGTCCCGGGAGCGGCTGTCGGCCGGTGCGGCCGGGACCGCCGAGGTGTCGGTGAGCGAGGCGATGCGCCGGAACTCGATGTCCGCCATGTCCGCGAGGACGTTCCCGGTGTCGTCCAGGACGCGCAGCCCGGCCGTGAACGCGGTCCCGCTCTCATGGGGCCGCAGCCGGACATGGCCCCAGACCTGGTCGGGGAGGGGGCCGTGCAGCACCATGCGGCCGACGCCGACCGGGATGTAGGTGCCCCGCGCCGCGCCCTCGCGCGCCGCTGCGGCGGTCAGGTGCAGGCAGCCGTCGAGCATGGTGGCGAACCGGTGCTCGTGGCCCACGCGCGACGCCCCGTCGGGCGCCGCCGTGATCCGGCCCAGCGCCTGGCCGCCCGCCTCGTCGAGCCACAGCTCACGGACGGTGGAGAAGCTGGCGCCGTACTCCATGCCGTCCTCGCGCAACAGGCCGTACAGCCGCCCGGGCGCGAGCTGGGCGGGCATCGCCGCGCGCAGCTCCTCGGGGCGGGTCCCGGAAGAGTCCTGCTGCGGGGCCGGTCCGACCTTGCCCTGGCAGTAGCGGGGAGCGCCGTCCCCGCCCGCCACGGTGAACCGGAAGCGGCCGTCCGTCGCGGGACCGTCGTCCTCCAGGTCGACCTGGACGCTGCTGGGCCTGGCGGGGGTCAGCAGGAGGGGCCGGACGAAGCCGACGTCGGTCAGCTCGATGGGTGCGGAGCCGTGGCCGTTGACCGAGGCGTACGCGTTCACGGCCAGGCCCAGATAGCCGGTGGCCGGGAAGACGGTCGACCCGAGGATGCGGTGGTCCGCCCACGGAGTGGCCGCTTTCACCTCTTGGCGGTGGACGGTACGCGTGGTGGGTGGCGGCTCGGCCGGGGTCGTTTCCTTCGGCTCGCCGCGATCGGTGTCCGGCGCGGGCGTCACCCAGTAGCGGTCCTTGCGGAACGGGTACTGCGGGGCGGATGACGTACGGCGGTGGCGCGGGCCACGGTAGAGCGCGGGCAGATCGATCGCCGCCCCCGCCGTGAACAGGGCGCCCGCGGTGGCGAGGAGGTTGCGCACATCCCGCCGGTCGCGCAGCAGCGTGGGGATCACCGTGACACCGGTGGCACCGAACGCCTCCGGGACGTACGTCCGCAGCGCGGGGTGCGGGCCGATCTCGACGACCACGGTGCAGCCCGCGCCCGCCACCGCGCGCATGCCGTCGTGGAACCGGACGGGCCGACGGACCTGCTGGCTCCAGTACTCCGGTCCCTCGGCCCCGGTCAGAGCCTCGCCCGTCACGGTGGAGAACACCGGCACCGCCGGGGCGGCCGGGCGCATGGCGGCGGCCACCTTGCCCAGTTCGGGCAGGGCCGGGTCCATCAGCGGTGAGTGGAAGGCGTGGGACGTACGGAGCCGGGCGGTCCGGACGCCCTGGGCCCCGGCGTGGCGCGCCACCTCCTCCACGGCCTCGGCCCGGCCCGAGACGACCACGGCGCGCGGGCCGTTGACGGCGGCGACGCCGACGTCGGCCTCCCGCCCGGACACCCACTCCCGTACGGTCTCCGGGTCCGCCGCGACGGCCAGCATGACGCCGTCGCGCGGCAGTTCGCCCATGAGGCGCCCGCGCAGCGCGCTGAAGCGGGCGGCGTCCTCCAGGGAGAACATGCCGGCGACGCACGCGGCGGCGATCTCGCCGATGCTGTGCCCGACCACCGCGTCCGGGACGACGCCCCAGGAACGCAGCTGGGCGGCGAGCGCGTACTCGACGGCGAACAGCGCCGGCTGGGCCAGCCGCGTGTCGTCGAGCGCCTGCGCGGACTGCTCCTCGAACAGGAGCCGCCGCAACGGCATGGGCAGTTCGCCGTCCAGTACGTCGGCACACCGGTCGACGGCGGCCGCGAAGACCGGTTCGCTGTCGTACAGTTCGCGGGCCATACCGGGGTACTGCACGCCCTGGCCGGTGAAGACGAAGGCGGTACGGGCCGGCCTGGCCGGGTGGCCGCTGGTGACCGACGGAGGCGTCCGGTTGGTGCGCCACAACCGGAGATCGTTGGCGATCCCGATGGCTCCCTGCCCGGTCACCGCGAGGCGATGGCGGTGCGCGGCACGCCCGGCGGCGGCCGTGAACACGGCCGCGGGCAGCGTCTCCTGGTCGCCCTGGGACAGATACTCCGCCCAGCGACCGGCCAGCGCGTCCAGGCTCTCAGGCGACTTGGCCGACAGGACCAGCAGCTCGGCGGGGCGCGGCCTGGTGCCGCCGGTACTGTGCCGGGCCTGCGGTGCTTCGCGCAGGATCGCGTGGGCGTTGGTGCCGCTGTAACCGAAGGAGTTGACGCCGGCCAGACGCGGGACGTCTCCCCGGGGCCAGGGCACGGGTTCCCCGGGAACCTCCACCGCGGCACCGTTGAGGTCGATCTTGGGATTCAGCCGGTCGAGGTGGATGCTCGGGTAGATGGTCTCGCGGTGCAGGGAAAGCGCGGCCTTGACGACGCCGAGGAGACCGGCGGCAGCCTCGGTATGGCCGAAGTTGCTCTTCACCGACCCTACGTAGAGCGGCCGCTCGGCGGTGCGGTCGTGGCCGTAGGCACCGGCGATGGCGTTCATCTCGATGGGGTCCCCGACCGGGGTCCCGGTGCCGTGCGCCTCGACGTAGCCGACCCGGGCAGGGTCGACGCCGGTGCGGGCGAGCACCGTACGGATGACCTCCTCCTGGTTGCGGCCGTTGGGCGCGGTCAGCGCGGGGGTGTGCCCGTCATGGTTGATCGCGGTGCCGATGACACTGGCCAGGATGGGGTCGCCGCGCTCCTCGGCGAGCGATTCACGGCGTACGAGCGCGGCCACACAGCCCTCGCTGCGGACGTAGCCGTCCGCCTTCGCGTCGAACGCCCGGCTCTGCCCGGCGCGCGAGAACAGGCCCAACTTGCAGAAGGAGATGTGCACATCGGGGTTGAGGATCAGATTGACCCCCGCGACGATGGCCGAGCCGCACTCGCCGGTGAGGATGGACTGGCGGGCCAGGTGCAACGCGGTCAGTGACCCCGAGCAGGCGGTGTCGACCGTGATGCACGGCCCCTTCAGATCGAGGAAGTGGGCGATGCGGCCGGCGCTGATGGAGATCTCGTCGGCCATCGAGTCGTACGCCGAGATACCCGTGCGGCCCAGTGCGTCGTGTTTGAGGAAGGCGTAGTTGTTGCCGTTCATCATCGCCAGGAAGACGCCGGTGCTGGTGCCCCTGAGTTCGCCGGGATCCTGCCCGGCGTGTTCCAGGGCGTGCCACACGGTCTGCAGGAGCAGGCGGTGCTGGGGATCCATGCGGACCGCCTCGGCGTCCGAGATCCCGAAGAACACGGCGTCGAAGCGGTCGACGTCCTCGACGAATCCGCCGTGGCGGACATAGGTCTTGCCCAGGGCCAGCGGATCGGGGTCGTAGAAGGCGTCCACGTCCCATCGGCTGGGCGGGATCACTTCGACGCAGTCCCGTCCTTCCCGCAGAACCGTGTGCACGTCGTCCAGCCCGTGCACTTTGCCGGGGAGCGTGCACCCGACGCCTACTAACGCGATGGGCTCAGCATCCATGCAGACTTCTCCTTGGGCGCGTGAGAGGGGTGGGGGGCTGTCGCGGGCCCGACACGGGGGCACGACAGCCATCAGTAGGGGAGCGTCAGACGAACTCAGCGCTGGGATCTCACACCGCGAAAGAATTGCGGCCCTATCTGGACACGTATTGACTGAACTGTGCTTTTGGCGCGCCTTGGCAAGGCTAAGTGCGGGCCGTCGAGGGGGACAAGGAGCTACGGGGAGCGGCGGGGAGGGCGCCGACAGCACCGCACTGCGACGGCTTCGCCACGCACGGCCCGCACGGCGCGCGAAGCGGAGCGAGGCGTTCGGCAGGCGACCGGGGACGCGCCGGGCGCGAACGCGGGGCGCATGGCATGACGCGGTGCGCGGTGGTGCCGTCCGGGCGGCATCCGGTTGCCCGGCGGGCGAGTTGGGCGTGCTCGGGCGGGAGGCGAGCCTAGCCTGTCGGCATCCGCCGCCCGGCTTGTCGCGAAAGAAGTGCCATGTCACGAATCCCGTCCATGCGCCGGACGGCACCGTTCCTCGTCGTCGCCCTGGGCGCGGCGGTCACGCTCGCGTTGTCGTTCACGGTGTCCCCGTGGTGGTGGATCCCGGCGGCCGTCCTGCTCGCGCCGACCGCGCTCGGGGTGTGGGACGTGACGCAGACCCGGCACTCGGTGCTGCGCAACTATCCTCTGACCGGTCACCTCCGCTTCCTCATGGAGTGGCTGCGCCCGGAGCTTCAGCAGTACTTCATCGAGCGCAACTTCGACGGCAGGCCGTACGACCGCGACGTACGCACCATCGTGTACCAGCGGGCCAAGGGCGAGGAAGCGGAGGAACCGTTCGGTACCGAGCGGAATATGTACGCGGACGGCTACGAGTACCTGGTGCCGTCGATGGCGCCGGTGGACGTGCGGGACGAGCCGCCGGTGGTGCGGGTCGGCGGGCCCGGCTGCGCGAAGCCGTACGACATGGCGCTGTTGAACGTGTCGGCGATGAGCTTCGGCGCGCTGTCCTCGAACGCGATCCTCGCCCTCAACCGGGGCGCGGCGCTCGGCGGTTTCGCGCACGACACGGGTGAGGGCGGGCTCTCGGAGCACCACCTGCGCCACGGCGGCGATCTGATCTGGGAGATCGGCACGGGCTACTTCGGGTGCCGCACGTCCGACGGCGGTTTCGACGCGGCCATGTTCGCCGACAAGTCGGCCGCCGAGCAGGTCAAGTGCGTGTCCCTGAAGCTGTCGCAGGGTGCGAAGCCGGGATTCGGCGGGGTGCTGCCCGCAGGCAAGGTGGACGCCGAGATCGCCCGCGTACGTGATGTGCCGCAGGGGCAGACGGTCATCTCACCGCCGTACCACCACGTCTTCCGCACACCGCGTGAGCTCGTCCATTTCATCGCCCGGATGCGGGAGTTGGCGGGCGGCAAACCCACCGGTTTCAAGCTGTGCCCCGGCTCGCGGCGGCAGTTCCTCGCGGTGTGCAAGGCGATGGCCGCCGAGGGGGTCACACCGGACTTCATCGTGGTGGACGGCGCGGAGGGCGGGACGGGCGCGGCGCCCCTGGAGTTCGCGGACCACCTGGGCACTCCGTTGACCGAGGGCCTGACGATGGTGCACAACGCACTGGCGGGCGTGGGGCTGCGGGACCGGATCCGGATCGGGGCGAGCGGCAGGGTCGCCTCGGGCGCCGACATCGTCAAACGCCTTGTGCAGGGCGCCGATTACACCAACGCGGCCCGCGCGATGATGTTCGCCGTCGGCTGCATCCAGGCACAGCGCTGCCACACCAACACCTGCCCGGTCGGCGTCACCACCCTGGACCCGAGCCGCACGCGTGCCCTCGACGTCCCGGACAAGGCCCACCGCGTCCACCGCTACCAGGAGGCGACGGTGCGCAGCGCCATGCAGATCATGGCCGCCATGGGTGTGCGCGACCCGCACGAGCTGCGCCCCGACCTGCTGATGCGCAGGATCGACCCGACGACGGTCCGTTCCTACGCGGAGCTCTACGAGTGGCTGGCACCGGGGCAACTCCTGGACGAGGCACCGAAGACCTGGGCGGCGGACTGGGCGGCGGCGGATCCGGACACCTTCGTGGGCTGAGCTGCGGGGACCTGCTCCGGAGCGGAGGCAGTTGGATACGGAGTGTGGCGTGTGCGAGCCGCGTAGTTGTGTGCGCTACGGCACCGGAGGACCCTGGAATTACGGCAATCAAGGGGGCCGGGAGGTGCCATGTACAGCAAGGTCACCATCGCGGGTCATCCGATCCACCCGATGCTCATCGCCTATCCCGTCGCCGGTTACACCGGCACCCTGGTCGGATTCGCCGTGTACGCGGCGAACGGCCAGCAGTTCTGGCTGAACTTCGCCATCGCCCTGAACATCGCCGGTGTCGGCGGTGCGCTGCTGGCGGCTCTGCCCGGCTTCGTCGACCTCGCGTTCGGCGTGCCGCGCGCGTCCGGAGCCAGGGGCGTCGGGCTGGCTCACGCGGGCCTGAACGTCACCGCGCTGGCGCTGTTCGCGATCAGCCTCGGTGTGTACGCGAGCCACTGGAACGGTCCGGCCAAGAGTGCCACCCTCGGGCTCGCACTCGCCTCCGCCGGAGTCCTGTGCACCGTCGCCGCCGGCTTCCTGGGCTGGATGCTGGTCCAGGATTACCACATCGGTATCCGCCTCACCGAAGTCCAGGAACGCGACGAGCTGTCCGTACAGAGCCACCGGTTGATCCACCACCACGCCAAGGCGGCATGACCAGACCGATGGACACCAAGGAGCTGACCTCGCGCCTGCTGCGCGAACACGGAAGGACGTACGCCGACGAGGCGGGCATCACACTGCGCGACAAGCCGGCGCCGCTGTACCAACTCCTTGTGCTCACCGTGCTCTGCTCGATCCGCATCAAGGCGGACATCGCGACGGCTGCCGCGAGGGAGCTCTTCGGGGCCGGGCTGCGCACTCCTCGGGCGATGGTGGATTCCCGCTGGCAGGACCGGGTGGACGCGCTGGGCCGTGCCCACTACGTCCGGTACGACGAGAGCACCGCGACCGCGCTCGCCGAAGGTGCCGAGCTCGTACTCGACCGCTGGAAAGGCGACCTGCGCAACCTTCGCGAGGAAGCGGACAGGGAGCCGTCCGTGGTGCGGGACCTGCTCCAGGAGGTGCCCAGGATCGGCCCGGTGGGCGCGGACATCTTCTGCCGGGAGGCCCAGGAGGTCTGGCCCGAACTGCGCCCCTTCTTCGACGACCGGACCTGTGAAACCGCGGCATCGCTGGGACTGCCGCACACCCCGCGCGGTCTGGGCCGGCTGGTGGAGACGAAGGACCTGGCCCGCCTGGCCGCCGCCCTGGTCCGCGCCCGTCTGTCGAAGGACGCGGTGAGCGAACTGCGCGCCGCCTGACGCCCCTCCCACATCGTTCTGCGGGGCCGGCCACCATGGTGGCCGGCCCCGCAGAACGACAGGCGGCGACTACTTGATGTCGGCTTCCTCCGGAACGACGACCTGGTCGATCATCCGCTGGATCTTCTCGGTCGGCAGGGCCACCGCGAGTGCCCAGTAGTAGATGGCGAGGCTGAACCCCGCTACCACGACCATGTCCCACCACAGCGGGAACCACGGGTGCTTCAGCGGGCCGAAGTCGCTGGCGTAGACGATGAGTCCCATGCCGATCAGATAGACGGGCAGCCACTGCGCCGCCTTCAGGTCGAGCTGGGGCTGGATCGGGTTCATCTTGAACACGCGGTTGGCGATGAGGATGACATAACCGATGAGGATCGCCACGCCCAGCTTCCAGTCGGTCTGCCAGCCGGACCACAGGATCAGCAGGTTGGCGACGACGAAGGCCAGCGGCGACATCCAGGATCCGCCGGGCAGGCGGTACGGACGGTCGGCGTTCGGCAGGCGGTTGCGGAAGACGCCGAAGGACAGCGGCGCACCGGCGTACATGAGCACGCTGGCGCTGGTGATCAGTCCTACCAGAGACTGCCAGCTCGGGAACGGCAGGAAGCAGATGCAGCCGGTCACGAACGCGGCGATGAGGCCGGGCCACGGGACACCGCGCCGGGTGGTCTTCTCGAAGACCTGCGGCACATAGCCGTTGCGGCTGAGGCCGTAGGAGACCCGCGAGGACCCGGTGATGTAGATCAGGCCCGTACCGGCAGGGGAGACCACCGCATCCAGATAGAGGATGGTGGCCAGCCAGCCCAGGCTGATGAGTGTGGCCAACTGGGCGAACGGGCCGGTCAGGGTGTTGAACGCGGCGGTCGTCCAGGTGCCCTGCACCTGCGAGGCGGGCAGCGCTGCGAGGAAGACGATCTGCAGCAGGATGTAGATGATCGCGCCGATCACGATGGAGCCGATCACCGCACGCGGGATGTCGCGTTTCGGGTTCGCGCTCTCACCGGCGAGCTGGTCGGCCTGCTCGAAGCCCAGCAGCGCGAAGATGATGCCGCTGGTGGAGACCGCGCTCAGGATGCCCTTCGCGCCGTAGGGGTTGAAGCCGTCGGCGGCGGTGAAGTTGCTGCCGTGGAACGCGATGATGGCGAACACGAAGATCGTCAGCAGCGGGATGCCGACCTTCCACCAGGTCGCCGCGCTGTTGGTACGTGCCAGCAGCCGGATGCTGAGGAAGTTGATGGCGGTGATGACCGCCATCAGCACGATCGCGACGGCGATCCCGGAACCGGTCAGCAGGTCCTGGCCGCCCTTGACCTTCAGCCAGCCTTTCGCCCATGAGTAGTGCTGGCCGTATGTGATCATGGCCAGCACTTCGATGGGCGCGACCGTGGCCGCCTGGAGCCAGGAGAACCATCCGAACGACGCTCCGGCGGCACCGCCGAACGCGTAGTGCGGGAAGCGGGCCGTGCCGCCGGAGACCGGGTACATACCGCCGAGCTCCGCGTGTACCAGCGCCAGGATCAAGATCGCGACGCTGCCGATTCCCCAGGAGATGATCGCGGCCGGTCCGGCCACTCCCAGCGCTTTCTGTGCGCCGAACAGCCAGCCCGATCCGATGATCGATCCCTCCGAGGCCCAGATCAGCCCCACAAAGCCGATCTCTCGCCGCAAGCCGGGATGGCCGCTGTCCGTGACGGGTGTCGCTTCGGATACGCCCATGGCCCCGCACCCTTCATCCAAGGTGAGGTACATCACAATCGTATCGCCAGATCGCGCGCCGCACCCGACGCGGGAAGCGCCCGGTTGTGGAACCGGTCCTTCAGCGAAAGTGGCCCCGTACTCCCCAGATGGAAGAGTTGAGACAGGAGACATCTCGCCCGACAACTGGGGAGCCGTGCCCGTTCTGCCACAGATCCACGTCACGCCGCCCGATCGGTGACCGCTTCGTCAGAGCTCAGTGGTAGAGGTCGACGACGACGCGGTTCGGCGAGGTCAGGGTGAAGACCTTGTAGCTCGAGTAGTCGCCGAGGGACAGGCCGAACGTCGTGGTGTGGTCCATCTCGAAGCCGCCCGCATGTGCCAGCTGGACCCCCTTGAGGGAGGGCAGGGAGACGGGCTGCACGACGGGGCTGGTGTATGCGTCGGGACCGGTGGACGTGACGTCGGCCGGGGCGATGTCGAGGAAGAGATACGACTTGCCGGTGATCCCCAGTTTTCTGTCCTCGTCGCTGGCGTTGACGTGGTACGAGCCGTCGGCGGACACACGGGTGTGCACCGTCGGGGGCACACCGTTGCTGGTCAGGTCGAGCACCAGGCGGTCGTAGCCGGGGTGGGCCCCGCTCCGCGCGTCCAGCACGCAGATGCTCGCGCACGAGGGAGCGGCCGTGGCGGCGGCGTGGGCGGGCACGGCCGAAGCCGTCAGTCCGGCCAGGACGGCGGCGACGGACGCCGCCCGGCGGGCGGTGAGGGTGATGGTCATGATGAGTTCCTTAACTGCAGGGGTGCGTGTGATGCCCGTGGCGGTGATCTGAGGCAACCTCATACGGGCGCGGACGTCGTGCCGTCGCGGCGCTCGTGCACCGGGGTGTTCGACGACGATAGGCGCGACTTGGGCAGGTGTGGGGGCCGTCCCGGACCGTCCCGGCCCACCGCATCGCGCTGACCTGGGCAATGGGACGCCGCGCCGCGAAGACCGGGGACGTCCCTCATCTGACGGCGGGCTCGGGTGTGGCGAGGAGTGTGGTGATCCACACACCGCGCCGTGTTCCGTTCATGTGCGGAGCCTCGCGGAGCCATGCATCGGAACTCCCCGACGGAATCTCCTTGATTGGTTCCGCGTCGACTGGAGAGAACGCGGCATTGAGGATGGAAGAACCACTTCATGTGCGGATATGCAACCGAAGTTCCGCATCTTTTTCCCCGGGCTCGGCGGTCGTCCCGGTGCGGCGCGGGACGGCCCGGGACGCCCTTGGGACGCCGCTCGGGGGCTTGCAGCGCCGAAGTTGGCGGGTTGCCCGTTCGACCGGCTGGAGGCAAAGGGTGAATCCACCCGGACCGGAACGAACCGGTGGCACTGAGCAGTCGGCCGTCCAGCCGAATGGAATTCCGTACGACGCGTGCGGGGGCCACCTACTTTCTGCACCCGCTAATCAAGGCTGTTCAGGAGAGAGAAGTCACGGAGTTGGCCTTTGACCGGGACCGCGTCCGACCGTGGTTGGACGGGTGTCGCAGGCGTCCGTAAACCGGTCAGCGGTCCGGTTACTCTATGGTCCGCGCGACGGCCAGGGGAGTTGCCGTCCGCCGCGAGTGAATGACGGGGGAGGCACATGTCCGACCAGACCAATGCGCCTGTGAGCACACAGGAACAGCTCTTTGCGGAACTGCGCCGTATCAAGCAGGAGTCCGGGTTCAGCTATGGGCAGCTGGCCGACCGGACGCACTACAGCCGCTCCTCCTGGGAGCGTTTCCTGAACGGGAAGCAACTGCCTTCGAAGGTCGCCGTCGAGCAGTTCGCGGCCGCCACCGGGGCGGACCCGCAACCGCTGCTCGATCTGCTCGTACAGGTGGGGCAGTCGTCGGCCGAGGAACCGGCCGCGGACGAGGCGTACGTACCCGAGCCCGGCATACCGGCACCCGCAGCCGAGACCTCGGAGGCACCGGAACCACCGCATGCGGCCGACGAACCGCACCCGGCCGTGCGCCGCGCACCCCGGTGGATCCCGCCGGTGCTCGCCCGGCGCCAGGTCGTCATCCGGCCCGCCTGGCGACGCAAACTGGGGGCCGTGGGCTACATCGCGTCCGGCGCGGTGATGGGTGCGGTCGCCGCGGTGCTGGCCATGGGCGGCGGGGTGGGATCCGGCTCGCACGGTGCGTCCGACGGCGCCCAGGCATCGGGTACCGGCCAGGGGAAGGTGGTGCCCGCCGCCGGAAAGGTCCAGGTGCGGTGTTCCGGGGACACCTGTCTGCGCCGTGATCCGCAGTCCATGGACTGCCAGTGGGACGCGAACACCGCGCACGACACCTGGCTGCGCGGTATGCACATCGAGCTGCGGTACAGCCCCGCCTGCCATGCGGTGTGGGGGCGGATCGAGAACGGCGCCGTCGGGGACGTCGTCAAGATCAAGGACCGGACCGGCCTGGAGCAGGAGGCCACGATCCGGACGGACCGGGACACCTACACCCGGATGCTCGCGGTCACGGACGACGCGCCGCCCAGTTCCATCACGGTCTGCGGGTCGATACCGAGCCAGAAGCAGTTGGAGTGCTCGCCCATCGCCAGCGTCGAGCCGTAGAGCAGGTTCGTCAGCTGCCCTTTCGGGGCGCCACCAGTGTCAACGAGCAGATCAGGACGGCGAGGGCCAGGCACGTCCACCCGACCAGATGGACGAGCCTCCCCGCCGCTCCGCTTGTCGACACATGCAGGCCGAAGGCCGCGATGAGGCACAGCGGAAGGGAAGCGCTCACCGCTCCCCGTTTCCAGCCCTGGGCCAGGGTCCAGGTGCCCCGGAGGCTGAGCAGGCCGAGGAGGCCGAAGAGGAGCACGAGCAAGGGGGCGAAGACGAATCCGTAGTAGACGGATCCCACGATCAGACACCCGAACAGGGACGTCGAGACGCACCCAGTGAGAGCCGCATGGCGCAGACGGCTGTGCCGGGAGAGCACCTGGCTCGCCAGCCAGGTGGAGAGTACGGCCGGAAAGAGGCCGATCGTCGAGGCGAGGACCACCTGGTCGGCGGGGAGCCCGGACGGCAGGGTCACGGCCAGGGGAAAGAGCAGGGGCGGCAGCGCCACCAGCAGCCCTGGAAACGTGAGTTGTCGTGCCATGGTCGGCATCGGCGTCCTCCTTCGTGGGCACGGGCGAAGGCCCCGGCCGGGCCCGCGGTCGCGGACCTGGCCGGGGCCGGGACATCAGCTGCTGGAGTGGCTCCCGTCATCGCAGAACATGGGAATGCTGGGCGTGCCTCCGGGGAAACCGGAAGGCACGGCCTTCAGGCTCCACGGGTTTCCACCGTTGCCCTTGACCTCGGTCCCGCAGGATCCGTAGCCGGTGTGGTGGTCGTCGCCGAGCGGCAGGTTGGAGAACGACCTGAAGTCGCCCCGCTGCACGGGCCCGTTCGTCGGCTGCCCGGTCTCGTCGACCATGTGGCCGTCGAGGTAGAGGTACAGGTTGGGCATGTAGCTCTGGTACACGAGCCCCGTCGTCGGGTTGTCGTCGATGTTGGCCGCGGAGGTGGGCTTGACGGTGCCGCCACCGCAGAAGGCCATGCTGACGTTCTGCCAGATCGGCGGCGCCATGTTGAACAGCGAGCCCTGGGGGTTGCCGCCGCCGTCGAGCGCGGGCGCGCGGAAGAACAGGCTGTAGATGTCGCCCGCCGTGTCCGCGACCTCGGTCGGGATCTGCCGCTGGTCGGCCAGGCTCTTCAGCTTGTTCACCCAGGCGCTCATGTTGGCGTCGGTGTTGGGCGCCTCGTCGAGCGGGCGGTAACCGATGCTGCCGCCGCTGACGAACTTGGTCGTCACACACTTGCCCGTGGAGTCGATCGTGGTCGGCTGCTGGCCCGAACGGTAGGCCTGTCCGGGGGTGAGACCGGTCTCCAGCGGATTGGCCACATGGGTGGTCTGACCGGTGACGTTGCCGTCCTTCGCGTCGAACGACAGGTCGGGCAGGGTGACGCCGAGCGAGCCGTAGTCCTTGACCGTCGCCTGGATGAAGTTACGGGCGAACGGGGCGATCTCGGTGTTGCCGGTCCGGCCCGAGTCCACCACCTCCTCGGTCCCCGGGATGATCTTGCCATCCGGGCCGACCACGTACGACGCGTCGATGTGCGTCTTGATCTTGTACGAACGGTCCTCGTCGAAGGTGTGCTCGTTGATCGTCGACGGCGGCGCGGCAATCGCGAATCCCAGCCAGTCGGCCTCGGAGGGATGCGCGTTCGGGTCGGTCCCGGCCGCGTCCACGTCGGACTGCCAGGACTTGATCGCGGCGGAGGTGTTGCCGCCGAGGCAGAGGTCGTTGTACGTACCGTTGCAGACCTGGAAGTTCGACAGGCCGACCGTCTTGTAGCGGTTGTCGAAGGTCATACCGCCGGCCGTGCGCGAGTGCGCCCAGTCGTAGATGGTCTGACGCGTCCGCATCGGCGTCTTCATCAGCCAGGGGGTGTCGGTGTCCAGGTTCTGGTTGCTCTCGAAGATGGCCGCCGCGTCGAAGGTGTGGTGCTCGTACGTGCCGTCCACCGGGACGAACGCGAGCGCGTCGTACGCCACGTCCAGCTCACCGGAGGTGGAGTCACCGGTGACGTTGGTGAGGGAGACCTTGGCGTTGGAACCCAGCTGGAAGTAGCCGACGGTCACCCAGTCGTTGTTGGCCTTGGACTGGTCGACGATCCGCTCATGGGTCTTGCCGTCCTTGGCCGTGACCTCGTAGTGGGCGCTCTTGGTGGTGTGCGAGGGATACGGGACGAACGCCTGCACCTTGTAGACGTGATCGGCCAGGTTGGGCGTCCACGTACCGTTTGTGGTCAGGTAGTTGTCCCAGTTGTTGGGCTGACGCGCGTGCGAGAACCAGTAGTGGCCGCCGAAGCCGCCGCCGATCTGGTGGAGGTCCTCCTTGGCCTCGTACTTGCCCTCGTCGTCCGTGCGGAACTCCCAGGAGAAGGAGCCGTTGCTCGACCAGCCACGGGACCCGCAGCGGTTCTGCGGTGCGCCGTCGGGCTCGTCGTCGACGATCACCGTGCCGCTGGGCAGGGCGTTCGCGTCACAGGGGCCGAGCTTGGGATGGGCGTCACCGGGCTCGCCGCGCAGCGTCTTGTACGTGAGGTACTCGTTGCCGCACTCATTCGCCAGCCCGCTGGGAGGCCCCGGCTTGCTGCCGCAGTTCTTCCAGGTGACGTCGTGGCGGAACCAGTGCTGGTTGTAGCAGGCGACGGTGTGGCAGACCGGCGGACTGGTCCAGTCGCACCCGTTGGTGGTGTCACAGAACGCCGACAGCGGCGGCTTGACCGAGGAGGTGCGCTCCATGGCGTTGGACCACCAGGCCGAGGAGAAGCCGTGCGTGTTGCCCTTGTTCATGTTGCCGTTGTCGTCGTACGAGTGGCCGGTGTCGATGGGGAACGCGCCCCAGCCCATCACCTTCTCCTCGTACGCCCAGTTCTGCGGCTTCGCGGCGTCCGCGTAGTGGTTGTTGTCCAGGAACGCGCCACGGTCCGCCGGGTACTTGGGGTTGGCGGGGTTGTTGGCCCAGCCCAGGCCCCAGGCCGACGCGTCGTCCGGGTTGCTGCCCCGCACGTTGAGGCCCGCGTTGTAGTCCCAGACGGCGGCGAACCAGTTCTCCGGGCGGTTCGGGTCGTCGTCGTTCAGCTTGATCTGCGTACCGGGGGTGTGGAGTTCGTTCCACTTGTCCTGGAGGATGCGCGCCGAGTAGGCGATACCGGTGGCGTAGTCCACGGCGACGGCCCGCTGCTGGTCCGGCGGAAGGAGCACTTCCCCTTCCTTGGGGTGCCCGGCGATGCGCATGCCGTCGGTGGCCTGGCCGATGCCGTAGCCGCAGTCGGCCTTGTCCCAGTTGATCTTCCAGATGCGCTTCGGGTCGTACCCCGTCGTACCGGCGTAGATGTTGGTGCCGTAGTAGTTGCCGATCAGCGGGTTGCCGTACTCGCCCGGCTCGGCGTGCGAGCTGGCCTGCCAGAGGTTGGACTCCTGGGTGAGGATGCCCAGCATGACCTGCGCCGGGATCCGGCCACCGGTGACCAGGGGGTGCGAGGGGAACATGCCCTGCGGCGACCAGGCCGGCAGCCCCGAGTTGTGCCAGTTGGCGGGCCGGTTGGCGTAGCCGGAGGTCAGCTGGCCCCGGATGGCCATGTCGGCCGCCCACTCCACCTGGTTGGGGGTGGGCTGGTAGACCTGCGTGTTCACGTCGTTACGAGGCACCGCGCAGTAACGGTCGCCGTCCACCGGGTCGCTGGCCGGGTCGCCCGAAGCGGCGGCCTTGGCGCCGGACGCGGCGAGCGCCTTCTTCACGGTGCCGCGGCCGCCCGCGATGAACGGGAGCAGCGGCGAGGGCTTGGCACCCGTGTCGGCCTGGGCCGGGGTCTGCTGGGTGGCGACCGTGAAGGCCAGCGGCTTGTCGGTGGCGGTCGCCGTCGCCTTGATCTCGACGGCCTCGGCCACCGGGGCCTTGGCCCGCATCAGCGGCGAGGCCACCTTGTCCGCGAGATGCTGGGGAACGGCCTGGACGACGGCCAGTTGGCCGTCGGTCGACAGCTCCGCCTGGGCGGGTGCCTCGGTGACGCGGCGCATCGTCGAGGGCAGGTCGCTCGCCTTCGTGGACTTGCCGGTCACGAAGACCTTGCCGGCCGCGCCCTGGACCAGGCCGACCTGCCCGAGGTTGCCGACGGCCAGCGTCTTGACCGTACGGCCGCGCAGGTGCTGGACGTCGACCTTCCCGCCCTTGGCGGGCTCCAGGAAGGCGACGTTGCCGTCGGCGTCCGGGTGCAGTCGCGTCGCGGTGCCGTGCGTGGTGGCCACCACGTCCGCCTTGCCCGCCGGGCCGACCCTGACGAGGTGCGACCCGGCGGCGGCTATGACGTCCTTGCCGACCGGGACCGCGGAGGTCGCCTGGCCGTCGAGCGCCCCCGTGGAGACGATCTTTCCGGTGGCGGCGTCGACGGTCTGGAACTGGGTCTGCTCGCTGTTGCCGTCGGCGCTCGCCTGGGTGACCACGGCGGTCTCACCCGCACCGCAACCGGGGTCGAAGTAGGCCAGGCTGGCGTTGAGCGGCAGCTTGGTCACCTTCCCCGACTGCAGGTCCACGACCGCCGTGAACGCACCCCGGTCGAAGAGGTCGCCGCGGTTGGTGAACGCCCGGGGCGCGTAGACCACGACGGCCCGCTTGCCCGAGCCCGTCACACACGCGTTGCCGATCCACTGATCGGTATCGAGGCCCGGCTCCGACAGCGTCGCCACGGTCCGCCAGGTGTAGCCAGCATTGGCGTCCGCGACCAGCACGTGGAATCCGGTGGCGTCACCGGCCGTCGTCCAGGCGCGGTCGGTCGACTTCTTCCAGTCCTTGCCGAGGGCATCGCCCCGCTGCTCGGGCGCCACCGTATTGGGCGCGGCCGCACCGGGCGCCGGGGGCTGACTCTCCGCGGCATCCGACTGTCCTGCCCAGGCCATGCTGCCCTGCAACAGTCCGGCCACCATGGCCAGACCGGCCGACGCGAGCACAGGAACCCGCGCTCTGCGGGCGGTTCTGCGAGGTCTCAAGGGAGATCTCCGATTCGTACGTGCACGCGCCACGGCGACGCGTGATGGTGAGTCATGAGGTCTGGTCAGGACGTCATGAGGAGGAGAAAGACGGCGCGTTGCAGCGACGGTCCAGGGGAGAGGTCGGCACCCGGGTGCCGCCGCGCGCAAGACGCCGTCGAGGCTCCGGTGGTCGGCGACCGACGCACCCGCGTACAGCGACGGGTCTGCGAGGTCACCGCAAGCTAACCTTCCGACCGGCGAGTTGGGGCGTCCCAAGCGTCCCTTCAGCGTCCCTGGGACCGTTGGGACGAACCGGACGGCTCGGGTCCGCAAACGCGGGTATGGGGCCGCCCGGAGGCGGCCCCATACAGGACGGCTGATCGGAGTTCAGAGGGTCAGGGGGTCAGCGCCCACTTCTGGTTGGCCAGGCCGTTGCAGTCCCAGACGCCCAACTGCGTGCGGTTGGCGGTGCTGAATCCGAGGTCGTCGAGGCACTTGCCGGTGAGGACGTTCTTCAGCGATCCGTCCGGCTGGGGGATCCATTGCTCACCCTGGCTGCCCACGCAGTCGTAGATCTCCACCTTGGTGCCGTTGGGGCTGTCGCTGCGCCCCCACACCACGTTCAGGCACATGCCGAGGCCGCGCACGCTGTGGTCGTTGCCGAGTGTCCACCACTGGGCGCCGGTGCCGTTGCAGTCGTAGATCTGCACGGGGGTGGCGACCGTGGTCTTCCCGCTGGCGATGTCCATGCACTTGCCGCCGTAGCCCACCAGGCGGCCCTGGCGGCCGGCCACGCCCACGACCTCGGCCGAGATGTGCTTGGTCGCCCAGGAGGCGCCCGTGCAACCGCCGACCGAGGTGCCGTCGCCGGTGATCACGTTGCCGAGCACCGTGAACGGGTACGGCTGGCCGTCGACGAGGTAGAAGCAGCCGACCACGGCCCGCCACTGGACGCTCGGGTCGACTCCCGAGCAGGTGGCGCTGCCGTACGGGCCCTCGTAGTGCGTGCTGCAGGAACCGGGGCTTGAGGCATGCGCGGTGGCGGGCAGGGCGGCAGCGGTGAAGATCGCCAGCAGGGCCGTGAATAAGGCGGCGACAGTGCGTCTCATGTGGTGCTCCTTCGTTCGCGAGCGTGCGTCGGACGGGCGCCCGATCTGACTCGACCGGATGCGATCGGGCTCGGTCAGGCTCGATCGGGTATGGCGCCCTCAAGGCGATTCGAAGCTTGGCCGACCGGGCCAAGAGGTGTCAACTGGTGTGAAGAAGCTGTCCAGTTCATTCATCTCAGTTCATACCGTTGCTGTCGGCTCGACCCTGGCCGGGGTCGGGAGGTCGGTTACTATGCCGCTACAGAACGGAGGTGGGGCAGTGCCGGAGGCCGGAACCCAGTCATTGGCCGAGCGAATAGAGGCCCTCTTCCAGGCGGTACGCCGCCCGGACCGCACTCCGTACAGCAACGAGGACGTTGCGCGGGCCTGCCGTGACTCCAGCGGAGAGACGTTCTCGGCCACTTATCTGTGGCAGTTGCGGACGGGCCGCCGGGACAACCCCACCAAGCGGCATCTGGAGGCGCTGGCCGCGTTCTTCCAGGTGCCGGTCGCGTACTTCTTCGACGACGCCGAGAGCGCCCAGATCTCCGAGGAGGTCGCCCTGCTCTCCGCCATGCGGGACGCCGGTGTACGCGATGTCGCCCTGCGCGCGGTCAATCTGTCCCCCGACGGACTCGGCACCGTACGCGACCTGATCGAGTCCATCGCCCGCCGGGAGGCCGATCGCCGCAGGTCAACCGAGCGGTGAGACACCGCCGTTGGGGTGCCGACCGGGCAGGCCGCCCATCCACCGCGGAGAAAGACCGGCTGCGACGGTGCCGGGGCATCGCCGCCTCACTGGACCTCCCCGTTCCGTTCGACGCGGTCGAGCTCATCGCCGCCGCGGCCGAACAGCGCGGCAGACCGATCGAGCTCATGCCGATCCCCTGGACTCCCGGTGTGCCCTGCGGTCTGCTGGTCAGCGCGGATCTGGCCGACTACATCGCCTACGCGGCGGACACCTCTCCGCTCCACCGTCAGCACATCCTCGTGCACGAGCTGTCCCACCTCCTGTGCGGCCACGACGGCACACTCTCCACCGAACTGACACCGCACCTCGCGGACGAGCTGGTGCACCGCGTCCTTGGCCGGACGATCTACACCGAACCACAGGAGCAGGAAGCCGAGTTACTGGCCTCGCTGATCATCCAGCGTGCGGTGTGGGATCTGCCCGGGCAGCCCCCGGACCCCTTCCTCGGCCCCGCACCACGGCGGAGGCGGCCATGACCGATCTCCTCCAGTGCCTCGTCGGGCTGGCCCTGTGCGTATTCGGTGTCTACCGGTGGAGCACCTTACGAGGCGAACACGCAGCGGCTGCCCAGCGATATGTCCACCGTTCCGTCTTCTGCCTCGGCATCGCCCTCATCGTCCTCGCCCCTGCAGCAGCCCGGGCCGTCGAGCACACCATCGCCCTGCCGGGTCTGCCCATGCTGATGGGCGATCAACTGCGGATGCTGGCCGTCTCCTGCCTGGGCCTGCTGGCCGCCCGATCGGTCCGGCGGCAGGTCATCACCACCGCGTCGACCCTCGTCGTCATGGTGGTGCTCTTCTCGGCAGCCGACCTCCAACACACCTCTGGAGAACTCTTCGTCGACATCGGTCGGCGTCCGTTCCTGGCGGCGTACGACACGGTCATCACCCTGTTCCCGGCCTGGCACTTGGTGGCCCTGGTGAGGGTGACCCTGCGCAGAGCCCGACAGGCCGGGCCAGGGGTCCAGCGCATCGGGCTGCGTCTGTTCTGCGGCGGCGTGGCCCTGGGCGTGGTGTGGACGGCCTGGGGCCTGGACGACATCCGGCTCGCCCTGTTCACCGGGCGCCAGACCGACGGCGAGGACACCGTCTCCACCGTCCTGGGCCTGGTCTGCGCGACCCTGGTCATCGCCGGAGGCAGCACTTCCGCCTGGACTCCGCTACGGCACTGGTGGTGGTCGCACCGCACCTACCGGGCGCTGACCCCGCTGTGGTCCGCGCTGCATCGGGAGTTTCCGGAGATCGCGCTTCAGCCGCCCCGGCGGAGCATACGTATCCGTCAGCTGACCTCACGCGCAGTGCGTTTCGCGTTATACCGTCGGGTCATCGAAATCCACGACGGGCTGCTCCTGCTGCGCCCACGCATGGAAACACTGCCCGAGCCGGTAACGGCCGCCGAGTCGGCGGCGGCCATTGCGACGGCGCTGGACAAGGCGACGGCCGACTCGCCCGCCCGGGCGCCGGAGTCCGGGTACCGCCCCCTGCCACCGGAGGCCGACGCCGAGGGGAGAGAGGTGGGAACGGATGCCGAGGCGTCCCAACTGGCCGCCATATCAAGGTCCTTCGCCAGCCAAGCGCTATTGGCCCCACGCCGGGCAGACCTGCCTGTCTAGTGCTGCGCCCGAGGTGTCGTACCGTGGCCGCGTGGGGAACGTATTCGGTGGTGGCGGCAAGAGTCTGGACCTGTCCAACGGTGGCACAGAGGTGTTCGTCGACGTGCTGATGTTGGCGGTGTCCGAGCTCGCCGACGACGTGTGGGACTACCGCTTCGCGTCTCTTCTCACGCTTCAGGATCAGAACGTGATGGGTCGAGGGGTTGTCGGATTCGACCTGGAAGACATCGCATGGGGCACGACTCCATCGGAACGTGCCCGGTCGAAGGACTTCGTGCTGCGCGCCACGACGCTCGCGCTGAGCGGCCATCGCTGGAGCGAGTTGGGTTATGACCCACCCTTCGCCCGTGACTACCTGCACCAGTTCAAAGACATGGTCGATTCCTTCGTATCGGCCGACGACACCGACCTCGTCGGAGGCTTCCCCGGGCCGGACGAACGCGCGATGGCCTCATGCGTACAGCACCGGATCCTCAGTGCGCTCCCGCACTGGGAGGGGTGTTTCCTCTGCACCAGGCCGAGCCCGTCCTGAGCGTTGTCGAGCGGCGGAGGGGCGACCGTCAGCCGGGCGCCACTTCCGAGATCAGTGCGCGGACGCGTGTCTCGATCGCGTCGCGGATCGGGCGTACGGCCTCGACGCCCTGACCGGCCGGGTCGTCGAGCTGCCAGTCGAGGTAGCGCTTGCCGGGGAAGACGGGGCAGGCGTCGCCGCAGCCCATGGTGATCACGACGTCGGACGCCTGGACGGCCTCCGCCGTGAGGATCTTCGGGGCCCGGGCGGAGATGTCGATGCCCACCTCGCTCATCGCTTCGACCACGGTCGGGTTGACGGTGTCGGCGGGAGCGGATCCCGCGGAGCGGACCTCGACGCGGTCGCCCGCGAGGTGGGTGAGGAAGGCGGCTGCCATCTGGGAGCGGCCGGCGTTGTGGACGCAGACGAACAGCACCGACGGGCGCGAGGCGGGAGTGCTCATGGTGGGTGTCTTTCTCGGGGGTGGGGCGTGCTCAGGAGGAGGCGGGTTCGGGTTCGCTGCGCGGGACGCCGATCTCGCGGTGTGCCGGGGCGGTGCTCGGGCCGTATATCGCGGCCACGACGGCGAGTCCGAGTGCGGCGCCGAGCAATTGGGCGGCGATGAACGGGGTGACGGAGGCGGGTGCGATCCCGGCGAAGGTGTCGGTGAAGGCCCGGCCGATGGTCACCGCCGGGTTCGCGAACGACGTCGAGGAGGTGAACCAGTAGGCGGCCCCGATGTACGAGGCCACCGCGACCGGAGCGAGCGCGGCGCGGCCGATCCGGCTGAGGCCGAAGATCAGCAGGACCAGCCCGGCCGTGGCGACGACCTCGCCGAGCCACAAGTGACCGGCGGACCGGTCGTGGGTGGAGAACCTGACCAGCGGCTTGGCGAACATCGCGTCGGCCAGGACCGCCCCGCCGATCGCACCCACGATCTGGGCGGGCACGTACGCGGCGACGTCCCGCAAAGGAAGGCCGTCCGGAGTGCGGCGGCCGGTGAACCAGGCGGCGAGGGTGACGGCCGGGTTGAAGTGCGCGCCGGAGACCGGCCCGAGCAGGGCGATCAGTACGCCCAGGCCGAAGACGGTGGCGAGGCAGTTGGCCAGCAGCTGCACGCCGACGTCGTGCGACAGCTCGGTGGCCTGGATACCGGAGCCGACCACCACGGCCACGAGCAGCCCGGTCCCGATCGCCTCGGCGGCGACGCGGCGGCCGATCGGCGCGTTCACGCGGTGGCGCCGGCGGGCTGCGGGACGGTCAGGAACGCCGCGAGATCGTCCAGGACGCCGGGCAGCACCCAGTAGTACACCCAGGTACCGCGGCGCTCGCAGTCGATCAGCCCAGCCTGGCGCAGCAGCTTGAGGTGGTGGGAGATCGTCGGCTGGGAGAGGTCGAAGGCCGGGGTCAGCTCGCATACGCAGACCTCGCCGCCCTCCCCGCGCGAGGCGATCATCGACATCAGGCGCAGCCGGACCGGGTCGCCCAGGGCCTTGAACACCTTCGCCAGCTCCACCGCCTGGTCCTCGCCCAGCGGCTCGGCGGACAGGCCCGGGCAGCAGGCGGCG
The DNA here is from genome assembly GCF_052373795.1 of Streptomyces sp. BR1. NCBI lineage: Bacteria > Bacillati > Actinomycetota > Actinomycetes > Kitasatosporales > Streptomycetaceae > Streptomyces > Streptomyces sp. BR1. The sequence goes on from NZ_CM126252.1 coordinate 7,160,556, forward strand.
ACCTGGCCGATCACCTCAAGCTCTTGCTTCGACATGTGTCTATGTTGACGTTTTTCGATTCGAGGCGCAAGGTTGAATCGATGAAGGTCAATACAGGCAGTTCAGTGGAGTGAGTCATGAGCGATCAGTCCAATGTCATACGTGAGACCGTCCGCCGGCGGTACGCGGCCGCGGCCGTGAAGGTCACCGAGGGCGGCACCGCCTGCTGCGGGCCGCAGCAGGTCGAGATCGACGAGAACTTCGGCTCGACCCTGTACGCCGCCGACGAACGCGACACACTGCCCGCCGAAGTGGTCGCCGCCTCCCTCGGCTGCGGCAACCCGACCGCCGTGGCCGAGCTGAGCGAGGGCGAACGCGTCCTCGACCTCGGCTCCGGCGGCGGCATCGACGTCCTGCTCTCCGCCCGCCGCGTCGGCCCCACCGGCAGGGCGTACGGGCTGGACATGACCGAGGAGATGCTCGCCCTGGCCGTCGCCAACGCCGCGAAGGCAGGCGCGACGAACGTCGAGTTCCTCAAGGGCACGATCGAGGCGATCCCGCTGCCCGCGCACACCATCGACGTAGTGATCTCCAACTGTGTGATCAACCTGTCCACCGACAAGCCCGCCGTCTTCGCCGAGACCTTCCGCGTACTCAGGCCCGGCGGCCGGATCGGCGTCTCCGACGTCGTCGCCGACGACACCCTCACCCCCGAACAGCGGGCCGAGCGCGGCGACTACGCCGGCTGCATCGCGGGAGCCCTGTCCTTCGCCGAATACCGCGCGGGGCTGGAGGCGGCGGGCTTCACGGACATCGAGATCACCCCCACCCACGCGGTCGCCGACGGCATGCACTCGGCCATAGTCCGCGCCCACAAGCCCACCACACCCCAACCCGTCCCAGGGTGTCCAGACCTGTCCAAATAGGTTGTTGGACAGGTGAGTTGACGGGAAGGCTTGGCAGGGTACGGGAGGGGGAGCAGTACCAGGGCTGAGATGCCGTTGCCGCACTGATCAAGATGCTTGTCCATCGAAGCGGGTGGACATCGATAGCTCGCGGCCGGTCACGGTGAGGGGAGACACCCTCAACGGGGGCCGGGCCGGCCGCGGCCATGCTGCACCCCGGGCCAACGATACGTCTTACTCCTCCGGGCCCCACGCGCGGAGGAGGTCGATCTGCACCTCGATCTGACGTCCGCCGCGGAGGACCGCGATGCGTAGATCGAGCGCATCCTCGCCCTCGGCGCCCGACGCGCGGACGTCGGACAGACCGGCAGCGAGTCATGGACCGTACTGGCCGATCCGGAGGGCAACGAGTTCTGCGTGGTCCGTCCGAAGAGGACGCTCATCGGCTAGGACGCACGGGTCTTCGCAGATCCGGCGGGTCACCCGTTCTGTCTCGTACGGGACCGACAGGGATGCGGGAGACGGTCCGGCTGAAACCTGTCAACTCCTCAACATGTACCCCGATCTAGACATTTGGGGGTGCATTCCAGCCGCGGACCACACAACAGATTGCCATGTACAGCCGCTTTATAGGATCGTCGTTGTGCAAGCGCGAGATGACGTGATGGCCGCGTTGTGGGGGCATGGAGATGCGTGTTGAGCATCACGCCGCCCGCGGTCGTCGCGAAGTGAACTCCCGATTCGTTGTTCGAGTTTAGGAGAACTTGTGATCTCAATAACAAAGAAGGTCGCGCGTTCCGCGGCCGTGGCATTCGCGGCAACTGCCGCGATCACCATGGCCATGCCGACCGGTAACGCTTTTGCCATCGACCACGTCGCCTGTCGCGGCGGGGAAAACTTTCTGAAGATCTGGTCGCACAGCAATGGGCGAGACAGCGTGGACTGCTACGCGAACAAGGGGAGGACCGACTTCGGCGGGTGGTGGGTCGACAAGATCTCCACGGGGAACAACGACTTGATCTACTACGACGCCAACGGTGACTCGGTGAAGATCGAGCGTTGGCACGAGATCACTTTCCCGAACCGTCCGCCGAAGGTCAACTCCATCGAAATCCTGTGACGAGTTGACGGGCCGGTCGCCCTGGATGGCAATTTTCCATGATCGTCAATTTGCGGATACCGCCGGTTTCCGGGCGGGCAGCGAATTCCCATTCCCGATAGTGTGAATCTGCTTGCATCCGGCTCACTGATGCTGGCCGCGCCTTTCCGGGCGTGGCCAGCATCGGCAGGTGGCGGAAGGCAACGCTGCAGGTGTGAGCATTTGACCGGCGGCGAGTTTGCGGTATGCGGGACTGGTAGCGAGCAGTTCTTCGTGGCGACCGCATGCGATCGCCCGGCCGCCCTCCAGGACGACGATCCGGTCGGCATGTTGGACGGTGGACAGCCGATGCGCGATCACCAGAAGGGCGCACTCCTGGGCGGCGTCCCGCATGACCGTGGTGAGTGCTGCCTCGTTGATGGCGTCGAGGTGTGAGGTCGGTTCATCGAGCAGGAGCAGGGACGGGCGGGCCAGCAGCGCGCGGGCCAGGGCGACTCGCTGCCGTTCCCCGGCGGAGAGCGTCGCGCCGCGCTCGCCGAGTACGCCCGACAAGCCGCCGGGCAAACGCCGGACCACCCCTTCCAGTTGGGCGAGTTCGATGACACGGTGGATCTCGGTGTCGCTGGCGTTGGGTACGGCGTACGTGACGTTGTCCCGCAGGGAACCGTGTACGACGTGGGTGTTCTGGTCGACGACGGCGATACTCGCCCGGCACCGGTCGCGGCTCAGCTCGGTCGTGGGCCGGCCGTCGAACAGGAGGGTTCCCGCATCCGGTTCGTAGAACCGTGCCACCAGTGCGAAGAGGGTGCTCTTGCCCGCTCCCGACCGTCCGACCAGGGCGACTTGCTGATGGTGGGGAACGGTGAAGGAGACGCCGCGCAGCACGGGCCGGTCCGGCTCGTAACCGAAGTGGAGATCCCGCAGGGCGAGGGCCGCCGTTGGCTTGGTGGTACCCATAGTGGTGGTGGCTCGCGCCGAAGGTTGCTCCGGCTCCGTCGGGAGGTCGTGCGCCTCCGCCACCCGTTGGTAGGCGCCCATACCGCGCTGGATGAGACCGACCGCCCGGAAGACCGACGACAAGGGCAGGACCAGATACGAGGCGTACAGCAGGAAGGCGACCAGGTCGCCGAGCGAGCCCGTGTGGCTGTTCACGCGCAGACCGCCGATGACCAGGACGAGCAAGAAGGAGCCCTGGACGGCCAGTTCGACGGCGGGGCTCATCACCGAGGCCAACTGCGCGGTTCGTACTCCCGCGCTGTACGCCTGGTCGATCCGCTCGCCGATCCGCGCCGCCTCGCGCTCCTCCGCCCGGTGCACCCGGACCATCGGCAACGCGCTCAGTGCGCGCTCCAGTTCGGCGGCGATGGCACCGACCGAGTTCTGAATACGTTCGGACGCGGCCCTGATGCCCTTGAGCAGAGATGCCACGATCACCGCGGCCGCGGCCACCGTGAGGGCGACCAGGAGCAGCAGCAACGGATCCAGCCACATCATCAGGGCGATCGCGCCCGCCGATACGACTGCCCCCGTCCCCAGGTCGACCAGCGCCTGGGCCACCACCTCCCGCAGCAGGGTGGTGTCGGCCGTGACCCGGGAGATGAGGTCGCCGGTGCGATGCCGGTCGTACTCCTTCATCTCCAACCGGAGCAGATGCCTGACCAGGCCGTGCCGCATCCGGCACACGATGCCCTCACCCATGCGTTCCAGCAGGAACCTGCCGATGGCCCCGGTCGCCGCCTCGACGACGAACAGCGCGCCCAGGAGCGCCAGCAGCGACCAGAACGTCCGGCCCGCGCCGCTCGCGTCCACGATGCGTTTGGCGACGAGCGGTTGGGCCAACCCGAGGGCCGAGCCCACCAGCGTCAGCACCGTTGCGAGGGCCATCGCGCCCCGGTGCCCGGCGGTGAGCCGGAACATGGCGGCGATGGCGCCCCGGGTCGTACGGTCGGGGGCTTCCGCATGTGAGGGGGTCATCGAGCCGGCCGGCTCACCGGGGTGACCGCCATCAGCCGGGTGAAGTAGTCGTCGGGCACCCCTTCGTCGACGGGGCGGCCGTCGGCCTCGATCCAGGCATGGGCGGTGAACGGCGGTACGACCCGCGCCCCCGTGCACCACGTGGGCCAGCTGCCGCCCAGTCGGCACAGCAGCGCCGCACCCAGGGAGCGGGGCAGGCAGCCGCGCGGGGAGGCGCAGAGCAGGCTCACGGCACACATCGCGTCGCGGGCGTTCTTCGCCTGGGCGGCCGTCGCAGGTGCGGCGCCATGGCGCGCCAGGTTGAGCACGCCGCGGATGCGGCGCGGCGGCAGGAAGGAGAGGGCGACGGCGGGAAGGAGGACCAGTCGGGCGCCCAGTCGCCGCGCGAAGGGCACACCGGTGGGGCGCTCCAGAGCGCTGGGTGTGGTCATGCGGCGAGTCCCGAGGCGCGCAGTTCGGCGACCAGTTCGCTGACGTCCCGTTGCGCCCGCTCCCGGTCGATGTCGAACTCCACGACGAGCGCGTCCGTGGCCGCCGCCTCGTCCTTGCCCGCGAGCAGCGTCTCGATGATCAGCGTGGCGGTGGGGTTCAACTCCCAGTACTGGCCGCTGCGTTCGTCGAGGAGGACGGTTCCGTAGTCGGTGTGTGCGGTGGAGACGTCGGGGCCGAACCGCAGTGCCATGGTGTACGTACCTTTCGCTCAAGGGTCAGGTGGAAGTGGCCGCCCCGGCCTTCGCGCCGCGCGGCAGACCGCGCAGCCATACCTCGGCGGCGATCGTGGAGTAGAGGATGGCGTGCTGGAGTCCTGGCGTCGCGGGCCGCCGGGCGAGGCTGCGCAGCGCGTCACCGTTCACCAGGCCCAGGCGTTCCAGCCGTGAGTCCTCCCACAAAGCCAGTAGATCGGCGCGGTGCTCGCGCAGCCCGTTGGACGCGTCCATGGACGCGGCGGCCTTGTTGCTGCGCCGCAGACATACGTCCGGGACGACGCCCTGCATGGCGGCGGTCAGCAGGGGTTTGTACTGCCAGGGCGACACACGCTCACTGGGCCGGACAGCAAGGAACGCCTCGATGACACGGTCGTCCAGGAACGGCGACGCCATCGGCACACCGGCCTTGGCGGCCATCACGTCCCACTGGCGGATGATGCGGGTGCAGGAGCGGATCTGTTCCAGATCGGCGTGCAGACCGCGGTCACGGTGGAGCGGCTGTGCGTGCTGGGCCGCCGCGCGCAGCGCCCGCGCGGCCAGCCACTCACCTTCGGGCGTCACCCAGTCGAACAGGCGCGGCGCCCCGCCCCAGCCGAGGGCGCCGTCGACGGTTGCCGGAAGGGGGTCGCGCAGCCGCCCGACGGTGTCCGCCAGCCACTTCCCGTACGGCCGTGAATCGCTCAGGGTGCGCGCCGTGCCTGTGAGCGGCCATTGCCACAGGGCACGGAAGCCCCGTAGCTGCCGTAGGGCGAACAGCGGGCGGGTGCGCAGGAGGCGGTGGTAGTACGCCTCGGAGCACCACGCCACATGGTCGCCGCCGATGCCGGTCAGATGCAGACGGCTGCCCCGCTCGGCCATGCCGGGCAGATGGTGCAGCACGCGGGAGCGGTCCATGACGCCGATGGTGGGCTCGTCCAGCAGGTCGTCGATGGTGAGCAGATCGGTGTAGACGAGTGGGGAGGCATCGGCGTCCCACACGACGTGTTCGACGTCCGGCAGGAATTCGGCGGCTTGCCGGGCCCAGTGCAGATCGGTGTCGGCGGGATCGCGTCCGGGCCAGGTGCTGGCCACGACATGGGCGGGCGAGCGGTCGGCGAGGAAGCAGACGGAGGTGGAGTCCAGGCCTCCGGACAGGTCGCAGCTGACCGTGCCGCCTTGCCGGGTACGGGTGTTGACGGCGTCGGCGAGTGCGTCGCGGGCCAGGTCCGCGCCGGCGGTGAGCGTCCGTACCGGCTCGGGAGGAGTCCACCAGCGCGAGTGGCGGGCCGCCCGGCCGTCCGCCGAGACGACGAGGGCGTCCTCCGGGGACACGGCGGTGACGTCTCGCCACAGCGGTGTCTCCTGCAACGGATGGGGGATCGGCCACAGCAGCCTGACCGCCACCTGCTGCACGTCCGGTTCCGTGCCGAGGGCGGCGCCGAGTACGTCGGCGCGGGTGGCGGCGACGCGTACCCCGCCGATCTCGGCGTGGAAGACGAGCCGCAGTCCGGAGGCGGTGCCCTGCACCCGGAGCCGTCCGTCGAGCGCCGCCACCAGGTGGAAGCTGCCGGGAGTGGAGCGGGCCAGCGCGTCGAGCTGGGTGAGGTCCCGCAACTGTGTGGCGCGACGCCGCAGTTGGGTGGTGTCGAGTGGACAGCAGCCGATGACGGCGAGGGCTGCGGGACCGGTCTGGGCGGTCACGATCTCGTCGTCGTGCCACCGGCCGATCAGCCAGGGACGTCCCGAGGCGTGGGGCAGGATACGAGTTCCGGGGCGGGTGAAGAGGCGGGCCGCGGCGGCCGCGTCCTCGCGGTCCGGAAAGACCGCGAAATGCGCGTCGCCGCGGCCCGGACTCGCACCTGCGTGCGTGTCAGTCATGACGTCGAATGGACGTACCGTCGACCGTCAGTTCTTGCTGAGAATAAGGCGGTCGTTTCCGTGACGTCCCAGAAGACCCGTGTTCTTCCGGAAAGAACCCAGCCGGACGAGCGTCGGCGCCTCGTACGCCTTCTTCATGACGACTCCTTCTGTTCCCTCTGACCGAACGTCACCACCCCCCGGGGAGTCGGGAGGCGGCCAGGGACAAAGGTATGCGCAGGTCAGCTGGAGCTGGCAAGGATGGCGAACGTCATATGATTATCCGACAATCGGACCACGGGGAGAATGTTTCGGCCTATCAGGTCCGGACCACGGGTCCGTGCGGAATATGAACTCGATCCCCTGTGTGCGACGAGCGGAACGATTTCATCAGCACGCTTGGTGAGGCCTTGACTATCGATGGAAAGGGGCGCACCACCGCAGCGCGATCGCATGGTCAAGCGCCCTTGTTTTCCGTCTCGCTACTTTACCGGCCCGCGCCCGGCAATTGTGCGCCCCTTTCCCGAGTCGGTCACAGGCTCTTGAGGAGATCGTCGAGCGGAGCCGGTACCTGTTCGGGGCCGAGGGCCTCGACGAGTACGCGGCCGTAGCGGATCTTGCGGCCCTTCTTCGTCCCGAGGAAGCGCCGCAACTGCTGCTGGCGGGGCCTACCGTGCTGTGCGGGCTGGTGCAGGAAGGTCTGCCAGGCACGGAGGTCGCCCTCGGCCCGGACGATCTCCTCGACCCTCGCTGTGCCCAGCGCGCGGATGAGCTCCTCCTCCAGGTCCTTCACGCACACGAAGAACCCCTCGTGCGGCGCCCCCGCCCGCTTCAGGCCGCGCTCGTAGAAGGGCTGCTCGTTCTCGTCGCACAGCCCCACCAGGCGCAGGCCGAGGCCGGGCAGCCCGAGCAGGTCGGCGTAGTGGCCGACACTCGTCGCCCCGCCCATCGATACGACGCACACCCCCTCATCGGCGAGATCCCGCCCACGTCGTGCGGCCAACGCCTCAACGGCCGCGAGATCACTGGGCCCTTCGAGCAGCACCGCGGTCCGCACCCCGAGCCGCACAGCCAGATCACTCGCCGATCCGGCGGAACCGCCGCTCGCCCATTCACTTACCGCGTCCCGGAACGCCTGCATGTCCGCCATGGGGCGAGTCTGCAGGTCCACCGACTGGACGGCACGCAAATTTTTCTCAGTGCCCGCCGCTGGGGACCTCGCAACCGCTGTGGTCGGGGTAGCCGCCGAACGCGTCCGCGCGCATGGATGCGCCGTTCATCGTGCCCTCCACGCACACCGGCCAGGGGTCGGCCTCGACGAGGAAGCCGACGCCCGAACCGTCCTGGTAGGACCGCACCTTCTCCGTGGGGTATCCCAGGCCGGTGAGCGCGCTGAAGGTGTGTTCCGGCGCGAAGTCACCGCGCTTGCGCAGTGGTTCGAGCGCGTTCTTGACGCGCTTGATGGCCGCGAGCCCATCGCAACGGTGCTGGCCGTGCAGCTCGAAGGGCACCCTGAAGCCGTGGTTCTCGGCATAGTGATCGCCGGGCGCGGCCGTGAACGAGGCGGTCGCGGTCGGCGTCGGCACGGAGCTCTCGCCGGGGCAGGCGAAGTCCGCGGGTGTGCTCGGTGTCGAGATCCCGGTCGGCGTGGGATGCGAACTCCGGTACGCGTCGCCGGCATCCCCGGACCGCTCTGTCCCGCATCCCGCCGCCAGCACGGCCAGTACCGCCATCGGCAGCATTCCGCGCCGCATCCCCGTCAGCCTGAGCATTGTCATGCCCCGATCTTCCCTCGCATGCTGCCAGGGTGTCATTGGTCCTCGTACTCATCGGGGTTCGGGGTGGTGGGGCCGGTGGCCCGCGCACCCCCGACGGTTTCCTCCCCCCGCCCTTGCTTTCCTTGCCCCGCGCAGCGGCACATGGTCGGTGCCGTATGCGATTCCTTTCAGTTCTGCGCGAAGTCGGTGGCGGGCTCGGTGGCGTAACGGCTCATTGTTCGGATGGTTGCCTGTGGGGTCGGCGCCTGGCCGGCGGCGATCATGTCGCGCAGGTCCCGGAAATACTGCACGTACAGGTCCGGTGTGAAGGTACTGAGCATGACGGCCGGTTGGTCGGTCGTGTTGGCGAACGTGTGCGGGGCTCCGGTCGGGACCATGACGAGCGTGCCCGCCGTAGCGTCGTAGTCGTCGTCCCCGACCGTGAACCGCACCGTGCCGGAGATGACGTAGAAACCCTCGTCGTGCTGGGCGTGGCGGTGTTGCGGTGGTCCGGGGGTGTGCGGCGCGAGGACGGACTCGGCGAGCCCGAGGCGGTGTCCGGTGTTGCTGCCGTCTTCGAGGACGCGCAGTCGGGTGGTGCCCAGGTGGATGGTCTCACCGTCGTCCGGGCCGACCACCGATACGGCGGGGTCGGCGATGGGTTCGCTGGGCTTGGGTTCGTCGGTCATGCTCCGATTCCACCGCCGGGGCACCGGGACTGTCCAAGACCCGTTCTCCGATGTCGATACCGTACGGGTATCGTCGCAGCGTGGAACTACGAACGCTGCGCTACTTCGTGGCGGTCGCCGAGGAACTCCATTTCGGCCGGGCCGCCGCTCGGCTGCGTATGAGTCAGCCGCCACTGAGCCGGGCGATCAAGCAGTTGGAGACCGAGCTCGGCGCGGCGCTGTTCGACAGGTCCTCCGCCGGTGTCACGCTTACTCCGGTAGGGGTGGTACTGCTCGATGAGGCGCGCGCACTGCTCGACCGGGCCGAGCGGGTACGCGTGCGCGTGGCCGCTGCGGCCGGTGCCGCGACCATCACCATCGGCATCCTCGGTGACAGCACCGACCCGAGCGTGACCCGGCTGGCCGACGCCTACCACCGGCGGCACCCGCACGTTGAGGTCCGCATCCGCGAGACCGATCTGACCGATCCCACCTGCGGGTTGCACGCCGGACTGGTCGACATCGCCCTGTCTCGCGGGCCGTTCAACGAGACCGGCCTGAGCGTGCGCCGACTGCGTGCCGACCCGGTGGGCGCGCTGCTACGAGCCGACGATCCGCTGGCCGGCCGCGCCGGCCTGACCCTCGCCGACCTGGCTGACCGCCGCTGGTTCCTGTTCCCTCAAGGCACCGACTCCATCTGGCAGTCGTACTGGAACGGCGGGGAATCCCGCGAGGGTCCGGTGGTGCGCGCCGTCCAGGAATGCCGGCAGGCCGTTCTCTGGAACGGCACGGTCGGTATGACCGTCCTGGGCCACGAGCCGGGGGACGGGCTCACCGTGGTGCCGGTGACCGACATGGCACCGAGCCAGGCGGTGGTGGCGTGGAACGAAGGCGATGCGAATCCTTTGCTCCGCTCGTTCGTCAAGATCGCGACCGCTGCCTATCGCGACTGAACGCCTCCTCGGGGTGGTCAGGAGTGGTTCTCCGGAGGTGCCGTCGGGTCGGCGCCCGCCAGGAAACCGGTGGCCTGGGTCTTGATGTGAGTAGCGCCGAGGGCTCCGGCCCAGCGGGCCGTCTCACGCGCCAGCGCCGTGGCTCCGGCCTGGTCGCCGCTGTCCCGGGCGAGGACTGCCAGCAACAACTGTTGCGAGAGGGTGCCGGGGACGGCGCCGGCGCGGGCACCCAGTTCGGCTGCCCGCATCCAGCGCTCAAGCGCCACCTGGTGGTCGCCGTCGTCGTGGTCATGGTCTCCGAGGTGGCGCAGCGCCTCGCGGGCGAGCAGGTTGTCACCGGCCTCGCCGGCGTCCAACGCGGCCTGGTAGTGGGCGGGTGCGGCGTCGCGCTCCGCGAACAGGTTGTCCGCGATCAGACCGATGTACATCTCCGCCCAACCGCGACGCACTTCATCGGGAGCCTGGCGGCGCAGATCGTGGGCGCGGTCCCGGAGTTCTGCGATCACTTCCGGTTCTTTGCCCTCCGGCCCCAACTGCAACTTTCCGGCGCCGATGATCTGGCCGAAGTACTCGTGCCTCAGCCGTAGAAAGGCCAGATCCCAGCGGCTGGCGGGAGCGACGTCCGCGACCTCGAAGACTTCCTGCGCGGCGCTCAGGCGTCCGGTCGCCATGCTGGTCCCACCGAACCAGTCGCATTCCAGGGCGACTTCGGCGGCAGCCAGAGCGAGCAGTGCGCGGGCAGGTATGTCCGTTGCCGTGGTTGCATCCAGCAGGCGCGCGGCGGTGTGCCACCGGCCGCCCTTGGCCAGCTCACGAGCGGCGAGGACGACCTCGCCCACCGGGATGCCGACCGAGGTGGCAGTGCCGTCGGTAACCGTGTTCTTCGCGGTGGTTGTCATGGCGAGGAAGGTAGTTATCCGAAAAAGTATCCACAAGAAAACTACTTCGGAGGTACGTATGCGGGACTCGGTCGACCAGCACGTCGCGCTGTGGTCGAAGGAACTCCACTGGATGGACCCGGTCAAGGAGGCGATCTTCGCCCGGCTGGCGATCCTGGCGCGTCACGCAGCTCAGGCCCGACGGGACACCCTGGACTCCGACGGACTCCAACACGGGCAGTTCAAGATCCTTCTCATGCTGCGCCGCCTCGGACCGCCGTACGCCGCCAGCCCATCGCAGCTCGCAGACATGCTCGGCCTGACCCGGGGCGCGCTGTCGGTACGGCTAGGGCCGCTGGAGGAGGCCGGGCTGATCAGCCGGACCAACGCCCCGGCCGACCGCCGCCGGGTGCGCGTGGAACTCACGCCCGCCGGCTACGACGCATTCGAGCAGCATGCGAGTTCCGAGGAACAGGGCGAGGGCGCACTGCTCTCGGTGCTGACTCCGGAGGAGAAGCAGACACTTGCCGATCTGCTGCGCAAGTTGGTGAGCGCTGTTGAGTCCGGTCCGGATGAGGCACGGGCGGTCCCCGTCACCCTGTCGCCGACGACTCGGGCACAGGCGTAGCCGTCGTGTCATACCGTTGAGGCCGCTCGGTTTGGGGCTACGCCGAATGGATCCTCCCTGGCCACCTCGTCACGGGTGGTGTGTGAAACATGACCAATTCACCGGCATCGACCACACCGAGAGCATGCTGGCCCAGGCCCGTACGAGACTCGGCGACCGAGTGCGACTCCTCGATCAGGACATCCTGAACCCGGAGTTGCCGAACGGCTTCGCCGTCGCCTACTCCGTCGGTGGGATCTGGCTGTTCCTGCGCGACCAGGACGGCATGCAGCTGGGCAGCCACCTCCTGGAGGACGACGAGAACGTCACGGGCCTGCAGAACCTCGCCGCCGCGCTCCGGCCGGGCGGCACGTTGTTGCTGGCCGCCCAGGAGGCCCATCGCCCGTACGAGCGGCCGCTGCCCGGCGGTCTCGTCTACGCTCAGGACGTCCATCACCACGGCAACGGACGGATCACCAAGGACTACTACGTCCTGCGTGAGGGCATGGCCATTGCCCACCAGCGCTCCACGTATCGTGTCTTCCCTGAGGCAGAGGCGGACCGGCTCCTGGAGCAGTGCGGATTCCGCCTCGCCGCCGGTGGTGCCGACGGGCTGTTCCGGCAGTACGTCCAGCAGTTGGAACGCCGTGACGATGCAGGGTAGTTGGGATGCGGGCGCTGTCAGTGTTCGTACTGATCACTCATGGTCGGCGGGGAGTTGTGGACGGCAAGGGAGTTGAAGGACGTCCGGGCCGATTTCGCGTAGATCCGCCGCTGCTGCTCGATGAGGAGTCCGTCGGCGTTCTCGGTACGGCTGCGGCGGCCCCGCCGCACCACCACGACGCTCAGGAACACCACCAGCGCCAGCAGTAACCCGAAAAACACGATCATGGTGACCATGGTCAACCCCCCTTATGACCTACGCCATTTACACCGTACGCAACAGTAGCTCCAGGCCCAGGCCTGCCGCCAGAGCTCGGCCGTCCGCCTGCCAGGGGCAGGACGTGAACGGTGGGGGAGTCAACGCCTCGCGTGGGGCCGGTTTGTCAGTGGCGTCTCGTACGGTGCTCGTATGGGTGTCACCTCGGCCTGGTCCATCAGCGCCCACGACGACTCGTTCATCGGCACGCTGGCTCCCCGGCTGCTCCCGCTGATCGCCGCGGAGCGGGACGAGCCGTTCGTACGCGAGCGGTGGGACCGCTGGCAGCGGGAGCCGCTTCCGGACTTTCGGACCTGGTGGCGGCCCTTCGGCCTGTCTGATGCACGGGAGGCGGATGCGCTCCATTCCTTCCACGAGCTGACCGCTTCCGGGGAGCACGTGCAGAAGATGTACGACGGCCTGTCGCCCGAGGACGACTTCTGCCTGCTCACGCACGTGTGGGACCTGGTGACCGGTAGGGAGGACCTCTTCGTGTCGGTCCAGAGCAAGGAGTTCGCGCTGCGGTCCTTCTTCCACGCCATAGGCCCCGACCGCGCCGCCCTGCTGCCCGGCTGGTGCGGCAACTTCCTGCTCACCTCCGCCGAGGTCCGCCAGACGCTGCCCGTGATCGAACGGGCACTGGGTTTCAGCCCCGAAGAGCGTGCCGCCGCCGAGGACCAGGACTGGCTGGACTACAGCGACAACGAGGAGAGCGTTCTGCACGGGCCGCTGCGGATGTGGCGGCAGGCTGCGGCGGACGGCCGTGGCCTGTGTGGAGTGTCCGTGATCGTTTACTGATAGAGACCAGAACAGGGTCCCGTCTCTGTTGGGTGATACGAGGGTCACCCGGTCAACTTCTTTGTGTCATCTGCCAGTACGGCGTCCGGACAGGGCGGGGGGAGACTTTCTGCCACGACGGCGGCCCGGTGAGGCTCTGGTTCCGGAGGGTTGGCGTGGCCGCGTACAGGATGAACCACAGGACGGGGTAGCACGTGAGCGTGCAGCAGTATGACGAGATCGGCGAGGCGTTCGAGGGGTTCAAGGCCCTGCCGCTGATGCGTTTCGGGGAGGTGCCGAGCTTCCTGGGCATGGTCGGGGACGTGAGCGGCAAGTCGGTTCTCGACCTGGCGTGCGGCACCGGTTTCTACAGCCGGGAGTTCAAGCGGCGCGGCGCCTCGGATGTCCTCGGCGTCGACATATCCGTCGAGATGATCGCCGCTGCGCGGGACATCGAGCAGCGTGACCCGCTCGGTGTGCGTTACGAGGTCGGTGACGTGATCGACCTGCGGGCTGTCGAGCAGCGCTTCGATGTCGCGCTGGGAGTGCAGTGCCTCAACTACGCCGAGGACATCGCGGAGATGGAGCGGATGTGCCGCAACATCCACCGGAGCCTGGTACCGGGTGGGGAGTTCTTCGTGCTCGCCCAGAATCCCGACTACGGGTTCGACTGTGCGTCCCTGGAGACGTACGGGTTCCGCTGCGAGCCGGCCGGTGAGATCGAGACGGGTCCGAAGGTGCGGGTCACGGCGCTCCTCGACCCGCAGCCCATCAGCATCGTCAGCTCGGCCCCGCGCCGTGAGGTTTACGAGCAGTGTCTGCAGGCGGCCGGGTTCAGCGAGGTGAAGTGGGTTCCGCTGCAGGTGTCCGAAGCCGGCATCCGTGAGTTCGGCGAGGACTTCTGGGCCGACGCCCTCGCGCACCCGCCGCTGGAGATGCTGCGCTGCCGTGCCTGACCGACCGGTTGACCGGAGCTCGCGTACGGTTGCGCCGTTGTAGACGTCGACGAAGGAGCTCCGGTCGTCCCACGGTGGGTCGGCCGGGGAGCCGAAAGGCATCATCCAGGGGGCATCGCGAGCATCAGGGGGTCCTCCTGGCAAACCCCTAGGGGAGTCGCGCTGTTGAGGTCCATCCCGGCGCTGATGTCACGTCAGGTGGTGAGGCCTACGTTGACGTCATGGTCCGAACTCATCGCACCGCAGTACCTGGCGTGCTCGCTCTCGCGCTCGCCCTGCCGATGATTCTGCCGGTCGCCACGGCACGAGCCGAGCCCCCGGCCCCTCCTACCGCCCGGTCGGTCGCCTTGACGAGCGTGGGTGTGCAACTGGAGCTCCCCCGCCCTACCGGCGCGCACGCGGTCGGTCTCAGCACACTGCACCTGGTGGACACGGGTCGTCAGGACCCCTGGGTGCCGGCCGCCGGCCCGCGGCAGTTGATGGTGTCGGTGTTCTATCCCGCGCGGCGCGGGACCGGCGAACCCGCGCCCTACATGACGACCCAGGAGGCAGCGTTGCTGCTGGAGCGGCAGGTGCCGGGAGCCGGTATCCCGCCGGAGACGCTCAGCGGCACCCGCTCCTGGGCGCGGAGCGACGCGCGCCCGGCGCACGGCCGCTTCCCCCTGGTCCTGCTCTCGCCCGGCTTCACCCTGCCACGGACCTCTCTGACCAGCCTCGCCGAGGACCTGGCCAGCCGTGGGTACGTGGTCGCCCTGACCAACCACACCTACGAGGACTCAGGAACCACCTTCCCCGACGGTCACACCTCCACTTGTGTCGTGTGCGACGACATCCCGGGTGGGTGGCCGGTGGTGAATCAGAGCCGGGCCAAGGACGTCTCGTTCGTCATCGATCAACTGATAAGTCGTCATTCTCCTTGGCAGTACCGCCAGATGATCGACCAACACCGTATCGGCATGGCAGGACACTCCGTCGGTGGCAGCGCCGCCGCCTCGGCCATGACCGCAGACAAGCGGGTGCGCGCCGGGGTGGACATGGACGGCACGTTCGACATCCCCATCCCCGCCACCGGCCTGGATCACCGCCCCTTCATGCTGCTCGGCACCCGGTCCGGGCACGCACCCGGCGAGGACCGCTCCTGGGACCAGGCGTGGACGAACCTCGACGGTTGGAAGCGCTGGCTGACCGTCACCGGAACCGGTCACATCAGCTTCACCGATCTGCCCGCCCTCGCCGCGCAGCTGAACATCCCGATCCCGGGCGCGACCATCTCCGGCGAGCGCTCAGCAGAGATCACCCGCGCATACGTCGCCGCCTTCTTCGACCTCCACCTGAAGGGCCTTCGCCAATCCCTGCTCGACGGCCCGTCGCCGACCAACCCGGAGGTCACTTTCCAGCACCCGTGAGAGGGGACGCCGCAGGAGTATCACGGCCTGGTGGCAACGCAGATGTTGTAGCGCCATGTCTCCTGGTGCCGGTACATCTCCACTCCGCTCATCGCGTTGACCAGGCTGTTGCCATGGCCCACGCCGCGCGCGACGGCGTAGGGCAGTCGGCCGAGCACCGAGAAGCACCGCAGCATGGGCAGGACCTTCTCCGTCGCGTCGTAGGCCGATTCGACAACGAATCCGGCCTGCTGGAGAAGCAGCTCCAGGTGCCCGTGGGTCATCGTGAGCATGCCGGGCATACCGGAGAGCTCGCAGACCCTGAGCAGCGCGGACCGCGCCGGTGGCATCAGATGGGCCTGCGGGGTGCTCGAATACTCGGACATCACCAGTCTTCCGCCGGGGCGTAGAACGCGGAAGAACTCGGCGAGCCCCTGATGGGGGTCGGGGGAGTGGACGAAGGACTCCATCGTGTAGAGGCCTTCGAAGGAGGCATCGGCGAACGGGAGGGCGTGATAGTTGGCCACGAGGAAACGCGTGCGCCCACCCGGCTCGCGGGCCCGTGCCGTCCGCTGCCGCGCGATGGCGATGTCCGGCTCGATCCCGTCGATCCCGGTGACGTACACCCCGCTCGCCCGGGCCACGGTGCGGGCTGTGTCGCCGACCCCGCACCCGGCATCGAGCACCTCCGACGACGCAGGCACGGCCAGCTTCCGAGCCACGACGAGTTCCATGCGCCGCATGGCTGCTGTGAATCCCCAGGGGGAGTGGCCCGGCTCGTACCAGCCGAAGTGGCGCGTACGGCCGAGCAGCGTCGCATACCCGAAGCGTGAACCGAACGCCCGGTAGTACGGCAGGACATGTTGCCGGTAGTGGACATCGCTCACGTGGCTCATCGCTCCGGCCCTTCAGTCGCCCCGTTCGGCAGATCTGGTACGCGAGTACGAATGCTGTGGTGTGGTCCTGGTGTCGCCCTACTACTTGTACGGGGCGGCGGGCCCATGTGCACGGTGGGCCCGCCGCCCCGGCGTCAGGACTCGTCCGCGCGGGACAGCGCTTCGGTGATCATGCGGGTGGCGAAGTCGGGGTCTTCGGTGAGGCGATTGATGTGTTCCGCGAGCAGGAAGGTGGTGGCTTCCAGGGGAGTCATCTCGAACCCGGTCCAGTCTCCGTACTGTTTGCGCCACAGACTGGGGCTGAGGTCGGTGCCCGCGGCGATGACCAGTCCGGCCATGGTGGGGATGGCCTCGGGGCGGACGCTCTTGGGCAACCTGCGCAGCGTGGCCACGAGGTTGGGCACCACGTACTCGATGACGTCCTTGTCGTGGTCCTCGTAGGCCATCCGCAGCCACTTCATGAACATGAAGATGAGCGTGCACGCGCCGTTCAGCAGGTCATCGGCTCCCGTGGGACCCAGGGACGCGATGTACTGGTCGACCAGCGCCTGTTGTTCGGGGTCGGTACCGGCCTTGTCGGCGTGGACGCTCTTGAGCCGGGAGTCGACCATCATGAGAGCTCCGCCCACATCGCCGGCGGGAGCGTGCTGGGGGTCACAAGGTGATGACACAGGTTTCCTCCTCATGCGACCGCGGCGGGCAGCGCGGCGTGTCCGCACAGTAGACCGCCGATGAGGTGGGCGTCCGGCGAATCCCGGTGAACCGCTAGGAGGAGCGAGCCGCGCGTGTTGTTGCCCCAACCGGGTGACGGACGGCGGAGGCGCCCGGGCGCTGGCGGCGCCCCGCGCCGGCGCTCACCGCTGCGCGTGCGCCGCCTCATGCTGTTTCCCCTCCCCGTCACTTCCTCCGGCCGTACACCGGAGGCACATTTGTGGTTCGGGCGTGATCCTTGCCGATCCCGGGGGTGTCCCACCAGGGTTTCGGCCCCTCTTGGACGGCTTCGGACGGAATGGGCCGGGGATGGATGGGCTACCGATTCGTCAAGACCCCGAATAAGGACAACGTCAGTTCGTTTTTTGGGAGTTCGGCCCGACGCGGCGTATCGCCAGGTCGGGGCGGATCGTCGGGACGGTCCGGGGGCATGGGGTCGAGTGGCCGAGCCGAGCGCACGTACGGACTTCACCGTTCCGTGCGTGCTGGCCGGCTACCTGTCAACTGCCATGGGACGCGGGGCGCGGGAGAGGGGCCGGATACCGATGGGGCTCTGAACCGTGTGAGCTCGATCTTCCGTCTCCTCTGACTGACAGGCCGCCATGGGCAGTCGGCGGGCTGGGCAGTCCCCCCGCGCCGCGCGGCGCGAGGTCGATGGGAGAGGTTTGACCGTTGAATTTGAGTAGAGACAACCATCCGCAGGCCTTACGGACCACGAGAACGCGACGACGGTCAGGGCGGTGGATCACCACCGTGGTCGCCGTCATGAGCGCGGCGGCGACCCTGCTGGCCGTTCCGTTGACCGCTGCGCCCGCGCAGGCGGTGGAACGTGACGGCTCGTCGCCGTTCGCCATTTACAACATGCACGGCTCGGACAACGGTTCGAGGTGGACTTCGGAAATCCGATCGCTGGTCGCGAGCTACCCGGTGGTGATGCTGCAGGAAGCCGGCAGCGGGCCGCCTACCGCGGTGGACGAGCACCGGACCAATTACCGGGAGATGCGGATCGTTCCGAGCCGCAACCCCCAACCGAGTAACTACACGCTCTCGCAGTGGGCGGGCGGCCCGGACCACACCAACCGTTTCGTGTACTACCTGCAGACCGACCCCCGCAGGGTCGGCGAAACGCAAGAGGACACATGGGACGGCGGCCAGATGAACCTGGCGACGGTCACCGACACCCAGGCCCATGAGGTCCGCGTCCTGGAGAACCCCTTTTACGACCCGAACCCGAACGCCCCCAACAACCGTTACCGGGCACGTCCGTTGCTCGGTCTGCGGTTCGGGAACACCTGGTACTGGAACACGCACGCCCGCGGCGAGGACGTGACCGGACGCCAGGGCAGGACCGGACTGCTCGACGTGGTCCGCAACTTCATGGCCAGGAGAGACCAGCGCGGCCGGAACTGGGTCCTGGCGGGCGACTACAACGTGAACATCCTCAACCGCAACAACCAGCAGGCCCGCCAGTCGCTGCACCTGCGCCCCGGCGAGACCCTGCTGCGCACCGAACAGCCGACGTTCATCGGCACGAGCGGCCCGAGCGAGCTGGACTACGCGGTCACGCGCGGCCTGCGCGGCTTCACCGCGCACCGCTCGAACGGTGCCGGATCCGACCACGTGTCCGTGACCTTCTCGCGGACACCCCCGCCTGTCGCCCCGACCGGCCCGTCACGCGCGTACGCCACCAGGGTGACACTGTCCAACGGCAATTCGGTGCGCGAGAACGCGAACGGCACGATGGCGGTCGGCAGCCCGATGAACGACGGCAGAGACATCTGGCGCATGTACACCGACGGCGAATCCCAGACCCACTACGTGCGGAACGGCGTCACGAAACACTGCATGGCCGCCCCGACGGGCACCCGCCGGGACACGTCCTCGCAGGTCGTCGCCGGTGACTGTGCTGATCCGCGGTCGCAGTGGACGATCAGTCACCTTGAGGACGACCCGGCGTGGAACGGCGACAGCGGCGGGCCGCAGCGCTGGCAGAACGTGGCCTTCCCCGGGATGTGTCTGGCCCCGTCCAACAACCAGGTGACGGTGAAACCGTGCTCGGAGGACCCCGCCCAGCGGTGGTGGGAGACCTCTGCCTCGGTGCCCAAGAACTGGCCGACGACCGCCGGCAACGTACGCCTGGAGAACCTGGCGTTCGGCGGCCGCCTGCGACGGTCCGGCTCGGTCCCCGGCACGCCGATCTACACCCGGCCCCGTCCGCCCGGGTGGTGGTGGATCTACTGGCTGGCCTACGAGAAGCAGGACTTCGGCTGGGACATCCAGCGGATCGACTCGGCGGACAACCTGGTGCGCTTCAGGAGCCTGGACGGCGACAACCGGTGCCTGGGAACCCGGGACGCGCACGCCACCGAGCTCACGGATGCCATGTTGCAGGGGTGTGACGATGCGCGCGGCGTCGACGCGGCCGGTCAGCGCTGGCTGGCCGAGACGTACGCGGACGGCACCGTCCGCTACCGAAACGAGGCCAACCACCTGTGCCTGCTGGGCCCGTCCGGCGTAAGCGGCAACGTCAGGCTCGCCTCGTGCAACGACATCGAGGCCGAGCGCTGGAGCGTGGTCAACCCCTGACCCTGTGAACCCATGAAACCCACCGGGCCGCCCGGGCCGACGTACGGTCGGTCCGGGCGGCCCGGCTGCCCCGTGGGGGCTACCGCACGTTTGGGCTGCCCAGGGCATCCTCTCGGAGGATGACGACGGTTCCGCCGCGCGGTTGATCGCGCCGCGCACAGTCTCGTACCGGCGGCCCTCCAAGTCAGCCGTGGAGGCTGACGGAACGCGCCCGAAGATCGCTGATGATGAGTCACATGAGATCTCAGCCCACCCCCTCGCCTGTCATATCCGCAGCGGCACCGCCTCGTTGGGCGGTGTGGGCCGCGCACGCGACCACGCTGGTGGTGCTTCCGAGCGGGCTGTGGCGCATCCTGATGGTGCTCGGGTACCCCGCTGGATATACCAAGGCGGGCTTCGTGCCCTTCGATACGGTCGGTGCCAAGGTATGGATGCTGACGCTGAGTGTGCTCAGCGAGCTGGTCGCCTTCCTCACGACCGGCCTGGTACGGCCGTGGGGTGAGGTCGTGCCGCGCTGGATACCGCTGATCGGAGGGCGGCGTGTCAGCCCCAAGGCCGTCGTCGTCACCGCCGCTCTCGGCGCAGCGGCTCTGACACTGATCTGGGCCAACGTCCCCTGGTGGTGGACGTATCCGCACGAGGACATGACCTACACCGGACACCTCGTCGTCGGCATCCTCTACCAGCCGTTGCTTCTCTGGGGCCCACTGACCGCAGCCGTCACCATCTCCTACTACCGCCGCCATCGCACTGCCGCTTGACCTTGACACAGTGACAAGGTTTTCACTGTGGCCGAGGAGGTGGTCCCGATGGCCATGTCGACACAGGACACCGATACGTTTGGAGCTCTCCAAGGGCTGGAGGCCAGTGACGCGTCAGTGCGGCTGCGGGCGGCGCTGGCGGTTGGCACGGCCCCTGACCCGGCGTATATCGAGGAGCTCATCGAACGATGCGCGATCGAGCCCGAATTCTACGTACGGGAAATGCTGACGTGGGCGCTCACCCGCCACTCGGCATCAACGGCGGTCCCCAAGCTCATCGATGAACTTGGCTCGGAGCGAGCGCAGGCACGGAGCCAGGCGTTGCACACGCTGTCCAAGATCGGGGATCGGCAGGCGTGGCCGGCGATCACAGGGGAACTGCTGGCCGACGCCGACGACGAGGTGGCGCGAAGCGCCTGGCGGGCGGCGGTCGTACTCGTGCCTGAAGGCGAAGAGCCCGAGTTGGCCGCGGAGTTGGCGGCACAGCTCGGGCGCGGTGAGCGCGAGACGCAGTTGAGCCTGAGCCGGGCGCTGATCGCGCTCGGGGAGGTGATTCTGCCGACTCTGCGCGCTGCGACGACGGCTCTCGACCCTGACGTACGTACGCATGCGATCGCCACGGAACGGTTGTTGCGGGACCCGGAGGCCGGGTTCGAGTTCGCGGTCGAGGAGGCGAAGCGCATCATGGCCCTCGGCACGACCGGCCAGGAGGGGTGAGGGGCAGTGTTGATCGGTGATGTGGCACGGCGGTCCGGGGTCAGCGCCCGCATGCTCAGGCATTACGAATCGCTCGGCCTGGTGCGGCCGACGGGTCGTACCGTGGGTGGCTATCGGGAGTACTCCAGCGACGACATCCGGCGGATCTTCCATATCGAGAGCCTGCGGTCGCTGGGGCTGTCGCTGCGCGACGTCGGGTGTGCGCTGGATGATCCCGGTTTCGCGCCCTCGGAGCTCGTCGACGACCTCATCCGTCAGACGCGAGAACGTATTGCCGCCGAGACGGCTCTGCTCACGCGACTCCGACGGATCGGTGCCGCGGAACCCGACGGCTGGGAGGACGTCCTCCAGATCGTGGCGCTCCTCCAGGCGTTGGGATCGGAGAGTGCAGCGAAGCGCCAGCGTGCGGCCTTGTCCTCGGTTCAAGAGGTTCCGGTGCCGGTGGAAGCGCTGGTCGAGGCGGTGTTGAGCGAGACGGACCCGAACGTCGCCGGAGCCCTTCGATGGGCGCTGGCGCAATCGGGCGACGGTGTATTGGGGCTGTTGGCGCAGGGCCTTGGCTCACCAGTGGCCGAGGTGCGCAAACGTGCCGTCCAGTCCATCGCCGAGATTCCGAACGGCGAGGCGACCGCACTGCTGCGGGACGCCCTCGCGAACCCCGACGTCGTGGTCCGCAGGTATGCCGCTCTGGCGCTCGGCGCACGCGGAGTGGCCGACGCCGTCCCCACGCTCATCGACATGATCGTCGAGGAGACACACGACGCCGATACGGCCGATGCGCTGAGCGCGCTGGCGAGTCGTCCCACGTCGGCGGAGCAGATCGCCACCCGTCTCGTCGACTGCCTGGCCCACAACGCCCTTGAACCGTCTGCACGTCGACGCCTGACGCAGGCACTCGCGGACATCCCGGGAGTCACCGCGTCACGTGCGCTCGCAGAGCTGTCCCAGGACGAGGACCGTGCCGTCGCGCTGACCGCGACATACGTTCTCGGGATACGGGACGCACGATGACGGCCACCATCGCAATGGAACGTCCTGTGGCACCTGTTCACCGTCGGGGAGCATCTGCAACCGCTGGTCGAGTGGGAGCGTGAGACCGCGTTTCGCCGACATGGGGGCGAGGCACGAGGTCGCCGCGTCGGACACCCGGCGCAAGTCGTTCTGGACCGTGGACGGCGAGGTGCTGAACGTGATCACGAACGGGCCGGATGGTACAGGGAGGTTGGGGCGGCGGAGCTGGTGCGGCAAGGTACACGCACGGGCCGCCGTGACGCCGCCACGCACTGAGGGCTAGCCACCGCGTAGCGGCGCCTTGGGCTACCAGGGCACGATCTGCCCCTGGTGGTCAACGAAGTGGAGGCCGGGCTTCCCCTGGTGGCGCTCCATCGTTTCCGCCACCCCCGGAATGCTCTCCTCCACGCTGAGCTCGGCGTCGGGTCCGCCGAGTTCGGTGCGGACCCAGCCCGGGTCCATGAGCAGCAGCGTCCTCGTGTCCTCGGCGTGGCGGGCGGCGTAGCTGCGCATCAACTGGTTGAGCGCCGACTTGCTGGCCCGGTACAGGTCCTGCCCGCCTTCGGTGTTCAGGCTGATGCTTCCCTGGTCGGAGGACATGACGCCGATGGTCCCGGTAGGCGCGACCAGCGGGCGGAGGGACTCCACGACGCGCATCGGGCTGAGTGCGTTGGTGATCATGACTTCGGTGAACATGTCCGTCGGGACGTCGCCGATCGGGATGTCGCCGCGCGTGATGGCGGCGTTGACGAAGAGCAGGTCGAGCGTGCGCTGTGCCAGTCGGTCGCGCAGTGCCGAGATCTGTTCCGGGTCGGTCATCTCCAGCGACTCGATGGTCAGCCGCCCTCCCGATGTGTCGGCCAGGTCGTGAAGGCCGGTGCGTCGACTGCCTCGGACTGTGCCGATGACGTCCCAGTCGCGACGGAGGTACTCGGCGGCGAGCCCGAGGCCCAGGGTCCGTGAGGCCCCGATGATGAGGGCGGTCTTGCGGGTGTCGTTCATGTGATTCCTTGCGTGGTCAGGGCGTCGGGACTGGCGGGAAGCGTCGTTCACCGCTGTCCTCGGAAGGTTGCATGGCGGAGCAACGCGGCGCCCTGGTGGTGTGGTTGGGGATCTTCGGCTTCATCGCGTGAGCCGGTGATGCAAGTCTCCGAGAGGGCCGCCCGGGCGTCCAATACCCTTCGGACCGCATTGATACCGTTACGGCATGGATCTGGATCTGCGAAAGCTCCGCTACTTCGTCGCGGTGGCCGAGCACCGGCACTTCGGCCGGGCGGCACAGGCGCTGTTCATCGCGCAGCCGGTCCTCAGCCGGCAGATCCGCGCGTTCGAACAGGAGCTGGGGTGCCCGCTGTTCACGCGGTCCAACGCGCAGCGTCGAGCTGACCCCGGCGGGAAAACAGATGTATGAGGAGGCGTCAAGAATCACCACGGCGGTGGACGTGGCGCTGAAGCGCGTGCACGAGGCCCAGCGGGGCGAGCAGCGGCTCGTCGTCGCCTTCTCGTCCGGCCTGCACGTATCGGACGCGATCCGGGAGTTCACGGCGAACCATCCGAACGTCGAGATCGATGTCCTTCCGCTGCCCTGGTCGGAGCGGGACGCGCCGCTCCGCGACGGCCGCGCGCACGTGGGATACCTCCGACGCCCCTTCGACGACTCGGGGCTGCGCACCGTGCCCATCGGCCATGAGACCAAGGTCGCGTGCCTGCCGGTGACGCATCCGCTGGCCGGTCGCCGCGCCCTCACGTCGGCCGACCTCGACGGTGAGCCGATCCTCGATGTCAGGGCGCGGCGGACGTTCTCGCTGGACGAGAAGTTCGAACTCATCGCCTCCGGCCAAGGCATCGCGCTCATCCCCGCGAGCATCGCGCGCTCGTACTCCCGCCCTGAGCTCGTCTACCTGACGGTCACCGACGGTCTACCCGTCGAGACCTGCCTGACGGTGCTGGAGAGCAGCTGCGCGGACCCGGCAGCGGACTTCCTGGACATCGCTACCGCAGTCCTGCGCAGGCGCTCCGACGATGGTGATTCGCAGAGCAAGGTGGAGCCGGGGGCCGCGAGCGTGGTGCCAGCGTTGTCCACGGACTGATCGAGAGCCGCACGCGAAGCAGAGATACCCTCCCTGGGTATAGTGTGTGACGAGCGCTGGCGATGTGCCCAGGGCATGGCGACGAAAGGGGACGGGACGTGCGCAGCGGACCGGCGAGCAGACGGGGCATTGCCCGGCTGCTGGCGGTGTGCGCCGTGCTGTTCGGCCTGTTCCTCATGCACGGCACCCCGGCGAGCGCCGCCGAGGGCTGCCACGGCTCCATGAACGCTCCCGCGCCGATGGCCACCGGCCATGACACCTCCCCGACGGCCCACGTATCGGCCACGCAACGTCCGGGGCCGGCCGTGCGGGCTGCCGAAGGCATGGCGATGCCCGGCGCGCTGTGCGTATCGACCCCGGCGCAGGAGCGGATCTCCCTGCCCGCACCTGGCCTGGTGGTCGTGGCCGCCGCCACCTTGTTGACCGCGTGGGCGCTGGCCCGGCTGCGCGCGGGGAGCGGGAGCCGGCGCGGGCCACCGGCCGGCGGAAGAGAACATCTGCTGCGGGTGTGCATCGCGCGGACGTGACAGGCACACGCCGGACCCTGGTCACCGGCCGGGACCGGCAGACGTGCCCTCACTGTCTCCGCGCGCCACCGGTGTGGTGCGCTCACCGGAAAGACCCCACCAATGTTCTCCGCTTCCCGTTTCACCGCGCGCCGCCGTGCGATCGCCATGGCAGCTGCCGCAGCCTCACTCGCGCTGACGCTGGCCGCCTGCGGCTCCTCCAGTGACTCGTCGTCCATGCCGGGCATGGACCACGGCGGCAAGTCCTCCGCATCGTCCTCGCCCAGCGGTTCGCCCGCGATGGGTGACATGCCCGGCATGGACCGCATGGCGTCCGGCAACGGCCTGTCCGACAGCAAGGACGGCTACCGCCTCACCTCGAAGGACACCACGCTGCCGGGCGGCAAGCAGGCCGCGTACCGCTTCACCGTGACCGGCCCGGACGGCAAGGCGGTCACCGACTTCGCCGTCGACCAGACCAAGCGGATGCACTTCTACGCCATCCGCTCCGACCTGACCGGCTTCCAGCACCTCCACCCGACCATGGCCGCCGACGGTACCTGGAGCGCGGACCTGTCTGCCCTCGCCCCGGGCTCCTGGCGCATGTTCACCTCCTTCACCCCGACCACGGGTACCGCGAAGGGCAAGGACTTCGTGCTCTCGCGCACGGTCACGGTGCCCGGCGACGCCGCGAAGACCCCGCTGCCCGCACCGGCGACCAGTACGGAGGTCGACGGGTACACCGTCGCCGTCAAGGGCGAGCTCATGGCGGGCATGGCGCACCCGCTGACCGTGTCGATCGCCAAGGACGGCAAGCCTGTCACCGACCTTCAGCCGTACCTGGACACGTACGCGCACCTGACCGCCTTCCACGAAGGCGACGCCGCGTTCGCCCACCTCCACCCGACCACCAAGGTGACCGGCGACAACGGCGGCCCGGACCTGTCCTTCCACGCCGAACTGCCCACCGCGGGCAACTGGCGGCTGTTCCTGCAGTTCCGGACCGGTGGCAAGCTCCACACCGCCGCCCTGACGCTGCGCGTCGGCTGATCCCCGGCGGGGCGCCGCCCGTAACGGCGGCGCCCCGCCCGACGGACTCGCCCCCAAAGCGGGCGTGTCCGTCCGTGGCGGGCCCTCCTGCGCAGGGAAGGCTTCACAGATGCACGCCGTACTGCACGCTCTGTCGATCACCGGATCCATGACCTGGGAGATCACCTGGGCCCTGATCCTGGGCTTCGCCCTGTCCGCCGTCGTCCAGGCCGTCGTCCGTAAATCCACGGTGGTCTCGCTCCTGGGCGATGACCGGCCCCGCACCCTGGCCGTCGCCGCCGGACTGGGCGCGGCGTCCTCGTCCTGCTCGTACGCGGCCGTGGCGCTGGCCCGCTCGCTGTTCCGCAAGGGCGCGAACTTCACCGCCGCGATGGCCTTCGAGATCGCCTCCACCAACCTGGTCGTCGAACTCGGTGTGATCCTGGCCCTGTTGATGGGCTGGCAGTTCACCGCCGCCGAATTCGTCGGCGGCCCCATCATGATCGTCATGCTGGCGGTGCTGTTCCGGCTCTTCCTGAGGGACGGACTCCTGCGGGCGGCCCGCGAGCAGGCCGAACGGGGGCTGGCCGGCTCGATGGAGGGGCACGCGGCGATGGACATGTCCGTTCGCGGTGAGGGCTCCTTCGCCCGGCGCCTGTTCTCCCGCGAGGGTTTCACCTCTACTTCGCATGTCTTCGTCATGGAGTGGGCGGCGATCGTACGCGATCTGGTCGTCGGCCTGTTCATCGCCGGTGCCATCGCCGCCTGGGTTCCCGACTCCTTCTGGCGCACCTTCTTCTTCGAGGGTCACCCGCTCGCCGCCAAGCTGTGGGGCCCGATCGTCGGCCCGGTGGTGGCGATGGCCTCATTCGTGTGCTCCATCGGCAACGTGCCACTGGCGGTGGTGCTCTGGAAGGGCGGCATCAGCTTCGGCGGTGTGGTCGCCTTCATCTTCGCCGACCTGCTGATCCTGCCGATCCTCAACATCTACCGGAAGTACTACGGCGCCAGGACCGCCGCGTTCCTGCTCGGCACGTTCTACGTTGCGATGGTCGTCGCCGGGTACATCGTCGAGTTCACCTTCGGCGGCCTCGGCCTGATCCCCGACCAGGCCGACGCGAAGATCCCCATGGAGGGCGTGAGCTGGAACTACACCACCTGGCTGAACATCGCCTTCCTTGTCCTGGCCGCCGCGCTCGTGGTGCGGTTCTGGCGCACCGGCGGACCGTCCATGCTCCGCATGATGGGCGGCGCCCCCGACCCCGGCCACGACGGCTGAGGAGTGGCCCTCCAATCGCCGTATCCCTGCGGGTTGGGTGAGGGCGCGAGCTGAGTCATGATGAACCGTCAAGTACTGGGCAGCAATGGGAAGTTGGCAGTCATCACCAAACCAGGAGGTCGTGTTGAACAGATCGAACCTCGACCCGCCCAGTCGGCGTGGGCTGCTGGCAGCGGCGGGCGCGGTTGCTGCGGGTGGCGCGGCCGCAAGCCTCGTGGCCACGCCGGCTGCGGCGGATACCGGCGTGGCGACGAAAGAGCCTTTCGGACCGGTGACGGTCCGTCCGGGCGACACCCGGTACGACAGCCTCCTGCGCGGCAACAACTTCCGCTTCGTGGGGCGGCCGGACGAGATCCGTGTCGTCGGCTCGACGGGGCAGGTGGTGCGTGCGGTCACGGATGCCGTACGGTCCGGACGCACTGTCGGCGTCCGCAGTGGCGGGCACTGCTTCGAGAACTTCACCGCCGACCCGTCCGTGCGGATGCTCCTGGACCTGTCGCCCATGGACGCGGTCGGTTACGACGCGGCGCGCGGCGCGTTCGCGGTGCAGCCGGGAGCCACGCTCGGGCACGTCTACCGGACGCTGTTCAAGGGCTGGGGCGTGACCGTCCCCGCGGGCGGCTGCCCGGAGGTGGGCGCGGGCGGGCACTTCGCCGGTGGCGGGTACGGGCCGCTTTCGCGCCGGTACGGTTCGGTGGTGGACCACCTGTACGGCGTGGAGGTGGTGGTGGTCGACCGCGAGGGCACCGCCCGCGCCGTGGTGGCGACGCGGGAGCCGGACGACCCGCACCGTGACCTGTTCTGGGCGCACACGGGCGGGGGCGGCGGGAACTTCGGGGTGGTCACCCGGTACTGGCTGCGTTCACCCGGGGTGAGCGGGAACGACCCGTCCAAGCTCCTGCCGGCCGCACCGCGCGAACAACTCGCGGTCCTGGTCAACTGGGCCTGGGACAAGCAGATGACCCAGCGGGCCTTCACCAGGCTGCTGCGCAACTTCGGAACCTGGCACGAACGCAATAGTGCGCCCGACTCCCCGTACACCGGGCTGTACGCGATCCTCATCCCGACGCACCGCAGCGCGGGCGGCTTCCTGATGACCGTTCAGATCGACGCGGACATCCCCAACGCCACGGGGATGGTCACCGATTTCGTGAAAGCCGTGACGGCGGACACCGGCCTCGACGGCAAGGTGACCCCGCTGACGATGCCCTGGCTGCACCCGACCACCTGGCCGGGCACCGGCGAGCCCGGCAACGTCGGCACCCGCCGCTACAAGATCAAGGCAGGCTATCTGCGCCGCTCGTTCACCGACGCGCAACTCGCCGCCATCTACCGGAACTTGACCAACAGTACGGGCACGGCGGGCAGTGGCATGCTCCTCGTCGGGTACGGCGGCCAAGTCGGCGCCGTACCGTCGAACGCCACCGCCGTCGCCCAACGCGACGTGATCATGAAGGCCGTCTACCAGACCATCTGGTCCGCCGAGTCCGACGACGCCACCAACCTCGCCTGGGTCCGCAACTTCTACCGCGATGTGTACGCCGACACCGGCGGCGTCCCCGTGCCCGGTGCGGTGAGCGACGGCTCGTACATCAACTACCCCGACACCGACCTGGCCGCCCCCGAGTGGAACACCTCCGGCGTCCCCTGGCACACCCTCTACTACAAGGACAACTACCCGCGCCTCCAACAGATCAAGGCCCGCTGGGACCCGCGCGACGTCTTCCACCACGCACTGTCGATCCGGCCGCCCGGGTGAACGAGCGGCGCCGGGCCACGGTGGGTCAGTACTCGCGTAGTGACGGCCAGAGCGCGGACCACCGCTGGTGCGCGCCTTCGCACAGCGCGACCTTCGCGTGCTGCTCCTCGTTGCTGATGCCGTGGCCGTTGTCGATCCGGGCAACGGTGCGGCAGTTGGTGAAGTGCTGTTCCAACTGGTGGCCGTTGGCCTGCTCGACCAGCAGGACGGGGCCGTCGTCGCTGTCCGGGGGCGGGCCCCAGTCGTACAGGCTCATATGGCCGGAGTACGCGGTGGGGAGACCGTAGGCGGGCCCGTAGCGGGCGAGGGCGCCCGCCTCGCCGTAGTTCGAGGTGAGCAGGACGGCGTGGACGCGCGATGCTGCGGGGATCGCGGTCCAGGCGGCCGCGACGGTACGGGTGAATCGGGGCCAGCCGACCTGCTCGCCCTGGTCGACGTCGACGGCGTTGGTCACGGCGACCGCCGAGACCGGTAGCACGGGCAGCGCCGCCAGGGCACTGGTGGCCGCCGCCAGGAGAAGCAGGGGTGTGAGCGTTCGCCAGGACCGGCGGGCACGGCGGACGACGGGTTCACACCCGGCCGCCGTCACGGCGAGCAGCAGCGGGAGCGGGTAGTACGGCTTGCCGCCGCCGATGAGCACCAGGACGCAGAGCACCGGGTAGGCGAGCGCCAGCGGTCGTGCCCAGCGCAGCTCGTCATCGCGCAGCAGTTGGCGCAGGCCCACGATCGCGATGGGAACAAGGACGGGGGAGAACTGGAGCAGTTGGAGCGGCAGGAAGAGCAGCCGTCCTGACACGCCGCTCACGTGGCTGAGAACCCGGGCCACCTTCAGCTCGGGCCAGCCGTGCGTGGCCTGCCACCAGAGCGTGGGTGCGCAGATAAGGAGGGCGAGGAACACTGCGAGCAGCGGTCCGAGCAGCAGCCGTGCACTGCCGGGCCGGGGACGCCGGGCGAGTTCGCGCCAGGGGCGGGCCATGAGCAGACCCACGAGCAGGGTGAGGAGCAACGACAGGACGAGCTGCTTGTTCAGCAGAGCCACCCCGACCGCCACACCCAGGACCGGCCACCAGCGGCCGTCTCGGGTCCGCAGCAGCCGGAGTGTCAGGAGCAGGACGCCGAGCTGGGCGGTCAGATCGAAGGTGCTGGTGGACAGCAAGTGGCCGATGGCCAGGACGTACCCGGAGCAGGCACAGCACCCGGCCGCGAAGATCTGTCCGCCACGGCTCGCTCCCAGCTCCCGGGCCAGCAGGGCGGTCAGCACCACCGAGCATGCGGAGAGCAGCGCGGGGACGACCCGCAGACCTGTTGGGCTCGCGCCGAAGACGGCGGCACCGGCACGGGCGAGCAACGGTGTGAGCGGCGGCTCGTCGACGTAGCCCCAGACCGGATGCCGGCCGGCGAGCAGGAAGTAGAGCTCGTCGCGATGAAAGCCGTATCGCCCGGACAGTGCGACCAACACCGCGGCGAGAACGGCCGCCACCAACGCGACCGGACGTAACGCGAACGGCCTTAGCACGAGCGGTTGTTGCTGACCAACGAGCCCATCCCCCCGAATGTCCACCGCCGCAGTGTGGCAGCCACGACCGGCGCGGCCAAGGCGGTTGCCGCAGATCGCCCGGTGGGGAGAGCAACTGGGATACCGGGCTCCGCGTGGGGCCTCGCCCTCCTGGCCCTGCCTTCTTTCACGTACGAAGCGGAATGCGCCTGTGCATGGTGTGACTCCCGCGTCGGCGAAAACTCATCGCGGGCACCCGTCATGTTGACGGCCTTCGGGCACTGGCACGGGCCGAAGGCCGTAGGCGGTGATGATCAGTACCAGTAGTGGTCGTTCCACTGGCCGCAGGGCCACTGGATGACCTTGGTGCCCTGGGCCGTGCTACCGCCGGGTATGGCCAGGCACTGTCCGCTGTTGCCGTTGGCGATGTGGGTGACGCCGGCCTTGTCCGTGGCGAACGCCCAGTAGTGGTCGGCCCACTGGCCGCACGGCCACTGGATGACCTGGGTGCCCTGGGTCGTACTGCCGCCGGGTACGGCCAGGCACTGCCCGCTGTTGAGGTTGACGACGTGGTACCAGTAGAAGCCGCCGTTCGTGAACTGGTACTGCACGGACCAGTAGTGGTCGCGCCAATTGCCGCATGGCCACTGGATGAGCCCGGTGCCCTGGGCCGTGCTCCCGCCGGGCACGGCCAGACACTGGTTGCTGTTGTAGTTGCTGATGTGGTCGTAGACGCCGTCGGTCCGCAGCGTGGGTGCCATGGCGGAACCGGAAGCCTTGTCGAGCAACTTGGCGACGTCCGCCGGGGCCACCGGGGTCATGCCCTTCAGCGCGGCGACTGCGGCCGGGGACACCTGGGGGTTGGCCTTGAGCGGAACTGCGGCCGCCACCGAGGTCTGTCCCGGACCGGCGGGCTGTGCGGAGGCCGTCCCCGTGATGGGTACGGCGAGCAGCCCGAGCGCTGCGGCCAGCAGCGCGATTCTCTTGAACACGTCGTGGGTTCCTTCCTCACGGAGCAGCGGCCCTGCTCAGGCGCGCCCGATCGCACGTTTGATCGAGGTCGCGTCGAGTGTGGTGGGAAGGTGCCGGGGACGTATTGTTCGAATGCGACGCGAACTGACGATGTGTCATCCGGTTGCCCCGAGAAGGGCTTGGTCCAGGGGATGCGGCGAGCCGCGATGAGTCCTGTGGTGTTTGACGGTCGTACTGTCAACCCGTAACCGAGGAGGACTTCTGATGCGCAGCGTGACGTATTCGATGGGTATCTCACTCGACGGCTACATCGTCGGGCCGGATGGCGGCTTCAACTGGACGGCGCCCGACGAGGAGATCTTCCGCTTCGCCACCGACGAGATCCGCGAGGTCGGCGTCCATCTGATGGGACGTCGGCTGTACGAGACGATGCTGTACTGGGAGACCGCCGACCAGGATCCATCACTCGACGACTTGATGCTCGAATGGACCGCGGTCTGGAAGCCGCTTCCCAAGGTGGTGTTCTCCACCACGCTGTCGGCGGTGCAGGGCAACGCCCGCCTGGCCTCCG
Organism: Streptomyces sp. BR1; assembly: GCF_052373795.1. Taxonomy (NCBI): domain Bacteria; kingdom Bacillati; phylum Actinomycetota; class Actinomycetes; order Kitasatosporales; family Streptomycetaceae; genus Streptomyces; species Streptomyces sp. BR1. Next base: position 7,192,339 of record NZ_CM126252.1, read on the forward strand.
GCGGCCTGGCGCAGGAGATCGAGCGGTTGCGAGCCGAGCCGGGGCAGGGCGACATCGCGATCGGCGGCGCGACCCTCGCCGCCGAGGCGGCCGCGTTGGGCCTGATCGACGAGTACCGGCCCAGGGTCTACCCGGTGCTGGTCGGCGGCGGCATCCCGTACTTTCCCCGGCACGAGCGCCGGGTGGATCTCGAACTCGTCGAGACCCGCACCTTCAGCTCGAAAGTCGTCCACCTCCGCTACCGCGTGGCGCGCTAGGGTCTGTCCGGTGGATCTGGCCGCCTTCGGTCCGGGGTGCGTTTAGGTGCTGGTGAGCGGGGGTCTGGTGCGTGCAGCTGCAAGGCGGAGGAGGGCGGCGACGCGATGGGGGTGCCCCCTGTTCGAGCGGAGCCGAGAACTTGGGGGAGTCGGCAACCGACGACAACGCGGCAGATGTGCGTGCCAGGCCCGCGCGTCCCAGGCAAGATCCACCGGACAGGCCCTAGCCGACTCGCCGCGGACCAACGCCGCCCATCAACGAAGTCTCGCAATCACCAGGGCGCAGGCGTTCCGTCCAAGGAGAAGAAACCGCCGGTGGGGCCGTCGTCCGGCAGCAGGGCCAGCTTGAGTCGTTCGCAGCGTGCGGCACTACGCGGAAGCCTGCGGCGTTGACTGGTCGACCACCCACGTCAGATACGCCTCGGAGCCCCCTGTGACCGGGAGTGTGATCCACTCCGGGACCGCGTAGCTGTGCCCTGGAAACGCGGTGCCCGCGGGGCGCACCGGGCCGGTCGGACCGGCCGTCAACGCCCCGCGGGCCACCCCTGTCCGGTCAGAGCAGGTTGTAGATGTTGTAGCCCCAGCCGATCTTGACCCGGTTGTCGAACGGGTCGCTGCTGTCACCGTTGCCGGAGTAGCGGTACAGGTCGCCGTTGTTGGCGCGGGCGACGAGGTCGGAGCGGCCGTCGCCGTCGAGGTCGCCCACCGACAGGATCCGGTTGTACGCGTTCCAGCCGCCGCCGATCTTGGTGCGCCGGTTGAACGGGTCGTTGCGGTCGCCGGTTCCGGTGTACAGCCAGAGCACGCCGTCCTTGTCGCGGGCGACGATGTCCGTGAGCCCGTCGCCGTTGAGGTCGCCCTGGCCCGCGATCTCGGTGTACTGGCCCCAGCCGCCGCCGATCTTCGTGCGGGCGGTGACCCGGCCGTCGGGATAGCCGAGGTAGAGCCACAGCACGCCCGCCTTGTCGCGGGCGATGATGTCGGCCTCACCCGCACCGGCGAGGTTGCCGGGGGAGAGGACCTTGTCGTAGATCTGCCAGCCCCCACCGATGGTCTTGGTGTCCAGGTCGAATTCCGACCTGTGGTACGTGTAGGTCAGCTGGCCGTTCTTGTCGACGTGCCAGGTGCTCTCGCTGTGGCCGTCCTTGTCGTTGTCGACGTCGGCCTCGAACGCGGCGAAGCTGTAGTCGACCCCTACGTCGTAGCGGGCGTCGAAGCCGCCCTGGCGGTTCGGGAAGTACAGGTACAGGTTGCCGGTCCGCTTGTCGACGGCCGTCATGGAGAACGTGGGCGTCTCCACCCGGCCCTGCGCGGCGGCGCGCGGGGCGGCGAGGCCCTTGGGGCCGTGCGCGCGGTGCTGGGCCTCGGCCTTGGCGCGCTGCTCCTTGGCGTCGACCGGGTTCCCGGCGGCGAACGCGGTCCCGGCGGTGGTGACCATCGCCGTGGCGATGGCGGTGGCGGCGAGCGCGCGCTGGAACGCACGTCGCTGGACGAACTTCATGAACTAGCCCCCCGGCTGGTCGCGAAATGGCGCGATTGGTCTGTACCGCGCCGCAGGTATCGCACCTTACACAGGCGCTTCACTGGTCCCTCACAGAGGGGCCACGGGGTGTTCGCGCTGGCGAACGGCCCGGCCCGGAGCACTGATGGGCAGCAGGTGCCTGTTCGTGGAGGCGTAAAAGGGTGTTCCCGCCAGCGCGTCGCCGCGATCATGGAGCGGATACCGACACGCACCCCAGAAGGAACGCACCATGCCTGCACCTGCCGACCCGACGCTCCTCCACCCGATGCCCGAGCACCCGCGGGTGGTGCTGCTCAAGCCGCTGGTGAAGTCCCCGCTGATCGAGGTGGGGGAGTACTCCTACTACGACGACCCGGACGACGCGACCGCGTTCGAGAAGCGCAACGTGCTCTACCACTACGGTCCGGAGAAGCTGGTCATCGGCAAGTTCTGCGCGCTGGGCACGGGCGTACGGTTCATCATGAACGGCGCCAACCATCGTATGGACGGCCCCTCGACCTTTCCCTTCCCCACCATGGGCGGCTCCTGGTCCGAGCACTTCGACCTGCTCACCGGCCTGCCCAACCGAGGGGACACCGTCGTCGGCAACGACGTCTGGTTCGGTCACAGTACGACGGTGATGCCCGGCGTACGGATCGGACACGGCGCGATCATCGCCTCCGGCGCCGTGGTCACCAGCGACGTGCCCGACTACGGGATCGTCGGCGGCAACCCGGCCCGTCTCATCCGCACCCGTTACGACGACGAGGACATCGTCCGCTTGCTGGCCGTGGCCTGGTGGGACTGGCCTGCGGATCACATCACCGAGCACGTACGGACGATCATGTCGGGCAGCATCGCCGACCTCGAAGCCGCCGCCCCCGCAGACGCCTGAAGGGGCCGCCCGATGGCAAGCGACGGTAATTGACGTGCTCACACGTGTGAGGGCGGGCTAGAGTCGCGGGCATGTACTCCTTCCTTCAGATCTACGGCTGACACGGTCGGGGCAGACGCCCCGGCCCTCCTCCCGCATGCCCATCTGCGCGCCGACGACCGAGCCATTCGGAGCGGTCGGCGCGTCGGCTTGCTGTGTCTCTTTCGCCGTAGACCTGAAGTGAGTTGATCCTCAGTGACTTCCGTGTCCTCCATGCCGTCCGTGCTCCCTCGCCGTGCCCACATCGCGATGGTCGGTATCCCCATCGTCAGCCACGTCCTGCCGAGCCTTGAGATCATCCGCGAGCTGGTTGCCCGCGGCCATCGGGTGACGTACGCCAACGATCCGGCGGTGGCCGATCTGATCACGTCCACCGGCGCTGAATTCGTGCCCTGCACCTCCGTGCTGCCGGTCGCCGACAACAACTGGCCGGACGACCCCATCGCCACGATGGGACTCTTCCTCGACGACGCCGTCCAGGCACTTCCGCAGCTGCGCGCCGCCTACGACCACGACCCGGCGGACCTGTACCTGTACGACATCGGCGCCTACGCCGCGCGCGCCCTCGCCGAATCGCAGGCGCGGCCCGTCATGCAGCTGTCTCCCACATTCGTGGGCTGGGACGGCTACGCCCAGGACGTCGCGGCCTACCTGCGCCAACTGCCGGGCGCCGACGCCTACCAGGCGAAGTTCGCCCAGTGGCTCGCCGACTGCGGGGCCTCGACCACCGGCGTGGACGACTTCTGCGGCCCTCCCGCCCGGGCTCTCGCGCTGATCACCCGGGCGATGCAGCCGTACGCCGACAAGGTCGACACCGACACGGTGACCTTCGTCGGGCCCTGCTTCGACTTGCCTGCGGAAGCGGACGGTTGGACCCGTCCGGCGGATGCGGAGAACGTACTGCTGATCTCCCTGGGGTCGGCGTTCACCCGGCAACCGGAGTTCTACCGCCAGTGCCTGGCCGCCTACGGCAACCTGCCCGGCTGGCACGTCGTGCTCACGATCGGCAAGTACACCGACGCGCGGGAACTCGGCGACATACCGTCCAACGTCGAGGTGCACTCCTGGGTCCCGCAGCGGGCGATCCTGGAACAGGCGGACGCCTTCGTCACCCACGCCGGCATGGGCGGATGCAGCGAAGGACTGCTGGCAGGCGTCCCGATGATCGCCGTGCCGCAGGCCGCCGACCAGTTCATGAACTCCGACCGGCTCGTGGAACTCGGCGTGGCCCGCCGCATCGACACGGCGCAAGCCACCGCCGAGACCCTGCGGACAGCGCTGAACGACCTGGTCACCGATGCGGAGGTCGCCCGCCGCTCGGCACAGCTGCGCGCCGACGTGCGGGCCGAAGGCGGCACCTCGCGCGCCGCCGACCTCATCGAGAACATGCTGGCCTGAGCCTCAAACGCCGCAATCGGCGGGGTGGTGAGGCAGTGCGCTGCTTCACCACCCCGCTGCTCTCACCTGCACCTCTCACCTTCGGACCGCAAGGCGTGACGCCCCCACGCCACGCTGCAGGGCTTACTCGTTCGGAAGTTGATTAATAATGCCTAGCTATTGACGCGGATCGTTCAGGAAATTTATGGTCCCTGGACCCTCGCAGGCGAACCAGAGTGACGGAGAACAATGACGTACTCCCTCGGTGTGCGGCCGCGTGCCGCCCGGCTGACCGCGGTGCTGCTGGCCGGAGCGCTCGTCACCTCCGCGTCGCCGGCTGTCTCGCAGCCGGCGCGGAACACCGCCGCCACGACCGCGAACTGCCGCGACAACGACGGCTGGACCCTCGGCACCACCCGTATCGATGCCGCAGACACCCACCATGCCTTCGTCGGCAACGGCTACCTGGGGCAGCGAGTGCCGCCCAACGGTGCCGGATACGCCGACAGCACGGCCAAGACCGGCTGGCCGCTGTTCACCCCGCGCTACGACGGCTCCTTCGTGTCCGGCCTGTACGCGCACAACAAGCAGACCGCCGGTGACCGGCAGGCCGTCGCGGCGCTGCCCACCTGGACCGGACTCACCGTCACCACTGGTGGAGCGCACGGCGATACCTTCAACTCTTCGACGTCGCCCGGCCGGATCTCCCACTACCGCCAGTCGCTCTCCCTCTACTGCGGCGTGGTGCGTACGTCCCTGACCTGGACCGCCGTTGACGGCCGCCGGACCGACCTCGTGTACGAGGTGCTCGCCGACCGCGTCAACCCGCACGCGGGCGCCGTACGTATGAGCATGACGCCGCACTGGAGCGGCGAGGCGACGGTCACCGACGTCCTGGACGGTCGCGGCGCACGGCGTATGCAGCAGACCGGTGGGGGAGACCGCACCAGCGGCCAGGCCGCACCGAGCATGGACGTGGCGTTCCGTACGGACGGCACGAACGTGGACGGAGCCGTCGCCTCCACCCTGCGCGCAGGAGGTGGAGCGCACGGCGCCAAGGCCCAACAGGCCGAGCAGGCAAAGAACATGACGTCTCATCAGGCCCTCACCCTTCCCGTCCGGCGCGGGCAGTCGTACGACTTCACCAAGTACGTCGGCATCGACACGGCTCTGACCTCGCGCGCCCCGCGCCGGGACGCCACCGCCACCTCGCAGCGTGCCGCCGACCGTGGCTGGGATGCCCTGCTGCGCGCCCACACCGCCGCCTGGTCGCGGCTGTGGCGCAGCGACATCGAGGTACCCGGGCAGCCCGAGATGCAGTCGTGGGTGCGGTCCGCGCAGTACGGTCTGCTCTCCAACACCCGGGAAGGCGCGGCCAACAGCATTGCTCCGACGGGCCTGACCAGCGACAACTACGCGGGCCTCGTCTTCTGGGACGCCGAGACGTGGATGTACCCGGGCCTGCTGGCCACCCGGCCCGAACTCGCCAAGACCGTGGTCGACTACCGCTACCGGACCCTCGCGGGGGCGCGCGAGAACGCCCGTAAGCTCGGCTATCAAGGGCTCTTCTACCCCTGGAACAGCGGAAGTTCGGGCAACCTGGCCCAGGAGTGCCACAGCGTCGACCCGCCGCACTGCCGCACCCAGATCCACCTCCAGGCCGACATCTCCCTGGCCACCTGGCAGTACTACCTGGCCACCAACGACACGCGCTGGCTGCGCGAGTGCGGCTGGCCGGTGCTGCAGGGCATCGCCGAGTTCTGGGCGGGCCGCGTCAGCCGCAACGCGGACGGCAGCTACTCGATCAAGGACACGGCCGGGCCCGACGAATACAGCAACGGCGTCGACGACGCGGTCTTCACCAACGCCGGCGCCGCCACCGCCCTGCGCCACGCCACCCGCGCCGCCCAACTGCTCGGCAAGCAGGCCCCCGCGGAGTGGAACGCGATCGCCGACCGCATCCGGATCCCGTACGACGCGAAGAGCAAGGTCTTCCAGCAGTACGACGGTTACCAGGGCAGCACCATCAAACAGGCCGACACGGTCCTGCTGATGTACCCGCTGGAGTGGCCGATGCCCCAGGGCGCCGACGCCGCCACCCTCGACTACTACGCGCAGCGCACCGACCCCGACGGCCCGGCCATGACGGACTCGGTGCACGCGATCGACGCCGCCGGAATCGGTGAGCCGGGCTGCTCCACGTACACCTATCTGGAGCGTTCCATCAAGCCGTTCGTACGCGGCCCCTTCGGCCAGTTCTCCGAGGCCCGGGGCGACAAGGCGGGCGCCGAAGACCCGTTGGCGGGGTCGCCCGCGCACGACTTCCTCACCGGCAAGGGCGGCTTCCTCCAGGTCTTCACCAACGGCCTGACCGGCATGCGGATGCGCGAAGACCGCCTGCACCTCGACCCGATGCTGCCGCCGCAGCTCGACCGCGGCGTTACCCTGCACGGCCTGACCTGGCAGGGACGCACCTACGACATCGAACTCGGCGCCCACCGCACCACCGTGCGCCTCACCGCCGGGGCGCCGATGACGCTCGACACCCCCCAGGGCGAGCAGATCGTGAGCAAGAACGTCCCGGCCGTACTCAAGACCCGCCGCCCCGACCTCACCCCCACCACCAACGCGGCCCGCTGCACCACCGCCACGGCCTCGTCCGAACAACCCGGCATGTACGCGAACGCCGCCGTCGACGGCAACACGGCCACGGCCTGGGTCCCGGACGGCGCGAGCGGCCAACTGACAACGGACCTCACCAGGCCCGTCCGCATCAAGAAGGTCACCCCCACCTGGACCACCACCAAGCCCACCGCCTACACCATCGAGCTCTCCCTCGACGGGCGGCACTGGCAGCGCGCGGTAACAGGCGATGCGCGGCTCGCGCGGTACGTACGGGTCACGGTGCGGGGCGACGCGGGGGCCAAGACGCATCCGGGGATCGCGGAACTGACGGTGAACTAGGCAGTCGGGGAAGGGGCTTCTGGGCAGCGACGGTGGCTGGAGTCGCACTTGCCGATCAGGTGCAGTCCGCCCGGATCCGGTGTTGCCTCGTTCTTGATCTTCATCATTCGCTCGGGGGAGTCGGCCAGGACGGCGTAGGCGCCCAGGCTGATGGCGGTCGCGTAGTCGTTCTTGGTGTCGATGCCGATCAGAACGGTCTTGACCGAGGGGTGGGTGTGGAAACAGGCCGAGGCGGGTCGGTCCCACATCAGGGCCTGATTGACGGGGCTACGGCCCTCGCCCAGGGTGAACTTCTCCGTCACCGTCACATCACGGCGCAGCTCGAACGCGGCCCATGTCCCCGACCGGGGTGCGTTGACGCAGTCGCCGGTCAGACGTGAGGCGACCAGACGCGTGCGGGTGGTGTCACGGTCCTCGAAGAGTTGCGCCCGGGGGTAGGTGGCGATGGCATCGAGGTTGGGCTTGTCGGTGGAGTAGAACCGAACCCGCCGCCACTCCCCGCGTCCCTCGCCCTGCAGAGCGTCGAGCGTTTTGGCAATCGCGGGTGCCAGGGTGTGGGAGTCGGCTGACTTCATGTCCAGCAGTACGCCCATCCGCTGCGGGATACGCCGCAGAGCCTCCTCCAGCGTGGGCATCGGAGTGGGACGCTCCCGGTAGGGATACTCACCGGCGGCGTTCTTGAACTGGTAGCCGGCGTTCAGCCGCGTCAGCTCCGCGGCGTCCATGTCCGCGACGCTTCCCGAGCCGTCGGTGAGTGCGGTGAGGTCGGCGGGCCGGTACAGAACAGGGACGCCGTCCCGGCTCACCTGCACGCTCAGCCACATCATGTCCACGTTGTGGGCGAGCGCTCCGTCGATCGCGCGCACGGTGTTCTCCGGGAAGTCCGCGGTACCGGCCCGATGCGCGATCACCAGCGGCAGTCGGGCACCTCCCGAGGACTGCCGTCCCCCGTCCATGGCCACTGCCACTTGTCGGCCATGCGCCACAGATCCCTCGGCCGGAACCATGGCAACCGCCGTGGCAGCGCCTGTGACCGCAACCGCCGTGGCCAGAACAGCTGCCCATCGCCGCACCCGTAACATCACTCTCCCGATCTCCCGCATCCCCACGCGACGTTTCGCCTTCGCCCCGCTCAGCTCATGTTGGTACGAGTAGATGTCCACCGCGTTCCAACGGCTCGCGCATCCCGGGCCACCGCAGCCCGCGGACTCAGCGTTCAGGGCTTCGGCGGTACCGCCGCGTCAGGCGTCAGATTCTTGATCAGGTCGGCAAACTCTTTCAAGAATGCGTCGAACTCCTTCTTGGAATCCGCGATCTCCTTCTTCGCGTCGTCCTTGGCTTCCTCGGAGTCTTTCTTGGCGTCCTTGATCTCCGCGTCCAGGTCCTTCTTCTCGTCCGCGATGAGCTTGTCCAGCTCGGCCATCCACGTCGCCAGCTCGGTCTTGTCGTCGTCGCCGTCCCGGCGGTCCCGGCTCAGCGAATGCCCGTCAGCGGGCCGGGGCTCGGGCGCGGCGGCCGCGAAGGCAGGTCCCGTAGTTCCTGCGACGACTGCCCCGCACAGGGCGATCGCGGCGACGGTGGCGCATCGGCGCATGACGCGCCTCCTCATCAGTAGACGGGCTCCAGGTCACCCCCACTCCCGGCCCACTCTTGGTCACCCTCCCCCCGCGAGCCACCCGGCCCCCTCGAACGGGTGACCCGGCCGTCATTGCCTGTGCGGTGATCGTGGGATGACCCGATCGCGTCGTCCCGGGCCGCAACCCATGATCGTGACCGTCGTTATGTGAGACGAGAGGCCGAGGCGACCACGAGGTCCACGGGACGGGGCAAGGGTTCGATGACACATATTCCGCCGCACGGCGTCGGCCTGCTGGACGGGTCCGGGACCAGGGCGGAAGGTGAGGAGCTCCTGCGGCGTGGGATGGAGCTCGTCGATCCTGCACTGCGCGAGGCCGTGGACCGGCTGCATCCGTCCGTGGCCACGGTGTGCCGCTACCACCTGGGGTGGGACACCGGCGACTCCCCGGTGCCGGTGTCCCGCGCGGGCAAGCGGGTCCGGGCGGCGCTCGCGCTGCTGTCGGTCCGCTCCGTCGGCGCGCCGGAGCGGTTCGCCGCCGTCGCCGGTACGGCCGTGGAGCTCGTGCACCAGCTCTCCCTGCTCCACGACGACGTCATGGACGGCGACGCCGAGCGACGGGGCAAGGTCGCCGCGTGGGCTCGATTCGGCACAGGTGCCGCCGTGCTCGCCGGGGACGCGCTCATCGTCCAGGCCGTCGCCACGGTCGTGCGGGCCCAGGCGCCGGGCGCCCACGCGGCCACGGAAGGCCTCGTCGTCACCGCGGAGCAGATGGTGTACGGCCAGGCGGAGGACCTCGCCCTGGAGCACCGGCCGCTGCGGGAGACGTCCGAGAGCATGTACGTGCGTATGGCGCGCGGCAAGACCGGTGCGCTCTTCGGCTGTGCGGCGGCCCTCGGCGCCGTTCTGGCGGACGCGCCGCCGCCCGTGGTGCGCGCCCTGCGCGCGGCGGGAAGCGACCTTGGCGTGGCGTTCCAGATTGTCGACGATGTGCTCGGTCTGTGGGGCGAGAGCTCGCTGACCGGGAAGCCCGTCGGAGCGGATCTGCTCCGCGGCAAGAAGACGCTGCCGCTGGTCCTTGCCGCAGGCTCCGGCACCGCCGATGGCCTGCGCGTCGCCGACCTGCTCGACTCCGCACCGCTGTCCCCGGCCCGTATCCCCGAAGTCATGGGCCTGTTGGACGCCACGGGGTGCCGTGAGCTGGCCAAGGCGGCGGCCGGCCACCACGTGGCGTCGGCCCTCGCCGCACTGGACGAGGTGGGCAACCCGGAGAGCGTCCGGCAGCAGTGGCAGGCGCTCATCGACTGCCTGTCGCGCCGCAGACGCTGACACGGAAAAGCACGGAAGAGCCCTGTACGTAACGCAATAGCCGTGCACGAACCCGCGCGCCGTCCCGCGCACGAGGAGGAGACCCACCGTGCCGTCCACTCCGTACGCCCTGCGCGTGCACGACGTACACAAGGCCTACCGGTCACGACGTGTCCTGAAGGGGGTCTCGTTCCGCCTCGAACCGGGCACTCTGGCGGGAGTCGTGGGGGAGAACGGCTCGGGCAAGAGCACCCTGCTGCGTGTGCTGTGCGGGCAGATCGCCGCCGACGCGGGCGAGGTGGAGCGCTGCGGTTCGCTGGGGTACTGCCCGCAGGAGGCGGTGCTCAACGACGCGCTCACCGTCGACCAGCATCTGCGGTGGTTCCGGACCGCCTACCGTCTGCAGGGCACCGGCCGCGCGGAGGAGCTGTTGGAGGAGCTGCGCTTCGCCGAGTACCGGCACACGCGCGTCGAGCAGCTGAGCGGAGGAACACGGCAGAAGCTGAACCTGACGCTGGCGCTTCTGCACGACCCTCACGTGCTGCTGCTCGACGAGCCGTATCAGGGCTTCGACTGGGAGACGTATGTGCAGTTCTGGGACGTCGCGGCCCGGCTGCGCGAGCGGGGGCGCTGCATCCTCGTGGTGTCGCACCTCGCCCGGGACGCCCAACGCCTCGACGTCGTCCACCGGTTGCGGGACGGTGTGACGACGCTGTGGCACGAGGAGGGGCGCCCGGTCGGCGCCCGGGGAGCCGTGCGATGAGCCGGGCGTGGGAAGCATTCCGTACGGGCGTCGGCTTCGCGCTGCTCGAACACGCCCGCAACCGCCTGGCCCTGGTGTTGATCGTCGTCTACATCCCGCTCTGGCTGACGCTGGAGCACTGGTTCGTCACGCCCGAACCCGCGCGATTCGTGCTGCGCGCGACCGGGCGCACCATGACCGTCAACGGCAATCACCTCACCATGGTGTCCGGGGCCATCAACACGGTGACGCTCATCGTCGGGTTCATGATGTTCATGACCACCTTCAAGGCCCTCGCCTTCGACCGCAGACTCGCGCTCGCCGGATACCCGCGCTCCTGTCTCCTGGTGGCCAAGGTCATCGCGATGACCACCGCCTCCGCGTTCATCGCCGTGTACGCCACCGCCGTGGTGTGCTGGTACTGGGATCCGGTCCGGCCTCTCCTCCTCGCGCTCGGCTTGTTCACCGCCGCGCTGAGTTACGGGGGGATCGGCATCCTGCTCGGCGCGTTCCTGCGCAACGAACTGGCCGGTCTCTTCGTCATCATCATGGCCAGCCTGCTCGACACCATGCTGCAGAACCCCATCAGCAACCGGGCAGCGGACCGGGGCGGGCTCCAGTTCCTTCCCTCATACGGTCCCACACAGATCGGTTTCACCGCCGGGTTCACGTCCACGGACACTCCGTACGGTCATCTGCTGCTCGGTCCCGCCTGGTTCCTCGCGATGTGGCTGCTCGGCACGGCCGCGTTCTTCGCCCGAACCCGCAGCCACCTGCCCGCCCCGCGCGTCCCACTGCCGAGCGGGAGAACCGTATGAACCCTCACGACATCCGCTTCACCGGCCGCTGGAAGACACGGCTGCCGCCGGACGCCATGTACGCGAAACTCGCCGACATCGGGGGCTACCCCGCGTGGTGGCCGAACTTCTCTTCCGTGCGGCACACCGGCGAACGGGAATGCGAGTTCGTCATCAGCTCCGTCCTCCCTTACGCACTGACGGTCCGGCTGACGGCGGTTGTGGAGGACCCGATCGAGCGCATTCTGGAAGCCACGCTCGACGGCGACATCATGGGCAGCGTCCGCTGGGCCGTGGAGCCGGACGGACCGCACGGCTGCGTGGCCCAGTTCACCGAGCACGTCGTCGTCCGCAAGGCCGCACTGCGACGCTGGATGCCCTTGGCGCGGCCGCTGTTCCGTATCAACCACTCCTTGGCCATGCGGGCCGGGCATCGTGCTCTGAACGGCCTTGGCGCGTAAGGAAGCGTCATCATCAACAACCCGGTGTGCCATGTGAGGATTCCCGGTTTCACTGTGACATTCCTCTGCCACCCGATGCCTTCTCGTCGACGCTCTGACCTGGGCATACTCCACGCCTGCCGCGCTTCAAACCGTCACGGGGCGAGGGCTGTTCCAAAGGAGTGGATGCAAGAGATGACGTCGGAGACAGTTCGTGCGGGGGCCGCAGGCACATGGTTGCTCGGGGACCTCATGGTCAACCGGATCGGGTTCGGCGCCATGCGCCTGACCGGCAGCGCCGCTTTCCACCAGGGCACCCCGCGCGACCGCGGCCAGGTGATCGACGTACTGCGCCGGGCGGTCGACCTCGGTGTCAACCACATCGACACCGCGGCGTTCTACTTCTCCCGGCTGCGCTCGGCCAACGAGCTGATCAACTCGGCGCTGGCCCCGTACGCGGACGACCTGGTCATCGCCACCAAGGTCGGTCCCGTACGGGACGCGTGCGGCGAGTGGACCGACCGGGCGCGGCCCGACCAGTTGCGCGGCCAGGTGGAGGAGAACCTGCGCCAGCTCGGCCGCGACCACCTCGACGTGGTCAACCTGCGTGTCATGGGACAGGATTCGATCAGCGAGGACTTCGGGGCCCTCGCGGAACTGCGTGATGCCGGACTCGTCCGCCACCTCGGCCTCTCCAACGCCCACCCCGCCCACCTGGCCCAGGCCCAGCCGATCGCACCGGTGGTGTGCGTCCAGAACCGGTACGGCATTGACGCGCGCGGCGGCGCGGAGATGCTCCACGCGTGCGCCGCACAGGGCATCGCGTTCGTGCCCTTCTTCGCGATCGCCGGCGTGGGACGCGAAGCGGGCGCCGTCCACGCCGAGCACGAGCAGGTCCTCACCGTCGCCCGTACGCATGGGGTGTCACCGTCGCAGGTACGCCTGGCTTGGACCCTGCACCAGGGCAAGCACGTCCTTGCCATCCCGGGAACGGGCAACCCGGACCACCTCATCGACAACCTGGCAGCAGGCGCACTGCAGTTGACAGAGGAAGAGCTGGCACTCCTCGATTCGGTCGACTGCACCGCATCCTGATCGGTTACTCGGGACCGTCGTCCTCCGGGCACAGCCAGAACGAGGCGGGCAGTGTGGCGACTTCACGGGCGGCCCGGTCCAGCTCGGCGGCAACCGGCTCCAGGGCTGTGTAGACCGGGTCGCCGTCGGCGGCCATGCGGCGGATGACCTCCGCGTTGGTCCTGGCCCGCGCCGCGACTACGGTTCCGAAGGCCGAGCGGTCGCCTTCGTACCCGTACGCGTCGAGCAGCAGATGCAGCCGTCGGGAGCGGTCTTCGAAGGCGGTGAAGCCGGTCCGCTCGGCGAACCCGCGCGCGTGCAGGGGAACCCAGGTCAGCGCCATGAAGGCCAGGTCGAATTCGCGCGTCGACGGGCCGGCGGTGTCCCAGTCGAAGAAGCCCGCCAGGCTCCCGTCGCGCCAGACCGCGTTCCACGGGGCGGCGTCATGGTGGCCGATGATCAGGCCCGGCCGCCATGTCTGCCCGGCGAGCCAGCGTGCATCCGGTGGCGGTATGAAGGCCTGGGTCGCATCGTGCAGCTTCCGGGCCCACCGGCCCACGTCCTTCAGCGCGCTCTCCGAGTACACCCAGGCGGGCCAGGGAAGGTCCTCGCCCGCCGTCTCGCCGTCGAGATGCGTCAGGACCTCACGCCCGTGGTCGTCCAGTCCCAGGACCCGGGGCGCGCCCTCCAACCCGACCGCCTCCAGGTGGCGCAGCAGCGCGTGCACCGCGGGCGTCCACGGCTGGACGGGCCGGTGGACCGCGTCACCGCGGCGCACCGCTCCCACCGTCCTGCCGCCGGGCAAACGCTGCTCGTCGTCCATGAGTCAGTTGTAGCGCGGCCCGCCCGCTCGTGCAGCCGCATTTACCACTGGTGGGGGTGGCCCCACTGAGGGTGGGGGGACAGCGGTAGTGAGTGGGGACGGTTGTTCCACTTAGCGTCTGACGGTGTGAGACATATACCGAACAGGGCGAAGAGATCCCCCTTTGGCGGGCGTCAAATGGCCGCACCTCAAGGAGACTTCGTGATCACTTCCAGCCCCGCACTGCGCCCCGCCGCAGCCGTCGGCCTCGCTCTCGCCGCCTGCCTCGGCGCGGCCCCCTCCGTCACGGCCACGGCGGCGCCCACCGCGTTCAAGTCCGGGGCCGGGCTCGACCGTTACTACGGCCAGCGCCCGGGCTGGGGCAGCTGCGCCAAGGGGCCGGACGACAGCATGGGCCGCGACCTGGACAAGGCCGGGGTGCGGTGCGCGGACGTCAGCGTGCCGCTCGACTACGCCGACCCCGGTGGCCGTACGATCACCGTCGCGATATCCCGGCTCAAGGCCACCGACACGCGCCACCGCATCGGTTCGATCCTGCTCAACAACGGTGGTCCCGGCGGCCGTGCCCTCCAGTCCCCGCCCGAATTCCGTACATGGATGAAGCAGGCCGGCCCGCGTTACGACGTCATCGGCTTCGACCCGCGTTTCGTCGGCCGCAGCACCCCGCTGGACTGCGGCTGGCCGGTCGGCACCAATCTCTTCTCGGCCGGTCTCAGCCGGGCGAGCTTCGAGCGCCAGGTCACCTTCCAGAAGGGACTGGCCGCCAAGTGCCGTGCCACCAACGCCTCCGTGCTGCCGCACGTCAACACACGTAACACTGCACGTGACATGGACGTCATCCGCAGCGCGCTCGGCGAGAGGACGATCTCCTACTTCGGTTACTCGTACGGCACTTACCTGGGCACCGTCTACACCCAGATGTTCCCCGGCCGCACCGACCGCATGGTCCTGGACGGTGCCGTCGACCCGTACAAGTACGGCCCCCGGCTGCTCCAGGACACCGTCGGCGAGAACGAGCGGGCGCTCGCCGACTGGGCCACCTGGGCCGCCGCCCGCAACGACACCTACGGCCTCGGCAGCACCCGCGCCCAGGTCCTCGCCACCGTCGACCATGTCATCAAGACCTCCGCGCGCGGCCCGCTGACCGTTGGGACGGCCCCGGACACCTTCCAACTCGACGACACCCAGGTCCCGTTCGTCCTGCTCGCCGGAGTCGACAGCGACACCGATACGTCCCGGGCGGCACTCGGCGAGCAGATGTCCGTACTGAACAAAGCCGCGGCCGGTCAGCCGACCCGGCTCTCTCCCCAGTTCGCGGAGACCCTGCGGCTCACGACGAGCGGCGAGCAGTCGCACCACGGGAGTGTGCAGTCGGCGGTCATCTGCGGGGACCGTGCGGCCCCGCGTGATCCCGAGGTCTACTGGCGGGACATCGAGCGCACCCGTGCCGCGTACCCGCGCTTCGGCGCGCTGACCAACAACATCAGCCCGTGCGCCTTCTGGGACAGGCCCCGCGAGGAACCCACCCAGGTGACGCGGGACGCCAAGCTGCTGATCGTGTCCGCCACCGGCGACCCGCGCACCCCGCACAAGGGCGCCGTCGCCCTGCACGGCCTGCTGCCGAGCTCCAAGCTGCTGACCCTCAAGGGCGCCAACCGGCATGCGGTCTACGGCATGTACGGGAACGTGTGCGTCGACAACAAGGTCAACCACTACCTCGTCACGGGCAAGCTGCCCGCCGAGGACCAGATCTGCTCGAAGTAGGTCAGGGACCTCCGGTCAGGCCGAGCCGCTCCCGAAGCGGGCGACCCGGCCCGGTCGGCCAGGTGCTGGGAGGCGTGTAGCGGTCGGCGGGTGGGTGTCAGGTGGTCGTGAGCACCATCCGGAAGCGCGCCTTGCCGGCCAGCATCTTCTGGTACGCCTCCTCGGCGCGGTCCAGTGGCACGGTCTCGGTCATCGGGCGGATGTTGTGGAGGGCGCTGAAGGCCATGGTGTCCTCCACGTCCTGCGCGGTGCCGGACGCGTGGCCCCGGATGACGGGGAGACCGGTGATCAGTTGGTTCGGGCTGATGTCCAGAGGCGTGGTGTCGGCTCCGATGACCACCAGTTCACCGCGCGGCGCCAGACCGTTCATGGTGGCGGTGATGGCCGCGGAGTTGCCGGCCGTGGCCAGTACGACCCTGGCGCCGCCGAGGGACTGCAACGCCTCGGCGACCGGAGTGGCGGAGGTGCTGTCGATGCAGTGGTGGGCGCCGAGTTGCTTGGCGAAGCCGGCCTTTTCGGGGCCGCGGGCAATCGCCACGGTCTCGCATCCCATCGCGGTGGCGTACTGCACTCCGAGGTGCCCGAGGCCGCCGAGGCCGAGCACGGCGACGAGATCTCCGGGCCGGGCGGCGCTGCGGCGCATGGCGTTGAAGACGGTCACGCCCGCGCAGGCCATGGGTCCCGCATCGGCCGCCGCCAACGCGTCGGGGATGCGCGCCAGGGCATCGACCGGCGCGATCACCTTTTCGCCGAACCCTCCGTCGTACGCCCATCCCGGGACCTTCAGGTTCCGGCAGACGATGAAGTCGCCTTCCCGGCACTGCTTGCAGTGTCCGCAGCTGCCTCCGAACCAGCCGACCGCGACCCGGTCGCCGATCCGCCAGCCCCGATCGCGAGCGCCTTCGCCCAACTCCTCGATGTGGCCCGCGATCTCGTGCCCCGGTACATCGGGGAACGACATGCCCGGCAGCACACCGCTCACGAACACGGCGTCGGTGTGGCAGACACCGCATGCCTCCACCGCGATCCTGACCTGGCCGAAACCAGGCGCTACCACCTCACGCTCGGTCAGCTCGAACGGCCCGTTCGCGGCGGCCACTTGCACCACTCGATACGTACTCATTCTCAGCGCTCCTCGGGGACTTCTCTGCGGCCCTTCAGGAAAGGGTGCAAGCACGCAGTGGAGGAAGCGGAGAGCCTTACCGGTCAAGCCGCCCGGCCCGGCGCGGCGAACGACGTCCGGTAGGCGTGCGGGCTGGTGGCGAGGTGCGACGCGAAGTGCTGGCGCATGGTGACCTCGCTGCCGAAACCGGACCGGCGGGCGATCTCCGGCATGGGGAGGTCGGTGCGTTCGAGGAGCTTCTGGGCCGCCGCGATGCGGTGGCCGAGCAGCCAGCGCAGCGGGGTGGTCCCGGTGGCCGATGCGAAGTGCCGGGCGAAGGAGCGCGGCGACATTCCCGCGCGGGCGGCGAGCGCGGCCACGGTGAGCGGCTCGTCCAGGTGCGCCAGGGCATACGCGCGTACCTCGGCCAGTGCGTCCATGTCGCGGTCGGCGTGCGGGGTCGGATGCTCGATGAACTGGGCCTGGGTGCCGGTCCGGAACGGTGCGGTGACCATGGAGCGGGCGATCGCCGCGGCCGCCTCCGCACCGTGTGCGGTGCGCACCAGGTGCAGACACAGGTCGATGCCGGCGGCGGTGCCGGCCGACGTCCACACATTGCCGTCCTCCACGAACAGGGCGTCCGCTTCGACCCGCACCCGTGGGTGTCGGGCGCGCAGCAGATCGGCCAGCGCCCAGTGGGTCAGTGCCCGTCGGCCGTCGAGCAGTCCCGCCTGCGCGAGGGTGAACGCGCCGCCGCACAGCGCGGCGATGGTCGTACCCCGGGCGTGGGCGCGGCGCAGCGCCGCGAGCATCGGCTGGGGCGCCGTGGTGACATGGTCGTCCAGACCCGGCACCAGGATCAGCTCGGCACGGGGCAGCCAGGCGAGGGTGCGGTCCGGGGTGAGCGCGAGCCCGCCGCGCATCGGTACCGGGTCGGGGCCGACGGCCACCCGGCGCAGCTCGAACGCGGGCACCGCGCGGTCGGTGCGGTCCGCACCCCACACCTCGGTGATCACCGAGACGTCGAAGGCCCGGATACCGGGGAAGGCGAGCAGGGCGATGCGATGGGCCGGTGCCGGTCGGGTCATGCTGGCAGTAAACCATCGATCGCTGTCTTTCCGTCTCCTGTGAACCGGCCCTGCGGAGCGGCAGGATCGTGGGTATGGAGATCACACAGAACGCGGCGTTGGTAGTGGTGGACGTACAGAAGGGCTTCGAGGAGTCGGAGTTCTGGGGCCCGCGCAACAACCCGGCCGCCGACGAGAACATCGCTTCCCTGCTCGCGGCCTGGCAGGACACAGGCCGGCCCATCGTCTTCGTACGGCACGACTCCGTGACGCCCGGCTCGCCGCTGCGGACCGGATACGAGGGCAACGACTTCAAGGACTACGTCGAGGAGCGTCGGGGCAAGGGCAGCGGGCCGGAGCTGCTCGTCACCAAGTCCGTGAACTCGGCGTTCTATGGCACCCCCGACCTTGACTACTGGCTCAAGGCGGCAGGTATCACCCAGGTCGTGCTGACCGGTATCCAGACCAACATGTGTGTGGAGACCACCGCCCATATGGGCGGCAACCTGGGTTACGACGTGCTCGTCGCCCTCGATGCCACCCACACCTTCGACCTGACCGGCCCGAACGGCTGGCACCTGACCGCCGACGAACTGGCCCGGGCGAGTGCCGTCTCGCTGCACGGCGGGGGCTTCGCCCGGGTGGTGACGACCGACGCCCTGGTCGGGGCCGCCCGCTCGTAGGGAACGTAGGAGCGTTCAGGCGCCCGCCGTTATGGCCTTGAGCTCGGTGAGCGCCTCCTGGAGGAAGTCCGACAGCTCCCGGTGGCCGGTCGAGGCGGTCCAGCGTTCGGAGGCGACCTTGAAGACGGCGATGCCCGCCTCGGCGGCGAGGCTCGCGGCCGGTTCCTTGACGCCGCGCAGGCGCAGAGCGTCGCCGATGGTCGCGGCCAGGGACGCGAGCTTGACCAACTCGCGTTCCCGCAGCTCCGCGTTGGCGGCGATGACGGCCTGGCGCTGGCGGACGAACGCGTGACGGTCGCGGAACTCGGCGGCGACGGCCTCCAGCGTCGTAGCCACCGCGTCCATCGGTGCCACGGATCGGGGAAGGCCGGCCAGGGTGCTCGCGAAGAGCTCCTGCAGTGCGCCCGATGCCCCGAACAGGACCTCGCGCTTGTCGGCGTAGTGCCGGAAGAACGTCCGCTCCGTCAGACCCGCCCGCTGGGCGATCTCGGCCACGGTCGTCTGCTCGAAGCCCCGCTCGGCGTACAGCTCCATGGCGGCCTGTCCGAGCCGGCCGCGTGCGTCTGGCTGCCATCTACCCATGTCCGGATCTTATGCGATGACAGTGCCTGACATCGAGTGCTACGGTCGATGTCAGTGACTGACATTGACCTGTCGTTGCCGCGGGCAACCCTGCCCGCGGCCACTTCACCAGGAGGTCTGCTCATGCGTATTTTCGTTACCGGTGCTTCCGGCTGGATCGGCTCCGCCGTCGTCCCCGAGCTCATTGCCGCAGGTCATGACGTCGTCGGGCTCGCACGTTCCGACGCATCGGCTGCCGTCGTGACCGCTGCCGGAGCGGAGGTGCACCGCGGCACCCTCGACGATCTCGACGGCTTGCGCAAGGCGGCCGCCGCTTCGGACGGCGTGATCCATCTCGCGTTCAAGCACGACATCGCCTTCACGGGGGACTTCGCGGGCGCCCTCCAGGCGGACCGGCGCGCCGTCGAGGCGTTCGGCGAGGCACTCGCCGGGTCCGATCGGCCCTTCGTCCTGGCCTCCGGCATGGCCGGGCTCGTGCCGGGGCGCGTGAACACCGAGCGGGACGGACACGACATCGACCCGTACGACACCGTGCACATCGCCGCCGGACCGGAAGGCCGTCGTGCCATTGCGGAACTGACGCTCTCACTCGCCTCACGCGGCATACGCACCTCGATCCTGCGGCTGCCGCCGACCGTGTACGGAGCGGGGGACGCGGGCTTCATGGCCACGCTGGTCGACGTCGCCAGGAGCAAGGGTGTCTCCGGCTATGTCGGTGACGGGAGCGCGCGCTGGCCCACCGTGCACCGGCTCGACGCTGCCCATCTGTTCCGGCTGGCGTTGGAGAACGCCCCGGCGGGCTCGACGCTGCACCCGGTCACCGACGAGGGCGTGCCGCTGCGCGCCGTCGCCGAGGTGATCGGCCGCCACCTCGACGTGCCCGTGGTCTCCATCGCTCCCGAGGACGCCGTCGCGCACTTCGGCTGGCTGGGTGACTTCCTGGCGTACGACTGCCCTGCGTCTAGCACGCTGACCCGCGAGCTGATGGGGTGGCAGCCGACGCGACCGGGGCTCATCGACGACTTGGAGAAGGGGCACTACTTCCACGGCCGTACCGCCTGACCAGCACATCCCTGTCCGGCCCCTGCCCGATCCGCGGGCGGGGGCTGCGTGCGTCCCGATGGCTCCGAGGCGCCGACTCAGCGGCGCTGGGTCATGTGGGCGAGGGTCTGGGCGGCGCTGTCGGGGGCGAAGGCACTGTCGATGCCTTCCGCGGCTCCTTCGGCTGCCTGGACGGAGCGGGGCAGCAGGACGGTTTCATACGCGCGGAGGGCGTCGTCGATGGTGGGGGCTTCGATGAGGGTGCGGGCGAGGTCGGCGCCGTCGAGCATGGCGAGGTTGGCGCCCATGCCGGAGAAGGGGGACATGAGGTGGGCGGCGTCACCGAGGAGGGTGACGCCGGGGGTGCGGGTCCAGGTGTGGGGGACGGGCAGGGCGAACAGGGGCCGGTTGATGTAGCCGGTGTCGGTGTCCGTGATGAAGCCCAGCAGGTCGGGACTCCAGCCGGTGAACTTATTGAGGAGTGCCTCGCGGACGGCGGCGGTGTCGGTCAGGGCGAGACCGGCCTGCTCGTGCCAGTCCTGTGTGATGCGCATGCCGATGTAGATGCGGATGTGGCCGCCGCTGTTGCGCTGGGCGACGAAACCTTGATTGTCGTCGAGCGCCATCATCGTGCCGTTGCCGGTGAGTTCGGCCAGGCGGGGGTGGCGGGTGTCGGCGTCGTCGAGGCCGGTCTCGACGAAGGTGACACCGGTGTAGCGGGGTGTCGCGTCGGACAGCAGGGGACGGACCTTGGACCAGGCGCCGTCCGCGCCGACGAGGAGGTCGACGTCGGTGGTGCTGCCGCCGGCGAAGTGCAGGCGGTGGGTGCCGTCGCCGAGGGGTTCGGCGCGGGTGAGCTTGTGTCCCCAGCGCACGGTGCCGGGCTTGAGGGAGTCGAGGAGGAGGTCGTGGAGCTGTCCGCGGTCGATCTCGGGGTTGCCCTCGGTGGTGTCGGCCTCGGGCGGGACCGCGTCGAACAGGATGCGGCCGTCGCGGCTGACCAGGCGCATCTGCTGGCCTTCGGGGCGGGCCTGCGCGAGGAAGTCGTCCCAGAGCCCGGCCTCGCGCAGGGCGTGCTGGCCGGAGTCGGGGTGCATGTCGAGGGTGCCGCCCTGGTTGCGGACGTTACGGGAGGCGTCCAGGTCGTAGACGGCCGCGGTGATGCCGTGCTGCTGCAGGATGCGGGCGCAGGTCAGACCGCCGGGGCCGGCGCCGATGATCGCGATGCGGGGAGTGGGCATGGCTGAGCGAACCTTTCAGGCAGAGGGAGAGGACGCGGAAGAGCCGGACTGTGCCAGGCTGCCGCTACTCCAGAAGAGCACACCGACTCAATAAGTGCAACGACTCAACTTTTGAAGTTGAGCAACCCAAAGGTGTACGGTCCTGGTATGAGCGAGACCACCACGCCCGGCGCCCCGGCGAAGGCCCCCGAGGGCCGTCGCGAACGCAAGAAGGCGGCCACCCGCCGAGCCCTGGCCGAGGCCGCTCTGCGGCTTTTCCTTGAGCGCGGATACGAGCAGGTCGGCATCCGCGAGATCGCGGACGCCGCCGATGTGTCCACCACGACACTGTTCAAGCACTTCCCGGTCAAAGAGGCACTCGTCTTCGACGAAGACGCCCACCAGGAAGCCCGTCTGCTCGCCGCCGTAGGCGATCGACCCGCAGGCCAGTCGATCCCCGCTGCCCTGCGCGAGCACGCCTTGCGCTACCGCGTCGCAGCCGTGGACAGCGACGCCGACTTCAGCGCGTTCGTGGAACTCGTGGACAGCACCCCTGCGTTGCGTGACTACGCCCAGGGCATGTGGCTGCGCCACGAGAACGCCCTCGCGCGCGTGATCGCCGAGGAGAGCGGACTTCCGGCCGACGACCCGGTCTGCGCCGCCCTGGCCCACTTCGCCCTGGAGGCGCCCCGCGCCGCGCGCGGCTGCGAGGATCCCCGCCAGGCCGTCACACGTGCCTTCGACCTCTTGGAGAAGGGGTGGGGCGCTGTCGCCTGACACTCGCCGGTCAGTGGCTCCAGTAGTCGCGGGGTGGCAGCCGGACCCACAGGTCGGGCGGTCCGATGACCGCGCGGGCATCGGTCAGCCGCAACCCCGTGAAGGAGCACGAGAAGGCCACCGCGTTGTACTGGTAGAGGTAGGAGGCCAGGACCTCCTCGCGGGAGTCGCCCGCATCGGGACCACCGCCCGGATGCAGATCCCAGCCGTCTATGGACCCGTCGCGGGTGATGCTGCCCTGGTTGCCGCTCTTGGGGTTGGCGTACAGGCCGTAGCAGACGGTGCAGGCGGACAGCCGGGTCAGCACGCCCGGCATCTGCGGCGCGTACCCCCATGGCTGGGTCACGACACAGCCACCCGGCACGGACGTCACACCGACGATCGGCAGGATCTCGTCCATCTCGTACGCGTACGGATCCTCCAACACCTCGTCGACAGCCTCGTCCCGCGCCGGCGTCGCCTCCAGGCGGCGTACGGCTTCGGCCGCGTCGATCCCGGCCACACAGGCCAGACCCGTGCCTTCGTAGTGGAAGCTGCCCAGCGCCCCGATGAGCCGCGCGGCCTCCTCGGCCGCCGCGCGCTCGGTATCGGTCAGGCGCTCTCCGGTCGGCACGGTGAACAGCCCCGGCGTCGGCCCGGCCAGGCTCAGCCGCCCCGGTGACCAGCCCGCGATCGACGGTCGCCACGGATCGGCCCCGGCGGCAACAAGGGCCCGTGCGCTGTCCGGCTGCCTGGCAACGACGGCCTCCCACAACGCCGTTACGCCGTTCTCCAGCGCGTCCACGTCCGCCACCCGCCGGGCCAGCTCCGCGACAACCTCCGCGGAGCCGAGCACCGCCGCACGGTGCAGGGGTCGCCCTCCGCTCCATGACTCCGGGTCGGCGCCCCGGTCGAGGCGTTGACGGATGTCGTCGTGGTTCGTCCAGTCCCAGCCCATACCGGTCCAGCCGTCGTCCTGCGCTGTCACCGTGCCCCCTCCAACAGTGATCCCGAAGGGCTCCGTACGAGTCCCGACACCCCCACGCTCGCACACGGGTCTGACAACGCCCCGGCCCCACCAGGGCCGCATGAGGCTGGAGAAAATGCCGGGACTTCGCGTACGTCGCGTACTACCCTCCCCGAATGCCTCAACTCCCCGGTGACGAGCCCCTGTCGGCCCGCTCGCGTTCGCTGTGGCGCGACCGCGACTTCGGCGTCTTCTGGGCCGCGCAGACCCTGTCCGTGGTCGGTGACTCGTTCGCCCTGATCGCGCTGCCGCTGCTGGTGCTGCACGCGACGGGTTCGGTCGCGCAGATGGGTCTGCTGACCGGCGCTGCGGGCGCGGCCGCGGTCGGTGCGGGGGTGTTCGCCGGGGTCGTGGTCGACCGGCTGGACCGCAGGAAGCTGCTGATCGTCTGCGATCTGGTCCGTCTGGTGCTGTACGCGCTGATACCGCTGGCGTGGGCGCTCGGCCTGCAGATCTGGCTGCTGTACGTGGTCCTTCCGCTGGCCGAGGCCGTCGGAATGCTGTTCTCCGTCACGTATGTCACCGCCGTACGGGCGCTCGTGCCGGGCGACCGCATCACGGAGGCCAACGGGAGGCTGAACGCGACGGCCGCCGCGGCCGGAGTCGTCGGGCCGCTGCTCGCGGGCGTGGTGGCGGCCTGGCTGGGCCCGGCGGCGGCCGTCGCCGTCGACGCGGGGAGTTTCGGGGTATCCGCCGCCTGCCTGAGCTTCGTACGGTTCAAGGACCGCGCGGAACCGTCCGATGGCGCGGCGGCTCAGAGCCCGCAACGGGAGTCGATCGGCAAGGAGTTCGCCGCCGGGGTGTCGTTCCTGCGGCGGCATCCGGTGCTGCGGAGCCTGACGCTTCTGCTGTCGGTCTTCAGCTTTCTGACGCTCGGCCTCAACGACCTGATCATCTATCACCTCAAACACGACCTCGGCCAGGGCGACGGCGCGGTCGGCACCGTCTTCGCGGTGGGCGCTCTGGGCACGGTCGTCGGGGCGCTGTTCGTGGCCCCGATCCGCCACCGGCTCGGCTTCGGCGTGACCTGGACCGGCGGCGTCGCGGTGTGCGGGCTCGCCCTGGCGGCGATCGGCTCGGCCGCGAGCGTGGCGGGCATCGCGGCCCTGACTGCCGCGTTCCTCGGATGCGTCAGCGTGTCGGGGACCTGCTCGATGTCGCTGCGCCAGGAAGTGACTCCGGACCACCTGCTCGGCCGGGTCACCTCGGCCTTCTGGACCATCCACTATTCGGCGGCCCCCATCGGCGCGGCCGTCCTCACCTGGGCCGCGCAGCGGTACGGCACGGACGCGGTGTGTCTCATAGCCGGAGCGTGCTGCCTGCTCACCGCGGTGCTGGCCCTGCTCACCCCGGTCCGCACACGCCGCCCCGAACAGGCCGGGCCGGCCGGGTACGCGAAGGCGGACCAGGGCGAGACCCTGGGCCACGGCGCCGACCCGGCAGGGAACAGACTCGGGCAGGATGAGCTCTCATGACGGGTGGGAGACACAAGCTCATGGAGACGTTGCAGCGAGCCGGGCTGCACATCGCGGGGGAGGGGCGGACCGAGGACGTACTGCCGCCACGGGCCGCGTGGCGACCGGTCGTCGCCGGTGAAGCGATGCCGACCGTGAAGGTGAGGGCGGACCAACCTGACCTGGTCACCGAGCTCAATGCGCAGTGGCACCGACTGGCGACCGCGCGCGGGATCCTCGGTGAGGACGGTGTTTTCCTCATCGACGTCGCGGGCGACGGGACAGGCTGTGTGCCCAGGAGTTGGACGCGGGTGCGGCTCATGGACCAGTGGGACCTCGCCGGGGTGCTGGACGAGCGGCCCGGGCAGCCGGAGTTCGTCACCCTCTCCATCGACGGGGACACCTTGCTGGGGGTGACCACTGAAGAGGACGAGGTCTGGCTGATCGCTGTGGACCACGTTCGGGAGTGGCAGGAGGCAGCTGCTCGGGCGGCGTGTCAGGAGAGCCCGCAAGAGGCGGCAGCTGCTTGGGCATCGCTGTTCCAGGGGCCGGTGCCGTCGGAGCGGGTGCGTGAGATGTGGGCGCACGGGCTGGCGCTCAATCCGGCCACCCCCGATGACCTGCGTGCCCGCCTCCTGGG
This sequence comes from Streptomyces sp. BR1, assembly GCF_052373795.1. Lineage (NCBI taxonomy): Bacteria > Bacillati > Actinomycetota > Actinomycetes > Kitasatosporales > Streptomycetaceae > Streptomyces > Streptomyces sp. BR1. Next base: position 7,217,468 of record NZ_CM126252.1, read on the forward strand.
GCTGTCGCACTACCTCCTGTGGCGCCGTCTGCCGACGGCGGTCGTCGAGGCGGCCATCGTCCACCCGGACCGCAAGGTGCGGCAGTTGCTGGCCGAAGTCCACCCGTACCTCACGGCCGAGCAGTGGGCTCGTCTGATCCTGGGCGAGGGGGAACCCCGGCACCGCTGGATCCTCACCCTGCTCGCGGCGGATCGGCGCGCCCAGCTCACCGACACCGCGTACGAGCAGCTCGTCGCCGATCCCAGCGCCCACGTGCGCCAGGAGGCGGCTCGCCTTGACGGACTGCCCATACGTATGGTGACCGCCCTGGCCGCTGACGACGATGCGTCCGTACGGGCCTCGGCCTGCCCGAGGGCCTGGCCTCATCTGGACACTCCGGCTCGACGCGAACTTCTCCACGACCCCTCCGACAAGGTCCGCGTCGAGGCGCTGTTCCAGTACCACCAGGAGCACCCGATGCCCCGGTCGGTCTTCGAGGCCGGAGGACTCGAAGACCGCGCGGTGGACACCTGCCGCCTGGAGCGCTGCCTCGCCGACCACCTGGCCCACCACGGCGAACCGGCCCAGCGCCGCTCCCTCGCGGGCAACCCGCATCTGGCCCCGGACCTGGTCGGCCTCCTCGCCCGGGACCCCGACCAGAGCGTCCGTTCCGTGGTGGCCCGGCGCTCCGACCTCACCGAGGAACAGCGGGCGGACATCCCCATCGACTTCGACCCGCGCGTCCACTCCTACCCACTCGACTGGGTCATGGCACTGCACGAGGATCCCGCTGCCATGCGCCGCTTGTCCGCCTCCGCCCACCCCCTCGTACGCAGAAGCGTCGCCCGGGCCCGGCACCTTCCGCCGGACGTCGTCGAACTCCTCGCCCGCGACGACGACCGTGTCGTCCAGCTCTTCCTCGCGGAATCCTGCGACGACGCGCCCGCCGACATGCTGCTACGGGTGTGGCAGTGGTGGACCGGCAGCCTCAGCAATCCCGACCGCCCCCACGGCCACCCCAACTTCCCCCGTCGCGACCTCCTCCGGTACGCCGACGACCCGAACGCACGGATGCGTCAACTGGCCCTGGACGACCCGGAGTCGACGGCGGATCTGGTGGAGAGGTTCAGCCGGGACAGAGATGAGGAAGTACGGCACCGGGCCGCGACCGACCCACGGCTGACACCCGAGTCGGCCGTTCGGCTGCTCGACGACCCGCACGAGCGCGTACGCGACGCGGCCGCCCGGCATACCGGACTGCCCGCCGGGGTGTTGATCCGGCTGCTGCGGGACCCCGAAACCGCACAAATCGCCGCCCAGCACCCGGAGTTGCCCCTCCCCGTCATGGAACAGATGCTCCAGCGGATCGCCCCTTCGGCCAGTGCCACACCATGACGAGGCGGGGCTCGTTCGGCTAGCGCGTATGGCGGGCGGCGGCGGTGTGTCCCATTCGCGTGATCGCTTCGGTGAGGGCCGACTGGGAGGTGGCGAAGTTCAGGCGGACGTGCCCGGCTCCTCCCGTTCCGAAGATGTGGCCGGAGGAGAGAGCCACCCTGGCGTGCTCCAGAAACAGCTGTGCGGGGCCGGCCAGGTCGGTGACGACCGCGAGGTCCGTGGAGCCGTCTTCCGGGGCGAGGCCGAGGGATCGGCAGTCGAGCCAGGCCAGGTAGGTCCCCTCCGGTCTGGCGTAGCCGATTCCGGGCAGGTGCGCGGCGATGAGCTGCCCCAGCAGGGTTCGGTTCGCGTCGAGCCCTGCCAGCAGCGCGTCGAGCCACTGGTCCCCGTGGCGGTGGGCCACCGTATGGGCGATGACACCCAGGTGGCTGGCGCCGTGGTGGACCTCCTCGGGGATCCGGCGCAGATCGGCAGCGGCCTCGGGTCCGGCGACGGCGAGCGCCGCCTTGATTCCGGCGAGGTTCCAGCCCTTGGTCGCCGACATGAGCGAGAAGGCGTCCTCGGCCCCGGGCACGCTCAGGTAGGGCGTGAAGTCGGCGCCCGGCAGTACGAGTGGGGCATGGACCTCGTCGGCGACGACCCGGATTCCGTACCGGCGAGCCAGCTCCGCCACGGCGGCGAGCTCCTCGACGGTGTGAACCGTGCCGGTGGGGTTGTGCGGATTGCTGAGGAGAAAGGCGATCTTTCCCGTGCCGCTCTGTTCCCGGGTACGCCGGAACGTCTCGTCGAGCGTGTCCGGGTCGATGCGGAGATCCGGCCCGAGCGGTGCCTCCACGATCCGGCGGTCGTCATGGGTGACGAAGGCGTAAAAGGGCGCGTACACAGGGGAGTTGACGATGACCGGGTCGCCGGGGTCGGTGATCAGTCGCAGCACCTGGACCGCGCCCATCATCACGTCCGGGACGAGGGCGGTGCGGTCGACCGCCAGTCCGTCCCATTTCCAGCGCCGTGAGGCGAAGCCGGCCACCGACTCGGCGAACTCGGTTCCGGCGGGGTACCCGGTGTCACCGGCGTCGATGGCCTCGCGCAGCGCGTCGGCGACCGGCGGCGCGAGCGGGGCGTCCATCTCCGCCACCCACAGGGGCAGGACATCCGCCGGATACGTGCGCCACTTCATGCTCCTGCGCCGACGGAGCTGGTCGAGCGAAAGCTCTTCGAGAGGGTTTGAGCACTCTTCGGTCCCGGCGTGTGTGGAGCCGCGTCCACCCATGGCAGTCACCTTCAGTATTTGACCGTCATCTCGATCTCGACGCAAGCGCCCGGGAGTGTCGATGCGGTGACCGCGGGCCCGCTCTCTCGTCAGCAGTGCGGTACGACCTCCCAGGAGCCGGGCGAGCGCAGGTGCAGGCTGCTGACGGCTGTCGAGGTGTGGGGGCCCATGTACTGCCCGGTGCCGATCGCGTAGCTCTGGTCGCCGATGAAGTACGAGCGCCCGGCCAGGTTGTGCGAGACGTTGTCGGTGGTCCAGCAGTTCGGCAGGGGTGTTGTCGCTGTCGTGGTCGTTACTGTCACGGGGGCTGAACGGGCGCCGACGGTACCGGAGTTTTCGACGGCGGCGACGGTGTAGGTGTAGGCGGTGCCGGAGGCCAGGCCGCTGTCGGTGTAGGTGGTGCCGTCGAGCGGGGCTGCGTTGGCTTTGCTTCCGTCGCGGTACACGTTGTACGAGGCCGCGCCGGCGACGGCGTTCCAGGTCAACGAGATCGAGTTCGTGGTGGTGCCGGTGGCGGTGACGCCGGTCGGGGCGGGGAGCGCCGGTGCGGTGGGGGGTCCGGCGATCGCGTTCACCATGTTCGTGATCGCGGTGATCTGTCGGCCGCTCTTCTCGGCGTAGTGGGTGTCACCGCCGTACGCCCACCAGTTCCAGCAGCCGCGGGGGTTGTCGCTCGCGGTGGTGGCCTGGGGGTACAGGACGACCATGTTGTTCGTGTCGGCGTACTCGTTCAGGTTGGCCTCGGCCATGAACTTGTCGCCGATCAGGCCGTAGTACTGGTAGCAGCCGTGGAGGGCGACCATCAGCTTGCACGACGTACCCGTCGCGCAGGATTGCGGAATGTAGGCGAATCCCTCGTTGCCCATGCTGACCGCGGAGGCGCTTTGGCCGGGTGCGTACGCGTTCTGGTCGAACTGGACGAGTCTGCCGGTCAGCGCGGTCGTGGTGGCGGGCCGCACGCTGCCGAACAAGTGGGTGAGCATGTCCTTTTCGGGGTCGCCCCCGCAGTTGTTCACGTACGGAGACGCCGTCGAGGTGCAGGACACCTCGCCGAGCGGGCTGACCCAGGCGTGCCCGGCGCTCGACGCGGTGTCGTAGGAGACGTTGGCGCCGAAGTCGCGGTAATAGGTGGCGAGATCGTCGTTCACTGTACGGTCCACGGTCTTGTCGGAGCTGCCGTGGGAGAGCCAGACGGGGGCGCCGGACAGGTTCGCGACCGGGTCGACACCGCCGGACGCCGCCCGGTCGCGCGTCTCCTGCTCCAGCTGCGCGGGGGTCTTACGGGGGAGGAGCGTGTCCATGCACGCGTACAACGCGGTGGTGAGTCCGCCCTGCGCGCAGTCGTACGGTCCCGCGGAGAAGATCCCGACACCTTTGAAGATCTCGGAGTGCGCGACGTGCAGTTGGTTGGCCAGGAACCCGCCGGACGAAACCCCGGACGCATAGACCGAGTCGATGCTGAGGGGCTGCAAGGATCCCTGGGTGGGGGCGGGGACGGCCGCGACGGCGTCAGCAACTGGGCTCACGGCCAAGGCGATCGCCGCCGAGGCCGCCACGAGGAGACTTCTGACGCGGCGCCACTTCATGTCATGCATGTGCGGGCTCCAAGTACGCGTGGGGGCAGGTGCCGCAAGTGTGGGAGCGGTCAGCGGGCGTTGCGACGTGGGGGCGCGACACATTCGACGGGCTTTGGGTGGTGGGCGTCACCGTTGCGGTCAATCACCGTGGGAGAGGGCCCGATAGTCGCGCGCCGCCCAGACTGGTCCGCTCCGTCACCGAGCGCGGTGGCCCGACTGGAAGTCCGGGTCCGGACCCGGCAGCACTCAGCGGCCCAGACCGCGACCCGCCACGATCATCTGCTGACGCATGAGCATGTTGATCGCGCCGATGCGGGAGGTGCTGGCTCAAGTCCTCGTGGATGAGCCGGAGTTAAGGATGATTCGCCCGGTCCCGGACCTTGTGGCGGCCCGCGCGGCCCGCGCGGCCCGGAGGCCCGGCAGGGTCCGTCCCCGTGCCGGGTCGAGGGGCGTCGTCGCGCAACCGACCCCATCTGCACCACGGATCGTGTGAGTTGCGGGTTGATGGCTGCCCATGCCCCATCTGACAGCCCTCACCCTGTTCCTCCTCCTAACAGCTGCCCCAGGCGGCCTCCGCAGACCCCCAACTGCCAGGAATTGCCGCCGGTTTACCCGCGCTCCCTTCACAAGCCATGTGACATGTGCAATTTTACGGCTGCGACCACCGCAAGTCGCGTTCAAGCCAACGGATCAGCACGGCCCGCGGGTTATCGGAGCCTGCCCGGACGCGCCCGTACGTACAGGGGCGGGCCCGGGCGGACCCGGCAACCTGCGGGATCCCCCACCGCCGCGCGTCGCAGCGCGGCTTTCACTCCGCTGGGAGGCGGCACGTGAACACCCCACCAGTACGACCAATACGGCCAAGAGGAAGACTCGGCGGCCTGCTCATACTCGCGCTCGCGCTGTGCCTGTCGATAGCCATGTTCGCGCAGGCGGGCCGCGCCGCCGCGGACGATCACCGAGGGTCGGCCCCGCGGCCCGTGAATGCCGGAGCGGCCCAGCCCAAGTCACACGCCGCCCCGCCGCCGGTCGGCTCCGCCGCGACCGTGTCCGACCGCGCGGACGAGCGCCGCACCCCGGTCGACGCCACGCACCGGCCTCCGCAGAACCCGGTCCCGTCCCGCACCGCCCCGTCGAAGCTGAGCCACGGGAAAGGCCTGACCGCGGCCTCCTGCACCCCGGCCGACTTCGGCAGCCGCAGCGGATCGGAGCTCGTCGCCTTCGTCCAGGCGTCGACGACGGACTGCGTCAACACCCTGTTCGCCGTGACCGGCACCGACGCCCACAACGCGTTCCGCGAGGCGCAGATGGTCACCGTCGCCAACGCGTTCCAGAACACGGCGCAGACGTACCCCGGGGACAACTCCACCCACGTGGCGCAGCTCGTGCTGTTCCTGCGGGCCGGGTACTACGTGCAGTACAACCACGCCTCCGACGTCGGGCCGTACGGCGCGACCCTCGCCGCGGCGACCGAGGCCGCGCTGGACACCTTCTTCGCGTCCTCGCACTTCATGGACGTCAGCTCCGCCAACGGTGACGTCATGGGCGAGGTCATCATCCTGACGGACAGCGCCAACGAGCAGGCCCGCTATCTGAAGACGTATCAGAAGGTGCTCAACGGCTACAACAGCTCCTACGACGCGTACTGGAGCATGGACACCGCCGTCAACGACGTGTTCACCCCGATCTTCCGCGGCCACTGGAACCCGGCGTTCATCACGGCCGTGACCGCCGATCCGAGCATCATCGACACGCTGAGCACGTTCGCGCACAACCACCTGTCCAAGCTGAACGACAACTGGTTCTACCTCGACTCCAACGCGGGAACCGAGACCGCGCGCTTCCTCGACACCCCCGCGCTGCAGGCGAAGGTCAGGCCGCTGGCCAAGGGCCTGCTCGGTGACTCGGCCATCACCGGTGCGACCGCGCCCCTGTGGGTGGGTGTCGCCGCCATGACCGACGCCAATGACAAGGCCCAGTGCTCGTACTACGGGACCTGCGACTTCGCCGCCCAGCTCACGGCCGCCGCCTTGCCGATCACGTACCACTGCGACGCCGCCCACACCTTCCGCGCCCAGTCCCTGACCAACGCGGCCCTCACCGCGGCCTGCACCAGCCTCCAGGGCCAGGACGCGTACTTCCACAGCATCGTCAAGGACAACGGACCGGTCGCCGACGACCACAACGCGAACATCGAGATCGTGACGTTCGCCAGCCCCAAGGACTACCAGACGTACTCCGGCTGGATCTTCGGCAACAGCACCAACAACGGGGGAGAGTACCTGGAGGGCAACCCCTCCGACCCGGCCAACCAGGCCCGCTTCCTCTCCTACGTCAAGAGCGTGGGCGACGGCTTCCCCGGCGACATCTGGAACCTCAACCACGAGTACACGCACTACCTCGACGGCCGCTACGACATGGCCGGCGACTTCAACGCCGGACAGGCCGTCCCGGACATCTGGTGGATCGAGGGCTTCGCCGAGTACGTCTCGTACAGCTACCGCGGCCTGCCCGACACCGAGGCCATCGCCGACGCCGCCCAGCACACCTACGCACTGAGCACCCTGTGGCAGAGCACCTACGCCAACTCGGACCTGACCCGCACCTACCCGTGGGGCTACCTGGCCACCCGCTACATGGTCGAGAAGCACCCCGCCGACGTACAGAACATGCTGGCCAAGTTCCGCACCGGTGACTACGCCGGTGGATACGCGGTCTACAACACCGGCATCGGCACCCGCTACGACGCCGACTTCAACACCTGGCTCGACGCGTGTGCCGCCGGAGCCTGCGGCGTTGCGGGCAACGGACCGACCGCGGCCTTCGACGCCGCCGTCAACGGCCTGACGGTGAACCTCACCGACAAGTCCACCGACACCGCCGGCACGATCACCGCGCGCTCGTGGAACTTCGGCGACGGCACCACGTCCACCGCGACCAACCCCTCCAAGACCTACACCGCCCCCGGCACGTACACGATCACCCTGACCGTGACCGACGCCAAGGGCCTGACCTCCACCGGCACCAAGTCCGTGACCCTCACCGGCGCCCTGCCGACCTGCACCGGCGCCGACACCCGGGCCCTGGGCCAGAACTGCTCCCGCTCCGGCCGCTCGGCCAACGCGGGCGACCTGGACTACCTGTACCTCTACCTGCCGGCCGGCACCGTGACCCTGCACATCACGACCGCCGGAGGCACGGGCAACGCCGACCTGTACTACAACCCCGACACCTGGGCGACCCCGTCGGCGAACACCGCCCGCTCCACCAACACCGGGAACACCGAGAGCATCACTGTCACCAACACCACCGCCGGATACCGGTACATCAGCCTGTACGCGCAGACGGCGTTCAGCGGCGTCACGGTCACCACGGCCTACTGAGCCCTCCCCGACGGGAGCCCATCTGCCGCGCCTCGCCCGTCCGCCTGCGCGGGCGGGCGAGTGCGCGAGGCCCTCTATCCAGGCCGGTCCGCGGTATGTCACGCTCCGGTCGGGCCGGAGTGGGTGCCCAAGCCATTGCGACGGGAGGCTGATCGGCAATGCGCACATCACGCCGTAGCACAGCACGGGCGACCGCACTCGCACTCCTGGCCGCCGCGGCACTCGCGGTCGGCGCTACGGCGACCACTTCCGCGGCGGGGGCACCCGCGGCGAAGAAGCGGGGGCCGACCTCGGTGGCCTACATCGAGGTGAACAGCGACAGCATGCTCAACGTCGGCAAGTACCGCCTGGCCAACGGCGGCGGCAACGTCTTCGACATCGCCGTGGTGTTCGCCGCCAACATCAACTACGACACCGCCAAGGAGTCGGCGTACCTGTACTTCAACCCGAACGTGCAGCGCGTGCTCGACAACGCGGCGACCCAGATCCGCCCGCTCCAGGCGAAGGGCATCAAGGTCATGCTGTCCGTGCTCGGCAACCACCAGGGCGCCGGGTTCGCGAACTTCCCTTCCAGCGCGGCCGCTTCGGCTTTCGCCAAGCAGCTGTCCGACGCCGTGAGCGCGTACGGCCTCGACGGCATCGACTTCGACGACGAGTACGCCGAATACGGCAACAACGGCACCGGCCAGCCCAACGACAGCTCGTTCGTGTACTTGGTCTCCGCGCTGCGCGACGCCATGCCGGACAAGCTGATCTCGCTCTACAACATCGGCCCGTCGGCGTCGAGGCTGTCCTACGGCGGCGTGGACATCTCGTCCAAGTTCAGCTACGCCTGGAACCCGTACTACGGCACCTGGGGTGTGCCCGACATAGCCCTGCCGAAGGCCAACCTGTCACCGGCCGCCATCGACTTCGGCTCGACGTCGTCGAGCACCGCGGCGAGCCTGGCCAGGCGGACCGTCAGCGGCGGCTACGGTGTCTACTTGACGTACAACCTGGACGGCTCGGACCGGCACACCTATGTCTCCGCCTTCACCCGGCAGCTGTACGGAAGCGACGCGGTGTACACCCCCTGAGTGGGGAGTGGGTCTGCCCGGACCGGCTCAAGAGCCCGTTCGCCGGCAGCGCGTCGGATGACGGTCGCCTTCCGTTCCCTCGTCCTTCAACTGGCAGCCCCTGCCCACTTCGTGTGCCGTCCCTATGTTCTGTTGGGGATACTCCCGGAAGAAGGGGCTCATGGACTCACTGCTGGCGCTCCAGGCTCGTGGGATCACCAAGTGTTTCGGTGAGGTGATCGCGCTCGACGGCGTCGATCTGGAGGTGGCGCAGGGTCAGATCCACGGCTTGGTCGGACCGAACGGCGCGGGCAAGACGACCTTGCTCGGGCTTCTGCTGGGGCTGGCCTTCGCCGACAGCGGCCAGCTGGAGATCCTGGGGACGCGGGTCGGGCGGGGGCTCGCCGCGCCCGACGGTGTCGCGGGCTTCGTGGACGGGCCCGGCCTCTACCCCTCGCTCACCGCCCGGCAGAACCTCGCCGCGCTGGTCGCCCTGCGTGGCCACGACGCGCGGACAGCGGGGATCGACGCCGTGCTCCATGAGGTCGGGCTCACCGATGTCGCCGACGACCGGACCCGCGGCTTCTCCCTCGGCATGCGCCAGCGGCTCGGGCTCGCCGCCGCCCTGCTCACCAAACCCCGACTGCTCGTACTCGACGAACCGGCCAACGGCCTCGACCCGGCTGGCACAAGACATGTACACGGTGTCCTCACCCGGCTCGCGGCGAACGGCACCAGTGTCGTGCTGTCCAGTCATCGCATGGACGACGTCGAAGCACTGTGTTCCGAGGTCACCATCCTCGCCACCGGCAGGGTCGTCTTCTCCGGCCCGCTCGGGAAGCTGGCCGCCGAGAACCGTGAACTCGACTACCGGCTGCTCACCTCCGACCCGCCGACCGCCCGTCGGCTGGCGGCCGAGACGGACGGGATCCGGACCGTCGACGACGCCGAGGGACGGCACGACCCCGATGTGCTCGTGGTGCGCGCTCTGGTGCCCGCCCTCGACGAGCTGGTGAAGCGGCTCGTCCACGCGGGTATCGCGCTGCGCGAACTCGCCCCCGTGGCCTCGCCGCTCGAAACGGCGTTCCTGTCCCTCACCGAGCCCCTCACCGAGCAACCGGTCGAACGGCTACCGGAGCAGCGGACCGAGCCGCAGGAGGCCGGACGATGACCGTGGCCGTCGCTGCCCGTCCTATTTCCGGTGCCCGCCGCGTCCCGGTGGTGCGCGCGTACCGCTTCGAGCTGGTCAAGCTCGTCTCCCAGTGGCGCGTACGCCTGCTGGTTCTCGCCTGCTGGATCGTGCCGGGCGTCTTCGTCGCCGCGGTGGCCCAGCAGAGCACGCTCCCCACGGACACGCTCTTCGGGCGCTGGATGCACGCGACCGGGTGGGCCGGACCGCTGGTGACGCTCGGTTTCGCGGGCAGTTGGGCGCTCCCTCTGCTCACCTCGGTGATCGCCGGTGACGTGTTCGCCTCCGAGGACCGGCTCGGCACCTGGCGCCACCTTCTCGTGGCGGTGCGCTCGCCCCGGCGGATCTTCGCGGCGAAGGCGCTGGCCGGGCTCACCGTCATCGTGCTGCTCGTGGTGGGGCTTGCCTGTTCCAGTACGGTCGGCGGGCTCGCGGCGGTCGGCAATCATCCGCTGGTCGGCTTCGACGGACATACGTTGACTCCGTCGGACGCCGCCTGGAAGGTGCTGCTCGCCTGGGTCTGCGTGCTGGCCCCGACCCTGGCTCTCGCCGCGATCGGGCTGCTCGGGTCCGTCGCCCTCGGCCGCTCCCCGATGGGGCTGCTGCTGCCGGTGCTCGTCGCGCTGGCGATACAACTCGCCCAGATACTGCCGCTGCCCGTGGCGGTACGCCTGGCCCTGCCCGGCTACGCGTTCATCGCCTGGAACGGCCTGTTCACCAGCCCGGTGCAGGGCGGCCCGCTCCTGATCGGCGTCGCGGTCGCCCTGCTGTGGGCCGCGAGCGCGACCGCCCTGGCCTATCTCCTTTTCGTACGGCGCGACTTCACCAACCCGGCGCACGACGGCCCGGGACGCCGCGCGCTCACCGTCGCGGTCCTGCCGTTCGCCGGGCTGCTCGCCGGGACGGTGGCCGTCGTCGCCGCGGCCACGACGGCCACCGGCTCCGGCATCGAGCAGGAGAAGGTGCAGCGCTCGGTCGCCACGGCATTCGCCCACCTCTATCGCACCCAGACCGAGGAGCTCAACCGTCCTGCCGTCACCGAGGCGCAGCTGAAGGCCACGGCGGCGTGCACCAAGGGCAACGTCAGTTCCGGCGCCCATGGGCCGGGCAACGACTGGCGCTGCGTCGTCTCCTGGCACCTCCCCGGCATCGAGACCACCGGACAGGCCGTCTACCAGCTCGACGTCGCCGCGGACGGGCGGTTCGTGGCCGACGGCGACGGGCCGAAGGAAGTGAACGGCTACTTCCTGGTGCGGACCTCGACCGGGGACGCGCCGAATCCGCTCTGGCAGTTCGACGGCAATGTCGAGCTGCTCTCCGCCACCCCGAAGGGATGACTCCTCCATGCAGGTCACACGCCGCCGTCGGAGCGCCGAGAAGGGGCGCTCCGGCTCTGTCGGCAGACGCATCGGCCGACGAACACCCCTGGCAACGGCAGGCATCGCCGCCGTCGCCCTCGCACTGGCCGGCACCGCCTTCGCCCAGACGACGCAGTTCGGCAAGGACCAGGTCGGCCAGATCACCCGTCAGGGCCAGGTCATCTCCAGCGACCAGTACATCGCCCCGTACGGAAGCCGTCTCGTCATCAACGACGGCAAGATCATGTCGTCCACGGTCAGCCCGGACGGCACCCACCTCGCGGCCTCGGTCGCCGACGGCGGGATGGCGCTGGACATCGTGAACCTCAAGAAGGGGAAGGTCCAGCAGCTCATCGGCGACTCCGCCTCGGCGGACCTGCGCATCAGCGGCAACGACGTGGGCCAGGAAGGCCCGACGTACTCCCCTGACGGCAAGCAGCTGTGGCTGGGCCGGACCGACGGCTACACCAAGTTCACCGTGAAACCGGACGGCGGCCTCGCCAACCCCGTATCCGTCAAGATCCCGGCGGACGGGCTCAAGCACGCGCTGGTGGGCGCGGCGGCGTTCTCGCCCGACGGCTCCACCGTGTACGCGGCGGTCAACGGCCAGAACCGGGTGGTCGCCCTGAACGCTGCGACCGGCGCCGTCCAGCAGAGCTGGACCGTGGGCAACGCCCCGCGCGACATCGTCAAGGTCGGCTCCAAGCTGTACGTCAGCAACGAGGGCGGGCGCCCGGCGAAGCCCGGCGACTCCACGATCAACTCGTACAACACCCAGGTGCCCGCCGACCCGGTGACCGCGGCGACCACCACCGGCACGGTCAGCGTCATCGACCTGGCGAACCCGACCGCCGCCGTCGCGAGCATCGACGTCGGTCTGCACCCGACCGCCCTGTACGCCAGCAAGGGCGCGCTGTTCGTCACCAACACCGCCACCAACGACGTCTCGGTCATCGACACCGCGAAGAACAAGGTCGTCCAGACCATCTCCACCAAGCCGTGGCCCGAGGCGTCCGTGGGCTATGAGCCCAACGCGGTGACGTTCTCCCGTGACGGCCGTCTGCTGGTGACGCTCGGCCGCGCCGACGCCGTCGCCGTCTACCGGTACACGACCCCGCAGGAGCCGGTCAGCTACGTCGGCCTGCTCCCCACGGACTACTTCCCGGCGCAGATCGCCACCGTCGGCAACGAGGTGTGGGTCTCCAACACCCGTGGCATCGACGCCCGCCGCCCGGCCAACAGCGCCGGACACGGCACCCACGACACGACATCGAGCCTGCAGCGGTTCCTGCTGCCCAAGGACAGCGTCATCAAGTCCCAGACGGCCAAGGTCTTCCAGCAGAACGGCTGGACCGCCGGTTCGGTCGCGTCGGGCAAGGGCCACGCGCAGCCGGTGCCCGTTCCCGTGCGGCTCGGCGACCCGTCGACGATCAAGCACGTGTTCCTGATCGTCAAGGAGAACCGGACCTACGACCAGGTCTACGGTGACATGCCGCAGGGCAACGGCGACCCGGCGCTGACCGAGTTTGGTGACAACGTGACGCCCAACCAGCATGCGCTGGCCCGGCAGTTCGGGCTGTACGACAACACGTATGACATCGGCACGAACTCCGCCGAGGGACACAACTGGCTGATGCAGGCCGACGACCCGGAGTACACCGAGTCGCAGGCCGGTGAGTACGAGCGCAGCTACGACACCGAGGACGACGCGCTGGGCCACCAGCGGACCGGTTTCCTGTGGACCGGCGCCCAGGCCGCAGGCAAGTCCGTACGGGACTTCGGCGAGTTCCAGCAGTTCCTGACCAAGCCGGCGGACGCGAGCTGGCAGAACCTGTACTGCGACACCAAGAACATGCGGTCGACCGGGCAGGACACCGCCTACCCCCTGGTCTCGTCCTCGCCGATCCCGTCGCTCAACGCCGTGTCGGTGCCCGGCTTCGCGAAGTTCGACACCAGCGTCCCGGACATCTACCGGTACGAGATCTGGAAGCGTGACTTCGAGAAGAACGGTCCGGCGAACCTGAACATGTTCTGGCTCTCCAGCGACCACACCGGCGGACCGCCGAGCGCCGCTGCCCAGGTCGCGGACAACGACCTCGCCACCGGCCGGCTCGTCGACACGATCTCTCACAGCCCGTACTGGAAGGACTCCGCGATCTTCGTGGTCGAGGACGACTCCCAGAACGGCCTCGACCACGTCGACGGCCACCGCGCCCCGATCCAGATCATCAGCCCCTGGGCCAGGCACGGCGTGGTCGACAGCCACTACTACTCGCAGATCACGATGATCCGCACCATCGAGCAGATCCTCGGGACCCACCCGATGAACCAGAAGGACAGCGCGGCCAGCCCGATGACCGCGGCGTTCACCAGCAAGCCGGACTTCACCCCGTTCACCGCGCTGCCCAACCGCACCTCGCTGACGGCGGGTCTGCAGACCCCGCCCACCTGCGGTGAGGACAAGGCGGCGGCGCAGAATCCGCGCGCGGCGATCGTGCCGCCGGCGAAGGTGCCGACGGACAAGCAGCAGCTCGCGGCGCAATGGGAGACCTGGAAGTCGCACCAGCGGCTCACCGGCCCCGATGCCAGGCCCGACTTCGCGAACCCTCAGCAGATGAACCACTTCACCTGGTACCAGACGCATGGGTGGACGCAGCCGTATCCCGGCGAGAACAAGATCTACGCGCCCAAGGACGTGCCGGGCGCGTACATCCCGTCGGCGGAGAACGACGGCTGACGCAGCTGATTTACGACAGGGCCCCGGCCGACGCCACCGTCGGTCGGGGCCCTTTCTCGATGCACCGCAGCGGAAATTCGGATGCGGGTGCTATACGGCCACCCCTAGGCTCCGCTCGCGGGGCGGGCGGGGGACGCCGTATCGATTGTCAAGGGAACGGAGTTGCACGGGGTATGACGAGTCATCTGTTCGCGATCTGCTTCAATGCGCCCCGGCCGTCGGACCTGGCGCGGTTCTGGTCGGGGGTCCTGGGCTGGGAGTTGGCCGACGGTGCGGACGACGATGTCGCGATCCTGCCCCCTGATGCCACCGGGTTCCGCATCCGGTTCCTGCCGAGCCAGGAGCCGAAGATCGGTCAGAACCGTGCGCACTTTGACCTCACGAGCACCTCCCCGGAGCATCAGCAGCGGACGGTGGCCAGGGCGCTGGAGCTCGGCGGGAAACACATCGACGTGGGCCAACTCCCGGAAGAGGGGCATGTGGTGCTCGCCGATCCGGACGGCAACGAGTTCTGCGTCATCGCGGCAGGCAACAAGTTCCTCGCCGACACCGGCTTCATCGGCGCACTGGCCTGCGACGGCACGCAGGAGGTCGGCTACTTCTGGAGCGCGGCGCTGCGCTGGCCGCTGGTCTGGGACCAGGACCAGGAGACCGCGATCCAATCGCCCGACGGCGGCACGAAGATCACATGGGGCGGTCCTCCGGTGGCGCCCAAGACGGGCACGAACAGGCTGTACTTCGAGCTGGCGCTCCCCGCCGACGCCGACGGGGAGGCGGAGGTCGACCGCCTGATCTCGCTCGGCGCGACGCGCAGGGACACCGGCGAAGGCGACGGCGGTCGGACGCTGCTGCTCGACCCCGACGGCAATGAGTTCGCCGTACAGAAGCCCCGGTAGCGGGGGCTTCTGTACGGCGCGCTGCCTCGTAAAGCCTTACGAGACCGGCGTCAGCACCCCCACCCGGGACTCGATCTCGGCGGCCGCCGCCAGGCACAGGTCCTCGCGGAAGGGGCGGCCGACGAACTGGACCCCGGCCGGGAGTCCGTCGGCAAGGCCGGTGGGCACGGCGACGGCCGGCAGCCCCGCGAGGCTCGTCGCCGTGCACAGCCGCATCGCCGACGCGACCCGGTCGCGGCCCGCCCGGTCGCGGGACTCAAGACCCGGCTCGACCGGCGGTTCGGTGAACACCGGCCCCAGCAGCAGCGGATAAGTGTCCAGGAACTCGGCCCATGAGCGGCGGATGTTCAGCCACGTTCCCATCAGCCGCATCACCTCGTCGGCGGTCGCGGGGGAGGCGTCCGCCATCACCATCGCGATGTAGCGGTCGCCGCCCGCGCCCAGCAGGGTGCGCACGACCGGCCAGTTCGGCGCGAACTCGGCGAGCGTGATGGCCATGTACGCCTCCAGGGTCTCGTCGAGCCGCGGCACGTCCGCCACCTCGCGGACCGTGTACCCGGCGTCGGCCAGCGCCTCGGCGGCCACGGCCACGGCGGCGGCGATCGACGGGTGGACCCCGCGCCCGCCCGGGTCGGTGACGACCGCCACCGTCGGCGGTGCGGGGAGCGGTTCGCCGTACGCGGGTACGGGCACGGCCCACGGGTCGCGCGGGTCGGCCCCGGCCAGCGCCTCGTACGCGAGCCGGAGGTCGGCCACGGTGCGGGCCAACGGGCCGTCGGTGACGATCAGTTGGGAGGCCGGGCCGGGGTCCTCGGGGCCGAAGACCCGGCGGTCGGCGGGGAAGCGTCCGGGAGTCGGCTTGAGGCCCGTCACCCCGCAGAACTGGGCGGGGACGCGGATCGAGCCGCCGGAGTCGTTGCCGAGGCCGAGCGCGGCCATACCGGTCGCGACGGCCACCGCGTCGCCGCCGCTGGAGCCGCCCGGGGTGCGGGAGGCGTCCCAGGGGTTGAGCGTGTCGCCGTAGAGCTCGCTGCGGGTGTGCATGCCGGCCAGGACGAGGGTGGGCATGTTGCTGTGCCCGACGGGGATGGCTCCGGCCGCGCGCAGCCGGGCCACGGGCGGGGCGTCGGCGGTGGAGACCAGGTCGCGGAAGCGCGGCGAGCCGAAGGTCGTCGGTACGCCCTCGATGGGCGTGGTCTCTTTCACAGTGAACGGCACGCCCGCGAGCGGCCCCAGCGCCTGTCCGGCGGCGCGGGCGCGGTCGGTGGCGACGGCGGCCTCGCGGGCGCGGTCCGCCAGCAGCTGGGTGACGGCGTTGACGCGGGGGTTGACCTCGGCGATGCGCTCCAGATGGCTCTCGACGAGTTCGACGGCCGAGAGCTCCCCGGCGCGGACCGCGGCCGCCTGCTCCGTGGCCGACAGCCGCCACAGGTTCTCCGGCCGGGGCGTACGCATGACCATGTTCCGTTCCTCTCCTCACGCCGCGACGGCCTTTCCGATGCAAGCGCATCGGAATAGTAGACTGGGATCCGATGCGCGCGCATCGGAATATGGCGGGTCAAGGGAAGGCGGACCGGGTGCCGAAGCAGGTGGACCACGAGGCGCGGCGGCAGGTCATCGCCGAGGCCGTGTGCACACTGGCCGACGAGAAGGGCCTGGAGGGTGTCACGCTGCGCGATGTCGCCGCGCGGGCGCAGGTGTCGATGGGCGCGGTCCAGCGCTGCTTCCGCACCAAGGAGGAGATGCTCGTCTTCGCCCTCGGATACGTGGGCGAACGCGTCGCCGACCGCGTACGGGCCCGGAGCCTGCGCAGCCCCGCGCAGTCCGCCGGCACCGTGCTGGGGCACGCGGCGGCCGAGGTCTCACTGCTGCGGGCGGAACACCGGGCCGAGGCCCGCGTCTGGCTCGCCTTCCTCGCGCAGGCGGCGGTCAGCGAACCGCTCGCCGCGATCCTGCGGGCCAACTACGCGGCGCTGGAGGACATGTTCACGACTCTGGTGGCCGAGGCCGCCGCCCCGGCAGACGAGCCGGACGCCCGCCGCGCGGCCCGCACCCTGCTCGCCCTCGCGGACGGCCTCACCACCCACGTCCTCATCGGCCATCTCACCCCGGAGGCGGCCCACGACGTCCTGGACGCGCACCTCGCCGTCCTCCTGTGAGGTGTGGCCAGCCCCGGTCAGACCGTCGCCGGGTCGGTCACGGGGATGCCCAGGTGCTCGGCGACGGCGGTGAGAGCCGTTCCGAGGGGGAGCGCGACCCGGGTGACGGCGTGCTGGTCGCCGCGGGTCGGGTCCCGGTTGACGATCACCACCGGTGTCCCGGCCTGGGCGGCCTGGCGTACGAAACGCAGCCCGGACATCACGGTGAGCGAAGAGCCCAGGACCAGCACGGACGTCGCCTCGCCCACCAGCGCGCGGCAGTGCGCGACCCGCTGGGGTGGAACGGTTTCACCGAAGAACACCACGTCCGGTTTGAGGATGCCGCCGCAGACGGTGCAGGGCACCACGTGGAAGTCCCCGACCTGGTCGTCGGTGAGGTCGGCGTCGCCGTCGGGGTTGATTCCACCGGCCACCGGCGCGAAGCCCGCGTTGGCCTCCTCCAGCCGTCGGGCGAGCTCACGGCGCGGGCTGTTGTCTCCGCAGGTGAGGCAGACGACCCGGTCCAGGCTGCCGTGGAGCTCCACCACGCCGTCGCTGCCCGCGGCCTGGTGCAGCCCGTCGACGTTCTGGGTGATCACACCGCTGAGCAGGCCGTGCCGCGCGAACGCGGCAACGGCCCGGTGTCCGGCGTTGGGCCGGGCGTGGCCGAAGGTGCGCCAGCCGAGGTGACTGCGTGCCCAGTACCGGCGCCGGGCCTGGGCGCCGGCGGTGAAGTCCTGGTAGGTCATGGGTGTGTGGCGGCTGAGGCTGCCGCCCTCGCCACGGTAGTCGGGGATGCCCGACTCCGTGGAGAGACCGGCTCCGCTGAGCACCAGCACACCGCCGGTGCTCAGCGCGTCGGCTACCGGCCCCAGATCCGTGGTGCCGGGCGGCAGGCTCACGTCGGGGGTCCAGCTCAGCGTGGGGCGCATGCGCATGCAGCCAGCGTACGAAACGGGCGGCGGAACCGGCGCAGAGCCGTTCTGGGGGCGGATGGTCGCCGTCGGGTCAGGAGCGGGTGCTCCGGCCCTGCCACGGCCAGCGCCAGGCCCGCGCGGGCGCCTCGTCGCGCGGATGGCCGTCGCACCACTGGCCCGCCGGTACGTTCGCCTTGACCTGGGAGATGTGCATGCCGCAACCGGCCCAGGTGGTCTTGCCGCAGGTGCGGCATGTCTTCGCTCGGCACATGTGTAGTTCCTCGTTCACTTTCCGGATATGACGGCGCGGGAGTGGGAGGCGGCGTACGGCGTCGAAGGCGGGCACCGCACCGCCGCACGGTTCACGCCAGCTCTCCGTCCAGCAGGGTCAGGGCCGCCTCCAGCCGCTCGCCCGCCTCGCGCGCGACCTCCGCCACGCCCGGGGCGTCGGTTACCTGGGCCATGACGGCGGGGTTGATCGCCTCGACCACTGTCACCGACGCGTCGGCGGGGTCCTGCCGCACCACGACGTTGCAGGGCAGGAGCAGCCCGATCTCCCGGGTCGCCTCCAGGGCCCGGTGGGCCAGCGCGGGGTTGCAGGCTCCCAGGATCACGTAGGGCTCCAGCGTGACGCCGATCTTCTCCGTCAGCGTCGCCCGCACGTCGATCACCGTCAGCACGCCGAAGCCGTGCTCGCCAAGCGCGGCGCGCGTCTTGCTGACGACGTCGTCGAACGTCGTACCGGTGTAGGAACGGCTCAGACCCAGGTCCATCGGATGTCACTTCCTTTGTCCGTCGATACCCCCCTGGGTATTCCAGTGTGCCCTATGCGGCGCTCACCTCGACGCGTCGGGGCTCCGGTGGTGTGTTTCGGAGCCCCGCAAACGGCCCGCGGGGCCGGTCAGTATGCTGCGCGAGTGATGATCGACGGGGTGGAGATGCGCGAGGTCACACTCGCGGACGCTGCAGGTCTGGCGGAGTCGCTTCGGCGCAACCGAATGGCCATGCGGCCCTTCGAGCCCTACCGGCCCGAGGAGTTCTACACCGAGCAGGGCCAGCTCGACAGGATCAGCGGACTGCTCGCGGACCGTGAGGCCGGGCGCGTACGGCCGTACGTACTGATCGACGCGGCAACCGGCACAAGTGTCGGGGGCATCAACCTCGGCAGCATCGCCCTCGGCCCGTTCCGCAGCGGCGGCCTCGGCTACTGGGTGGACCAGGAGTGGGCTGGCCGGGGACTGGCGACGGCCGCGGTGCAGGAGGTCTGCCGCATCGCCCGCGAGGAGGTCGGTCTGCACCGTGTGGAGGCGGGCACCCTGGTCGACAACACCGCCTCGCAGCGCGTGCTCGCCAAGGCGGGATTCGAGCAGTACGGCACCGCGCCCAAGTACCTGCACATCAACGGCGCTTGGCGCGACCACCGCCTCTTCCAGCGGCTGCTGCACGACGACCCGCCCACCGACTGACGGCCGCCGGAGCACCCGGGCTCTGCATGTGAGAGGGAGACGCCAACGTATGAACACGCTGCCATCGCCGCCTGGAGCGCAGCGGTCTGACGGATCGCCGGTCCGGATCGGCGCTCTCGTTCCGCTGACTCGCCCCGGCTGGGTCGAGGCGGGCCGACACCTGCTCGCCGGACTGGAGCTGGCCGTTGGCGACGTCAACGACGCCGGCGGGATCGGTGGAACGCCACTGGAGTTGGTGGTCCGGGACACCGCGGCTGATCCGCAGCGGGCCGCGGCGGCCGTTGACGAACTGGCCCGCCTGGGCGTGGCCGCCATAGCGGGGGAGTACCACAGCGTCGTCGCTCGGGCGGCCGCCGCCAGGGCCGACGCCCTCGGCCTGCCGTTCCTCTGTTCGTCGGCGGTTCTCGACACGCTCACCGAACAGCCGACGGAATGGGTCGCGCGCATCGCCCCGGCGCAGTCCCACGGCTGGCAGATCTACGCGGACTTCCTCCTCGGCGCGGGCCACCGTCGCATCGCCGTGGCAGCCGAGCCGAGTGTCTACTGGGCATCAGGGACCCGGATACTGCGGGACCACCTCGCTCCACGCGGCGGCACCGTGATGGACCTCGACATGCGCGCGCTCACTCCAACAGCCTTGTGTGACACGCTTGTTGACCACCGCGCCACAGCCCTCCTCCTTCTGGTCGGCCACCCGGATCCGGCCGCGCCGATCGTCCAGGCTGTCCGCCGCGACCAGCGCCTCGCCGAGATCCTGATCGGTGCTCCGGCCGGGCAGCCGGAGTTCGACGAATGGGCGGCGTTGCTCGGCGACGACGGCGCCGCGATCCCGTTCCTGCGCTATCTGCCCGAGCGCCTCGGCCCGCTCGGCGTACGAGTCGAGACGGCCCTGCGCGAACGGCTGGCCCAAGCACCCTCGTTCGTCGCCTTCGAGGGCTACGACACCGTCACCGTCCTCGCCGATGTGCTGCGTTCGCATGGCACGGACCGGGCGCGCATGGCCGAGTCCTGGCAACGCGTCGCAGTCGACGGCACCCGGGGGCCGATCCGGTTCTCCCGCACGCCGGCCATCAGCGTGTGGCAATGGGCGTGGGTGCCCGTCCAGGTCGTCGACCGGGATCCAGCGGACCTGGATCGCCTGCGGATCCTTCACGTCGGCTGAGAGAGCACGAAGGCACGGCAGCCGCCGCCGGCCCGGGGCCGTCGTACGCTCCGGGACGGCGGCGGGGACGAGTCCGGCAGCCGGGCCTGCGGGTTACGCGGGTTGTTCCGGGGCGTGGGCCTTGATCACGGCGAAGCCGCCGCCCTGCGGGTCCGCGAGGACGGCCATGCGGCCCGCGGCCATGTCGAAGGCCGGGGCGCGGACCGATCCGCCCGCATGCACGGCGGCGGCCTGGACGCTGTCGACGTCGTCCACGCAGAAGTACGGCATCCAGTGCGGCGGCACGCCCGGCGGGAGGGCGGCGAGGTCCATCATCCCGCCGATCGAGCGCCCGCCGACCTTGAACTCGATGTACCCCTCGGCGCCCGCCATCTGCGTGGGCGCGGTTTCCAGTGGGAGGACGGCCCCGTAGAAGGCGGCGGCCGCGCGGGTGTCGCCGGTGTTCAGCTCGTTCCAGATGAGTGCGCCGGGCTCGTTGACGATGCCCGCGCCGTCGAAGGTACCGGCCTGCCACAGACCGACGACGGCGCCGGTCGGGTCGGTGATGACGGCCATCCGGCCGAGGTCCATGACGTCCTGGGCGCCCATCATGACCGAGCCGCCGGCGTCGGTGACGGCTTTGAGGGTGGCGTCGACGGAGTCGGTGGCCAGGTACGTGGTCCACGCGGTCGGCGGCATCGGGTCGGGCACGGTGCCGTCCGGGTTCATCGCCTTCATGATCCCGGCGACGGGCTTGCCCTTGAGGTGGCACACCGAGTAGCCGCCGGTCTCCGGCGGGCCGATCTCGCCCTGCCAGCCGAAGAGGTCGCAGTAGAAGTCGAGGGCGGCCTGCTGGTCGGGGACCATCAGGTCGATCCAGCAGGGGGTGCCGGGTTTGTAGGGGCCGCTCATGTCGGGCACGGGTGCCTCCGGGAGGTGCGCTGGGGTGGGACGGGGCGTTCTGTACCCGATTCGCGAGCCGCCAACCGAGCCGAACGGGTGAACGATGGCCGCCCGGCAGGGGATGTCGGTCGTCAAGATCGATTGTCAGTGGTGGGTGGCAGGATCGAAGTATCAAGTCGGTCGGGAATGAGGGGGGACCTGTCATGTCCGGAAGCCAGAACTACATCAACCACGTCGCTCTTGTGCTGGATGCCAGCTCGTCGATGTCACACCTGAGCCGTAAGGTCGTCGAAGTAGCCGACCAGCAGATCGCCTATCTTGCCCGCCGGTCCAGGGAGTTGGAGCAGGAAACCCGCGTGACGGTGTACGTCTTCGCGGACAAGGTGGAGTGCGTCATCTACGACAAGGACGTGCTGCGGATGCCGTCCTTGAAGCAGTTGTACCGGGTCGGCGGGATGACGGCTCTGCTGGCGGCCGCGCTGAAGTCGCAGCGGGAGCTGGCGCAGACGGCGCAACTGTACGGCGACCACAGCTTCCTGACGTTCGTGCTGACCGACGGGCAGGAGAACGCGAGTCATCGCAGCCCGGACGCCCCCGGCAGGGATCCGCGTGCACTGGTGAAGGCCGTCGCCGAGATGATCGAGACGCAGCAGGACAACTGGACGCTGGCCGTCCTGGTGCCGGACCAGATGGGCAAGCGCGAGGCCATGCAGTGCGGCTTCCCCAGGGACAACATCGCCATCTGGGACGCCACCAGCACCCGGGGTCTGGAGGAGGCCGGGCAGGTCATCCAGCAGGCCACCGAGAACTTCATGGTGGGCCGCGCCCAGGGCATCCGGGGATCGAGGGCGGTGTTCTCCACGGGGGCCGAGGCGGTCAACAAGGACACGATCAAGGCAGCCGGACTCACTCCGGTGGATCCGTCTCAGTACCAACTGATCCCGGTGGCGCGCGACGCAGCGATACGTGACTGGGTCATCGAATGCGGGCACACCTACCGCACGGGCTGTGCGTTCTATCAGCTGAGCAAGTCGGAGAAGATCCAGGCGCGGAAGCAGATCGCGGTGCTGGAGAAGAAGACGGACCGGGTGTACACGGGACCCGAGGCCCGGGCCCTGCTCGGCCTGCCGGACGCGGAAGCCCGCGTGAAGCCGGACCACAACGACGACTTCACGATCTTCGTGCAGAGCACCAGCGTGAACCGGAAGCTCGTGGCACACACCCGGCTCCTGCTGATGATCTGACGACGCGGAAGCCCCCGTCCCACGACACGTGTGGGCGTATACGTCGGACGCACCAACCGGACCGCCGAACCGTCCCCGGCTGCCCCGCCCCCACAGATCGGAGGCGTTCACACACCCAATGGGGCAGGCCCGGGGCGGTGCGGTGGCGTGTGAGTTGAACTCTTGTTTCCACCAGGACCCCAGTGGCCGACCAGGTTCGCGTAGAGGGCGGAGGCGCGCACCAGTTGGTCGTGCGTGCCCAACTGGGCTTTGTCCCCGTCGAGTACGAGGATGCGCTCGGCGCGACGGGCCGAGCTGATGCGGTGGGCGATGACCACGAGGGTTCCCGGGCGGCGCGCGAACGCGGCTTCCACCGTCGCTTCCGCCGCCGGGTCGAGGTTGCTGGTGGCTTCGTCCAGGATCACGATCCGGGCGGGGGAGACGTATGCCCGGGTGAGGGCGACCAGTTGCTTCTCCCCGTCGGACAGTTCCACGCCTCCCGCGCCGATCAGCGCGTCCAGTCCGCCGAGGCGGTCGGCCAGGACGGCGAGGCCGGTGTCGTTGGCTGCGGCGGTGAGTTCGGCGTCTGTCACGTGCGGTGAGAGGTAGCCGAGGTTCTCTCGCAGCGTACCGGCGAACACGTACGCCTCCTGCGGGATGATGCTCAGCAGTTTGCGCAGCTCGGATTCACGGACCTGCCTGAGGTCCGTTCCCCCGAGCGACACGGTGCCGCGCTGCGGTGCCAGCAGGCCGCCGAGCAGGCTGGCCAGCGTTGATTTGCCGATGCCGCTCGGGCCTACGACGGCGAGGTGGCGGCCCTCCGTGAGGGTGAGGTCCAGGGCGTCGACGATCGGCGCGGCGTGCGGCCCGTAGGCGAAGGTGAGGCCGGTGGCCACCAGGTCACACCCGTGCGGGGTGAGTTGGTCTGCCTCTGTCTCTGCCTGTCGTCGCAGGTCGGCGAAACCTTCACCCAGGCGACCGAGGGTGACCGCCAGTTCCACGCACAAACTGCCGCCGGTCCCTACGAGTTCACGCAGTGCAGGCTCCAGACCCACCGTGAGGTAGGTCGCGGTGCCGATCACTTCGCCGGGTGTCAGACGGCCCGCGTGCACCAGGGACGGCGCCCACGCAAGCAGCACGACGAGCGGGAGCTGGCCGCCGAGGAAGACGATCAGGCTGCGCACCGCCATCGCTCTGGCGAGTACGCGCGAGGTGGCCAGTGATCCGTCTATCGCGGTCCCCACCGTGCGGGTCGCCTCGGCTTCCCCCGCGCAGGCGATCGCATCGCGGATCCCGCCGAAGACGGTGCCCGCCGTCCTGGCGACCTCCTCTTCCGCCAGGAGCACCTTTCTGCGCCGGACGGCGAGCCCGGGCAGCAGCAGTGCGAACACGGTCAGGGAGAGGGTGACGAGCACGCCCGTGACCAGGGCCATGGAGGGAGCCAGGAGCCACAGCCCGGCGAGCGCCGCGAGGACGGTGAAGAGGATCTGCCGGGCCATGCGCAGCAGTGAGCCGAGGAGGTCGCGTACCGCTTGGACCTGTTCGGTGACGCGGGCGACTCCGGCGGTGTGCGCCCGCTTTTGGGATCCGGTCGCCGAGGCGACCGCCCCGTCGACGACGGCGGTGACGAACGCGTCGCGGACCGGCTCGACGACCGCCGCCAGATGGGGGAACAGCTGCCGGGTCGCGATCGCGGCAACCAGTGCGGACCCCAGCAGGACCGCGAGGAATGCCGTGCCGGAAAGGGCTTGGTGGACGAGGAAGCGCCCGAGCGCCGCGCTCACCAGCAGTCCGGACAGGAGCGACGGCAGTGACTCGACCGCGGACCAGAGCGCGACGAGGGCCAGCGTGCGGCGCCGCGCCTTCAACTCCCGTATGAGCAGGGCGAGTCCGGCCCGGTTCACGCGAACACCGCGCGGTAGCCCGTTTCGGTGGCCCACAGCACGTCATGGGGTGCGCACGCGCGGATGCGTCCGGCGTCCAGCCATGCCACGAGATCGGCTCTGGCGGCCGTGGTCGCCCGATGTGCGACGAGCAGACGTGTGCGACCGGCGAGGTGCTCGGTCAGCGCCTCGGCCACCTTGGCCTCGGTCGCCGTGTCGAGGCTGGACATCGCGTCGTCGAGGACGAGGATCCGGCGACCGTGCGCCACGGCGCGCGCGAGCCCCAGTCGCTGCAGTTCACCGCCGGAGAAGGTCGTGTCGTCCAGTGCGGTGTCGAACCCCTGCGGCAGGCGCCGGATGAAGGCGTCCGCCTCGGCGACCCGGGCCGCGTGCTCGACCTCCGCCGACGACGTCCCGGGCCGCCCGTAGGTGAGTGCCTCGCGGATGGTCCCACCGAGCAGGACGGGCCGGTCGAAGGCGTACGAGATCTCTCGGCGCAGGTGTACGGGGTCGACCAGCGCCGTGTCCATACCGTCGATCACGATGGTGCCGCCGTCCGGGTCGATGAGGCGGGCGGCGAGCAGTGCGAGGCTGGTCTTGCCGGCCCCGGACCGGCCGACGAGCGCGACCGCCGCGCCTGCCGGTACATCGAGGTCGACGCCGTCCAGGACGAGTTGGTCCTGGAGGCGGACCGTCACCTGGCGGAAGGACAACGCTCCGGGTCCCGGTGGCAGGGTTGCCGAACCGTCGGCCCTCATCTGGGGTTCGGCGGCCAGGACTTCGGTCACCCGGTTGGTACTGGCCTGTACCTCGCGCAGGTAGACCACATGGTGCACCTGGTCGAGGAAGCCGAGTGCGAAGGTCAGATACATGGACGCGGCCAGGAACTCTCCTGCCGACATCCGGCCGTCCGCCACGCCGAGACCGGCCACGAGCAGCACGGTCACCCGGATTCCCGTCAGGGCCAGCTCTGCACGCCATGAAACCGCGCGCAGAATGGCCCAGTTCTCCATCCCGCACCGGGCCAGTGCGCGCAACGGGCCGAGGATGCGGGTGACTTCACGCTCCGCGGTGCCCGAGGCGCGGATGGTCCTGCTGCCCGCCAGCGCGTCGGCGAGGCGTGCGGCGATGGTGCCCAGCAGTTCCGCGTAGCGCTCGTAACAGCGGTATGAGCTGTTGGTCCTGCGCCACAGCAGCAGTGCTGACGGTACGGCTCCGGCCAGGAACATCGCGCCGAGCCGCCAGTCGATCAGCGACAGCGCGCCGAGCCCGGCCAGCGAGACGACGCTCACCACCAGGATCTCGACGAACACGGGCACCGCACCGGCGCTGGTCGCCGCGTTGGCGGTCATCCGGCTGACCAGGTCTCCGGCGGGATACCGGCGAAGGCCGGGAAGGCCGAGGTCGAAGACCTGCCGCAGCAGCCGGTAGCGCAGCGAGGCCGCGACGCGCGTCATCACCGACGTCCGCGCCAGCCCGGTGCCCGCCTCCGCGAGGACCCGTAGCAACAGCATCGCGGTGAGCAGAACGAGCGTTCCGGCAGGCGTGGCGCCGGTCAGTGTCCGGTCGACGGCGCGGGCCAGCAGAGAGGGAAACAGGAGCGATGTCCCGATCGCGACCGTCGCGCACACCAGGCTCACCGCCGTGCCTGCTGGTGCCAGCCGGGCCAGGCCGAGCGCGGTGCCCTGCGGCGGCGCCGTCGGCATCGCTCCTGCTTCCATCATTGCCTCCGGTCAGTGCCCATGGCTGGGCACTGCGTTGGTTTTCACTCGTAACAGCAGCAGCTGCACCGGGTGACGGGCGGCCACGCGGCCACCTCAGGGTTGGTCGCCTCCAGCAGCTGGAGCGCGTTGACGTCGAATTCCATGCGATTCACCTCCCCGTTAGGTCGTTGTGAACGTCGCCGCCGGCAGTGGCGGCAACGAGTGTGTGGGAGCCGGTGAACGTCTCCGGCAGCCAGAGCCGGGAGCCACCGGTACGCAGCCGGAGCAGGAAGGCCAGTACGCCGGAGAAGCCAGTGCCGAAGTCGGCCTGCACGTCCTTGCCGGTCTCGTCCGGGACGACCTTGCGGCCGTTGCGCAGGACATGACGCATGTGGAGGCTCGCGGCGAGTTCCTCCGCCCAGTCGCGGTACCGCTGGTCCCCGGTGGCCTCGGCCATGTCGAGCAGGAACTCCCCGTCGCCGGCGAGCCCGTGGCATTGGGTGGTTCCGGAGTGCCAGCGGGAGCGGCGGACGGCGACGGCGGCTTGGTCGGCGAGCTCGCGGTATTTGTCCGCCCCGGTGTCGCGCCAGAGCTGCACCAGGAAGGTGCCCACTCCCGAGGAGCCGCTGCACCAGTGGGAGCGCCGCAGACCGCCGGTGTCCGCGACCCGCCAGTACGCGGCGCCGTCTTCCACCTCCGCGACCGAAACCAACGTGTCGGCGGCCTCGACGGCCAGATGCAGAGAGGCATCGTCGCCGGTGGCCCTGCTCGCGGCCAGCAGGAAGGCACCGACCCCGGCGGCGCCGTGTGCGAAGCCGTAGTGGGAGATGTCGTGCGAGGCGAGCAGGAAACCCTTGGGGATCGGCCACAGCCGGCGGCCACCCTGGTCCACCGCCGCACCGGCCAGCCCGTCCGCCGCCTGTCGCACGCGGTCGAGGAAGCCGTCCTCGCCGGTGGCCTCCCAGAAGCGGAGCTGGGTCAGCCCTGTTCCCGCCATGCCGTGGCACACATCCGGGTTGTCCCAGCGGACGGGCACCTTCCCGGCCAGCTCGGCGGCGCGGCGGACGGTGCGGTCGTCCCCGAGGATCCGCCCGGCCTCCAGCAGGGCCCACGCGGTGCCGGAGCGGCCGAAGTGCAGGCCGGGCAGAGACCGCGGTTCGAGCCCGACCCGCCGGTCGATCCACTCCACCGCGGTCCGTACGGCATCGCGCAGCCGCGGTTCGTGGTCGGCCTCGTAAGCGCGCACGAGGACGCCGAGTATGCCCGCGGCGCCGTGCTGGATGTTGAGCGGATCGGTCACCGCGGCCGACTTCGAGGTGGGCCACAGCCGGTCGGCGCTGTCCGGGTCCATGGTGGCCAGCAGGTGCTCGACGGCACCCGTGACCAGTTCCGTCATACCGGTGGTGGTGAGACGTACGGGTGGGAGCGGCCTGTCGGAGGTGGAGGGCAAACCGCCCTGGCCGGTGAGGAATTCACGCACCGCGGCGAGTGCCGGGCGTTGCTCGGGGTCGTCGTCGAGCAGCGCGAGAATGATCGGGGCACAGCGGCGTGCGGCGGCGTTGCCGGGGGTGAGATGGCTGAGCCAGTGCTCGGCCCGCTCGCGGTCCGTCCGGGCGGCCGGACGGTCGGAGCTCAGAAGCGGGTCGCTGCCGCTGACGAGATGGAACAACGTGGCCCCGAGACTGAAGAGATCAGCCGCCTGTCCGGGCGCGGGCCCGTAGCTCGGCGCGTTCACCTGCTCCGGCGCCCCGTATCCAGGCGTGTGCACCCGGAAGACGCGCTCGCCCGGCTGGACGATCATCTCCAGGTCGATCAGCCGCAGTTCACCGTCATCGGTGACCATCACGTTGTTGGGGTTCAGGTCCCGCAGCACCAGTCCCTCGGCGTGCGCCAGCTCCACCAGGTCGACCAGGCCCAAGGCCATCCGCTCCACCGTTTCCGGCGGCGGCCCCCATGTGTCGGTGTCGTCCAGCCGTACGTTCTCCAGCACCCAGTCCCGCAGCGCGGATCCGGAGATCGCCTCCTGGACGAGGAACACCTCGCCCTGCTGCTCGAAGAGACCGTCGCAGCGCGGAGTGAGGCCAGAGGAAGAGAATCGATTCAGCATCGTGGCTTCGCGGCGCCGCAGGTCGCGTACGTCCTCGCCGAGAAGGTTGGCGGCGGTGTGCGGGCGTGCCTGCTTGATGATCACCTCCGCTCCGGTGACCTCGTCCGACGCCCGGTACACACCTCCGGCGTACGAGTGCCGGATCACTTCCCGTACGAGGTATCTCCCATTGAGGAGGACGGGTTTGGGCGCGCCGACCGGGCCTGCGCTCGGGGCGTCACGGGTGAACGGGTCGCTCGGCGCCCATCCGGGCGGACTGAACCACGGCTTGCGCTGGTCGGGGACGAGCGAGCCGTCCGGCGCGACCAGCATCGCGGCCTGGATGCCGTCGTTGTCCAGCACCCGCACTCCGCCGAACGCGCCGAACCGGTAGTGCACCAGACTGCCGGGAAAGCAGGGGCGGTCGGACAGGATGCCCGGACCGGGCAACCCCTCGGTCACGTGGTGCAGTTCCTCGGCCAGCGCGACAAGGTTGTCGTCGCCGTCCGGGTAGACCGTGATGAACTTGCCGCCGCCGGCGCGGTCGAAGCGGTGCGAGACGAGTTCACCGACCCGCGAGATGGTGCCCGCGAACTTGAAGGCGCATCCGTTGCGGATCAGTACGTCGGCCGATCGCGCGAGGACCAGCGGTGCGGACAGCGGGGTCGCGGAGACATGCAGCTTCCACCCCTGCATCCGGGAGTTGAGCCCAGGCGGAAGGACATGGCACCAGAAGTCCCCGGGCCGTACCAGCCAGTCGGCCGCCGCCCGTGACAGCGACGCCCGGACGCAGTCGACGAGCAGCGCGTCATCGCTTGCGCGCGCGGTGCTCTTCGCCGGTGACGAATTCATCTGCGTGACCTCTTCATCTGCGTGACCTCGCCTCTCACCTTGCGGTCGGCACGGGAAGTGCTGCGCGGCGGTCGGTTCGCGTGCGACCGAAGGGGTGGTGGCAGAGGCGGCGCATACATCGCCCGCTCGAAGGAGCCCTGCCCTGGCGCGGATCCGGTCGTGCCCGACGCGTACAAGCTAGGGCGCGGCAAGAGGAGCGCGGTATCCCTAACTCTTGGGATGGCGCGGGCGGTTCGGGACGGGTTGTACACCTGCGGGCGAGGCGATGGGGCAGGGCCTGTCCGGCGGTTGCCGGACAGGCCCTGCCCCAGAGAACGGCTCAGCGCTTGAGCGTGAAGGTGAAGTCGCCGGAGAGTTTGGCGTTCAGCCGGACTGCCGAGACGAGATTCCCCTCCGTGATCAGTCTCCCGACCTCGGCCCCTGAGAGGCCGCAACCTTCGGCGATCAGGCGCACCGGCCGGACGGGGATCCGCGCCGCGAAGCGGACCGAGACGTCGATGACCTCGCGGTCCAGGTGATCCGATCCGTTGGTGTCGAGGCGCCAGGCGCCCGCCCAGTCGAGGGCGATGCGGTTACGGCGCTGCACGCCCGGGTCCTGCAGCAACTCGGCTGTCAGGCCAAGGTCGTTGTCATGCAGCCGGTCCAGCAGCTCAGGTCGTACGGAGCGCACGTTCACCCGCTCCAGGACCGAGAGCTTCGCGGTGTCCCCGCACGAGGTGCAGAGCACGAGGAGCCAGGCGTCGAGGAGCTTGTGGTGTGCGTTGACGCGGAACTTGCCGTTTGCCCGGAAGCGCTCGGACGCGCAGGTGTGGCAACGGCGGAGGACGAGCGGCAGGCAGGTGGGTATGACCACCCAGTTTTCGAGCACAGAAGTACACCGGTTTCAGTGAGAAGTCCGCAGCAAAAAGCAGCGCGGCGCACAGGCGCGACGCGCGACCAATCAGCACTCGGGGGGTCTCACAGGGTGTACAACGGCATGTCCTTGCCTAGACGACTTGGCTCGGCAGCACGGTAGAGGCGCACACCGGCGCTGTGCCACTGGTTTTCGCGCGCGGCGACGTGGGTGCGCCCGTCGAGTGCCCCGGCGGGTGCGCTCCATACACCGGCTCGGACACGCCACCGCCCTCCTATACGTATAGATGGCCAGGGCCGAGGGGCGCCGTGTCACTGAGAGCAACTGCGGTGGGCATGAAAAGCAACATTCAGTCCGTCCATCTCCTTCGATTCGAGAGCGATCCGGCCGTTTCACCCTCACCCACCAAGAGAACAACGTGATACTCCGCGTGACATTCGGGCGGTGTGGAGGTGACTCGCCCCATAGGGCCCACGTCACATACGTATGGGTCTAGTAGCCGCTGACAGCCCGGATACCCGGTGCTCAAACCCCCGCCCACCTGCACGAATACCTACCCGGTCGGCATACCGTTGCCCCTGTGCGGCTGCGAGGCCCCCTAGTAGGAGGGGTCGTTGCCAGACCGCCCGGGCGTCGGTAGAACTGGATGAGTCGCCGAGCGGCACGGGCACTCAGCCCGCCGCAGACGAACCCCTCTCCCTCGCGTGAGTGGCTCACGCATGCCTTCGGCATGCCGCGACCGCCCTCGTCCCCTGCGAAAGGCCCGTTCGTGTCCTACTCCGTCATCCGCCGCATCGCCGCTTCGAAGAAGACTCTTGCTGGTGCTGTCGTCGCCCTCGGTGCCGCCGGTTCCCTGCTCGCGACGGTTCCCGCTCAGGCGGCCCCGCAGAGCGAGAAGGCGATCGCCCAGCAGATGATCAAGGACCCGGCGCAGTTCGCGGCCTTCAACAACATCGTGTCCCGCGAGAGTGGCTGGGACCACACCGCCACGAACGCCTCCTCGGGCGCCTACGGCCTGGTCCAGGCCCTGCCGGCCTCGAAGATGGCTTCTGCCGGTGCCGACTGGAAGACGAACCCGGCCACCCAGATCAAGTGGGGCCTGGACTACATGAACTCCCGCTACGGCAGCCCGGTGGGCGCCTGGAACTTCTGGCAGGCCCACCACTGGTACTGAGCCACCAGCGGTTAGCAGATATATAAGAGCGCCCGGCCGGGACATCCCGGCCGGGCGCTCTTGTGTATCCACTACTGCCCGGCTCGGTTTCGTGGCACCGTTACGCCGATCCGTACGGGCACGTACGCACGACAGGGACGGGAAACGGTGGGTGGCATGGATATCGCCGCGTTGGCCATGCTGCTTCTGTCGTCCTGCTGGACCCTCGGGTGCATCGCCCTGCTCAGGGACTTCCGGGGGATCCGCAGCAAATACAGCATGGCGGACGTGGCCCGCACCCCTGATGCTTCGGCCGCAGTGCAGGCCGAGGTGAAGAAGCGGGACGGTGTCGCCGTGCTGTTCGGCTGGGTGGGTACGGGACTGGGTGCGTACGGGGCGATCGTGGCGGCTGTCAGCGCCGTGAGGTGACGGCGTGGGTGCGTACGGTAACCGTCCGACGCGGGGGTCCCGTCACTTGTCAGCGCGCGCCCCCCGACGGCGGCCCGGGTCGGTCCCGGCGACTCCTGACGAAGACATGATGCAGGTGGGCCGGAGGCCTCCCCTCCGCAGGTTCCCGACCGTACGCTCGGTCGTCGGCGCTCCGGAACCGCTCCGGCTCCGGGTGTGCCGGTGACATGAGCGGGACGCGTGAGCCACACCAGGGGGAAGCGATGACCACACACCACATCGGGCGGCGGCAGGCGCTGCGGGCCGGCCTTGCCGCAGCCGTCGTGACGGGCACCGGGGCCGGGGGAGTCCTCGTCACGGGGGCGGGCACGGCCCATGCGGCCGAGCGGCAGGATCCCGGCATACCGGGTCGCCACGGCGGCCAACTGCCCTCGGTTCCCGGCATGTTGGGCGACCGCTGGGCCAATGAGTTCTGGTACGTCTTCGACGACGTGACCCTGTACCACCGCTCCAAGGAGCTGGACGACGCGTACGCGGCGATGAGGACGTACGCGGGCGGGTTGGAGGTACCGGTCATCGACGCCTGGTTCACGCGGTACCGTCAGCCGGGCTACCCGGGGACCTTCCGGGACTGGGCGGCCCCCGTCGCCGAGCCGCTGCGTGTGATGTCACGCGCGCAGCTCGGCGTCTTCGACCAGTTCTACCGGCGCCGTGACCCCCGCCTCGTCCGCGCGTTCGCCGAGTTCGGGCAGGGCACGCTCTACGACCCGCGCCGTGCGGCGGACGACAACGCCGTGCACACCATGAACCGGTTCTCCGGCTACCACGCCTGGCACGTGTACGCGCGGGCCATGGCACTGCTCGGCATCGACCAGCACCGGTGGCTGGAGATCGGGCCGCTCATCGGGTTCGCCTGGGCGCTCCAGTCGATCGCCCAGCCGTCGGCCGCACACCCCAATCCACCCCTGCCGGCCCGCACGGTGGCCCAGCAGGCGGTGTACTGGCTGCCGCGCGGTCTGGCGCGCCAGGACGCCGACTTCCTGACGGCCCCCTACCCCAAGACGCCTGGTCAGGGCTGAGGTAGCTGCGATGAGTCGGACCGACGAAGGCACGGAGCACCGTCAGGAGTACGCCCGTGGTCGCGCGCTTGCCGAGCAGAAGCTGCAACAGGATGAACGGCTGCTGCACAGCTCGTCGTTCGGCGCGGCGGCGGGCGCCTACGCCGAGCACCGCCCGGACTACGCGCAGACCGCGGTGCGTTGGGCACTCGAACCCGCGCCCGGTCCGCGCGTGCTCGACCTCGGCGCCGGGACCGGCAAGCTCACCGCCACGCTGCTCGCGCTGGGCTTCGACGTCGTCGCGGTCGAGCCCGATCCGGCGATGCTGGCCGAACTGCGCAGCGGCCTCCCCTCGGTGCGCGCCCTGGCGGGCAGCGCCGAGGCGATACCGCTCCCGGACGCGTCCGTCGACGCCGTACTGTCCGGCAACGCCATGCACTGGTTCGACATGGACGTCGCGGGTCCCGAGATCGCCAGGGTCCTGGCACCCGGCGGGGTTCTGGCGGGCCTGTGGAACGTCTTCGACGACGGGGTCGACTGGGTGGCCGGGCTCGCGCAGGTCAGCGGGAGCGCGGCCATCGGCCCACGCGACGTGCCCACCAGCTGGCGCGCCGAGACGGCCGGCATGCACCTACCCAAGACCGGGGACGCCCGGTTCGACTCACCGGAACAAGCGGAGTTCCCGCACGGGCAGCGCCGGACCGCCGACTCCCTCGTCGCGACCCTCGGGACGAAGGCGGGAATGCTGGTCATGCCGGAACGGGAACGAGAGACCGCGCTGGGCCGGGCCCGCGCCTATCTCGCGAGCCGACCGGAGACCGCCGACGGCGAGTTCACCCTCCCGATGCTGACCAGCGTGCTACGCGTACGGCGGAGGTGAAATCCACCGACTGCCCGGGAACGGGCAAAGGGCGCGGCCGGTAGGTGCTCGGCCGCGCCCTCATGGCTGCCCCCGTCACCCCCGGCGTGATGCCATGCCGGCGGGGTGGCACGGTGGTCAGCGCACCTGGACGGTCTTGACCTGCGAGATCTGGTGTATCCGGATGTGCTTGGACGTCGGCGAGGATGCTTCGGTGAGCACGGCCCGGTACTGCCACTGGCCGCGATGCGCCGCGCGCACCGTGAAGTCCAGCTTGCCACCGCCGTTGTAGCCGCCGTGCGAGCACCGCAGGGTCACCCACCCGCCGGAGCCCGAGCGCTGCTGCACGCAGAACCGGTTGTACGTGGAGTTGTCATCCGCGCCGTGCCCGGCGAGGTGGATGGCCGAGCCGAGGCGTGCGTTGTGCGGGCCGGCCGCGAACGTGATGTCCGACTTCGCCCAGGCGCCCCCCGCCGCCAGGGCGATCGTGGCCGCCGCCGCCGTGCCGACGACCGTCCCCCGCAGTGCCGCACGCCGATTACGCATGATCATGGCTTCCCTCTCCTGTGGTCGCTGTGGTCACCGCCGTAGTGGGCGAGAGTGGTCAGGCTCTCGCCGCGATCCGGCGGACGTTCGCAAGGGAAGAGAGCCTGGGAACGGGGGTCGTTGCCTGGACAATGTCACCGTTGTGGAACAAGGCGTCTGCTGGGCAGCGCAGGTGAATTCGAGGGCGGTGCTTGGCAGTTGGACGGATGAGAAGCGTTTGCGGTCAGGGTGTTTGTGTCTGTGCCCAGCGGTAGAGGCGGTGGGCGCTGTCTCCCAGGCGTGTGGCGTAGAGGGTGGGTGTGGGGCCGCCCGCGAGTTCGTCGGTGGTCGTGGTGACGCCGACGACGGTGCCGAGGCCGGTGCGGGGGTTGAACCGGGCCAAGTGGGGGCCGCCGCTCGCTCCACTGGACATGTCGCAGCGCTCGCCCCACAGCAAGGGTGCTTTGGGGCCCGGCCGGGTGGGTCCGGCGCAGTGGATCATGCGTGATCCGGCGTAGGGGGCGGTGGGGTCGTTGAGTTTGCCTTTCGGGTAGCCGAAGGTGTGGATGAACTCGTCCTGGACCGGCTGGGCGAAGGCGATGTTCTGGCTTCCTGTGACGTCCGCGATCCTCTGTCCCGCGGCTGAGGGGTTGGCGACGAGGAATGCCGCGTCGTGACCGGCGACTGCGATGTCCTGCGATGTCGTCTTGGCCGGGTCGGTGTTCCAACGGGACGACGTGGCCATGGACTTGATGGTGAAGCCGCCGAGAGGCTTCGTACCGTTGCGGTAGCCGGGCACGAAATACAGGTGGTGGTTCCAGGTGCCGTCGGCGGTGGGGGCTCCGACACCCCTCAGGCAGTGTGCCGCGGTGACGACGGTGCTGCGGTTCGCGCTGTGGACGACCGTAGCGGTGCAGCTGCCGTCGTAGCCGTCGGAGAAGGTGAAGAACAGCCGCCCGACGCTCGTGCCCACCGCACCTCCGTGCCGCCAAGTGGCGCCCGGGTCAGGCATGTTGGCGAGCAGTGGCTGCGGATCGTCGGGCGTGTTGTCGTCCGCGGGCAGGGGTGTGATCTCGGGGACCAGGGCGCCTGCCAGTTTCATACGTGCGGGGGTCCAGTAGGCGTCGATCTGCTGGCGCTCCTGTTGCGTGGTGGCACCGGAATGCGTGGTGATGGTCTCCGGCTCCGCGGCGAGGGCCGTCGTCGGCAGCAGCGCCGTCGTGGCCGCACTGAGCAGGAAGGCTGCCGCAGCGGCAATGCTCCCCGGAAAACCCCGGCGTGTGGTTGGCATCGTTTCGCCTTTCTTGGTGCTTCGCGTACGAGGGCGCAGGTTGTCCGAACGGGCGCCCCTTGCCCTGTACGACGTGCGACCAGGCACGGGGTTGCCGCTCCGGAGAAGTTGCCGGAGCGTCAGGCGGCGTAGCCGAGGCTCAGGGTGGCCACGACGGGGGCGAGGTAGAGGACGGGGAAGGCGACGGTCGCGTACGAGCGTGCTCGCAGCACGGTTACGACGGCGCCGAGGAAGTACAGCACCAGGGCTATACCGGCCGCGATACCGATCGCGGGGAGCGCCAGGCCGACCAGCAGGCCTGCGGCGCCCGCTGTCTTGGCGAGTCCGAGCGGGGTCCACCAGGTACGAGGGACGCCGTACTGGACCAGCGGCTGTGTCACGAAGTCGGCCCGGCGCAGCAGGGAGAAACCGGAGAAGCCGACCCAGGCTGCGGTGACGACGGCGACGATGATGTAGGTCATGAACATCGGATACTCCTGTGCGGTGTTGGTTCAGCGGATGTTGGGAGCGAAGGGGCTCGGCATCGCTGCGCGCCCCCACATCTCGCTGACACGCGGCAGCGCATGTGTGTGACATCGCGAGGGCGAAAACCTGAAAGGGGATGGGCTCCCTTCTCGACGTCCGCCTGACTGCCGCCGACCGGTTCGCACGGGCAGGGCCGGCTGGCGCCTCCCGGTTACCCGATCGGGTGGTCGTGAGGGAGC
Organism: Streptomyces sp. BR1; assembly: GCF_052373795.1. Lineage (NCBI taxonomy): Bacteria > Bacillati > Actinomycetota > Actinomycetes > Kitasatosporales > Streptomycetaceae > Streptomyces > Streptomyces sp. BR1. The sequence continues at coordinate 7,253,471 of NZ_CM126252.1, forward strand.
GCTGGGCTGCACGGTCCACTCGGTGGGCACGGTCCAGGGGGCCCGGCGGTCGAGGTCAAACCGGCGGCCGTGGCTCTCGGGCTTCAACAGGACATGTGGCAAGGGGAGTTCTCATCGACACACCACGCATCACCAGGCGCCTCGGCATCGCCGGAGCCGTTCTGACGGCGGTCGCGGTCGTCGCGTCGCCTGCCGGGGCCGGTTCGGCCGTGGCGGAGTCGGGTTGTTTTGACCGGGCGAGAGAGCCCTACACCTCGCAGGTCGACGGCCATCTGCACTTCCGTCCGTTCGGCGGCCAGGCGATCCCCTTCGAGGAACTCACCGGATATCTGCACAAGAGCGGTGTCCGGCACGCGAGCATGTTCGGCATCGGGCAGATGCTGCCGGTGAGCTCCGGCTGTACGTACTACCTGGACTGTCCCGGCACTCCCGTCGTGCCGAGCATGAAGAACGACTTCGTCAACGCCGAGAACTATGTGGCGGACAAGTCCGAGGACGCGGAACTCACGGTCTCCATGACCTTCATGGACCTGAACCGGCCGGAGACCATTCCGTCCGGAATCGCCTTGTACGACAAGGAGTTCCCCGGAGTCTTCCGGTGGGCCGGCGAGGTCAACCTCGTCAAGCAGGCGCTGTTCCCCAATCACCATCAGCCCTCGACGGCCGAGAACATCAAGAACTGGGCACCGATGATGAAGGTGCTGCGGGACCGTGGAATGCCGATCACCATCCACTCGGATCTCGGAAGCGACACGGAGCCGACCAAGTACCTCCACCTGATGGAGGAGGCGCTCAGGCTCTATCCGCGGAACAAGATCGTATGGGCGCACATGGGGCTGTCGAAGGAGCTGACCACGATGGACCCCGATCGGCATATCGGGATGATGAAGAAGCTGCTCGACGAGCACCCCAACCTCACGCTGGACCTCAGCTGGCGGGTCCTGGAGGACAGCTACTTCAGCAAGCCGGGGGGCAGGGAGAAGTACGCCGCGTTCTTCGACCGGTATCCCACCAGGGCCATCCCCGGGACCGACTTCGTGGCGTCGCGGAACAAGGACTATCACGTCTATGAGCAGGAGCTGGAGGCCACCAGCCGTATCAACAAGGCGCTGGACGACGAGGCGTTCCGCGACATCGCCCTCGGGGTGAACTACTACCGGCTGCTCGGCGTGAAGGAGACAGTGCCGAAGGTGTGCACGGGCCACCGGGTCAACGGGGCTGTCTGAGGCGCTGGGAGCCGCCACCAGTCATGGTCCACCCGCGCGTTGGCTGCGAGTGGACCATGACGCAGGCGTCGAGCTCAGCCCCCGGCGACCCCGACACGGTTCGCCGCCTCGGGCAAGGTGGCGGCCTTCGCCCGGCGTACGACGAGGGGGAAGCCCGCCGCCACGAGGACGCCGGCGACGAGGACGCCGCCCCAGAGCACCCCGGGACCGGGTCCCGCGTAGACGGCGGCGCCGATCATCGGGCCGAAGAGCATGGAGCAGGAACGCGCCATCGTGAAAGCGCCCTGGTAGGCGCCGCGCGCTTCCGGGGACGACAGGTCGGTCACGACGGCCTGGGTGTTCCCCGCCATCGCGCTCTCCCCGACCGACCAGAGCACCACCGTCGCCCCGAACTCCCACACGGTGTCGGCCAGTCCCGTGCAGGCGAGGCCCGTCCCGAGCAGCAGTGTGGCGGCGGCCATGACCCGGCCCCGTGGGTACCGTCCCACCACGGAGCTGATCCATGGCTGGAAGAGGATGATGAACACGCCGTTGACCGCGATGACCGCTCCGTACGCCGAGGTGGGCAGATCGGCGTCCCGGACCGCCAGCGGCAGGGCGACGTACGCCTGCTCGTAGACCAGCGCGTATCCGGCCGTCAGCAGGAGCAGGGCCACGACGTTGGTGTCGGAGAAGACCATGCGGTACCCGCCGGAGCGCCGGGTCGGCCGCGCCGTGGGCGGGGGCTCGGGGAGCCCTACGTACACGAGGACCCCGCAGGCCAGGCAGGTGGCCGCGTCCACCGCGAACAGCAGTCCGTAGCCCAGGGACGCCAGGTAGCCGCCGAGGGCGGCGGAGACCGAGAACCCGGCGTTGATGGCCCAGAACGTCAGACCGAAGGCACGGGTGCGGTCGGCGGGGGCGACGATGTCGGCGACCAGCGCGTCCGCGGCGGGCCGGTAGATGTTGGAGGTGACGCCCGCCAGCAGGGCCGCCACCAGCAGCAGAGGGAGTCCCCGGGCTGCGCCCAGGCCCACGAGCGCGGCGGCGGACAGACACATCCCCCCAAGGACGGTGGCGCGGGGCCCGACGCGGTCCGCGGACCATCCTCCGACCACCGCTCCGGCGATCACCCCGGCTCCCCACACCGCGGCGACCATGCCCGCCTGCGGAACGCTCAGCCCTCTCGACGTCGTGAGGTAGAGAACGAGGAACGGCTGGACGAACGTGGCCAGCCGGTTGAGCAACGTGCCCCACCACTGGACCCAGAACTCCCTCGGCAGCCCCCGGAACATGCGCGGTGCTCTCACCGGCTCCGCTCCCCGGGGCCGACGGTCGGGGAGTGCTCGTCCGCGTAGACGGGGCGGAGCATGCCGAGGGCGGTGTCCGCCGCCCGCTGCGCCTCGGCGGGCGACTTCGCGGCGGCGAGGGCGTAGGCCAGTCGGCTGTGGCTGTCGGTGGACGCGCCGAGAACGGTGTTGCGACCCACGAGGCAGCGCACCTCCCGTACCCCGGGGACATGTTGGGCCGCGTCGCTTCCCCCGATGGTGTCGAGCAGGCCAGGGCGGGCGACCGGCAGATACGAGATCGCCGCCGCGCCGGCCGCCACCGCCTTCTCCACCTCCGCGACCGCCCCGTCACCGGGCCGGTGTGCTTGGACCAGCAGGTGGCACAGGTCGAGTCCGGTGGCCGCGGTCACCAGATCGGTGATGTGGTCGCCCGGCGGCCGGGCGTTGATCTCGATCAGCACCGGTCCCGAGGGCCCGCACCGCAGCTCGACGTGGGCGACACCGGTGTCGAATCCGACCGCAGCGGCCGCACCGGTGGCGAAACCCGCCAGTTCCGACGCCTGTTCGTCGTCGAGCGGGGCGGGGAAGACATGGCCGAGCTCGACGAAGTGGGGGTGGGGACCCAGCCGTTTCGCGGTGACACCGACCACCGCGAAGCGCCCGCCCGCCGCGACCAGTTCGACGCTGTACTCGGGGCCCTCGACGTACTCGCTGACCACCATGCCGCCCGTACGGTACTGGCCGCGGGCGTTGGTCCGCTCGTGCAGGCCGTCGCGGACGGCGGCGGCCACGGCGGTGGCGGTGTCGCACAGGACGACACCCGAACTGCCCGTTCCGTCGGCCGGCTTGACCACCCAGGGGCCGCTCAGGCCGTGCACCGCTGTCTCGGCGTGCCGGGCCTCGGTGACCCGCCGGTGCGCCGGGACCCGCACGCCCCGGGCTGCGGCGCGCTCGTAGGTGGTGGCTTTGTCGCGGCAGGCCGCGGCGGCGGACGGCGCGAGTCCGCTCGCGCCGATCCTCGCGGCGGCCTCGGCGGCGACCCGCACATGGTGCTCACCCGTGGAGATCACCGCTGTCACGCCGAGCCCCGACAGTGCCGCCGCGACGGCGTCCACCTCGTTGGTGTCGCAGACGACGGCGTGGTCGACCAGTCCCGTGTCGGGCGGATAGGGGCTGTGACGCGAGTGGTAGTACTCGGGGTCGCGGGCGAGGAAGACCACCTCTCCGCCGTCGGCCCGGACGGCCTCCATCGCCCGCAGGCCGGTGCCCGACAGGGCGGTCTCGCAGAAGGCGAAGCGCTCGGTCACGCGGCGGCCGCCCCGTCTTTGAGTACGAGCAGCACCCCGGCGCCCGTGGGAACGGTCGTAGTGGTCATGTCCGGGTCCCCTTGCACCAGATCAATGAATTCCCGCACCTGCGCGGCATGGGACAGTACGTTGTCGACCGCGAGGATGCCGCCTGGCCGGATCGTTCGCCGTAATTGTGGCCAATACGCCGGATAGTATTTTCGCTCGGCGTCGAGGAATACGAAGTCCCAATGGTTTGCGGGGCTGCGGTCCAGGGTTTTGGAGGCGTCCTCGACGAGCAGTTCGACCCGGTCGAGAACTCCCGCTTCCGTCAGGTTCTCGGCGGCCGCTCTCGAACGCTCCGGCAGGATTTCCACGCTCGTCAGGCGTCCTCCGACGGCCGGCAGGGCGGCCGCGATCCAGGCGGTGGAATGTCCGTTGGACGTCCCGATCTCCAGAGCGGTGCGTGCGCCGGTCGCGCGCACGAGAAAGTGGAGTAATCGGGCTGATTCGGGTTCCACGTTCCGTAACCGGAGCAGCCGGTCCTCATACTGCGCGTCGTGTTGTTTTCCCTGGATGTACAGATTGTCCAGAAAAGTCTCTAGATAGCTGTCCACATCTGAGCGTAACATGCACGCAAGGAGCCATAAAAGAGTGCGTGGGCGCCCGTGCGGCAGCCATTTTCCGCTGTCGCACGGGCGCTGTGTCTCACGGTCGGATCAGTTTCCGGCCATGCATCGACTACTTGTCGATTTCGACGATCTGGCTGTCCTTGGCCTGACGCTTGGAGAAGGCAGAGTTGGCGCGAACGAGCCGCGGCGGCTCCATGCCCTCAATGTTCAGTCGGGTGCCGAGAACGTCTTCGAGACGCTTCTTGAGCTGGTCACGCGTAGCCATGGTATTCTCCCATCACTTTCGTGGATACATTTCAGGTCAGCGTTACGTCGGGGGTGAGCTCACCCACGAGGAAACGTGACTTCGGTACATCCGCAGCGCTGACGTCGGAGTCGCCGAAGACGACTTCGAAGTTCTTCGCCAGCCATGCGGTCATCGACGAGATGTCCTGCCAGGTCTCCCTGTTGGTGTGCTCAAGGCACTCGTCGAAGACTGTTTGCAGCGCGGGGTCCTCGCGCAGCCAGAGGTCTATCTGCTCCCCGGTGTAGACGACGTGGTTGATCTCGTCGGCCATGATGTTCTCAAGGACCGGGAGTGCGTCGTCGGAAAGGTCGGGGAATATGCGTTCCCGAAGGATCTGCTGGTATATGCGCAGAACGGTCCAGGACCGGAGCTCGATAGAATGCACCCGGCAGATGAAAGGCTTCAGTCCGTCCTCGAAGTCGAGGACCTCTTCCGCGATCTGCTTCTCGATGTACTCGTCGAGCGTCTCATAGCCGGTCGCCTGCACCAGGGCCTTGAACTGCTTGGAATGCTTCAGTTCCTCGCCCACGTGCCGGGTCATCTTCTTGTGGAACTCGGGATCGGCATACCGGTCGGCGATGATCTGGATCCGCGCGGCACCCTTGGCCTCGTCGATCGCGTTCTGCGTCAGATTGTAGGCGACCATTCGCCTGCTGGACAGAACGGTCGCGGTGACTCCGTACATCGCCGGCGTGGCATAGGCGAGCTGCGGTCCCAGGGCGTTCTGCATCGATTCCTGGTAGAGCTTGCCCGTCTTGATCCCCTGCTCCTGGTAAAGCGTTTGGAGATCCGTGAGTACATCGAACATGAATTCCTCCGCAGAACGCTTCGCTTTTGGGCCGCGCACAGCCGGCCGCTCAGCAGGGCGTCGACTGTCCATTTCGGAAAATATCTGCGGCGGCAGGTCGGCGTGCTTACTGCTACCGGCAGATCTGTTAAGCCGTTCGATCTGACGAAAGAAACATTACCTTCGATCGATGTAGCCGCCAGGCATCTGTGCGGTGATCAAGTTCATGCGGCTTGAGGATTTAATGAATGGTGAATGAAATTGGCTGGTTCCCTCTCTGCTTGCCGTGGCGGTGTGGAGGGTGGAGGCGGCAGGGGGGCGGGGAGTCGGGGCTGTATGTCCATATATGGGGGTGTTCTGTCGTGCCGCTGCCACGGGAGGTGCCGGCGGAATATGTGACACGCACCGACAATGCCTGGCCCGTTCGGGCATGTTGACAGGAAATGTGCATGAGGAAAGGCCTCGTGCGCGGCGAGGGCCTACCACCAACTCCCGCCATTCCAAAGCCAGTTGGACCGATGGGGGGCGACGCACAACCGGCGGCGCCGGCACAAGCTCGTGGAGCGCGCCATGTCGGAGCCGCTCTCGGCCGTAGGCGGGGCCGCGGGGGTGGCCTAGGCCCAGGCTCAGCCGTCGGTCCCGGCTCCGGCCCCGGCCGTCAGCGAGACGGGCGCTGCTGGTTCGACCGTCGAGGCGCCAGCCTCGGTGGTCGCGGAGTTGAAGGCGGCGACGAGCAGAGCACGCGCTTCGTTCTCCCCGAACGCCCGGGTGATCTGTCACGCCGCCCACGTCCAGGACATCGGCTGGCAGTCGGCGGTCTGTGACGGCAGCGTGGCGGGGACGACAGGCCAGAGTCGCCGGATGGAGGCGCTGGCGATCTCGACCAGTGACGTCGGTGGTGTCTGTGCCAACGCCCACCTGGCCGACATAGGTTGGCAGGGCTGGGCGTGCGGCCGCGACGGCGATGTCGTGACGGTCGGCACCACCGGCCAGTCGCGGCGGATGGAGGCGCTGGGCGTCCAGGTCGGCTCGGGCAGCGTGGGCGCGCAGGCCCATGTGGAGGGCTACGGCTGGCTGAGCTCGGTCGTCGGGAACCCGGTCTATGTGGGGACGACGGGTCAGTCCAGGCGTATGGAGGCCGTACGCATCTGGGTCTGAGGCACAGTGGCCTGATGATCTGACAGGGGTGGTGCCGGTCCGCGGCAGGCGCCACTTCTGGTCGAACCGTCAGAGCTGAGCGCCGGGCCTTCTGGGGGCAGCCCTGAGCGTCGTACGCGCTGCGCTCAGAGCTGCCCGTTCCGCTGACGGGTTCAGCGGTTGAGGGTGTTGAGGTGCTGGTAGAGCGCCAAGTGGCCCTCGGGGGTGGGGTGCAGGCCGTCGACGAGCAGGTCGGGGCGCTTGTGCAGGGGGTCCCACAGGTCGAGGAAGTCGATGTGGTTCTCGTCGCACCAGGAGCGTGCGGCCTCACGCAGGGACAGCGCCCGCTCCTCGGTGAACCGCAGGCCCTCGTAGTCGTGGGTGCGTTCTTCGTCGAGCCAGATCGGTCCCGCGACGACGAGCCTTGCGTTGTGGCTGGAGGCCGTGGCGGCCAGCGCGTCGAGTCGGTCCGTGACGTGGGGCAGTGCGTCACCACCGGTCGGCGTGGTGGCGGAGTCGTTGATGCCGGCGGCGACCATGAGCGTGTCGGGCAGACGGGCGGCCAGCAGTCCGGGGGTCTGCTCGCTCACGTCGAGCAGGGTGCTGCCAGGGATGGCCAGGTTGAAGACGCGGTGTTCGCCCTCGTTCGCGGCTATGTGTTCCGCTGCCAGGTGGGCAGTCCATCCGCCGCGCGGGTCACAGCGTCCGTAGGCGATGCTGTCGCCCACCACCACGATGCGCGCTGCCGAGCGCAGCGGTTTGGCATCGAGGTAGGCCCAGGCGCTCTCGCCGGAGGAGAGTCGTACCCGTCGGCGAGCGTAGTCGTCGACTTCGTAGGCATCGGCGGCGGCGAGGTCCTGGTCGGTGAGGTGCAGGACCGCCCCCTCGACCACGGCGCCGTACTTGCGCCGCAGGGTCAGGTGTACGTCGAGGCCGCTGGTGGCGATCACGGACGGGTCGGTGATCGGCAGGGGCCTGGTCGTATATCCGGTCAGCGACGCGGGAGACGTGGGCACGGCCTGGCCGAAGAGCGCGGTCTGGACCTGCTCGTCCATCAGCGTGCCGAAGGAGAACAGGGTGTGGGGGCGTGACGTGGTCACACGTGGCCTTTCTCGAATGATCTGTCGGATCACCCTAACGGCCGCCTCTCACCTCCTGACCAGCCCTCTTGCCGTCCCGCGCGCTCTCGACGGTCCGGCGCCCCCACGCTCACCAGGGACAAGCACCAGCAGCTCGGTGAATCCGCAGCCCGTGTGCCGAATAAACCGGTGTCGACAACCGCCCCCCGCTCCCTACACTCGCCTCACACGGCCCGGAGTCCCGGGGGCTGCGCGTCGACGAATGAGGGGAGCCCGGCATGTGTGAGCGCATCGCCGACGCTGCTCCCCGGTCGCGGTACGACGTGATCCTGGTGTCCACGCGTTCCCGGTGCCGGCTGCGCGGCCGCCACCGGATGCCCGCGACGTACGTCTGACCCCTGCCCGCACGGGACCCACCCGGCCGGGCCGGTGGTCCGGCTTCGGCCTGACGTAACACGTATCTGACGTCACGTCAAAAACATTGCCCTTGTGGCACGTCCGGGAATCGCGCTGCCCATATCCACCGCGTTCAGCATTCCGAAAGGCCTCGGGCCGTGCGTACCAACCTCAACCTCCGATCCCACCCCGTCCCCGCGCTCGCCGTCGTACGTAACCTCGGCATCCTCGCCCATGTCGACGCGGGCAAGACCACCGTCACCGAGCGCTTCCTCTTCGCGACCGGTACCACCCACAAGCGGGGCGAGGTCCACGACGGAACCACCGTCACCGACTTCGACTCCCAGGAGCGCGACCGCGGCATCACCATCTTCGCCGCGGCGGTGAGTTGCGACTGGGACGGCCACCGGATCAACCTGATCGACACCCCCGGCCATGTCGACTTCTCCGACGAGGTGGAGCGCTCCCTGCGGGTGCTCGACGGCGCGATCGCGGTGTTCGACGCCGTGGCCGGCGTCGAGCCGCAGAGCGAGTCGGTGTGGCGCCAGGCCGACCGGCACCGCGTGCCCCGGATCGCGTTCGTCAACAAGCTGGACCGCGCCGGAGCCGATCTCGACACGGCGGTCGCGTCGATCCGGGACCGGCTGCACACGGTTCCACTCGTCGTGCAGCTGCCGATCGGCCGGGAGGACGGGTTCACCGGAGTGGTGGACCTACTGCGGATGCGCGCGCTGAACTGGGTTGCGGACGGCGACGGTTACGTGGAAGGGCCGTTGCCCGAAGGCCTGCGGGAGGAGGCGTTGCGGCGGCGCCGACTGCTCGAAGAGTCTGTGGCGGAGCTCCACCCGGTCGCACTGGAGGAGTTCTGCGCCCGTACGCAACTGACGGAGGCAACGCTTGCAGCAGCGCTGCGCGACCTCACCGCGAGCGGTGAGGGAGTCGTCGTGCTGTGCGGATCGGCGTACCGCAACCGGGGGATCGAGCCGCTTCTCGACGCGGTGGTCGCCTATCTCCCCTCGCCGGTGGACATGCCGCCGGTGCGGGGCACTCTGGACGGCGAGACGCGGGAGCGGACCGCCGACCCGGACGAGCCCTTCGCGGGCCTGGTGTTCAAGGTGAACGCGACCGCCACCGGCCGTCTCACCTATGTGCGGGTGTACGCGGGAACGATTCGAAGGGGGGACACGGTGCTGGACGCGACCGCTCGGCGCACCGAGCGCATCGGCCGGATCCTGCGCGTACAGGCCGACCGGAACACCGAGGTGGACCGGGCGCGGGCCGGGGACATCGTCGCCGTGATCGGGCTCAAGTCGGCCCGCGCCGGGGCCACTCTGTGCGCACCGGCGCATCCGCTGGTCTTCGAACCGCCGACGGTGGCGGACCCGGTGGTCTCGGTGGCGGTCGAGGCCCGCAGCAGCCTCGACACCGACCGGCTGGCCTCGGCGCTGGCGCAGTTGGTGGTGGAGGATCCCTCGCTGACCGTCCGTACTGATCCCGAGACCGGTGAGACGGTGCTGTCGGGGATGGGTGAGCTGCATCTGGAGGTGGCGGTGGAGAAGATCCGCCGCAGCCATGAGGGACTGGAGATCGGGGTCGGGCGTCCGCAGGTCGGCTACCGCGAGACGGTCGGGCGCGGGGTGTCCGGACTGCTGTACCGGCATGTCAAACAGGAAGGAGGAGCAGGCCAGTTCGCCCATGTCGTACTCGATGTGGAGCCGCTGGAGCGGGCGGCCGACGCCGTGGACAGCGGCACCGGCGCGGAAGGGTTCGAGTTCCGCTCGACCGTCATGGGTGGCCGGGTGCCGCAGGAGTACATCCGCGCGGTCGAGGCCGGTTGCCGGGACGCCCTCACCGCGGGTCCCCTCGGCGGGCATCCGGTGACGGGGGTGCGGGTCACGCTGTCCGACGGGGCCACCCACCCCAAGGACTCCTCGGAGATGGCGTTCCGGACCGCGGGCCGTCTCGCGCTGCGTGACGCCCTGCGTGCCAGTGCGATGGTGCTCCTGGAACCGGTGATCGAGGTCACCGTCACCGTGCCCGACAGCGCTGTGGGCGGGGTGCTCGGCGATCTGGCGGCCCGGCGCGGCCGGGTCGCGGGCTCGTCCGCACGGGCGGGCACGGCGGTCATCACCGCGAGCGTGCCCCTGGCCGAGCTGTTCGGCTACGCGTCCCGGCTGCGCAGCCGCACCCAGGGCCGGGGCACCTTCACCACCCGGCCCGCCGGTTACGGTCCCGTCCCGGCGGGAGTGGTGACCCGGTAGCCGGCGGCCCCGCCCTGCTCGTCAGGGCGGGGCCTTTCCGTGGGACTCAGCCGGGTCGCTTGGCCATGACGACCACACCCGGCCCGGTCTGCTCATCCGCGGGGAGGCGGAGTTCGGCGACCGGGCGCAGTCCGGCCTGCTCGATCAGGTCCACGAGTTGCTCAGGCCGCCATTTGTGTGTCGTCCACTGAACGGGTACATCTCCGTAGGCCTCGGTGCGCAGCAGATCTTCGTCGCCGACGTGTGTCGCGGTGATGAAGTGTCCGCCCGGCTTCAACGCACGCGCGAACATGGCGAGGACCTGCGGAAGGACATCACGGGGGAGGTTGAACAGTGACCACCACCCGAGCACGCCGCCGAGTGACGCTTCGGCCAGGTCGAGGTCGGTGGCGGAGGCGACGCTGAAGCGGCATTCCGGATGAAGCCGGCGCGCGTTCTCGATCATCCGGGGGGAGAGGTCCACCCCGGATACGTCGAGTCCGCGCTCGGCGAGGTAGGCGGTCACCGTTCCGGGCCCGCAGCCGACGTCGAGGACGGGCCCGAGCCCGCTCACGGTGTCGGCGAAGGCGTCGATCGACGCCTTGAGCCAGGGATGGGTACGGATGTCGCCCATACCCGTCGTCAGGACCATGTGGGCGTAGTTGTCGGCCACCCGGTCATAGGACTCACGTACTGCGTCGAGATCGGCCGGGCGGTCAATATGGTGTGCGCGCATCAGCCAACGATAGGACTGCGCGAGGGGCTTGGGGGTGATGGGGGTGGGGATACGCCAGGGGGATCATTCCGTTACGGGCAGGCACTCGGCGAGCAGGTCGACGATGTCGCGCCAGGCTCGCTGCGCGTGCACTGGGTGGTGGCCGACGCCCGGGCGCACGGTGTGGTCGACCGTCGGATGGTGGAAGGCGTGCAGGGCGCCGCCGTAGACCGCGAGGCGCCAGTCGACGCCCGCGGCCTGCATCTCGGCGGTGAACGCGTCCCGTTGCGCGGGCGGCATGATCGGGTCCTCCGACCCGACCCCGGCCCACACCGGGCAGCGAATGCGCGCCGCCTCGCCCGGTCGGCCCGTGGTCAGTGCGTTGACCGTCCCGATCGCGCGCAGGTCCACGCCGTCGCGCCCGAGTTCCAGCCCGATGGCGCCCCCGGTGCCGTAGCCGATGGCGGCGATCCGGTCGGGGTCGGTCCGCGGTTCGGCGCGCAACACGTCGAGCGCCGCGTGGCCGATGCCCCGCATCCGGTCGGGGTCGGCGAGCAGCGGCATGCAACGGGCCAGCATCTCCTCGGGGTCGCCCAGATAGCGCCCGCCGTGGAGGTCGAAGGCCAGCGCTACGTATCCCAGCTCGGCGAGTGCATCGGCCCGGCGGCGCTCGACGTCGCTGAGCCCCGTGCCCTCCGGTCCGAGCAGTACCGCGGGCCGGCGGTCGACACCGGCTGGGAGCGCGAGGTGCCCGATCATCGTGAGGCCGTCGGCCGGGTATTCGACCGTGCGCGTGGTAATCGTCGTCATGAGACTGGACGGTAGTGATCGTCGGGCCCGGTCGGGCCGGAGTTCACCACTGGCGGAACTGCGCGGGTGTGCCTCTGCGGTGCGGCGTACGCTCACAAAACTCCGTGTGGCGGGCGCACCGGCGTTGTGCGAAGCGGTATTTCGTGCCCTCTTGAAGAGGCCGATACGGTCGGATTCATGACGTGGAAATTTGCGACGGCCGAAGAACTCATGGCTGCCCTGCGTGCCGGTGAAGTGACCTCGGTGGAACTGACCGACGAGGCGATCACCCGTATCGAGCGGGACGACAAGGAGATCAACGCGATCTGTGTGCCGGACTTCGATCGTGCACGGGCCGCCGCGCGCGACGCCGACCAGGCGCGTGCCCGCGGCGAGGACCGGCCGCTGCTCGGGCTTCCGGTGACGGTCAAGGAGTCGTACAACATCGCCGGGCTGCCCACGACTTGGGGCATGCCGCAGCACCGGGACTTCATGCCGGCCGAGGACGCGGTGCAGGTGGCGCGGCTCAAGGCCGCGGGCGCGGTGGTGCTCGGCAAGACCAACGTGCCCCTGGGGCTGCAGGACATACAGAGCTTCAACGAGATCCACGGCACCACCAACAACCCCTGGGATCACGCTCGTACGTCGGGTGGATCCTCCGGCGGATCGGCGGCGGCCCTGGCGTCCGGATTCGGCGCGCTGTCCATCGGCTCCGACCTCGCCGGTTCGTTGCGCACACCCGCACACTTCTGCGGTGTCTACGCACACAAGCCGACGCTCGGGCTCACGGCGGTGCGCGGTATGGTTCCGCCGCCCGCGCCGGCACTGCCGGTCGACTCCGACCTCGCGGTCGTCGGCCCGATGGCGCGCACTGCCCGCGACCTCACGCTCCTGCTCGACGTCATGGCCGGGCCGGACCCGCTGACGCACGGTGTGGCGTACGACTTGAGGCTGCCGCCCGCGCGTCACGAGCGGCTCGGCGACTTCCGGGTCCTGGTCGTCGACGAGCATCCGCTCATTCCGACCGGGTCCGCCGTGCGGGCGGGCGTGAACCGGGTGGCCGACGCGCTGGTCGACGGCGGCGCCCGCGTCGAGCGGCACAGTCCGCTGATGCCCGATCTGACCGAATCCGCGACGCTCTACCGGCAGTTGCTGTTCTCGGGCTCCGTCGCACGCTTTCCCGTCGAAGCGTACGAGCAGCTGCGGACCCAAGCCGCCCAACTGAGCGCCGACGACCAGAGTCTCGATGCGGCAATGCTGCGCGGCATGGTGTTGAGCCACCGCGACTGGATCGAGGCGAACAACCGTCGCGAGCTCCACCGCCACGGCTGGCGGCAGCTCTTCGCCGAGTTCGACGCCGTGGTGTGTCCCATCACGCCCACGCCCGCGTTCCCGCACGACCACAACCCCGATCCGAGGGAACGCCGGATCGACATCGACGGCGTCGAGTACCCGTACTTCGACCAGCTCGTCTGGGCCGGTGTGGCCACCATGCCCGGCCTGCCCGCCACCGCCGTACCGACGGGCCGGTCCCCCGAGGGGCTGCCGGTGGGAGTGCAGCTCATCGGTCCGATGTACGAGGACCGCACCCCGCTGCGGCTGGCCGAACTCCTTGAACAGAAGATCGGCGGCTTCCAGGCACCGAAGTAGGGCGTACGACCTGGGTGTCCATCAGGGCGATGCAGGAGGAGCCGGGATCGGGCCAACCGGCCCGGATCCGGCCGCTGATCGCGGAGAGTTGTCCGCGATCTCTCCCGAAATTGTCCGTGATCCGTAACAGAGGCATCCCTTGGCCTCCGTCCCTCGTCCTGCCAGGTGGTCACAAGGTGACCGGGGATCGGCGAGGGACTGCAGGTAAGGGGCGGACATGGCACGGCACGGTGGCGGGCGGGGCTGGTACGGCAAGGTGGTCGGGTCGGCGCTTGGGGTGGCGGTGCTCGCCACGGGTGCCTCGGTGTGGACCGCGCAGGCCGGTGCCGCGGGCGACTCGTCACCGAAGGCGACCGCGCCGGCCACGCCGGGCGGTGACGCCAAGCCGGTCGAAGCGACCATCGTGCATGCCTCGGACGCCGGGACGCGCGGCGTCAACATCACCATCGACGACGGCCCCGACCCCCGCTGGACCCCGCAAGTGTTGGACGTGCTGCGGGAGTACGGGGTGAAGGCCACGTTCTGCATGGTGGGCACGCAGGCGCAGGCCCACCCCGACCTCGTGAAGAAGGTGGTCGCGGCCGGGCACCGGCTGTGCGACCACTCGGTGTCGCACGACACCACCATGGACAAGAAGCCCCAGAGCTACCAGTCGAAGGAGATACTCGACGCCGAACGCATGATCACCGAGGCGTCCGGAGGCATACGCCCGATGTACTACCGGGCGCCCGGCGGAGCCTTCACCCCGTACAGCCGCGACCTCGCCGCTTCCCGCGGCATGCGCCCGCTGGGCTGGAACGTGGACTCCAAGGACTTCGAGCGCCCGGGCACGAACGCCATCGTGGCCACGGTCGAGCGGGAGCTGCACCTCGGCCCGACAATCCTCTTCCACGACGCGGGCGGCGACCGCACCCAGACCGTCGAGGCCCTGCGCCGCGTCCTTCCGTGGCTCAAGGAGCAGGGTTACTCGTTCGGTTTCCCGGTGCGCTGAGCCCGGCCAGGTGGGTTGGATCGGCTTCGGGTAGCGGCTTCAACCGATCAGTCCCCTGCCGGTCGTACGCGATGGGGTCGCCCGGCTGTTGGAAGTGGACGGCGAAGTGCCGACCCTGGCGGAGGGCGTCCAGGCCGGCGCGGCAGTAGGCGACCATGTCGTCGGGCAGGGCGTCGAGCGGGTACCAGGCCATCTCGCTGCACAGATGAGGCTCCCGGATGTACGGCGTCCTCTCCCAGACGGTTGCCAGGCCGAAGTAGCCGATACGGCTGGACCCTCCGGGACTGCGGTGGTGGACGACCACCGCGCTGCGTACGTCCTCGTGCTCGATGATGACGCCGGTCTCCTCGGCGGCCTCGCGGACGAGCGCGTCCACGATGTCCTCGTGCGGCCCGTCGAGGTGCCCGGACGGCAGGTGCCACAGCCCGCTGGCGTAGCCGCCCCCGGCACGGCGGGTCAGCAGTACGTCGAGGCCCCGCTCGCCGGGACGCACGAGGGCGGCGTGGGCGTCGACGGGCACCGCGAACCGTTCGACGGAGGGTGCCACGGGGGAGGGCCCGGCCTCCTCGGCGACGGATGCGGTGGAGGCGTCCGGGGCGGTATGCCCGGCGTGGTGGCGGATGATGGCGGCGGTTCCGGGATCCACCCGCAGGCGGTCGAGCAGGTCGACGGAGAACCAGTGGCACATGATCCCTTCGGTGAGCGGCAGTGCGTGGGCGTCGCCGCTCCAGCGGCCGGTGAAGACCTGGACCGTCTCGCTGGCGCCGTCGGGTCCGGTGCGGGAGGAGAGCGCGAACCGCTCCAGGCCCGGCAGGACGAGTCCGGCTTCCTCACGGAGTTCGCGGGCGATGGCTGCTTCCGGGCTCTCGCCGGACTCGCGTCCGCCGCCGAGCAGGGACCACATGCCGGAGGAAGCGATGGCGCCGGGCTTGTGGTCCAGAAGATGGAGCAGGTACCGGCCGCTGTCGTCCACGATCAAGGCCGTTTCCCTGCGGCTCCTTGGGGCCCGTACCGCCGGGCCCCAGCGCTGTGATCTTGCGTTCGAACCACTCTTGGGGGTCTGGCCACCCGATCCCGTGATTGCCATGGGGCGATCACCGGGAGGGAGCGAGCCGATCGTGAAGGTCCAACACCTGTGTGTGGAAGGTGAGTTGATGGCTTGCGAGTGCGGTGAGATGACCGGAGACTACCGAGAGACGGGTTGTTGGGCGTGGTTCGGGTGGCTACGTTCGGGGCTCGTTCATCAGGAACAGTGTTGTGTGCCTCAGGGGGAACGGGGGAGTCCGGGGAACCGGAGGCGGCACACCGTGGCCGGGTCCTCTTGCTTCTCCTCCGGTGCATCCGTCCGCACGGTTGCGTGCGTTGCGCGGCCGCGCCCGGAGGAGACGTATGAAACGCACATGTTCGGGCCCCGGTGTCCTAGCTCGGACACCAGCCGCCAGGTAGCCACGAGTGAAGCTCAGGCCACAGGTTGGCCAGGTGTCACTCACCCGAGGGTGTTGACGCGGTTCTCGTACTCGCGGCGCGCCTTGCGCTGGGCGGGGATCGCCCCGACGCCGTCGAGGACCTGGCAGCGGTCGAGGAGTCGGCGACGGACCGCGGTAGTGGCGGTGACGCGGAGGATGTAGCCCGTGCCGCGTCGTACGGCCTGGCCCTTGTCGAGTGCGGCCTGCTCGGCGTCGTCCAGCTCGGCGGTGAGGTCCATCGCCGAGAACGCGAGGCGGTCGCGGTGCAGGACGTCGAGCACGTCGAGGATGTGGCCGGTGCCGCGCACGAGGCGGAACATCTCGGAGATGTGCACGGTGTCGCCCGGCCGCGCGTACGTGAGCAGCTCGCGGAACTTCGGGCGCTGGAGGGGGTGGAGGCGGCTGGAGGTTTCCGGGTCATCCTCGAAGACGACCGGGTCCTCGATCCCGGCCTCGGCCAGGACGAGGTTCTGGCGGTCGGTCGACTGCTGGTCGGTCGACACCCGCTTGTAGACGAGATCGGCCACGCGTTTGCCGAGAGGTTGGGGCGGTGGCCGTCCGTCTGATCGTCAGGCTTGCGCTGTGGGGCGGACGACGATCTCGCTGATGTCGATGCCATCAGGTTGCCCGATCGCATAACCGATGGCGGAAGCGACAGCCGAGGGCGGCATGGCGATCTCGTCGCGCTGCTGGAGCAGCGCCGCCGCTGCCTCGGGGCTCGCTCCCTTGCCCACGCCCTCCGTGTGGGTAAAGCCCGGCGAGACGAGGGTGACACGCAAGTCGGGGCCGGACTCCTGCCGCAGCCCTTCGGTCAGTACCTTCACCGCCGTCTTGGTGGCCGCGTAGACAGCCTGAGGGGACTTCACGACATAGGCCGCGGTAGAGGCGACGTTGACGAACTGCCCGGAGCGCTGCTGTCGGAAGATGGGCAGCGCCGCCCCGATACCGTTCAGCAGGCCCGTGATGTGGGTGGCGACCATGGCGTCCCAGTCGTCCTGGCGCAACTCGTCGAACGGCGAGACCGCCATGGTGCCCGCGTTGGAGACCAGGACATCGAGCCGGCCGAAGCGGTCGGTTGCCGCATCCGTCAGGCGCTTGAGGTCTTCGCGCTGCGTGACATCGACGACGACCCCGACGGCTGAGCCGCCCTGCGCCGTAATCCGATCCACCACCGCGATCAGTCGGTCCTCCCGCCGGGCTCCGAGCACCAAGCGGGCCCCCTGCTCGGCGAGATGGGTCGCCGTCGCCTCCCCGATGCCGCTGCTGGCGCCCGTGAGTGCGATGACCTTGCCCTTGATGCCTGTCATGACCACTCCTTGGTGAGCTGTGTGCAGGTCGGTACGTTGACCTACAGTGGAACTGGGGGCGCCCCCAGTTAATGTCAGACTAAATGGGCGCGCCTCCGGTTAACAAGCTGGAGAGACCGAGAAGGGATGGCATGCCCTATGGCCGAGGGAGCGCAACGGCCGTTGCGGGCTGACGCGCGGCGTAACCGGGAGAAGATCCTCACGGCGGCGGCGCGCGTATTCGCAACGGAGGGGCTCGACGCCCACTTGGAACGCATCGCCAAAGAGGCGGGGGTGGGCAGCGCCACGCTGTACCGCAACTTCCCCACCCGTGAAACCCTGGTCGAGGCCGTCTACCGCAATGAGGTGGCCCAGCTGTGCGACGCAGCCCCCGCCCTGCTGGCAGCGAAGCCGCCCTTTGATGCCCTGCGTGCCTGGACCCGCCTCTTCCTGGACTACGTGACCACCAAGTACGGCATGATCGACGCCCTGCGCGCCATCGCCGCGACGGGGAGCAACCCGTACGGTCACAGCCGGGAAATGATCCAAGCCTCCCTGAGTGCCCTCATGGACGCGTGCGTGGCCGCCGGGACGATCCGCACCGACATCAGCCCCACCGATATCAGCGCCGCCCTCGAAGGCATCGCCCTCACCTCGGCGAGCCCCGAACAACGCGGGCAAGCAGAACGCCTGCTCGACCTCACCCTGGACGGCCTGAAGGCCCGTCCATGAGGGGGCGGCGTGAAACGAAACTGCGTCCCGGTGCGGCAGGACCTCGTGCGGTTCATTCCTCGCCGGTCTCGTCCTCGTCCAACTCTGGCACGTTTGGGTCCCGCAGCGGGCGCAGGGCGCCAGCGGCCGGGACGGAGGCGGTGAAGCTGTACTTGCCCATCCGGCGCTGAAGGTCCTCGGCGAAGACCTGACCGTAGCGGTCGGCGGACATCCCGGGGAAAAGGGGCGCCGGGGCGACATCGCGCGTCTGGCCGCCCTCGCCCCAGGGGAGCTTGCAGGCGCCCAGGGTGGGTCCGTGCCTGTACGTCTACTCCCAGCTTGCCGTGGCGGCCGGAGTCTGGGGAAGTGGGGTCGCGCCCCTGGCCCGGCCCTGGCCGCTCGCTCCGCTGGTCGACGGGGAAGAAGGTCAACGGCGGCGTGTGCAAGGTGCTCACGGGCGCGGCCCTCGACCGCGCCCGTACGTTACTGGCCTCGACGCGACCCAACTCGCTCTGGTCCAGCGGTGGTTCGACGTTCCACCTGCAACGGCGCCCCCTTCTGCCCGGCGAACACGGCTGCGCCGACTTGGCGTTCCCGGGTGTTCTATAGGCTCCCGGGATGGCCAGTGATCTTCTTCGTCTCACCGTCCTCGGGTCCGCGACGCCGTATGCGAGCGCGGACAACCCGTGTTCCGGCTATCTGGTTTCCAGCGGCGGCACCCGTGTCTGGGTGGATGCGGGCAGCGGAACGCTGGCACAGCTGCAACGGTACGTCCGGCTCGATGAGGTGGACGCGATCTGGATATCCCATCTGCATGCCGACCACAGCGCGGACCTGCTCACCGCCTACTACGCGGCGCTCTTCGCCGACATCCGGCTGGCCGCCCCCATCCCTCTGTACGGGCCGCCGGGCATCAGCGACCGCCTGGCCCACTTCCTGACCAACACCGCCACCCGCAGCCCCGTCGAGTCCGCCTTCGCGTTCCACGAACTGCACGACGGACATCAGGCCCGCATCGGCGAACTCACCCTGACCAGCAGGGCAGTTGACCACGGCATTCCCGCCTTCGCTCTGCGCATCGAGGCCGAGGGTCGGTCATTGGTTTACTCCGGAGACACCGCGCCGTGCGTCAACCTCACGACGCTGGCCAAGGGATGCGATGTGCTGCTGTGCGAAGCCGAAAGCGCCCAGGTCCCGACCGGCGGCGAGCAGGTGCACCACACCCCCGAAGACGCCGGCGCCACCGCGAGCATGGCCGGAGCGGGCCGACTCATCGTCACCCACGTCGGCCCGTTCCTCAGCCCCCAGCAAGCCGTCGCCCGCGCCTCGGCCCACTGCAACGGTCCCGTCGACTACGCCGCACCCGGCGCCGTCTTCACCATCGACTAGCCCCCACGAGACGTCAGGGGGTTCCGGCCTCGATGTGGGCGAGTTGGGCGGCGAGGATGTCCTCGAACGCGGCGCGGCGGTCCGCCCCGAGCGGGCGGACGTCGCGGGCGAAGTGGGCCAGGGCGGGGAAGCGTTCGGGGTCGGCGCCCAGTACCGCGACGCGGAACAGTTCCACGCCCTGTTCGTACTCCTGGGGGGTGAGGGCGCTGATCCCTGCCTCGGAAGCGATCAACGCGGCGAGCAGGATCACGATCCGGTGGTAGCGCGCCGGGATCTCCTCATCGGGCAGGCCTGACGTTCGCAGGGCCTGCAACAGCTCCTCCATGACCAACCGGGATCCGGTGCCGCTGGACGCGTAGCGTCCCCAGATCGCGGCGAGTTGGGGTTGCTCGCCGAAGGCCTCGCGCAGGCGCAGAGCCAGGGCGGTGATGCGCTGCTTCCAGTCGCCCTCGGGGTGGTAGCCGTCCATGGCGGCCAACAGGATCCGGTCGGCGACCGCGCGGAGCAGCTCGGTCTTGTTACGGAAGTGCCGGTAGAGGCTGGAGGAATCGGTCCCTAGCGCCGCGCCGAGCTTGCGCACGCTGAACGACTCGGCGTCGCTCGTGCGCAGCAACTCCGTCGCCGCGTCCAGGATCTCCTCGGTCGACCAACGCCTTCGGCCAGTCATCTCGCCCCTCTCGTCCGGAGCCAGCGTAACCCAGGCGCTTGCTGTTGCACGCACTGCGTGCATAATGAGGACGCCAGCCTGTCGCAAGGCCCAACGCATGGGATTGCGCACATAGTTGAGCTGTACATCCCCGCCCGCATGACCACCACGACATCCCCGGCATCTGGCCGCGGAAGAGAGAAGGAGACATGAGCGAGGACACTGCCGCCAAGCGCCCGGCGGAGCCGGACTGGCTGTCGGTGACGGCCGAGGAACTGGTCGCCTATCGCGAGGCGGAGAACCGTTTCCGGGCGTCCAGCGCGGCGCGGTCGATCCTGGGGGATCCGGATCCGGGCGCCGCGATCGAGTGGCAGGAGATAGCGCTGCCCGGACGTGAACTGCCAGTCCGGGTGTACTGGCCGACGGCCGAACACGGCGGTGAAGACGCCGACCGGGCCGGTCTGCCTCTCGTGCTCCATGTGCATGGAGGCGGCTTCGTGGGCACAGCCGTGCAGTGCGACTGGGCCAACAGCCACCTCGCCGTCCAGCTGCCCGCGGTCGTCGTCTCGGTCGAGCACCGGCTCCTCGACCAGGAATCTCCGCTGTCGGCGGCCGCCGACGACGGCTGGGACGTGCTCCAGTACGTGGCGCGGCATGCGACGCAGTGGGGCGTCGACCCGGCACGGACCGCCGTGTTCGGCGAAAGCTGCGGCGCGTTGATCACCGCTCTGACAGCGATCCGGGCCAAGGAGGCAGGCCTTCGCCTGCGGGCGCAGGTGCTGGTCAACCCCGCTGTCGATGTGACCGGGACGATGTTCGACTATCCCTCGATGGTCGAGTACGGGCACAGCCCGACCCAGGCCGAGCCGCTACTGCGCCTGGTCCAGCGGTTCTCGGTTCCCCCGGGATCCGACGCACGCGCGCTCTCGCCGCTGTACGCCGACGATCTGAACGGGCTGGCTCAGGCACTCGTGGTGGTACCGACCCAGGACGCGCTGGCCGATCACGGCCGCCGCTACGCCGATCGACTGCGCGCGGCCGGGACATCCACGCGGCTGACCGAATACCCCGGCGCGAGGCACGCGTTCCTCACCCTGCCCGGCGTGGAGCAGCAGGCCGAGGCTGCCCGGGCGGAGATCCTCGGCTTCCTCCGCACCGAGCTGTAAGAAGGCGCTGCCTCCCAACCCCGTCAGGAACTGCGGCCCTTCAAGTTGTGGCACAGGTTCAGGAACAGGTCGGTGTTGCGTATGTAGTGCAGGTATTCCGTGTCCAGTACGCCCCTCTTGTCGGCGCCGGTGAAGATCACCCGGCCGTCGTACAGGGTGAGTTCGGCGATGTCCGACCAGGCGGCCGAGCCCTTCTTGCCCCGCAGGCCGTGCCGGTCGGCCTGAATGGCGCCGAAGTCGACCGTCTCGCCGTACTGGATGGCTTCGACGACGCCCCGCAACTGCGCCTTGGTGATGCCGCGCTGGATGTAGTCGCCCCAGTCGCCCGGGTACCGGAACGGTGCGCCGGTCACCATTGAGGTGACCCCGAACATCTCCTTGTGCCGGTTGTTCATGAGATGGGCGCCCGGCCCGATGTTCACGGCGGCGCCGCCCGGCGGGATCAGCGTGTAACGGGCGTCCCGCACACCGCCGTTGACGTTCCTGCGGTACACCACGACCGCCGTGCTCTGCCAGTCGAAGGCGGCGTGGAAGCCGTCGGGCGCCGTCACGACCAGTCCCTCGGTGTGAAGGTACAGCCGCCAGTCGCGCCACTTCTTGTACGTCCATCCCTGCCTGGTGGCGAACGTTCCGACTCTGTCTCCCAGACGGCGCTCCGCCGCGAGCGCGGCGATGGCCGCGGGCGGCTCTTCCTGGAAGATCTGCTCGTCACCCATGGGGATCAAGGTAATCCAAGCCCGCCACCAACTCCATGGCCACCGCCCGACTGGCATCCGACGGAGGTTTGCGCGACCGCGTTGGTGGTTTGGGGGACAAGTAGAGACTGGGTGTGATGCTCTTGGCCAGAGTGATGGACAGGCGGGCGAGTTCGGGGCTGCACAGGCTGGCGGCTCCCGTGCTGGTCACGTCGGACACGACGGGGGGCTCGTTGGTGGGGAGTTGGCGCTGCCGGTTCCGACCTGTGCGCGGGAGCCGATTACGGCAAGCCATCGCACGCCGACCGGACGCGGTGGGTGTATGACCGGCCGGCGGGCGCCCGTGCTGCCCCCGTCGCTGCGCCAGTGGCTCGGGCTGATCGTGGCCCTCGCCACGCTGGTGGTCGTGGTGATCGGGGTTTTGTACGCCGGTCACGACCAGCCCGGCAGGGTGGACAGGTGGATCGTCGAGCCGACGGCGGACAGTGTGCGGCCGCCGTGGCGGCGTGTCGCTCTGGCCTTGGACTTCCTGGGGGAGCCCGTCGGATCGGCGATGCTGGTCGGGGCCGTCGTGGTGGGCTGCCTGCTGCTTCGGCTTCCTCGCGCAGCGGTGTTCGTCGTTGCCGGGGTCGGCATGGCCGTGGGGACGGCGACGCTGCTCAAGCACCTGGTGGGACGCACCATCCACGGCGACGGCAACCTGTCCTACCCGAGCGGGCACACCGCCTTCTTCACCTCGCTCGCCCTCGTGGTGGCGCTGCCCGCGACCGGTCGGCTCGGCCTCGGCAGGATGCCCGGCACGCTATTCGTGCTCGCCGCGGCGCTGGTTGGCGGGGGCGCCATGGGCTGGGCGCAGGTCGCCCTGGGCGCGCACTACCCGACCGACGTCCTAGGCGGCTGGTGCACCGCGCTGGCGGTGGTACCGGCGACCGGGTGGCTGGTCGACCGGACGGCCGACCAGCTCGCCAACGCGGCTCGACCGGAGCGCCGTTGACGTCACGTCACACCAGACGGCGGAACACAGGCTTCACCGGTCGCCCGCCCACCCACGGGGTGGGGTCACCGGCGTCAAGTGCCTTCCGGTACACCGCACATGCCTGAGCCACCACATCGACGGTGTGGTCGATGTCCGCGTCGTCGAGCGTGCTGCTCACCACGAACGACGGGGCGAGCACCCCGCCCGCGAGGAGCCGGCGCAGGAACAGGGTGCGGTACTGCTGCGACGGCTGCCCCTTCTCGTCGAGAGTGGCGAAGACCAGGTTGCTGGCCCGGCCCCGGACGACGATGTGGTCGCCGACGCCCATGGCGGCCGCGGCGTCGCGCACACCTGCGGCCAACCGCTCGCCCAGGGCGTGCAGCCGTGCGGTGACGCCTTCCTCGACGTAGGTGGTCTGCACGGCCATCGCGGCGGCCAGGGAGTGCGTCTCCGCACCGTGCGTGGTGGACAGCAGGAACACCCGCTCGCCGGAGTGACGCAGCCCGCCCCGCTCCATCAGCTCGCGGCGCCCGGCGAGCGCGGAGACGGCGAACCCGTTGCCCAGCGCCTTGCCGAACGTGGAGAGGTCGGGGACGACGCCGTACAGACCCTGGGCCCCCGCCTCGGACCAGCGGAAGCCGGTGATCATCTCGTCGAAGATAAGTACGCACCCGTGCCGGTCGGCCAGTTCGCGCAGCCCTGCGAGGTATCCGGGCGGGGGTTCGGTCTGGGTGGCGGGTTCGAGGATCAGACAGGCGATCTCGTCCTCGTACCGCGTGAGCAGCTCCTCCGTGGCGGCCAGATCCCCGTAAGGGAACGCCACGGTGAGCTCGTTGGTCGCCGCCGGAATACCCGCGGACATCGGCGTGGTGCCGATGAACCAGTCGTCGGTGGAGAAGAACGGATGGTCGGCACAGATGGCCACCCGCGCGCGCCCGGTGGCGGCGCGGGCGAGGCGCACCGCGGCGGTGGTGGCATCGGAGCCGTTCTTGGCGAACTTCACCATCTCGGCGGTCGGCACCGTGGCCAGGAAGCGTTCCGCGGCCTCGGCCTCCACGATGGACGGGCGGACGAAGTTGCTGCCGCGGTCGAGTTCCCGCCGCACCGCCTCGATCACGCGTGGGTGCGCGTGGCCGAGGCTGACCGACCGCAGGCCGGATCCGTACTCGATGTAGCGGTTGCCGTCGACGTCCCACACATGGGCACCGCGGCCGTGGCTGATGACCGGGGCCAGGTTCTCGGGGTACTGGTCGTCGCCCTTTGCGTAGGTGTGCGCGCCACCGGGGATCATCGCGTGCAACCGCTCGTTCGCCTGCCGCGACCGGGGCAGGCGGAGCTCTTCGGTCTCTTCGGTCTCTTCGGTGTCTTTGGTGCCTTTGGGGTCCACGCCGACCTCAACTCTCCCTGTGCGTCGGTACGTTTGCGTCAGGACTTGCGCTTCAGGACCTCGGCGAGGCTGGGCGCCTCCCGGTCCCGTTGGGACATCGATGTGGGCGGCAGCGGCCAGTCGATGGCGAGCTCCGGGTCGTCGAAGGCGATCGTCACGTCCTCGGCAGGATCGTGCGGGCGGTCGATCCGGTACGAGGTGTCAGCGGTCTCGGTCAGCGCCTGGAAGCCGTGTGCGCACCCCGCCGGGATGTACAGGGTCACCTGCGTCTCACCGGACAGCTCGAAGGAGGCCCAATTGCGGTACGTCGGTGAGTCCGTCCGCAGGTCCACGACGACGTCGAAGATCCTCCCGTACGAGCACCGCACCAGCTTGGCCTCGCCGGCGCCGGAGCGCAGGTGCAGGCCGCGCAGCACGCCCCGGACCGAGCGGGACACGCTGTCCTGGATGAACGCGTTCGGGTCGAGGCCCACAGAGCGGACCACGTCGGCGTCGAACGTGCGGCAGAAGAAGCCACGCTCGTCGGCGTACGGTGTCGGCTCGAACAGGAACGCACCGGTGATCGCCGGGACTTCGGTCGCTTTCATCGCACCTTCCGGAGGGCATGGGTGTGAGTGTGCTCGGCCGCCGGGAACAGGGCCGCGGTCAAGTCGTTGAACTGCTGGTCCAGTTGCCGGGTGGCGACCAGGTTCCGCTCGGCGAGTGTCTCCCGCAGCTGCGCCGATTTCTGCTCCAGCGCCCGGAACTGTTCGAGCAGCCGGTCGGTGTCGACCTCGCGGGCCGGATGGCAGTACGCGCCCAGACCCATCCGGTCCATGAGCGCGTCGCTCTTCGCCGCATAGCTGAGGGCGAGCGTCGGTGTGCCGACCTTCAGCGCGCAGACCAGGTTGTGGTACCGGGCCGCCACCACGGTGTCGGCGGCCGCCATCTCCTTCATCAGGTCGGCCAGTGAGGCCGCCTCGGAGGCGGTGACCAGCGGCGAGTCCACCGCGTCGAGGATCGCGGCGACCACCGTCGTATCGCAGTCGTCGCCGGTGAGCAGCCGGACCGGCCTGCCGTCCTCGACCAGCGCGCGGACGAAGCGAGTTGTCCCGTCCAGGTAGCGCCGGTGGATCTCCTCGGCACGGGCGCGGTCGTCGTTGCCGCCGTGGAAGTCCATGACCCCGACGCACACCGGGCCCGGTGGGTTCGAGGGGCCGGGCGCCGGGAGCGTCGGCAGGGCGAACGCGAGGTCCGGGTAGACCTCGTCGTGCGCGGTGTTTACGCCCATCGCCCGCATCGCGTCGCGGGACAGGGTGTCCCGGTACGAGCGGTAGGTGGCGAGCCGCGCCGACCAGCGCACCAGGGCGCGGGTCGGCCGGTCGCCGATCGGGGCGGCGCCGACCCCGACCAGCGCGACCCGGGTGCCGAACAGCCGGCCGCTCGCGCAGAGCAGGAACAGCGAGTACGGGAAGCCCCACGGCCGCAGCGGCAGCGTGGCCTCCAGGACGCCCATGCCCGGCACGATCACCACGTCGTGCCGGCGCACCCAGGCGGCGGTGCGGACGGCGTCGACGAGTTTGCCCACACCCTTGGCCGCGATCGCGCCCGCACGTGACGCGGTCCGGTACTCCCCGCGGTACCAGTGCAGCCGCGTCGCGGGGATCCGGTACCGGGTCGCGACGACCTCGGGTCCGCCGCACAGCGCGTCCACGACCGCCTTCGGGTGCTCGGTGCGGAGGTAGCCGAGCACGGCCTCCAGCGAGCCGTCGTTGCCGAGGTTGCCGGAGCCGAGCAGGCCGAACACCCCCACCCGTGTCGAGGTGTTCACGCCTGCCGCCCCTCGCGCCCGGCGACGAGGGCGTCGACGGAGACCGTGAGCTTGGCCGGATCGACCGGGGCACGGTCCTCGACCCGCTCGCCGGCGCCCGGCCGGACCCGGCTGGTCATCCACGCGGCCAGGTGGCCGTAGCACGCGCGCCGGTCTGCCGCGGACAACGGCGCCCGCCGGATCGCCGTGACGAACCCCCCGACGTACTCGGCGAGCAGCCGGGGCGTCGGGTGCAGCAGACCTGCCCGGCGCGGGTCCAGGTTGACGCACCGCGAACGCTTGCCGGGGTTGGCCCGCTCGGCGCGGGTGGGGTGGTCACGGCGGAAGTACAGCAGCTCCGGCACCTGGTGGAAGGGTCCGTGCAGGACGATCTCGGCGACGAACGTGCGGTCCGCGTGGTGGTAGCTGTCGTGCGGCTTCACCCGGCGCAGCATGTCGGCCCGCATCACCCCGTAGAAGTCGTCGCCGCCGGGCTCGAACAGGAAGCTGCGGAAGCGCTCCGGTGCGCGCGGTGAGTCGGTGGCGATCCCGTACTCGTACGGGACCTTCACCTGCCCGTCTTCGTCGATGACCGCCTGGCCGGAGTGCGCGAGGACGATGTCCGGCCGCTCGTCCAGCGCCTCGACGCAGCGCCGCAGCAGGTCACGGGCGTAAAGGTCGTCGTGCGAGGCCCACTTGAACAGTTCGCCGCGGCACTGGGTGAAGACGTAGTTGTGGTTGGGTGCCGCGCCGATGTTCTTCGGCAGGCGGAGGTAGCGGATGCGCGAGTCCCGCGCGGCGTACTTGCGGCAGATCTCCTGGGTCCCGTCGGTCGAGGCGTTGTCGGTGATGACCAGCTCGAAGTCCTCGTAGGTCTGGCCGAGCAGCGCGTCGAGCGACTCGGCGAGGTACTCCTCGCCGTTGTACACGGGCAGGCCGATGCTCAGCCTGGGTTGGGCGGTCATGAGGTCCTCACTTCGGGGATGGGGTTCTGGTGGCGCTCGCGCAGGGCGGACCGCAGCTGCAGCCACCACACGGCCGAGCCGCAGGCGGTCGCGGTGGCGACGCCCCAGGCCGAGCCGACCGTGCCGGCCGCGGCCGCCCCGCCGAGCCCGCCGCTGACGTAGCAGGCGGAGGCGAAGAGCTGGCTGCGCAGGCTGCGCCGGGCAGCGGCTAGCGCGCGAAGCCCGGCCGCCGCGCCGGTGCCGAGGCCGGCGCCCGCGACGCCGAGCGTGATCGGCACGATGAGCTTCGAGGACGAGCTCCAGACGTCGCCGAGCACGAACTCGCCGAGCCGGTCCGGCATCAGCAGCAGCGCCGCGCCCCACAGCAGCGCGGCGACGGCCTGCGCGCCGCCGAGGAGCAGGCAGAACATGCCGAGGCGGTGCGGGGCCTGCCGCAGCACCCGTGCCGCTTCGGCGACGGTGACCAGCGAAAGCCCCATCAGCACGGCCATGAACGGGCCGAGCAGGAGCTCGGCGCCCCGGACCACACCGACCGCGCTGACCCCGACGATCGCCCCGAGCCCGTACGCCCGCAGCTGGCTCGCGCCGCTGACGCCGACGTTCTCGACCAGGTACCGGTAGCCGAGGTCGCGGTGCTCGCGAAGCCACTGGCGCGCTCCGCTCATATGGGGCCGGATGCCGGACTGGAAGCAGCCGTACACCGCCGCCACCGCGGCGGACGCGCCCCAGGCGAGCACGAAAGCGGCCACGCTGCCCACGTGGGCCGCCACCACCATGGCCGGGAGGAGCGCGACGCCCCACACCAGGTCGTTGACGAACGCCTTGCGTCCGTTGCCGGCGGCGAAGAACGCGTACCGCCAGGCGTCCTGCAACAGCAGCCCGGGCAGCATGACGCCGAGGCAGGCGAACGCGGGCCCCACGCGCCCGCCGAGCACGAGGCCGACCACCAGACACGCCGCGCCGATCGCGGCACCGACGCCGAGCGCGGTACCCGACGACCGGGCCACCGCCCCGCGCCAGGACGCTTCCGAGACCGCGCTGAAGCGCACCACGAGCGGGTCGGTGGCAAGGCCGCGGGAGACGCTGAGCACCACGCCGTAGGTCACCCAGGCCAGGCTGAACACGCCGAACGCGGTCAGGCCCAGCGAGCGGGCCACGTAGATGCCCACCGCGAAGTTGGACACGCTGGAGGCCGCCTGGTCGGCCAACCCCCAGGACAGCCGGCCGACGATGGCCCGCTTGGCGGTCCGCCGGGCGTGTCCGGCCGGGGCCATCGGTGTCGTCGTCTCCCCCTCGGTGGTCATCGGCGTCATGCCTTGATCAGTCCGGCGGCGCCCAGGGCGTCGGCCGCGGCGGTGACGGTGTCGAACGGCAGCCCGGACCGCTCGGCCACGTCCAGCAGACTGTGCTCGCCGTCGGAGAGGCTGAGCACCCAGAGCATGGCCATCTGGGCCTGCTTGGTGTCGCTGCGCCCGCCGAGCGCGTCGTACAACCCCCGTCGTCCCAGCTGTGGTTCGCCGTAAGGGCTGAGGTTGACGTACCGCCGGTTGCGGTCGAGGACGGCGAACGCCTCGCGGCAGACGGCGAGCGTGTCCGCCATCGCCTCTGGGGAGACGAAGTCCGGGTCGTCCGCCGAGGTGTGGTATTCGGGGTAACCGGCGTACGGGGTCCGGCTGAGCGAGCCCACGCCGAGATCGAACCCGGGGGAGCAGTACTGCCGCTCGTCATAGCCGTACGGAGTGAACTCGGTGACGTGGTGCGGGCGTTCGGAGGCGCGGAGCACATGCCGCATCACCCGGTCGATCTCCGCGTCGCCGCGCCTGCTCTGTTTGTACGTCAGTTGGCCCCGGTCCCCGGCGCAGGCCAGCACGAGCCCGTGTTTGACCCGGTCGATGCGCTCCGCGTTGCGGGCCAGCCAGGTGATCGCCCCGATGGTGCCGGGCGCGAAGATGAACCGGTAGGTGTAGTACGGCGTCTGCTCGGCCAGAGCCCGGGCCAGGAACACCGCCACCGCGATGCCGGCCAGGTTGTCGTTGGCCAGCGAGGGGTGGCAGACGTGGCAGGAGACGATCACCTCGTCGGGGACCTGCCCGGGGACCACATGCTCGGCGTAGGTGAGGTGGCCGTCCGCGAGTGTGGAGTCGACGCACACCTCGTACTCGCCGTCCGGCAGCGCGTCCAGGGTCTCCTGGGCCAGGCAGAACCCCCACTCCGGCTGGTAGTAGCTGGTGCGGTAGGGCACCCAGGCCGGGTGGTCCGGCAGGGTGTGCAGGTGTTCACGCAGCTCGGCCAGCGGCATGGTCGCCGACACCGGCACGCTGTAGCCGAGCACGTGCAGGCTGGACGCGGCGAAGTCGACGACCCGGTTGCCCGCGCTGTCGGCGACGTACGCGTCCCGGATGTTCCACTCCTGCGGCACCGTCCAGTCGAGCACCTGCGTCCCGGTCGGCACCTCGTGCATCTGCAGTGGAACGTACTCGTTGACGATGTCCAGAGTGGCGCGCACACCGTCGCCGGTGATGCTCCGGCAGAGCGGGTACATCCGCTCCACCAGCGCGTGCATCTCTTCTCCGGGCGTGGTCATCGACGCCACCGCAGGGTGTCGTCGACCACGCCGGCGTCGGACGCCGCGCGCAGCACGGCGAGACGGGTGAAGCGCTGCTCGAAGTCCTCCCGCGTCATCCCGAACTTCCGGTAGGCGTCGGCGAGTTCGAGCGCGCCCTGCTTCACGTTCCACTCGCAGTCGAAGCCGGGTATCGCGGCGCGGAACCGGGAGAAGTCCACCCGGTACGAGCGCGGATCGGCGCCGTTCTCCCCGGTGATCCGCACCTTCGCGCCGGACACCGCCTCGGCGACCTGCTCGGCGATCTCGGCGACCGTGACGTTGTTGGTCTCGCTGCCGATGTTGAACGCCCGGTCATGTACCGCTTCGCGCGGTGCGGTCAGCGCGGCCGCGAAGGCCCGGGCGATGTCGGCGGCGTGCACCAGCGGGCGCCAGGGGGTGCCGTCGGAGAGCACCAACACCTCGCCGGAAAGCAGCGCGTGGCCCACCAGGTTGTTCAGCACGATGTCGGCGCGCAGCCGGGGGGAGTAGCCGAAGGCGGTGGCGTTGCGCATGTACACCGGGCTGAAGTCGCCGTCGGCCAGCGCGTGCAGGTCGTCCTCGACCCGCACCTTGGACTCCGCGTACGGCGTCACCGGGCGCAGCGGGGCGTCCTCGGTCACCAGGTCGCCGCCGCCCGCGGCACCGTATACCGAGCAGGTCGACGCGTACAGGAAGCGCCGCACTCCGGCGTCGCGGGCCAGCCGGGCCAGGCGTACGGACGCGTGGTGGTTGATGTCGTAGGTGAGCTCCGGTGCAAGGGATCCCAGCGGGTCGTTGGACAGCGCGGCCAGGTGGATCACGGCGTCCACCCCGGCCACGTGTTCAGCCGTGATGTCCCGCAGGTCCACCCGGTGTCCGGACGGGTCCGCGGGCGGCGGGCCGAGGACGCAGTCGGCGAACAGTCCGGCGTCAAGACCGACGACCTCGTGCCCGGCTGCCGTGAGGACCGGGGCCATCACGGTGCCCAGGTAGCCCTGGTGTCCGGTGAGCAGTACGCGCAAGGTTCATTCCCCCAGGTCGAGAGTGAGTTTGGTGACGGCGAACGCCTCGGCGTAGCGCGCGTGGCATTCGATGCCGCGGATGCGTGCGAGACCGAGGAAGGCCTCGCGGTCGTACCAGGGCCGGTGCCGCTGCGAGGGGTAGTGCTCCTGCAGCAGCCGCACCTTCTGTTCGGCGACTTCCGGCGACAGCGGCTGGTACGCGGCCGGACGGCCCAGATCGCCGTCCCACTTGACGATCTCGTAGCCGAGCACGAGGTGGTCGCGGAACGCGGTGGGTATCAGCTGCGCCAGGCCGCGGTGGTCCTGGTGCGCGTCATCGGTGCGCGGGGCGAGCACGAGATCCGGCTCGGTCCGCTCGCGCAGTTCCTCGACGGCGGCCTTGGCCTCGTCCCAGTGCACGGGCATCCGGCCGTCCGGCAACTTCAGTACGGTCAGTCGCAGATCGGCGCCCGGGCAGAAGGCGGCGAGCGCGGCCTGCTCCTCCTGCTCGCGCTCGCTGCCACCGCCGGAGAGCACCAGCGCGTCGACGCGGATACCCGGCCGCGCGAGGCACAGTGTCAGCAGTGTGCCGCCCGCTCCGATGGCGATGTCGTCGCAGTGCGCGCCCACCGCGACGATCCGGTCCAGAGGCCCGGCCCCGAGCCGGATCACACTCTCACCCCCGCGCTGTCGCGCTCCCACACGGCCCACGGGCGGTCGCCCCGGGCGTAGGCGTCGTCGAGCGCGGCCCGCTCCTTCACGGTGTCGGTCGGCTTCCAGAAGCCGCGGTGCTGGTGCGCCAACAGCCGTCCCTGCTTGGCCAGTTGGGCGCATCCGTCAGCGACCAGGTCCCCGCCCTCCGGGATGTGGTCGAAGACCTCCTGGCGGAGCACGAAGTAGCCGCCGTTCTCCCACATCGGCAGTTCGCTCACCGGGGTGATGCCGCCCACCAGGCCGTCCTCGCCCAGGTCGACGCAGTGGAACGAGGACTGCGGCGGCACCACCATCATCGACGCGCCCGCGTCCCGCTGGGCGAACTTGTCGATCATCTCCGGCAGCGGGGCGTCGGTGAGCACATCGGCGTAGTTGGCGAGGAACATCTCGTCGCCGTCCAGGTGGTGCCGCACCCGGCGCAGCCGCTCACCGATCGGTGACTCGACGCCGGTCTGCGCGAACGTGATCGTCCAGTCGGAGATGTCGGTGGAAAGGAGTTCGGTCTTCCCGCCCCGCAGCACGAAGTCGTTGGAGGTCGTCTCCTCGTAGTTGAGGAAGAAGTCCTTGATGTGATGGGCCCCGTACCCGAGGCACAGGATGAACTCCTTGTGCCCGAAGTGCGCGTAGTAGCGCATGACGTGCCAGATCAGCGGCCGCGGGCCGACCATCGCCATCGGCTTGGGCATGTCGTCGGAGGCCCCGCTGCGCATCCGCATCCCGTAACCGCCGCAGAACAGAACGACCTTCATGCCTTGACCTCGACAATGCTCAGTTCCGGTATGGGAAAGACAAGACGGCCGCCCCAGTCGCCCACGTACGACAGCTGCTCGACCAGCTCGTCCCGGAGGTTCCACGGGAGGACGAGCACATAGTCCGGCCGGTCGGCGGAGATCTGGTCGGGCGGCAGGATCGGGATGCGGGTGCCCGGGGTGAACCTGCCGTGCTTGTAGGGGTTGCGGTCGACCGTGTACGCGAGCAGGTCGGGCCGGATGCCGCAGTGGTTGAGCAGGGTGTTGCCCTTGCCCGGAGCGCCGTAGCCGACCACCGTCTCGCCGCGCTCGGCCGCCTCGATGAGGAACTTGAGGAGGTCCCGGCGCACCTTGGCCACCCGGGCGGAGAACTCGGTGTACCCGGACAGCTCCTGCAACCCGGCGGCCTTCTCCCGGGCCAGCACGTCGGCCACGCGGGACGTCGGCTCACCGGCCACCTCGGCCGGCCGGGCCCACAGCCGGATGGAGCCGCCGTGCGTGGGCAGCAACTCGACGTCCACGAGCGCGAGTCCACCGCTCGCGAGCGCCCGGATCGCGGACGCGACCGTGTAGTACTGGAAGTGCTCGTGGTAGATCGTGTCGTACTGGTTCTCCTCGATCAGGGTCAGCAGGTGCTGCACCTCGATGGAGACCCAGCCGTCGTCGGCGACCAGAGCGCGCAGACCCTGGGTGAACCCGACCACGTCGGGGATGTGCGCGTACACGTTGTTGGCCACGACCAGGTTGGCCGGGCCGTGCTCGGCGCGGACGGCCGAGCCGGTGTCCGGGCTCAGGAACTCCGTGAGCGTGGGCACACCCGCGTCCCGCGCCGCGGCGCCGACGTTCACCGACGGCTCGATGCCGAGGCAGCGGATCCCGCGGTCCACCACGTGCTTCAGCAAGTACCCGTCGTTGCTGGCGACTTCGACCACGAAGGTGTCGGAGCCTTCGGTGTCGAGACCCACCCGCTGCACCGCGTCGGCGACGAACGTGCGCGCGTGCTCGACCCAGGACGTCGAGTACGAGGAGAAGTACGCGTACTCGCTGAACGTCTCCTCGGGCGTGATCAGCGGCGGAATCTGCGCGAGCCAGCAGTCGGTGCACACTTGCAGGTGCAGCGGGTACGCGGGCTCCGGTTGGTCCAGTTGGTCCGCGGCGAGAAAGCTCTCACATGGTGGCGTCGCCCCAAGGTCGACGACGCTCGCCATCGCTTCCGAGCCGCAGAGTCGGCATCGTGTCATCTGCTGTCCCCATCCCCCCTGCTCGCGCGGGTGTCCCCGCCGCGAGCCAGTGCTGACCGCCCCGCGATCGCGGTGCGGTACTCCTCCACCAGGCGCTCAAGGCCGACGGCCGGGCTGAACCCCTGCTCGTAACGGCGTCGGGCCGCCTGACCCATCTCCTGGCCCAGGCCCGGCTCGGCCGCGATCCGGCGTATGCAGGACGCGAGCGAGGCGGGCTCGCCCGGCCGGTGCAGCAGCCCGGTCACCCCGTCCTCGACGAGTTCGACGAAGGCGCCGTGACCGGCGGCGACGGTCGGGACCCCGGCTGCCATCGCCTCCACGACCACCAGGCCGAAGGCCTCCAGCCATGTCGAGGGAGCCACCACGGCGACCGATCGCGCGATGGCCTGGCGGCACTGGGCCGGGTCGTACAGGCCGACGTAGCGCACGTCGTCCCGGCCCGCCGCCCAGGCGGTCACCTCGTCCTCCAGTGGCCCCGCGCCCGCGATGACGAGCGGCACGCCCGCACCGCCGTCCGCGGCGATCTCGTCCCACGCGGCCATGAGCAGCCGTACGCCCTTGGCCTCCGCGAGCCGGCCGAGATAGAGCAGATGCTCTCCGGCGCCCGCTCGGCGGACACCCGGTTCGGGCACGAAGTTGTGCTTCACCGCAAGGCGCTCGGCCGGCATGCCGGCCCGTACCAGGACATCGCGCTGCGCCGCGGAGATGCAGAAGAAGCGCTCCACTCCGGACCACCACCGCCGCCGGTTGACCGACAGGCTGACCGCTAGCGGCACCGTCGCAAGGCGGGAGTCGCGGTAGCAGCCGTGCCGGACGGCGGGCAGCGGCGCCGCCGACCCGACGCACTCGGTGCACGGGCGGCCGTCGCGTTGCAGGGTGCCGGGCGGGCAGACCTGGGTGTAGTTGTGCAGCGTGGCGACGGCGGGCACGCCGGCGTCGGCACAGGCGGCGAGCACCGCGGGTGACAGGAGCGGGAAGACGTTGTGGACGTGCACCACGTCCGGCCGTTCGGCGCGGAGCCGGGCGGCGAGCTCCGTGCGGACCGCTGGGTTCCACGGCACGAGCAGGGGCACCTTGGCCTTGCCCCACAGGGACTTGGCGGCGATGTCGTCGCTGCGCCGCTCGAACACCTCGACCCGGTGGCCGGCCGCGCGCAGCAGCTCCACTTCCTGGTCGACGACCTTGTTCTCCCCGCTCGGCTGCGCCGAGGAGTAGCGGTTGTGCACCACGAGGACGTGCATGCTCAAGGTCTCCTCCGTTCCCGGGCCCGGCGCGGGAGTTGTCGTCGGGGGACTGCGGGCGTCGCCAGGGGCGCGGCCGCGTCGGGTGACGCGAGGAGCGCGGCGGCCACGGCCAGATGCAGCAGATACGGCGAGGCATCGCCAAGGCCCGCCTCGGTGTACGACGCGATCGCGCAGTAGCTGATCAGGAAGATCGCGCAGGCCCTGTGCAGCGACGGTGGCCGCAGCAACGCGATGCCGGCGAGCACGATGATGATCGCTGCCACCAAGGTGACGCCGATCAGGCCCTGTTCGTTGTAGACGGCCAGCCAGCTGTTGTCGATCGGCAGCCCGCCGAACGACTTGTCGCCCAGGCCCACGCCGAACACCTTCTCCCCGGTCGTGCGGGGCGCTGCCAGCAGCGCGTCCCAGACCTTGGCCCGGCCGGTGAGGTTGGAGAAGTTCTCCTTGTCCTGTCCGCGCAGGAACCAGGTCTGGAGCGCGGAGGCGAACCCCACCGCGGCCACCACGACGGTCAGCACCGTCCAGGAGAAGAACCGGCGGGCGGCGGCGCTGGTCAGGACGAGCGAGCCGATCGCCAACGCAAGCCCGATGAGCAGGCCGAGCGTGGCCGTCCGGGTATGGGTCAACGCGAGCAGGATCAGTGACGGCACGATGATCACCGTCGCGCTGGTTCTGTCGGTCCGGCGGGTCAGTACGAGCAGTACGGTGAGCCCGACGATCACCGCGGCGTACTGTCCGATCTGCGGCGGTGTGAGCGGCCACAACGCGCCGACCAGGCGTCCGCCGTAGAGGTCGGGCATGGCCGCGCCCGGTGAGACGACCAGGCCGGCGGCGACCGTCCCGAGCACCGCGAAGTACATCCGGATGTGGTGCCGGACGAACGTCAGGCCGTCGTTCCACCAGCGGCTCAGCAGCCACAGCGTGCTGACGAAGAGAGTCAGCCGGAAACAGCGGAACAGGGCGCCGAACCCGGACTGCAGGTGCGCACTGGAGATCACGCTCGGCACCAGCAGCAGGGTGAGCAGGAGCAGGAAGGCGCTGGATTTGATGCGCAGCCGGAGATTGAGTGCGAGCGCCAGCGTGAACGCGGTGAGCAGCGCGCCCATGGTGACGAGCTGGATGAGGGAGCGGGGCAGCGGGATGATGGTCTTCGCCCCGGCGGAGCCCAGCGTGTTGAGGATCAGCAGCCCCCAGATCGTGCCGACGATCCTCGGTGTGCCCTCTGGGCGCGGTTCGGCGCCGGGCTGTGGGCCCGCCGTATCGGGTCCGCCCGGCAGCCCGCCGCGCATCAGGTTCCCGCTCATCTCAACCACCGGCCTGTGGGGCGAAGGTGCTGCCGGCGTCCTGCTGGTACGGGGTGGCCTGCCACTGCCCGGATTCGAGCACCCGGCTCGGGTCGTGGGCGACGAACTTCCACGGTCCGATGTAGACGTTGTCGTGCCAGCGGTTGTGCTGCTTGAGAGTGATCGCCTCGGCCACCTGCTCGCCCTGGTACGGCGACCAGTCCGGATAGGTGCCGTAGTTGGCCAGGACCGCCATGCGGTCGCACTTCACCGTGCAGTGGACGACGGACGTGTCCAGCACGAAGCGGTTGTTGTGGATGTCCACCCGCTGGGTCTTCCACCGGCAGTCGGCGTAGAGCGGTGCGGTGGCGATCGCTGGCCGCGCGCAGCGGTTGGACTGCCGCTGCAGCAAGGTGCAGTCGCCGGACGAGGTGTTGGCCGGGCTGTTGCAGAACCGGTCGGCGTTCTCCCACAGGGTGATGCCGGACCAGTTGTTCTCCAGCACGTTCCCGTAGACCTCGATCTTGTCCGTACGTGCTTTGATCCGTGGTTCGCCGCCGGACTCGGACAGGTAGATGGTCGCGAACGGGAAGCTGTCGCCGCGGTCGGCGTACCTGCGGCCCTCGACCCAGTTGTTCCGCAGGATCGTGTTGTTCCGGATGACCGCGTTGTAGCTGGTCTCGTAGATCAGCGCGGCACCCTCGTTGGCCTCAAGGACGTTGTCCTCGATGCGGAAGTCGTTGTTGTTGGTGTCCGCCCACAATCCGGTCCCGTGGTTGTCGTGCACCCAGTTGCCGCGTATGTCGGCGCCGTTGACGGCCCAGAACTTGATGCCTCCGGTGCAGCCGCAGCCCGACTGCTTCCGCTCCCAGTCGTCGGTGTTGTTGGCCGAGATCTCGTTGCCCTCGATGACCAGGCCGCTGATGGGATCGCCGCTCTTGTACGCGTTCATTCCGTACTGCCCGTTGCCGCGCAGGCAACTGGCGCGGACCTGCTGGCGGGCACCGGCCATCAGCCCGGCGCCGGAGTTGTTCTGGATCGTCGCGTGCTCGATCACCCACCCGTCGGCCGAATCGTGGTTGACCACGCCCTCGTTCTGCGGCGCGACGAATCCCTGCACGGTCAGGTAGCGGATGGTGACGTTGCGGGCGGGGCCGCCGAACGCGTACTGGTTGGTCTTCCCTCCGTCGAGCACCGCGCCCGGTGCGCCGAGATAGGTGTCCCCCTCCTTGGGAATGACCTGGGCATAGCGGTCCGACTCCAGCTTGTGCGTGCCCGGCAGCAGCCAGAACGTGGTGTTCGCCGGGCTGCTCTTGGTCTTCGCGGACAGGTCACCGGTCACCGCGGGGTCGACCGTCACCGCGCCCGCCGGCGCCTTCGTCGGCCCGGCCGCGGGCTTGGCGCACACCCGGGCCACGTTCCGGGCCGCGGACGTGGATGGCTGGGCGGTCGGCTCCGCCGCCGAGTCGTCCGACGTGCTGTCGCAGCCGGTCGCTGCCAGCAGGACGAATGCCAGCGGTGCCGCCGGCCACGCCCAGTTGCGCCACTTCATCACCGCAGGTCCCCCTGGCCGTGGAACCTGAGTACGGTGGTGAACCCCTGCGCGCCGTCGGTGAACCCGGTGCCTACCAGCGTGGTGGTGGGTTCCTTGCGTCCGAAGCCGGGGGAGTACCAGCCCAGCGGCGGGTCGCTCTCGCCGCGATGCGCCCGCCAGGACAGCGGCCCGGGCAGGTCGAGCACCGCGGAGCGGTCCTCGCCGTCCCGGGTCCAGGTGAGCTGTGCCCGGTTGTCCACCAGGTCCGCGGTGATCGCCGGGCCGAGGTGGAACGCCAGGCGGACGGCCCGACGTGGACCGCGCACCTCGTCGACCACCTTCAACTCGCCGCTCGTGGAGGTCAGTTCCACTCGACGGCGGTGTACGGAGTGCTGGTAACCGTCGTGCTCGGCACACCAGCGGGCCACACCCTCGCCGGAGGTGTCCGCGACCAGGACGCGGCTGCGGGCATGCCGGGTCCACAGGAACGGGCCGCCGGAGACGGACTGGTCGGCGCCGTCCAGTTGGAGGGTGTTGTGGCCGAGCGTCGACCGGAAGTACTGCCGCCACTCGGGCTGCCCGTGGTAGCAGAACGTCCCCGGGTCGGCGAGCACATCGACCCCGTCGTGCCGGACCTCCACGGACAGCGCGTCCGCGTGGGCGTGCGCGGCGATGGACAGGAAGCCGTGCGGACCGCCGTCGCAGCGGCACCAGATCTCCTCCGGGCCGCGCAGGATGGTCATGCCCGCGTCGGCGAAGTGGCCCGGTCGGCTCGGTGGACGGGTCACGGTTCCGTTCTTCGCGTACGGCTTGATGAGCGCGGCGAGCAGCGGGGTGCGCACATCGGTGCCGGTCACTACCGGCCACCAGGCGAGCCGGCCGAACACGACGTCCCCGGTGGCAAGGAGCGAGCCCCAGCGGTCGGTGCCCGCGCCGTCCACGACCAGGCCGTGCCCGTCGTCCGCGTCCCCCTGGCGCGGCGGCCTTAGGCGGTTGTCCACGACGGCCGCGAGCGCGTCGGTCATCCGCAGCAGTACAAGGCGGATGGACGCGGGGACCGGCACGGCGGCGGCATCCGCCTCGGCCACCGCGGCCAGGCCGAGCTCAAGGACGAGTCCGTGGTACTCGGTGGCCAGCTCGCGGTTGAGGCCGGAGGGGAAGGTGTTGCCGCGCAGGTGCCGTTCAAGGGATCGCAGCGCGTCGGCCCGCCACCGTGCCGAGGAGGGGAACCAGCCGAACGCGCAGGCCGCGGCGAACTGCCCGGCGGTCTCGGCGATGACGTGGTTGTTCGCCGAGGACCCCCGGCTGGGGAAGGCGGCCAGCCAGCGCTGGTGGTGCCAGATCTGGTTGCGCGCCACCGGGTTGTCCTCGAACAGCGCGGCCACGCCCGGCCAGCCGTCGAGCAGCCGGCGGATCCACACCCAGGAGACCAGCCGGATGCCCAGCTCGATGCCGCTGATCCAGTGCACGCCGCGCAGCGGTGGGTTGGCCGCCCACCACAGCCGCAGGTGCTTGGCCACGCGCTCGGCGTACCGCTCGTCCCCGGTGATCGCGTAGGCGGCGGCGAGCACGGTGAGGTACTGGTGCCGGGACAGCTCCCAGATCTGCTTGATGTCCCCGACCGCGTCCTCGTCGCGGTACGGCACGTCGAAGGCGTAGCCCCACGGTGCCCGGCGCCCGGTCTTCGGGTCGCACCACCAGTCCGGGTCGGCCAGGTCGTGGCGGTCCACCCCGAAGTACTCGGCGTGCCCGTCCATCAGCCGGTCCGCCTCGGCTATCAGACGTTTCGCGGCGTCCGGAGGTATGGCGGCGATGGTCCCGGCGGGCAGTACCGCGGTGAACCTGGCGCCGGTCACCCTCGGGCAGTCGGGCCGCGCCGACCGCCAGCGCCGCCTGCGCACCGCGTCGCCCACCCGGCCGCCGACCTCCTGCGGTCCCATCCGGGAAAGGCGCCGCAGGTACCAGCCCGCGTTCATGGTCATCGCGTCCTCGTCAACGTGACCGGCGCGCCACCGGCCAGACCGGTTTGTACGGCCAGAGTGGCCGCGGTGGTGGCGACAAGCGACTCCAGCGGCACCGGCATCGGCCCGCCGGTCCGCACGGCCCTGATGAACGCGGCCAGCTCGGCGTTCTGCCCCTTGTCCCGGGCCTGGGGCAGCCGCGAACTGACCCACTTCTTACGCCCGTACACCGAGGCACGGACGAAGTCGTCGAGCCGCAGCACCTTGCCGTCCGCGACCAGGTCCAGCGTCTCCTTGGGGAAGCCGGGCGCGCCGGTGGTGACGTAGCTGATGGTGGCGGTGGACTCGTCCGGGTAGCGCAGTACGACCTGGAGGTCCTCGTTGCCGGACGAGGCGACCGCGTACACCGATACCGGGTCGGCTCCGAGCAGCCAGCTCGCCGTGTCGATGAAGTGCCCGCCCTCGCCCGCGAACCGCGAGCCCTCGGTGCCCTGTTGGAGGTACCAGCTGCCGTGCCCGAGGCGGCCCGCGTTGACCAGGTAGCGCAGGTGCGCCGGACCGGTCCGGGCGCCGAACCGCTTCCTGGCCTCCTGGAGCAGCGGCGCGAACCGGCGGTTGAAGCCCACCTGCAGCCGGTCGTTGCCGGACTCCTCCACCGCCGCGAGCACACCGGCCAGCTCGTCCTCGGTGAGTGCCAACGGCTTCTCCACGAACACCGACTTCCCGGCGAGCAGCGCCCTTCGGGTCAGTTCGGCGTGCGAGCTGTGCCGGGTGACCACGAACACCGCGTCGATCGACTTGTCGCCGAGCACGGCGTCGAGATCGGTGGTCGCCCCAGTGAAGCCGAACTTCCGCTTCGCATTGGCCGCGGACAGCGCCGTCGTGGTGACGACCGTCGACAACTCGACGCCGTCGCGCTGGGCCAGGTGCGGCAGCAGCATCGACGTCGCGTAGTTGCCCGCGCCGACGAACGCGAGGCGCACCGGCCCCCTGGCGGCCCGGGCCGGACTCCGCTTCACGTTCACCGCAGGTACCGCGAGCGCCGGGGCCTGCGCTTCCCGCGCCTGTCCGGGGTAGCGGAACAGCACCGCCACGGCCTTCAAGTCGCCGTCTTTGAGGCGCTGGTACGTCTCGACGGCGTCATCGAAGTCGGCGATGTGGGAGACCAAGGGGTCCACGTCGACGCTGCCACGGGCGAGGAGATCGAGGAAGCACGCGAGGTTACGGCGCTCGGTCCAGCGCACGTAGCCGATCGGGTAGTCGCGCCCCTCCAGCTCGTACTCCGGGTCGTAGCGCCCGGGGCCGTAAGAGCGCGAGAACCGGACGTCGAGCTCCTTCTCGTAGTACGCGTTCCACGGCAGGTCCAGACGGCACTTGCCGATGTCGACGACCCGGCCGCGGTCGCGGCAGAGCCGGGCGGCCAGCTCGACGGGCTGGTTGCTGCCGCCGCCGGCGGCCAGGTACACCTGGTCCACACCGTGACCGCCGGTGAGCTCGGCGACGGCGGTCTCCACGGCCGCGGACGCGGGATCGCCGCAGGCCGCGGCGCCCAGGCGCTCGGCGAGCTCGCAGCGCGCCGGGTCGGGGTCGGCGCCGACGACGCGGACCCCCGAGGCGGTGAGGAGCTGCGCCACCAGCTGCCCGATCAGGCCGAGGCCGATGACCAGGGCCACTTCGCCGAGCCGTGACTCGCCCTGGCGGACGCCCTGCATCGCGATCGACCCGACGGTGCCGAAGGCCGCGTGCTGTGGCGCGAGGCCGTCCGGCACCGGGGTGTAGAGGTTCTTCGGCACCCAGTTCAGCTCGGCGTGCAAGGCGTGCTCGTTGCCGGCGCAGGCCACGAGGTCGCCGACCTTCACATCGTCGATACCGGCGCCGACCTGCTCGACCACCCCGCACAGCGAGTAGCCCAGCGGCGTGTAGGAGTCCAGCTTGCCCATCACCTTGCGGTAGGTGGCGGGCACCCCGTTGGTGGCCACGCTCTGCATGACCTTGGCCACCTGGTCCGGCCGGGAGCGGGCCTTGCCCACCATCGACATCCCGGCCTCGGACACCTTCATGAGCTCGGTCCCGGTGGATA
Source organism: Streptomyces sp. BR1 (assembly GCF_052373795.1). Lineage (NCBI taxonomy): Bacteria > Bacillati > Actinomycetota > Actinomycetes > Kitasatosporales > Streptomycetaceae > Streptomyces > Streptomyces sp. BR1. Next base: position 7,294,820 of record NZ_CM126252.1, read on the forward strand.
TCAGCGAGTAGGCGCTGCGGACCAGCACACCGCCCGGCTTGCACCCCGGCACCGGCACGTCGAGCACCGCCAACTCGCCGCTCTTGTAGTTCTGTACAACCTGCTTCACCCGAACTCCTCTGAATTCCTAAGCCGTTAACCGAGTGCTCTGACCGGACCCAGAGGTCGCGTCGCGATACCAGTACTCAAGGGTCAGCACATGCCACAGATGCTTGGAGAAGTCCCGCTGCCCGGCCGCGTCCTCGGCGACCATGCGCGCCAGCGCGTCGCGCCGCAGGAGCCCGGAGCTGACGAGCACGCCGTCGTTGACCACCTCGCGTACCAGCGGTGCCAGATCGCGGCTCATCCAGGCCCGCAGCGGGGCGCTGAACAGGCCCTTGGGCCGGTACACGATCTCCCGGGGCAGGATCGAGGTGGCCGCCTCCTTGAGGACGGCCTTGCCCTGCCGTCCGACGATCTTGCGATCGCCGGGCACGGCGAACGCTGCTTTCACCACCTCGACGTCCACGTACGGCACCCGCACCTCGGTCGAGGCGGCCATGCTGGAGCGGTCGGTGTACGCGAGGTTCAGGCCCGGCAGGAACATCCGGGCGTCGCCCAGGCACATGCGGTTGACGAAGTCGTCGAGGTCGTTGTCCTGGTAGACGTCCGCGTGCTCGGCCAGCACGTCCTCGACCGTCCCGGCCAGGTCCGGATCGACCAGGGCGAGCAGCTCGTCCTGGTCGTACATGGTGTAACTGCGCCGGAACGCTGTCTCCTCCGGCAGATCGGCGAAGGAGAGGAACCGCTTCGCGAAGCGCACCGACCGGTACCCCCGGCGGGAGGTGGCGACCGGCAGCCGGTCCACGGCGCTGGACAGGCCGCGCCGCAGGGGCCGCGGGATGCGCTGGTAGCGCAGGGCGAGCAGGTTGGCCAGGTGCTTGCGGTACCCGGCGAACAGCTCGTCGGCGCCCATCCCCGAGAGCATCACCTTGACCCCGGCCTCCCGGGCGGCCGAGCAGATCAGGAACGTGTTGATCGCAGCGGGGTCGCCGATCGGCTCGTCCAGGTGGTACGTCATCTGCGGCAGCAGGTCGAGCACGTTCGGGGCGATCTCGATCTCGTGCAGGTCGACGCCGAACCGCTCGGCCACCTGCCGGGCATAGCGCAGGTCGTCCGGCATCGCCTCGAACTTGGCGTCCTCGGCGCGGAACCCGATCGTGTAGGCGGAGATCCCGGGTTGGTGGCGGGCCGCGAGCGCGGTCAGATAGCTGGAGTCGAGACCGCCGGAGAGGAAGGTCGCCACGGGTACGTCGGAGAGCAGGTGCTGACGGGTCGACTCCTCGACGATGGCGGCGAGGTCCGGCCGCTCACCGCTGCGGGCCCGCTCCCGGCCCTCGGCGGCCACGTCCTTGAGGTTCCAGTACCGGCCGCGCTCCACCCGGCCGTCGGGCCTGACCCGCAGCCAGCTCCCCGGCGGCAGCTTCTCCGCCTCGCGGAACGCGCAGCGCGAGTCCGGTACCCAGTAGTAAAGGAGCGAGGCCACCAGCGCCGCATGGTCCACCTCCAGCGCCCCGCCGCTCACGGCGGCGAGCGCCTTGAGCTCGGAGGCGAACACCAGGCCCGTACCGCGCCGGAGCAGGAACAAGGGTTTGATGCCCAACTGGTCGCGGGCGAGCACCAGTTCACCGGTCCGCTCGTCGAAGACCGCGAACGCGAACATACCGCGCAGCCGGGGCAGAGAGTCGGTGCCCCAGCGCCGCCAGGCCTCAAGCAGCACCTCGGTGTCGGAGGTCCCGCGAAAGCGCACCCCGGCGGCCGCCAGCTCGGCACGCAGTCCGGGCGCGTTGTACAGCTCGCCGTTGTACGTCAGGACGAGGCTGTCCTTGGCCATCGGCTGGGCGCCGGTCTCGGACAGATCGATGATGGAAAGGCGGCGGTGCCCGAGGTGCACCTCGCCGTCACCGGCGGGGTGGCTGTAGCGGCCCGCCCCGTCCGGTCCGCGGTGGGCGAGGGTTTCGGTGAGCCGGTCGGTCACGGCCTTCCCGTCCGGCCACCGGTAAGTGCCTGCGATGCCACACATGTTCTACCGCGCCTCCTGGTCGCTGTCGGGGACCCGTGCGGCCCACATCGGCAGTCGCTCCGTCCGCTGCCGGCCCGTCCCCTTCTGTCGGGCCAGCCGCTCGTTGTGGCCGCGCAGCGCGGTGTGCAGCCCGTCCCACAGCGTGCCGTCGGTCCGGTCACGCGGATCGGGGTCGATCAGGACCACACCGATCACCGGAATGCTCAGGTCCGCGAGCTGGCGCGCCACGGTGTGCAGCCATGCGGCGCTGCCGTGCCCGGCGCGCACGACGAGCACGGTCTGGCTGCCGAGGTACTGGAGGTCGGTCCACGCCGTGCCGGGCGAGACCGAGCCGACGCCGAGCCGGCGCGCCTCATCCGGTACGTCGGCGGCACTCTCGCCGCTGACCACGGTCAGGCCTTCCGGCTTCTGGCGGCTGTTGGCGAGCTCCGAGCCGGGCAGGGCGTCGATGATGACCACCGGCCCGTCCGGTGCCAGTGCCTCGGCCAGGTCCAGGGCGATCACGCTCGTGGTGCGCGCACAGCCCAGTTCGAGGAGCGACACCGGTTCCGCGCAGCCGCGCACGGTGCGGGCCAGCGTCTTGGTGAGCCGTTCGCGCGCCGCCCGGGTCCGTCGGCGCTGCCACCGCCCGGCCGGCCAGCGGGGCGCGCGGGGCAGCTCCGCGATGACCGAGGCCCCCAGGTCCGCCGCGATCTCCCGCCGCAGCACGGGGCGGTCCGCCACCAGCGTGCCGACCGCGGCCACCGCGAGCCCGAGGACCAGCCCGAGGAGCAGCCCGATCACGGCGTTGGTGACAGCGGTCTTGGGCAAGGAGCGGTGCACCGCGCGCGGGGCGTCCACGATCTGCGTGCCGGCGACGAGCTTGGGCGTGCCTGTGCGCGCCTCCGCCGCGCGCTGGTCGAAATCGGCGATCCGCGAGTTGAGTTCGGCCCGGCGGGCGAAGAGCGACTCGATGCTCGCCGACGCTTTCGGGTCGCTCCCCGGCGACCGGTCCCCGATCGACTTGTTGACCTGGGCGAGCTCGTCGCGCATACGGTCGCGCTGGTCGAGCAGGGCTTGGGCCTCGGCCTTCGCGGCCTCCTGCATCCGTCTCACATGGTCCGCGATGAACGCGTCGGCCAGCGCCTTGGCCCGGGCCACCGCCTGCGCGTCGCTGTCGGCGGTCACCGTGATCTGCATCAGGTTGTTGGTCAGGCCGGCACCCCGGTACTTCCCTATGAAGTCCTCCGGTTTTTCCGGGGACTTGAGGGACTGCAGGGCCTCGCCGGCGATCCGCGTGGTCCCCAGCAGGGCGACATCGGTGCGGATCAGCGTTCCGGTGTCGTTCGCCTGGTCCTCCTGATGCGCGACCAGCACTTTGGTCACCGCGCTCGGCGCCGGAGGCAGCAGGACCGCCATCGCCGCGCCGACCAGTAGCCCCAGGAGCGCCATGCAGGACCACAGGCGGCGGCGCCTGCGCACCGCCACCACCAGCGCTTGCAGGTCGAGCAGCGGAGCGGCCGACTCCGACGTCTTGCTCGTCGTCACGCAGAACCTCCGCTCGCATGGCCGCGCACCGCGAGCGCCAAAGTGGCGTCATCCGGAGGATGGCCGGCCGTGCGCGTCGGACGAGCCCGCACGATGCCGGCGACCACACTGCCGACGACCTCGTGCCCCGCGTCCGCACACGCCTCGGCGATGCCAGCGAGCTCCTCCGCGGTCCAGCTGCCCGCGCTGAGCACGACCAGGGCACCGGACTCGGTGTCGCGGTCCGGCACCATCGGCTGGGACACCGAAACGCCCACCACCCGCAGCAGCGGACCGCTCTTGGCCTCGGCGACGAGCTGTCCGGCGGCCAGGCGGGCGATCTCGTCGCCGTTCGGTACTACGACCAACAGCCGCCGGGGGGCGGGCAGTTGGTCCCGGAGGCGATCGCACACCCGCCGGTAGCGGATCCGTCTGCTGGCCTCGTCTCCGGATGTCTGTAGGCTCGGTGTGTCCCACCGGATGTCGAGGCCGAGCAGCCGGCGGATCAAGGCCCGCGAGCCACGGCCCTGTGGCCGGTGCGCGGGCCGTTCACCCGGTACGTCGACGGTGCCGAGGAGTGCCGATCCCAGTGCCGCGGCGATCTCCGGTTCGGTGCGCAGTCGGCGATTGACCCGTGCGGCGGTGAGATGGCCGATGACCGAGAGCAGGAGGAACAGCAGCGCCCCGATGACGATGAGTTGTGTCCTGGTCGGCGGTGCCTGGCCGGTCGGCTTGGCCGCCGGCCCCATGACGACCATGCCGGCCTTGTTGGCCGACGGGCCGGCCTGGTCCAGTTTCTTCATGGCTTCCTGCAGCGTGGTGCGCAGCTTTTCGAGTTCGGTGCGGGCCTGCACGCCCTCCACGGTCCGCCCCGGATCGGCCGCGTTGGCCAGGTCCGTGATGCGCTGGTTGGTCTTGTCCACCTGTTGCCGCAGTGCCTCGGGTCCCGAAGTCGTGTCGGAGTCGCTGTTGTCGCCCGCGAGCCGCGCGGCGAAGGTGACGAACTGCTGGGCCACCTGATCGGCGAGCCGCTGCGCGCGCTCCGGGGTGTCGGCCTTCCCCGAGATCTTGATGATGTTCCCGTCGGAGGCCTTGGCGCTCACGTCATTCTGCAGCTCGGTGCCGCTGACGCCGTTCCAGTGGAGCGCGGTGGCCGCGCGGTCGACCACCGCCGAACTGGTCGCGATCCCCGTCTGGGTGAGCAGCGCGCGCTCCTCCCACTGCCCCGGCAGCAGCACCGAAGCCGACGCCGTGTAACGCGGCGGGAAGAACGCCACCGAGGTGCCGTAGCCGACGACCGCGCCCACCACGGTGAGGAGGGCGAGCAGCCGCCAGCGCCGACGGAGAATCCGCCCGATCGTGACCAGACGTATCGTGTCCTCGCTCAACGGTGCGGCCTCCTCCGTGCCCGGACCCGGGCGCCCGCCGGGACCCGGGTGTGGTCACGGCAGGCAGCGGCGTAGGCGGCGAGCAGCGAGGCTTGCGAGTTCCGCCAGGAAAGCTGTCCGCTGATCCGCTCCTGGCCGATCTTGCCCATCCGGGCCCGCTTCTCCGGGTCGTCCAGGAGCAGCGCGATGAGCTTGGCGAACTCGGCCTCGTCGTTGGCGGGCGCGTAGACGGCGGCGTCACCGGCGGAGACGCGTGCCTCCCGGAGGTCGAACGAGACGATCGGCCGGCCCATCGCCATGTACTCCAGGACCTTGTTCATGGTCGACACGTCGTTGAGCGGATTGCGCGGGTCGGGGGAGAGGCACACGTCCGCGGTGGACAGATAGCGCACCAGATCGGCGTCCGGGATGCGCCCGGTGAACTCCACCTGCTCGGAGAGCCCGAGCCGCCGGGACAGCTCCACCATCGCGTCGAAGGCGTCGCCGGAGCCGACGAACACCGCGTGCCAGTCCGTGCGCCCGAGCTCGTCGCGCAGCTTCGCAAGGGCCCGCAGCGCGTAGTCGACGCCGTCCTGAGGGCCCATCACGCCGAGGTAGCACAGCAGATGAGGCTTGCCGTGCTTCAACTCCGGCTCGGGCGGCACCGGTTGGAACCGGTCGGTCTGGGGCGCGCTGCGCACCACGAACACGTCGTCCGGCCGCTTACGGCCACGGCGCACCGCGACGTCCCGGTAGCTCTCGTTCGTGGCGAGCACGATGTCCGCGGCCTTGTAGGTCCGCCGTTCCAGCGCGCACACGGCGCGGTAGAGCAGATCTTGGCCGCGGTCGAACCGGGAGAGGTACAGCTCGGGTACCAGGTCGTGCTGGTCGAAGACGAACCGCGCGCCGCGCCGCTTCAGCCACAGCGCGGGCAGGAACAGCAGGTCCGGCGGGTTGCAGGCGTGGACCACGTCGACCGGGCCGACCTTGCGGGCCAGCCGGGCCGTATGCCACAACGCCGATCCGTACTCCCGCAGATAGCCGGCCGGCCCTCCGGTGGCCGCGCGCAACGGGTAGCGGTGAATCCGCACCCCGTCGATCTCCGCCTCCGCCTCCGTGTCCCGCTTGCTCCCCTGGGGACAGATGACGTGCACCGTCCAGCCCGCGTCGCGCAGTGTCGTGCACTCCTGCCACACCCGCCGGTCGAACGGCACCGACAGGTTCTCCACCAGGATCAGCGCGCGCCGGTCCGGGCGGTCGTTGCTGATTGCGTTACCAAGCAAGGCCCATGTACCCCGTTTCGGTCCGGCGCGCCTCGGCGTCGGGAAGGCGGATCAGGTCGACGATCACCGGGCCGTCGCCGTGGGGGAGCGCCGAAAGCACGGCCGGGTCCCTGGTCCCGACCAGGCACACCTCGGCGTGCTCCAGCACCTCCTCGACGGAGTCCGCGAGCAGCTGCGCGAGGTGCGGCAGCCGGGTCTCGATGTACTCGCGGTTCGCGCCGATCAGCCGGGACAGGCTCACATTGGCGTCGTGGATCCGCAGGTCGTACCCCTTGCCGTGGAGTCTCTCCGCCAGCTCGACGAGCGGGCTCTCGCGGAGGTCGTCGGTGCCGGGTTTGAAGGACAGCCCGAACAGGCCCACCCGGCGTTTGCCGGTGCGCTCGACCATGTCCACCGCGCGCTGCAGATGGTCGGCGTTGGAGGGCAGCACATGGGCGAGGATGGGCACCGAGATGTCGGCCCGCTGCGCCGCGTGGACCAGGCTGCGCAGGTCCTTGGGCAGGCAGGAGCCGCCGAAGGCGAAGCCGGGCCGCAGATAGGCGGGGCTGATGTTCAGCTTGTGGTCGGCCAGGAACACGTCCATCACCTGGTGCGAGTCCACCCCGAGTGCCTGGCACACCGCGCCCAGCTCGTTCGCGAAGCCGATCTTCAGGCCGTGGAACGCGTTGTCCGCGTACTTGATCGCCTCGGCTGTCGGGACCGGCACCCGGAACACCTCGCCGGGCAAGCCGTCGTACAGCGCCAGCACCGTGTCGCCGCTCGCCGCATCGAGCTCGCCGATGACGGTCTTGGGCGGGTCGAAGAAGTCCCGCACGCTCGTGCCCTCGCGCAGGAACTCCGGGTTGACCGCGACCCCGACGTCCACCCCGGCCGTGCCGCCGACGTACTTCTCCAGGATCGGTACCAGCAGGTTCAGACAGGTGCCCGGGAGCATGGTGCTGCGGAACACGAAGGTGTGCCGTCCGCCCCGCTCGGCCAGCGCGGCGCCGATCTCCTCGGTGACCCGCTCCAAGTAGGTGGTGCACAGGCTGCCGTTGGGCTCCGACGGCGTGCCCACGCAGATCAGTGACACCTCGCTGGCCGTGATCGCCTCGCGGACGTCGGTGGTGGCGCGTAACGCCCCGGTCCGCACGACCTCGGCGGTGAGCTCGCCGATCCGCTCCTCGACCACCGGGGCCTTGCCGTCGTTGACCAGGTCGACCTTCACCTGGTTGACGTCCACCCCGATGACCTCGTGCCCCATGCTGGCCAGGCACGCGGCCGACACGCAGCCCACGTAGCCGAGCCCGAAAACGCTGACTCTCATGACCCGTTCCTCCCCCCAGGCAGGCCCTGACGGCCTGCGGTCCCTGTGTCGGCCGGACGGCGATCCCCGTGCATCAGTAGGCCCCCTGGCCGTAGAGCACCGCACGCAGCGTCTTCCACAAGATCACTGTGTCCAGGGCGAGCGACCAGTCCTCCACGTACCGCAGGTCGAGGCGGACGGCCTCCTCCCACGGCAGGTCGCTGCGTCCGCTGATCTGCCACAGGCCGGTGAGCCCGGGCTTGACCAGGAGCCGCCGCCGGATGTCCGGGCCGTACGCGGCGGACTCCTCCGGCAGTGGAGGCCGCGGGCCGACGAGCGACATCGATCCGGTGAGTACGTTGAAAAGCTGCGGGAGTTCGTCGATCGAGTAGCGGCGCAGCACCGCTCCCACCCGGGTCACCCGCGGATCCCGGCGGAGCTTGAACAGCAGTCCGGCGCCTTCGTTGCGGTCGGCCAGCTCGGCACGTGCCCTGTCGGCCCCGGCGACCATGGTGCGGAACTTGATAATGGTGAACTCGCGGCCGTCCTTGCCGACCCTGCGCTGGCGGTAGACCGCCCCGCCCCGGCTGTCCACCAGGACGAGCAGCGCGACGAGCACCATCAGCGGCGCGAACAGCATCAGCAGGATCGCCGCGCCCATCCGGTCGACGACCCCTTTTATGACCCGGCGGCCGCCGGTGAAGGTGGGCATGCTGACCCGCAGCAGCGGGATCCCGAGCACCGCGTCGACGTGCAGCCGCGGTCCGGCCACCTCCATCAGTACGGGGGCCACGATCATCTCGGCGTCGCTGCCTTCGAGGTTCCAGGCCAGCCGCTGCAGCCGGTCCGGTGACCAGTGCGGGTCCGGTGTGACCGCGACGACACGGTAGCCGTCGCGGTGGACATGGCCCGCGACGTCCGCGAGCTGGCCGACGACCGGCACTCCGTCCAGGTGGTCACCGTCGAGCTCGACACCGTCCGTCGTGCACACGGCGTCCACCCGCCAGCCGAGGTGTGGGAACTTGCGGGTGCGGGTGATCAGGTCGCGCACGGTGGCCGGGCTCCCGGCGGCGAGCACCGGTCGCAGGCACCGCCCTTCCTTGCGCTGCTTGTGCAGCCAGAGACGGAGCAGATACCGCTCGGTCATGGTGGTGAGCGCGATCGCGGGGATCGCGACGAAGATCCAGAGCTTGATGTTGCGCGAGGTCAGGGCGATCCCGCCGAGTGCCAGGACGACGGCCGCCGTGAACAGGGAGCGTCCGAGCCGGCGGAACTCCTCGGCGCCCTGGCCGAGCACGGCCGGCGCCCATGACCGGCTCACCGCGAGCGCTCCGAGCACCAGCAGTTCGGTGCCGAAGGCGAGGATTCTCCACTTCTCGTGCCAGTTGGTCGCGTCCCGGACCCCGAAGAAGCCGCCTATCGCCGCCACCACGAAGGCGGTGGCCACGGTGTCGCTGGTGATCACGGTACGGCGGTACCGCTGCTCCCAGTCGTTCGCGGGCTGGTTGATCGCCCCGTTCGTCGGACGTCTTCGCGCCGACGGAAACGGGCTGACTAATCCCCCCTGCCGCACAGGACCCCCCAGGTCGCCAGTGTTTCCACGTGTTCGCCCAACACTGTTCCTCCCCCCGGGAGGCCCCTGCCCCCCGCACTGTCTCTCCCCTCGGGAGGCCCACGCCCCCCGCGCATGACATCCCGGCTATTGCAGTGCTGCTTGAACAACCCGCCCTGGCGGCAGCGGACTCGCATGTCCTGCCGGGCTTTCGAGGTGTGCGGGAACCCATCGAACCCCGGGTGCTCCCCGCACCCAAGGCCCCCTCTCGGGCTCCAGGATTGATCACCTCCACGTCTGGCGCCGGGGACACGACTGATGGCTGTCCGTATTGCCGAACCTGTAGATCATCATTGGTCGCTTCGTGCCCGAGGGGCCGAAGCACGCACAATCTAGACCACCGGAGCCGAGTTGTAGAGGGGATGTGTATAACTTGTGCTCAGCTTTGAGACTGGATTCCACCGTTGGGTCACCGCCTCCAGGTGCCCCGACGCCACCGCGCACACCAGCAGCCCGCCCGGCTACCGGGCGCGGCTTGCGCGCGGCAGTGATCGCTGAGCTGCAACGGACCTTCTGCGAGGCCCAGTTCGGCAGCGACTTCCCGCTGTTCGTGGACTACGGCGTGCCGTTGTGGGTGCCCGGTGCGGGCGGGGCGATCGGCCCGGACCATGCGGCTCGCATGACTTGATCGTGTCGGTGTCCGGCGGCATGTCCAAAAGCGAGCGCAACTGCCTCAAGGTCGGCCTGAGGTTTATCCCGCAGAGGTCAATTCAAGACCTTCGTGATGACACATGGCGTGGAGAGTGTTGTGACTATTGAGGCTGTTGGGGTTTTCTATTGCTTCTGTGGCGAGCCCGTCAGCCGACGTGGACGCGGGGGCGCCGGGCGCGGTCCGGTTCGGCCTCGCGCAGGATTTCGCGGGTGACCGGAGCGACCTCGCCCTGGCCGAACAGGAAGAAGCGGACGAAGTTGGCGAAGGGGTTGCCCTCGGTCCACTCGAAGTAGATGTGCGGGCAGGTGCCGGTGGTGTCGCGCGCGTGCAGGAGGAGGGCGGCCAGGGCGTTGGGGACGGAGGAGCTCTCCACGGTGAGGACGCGGTAGCGGCCGTGCATGACCTCGCCGCGCACACTCATGTCGCCTTCGAACTCGGAGGGGTCGGTGACCGTGACTTCCATGAAGACGAAGTCCTCCGGGGCGGGGATGTCGTTGTCGGAGCGGATCTGCTCGATCTTCTCGCGGTACTCGGCGGCGTCACGGCGGTCCGGCTCGTTCGCGATGAAGCGGGCTCTTCGGTGCGAGACGTCCCGGATGAACCGTTCGGCCATCTCGTCGAGTTCGATGTGGGTGACACGCAGCTCGAAGGCGCGGGCCAGCCGGGAGGCGAGGGAGATGAGGATGATGCCGGCGATGAAGCAGGCGCCGATCTTCACACCGTCCGGGCGCTCGATCACGTTCACGACGGTCGTGTAGAGGAAAGTGGCCGAGATGGCGCCGAAGGCGATGGTCCAGCCGCGCTGGCCGGCCTTGCGTGCCGCGATGGTGACGGCGATGGCGGCGGAGCAGATCAGGACGAGGACGCCGGTGGCGTACGCGCCGCCCTGGGCGTCGACGTCCGCGTCGAAGAGCCAGGTGACGAGGAACGCGACCAGGGTGAAGACGATGACCATGGGGCGCACGGCGCGGGCCCAGTGCGGGGCCATGCCGTACTTGGGCAGGTAGCGCGGCATCAGGTTGAGCAGACCGGCCATGGCGGAGGCGCCCGCGAACCACAGGATGAGGATGGTGGAGACGTCGTAGACCGTGCCGAAGGTGTTTCCGAGGTACTGGTGGGAGAGGTAGGCCAGGGCGCGGCCGTTGGCCTTGCCGCCGGTCTCGAACTCCTTGTGGGGGATGAGCACGGTGGTGATGAAGCTGGTGGCGATGAGGAAGACGCTCATGATCAGCGCGGCGGTGGTGAGCAGCTTCTTGGCGCCCAGGATGCGTCCGGTCGGCCTGGCCTCGGTGTCGGCGGGGGCGCCCTTGACATGCGGCATCACTGCCACGCCGGTCTCGAAGCCCGACAGGCCCAGAGCCAGTTTGGGGAAGACGATCAGGGCGACACCGATCATGGCGAAGGCACTGCCGTGTTCGGTGGTGAGCGCGGCGGTCCAGTCGGTCACGACATGGCCTTCGGTGAAGACGTGTGCGAAACCGGTGATCACGACGACGACGTTGAGTACGAGGTAGATCCCGACCAGGGCGACGGCGACGCCGATCGCCTCCAGGAAGCCTTTGAGGAACACCGCGCCGAGCAGCGCGACGAGGATCATGGTGATCAGAACCTGCTGGTCGTGCAGGGCTTTTTCCAGATGGGGGTTCTCGACCAGATGGGTGGAGGCGTCCGCGGCCGACAGGGTGATCGTGATGAGGAAGTCGGTCGCGGCGAAGCCGAGCAGGGTGAGGACGAACAGCTTGCCCTTCCAGAACGACAGCAGCCGCGACAGCATCGCGATCGAGCCCGCGCCGTGCGGGCTCTCCTCCGCGACCCGCCGGTAGACCGGCAGGGCGCCGGCCAGCGTCACGATCACGAGCACGATCGTCGCGATGGGGGAGAGCAGCCCGGCCGCGAGGGCGGCGATGCCCGGCTGGTAGCCGAGGGTCGAGAAGTAGTCGACGCCCGTCAGGCACATCACCCGCCACCAGGGCTGCCCCTCGTGGCTGGTCGCCGGCTCTGCCTTGGGGACGGACGGGCGGCCTTTGCCCATGTCGGACAGCCCCTCCAGCATCCACGCGCGCAGCCTGCTCGTGCGCGTGTCGTTGCTGGCGGCCATGGGGTGCTCCTGGGTTCCGCTTGCCGAGGTACTTCTCGGTCATGCTGTACCAGGGCATCCCCATCCGCGACCGCGCTGCCGTCCCCGGGGTGATGCGAGGCATCCGTCCGTCACGAGGTGCGCAGCCGCAGCACCAAGTCGTACGGGTACTCGGCGAGGCCCCGCAGGAAGGTGATGCGGACCCGCAGGGCCCGGGCCTGCTCCGGGACGGCCGGCTGGCCGGTGATCGTGCCTTCGGTGCGGCTTCCGTCTGGGGCTGGGCCGAACGCGCCGCCCCAGTCGACGTAGGCGTTTCCCAGGTCGTCCTCGGCATCCATGATGAGGAAGACCCGGCCTTCCGCATCCGTCCCGTCGGTGAGGGGCGGGCTGACGGTGTACGTGATGCTGAAGGAGTCCGGGGCGTGGGCCAGGGTGCGGATCGTGAGCTCGTGGCGGCCGTCGAGGATCCGCGCGGCGGCGAGGGCGCTGTCGTCCAAGGCGGACTACTCCAGGCCGGAGATCCGGAAGACACCCTGCGCCGTCGCACCGTCGACCCGGGCGCCGAGCCGCCGCAGCGCGGTCTCCCCGCAGCGCAGCAGGCCGCGCTCGATGCTGGTACGGGCGTCGGTGTCCAGGACGTGCCACAGCGCCGGGTTGGCGGTCAGCACCCTCGGGTCGACCTCGGCGCGGTTGCCGTCCATGTCGCGCAGCATCAGCCGCTGGGAGACACCCGGTGACCAGCGCACCGACACCAGACGGTCGGTGCGCACCTCGGAGCGGCGCCACAGGCCGCGCGCGACGAGCCGGCCCCGGGAAACGGTCACCCGCGTCGGCCACAGCACCGTGAACAGCAGGGCGCCCAGGGCCAGCCACAGCGCGGCGCGCAGATCGGTGACCGTGCCGGCCGCCGTGTCGACCAGTATCAGCAGCGCGGACAGCAGCGCTCCGTACGCCACCGCCGAGCGGGCTTCGCCCGCCCAGGCCCCGTCGTGCGTGACCGCCTCGCGCCCCTGCGCCTCGCCCGCCGCGGCGCGGGTCGTACGTCGTCCCATGGCCGGACAGTAAGCGCGGCGGGGGCGGCCGGGGCGCGATGACGGCCGGTCTTGATACGGGCCATACGACTCTCTTACGCCGACCGGCTCAGGCATCCGCCAACCGGGCCTCTTCCAGGTCGAGGGAGCGTTGGAGGCGGCGGCGGGTGGTGTCGCTTATGCGGTGGTCGTCGTACAGGCGCTGGAGTTCGGCGCTCTCCTCGACGATGAGGTGTCTGCGCAGCTGCCGGTAGATGTGGTCGGCGGACTCTCCCGCGCCGTTCGTGCCGCCGATGTCGTCGAGGCGTTCGCGGGCGTGCTCCTGACGGGCTTGCAGGGCGCGGCGGAGCCGGTCGGCGACGACCTCGGGGACGGCTTCGAGTTCGGATATCTCGTCCAGACGGCGCATTCCGGCGTCGGCCAGGCTCAGCCGGGCGTGCGCCTCCTCGCGCTCGGTGTGGTCGGGTTCGAGGGCGATGCCCGACCGGCGCACGACGGCGGAGAGCGAGAAGCCCTGGACCACAAGGGTGACCACCACCACGGAGGTCGTGAGGACGAGAACGAGGGGGCGGCCGGGGAGCGTGGTGTCGCCCGCCGTGGCGACCGGGATCGACAGCGCGGCGGCCAGCGGCATGACGCCCCGAGTACCCGCCCAGGAGAGGACCACGGGGACCCGCCAGTTGGTCTTGCGTCGAAATCCCTGCTGCTCATCCTTCTGCCCGCCCTTCCACTGGAGCAGCGCGGAGAGCGGGAAGACCCACAGCATGCGGACCGCGATGAGGGTGCCCGCCAGCGCGAGCGCGTACAGCGGCCAGAGCCGGTCGGCGTCGCCGAGCTGGCGTATCAGGGCGGGCAGGGAGAGGCCGATCAGGCTGAAGACGACGCTTTCCAGGAGGAAGACCACGGTGCCGTAGACGGCGTGCAGTTGGAGGCGGATGCGGGCGCTGGTCAGCCGGTCCGAGCGGCCGCCGAGCACCACACCGGCGATGACCACCGAGGTGACGCCCGAGGTGTGGGCGGCCTCGGCCAGCACGTACGCGGCGTACGGGGTGACGAGCGCGATGACTGTTTCCAGGACCGGGTCCTCGGTGCGCCGCCGGATCAGTGCCACCATGCCCGCGACCGCCGCCCCGATGAGCGTGCCGCCCCCGGCGAGCAGCGCGAACTCGCCGCCCGCGCCCTGCCAGGAGACGGCCGACGCGGCGGCGGCGATGCCCACCGCGACCTTGAACAGGACGAGTGAGGTGGCGTCGTTGAACAGGCTCTCGGCCTGGACGAGGACCTGCACCTTCGGTGGCAGCGCGAGCCGTCGGCCGAGCGCGGTGACGGCCACCGGGTCGGTGCTGGCCAGGACCGTGCCGAGAACGAGGGCCATCTGCCAGGACAGCGGCGTGATGAGCGAGGCGACGAAGCCGACGATCGCGGCGGAGGCGAGTACGAGACCGATCGCGAGGATGCCCACCGGCTTCCACACGGCCCGCAGCTCGCGCCAGGAGATCTCTTCGGCGCTGGCGTACAGCAGCGGCGGCAGTACGACGAGGCCGATGATCTCAGGGGTGACCTCGATGCCGGGGGCGCCCGGGAGCATCGCCACGGCGAGACCGGCGACCACGAGCAGCGAGGGCGCCGGGATGCGCCAGCGGCGGGCGCCCGTGGCCACCAGGGTGGCGAGCACCACGAGAAACAACACCGTACCGACGCCGCGCATGCCGCTCCCTGGACCCCATTTCACGGGCCCGTCCGGCCCGTCACGCCGACCAGACTTCCCGGCACACCGCCTTCACCCTATCGATACGTGAAACGTCAGGGACGCGTCAACGATGAGGCGGCCGACGACAGGGAGCCGTCAAGACGCATCCCCGGGAGGGGCGCGAGGAGTTCCCTGGGAGCTGACCGGTGGCGTACGCATGAGGTCAGGAACACATCAATGTCCTTGCGTACAGCGCCATTTCGCCCTGCCTCCCGATGATGATCGGAACCACACAGCGCGCCCCGGCCGCCCGGCTTCCCCTCGGCGGCCGGGGCGCGCGTTCGGCGTGAGGAGGAGCGTGCTGTGGTGGTGGAGCCGGATGTCCCGCCCGGAGGTCCCGGCAGGCGGGGGCGGCTGAAGGTCTTTCTCGGGGCGGCGCCCGGGGTCGGCAAGACGTACCGGATGCTGGACGAGGCCCGTCGCAGGGCCGGGCGCGGCACCGACGTGGTGATCGCCTACGCCGAGTGCCACAAACGGCGGCACACCCTGGACAAGCTGGACGGCCTGGAGATCCTGCCCAGGGTCCACCGCACCTACCGGGGCGGTCAGTTCGAGGAGATGGACCTGGAAGCGGTGCTGGCCCGGCGGCCCGCCGTGGCGCTCGTCGACGAGCTCGCGCACTCCAACGTCCCCGGCGGGCGCCACGCCAAGCGGTGGCAGGACATCGAGGAGCTGCTCGCGGCCGGGATCGACGTGGTCACCGCCGTCAACATCCAGCACCTGGAGTCCCTCAACGACGTCGTCGAGAAGATCACCAGGGTGCCGCAACAGGAGACCGTGCCCGACGAAGTGGTGCGCCGGGCCGACCAGGTCGAGCTGGTGGACATGCCCGCAGAGGCGCTGCGCCGCCGTATGGCGCACGGCAACATCTACGCGCCGGAGAAGGTGGACGCGGCGCTCGCCAACTACTTCCGGGTCGGGAATCTGACCGCGCTACGGGAGCTGGCCCTGCGCTGGGTCGCCGACCAGGTGGACGAGGCGCTGCAGAAGTACCGCTCCGAGCACGGCATCGGCGGGGTGTGGGAGACCCGGGAACGGGTCGTGGTCGCGCTGACGGGCGGGCCCGAGGGGGAGACGGTCATCCGGCGGGCGGCCCGGATCGCCGACCGGACGGCCGGGGGTGATCTCCTGGCGGTGCACATCGCGCGCAGCGACGGCCTGGCCGCCGGTGCCTCGTCGGCATCGCTGGCGCGGCAGCGGGCGCTGGTGGAGGGACTGGGCGGCAGCTACCACTCGGTGGTCGGCGACGAAGTGCCCACCGCCCTCATCGAGTTCGCCCGTGCGGAGAACGCCACCCAGCTGGTCATGGGCACCAGCAGCCGCAGCCGCCTGGAACGCTTCCTCACCGGACGCGGCATCGGTGAGACGGTCGTCGCGATGTCCGAGGACATCGACGTCCACATGGTCACCCACGAGCGGGCGGGCGGAGGACGTCTGCTGCCGTACCGGCGGCGCACGCTGTCCACCCCCCGGCTGATCGCCGGCCCGGTGGCGGGCCTCGTCCTGCCGGTGGCCCTCACCTTCCTGCTCGACCGGCTGCGCGGCAGCCTCAATGTCACCAGCGAGGCCCTGCTCTTCCTGCTCGCGGTCGTCGGTGTGGCCTGCGTGGGCGGCGTCGCCTCCGCCGTCGTCGCCTCGGTGACCGCCTCGCTGCTCCTGAACTACTGGTTCATCCCGCCCGTCGGCCAGTTCACCACCACCCTCGACAGTGTGCTCGCCACGGTGGTGTTCGCGGTGGTCGCGGGCACGGTGGCGGCGGTGGTGGACCGCTCCCTGCGGCTGTCGCGCCGCTCGGCACGGGCCGCCGCGGAGGCCGAGACGCTGTCCTCGCTCGCCGGGTCCATCGTCCGGGGCGATCACGCGGTCCCGGCCCTGCTCGCCCGTACCCGGGAGACCTTCGGCATGGACTCGGCCGAGCTCACCGACAAGCCCGTGCCCGACGACGGCTCGGTCGTCCAGGTCCCGGTCGGCGAGCAGGCGCACCTGGTGCTGCGCGGGCGCGCCCTGCCGTCCTCGGAACGCAAGGTGCTCGCCGCGTTCGCCGCCCATGTCACCGTCGCGGTCGAGCGGGCCCGGCTCGCCGAGGCGGTCGCCGAGGTCGAACCCGTCAAGGCCGCCGACCGGATGCGCACCGCGCTGCTCGCCGCCGTCAGCCACGACCTGCGCACCCCGCTCGCCGCGGGCTGGGCCGCCATCGCCTCGCTGCGCAGCCGCGACGTCGACTTCACCGCGGAGGACCGGGACGAACTCCTCGCCACCGCCGACGAGTCCATGGCCCGCCTCAGCCGCCTCATCGACAACCTCCTCGACATGAGCCGCCTCCAAGCGGGGGCACTCAAGCTCCAGCTGCGGGCCACCGCCCTGGAGGAGGTCCTGCCGACCGCTCTGGAGTCCCTCCCGCCCGAAGCCCCCCGGGTGGACATCCAGTACCCCCACGAGATCCCGCCCGTCCTGGCCGACCCGCCGCTCCTGGAACGCGTCGTCGCCAACCTCCTGAGCAACGCCGCCCGCCACACCCCGCCCGGCGGGACGGTCCTGTTCACCGCGAGCAGCCTCGCCGACCGGGTCGAGGTCCGCGTCATCGACCGCGGCCCGGGCCTGCCCGCGGAGGACCGCGAACGCGCCTTCATCCCCTTCCAGCGCCTCGGCGACACCGACAACACCACCGGCGTCGGCCTGGGCCTCGCGCTGTCCCGGGGGCTCACCGAGGCGATGGCGGGCACCCTCACCCCCGAGGACACCCCGGGAGGCGGCCTCACCATGGTCCTGTCCCTGCCCGCAGCCGGTCTCCGGCAGCAGACCCCGTCAAGTACGCGTCAAACCGGCCACCTTGATCATTAGGACACCGTCAAGGTGGATGATCACTCGAACTGCTGACCCGCATGCTGATGTGTACACGGGTTCGTACGAGCGGCTCGTGGCGCGAGTGTGGAGGGCGAGTGACGATCACCGCCGGTGCCGGGCAGCGTCGGGGAACAGGGGCCCCGACATCTGCTGAACCAGACTTCGTGCCGACCGTTCGTCACGGGGGAGACCCGTCGTCGCGGTCCGGAGGGGGTCCGCGCGAAGGACGGACCGGGCGGCGGTCTCCCATCACCGCCGCCCGGCCCGCCCCTCTCGTCCGGTACACCGCCGAGCGCCACGCCATCGGCATCCAGCACCCCTCGCCGGGGTGGCCCTGCTGATCGCGGGCGGGCGGTCAAACGCTCCGCCGCGCCCGGTAGGCGGCCGCCGCGAAGCCGATGCATCCGAGCAGGCAGAGTACGAGCACACTCACCACGGCGAAGCTCATGACGAGGTCCAGGCCCGTGGGCCGGCCGTACGCCCGGCCCCGGAACGCCCGCGCTTCACCGGTGAAGGAGGGTCTGCCCTCTCGGTTGCCGCTGATGTCGCTGCCGTACGCGTAGAGCGTCCCGGTACGGACCGTGCCGTCCTGCGTCCACTCGGCGTCCGCGCACCTGGCGACGGACCTGCCCGCCTTGCTGCTGGTCCGTACGCTCCTGATGTCACATGCGCCGGACAGCTCGACGGCCACGGGCGTACCGACGGCGTAGGCGGGGCCCCAGCCCTTCGGGCTGTTTCCCACCCCGGGTATGAGGAGGGCGCCGAGGACCAGACCGCCGATCACGAAACAGGCGGCCGCCCGCCCGGCCAGTCTGTCGGCCTTTCCTCGCGTCCCAGTCCTTCCGGAACGTTCACGTGGGTCCGCCATGACGGGATCAGACCTCGGCGGGTACCCGGCGGTCACCGGCCGTCCGCAGGCGTGCCGTGCCGGTCGCGTGGTGGACGTACTCGCGTTCCAGGCGGAAGCCGGCCGTCCAGGCGAGCAGCCGGCTGGGGCGGTTGTAGCGGGAGCAGGTCCAGCTCGCGGTCCGCCCCCGGGCCTCGATGTCGGCGCACAGCGCCACCACGCAGCTCAGGGCGAGCTGTTGGCGCCGGTGGTCGGGGCCGGTGACGACCGCGATGTCCTCGTACCGGCTGCCCAGGAAGTACGTGCAGGCCACCGCGAGCAGGCGGCCCTTGTGGAACGCGCCCCAGGCGTGCCCGGACGCCGCAAGCCCGGCCGGGTCGCCCCAACTGGCGTATATCCAGGCCGAGTCAGTAGGGAGCTCCGCCAGCGCACGGGTGTCGGCGGTGGTGATGCGGCGTACGGTCACCCCGTGCGGCGGGCGCGGCGCGGAAGGCCCCTCGCGGCGCACGTACGCCATACGTTCCCAGGGCACGACCCGGTCGAAGGCCGTGCCGAACAGCGGCAGGAACCGCGGGGAGGTCAGCACGTACCGGTTGGCGAGCGGGGCCAGGGCCGCTGGGTCCAGCGCACCGGGGTCGCCGGACAGCAGTGCATGACCGGCGCAGGAGACCGCCACGGCACGCGGCCGCTCGGGTCGGTCCGCCCACAGGCGGCCGGTCCGGGTGGCCAGGACGTGCTCGGCCAGCGCGCTCGGTCCTGCGGCGCCGCCGGGGAACCACCGTACGTACGAAGGAAGTTGGTGCAGCGGAAGTTCGATCACGACGGTTCTCCTGTTTCGGGTCACGGAGGAAATGGCGAGGGGGCGGACCGCCCGGCGGGGCGGGTCCGCCCCCTCGGTGCAAGGGAGCTAGCTCGCGGCCTTGCTGCCGTGGTTGGCGGCCTTCTTGCGGCGGGCCTTCTTCTTACGGGCGCGCTTGGACATGGAGGGATCGCTCCTTCGGGTAGTGGGTCGGGAGGCCTTCTTCAGGCGGTGTGGCCGGTGAGCAGAGAGGCGAGCTTGTTGAGGCGCTGCACGCTGCGGCCTTCGGTGGCGGCGGGGGCGGGCTCGACGCGCTGGTCGCGGTCGTAGTAGGCGCCGTTGACGATCTCGACGGCCGGGTCGCAGAGCCGTACGACGTGGGCCGCGCCCTCGGCGGCCGGGGCGCCCTCGTGGGCGTACAGGGGCAGCAGGCCGGTGTCGCAGATGCCCGGGTGGACGGAGACCGCCGTGACCCGCGGGTCGGCGGCGAAGACGGTCAGGGCCAGCTGGGCCTGGGCGTAGGCGGCGAGCCGGGAGTAGCGGCGGGCGCGGTTGGGGTCGCTCCACTGGATGTTGCCGGTGCGGTGCAGGGAGGAGGAGACGTTGACGACGCGGCCGCCGGGGTCGCTGGTCAGCGCCTGCTCAAGGAGGTTGGTGAGGAGGTAGTGGGCGAGGAAGTTGACCTGGAAGGCGATCTCGTTGCCGTCGGCGGTGATCGTGTGCCGCTCGGGAGCGGCCATGCCCGCGTTGTTGACTAGGACGTCCAGGTGCGGGTGGTTCGCGACCACTCGGACGGCCAGTGCCTCCACTTCTTCCAGCCGGGTGAAGTCGGCGGCGTACGCGCACAGTTGACCGGCCTCGACACCTGCGGTGGCGATGAGGCGATCGGTGGCCGCCTGGGCCTCGTCGGCCGTGCGGCCGTGGACGAGGACGGTGGCGCCGCGCGCGGCGAGCAGGCGAGCGGTCTCGTAGCCGATGCCGGACGTCGCTCCGGTCACCAGCGCGGTGCGGCCGGACAGGGATGCAGAAGACATGGTGGATTCCTGATCATGGGCACGCCGAAGCAGCCCGGGTAGGGGCGGTGGACGTGCGCGGATAGAGGTACGCCTACGCCGCCCGGTCACGCGGACCGGCGGCGTACGGCGCTCGGGGGCTCGGCTCAGAGAGCCGGCACGGGAACAGCGGGCAGTACCGGCGGCACCGTATGCGGTGGCCGGTCGTCATGGCGCAGACCGCTGTTCACGTCATTCATCCAACTGCCCACGGCGGCGCGGCTCAAGAGAACGGCGCGGTCCTTGACGACGCCCTGACACGCTCCTCGGCGTGGAGGCTTCGGTCAAGGTCGGCCGAAAAGTGCGGCCGCCGTCGTGTGCCGCTCCCCGGACGGCATGGCGAGGGCGCGGCTTTCCACTGCTCAGCGGGCGTATGACGCCGCCCGCGTAAGAATCGCGTCAAAGTCGCGCCAATGGCCGTAAGGGACCCATCAACGAGACGCGAAATCGGCTGCTGACCCTGTTTTCTCTTCCCGTCCGTTCAATCCGAATCTCTCCAGGAGCTTGCGATGGCCGACGTGGCCTTCGTCGTCACCACGATCGCGGTTTTCGCGTTGGTGGCGCTCATCGCCAAGGGGGTGGCAAAGCTGTGACTGCCGAGAACATTGTCGGTCTGATCGTGGCCGTCGCCCTGCTGGGTTACCTCGTCCTCGCCCTCGTCAAGCCGGAGAGGTTCTGAGCCCCGCTATGTCTCCCGTTCTTTCCGGTGTGCTCCAGTTCGCCGCGCTCGCGGTGGCGCTGGGCCTGTCCTACCGTCCGCTGGGCGACTACATGGCCCGGGTCTACTCCTCCGACAGGCATCTGCGGGTCGAGAAGTGGATCTACAAGGCGGTGGGTGCCAACCCGAACACCGAGATGCGCTGGCCCGCGTATCTGCGCGGTGTCCTCGCCTTCTCGGCGGTCAGCGTCCTGTTCCTTTATCTGCTCCAGCGCTTGCAGGGGCATCTGCCCGGCTCGCTCGGCTTCGTCGCGATCCCGGCGGACCAGGCGTTCAACACGGCGGCGTCGTTCGTGGCGAACACGAACTGGCAGTCGTACTCGGGCGAGCAGTCCATGGGCCACGTCGTGCAGACCGGTGGTCTGGCGGTGCAGAACTTCGTGTCCGCCTCGGTCGGCATCGCGGTGGCGGTGGCCCTGGTGCGTGGTTTCGCCCGCTCGCGTACCGGTGAGCTGGGCAACTTCTGGTCGGACCTGGTGCGTGGCACGGTCCGGATCCTGCTGCCGATCTCGGTGATCGGCGCGCTGGTCCTGGTGGCGTGCGGTGCGATCCAGAACTTCTCGGGTATCCACGAGGTCGGCCAGTTCATGGGCGGCTCGCAGCAGTGGAACGGTGGCGCGGTCGCCTCCCAGGAGGCGATCAAGGAGCTGGGGACGAACGGCGGCGGTTACTTCAACGCCAACAGTGCCCATCCCTTCGAGAACCCCAACGGTCTCTCGAACCTTTTCGAGATCTTCCTGATTCTGGTGATCCCGTTCGCGCTGACGCGGACGTTCGGCCGTATGGTCGGCTCGGTCAAGCAGGGGTACGCGATCCTCGCCACCATGGTGACGATCTGGGTCGGTTTCACGGCCTTGATGATGTGGACCGAATTCGCCCACCACGGTCCGGCGTTCGACGTCGCGGGTGGTGCGATGGAGGGCAAGGAGACCCGGTTCGGTATCAGCGGTTCGTCGATCTTCTCGGTGGCCACCACGCTGACGTCCACGGGCGCGGTCAACTCCTTCCATTCCTCTTTCACCGGTTTCGGCGGCGGTCTTCAGCTTCTGGGCATGCAGCTGGGCGAGATCGCGCCCGGCGGTACGGGTTCCGGTCTGTACGGCATGCTGATCATGGCGATCATCGCGGTGTTCATCGCGGGTCTGATGGTGGGGCGTACGCCGGAGTACCTGGGCAAGAAGATCGGCACCCGTGAGATCAAGTTCGCGGCCTGCTACATCCTGATCACCCCGGCGCTCGTCCTGACGTTCACGGCGATCGCGATGGCGATGCCGTCCACGCGGGACTCGATGGCGAACTCCGGTGCACATGGCTTCTCCGAGGTGCTGTACGCGTACACCTCGGGTGCCAACAACAACGGCTCGGCCTTCGCGGGTCTGAACGCGAACACCGAGTGGTTCAACACCAGCATCGGTCTGGCCATGCTGCTGGGCCGGTTCCTGCCGATGGTGTTCGTCCTGGCGCTCGCGGGTTCGCTCGCCGAGCAGAAGCCGATCCCGGAGACCGCGGGCACCCTGCGCACCAACAAGCCGCTGTTCACGGGCCTGCTGGTCGGCACGATCCTGATCGTCACCGGACTGACCTACTTCCCGGCCCTCGCGCTGGGACCGCTGGCCGAGGGGCTGGCGTCATGACCACGAATCTGAAGTCCGAGAACCCGAAGTCTGAGGACGCGATGTCCACTGCCACCCCAACCCGTGCCCCGCACAGCGACGTCCCCACCGGTCACAAGGACCAGGGGAAGGTCGGCGGCGGTCTGTTCGACCCCAAGGCGCTGGTCAAGTCGTTCCCGGACGCGATCAGGAAGCTCGACCCGCGGGTGATGGTCAAGTCCCCGGTGATGTTCGTGGTCGAGGTCGGTTCCGTGCTGACCACGATCCTGGCGATCAAGCACCCGGGCGACTGGTTCGGCTGGGCGATCGCGGGCTGGCTGTGGCTGACCACGATCTTCGCCAACCTCGCGGAGGCGGTCGCGGAGGGCCGGGGCAAGGCGCAGGCCGACACCCTGCGCAAGGCCAAGACGGACACCGTCGCGCGCCGTCTGTCCAAGGACGGTAAGAGCGAGGAGCAGGTCCCGGGCACCGAGCTGAAGATCGGTGACCTGGTCGTCTGTGAAGCCGGGGACATCATCCCGGGTGACGGTGACGTGGTCGAGGGTGTCGCTTCGGTCGACGAGTCGGCGATCACCGGTGAGTCTGCTCCCGTGATCCGGGAGTCGGGCGGTGACCGCAGTGCGGTGACCGGTGGTACGAAGGTGCTGTCCGACCGGGTCGTCATCAAGATCACGACGAAGCCGGGCGAGACGTTCATCGACCGGATGATCAACCTGGTCGAGGGCGCGGCCCGTCAGAAGACGCCGAACGAGATCGCGCTCAACATCCTGCTGGCGTCGCTCACCATCGTGTTCCTGCTGGCGGTGGTCACGCTCCAGCCGTTCGCGAAGTACGCGAACGCGGAGCAGTCGATGATCGTGCTGGCCGCGCTCCTCGTCTGCCTGATCCCGACCACGATCGGCGCACTGCTCTCGGCGATCGGCATCGCGGGCATGGACCGCCTGGTGCAGCGCAACGTGCTCGCCATGTCCGGCAGGGCAGTCGAGGCGGCGGGTGACGTATCGACGCTGCTGCTCGACAAGACCGGCACCATCACCCTCGGCAACCGTCAGGCCGCCGAGTTCGTGCCCGTACGCGGTACGACGGCGGCCGAACTCGCCGACGCCGCCCAGCTCTCCTCGCTCGCCGACGAGACCCCCGAGGGCCGCTCGATCGTTGTCCTCGCCAAGGAGAAGTACGGGCTGCGCGAGCGCCACCAGGGCGAGCTGACCGGCGCCGAGTGGATCGCCTTCACCGCCCAGACCCGCATGTCGGGCGTGGACGTCGACGGGCGCAAGGTCCGCAAGGGCGCGACCGGTTCGGTCGTGGCCTGGGTCAAGGAGCGCGGCGGCGAGGTCTCGGCCGAGGCGCAGCAGCTGACCGACACCATCTCGCAGGCGGGCGGCACCCCGCTGCTCGTCGCCGCCGAGGACGCCGACGGCGCCCGGGTCCTGGGGGTCATCCACCTCAAGGACGTGGTGAAGGAGGGTATGCGGGAGCGGTTCGACGAGCTGCGCCGGATGGGCATCAAGACGGTCATGATCACGGGTGACAACCCGCTGACCGCGAAGGCCATCGCCGAGGAGGCGGGCGTCGACGACTTCCTCGCGGAGGCGACGCCCGAGGACAAGATGGCGCTGATCAAGCGCGAGCAGGCGGGCGGCAAGCTGGTCGCGATGACCGGCGACGGCACCAACGACGCCCCCGCACTGGCCCAGGCTGACGTGGGCGTGGCGATGAACACGGGCACGTCGGCCGCGAAGGAGGCCGGCAACATGGTCGACCTCGACTCCAACCCGACCAAGCTCATCGAGATCGTCGAGATCGGCAAGCAACTCCTCATCACCCGGGGCGCGCTGACCACGTTCTCGATCGCCAACGACGTCGCGAAGTACTTCGCGATCATCCCGGCGATGTTCGCGGTGGTCTACCCGGGCCTGGACAAGCTCAACGTCATGGACCTGTCCAGCCCCAAGTCCGCGATCCTGTCCGCCGTCATCTTCAACGCGCTGATCATCATCGCGCTCGTCCCGCTCGCCCTGAAGGGCGTGCAGTACAAGCCCACCAGCGCCGACAAGATGCTGCGCCGCAACCTGGGCATCTACGGCCTGGGCGGCCTGATCGCGCCCTTCATCGGCATCAAGATCATCGACCTGCTCATCTCCCTCATCCCCGGAATCGGCTGACCTGCCATGAACAACTCGGTAACCAACACCGGCCGTCTGCTGTGGGCGGGCCTGCGGGCGCTGATCGTCCTGACGATCGTCTGCGGCGTCATCTACCCGCTCGCCGTGACCGGTATCGCCCAGCTCGCCTTCAACGACAAGGCGAATGGCTCGGAGATCAAGTCCGGCGGGAAGGTGGTCGGTTCGGAACTGATCGGGCAGACCTACAACCTCCCGAAGAAGAACCCGAACGACGCCGAAGAGGCCGCCCGCCCGGACCTCCACTGGTTCCAGCCGCGCCCCTCCAACGGCCTCGGCGCGAACACCCTCAACACCCAGTACCAGCTGATCATCTCCGGCGCCACCAACAAGGCCGGTGACTCGGGTGCGGTGCCCGACAAGAACGGCCACCTGTACTGCCCGGAGAAGGCCGCGGACGGCACCCTCTGCGCCCAGGTCACGGCCGCCAAGGAGGCCGTCGTCAAGGACAACTCCACGGCCGACTACACGGTTAAGCCGGGCGACGTGCCGGCCGACGCGGTCACCTCCTCCGGCTCCGGCCTGGACCCCGACATCTCCCCGGACTACGCCAAGCTCCAGGTCCACCGGGTCGCGGAGAAGAACGGCCTGGACGCCGCCAAGGTCGAGAAGCTGGTGGCCGACCACACCGACGGCCGCGTCCTCGGCTTCATCGGCGAGCCCCGCGTCAACGTCCTGAAGCTCAACATCGCGCTCAAGGAACTGCTCCAGAAGTGATCGGGTTGCGAGGGGCGGGAGCCGGTGGGCCGGATCACTTCCGCCACCGGCTCCCGCCCCTCCGCATCCATACTCCGGCTTCCATACGAAACGCAGCATGAAAGAAAGGCGGCACACCGATGACCCGGGTGCTGGTGGTGGAGGACGAACCACAGCTCGTACGGGCACTGGAGATCAACCTCCGAGCGCGCAAGTACGACGTCGACGCCGCTTGCGACGGGCAGACCGCGCTCAACCTCGCCGCCGTGAACCCGCCGGACGCGGTCCTGCTCGACCTGGGGCTGCCGGACATGGACGGGCTCGATGTGATGAGGGCGCTGCGCCGCTGGTCGCGGGTGCCCGTCCTGGTGGTGTCGGCCCGTAACACCTCCGACGAGAAGGTCGCGGCCCTGGACGCCGGTGCCGACGACTACATCACCAAGCCGTTCAGCATGGACGAACTCCTGGCGCGGTTGCGGGCGGCGACCCGTCGTACCGGTCCCGAAGCGCAGCCCGGCGCGGAGCAAGGGATCGTGACCACCCAGGGGTTCACCCTCGACCTCCTCGCCAAGAAGGCGAGCCGCGACGGCAAGGACATCCGGCTCACTCCGACCGAGTGGCACCTGCTCGAACTGCTGCTCCGCAACCGGGGCAAGCTGGTGAGCCAGCGGCAGCTGCTGCAGGAGGTGTGGGGTCCCGGCTACCGTACGCACAGCAACTACCTCCGGGTATACATGGCCCAGTTGAGGCGCAAGCTCGAAGCCGACCCTTCCCACCCCAAGTACCTGATCACCGTCTCGGGGATGGGCTACCGCTTCGAGGTCTGAGCAAGGCACGCATAGGCTCCTCCACACCCGGCGGACCGACCGATTCACCAACACCCCAGAGAGCGGAACCATGGCACGCGGCAAGCTCCGCATTTATCTCGGCGCGGCGCCGGGTGTCGGCAAGACGTATTCGATGCTGTCCGAGGGACACCGGCGGGTGGAGCGCGGCACGGACTGCGTGGTCGCGTTCGTCGAGCACCACGGCCGGCCGCGCACCGAGGTGATGCTGCACGGCCTGGAGCAGGTGCCGCGCCGTGAACTCGAATACCGGGGCAGCGTCTTCACCGAGATGGATCTGGACGCGGTGCTGGAGCGGCGGCCCGCCGTCGCCCTGGTGGACGAACTGCCCCACACCAACATCCCGGGCTCCCGCAACACCAAGCGCTGGCAGGACATCGAGGAGCTGCTCGCGGCGGGGATCGACGTCGTGTCGACGGTCAACATCCAGCACCTGGAGTCCCTCGGAGACGTGGTGGAGTCGATAACGGGCATCCGTCAGCAGGAGACCGTGCCCGACGAGGTGGTCCGGCGCGCCGACCAGATCGAACTGGTCGACATGTCCCCGCAGGCGCTGCGCCGCCGCATGGCGCACGGCAACATCTACAAGCCGGAGAAGGTCGACGCGGCCCTGTCCAACTACTTCCGCCCCGGAAACCTCACGGCGCTGCGGGAGTTGGCCCTGCTGTGGGTCGCCGACCGGGTCGACGAGTACCTGACCGAGTACCGCAGTGAGCACCGGGTCAACACGATCTGGGGCTCGCGCGAGCGGATCGTGGTCGGCCTGACCGGCGGCCCCGAGGGCCGCACCCTGATCCGCCGGGCGGCCCGGCTCGCCGAGAAGGGCGCGGGCGGCGAGGTCCTGGCCGTGTACATCGCCCGCAGTGACGGCCTCACCGTCGCCTCGCCGAAGGAACTCGCCGTCCAGCGCACGCTGGTGGAGGACCTGGGCGGCACCTTCCACCATGTCGTCGGCGACGACGTGCCGACGTCCTTGCTCGAATTCGCACGCGGAGTCAACGCCACCCAGATCGTGCTCGGCACCAGCCGCCGCAGGAGCTGGCAGTACGTCTTCGGCCCCGGCGTCGGCGCGACCGTCGCCCGCGACTCCGGGCCCGACCTCGACGTCCACATCGTCACGCACGAGGAGGCCGCGCGGGGACGGGGCCTCCCGGTGGCACGCGGGGCGCGGCTCGGCCGCACCCGTTTGCTGTGGGGATGGCTGACCGGTGTGCTCGCCCCGGTGCTGCTCACCCTGTTGCTGACCCACCTCGACGTGGACCTCGGCCTCGCCAACGAGATGCTGCTCTATCTGACGCTGACGGTCGGGGCGGCGCTGCTCGGGGGCCTGCTGCCGGCGCTGGCCTCGGCGGCGTTCGGATCGGTGCTGATCAACTGGTACTTCACCCCGCCGATCCACGAGCTCACCATCGCCGACCCGAAGAACATCGTCGCCATAGCGGTCTTCTTCCTCGTCGCGGCGTCGGTCGCCTCGGTGGTGGACCTGGCCGCCCGCCGTACCCACCAGGCGGCCCGTCTGCGCGCCGAGTCGGAGATCCTCTCCTTCCTTGCGGGCAGCGTGCTGCGCGGCGAGACCAGCCTGGACGCGCTGCTCGACCGTGTCCGTGAGACATTCGCCATGGAGTCCGTGACCCTTCTGGAGCGTACGAGCGACGTGGAACCGTGGACCGTCACGGCGAACGTGGGCCCGGGCACGGTGGCACGGCCCGAGGACGCCGACGTGGACATGCCGGTCGGCGACCACATGGCACTCGCCCTGGCCGGCCGGGTCCTGCCGGCCGAGGACCGGCGCGTGCTCGGCGCCTTCGCCGCGCAGGCCGCCGTCGTCATCGACCGCCGCCGACTCCAGGAAGAGGCCGACCAGGCACGGCTGTACGCGGAGGGCGACCGCATCCGAACCGCCTTGCTGGCAGCGGTCAGCCATGATCTGCGCACTCCGCTGGCCTCCATCAAGGCGTCCGTGACGTCCCTGCGCTCCGACGACGTCGAGTGGTCCGAGGCCGACGAGGCGGAACTGCTGGAAGGCATCGAGGCGGGCGCCGACCGCCTCGACCATCTGGTGGGCAACCTGCTCGACATGTCCCGCCTGCAGACCGGCACGGTCACCCCGATCATCCGCGAGATCGACCTCGACGAGGTGATCCCGATGGCGCTCGGCGGGGTCCCCGAGGACAGCGTCGTCCTGGACATCCCCGAGGAGCTGCCGATGGTCGCGGTCGACGCCGGGCTCCTTGAGCGGGCGGTCGCCAACGTCGTGGAGAACGCGGTGAAGTACAGCCCGCCGGGCGAGCGGGTACTGATCTCCGCCAGCGCGATCGCCGACCGGGTCGAGGTCCGGGTCGCCGACCAGGGCCCGGGCGTGCCCGACGACGCGAAGGACCGCATCTTCGCCCCGTTCCAGCGGTACGGAGACGCCCCGCGCGGCGCCGGAGTCGGCCTCGGCCTGGCCGTCGCCCGGGGTTTCACCGAGGCGATAGGCGGCACCTTGGCCGCCGAGGACACCCCCGGTGGGGGTATGACCATGGTCATCACGCTCAAGCTCGTGCCCGACCACCCACCGGTCAGCCCGGACCTGCCGGCGACGACGATCACGTAGGGCACGACCGGGTCCTGCTCCGGCTCCTTGTCGTCAAGAGTGCCGCTTGTCATCAAGAGTGCTGCGGCCGCTTCTGGACCGGGCCGTCAGTCCGCCAGCTCCCGGACGTCGACGGGCAGCCGCAGGGTGAACCTGCGCTGCACGGCGTCGAGTTCGGTCTGGAGGGGCGGGTGCGGCACGGCGAGCACGGGACAGGACGCATGGGCCAGGCAGTACCGGGCGACCGAGGGCCGCAGCGCCCGGCGGAGCCGGTTGTGCGAACCGGCCCCGACCACCAGCAGATCGTCAGGGCCGTCGGCGGCCTGCACCAGCGTGCCGCCCGGTGTGCCCCGTACGATCACCGCTTTCAGCGGCACGCTGGGGCCGTCGGCGCCGAACGCCGCGTCGAGGGCCTGGAGCAGCCGCTCGCCCGCCAGCCGTGTGCACTCGCCCAGCAGGGAGGGCTCGGGCCGGCTGCGGTGGCCGAGCTCACCACCGGGCGGGGCCCAGGCCAGCATGGCCCACAGCTCCGCCTGCGAGCGCCGTGCCTCGCGGGCCGCACGGTGCAGCGCGGCGAGGCTGCCCAGGGTGCCGCTGACACCGACCACGACACGGCGCTCCCGTCCGTTCTCCTCCACGCGCGCACCACTCCTCGTACCGTCCGGCTGCTCCTCCCATTTGACGTCCGAAGGCACTGGCGATTCCCGTTGGTTGACACCTTCCTGACGGCGGGGCGGAAGACCTTGACGGACAAATGACACGCCTGCCGGGGGTGTTCACCTGGACCGTCGCCGGGTGGCGATGGATCGACTTCTAGTGCACTCGGTATATCTGCCCCGTCTGCGCCCCTTCGATCGAGCGGACGTACGCGGTCGCGACGCGTGCCGCGGGGACGGGCTCCATGCCCGCGAAGAACGGTCCGTAGGCGGGCAGGGATTCCTCGACCACCGTCGGGCTGACCGCGTTGATGCGCTGCGGCGCGAGCTCGATCGCGGCGGCTCGTACGAAGGCCTCGACCGCGCCGTTGGCCGCGGACGCGGCGGCCCCGGCCACGATCGGCTCGTCCGTGAGGATCCCGCTGATCAGCGAGAACGAGCCGGTCGCGGCCACGTGCCGGGTACCTTGACGCACCAGCTCCAGCTGGCCGAGCGTCTTGCCGCGCAACGTCGCCGCGAAGTCGTCGGCAGTCAGCTCGGCCAGCGGCTTGAACACGGCGTCGCCCGCCGCGACGGCCACGGCGTCCAGCGGACCGGCCTGCGCGTACAGCCGGGCCACGGCCTGCGGGTCGGTGACGTCGGCGACCAGGTCCCCGCCCGTGCGGCCCACGCCGATCACCTCGTGGCCGCGCTCCGCGAGCGCCTTGCGTACCGCGGAGCCCAGCGTGCCGGCCGCGCCGACCAGAAGAATCCTCACAACTCACCGTCCAATGCCTGGAAACGAACGCCCGGGAAGTACCGGGCGACCCCGGGGGAGTGCCCCGAGGGCCGGGCGACCACCCGGCGCATCCGACGCTACGGGGCGCGCGCGGCGCCCGGAAATGCCATCTGGACAGGGACTATGCTTGACAGGCATGGATGTGGAACTGCGTCACCTCAAGGCACTGGCCGCCATCGCCGAGGCGGGTACGGTCACCGCTGCGGCCGCCCGGCTGCACATGACGCAGCCCGCCCTCTCCCGCACCCTCGCCCAACTGGAAGCGCGGGTGGGAGTCGGCCTGGTCGACCGCTCCTCCCGGCATCTGGACCTCACCCCGGCCGGTGAGACCCTCCTGGGGCACGGGCGCGCCATCCTCGCCCATCTCGACGCGGCGCTCGCCGACACCCGAGCCGTCGAGCGGCCGCTGCGCCTGGGCTATACGTGCGCCGTCCTCGGGCAGCAGACCGTCCCGCTGCTGCGCACGTGGCGCCAGGCGCACCCGCACGCGCCGCTCGAAGTGGTCCGCCAGGACAACAGCACCGCGGGCCTGGCCACCGGTGACACCGACGTGGCGGTGCTCCGTACCGTCCCCACCGACCCGCGCATCCGCACCGAGGCCCTCTACACCGAGGACCGGGTCGCCGCCCTGCCCGACGACCACCCGCTCGCGGGCCGCGACCGGGTGCGTCTGGCGGAGCTCACCTCCGCCCCGGTCCTCCCGCTGGCCCTGTGGCCGGACACCGGCACCGCCTCGGTGGACCTCTGGCCCCCGGCGCTGCGCCCGCACCGCACGATCGAGGTGCGCAACGTCGACGAGTGGCTGAACCTCATCGCCACCGGCGGGGCGTTCGGCGTGGGCGCCGCGGGCACGGCGGAGAGCCACGGCCACCCGGGGGTCCGCTTCGTCCCGGTCGAGGACGCGCCCGTCACCACGGTCTACCTCGCCCGCCCGGCCCACCCGACGCACCCGCGTACGGAGGAGTTCCTCGCGGCAGTACGGGACGTGGTCAGCGCCTAGCGGGAGCGCCCGGGTGGCCCAGCCCTCGCGTTCCCCCGATCCCGTCGTCGATCTTCACGTACGGTGCGGTCACAAGGGTATTGAGATCGGCCGGGGCAGCACGAGGGGAGAGGCGATCATGGGGGAACTTGACGGCAGGACCGCACTGGTGACGGGCGGCTCGCGCGGGATCGGGCGCGCGGTCGCGCTGCGGCTCGCCGCGGAGGGGGCGCTGGTCGCGGTCCATTACGGGGACAGCGAGGCGGCCGCCGCGGAGACCGTGGAGCTGATCGGCAAGGCGGGCGGCATGGCGTTCGCGGTGCAGGCCACGTTCGGCGAGAGCGGTGCGGTGGACCGGCTGTTCGACGGGCTCGGCGCCGGGCTGGCGGACCACGGCGAGGACGGGCTTGACATCCTGGTCAACAACGCGGGCATCCACTCGGTGAGTTCGATCGGGCAGCTCACCGAGAAGGAGTTCGAGCGGCTTCTGGCGGTCAACGTGCGCACGCCGATCTTCGTGGTCCAGCGGGCGCTGCCCCTGCTGCGGGACGGCGGGCGGATCGTCAACATGGGCTCGGCGGCCACCCGGATCGCTAACCCCCTCCAGATCGGATACACCGTCACCAAGGCGGCGCTGGCCGCCCTCAGCCCGTCCCTCGCCAACGAGTTGGGCCGGCGCGGGATCACCGTGAACACGGTCGAACCCGGAGTGGTGCTGACCGACATGACCGCCGGGTGGACCGGCGTCCCCGAGGCGATGGCCGGACTTGAGTCGATCACCGCGCTCGGACGCATCGGCGAGCCGGGAGACGTCGCGGATGTGGTGGGCTTCCTGGCGGGTCCGCAGGGCCGCTGGGTGACCGGCCAGACCATCGACGTCTCCGGCGGCACCTACCTGGGCCCGATCACGGGCAGTTGATCCGCCTAGGCGTCGTCTTCGCGCCGTGCCGTCACCAAGTAGGCGGTGCCCAACCAGCGGCGGGCCCCTCTGCTCACGGTTGTTCCGGGATGGTCGCGCCACTTCCGGCTCCAGCGGCGGATCGGCCGGTCCAGCGGCGGGACCAGGGGTGTTACGTCGTAGTGGACCGCGTCCTTTGGTCTGAGTCCGGTCCCGCGCATCATCCGGCGGAGTCGGGCCAGTCGGATCGCTCGGATGCCGGACACGTCCGCGGCGTGCCGCGGCGCGCCGAACAGTCCCTCGACGCGGCTGAGCACACGCACCAGCGGCCAGTAGACGAACCATTCGACCAGGCGATACGGGCTGAGCGGGTTGAGCATCGTCACCACGACCAGACCGCCCGGCCGCACCACACGTGCGATCTCGCGCAGCCCGGCGTCGGCGTCGGTGTACTCCAGGACGCCCATCGCGACGACGACATCGAAGTGCTTGTCGGGAAAGGGCATCTCCTCGACACGCGCCACGCTCAACTCGACGTCGTCGGAGCCCTTCGTCAGAGCGGCGGCCGCCTCGATCATCGCCGGGGACCGATCACATCCGGTGATCTGGAACTCCCCGGGGTGGACGTCGAGGACGCGTCGCACCAGCATGCCGGGCCCGCACCCCACGTCCAGCAGACGACCACGCGGCGCGGCACGAAGCGCCTCGTCGACCACGTACAGCCGGGAACAGAAATACCGTGCCGCCGGCCGCCAGCCCTCGTATGACGCGGCATATCGGGTCGCGTCGTCAAGGGTCAGATACTGCGCGGCCACGGCGGCGTCGCGTGCCGCACCTCCGTGACCACGATTCGCCCGTGCCGTCTTGGAAGACGCCATCACTACTACTCCCACTCCAGGGCTGTAGCAAAGTCCGGTTGCGGTGTTGCGTACCTGGTCAGGGCCCGTGACGGACGCAACTGCTCCAGTCAGGACAGCGGCGCATAGTCACGGGCCTTGGCAGGCCCCCACGCTAGGGAGACGGCTGTTAAACGTATGAGGGGAAAATGAGCCTGTTCTGGTAGGGGCCTCGTCCAGGATGGGTGAGGAGCCCGTGGTGCAGGAGGCGTCTGAGACGGGCGCTGAGTCACGTTGACGGAGGCCTCGTCGATCGGCGAGCCGAGGAGCTGGTGCCCGTTCGCGGGCGCGGAATTGCTGCGTGGGGTGGTTGTTGAAGGCTTGCCGGACGCGTTGGCAGGCGCCGATGGGTGCGGGCGGCTCGGGTGCGGGATCCGGCCCGGCGATGCTGTCAACACCTCGCGGGTGATGGCCAGTTCGAACCGGCGCTCAGTGAGCGGTGGAAGGCAACTCAGCCGAGGCGTGCAGCAGCAGGTCGCGCAGTGCTGTGGCCGTGTCCGACGGTTCGGTGGGGGTGAGGACGACCTGGTCGGCGGTGGTCGAAGGGCCGGTGAGGGGGATGATGCGCAGGCCGGGTGGCTGGTGGTCGAGGGCGGATTCGATGGTGATGCCGATGCCCGTTCCCGCGGCGACATGAGCGGCGATGGCGTGCACGCTGTCGGCGGTTCTGATGATGCGCAGGTCGGCGCCGCCGATGTGGAAGGCGGACAGGAGGCGGTCGCAGAGCCCGCTGTTGATCTGGTGGGGCCAGGTGAGCAGGTCGGTGGTGGACAGTTCGGACGCGCTCAGCTCGGTGTGCCCGGCGAGGGGGTGGCTCGCGGGTACGAGCGCCATGAACCGCTCGGTGGACAGCACCCTCGTGCGTACGTCGGTGACGTCGCCGGTCGCCCAGCCGATGCCAAGACCGATCGTCTCGGCCCGCAGGGCGGTGAGTTGGGCGGTGGTCGGCATGGCCTCCGGCACGATCGTCACGTCGGGGAAACGGTCGCGCAGTTGCGGCAGGCAGCGCAACAGCAACTGGTGGCCGGTGTATTCGGCGTGGGCGACGACGAGGGTGGTACGGGTGCGGTCTCCGGCGGCCAGAGAGCGTCCGCGCTCCTTGAAGTGGCGCAGCTGGGCCAAGGTGGCGTGGGCGTCGGGGAGCAGCGCTTCGCCGAGCTCCGTCAGTGACACCCGGCGGCTGGTGCGGTGGAACAGCCGCCCGCCCAGGGTGCTTTCCAGCCGCCGGACGGCGTCGCTGACGGTGGGCTGCCCCCGGTGCAGGCGCGCGGCGGCGCGGCCGAAGTGGAGCTCTTCCGCGACGGCGACGAATGCTTCGAGTTCGATCCTGTCCACGGGACCAGGCTAACGCGATCGATCGGTGTGACCGATCGCTGCGTGCCGATGTTCGGCGTTGATGCCGTGCCGTACGCAGGGTGTGATGGCTGGGCAGGCAAGAGTTTCCCCGCGAGTGGAAGTAGTGAAAGCACATGGCAGTCAATGGTGTTGACCGTGAGCAGGATGCGCCGAAGGTCACGGTGACCGTGGTCCACCACTCGGTGCACGGGCACACCCGCGTCCTGGCCGAGCACCTCGCCGACGGGGCGCGGCTGGTGCCGGGCGCCCAGGTGCATCTCGTCGAGATCCGGCCCGAGGACGTCATCGCGGGCCGCTGGCACGACGCGGAGGTGCTGGCGCTGCTCGACCGCTCCGATGCGATCGTCTTCGGCTGCCCGACGCTGATGGGCAGTGTGTCGGCGGTGTTCAAGGCGTTCATGGAGGCGGCGTTCACGCCGTTCGTGGAGCAGGCGTGGAAGGACAAGCTGGCCGGCGGGTTCACCATGTCCGCCTCGCAGAGCGGCGACAAGCTGGCGGTCCTGGAGCAACTCGCGGTCTTCGGCGCGCAGTTGGGCATGCAGTGGATCGGCGTGGGCGACATGCCGGGCAACAACTGGAGCGGTGGCAGCCGTGACGACCTGAACCGGCTGGGCTCATGGCTGGGTCTGATGAGCCAGAGCCACGCGGACCTGGGAGCGGAGCAGGCCGGATCGCGCGGCGACCTGGTCACCGCGGAGCGGTACGGCGAGCGGATCGCCCGGCTGACTCAGCGTTGGGTCAACGCCGTGCCGTACGAGACCTCCCGGATGACCGAACACGAGGCCCGCGCCCTGTCGGCCTCCCTCAGGGAGGCGGATGGCGCACCGGCAGCACTGACCGGTGCCTGACCTCGCAGATCGGAAGAATCACTCTCTCAAACGGTGACGGATGCGTTGGTGTTAGACGCACCCCCTCCGACATCACCTGTTTGACCGGTGACGAATCCTGTGCGACAGTCAGTCATCGCGCATCGCCGGTACACGTGAACGACCGAGGGGGCTTCACATGATCAACAGGCGTGGGTTCAGCAAGGCCATGGGGCTGGGTACGGGTGCGGCTGCCGTTTCACTGACCGGTCTGCACGGGCCGCAGACGGCATCCGCAGCATCGGCCAGTGGGGCGGCCGCCCCCGGCGCTCACACTGCGTTTCCGAAGTTGAAGCAGATCAGGGCTGGTCTGCTGAACGTCGGCTACGCCGAACTGGGCCCTGCCCACGGCCCCGCCGTCATCTGTCTGCACGGTTGGCCGTACGACATCCACAGCTACGTCGACGTCGCGCCGATGCTGGCCGAGGCGGGCTACCGAGTGGTCGTCCCGTATCTGCGCGGTCACGGCACGACACGCTTCCTCTCCGACCGGACGTTCCGCAACGGCCAGCAGTCCGCCATCGCGCTCGACATCATCGCCCTGATGGACGCCCTGAAGATCGAGAAGGCCGTGCTGGCCGGCTTCGACTGGGGCTCGCGCACCGCCGACATCATCGCCGCGCTCCGGCCCGACCGCTGCAAAGCCCTCGTGTCGGTGAGCGGATACCTCATCACCAACCTTGCGGCCAACCTGAAGCCGCTGTCCCCGACGGCCGAACACACCTGGTGGTACCAGTACTACTTCGCCACCGAGCGCGGCCGGCTCGCCATGGAGGACAAGACCCTGCGCCATGATCTGACGAGGCTGGTATGGGAGACCGTCTCCCCGACATGGGACTTCGACGACGCCACCTTCGAGCGCACGGCCGCGGCCTTCGACAACCCCGACTACGCGGCCGTCGTCATCCACAACTACCGGTGGCGGCTGAGCCTCGCCGACGGGGAACGCCGCTACGACGCACTGGAGAAGCGGCTTGCCACGCGGCCGGTCATCGAGGTTCCCACCATCACCCTCGACCCCGAGAAGGATCCCTTCACCGCTCCGGGCAACGGCACCGCTTACCGGGACAGGTTCAGCGGCCCGTACGAGCACCGGACCCTGACAGGGATCGGCCACAACCTGCCCCAGGAGGCACCCGCCGCCTTCGCCCAGGCCGTCATCGACGTGGACCGCATCTGACACTCATCGTCACCTATCAACCTGGTGACACACGTGAGCTTGTTCCGCCGGCGACCGAACGGAGTCCAGCCATGGAGAGTACGCACGCCACAGACAGCACCGCAGCGGCACGTCGAGCACGGTTCGGCAGCCTGCCCGAGCGTATCCGTCAAGAGGACATGGTCGAGGAGAAGGCGGCTACGCCGAGCGACCCGACGCGGTACGCCTTCGACCCCGAGGGCTCATGGAAGTCCTTCTCCTGCCTCGCTGTCGACCTGGGTCTATGAGCGGGTCCCGTTCTAGGGCCCCGGAGAGCTCACCGCTTCAGCAGGTGACGGAAACTTGCTACGCATATCGTCACCTGCCAGAATGGTGATGTGAACCTCGACCATGTCTTCGTCTGCGGCAACCCGGCACTCGACTTCGTCGCCACGCTCCGAGCGCGCCGTTCGCTGCGCTTCGAGATGTTCGCCACGCCGGACAGGCTGAACGCGTGGTACGTGGAGTCCGGGCTCGTCGACGCGGTGTCCCCGAGCCGGGAGGTCGACGTCGAGGAGGCGACGACCGTACGGGAAGCCATGTACCGGCTGGTCACCGCCCGTCGGCTCGCGGAAGACTACGACGGGGCGGCGCTGACCGTACTCAACAACGCGGCACGCAAGCCGTCGGCGGTGCCGCAGCTCACCCCGTCAGGGCGATGGACGCAGGCAACTCCGGAGGAAGCCCTCTCCATGGTGGCTCGCCTTGCCGTCGAGCTCCTGAGCGGACCGGATGTGCCGCTGCTCAAGGAGTGCGGCAACCCGGAGTGCACCCGCACCTACATCGACCGTTCGCGGGGCATGCGTCGGCAGTGGTGCGGCATGGAGTCCTGCGGCAACAAGATCAAGGCAGCCGCCTATCGCGCCCGTAAGAGGACCGAGCCCGCACCGGCCCACTGACCCGACCGGATCTGGACACGGGCCGGTGCGTCAGCCGGGCAGGGACCACACCTGGTTGGTCTGGAGGTGGCCGCAGGTCCAGGTGTCGAGCTTGGTCAGGTCGGCCGTGCCGCCACCGTAGACGTCGAGGCACAGGGCGGAGGCGTTGTTGACCAGGGTGCCGTCGGGCTTCGCGGTCCAGCGCTGGGACGGTGTGCCCGTACAGGTGGAGAGGGTGACGGGGCTTCCGGCGGTGGTGCCGGACGCCGTCAGGCATTTGCCCAGTGAGCGCACGCCGGCGTCGGTGCCCATGGTCCAGCGCTGGTTGGGGTTGCCGGTGCAGGTGTAGAGGATCGTCTGGGTGCCGTCGGCGGTGCCGCTGCCGGTGACGTCCACGCACTTGGCGCCGTTGCCCGTGATCTGGCCGGTGGGGACGGCGGGGGCGCACCCGGCGCCGGGCGTGAGCCGCCAGATCGCCGTGCCGTGCGCGGGAACGGTCGCCGTGAGACCGCTGGTGACGGTCGAACTGGCCCCGGTCCAGAGGTCTTTGGCGGATACCGTGCAACCGGACAAGCCGATGTCGGCCAGCGACGTGGTCAGCGTACGGGCTGTCGAGGCGCGGTTGAGGACCGCGACCGCCCGGTCCGAGCCTGCCAGCGGCCGGACGAGTACATCGGCGGTGCCGTTGGTGGACACCACGCTCGCCTGCCGGCCGAGGCTGTCCTGGTCGAGCGCGATCAGGTCGGTGTTGCCGAGCGCGGACCGTGCCGCCGGGGTGAGTCGGGAGACGTCGGAGGAGAGGATGAGAGGTGCGGCCATCATCGACCACAGGGCCATCTGGCTGCGGGACTCGTCGTCGGTGAGCCCGCCCGCGCCCGCGATGAGGAAGTCCGGGTCGTTCCAGTTGCCGGGCTTGGCGTACCGGCCGATCCAGCGGTTGTAGCCGTAGTTGGACAGGACACTGGACCAGCGGCTCGTGGTGGGATGGGCGGAGTCGTAGGTGGCGATGTCCCAGCCCTCGCGCCAGAGTTGGCCGTCCGAGCCGACCCAGGACAGTACGTCGAACCAGGTGGGATTGCCCCACTCCGCGCCCTGGAAGTACGCGGGCGCCGACTCGGAGAAGACGATGTCGCGGCCGCTCGCGCGCAGGGCCGCGGCCTGGGCGTCGTACGCCTGCCGGTAGGCCTGCGCCTGCGTCTGCCCGGACGCCGTGTAGAGGTTGCAGCCGTCCAGCTTGAGGTAGTCCACGCCCCATGCGGCGAACGAGGCGGCATCCTGGGCGAAGTGGTCGGCGCCGCCGCCCTGGGGCCGCCCGCTGCCGGGGTAGCCGCCGCAGGTCGCGGACCCGGCGTCCTCGTAGATCCCGAAGTGCAGTCCGCGGTCGTGGAGGTACGAGCCGAGCCAGGCCATGCCGTGCGGGAACTTCACGGGGTCGGCGACAAGGTTCCCCTGTGCATCACGGGACTTGGCCATCCAGCAGTCGTCCACGGTCACCGTGGTGTAGCCCTTGGCGGCCAGGCCGGTGGAGACGAGGGCGTCGGCATTGGCGGTGACGGTCTGCTCGGTGACCCCGCACTGGTAGTGGGCCCAGTCGTTCCAGCCCATGGGCGGGGTCGGGGCGAGCTGCCGGACGGCAGGCGCAGCGGGGGAGGGCGAGGCGTGCGCGGTGGTGAGCGGCAGACAGAGCAGCGCGGCCGTGAGCGCGGTGAGTGCGGTGCGCCGGCGCGGTGTGCGTGGGGGGCGGGGCACGGTGATCTCCTCTGCGGTGAGAAGGGGAACGTGCGGGGCGGACGAGAGCGGTTGGTGATTGGTGCTGCACTGTAGCGCTACGTTTCGAGCAGCTTCAATCACCGTACGGTAAAAGGGAGTTGAGGAATCAGGGCTCGCCCCGAAGGGTGATAGCCGGAATTCATTGGTGTGTTGTGTTGGATTACGTGGACTCTTGACGCTTACTGGCGCCATCAATACCTTGCGCAGCAGCGACGCGTGACGTTCCGTTCGCCTCATGTGTCGCCGAGCGCTGCATGACCGCCCACTCCGCCCGCCGTCATCAGGGAGTACGCATGCACCGACGCACACTGCTGGCGGCCGCCGTGCTGAGCCCGGTGGCCGCGCTGGCCGTCTCCGGCGGGCGTACGTTCGCCTCCGGTCATACCTTCGGCTTCAGCCCGGACGGCGCGGACTTCGTCCTCGACGGCACGACGTTCCAGATCCGCAGCGGCGAGCTGCATCCCGCCCGCATCCCGGTGCAGTACTGGCGTCACCGCACCCGGATGGCCAAGGCGCTGGGCCTGAACACCATCGCGCTGTATCTGATGTGGAACTACCTGGAAGAACGTCCGGGTGTCTTCGACCTCACCACCGACCGGCGCGACTTCGCCGCCTTCATCCGCCTCTGTCAGCAGGAGGGCATGTACGTACTGCTGCGCCCGGGCCCGTACGTCTGCGCCGAGTGGGACCTCGGCGGACTGCCGTCCTATCTGCTGCGCAAACCCTCCGCCCGGCTGAGGGTGAACTCCACCGAGGACCCGGACTACATGGCGGCCGTGGCGCGGTACGTCGCCACCATCGCGCCGGTCCTGCGACCCCTGATGGCCGCGAACGGCGGTCCGGTCCTCATGGTGCAGATCGAGAACGAGTACGGGTCGTACGGAAGCGACGCCGGCTATCTGGAGGCGCTGCGGCAGCTGTGGCTCAAGGCGGGCATCGAGGGGCCGTTCTACACCCAGGACGGGCTCGGCCAGGTCGTGGCCAACCACACCAACGTCACCGGCGGGGCCATCGGGCTCAGCGGTGGCACATCCGCGGACATCAGACGCTGCCGCACCTCGTTCCCGCGCGTCCCGGCCATGTCGGGCGAGCTGTACCCCGGCTGGCTCACGCACTGGGGCGAGGGCGCCTTCGCCGGTCTGGCCACCGACCTCACCACCGCGCTGCGGGACCTGATGGACGCCCGGCAGTCGTTCAACCTCTACGTGGTGCACGGCGGCACCAACTTCGGCTACTGGGCCGGTGCCAACGCCAACGACGACGGCACCGGCTACACCGCCCATGTCACCTCGTACGACTACGGCGCGCCCATCATCGAGCAGGGACGGCCCGCCCCGCGCTACCTCGCCTACCGCGCGCTCATCGGCAGCTACCCGGGTGTGACACTGCCGCCGGTCCCGGAGCCGGTCCCCACCATCACCCGCACCGGAAACGACGCCCCGGCGCCGGTCCCGTACGCCTCGCTCTGGGACAACCTGCCCGCCGCGCTCCCGCCCGCGCAGACCGTCACACCGCAGCCGATGGAGAACTACGAGCAGAACTCGGGGTTCCTGCTGTACCGCAAGGTCCTCGACGGATACGCGGGGGCGACGCTCGACGTCTCCTCGGTCCACGACTACGCCACCGTCTTCCTCGACGGTGCCTACCAGGGTGGCCTGTCCCGCCCGGCCGTGCCCTCGGCCTACGCGGCACCGCTCAAGGTCACCACGGGATCGCGGCTGCCGCTGGGCGCGGCGGGCAACCGCCCCACGCTGGACATCCTGGTCGAGGGCATGGGCCGTATCAACTACGGCCACGGACTCGTCGACCGCAAGGGCATCACCGGGCCGGTGTCGCTCACCGACGCGGGCCCGCTCACCGGTGTGCTCACCGACTGGCAGACGTACGCCCTGCCCGTCGACGAGGCGTTCGTCGCCGCGCTGCGCCCGGTGATCAGCAACCCCGGGCGGGCCGGGATCTTCTTCCGGGCGACTGTGACCCTGACCGACATCGGCGACACCTATCTGGACATGGCCGGCTGGACCAAGGGCGTGGTCTGGGTCAACGGACACAACCTCGGCAGGTACTGGTCGATCGGCCCCCAGCAGCGGCTCTACTGTCCGGCCCCCTGGCTCACCGTCGGGCGCAACGAGATCCTCGTACTCGATCTGCACCAACTGCGGCCGCAGCCGATCCCGTTCGAAGCCACGCTGGTGAGCGCCGCCTCCACCG
Organism: Streptomyces sp. BR1; assembly: GCF_052373795.1. Lineage (NCBI taxonomy): Bacteria > Bacillati > Actinomycetota > Actinomycetes > Kitasatosporales > Streptomycetaceae > Streptomyces > Streptomyces sp. BR1. The sequence goes on from NZ_CM126252.1 coordinate 7,336,103, forward strand.
CCGACGGCGCGAAGCTCGTCGAACAGACGGACACGGGGGATCCCAGCCAGCAGTGGTTGCTGTCGGCGGTGTGAGCGTGGGGCCCGGTCGGGCGGCGGAGAATTGCGCCGCGCGGCAGGGCCCGCAGCATGAGTCACCCTGGCGAGCGCGGTCTTCGGCCATTCCCGACAGAAGCCCGATCAGCCGCCGTTGGGACCGCTATACAGGCGGAATGATCTCTTCGAACTCTTCCCGCCGTCGTTTCCTGCGCACGGCGGCCGCCGCCGCCCCGCTCTCCGCGCTCGGCGCGTTCGCTCCTTCCGCGAGCGCCCGGCCGCGTCACGGGAGCGGGGACTGGCCCGCGGACCTCATGGACGCGGTGGAGCGCGCGATGCCCGTCGCCGTGGACTGGGCCCGCCAGGCCCGCTGGCCCTACGGGGCCGTCCTGGTCGACGCCGACAGCGGAGCCGTCGTGTCCGGGGCACGCAACACCTCGGACATCTCCCACGACCCCACGGCACACGCCGAGGTCAACCTGCTGCGCAAGGCGGCCGAGGCGGGCCTCCACCTCCCTTCGCACGTGGTGGTCACCACCGCCGAGCCGTGCGCGATGTGCGCGGGCGCGCTCCTGTGGGGCAAGGTGTGGGGCGTCGCCTACGGCACCTCCGTCGCCAAGCTCATCTCCTACGGGATACCGCAGATCGACCTGTCCTTCACCGACATCGCCCAGCGCTCGCGACTGACGGGACAGCCCGCGGTGGCGTGCGACGTGCGGTCGGACCTCACCGACCCCCTCTACAGTCGGCACATGGGGAGCGAGAAGCGAAGGGCTTGGACACCATGACGGAGAAGACGTCCGACAGCTCGGGCGACGAGCCCGGCCACGGATCGGGCCCGGTCGCCGATCCCGGCGCGCGGGTCATCCTGAGCAACGAGCCCGGCTCATTCGCCTGGGGCGTCCTGGCCAAACGCCATCCGGCTCTCATCCAGCAGGTGCGCGACGCCTTCCCGTACGGGCGTCGGCAGCACGAGGCCCTTGATGCCCTGCTGGACGAGATCATCAACGGTGTCATCCAACCGCTCGCCCCCTCGGAGCGCGATCACGGCCAGTGGTCGGCCTGGGGGCGGGAGCACTTCGGGCGGCCGTGGTTCGACGCTCCGTTCCTGTGGGCGGAGAGCTACTTCTACCGCAGGCTCCTCGGCGCGATCGAGTACTTCGGTACGGGCCCGTGGCAGGGAGTCGACCCCTTCGCGCCCTTCAAGCAGGCCGAACTGCGAGGCGCGGCGGTGGACGAGGAACTCCGCGCCCTGGACGCACTCGCCGACGCGCCGGCCGACGAGCGGGCCACGGCCCTGCTCCACGCCTCGCTTTGGGGCAACCGTGCGGACCTCGGCTTCCGTGTTACGGAGGGAGATCCGGCCTCCGGCGACGCTGCCGGTGGCTTGGTCGCCGACGACAGCACTGTGCTGTGGCAGCTCCTGCCCGCCGGAGCCCAATCCACCGTTGCTGTCGTGGCCGACAACGCAGGCCGGGAGCTGATCCCGGACCTGATCCTCATCGACCACCTCCTTGAACACCGCCACGCCGACCAGGTCGTGCTCCACGTCAAGCCCTACCCGTACTACGTCTCCGACGCGATGGCATCGGACGTCGTCGACTGCCTGCGCCGCCTCACCCACGCACCCGCTGAAGCCGGCCGGATCGGCGCGCGTTTGTGGCAGGCGATGGCGACAGGACGCCTGGAGATCCGTACCCACTCGTTCTACTGCGCACCGCTGCCGTACGAGGAAATGCCTGAGGACCTGCGGCAGGAGTTCGAGGCTGCCACGCTCACCATCTTCAAGGGCGACCTCAACTACCGCCGCCTCGTGGGCGACCGGATGTGGAATGCCACGGCGCCGTTCGCGGACCTCACCGCGTACTTCCCGGGGGCCGTCGCGGCGCTCCGCACCCTGAAGTCCGACGTGATCGCGGGGTTGGAGCAGGGGGCGCTCGAAGCTCTCGAACGGTCCGGCTCGGCTTGGCGTACGAGCGGTACTCACGCTCTGCTTCAGGTTCGACGGTAGATCTGGCGGCGATGCGTGCTACTCGTAGTGGTTCGTCCCCCACTTGCTTCGCCTGAAGACAGGTTCGTTGTCGTCGAAGCGCACGAGCAAGATCCTACTCAGTCGGGCCTGAGAAGCCATGGCTTCCACCCCGAAGCAGCACCGACACCTAGCGGCGCAGCGCTTCCCCGCCCGCGTACTGCGCGCTGTCGCCCAACTGCTCCTCGATGCGGATGAGTTGGTTGTACTTGGCGGTGCGGTCGGAGCGGGACAGTGAGCCGGTCTTTATCTGGCCGCAGCCCGTGGCCACCGCCAGGTCCGCGATCGTCGTGTCCTCCGTCTCTCCCGAGCGGTGCGACATGACGACGGTGTAGCCCGCCCGGTGGGCGGCGTTGACGGTGGCCAGGGACTCCGTCAGGGTGCCGATCTGATTGACCTTCACCAGGACCGAGTTGGCGACGCCGGAGGCGATGCCCTCGCGCAGGAGGGTCTCGTTGGTGCAGAACACGTCGTCACCGGTGAGCTGGCAGCGCGCACCGACCCGCGCGGTGAGGTCCCGCCAGCCCTCCAGGTCGTCCTCGGCCATCGGGTCCTCGATCGACACAATGGGGTAGGCGTCGATCAACTTGACCAGGTAGTCGGCGTGTTCGGCGGGTGTGCGCCGTACGCCCTCGCCGGTGTAGTCGTAGACGCCGTCGCGGAAGAACTCGGACGACGCCGGGTCCATGACCAGGCCGATGTCCGTGCCCGGCCGGTAGCCCGTGCGCTCGACGGCGGCGACGACGAAGTCGAGGGCTTCTTCGGCGGTGCGCAGGGCGGGTGCGAAGCCGCCCTCGTCGCCGACGCCCGTGGAGTGCCCGGCGGCGAGAAGGTCGCGGCGCAGGGTGTGGAAGATCTCGGACCCCATCCGCACGGCCTCGGCGAAGGTGTCCGCGCCGATCGGCGCGATCATGAACTCCTGGAAGTCCAGGGGGTTGTCGGCGTGCGCGCCCCCGTTGACGATGTTCATCATCGGTACGGGCAGCAGCCGGGCGTCGGAACCGCCGAGGTAGCGGTAGAGCGGCAGGCGGTGGGCGGCGGCCGCGGCCTTGGCGGTGGCCAGGGAGACCCCGAGGATCGCGTTGGCACCGAGCCTGGACTTGGTGGGGGTGCCGTCCGTGGCGACGAGGGCGGCGTCGAGACCGGCCTGGTCCTCGGCCTCGCGACCGGTGACGGCGGCCGCGAGCTCCGTGTTGACGTGGCGTACCGCGCGGTCGACGCCCTGGCCGTGCCAGCGGGCCGGGTCGCCGTCGCGGAGTTCGACGGCCTCGCGGGCGCCGGTCGAAGCGCCGGAGGGGACTGCGGCCCGGCCGATGGATCCGTCCGCCAGTTCCACGTCCACCTCGACGGTGGGGTTGCCCCTGCTGTCGAGGACGCGGCGGCCGGTGACGGAGGTGATGGCGGTCATGGGAGCCCTTCCGGTTGTCGCTTACGTGCCGGGGCTCGGCTGCGGCGACGGTGGCGCTGCCCCGGCACAGAAGACTCTACAGCAGTGCTGTGCAGTTTTGCTGTTCAGACTTGCTGCGCAGTCCTCCTGTGCAGCTGTGCTGCGTTAAAATTGGGTATGCCCCTTCCGCAATCCACCGCCGTCGCGGCCGAACTGCGCACCGTGATGGGAAAGCTCACGCGGCGCGTGAAGCTTGAGGACCAGATGCCGTTCGGCCAGGTGGCCGTCCTCGGCGCGCTGGACCGCAGCGGTGCGATGACGACCAGCGAACTGGCGGCCGATCAGCGGGTGCGCCCGCAGTCCATGGCCCGAGCGGTCGGACTACTCATGGAGCAGGGGCTGATCACGCGCCGGGCGCATCCGACCGACGGCCGCAAGAGCCTGGTCGAGCTCTCCTCGGCGGGGCAGGCGCTGCTGGAGGAGGAGCGGGGGCGCCGGGCGGATTGGCTCGCGCGGGCGATCGAGGCGGAACTGACGGAAGAAGAGCGGGAGTCGCTGGCGCGGGCGATCGGGCTGGTGGAGAGGCTCGCGGCGCACTAGGGGGGCGTCTCTCGGCTCGTCCGGGTAGTGCGGATGATCTTCTACTGAGTAAGGTGCATCACCGGACCGTGGGCAGTCGTTCGCACGCCGCCCTCGTGACTCCGCGCTCGACCGCTGACGCTTGCCATGTATGAAGACGTCTCTGCGGCTGGATGGTGCGCCGCAGGACTACGTCTCGTTCCTCGGCCGCGAGGTGGTTCGCGGCGGCGGGAAGAGCGGCGCGCGTGCCGCCGACGCCGCAGAGGACCAGAAAGTGAGTGTAGACAGATGCAACCGACGTTCGTACTGGTTCACGGAGCTTTCGCGAACTCCTTCTCCTTCGCCCCGCTCCAGGCCGAACTCGGCCTCCTCGGACACCGTTCGGTCGCCGTCGATCTTCCCGGGCACGGGTTCGCCGCGACGTTCCCGCAGGCCTATCAGGCGCCGCAGGATCTCGCAGGGCTCGCCACCACGCCCGGGGCCATCAAGGGCGTCACGCTCGCCGACAACGCCGCGCACCTCATCGGGATACTGGAGCGGGCCAAGCGGAACGGGCCCGTCATCCTCGTCTCCCACAGCCGTGGCGGTATGACGGCCACCGTCGCGGCCAACCAGCGGCCCGACCTGATCGACCGCATCGTCTACGTCTCCGCCTGGTGCCCCGTCGACCTCGACGTCAGCGCGTACTACGCCGAGCCCGAGATGGCCACGGCCGACGCCACTGCGCTGGCATCGGCGATCGTCGCGAACCCTGCCGAACTCGGGCTGCTGCGCTCCAACTTCCGTACCGCCGACCCCGGCGTCCTCGCGGCCTTCAAGGAAGCCTTCCTCGCCGACGGGACGGACGAGGAGTTCATGGTCTTCCTCAACACCTTCCAGCCCGACGAGAACCTCGACGCCGGCACTCCCGACGACCGGGCGCAGGCCGACAGCTGGGGGCGGATCCCCAAGACGTACGTCCGGCTGACCGAGGACACCAGCGTGCCGCTCGCCATGCAGGACCGGATGATTCGCGAGGGCGACGCGCTGACGCCGGAGAACCCCTACGACGTCCGTACGCTCACCAGCAGCCACCTGAAGTGGCTGGTCGAACCGGCACCGGCGGCCCGAGTCCTGGGTGAAGTCGCCGGGCTCCTGCCTGCCGCATCATGATCGAGGCCGGCTGAGGAGAGACCCGGAGGCCGCCCGCCCGCGTGAACTGCGAGGCAGGCGGGCGGCCTTGCCCCTCAGTCGATACAGAACTCGTTGCCCTCGATGTCCTGCATCACGATGCACGACTCGTTTTCCTCGTCGGCATACAGCGTTCGCTGGTGTACCGCGCCGAGTGCGGTCAGTCGTGCGCACTCGGCCTCCAGGGTGGCGAGGCGCTCGTCACCCACGAGCCCGGTGCCGACCCGCACGCAGAGATGAACCCGGTTCTTGACGACCTTGCCTTCGGGAACGCGCTGGAAGTACATGCGCGGGCCCACACCTGTGGGATCACTGCAGGAGAACGATGAATCCTGACGCTCGGGCGGCAGTGAGCGAGCGAAATCGTCCCAAGTGGCAAAGCCCTCCGGCGGCGGCGGTACGACGTACCCCAACACCTCGCACCAGAAACGAGCGACGCGCTCAGGTGCCGCGCAGTCGAAGGTGACTTGGAACTGCTTGATCGATGACATCGGCTCACCATAGTGGCGCGTGCTGTTCACCGGGATCCCGGGGCCAGGGGTTTCATGCATCCATCTGACGGCGTTGTGCGGCGATTTGGTCGTAACTGGTGCCGTGGATGTGGGCGGGGTCCCTGTCGACGGCGGTGTGGCCGGCGGCGAGTTGGCTGGTGAGTTTATGGGTGTGGGGGGGTGCCGTGGGGGCGGGCCAGATGTGCAGGAGGTATTCCTCCACCGGGTCGTCCTCGTCGCGGACATCGCCGTCGTCGCGGTTGCGTCCATGGGCGCGGAGCCGGTAAGTGCCCGGCGGGAGGTCGAGGTTGAGGGCCGCGTCTTCGTCGCCGATCTCCATACGGCTGCCGGTCCAGTCGACCGAGATCTCGGCGGCGTCCTGCCAGGCGTCGAGGGCCAGGGGCGGGGGACCGTCCCAGAGTTCGGCGGTGACAGTGACGGTGCCGGATTCCTGCTCGGTGAGGATGCTGGTGTAGCCGCTCTCGTGTACGGCGACGATCCCGTTGGCGGCGAATTCGAGGTACTCGTATCCCATGACGTCGGGGTCGAGGATGTCGAGGCCGTTGGAGTCGAGCATGACGGTGCTGCTGTGGACACGTTGGATGCGTGTGGGCATCACGGAGGCTCCTTGCCGTGGAAGGGGGACAGCTCTTCACTGTCCCCCTGGGCTTCACGCTAGTGCTGTCGGGTTACGGGCACTGCACGTTGGGCCGCATGACCTGGGTGTGGGCCGACGGAAGCAGGATGTCGACCCAGAACTTGTCTCCGTCGAAGAGCCGGTTGGAGTTGTACCAGCTCTTGCGGAAGCTGCCTTCCTGGGTGTTCTGCCGGGCGTTGATCATGTGGCAGGAGAAGTCGGGGTTGACGCTGGCACCTTGGTGGGTGGAAGCGAAGGGGTATTCGTCGCAGCTCTTTCCGGCCGGGCGGGGAATGTTGCTGGGGCACGCGGTCCGCCGGTTGGTACGGATCAGGGCCCGGTCGGTGGTGCGGGTGAGAGCCGGTCCGTGACCTTGCCACCCCCAGTGGTTCTTGAGGTTCTGCTGCGCCCATGCGACGTGCCACGCCACCTGGTCGTAGGGGCCGGTCGTGGACAGGAAGTACGTGGGCGTGTAGTCGGGGTGGACACATCCGCCGGTCTGCACGGGGCTCATACGGGGGGTGTTGTCACACCGGACGTTCTGCTTGCCGCCCAGGTCGCCTTGCGCGGTGCTGTAGCCCGGGGCGGTGTAGGTGAGCAGCGGGGCCTGCGCGTCGGTGACGGTCGCCGTTCCGGGGGAGTTGAGCGTCATGGTGTACGTGCGGACGGCGCCGGGGCTGAGGATCTGCGTCCCGCCGGGTGTGGCGGTGCAAGCCTTGCAGTCCTCGGTGACCGTGCCTACGCCGAGGTCGCCGGCGGGGATGGTGGACTCGACCAGGTGCAGGCTGACCTGGTTGGTCCACTTGTACCGGTTGCGGGGGTCCAGCTGGACGCTGGAGGTGTAGGCGAGCTGGGCGCTGCCTTGGTATTGATGTTCGGGTTCGAGGTAGAAGTTGACGGTGATGCCGCCCGACGAGCAGGAGCTGGTGCGGTCGAAGGTGTTGTAGGCCGGGGAGCAGGTCAAGGCTGCCGCTCCCGGTTTCGCGGCGCTGGTCCGGTTGGGTGTGGTGGTGAGGGTGATGCTGCCCTTGGGCCGGGGCGGAGCGGCGTCCGCTGCGGTGGCGGACGCGGTACTCGCCGCGAGGAGCGCGGCGAGAAGGATTCCCCCGAATTTGATCAGTTTCACCGATCATGGTCCTTTCCGTCAGATTTGGCATGCCCATGCTTCGGCGGTCTCTGACGGAGCGTCAACGCTGCATTTGTGGGGGGACAGCGCTTTACGTTCGCATGTGGTGCGTGCGGGGGTAACTGTGCGCAGATTGTGGGGTGTTGGGGATGGATTCGGCCATGGTGCGTCCCTCGGCGCCGACAACCGCCGACGTTCCGACTCCGGCGCGCCGGAGGCCGCGTGGCCCCCGGCGCGTGAACCGGACCTCAGTGCTTGACGGCGGCGGTCGTCTGGAACGGTGCTGCGGCGTGCTGGGCGGCGTACAGGAGAGCGGGTTTCATCTTGGGCCAGAAGTAGCTGTCCTGACAGGAGTACGGCGGGGTGAACCCGTCGCAGCCCCGGCCGTCGCTGTCGCCGATCTCGATGGTGAAGCTGGCCAGGCCGAGTTTGTCGAAGGTCCAGTCGTCGGTGCCGCCCGACGCGTCGTACAGGATCTCGCCCGCCTGTCCGGACTGGTAGCCCGTGATCGAGCCCATCTGGCCGGCCAGGGCGCGCAGCGCGGAGTCGTTCCCGGTGTGCACGGTGTGGTCGAACTCCCAGGGCAGCAGCACCATGCTCGCGTCGCTGTGGAGGCTGATCATCATGCCCCGGGTGCCGGCCGGTGCGGGGTCGCCGTCCCCGGTGCCGGTGCGCACCGCCGGGTACAGCTGCCGGAACAGGCCCTCCAGGGCGCTGTTCTCCGGCTCCGAATCGGCGGACGGGCCGAGGTAGACCTCGTCGCACGGCTGCTGAGAGGTGCCCAAGCCGCCCCAGTGGGTACCGGCGTTGCGGTTGAGGTCGACGCCGATCTGGCCGCTCCAGCCGCACGAGGTGCCGTTGGCGTCGTCGGCGTTCTTGCGCTGGAGCAGGGGGTTGTCGCCGCCCGAGGCGACGATGTCGACGCCGTCCGGGTTGGCGATGGGCGCGACCCACATCTCGGTGGTGTCCATCAGCTTGGTGATGTCGGCGTCCTTGCCGTAGCCGGACGTCAGCTCGTCGATCCACCGCCAGGAGACCTCGCCGGTGGTGAGCTCGCGGGCGTGGATCTGGCTCATCAGGAAGAAGCGGGGCTTTGCCGAGCTCGGATTGAGGCTGCAGTCGCCCTGCTGCATCTTGGTGACGCAGATGGCCTTGAGGTCCCGGCCGCCGGTTCCGTTCTGCTTGCGCCAGGACTGGCCGTAGGTCACGACCGTGGCCAAGTCCGGGTGCTGGGAGGCGACTTGGTCCAGATGGGCGTAGTTGCCGTCGACCGTGTGGTAGCCGCCGTCGTACGTGTCACCGGCGACGGGCCGGGCCGTGCTGGGGGTCGGTCGCTGCTGTGTCCTCACCGCGGTCGGGCTGAACCCGAGGCGCCGCAGCCCGGTGGCCGTCGTCGGATCGCCCAGTATGAACAGGCTGTTGCCCTGGCGGCGCTCCAGGACGTCGTACCCGGCGTTGATGAGAGTCTGCGCGTCCGCGCTGTGCCGGATCGGTACTCGGTAGGTGACCAGGGTGTTGTGGGCGGTGGCGTGCGGGGCGGGGGTGCCGGCTGTGGCCACTGAGGACTGGGGGAGCGTGGCGGCGGCAGCCATGACCAGGGCTCCGGCGGCCATGAGCGCCAGGCGTCTGCGGGGCATGAGTGAGCCTTCCGTGGGGGGTACCGGGTGCGCGGGGCCGTGGGACCCGGCGGGCCTCGCATGCGCCGGAGCCGGCACCTCGTGTGCGGGATGACGGCTCATGCCCGGGGCAGCGGCTGCGGGAGCGCCGGAGGTGCCCGGTGTTCGGGGGACTCAGCCGATGCCGGCAGGCGGGGGCCTGCATCATTGCATGCACATGTCAAAATTGGAAGACGAGCAGTGGGAGCTCGATGCCCGGCGGCCGTTGGTCGGGCGGCCGCCGGACGTCATGTCAGGTCACTTGCAGTACGGCACGGGCGCGAGGTTGCGGACATAGCGTGCGGCTACCCAGCCGGGCTTGCCTGCCCCGATCTTGTACCAGAGCTTGTTGCCGTCCACGTTCTCGCCGGCCTTCTTGCACTGCAGCGCGACGACCGCGCCCTCGGGCAGCAGGCCGAGCCGCTTGGAGGCGGTGTTCGATGCCTGGTGCGTCCACAGGCCGCCGTTGGCGACGACCTTGCCCGTGGGTTCGGCCGCCGGGGCGGCCTTGTGGGTCTGCTGAGCCGTAATGGTGGCCGCCGTCGGCGTCGCCGCCGAAGCCGTCCCCATGCTCAGCACGCTCCCCGCTACCGCGAGCACCGTTACGGCGCCCGCGATGGCGATCCGCTGCATGCCGGGTACGTACATGTTGTTCCCCTTTCGTTCCCCGTGAGATGTACGCCCTGTATGACGGCCGGGCATGCCGGTCCGTTGCGCCACTGATCACAAACTGGCGTAATTTGCACGGTAGTTGGACCGGAGGGTGACGTCCTGACCGTGTCCGGCATCGGCCGGTCCTGGTGCGGCGGGGGAGCGATGCTACGGGCTCAGGCGGAGCAGCGCCGCGATTCGGCCCGTGTCTGATTCCGGCGTGCGGTGGTGGAGGAACGCGGGCCGCAACTGCACGTCGTCGTAGTAGCGGTGGAAGACCTCGGTCGTCGATCCCGACAGTGGCGGGACGATCCACGACCAGTCGGCCGGCACGATGCGGCCCGACCGGGCCTCGCGCTCCAGGTGCAGCATGAAGTGTCTGGACTCGGTGTGATGGCCGGCGATGGTGACCCCGGCGGCGTCGAAGGAGTGCAGGACCGCCACGTTCAGTTCGATGAGCGCTTTGTCGCGCCAGAGCGAGCGTTCGGTGGAGACGTCCAGGCCCAGTGCCCTGCCCATGGCGGGCAGGAGGTCGCAGCGGTCGGGGTCCGCTAGGTTGCGGGCCCCGGACACCGGCCGACGTGTGATCTACCTCGGGACATACGGCAAGTCCGCGCTGCCCGGCGTGCGAATCGGCTTCGCGGTCGCCGACCAGCGCATCACCGATGCCGCCGGGCGCGATGTCGGCACGCTGGCCGACCAGCTCTCCAAGATCAAGAGCATGGTCACGGTCAACACGCCCCCGGTCGCCCGTGGCGAGATCGCGGCACCCGCAGCGCCCGCGACGATGGTCGAGGCACTGCGGTTCGTCCGCGGCACCCGCCTCATCCTCGGTATCCTCCTCGTCGACACCAGCGCCATGGTGTTCGGCATGCCCCGAGCCGTGTTCCCCGCACTCGGCCTGGAGACCTTCCACGGCGGGCCCACCGCCGTCGGCCTCCTCTTCGCCGCCCCCAGCGCCGGCGCCCTCCTCGCGGCCGCCACCAGCGGCTGGGCCTCACGCATCGACAACGCAGGCCGTGCCGTCCTGATCGCCGTCACCGTCTGGGGCGCCGCCCTCGCCGCCGTCGGTCTGACCAGGCAGCTTCCTCTAGCCCTCGCGCTCCTCACGGTTGCGGGCGCGGCCGACGTCGTGTCGGAAGTCTTCCGCCTGACCATCCTTCAACTCCGTACACCCGACGCCCTTCGCGGATGGGTCACCGCCCTCCTGCTCGCCCAGACGTAGGCCTCCCCTCTGGTCGGCGACGCCGAAGCCGGGCTCGTGGCAGCGATCTCGACGCCCGCCCTCGCCGTGCTCACCGGAGGACTGGCCGGCCTCCTCGGCGTCGCACTCATCGCAGCCGCCATCCCCGCGCTCAGGACCGCGACACTCCAACCGGGCCGACTACCAGAACGCGCCCGCTAGGCCGTCGGGGGAGCGGTGGGATGACGGCACGTACGAGGTGAACCAGCTCGATCGGGTGACTCAAGGTGGTGCTGGCGCGGGTGTCTCGGCGCTCGGGGAGCAGGCGGATACGTTGAGTTGAGTGGGATCCGGCCGCGGAAAAGCGGTGCCGACGAGGCCGAATCTCCGGCCCTCGCAGTCCCGTCGCAGCGCAGCAGGGGAGTGAACCACCGGCATGGACGTTCTCTTCATCACGAGCGTGGCGGTGGTCGTCGCCGATCCGCCGCTGAGCCGCAAGCTGTTCATCGAGGCTCTTGGCCTCCCCTTGGAGGGAGAAGGCGACGGCTACTACTCCAGCGGGAGCGTCCCCGGCAGCAAGCACTTCGGCCTGTGGCCGCTGGCGCAGGCTGCCGAGGCATGCTTCGGCACGGCCCAGTGGCCCGCCGACCGGGTGGTCCCGCAGGCATCGATCGAGTTCGAGGTGGCGGACGCGGAAGCCGTCACGGCCGCCGGTGCCGAGCTTCAGCGCGCGGGCTTCGACCTGGTGCACCAGGCCCGCACCGAGCCGTGGGGCCAGACGGTGGCCAGACTCCTCACGTCGGACGGCGTGATCGTCGGGATCTCGTACGCCCCCTCGTTGCACGACGTGCAGGACGACCAGCACCCCGGGTGACGCGCGCGATGTACGGGACTGCGGCTGGCGGTCAGGTGGCGGAACCGGCGGCGGCGCCCGTCTTGAGGTCGGGCCCCCAGCGCTTGAGGGACTCTTCGAGGTCGAGCGCGCCGGAGCGGGCTTCGTCGGTTGCGGACGGCCAGTCCTCGCGCGGTACGCGCCACATGATCTCGAATTCGTTGCCGTCGGGGTCCTTGGCGTAGACGGACTTCGACACGACGTGGTTCGTGGACCCGACCATGGCGCCGCGCTGGTTGATCTTGTCGGCGATCTCGACCAGTTCGCCGAGAGTCCCCACCTCCCAGGCCAGGTGATACAGGCCGACGCGACCTTGCTCGGGCCCGGGTGCGTCGGGTCCGACGGAGAACAGGCCGAGGTCGTGATCGTTGAGTGTGCCCTCGGCGCTGAGGAACGCGGCGCGGCCCGGGATGTCGACGTCGAGGTGGAAGTCGAAGACGTCCGTGTAGAACTCGACGGCGCGCTCGACGTTCCGTACGTAGAGCACCGCGTGGTTGAGGCGGCGTACAGGCATGGGGGTCTCCCTGAGGGGCGGCGAGGCGCGGGTGGTGGCCTGGCTTGCAACGATAAAACAATGTGAGACTTCAAGTAAATGGTTCATTCTCGTAATCGGGTCGACACATGGTGTGATCATGCCGCGACGGACCGGCGCACGGACGGGGGCGGCGCGAGCGCGCCGCCCCGTGTCGGATGGGAGAGTCGTGTCGGTCGGGTCCTCCCCGCCGACTGATGGATCCGCTGCTACTTGTCGCGCGCGGCGAGCCGTTTGGCGATCTCGGTCTTGACCGTCTTGTGCAGTTCCTTTGGCGCGAAGCCGAGGTTGCGCAGGATCCGTGCGGCCGGGCTCTTCTCGGTGCGGATCAGGCCCAGCAGTGTGTGTTCCGTGCCGATCCAGTCATGGCCGAGGTCGGCCGCCGCACGGTGCGCCTGCTCGATGGCCTCCTTGCTCTCCGGTCGGAACGCGATGTGACCACGCAGCGCCTTCTCCCCGGCCGGCGGCATCGCTTCCTCGATCGCGTCGCGGACGCGCTGCTCCGACTCGGTTTTCGCCACCAGCACCTCATATGCCAGGCCCCGCGGTTCACCGAGCAGGCCGAGCAGTATGTGTTCGGTGCCGATGAAGTCGTGCTTGTGGGTTCGGGCGGCCTCCTGTGCCAGCACAATGCTGTGCCGGTTCAGGTTGGTGAACCGCTCGAACGGGGCGGGCGTGTGGCGTTGCTGGGCGGCCTGCTTGGACACTCCGATGGCGTCGCCGATCTCGGTCCATGACGCGCCGGTCCGCTTGGCCTTGCTGACGTAGTGGTCGATGAGCTGGTCACCGAGGTCGGACAGCGTCTGGGCGCGAAGTCGCGCCTCGCTGATGCGGTCCAGTTCGTTGGCGTCGGGGAGTTCCTCGTCGAGCCGGGCGATCAGGTCGGCGAGGCTGATGTCGAGTGGGCTCATGCGTCAACCTTAAGTTGACGCTCCATCAATCGTCAATCAGCAGTTGACGATTGTTCTGGGTACACCCGCGCGCTTGCGTGCGATGGTGCCGTACGGCCTGCTTGAGGGGGCCGAACGCCCGAAGCACGGCAGGACCCGGTTTCGCCGTGACCTACTGGCCGTCGAGTGTCACTCTGAAGTCGAAGGTGTTCCACTGTTCCGGCCGCATATAGATCGCGATGTTGTCGGCCGAGGTCTCCTCCGTCGCGTCGATATAGCCGGTGGCGCGGTCCGGGCCCATGTAACGCGCGGCCATGTCGAAGCGCTCCTGCTTCGAGGTCGGCCTCGTCTCGGTCACCGGTCCCTCCACTGACACGTACCGGTAGTCGTCGACGACGGCCACCTGCGCGCACAACGCGAACCGGCCGGCCTCTTCGATGAGCCGGACCTTGCGCAGGCCGGGGGCCGTGATCACCTTGACGAGCCCGCCTGGCTGGTACTCGTACCAGATGGGGGTGGTCAGCGGGGCACGTTCCGCTTCAGCCGTGACGCTCAGGACTCCAACATGCGGTTCGGCGAGGAAGGCCTCGCGTTCCTCGTGGGTCATCGGACGCATAACCGCAGAATAGTGCTGGATTCCTCACATGGTTACGCGTATCTGCGCCGCAATCCACAAGTTGATGGCGTGAGCCGTCCCGCGGCATCCGGCCACGGAGCCTTCGTAACAACCCGTTGGTGGACCAGCGCGACCACTGTTACCTTTCCGGAGGCCGTGCGAGAGAACGAGGAGGTGGTACCCGTGAACGCAGTATCGACATGGGTGCTCCCCTCCGGGGTCACGGTCGGGCGACAGGTCGTCCGGGAGCGCCGTTTCATGAGCACTCCCGAAAGGCATGACCATGCACTTCACTTCCGAGCAGCGCCTCGACGACGGCGTCCTCGAACGCGAATTCACCCTCGGCGAGATCCCCGGCACTCTGTGGACGCCTGAGTCCGCCGTACCGGCCCCGCTGATCCTGATGGCCCACAACAACGGCCTGCCCAAGGCGGAACCCCGGCTGGTGGCCCGGGCCCGACTGACTGCGGCGTACGGCTTCGCGGTGGCCACCATCGACGCCGCCGGGTGCGGTGAGCGGCCGCGTTCCGCCGCCGCCGAACAGGCCCGCGCCGATCTGCGCCGGGCGATGCAGGCCGGCGAGCCGGTCGACGAGATCTTCGAATCCCTCGTCGGCCCGCTGGTCGAAAACGCGGTCCCGGAATGGCAGACCGCCCTGGACGCCCTCCTTGAACTGCCCGAGATCGGCGGCCCGGTCGGGTACTCGGGGTGGACCGCGCTCGGCATCCGCCTTGCGGCGGTCGAGCCGCGCATCGCGGCTGCCGGCTTCTTCGCCGGAGGCTACGTGCCCCTCGCCCAGCGCGAGGAGGCCCGGCAGGTCACCATTCCGCTGCTGATCCTGCTGCAGTGGGACGACGAGGGGAACCCCCGGCAACGGGCCCTGGACCTGTTCGACGCCTTCGGCAGCAAGGAGAAGACCCTGCACGCCAATCTGGGCGGACACCTCGGCACCCCGTCGTTCGAGAGGGAGGACGGGGACCGGTTCTTCGGCCGGCACCTGAAGTGACGCCGGGCCGTCAGGCCGACAGTCGACGCTGAGCGGCGTAGGCCGTGATGCCGCTATCGAGGACAGGCCCTGGCCTGTCCTCGATAGCGGTGGCCATTCAAGTGCCCCCTCACACAGAGGTGATGTCGGCGACCACGGCGTTCCGTGGGATCCGTACGATGTCCGCCGCCTCCGCCTCCACGGTGTAGTCCGGCCGGCCGCTCCCGCACAGCACTTTGCCCATCTGAGGCACCGAGGCGTCGAACACCACGGTGACGTCCGGGACATCGCAGATGGGGCCGACCCCGCCACGTTCCATATCCAGCTTTCGCAGCACCGCCTCGTCGGCGGATCTGAGAGCCGAACGCGGCACTCCCAGGACTGCCGTGAGCCGGCCGTAACGGATCCGCGCTGGGCCCGGAACGGTCGCCAGCACAAGGCGGTCGGGGCCGACGGAGAAGGCCACCGTCTTCAGCGAGTTCTGGATGTTCTCCTCGGTGAACCCGGTGCGGTTCCGGATGTCCGCGCCCGTGCGGATCTCCACGTGCTGGTGCGCGGTGAACGCCACCCCGGCAGCGGCGAGGAGTAAAGCAGCGGGTGGGGACGAAGTCGGTGCGTTCTCCATGTTTCTCCCATCGCAACTGACTCAAACCGGACAGTGCGGTGTAGTCAAGTGTGGTGTTCAGGCACGTGGTGGGACGCCGGCGATCTCTCTCCTGGCATGACGGCGGACACCGATCGGCAGCTGTGGGGCCGACTGCTCGATCTCTTCCCACTCGGACGACGTGACGTCGACGTCCGTCCCGGTCACCTGGTCCCGGTTCGCCAACCGCAATTCCACCTGCCGACGGAGTGTCGCGTAGCGCACGGCAGCCGCTCGGTGGCGCGAAGCGAGTTCGGGGTAGTCCCAGACCAGTTGCCCGGCGCTGAGCGCGGCCGTCAGCAGGCTGGCCACGCCGGCTGCCACTCGAAGACTGGTGAGACCGGAGTCCGAGAGCGACGAGAAGATCGTTGTACCGACGACCGCGGACAGCATGGCTGTGGTGATTCCGGTGACGCGATTCCAGCGATTGAACCGCTCCGAGGCGATGTTGTGAGCCACGTGGAGCATCTGTAGGCCCCGGCTCCAACGCTCCAGTATCTCGACGTGGTCCGAAACGCCGCCATCTGCCACTACGTGCCCCCGACTCGCCAGCGCGCCCAGTGCGCAGGCACCATCTCGCCCGACTGTGACGTCACCGTCAAGTCCACACCGTGAGTTGCTGCACCCGTCTCCGTAGGGAGTGTGGCCGGAATCAGACACGCCGGGGGCGTGAATCAGCCACTCCCGTGCGAAGGAACGGCGTGTGGGGCGCCCGGTGCCAGGCTTGCCGGGTCCGCCGACCGGTGGACGAGTTCGTCGATTTCCTCAACGGGGAGGAATTCACGTGAAGTTGAGAACTATGGCCGTGGCCGCGACAGGACTGGCACTGGCGGGTACGACGCTCGCCGGCACCGCGCACGCGGCCCCCTCGGACCAGCTGACGCTGCGCGTCACCCAGACTCCCATCACCCGCGCCGACGCCGCCGCCGTGCCGAATGGTTCCTGCACGCCCGGCATCACCCGGACCCATGAGTGTCAGATGATCAGCACCGGGGCCGTCGTGCTGGTGAACGGCAAACCCGTGGGCGTGGTCCGGTTCATCGTCACGCACGAGATGACGTTGCAGATCAAGTCCCGCAAGTGGTCGGAGAACGTCAGCGTCGGCAAGGCCACCATCACCGGGAACGCCGCCGGGATAAGCGTGGGAATCAGGGTCTCCTGCGGCGGTCCCTGCTCCGCCTCCAACCACATACCGCAGGGCCGCATACTGGGCGCGCCCTTCTCCGGGAAGGTCGACTACACCGACAACATCGGCGCGTTCAAGAGCCATGGCACCGCCACGAAGTACGAGTACACGTTCTTCAAGCCCGGCTACATCCAGGGTTCGAACTCGTACTCCTCCGCGAGCTACCGGTGCGACGACATGTTCGCCAAGAAGCCGGGCAACAAGAAGCCCCGGCAGTCGCCGGGCTGTGTCTTCCCGCAGGTCACCCCCACGTTGACGGGCATGGCGGCGTTGCCGAACATAGGCCCCGGCATCCGTGCGATCCAGTCGCGCGGCGGGCACTACGGCAAGCCCGGCTCCGGGCACCCGCTGCACTTCCTGGTGGACGAGACGAAGCAGGGCGACAACCGCAGGGCCGTGTGCCGGGGTCAGAGGCCGCCGGCCGGCGCGGCCGGGCCGTCCTGCGACGAGTACCCCTTCGCCGCCTCCTACGAGGGCGGCACCGCACTGCCTGCGGCCAGCCGGGGCATCACCTGGGTGCCGATCAGGGAGAACAACCGGCAGGGCGGCATCCTCAACAAGTTCCAGCTGCAGCAGCGAGTCCTTGACCGCGACGGATTCTGGGTACAGGTCTGATCCATGACCACCGCACTCCGCGTCTACGCCTCCTACCACCAGTTCAACCTGTTCGAGACCGACGCCGAGGACGACCTCGACGACGGTGATCCGAGGGCCGGGAACGGGCTGGTCCGGGTCAACGCCGACGGCGACTTCGTCACCGTGTGCACCGGCGTCCAGAACGGATACGTTCGCGTCGACTACGACGTGCTGGAGGGTGAGCCGCCGCCGGCAACCGGCTCCTGGGACGAAGTGGTCGACATCAGCGCCGTCTTCGAGCCCCCCGGTGCGGGCATCACCTCGCCTGAGGGGGACGGGGACGGTGGCGGACTCGATCCCGAGGACGCGGAGTACGGCATCGACCTGCCCGGCCCGGAGGGCGAGCCCCGGTGGTGGCGCCTGCGGATCCACGCCCGGGGACGGGACACTGCCTCGGAGGGCGACAACCTCTCCGAGCGGTATCTGATCCTGGTCTGGCCCGCCGGGAGGGCCCCGGAGATCCGCCACAAGCTGACCGACCGGACCGGGGAGCTGTTCCGCACCGGCCGCTGACCGCGGGTGGGCCGTGGCTGCCGTCACAGAGCCACGGCCCACGACAGAAGGTGACAGGAGTACCCGAAGAACGGTACGAAGTCCTTCGTGAACAACCAGGTGCCGGCCGAGACCATCCGGATATTCATCGCCCTCGCCCCGCCCGACGACGCGAAGGAGGAGCTGGCACGGGCACTGCGCCCGGCCTACGACGCGTACCCGCGTATGCGGTGGAACCGTATCGAGGACTGGCACATCACGCTGGCTTTCCTCGGCGAGCTCCCGGGCGCCACCGTTCCCCTCCTGCGGCCGCCGCTCGCGGCTCTCGCCGCCGCGCACCGGCCCGTACGACTGGCGCTGCGCGGCGGCGGGCACTTCGACGAGCGCGTGCTCTGGAGCGGGATCGACGGGGACCTCGACGGGCTGCATCTGCTCGCCGCCGAGGTCCGTGCCGTGGTCAAGGAGTGCGGTGTCGACTTCGCCGACCGCCCGTTGCGCCCGCATCTCACCCTCGCCCGGGCCCGCCGCAACGACCTCGTCGGCGTGTCGGAGTCGGCCGCCGCGCTCGCCGCGTTCACCGGCCGTTCGTGGCCCGCAGAGCGGCTGCACCTGGTCGGCAGCAACATCGGCCGGGGCCCCGGGCCGATCCACTACCGCGACCTCGACGCCTGGAAGTTCAGCGGCGCGACCTGACCCGGGCGACGTCAGGGGCTCGTGAGGATCACGAGTTGCCGGGTCGCGCGGGTCATCGCGACATAGCGGTCGACGGCTCCTTCGATACCTTCGCCGTACGTGTCCGGATCGACGAGGACGACCAGGTCGAACTCAAGCCCCTTCGACAGCTGCGGCGTCAGCGACTGGACGCGGGATGTCGCCCGGAATGCGGGATCGCCGATGACGCAGGCGATCCCCTCGTCGTGGGTGGCGAGCCAGCCGTCGAGGACCGAGTGCAGATCCGCGGCGGATCCGTGGACGACGGGGATGCCGCTGCTGCGGATGGACGTCGGCACGTTGGCGTCCGGGAGGACGGCGCGGATGGCGGGCTCGGCCTGCGCCATGACCTCTTCCGGCGTGCGGTAGTTGATGCTGAGGGAGGCCACCGTGATCCGGTCGAGCCCGACCCGCTCCAGCCGCTCCTGCCACGACTCCGTGAACCCGTGCCTGGCCTGGGCGCGGTCGCCGACGATGGTGAAACTGCGGGACGGGCAGCGCTGCAGCAGCATCTGCCACTCGGCGTCGGTCAGTTCCTGGGCCTCGTCCACGACGATGTGGGCGAACGGACCCGCGAGCAGGTCGGGTTCGGTGCCGGGCAGCGCGCTCTCGTCGATGAGGCTCTCGCGCAGGTCCTGTCCGCGCAGCATCCCCATCGCGCCTTCGCTCTCGTCGATCACGACGTTCTGCAGCAGG
This sequence comes from Streptomyces sp. BR1, assembly GCF_052373795.1. Lineage (NCBI taxonomy): Bacteria > Bacillati > Actinomycetota > Actinomycetes > Kitasatosporales > Streptomycetaceae > Streptomyces > Streptomyces sp. BR1. Next base: position 7,355,325 of record NZ_CM126252.1, read on the forward strand.
CTGTCGATGGCCTCGGCCCTGCGCGTACGTTCGGCGGCGACCGCGGCGTCGTGGCGCCGCTTGCGTACGGACGCCTCCGCGTCGCCGAGCCGCTGCCGGGCCGCGTCGAGCAGGGGCAGGTCGGAGACCGTCCACGATTGGGCCTCGGTGCGTTGCAGCTTGCGCACCTCGTCGGGGCCGAGCCAGGGCGCGCACTTGCGCAGATACGCGGGCACCGACCACAAGTCCCCGACCAGGTCCGTCGCTTCGAGCATCGGCCAGGCACGGTTGAGGGTCGTGACCAGCGCCCGGTCCTGCTGCACCGACCGCCGGAACAGCTCGGGGGAGACCTCGTCGCCGTCGTGCTTGTCCAGCAGGATCGCGATCAGCTCCTCCCAGATCTGCTCGCGCGCCTCGTTGTGCGGCGTACCCGGTTCCACCGCGTCGAACGCCGCCGCCCAGTCGTCGGCGCTCAGCCAGATGTCGGACCAGTGGGTCGAGACCGTCATCCCCTTGGCCGGCGGCTCCTCGTACAGGGCGACGGCCGGTTCGATCGCCTTCACCATGTCCGCCGACGCCTTCAGCAGGGCCACCTCCGGGTCGGCCTCGACCGCCGCTCCCGCTCCCTCGGCCACCAGGTCGCGCACGGTGCAGGTCTGCACACCCTCCTCGCCGAGGCTGGGCAGGACGTCGGCGACGTACGCGAGGTAGGGCTGGTGCGGGCCGACGAACAGCACACCGCCGCGACGGTGACCGAGTCGCGGGTCGGAGTAGAGGAGGTGGGCGGCGCGGTGCAGGGCGACGACGGTCTTGCCCGTACCCGGGCCGCCGTCGACGACGAGGGCGCCACGGGATCCCGCACGGATGACGGCGTCCTGGTCGGCCTGGATGGTGGCCAGCACATCGCGCATCCGGGACGAGCGGTTGCCGCCCAGGCTGGCGATGAACGCGGACTGGTCGTCGAGCGCGGCGCGCCCCTCAAGCCCGTCGGCGGTGAACACCTCGTCCCAGTAGTCGCTGACCCGGCCGCGGGTCCAGCGGTACCTGCGGCGGCTCGCCAGACCCATCGGGTCGGCGTGGGTGGCCGCGAAGAACGGCTCGGCCGCCGGTGAGCGCCAGTCGAGCAGCAGCCGACGGCCCGTACGGTCGGTGAGGCCGAGGCGTCCGATGTACGCGGGCTCGGAGCCGTCGGCGGGGACCATGTGTCCCAGGCACAGGTCCAGGCCGAAGCGGCGCAGGGCACGCAGACGACCGGTCAGGCGGTAGATCTCCGCGTCCCGGTCCATCGCCTCCCGGCCGATGCCGCCGGGCGCCCTGCGCTCGGCCTCAAGGCGGTCCGACACCTCGGCGATCGCCTGCTCAAGGCTCTCGGCGATGGCCGCGAAATGCCGCTCGTCGCCGTCGATCAGCGCCGGGTCGGCCTTGGCGGCGAGACGCTCGGGAAGATCGAACGCGCTGATGGTCACCGGGTTCATGTCCTCGCTCCGATCCGGAGTCGCCGTTACCGCCGCCGACGCGCACTCGCGCACCCCGGACCGTCCCCCCACCAACTCGACGTCACCGCTCCATCCCTCACCCGACAACAGCGCACGCACGCGTAAATCCCCCTGTTTCCGCAGGTCCTGGCTTCGGCCCGCGATTCTGCCCCACCACCGGGGCCTTGCCGCAAGGCCCCCCGTGCGCTATAAATTAAGAGTGGCAAGGAGTGGGTATCCCTCCTTGCCTTTCGTTTTTTCGTCATGGCGGGGAGCCGCCGCGCCCCTGCTGATCAGTCCCAGCTCGTCGTCGGCGGACGGCATGGAAGTGCCGTCCGCCGACGCTGACCAACCGTCACCTGGTGCTACTGCACGGCCGCGGTCATCGCATCGCCTGCCCGTGGTTGAGGTTCAGGCACAGGGCCCAGACGTCGGAGTAGGTATTGGGGGAGGGCGAGCCCCCGACGTGGATGTCGGCCGTCCAGTTCTCGGCCGTGGTGGCCCCGTCACCGACCGGCTTGCCGTCGGAGTCGCTGGGGTAGTTTCCGATGAGGTGGGTTCCGCCCGACCCTGCCTTGGTGAAGTCGTTCGTCGTCACGTTCCCGCCGCTGGCGGCTGCGCCCCCACTGACCAGTACGTTGTTCTCCCGCCCGTTGTGACGCTCCTCGGCGGGGTCGGCGCAGCCGACCGTCGCCGTCTGGCTCGTGCCTGCCGTGTCGGGGCCGCTCAGCTCGCGGAAGTGGACCGTTGTGGTCATGTTGTTGACGTTGACGTCGTCGCGACTGCAGATCGCGTAGGCATACGTCGTGTTGCCGCTGTCGCGGCCGCCGCCGATTCCCCCGACGGCCGTCCAGGAGTCGGGGTTGGTCTCTCCGTCGGCTGCGGCCTTCTGGCCGAAGTCGTGCGCGGCGTCGTCGAAGGTGGGGAAGCCGGCGATCGGCTTGAGGCTGCCGACGCTGGCGGGGGTGGTGCGGGCGCCGCCACCGATCAGGAGCGTGCCGGTCGGGCAGGTCGCCGTCACGGTCTTCGACGTCTGTCCGACGCTGGGCCCGGCGGCCTTGTTCATGACGACCTGGGTGTGCCTGATCCGGTTGCTGTGGAGGCACACCGCGTACGGGGTGGTGGAGAACGCGAGGCTGGAGTTGCTCCCGCTTCCGCCGAACGCGAGCCAGTGTGTTGCGTCGGTGCCGACGACCCCGGGTGAGCCGGTGAATTCGGTGACACCGTCCGCGCTGGGCGCGATGCCCATCACATGGTTGCCGTTCCCTGCCCGGTCGTCCCCGGTGGACTGGGAGATCCCGCCGCCGGAAACGAGGCCGTCGGCGCAGTCCGCGTGGGACGAGACGCCGGTGAAGGGAGTCGCGGGGCCCATGGTGGGGCCGGGGGTCGTCACGGTGACGCTCGCGGTGTCGGCGTACGCGATTTCCGGCACCGCCACGGCGAACAGGGCGCCCGGGACGAGCACCGCTCCCAGGACGGACTGCCGTGAAAACGTCTTCTTCATCGAGTTGTGCCTTTCTGCTGTCAGCGCGGCGAACGTGGCGTGACAGGGTTGGTCAAAAGGGGACGGTGATCTGCGGGCGGGCTGCGCTCGGTGTCGTGCCCGCCCGCAGATCAGTGGTGCCGGTGGCTCAGACGCCGTCGTTGGCGCACAGCGCCCAGGCGTCGGAGTGGTTGTTCGTCGACGCCATCCCACCGGTGTGGGCGAAGGCGGTCCAGGACGCCGCGGTGGTGGTCCCGTCGCCGACGGGGTTGCCGCTGGAGTCGCTGGGGAAGCTGCCGTTGAGGTGGTCGCCGCCCGCGCCCGGCCCGGTGAAGTCGGTGGTGGTCACGCTGCCCCCGCTGATGGCGGCGCCTCCGCTGATCAGATCCCCGTCCCCGCTGCCGCAGCTGACGGTCGCGTTCTGGCCGGTGCTCCCGGTGTTGGGGCCGCTCACCTCGCTGTAGCGGACCTTCACGGTGACGCCGCTGACGCCGATGCCGTTTCCGCTGCAGATCGCGTAGGCGTACGTCTCGTTGCTGGCGTTGGTGCTGTTGTCCCAGCCGACGGCGGTCCAGGAGTCGGGGTTGGTCTCTCCGTCGGCTGCGGCCTTCTTGCCGAAGTCGTGCGCGGCGTTGTTGAAGGTGGGGAAGCCGGCGATCGGCTTGAAGTTGCCCGTGTTGCCCGGTGTGACCTGGGCGCCGCCACCGAGCAGGACCGTGTTGGCCGGGCAGGTAGCCGTCACGAGGCCCGTCGTCGCTGCGGTGGTGGGTGCGTTGACCTTGTTCATGACGACTTGGGTGTGGTTGATCAGGTTGCTGGTGAAGCACATCGCGTAAGGGGTCGTGGAGAAGGAGGAGTTGACCTGGCCTCCGCTTGCGCCCTTCGCTATCCAATACGCCACGTCGGTGCCGACGACCCCGGTCGAGCCGGTGTATTCGGTGGTGCCGTCGGGGCTGGGGTCGGTGCCCAGCACATGGTTACCGTTCACCCCCGCGCCGGTGCCGATGGCCTGGTCGATCCCGCCGCCGGAGACGAGACCGCTGGCGCAGTGGGCGCTGGTGGAGATCGAAGAGTCGATGGCTGTGGGTCCGAGAGTGGCCCCAGGGGTTTTCACGGTGACGCTGACGGTGTTGGCGTACGCGGTTCCTGGCACCGCGACGGTCAGGAGAGCGCCCATGGCCAGCGCCTTCCCTGCGACGAGGCGCCGCAGAAGTCCCTTTTTCATTGACATTCTCCCCTTTTGATTCCAAGGCGATGAAAGTGGCGCGGCGGCGTTGCCCGGAAGCGGCAGTGCACAGGAGAGCCGGTGCCGTCGACTGCTCCGGCTCTCCGGACGGCCTTCTGTGTAATGGGTCGCCGGTGTTCATCGGTGGCCGGATTTATCGCGGCGTCACCACGGCTGGCTGTCTCACGGCTGTACGCCGCGTTCAGTGGCAGGTGGAGTTGTGGACGTCCGTACCGCTGCTCAGCAAGTGGCGAACCAGGGGTTCGGATCCGCCGCATCGCCACCCTCATCGCGAGTCGCGCATGCGGACTGTAGCAGGCTCACAGGCTGTCATCTACAGGGGAATTTTCGATCTGGGCTAGCAGATGTGGAGCTCAGCGGATCGCCGATCCTGGGGCCGGGGCACGTCGGTTGAGGCCGCCGTTCCCCGCTGTAGAAATACACAGGGAGAAATCACCCAGGGGTAATCAGGATTCCTGGTGAAAACTGCAGACACCGAATATCGGACTCCGGCCCACGCCGGTCCGGGAAAGCAGTCACTGCTGAACGTCGGGGATCTCTTCCATGACCCGTACGCGAATGGACGCCAAGTCGACGCCGGACAGGCCCAGTTGTTCCGCGATGCCGGGCCGGGCCCGCCAGGCGTGGGCCTGGGCGGCCGAGTCGAAGGACACGACCGCGGTGACCAGACCGGGATCGCCGGGGTCGGCGAGCAGCAGGACCGTGCCGCCTCCTGCGGCTCGGCGTGCCTGATCGGCCGTATGGAACTCTTTCGACCACAGCTGAGGGTCGGTGACGCGCTGCTGTACCACCAGGTATGCCATGACGTGAGCCTCCCTTGTGTCACCCAAGGTGCCGTCATGGCACATCATGTGACATGACGGCGCATGGCAGGTAAGTTAGAACCCAACTGCTGGGTGGTCAAGGCAAGTTGGCGCCACGACAGGAGACCGATGGAGAACGGCGGATCCCCGGCCGCCGGGCCGGGCCGGGCCCGGCAGCGGCAACGGACCCACGCCGCGCTGCTCGCGGCGGCCGCCCGGCTCATGGCCCGGGGGCAGACGCCCACGGTCGCGGAGGTCGCCGACGAGGCCCTGGTCAGCCGACGTACCGCGTACCGCTACTTCACCCATGCCGAACAACTCCTGATCGACGCCGCCCTGGAAGCCGCGCGCACCACCGTGCTGGAGGCGATCACCAGCACCGATCCGTACGAGCGTGTCGATCAGCTGGTCCGTACCCTCCACACCTCCACGGTCGACAACGAACCGCTGCTGCGCGCCCTGATGCGACTCACACTGGACCGGCCCGCGGACAGCGACGGACCCCGCCGTGGCTACCGGCGCGTCCACTGGATCGAGGAAGCGCTCACCCCGCTGCGGCCCCAGCTCACCGATCACGCCTGGCAGCGCCTGGTCGCCGCGCTGTCCCTCACCATCGGCATCGAAGCCCAGCTCGTGCTCCGCGACGTCGTCGGCCTTCAGCACCACGCCATCGGCGACGTCGAGCGCTGGGCCGCCCGCGCCCTCCTGCGAACCGCACTCGACGAGGCAGCCGATACCCATCAACGCGGGGGCGTCGGCGAGCGGAGTATGGGCGAATCGGATCGCGGCTGATCCGCGACAGCAAGTACGACTCGACCCGCTTCCCCTACCGCTTCATCCGGTCCGACGGCCCGTCGGTCTGCCCGGCGGGCCTTGTCGGTTCCTCACTCAGGCAGCCGCCCGCCGCACGCGTTCACGGACAGCCGCGCGGTCGATGCCGAGGTGGGTCATGAGCTCCGCCACCGGATCCGGTCGCTCGCAGTCGAGCAGGGCCAGCAGCAGGTGCTCTGGTGCGATCCGCCGGGTGCCGGCCTTCCTCGTCTCGGCCACGGCGCGGGGGAGGACCGCGCGGGCGCCGGAGGTGAAAGGGGTGCGCTTGCGCGAGGCGGGGATCGGTGGCCGTTCGACCCCCTGGATGTCGATGCCCACTGCGGCCAGTGCGGACCGGTCGAGGGCGTCGAGAGCGGCGCGTGCGGTCTCCAGGTCGGTTCCGAGAACCTGGGCCGGGCGGGGTTCGTGGAGCAGTCCCAGGAGGAGGTGCTCGGTCCCGAGGCGGCGGTCGCCGCGCAGGGCGGCTTCGTCGAGCGCCGAAGTCACGGCGGCACGGGCACCTGCTGCGAACTGTTCGAACATGGCTGTCTCACTTCCCGTACTTGGCGTGGACGGATTGCCGGGAAACGCCGAGGGCGTCTCCGATCTGTTCCCAGGACCATCCCTGCTCTCTGGCGCGCGCGACCGCTGCCGCTTCGACCTGCGCGGCCAGCCGGTGCAGGGCGCCCACGGCCCGCAGCCCCACTGCGGGGTCGTGCGACCTGAGGTGTTCTGAGAGATCTCCCGTTTCCATGCCTGTCAGTCTGGATTGACAACCCCTTGCTCGTCAATCCAGACTGACAGGCAACTCGGGCTGTCAGTCTGGATTGACACGAGGTCGTGACTGGAACGCCTCCTGCCCGACAAGCTGAAGGAGACCTCTGATGACTGCTGACGTGACCATCGTCGGCGGCGGTCCCAACGGGCTGCTGCTGGCCTGCGAGTTACAGCTCGCGGGCGTACGTCCGGTGCTCCTGGAACGGCTGCACGCCCGCAGTGAAGCCCCTAGGGCCAACGGGCTCGTCGGCCGCGTGGTCCAGGTGCTGGAGTTGCGGGGCCTGTACGAGCGACTCGCCGGTCGTGCCGGGCCTGCGCAGCCGTTGCCCTTCTACCAGTTCAGCGGGCTTCCGCTGGACTTGCGCGACTTGCGTGAGAACCCGCTGCACGTCCTCCAGGTCCCGCAAGCGCGTATCGAGGAGGTCCTCGAAGAGCGCGCCCGAGAACTCGGCGTCGAGATCCGCCGCGGGCACGAACTGATCGCCCTGCACCAGGACGACGACGGCGTCGCCCTCGACACCCGAGGGCCACAGGGCGCCCACCGGATGCGCACCCGCTACCTGGTCGGAGCGGACGGCGGCCACAGCACGGTCCGCAAACAGGCGGGCATCGCGTTCCCCGGCACCACCGACGACAGCTTCGCCTCCCGCGCGGGACACGCCGTCATCCCCGACACTCCGCTGGATCCCGCCACAGGGGAACTGGCCCTGCCAGAACTGGGCATGCGCCTTCGGCCGTACGCTCACAACCGCCTGCCGAACGGCGTGCTCACCTTCGCGGTGATGCCGCCCGGTTCGGGCGTCCACCTCGTCGCCACCTTCGAGTGGGACCAACTGCCGGTCGACGACAGCACACCGATGACCTTCGACGAGCTCCGTGCCAGTGTGCGTCGGGTTCTCGGCGCGGACCTGCCGATGAGCCCACCCACCACCCCGGGACCGCACCTGCTGCGCCGTCTCACCGGCATCAACTCACGGCAGGCCGACGCCTATCGCGCCGACCGCGTCCTGCTGCTCGGAGACGCCGCGCATGTGCACTCCGCCGTCGGCGGGCCCGGGTTGAACCTGGGTATGCAGGACGCCATCAACCTCGGCTGGAAACTCGCCGCGCAGATCCACGGCTGGGCGCCCTCCGGGCTGCTGGACACGTACGAGAGCGAGCGGGCGCCGCTCAGCCAGCGGGTCCTCATGCACACCCGCGCCCAGATGGCATTGATGCGTCCCGGAGGCGACATCACCGCGACCCGAGACCTGCTGGCGGAGCTGCTCGGCGACAAGAACAACCGCGCGCGTATCGCAGCGCTCCTGGCCGGAACCGACGTCCAGTACGACATGGGGTACGACAACGGGCATCCACTGGTGGGACGGTGGCTTCCCGACCTCCGGTCGCACCTCACCAGTAGTTGGACGCAGATCGCCGAACGGCTGCGAGCAGCGCGCCCCGTGCTCGTGGACCTCACCGCGAACACCACGATGGCCGAGGCCGCCAACGGTTGGACGGACCGGGTGGACATGATCTCGGCCCCGTCCGCAGACCGTTCACTGCCGGCCTCCGCCATCCTCGTCCGCCCCGACGGATACCTGGCATGGGCCACAGACGACGACACGTCAGGCCAGTCCACCCGCCACCACTTGCACAAGGCGCTGACCACATGGTTCGGCGCAGCAAGCTGAAGTCCAGGGCTCGCCGTCGAAGGTTGCACGAAGGGGTTTGACCCCCGCGTTCAGTGGTTGGCGACGCGGTCCAGTTCGTTCAGCACGGTGGTTGCTCCGTTCTGGCTCTGGATGGCCTTTGAGATCTGGGTGCACCGGGTGCGGTATCGCGTGTCGTGCAACGTCGTGTGCAGTGCGTCGGCCAGTGCGTCCGGGGTGAGGCGGCGGGCGTTGATGTAGGTGGGGGAGAGTTTGAGGGCGGTCAGGCGGCGGGCCCAGAAGGGCTGGTCGAGTGCGAGGGGGACCGGCACGGCAGGGACTCCGGCCTTCAGCCCGGCGCCCACGGTTCCGGGGCCGGCGTGGTGGACCAGAGCGGCCATGCGGGGGAAGAGCCACTCGTGGGGGCACTCGCCGATGGTGAGGGTGTCGTCGCCGGTGATGTCGAGGCCCTGCCAGCCGGCCTGGACCACCGCGCGGACACCGAGCCGGCGCACGACGTTTTTGATGGTGCCGCTGAGTTGGTCGGCGTCTCCCGGGGACACGCTTCCGAATCCGAAGTAGACGGGAGCGGGCCCGGATTGGAGGAAGTCGGCTAGCCGGGGGTCGGGTTGCCAGGTGTCCTCGGGGGCCGGCCACCAGTAGCCCGCGCAGGTGTGGCCGTCGGGGAGGGTGAGTCCGGCCGGCAGCAGGGCGGTGCTGTAGCCGTGCATGACGCGCGCGCCGCGCAGGACGTTGCGGGCCGTGCCGGCCGTCTTCCTCCGCATCCCCAGTTCCCGCCGGAGCCAGCTGAGGGCGGGTGCGTACAGAGGATGCATCGCCGTCCACGCCATCGTTTCGGCGAACCTGTATCCGTGTGACCTGCGGGTGGTGGCCGCGTCGTGGGCACTGAGCCGGGGGAGGAGCATGGCCGGGCTCGCCGTGTAGATACCGAGGCAGGTGCGGCCGGTGCCATGGGCGATGAGTGCGCACACCGGATGGGGCAGCGGATGGGCGAGGATCACGTCGGCGCCCTTGCCGTTGGTGGCCGCGTCGAGGACTTCCCGGGCCATCACCTGGGCGATGTCCTGGCCATTGCGCGTTCTGCGTCTGATCCGGGTCGGGCTCTGCCACCGGTCGAAGCGGTCGGCGGCCAGTGCGGACTCCTCCTGGGGGGCCAGCGGAAGGACGTGGACCGGTATGCCGTGGGCGCGAAACCGGGGCGCGCTGCGCTCGGAGGTGGCGGCCACCACCTCGTGGCCGAAGGCTTTCAGGCGAGCGCCCAGGCCGGCGTAGGGGAGTACGTCGCCGGCCGAGCCCCAGGTCACCAGCAGGATCCGCATACGCCCGAGTATGCGCAGCCGCCCGGCCGATGACGGCACGGAACGCCCTTCGTCACCCGGGAGAGCAGGCTGCGGGCGGCGGCTTGACGCCCGCATGGGTGACCTGGACGGGAAACCGCCACGCACCCGCCGGGGTGCCGGTATGCAGGCGGGATGTCTCACAGCATCGACCCTCACGTGACCGACCTGACTCTCGAATTCCGCGGCTTCGAGTACATCGCCCGCACCGCCGCCACGGGATCCTCCGCGACCGAAGCCCTGCTCGTCCTCGGCGGCTCCTCACAGGACCGGCACTCCTGGCTGCGCTACGAGCGATGGCTCCTGCCGCACACCACCGTCGTCACCCTCGAACTGCCCGGATACGGCCAAGCCGCAACCCTCCCCGTCGAGTACGGCATGGACTTCCTCGCCGACACCGTCCGCCACGCCACCGAAGCCCTCCGTCTTGGCCGCGTCAACGTATTCGGCGCCTGCTTCGGGGCCGCCATCGCACTCCGCTTCGCCCAACGCCACCCCGACCACATCGCACGCCTGATGCTGGGAGGCACCGCCACCGACATCTCCCCCGAGTACACGTTGGCGGCCAAACGGTGGCGCAGCATGGTGGACGACGGACTGTTCGACACCATGGCCCAGGACATGGTCGAGCAGTTCATGGCCCCACCCGGCCACGGGATCGTGCGGCGCCGGGCCGCCGTGGCGCGCCTGATGCGGCAGAGGTTCGCGAGCCTCACCGAGCGTGAACTGGCCATGGACATCACCCATCACGAACGTCTCCTGACCCATCCGTGGAGCCTGCCCGGCCCGACGGGCGCCGCGTCGGTGCTCGTCTTCACCGGCGAGCACGACACCATCACCCCGCCCCGGGTGGGGCGCGGTGTCGCCGACACACTCGGGGCGCGGTTCACCACCATCAAGGACGCCGACCACCTCGTCCAGATCGAACGGGACGGTGACCTGGCCGACTTGATGGCCCGATTCTTCACCGACCAGCCGCTGGAGGACCTGCCCTACCTGAATCCGGTGGAAGACTTCGCCCGGGTCGGGCAGGGCGCTTCGTAAGGCGCAGGCCTGTTCATTACGTGAGGCCGAGGTGATGGCGACCGGTGATGGCCCTGGAGGCTCCCGGCCATTCCGCTGCCCTCACCTCGGCTGGACCGCTGCAGTAGTGAGGGGTGCGGCAAGACTGTCCGCGGCGTGTAGGCACCGCGTCTTCGCCAGTAACCCTGCCTCCGCCTCGGCGGTTGTGCCTGTCGCAAGGCATCCCACCAGCGTGAAGGCGGACGTATATATGACGGTCACCACCATCTGCTCCATCAACAAGGGCCTGCTCGCGGCCGCCCTCACCACAGCCGTCGCATTGTCGGCCGGGCCCACGGCGGCCGCCGCAGACGACGACCACGGCTGGAAGGGAGCGGGCGGGCTCTCGCTGAACAGCACCGACAACGCCAAGGTCGACGCCTACGTCAACCGGGCCCGACATGCCGAGGAGTCGATCAGCACGGACGTGCGTGCCGCCGCCCTCGCCACGGGCGCGGAGCTGGTCGGCTTCGAACAGCGCCTCAAGACCCCCGATTCGCTCAAACGGAAGGTCGCCACATCCCTCAAGGACCACCCCGAGCAGAACGTGGACACCGTCCTGGCCGGGATCGGCGACGCCGTCCGGTACACCCTCCAGTGGCCCGACGACACGTACACCACCGGCGTGACCCGTACGTCCGCCATCCTGTCGGCCTGGGGCAACGACTCCACCAAGTGGACCAACACCTGGGGCCGGACCAGCGGCTACAAGGGCCTCAACACCGGCTGGCGCGCCCCACGTTCAGGCCAGCTCTTCGAGGTCCAGTTCCACACCCCCGCCAGCAAGCACGCCCAGGAAGTGACCCACCTGCTGTACGAGGAACAGCGCCTGCCCTCGACCACCCCGGCCCGCAAGCAGGAACTCCAGGCCCAGCAGGACGCCTTCTTCGCCGCCGTCCCCGTACCCCTGGGAGCCGACCGCCTCACCCCGCCCGCCCGGGTGCCCGCCCCCGCAACACGCTGAGGGGATCTGCCGGGCCATAGAGACTCGGTGCCGTAGCGGCCAGCAGGCGCACATTGCCCACACCGGAGCCGGCTTCGAGCTCTCCGTGGCCGAGCCGTGAGCCTGCTGGCCGGCGAGGAGGGTATGATTGTTGATCGCCGGGGTCGGGGCCTGTGCCGTACGGCCCGGGCCGACGCCAGGGACCTTGCCGAGATGATGCCAAGAAGTGGCGTCCGCGTGGTCGAGAGGTCAGCAGGGCCGGGCTGTGATCTGCCGACGCGCGCTGTCCCAGACCTGCTCGAACTCCTCGGAGGTCAGCGGTACCGGATCGTGGCCTTCCCACTGGGAGACGGGCTGTTCTGCTGTCATCCCGAACCTCTTGTCGTACTCGTCAAGGCGGCCTGCGTCCTGAGCCTGCTGCCATTCCGCCAGGGAGGCAGCGGCGATAGGCGTCAACTCAGGCCCTTCGAGCTCGATCTGCCGAGTCACCCAGCCTTCGGCGTCGACCTCGACGTAGAACCAGATATCTTCCTCGTCCCAGTAACAGCGCATCCATGTGATCACTGGTTCATCATGCCGGGACGCAAGACGTACGTCTGCGGCAGCGGACCCGGCCTCTGGCGCCGGACCGACTGCTTCTTCGCTTCGGGTGGGCCTGCCAGGCGGAGTCCCTTGGTGGTGGACAACTGGACGGCGCCGGGTCGGCGAAGGTGCTGCGTGCCTCCCGTGTAAGTTCTCAAATTGCGCAAGTGAGGAACCGTGCAGCCGCGTGGTGCGTTGATCGCGGTGAGCGGGAGAAGTAAGTCGAACTGGAGGAGCTTATGAGCGTGCCCTTGGCCAAGGGCGGCAATGTGTCATTGAGCAAGGAAGCGCCCGGCCTTGTCGCGGTGACCGTCGGTGTGGGATGGCGTCTGGGAGCGGCGTCGGGGGACGCTTACGAGCTGGACGCGAGCGCGCTGGTGTGCGGTGGGAATGGCAAGGTCCTCTCCGACCGGCACTTCGTCTTCTTCAACAACGTGCAGAGCCCGGACGGTTCGGTCACCCACCAGGGTGGCGGCGCTGGGGGCGGGGACAACGAGCTGATCCAGGTGGACCTGGCGAGGGTCCCCGCCGAGGTCGCCAAGATCGTCTTTGCTGTCTCCCTGTACGAGGCCGCGCAGCGCGGCCAGAGTTTCGGTCACCTCGCCGCCGCGCACATCCGCGTCCTCGACCGGGACGGCGGGCGCGAGCTGGCCCGCTACGACCTGAAGGGCGACGCTTCGTCGGAGACCGCGATGGTGTTCGGGGAGCTGTACCGGCACGGTGCGGAATGGAAGTTCCGCGCGGTGGGCCAGGGATACGCTTCCGGGCTAGCCGGCATCGCGACCGACTACGGGGTCGACGTGCTGCGCGAGAGCACTCCCCAGCCCCAGGCGGCTCCGGTGCCTGCGGCGGCGCCCGTTCCGGCCCCCGCACCGGTTGCGCCCGCGCCGCCCTCGTATCAGCCGACCACGTTCACCGCGTCGCAGCAGACAGCTGCGGCCGTGCCACCACCACCCTCAGGGGGACCTGCCATGACCTGCTTCTTCGACCCGAACCACGGACCCGGCACGACCTCGGTGACCTGGTCGCCGCAGTGGGGCGTGCCGCGTCCGATCCAGGCGTGCGGCGCTTGCGCCCAGCGGGTGCAGACAACGCCCCCGCCGTACTACTCGGCTCCCCAGGCCCAGGCCGGTTACCCCCAGGCCGGGTATCCGCAGCAGGGTTACCCGCAGCCCGCGCAGCAGGGCTATCCGCAGCAGGCGGGCGGCCAGCAGGGCCAGGGCCAGGGGCGCCGCTTCGGCACCGGTGCGCTCATAGGCGCGGGTGCGGCCGGTTTGGTGGGTGGTGCACTCCTGAACGAGGCGTTCAGTGACGATGAGCCTGACGTCATCGTGAACAACTACTACGAGGACTGAGGCACTCGGCCGACGTCGTAACGTGCTGTTGGCTCCGGTCCGGAGCCAACAGCGTTGCGGGTGCGTGCGACCCAGGCCTGTTCACCGCGGCAGGCGGTCCTACCGCTCGTGGATGACGCCCGGTAGGACGTTCTTCCTACCGTCGGGTACCGCACCCCGGGCAGAAGGCGGCACCTTCCGGGACGGCGGCGGAACAGGATGTGCAGGAGACGGACTGGGCCAAGTGATAGCCGCAACCGGGGCAGTAGGGCGCGCCGCGGGTCTCGGTACGGCAGTGCGGACACACCAGCTGCCGGGGCGTGTTCGGGTCGTAGCTCTGCCCGGCCTGTTGTCCCACGGCGTACGCCCGCTGTTCGGCCATGTCGTTGAGGCCGCGCTGCTGGGCTGCCATGGCCTCGGCCGCGGTGTCCGGAGCGCAGCGCAGACACAGGCCCTGGGCCGCGTTCCAGCAACGACCGCACACGTAGTCGGTGCAGCGGCCACAGCGGTTGAAGTGGCCCTGCGCATTGCCGATCGCGCGCTCGAAGGCGACGTCGCGGGCGCGTCCGTAGCCGGCGCCCGCCAGCCCGTCGGCTGCGGACTTCAGCCCGCTGCCGGTGCGGCCGAGCAGCCCCCAGGCCACGTCGACCCCCTTGCTCAGCCAGGTGGCGGCCCGCTCGCCGGTGTACGGCTCGAACGGCGAACGCCAGGTGTCGTAGCAGCGGGTACACGAGAACTCGAACTGGAAACCGGCTCCGGTGCCGTTGCGCTCACAGAGATCCCGGTAGTTGTTGCTGAAGTAGATCTCGCCGCTCACATGGTCCCCCACAGGTCAGGCCGTCGGCACACACGCCGTACGACGCTGGCGGGACTCTACTGGTTCTGCTCAGCGTGACTGAATCGCCGGGGCCCCTGTACCGGAGGGGAGGTCCCTTGTCGTCCATGCAGGGTCGGCGTGCAACCCGGTGGGGCCCCGCGCGATGCCTACGCGCCGTCGAAGGCGGGGCCTCCGAATTGGCGTACGAACTGGTACATCGTCCCCGCTGTGCCAGAGCAGTTCGCCAGAGCGTCCGGCCGGTCGTGGCAGATCCGGAGCATTTCCTCAAGGAGGCGGTCGTCGATGCTCTTGCGCCGGGCTTCGGTGGGGTCCAGACGCAGGCGCTGTCCGCCGTAGTTGCGGTAGCCGAAATCATGGATGACGCATGCGTCGTGGAAGACCTGCGCCCACAGGCGGGGGGTGGGGGGTGAGCAGCCGTCGGTTTCCCAGTCGAAGGGCTGCTCGTGCTGCTGCGCGTAGGCGGGGAACTCGCGGTAGGTCCTCGCCATGAGGAAGTCGGCTCGCTCGCGGACCTGATCGGTGGGCCTGGCCTGTGTGACCCGGGATGCCTCCCTTGGTGTGCCGGTGGACGCTGCGGCGGGTGCGGCGTTGGGCAACGCGCCGAGCAGGCACGATCCGGAGAGGGCGAGTCCGGCGAGGAACCGTGACACAGCGCGCCGTCGGGTGTGGAGTCTCATGCTGTTCCTGTCTGGAGATCCGGGTGCGGGAACGACATGTCACTACCCCGCGTAGTCGAGAGTAGCCATCTGTAACTACTGTCGACGCTCGCGCATCCGTGCCAGATGGTGTGTCGGCCGAGAACCGGACGCCCTGCTGACCGTCCGTCACGCGCTCGCTCATCGCGTACGAACACTGAACACATGAGACTTGATCATCTGGTTGGCCATGCCGACGTGGCGTCGTACGCAAAAAGAAAAGGCAAGGAGAGAACTCTCCTTGCCACTCTCAAGTTATAGCGCGCCAGGGGGCTTGCGGCAAGGCCCGGGTCATGGCGCAGAATCGTCGGCCGAAGCCACAACCTGCGGAAATGCAATGGAGCACGGGCGCCTCGGAGGTATCGCGATGAGTGAGCAGTACGTGTTGGATCTTCAAGAGGTCGACGCGGCGCAGGTCGCCGTCGTCGGTGGCAAGGGTGCGCATCTGGGCGGCCTGTCGGGGATCGAGGGCATCCGTGTGCCGGGCGGTTTCTGCGTGACGACGGACGCCTTCCGGCGGATCATGGCGGAAGCGCCGTCGATCGGGGATCCGCTCGATCAGCTGGCGCGCTTGAACCCGGACGACCGGGAGGAGATCCGCACGCTCAGCGCACAGATCCGCCGGGCGATCGAGGGGATCGCCATCCCGGGCGAGATCGAGGCGGCGATCACCCGCGCGCTCGCCCGGTTCGGTGAGCAAGTCGCCTACGCCGTCCGATCCAGCGCGACGGCGGAGGATCTGCCGACGGCTTCCTTCGCCGGGCAGCAGGACACGTATCTGAACGTCATGGGGCCGACGGCGGTCCTCCAGCACGTCAGCCGGTGCTGGGCCTCGCTGTTCACCGAGCGGGCCGTGACGTACCGTCAGCGCAACGGCATCGACCACCGTACGGTCCACATGGCCGTGGTCGTGCAGCAGATGGTCTTCCCGCAGGCGGCCGGCATTCTGTTCACGGCCGACCCCGTCACGGGCAACCGGAAGGTCGCCACCGTGGACGCCGGTTTCGGCCTGGGCGAGGCCCTGGTCTCCGGCCTGGTGAACCCGGACGTCTTCACGGTGCGAGACGGCGAAGTCGTCGCGAAGACAATCGCCGCCAAACAGCGGGCTGTTGAGGCCCTGTCGGCCGGCGGTACGCGGGAAGTGGCGATCGACTCGCAGCGGCAGGAGCAGCCGGCGCTGACGGATGCGCAGGTCGTACGGCTCGTGCAGCTCGGGCGGCGGATCGAAGCGCACTTCGGGCGCCCTCAGGACATCGAATGGTGCCTGGCCGATGGCGGCTTCCAGATCGTTCAGAGCCGGCCGATCACGACGCTGTTCCCCATTCCCGAGAGCGGCGACCAGGAGAATCACCTCTACGTCTCCGTCGGTCATCAGCAGATGATGACCGACGCCATGAAGCCGCTGGGGCTTTCGGTCTGGCAGCTGACGGCCATGGCGCCGATGCACGAGGCCGGTGGGAGGCTGTTCGTCGACGTCACCCAGCGCCTGGCCTCGCCCGCGAGCCGCGCCGCCCTCCTGGACCTCATGGGGCGAGGCGATCCACTGGTGAGGGACGCGCTGGAGACCGTACTGGACCGCGACGACTTCGTCCCGTCGCTCCCGGACGCGGGTCCCGGCGGGCCGCCGACCGGCGGTGCGTCCGCCCCGATCGAGACCGATCCGGCCATCGTCACCCGGCTGATCGAGCGCAGCCAGACGTCCATCGACGCGCTCAAGCGCGAGATCCGCACGAAGACCGGACCGGCGCTGTTCGACTTCCTGTTGGAGGCCTTCGAGGAGCACAAGCGGGTCCTGCGGGACCCGTTGAGCATGCAGGTGATCATGGCGGGGATGGAGGCCACGTGGTGGCTCAACGACAAGCTGGGGGAGTGGCTGGGCGAGAAGAACGCGGCTGACACGCTGACGCTGTCCGCCCCGGGCAACGTCACGTCGGAGATGGGTCTTGCGCTGCTCGACGTCGCGGACGTGATCCGCCCGCGGGCGGAGGTGGTGGCGTTCCTGGAGGGTGTCGAGGACGAGGGGTTCCTGGAGGAGCTGGCGAAGCTCGCGGGCGGGACCGAAGCGCGCGACGCCATCGAGGCCTACCTCGACCGGTACGGGATGCGCTGCGTCGGCGAGATCGACATCACGAGGCCGCGTTGGCGCGAGCGCCCCGCCACGCTCGTACCGGTGATCCTCGACAACGTCCGGAACTTCGAGCCGGGCGCCGCCGAGCGGCGCTTCGAGCAAGGGCGGCAGAAGGCGCTGAAGAAGGAACAGGACGTGCTGTCACGCCTGCGGGCCCTGCCGGACGGGGACCGGAGGGCCGACGAGGCCAAGCGGATGATCGACCGGGTCCGCACCTTCATCGGGTATCGGGAGTACCCCAAGTACGGCATCATCAGCCGCTACTTCGTCTACAAGCAGGCCCTGCTGGCGGAGGCCGAGCGCCTCGTGGAGGCCGACGTGCTTGCCGAGATCGAGGACGTCTTCTATCTCACGTTCCAGGAGTTCCACGACGTCGTGCGCTCCAAGCAGGTGGATGACCGGCGCATCCAGCAGCGCAAGGACGCGTTCCGCTCGTACCAGGCGCTCACCCCGCCCCGGGTGCTCACCTCGGACGGCGAGGCCGTCACCGGGGCGTACCGGCGCGACGACGTGCCGGCCGGTGCCCTGGTCGGCCTGCCGGTTTCCGCCGGGACCGTCGAAGGAAGGGCCCGCGTCATCCTCGACATGGCGCAGGCCGAACTCGAAGCGGGCGACATCCTGGTCACGTCCTATACGGACCCCAGCTGGTCGCCCCTGTTCGTCGGCATCGCGGGCCTGGTGACGGAGGTGGGCGGCCTGATGACCCATGGCGCGGTGATCGCCCGGGAGTACGGCCTGCCGGCCGTCGTGGGCGTGGAGCAGGCCACCCGGCTGATCAAGGACGGGCAGCGGATCCGCGTGCACGGAAGCGACGGGTACATCGAGATCCTGGCGTGACCGACCACACCGGGAAGCGCCGGGGACCAGAAGCGGAGCGGACGCCACCGTGCCGGTCCCCGCTCCTACTTGGAGCCGTGGCGCTCAACTGTGTCCTCGCGGGTGCCGTGGCGCAGCGCCGAGCGGATTTCCAGGAGCGTCGAGCCCCACGTCCAGATGGCCAGGGGCAGCGCCACGGCCTTGACCCAGAACCACACCGATCGGGGCTCGGGGTCGGTGAGCAGGCCGTACCCGCACCAGACGGTGAGCGCGCACATGGCCGCGACCGGGATCAGCTTGGCGCGCGCCGAGCGGCTCGTGCGTCCCGGGTTGTCGGCCAACCGCATCGCGTACACCTCGACCGGCCCGAACTCCTCGGCCGCGTCGCCGCCGGATGCCCGCAGATGGTCCCGGGCCTCCTCCCGGCAGCGGGCCGCCGCGGCGGGTCGGTAGCCGTGCCGCCCTCTGAGCAGCGTTTCCAGGCGCGCCAGCCAGGCGTCGTCACCGACCGGCTCCGCCGCGGCCCGCCGCCCGAGGAACCAGCGCCCGGCCCGCTCGCCGGGCAGCCGGAACCCCGCGAAGGCCAGCAGCGCCCCGACGCCGAACAGTGCGGGCGCGGGCACCTCGACCAGCGATCGGGAGGGCACCGAGGTGAACAGGACAGCGGTTGTCACCACGAGGGCGCAGACCGCCGCCCGCGCGATGCGCCAGGCCCGCAGCCGTGCGGCGGCCCGTAGTTCGGGCATCACCCCGGACACCGCCACGGAAACCACCGCCAGCAGCGCCCCGCCCGTCAGCTCGGGCCAACCGGCTGTCAGCCAGAACCCCTTGCCCACCCAGAGCGCGATGCCGAACAGCACCGCCTGCCCGCCCGCCAGTACCAGCCCGCCGGTGAACCGGTCGCCCGCCGCGAGTCCGTCCAGACCGTCGGCGCTGCGCCGCGTCTCGCTGATGCGCTCCGCCGCGACCGTATCGGCGTAGGCGTTCGGTTCGCCGACCACTTCCCGTATGGGCCGCCCGGCCTCCGCCGCGATCTCGTGGACCTCGGCCAGTACCTCGTCGGCGAGCCCGTCCGGCGGGTTGTGGCGGTAGACCAGCGCGAGTTCGAACTGCGCCGCCCACCGCTCGTCGTCCTCGTGCGTCCAGACCGGCCGCTGCTCGGTGCCGCGCGTCATCGATCCTCGCCCCCATGTTCCCCAGGTGTCGTACGTTCGGGAGAGCGGCCCCCGGCCAGCGCGCTCACCACGTCGTCCAGGGCCCGCCAGGACCGGTACTCCTGTGTGAGCCGGGTGTGTCCGGCGGCGGTGAGGCGGTAGTACTTGCGCCCCGGTCCGCCGTCTCCCGCGCTCCACCGCACCTCGACGGCGCCCTCTTCCTCCAGCCTGCCGAGGGCCGGGTAGAGGGTGGCCGCCTTGAGGCCCCCGAGCCCGGCCTCGCCCAGCTGCTGGATCAGGGCGTAGCCGTAGCTCTCGCCCTTGGTGGCCAGCACGCCGAGCAGACACAACGGCAACGACGCGCGCAGCCACGCGGCTTGGATGTCCGACATGACCCCTCCCCAGAAGCCGACTAGTTCGATTCTGAGAATAGTCGAAGGATCGGAAGAGTGGGCGACTGAGGGGTGCCGACCGCAGATCGGTGTCGAACTGGCCTTCGCCCAGGTGGAGGTGACGTTAGGGTGCATCCTGTGACGACAGAGAACGGGGCGCTGGTCGGAGCGCGATACCAGCTGGTGGAGCTGATCGGCCAGGGCGGTATGGGCCGGGTGTGGCGGGGGCGGGACCTGGCCCTCGACCGGGACGTGGCAGTGAAGGAGGTGCTGCTTCCGCAGGGCCTCACCAGCGAGCAGCGCGACGGTTTCCTCCAGCGGGTGTCGCGCGAGGCGCGTGCCGCCGCACGGCTCAACCACCCCGGCATCATCACGGTGCACGACGTGGTCGAGCATGAGGGCACACCCGTCATCGTCATGGAGCTCGTCACGGGTACGTCCTTGGCGGCGCTGATCGCGCACGAAGGCGCGCTGCCGGTCCGCCGGGTGGCCGAGATGGGTGCGGCGATACTGAAGGCGCTCCAGCTGGCCCACGCGGCCGGCGTCATCCACCGTGATCTCAAGCCGGACAACGTCCTGTTGATGGGCGACCGGGTGATCATCACGGACTTCGGCATCGCGCACATGGCCGACGCGACCACGGCGCTCACCCGTACCGGGGCGGTCATCGGCACCCCTGCCTACATGGCTCCCGAGCAGCTGGAGGGCAGAGCGCCGACTCCTGCCAACGACCTGTGGTCGCTGGGTGCGACGCTCTACAGCGCCGTCGAGGGCGAACAGGCCTTCAGCGGGGAGACGTTCAGCGCGCTCTGCATCGCCGTCGCCACCAAGTCACCACGGCCGGCGGTCCGAGCGGGCGCTCTGGAGCCGCTCCTCGCCGCGCTGATGACCAAGGATCCGGGACGGCGCCCCTCGGCCGCGCAGGCGCTCAACGCGCTGGAGGAGGTGGCGCGTACGGGAGCGGCCGCGCCGGTTCCGACCCCGACCGAGATAGTGGATCCGGCGCCGACGCCGCTGAACCCGGGTCACCCTGCCGCGGTCCAGCTCCCCCCACCGCCGTCACACGCGCCGACGGTCGGCGCCTGGCTCCCGCCGCAGCCCGTGCCGCCCGGCGGTCCCGGCCTCCACTTCTCCCCGACGGCCCCGGCCGTCGCCCCGGCCAGGGCTGCGGGAACGGCCTCGGTCGTCGGGGCGATGGCGTGGCGGTTCATCGGCTGTATGGCGCTGTTGTGGGTGGTGGGCAGCACACTGCCGTGGAACTACCTCGACACGGTGCCGTCGCGCGTCATGCCGACCGTTCTGACGCTCACCGGCGTGATCTCCCTCATCCACGCCGTGCCTCGGCCGCGCTGGCACCCGGCGGTGGCCTGGCCGATCATCGTCGTGTTCGACCTGGCGCTGTACTTCGCCACCAAGGAACTGGTGCTGCCCCGACTGTTCGGGGATGGAGCGGTCGACACGGGCTTCGGGGAAGCGCCGTCCCAGATCGCGGCCAACATGGTGCTCCTGGGCACCGGTGCCTGGCTCCTGTGGTGGAAGGTCCCGGGCAGCCGTCCCTCCTGACGGCGGCGCTCAGGTCCCGGGCAGCCTCACGGCCGACCGTGACCAGTGCTCGCGCTGCCCGGTTCGCGCGTCAGTCGAGTTCGATGTTGAAGTCCCAGACCGCGACGGTCTTGCCGTCGTGGCGCCAGGTGAGTGCGGCGGCGCCGGCCTTGTAGGTGCCGGTCAGGGTCAGCGTCGCCGTCTGTCCGGCACGGGCGGTGATGGTCGCGGGTCCGCGGGTGGACAGGGCGATGGCCGTGCCGTTCTCGTCACGGGACGTGAAGTCGGCGGCGTGGAGGGTGAGGGCGCCGGTGGCTTCGCGGACGGTGATGGTGATCGTGCCGGTGGCGTGGTCGGGGACCCCGCCGGGTGTGGCGATCGGCTCCTCCGTCGGGCCGCCGGCGGTCACCACCGCACTGGCGCCGGGCAGTTGGGCATTCACCGAGTAGCCCATGGCCAGCAGCTGCAGGTGCTTGTCGGTGGCGGTGGGGGTGGCCTGTGCGGTCGGCGGGCTGGGGATGGGGACAGCGCCCAGGCTCTTGACGGTGCTCGCCGCATCGTCGGTCGCCGTCGACGCGGAGTGCCCGCCGCAGGCGGTCAGGGCGAGGGCGGTGCAGGCCAGGGCGGCCAGGGCGGTCTTGGGGTGGGTGCGCCACGCGCCGGGCCGGCGGAGGCCGGCCCGGCGGGGTGCCGCAGTACGCGCAGCGGTCATCAGCGGCAGGTCATTCCTTTTTGGTCTGCTGCCCGGGTCAGGGCTTCTTGGTGACGGGGTGCTCGGGGTCGTCGGCGCGGGCCACGGCCGGGTAGACGGTGCTGCCCGAGGGTGCCGGGGCCAGAGCCTTGCCGGAGGGGTTGTTGTAGACGTCCGCTCCGAACGGGCGCAGGCCGTCGGCGCCCGCGTAGCCCAGGTGTCCGTGACCGTCGGCGCCGCCGCTGCGGATGCCGAACAGGTCCTCCATGCTGCGCAGCCACGAGTAGTGGTTGTAGGGCTGCTCGCTCACCGATCCCGGCTTGATGTAGCGGGAGAGGAACACGGCACCGGTGATGCCGCCGCCGGGGGTGGTGTCCTGGCCGAACGCCTGGAAACCGGGCTGCGTGGTGTTCGGGCCGGGCAGCTCGTTGCAGCACGCCACGACCGACTGGGCGGTGTCGGTCGGGGTGTTGAGCGTCTTGTCCGAGTTGCCGGTGTAGTCGGCGATAGAGTTGCCGTACATCTTGTAGGGCGGGAACGCCTCGTCGAAGATGACCTGGATCAGGCCGTCGTGCTGGTACGCCGGGGAGGCCATGATCTGGGGGATGACCTTCTCCAGGAACTTGTCCGAGGCGTACAGGCCGCCCTGGTGGTTGTTCGGGTCACCGGAGAGGTTGTCACCCTTGCAGGTGGCGTCGTGCGCGTCGGAGCAGTTGTTCGGGCTGATCCACGAGAAGCGCGGCGTGCTCTTCTCGCTCTTCAGGTCCTGGGCCAGGCTGGAGACCGCCGGGTGCCCCGCCGTGGCGGCGAGCCCGTTCAACGGGGCCACCCTGGCGCAGTCCTTGGGGTTGTCGATCAGCGAGTGGAACCAGGGCGCCGGGTTGTGCTTGGCCACGTACTGGTCGGTCGGGGTCGCGCCGCCGGGGAGGGGGACACCCTTGCCGTCCGGGCTGCCGGGGATGCCGCACTGGTAGGCGTTCTCCCGGCTGGGGGTGTTGCCCATGTCCTGGGCGTACACCTTCCACGGCATCTTCTTCGCGTCGAGCTGGTTGAAGAGCGTCTTCACCGAGGACGGGTACACGCAGCCCTTGCCGGCGTTGACCTGGCCGTCGGCGGCCGGGGTGCCGGGGGAGACGTTCGTGTACTGCGGACAGTCGTCCTGGTTGTCCGGCGCCGGGGACTGCCCGGACACCAGGCTGATGTAGTTGTCCAGGCTGTAGTGGCCGGTGCCGTAGTACTGGGTGAGCAGCTCGCCGTAGGACGGGAGCGTCTTCCACAGGTAGCTGTTCTGGTTGAGGCCGGTGAAGGTGGCCTCGTACGACTTGTTCTCCAGGATGATCGTCCACACATGGCCGATCTTGTGGGCCGTGGGGTGGTGCTCGTCATGGGCCGATGCCGAGGTCGGCGCCAGCGTGACCGCGGCGATCGCGCCAACGGCGGCCGTCCCCGCCGCAAGACGCCACTGTCCTCTGCGCCCGCGTATGAACCCTGCCATGTTGCTCCTAACAGAAGGCAACGCGCGGCGGAGACGTTCCCCGCCGCCCGAGGCACTGTCTACCCACAGCCGACACGCATCCCGACTCCAAACCCAACTTCCCCTGGCCCGTGGGTGAACAGTGCTGGTACGGAGTGCTATTTGATCGTCAAGGAAGGGTAGTGGCGTGCTAAAAGAGGCGCCAGTGTTCCCCGCCCTTCCTCGGGGCCTCCGGGCCCGGCGGGAGGAACCGGCACCGAGACGTTCGCCCGGTCTTCACCCGCCGAAGCCTTTCAGGTTGGCATGAACACTTCTACTCTCCTGGTGCACCGCCGCAAGTCCCCCTCATCTCCGGAGGTAGTTGTGTTCGGCGAATCCCCACGCCGCACCCGCACCGCGTTCCTGACCGCTCTGGGCCTGGTCGCCGCGTCGGCCGGTCTCTGGCTCGGGCTCGGTGGTACTTCGCAGGCCGCGGTGGGGGTTCCCACCCCCGACCACGTGGTGGTCGTGGTCTTCGAGAACCATGGGTACGGCCAGGTCATCGGCAACTCCAGCGCGCCGTACATCAACTCGCTGGCGTCCGGCGGTGGCAATCTGACGGCCTCGTACGCCGAGACGCACCCGAGCCAGCCGAACTACTACGCCATGTTCTCCGGCTCCACGCAGGGCATCACGGACGACAGCTGCGTCACCCCCGGCTTCTCCTCCGCGCCCAACCTCGCCTCCGAGCTGATCGACGCCGGCAAGACCTGGGCCAGCTACAACGAGTCGCTGCCGAGCCAAGGAGCGACCGACTGCCGGAGCGGCGACTACGCGCAGAAGCACAACCCGTGGTTCGGCTTCTCCAACGTACCCACCGACTCGGCGTACACCTTCGACCAGTTCCCCACCGACTACAGCACGTTGCCGCAGGTGTCGTACGTCGTGCCGAACCTGTGCAGCGACATGCACGACTGCTCGGTGTCGACCGGCGACTCCTGGCTGCAGAACAACCTGGGCGCGTACGCGGACTGGGCGCAGAGCCACAACAGCCTGCTGGTGGTCACCTTCGACGAGGACAACCGGCTCAGCGGCAACAGGATCCCGACCGTGTTCTACGGCCAGCAGGTCACGCCGGGCTCCTCGTCCTCGACGACGTACAACCACTACAACCTGCTGCGCACGATCGAGGACATGTACGGCACCGCGCATGCGGGCGAGGCGGGCAACTCCTCCGACATCACGGGGATCTGGACCACCTGAGTCAGGCGCGCGTACCGCGTATATGAAACGTAGATGCCCGGTTGCCATAGTCGGCGCAGCACACCGAACGCAGGCCGGGTTCAGCCGATGGCCTTCCAGACGAAATGAGCAGGTCCGATCGTGCAGCGCAACCAGAAGTCCATGAACCTCCGTATGGCCGTGCTCGTTCCGGCGGTCCTCGCCCTCCTCGTGGGTGCCTTCGGATCCCTCGTCACCGAGTCCTCCGCCGGTGCCACCGCGTGGAGCACCTCCGCCAACGGCCCCGGCGACCACGGCAACAAGGGGACCGACGAGTACAACACCAGGGCGTAGCGGCCCCCGCTGCACGCGAAGGTCCCCGGCCGCGCGGTGACGCGGCCGGGGACAGTGCGTGCGGGCGCCGCCAGGTCAGGACTTCAACTGTGCTGCGGCCTGCGCGGCTTCCGGCAGACCGGCCCTGGTGAAGACCTCCAGCGCCTCGGCGGCGTGCGCCTCGGCCTCCTTCAGATGTCCGGCGTCGGACGAGGTACGGGCGTGGATCAGCAGGGCGTAGCCGCGGTCCCGGGCGCGGTCCGGCACGGTCCGGAAGTACGCCACCGCCCGCCCCGCCGCATCGAGCGCGGGCTCGATACGGCCCAGGACGCGCAGGGTCTCGGCGGACCGGTAGTGGGCCTGCGCCCGCTGGCCGGGAATCCGCTCGGCCTCGCACAGCTCAAGGCACTCGGCGTAGCTGGCGAGCGCCTCGTGCGGACGGTCCAGCTCGTGCAGGGCCTGGCCGCGTACGCACAGTGCGTGGGCCACCCCGTGCGGGTCCGCCATGGCGCGCAGGGCGCCCAGCGCCTCCTCGCAGGAGGGCAGCGCCTCGGCGGCGCGCCCGCCGCGGATCCGGGCGAGGGCCGCGTTGAGCGTGGTGAACAGCTCGGCCGTGCGCTGGCCCTGTTCCCGCGCCAGGGCGAGCGCCTGGTCGAAGTGGGCGGCCGCGTCGTCGTAACGCTGCTCGAACTGGGCGATGACCCCGAGGTCGTTGTACGCCTGCTGGAGGATGGCCCGGTCGCCGGCCCGGCGGCAGGCCTCGGCGGCGAGTTCGGAGTGGGTGCGCGCCTGGCCGAGGCGGGTCGCCTGGAGCGCGGCGTTGCCGCAGATGAAGTGGGCGCGCCCGGCCGCGCGATGGGCGCCGGCGCGGGTCGCGATGTCGGCGAGCGCGGTGGACGTCGCGGCCATCTTGGCGTACGGGATGTCCTGGCCGAACGAGCTGAGCGCCACCAGGAGGTCGGCGGCCATCGTCAGCAGGGCCGGATCGGGACCGCCGGGTCTTCTCAGCAATAGCTGGACGGTGCGGATGGCGCACTCCGCCTCGGCGACGACCCACGTGCGGGCCTCGGCGAGGCCGGCGAATCCGTCGCCGGGCTCGGCGGCCATGGCGGCGATGGTGCTGTGCACCGGGTCGCCGGGCACCATCCGCTCGAACGCCGAGGCCGCCCGTCGCAGCAGATGGTGCAGGAGGCGGTGTGCCACGGTGAATTCGGAGTCGGGGTCGTCCTCCGGTCGGGGCAGATGGAGGGCGAAGTCCCGGCCGAGGTCGTGGTAGCGGTAGCGGCCCGGTTCCGGGGACTCCAGCAGCGCCGCGTCCACCAGGGCCTCCAGGAGCTCCTCGGTGTCGCCCTCGCTCAGCTCCAGCGCCGCCGCGGCCGCCTCCAGGGAGATGCTCGGCCAGGTCACCGGGGCGAGCGAGCGGAACGCCCGGGCCTGCTCCGGGGTGAGCTGGTGGTAGCCGAGTTCGAAGACGGCGGCCACCGCCAGGTCGTCGGCCCGCAGTTCGGTGAGCCGGCGGCGCTCGTCGGCCAGCCGGGCCACGAGATGCGCCACCGTCCACCCCGGCCGGGCGGCCAGCCGGGCCGCCACGATGCGTACCGCAAGCGGCAGATGGGCGCAGGCGCCGACGAGCGCCACCGCGGCGGACTCCTCCTGGTCGATGCGCTCCGCACCCGCGATGTGCCGCAGCAGCGAGAGGGCCTCGCGGGGGGTGAACTCGGCCAGCTGGACATGGCTGCCCGACGGCACACCGGCGAGGCGGGCCCGGCTGGTGACCACGACCCCGCAGCGCACGGCGCCCGGCAGCAGCGGCTTGACCTGGGCGGCGTCCCGGGCATCGTCGAGCAGCAGCAGGACGCGTCGGCCGTCGAGGACGGTACGGAACAGCCGGGCCCGGTCCTCGACCGAGCCGGGTATCTCCTGGCGGGGCACGCCCAGCGCGGACAGGAAGCTGGCCAGGACCGTGGCGGGGGCGGCCGCGTCCGCGCTGGTGCCCCGCAGATCGGCGTAGAGCTGGCCGTCGGGGTAGGCGTCCTTGGCCCGGTGTGCGACCCGCAGCGCCAGGGCGCTCTTGCCGATGCCGCCCATCCCGCTGACCGTGGCGACCGCCAGCGCGGTGCGGTCCTCGTCGGCGAGGGCCCGGTGCAGCGCGTCGAGGGCACTCGTGCGGCCGCTGAAGTCGGCGATGTCCGCAGGGAGTTGGGCCGGGCGCACGAAGGCAGGGGTGGTGCTGGGCCCGGCGCCGTCGGGTTCCGCCGGGCGGGCCGCCGGGACGGCGGGGGCCTGGGTCCGTACCGTCGTCAGCAGCGCGACATCGCCCTCCAGGATGCGCTGGTGCAGCGCCTGGAGCTCCGGGCCCGGGTCGAGGCCGAGCTCGGCGGCCAGCACATCGCGGGCGGTGGCGAACAGGGCGAGGGCGTCGGCCTGGCGTCCGGCGGCGAACAGGGCACGCATCAGGAACCCGTACGGCCGCTCACGCAGCGGCTGCTCCTTGATGAACCCGGTGAGCGCCGGGATCACCTGGGCGTGGCGGCCCAGGAGGATGTCGAGGTCGAACCGCTCCTCCAGCAGGTGCAGCCGCAGTTCGGCCAGCCGGGAGCGCTGGTGGTCGGCGAACGGCCCCGGCACCCCGGCGAGCGGCTCGCCCCGCCACAGCGCCACGGCCTCGGAGAGCAGCTCGGCGCACTCGTCGTAGCGCTCGGCCTGGCGGGCGCGCGCCGTCTCGGTGGCCAGCCGCTCGGCGCGCAGCGCGTCGACGGAGAGCGGCTCGGCGGTGAGCCGGTAGCCGTCGCCCGCGGAGGCCAGCACCTGGGGGGCGCTGCCGCCGTTCTCCAGGAGCTTGCGCAGCTTCCAGACGTAGGTCCGCAGGATCATCACCGCGGAGCCCGGCGCCGCCTCGCCCCATACGTTGCTCATGAGCTCGTGCACCGGGACGACATGTCCGGCGCGCAGCGCCAGCGCTGCCAGTGTCGCCTGCTGCTGGGGGGAGCCTCCTGGCACGACGGTGTCGTCGACGCGGATGCCCACCGCTCCGAGCACGAAGAATTCCACGGTCCCCCCGGGGTGTTCCGCATGGCTCTCATCGGCCGGGGTTCCCGCTGGTCACGGCGGCGGCCGGTAAGTAAATGGAGCGTCATCCTACGGTCAGAGGGCGCCCTGTGGTGAATCATCCTGACGGGGTGTTTATGCCGGGCCCCGGGTGTCGGGTGCCTTGGCCCGTGGGTCCGCGGCGTTCATGTCGGCCCGCCGGTCAGATCCAGCCGAGCCGAGCCGCGCGCAGCCCCGCCTCGAACCGGCTGCGGGCGCCCAGCCGCTCGTTGAGCGACGCCATGATCCGCCGGGCGGTGCGCCCCGAGATGTGGAGCTGGATCGCGGCGGACTCATCGGTGTGGCCGTGGGCGAGCAGGGTGAGCAGGGCCCGCTCCTGCTCGTTCGGTACGTAACGGGCCCCGGCCGCGTCGTCGCCGAGCGGAGCGGCCCCGCCCCAGACCCGCTCGAAGAGGGCGAGCAGGGGAGCGATCATGCCGGGGGCGGAGAGGCAGAGCGCGCCCTTGGCGTCGTCGGCCGGGTCCATCGGCACCAGCGCGTGCGAGCGGTCGACGACGACCAGCGATGTCGGCAGTGCGGTGACGGTGCGGAACTGGCCGCCCTGTGCGACCAGTTCGCGGGCGTGGTCCAAGGTCGCCGTGTCGTCGCGGACGCTGTCCAGGGCGACGGTGCGGATCGCCACCCCGCGCTGGAGGGCGAGCGTGTCGCCATGGCGGGCGGCCTCCAGCGCGGACGCCGGCTGGGGTGCGTCCGTCATGAAGGTGAGGATCTCGTGCCGGGCCTCCAGGGTCAGCCGCTCCCGCCGCCGTCGTACCGCGTCGGGCCCGGCCAGCCGCTCGACCCCGTCCGCCCGCTGGGCGGGGCCGCCCGAGCCGGCGAGGATGCGGACCAGCGCCTGATGGCTGCTGGCCACCTCCTGCTGGCGCCGCAGCAGTTCGTCGTGCTGCTGGTCGAGCAGCCGCTTCACCCCGAGCACCGGATCGACCACGGTGAACCGGCCGGGCGCCTCGAACGACATCTGCACAAGCCGCAGCGCGAACAGCCGGTCGAGACAGGAGCGGACCTCGTCCGGTGCGACGGCCAACTCGGCGGCGAGCTCGGCCACGCCCTCGACCGGCCGGTCGAGCATCCGCTGGTACACCGTCCGGTCCAGCGCCTCCATGCCGAGCGTCGCGGACATCCCCTACCCCTATCGTGTGCCGATTCCCCAGCGGATCCGCTGTTCCGGCGGATCCGCGCCCAGTGTGGAACGCGGCCATCTACAGCCCATAAACCTCGTGTCTACGCGTATACGCGAGGGGCGCGGCGCGGTGTCACAAAGCGGCCTGTCCGCTTCTGACCAGCCAAAACGTGTTCCCCCGGGGGTGGACGCCGGTCAGGATTGAGGCATCGCCGCGGCGCAGCGCCGGGCGGTTCCCGGATCTTCTTCCTCCCATTCCTGACGAGGGCACCTCCATGACTTCTTCCTCCCTGCGCGCCGTCCGTACGACCTCCGCAGGGGCCGATGACGGCCCGGCCCGGAACTGACGTACTCCGGCGTGGAGCTGACCGTCATCACCCTCGACGCGGTCGATGCCGCGGCGGTCCGCAACGCGGACGGCGCCCGCATCGTCGACCTGCTCTGGACGGCGGCGGCCCGCGGCGAACGCCTGGAACACATCAGCGTCCAGGCCGGCCGTCCGGGCCGCCTCCACCTCGGGATGTTCACCGTGGCGACCGGGGAACGCACCGCCCGGTCCACGGCGCTCGCCATCTGCCGCCGTGCGATGGCGACATACCCCCTGCTCGGCGGCTGGCGCATCGCCGCCGCCCCACCCCTTCGACCCACCCCTCTCTCCGCCGACCTTCTTTCGATGACACAAGAGGAGCACCCGTGACCAACCCCTTCGAGGACGAAGAGGCCGTCTACCTCGTCCTGGTGAACGAGGAGAACCAGCACTCGCTGTGGCCCGCCTCGCTCACGATCCCCGCCGGCTGGCACACCACCCACGGCCCGGCCGCCCGCCAGGAGTGCCTGGACCACATCGAGACGACCTGGACCGATCTGCGCCCGGCAAGCCTGATCGCCGCGACGAAGGAGATCTGAGCCATGACGACCCAGCGCACCGCCCGGGCCCGGCACTACCTGATGTGCCGCCCCAGCCACTTCACCGTCAGCTACCAGATCAACCCCTGGATGGACCCGGCCAAGCCGACCGACACCGCGCTCGCGGTACTCCAGTGGGAGCGGCTGTACGCGCTCTACCAGGAGCTCGGCCACACCGTCGAGCTGATCGACCCGGTGCCGGGCCTGCCCGACATGGTGTACTCGGCCAACGGCGCCACCGTCCTGGACGACCGCGTCCTCGTCGCCAACTTCCGCCACGCCGAGCGCACCGACGAAGCCCCCGCCTACCAGGCGTGGTTCGAGCAGCACGGCTACCAGGTCGTGCACGCCGCCCGCCACACCAACGAGGGCGAGGGCGACTACCTGGTCGCCGGCGACCGCGTCCTCGCCGGAACGGGCTTCCGCACCGACCTGGCCGCGCACGCCGAGGCCGAGCAGGTGCTCGGCGCACCCGTGGTCAGCCTCACCCTGGTCGACCCGCGCTTCTACCACCTCGACACCGCGCTCGCCGTACTCGACGACGACGAAGTCATGTACTACCCGGGCGCGTTCTCCCCCGAGAGCCGCGAGGTGCTGCGCGAGCTGTACCCGGACGCGCTGCTCGCCGAGGAGGCCGACGCCGAGGTGTTCGGGCTCAACGCCGTCTCGGACGGGCGCAACGTGCTGCTGTCGGAGACCGCGGGCAACCTCGCGGACCGGCTCGCCGACCGCGGCTTCACCCCGATCGGCGTGGACCTGTCGGAGCTGTTCAAGGGCGGCGGCAGCGTCAAGTGCTGCACCCTGGAGCTGCGCCACGCCTCGGGCGGTACGCGATGACCACCGCACTGCACTGGCACACCGAGCCGGGCACCCCCGCCACCCTCGACGCGCCCGAGCTCGCCGACGCGGCGGCCGCCCGCGACTGGCTCACCGCCCACCGGGAGGAACTGCGCGCCGCACTCCACCGGTTCGGCGCCATCTACCTGCGCGGCCTTCCGGTGAACAGCGTGGAGGACTTCGCGCTGGTGCGCGACGAGCTGATCCCGACCGCGACCCCGTACCGCGAGAAGGCCACCCCGCGCAGCGACTACGGCGGCGGGGTCTTCTCCTCCACCGACCTGCCGGCCGCCCAGGCGATCCGGCCGCACAACGAGAACAGCTACACCCTGACCTTCCCCGGGCTGCTGCTCTTCGGCTGCCTGACAGCGCCCGAGGAAGGCGGAGCCACCCCGGTCGCCGACTGCCGCGAGGTGCTGCGCCAGCTCCCGCCCGAGCTGGTCGAGCGGATGCGCGCGCACGGCTGGGTGCTGACGCGGAACTACTCGGAGACCCTGTCGGTCGCCTGGCAGGCCGCGTTCGCCGCCGACCGTGCCGAGGACGTCGAGCGGTACTGCGCCGAGAACCTGATCTCCTGCCAGTGGCGCGAGGACGGCCATCTGCGCACCGAGCAGCTGCGGCCCGGCATCATCCGCCACCCGCACACCGGCGACGAGGTGTGGTTCAACCACCTCGCGTTCTGGAGCCAGTTCTCGCTGGACGAGGACATCCGCGAGGTCCTGCTTGAGGAACTCGGCCCGGACGGCCTGCCGTTCTCCACCGCCATCGGCGACGGCATCCCCCTCACCGCCGAGGACCTGGCGGCCGTCAACGCCGCGTACGAGCAGGCCACGGTGCGCCGCACCTGGCAGCCGGGCGACCTCATGCTCGTCGACAACGTCCTGGCCGCGCACGCCCGCGACCCCTACCGCGGCGATCGCCGCATCCTGGTCGCCATGGGCGACCCGGTCGCGGTGAGCGACTGCGCCCCGACCATCAGCCCCGCCCCGGCGGTGTCCCATGGCTGAGCCGCAGGACTTGGTGGCGCGCTTCCTGGCCACCGCGGCCGAGGTCCCGGACCGGATCGCGATCCACGCCCCGGACGCCTCCCTCACCTTCGCCGAGCTGAGCGAGCGTACGGCCCGACTGGCCGGACGGCTGCGCGCACTGGGCGTCGGCCGAGGCGACCGGGTGGGTATCAGCGCGCGCCGGGGAGTGCACTGGGCGGTGGCACCGCTGGCCGTGTGGCGGGCGGGCGCCGCGTATGTGCCGCTCGACCCGGCCTACCCCGACGACCGGCTCGCCTTCGTCGCTGCCGACACGCGGCTGCGCGCGGTGGTCTCGGACACCGACGCCGTGGCGTGGGCCGACGGCCTGCCGGTGCTGGGGCCGGACGAGCTCGGCGCGGACGGGTTCGACGATGTGGTCCCGGGCGCGCTCGACCCGGCGTACGTCATCCACACCTCGGGATCCACCGGCCGCCCCAAGGGCGTCGAGGTCACCCGGGGCGCCGTGAGCGCGCTGGCTGAGGCTCTTGAGGAGCGCGGCGTCTACCCGGCCGGGCACCGCGTGGTCGGCTGGAACGCCAGTCTGTCCTTCGACGCCTCGGTGCAGCAGTGGATCCGCGTGTGCCGCGGCGACACCCTGGTGCTCCTCTCCGACGACGACCGCACCGACCCGGCCCGTCTGGTGGCGCTGCTCGACGAACACGCCGTCACAGAAGTGGACTTCACCCCCTCGCACTGGGAGCTCGTAGCCCCCCGGCTGCGCGGGCGCGGGCTGCGGCTGCTCCTCGGCGGCGAGCCCATACCGCAGCGGATGTGGCAGTCGCTCGCCGAAGGCGAGGACGCCTGGAACCTGTACGGGCCCACCGAGTGCACCGTCGACGCCACCGCGACCCCGGTCGCCGGCCCCGCGCCGCACCTCGGCGAGCCGCTGGCCCATGTGCGCGCCTATGTGCTCGACGAGGCGCTTACGCCGGTCGGCACCGGTGAGCTGTATCTGGCGGGCCCGGCGGTGGCCGTCGGCTATGCCGGACGGCCGGGGCTGACCGCCGAGCGGTTCGTCGCGGACCCCTTCGCGGCCGACGGCAGCCGGATGTACCGCACCGGCGACAAGGTGCGCCACCGCCCGGACGGCACACTGGGGTTCCTCGGCCGTACCGACCGGCAGATCAAGGTCCGCGGCTTCCGGGTGGAGCCGGGCGAGGTGGAGGACCGGCTGCGCGAGCACCCGGAGGTCACCACTGCCGTCGCCGCGCTGCGCACCGGCCCGGACGGGGACACCCTGCTGGCGGCGTACTGCGTCATCGCGCCGGACGCCGAGGTGAGCGACGACGAGCTGCGTACGCACTGCGCGGCCACGCTGCCCGGCCATGTGGTGCCGTCGGCGTTCGTCCGGCTCCAGGCGCTGCCGCTGACCCCCGGCGGCAAGGTCGACACCGCCGCACTGCCCGACGTCACAGCGGTCGCCACCGCTGCGGGGCGGGCACCCGAGGGCGAGCTGGAGCAGCTCATCGCCGAGGTGTGGGCCGAGGTGCTGGGCCGCGACAGCGTCCACGCGGACGAGAACTTCTTCGCGCTCGGCGGCCATTCGCTGGTGGCGCTGCGGGTGGTCTCCCGTCTTAAGCGTGCCACCGGGATCGTCCTGCCGACCAAGGACGTCTACCGCTTCCCCCGGCTGAGCGATCTGGCCCGGCACGCGGAGTCGGTCCGGGCGGGCGGTGCCGCATGAGCCCCGACACCACCGTGGTCCGCCTCACCCAACGCCCCAACCCCGGCCGCACCCTGGTCTGCCTGGGCTTCTGCGGCGGCGGCACGGCCTCCTTCCACCCCTGGATCCCGGCGCTGCCCGACGACACCGACCTGGTGGCCGTCTGCTACCCGGGGCGCGAGGGCCGCTTCCTGGAGGAGTACGCGCAGAGCTGGGACGAGCTCGCGGCGGACGCCGCGCACGCCGTCGCCTCCGTGGCGGCCGATGGCCCGTACGTCCTGTTCGGGCACAGCATGGGCGGCTGGATGGCCTTCGAGGTCGCCGCCCGCCTCGCGGCGGCCGGCGTCCCGGTGCCGCAGTCGCTGGTGGTCTCCGCCTGCAACGCGCCCGACCAGGGGCTCACCGAGCGGGACCGGTTCCCCGCCCAGGGCCAGCACGACGGTGAACTCCTCGACTGGATGCGCACCCACGGCCTGCTGCCCGCGCATGTCCTGGACGAGCCCGAACTCACCGAGATGGCCGTGGAGTTGATGCGTGCCGACATCGCGGCCCGCGACACCTTCACCTTCGCCCCCGGGACCCGTGTCGACGTGCCGTTGCAGGTCCTCTCGGGGGCGGACGACCCGGTGATCGGGGACGACCTCGGCCCGCGCTGGGCGGGCCTGACCACCGGCGGATTCCGCCATGACGTCCTGCCCGGCGGGCACTTCTACACCCCCGCCGTCTGGGACGCCCTGCCCACCCGGATCGCCGCGCTCGGCGCTTCCGCCACCGCCACCCACTGATGAACGGCACCACCATGACCTACGCACCCGCGTTCGGCATCAGCCATGTCGAGCACTACGTCGCCGACCTGACGACGGCTGCCGCCGAACTGACCGAGGCCTACGGCTTTCGCCCGGTGGCCCGCGCGGCCTCCGAAGAAGCCGAGTCCCTGGCGCTGCGCCAAGGCCGTATCACCCTCGTACTGACCCAGGCCCGCTCGCCGTACCACCGGGGCGCCGAGTACGTCCTGGCCCACGGCGACGGAGTCGCCGACATCGCGCTCACCGTCGCCGACGTCCCGGCCGTCTTCGCCGAGGCGGTCTCGCGGGGAGCGGTGCCGCTCGCCGTGCCCAGACGCCATGAGGACGGCCGCACCAGCGCGGTCATCGCGGGCTTCGGTGACGTGGTCCACACCCTCGTCGAGCCCGGCCCCGGGCTGCCGCCGGGCTTCACCGCCCTGGCGGACGCCGCCGTGGCGCCCGCCGATGAACTCCTTGAGGAGCTCGACCACTTCGCGGTCTGTCTGCGCGCCGGGGAGCTGGAGCACACGGTCGACTTCTACACCCAGGTGCTCGGCTTCGAGATGATCTTCAGCGAGCTGATCAAGGTCGGCGCGCAGGCGATGGACTCCAAGGTGGTGCAGAGCGCCACCGGCGAGGTCACCCTCACCCTCATCCAGCCCGACACCAGCGCCCAGCCCGGGCAGATCGACCGCTTCCTCGCGGAGCACGGCGGCTCCGGCGTCCAGCACCTGGCGTTCGCCGCCAGTGATGTGATCCGCGCGGTGGGCACCCTGCGCGAGCGCGGCGTGGAGTTCCTCTCCGTGCCCGACACCTACTACGCCATGCTCGCCGACCGCCTGGAGCTGACCCGGCACAGCACCGGGGAACTGCACGGTCTGCACATCCTGGTCGACGAGGACCACGACGGCCAGCTCTTCCAGATCTTCACCCGCTCCACCCACCCCAGGCGCACCCTCTTCCACGAGGTGATCGAGCGGTTCGGCGCCCGCACCTTCGGCAACGGCAACATCAAGGCCCTGTACGAGGCGGTGGAGGCCGAGCGCCTGAGCACCAAGGACGTACTGCGGTGACCGTCGACGCACCGGTGCGCACCGAGGACTTCGCCGCCCTCGCCGAACGGAGCCTGCCCGCGCACATCTGGGACTTCCTCGCGGGCGGCAGCGGCGAGGAGCTGACACTGGCCGCCAACCGCGCCGCGCTCGACCGCGTCACCCTGGTGCCCCGGATGCTGACCGGCGGCGCGGGCCGCACCACCGGGACCGACCTGCTCGGCACAGCGGCGGCGCTGCCCCTCGCCGTCGCTCCCATGGCGTACCAGCGGCTGCTGCACCCCGACGGCGAGGCGGCCACGGCCCGCGCGGCCAAGGCGGCCGGGGTGCCGTTCGTGCTCAGCACACTCAGCAGCGTGCCCGTCGAGGAGATCACCGCTCTCGGCGCCGACACCTGGTTCCAGCTCTACTGCCTGCGGGACCGCGCGGCCACCACCGAACTGGTCCGGCGGGCCGAACGGGCCGGCTGCTCGGCGCTGATGGTGACCGTGGACGTGCCCGTGATGGGGCGCCGGCTGCGGGACCTGCGCCATGGCTTCGCCCTGCCGCCCGAGGTGGCGCCCGCCCACCTCGACCCGGCCGCGACCGGCCGGACCCACCAGGGACACGCCGGCAGCTCCGCCGTCGCCGAGCACACCGCCGAGGCGTTCGCGGACGACCTCGACTGGGACGACCTGGCCCGGCTGCGGGCGGAGACCCGGCTGCCGTTGATCGTCAAGGGCGTCCTGGACCCGCGCGACGCCGCCCGCGCCGCCGCCCTCGGCGCCGACGCCGTGGTGGTCTCCAACCACGGCGGCCGCCAACTGGACGGCGCGGCAGCCGCGATCGAGCTGCTGCCCGCCGTCCGCGAAGCCGTCCCCGACGACTGCCGGGTGCTGCTCGACAGCGGCATCCGCAGCGGCACCGACATCCTCAAGGCGCTGGCACTGGGCGCGGACGGGGTGCTGCTCGGCCGACCGGTCCTGTGGGGCCTCGCCGTCGACGGCGAGCAGGGCGTACGCGAGGTGCTGCGTCTGGTGGAGAGCGAACTGCGGTCCGCGCTGGCGCTCTCGGGCTGCGCCGGACCCACCGACGCCCGGCACCTTGACGTGCGGGGAGCGGCCCGATGACCTCACCCGTACTCCTCGACCGCGCGGATCTGCACGCCTCGCTCGCCGACCCCGCGCTGCTGTCGATGACCTTCCTCAACGAGGTGGCGGGCCGCTACCCCGACGCGATCTCCTTCGCACCGGGCCGGCCCACCGAGGAGACCTTCGACCTCGCCGACCTCCACCGCTATCTGGACACCTACGCCCGCCATCTCGCCGAGCACAAGGGCTACGACGAGGTGCGGGTGCGCCGCGAACTGTTCCAGTACGGGCGGACCAAGGGCGTCGTCCACGAGCTGATCGCCCGTCAGCTCGAAGTGGACGAGGGCATCACCGTCGACCCGGAAGCCGTCGTGGTCACCGTCGGGGCCCAGGAGGCGCTGTGGCTCGTGCTGCGCGCCCTGAAGGCCGCCGAGCGCGACGTGGTGCTCGCGGTGACACCCACGTATGTCGGGCTGACCGGCGCGGCCCGGCTGCTCGACCTCCCGGTGCGGCCCGTCCCCGAAAGCCCCCACGGCGTACGGCCCGAGGACCTGATCGAGAGGATCCGGGCCGTGCGCGCCGCGGGGGAGCGGCCCCGGGCCCTGTACCTGGTGCCCGACTTCTCCAACCCCAGCGGCCACTCGCTGGACCTGGCGACCCGCCACCGATTGCTGGAGATCGCCGCCGAGGAGGACATCCTGCTCCTGGAGGACAACCCCTACGGCTACTTCCGGGCCGCCGAAGGCGAGCGGCCGCCGACGCTCAAGTCACTCGACACCGAGCAGCGGGTGGTCTACCTCGGCTCGCTGGCGAAAACCTGCTTCCCCGGCGCCCGGGTGGGCTTCGCCGTGGCGGACCAGAAGATCGCGGGGACGGACGGCGGCCTGCTCGCCGACGAACTCTCCCGGGCCAAGAGCATGGTCACCGTCAACACCTCACCGGTGAGCCAGGCCCTGGTCGGCGGCATGCTCCTGGAACACGGCGGCAGCCTGCTGCGCGCCAACGAGCGGCCGATCGCCGTCTACCGCCGCAACCTCGACTGCCTCCTGAAGGGCCTCGACCGCCGCCTCTCGGAGGTGCCCGGCGTCTCCTGGAACACCCCGGCGGGCGGGTTCTTCGTGGTGGTGACCGTGCCGTTCCCCGTCACCGACGCGCTCCTGGAAGACGCGGCCGTACGGCACGGCGTGCTCTTCACCCCGATGCGCCACTTCGGCGACGACGCCCGCTCGGCCCGCCAACTCCGCCTCTCGTGCAGCTATCTGACCACTGATCAGATCGAGACGGGGCTCGACCGGCTGGCCGCTCTGATCGCCGAGCACACCCAGGGAGCCCCGGATGCCTGACCGCCCGTACCGGGACCGACACGAAGGGACCCCCATGCCCACCGACGCGAGCCTGAGCCACCTCCTGGTCGGCGCCGTACGGCGCCACCACGCCTCGGTCGCCGTCGTCGACCAGGGTGTCCACCACACCTACGCCGAACTCGACCGGCTCTCGGCCGAGATCGCGGGCGGACTCGCCGCCCGCGGCCTCGGGCCGGGCACGGTGGTCGCCGTCCACGCGCACCGCTCGTGGGCGCGCTGTGCCGCGGTGCTCGGCGCCTGGCGGGCCGGGGCGGGCGTGGTCAGCGTCGACCCCGCCATGCCGGCCCCCCGCGCCGCGAAGATCGCCCGCTTCAGCGACCTGGTGGTACGCGCCGACAACACCGCGCCGACCGGTCTCGGCCCGGCCGAGTGCACCATCGACGAGGTGCGCGGCACCGCGCTGGAGGAGCCGCTGGACGGACCGGTCGGCTATGTCATCCCCACCTCCGGCTCGACGGGGGAGCCCAAGTCGGTGGCCGTGCCG
This sequence comes from Streptomyces sp. BR1, assembly GCF_052373795.1. Classification (NCBI taxonomy): domain Bacteria; kingdom Bacillati; phylum Actinomycetota; class Actinomycetes; order Kitasatosporales; family Streptomycetaceae; genus Streptomyces; species Streptomyces sp. BR1. The sequence goes on from NZ_CM126252.1 coordinate 7,393,488, forward strand.
CCCGGCATCCTGGCCGCGCTCGGCGAGTGGCACCGCGCCCGCTGGTCCCACGACCGCGCGCCGCACACCTTGCAGGCGGCCTCCATCGGCTTCGACGTCGGATACGAGGAGCTGGTCGCGACCTGGCTCGCCGGGGCCCGCCTGGTGGTCGTGGACGACGAGCAGCGCCAGGACCCCTTCACGCTGATGGAAATGGTCCGCGAACACCGGGTGGCCCGGCTGTTCCTGCCGGTGGTGGGGTTGCACGCGCTGGCGATGGCCGCGGTCTTCGAGGACCGCCCGATGCCGGACCTGCGGGAGATCGCGGTGGCCGGCGAGCGGCTGGTGGTCAACGCCGAAGTACGCGAGTTCTGCGCGGCCGGCGGCGTCACGCTGGTCAACGAGTACGGGCCCAGCGAGACCCACGTCGTCACCGAGTACCGGATGGCGCCCCAGGACGCGGCCCACTGGCCCGACCGCCCGCCGATCGGCCGGGCCGTCGCCGCAGCGGAGCTGCTCACCCACGCCGACGGCGTGCTGCGGCCGTTCGCCCCCGGCGAGGAAGGCGAACTGTTCGTCGCCGGGGGGTCGGTGGGTCTGGGATACCTGGGCGACCAGGAGCTCACCGACGCCAAGTTCCGCACCCTGGCGCACCAGGACGGCACCGAGCGCCGCTGCTACGCCACCGGCGACCTGGTCCGCTTCGACGGCACCGACCTCCACTTCGTGGCCCGCGCCGACGACCAGCTGAAGGTGAGCGGCTACCGGGTCGAGCCCGGCGAGGTCGAAGCCGTCCTCGACGCCGTGGCGGGCGTGCGCCGGGCCGTGGTGGTGGCGGTGACGGTCGCGGGCTCCACCCGGCTGGCCGCCGCCTACACCCTGACCGGGACCGGCGAAACCGACGCCGAGGCGCTCGCCGCGGCCTGCGCGGCCCATCTGCCCGCGTACATGGTCCCCAAGCACTTCCAGGCACTTCAGGAACTGCCGGTGACCGCCAACGGAAAGGTCGACCGGGCCCGGCTGCGCACGCTGTTCGGCGCCGGCCTGACCGTCTGAGACCCCAAGACACCACCACCTGAGGAAAGGGACAATCGAGTGACACCGCAGGAGCAGGTCCTGTGCGACGTGCTGGCCGACCTGTTCGCCAGGCCCGGCATCGGCCCCGAGGACAGCTTCGTCCGGCTGGGCGGGGACAGCATCATCGCCGTCCAGGTGGTCGGCGCCGTGCGCCGCGCGGGCTGGGCCGTGAGCGTCCGCGACGTGCTCGCCCAGCCGGACGTGGCACGACTGGCCGCGACCGCCCGCCCCGTGACCCGGCCCGCCCGCCCCCGCGAGGAGGACGGCGTCGGCGCCGTCGTGCCCACGCCGATCATGCACTGGCTGCGTGAGCGCGGCGGACCAGCCGACCGCTACTACCAGTTCATGGTGGTGCGCACCCCGGCCGGGCTCACCCTCGACGGCGCCCACACCGTGCTCCAGGCGCTCCTGGACCGCCACGACATGCTGCGGCTGCGCGTGAGCGACGACGGGCCGCACACGCTTCCGGCCGGCGCGGTACGGGCCGAGGACTGCCTGACCCGGGCGGTCGCGGAAACGGCCGGGGACGTCGAGCGGGAGGTGCACGCCGCCCGCGACCGGCTCCGGGTCGCGGACGCCAACGTGGTGCAGGCGGTCTGGTTCGACGCCGGGCCCACCGCACCCGGCCGACTCGCCCTGGTCATCAACCACATGGTGGTCGACGGCATCTCCTGGCGGGTCATGACGGACGACCTGGCCCGGGCGTGGCAGGCCGTCACTGACGGGCGGGCACCTGTCCTCGACCCCGTCCCCACCTCCTTCCGCCGCTGGTCCCAGCTGCAGGCCGCCGAGGCGGACCGGCGCCTGGGCGAACTCCCGTACTGGAACGAGGTGGTGCGCCCCGGTACGGCGGTGATCGGCCGCCGGGAGCTCGACCCCGCCCGCGACCACGAGGACGTCGCCGGACATCTCACCTTGACCCTGGCGGCCGCCACCACCCGGCCTCTGCTGACCGGGACGGCCGAGCGGCTGGGCGCCGACGCCAACGAGACCCTGCTGACCGGCCTGGCGCTGGCCCTCGCCCACTGGCTGGAGCAGCCGGGCGACGTCCTGGTGAACCTGGAGGGCCACGGCCGCGAGGAGATCACCGAAGAGGCCGATCTCTCCCGTACCGTCGGCTGGTTCACCACTCTGTTCCCCACCCGCTTCGACCTCGCCGGGCTCGCCGCCCCCGACGCCGAGACCGGTGGTCCCACCGCGGGCCTCGCGCTGCGGCGGGTGAAGGAGCAACTGCGCCGGATCCCCGGCAAGGGCCTGGGCTACGGATTGCTGCGCCATCTGCACCCGGACGGCGGGCCGTTGGCCGTCGCCGAGCGCCCGCGGCTCGGCTTCAACTACCTGGGCCGCTTCCCGGGGACCAGCGACGCGGACTGGCAGATGCTGCCCGAGTACGGCGCCCGCCTGGACGCCCCCGGCCCCGGCATGCCCATGGCGCACGCCGTCGAGGTCAACGCCATCGTCCTGGAGACGCCGGACGGGCCGGTCCTGCACGCCGACTGGGCCTGGGCACCCGGGGTGCTCGACGAGCCGGAGGTGCGCGCGCTCGCCGAGACCTGGTTCCGGATGCTCGCCGCGCTCGTCGCCCACGCCGAACGGCCCGACGCGGGCGGCACCGTGGCCGCCGACCTCACCCTCGCCGCGATCGACCAGGACGAACTGGACGACCTCGCGGCCTCCCTCGAAGCCCTCTGACGAACTACCGGAAGTGAACCAGTGATGAACACCAGCCAGTCGGCGGTCGAGGACATCCTGCCCCTGTCCCCGCTCCAGGAGGGCATGCTCTTCCACTCGGGGTACGACCAGGACTCCCGGCACCTCTACATCGCCCAGTTCTCGGTCGACCTGCGGGGCGCGCTCGACGCGGCCCGGCTGCGCGAGGCGGCGGACAGCCTGCTCCGACGCCACGCCAACCTGCGGGTCTCCCTCACCCACCGCAAGAACGGCGACCCGGTCCAGGTGGTCCGCCGCGACATGCCGCTGGCCTGGCAGGAGAGCGACCTCGGCCACCTCGGCGAGGGGGCGGCGCAGGCGCGCGCCGCCGAACTGACCGAGCAGGACTGGGAGACGGGCGTCGACAGCCGCAAGCCCCCGCTGCTGCGCTTCAACCTGCTGCGGCTGGGCCCCGAGCGCCACCGGCTGCTGGTGACGGCCCATCACATCCTGCTCGACGGCTGGTCGTTCGCCCTGCTGTTCAAGGAGCTGTTCACGCTGTACGGGACCGGGGAGCTGCCCCCGGTCCAGCCCTACCGCGACTATCTGAGCCACCTCGCCTCACGCGACCGGGCGGCCGCCGAGACGGCCTGGCGCACCGCGCTTGACGGCCTGGGCCAGCCCACCCGGCTCGCCCCGGGCGGCGCGATCTCGCCCGGCGCCACCCCCGAGGACGTCACCTTCCGGCTGACCGAGGAGCAGACGGCGGCCCTGACCGCGCGGGCCCGCGAGCACGGCCTGCTGCTCACCTCCGTCGTCCAGGGCGCCTGGGCGCTCCTGCTCGCCCGCACCACCGGCCAGGACGACATCGTCTTCGGCTGCACCGTCAGCGGCCGCCCCGCCGAACTGCCCGGCGCCGACGACATGATCGGCATGCTCATCAACACCGTGCCGGTCCGGGCCCGCGTCGAGGCCACCGCCTCCCTCGCCGACCTGTGCGGCCGCCTCCAGCACCAGCGCACCGAGCTGCTCGACCACGACCACCTCGCACTCACCGAGATCCAGCGCCTGGCGGGCTCCCCGGCCGCGCTCTTCGACACCAACCTGGTCTTCGAGAACTTCCCCCTCGGCGACTACCGGCTGGATGTGCCCGGCCTCGACCTGGACACCCGGATCTCCTTCCGCGACACCACCCACTTCCCGCTCACCCTGGTGGTGGAGCCGGGCGCCGCGCTGGGCCTGCGGCTCAGCCACCACCCCGAACTCCTCGACCGCGACCGCGCCGCCGACCTCGGCTCCCGCCTGGTGCGGCTCCTCGACCGCTGGACCGCCGACCCCGCAGCGCCCCTGGCGGACCTCGCCACCCTCACCGACGACGAGCGCCACCGCGTCCTGACGCAGTGGAACGACACCGCCGCCGACCTGCCCGCCACCACCCTGCCCGAGCTCTTCGAGGCCCAGGCGGCCCGCACCCCGCACGCCACCGCCGTGGTCTTCGAGGGCGAGAGCTTGAGCTACCGCGAACTCGACGAGCGGGCCGGTCAGTTGGCGTCCGTCCTGGCCGCCCGGGGCATCGGCCCCGAGAGCCTGGTCGCGGTCGCGCTGCCCCGCTCGCTCGACCTCGTCGTCGCGCTCTACGGCGTCCTCAAGGCGGGCGCCGCCTATCTACCCGTCGACCTGGGCCAGCCGGAGGCCCGCAACCACGGCATCCTCGCCGACGCCCGCCCCGCGCTGCTGATCGGCACCGGCTGGCAGGCGCCCGGCGTGCCTACCCTGCGCCTGGACGCCCCGCTTCCGGCTGCGCCCGACGCTCCCCGACCCGCCCTCGACCCCGACCACCCCGCGTACGCGATCTTCACCTCCGGCTCCACCGGCCGCCCCAAGGGCGCGCTGATCTCCCACCGCGCCATCGTCAACCGCCTTGCCTGGATGCAGCGTGAATACGGCCTGACCTCCGACGACCGGGTGCTGCAGAAGACCCCGTGCGGATTCGACGTATCCGTCTGGGAGTTCTTCTGGCCGCTCCTGAACGGCGCCACCCTGGTGGTCGCCAAGCCGGAGGGACACCAGGACCCGTCCTACCTCGCCGAGCTCATCGCGCGCGAGTCGGTCACCACCGCCCACTTCGTGCCGTCGATGCTGGACGTGTTCCTGCGCGAGCCGGACGCGGCGAAGGCCCACTCGCTGCGCCGCGTCATCAGCAGTGGCGAGGCGCTCTCCCCGTCCACCCAGGACGCGTTCTTCCGCACCCTGCCCACGGCCGAACTGCACAACCTGTACGGGCCCACCGAGGCCGCCGTCGACGTCACCCTGTGGGCCTGCCGTCCTGGCGCCGCGACCGTGCCCATCGGCCGTCCCGCCGCCAACACCCGTACGTATGTCCTCGACAACCGTCTGGAGCCCACCGCGCCCGGCGTGGCCGGCGAGCTCTACCTCGCCGGTGTGCAGCTCGCGCGCGGCTACCTCGGCCGCCCCGCCCTGACCGCCGAACGGTTCGTGGCCTGTCCCTTCGCACCGGGCGAGCGCATGTACCGCACCGGCGACCTGGTCCGCTGGACGGCCGACGGCGTCCTCGAATACCTCGGCCGCACCGACGACCAGGTCAAGATCCGCGGCTTCCGTATCGAACTCGGCGAGGTGCAGAGCGCCGTGGCCGCGTGCCCCGGCATCGCCCAGGCGGCCGTCGTGGTCCGCGAGGACCGGCCCGGCGACCCGCGCCTTGTCGCCTACGCCGTGCCCGCTCCCGGCGCCGAGCCCACCCCGGCCGCCCTGCGCGCCGCCCTCGCCGAGACCCTGCCCGCGCACATGGTCCCGGCGGTCGTCCTCATCGACGCCCTGCCGGTGACGCCCAACGGCAAGCTCGACCGGCGCGCCCTGCCCGCCCCCGGCCACCGCGCGGGCGGCCGCGCCCGGCGCACGGCCCACGAGGAGATCCTGGCGGGCCTGTTCGCCGCCGTCCTCGGCCTGCCCGAAGTCGGCGTCGACGACGACTTCTTCGAACTGGGCGGCCACTCCCTGCTCGCCATGCGCCTGGTCGCGCAGATCCGCGGCGCGCTCGGCGTGGAGCTGGGCATCCGCGAGATCTTCGGCGCGCCCACGGTCGCGGCGCTGGCCGCCCGCCTCGACGGCGCCGGACGCGCCCGTCCCGCGCTGCGTCCCGCCGAGCGCCCCGCCACGCTGCCGCTCTCCGCCGCCCAGCGGCGCCTGTGGTTCCTGAACCGCCTGGACGGGCCGAACCCCGCCTACCACAGCGTGATCGCCGCCCGCCTCACCGGCCCGCTCGACACCGACGCGCTCCGTGCCGCGCTCGCCGACCTGGCCGAGCGCCACGAGACCCTGCGCACGGCCTACCCGGAGAGCGACGGCGAGCCGCGCCAGCTGATCCTCCAGGACGCGGCGCCCGAGTTGGAGATCCTCGACGCGGACCGGGCCGACCTCGCCGAGATCGCCGCCCGCCCCTTCGACCTCGCCGCCGAGGCACCGATACGGGCCGCCCTGCTCACCGCCGGACCCGACCGCAGCACCCTGGTCCTCGCGCTCCACCACATCGCCACCGACGGCGAGTCCTGGGGCCCGCTCCTGGGCGACCTCGCCCGCGCCTACCGGGCCCGCACCGGGGGCGAGCGGCCCGACTGGGCGCCGCTGCCGGTCCAGTACGCCGACTACACCCTCTGGCACCAGGAACTGCTGCGGGACCAGGGCGAGGACCAACTCGCCCACTGGCGCGAGGCGTTGGCCCAGCTCCCCGAGGAGCTGGCACTGCCCACCGACCGCCCCCGGCCCGCCGTGGCGAGCCCGGCCGGTGCCGCCCACGCCTTCGACCTGGACCCCGCCCTCACCCGCGAGCTCGACGCCCTGGCCCGCGCCCACGGCTGCACGGTGTTCATGGTGGTGCAGGCCGCGCTGGCCGTGCTGCTGTCCCGACTGGGGGCGGGGACGGACATTCCGCTGGGCACGGTGGTGGCGGGGCGTTCGGACGAGGCACTGGACGATCTGGTCGGGTTCTTCGTCAACACTCTCGTGCTGCGTACGGACGTGTCGGGTGATCCCACCTTCGCCGAGCTCCTCGGCCGCGTCCGCGAGGCGGACCTCGCCGCCTTCGCCCACCAGGACGTCCCCTTCGAACAGGTCGTGGAGGCGGTCAACCCGCGCCGCTCGCTCGCCCGCCACCCGCTCTTCCAGGTCGCGCTGACCATGCGGCGGGCCGGCACGGCCGCCGCCCTGGAGCTGGCCGGTCTGGAGACGGAGACCACCGAAGTCGACGTCGCTGAGGCCGAGTTCGACCTCGCGTTCCAGGTCACCGAGCAGCCCGCCGGACTGCGCACCGTGGTGAAGTACCGCACCGAACTGTTCGACGCCCGCACCGTCGAGACCCTCGGCGAACGGCTGAGCACGATCCTTGAATCCGTGGCCCGCGCACCCCGGGGCCGGATCTCCCAGCTGGAGACCGTGCTGCCGGCCGAGCGCGCCCGTCTGCTCGGCGACTGGCTGCCCACCGCACCCCGTCCGCAGGACACCTCCGACACCGTGCACCAGGCGTTCCAGGCTCAGGCGGCCCGCACCCCGCACGGCACCGCCCTGAAGTACGGTGCCACTCACCTCACCTACCGCGAGCTCGACGCCCGCGCCGACGCGCTCGCCCACCGCCTCACCGCGCTCGGCGTCGACGCCGAGACCCCCGTCGGCATCCTGATGCGCCGCTCCCCTGAAGTCGTCGTGGCGATGCTGGCCGTCCTGAAGGCGGGCGGCGCGTATGTGCCGCTGCACACCAGCTACCCCGCCGCGCGCATGCGGCGCATCCTCGATGACACCGGCTGCCCGGTGCTGCTCGTGGACGAGGAGTTCGAGAAGTTCGAGGCGGGCCACGCCCGTACCGTCCTCGTCACCGCCGCCGACGAACCGGCCGGCCCGCACACCGCCCCCCGGGTCCTGCCGGGGCAGCTCGCCTACCTCATGCACACCTCGGGCTCCACCGGCGAGCCCAAGGGCGTCGCGGTCACCCACCGGAACCTGCTCGACCTCGTCGACGACCAGGGCTGGCACACCACCGACGGCCACCGCGTCCTGTTCCACGCGCCGCACGCCTTCGACATCGCCGACTACGAACTGTGGGTGGCTCTCCTGTCGGGCTGGGAGGTGGTCGTCGCCCCCGAACGCGAACTCACCGTCGCCGCACTGGGCACGCTCATCCACGAAGAGCGGATCACCGCCGTCCACCTCACCGCCGGACTCTTCCGCGTGGTCGCGGAGGAGCGCCCGGAGATCCTGGCGACCGTACGGGAGGTGCTGACCGGCGGCGACACGGTCGGCGCGGCAGCCGTACGGGCGGTGCGCGCGGCCTGCCCCGGCATCGCCGTCCGCCATCTGTACGGACCGACTGAGGCGACCCTGTGCGTCACCTCTCATCTGATCACCGACGACGTCCACGGCCCGGTGCCGATCGGCCGTCCCCTCGACAACACCCGCACCTACGTTCTGGACGAGCGGCTGCGCCCGGTGCCGCCCGGCACCCCCGGCGAGCTCTACCTCGCCGGTGCCGGAGTCGCCCGTGGCTACCGGGGCCTGCCGGCGCTCACCGCCGAGCGGTTCGTCGCCGACCCGCATGGCGCCGCCGGGACCCGGATGTACCGCACCGGTGACCTGGCGCGCTGGAGCGCCGACGGCCTGCTGGAGTTCCTCGGCCGTGCGGACCAGCAGGTGAAGATCCGGGGCTTCAGGGTCGAGCCGGGCGAGGTGGAGACGGTGCTCGCCGCCTGCCCGGGCGTGCGCCAGGCCGTGGTCACCGTGCACACCGCCGACGACGGCGACAAGCGCCTGGTGGGCCATGTGGTCGGCGAGGCCGCCGAGGCCGAGCTGCGCACCCGGCTCGCGGGCCTGCTGCCCGACTTCATGGTCCCCTCCCACCTCGTCGTCCTGGACGAACTCCCGCTCACCCCCAACGGAAAGGTCGACTACAAGGCGCTCCCCGCACCCGTGCTCACGGCCGCAGCCGGTCGCGCCCCGCGTACTCCCCAGGAGGAGATCCTGGCGGGCCTGTTCGCGGAACTGCTGGGCCTGGCCACCGTCCCCGCCGACGCCGGCTTCTTCGACCTGGGCGGCCACTCGCTGCTCGCCACCCGCCTGGTCAGCCGCATCCGCACGGCGCTGGGCGTCGAACTGTCGCTGCGCGACGTCTTCCAGGCCCAGACGGTCGCGGCCCTGGCGGAGCTCGCCGCCCGCGCCGAGGACGCCCGCCCGGCGCTGCGCCGCCACGAGCTTCCCGCCCGGCCGCCGCTCTCCTTCGCCCAGCAGCGGCTGTGGTTCGTCCACCAGGCCGAGGAGCACCCCGCGAGCTACAACGTGCCCTTCGCCTACCGGCTGCGCGGCCCCCTGGACCCGGCGGCCCTGACCGCGGCCCTCGGCGATCTGACCGCCCGGCACGAGGTGCTGCGCACCCTCTTCCCCGAGTCCGACGGCGAGCCCCGGCTCCACCTGCTCACCGGCGCCGACGCGGCGGTGCCGCTGGAGACCGAGCGGATCACCGAGGCCGCGCTGTCCGACGCCGTACGAAAGGCGGCGGGCCACGAGTTCGACCTCGCCGAGGAACTGCCCGTGCGCGCCCATCTCTTCGAGCTCGGCGCCGAGGACTTCGTCCTGGTCCTGGTGCTCCACCACATCGCCACCGACGGCTGGTCGTGGGGCCCGCTCCTGGACGACCTGGCCACCGCGTACGAGGCGCGCCGCGACGGCCGCGCGCCGCGGTTCGCGCCGCTGGCGGTGCGGTACGTGGACTACACGCTCTGGCAGCGCGAGACGCTGGGCGCGGAGAGCGACCCGGGAAGCCTGATCTCCCGTCAGCTCGACTTCTGGCGCAAGGAGCTCACCGCCCTCCCGGCGGAGCTGGCACTGCCGTACGACCGGACCCGCCCGGAGATAGCGAGCTTCGCCGGCGGTTCGGTGCCTGTGCAGGTGGACGCCGAGCTGCACACGCGGCTGTCGGCCGTGGCCCGTGAGCACGGCTGCACCGTGTTCATGGTCGTGCAGGCGGCACTCGGCGCGCTGCTGTCGCGGCTGGGCGCGGGTGCGGACATCCCGATCGGCACGGTGGTGGCGGGGCGCGGCGACGAGGCGCTGGACGACCTGGTCGGGTTCTTCGTCAACACCCTGGTCCTGCGCACCGACCTCGCGGGCGACCCCACCTTCGCCGAGCTGCTGCTCCGGATCCGCGAGGCCGACCTCGCGGCCTTCGCCCACCAGGACGTGCCCTTCGAGCGGATCGTGGAGGCGCTGAACCCCGAGCGCTCCCTCGCCCGCCACCCTCTGTTCCAGGTGCTGCTCCAGGTGCAGAGCGAGGCTCCGGCCGTGCCCGTGCTGCCGGGCGTCGCGGCCGAGGGCTTCCCCGTCGAGTCCCGCGTGTCGAAGTTCGACCTCGGCGTCGACGTCGTCGAGAGCCGCGCTCAGGACGGCAGCCCGCTCGGTATGAGCGGTGAACTGACCTACGCCACCGAGCTGTTCGACCCGGCGGGCGCCGAGCGGCTGGCGGGTGATCTGCTCACGGCGCTGAAGCAGGTCGCGTACCACCCCGAGCGGAAGGTGAGCGCGCTCGAAGGGCTCTCCCGTCGCACGTCGGACGAGGGGCCCGCGACCACGGGCGGCCCGGCCGAGCAGGTCGGCGCGGCGGACGGCGTCGAGCGGCGCGTACGCGAACTGTACGCCGAGGTGCTCGACCGCGAGGAGGTCGGCGCCGACGACAACTTCTTCGCCCTCGGCGGCCACTCGCTGCTGATGACCCGGCTGATCAGCCGCATCCGGGCGGAGCTGGGTCTGGAGCTGAAGATCCGCGACCTGTTCCAGCACCCCACCCCGGCCAGGACCGCCGCCCGGCTGGCCACCGCCCCCAAGGCGCGTCCCGCGCTGCGCCGCCTGAACGGCTGAACCACCCCGTCGTCCCCGCGCACTTCCCAGGAGAATCCCGTGTACCCCGTTTCCTTCGCCCAGCGACGGCTGTGGTTCCTCAACCGGATGCCCGAGACCGGCCCGGCCTACAACTGCCCCCTCACCACCCGCCTGACCGGCAGGCTCGACCGGGCGGCGCTGGCGGCGGCCCTCGACGACGTGGCCGCCCGGCACGAGGTGCTGCGGACCGTCTACCCCGAGGTCGACGGCGAGCCCGTACAGAAGGTCCTCGACCGGACGCCCGCCCTGCGGGTCGTCGAGACCACCGAGGACGCCCTGGCGTCCGCCCTCGCCGACGAGGCGGGTCACGTCTTCGACCTGGCCGCTGAACTGCCGGTACGGGCCTGCCTGTTCACCCTGGGGGGCGACGAGTACGTCCTGTCCCTGGTGCTCCACCACATCGCCACCGACGGCTGGTCGTGGGGCCCGCTCCTCGGTGACCTGGCCAAGGCGTACGAAGCACGCAGCAGTGGCCGCGAGCCGGAGTTCGCGCCGCTGCCGGTGCAGTACGCCGACTACGCCGTATGGCAGCGCGAGACGCTGGGCGAGGAGGACGATCCGGAGAGCATGATTGTCCGTCAGCTCGGCTACTGGCGTGAGGAGTTGGGCGGGCTTCCGGCGGAGCTGGCGCTGCCGTACGACCGGCCGCGCCCGGCGGTGGCGAGCTTCGCGGGCGGTTCGGTGCCGGTGGAGCTGGACGCCCCACTCCACGCCCGCCTGGCCGAGGTGGCCCGGGAGCAGGGGTGCACCCTGTTCATGGCACTCCAGGCCGGTCTCGCGGTGCTCCTTTCACGACTGGGCGCGGGGACGGACATCCCGCTGGGCACGGTGGTGGCGGGGCGCGATGACGAGGCACTGGACGACTTGGTCGGGTTCTTCGTCAACACCCTGGTGCTGCGCACCGATGTGTCGGGCGACCCCACCTTCGCCGAACTCCTCGACCGCGTCCGCGAGGCGGACCTGGAGGCGTACGAGCACCAGGACGTGCCGTTCGAGCGGGTCGTGGAGGCGCTCAACCCCGAGCGCTCCCTCGCCCGCCACCCCCTCTTCCAGGTCATGATGACCCTGGAGAGCGGTGAGGGCCCGGCGTTCGCGCTGCCCGGTGTGGTCTGCGCCGAGCAGCCGGTCGGCTGGGACGTCGCCAAGTTCGACCTGACCGTGGACTTCCACGAGCGGCGGGACGCGGACGGCGCTCCGGCGGGAATCACCGGAGCGCTGGAGTACGCCACCGACCTCTTCGACCAGGAGACCGCCACCGGCGTCGCCGTCGCGCTCGCCCGCGTACTGGAGCAGCTGACCGCAGACCCCGCGCGTTCGGCCACGCTCGCCGACCCGCTCTCCGAAGAGCAGCGCCACCAGGTCCTCAGCGGGTGGAACGACACCGCGGCCCCGGTGCCCGAGCAGACCCTGCCGGAGCTGTTCGAGGCGCAGGCCGCCCGCACCCCGGACGCGACCGCCCTGGTCTTCCGGGACACCTCGCTCAGCTTCGCCGAGCTCAACACGCGGGCCAACTCCCTCGCCCACCGCCTGGTCGCGCACGGAGTCGGCGCCGAGGACCTGGTCGCGCTGGCGCTGCCCCGCTCGGCGGAGTCGGTGGTCGCGCTGCTGGCGGTGCTCAAGTCCGGAGCCGCGTTCGTCCCCGTCGACACCGACTACCCGGCCGAGCGCATCGCCAAGCTGCTCGCCACCGCGACCGCGGTCGTCACCGACCGCGCCACCGCGCCCGACCTGCCGGCCACGGCCGCCGGCCATGTCCTCGTCGACGCCCCCAGCCGCTTCCCGGCGAGCGACCTCGGCCGCGCGATCCACCCGCACCACGCCGCGTACGTCATCCACACCTCCGGATCCACCGGCGAACCCAAGGGCGTGGTGATCGACCACGCCGGACTGCGCAACCTCTACGCCTTCCACCGCGCTGGCGTCATCGCCCGCGCCGAGGAGCTGGGCGGCGGCCGACGGATGCGCATGGCGCTGACCGCCGCACTCTCCTTCGACACCTCCTGGGAGGGGCTGCTCTGGATGGTCGCGGGCCATGAGCTGCACCTCGTCGACGACGACACCCGCCGCGACGCCGCCGCCCTGGTCCGGCACATCGCCGCGACCGGCATCGACGCGCTCGACGTGACGCCCACCTACGCCGAACAGCTGGTCGAGGAGGGGCTGTTGGACGGTCCGGGCCGCCCGAGCGTGCTGCTGCTCGGCGGCGAGGCGGCGGGCCGGGCCCTGTGGAGCCGGGTCCGCGCCGCCGAGGGCGTGCTCTGCCACAACCTCTACGGCCCGACCGAGTGCAGCGTCGACACCCTGTGGTGGGACGCCGCCGAGAGCGAGGAGCCGCTGGTCGGCCTCCCGCTCGCCAACACCCGCGCCTACGTTCTCGACGAGCGGCTGCGCCCGGTCGGCCCGGGCGTCGCGGGCGAGCTCTACCTCGCGGGCCAGGGCCTGGCCCGTGGCTACCTCAACCGCCCCGCCCTCACCGCCGGTCGCTTCGTGGCCTGCCCGTTCGAGCCGGGCGCGCGGATGTACCGCACCGGCGACCTGGTCCGCTGGGACCGCCAGGGCCGCCTCGACTACCTCGGGCGCGCCGACGACCAGGTCAAGATCCGTGGTTTCCGCATCGAGCCCGGCGAGGTGGAGGCCGCGCTGCGCCGCTGCCCGCAGGTCGCCCAGGCCGCGGTGATCGCCCGCGACGGCGGCCCCGGCGGCAAGCGCCTGGTGGCGTACGTGGTCCCGGCTGCGGACGCCAGCGTGCAGGCGGGCTCCTTGCGCAAGCAGCTCGCCGAGCACCTGCCCGACCACATGATCCCCTCGGCGTTCGTGGCCGTGGAGAGCTTCCCCATGAACCGCAACGGCAAGCTGGACCGCGCCGCGCTGCCCGCGCCCGACTTCACCGCCGAGAGCGCCTCCCGGGCCCCGCGCGGCCCGCGCGAGGAGATCCTGGCGGGACTGTTCGCGCAGGTGCTCGGCGTGTCCTCGGTCGGTGCCGAGGACAGCTTCTTCGACCTCGGCGGACACTCCCTGCTCGCCACCCGGCTGCTCTCCCGCATCCGTTCGGCGCTCGGCGCCGAACTCGGCATCCGTGACCTCTTCCAGCACCCCACCGTCGCCGGGCTCGCCACCCGCCTCGGCAGCGCCGACGGCCCGGCCCAGATGCGTCCGGCGCTCGCCCCGGTGCCGGAGCGCCCCGCCGCCCCGCCGCTCTCGCCCGCCCAGCGCCGTCTGTGGTTCCTCAGCCGGGCCGGCCAGGGCGACGCGTACCACTGCCCGTTCGCCCTGCGGCTGCGCGGCCCGCTCGACGCCGACGCCCTGGCCCTGGCCCTCACGGATGTGACGGCCCGTCATGAGGCGCTGCGCACGGTGTTCCCCGAGACGCACGGCGAGCCGTACCAGCGGGTGCTGCCCGCCGCCGAGAACGCGGTCCGTCTGGACGTCGTCCCCTGCGGTCCCGAGGGGCCCGGCGCCGCCCTCGGCGCCCTGCTGTCCGAGCCCTTCGACCTGGCCGCCCGCCCGCCCCTCCGCGCGGCGCTCTACCGAACGGCCGAGGACGAGCACGTCCTCGCGCTCGTCGTGCACCACATCGCCCTCGACGGCTGGTCCTGGGGCCCCCTCTTCAACGATCTTGCCGAGGCCTACGAAGCGCGTCGCGACGGGCGTGCGCCCGAGTTCGCGCCGCTGCCGGTGCAGTACGTGGACTACACGCTCTGGCAGCGCGAGCTGCTGGGGGAGGAGGACGACCCGGCCGCGCCGATGTCCCGTCAACTCGACTTCTGGCGCGAGGAGTTGACCGGACTTCCGGCGGAGCTGGAGCTCCCGTTCGACCGGCCGCGACCGGCCGCGCCGGGCTTCACCGGCGCGGCGGTGCCGGTGGAGCTGGACGCGGAACTCCACGCCCGTCTGCGGGGACTGGCCCGTGAGCACGGCTGCACCCCGTTCATGGTGGTGCAGGCCGGTCTCGCCGTGCTGCTGTCGCGGCTGGGCGCCGGCGGCGACATCCCGATCGGCACCCCGGTGGCCGGGCGCTCGGACGAGGCGCTGGACGATCTGGTCGGGTTCTTCGTCAACACGCTGGTGCTGCGTACGGATGTGTCGGGCGATCCCACCTTCGCCGAGCTCCTCGGCCGGGTCCGGGAGGCGGATCTGGAGGCGTACGAGCGGCAGGACGTGCCCTTCGAGCGGGTCGTGGAGGCGATCAACCCCGAGCGCTCCCTCGCCCGCCACCCCCTCTTCCAGGTGATGCTCCAGGTCCAGGACGGCAGCGACGGCGCACTGGAGCTGGCCGGTCTGGACGTCCGTCCCGAGCCGTTCCGCTTCGACGTGGCCCAGTTCGACCTGACCGTGGACGTCCAGGAGCGATACACCGACGACGGCGCCCCGGCGGGCATCGCCGGACACGTGGAGTACGCGGCCGAGCTCTTCGACCGGGCCACCGTCGAGAGCGTCGCCGCCGGGCTGAGCCGGGTGCTGGGACAACTCGCGACCGAGCCGCACCAACCCGTCGCCGCCGCCGACCCGTTGACACCGGCGGACCGTCACCGGCTGCTGACGGAGTGGAACGACACCGCGCTGCCCGTTCCCGCCGCCACCGTGCCCGAGCTGTTCGCGGCGCAGGCGGCCCGCACCCCGCAGGCCACCGCGCTCGTCCACGAGGGCACCCGGCTCACCTTCGCCGAGCTCGACGCCCGCTCCAACCGCCTCGCCCACCGCCTGATCGCCGCCGGCGCCGGGCCGGAACGGGTGGTCGCGCTGGCGCTGCCCCGCTCGGCCGACTCCGTCGCCGCGCTGCTGGCCGTCCTCAAGGCGGGCGCCGCCTTCGTCCACCTCGACACCGAGTACCCCAGCGAGCGGATCGCCCATATGCTGGCCGACTCCGCCCCCGCGCTCCTGGTGACCGACACCGCGACCGCCGCAGGGTTGCCCCTGGACGGCACCGCCCGTCCGCCCCGGATCCTCGTCGACGACGAGGCGGCCATGGCCGCGCACCCCGCCGACGGGCCGGGCCGGGCGCCGCGTCCCGGCGACGCCGCGTACATCGTCTACACTTCCGGCTCCACCGGCCGCCCCAAGGGCGTTGTCGTCGATCACGCGGCCCTGCGCAACCTCCACGCCTTCCACCGCGCCCACACCATGGCCGCCGCCGAACAGGCCACCCCAGAACGGCAGTTGCGGGTGGCGCTCACCGCCTCGCTCTCCTTCGACGCGTCCCTTGACGGCCTGATGTGGCTGGTGGCCGGGCACGAGCTCCATCTGATCGGCGACGCCGTCCGCCGCGACGCGGCCGCCTTCGTCCGCCACATCGCCACGGCCGCCCTCGACGTCGTCGACGTCACCCCCACCCACGCCGCGCAACTCGTCGAAGAGGGGCTGCTCGACACCCCGCCGAGCGTGCTGCTCATCGGTGGCGAGGCCGCGGACGAGCAGCTGTGGAGCCGACTGCGCCGCACCGACGGACTGATCGGCTTCAACCTGTACGGGCCCACCGAGTGCACCGTCGACGCCCTGTGGTGGCAGACCTCCGGCAGCGAACGCCCGCTGATCGGCGAGCCGGTCTCCAACACGCGCGCCTACGTGCTGGACCACGCCCTGCGCCCGGTGGCGCCGGGTGTGCGCGGCGAGCTCTATCTCGCCGGGGCCGGGCTCGCGCGCGGCTACCTCGGCCGGCCGGGGCTGACCGCGGAGCGGTTCGTGGCCTGCCCGTTCGAGCCGGGCGCGCGGATGTACCGCACCGGCGACCTGGTCCGCTGGGACCGCCAGGGCCGCCTCGACTACCTCGGCCGGGCCGACGACCAGGTCAAGATCCGCGGCTTCCGTATCGAACTCGGTGAGATCGAGGCCGCTCTCGCCGGCGCCCCGGGCGTCGCGCAGGCGGCGGTCGCCGTGCGAGGTGACGGGCCGGGCGACGACCGCCTGGTCGGATACGCCGTCCCGGCACAGGGATCCGCGGCTCCTGAACCGGACGCGCTGCGGGCCCACTTGGCGGCCGTGCTGCCCGACCACATGGTGCCGTCGGCGTTCGTCGTCCTCGACGCGTTCCCGCGTACGCCCAACGACAAGCTCGACCGGGCGGCGCTGCCCGCACCGCAGGGCGCCCGGACGGCGGGCGTGGCTCCCCGGACCCCTCGGGAGAAGGCCATCGCGGCCCTGTTCGCCGAGGTCCTTGGCCTGCCGGAGGGCGGCGTCGGCGCACAGGACGGCTTCTTCGCGCTCGGCGGCCACTCCCTGCTGGCGGCCCGGCTCATGTCCCGCGTCCGGGAGACGCTGGGCGAAGAGCTGGGCGTGCAGGACCTGTTCGCCGCCCCGACCGTCGCGGGCCTCGCCGCCCGCACGGGGAGCGGCCGCACCGACGACGAGCCGTCGGCGCCGCTGATCACCCTTCAGCCCGGCACCGACTCGGAGCCCCCGCTGTTCTGCGTCCACCCGGGCGCCGGCATCGGCTGGGTCTACCGGGAACTCCTGGACCACGTCGGACCCGACCGGCCCGTACACGCCCTGCAGGCCCGCACGCTGAGCGAGCCGGGGGCGCGGCCCGCGAGCGTGGCGGAGATGGCCGACGACTACGCGGCCCTCATCCGCACGGTCCAGCCGACCGGCCCGTACCACCTCCTCGGCTGGTCCTTCGGTGCGCTGGTCGCACACGCGGTCGCGGTGCGGCTGCGCGAGGCAGGGGAGGAGGTGGCGCCGCCGGTGCTGCTCGACGGCTACCCGGGCGCGGAGGCGGGGCCCATGGCGGACCCGCTGCGGGAACTGCTCGACTCGCTCGGGTACATGACCGGATCACTCCCCGGCACCGGGCCGCTGTCCCCGCCGGACTTCCTGCGCACGGCCCGTACGGCGGACGGCCCGCTGGCGGCGCTCGACGAGCGGACGGTCGCCGCGCTGGGCGAGACGTTCGTCCACCACGACACGCTCGCGGTGGCCCACCGCCCCGGCGTGTTCGACGGGGACCTCACCCTTGTATCGGCCGCGCACGAGTCCGACGCACCGGATCCGCAGACCTGGCGGCCCTACCTGACCGGCCGGATCACGCACCATCAGGCGCCCTGCACCCACGGCGAGATGATGACGCCGAAGCGGGCCTCTCAGATCGGGGCGCTGCTGCGCCAGGCGCTGGGCGGTCAGGCACTGGTCGGCGAAGCGCTGGTGGGCCGATGAGCGCGGCGACGACGGCCCGGCAGGAGAAGGCGTCGGGCCCCCTGCGCCACCGGGACTTCCGGCTGCTGTGGACGGGGGAGTCGGTGAGCCAGTTCGGCAGCGCGGCGACCCGCGTCCTGCTGCCGCTGATCGCGGTGGACGCGCTCGGCGCCGACTCGTTCACCATGGGCCTGCTCAATGCCGTCGCATGGCTGCCCTGGCTGCTCATCGGCCTGCCGGTGGGCGCTTGGACGGACCGGATGCGCCGGCGGCCGGTGATGATCGTGTGCAACACCGTCTCGGCGGCCCTGATGCTCTCCCTGACCGTCGCGGCCTGGCTGGACGCCCTGACGACCACTCAGCTGCTCTTGGTGTCACTGCTGTTGGGCACGGCCGATGTGTTCTTCCGGGCGGCTTACAGCGCGTATCTGCCGGCTCTGCTGCCCGCCGAGCAACTCGCGGACGGCAACGCCCGGTTGCAGACCAGCGAGTCCGCCGCCGAAGTCGTCGCCCCGGGCGTGGGCGGCGCTCTGGCCCAGGCCGGGAGCGCGGCCGTCGGTTTCCTCGCCGACGGGCTGAGCTTCCTGGTCTCGGCCGTACTGCTGGCCAGGATCCGCACCCCGGAGAGCCCGCCGGGCGGCGAGGAGCGCGCGCCCGGGGAGAAGGGGTTGGTGCGGGAGATCCGCGACGGCGTCGGCTTCCTCGCCGGTGATCCGTTCCTGCGGACGATCCTCGTCTGCGACGCGGCGATGAACCTCTTCCTCGCCGGTGCCCAGTCCCTGGCGATCGTGTTCCTGCGTCGTACGGTCGGCGCCGACGGCACCGTCGTCGGTGTGCTGATCGCCCTGGCCGGGCTCGGCGGTGTGCTGGGCGCGGTGCTCGCGCCGCGCCTGGCCCGCCGGGTCGGCACGGCCCGCGCGGTCCTGCTGTGCGCCTTCGGCGCCGGTCCGTTCGGCCTGTTGATCCCCCTGACCGGGGGCGGCGCGGGGCTGCTGGCCTTCCTGGTGGGCGAGTTCTGCCTGATGGCCGGGATCGTCGCCGGAAACGTCGTCATCGTCAGCTTCCGCCAGGCGTACTGCCCGCCCGAGATGCTCGGCCGCGTCAGCTCCGGCATCCGCTTCGTGATGTACGGAACAGTGCCGATCGGCAGCCTGCTGGGCGGCGCCCTCGGCATGGCCGTCGGCGACCGCGACGCCCTGTGGATCCTGTACGCGGGCAACGCCCTGTGCGCGCTGCTGCTGTTGAAGGGACCCCTGCGCACCCTGCGGGACCTGCCGGTACCGGTGTCGGAGACCCCGAGGTAGCCGACGCGGCGCCCGGCGCCTCAAACAGACGTCATCCCAGCTCGCGCAGCACCTCGCCCAGCGTCGCCACCCCCTCGGTGATCGCGCCCGGCGAGGTCGCGGCGTAACCGAGTACGAGGCCGGGGCGGCCGGGGAGTTGGGTGTGCCACGACAGCGGCTGGCACTTGACGCCCCGGGCAAGTGCTACGGCGGCGAGAACGGTGTCGGGCACCTCGGGTGTGTAGGTGAGCGTCAGATGCAGGCCCGCGGCGGCGCCGTGCACGGTCGCGCCCGGCAGGTGCGCGGCGATGGCATCGATCATCGCGTCGCGGCGGCGCCGGTGGCGCCCGCGCAGCAGGCGCAGATGCCGTTCGAGATCGCCGGACTCCATCAGCTGGGCGAGTACCAGCTGAGGCAGCACGGGGTTGCCCAGGTCGACGAAGCGCTTGGCATCCGTCAGTGCGTCGCGGTAGCGGGGAGGAGGCACCACCCAGCCGATGCGCAGGGCGGGCGCGAGCAGCTTGGAGACGCTGCCCGAGTAGCACACCCGGTCGGCCAGAAGGGACCGCAGCGCGGGCACCGGCGGCCGGTCGTAGCGGTGCTCCGCGTCGTAGTCGTCCTCGATGATCAGCCCGCCGTCCTCCGCCCAGCGCAGCAGCTCGCGGCGGCGCTCGCCGCTGGTCACCACACCCATGGGGAACTGGTGCGCGGGGGTGAGCAGGACCGCGCGGGCGCCGGTCGCGCGCAGGGCGTCGACGCGTACGCCGTCGTCGTCGACCGGCACCGCAGGCGTGGCCAGACCCCCGTTGCTCAGGTGCTGCCGGGCGCCGAGCGCACCCGGGTCCTCCACCGCGACGCTGTCGATGCCGTCGGCCCGCAGTACGGGATGGAGCAGGGTGAGGGCCTGCGCGGTCCCGGCCACGATCAGCACCTCGTCGGGCTCGGCCCGGATCCCGCGGCCGCGCGCCAGCCAGTCCGCGACGGCCCGGCGCAGCCGCAGGTCCCCGCGCGGGTCGCCGTAGCCGAGCTGGTCGGCGGAGAGCTCGGCGAGCACGGCCCGTTCGGCGCGCAGCCAGGCGGTCCGGGGGAACGCGGCGAGGTCGGGCCGGCCGGGCGTGAAGTCGATACGGGCGGGAGCGGCGCGCAGCGCGTCGAAGACGTCGGCGCCGGGCGCGTCCGCGAAGAGCGCGCCCGACGCGGCGGCCGGGGCGGGCGCGGTCGCGGGGCGAACCGGCGGTGGCTCCTGCGGTGCGGCGACCACCACCGTGCCGCCGCGCCGCCGTCCCTCGACCTGGCCGTCCTCGGTCAGCCGCCGGTACGCCTCGGTGACCACGCCCCGGGAGACACGCAGTTCGGCGGCGAGCACACGGGTGGGCGGCAGCCTGCTGCCCACTGCCAGTCGCCCGTCGGCTATCGCCTGCCGCAACCGCCCGGCGAGCCAGTCCGCCTTGCCGCCCACGGGGGCGGTGCCCGCGTCGAGTTGCAGGAAGTCGGAGCCGTACGCGGGTGATGCGCCGTCCGGCGCCGCCGAAGTGGCTGCGGCGGCCGTCGCACCCATCGCCCGTTCCCCCTCGTTCACCGGCTCATGGTGTCATGCGCCGCCGGGCCTGCTGTACGACGGGAGTATCGGGCCGTCCGTCGGCGCGCACGCCTGGTCGTCGAAGCCGAACTCCGGTGCGGAGGCGGTGAGAAGCGCCGCCGTGGGCTCGACGGACCAGTGCGCGGCGAGCTCCCGGGTGATCGCCCGCAACAGCTCCGGCACGACCTGCGCGCCGCTGTCGTGCATGGCCTCTGCCACCACCAGGATCCGGCTGGTGTGCCGGCCGACCGCGGAGTGCCCGCTCTGCCGGTTGGTCCAGCGGCGGGCGTGCGCGTGTCCGGCGGAGTCGACGAAGGTCACCTCGCCGGGGGCAGGATGCTCGATGTCACCGCCGAAGGTCGTGTACTGCTCGTCGCCACGGGCGTAACGCACCTCCAGGAGCGGGCCGGTGATGCGATCGGCGTCGAGGACCGCGATCGGCACGGCGTACGCCACCGAGATCGCGTTGCACAGGTCGACCACCGGATGGATATGCGGCAGTGCCCCCTCCTTGCGCAGCCGCCGCAGCAGCGACTCCGAGGCGCAGCGGTACTGCGTGGGCCTGAGCCCCATCCGCGTGAACGTGCGCCGCCAGGCCAGGACTTCGGGGAACGCGCCCTCGGCGGATCCGGCCAGCCGGGCCGTGGCCCGGGACGTGTACGCCGCGACTGCGGGGCCGGTGTCGACTGCGGGGTGGATGCCGGTGGTGTGGAGCACCGCGGCCGTGAGTTCGGGATAGTCGGACCGGATCGCGTCCGAGTGTCGGAAGCGCATGCTCACGCCACCGCCAGCCGTGCGCCCAGGCCCAGGAAACCGACGGCGAACACCCGGCGCAGACCGGTCATCACCTTCGGCCGGGCGAGCACGTGGTCGCGTACGGAGGCCGCGCACATGCCGTACGCGGCGAAGACCGCGAAGGTCAGCGCCATGAACACCGCGCTGAGCCGCAGCATCGCCTGGAGGGAGCCGGGCTCGTCGGCGGGGACGAACTGCGGCAGGAACGCGACGAAGAACATGGTGAGCTTGGGGTTGAGGAGGTTGACGAGGATCCCGGAGGCGATCACTTGGCTCGTCGGACGGGGCTCGTCCCCGGTCTCCACCGCGAGCGCGTCCTTGTCGCGCAGGGTCGCCCACGCCATGTACAACAGGTAGCCGACACCGGCGTACTTGACCACGTCGTACGCGACCGGGCTGGTGCGCAGCAGAGCGGCGAGACCCGTGACGGTCGCCAGGAGATGCGGTAGGACCCCGAGGGTGCAGGCCAGAGCGGCGACGACGCTCGCCCGGCGGCCGTGGGACAGACCGGCGGACAGGGTGTACAGCACACCGGTGCCGGGAGTGGCGACCACCGCCAGGGTGGTCAGCAGGAACGCACTGCTCAAGGGGGCCTCCGAAAGGTTCAAGGTCCTCTCACCCTGCCGTGGCCATGGTCCCGCGGACAGGGCCAAAGTGCGTGGGGTTGACCAGTCCATAACTCGGCCCCTCTTCCCGGGATACCGGGGCCCGTGCGTGCGCGGGTAATGGCCAGAACATCACGTTCAGCCTTATATCCACTAAATGGACTGATTCCGGAAGGACTTGGGCAGTGTGTGGCCAAGCGGGTGGGTAAGCAACAGTTTCCCAAAGGGGGGAATCCATGACGGAAGATCAGTCGGGCGCCGCAGTGCGCGGGGGGAGCCCGGACTCGGCAGTCGATCGGGTGGCCGACTTCTACGGCGCCTACATCGATGCGGTCGACGACGGAACCGATGACCTGGGCGCGGAGCTTCGCGCTCACTTCCTCACCGAGGACCTCCGCCAGCGTCTGGCCGCCTGGGAGGAGGCCAATCACGCCGACGGCGTCCTGCGCGCCCAGGACGTGCCCACCCACTGGGAAGTGCGCTACCACGACTCCGGTGCGGGGCACCTGTTCACCACCGTCACGCTCACCTGGGGTACCGGCCCGGACGCCGGTCACACCCGGCTGGCGGTGCAGAGCGACCTGAGCACCAAGCTCATCTCGGACATCGAGGACGGGTGACCCGGACCCCGGCACCCGCACCTCCCCGGGACTGCTTCGTCCAGGACGTTCGTATCATCCGTACGAGAGGTTGGAGCAGGGGTCGTCGTCGGCGGAGCGGGCGCCGTTCGCCACGTCGGAGGGCACCGTGGTCGGTGTGGGCGAGGCGGCGGGATTCGCGGCGTATGCCGTGCCGAGGATCACGCTGATGCCGGTGGCGGTCGCGGACTGCTGCACGTCCGCGCCGGGGAAGAGGCGGGCAACGGTGTCGGCCTGGTCCCTGTGGCCGGACTCGTACTTGATCACCGTGCTCTCGTGGCTCTGGCTGGCGGCCGTCGCGGTGCCGGTGACGGTGAAACCGTGCTCGGTGAGGGTGTCGGCGGCGCGCGAGGCCAGACCCGTCTCGGTGGTCCCGTTGTAGACGGCGACCGAGATGCCCTTGCCGGAGACCTGCTCGGTGGCGCCAGGGGAAGGGGAGCCCGCGGCCTGCTTGTCGGGGCGGCCGCTGGCGTCCTTCCCGTCCAGGGTGCGGTCGGCCTTCAGGACGGCCCACAAAGCCTCGGCGTCCGGGTGCACGATCGCGACCCGGGCGCCCTGGTAACGCCAGGGAAGGGTGACGAACTTGGTGTTGTGCAGGTCGATGCTCTTCAGCGACATCGCGAACGAGAGCATCTTCCGCGCGGAGCCCAGCCCCGGATCCACCGTCAGCGACTTCGTCGCCGCATCCGCGAGCGGCAGCAGCCGGGTGGGGTTCAGACCGTCGCTCTTCACCTTCTTCAACAGGGCTGCGACGAACGCCTGTTGGCGCTTGATCCGCCCTATGTCGGAGCCGTCGCCGATGCCGTGCCGGATCCGTACGTAGTCCAGGGCCTTCTGGCCGGCCACCGTCTGCGGACCCTTGGCGAAGATCTGGTCCCCCCGGGTGGCCCGGTTGGGGTTGAGGTCCTTCTGGTAGACGTCCTGGGGCAGGCAGACCGGGACACCGCCGACGGCCTTGGTCATCTGTGCGAAGCCCTTGAAGTCGACGACCACGGTGTGGTCGACGCGCAGCCCGGTCAGCTTCTCCACCGTGTTCTGCGTGCAGGCGGGGTTGCCCTTGGCGCTCTGGCCCACCGAATAGGCCTCGTTGAACATGGTGTTGTGCTGTCCCTTGGTCCAGCTTCCGTCGGGCAGCCTGCACGGCGGGATGTCGACCAGGGTGTCGCGGGGGATGGAGACCGCGACCGCGTGCTTCTGGTCGGCGTAGGTGTGCAGCAGGAACGCCGTATCCGAGCGGCCGATGTCGTCCTTGTCGCCGCCGCCCAGGTCGCTGTTGCCGTCCGTGCGCGCGTCCGTCCCGATGACCAGCACGTTCGAGCCGTGCGTGGAGGCAGGAGGCCGGTCGCCGGAGACGCCGTCCGCGCTGAAGGTGTCGATGTTCCCGTCGAGCTTGACGTAGATCCAGCCCGCGCCCGCGGTGAGCAGGACCAGCATCGCGACCGCTATCGCGATACCGATCTTCACCTTGCTGACCTTCTTGCGCCGCCCGGTCCCGGTGCCCTGGCCCTGAAGGCGGTTCGACCCCCCGCGCCTGCCTGCCATGTGCGCGCCCCCTCGTCCGTGTGACTGAACCCATGAGGAGAGACGGTCGGCCCCACCCAATAGTTGTACAGTTGCGCAATATAGCAAGTGTTTTTGAGGGTGCCGCCTCGCCGAGGTGGCACCCCTATCGGTGAGGGAAGGTGGACCGCGTGCTGCGCAACGGACTGGAGCCCTGGCATCTGCTGGTCGTGGCGATCGTGATCATTCTGCTGTTCGGCTCGAAGAAACTCCCCGACACCGCCCGCGCGTTGGGCAAGTCGCTACGCATCCTGAAGAGTGAAGCCAAGGCGATGAAGCGGGACGGCACTCCGGCCGCCGCGCCGGAACCCGCCCCGGCCGAGCAGGCGGCGCCGCGCACCATCCGGGCGGCCCCTGGCGACAGCGCCTCGGCCCGCCCGGTCGCGGAGAACCCCGGCACCGCCCGCTGATCCGGCGACCGCGTGTCAGGGGCTGGCCACATCGAATCCGTAGCGCAGGGGCTCCTGGATTACGCGGGAGTCGCGCCGGTAGACGTACAGCGCCTCCACCTGGGCACCCCCGGTCGGGCCGTCGACCGCGCAGGGGTAAGTGACCTGGATCACCCCCGGCCGGTCGGCGACCCGCATCCGCAAGCCGTGCGCCGGGCCGCCGTCGAGCACCGCATCCTCGCAACCCGCCATGCCATTAGCGTTCATGGCCACACTTTAAAGGTTGCGCAATAGTTAAAGTGTCGTGAGGTCCGTCACGCGGGGGTGCGGTGAGCAGGCACGACATCCGACAGGTCCGGCGGCTAGGTCGCGTCGGGGTCGAAGGCGGGGTGCGCGGGCGGCGCCGCCTCCCCGTCCTTCGTCAGCCGAACGGGGGCCGGCGCCGACCCGGCCTGATCAGGGCCTGCCGAGGAGGTGCGCCCCGCGGCGCCGTCGGCCGCGCCACGCACCGCGTCGGCGACCTCCGTGAGCTCCGGACGCGGATCGAGCGCGCTGCGGATCTCGTCCAGACCCAGTACGTCGCCCTCGCCGTTCAGGACGTGCTTGCGTACGAACGTCTTGGGGTGCAGGTCCTCGAAGTCGAAGTCCTTGAACTCCGGGCCCAGTTCGGAGCGGATCTCCTGCTTCGCGTTGTCGGAGAACTCCCGGATCTTGCGCAGGAAGCCCGTGACGTTCCGGATGACCTCCGGCAGCTTGTCCGGGCCGAACAGGAGGACCGCGAGGATCGCGATCGTGACGAGCTCCATCGGACCCACATCGGTGAACACCCTGCTACTCCTCGGCCCATCGCTGTCCCTGGCGCCCGGTGCGGTGCCGGGCTGCCGCTTCCCCTCGCAACACTTTAGAGGTTGCGCAACTAATGGAACTATAGCGAGCAGGTGTGCAGGTCGTCCGGCCGCGTCACCTGCCGGGGTGGGCCAGCAGCAGCTCGGTGTTGTGGTCGGCGGAGGAGCCGAGCTTGACGGCAGGGGTGGCGTACGGGTCGTTGTACGACAGCTCGCGGTAGAGCGCCGCGAGCCCCCGGTCGGAGGTGTCGGCGAAGTCCGTCGCGTAGGGCGCCGAGGACTCGATGAGGGTGGTGAAGAGCGACAGGGAGCCGTCGCCGTTGTCCGCGATCTCGATGATCCGGGCGTGCTGCGGATAGTCGATGTGGGACGCGGTGTTGATCTCCCAGAAGGCGCGCTCGGGCACGGCGTGGCCGTGCGGGGTGATCCGGTTCTCGTGGGTGTGCCCGTTCACCCACGCCACCACGTTCGGATAGCGCTGCAGCATCGACACCAGGGCGTTGCCGTCGTGCCGCCCCTCGAAGGGGTGGTACGGGTCGGGCAGCAGGTTGCCCATGGTGGTGCTGGTGTGGTGGCTGAACAGGACGATGAGCGAGTCGGAGGATCCACCGCGCACCACGTGTCCGTCGGTGTCGTACCAGCGGCTGCTGTGCGACTTGAGGACCGACTCCAGCCACTTGAGCTGCGCGGTGCCGAGTGAACCGTCCGCGAATCCGGCCCGGTTGGTGGTGTCCAGGCTGATGCCGAGGACACCGCTCGCCAGCGGGAAGGTGTAGTACAGGTGCCCGCTGCTCGCCGCGTCCGAGGTGAAGCCGTGGCCGACCGGGCCGGCGCCGGTGTAGGCGGGGTCGAGGTGCGCCTTGGCGAACTCCTTCGGGGTGAAGGGGCGCCGGCGTTCGTCCGGGGTGACCTTGCGGATCGCGCCGCCGTCGCCGAGCAACTGCCCCAGCAGGAGCACCGCCTGGGCCGGGTCGTGCTTCAGCGCGTAGGCGAGCTTCGCCGCGGTGGCGTCGTCGCAGCCCTCGATCTTGCGGTCACCGGTGTAGAGGTCGTTGAGGAGGCCGAGGTCCGGCAGGCTGCCCTCGATGCTGTCGTCGTGGTTGCCCACGGTCGTGTACCACGGGACGCTCAGGCCCGGGGCGTCGAAGGGACGGCCCGCGCCCGCCAGGAAGCCGGGGATCTGCGGAAGCCCCTTGGCCTTGTAGGAGTCCTGGAAGGAGGACTCCGGGTTCCAGTAGGACGCGCTGCCGGAGTTCTGCACGCCCTCGTAGCGCGAAGGGTCGCCGCTGCTCGGGGTGATCCGGCCACCGCTCATGAGGGACAGGTACCAGTCGAGCTCGATGAGCTCGTGGTTGTCGGTGTTGTCGCCGGTGGCCATCACCATGCCGAACGGCAGCCCGGTGTAAGGGCCTTGGCGCACCGAGTTGACCCGCTCGACCAGGGCGGAGGCGCCGCGCACGGTCAGCGCCTCCTGCGGGCGGTAGGCGCTGTCGTTGTACTGGGCCAGGTACTCGAACCGTACCGGCGACTCGGTGTCCGCCACGTGCAGGTCGGTGAACTGCACGAAGGAGGCGAGCCCGGTGCGGCGGTCGTCGCGGCCCGCACCGGCGCCGGCCAGCTCCCCGCGCACCACGAGCGGCCAACCGGGGCCTGCCACGAGGCGTTTGTACGGGCCGCTGCCGACGGGCATCGCGGCCTGTTCCAGCGTGGTTCCGCCGATGCGTACGGCCCGCGCGGCGGTGGCCGCGAGGGCCCGGTCCTGCGCCACCGTCGACCACAGGGCCGCACCCGCGGCCGCAGCGGACATTCTGGACACGAACTGACGGCGGCTCATTCCGCGCATGGCTATCCCCCTGGTGGTACTGGTCGTTGAGACGCGGACGACGTCGACGCGCGGCGCAAACACTACTGATTGGTAGCCGTATGTACAGGGGGTCGGACGGAAACTTGAGGGAAACAGGAGATCGCGAATGTGTCCCTGACGCTTGAGACCGGCGCGAGGTCAGTCAGCTGCGGACACCGTGGGACAGGGAGATCGGGGGTGCTGTCCGGGGAAGTAGGTGTTCCGCTCCGGCGAGGTCAGGTCGCGGCCGGAGGCGGTGCAGATTTTGCGGATGGCCGCTGCCGGGTCGCTGGGGGACACGCTCCACTGACGCAGGGTGCTGTCCTCGCCGGTGGTGAAGAGGCTGCGGCCGTCGTGGCCGAAGAGGACCCTGGTCACGGGGCCGGTGTGCCCGCTGAGTATGGCGAGCGTCGCGTAGTTGTGGTGCTCCGTCACGTCCCACAGACGTACGGTGAGGTCGGTCCCCGCCGTGGCCATGGTGCGGCTGTCGGGGCTGAAGGCGATGTCCCGGACCGTTTCGGCGTGGCCGGTGAGGACCGCGCGGCGACGGCCCGTGGCCACGTCCCACAGCCGTACCTGTTTGCCTTCCGCGATGGCCAGGGTGCGGCCGTCGGGGGTGAACACGAGGGGTGTGAGGGAGGACTTGGTCCCGCTGCCGTCGCACGGGGTGGTGAAGGCGGTGCGGAGACGGCCCGTGGCCACATCCCAGAGCGTCACCCGTTGACCGTCACGGGCCGCCAGGGTGCGGCTGTCCGGGCTGAACACGATCTGCCGCATCTCCTCGCACAGGCTGTCCCCGACTGGACTCCTGGGGGATGGCGACGTGCTCGCCCGGCCGGGGTCGGGGGTGAGTGTGGTGCGCAGGCGTCCGGTCGCCGTATCCCACAGACGTAGCGCTGTGCCATTGCCGGTGGCCACGGTGCGGCTGTCGGCGCTGAACGCCACGGTTTGGTCCCATTCCTTGCTGCCGGGCAGGGTGACGCGGAGGTGTCCGGTCGCGATGTCCCACAGGTTCAGCGTTCTGTCGCGCGCGGAGACGGTGGCTCTGGTGCGTCCGTCGGGGCTGAGCACCGCGTTCACTACTCCGGTGTGGTCGTCCGTACGGCCGGTGCTGACATGGCCCGAGGCGGGGTCCCACAGCCGTGTGTCCAGTCCGCCCGCGAGGGCGAGGGCGCGGCCGTCCGGTGTGAAGGCCAGATCCTGGACCGCTTCCATGCGGGTGCGGTCGGGCAGGGTGGCGCGCAGATCTCCGGTCGCGGTGTCCCACAGACGCGCGGTGGCATCGCCGGTGGCCAGGGTGTGGCCGTCGGGGCTGAGGGCGACGGCGTTGAGCTCCTTGGTGTTGCTGGTGAACAGGGTGCGGGTGCGGCGGCTGCGGGTGAGGTCGTTGAGGCGGACCGTGCCGTCGCCGCTGACGGTGGCGACGGCGTGTCCGTCGGGAGCGACCGCCAGCGCCCCCGGGCGGTCGGTGTATCCGCTGAGGGCGGCCACGCTCCGTCCGGTGGCCACGTCCCAGACGGAGGAAGCCCCTTGGTCTTCGAAGCGGCCGGAAGATCCGGCGGCGGCGAGGGTGCGGCCGTCGGCGCTGAACGCCAGGTCGTAACCCCCCTTGCCGTCCCTCAGCGTACGTACGTCGCCGTCGGCGGGGTTCCACAGCCGCACGGTCCCGCCGTATCCCGCCGCGACCGTGCGCCCGTCCGGACTGAACCGCAGCACCCCGATCACGCCGGAGTTCCCCTTCAGTGTCGCGGTCGTACGGCCGGTGGTGGTGTCCCGCACTCGCACCGTCCCGTCGAAATGGCCCAGGGCGACCGTGCGCCCGTCGGGGCTCAGTGCCGGCGGGAAGCCGATGTGGGTGGCTACCGGAAGGGTGCGCACCTGCCCGTCGGCCGGATCCTTCAGCCGTACCGTCGCGTCGTAGTCGTCCGGGGCGGTGGCATGCTCGTTCCCGGTCATGGTCGGCACATCGTCCGCCCCGACGATCAGGGTGCGCGCGTGGCCGGTCGACGGCTCCCACTGGCGTAGGGTGCCGTGGCCGAGAGAGGCCGTCAGGGTCCGGCCGTCACGGTCGAACGCCAGGATCTCCGGCGCGTAGGGCAGGTCCTTGAAAGCGATCCGGGCCGACGTACGACCGGAGGCCGTGTCCCATACGCGCACCGTGTTGTTCGCGGTGCCGACGGCGAGGGAGCGGCCGTCGGGACTGTACGCCAGGGCGTACACCGTCGTCCCGCCACCGCTCTTGGCCGGGGCGCTCACCTTGGCCAGGGTGCGGGAGCGGCCCGTCGCGGTGTCCCACAGCCGCACTGCCCCGTTGCTGCTGCCCGCCGCCAGGGTTCGGCCGTCGGGGGCGAAGGCCACCACGCTCGCCTTGCCCTCCGCGGCGCCGAAGGCGAGGCGGCGCTGGAGCGGGAGGGCGGCGGCCGCGTACAGACTGGCCGACGCCTCCGCGGTGGGGTTCGTACGGTAGGCGGCGACGGCCAGCAGGGAGGCCAGGTCGGGGTCGGTCGCCAGCAGCGTCTGCGACTGAGCCGCCAACTGCCGGGACTGGGCACGGTGGTTCGCGGCGACGGCGTCCTTGCGCTGCCCCCAGGCGAGCCCGGCCGCCACCAGCGCCAGCACGACGAGCACCGCCAGTACCGCCGCGGCCGCCTGCCGGAGTCGGTGTTCCCGGGCCGTCGCCGCCCGGCTCGCCGTAAGGAACTCCCGCTCCGGCAAGGTCAGCTCCGATGCACCGCCGTCCGCGCCGAACGCTTTCCACGCCGTTTCCAGCCGCCCGCCCCGCAGCAGCGCCCCGCGGTCGCGGTCCTGTTCCCGCCATGCCTGGGCGGCGTCGGTGAGCCGGCGGTGCAGACGCAGCCGTTCGCGGTCCTCGTCGATCCAGCCGCGCAGGCGAGGCCAGGCGGTGATCACGGCCTCGTGGGCGAGGTCGACCTGGTCGTCGTCGAGGGTGATCATGCGGGCGCGGGCCAGCTGTTCCAGGACGGTGGTGGTGTCGTCGGGGTGGCCGAAGTCAAGTTCGGCGCGGGCGACGGGGCGGCGGGTGTCGGGGGTGTTGTCGCCGGGGGTGATCAGGCGCAGCAGGATCCGCTGCGCGCACACGGCCTGGTGGTCGTCGAGGCGGGTGTAGAGGGTTTCGGCGGTGTGGGCGACGGCGCGGTCGAGCGCGCCCGCTGCTTCGTAGGCGTCGAGGGTGAGGGTGCGGGCGGTGCGGTGGTGCCAGGTCTCCAACAGGGCGTGCGACATCAGGGGCAGGGCGCCCGGCTCGGCCGAGACGTCGTCGATCAGGCGGGCAGTCAGGGTGCGTTCGACGAACAGGCCGTGGGCGGCGGCGGGTTTGACGATCGCTTCGCGCAGCTCGTCCGGGCTCATCGGCCCGACGGGCAGGCCCGCTTCGCGCAGGACCTCGGCAAGGCCGGGGTGTTGGAGGCAGTGGGTGTAGAAGTCGGCGCGCACCCCGAGCACCACACGTAGGCGGCTGTCCGGATGCCGGGCGGCCAGGACCAGATCGATGAACGCCTCGCGTTCGTCTGCATCGGTGCAGAGGGCGAATACCTCCTCGAACTGGTCGATGATCAGGAAGGTGTCCTCTCCGCCCTCCCTGGTTGGCTCGGTGTTGCGGGGTGTGAAGAGTTTTTCGTGCTCGTCGGCGGGGTGGGGACCTGGTGTGCAGATCCGCAGGGCCACGATGCGCAACCCGCCGGTGGGATCCGGGTGTTGGAGGCGTGGGATGAGGCCGGCGCGCAGCAGGGAGGACTTGCCGCTGCCGGACGGGCCGACGACCACGCTCACCCGCTGGCGGGCGACGAGGTCGACGAGCTGGTCGGTGATCGCGTCGCGGCCGAAGAACAGGGCACTGTCCGCCGGTTCGTAGCGGGCCAGTCCCCGGTACGGAGCAGGACCGTCCGCCTCCTGTTCGGCACGGGCGGCTGCTGTCTCGCGCCGGACCGCCTGTTCCGCCTGGTGCCAGCGCTGCTCCCACGCGTCGCGGTCCGCGCCCCCGCCGCAGGCCTCGACGTAGGCGAGAGCGACGGCCAGGGAGGGCAGCTTCTGCCCTGCGGCTGCCTGGGAGAGCACGGAGGGCGAGTATCCGCTCTGTTGCGCCATCGCCCGGTAGGACGAACCCGCGCCGTGACGCAGCCCGCGCAGAGCAACGGCGAACCGCGCAACCGGCCCCGCGTCCGGGTCCAGCGGCTTTTCGGGCCGTGCCATCGCATCCCCCTGTGCAACTGAGCGGTTCCCGTGGGTGATCAAGGGCACCCACGCTAGGTGATGGCCGCCCCGGGCCGACAAGGCACCCCCCGGCCACCTGCCGCACGCCGTATCCGTGCCGGGGGAGGGGTTGTTCGGCCTGGCGGGAGCGGGGTGCCGAACAATCCGGCGGCTGCTGGACTCGGTGACCGGCACCGCGTGTCCTGGGCGTGAGCCGTCCGCCCAGGACACGACGGGCACCGAAAGTGAGGCCTGGGCCGGTCCGGGGGGCCACTGCTGCTGCGTGATGTGGCGGATTCGGGATGCCGCCGTGTCGGCGGCGGGAACCGTCGTTGCCGGGCGGCCGTCGTATCGCCATCGTGGCACCAGACTGACGGCGCAGGGAATCAGGGGGTGTTGTGAGACGGAAGATCGTCGTGCCGTTCTTCGTATGTGTCAGCGGCGTGGCCGCTTTGCTCGGTGTGTCCGGCTGCGGACACACCGAGACGGAGGGTGCCGCTCCCCCCGCGTCTCTCAACGCATCGGGCACCCCTTCTCATCAGGGGGCCAAGCCGTGTCCGATGACGGATGACGCGCTGAAACAGCCGTCGGCGCCGCCGACGGTCATCGACGGGGTGGGCGAGAACACGCCTGCGGCGACCCGTATCTCGCAGGCCGTGGGCGACCAGGGGTACGGGGCGTATGGGGATGTGTACGGGACGCACGCCAACGACTTCCCGGTGGGCCGGGTCGCGCTGTGCGTCACCGACCTCGCGCGCGGCCGTGACCTGGTGAACGCGGCGGCGAAGGCCGATCCGGGAGCGGACCCGAAACTCGTGGACCTGTATACGAGCCGGTACGCGCACCGGGTACTGGAGAAGGCCGTCGACAAGGTCTTCGGCCGGAAGTTCGACTTCCCCCTCTACTCCGCCAGCGCGACGACGGACGCCTCGGGCATCCGCGTGACCACCAATGCCGCCGGGGCTGGTTCGGCGGCGTTCCGGCGCACCC
Organism: Streptomyces sp. BR1; assembly: GCF_052373795.1. Classification (NCBI taxonomy): domain Bacteria; kingdom Bacillati; phylum Actinomycetota; class Actinomycetes; order Kitasatosporales; family Streptomycetaceae; genus Streptomyces; species Streptomyces sp. BR1. Next base: position 7,425,990 of record NZ_CM126252.1, read on the forward strand.
TGGAGAAGGCGACCGGAGGCATCCCGGTCGTGGTCGCACGGGGCGCGCCCGCCGTCGACGCGGTCGGCCGAAGTCTGTCCCCGTGAGTGGTGAGCGCTCCGGGAGTATGACCTCAACCCTGGCTCGGGTTGTCCGAGATCCTTCACCCGGGCATTGTCACCGGTCCGACTGCCGCTGTGCTGACGGGGGTTGGTGAGGGCCTCGATGGTTGGGTGTCACCGGACCGTGTTGCGGGGGAGTGGCGTGCTGACGGTGTCGCAGCCGCCGTGGGGGACGGAAAAGTCTTTGGCCGGTCGCCACTGAGCTGCGATGATGCCCCTGTTGCCCAAGCGGAGGACGTTTGTTCGTTTTTGTGTGCGTGGGGTGCGGCGCCGAGTTGACCGCCCCGTTGTCGCAGGTTGCCCTGCCAACCCACGCCCATCAGAAGTACGGGAACGGGATTCGGCTCCCGGTGCTCATGGATCCGGGCACGTACGCCGTGAATCCGGAGCCCTGGGGGCCACCGTGGCGGAGGTGGGAGGAGATCGATCCGGATGAGGTGGCGGTGCGGGGTGTTTACGCACCGGTCCGTGCGGTGTCGGACGGTGCGCCCGGTGCCGTCGTCATCGCACCCGGAGACACGCGCGGCACCGTACTCATCCCGGATATGCGCGGCGGCGCTTGTTGCGGCCTTACCGGGGCCGACGGCCCCAACATGGCCTGCGAGGCGTGCGGCCTGCCCGCGGCGAGCCGGATCGACGACTGCTCGCTCTGGCAGGCGGTATGGCTCGCCCCCAACGCCGTGCGCCGCAGCCCCGCAGGCAACGTCGACTCCGCACCGCTCTCCTGGGCGGAGCTGACGGCGGAAGGGAAGGGCACACCCCCGTTCGAGCCGATCGCCACGTGGGGAGGGCGGTTGGGGTCGAGCCACTTCTGGTCATGGAGTCCGCAGTGGGAGGCGGTAGCCGGCCGGGCGCTCGCCCACCTGCTGGCGGCCTCGCAAGGACGGCCGGTGACCGTCCCGGACGGCCTGACCGAGGAGGTGTTCCAACGCGCGCTCGACGCCCTGTTGCCCAAGGGTGCGCCGCCGCGGCATGCCGTCCTGGCCGGACCGGGACTGTCCGCCCCTGGCGCGGACGCCGACATCCTCCTCGTACCGACTCATCCACAGACGGGCGAAGCCTGGACCCCGGCCGACCCGTCCGCCTCGGCATACCGGGTGCCGCTGCCGTTCGGCGTGTGGCTGTGGCTGGCCTTCCCCGAGCCATATCTGCCCGTCCCCGCATCGGGAAGGATGCCCGAGGACGTCCTGCGCGACGACCCACCCGCGCCGCGCCCCCGCTACCTGTTCCGGGTCGACCCGGAGGTGTTCCAGCACACCTTGGTCCGGCTGTCGGCCGTCCGTAGCCCGTGGCTGCGCGAGATCCTCGACAACCTCACGCCGCACATGCGCGCTCGCCTCTTCTGGCCAGCTGGCCAGCTGGCCGTGCGTCGGCCCAGGCGGAAGCACGGTCCCCGACGAACTCAGCGATGGAGGGGAACTTGTCGTAGTGACCGGCGGTGTGTGCAGGGAACTCGACAACAGGCAGCGCCAGAAGCGGTGGTTTGGCGAAGGCGGACGATCAAGTTGGCGGAGGCCGCGTGGGCCTCGTGGTGCGCACCAACGCGGGCGGTCAGCGGGGCGGGAAGGGATTCAGGGCGAGATCCCACTCGTCAGCCGCGTGGAGCAGCGCGGCGGTGTCCATCCTCACCTCCACGACGTACTGGTAGATGTCATCCCGGTCATCTTCCTGTTGCCATGGGGGTGCTGCCTCCAGGGACAGATGGATGCGAATCACCGCCGTCCCCTCCTCGCTTCGGTCGGCGAGGCTGAAGGCCACGAGCGGCTCGATGAACGACGTGTCCGGGGACAGCTCACCGTCGGTATCAGGTGCTGTCACGGTCACGGTCCCCGCGGCCACCGCGCGCAGCCACGCGGCCACCTGGCGAGCCTCGTCGGTGAGCAGACACGGCTCGGTGAAGGACCAGCAGCCCTCGGGAGTCGTCACCGTGCCATCGACGACGAGCCAGTTGTCGTCGTACGAGTCGCCCCGGACCGTGGCGAACTGATAGCGCACCGGACGGAGGTCGACACTGCTTTCGGGATCGCTCAGGAGCATTGAGTCAGTCCGTGATGAACGGGGCGTAGCCGACGGGAACTTCGGTGACCCGCAGGTCGGAGAAGAGCAGGGTGAGCCGGTGGGTGTTGGTTTCGATGAGGACGTGGTGGACCTTCATCGGCCGGTCAACCGAGGATATCGCACAGGCGCGTTCGGAGTGGATGAGCGGCAGCCGCTTCGGGGTGGTCAGGGTGTACGACGGCGCTCGCGGCCCCCGAACTCCCGCCGGTGCCGCTGAAACCGCGGGGACGAGTGCGCTGACCTGGCCTGATATCCGACCAGCGCGAAACGGCCGCAGTCATGGAACGTGACACCGAAGGCGGCTGATCCGAGGCGAAGGAAGACCCCCTCAACCGACTCGGTGGAGGGGGTCCGCCGTCGAGGGTTTGATCTTCTGTGGCAGGGTCCGGCAATCCGGATGCTGACTCAATGCCGACTTTTCTGACTCAGTGTCAGATGTGATGCCAGGGCGTATCAATGCTGGGTGCCTGCGGATGGCGAGCCTTGCCGCTAGCACGGCGCGTCGCGCTAGCCGAACTTCAGGCGCGGCCGTCGAACGTCGGCCCGAGCAGGACCTGGGCCCAGCGAGCCGGTCCCTCGCCGGGATCGCTGACGCAGAACCAGAGGGTGCAGGTGCCGGACGGGTCCTGGAGCGTGGTGAGTTCGCCGGCCCGGCCGTTCCTGGGGAGTTCGGGACCTCGGCCGCGTTCGACGGGGATCGCGCTGGGGGTCATGGGCAGCGGAGGGTTCAGCGCGTCCGAGCGGCGGGGAAGCAACCGGAGCTGAGCACCTGTCTCCGACTCGAACTGGCCGCCGTTCGCGCTTCCCGGGCCGACGCCGGACACGCCAGGAGACCCTTCTCCGTGGACGCCGATGCCCAGCGTGCTCTGTCCGCGGACGCCAGGGGCGAGGGTGCTCTTGCCTTCCACACCGAAGCTGTTCTCGCTCTCGCCGCGTACCCCGCCGTCGTCGCCCTTGCCCCGGACACCGATGCCGTCGGCCCTGCCGAGCACGGCCGATGGATCCGCAGCCTCCCAGGCGGTGTCCCTGGCCGCGCCCTGTGCATAGCCGAGCACGCCGGGTGTGCCGCGCCCGAAGACGCCGGGCAGGGTAGTGCCGCCCGCGCCCAGCACGCCCGCCTGCACCTGCTGTTCCTGCGCCCTGTCGCGGAGTGCGCCGTGTACGTAGCCGACGACACCGTTCGCCCCGGTGGCGACCATTCCGTTGCCGGCAGTCTGGCCGGGGAAGGCAATGGTCCCCTTGGCATTGATGGCGTCCACCCCCTCGGAAACGCCCCGCAGCACCTTGTCGTTCTCGATCGCCACCCGCAGCACGAAGTCCTCGCCATAGCCGTCGAGCGCTCCGTCCCCTCCCTTGGCAACCAGGATGGTGCGCTCCTCGCTCTCGTTGGTCCGCCCCACGACCATGTCGTCCCCGGCGTTGTCGGCTCCCGATCCCATCGCTGTCCCCCCCCTCGGACGTCAGCCTGCCTTCTGCTCCAACTCCCTTATACGGGTTGGGAAGGCGGACTAACCCGGCCCCGACGGAGTCTGGTTCCGTGAACTCCAGTTCACGTCCGCGGGTGACCGCTCGGGTGACGTCTTGACCAGGGGTAGCGGGCCGTGTCTCCCCCGCGCAGCTCGGCGGCGCCCGGAGCTCGGCAATGAATCGGGGCGGCAGGGCCTTCGCGCAGAACACAGCCCCCCGCCTGCTGGGGCATCGGAGACTTGGACTACCCCGCTCTGGAATGGCGCTGTCCGGGCGGTGCGAGGTTGGCGCGCCGCCTGCACGGGTGGGGCCTTGGCAGCCTGAAGGGCGGCGCGGGAGCTCTCCTCGCGCCGACTCGGATCAAGCCTTTTTGACCACGCTGGACTTGAGCTGCATGGCGCCGAAGCCGTCGATCTTGCAGTCGATGTCGTGGCCGTCGGCGCCGTCGATCAGCCGGATGTTGCGGACCTTCGTACCGGCCTTGATCCCCGACGGGCTGCCCTTCACCTTGAGTGCCTTGACGACGGTCACGGTGTCGCCGTCGCTG